>NZ_CP027862.1:0-3761642 GCF_003111765.1 Actinomyces sp. Z16 | reverse complement strand
TGCCCCTATGGTGGTGCGGACGTTCGTGTGGAGTCACGTCCCGGACCATGGGGCAGCCAACACGAGCGACCGTGCCGCGATTGGCGATGCACGGTTCCGATCACCGCACCAGGAGAACACCCGTGAGCAAGCGGACCTTCCAGCCCAACAACCGTCACCGCGCCAAGGTGCACGGCTTCCGTAAGCGCATGCGCACCCGCGCCGGCCGCGCCGTTCTGGCCTCGCGCCGCCGCAAGGGCCGCGCCCGTCTCGCGGCCTGAGGTGCTTCCGGCGGCGCACCGGATGCTGCGGTCGGAGGACTTCTCCGCCGCAGTGAGGTCCGGTGCGCGCAGCGGCAGTCGCCGACTGGTAGTGCACTACTGCGCCGGACCGAATTACGGCCCCGACTCTCGTCCCGAAGCGGACGCGGCCGGGGCCGTAGACGCGCTGCCGCAGGCCCGCGTCGGCATCGTCGTCTCTAAGAAGCAGGTCGCCCGCGCCACCCACCGCAACCGGATCAAGCGGCGTGTGCGTGCACTGATGCGCGCGCGCCTGGACACGTTGGAGCCGGGTGCGCGTGTGGTCGTGCGTGGCCTGGCCGGTGCCGACGGCGCGACCAGCGAACAGCTGGCCGCGGATCTGGACCGGTTGCTAGCCCGCAGCCGCCACCTCGCACACACCGGACGGCGTCGATGACCTGCTCACCACAAGCTCCTCGCCCCTCCGCCGCGGCCCGCGCGGCTCTGGCCCTGGTGGGCCTGTATCAGCGCTGGATCTCTCCGGCTCTGCCGCGCCGCTGCCGCTACTACCCCACCTGCTCCGCTTACGCCGTTGAGGCGATCAAGGTGCACAGTGCGCTCAAGGGCACAGTGTTGGCCGCCTGGCGGCTACTGCGGTGCAACCCGCTCACGCGCGGGGGCGTCGACCATGTCCCCGACCCGGGTCGGTGGCGCTACCACCTGCCCCCGACGTGCCGCGCTTTGCCGCTAATAACCCGCACTGCCCGGATGAGCGCCCCCGTTCGGGTGCCCCGCCCGACGCCGATGGACGCGTGTTGCCAGCGAGTGTCACCGCCTAGTAGTCCCCGTCCCCACCGATTCGTCAGTCACCGCAAGTCCGCCGACCCGCCCCGTGCCGATAGCGCCCGGGCGGTCGGCAGCCCATCAGGCGCCGTCGGCGTCGTTAGCGTCGTAAGTTCGTAAACAAGGAGTGCAATGGACACGATCCTGTGGCCCCTCAAGGTCGCGGTCGCCTGGGTCATGGTCACCATCCACCGATTCCTGGTCTTCATCGGATTCTCCGATGGGCCCGGCGTCGCCTGGGTCATCTCGATCGTCGGCCTGACCATGTTCGTGCGGCTGCTGATCATGCCGCTGTTCGTCCGGCAGATTCGCGCGTCCCGCGGCATGCAGCTCATGCAGCCCGAGCTGCAGGCACTGCAGGAGAAGTACAAGGGCAAGAAGGACCCCGCCTCACAGCAGCGCCAGCAGGAGGAGATGATGGCGCTGTACCGCAAGCACAACACCAACCCCTTCGCCTCCTGCCTGCCCATCCTGATCCAGATGCCGGTGTTCTTCGCGCTGTTCCGCGTGCTGGCCAACCTGGAGGCGGTCGCCACCGGCACCTACCCGGACCATGACTCCATCGGTCCGCTCACCGCCGCCCTGGCCGAGCAGGTGCAGGCCTCAACGCTGTTCGGGGCGCCGCTGTCGGCCTCCTTCATGAACTCCAGCGATGTCACGGTCAAGATCGTGACCGTGGTGATGATCATCCTGATGAGCGTCACCCAGTGGTACACGATGGCGCAGCTGAGCATGAAGAACATGCCGGAGGCGACCAAGAACTCCGACAACCCGGCCATGCGCTCCCAGCGCATGATGATGACGATCATGCCGATCTTCTTCGCCTTCACCGGCGTGCAGTTTCAGATCGGCGTGCTGGTGTACTGGGTGACTACGAACCTGTGGACCATGGGGCAGCAGTTCTTCACCATCCGCAAGATGCCCGCACCCGGCTCCGAGGCCGAGAAGAAGATGCGGGCCCGCGAGAACGCCCGCCGTGCCCGCAAGGGACTGCCCTCGCTGGAGGAGGAGGAACGCGCCAAGGCCGAGGCCGAGGGCACCATCCGCACCGGGCAGCGGGCCCAGCCCGTCCGCAAGGACCGGCAGAAGAAGCGCCCGCAGAACGCCTCGACCGCCGCGAACCTGGACAAGACCGCGCCCGAGGACACCGAGTCGGACACCAACGACGCCGATCGGCGCACCAACGCCGTCGGCCTCACCCAGGAGGAGATCGCCCGGCGCCGCTACGAGCGGCGTGCTCGGGCCCGCAAGCAGGCGGCCGCCAAACGCAAGGGTCAGGCCGGTAAGAACAAGAAGAACAACAAGCGCAAGCCCCGCTGAGTCCGGATCACCGGAGGCAGGGCATCCACGAGAGGCGAAGCAGACAGTCCCATGAGCGAGCACGCACAGCACCCCAAGCACCAGGCCAGCAGCGTCAAGGACCTCGAGGAGGAAGGCGAGATCGGCGCCGACTACCTGGAGGAGTTCCTCGACATCGTCGATCTCGGCGGCGACATCGACATCGACGTCGACCACGGTCGGGCCTCGGTGGCGATCATCGCCTCCGAGGCGGGCGACGAGCGCGAGTTGGCCGACCTGGTCGGCCGCGACGGCGAGGTCCTGGAGGCGATCCAGGAGCTGACCCGCCTGGCCGTCCAGGCGCGCACCGGCAATCGTTCCCGGCTGATGTTGGACATCAACGGCTACCGTGCGGCGCGCCGCGCCGAGCTGACCAAGGTTGCCGCCGAGGCGGTCAACAAGGTCAAGGCGACCGGCGAACCGGTGGCGCTGGAGCCCATGAACCCCTTCGAGCGGAAGGTCTGCCACGACGTCGTCGCCGCGGCCGGCCTGTTCTCCGAGTCCGAGGGCACCGAGCCGCACCGGCACGTGGTGGTCATGCTCCCCGACGACGAGCCGGAGGACGTCGACGAGGTCGACGGCTCGGATGAGGTGGAACAAGGCGCGCCGGATGCGGGCGCCGCCGACGAGGCGACCGACGACGAGCAGGCCTGAGCCGATGGCGACGCTCGACCCCGCCGCCCCGCAGCCCGGCGAGCCGGTGGTGGTGGAGGAGCCGACCGCGGAGATGCGGGCGATGTTCGGCCCCGCCTTCAGCGCGGCCGAACACTTCGCCCACGTGCTCGCCGAGGAGGGTGAGCTGCGCGGGCTGGTGGGGCCGCGCGAGCTGCCGCGCCTGTGGACCAGGCACATCGTCAACTCCGCCGCCGTGGTCCCGTTCCTGCCCGACCATGGCAGGGTGGCGGACATCGGTTCCGGCGCCGGCTTTCCCGGCATCGTCGTCGCCCTGCTGCGGCCGGACCTCGATGTGGTGCTGGTGGAGTCCATGGAGCGGCGCACTCAGTGGCTCGACGACGTCGTCGCGCAGCTCGACCTGGACAATGTCACCGTCCGGCGCGCGCGGGCAGAGGAGTTGCGCGCCAAGTATGACGCCGTCACCGCGCGAGCAGTGGCGAACCTCTCAAAGGTGGTAAGGCTGACCTCACCTCTGCTGCGGCCGGGTGCCAGTCTGCTTGCGCTCAAGGGCGCGCGGGCGGAGGCCGAGGTGGCGGACGCCAAGTATGTGATCAAGCGGGCGCGTCTTGAGCCGGCCGTCATCCACGAGGTGGTCACCCCCGGTGAAGAGGTCACCAAGGTCGTTGAGGTTCGACGGCCCGCCTCGCGCTGACCGATCGGCGGCGGCCGCTCACGTAGACTGAAGCGCCGAAAGGCGTACGCCAACCGGACGCCGTAGGAGAAGCAGATTGTCAGGATCGTCTATCTTCGATCAGCTCCGCGCTGACCGCTCAGCCCTGGATCAAGTCGCCGAGGGCGGATTCCCCCGGCCCGAGCACACTCGCATCATCGCCGTCGCCAACCAGAAGGGCGGCGTGGGCAAGACCTCCACCGTGGTCAATGTCGCGGCCGCACTGGCCGAGGCAGGGCTGCAGGTGCTGGTGGTGGACGCGGACTCGCAGGGCAACGCCTCGACGGCGCTCGGGGTCGAGCACGACGAGGATCAGGCCTCCATCTACGACGTGTTGGTTGAGGGCGCCCGCATCCAGGACGTGGCGGTGCGCACGCGTTTCGCCGAGACCCTGTGGTGCGTGCCCTCAACGCTCGACGTCGCCGCCGTGGAGATCGAGTTGATCAACTCTTCGCAGCGTGAGTCGCGCATGCGGCTCGCGCTGGAGGAGTTCCTGCGGGACCGCGAGGCGCAGGGGCTGCCTCGCATGGATTACGTACTCATCGACTGCCCGCCCAGCCTCGGCATTATGACGATTAACGCCTTCGTGGCCGCCGGGGAGGTACTCATTCCCATGCAGGCCGAGTACTACGCACTCGAGGGTTTGGCGCTGCTGACGCGCTCGGTGGATCGCATCGCCCAGATTCACAATCCTGACCTGAGCGTCTCCATGATCGCCCTGACCATGTTTGACGCGCGCACCACGTTGGCCAAGGAGGTGGAGGCGGAAGTACGCACCTACTTCCCGGCGGCCACGCTCACAACTCGCATACCCCGTTCTGTACGCGTGGCGGAGGCGCCGTCCTTCGGGTCCCCGGTCGTATTCTGGGACCCCCGCTCGAGCGGCGCCGTCGCCTACAAGAAGCTCGCGATGGAGATCGCCGCGCGCGGTGTTGAGCAGGCTCGGCAGGACGAACCCACGGAGGCATGACGATGGCTCAGAAGAAGCGCGGCCTGGGACGCGGGCTGCAGGCACTCATCCCCGACGCGCAGGTGGAGAATCCCAGCCGCCGCCCCTCCGACGTCTTCTTCCCCGAGGGCCCGGGCGCCGACGCCGCCGCGGGGACCGAGCCCGAAACGGCGCGCCACGCGGATGACATCGCCGCCACCCTGCTCGCCCCCTCCAAGCGCTCCCGGCGGGGCGGGCGCAGTACTGGAACGCGTCCGCGGACGCCGGTGGACCCGAACGCTGTGGGCGACGCGAAGAAGACCGACGTGGACGCCGCGGGCTCCCCGGGGATCGCGCAGGGCCCGGCGGAATCGGCCGGTATGACCGAGGCGGCCGCGGCGAGCACCGTCGATGTTTCACGTGAAACATCCGCTGCCGGCGCTGACGCAGAGGCCGACATCGAGTTGGTGCCGGTGCCGGGAGCGACCTTCGCCGAGCTGCCGGTCGCAGCGATCGTGCCGAACCGGCGTCAGCCGCGTCAGGTTTTCGACGAGGACGACATTGCGGAGCTCGCCGACTCCATCAGGGAGGTCGGCCTGCTCCAGCCGATCGTGGTGCGCCGCATGGACGCGCCGGTGGATGGCTCCGCGGGCTCCGAGAACGCGGACGCGCCCGAGGACGCCGCTTACGAGCTGGTGATGGGCGAACGGCGCCTGCGCGCCGCGAAGGCGGCCGGGATGGAGACGATTCCGGCGGTGGTGCGCTACACCGCGGACGAAGAACTGCTGCGCGACGCGCTGTTGGAGAACCTGCACCGGGTGCAGTTGAACCCGCTTGAGGAGGCGGCCGCCTACCAGCAGCTGCTGGAGGACTTCGACTGCACCCAGGCGGAACTGTCCGAGAAGATCGCTCGGTCCCGCTCCCAGATCTCCAACACCCTGCGGCTGATGAAGCTGCCGCCGCTGGTGCAGCGGCGGGTGGCTGCGGAGGTGCTGTCCGCCGGCCATGCGCGCGCGCTGCTGGGCCTGCCCGACGCCGCCGCCATGGAGCGCGTGGCGCAGCGCGTGGTGGCCGAGGGACTGTCGGTGCGCGCCACCGAGGAGATCGTGGCCGTGTACGGAGAGCCGGCCGAGGCGCATGCCGCTGCGAAGACGGTGGGGCACTCGCGCAACACCCCCCTGCCTGCGCTGTCCACGCGCCTTTCCGACGCCTTCGACACTCGCGTCAAGGTCACCCGGGGCGCCAAGAAGGGCCGTATCACCATCGAGTTCGCTGGGGATGAGGATTTGGCGCGGATCGTGGAGGCGCTGGCGCCGGGAACCTCGCTGGACGAGGGCTGACACGGTCGCTCGTCTGGCGATGTGCCTCTAGGGCCTTGAGACGACCGTGCGCGTGGGTCGAACTGGACCGAGTCGGCTGCGCCACGGAGACGCGCGTAGGCGTGATTGAGTAGTCGATGGCGTGCGGCGCCCGGCCCGGACCGCAAGCAGTTATCAGATGAAGGCGAGAGGGCCGCGATGTTTCACGTGAAACATCGCGGCCCTCTCGGCTCGAGGACGCCGGTCGTTCAGGGGCGCACCGCTGGATGGCGCACGATGTCGTCATACAGCTTCGGCAGGTCGCCGGCGGCCTGCGCGGCCATCGGGAACAGGGAGACCTCGGTCATGCCGGGGATGACGTTGGCGTCGATGAACCAGGGCTGGCCCTCGGCGTCGACGATCAGATCGGTGCGCGAGAGGTTGCCGAGTCCAAGCGCGCGGTGCACGGTTACGGCCATCTCCTGGGCGCGCGCCTGCACCGAATCGTCGACGCGGGCCGGGACGAAGTACTCCGAGCGGCCGGGGTTGTAGCGGGCGTCGAAGTCGTAGCGGCCCTGGGAGACCACCTCGACCGCGGGCAGTGCGTGCGGGCCATCGCCCGTGTCCACGACCGACACCGCGAGCTCGGTGCCTTCCACGTACCTCTCGATCAGCGCCCGCTCGTCGTAGGCGAAGCAGGAGACCATCGCGGTGCGCAGCTCGTCGGCGTTCTCCGCGTAGGAGACGCCGAGTCCGGAGCCGCCCTGGTTGGGCTTGACCACCACGGGCAGGCCGAGGTGACCGGCGACGACGCCGAGCACCTCCTGCGCTCCGAGCTGGCTGAAGTAGGCTTTGGGCAGCGTCACCGAGTCCGGCGTGGGGACGCCGGCGGCGCGCACGGATGCCTTGGCCGTCGGCTTGAAGGATGCGCGCTGGCAGCCGTCGGAGTGCGTGCCCACATAGGGCAGGTCGAGGGCGATCAGCACGTTCTGCAACCCGCCATCCTCGCCGTGACCTCCATGCACCAGCGGCCACACCACGTCGGGGCTGAACGCCTTCAGGGAGGCGATGGTGCGCGCGTCCACGTCCATGACCAACACGTTGTGGCCCAGGTGCTTCAGGACGCTGGCGACGCGGTGTCCGGAGCGCAGCGACACGTCGCGTTCGTGGCTGAGACCGCCCGCAAGTACGGCTATGCGCAGCGGCGCGTCGGGGTTGGATTCGGCGGTGTCGGACATGGACGGCTCCTCGTTGTTCAAGGTCGATTCGGTGTATATGCGTCGGTGCGGGTGATGATGGGGTCTCAGACCTGGTCCGGCGAGGGTGCGGAGACGCCGCCCGAAGGCCGCTGGCAGGCGGGTCCGAACAGGTTGACCAGTTCCAGGTCGTGGGTGACGACCTCGGAGAGGCGCCGCACTCCCTCGCGGATATCGACTGGTTCCGGATAGCAGAAGGACAGACGCATGTGGTCGCGGCCGGCGCGGCCGCCCGCGTAGAAGGCGGTGCCGGAGACGTAGGCGACGAGGTTGGTGACGGCCCGCGGCAGCATCTCCTTGGCGTCGAGGCCCTCGGGCAGTCCGACCCAGACATAGAAGCCGCCTTCGGGCACGTTCCACGTGCACATGGGCATGAACTCGGAAAGAGCGTCCACCATGGCGTCGCGGCGCCTGCGGTACATGGTGCGGAAGTCTTGGATCTGACCGCGCCAGTCGAAGTTGTCCAGGTAGTTGGAGATCGAGAACTGGCCCACCGAGCTCGGACACAGGATGGCGGCCTCGGAGGCCAGCTTCATCTTCTCCCGCACCGCCGGCGGCGCCACGGCCCACCCGACGCGGTATCCGGGCGCGAAGATCTTTGAGAAGGATCCGAGGTAGACGACGTCGTCGGGCGCCAGGGTCTTCAGCGCGGTGTGCGTGCGGCCCTCGAAGTCGAGCAGTCCGTAGGGGTTGTCCTCGATGATGAGAATGTGGTGGCGGCGGCAGATCTCGATGACCTGCGGGCGCCGCTCCTCCGAGAGGCTGACGCCGGCCGGGTTGTGGAAGTTGGGTAGGCAGTAGAAGAACTTGACGTGCCGGCCCTGCCGCTCAAGGTCGGTTATGGTTTGCTCGAGCGCTTCGGGAATGACGCCGTCGGCGTCGATGGGCGCCTGTTGGACGTCGGCCTGGTAGGTGGAGAAGATGGACAACGAGCCCACGTAGGTGGGCGCCTCGGTGAGGATCACGTCGCCGGGATCGATGAACAGCTCGGTGACGATGTCCACCGCCTGCTGGGAGCCGGTGGTGATGACGACGTCCTCGGGGTCGGCGTCGATCCCCTCCAGCGCCATGACTTCGGGGATCTGCTCGCGCAGTCGCGGCAGTCCCTGTCCGTTGCCGTACTGGAGCGCGCGACCGCCGTCCTTGCGGATCATGCGGGCCGTCGCCTCGGCCAACTGGTCGAGCGGCAGGTCCTTCAGGTTGGGCATGCCGCCGGCAAGGGAGACTACTTCGGGCCGGGAGGCGACGGCGAACAGGGAGCGAGTCTCGGACTCGCGCAGGCCGTACGCTCGCGTGGCGTAGGAGTCGAGCCAGGGGTCCAGCCGGTTGCCTCGTTGTGGGTTCGTCTCGTTCACGTGGTAATCCCTCCCGGCGGGTGGTGCTTCGTCAGAGAACAGTCTGCCACGCTTGGGCTTGACGGTGATGTTTCACGTGAAACATCACCAGACGGGAGCGCTCGGGCGATGACAGTGAGCGAGTTCTTCGCTGGCGTGGCCCGCCGTGCCTCGATTACGAGGGCCGCCTGAACCCGCTACGGTCGGCGCACGCCGCACATGGAGTATGTGCAGCGATGTTTCACGTGAAACATGGACCGTCGACACGAGTGTTTCACGTGAAACACTTCGGGCCCGGCCCGGATGTTTCACGTGAAACATGCTCACCCGGTTGTGGCGGCGGTTCTCGGCATTCAGGATCGCAGCGCGTCGGCGGCAATGAGCGCCCGCAGCCGCGCCTCGTCGCAGGGGATGCTCACCACGTGCTGCTCGGCGTCGAGAAGACGCTGAATCGCCTCGGGCACGGGCTGCGGGGCGCCGAGCGCCTCGGCAACGGTCTCCGGGAACTTCTCCGGCCGGGCGGTCTCCAGCACGAGGGTCGGAACTTCCGGTTCCATCAACCGCAGGGCCACGGTCACGCCGTCGGCGGTGTGCGGGTCGATGGGTGCAGCGGTGGCCTCGTGTACGCGCCGGATCGCGGCGAGCCGGTCGGCATGAGTCGAGGTGCCGGAGACGAAGCCGAACTCATCGCGCATCCGTGCCAGCTGATCGGAGAGGTCCAGCACCCCGGTACGCTCCAGCTCGGGCCAGCGGGAGTGGAACTCCTCGGCACCGAGCAGAGTCCAGATGAAGCGCTCGAGGTTGGAGGCCTTGGAGATGTCCATGGATGGACTGGAGGTGGCCAGGGTCTGTGCACTCGAGCGGGGCCGATAGACGCCGGTGGAGAAGAACTCATCCAGCACGTTGTTCTCATTCGTGGCCAGGATCAACCGGCGGATCGGCACCCCCATGGTGCGGGCGAGATGACCGGCGTAGATGTTGCCGAAGTTGCCGCTGGGCACCGTGACGTCCACGCCGAAGATGCGCTCGCCGGTCGGCTCGCCAACCCCGGCGCCCGCTGCCGCCCCGGCGAGGCCCTCCGCGACGCCGTCGGAGGCGCGCAGCCAGGCCCACACGTAGTAGACGACCTGGGCGGCGATGCGCCCGAAGTTGATGGAGTTGACCGCGCCTATGGCGTATTCGACCTTGAAGGCGGCGTCGCCGTTGATCGCCTTGACCAGGTTCTGGCAGTCGTCAAAGACCCCATCGACGGCGATGTTGTGAATGTTCGCGTCGGCGAGCGAGTACATCTGCGCGCGCTGCACATCGCTCATGCGCCCCTGCGGGGACAGCATGAAGACACTGACGCCGTCGCGGCCACGGAAGGCGTGCTCGGCGGCCGAGCCGGTGTCCCCACTGGTGGCACCGAGGATGTTGAGCACGCGTCCCTCGCGGGTCAGCTGGTACGGGATCGCCTGCCCGAGGAACTGCATGGCCAGGTCCTTGAACGCCATGGTCGGCCCCTCGGACAGTCCCACGAGGGCGAGCCCGGGAGCGACGGCGTCGAGCGGGCGCAGCGGCACCACCGGTTCCGGAAAATGCTCCGGACCGTAGGCGGCCGCGGTCAGCGCCCGCAGATCGGCGGCCGGGATGTCGGTGGCGTACAGGCCGATGACCTCGGCGGCGAGCTCCGAGTAGGTCAGTGCCCGCCAGGACTCCAGAGTGGCGGCGGATACCCGCGGGACCTCTGCGGGGACGGCGAGGCCGCCGTCGGGAGCCAATCCGGACAGGAGCACGTCCAGGAATCCGGTGGGCGTCATGCCGCCCCGGGTGGAGATGTAACTCGTGTCCTGCGTGCGGTGCATGTGCCGCCCTCCCGTGCGCCGTGCTGAAGCGGCCCCATCCTATGCGACGAGTGCCTTTGGGTCGGTAGGCAATGCGGCATATCCCGAAGCGGGGAGGGCATGGTGAAGATCCCATCCGTATGCCTGGTAAGTGGCGTTGCGGGTTTGGTATGTTCCATTTCGGTTACACGCATGAGGAGGAGCTTCGGTGGACGACGAGATCGATGACGCTGCGGCGCAGTCGGGCCGGCGGCCTGGGACCGCCCCGCGGGGTGCGGGCCTGATCGACCCGACCGGTTTGTTGGGGAGCTTCCGGCAGAGCGATGACGGGCGTGGCCTGTGGGGTGGTTGGTGATGGCTGACCTGGAGATCTCCCCGGAGGTGTGGCGCACCCACGCCGGGCACGTCGCCTCGGTAGGCGACGGACTGGACACGGTGGAGTCTGCATCTGATGCGGCGTTGGCGGGTGAGCCGTTCGGGATGTTGTGTACGCCGTTGTTCGCGTCGTCGTATGAGAGCGCGAAGACTCAGTTCGATTCGAGTCTGTCTGATATCGGGGATCTGCTCGAGCAGGACGTGCAGGACTTGAAGGACACAGCGACCGATTTCGAGGAGACCGACTCCCAGGCGGCTACCGACGCCAACAACACCTACCCGTCTTACTGAGGGCTGGGTGCGGCTGGTTGTGGTGTGTGTTCGCCGGGTGGGTGTCTGCCGCGGGACTGACGGGTTATAGGCCTGTCCGCAACGGTTGTGTTACATGATTACTATGATTTGTTTCCCTGGAGGTTCCTGGTGACTACCGCTAATCCGTTGGTGGCTGAGCGGCAGGATTCGACGTCGTTTTGGGCGGGTACGGGTATTGGTGAGGATCTGTCGGATCTGAGTGAGGCGATCGGTAATGGGTCGTGGGTGTACGGCTCCCTGGCGGGTGTGGCCTTGGCCGGGGATGTGGTGTTCACGGTATTCAACCCGATTGCGGCTGCGGTCAGTGCGGGTCTGGGGTGGTTGATCGAGCATATTCATCCATTGGATGAAATGCTGGAGCAGCTGACCGGTGATGCCGATGCGGTGATGGCGGGGGCGCAGACCTGGACGAACATCTCCGAGGCGCTTGCTACTCATGCGCAGGATGTGCGCAACTATGTGACCGCGGACATGGCGGGTCAGGCCGGGTTGGCGGCCGCTGCGTGGCGGTCGCGGGCCAAGGAGTTGTCCGATGGCCTGGACGGTGCCTCTGGGGCGGCGTCGGGGATTGCCAAGGGTCTTCAGATCGCCGCCGCGATCGTGCAGTTCGTCCATGACATGGTGCGTGACACGATCACGGAGGCCTTCGGCATGCTGATTCAGGCGGCGGCGGAGGAGGTCTTCTCGCTGGGGCTGTTGACCCCGCTGGTTGCCTATCAGACCTATTCGTGGATTGCGACGCGGGTGACCAGGCTGTCGGGGAAGATCAAGGACCTGGTTACTTCGATCTCGGCCTTGGCGCGGCTGCTGAGCCGGGTGCCGCCGGGTCTTACCGGCATGGTGGGCAAGCTCAAGAAACTGAAGAAGCTGGCCCCCTCCAACGTGGCGGAGGCCACGGGCCGGGGAATCGGCCGCACTGCCAGGAAGCACTTGGTCGGCTCTTCCAGGCCCCACGCGCACGCTGCTCCCAGTACACGGGCGGCACGCAGCGCCAACAACCTCGACGGCCCCGGCACCACCAGCACGCCTGCGCCTGCTGGCGACACCGCCGGGTCTGTGGGCGGTCCCGGTGGTGCGGACGCCGCTGGTGGCCGGTCATCGGCTTCCAGCGGTACCGGATCGACCACAGCGGGTGGCGGCGCCCACGCGGGCTCCGGTTCCGGCGGTACCGTCGGTGGTGTTGGCGCGGCGGGCGGTACTGCCAGCGGCGGCTCCGATGCTCTGTTCCATGGCATTCACCCCACTCGTGGGGACATGAGCGCCGAAGCTCCCCCGGCCCACGGCGCCGCGAGTTCGTCGGGCGGTCCGGGTCAGGCGTCGGCTCCGTCCTCGCCCGATGGTGCTGGTGCTCGTGGTGGGTCCTCGTCGGGCTCCCCCGGCAGTGCTGGCGGGGCCGGGACTCCAAGTACTTACAGCGATGCTGCATCCTCTGCCGGGAACAACAGCTACCACGGCATTAACCCGATACATGGCGACACCAGTATCTCTCCATCGGCCCACGGCGCCGCGCACGCCGATGTCGGTTCAGGCGCTGACACCCAGCGTGCGGGCAGCAGTGGCTCGGAGGGCGCTCACACCAGCACCCCCGACGCGACCACCGGCCGAGCCGGTGGCGGCGGCTCTGGTGCCGGGGGCAGCCGGGCCGACGCTGGCGAGCCTGAGCCCGCCAGTCGCAACGGCTCTGACGCTGATGCCAAGCCCCGCGGCCGGTCCGGTGCTGACGGCGACCCGGGCAGCAACCGGCCTGCCGACCACAACTCGGAGCAGCATCAACCCGATGAGCACGGCAAACAGGCTCCCGACGAGCGACCCCGGGACACCGACTCGCCGGGCTCCTCCGAGCGCACCAGTGGCCATGAGGCCGAGCCCGAGTCCGTGTCTGCTCACATGGACCCAGAAGGCAACAGCTCTCATTCGAGTACCGCGGCAGCTGACAGTACAGCCCCACACGGCAAGGCCGACGACGCACCCGACCCGGCCAGCGGCGGTCACAAGGACGCGCCCAGCAGCGACACCGACACTACCCACAAGAGCAACGACGGGGACACCAGCAACGACCACGCAAAGGACAACACCGCCGATCAAGACAGCCATCACGATCCCGATGACGACCACAACGTTGACGATCACGCCGATGTAGACGGGGCAGACGGTGCTGACGGCGACGTTGATGACAGGTATCAGAAGAGTGTTCCTGAGTTGTTCGAGGACCGTGAAGGATTCGTTGACCAGCGCGACGAGTTGCTGGGGCAATTGGACGATTCAATGCCCGACGGCCTGGAACGAAAGGCTTTCAACATCAAAAACCGAGACAACACTATTGATAGTCTTTTGGACGACGGCTACGACCCAGAAAAGGTCGACGAACTCAATCAGATCGCTATCAACTTGACCGGCGCCAGACAGGATATCTCTGAGACTTCCGCGGCGATTGGTGAGGTCGGTGGGCAGCACTATTCGGATACGCATGGCGCTCCGGTGTTGGACGCGTGGCGCAACGAGAACAATGGCCACACGCCGCCGGGGGGCTACTCCGACGGGGCCGCGTTGAGCGGTGACGGCAAGACCTTCTACGAGCTGGAGTACAAGGGCGTCACCGCCAGGCTGAGCAAAACGCCTGTGCACACCACGTTCGAAGGAGATTTCCCTCAAGGCACACCAGAATATGCGCGCGATCACCTTATCACGGACCCGCGCTACGCCCAGTACTTCCATGACCATAAGGATGTGTGGGAAGCGATCAAGAGTGGGAATACTAAACTATGCTTCCGAACCATTTCCACTCGCACGGCACACGGGGAGCCGCACGTGCAGGACGTCTTCTTCGACCTGGTCGGAGACGGGCCAAACAGCCACAAGGTTCGCGACACGCTACAGGAGATGATCGACGCGCTCGACTGAATGACGGTCCTAACCACGATTATTACGTGATGTTTTCAACGACTGAAATGGTAGACATTGCGACCAGCACAGCTTAAAATATTCAGCATCGTTGGGAGTTCTTTTCGTTGGCCGGCCCGAGTGACTTAGAGAGGAAACAGGCATGAGTAGTAGCAACAGCGGACAGTCCGGGACCGGTGGCCAGACGGGGGCGGCTTCGGTGTTCGAGTTGTCTTTGCCTGGTGGTGGGGTGTTTCGGGTGGTTCCGCCTGAGGTGGGTGTGCCGGTGATTCGGCTGTGGTTGGAGCATAAGTGGCCCATGAGCGTACAGGAGGGTTTGGAGCTGCGTGACCGTCTTGGCTGGCAGTCTTCCCCGACTAGGGAGACCATGTTTACTACCGGTCATGACTTGGGCGGCAAGGACGCCTCTTTCGTAACGCTCAGAGGCCAAATCGGGTCCTTTCGCATGGGGTTGGCTTCGCGTGTTCCTAAGGCCAGTGCGCCGCCGGAGGCGGCTGTGCTGGTGCGCCAGGTGTACGCCCAGTACGTCGAAGTGCTGACCGGCTTGTACGGTACCGGCACTACTAAGCACTCCCAGGGGCGTAACGGCCCCCAGGAGTCCACTACCTGGACCCTGCCGAGCGGGGCATCGCTGCGACTCGGTACCGTCGGGCGAGTCCTCAGCGCCACCGTCAATTCGCCTGCTGCTAATCGTGCGGCCGAGGCCGAACGACGCTATCTCGCGCAGGAGGCCGAGTTCCCAACCGAGCCCCCGCCACGGCCCCGCACCAACAAGTGACGCGATACAACCACCTGGCGTTCGCGTCCTCCGGTATGGGGCTGGAACCAATGTCGGGGAGGATGTCTCTGACTTGACCTGGGTCATTGGTGGCCGTGGAGACAGTGGTCTCGGCAGGGGAAGCGTCGTCTGCAAAAGTAGGTGCCGTCCATGAACCTGCGCTGCTCAATTGGAGCCGCACGGAGCTGAGCTGCCTCGCCGAGACGAGAGAGGGGATCTCCCCCGAACTGAATAGCCCAGCGCGGTCGTCGCGGGCTGTTGTGGATTGTTGGTACTGTTTCATTAGCCTGAGTCGCGGGAGGCTTGTGCGGGCATGACGCCGACGAGCTGATTCTGCTGGAGGACGTCCCCATCAGCTGAGTTCAAGCCTCGTGCGTCGGAGGCTCGTGTCGGCGAGCGTGGATGTCCACCCGGTGCTGAGGAATGTCCGAGTTCGGCATAAACGCGTCGGCGGGCCCAAAGGGCCCGCCGACGATCGTTGGAATCACGCGGCTGTGCCGTAAGGTCTGGCGATTGATCCCGGCGTTTGTGCCGATCTGCGACATTCTTGCGGGGCGGCGCCCCACAGCCCGCTAACCGGGCACGGCGCGCCAAGTCCCCCTGTCAGGCGATGACCTTCTCCAACTGCGCCTTGAAGGAGGCCTTCGGGCGGGAGCCGGCGAACTGGTGGACCACCTCGCCGCCCGAGACGACGGCGAAGGTCGGGATGGAGCGCACGCCGAAGGAGCGGGTGGTGGCCGGGTTGGCGTCCACGTCCAGCTTGACGAACTTGGCCCGCTCGCCCAGCTCGGCCGCGACCTCATCCACCACCGGGGCCATCTGCCGGCAGGGACCGCACCACTCGGCCCAGAAGTCGATTACGACCGGGACATCGGACTGCATGACCTCTGCCTCGAAGGTGGCGTCGGTGACGGCGTGGGTGTCAGACATGGGTCACTCCTAGTTAACAATGAGTCTGAATAAGTATGAGTTTGTATGGATGAAGCTGCGTGGATGCGTCGCCGGCTCAGGAATCCAGGTCGGCCAGGTAGGCCTCCGCGTCCAGGGCCGCCCGGCACCCAGAACCGGCGGCGGTTACCGCCTGCTGGTACTCCGGGTCGGCGACGTCGCCGCAGGCGAACACGCCGGGGATGTTGGTGCGCTGTGAGGGAGAGTCGACCTTGATGTAGCCGGCGTCATCCAGCTCCAGCACGCCCTTGACCAACTCCGAGCGCGGGATCTGCCCGATGGCCACGAACAGGCCCGCGGCCGGGAGGTCGCGGCGCTCGCCGGTGACGGTGTCCTCCAGGGTCACCGACTCCAGGCCGTCGGCGCCGTTCAGGCCGACCACCCGGGAGTTCCAGGCGAAGTCGATCTTCTCGTTCTCGCGGGCGCGCTGAGCCATGACCGCACTCGCGCGCAGCTGGTCGCGCCGGTGCACCACGGTCACCGAGGAGCCGAAGCGGGTCAGGAACAGCGCCTCCTCCATGGCGGAGTCGCCGCCGCCGACCACCACGATCGGCCGGTCCTTGAAGAAGAAGCCGTCGCAGGTGGCGCAGTAGGACACCCCGTGCCCGGACAGGCGCTCCTCGTCGGCCAGACCCAGCTTGCGGTACTCCGACCCGGTGGACAGGATCACGGTGCGCGCCTCGTATACGGCGTCGTCGGTGGTGATGCGCTTGATGTCGCCGGTCAGGTCGAGAGCGATCACGTCCTCGTAGCGGATATCGGCGCCAAAGCGCTCGGCCTGCTCCTGCATCTGCGTCATGAGGTCCGGGCCCATGACGCCGTCACGGAACCCGGGGTAGTTCTCCACCTCGGTGGTGTCCATCAGAGCGCCGCCGGCGGTGACGGAGCCGGCGAGGACGATCGGGTGCAGCTGGGCGCGGGCGGCATAGATCGCCGCGGTGTAACCGCCGGGGCCGGAGCCGACAATGACGACGTCGTGGACCATGACTCTCCTGATTCTGCGTCTTTCTCGTATGTGCCGGGCGCCGCCGCGTTTGCGGGAAGCGCCCGCCCGATGCCCGATGAACCGGGGCGCGGGGCGCTTTGTTCCGGCGGGGCCGGCTACTTGAGGGTGATCTCCGAGATGGTGAGTTTGAACTGCCCGTCCGCGGCGGTGGGCAGGTTGGTCACCCAGAGCACCACGGACCCGGTGGTGGTGGGATCGAACTCGAAGGAGGTCGTGCCCTCGGTGAACGCACCCTCGGCCAGCAGCGTCCCCCCGGTGGGGTCATCGGCGCTGGTGGCGCGCACCTGCACATTCCCGCCGCTGCCGGTGCCCTGCACGTCAATGCCGGAGATCTCGGCCTCCTGCTCCAGTGTCACCGCCATGCCGATGCCCGGCTTGCCGGCTGGAGTCGATTCCAGGTAGAAGCGTGAGGACCAGGCCTGGTCGGTGTTGCCGTCTATGACCAGGTAGGCGTTCTCCGGGTGCTCGTTGTTGTTCCCGAAGGGGTCGAGGGACTGAGCGGAAGCGGGTGTGATTGGCGCACTGGGCTCGGCCTGCTCCTCCTCCGGCTCCGGCGCCGGCTCGGGTACGGCGGACTCCGAGGCGGTGGGCACGGTCTTGGCGGCCGGGATGTTGTCGTCCTGGAACTTCACGCCGGCCAGTCCGAGCAGGTTGTTCACGGCTAGGGCCACGCCAACCAGCACCGCCAGTACGACGGCGACTAGCACGGCGGTGGTGGTCCGGTTGACCGCCCGCTCCTGCGCGTCCTCCTTGTACTCCGCTTCCGGCTCCTGCGCGGCGAAGTCCAGGGCCTCCAAGTACTCCTCCTGACGCGGTGGCGCCGCGGTCTCGGAGGACGGTGCCGGCGCTGGGTTTACCCGCACGGCCGGCCGACGCTCCGGCGGGGTGGTGGCCTGCTCGCCTGCGGTTGGGGCCGGCGTGGGTTCATCCATGGGAGCCGCCGGGCGGGCACTGGACCGACGCCGTAGCCGCGCCAGCACCCCGCCGGCCATACCGGTCAGTGCGCCGGCCGACCCCGACGCCGCCGACTCCGTTTCTGCTGGCGGTTCGGGAGCCGGACCGGGTGCGGCCGGGGCGGCGAGCTCAGCAAGCGAGCCGGGGTCCCAGGGGGCCAGGGCACCCGCGACCTCGGCGGCTGAGGTGGGTGCACTGGCCGCGTCGCGCCAGGTGCGGGCCACCAGCCGGTCCAGGGCGGCATCGACGTCGTCGGGCGTGCGCGCTATCTGGGAGGGGGGTACGGGAGCGCCGCCGGCCATGGGGGCGGCGGGCAGGCCGGCGCGTTTGCCCGGCCATCGCCGGGTCAGTCCGAAGTACAGCAATTCGACCAGGGCGCGGGCGTCGGCGCGGTCGCCCGCGAGCGGGTCGGCCTGCGTGCCCGCCTCCAGCCCCAGCACCGCCGCTTCCACGCCGATGCCGGAAACCTGCACGGTGCCGTCGGGCCGCACCCGCACCGACTCCGGCGACAGGTTCAGGTGGTGCAGGCCGCGGCGCGAGCAGGCGTCCAGGGCCTGGGCGGCCTCACCCACGATGGCGCGCACCTGGTCGGCCCGCAACCCGGAGTTGACCAGCGCGGAGAAGGTCCGGCCCGTCATCGGCTCGGTGACAATAAACGACGGGGTGGCCGCCTCGACGTCGTAGACGCGCTGAATCCGGGTGTCATCGACCAGCACGGCGCGGGTGGCCACTTCCAGCACCTCCCGGCGGTGCGGGGTGGCGTCGGTGAGCATGAGTACCGTGACCGGGCGGTCCAGGATCGTGTCCCGGCCCAGGTGCCGCACAATGCGCGGCAGCGTGGCCGGCATGGTGGACAGCAGCTCATACCGGCCGGAGCCGATCGGCGTTGCGTCCGCCATGAGGTCGCCTCCCACGACTGGTAGTGCCTGCGTATTAAAGGCGAGTCTAGCCGGATCTGCGGGCCACACCGCGGCCGGGGCGAAACCGATATGTGAGGCCGCCGGTGCCGGCCTGGGTGCGGGCGGGAACGACGGCGGCAGGACCGGGGTCGGTTCCACCGGCGCGTGCGCGGCCAGTGGCGGCGGTGGCGCCAGGGCGCGGCCCATGCGCACCACCGCCCGGCCCACCGGCCCGGGCAGCATCCGGCCGATCTTCGCCACGATCCGCGAGAGCGGGCCGAAGAACACGTCCAGTTCCTGCACCCGCAGCAGCTTGGCCACCGCCAGGTACACCAGGGTCATGACGGCGGCGACTATCAGCACGGTCACCAGGGCATCCACCTGCCGGGTTCCGGTCAGGGAGCCGTCGGCCGAGCCCAGCAGGCGGCGCACCCCCAGTCCGACGAGGATCGCGGGCAGTGCCGCCACGATCAGTCGCACGTAGGTCCCCACCACTCGCGGCCCGTCCAGGTCCGGCAGGTGGCGGCGGATCAGTGGCACCAGCACCAGGAATCCGGCGATCTGGCAGGTGGCCGAGCCCACCGCCGCCCACACCATCCAGTGGTTGGCGGGGGCCAGCAGGTAGGCCATCAGGCAGATCAGGACCGGGATCAAGCCCACCACCGTGTCGGCGATCAGCAGCCGCTTGGTGTCCGCGTAGGCGAGCATGACCCGCTGCATGGTGAACCACACGCCCTGCCCCACGATGCCGGCGGCCAGCACCGTCAGGATCGGGGCGGAGGCGTGGGCCTGCTCCGTTGAGAGGGAGGGGACGAACACCTGCAGCGCCGGGGCGGCCAAGGTGCCGATACCCGCGGCGAACAGCACCGTGAACACCGCGATCGAGCGCAGCCCCAGGGACAGGTCGTCGCGCACGCCTGCGCGGTCCCCGGCGGCGGCCTTCTCACTCATGCGGGTGAACAGGGCCGTGATGATCGAGGTGGTGATCAGGGACTGCGGCAGCATGTACACCAGCTGGGCGTTGGCGTACATGGTCGTCGACGGGACGATCACGTCCGCGTAGGCGGACGACTCGGCGGCCGTGACCGCCCGTGAACCCAGGTTGGTGGCGGCCAGGTCACCCAAGGAGACGATGGCCGTGCCCAGCAGCGCCCACAGCGCCACCTTGGACATGTTGCCCAGGCCCATGCCGCGCACGCCGAAGATGAGCTTGGGGTGGAAGCCGGAGCGGACCAGCGGGATGTACAGGATCAGTGCCTGCGCGGCGATGCCCAGCGTCGTCGTCGCCCCGATCAGGGCGATACGGCCCGCGTCCCAGATGCCCGGGTCCTGCCCGGAGGTGTAGCCGCCGTAGATATGCAGGTAGGCCAGGATCGAGGCGATGGAGATGACGTTGTTCAGCACCGGTGACCACATGTACGGCCCGAAGCTGGAGCGGGCGTTGAGCACCTGCCCCCACAGGGCGTACAGGCCGTAGAAGAAGATCTGCGGCATGCACCAGAAGGCGAAGGCGAAGGCGAGCGGCTGCCAGCGCCCCAGGCCGGATGCGTACAGCATGATCACCAGTGGTGCGGCGACCGTCAGCAGCGCGGAGACGGCCGCGATCACCATGGAGGCGGCCGTCAGCAGCCGGTTGACCAGCTCCTCGCCGTTGCGCTGGCGCAGCGCCCGCACGATCTGCGGCACCAGGATTGCGTTGAGGATCCCGCCGATCAGCAGGTTGTACAACTGGGTCGGCACGGTGTTGGCGGTGTTGAAGGCGTCGGCCGCACCCGAGGCGGTGGCACCCAGGGCGGTGACCAGCAGGGCGTTGCGCACCAGGCCGAGGATGCGGGAGGTGAGCGTACCCGCCGCCATCACGGCGCTGGAGCGGGCGATGGACGGCGCCGGCTTACCCGTCCGGGAGGGCTGCTTCGTGGCCGGGCCGGCGGTCTGGGACTGGGCCCCGTCCTGCTTCATCTACGCTCCCTGGGTGTGGCGGTGCGGCGCCCCCGGCGCACGGTACGGATAATCCCGGCGACCAACAGGATCACCAGGATCCCGCCGAGTACGCGCGTGCCCACATTCTCCCAGTCGGCACGCACGCGCAGGTGCACCGTGGAGGGCGTGCCGACATTCGTGCCGTCCTGCGCGCGCAGCTGGATGGTCAGGTCGACGTCGCCGGAGCCGACGGCGGTCACCGGTACGCTCGCCGTCACCTGCCCGCCCGCCGGCACGGTGACGGTGACGTCCTCATCGGTCTGCAGGCGGGTGGAACTGGACTCCAGGTGCACCTCGACGGTCACGTCTTGGTCCAGGGTGGACACGATGCGCACCGGCAGGTCCGCGGAGGAGGAGATCAGGTTGATGGTGCTCGACGGCGCTGCCGCCAGGGCGTCGGAGACCGCCTCCCCGCGGGCACGGGACTGGGCGATCATGGTCGTGCAGGCGGACTCGTCGGCCCGCCAGGACGCCGACGTGGCCAGGGCGACCACGTCGGTGGACATGCCCAGGGCCCGTTCGGGGTCGTCCAGGATCGAGGCGACCGAATCCAGGTGGTCCTCCGCCGCCCGTGCCGCCGACAGGGTCATCGCGGTCACCTCGCCCTGTCCGCTGGCCGAATCCGGCAGCGGCACGCGGGCCACCTCCGCCCCGGACTGAGCGGAGTCGGCAGCCGATTCCAGCAGCGCGTGCAGGCCCTGCGGCTGCGTCCAGGTGGAATTGGTCAGGGCGGTAAGGCGCTGGGCCAGCACCTGCGGGTCCAGCTCGGCGGCCGCCTCACGGGGGACAACCACCACCATGTCGCGGCTGACGGCCGGCGCCTGCCGGGTGACGATGGCGGTCTGGCCGCGCAGCAGCTGGACGGCGTCGAGGTCGGACAGCTGCGCGTCCCCCTCGTCGGTGAGCAGGCTGCCGCCGATCGCCGCCGACATTCCCGCATCTGGGATGAGCACCGTGCGCCCATCCAGGGTCATGGTGCCCGACGGCGTGTAGGTCAGGTTCACGGCCACGGGCGCGTCACCGGGGGCGGCGACGACAGTGGTCACCGAGTCGGGCAGAGCCGCGAGCGTGGTCGCATCCAGTGCGCCGGCCGCCCAGGCGACGGAAGTGTCGGCACCGGCCTGCGCCGCCGCACTGTCGGCGCTGCGTTGCAGGGCCGAGGCGAGCAGATCCGTCTCGCCCAGGTGTGCCAGGGCGGTCAGGTCGGCGTCGCCCCAGGGCAGGGCGACCACGTCGCCGGCAGCGACCGCGTCGGCGAGCGCCTGCTTGAGGTCGGTGGCGTCGGCCGTCTCGGATGGGCCGCCGTCGCCGGCGGCCGACGGGGTGGGTGAGCCGGTGGCGGCGGCGCTGGTGGGCGCGGTCGATTCCACGCCGAGGACGGCGAGCAGGGCCGGGTCCACGGCGAGCACCACGCCGTCGCCGGCGAGCTCCAGCAGGCCCAGCACCCGCTCATGCAGCGCCGCGAGTGTCTCGGCATAGTCGGCGCCGGAGTCGGTGGCGGAAGCGGTAGCGCTCGCGGTCGGCGTCGGGGGGCCGGCGTGGTCGGGGAGCGAGCCCGGGGCGGGGGAGGTCAGTGCCAGCAGCTCGGCCGGCGAGGCCGTGACCGGGACGAAGGCGGTCACCCGCGTGGGGCTTACCTGTACGCCCGGGTTCCACAGGACGATGGTGCGGTCCTGCGTGAGCGTGGTGTAACCCTGGGTCAGCGCCACCTGTATGCCGCGCGGGCCCCACTGCTCGGTGTTGCGCAGCGGCAGGTTGTCGGCGCTGATGGTGAGCCGGAAGTCCACCGCCGCGCCGGGTGCCACGTCATCCGTGAGGGCCTCCAGGGCGATGGTCGCCAGCGGCGTGTCCTGCTCGTCGGCGAGCCAGGAGGCCAGGCCGTTCGTAGTCATCTCGGTGCGCGACTGCATCTGCGCCACCAGCGTGGCGCCGGAAAGCGTCTGGTCGGTGCCGTTGGTAATCGTGCCCGTCAGCGTGACGTCCTCGCCGGTGCCCAACACCTGCGGCGCCAGGCTGGTGACGGCCAGGGTCACCCGTCCGGCGGACTCGTCGTCGGTGTCGGCTGGGAGCACGGTGGTGGCAACCGCCCCGGGCAGGACGTCGCGGGCGGCCGGGCCGGCGGTGCCTGCGTTGGCGCGCGCCGGGGATAGGGGCAGCGCGCCCACCAGCACGAGCACCGCGGCCAGCACCGTCAGCGCTCGCCGGGCGGCGCGGGCGACCCCCGAGCGGCGCGGCATGGCGGAGTTCACCCGTCACCCACCAGGATCTCCCTGGCGGCGGCGACGATCCGACGCTCATTGGGGTAGGCCAGGCGGCGGGCGACGTCGTCCAGGGTCACCCACTCGACGTCCTCCGCCTCATGGTCGGGATCGTTCTCGGTGGTGAGGCTGCCGCCGAGCGCCTCCAGCAGGAAATGGTGGACGACCTTGTGCACACGGTGATCCTCACCGGCGAACCAGTAGTCAACGGTGGCCAAGTGCCGCAACACCCGGCCGGTGATGCCGGTCTCCTCCGCGATCTCCCGCACGGCCGCCTGCTCGGCGGTCTCGTTGCCCTCCAGATGCCCCTTGGGTAGGCACCATTCCAACCGGCCGCCCCGGTTGCGCCGCGCAATCACAGCGGTCACGGCCCGACCGTCCTGCACGTCGATGATCAGTCCGCCGGCGCTTGTCTCGTCGACCACCGGCAGCGAGCGTGCGGCCGTGCGCCGCGGCCGGGTACCGGCGCGGGGCATACGAGAGCGGTGGGAGGACATGGGGACACTCTAGGCGGTTCACCGCCCGATCGGCTCCCTTGGGTTCCGCGTGGCAGGCTTAGGCCGATGACCGACCGCCCGACCGCCCCCGCCCACACCCCCGCCTCCCGCCCCGGACGCGGCCCCCGCAGCGCCGTCGTCCCCGACGAGCGCCCCGACGCCGACGGCCTGACCCCCACCGCCCGGCGGGCCCTGCGCGCCCTACCGGACTCCCTGCATGAGTTGGGTCGCCGCTTCGCCGACGCCGGGTATGAACTCTCCCTGGTCGGCGGCCCCGTGCGCGACGCCTTCCTCGGCGTGGTCCCGCACGACCTGGACTGCGCCACCTCCGCCCGCCCGGAGGCGACCGAGGCGATCATGAAGGCCTGGGGCGACGCCTGCTGGGACGTCGGCAAGGCCTTCGGCACCATCGGGGCCCGCAAGGGTGACGACGTCGTCGAGGTCACCACCTACCGCACCGAGGAGTACGAGGCCGGCTCCCGCAAGCCGGCTGTCGCCTACGGTGACAGCCTCACCGGCGACCTCACACGCCGCGACTTCACCGTCAACGCCATGGCGCTGCGTCTGCCCGAGCTGGAGCTCGTGGATCCCCACGGCGGCTTCGACGACCTGTGTGCGGGCGTGCTGCGCACCCCGGTGTCCGCCGAGCAGTCCTTCGACGACGACCCCCTGCGCATCATGCGGGCCGCCCGCTTCGCCGCCCAGCTCGGCTTCGACGTCGAGCCCGACGTGCTGGCCGCCATGACCGATATGGCGCCACGCCTGAAGATCGTGTCCGCCGAGCGGGTGCGCGCCGAGTTCGAGCGGCTGCTGCTGGCGCCCTGGCCGCGGCGCGGGCTGGAACTCATGGTGCACACCGGGGTGGCCGACGTGGTGCTGCCCGAGCTGTCCGCCCTGCAGGAGACCGTCGACGAGCACAAGCGCCACAAGGACGTCTACGAGCACACCCTGACGGTGCTGGAGCAGGCGATCGATCTGGAGACCGGGCCGGACGGGCCCGTGCCCGGCCCGGACCTCGTGCTGCGGCTGGCAGCGATCTTCCACGACATCGGCAAGCCTGCCACCCGGCGCTTCCTGCGCGACGGCACTGTCACCTTCCACGGGCATGACCACGTCGGCGCTCGCATGACCGCCAAGCGCATGCGCGCCCTGCGCTTCGACAAGCAGACCATCAAGGACGTCTCCCGCCTGGTGGAGCTGCACCTGCGCTTCCACGGTTACGCCGACGCCGCCTGGTCCGACTCCGCCGTGCGCCGCTATGTGGCCGACGCCGGGCCCCTGCTGGAGCGTCTACACCGGCTGACCCGCGCGGACGTGACCACCCGCAACAAGCGCAAGGCGCACATGCTGGACGCGGCCTACGACGACTTGGAGGACCGCATCGCGCAGCTGCGCGAGGAGGAGGAGCTGGCCGCCATCCGCCCGGACCTGGACGGCAAGCAGATCATGGCCGAGCTCGGCGTCGGGCCCGGGCCGGTGGTCGGCGAGGCCTACCGCTTCCTCATGGACCTGCGCATGGAGAAGGGCCCGCTGGGCGAGGACCTGGCGCGCGAGGCGCTGCACTCCTGGTGGGCGGCGCGCGGCGGGAAGTAGCTGGCGGGCGCGCGGCGAGCCGACACTGCGGGTGTCGCCGTCGGCAATCGCCCTGGTCAACTAGCCGGAGGGTGCGCTCTCTTCGTCTGCAACGCCTCTTCCCCGTTAACGACGTCTGCAACGCCTCTTCTCCGTTAACAACGCTACTTAACGTTCTGCTGAAGGCCTCGAAGGTATACAGCAGACGGTTAACTGGCGTTGTTAACCCCGAACCGGCGTAATAGACGGGCTTGCGAGTGCCCTTGTCCGCAACTGGACTGACTATTGGTGACGTGTGTGTGGCGCTCGACCGGGCCACCCCCTGGTCAGCGCCGTCATGACATCTCACCGGCGTCCACAGGTGCCGTTCGCGACACCCCAATCCACAGAGATCGCGGGGCGCGGTGGCGCCGCCGTCGGGCCGCGGCGATTCTGCTGACATGCAGCGCTACCCGACCCCGCCGGAACGTCCCCGCATGTTGTTCACCGCCGACCGCTCCAACGGCGACCTGGCCGGTCGGCGCGATCTCATACGGGTGGCGCATGGCAGCTACATGTTCATTCCCGACCGGGATACGCCGACCTGGCGCCTGAAGGAACTCGTCACCCTGGCGCGCTGCGAGGCGGCGCTGCGAGCCTCGCCGTCGGCAATCGCCCTGACCCACGAAGCGGCGGCGGTGGTGCTGGGGCTGCCTGTCTTAGAGTCCGAGCCCTGTATCCGCCTGGCGGTGCCCGGGAACCGATCGCGCAGCACCATCGTTTTCCCAACGGTCAGGTACGGGCCGCCGGAGGGCCGACGTCATGGTCGGTCGGTGACGCTGCTGCGTTCGACGACCGCGCCGGCGCCGGAGGAGGTCGTCAACGTGGGCGGGTTGCGGGTGACGACGCCGCTGCGCACCGCCATGGACTGCGCCTTCGACCTGCCGGTGCGCGAGTCGTTGCCGGTGGTGGACGCCGCGCTGCGGGCGGTGTGCCGTCCCGACCGCTTCAACCGACGCTGCTACGGGGAGATGGAGATCGACGCGGCGCGCGAGCGGTTGATGCGCATGGTGGAGAGCCAGGGGCGCCGTCACGGCAAGCGTCGTGCCAGGGTGGCGGTGGCGCTGGCGGATCCCTTCGCGGAGTCGCCGGGCGAGAGCGTGCTGCGCTGGGCGGTCGGTGTTGCCGGGGTGGCCGAACCGGTGACGCAGCGGCGCTGGATCGGCGACGATGCGCACGAGTACTTCCTCGACGTCGCCGTGGACAGTGCCATGGTGGACCTGGAGTTCGACGGCTACGGCAAGCTGGCGACGTCGGCGGACGTGCGCGCGGAGAAGCAGCGGGAGATGGTGCTGCGGCGTGGCGGGTGGGCGGTGCACCGCTTCGAGTGGCGGGAGTTGGCCGATCCCGAGCGGTTGGTGCGGCGGGTGGAGAGCCTGTTCCCGCCGCAGGTCATGCGCGGGGTACGGCGTCGCCGCGACCTGTGGCTGTAGGGGGCGCGGGGCGGTGGACAAGATCGCCCGGACGGGTGCCCAAGGCGCGTGCCGGGGAGGTTCTGCGTCAGGGGCCGATGACGCTTAGCGGGCAGGTCACGGTGCCGTCCGGCAGGGTCGCCGTCGGGCCGGTGCCGGTGACCACAAGCTTGAGTACCGGCTCCCCGACCGCGGAGGTGTCAATCTGCTGCACGGTGCGGGCCAGTGAACGGGCGCCCTTCTCGATCTGGGAGGTGCCCGATATCACCTCGACCGCGGCCCACCGGCCGCCGGGGAAGGTAAGTGTGGCGTAAAGCGTCGTGGACGCGCTTGCGGGTGAGGTGGTCGGTAGCAATGAAGGCGCCGAGGCTCACCCGCACCCGTAGAGGGGCCGCGTTTGGACCACGTCATGGTGCGTTTGCGCATGCGCAGGAAGCGTCCGGGTGGGTGGTGTCGGCGACCAACCTGATCTACGAGCTGACAGGGGCATTCGCTCTTCTCGTCTGCAACGCCTCCTCCCCGTTAACAACGCTACTTAACGTTCTGCTGAAGGCCTCGGAGGTATACAGCAGACGGTTAACTGGCGTTGTTAACCCCGAACCGGCGTAGTAGACGCCCGACGCCGTGGGAGGCCGGGGCGTGGACGCAGGCGGCTAATGCCTGGGATGCCCGCGGCGATCGCGAACAAGCAGGACGACTTCTACGCATAGGCCGGCAAGCAGGATCCAGCGCACGATGCTCCACACGGCTGCGGGCAGAAAGCTGAAGCACACGGCGGTGACCAATGCCCAGACCAGGAGTGTGCGCAGGTGGCGCGGGGAGTTCAGGTACAGGCTGTCGGTGGAGCCGGTGCGAGCAGAATCCATGGCTGCTTCTTTCAGGGACGGCGGTTAGCGGTGTAGCTCACTGTAGTTGTTGCAGATCCCCGAGTCGGCACGGGGTACGGCGATTCAGAGGATGGACGCCGGTGTGTCAGATCCGGCCGCGTACGGAGTAGACGACGTGACTGACTTTTGCCTCAGGGTTCAGATGCTGAGTGGGCATGGATGCCGGCGATGTGTGCGCGCACTGCTTCGGGCGACAGTGCGCGGGTGGGATCCTCGCGTAGCTCGTCATAGGCCGGGCCCACTTCGTCGCGCAGCCATGAATCGAGAGCTTCTTAGCGACTGAACAACTCGCGGAGCCCGTCTACGACGGCTGCACTCCGGCTGGCGTACGCGCCTGGTGCCACACGCTGATCCAGCTCAGCGGCCAGACTGTCCGGCACGGTGATTGTCAGCGTCCTGCTCACCGGGGCTCCTTCCGTCGTCGTTCCGACTCTATGCGTCCGTTGCGAAGCGCAAAAGGATGCTTGTAGGGCGGCCCGGTCGGCAGGTCGTGGGTTCTGGTCGGAGTAGCTGGCTGCGGAGGAGGTCGTTTGCAACGCCACTTCCCCGTTAACAACGCTACTTAACGTTCTGCTGAAGGCCTCGGAGGTATACAGCAGACGGTTAACTGGCGTTGTTAACCCCGAACCGGCGTAGTAGACGGCCGGTGCCCGCCGCGGCGGGGTCGCCCAGGCACCCCTGCTGCCGCCGCCGTCCGCCGCGCACCCCGCACGCCGCCCCGTCCCATGAGACGCTTTACGGCCCCGCCGCGCACCCCGGCTATCGTGGAGCCATGCGCGTGTACAACTTCTCCGCAGGCCCCGCACAACTGCCCCTGCCCGTGCTCGAGCAGGCCGCCGCCGAGCTCACCGACTGGCAGGGCTCCGGCATGAGCGTGCTGGAGGTCTCCCACCGCGGGAAGGACTTCGTCGCCTGCGCCGCCGACGCCGAGGCCGCCTTCCGCCGCGTCGCCGGCGTCCCGGACAATTACCGCATCCTCTTCCTCGCCGGCGGCGCCACCGGCCAGTTCTCCGCCATCCCTATGAACCTGGCCGCCCGCGGCGCCACCGCCGCCTACCTCAACACCGGCCAGTGGTCCAAGAAGGCCATCAAGGAGGCCGGCCGTCAGGGCGTGGACGTGCGCGTCGTCGCCGACGAGTCCGCCTCCGCCTACACCACCACCCCCGAACCCGACTCCTTCACCGTCCCCGCCGACGCCGCCTACCTGCACTACACGCCCAACGAGACCATCGGCGGCGTCGAGTTCCCCTACATCCCCGACGCCGGCGACGTCCCACTCGTGGCCGACTTCTCCTCCACCTACCTCTCCCGCCCCATCGACGTCGAGCGCTTCGGCGTCATCTACGGCGGCGCCCAGAAGAACCTCGGGCCCGCCGGCCTGGCGATCGTCGTCGTGCGTGAGGACCTGCTCGGCCGCGCCCGCGAGGACGTGCCCGCCATCTGGGACTGGAAGGTCATGGCCGGCGCCGACTCCATGCTCAACACCCCGCCCACCTTCTCCATCTACCTGCTCGGGCTGATCCTGCACTGGATCGAGTCCACCGGTGGCCTGGAGGCCATGGGCGAACGCAACCGCGCCAAGGCGGAGCGCCTGTACGCCGCCATCGACGCCTCGGACTTCTACACCAACCCCGTTCAGGCGCGCTCCCGCTCCTGGATGAACATCCCCTTCACCCTGGCCGACCCCGCCCTCGACGCCGACTTCCTCGCCGGCGCCGACGCCGCCGGCCTGACCAACCTCAAGGGTCACCGCAGCGTCGGCGGCATGCGCGCCTCCATCTACAACGCCATGCCCGCCGACGGCGTCACCGCCCTGATCGACTACATGACCGAGTTCGAGCGCACCCGCGCCTGACGGTCCGCCCGGAAGCCCAGTAGCACCGCAGGAGAAGCCACAGCCATGACGAAGCAGTTCCGCATCCAGACCCTCAACGCCATCTCCGGCGCCGGCCTGTCCCGCTTCCCGGACGACCGCTACGACGTCGGCGGCAACGTCACCGACCCCGACGCGCTGCTGGTGCGTTCGGCCAAGCTGCACGACGCCCCGATCCCGGACTCGGTGCTGGCGATCGCCCGCGCCGGCGCCGGTACCAACAACATCCCCGTCGACGCCATGACCCAGCGCGGCATCCCGGTGTTCAACACCCCCGGCGCCAACGCCAACGCCGTCAAGGAGTTGGTGCTGGCGGGCCTGTTCATCGCCTCCCGTAACCTCATCCCCGCCGCCCGCTTCGCCCACGAGCTCACCGGCGACGACGCCGAGATCGCTCGCGCCGTCGAGGCCGGCAAGAAGCAGTTTGTCGGCTTCGAGCTGCCCGGCCGCACCCTGGGCGTGATCGGTCTGGGCGCGATCGGCGTGCAGGTGGCCAACGCCGCGCTCGGGCTGGGCCTGAACGTGGTGGGCTTCGACCCCGGCATCAGCGTGGAGCACGCCTGGCACCTGAGTGCCGAGGTGGAGCGCGCCGAATCCATGGAGGAGGTGTTCCGCCGCGCCGACATCCTCACCGTGCACGTGCCGCTGATCGAGTCCACCCGCGGCCTGGTCTCCACCCAGCGCATCGCGTTGATGAAGGAGACGGCGGTGCTGTTGAACTTCGCGCGCGCCGAGATCGTGGACGAGGCCGCCGTCGTCGCCGCCCTGGACGAGGGCACCCTGGGCGGCTACGTGTGCGACTTCCCCTCCACCGCCGTGCACAAGCACCCCAAGTGCATCTCGCTGCCCCACCTGGGCGCCTCCACCAAGGAGGCCGAGCGCAACTGCGCGGTGATGGCCGTGGACGAGCTGCGCGGCTTCCTCGAGGACGGCCAGGTCCACAACGCGGTCAACTTCCCCGAGGCGGTGCTGCCGCGCGAGCCCGGCACCCGCCGCCTGGTGATCGTCAACCAGAACGTGCCCAACATGGTCGGCCAGGTCTCCACCCTGGTGGCCGAGCGGGGCCAGAACATCGCCAACCTGCTCAACCGCTCCCGCGGCGACCTCGCCGTCACGCTCGTCGACGTCGAGGGCGAGCTCGGCGAGGACGTGCTCGAGCAGCTGCGTGCCATCGACGGCGTCCTGTCGGCCCGCGCCCTCGAGCCCGCCGCCTGAACCTGGGCGCTGACGCACGATCCTGCCCGCGCCAACGCGCAAGCCACGACCTTCGGGCTAATCCACGACCCCGGGGAGGTCGTGGAACGTACCCCAAGGTCGTGTTTTGCGTGCGAGGCGGGTGGCGCGCGGGTCGTCGCTGCCTGCGGCGTGAGCGTCGAGGCCGCCTCGGCGGACCTATTGCCTTCTATTGCCTCTTCCCTTCCGCGCCCAACTGATCTACTATCTAGTAACTACTAGATAAGCGGCGAGGGCGCCGCACAGGAGGGCACAATGACGCAGCACCCGGACCGGCTCATCTTCGGAGCCGCCTACTACGACGAGTACACCCCCGCCGCCGCGGGCCCCGACCGGCTTGAGCGCGACATGCAGATGATGGTGGACGCCGGCTTCACCACCATCCGCATCGCCGAGTTCACCTGGGGCACCTGGAACCCCGCCCCCGGCGTCTTCGACTTCACCCACATCGACCGTGCCCTCGACGCCGCTGCCGCGCACGGCCTGGACGTCATCATCGGCACCCCCACCGCCGCCATCCCCACCTGGCTGGCCTCCCGCCACCCCGAGGTCCTCGGCGTCACCGCCGCCGGCCCCAACAAGTACGGGCCGCGGCAGAACATGAACATCCTCGCCCCCGCCTACCGCCACTACGCCGAGGCCGCCATCCGCGCCCTGGTCGAGCACACGGCGCCGCGCGCGCACGTCGTCGGCTTCCAGCTGGACAACGAGACCAAGTACTACGACGCCGCCAACGCCGACATCCAGCGCGCCTTCGTCGACCACCTCAAGGCCCGTTTCGGCGACGGGCAGGAGGGCCTCAACGCTCTGAACTCGGCGTTCGGCCTGAACTACTGGTCCAACCGGGTGGGCGCCTGGGAGGACTTCCCCGACGTCACCGGCACCATCAACGGTTCCCTGGCCGCCGCCTTCGACGCCTTCCGCCGCCGCCTGGTCACCGACTTCCTCGCCTGGCAGCGCGCCATCGTCGACGAGTACCGGCGCGAAGACCAGTTCGTCACCCAGAACTTCGACTACGAGTGGCGCGGCTACTCCTTCGGCATCCAGCCCGCCGTCGACCACTTCCAGGCCGCCGACGCCGTCACCCTGGCCGGCGTCGACATCTACCACCCCGGCGAGGACCACCTCACCGGCCGCGAGATCGGCTTCGGCGGCGACATCTCCCGCTCCCTGAAGGACGGCGACCCCTACCTGGTCATCGAGACGCAGGCGCAGGGGCAGATGGGCTGGCTGCCCTACCCCGGCCAGCTGCGCCTGCAGGCCTACTCCCACCTGGCCTCCGGCGCCTGCGGCGTCATGTACTGGCACTGGGGCTCCCTGCACAACTCCTTCGAGACCTACTGGAAGGGCCTGCTCAGCCAGGACTACACGCCCAACCCCACCTACCGGGAGGCCGCCACGATCGGCCGCGAACTGGCCACCCACGCCGACTCGCTCACCGGCCTGCGCAAGCACAACCGGATCGCCATCATGATCTCCAACGAGGCCTACACCGCCCTGGAGTGGTTCAGCCTAGAGGCCGGCTTCCCGCGCCAGTACGCCGGCGGCGGCGCCAACTACAACGACGTCTTCCGCTGGGTCTACGACGCCCTGTTCGACCTCAACCTGGAGGCCGACATCGTTCCCGCCGACGCCCCCGTCGAGCGCCTGGGCCGCTACGCCGTGCTGATCGCCCCCGCCCTGTACGTCACCCCGCAGGCCACCACCGACGCCCTGCGCGCCTACGTGGTCGGCGGCGGCCACCTGGTCACCACCTTCCGCACCGGCGTCGCCGACGAGAACGTGCAGGTCTTCACCGACCGCCAGCCCCACGGCCTGTCCGCCCTGCTCGGCTTGGGCACCGACCAGTTCACCCGCCCCGACGGCGTCGCCCTGCGCCCGGTGGGCGCGCTCGCCGCGGCCCTGGACGACGACGGCATAGCAGCCGGTCCGGCAGTGGCGGCAGAACTGGCCGCCTCCACCTTCATGGAGTTGCTTACCCCCGTCGACGCCGCCGCTCGTGAGGGAGACGCCGAGGTGGAGGTGCTCGCCGAGTACGACCACCACGCCTGGTCCGGGCCGGCGGTGGCCACCCGCGCCGTCGGCGCCGGCTCGATCACCCACCTGGCCACCATGACTGCCCCGGCGTCGGCCCGCGCCGTGATGCGGCTGGTGGCCGAGCGGGCGGGCGTGACCGACTGGGCCCAGGACCTGGCCGGCACCGTCACCGTGCGCCGCGGCACCAACGGCCGCGGCCGCCAGCTGAGCTACTTCCTGAACTACTCCCACGACGCCGTCGAGATCGCCCTGCCGGCCAGCGGGGACGACGTGCTCGGCACCGCCGCCACCCCGGGGGCCCGCCTGGAGGCCGGCACCACCGTCACCCTCCCCGCCTGGGGCGTCCTCGCCGTCGAGTCCTGAGCCGACCGCCGACGTCGACGAACCGCCGCCAGCCAACCGCAACGAAGCACAAAACCCGCACCATTAGGAGAACCCATGACCGACACCAGCCCAGCCAGCACGCCAGCCGCCAAAGCCGCCGGCTTCCAGTTCTACGCCACCACCGAGGCCGACCCCTGGTTCACCCCGGAAACCCCCGTCACCATCGAGCCCATGCAGACCTTCCCGGGCGCCTTCCTGCGCTTGGACGCACCCGCCCAGGAGATCGACGGCTTCGGCGTCTGCTTCAACGAACTCGGCTGGGTGGCGCTGTCCCGCCTGTCCGAGGCCGAGCGCACCGAGGTGCTGCGGCAGATCTTCGCTCCCGGCGTCGGCACCAACCTGTCCACCTGTCGCATGCCGGTGGGCGCCAACGACTTCGCCACCGACTGGTACTCCTACGACGAGGTCGACGGCGACTTCGCCCTGGAGCACTTCAGCGTCGAGCACGACGACGCCACCCTGGTGCCCTACATTCAGGCCGCCAAGGCCCAGCGGCCCGACCTGACCCTGTGGGCCTCCCCCTGGGGCCCGCCGTCGTGGTTCAAGCGCAACCACCACTACGCCTGCGCCGCCCCCAACCCCATGAGCGAGCAGACCAACTTCGACAACGGCCTGTCCCCGGACAACCAGATCGAGGAGGGCACCGACGGGCTGATCCTGAGTGAGGAGGTGCTGGACGCCTATGCGCGCTACTTCGGCAAGTTCATCGACGCCTACGCCGAGCGCGGCATCGACATCTCCATGGTCATGCCGCAGAACGAGTTCAACTCCGCCCAGATCTACCCCGCCTGCACCTGGACGCCGGAGGGCCTGATCGCCTTCCTGAAGCACCTGATCCCGCAGATGGAGCGGCGCGGCGTGAAGGTCTTCTTCGGCACCATGGAGCGCCCGGACGACACGATGGTGGAGAAGGTGCTGGCCGACCCGGAGGTGGGCCCGCACATCGCCGGCGTCGGCTTCCAGTGGGACGGCAAGCGGGCCGTGCCCTTCGTCCACCACAACCACCCGGAGCTGAAGATCTACCAGTCCGAGCAGGAGTGCGGCGACGGCAAGAACGACTGGCGCTACGCCCGCTACGCCTGGACCATGATGCGCCACTACTTCAACAATGGCGCCAGCGTCTACGACTACTGGAACCTGGCCCTGGACGAGGGGGGCGTCTCCCGCTGGGGATGGAGCCAGAACTCCCTGGTGACCGTGGACCCCGAAACCGGCAGGAGCCGCTTCACCTACGAGTACTACGTGCTGCGGCACCTGTCCGGCTTCGTGCAGCCGGGCGCCCGCTTCGTGCCGGCACTGTCCTACACGGGGTATGAGAACCTGCTGGCCTTCCACAACCCGGATGGCTCGGTGGTGGTGGCCGCACAGAACGACATGACCACCCCGCAGGAGTTCGTGGTGGGCGTGGGCAGCAAGAATGTGTCCTTCACCGCCCCCGCCGACTCCCTGGTGACCGTGGTGGTGCCCGCCGAGCACGTGGAGGTGGCCCCCAAGCCGCTGGCCTGAGCGGCGCGCGGAGCGCAGGCGAAGTAAGGAAGGCGGCGTCGGGAGCGGTCGGCGGTAGCGGCGGGCGGGAGCGGCAGGCCAGGGCTTGCCAGCCGCAGCCCTCGTGCCTCGGGCCGCTCCCGCCAGCCCCGGCCACGCCTGCGGCCCGCTGCTCCCGCCCCGCCGTCGTCGGCCTGCTGCCTTTCCCGCGCATGCTCGTGCGCATTCCACGACCTTGGTGACACTGCACGACCTTGGGGTACGTTCCACGACCACCCCGGGGTCGTGGAACGTACCCCAAGGTCGTGATTTGCATGAGCGTCAGCGGTAGTCGTCCCAGACCGGGGAGGGGAACAGCACCGCCTCCCAGCGCGCCCACTCCTCGGCCAGGGAGATGGGCGGGCGGCGGAAGAAGCGGATCTGTGCGCCGTCCATCGCCTCGATCGCCATCTCCACCAGCGGCCGCATCGACTCCCAGCCGCCCGCCGCCATGACCTCGGGGGGCAGCCGCCACGTGAAGGAGGAGTAGTAGTCCCACACCTGGTCGGGGCGGTCGATGAAGCGTTCGTAGGCGGGATGACGTGGGTCGGTCGCCTCCACGCCCAGCGTCATGTACAGCTCCATCAGTTCCGGGCGGGCCTCATTGAAGGCCACCAGGTAGCGGAAGTAGGCCGGCAGGCTGATGCCCTCGGGGTGGGTGGCGGCCGGGTCGCCGGAGTCGATGAAGTCCTGCGGGGTGCCCTGGCGGTCGTAGCGATCGTTCAGCAGCAGCTCCAGCAGGCCGTCCTTGGTGCCGATGTAGTGCAGCAGCCCGGCCTGGGTGATACCGACGGCGTCCGCCACCTCCTGCAGCGACAGCCCGTTGAATCCGTGCTTGGCCACCAGCTCGGTGGCGACATCAACGATCTGCTCGCGCCGCTGGGCGGCGGTCATGCGGTGGCGTTTGGGGGAGGACGGCGACATGCGCCGATCCTATGGCCCGGGCTCGTTAACTGCCCGAGTCCGGGACAAACGCGCCCGCAGCGGCGACGGCGCGATTACGGATCGTTGAGATCGCGCGGTTGTACGAGTGGCTGCGAGGCGGTCGGCCGCCGTTTGTCCCGGATGGCGACAATGAGGCGCGCCCGGCCGGGGCATGGTGCCTCGGCCGGGCGCGTGGGCACATCCGTTCAGCGCACCTTGCGGATCGCCAGGATAGAGAAGCAGCCGACGACGGCGCAGACGATCGAGATTGGGAACACCAGGGAGTAGCTCCCGGTGCGGGTGACCACGAAGGAAGTGATGATAGGGCCGCACATCTGACCGAAGGTGGTGGACATGTTCAGGATGCCCAGGTCCTTGCCGGCCGTCTCGGGGTCGGGCAGCACATCCACGTTCAGCGCCTGGTCTACGGAGCCGTAGACCGCGTAGCCGAATCCGGCGATGGCGGCGAACAGGTACATACCCGTTGTCGTCGGCATGATCCAGGGCATTGCGACTCCCAGGGCGAAGCACAGGGAGGCCATCACCACCGGCACCTTGCGGCGGTGCAACAGGTCGGACAGTGGGCCGCCGATGAAGCCGCCGGCGAGGCTGACCACCAGGATGATGGTGTTGGTAAGCGCGACGGTGGAGGCCACCTGCCCGGCGGACAGATCCAGATAGTCCTGAATGATGTAGAGCTGGTAGGCGTTGATCATCTGGTAGGAGATGAGCATCGTGAAGCGGCCGAAGAACGCCTTGTAGAAGTCGCTGGCGCCGTGGGTGGGGGGAATGAACGAGCGGGCGAGATCAGCCAGGGACTGGCCCGCCGGAGGCAGGTCGGCGGAGGAGCGTTCGCGCGGCCACAGCGCCACGGCAACGATGCCGGAGATACCCATGAGGATGCCGCCGACCACGAAGCCCGAGGTTGCGGCAGAGCCTCCGGTGATGAAGGAGGCGCCGATGATTGCGCCGAGCGGGTAGCCCATCGCCGCGCCCACGCCCCAGAAGGTGGACATGGTGCCGCGAATGGACTCGGGTACGCGGTCGGACAGCACGGCGATCGCCGGGGCGAGCATCATGTTCAGGCCGACCATGCACAGGCAGTAGTCGAGCGTGAGCAGCTTGGTGTTGCCGATGACGCCAACGGCGAAGAGCGTGACTCCGCCGATAATTCCTCCCCAGACGACCCAGGGGGTGCGGCGCCCAAGACGTGAGCGAGTGCGATCGGAGAAGTTGCCGAAGATCAGGTTGGAGACCAGCGAGACGACGGCGGTGATTGCGTTGATGGTGCCGAGAAGCGCATCGGGGTTGGCAACTCCCAAGTCCTTAAGGCGTTGAGGTAGGAGCACCGAGGCGATGATGCTCAGGCCGACTGCCCAAAGTACGGATATCAGGAGAAAACCTGCGCCGAAGCGCACCATGGCGCCTCGGTCGAGCGGTAGGCCGGTGTCGGGTGCGAGGTTGGAGGGAGCCGAGGCGTCTTCCTCGGCGGGGGACGCGGGCTGCTGTGCCATGTGCGTGGACCCTTTCATTGAACGGCGATGTTCACCAACGGCAGTTACTTACTACTTAGTAAGTACGTCGGGAAGACTAATCGCCGTTCGCGGTTGTTGTCAAGGGTTGCCAAAGCGTTTGCTAGCTCGATTCAGGCCTTCGCGCGTCGCACCCACCCTTGCCGAGGCGATTGCGGTATCAGCGCTTCGCGCCGACGTCGGCCCGGGCGACCCGCGCGGCCGAAGCCCCCCCGCGGCCGCGGCTCCCCGAGTGGACTCACGCCGTCGTAACGCGCCCTCCCAGCCGGATCTCACAGCGGACGCTGACCGCTGTCGGTGCGCCCATGCGGAAGGCTATGCCCATGCGCCTGACCGACGACCTCAAGGACCTCGCCTCCGTCCCGGCCTTCCGGAGCCTGCTGGGCGTCCGCCTGGTGTCTCAGACCGGCGACGGCATGGTGCAGGCGGGCCTGGCCACCCTGTTCTTCTTCCAGCCGCAAAACATGACCACCGCCTCCGGCGTGGCCGCGGCCCTGGTGGTCATGCTGCTGCCCTTCAGCGTCGTCGGCCCCTTCACCGGGCCGTTCATCGACCGCTGGCGCCGTCGGCAGACCCTCCTGTACGGCAACCTGGCGCGCGCCGGCGTCATCGCGCTGACCACGCTCGCGCTGCGCGCCACCGGCATCGGCCCGGCCGTGTACGTGCTCGTCCTGGTGGCGCTGGGCATCAACCGCTTCCTGCTGTCCGTGCTGTCCGCCGGGCTGCCGCAGATCATCGACCACCGACGCCTGCTGACCGCCAACTCGATCGTGCCCACTCTGGGCGGTGCCGCCACCGCGATCGGCGCCGTCATCGGCTTCGTGCTGCGCCTGGCGCTGCCGGCCGGGACCGCCCAGGACACCGCCAGCCTGCTGACCGCCATGGTGCTGTACGTGCTGGCCGCCGGGGTGGTCACCCGGCTCGGCGCCAACCAGCTCGGCCCGGACAAGCCCGCCGACGACGGCCTGGGCGCCGCGCTCGCGGCCACCGCCGGCGACCTGGCCGACGCCGTGCGCTACCTGGTGCGCCGGGGCACGCCCGGTCTGGCGCTGACCACCATGGCGCTGCACCGCTTCGTGTACGGCATGCAGGTGATCACCATGATCCTGACCGCCCGCAACCTGCTGGCCGCCCCCGAAGACGCCGACACGGGGCTCGCCATCTTCGCCACCCTGATGGGTGCCATGGTCGCCGGCCACGGCCTGGCGGTGGTGCTCACCCCGCTGGCCCACGAGCGCGTGGCGCCGTCGACCTGGATCGTCATGTGCCTGCTCGGCGGATCGGTTGGCCAGTTGATCCTCGTGGGCACGTACCAGCAGGCGCTCATGACCGCGGGGATCTTCATCTTCGGCGTGGGCGTGCAGGGCGCCAAGATCGCCGTCGACACCATCGTCCAGGCCGACACCGCCGACGCCTACCGCGGCCGCGCCTTCTCCATCTATGACGTGCTGTTCAACACCGCCGAGTGCGTGGCGGCCGGAGTGGCCGTGCTGGTCATGCCCGACGTCGGCTGGTCGCGCCCGGTGCAGGTGGCGCTGGTGGGCTTCGTGTGGTGCGTAGCCCTCACCTACCGGGCGTGTGTGCGCGCTCTGCACGACCAACCGCGGGAGGTCAGCGGGCTGCCCGGGCTGGGCTGAGGCATCACCGGACTCGGGTCGACGCGGAAGGAACTCCGTGCGCCGATGCAAACGCTAGGCAAACATCTTCTGGACAGGAGCGCCGACAACATACAAGGCCGGGTTATGTGTGGCAAACATGTTTGATTCCCTAAGGGCGTGCTTGACGAGTTGGGGACTTGGTTCACGCAAGCGCTTGCGTAAATCGACCGGTTCAACATATGCTCACCGTGTTGCGCGGGTCACCGCTGATGCTGCGCGCATCGTCGGTATCTACCGGCTCATCTACCCCATCCACCTCGATTCTCAACCCACCACCGCAGCTGGGCTCGGGCCGTCCCACGGCCAGGTGTAGTCACGCCGTCGTTCCCACTGAGGCCACCAGAAAGGGATCGGCACATGCGATCTGTAAACCGTCGGCTTCGCCGAGCAGTGACATTCGCCTCCGCACTCGTTCTAGCCACCACGGGTGTGGCCGCCTGCTCCTCCGGGGGCGGGCAATCCGCAGAAGGGGATGTGGACTGCGCCAAGTACGAGCAGTGGGGCGACCTGTCAGGGGAGACGATCAACATCTACTCCCCCTACGTCGGCGCCGATCAGGAGCGCCTGGAGAACTCCTGGGCGGGTTTCTCCCAGTGCACCGGGGCGGAGATCGTCTACGAGGGCTCCACCGACTTCGAGTCGCAGATCCAGGTGCGCATCCAAGGAGGCAACGCTCCGGACATCGCCTTCATCCCCCAGCCGGCACTACTGAACACCCTCGCCCAGCAGGATGTGCTCATCCCCGCCTCCGACGCGGTGGCCGCCAGTGTCGAGGCCGGCTGGTCGGAGTCCTTCTCCGACTACGCCACGGTCGACGGCACCCTGTACGGCTCGCCGCTGACCACCGGAGTCAAGTCCTACGTGTGGTACTCGGTACCCCTGTTCGAGGCGGGCGGCTACGAGGCTCCCACCACCTGGCAGGAGCTGCTCGACTTGACCGCCCGGATTCAGGCCGACACGGGGCAGCGGGTGTGGTGCGACGGCTTCGAGTCCGGGGCCGCCACGGGATGGCCGGGAACGGACTGGCTGGAGGACTTGGTGCTGCGCACCGCCGGTGAGGACGTATACGACCAGTGGATCGCCCATGAGATCCCCTTCGACGACCCGCAGATCGTCGCGGCGTTGGATGAGGTCGGGAAGATCCTCAAGAATGCCGACTACGTCAACGCCGGCTTCGGGGACGTGACCTCGATCGCGTCCACGAACCAGATCGACGCCCTGACCGCGGTCACGGACGGGGAGTCCTGCTACATGTCCCACCGCACCGCCTCGGCCACCTTCGACGAGGACGTCACCGTCGCTCCGGACGGCGACGTCTGGGGCTTCTACCTGCCGGGAACCAGCGCCGATGACCCCAAGCAGCTCGTGGGCGGAGGAGAGTTCACCGTCGCCTTCACCGAGTCCGACGCCGTGGAGTCCGTGCGCCAGTACCTGGCCTCGGACACCTGGGCCAATGACATCGTCACCCAGGGAATGGTCTCGGCCAACACCGGAGTGGACGCCTCCAACGCCCCGACACCCCAGCTGGAGAACGCCATCGAACTACTCCAGTCCGACGGCGCCGTCTTCCGCTTCGACGCCTCCGACCTGATGCCCACCGCCGTGGGCGGGGGCACCTTCTGGAAGGGGATGACCGACTGGGTGCTCGGTTCCACCACGGCGCAGGTGCTCTCCGACATCGAGTCCGGCTGGAACGACTGAACTCGCCCGGGGGCGGCGCCGGCGTGTGCCGCCCCCGGTACCCGGGAACCGGAGGACAGGAGAACAACCATGTTGGCAGGATGGCAGGACAAGCTCCTGCAAGTCGGTTTGGCGCTGGCCGCCATCGCGATCGTCGTCGCCCTGGTGGTGTTCGTGATCGCGCTGTTGGAGCGATGGCGCACCAAGGAGCGGAGGATTGCTCTGGTCTTTGCGGGACCCGCGCTGCTACTGCTGGCGGTGGGACTCGTCTATCCCATGGGTGGGACGGCCCTGATGTCCCTGTACGACGGTACGCAGACGCAATTCGTCGGCCTGGACAACTACAAGTGGATCTTCACGGACCCGGCCGCCGTGCGCTCGCTGCTGAACACCCTGATCTGGCTGGTGGTGGTCCCCGTGGCCTCAACCGGCTTCGGCTTCCTGTACGCCCTACTCATAGACGGCAGCCGCTTCGAACGCTTCACCAAGACCCTCATGTTCATGCCAATGGCGATCTCATTCGTGGGGGCCTCCATCATCTGGAAGTTCGTCTACGCCTACCGGGATATCTCCCGACCCCAGATCGGCCTGCTCAACCAGCTCCTCGTCTGGCTCGGCCAAGAACCGCGGCAGTTCCTCATCGACTCTCCCTGGAACACGCTGTTCCTGATCGTGGTGATGATCTGGACGCAGACCGGCTACGCCATGGTGCTGCTGTCCGCCGCCATCAAGGCCATGCCGGTGGACGTCGTCGAGGCCGCCCGCCTGGACGGTGCCGGTGGCCTGCGCATGCTGACCAATATCACCATTCCTCTGGTGCGGCCGACCCTGGTGGTCGTGTTCACCACCATCGCCATCGGATCGTTGAAGGTGTTCGACATCGTACGCACCATGACCGGCGGCCAGTACGACACCCAGGTAATCGCCAACACCATGTATGACCAGTCCTTCCGCTACGGACAACCCGGGATCGGATCCGCCATCGCCGTGCTCCTACTGGTGATGGTGGCGCCGGTCATCGCCTTCAACGTCCATCAGCTCCGCCGCAACCGGGAGGTACGAGGTTGAGCACCGCCGCCCCCGCCACGCCGTCGATATGGGCCCGCACCCATACGGCACTGACCTCCAAGGCCGCCTCCGGGCTGTCGCTGCTGATAGCCCTGCTGTGGACCGTGCCGACCTTCGGCCTGTTCATCTCCTCCTTCAGGGACAAGTCCGACCTCAACAACTCCGGCTGGTGGACCTTCCTAGCCAAGCCGAGCTTCACGCTGGACAACTACACGGACGTCCTATTCGGAGGATCGGCCTCCAACCAGCTGAGCAACTACTTCTTCAACTCCCTCCTGATCACCCTGATCGGTGCATTCGCGCCGATGCTGCTCGCGCTCATGGCCGCCTACGCCTTCTCGATGATTGACTGGCGCGGACGCGATCTGGTGTTCACGATCGTCTTCGCCCTCCAGATCGTCCCCATCCAGATGACACTCGTTCCCCTGATGCGCATATTCGTGGGGTCCGGGGTATCCAAGACCCTGCCATTCGTGGCGGTGTGGATCGCCCACACGATTTACGCCCTGCCCCTGGCCGTATTCCTGCTGCACAACTACATGGCGGACATTCCGCGGGAAATCGTGGAAGCCGCCAAGGTGGACGGCGCCGGACACATTACGATCTTCACCCGGATCGTCCTGCCTCTGCTCACCCCGGCCATGGCCTCCTTCTTCATCTTCCAGTTCCTATGGGTGTGGAACGATCTGCTGGTGTCGCTCACTTACGCCGGCGGTACCGCGAAGACCGCCCCGCTGACGGTGCGTCTGGCCGACCTGTCGGGAACCTACGGGGACGATTGGAACCTGCTGACGGCGGGAGCATTCGTCTCCATCATCGTGCCCGTGACCGTGTTCCTACTGCTGCAGAAATACTTCGTACGCGGCATGATGGCGGGGTCAGTGAAGAGTTGACCGCCGCCCCGGGCTGCCGCGTGGCTCGTGGCAACTCCAAGGAGCCTCGCCAGGCTCAGCAGGGAAGCGTGGGATGTAAGGAGACCGATGGCCACGATCGCCGACGTCGCCCGGGTCGCCAAGGTGTCGGTTTCTACGGCGTCGCGGGCGCTGCGCGACAGTTCACAGATCTCGGAGGCGACGCGCCTTCGGGTGAAAGAGGCCGCACGCGAGCTCGACTACGTGGTCAACACCTCAGCTCGGCGCCTGGCCAGTGGGCGCACCGATGCCGTCGGCCTGCTTGTGCCCTACGTGACAGGATGGTTCTTCGGTCAGGCGATCACCGGTGCGGAGCAGGTGCTGCGAGCGGCCGGGTGTGATGTCCTGCTGTACAACCTGGTAGACATCGATGGACGCCGGAGCTTCTTTGACCGCATGCCCCTGCGCAACGTGGTGGGAGGGGCGCTGATCTTCTCCCTCGCGTTGAGCCAGGAGGAGATCCGCCAATTCACGCGCTACCGCATTGCTTTGACCACCTTGGGCGAGGCGACGGCGGAAGTCAGCTCCGTCATGATCGACGATCGCGCCGCCGCCGCCGCGGCGGTGCGTCACCTGCTCAACCTGGGCCATCGGCGTATCGGCCTGATCAGTGGGGAACTCGACCATCCTATGGGTTTCAAGTCCTCTCGCCTACGTCACCAGGGATACCGAGACGCACTGGCACAGGCTGGCATCGCTTCCGATCCCGCACTAGTCGTCGAGGCCGACTACACCGTTCAGGGCGGATGCCTCGCCGTGGCGCGGCTGATGAGCTTGGCTGAACCGCCTACTGCCATATTCGTGATGAGCGACGAAATGGCGATCGGGGCCATACACACGGCACGGTCCATGGGTATCCGGGTTCCGGAGGATCTATCGGTGGTGGGTTTTGACGACTACAAGATGTCGGAGCTGTTCGGACTGACGACCGTTCGGCAGCCCGTGCTGGCGGAGGGACGTAGTGGTGCCGAACTGCTGTTGTCTGCGCTTGGACAAGGGATGGACACACCGGTGCACAAAGTGCTGCCGACCGAGCTCGTCGTACGTGCCACCACGATGAGACTTGAGCCTCGCCCCTAGTCGGTGCCGTGATTCACGGCTCAAGGGTGGCCTTCGCGTGACCTTTGCGCGACAATTTGAGGGTGAAACGCGTCCTCGTGACCGGTGGCGGCGGGTACCTCGGGTCGAATCTGCTGCCGCGGCTCGCGGCGGCGGACTGGAAGGTGCGGGCCATGGGCCCGTACCCGCCGGGTCCTGACGCCGCCCCGCCCGTGGACGTTGAATGGGTGACTGGTTCCGTCCTGGATGAGACGTCCCTGGCCGAAGCGATGGCGGACTGCGACGCCGTGGTCCACCTGGCCGCGCGAATCACCCTGTGGCGACGCGACCCCGCGGCCTGGCGACTGAATACCCGTGGTCCGGCGCTGGTGGCGGCCGAGGCCCGGCGCCGTGGCATCCGCATGGTGCACTGCTCCTCAATCCATGCCCTGGATTGCTCCGCTGACGGAACTATCACCGAGGCGACGCCATTGGCGGGTGTGGAGCGCCCGCTTTACGATCGCTCCAAGGCCGTGGGGCAGCGGGCGGTGTTGGCGGAGGTGGCCAAGGGCCTGGATGCGGTGATCTGTCTGCCCACCGGAATCATCGGCCCGATCGACCGCGGTTCGCGTGTGAACGGGCTCATTCTCGCCGCCGCGCGGGGTCGTAAGGTGACGGTAGCGGGCGGCTTCGACTGGGTGGATGTGCGAGACGTTGCCGCGGGCATCACGGTGGCACTCGACTGGGGCAGGGCGGGGCGCTCCTACCTATTGAGCGGCGCACGTGCGCAGATCTCCACCCTGATGTCACTCGGCGCGATCCTGGCCGGACGGCCGCCACTGCGCCTGGCATTCCCTTTGGAATGGGTGCGGCCGTTGGCGCCCTTAGGGGAAGTGGTGGGTAGTCGGCTCGGCACAGACGTCTTCACGCCGGCCGCGCTCGGTGCCCTGGCCGACAGTCCGACGGTCTCCAATCGGCGGGCCCGCGAGGAACTCGGCTTCCTGCCACGGCCCCTGGCGATGACCGTGCGGGACCTACTGGTCTCCGCGGAGATCGACGTGTCCGCTGGGGTGGGCGTCGGCGGGCGCTGAGAGCCCGGCAGTCGGCCCGTTGCACGCAAAGAATCCGAGCGCGGAACGCGAAACCGCATGATGGCGCGGAAAACGGAAATGAGCTGGGTGCGCTTAAGGTGCTCCGGTGTGCAACGAGGGGCTCATTGCACACCGGAGCGGGAACACGTATTTCGGCCCAGGAAGCAGATCGTTGTAATTCCGCGGATAAGTCAGGGTGGGCGGTGCCGGGGTCTGCGCTATTGCGTGCAACTCACTGCGAGGTGCCGATGTTGAAGATCCAGCGGATGCCGAAGGGGTCCACGAGCACGCCGTAGACCGCATCCCGCTCGCGGCCCGGGTTCGGCGGAGGGTGCTGTATCTGGCGCCGATGGTTGCCGACTGGGTTAGTTAATGGTGGTCTGCTCGCCGAGGTCCATGGCCTCGGGCTCAGACTCAGATTCGGGATCGGGCACGGTTCGGCGACGGTTGCGGTGGCGGTGACGCTCGCCCCCGCCCCTGTGTTCTGCACGACCTGGGGCTGCGTTCCGCGACCTTGGTGTGTGTTGTACGGCCACCCCGGGGTCGTGGATGCGGGCCGGGGTCGTGCAGTGTCGCCCAGGGTCGGGCAAGAACTCCGCCCCTCCACACGCAACCGGGCGAACACGCCCCGCGCCGCCCTGGTTGGACCGCTCACGCCCCGGTGGACCGCTGTAACCGGCGGCTACGGCGGTCCAACGGGGGGACAGGGGTCCAACTGGCAGGCGCACACAGACACCCGGCCGCGCACCGCCACCCAAGCACTCACACAACCGGAGCTAACCTGCGGCGGCCGCGAGCAATGGGTTCATCTGCAACGCCACTTCGGGGTTAACAACGCCGGTTAACCGTCTACTGAAGGTCCCAGAGGTATACAGCAGACCGTTAAGTAGCGTTGTTAACGCCCAACCGGCGCAGCAGACACCCACGCCCGACACAACCGAAACACCCCCAAACCGGAAGCGCCAGATATTGCCGTGCCCGAGGGAGGGCGTCGACTACGCGGCATACACCGTGAGAACGCGCCTGGACTCGCCTGGGCTAGACACTGCGCTGATTCAACGGCGCGATGACGGGCCAAGGGATGTTCTCGGTACGTAAGATCTACCGACCTCGGCGGTGGGGCGGGGTGGAATGGGCGATCAGCCCTCCTGGGAGCGCAGCCGCGCCCGGCGCACCAGTTTGCGCAGTTCATCTACCCAGAGCACCAGTGAGGCCATGGCCACGGCGACCGCCCAGTGCGCCAGGTCCAGGCTCGCCGTGGAGAAGGCCGCCTGCAGGAACGGCACCTCCACCACCGCCACCTGCAGCACCACGCCCAGCGCGATCGCGCCCCACAGCCACTTGTTGACCAGCAGATGCCGGAAGGCGGAGACAGTCTCCGAGCGCGAGTTCACGGTGTTGAACAGCTGCGCCAGCACCAGGGTGGTGAAGGCCGCCGTGCGCGCCGTCGCCAGATCGTCCACGCTCAAGGACGTCTCAATCAGCCCGCCGGGCAGGAAGATGTCGAGGGTGCCCAGGGTCGCCGCGGCCATCACGGCGCCGATCAGCAGCACGCCTCGCCACATGGCGGCGTCGATGACCCGCTCGTCGGGGCGGCGCGGAGGCCGCGCCATGACGTCCTCCACGCTCGGGTCCACGCCCATCGCCAGGGCGGGGCCGGAGTCCGTGATCAGGTTGATCCACAGGATCTGCGTGGCCACCAGCGGCAGCACCACCCCGGACTCGGAGTGCCCGCTCAGTCCCACGGCGCCGGCGAACACCACGCCGCCGAACACCGTGAGCACCTCACCCATGTTGGAGGACAGCAGATACCGCAGGAACTTCTTGATGTTGTCGAAGATCCGGCGCCCCTCCCGCACGGCGTCCACGATGGTGGCGAAGTTGTCGTCCGACAACACCATGGTGGCGGCCTCCTTGGTCACCTGCGTCCCGGTCACGCCCATGGCCACGCCGATGTCGGCGGCCCGCAGGGCGGGGGCGTCATTCACGCCGTCGCCGGTCATCGCCACCGTCTGCCCCTGCGCCTTCAGGGCCCCCACGATCCGCAGCTTGTGCTCCGGAGCCACCCGCGCATACACGTTCACCCTGCCGACGGCGTCGGTCAGGGCGGCGTCGTCCATGTCGGACAGCTCCCGGCCGGTAAGCACGCGGGCGCCGGGCGCGGCGATACCCAGGTCGGCGGCGATGCGTCCGGCGGTGGCGGGGTGGTCTCCGGTGATCATGAGCACGCGCACGCCGGCCCGGTGCGCCTCGGCGACGGCGGCGGCGGCCTCCGGGCGGGCGGGGTCAATGATTCCGACGACGCCGGCCAGCGTCAGCCCCTGCTCCAGGTGGTCGAAGACGCCGTCCGTGCCGGCCGCGGCGACGGCGGCAGCCTCGTCGGCGTCCAGGTCCCGGTAGGCCACCGCCAGGGTGCGCAGGGCCCGGCCGGACATGTCCGCGATATGCGCGCTGAACTCCGCGCGCGCCGCCGCGTCCAGCGGCTGGTCGACCTCGCCCACGCGCACGCGGGTGCAGCGCTCCATGAGCACGTCGGGGGCGCCCTTGGCCATCAGGATGGTGGTGCCGTGCTTGGCGTCCGTGTACAGCACACTCATGAGCTTGCGCTCGGAGGTGAAGGGCACCATGCCCACGCGGGTGAAGCGGCCCTCGCGGCTGCCCTGCGTGCCGAGCTTCAACTCCGCCACCAGGAAGGAGCCCTCGGTGGGGTCGCCGACGACGCTCCAGACGCCGTCGTCCTCGGCCAGCTCGGTGTCGGAGGCCATGGCCCCGCCGGACAGCACCACGGTGACCTCCTCGCGCAGCGCGCCCGTCAGCGGCTCGCCGTCGGGGTGACCGTCGCCGTCGGCGTCGGGGGCGACGTGCCCATTGGGCTCGTAGCCGATGCCGGTGACCACGGTGGACCCGGAGGCGGTGACCACCTCCTGGATGGTCATCTCCGAGCGGGTCAGGGTGCCAGTCTTGTCCGAGCAGATGACCGAGGCCGAGCCCAGGGTCTCCACGCTGCTGAGCTTCTTGACCACCGCCCGGTGCAGCGCCATCCGCTGCACGCCCAGCGCCAGCACCACCGACAGGATCGCCGGCAGCCCCTCCGGCACGGCCGCCACCGCCAGTGAGACGCCCAGCAGCAGGGCGTCGATGAAGGAGTCCGCGGTCCGCTCCGGCGTGAGCGCCAGCAGGGTGGCCACCACGACGACGGCGATGGCCACCACGATCCCGCCGAGCATCTTGGACACGCGGGTGATCTCCCGCTCCAGGGGCGTGTCCTCGTCCTCGACGGCGTCGAGCATGCGGGCGATCGCGCCCATCTCGGTGGCCCCGCCCGTGGCGGTGACCACGGCCTGGCCGGAGCCCTGGGCCACGGAGGTGCCCCGGTAGACCATGGCGGTGCGGTCTGCCAGGTCGGCGTCCGCGGCGACGGCGTCGGCGCGCTTGGAAACGGCGTCGGCCTCCCCGGTCAGGGAGGATTCGATCACGCGCAGGGAGGCGGCGGACAGCAGGCGGGCGTCGGCGCCCACCTGGTCGCCCTCGCCCAGGATCAGCACGTCGCCGACCACCAATTGGGCCGAGGGGATGGACACGCGCGCCCCGTCCCGCAGCACCGTGCTGGAGGCCTGGGTCATGGCGGACAGGGCGGCGACGGCGTCGGCGGCCTTGTTCTCTTGCACGAAGCCGAGCACGGCGTTGAGGGTGATGACCGCGAGGATCACCAGGGCGTCCACGGGCACGCCGTGCGCGCCCTCCAACACCCAGGCGATCACGGAGATGACGATGGCGAGGATGAGCAGGTAGACCAGGGGGTCGGCGAACTGGGCGAGGAAGCGGCGCCAGGCCGGCACCGGCGGCTTGCGCGGCAGTTCATTCGGGCCGTCCGCCGCCAGGCGCGCCGCGGCGTCGGCCGAACTCAAGCCGGTGCGTGCATCAGTTCCCAGCGCTGCGGCGACCTCCTCGCCCGGGAGCGACCAGGGCGCGGCAGGAGGCGCGGCGGGGGCAGTCATCCGTGCAGTCACACACGTATCTCACCAGTGTCGACCCCCGGCGTCGAGTCCCGTTCGCCACTAGCGCCGCGTCCTCGATTTTCGGGTGGAGTCCACCGCCGTCCCAGCGTTCTTCGAGGCCGGAGCGGGAATGTGAGCCCCGTATGTGACCCATCCGGCTCCGACGCAGAGAGAATTGTGGGGAGAATAGACGCATCTGACAGCCCAGGCGGTAGCCCAAGGCCGCCTCGGCGTGATGTGATGAACCTGGACCAAGCTGCGGACAGGAATGAGGAGCGCATGGCAGACTCCGCGAATCAGGGCGGCGCCCGTCCCACGGGGCGCAAGCTTGCCCAGGCGGCCAGCGCCGGGCATGTGACCAAGGCGCGCAAGGGTAGGAACTCGAGGACCGTCAAAGACGGTAAGCGACCCGCGGGCCGCGAGAGCAAGCAGGCAGACGCCGCGGCGTCGGGACGGCGTCGGCGGATCAACTACCCGCGCGCCGGCAAGGGGCCGATCCACCGCTGGCTGCCCAGCTGGCGGTTCGTGCTGGGTACCTTTCTGTTCCTGATCGTGCTGGCCGTGGCGGGCTTCACTGCCGCCTACGCCTTGATCAAGGTGCCCGAGCCCAGCGAGTTCGCGCAGGCGCAGACCACCACGGTCTACTACGCCGACGGCACCACCGTGATGGGTGAGTTCGCGGAGATGGACCGCACCATCATCGACACCAGTGAGTTGCCCGACTATGTGGGCAACGCCGTGGTGGCTTCCGAGGACCGCAGCTTCTACTCGAACAACGGTATCGACCCCAAGGGCATTGTCCGCGCCTTCGTCAACAACATGCGCGGCGGCGCCCGCCAGGGGGCCTCCACCCTGACCCAGCAGTACATCAAGAACTACTACGTAGACACCACCAGTTCCTACTCCGGCAAGTTCAAACAGGCGATCATGGCCATCAAGATCGACCGGGAGATGAGCAAGCAGGAGATCCTGGACTCCTACCTCAACACCGTCTACTTCGGCCGCGGCGCCTACGGCATCGAGGCGGCCTCCGAGGCGTTCTTCGATCACCCCGCCTCCGAGCTGACGGTATCGGAGGCCGCGCTGCTGGCGGGCGTCCTGCCCTCGCCGAGCAGCCTGGACCCGGCCCTGAACCCGGATCAGGCCGCCGTGCGCTGGCAGCGCGCACTGGACTTCATGCTTGAGGACGGCTACATCACCCAGGAGGAGTACGACGCCGCCGAGTTCCCCGAAACCGTCGCCACGCAGACGAAGGAGACCTACGGCGGCTCCACCGGCTACCTGCTGCAGATGGTGCGCGCCGAGCTGGAGTCCGACGCCGGCATGGAGGCCGAGGACATCGACACCGGCGGCTACAAGATCGTCACCACGATCGACAAGGAGGATCAGGACGCCGCCGTCGCCGCGGTCGAGAACCTGCCCGAGGGGGCCTCGCCGAATCTGCATGTGGGGCTGGTATCCATCGACTCCTCCACCGGGGGATCCTCGCCCTGTACGGCGGCGAGGACTACCTGACCAACCAGGTGAACTCCTCCACCGACGCCGTCGCCCAGGCCGGCTCCACCTTCAAGCCCTTCGCGATGGTGGCCGCCCTGGAGAACGGGGACACGCTCGCCAACGGTTACAACGGCGACTCGCCCATGGTCATCGATGGCGCGACCTTCCAGAACTACCAGAACGTCTCCTACGGCTGGTCGGATTTGGTGAAGGCGACCGCCAACTCGATCAACACCGTCTACCTGCAGCTCAACCGGGATGTCCGCCCGGACGTGACCAACGAGGTGGCGGTGCGCGCCGGCTACCCGGAGGACACCCTGGGCCTGGACGCCTACGTCCAGAACGTCCTCGGTTCGGCATCGCCGCACACGGTTGACATCGCTACGGCCTACGCGACCTTTTCCGCGCAGGGCACCAGGCACGACACCCACATCGTCGACACGGTCACCAACTCCGCCGGGTCGGTCGCCTACACCGGTCCCACGGACGGGGAGAAGGTCTTCTCCGACGACGTGATGGCCGACGCCACCTACGCGATGCAGCAGGTGGTCAACTCCGGTTCCGGGACGACGGCGCTCGCGCTCGGACGCCCGGTGGCCGCGAAGACGGGTTCCTCCTCGGACAACAAGTCCGCCCAGTTCGCCGGGTACACCCCGCAGATCGCCACCGCCGTGACCCTCTATCAGACCGGGGAGGACGGCTCGGAGGAGTCGATCACGCCGTGGGGGTACTACGGCGAGATCACGGGTTCCACCTACCCGGCGGACATCTTCACCGAGTACATGACCACGGCGCTCGCGGACCTTCCGGTCGAGTACTTCCCCGAGCGGACCGCCGCCTCCTACTACGCCGGCGGTCTGTACGGCACCCCGGCCCCGGTCGCGCCGGCCGACACCTCCACCGGTGGCGACATCACGACCGAGGAAGACGCCGAGGAGCCGCTCGAGGAGGAGACCGACGCCGAGGAAGAGGCGGACACTGAGGAGAACGAGCAGCAGCAGAACCCCGATGACCAAAGCACCGGTGGCGTTGGCCAGAATGACGACTCCGGTGGCACCGGCGGTAGCTTCGACCCGGGCACCGGCGGCACCGGGAACACTGGCGGCGGCACCGTTCCAGAAGATGGCTCGGACCAGAATGACGACTCCGGCAACGGGTACGGATACGGCCCGGGTCAAGGCAGGCAGCAAGGCGGAAACAACCAAGGCGGTGGCCAGTAGCCGGGCAGGCCTCCGCCACCCGGCGCGTGGCGCACCGCACGGCGGGTAGCGCCGTCGTCGCCTTTCGGCCTACCGGCGCCCTCGGGTATGGTGACCGACGGACTGCCTGCCCGTGCACGCACCCGCGTACACGGCGGTGCGGTCGAACGCATCACCCTCCTGTCACGGAGAGACCGTGACCGCTTCAGACCAGAGGAGGTGGGTACAAAGTATGCGTCATTACGAGATCATGATCATCCTCGCACCCGAGACGGACGAGCGCACCATCGCTCCCACGCTCGAGAAGATGCTGCAGGTCGTCCCCAACAACGGGGGCACCGTGGACAAGACAGACATCTGGGGCAAGCGTCGCCTCGCGTATGACATCAAGAAGAAGTCCGAGGGCATCTACGTGGTCGTCGACATGACCACCACGCCGGAGATCGCCCAGGAGCTCGACCGTCAGCTCGGCCTGAACGAGTCGGTGCTGCGCACCAAGCTGCTGCGCCCCGAGGCCTGAGCGCGAACCGGAACGGAGACAAGCAATGGCCGGCGATACCGTCATCACGATTATCGGGAATCTGACTGCGGACCCCGAGATGCGTTTCACGCCCTCGGGGGCGGCGGTCGCCTCCTTCACCATCGCCTCCACTCCGCGCAGCTTCAACCGGCAGACGAGCCAGTGGGAGGACGGGGAGACCCTGTTCATGCGCTGCTCGATCTGGCGCGACGCCGCGGAGAACGTGGCCGAGTCGCTGACCAAGGGCACCCGCGTGATCGCGCAGGGTCGCCTGCAGCAGCGCTCCTACACCACCCGTGAGGGCGAGAACCGCACGGTGGTGGAGATGCAGGTCGATGAGATCGGCCCGTCGCTGCGCTACGCCAAGGCGCAGGTCACCCGCCAGCCCCGTGGGGGTGGTCAGGGCGGCTTCAACCAGGGCGGTCAGGGCGGCGGCTACAACGCCGGCCAGCAGCAGGGCGGTTACCAGGGCTCCCAGGGTGGCGGCCAGCAGGGCGGCTACAACCAGGGCCAGGGATCCCAGGGCGGTTACAGCCAAGGCGGCCAGCAGGGCAGCTACAACGCCCCGGCCGGCGGCGCCGCGGACGACCCCTGGGCCACCGGCGGCACCACCAGCTTCGGCGACGAGCCTCCGTTCTAAGCCAACCTCGCTAAACGCGGTACGCGCCGCGTCGTCATACGCCCGGCTCGACCGGGTGCACAGGCGCCTCCGGGCGCCCACCACAATCTCGCAATAGACCCACGGGCCCTACCCGGCGCCCGAACCAAGGAGTACCACCATGGCGAAGCCTCAGCTTCGTAAGCCCAAGAAGAAGATCGCCCCGGTGAAGGCCATCAAGGTCGGCACCATCGACTACAAGGACACCGCCACGCTGCGGAAGTTCATCTCCGACCGTGGCAAGATCCGCGCCCGCCGCGTCACCGGCGTCTCCGTGCAGGACCAGCGCAAGATCGCCAAGGCCATTAAGAACGCCCGCGAGATGGCCCTGCTGCCCTACACGAGCTCTGCCCGCTGATAGGAGGCGCAACAACATGACCACCAAGCTCATTCTCACGCACGACGTGACCAACCTCGGTGCCGCCGGGGAGGTCGTTGAGGTCAAGGACGGCTACGCCCGCAACTACCTCGTGCCCCGTAAGCTCGCCACCCCGTGGACCAAGGGCGCCCAGCGTCAGATCGACCAGATGGCCGAGGCCCGCCGCAAGCGCGCCATCAACTCCCTGGAGCAGGCCCAGGAGGCCCGCGCCTGGCTGTCGAGCAACGTCATCACCGTGACCGCCTCCGCCGGCGACAACGGCCGCCTGTTCGGTGCCGTCACCACGGCGCAGCTGGCCGACGGCGTCAAGGAGGCCGGTGGCCCCGCCATCGACCGCCGCAAGATCCAGGTCGTCCCCCCGATCAAGTCCACCGGGCGCCACAGCGCCACGGTGCGCCTGCACCCCGACGTCGTCGCCCCCCTCGAGGTCAACGTCGTCGCCGCCCGCTGAGCCGGGCAGCAGCCGATACGAACAAGCACGTCGTAGCCGACGCGCCGCCCGGCGCGTCGGCTACGACTTTTGTGTGGGCGGCGCGTCGGATGGAGCATCGGCCACGCGCCCATGTACGGCGCTTCCGATTTGAGTGCGTGGGGATGTCGAGGTCGGTTCTCGGGTGAGGGCGTTACGGTGTGTGCGGCCTCGGGGCTGACGCTTCGGCACTTAGCTACGACGGTTCGTACTTTCTGGTGACGGTTCGTACCTCGGGGTGCCTGTGTTGTCTCATGACTTCTGGGACTGTTGGATCTCATGACATCTGGGAGTGTCAGAAGTCGTGAGATTCTGGGGCGGTGTGGGTGGGGTTGGGTTGGGGGATGGGTTATGCAGTTTCGCCGTTCAAGCGTCAGCGCATCATTGAGTTTGACTCGCGGGTTGCGGGTGTGAGCGTGGAGGAGTTCTGCCGGCAGGTGGGGGTCTCGAAGTCCTCGTTCTACCGGATCCGTAAGCGGGCCAAGCAGGAGGGACCGGGGGCGGCGCTGGTCGCCCGTTCCAGGGCGCCGCTGCACCCGGCGCGCCGTTGGGATGAGCGGGTTGATGAGCGTATCGCCCAGGTACGCCGGGAGCTGGTTGCCGATGGGAAGGATGCGGGTGCGTGGTCGGTGTGGTGGGTGCTGTCCGGGGCGGGGGCCAACCCGGCCCCGTCGCGGGCGACTATTGCCAGGCGCATGCGGGCCATGGGGCTGGTGGTTCCGGCGCCACGCAAGCGCCCGCGGGTGTCTTTCAAGCGGTTCACGCGTACCAGTGCTAACGAGCTGTGGCAGCTGGACGGTATCGAGTGGCGCATCCAGGGGCGTGTGGTGACCATCTACCAGGTCATCGATGACTGCTCCAGGGTGCTGGTGGCGCTCAAGGCGGCCTGGGGCGGGGAGACGCATGAGGCCACCCGCCAAATCCTGTCCGAGGCCTTCGACTCCTGGGGGCGGCCCGCAGCCATCCTGACCGACAACGGCAGGGCTTTCAACACTCACCGCACCACCGGATTCGGGCGGACAGAGAGGTGGCTCGCGTCGCTGGGGATCCGTCCGATCAGCGGCGCCATCGGTCACCCACAGACCCAGGGCAAGGTCGAAAGCTCCCATAAGCCCCTCCAGCTGTGGCTGGAAGCGCACCCCTACACCACCCTGGAGGACCTCAACACCGGCCTGGAGTGTTTCACCGCCTACTACAACACCGAGCGCCAGCACCAGGGGCTGGGGATAGCCATAACCCCCATACGCGTGTGGCACCAGGTCCCCCGGGCCCTGCCCAACCCCTCCCCGATCAACCTTGACGCGCTATCCGGGCCGGTGCCGCTGAGCCTGCCGCAGGCAGCCAGCACCGACCCGGCCATCACCAGCAGACAGGCCCTGAGCAACGGGACCGTGACCTACAAGGGCCGGATCATCTACGTCGGTTCCTTCATGGCCGGCCAGAGAATCGAGTTCCGCCAGTACCCCACCCGTCTGGACCTTTACGACCAGGCCGGAACACACTTCGCCGCGATCCCCTGGCCCCAGCCCACCCAGGCACAGACCCACAGCCGGGCCACCATCAACGCTTCCAAACCACCCAACAGAATCATCAGCAGGCCACCCCGCTCACCCCGCTCCCAACCGTCCCAAAACCCATGAGACTCAACCGTCCCAGAAGTCATGAGACTCAACCGTCCCAGAAGTGTGGAGACAGCACAGTACCTCGGGGTGCCGAATCGTCAGGCCACGGTACGAAGCGTCGTCCTGAAGGTACGAACCGTCGTGCAAGAGTACGAACCGTCAGGTCCCGCCAGCCTCCTGCCCCGACCGGGGTGGGCAATGTGTGCTGTCGGTGGCCGTGTGCTCGCTGCGGAAGTCGTTGCGCCCTACTACGGCGGCTGTATGCGAGTGGTTGTGGCAACAACCGATGGCTCCGTGCCGAGCCGCTCAGTGCCGCCAGGCGTCGCCACGGGCACGCAGGCCGGTCACCAGGGCGCGCGCCCCCATGAACACCCAGGCGAAGGCCACCCACAGCCACACCAGCCCGGTGGTTCCGGCCGCGGGCCAGCCATGGGCGACGACGACGGCGAGCGGCAGGTAAGGAAGTAGCGTCGCCATCTGGGCGCCGGCCAGGTAGCGGCCGTCGCCCGCCCCCATCAGCACCCCGTCGAACAGGAAGACCGCACCCGCCAGCGGCATGGCGGTGGCGGCCACCAGCAGGGCCGGCCGCGCGGCCGCGACCACCGCGGCTTCGGAGGTGAACAGGTACGGCAGCCAGGGGCTGGCACCCGCCAACACGACGCCGATCACCGCCCCCGCGGCCACCCCCCACGCCAGACACCGGCGCAGCACGGCGTCGACCGTCGGGCCGTCATGCGGTGTCGGCACGGTGGATGCCGGCGGCGACGCCGAGGAGGGCGCCTGGCGCGCGGCCGGACCCGCAGCGGCACGGGAGGGGCCCGGGTTCGCCGACGCCGGGGCTTGCTCCGCGGATACCTGTGCCGCCCGCTCGGCCTCGGCGCGGCCCAGTGCCGTCCCCACCAGCGCCTGCGCGGCGATGGCGAGCGCATCCAGGGCGAAGGCGGTGAAGTTCCACAACGAGTTGACCACCTGGTGCGCGGCGAGCGCCGTCGTCCCCAGGGCGGTGGCCGCCCACACGGTGGCCAGGATCGCCGCCCGCAGCGACACCGTGCGCACCAGCAGTGGCGCCCCGGAGCCCAGGGAGGCGCGCATTCCCGCCGCCCGCGGAGACAGCGGTACGCCGGCCGCGCGGGCCGCCCTCACAACGGGCCACAGCAGCGCCACTGCCATGGCGGTCTGCGCGATCGCCGTGCCCAGGCCGGAGCCGGCGATCCCCATGTGCACCCCGTACAGCAGGGTCGCATTCACGGCCACATTGCCGACCGCCCCCGCGCTGGCCACCACGAAGGGGGTGCGCGTGTCCAGCAGGCCCCGCAGCGTGCCGGTGGCGGCGTAAACCACCAGCATGCCCGGCAGGCCGGGCGCAGAGGCGCGCAGGTAGGCGATGGCCGCCGCGGCGACGGTGCCGTCGGCCCCCATGACGTCCACCGCCCACGGTGCGCCGACGGCGAGCAGGACCGCCGCCACCAGCCCCAGCAGTGCCGCCAGCCAGGCGCCGTCGACGCCCGCCTGCAGGCCGCCGACCCGGTCGCCGGCGCCGAAACGGCGGGCGGTGGTTGCGGTGGTCGCGTAGGCCAGGAAGACGAACAGACCGACGATCGTGGTCAGCAGGCTCGACGCGAGCGAGAGGCCCGCCAGGCTGTCGGGGCCCAGGTGGCCGACCATCGCCGAGTCGATCAGCACGAACAGCGGCTCGGCCACCAGCGCCCCCAGGGCGGGGACCGCCAGGGACAGGATCTGCCGGTTCAAGGACGGGGCGGGCGGGTCAACGCTTGCGGGTGCGGCATCGGGAGTTGAAGTCGGGGTTGAAGAATTGGGCACGAGACACTCCGGGGGTTGGGCGGGTCAGTGTCTCACGCCCGGGTGGAAGCGGGCCAGGTGCAGCCGGAATGCGTGCAGCGGGGACGCTGTGGGGTGGCAGTGAGGCCGTCCCTCAGGTCGAGGTTGAGGTTCATCCACAGGAATACCCACTTATCCACAGATTTTGATTTCGGTTTGGTGCACGCGTGTTGTGGCTTGTTACCTTCCCCGATCAGAGGCAAGATTCCGGCGAGTTTCGGGGGTTTCGACGAGGTTGGCAGCGCGGCGGTCCGGCGGCGCTCCACATCCGCGGCGGCGCGTCGCCCACAGGATGGGAGGGGTTATCCACACCCCGCAGGGGGTTGCCCACAGCCTGCAAGGGCCTGGCGTTTGCGACCGCCCCTTTTGGCCGCTAGTGTCGCCGCGCGACCCGTCTGGGCGGGGCGTTGCAGGGGGAGGGTAGTGACCGACAGATGACCGACGTCGACACCATCGGCGCTCGCACCCGCGGTGAGGAGCGACCGGTTGACGCCCGCTACGACGGCGCCTTCGACCGGGTACCGCCCCAGGACCTGGAGGCGGAGATGTCCACGCTCGGCGGCATGCTGCTGAGCAAGGAGGCCATCACCGACGTCATCGAGGTGCTGCGCGGCCCCGAGTTCTACAAGCCCGCCCACGAGTCGATCTTCGACGCGATCGTCGAGGTCTACAACCGCTCCGAGCCGGCCGACCCACTGATCGTGGCCGACGAGCTGTCCAAGCGCGGGGAGCTTGAGCGTGTGGGCGGGGCTCCGTACCTGGCCTCTCTGATGGCCACCGTGCCGACGGCCGCCAACGCCGCCTACTACGCGCGCATCGTCAAGGAGAAGTCGCTTCTGCGCGGCCTGGTGCAGGCCGGCACCCGTATCGCTCAGCTCGGCTACTCCACCAACGCCGGTGACATCGATGAGCTGGTTACCCTGGCCGAGTCCGAGGTGTACGCCGTCGCCCACAAGGAGGGTGAGCGGGAGGACTACGTACCGGTCGGGGAGCTGCTCAATGAGGCCAACCTCGAGATCGAGGCCGGGCAGGCCCGTGAGGACGGGCAGATGCGGGGCGTGCCCACGGGGTTCGTGGAGCTAGATGAGTTGCTCGGCGGCCTGCATGGTGGGCAGATGATCATCGTGGCCGCGCGCCCCGCCATGGGCAAGTCCACGCTCGCCGTCGATTTCTGCCGCTCGGCGTCCATCCACGCCCGCGGCGCCGACGGCAACCCCATCCCCTCGTGCTACTTCTCCCTGGAGATGGGGCGCATGGAGCTGATGATGCGTATCCTGGCCGCCGAATCCGGGGTGGCCCTGAACAAGCTGCGCGGCGGCAGCCAGATGGATGAGCGCGACTGGGAGGACGTTGCCCTCGCCTACAACCCCGTCTCCGAGGCGCCGCTGTTCATCGACGACTCCCCGAACCTGACCATGCCGGAAATCCGCTCCAAGGCGCTACGGCTCAAGCAGCAGCACGGGCTGGGGCTGATGGTGGTGGACTACCTGCAGCTGATGAGCTCCGGCAAGCAGGTCGAGTCCCGCCAGCAGGAGGTCTCCGAGTTCTCCCGCTCGCTGAAGCTGCTGGCCAAGGAGTTGGACATCCCGGTGATCGCCGTCGCCCAGCTGAACCGCGGCCCCGAGCAGCGCACCGGCAACCGGCCGCAGATGAGCGACCTGCGCGAGTCGGGATCGCTGGAGCAGGACGCCGACGTCATCATGCTGCTGCACCGGCCCGAGTACTACCAGGAGGAGGAGCGGCCGGGCGAGGCCGACATCATCGTCGCCAAGCACCGCAATGGCCAGACCCGCACCATTCCGGTGGCCTTCCAGGGGCACCTGTCGCGTTTCGCCAACATGGCCCGCGACATCACGCCCGAGCCGGCCTACGAATAAGTGCCTGTGAGCGAACGCTGCCACCGTTTCACAGCAAGACCTGCCACCGAATCACGGCCGACTCGGCCACCGTTTTTCGACGAACTATGACACCGTTTTACGAAGAGGCTTGCCACCATTTTTCGGCCTATCGTACGCTGGGGGCATGAGCGATCTGCTTAAGCGGCATGCGCAGCCACGGGTAGAAGAGCTCCTGGAAGTCTTCCCCGCGGTTGAGTTGGTTGGTGCGCGTCAGGTTGGGAAGTCCACGCTCGCATCCATGATCGCGACGGCATCTGAGCGGCCGACGCGTATCGTGACTCTGGACGATGCTGAGACCCGCGCTGCGGCGACCGCGGATCCGCGCGGTTTCCTTCGTCTGGAACCTGAAGGGTTGCTGGTCATCGATGAGTTCCAGCGCGTTCCCGAACTGGCACTGGCGCTCAAGGTGGAGATTGATTCCGATCGGTCCGCCGGACGCTACCTGCTAACCGGCTCAGTGACCACGAGTCCTTTCCAACCGGCGACAGACAGCCTGGCCGGTCGCGTCATCGGCACCCGCGTGTTCGGATTCAGTCAGGGTGAGATTGCCGGGCGAGAGGAAGACTTCGTGGCCGCAGTGCTCCATGGGGCGCTGGATGGCGACTACCGTTCCGGAATGGAGCGTGGCGACTATGTCGATCTGTTGGCCGCCGGCTCCATGCCCGAGGCGTACCGTCTGCCTCAGCGCTTCCGTGCCGACTGGCTGGATAGCTACATCTCCCGGCTGCTCGGGCGCGATCTGCGTGAACTCTCCCGCCTGTCCGATCCGCATCGCTTACGCTCGCTGCTGGTCGGTTTGGCGGCCACGCAAGGGTCGGAGACCGTGATCGCGCGGATGGGGAGTGAGATCAACCTGAGCGCATCAACCACCGCCTCCTACCTAGAGCTTCTGCGAGCGCTCTACCTGGTTGATCGACTGCCGCCTTGGACGCCGAACCTGCTCAAGCGTGAGGTTGGTCGATCGAAGTATCTGCTGACCGACTCTGCGCTGGCTATGTGGCTGACTCGGACTGGGTCCGACACCCTCAAGGATCTGATACGCGGAGGAGCCCTGGGAGGTCAGCTTGAGGCCTTCGTCGCTGCCGAACTAATGCGGCAACGCACATGGTCCGCGGAGCGTTTCACTCTCAGCCACTACCGTTCCCCAGAGGGACGCGAGATCGACCTGATCCTCGAGTTGGACGATGGCGGAGTCATTGCCATTGAGGTGAAGGCGGCGGCTTCGGTGGCAGTTGCGGATACCAAGCATCTGCGTTGGCTGCATGATCGGATCGGGGATCGACTGAAGGCAGGTGTCGTACTGACCACCGATGATCGGGCGCGCAGTCTGGGTGGACCGCTGTGGGCGCTGCCGGTGTCCGCCCTGTGGGAACTCGGTTGAAGGCGGGCGTCACTGTTGGCCGCCGGAACCCCGATTCATCCCCGGAATCATGGGTATTGTTGATACGGGGCGCCTCTAAATCAACCAGGTTTCGGCGTTCAGGCAGAACCTGGTTGATTTCGGTGTCGGTGCTGCTGCTCACGGCGAGGTGGTGCGGGCTTGATCCGTTGGCGTGGCTCGCCCAACGCGCCGACTCGCGGACGCCACATCGCACTGCACGACCTCGGTGTGCACAGCACGACCCCGGGGTGGTCGTGGAACGTACCCCAAGGTCGTGGAACGTGCTTCTGTCTCACCGGGGATGGGGCCGCGAATCACTGCGGCTCGGGAAGACGGATCACTTGTAGACGCCGGATGCCCAGCAGCCAGGTCAGCGTCATTAGCCCGACGGCGAAGCCCAATCCGTGAAGCAGCCCGCGCCAGAGGTAGTCGTCCGCCTGTGTGCCCAGAGAATCGACGATGTAGCTGGATAGCTCTCGCGTCGACCATAGGGGCAGCACTCGAGTCCACGCGGCCGTCGGGTCCACGAGGAGCTGAAGGGCCATGACCGCCAGCAGCAACAGGGCGCCCTCCAGGTCCCTTGGTACAAGCGCGGCGGCCACAGAGCCCAGGGGCGCCGCCACGGTCACGGTCAGAAGCAGCATGAGCGGCACAGCGGCCGGGTAGGTCAGCTTGTCCCCGATCGTGAGTAGAACGAGTCCGGAGTAGAGCGCGGTAATGATCCAGCCGAGGCCCAGCACGGCTGTGTGCCGTCCCAGGACCAGTGCTGTCGGGCTGGCCCCGCTCGCGGCGAGCCGCAGGTCTATCGAGCGTGAGGCCACCGACGTGAACAGGGCCAGTGTCGCGGCCGCCCAGCCCAGTCCGATGGACAGCAGGCGCAGTGCGGTCCAGTGCGTGTCGATTCGCACCAGGTAGAAGACGAGCGGCAACAGCAGGGCGAGGGCAAGCGCTCCACGTCGCCGGCTCAGTTCGTGCGTGGTGACTATGGCCACCAGCACTGCGGTGCGCATTAGCCGGTGCTCGTTGTTCGGTGACGAGGCGCCGGGCTCGGCGATTGCGGCTGCGGTCATACGGCTCGCTCCTTGGTCTTGGGGGCCTCCGTATACGATTCGGGGGCGGGCAGTTCGACGACGCGATCGACGAAGTCGATGTCTCGCAGCAGGTGGGTTACCAGAAGGACCCCGGCGCCGGAGCTTCGCCAGGCCGAGATGAGAGTCCATAAATCCTCATAGGCCAGAGCATCAAGGCCCTGGTAGGGCTCGTCCAGGAGCAGCAGTTCGGGGGAGGTGAGTTGAGCCAGGGCGAGATTGAGTTTCTGTTGGGTGCCTCCTGACAGGGTGCGGGTGATCTGTTCGCCGTTGGGGCGCCACCCCAGGCGGTGGAGGATCTGGTGCCCCGTCGGCACCGCGCGGTCCTGGTTCGCGCCGTCGAGGGCCCCGAATAGCCGTAGATGCTCGTCGACGGTCAGAAGTGGGGCCAGCGCGTCGAGTTGCGGCGCGTAGCCGAAGCGCTCGGTCCGCTCCACTCGACCCGAGCTGGTTGGCAGCAGGCCCGCACAGGCCTGGAGGAGAGTGGACTTGCCGGCTCCGTTTGAGCCGACGACGGCGACGATTTCGCTCCGTCGTACCGTGAGACTGAAGTTCGACAGGACTGTGCGTCGGCCACGCCGGAGGGTGACATCGTGCAGTCGCAGTACCACTGGGCCCAGTGCGTGTCCCGTGTCGCGACCGGCGGCGTCGCCCTCTTTCATCGCAGAGGCCAACTCGCGGGCGAACAGGACGGCGGGGCCGAAGAGGTTCGCCGGCGCGATACCGGCTGAATCGGCCTCAGCACGGGCATCTGCCACGATGCGTTCGAGCTCCTTGGGGCTCAGGCCATGTGCCGTCAGCTCCGCGTTCAGGCTTCGGTACCAGGCGGCGTCGGCAGGATCCGGCTCGGGGTGCGACGAGGAGCCGGAGTAGGTAGCGGCGGTCATGAGTGGGCCTCGGCCGCTGAATGGGCGGGAAGCGCCCGCCCGTGGGGTGACGCCTCACCCTCCAGGATGGCTGAAACGGCGCTACGGAAGGCGCACCACTCCGCTCGACGCGCGGCGAGTTCGTTTCGGCCGGCGTCGGTGAGCTCGTAGTACTTGCGAGCGGGTCCGGAATCGGAAGGGCGTGTGGTGGTGGCGAGCAGGCCACGCCGCTCCAGGCGGGTGAGTGCCGGGTAGAGGCTGCCTCCGGGAACATTCTCCAGACCGGCGGCGTCGAGGCGACGGGTCAGCGACAGTCCGTAGTCGGCGCCGCTTTCAAGCAGGGCGAGTAGGCACGGTTCTAGGAAGCCGCGCAGGAGGCGCGAAGTCGAGGAGTCCATGTAGTCAGACTATCTAGATAGTAGGCAGGCTGTCTACTGGGTTGCGCAAGGTACCGGCCCAAACTCCGGCGCCGACGTCGTTGACTGCCGAAGAGGGCTGACGTTTTACGACCTTGGGGTACAAAACACGACCCCGGGGTGGTCGTGGAACGTACCCCAAGGTCGTGAATTGCAGGAGGGCGTGCCTCCGGTGCGTGTGCGGCGTTCTGGTCGGTCCGGCGCCCTCCAGTGCCGTCAGCCGCGGTAGAAGCCCTGGTAGACGTAGGTGAAGGGGATGTTGCCGTGCATGCCCGGGTTCACCGACGCGGAGACCACGTTCTTGGCGGTGACGCAGGCGTCCAGCGGGGCGGCGCCCTTGGCCAGCTCGGCGGTGATGGCGGCGGCCAACGTGCAGCCCGCGCCGTGCATGCGCTCGGTGCCGACCGCCGGCACCTCCAGCACCTCCAGGGTCTGGCCGTCGTAGAAGACGTCCAGGGCGGTGCCGGTGCCGAGCGTGGGCCCGGCCTTGGCCAGGACGTTGGGCACGCCCAGGTCGTAGATGCGCTTGGCGGCGTCCTTGAGCTGCTCGACGCTGGTGATCTCGTCGACGCCGGCCAGGGTGGCGGCCTCGAACAGGTTCGGCGTGGTGACCTTGGCGCGGGGGAGGATCTTGGCGCGCAGGGCGTTGTCGACGTCGAGCGCGGCACCGGGCTCCTGACCCTTGCAGATCAGGACCGGGTCCACCACCAGGTTCGGGAACTGGTACTGCTCCAGGGCGGCGTCCACCGCGTCGATGGTGGCGGCGGTGCCGAGCATGCCGATCTTGACGGCGTCGATCCGGGTGTGGACGGTGGCGCAGGCCTCGATCTGGTCGGTGATCACCTGCGGGTCGACCGGCACGAACCGGTGGTCCCAGTTGTGCTTGGGATCCATGGAGACGATGCAGGTCAGGGCCGTGCAGCCGAACACGCCCAACTGGTGGAAGGTCTTCAGGTCGGTCTGGGCGCCGGCGCCGCCGGAGGCCTCCGAGCCGGCGATGGCCAGGGCGATGGGAGGGGCGGCGGGGACGGTGCTGTTTGCCGTGGTGCTTGCCATGCGGTCAGCATGCCCCGGAGCCCGGGAGGTGTCCACACGGCGGGCCGCATGCTGGAACTCGCCTCGGCCGCCTGGCACCCACCGCGCGGCCGACGACGGCGACTGTGCGGCCGCCGTCGTCGGCCGGTGTGGGATCAGGCGCCGGCGACCGCGAAGCGCTCACCGCGGTGAGCGTCGCGCTCGGCCTCGTCGACCAGTGCAATGGCGAAGTCGGCGGGGGAGAGGTTCGTGCCGACCGGGTTGTCCTTGCCTACGACGTAGGCGCCGGTGGACTGCTCCGAGGGGTAGGCCGGAGCGGGGGAAACCAGGGTCCAGGCCAGGTCGTCCCCGGCGGCGCGGAAGGCGTCCAGTACTTCGCTGAAGGCCAGGGCCTCGGGCTTGGAGTCGGCGGGGAAGTCGGGGGAGTCGACCAGCCGCTTGCCGTCGGCGTCGAGCAGCGAGCCGGCGCCGCCGACGATCACGAGCCGACCGGTGGGGCGGGCGGCGATCAGTGCCTTGAAGGCGTCAACGGTCGGCTGTACGGGGCCACCGGTGCGGTCGGGGGAGACGGCGACGATGGTGGCGTCGGCGGCGTTGATCAGGTCGACGACGGCGGCGGTGTCGGCGAACTCGACTGCCACGTCGGTGGCGGCGCCCTCGGCGTGACGGCCGGAGCGGGAGGCGGAGGTGACGGTGTGGCCGCGGCGGGCGGCCTCGGCGACGACGGCGGCGCCGGTGTTGCCGGTTCCGCCGATGACGGTGATGTTCATGGGGGCTCCTTGTGCTTGTGGTCTTGCGGTCGTGCGCCGTCCGCGCTCGCGGTGCGGCGGCAACGCTGTTACAGTATTTATTTGAAACCAAGTACCTCAAGGTAACTATGGAGTCGCTCGTGTCACATTCAATTGATGCTGCCGCGCCCGCTGCGGCGGGCATGGGTGCTGCGCCCGCGGCCGAGGCTGCGCAGGCCGTTCCCACCACCACGGGCACCACCGCGTGCCGGCCGCTCGCCGCCTACGACGTGCTGTCGCCCGACTGCCCGTCGCGCACGGTGCTGCGCCACGTCGTCGACCGCTGGACGCCGCTGATCGTCGCCGTGCTGGCGCAGGGACCGCGGCGCTTCGGTGAATTGCGCGAGGCCGTGGGCGGCGTGACCCCCAAGGTGCTGGCGCAGACCCTGCGCTCAATGGAGCGGGACGGGCTGGTACTGCGCGAGCAGACCCCGGGTGTGCCGCCGCGCGTGGACTACACGCTTACCCCCCTCGGTGCGAGCCTCGCAGAGCCGATCGCGGCACTGCGTGCATGGGCGGAGGGCAATGCCGCGCAGGTGTTGGTCAATCGTGAGAGCTACGACCGCGCGCACCTCCACCCCGAGGAGTAGGTGACCGCTATCCGACCCGTGTTGTGCCGGATCATGTCTGAGGGAAGTCTGAGGGATATCTGCGGGCACCGGATGGGGCTACGAGTGTCAAAGAATGCACCACTTTCCGGGCGCGTTCTCGGTGCCCGGTCGACTCTGCCGCGGAATCGCGCGGCTCACGGAGACGCTCCAACGGCGCGGCGGTTCAAAGTGGTGCGTTTTGTGACACCTGCGCGTACCTGCGGCGGCATCGCGGCTCGAAAGTGCTCCCGCTCGGGCGTCGAATCGGGGACCATAGAGGTATGAGCGCTCCCACACCCGCCGACCCCGCCGGCGCCCCCGCATCGTCCACCTGGTCCACCGGAGCTGCGGCCGCGGTGGTGCCCCAGCCGGTTCGCGACGCCGTCGACGCCGCGCTCGCGGGCCTGCCTCGCGCCGAGCGTGAGATCTTCACGACCCGCGTTGAGCGCTGGTACCCGGATGTCATGGATGGTCTGCTGACCCTGTATGGCGAGCCCGCCGCCGGGCGCACCGCCGTAACCCTGCTGGCGGAGACGGCCCGCGCCTACGCCGCTCGCAGTCCCGAACTGCGCCACCTGGATCTGGCTCGCACCCTGGACCCCGCCTGGGTGCAGGATCCCTCCCGCATCGGCTACTCCGGCTACACCGAGCGCTTCGCCGGCGACCTGCGCGGCGTGGAGCAGCGCATCGGCTACCTGCGCGAGCTGGGCGTCAGCTACCTCCACCTGATGCCGCTGCTCACCCCCCGCCCCGGCGACTCCGACGGCGGCTACGCCGTGGCCGACTACCGCTCCGTGCGGCCCGACCTGGGCGACATGGACGACCTGGAGCATTTGACCGGTGAGCTGCGCAAGGAGGGCATGAGCCTGGTCATCGACCTGGTGCTCAACCACGTGGCTCGCGAGCACGAGTGGGCGCGTCGGGCCCGCGCCGGCGAGCAGCGCTACCGCGACTACTTCCTCATCTATCCCGACCGCACCGAGCCCGACGAGTACGAACGCACCCTGCCGGAGATCTTCCCCGACTTCGCCCCCGGAAACTTCACCTGGGACGAGGATCTCGACGGCTGGGTCTGGACCACCTTCAACTCCTTCCAGTGGGACCTGAACTGGCGCAACCCGCAGGTGATGGAGGAGTTCGTCGAGATCGTGATGGAGCTGGCGAACCGCGGCGTGGAGGTGCTGCGCCTGGACGCCATCGCCTTCACCATCAAGCGCAAGGGCACCGACTGCCAGGGGCAGCCCGAGGTCCACTCCATCACCGAGGTGCTGCGGGCGCTGACCCGCATCGCCTGCCCCGCCATCGCTCTGAAGGCGGAGGCAATCGTGGCCCCCACCGAGCTGCTGCAGTACCTGGGGCAGGGCCGTTACACCGGCAAGGTCTCCGACCTGGCCTACCACAACTCCCTCATGGTTCAGGTCTGGTCCATGTTGGCCAGCCGCAGCGTGAGTCTGGCCGTGCAGACGCTTTCCTCGCTGCCGATCGAGCCGTCCACCGCCACCTGGATCACCTACATCCGCTGCCACGATGACATCGGCTGGGCGATCGACGACGCCGACGCCGAGGCGGTGGGTCTGAACGGCTATCTGCACCGGGTCTTCCTGGCGGACTGGTACACCGGCCAGTACCCGATGAGCGATGCCCGCGGCCTGACCTTCCAGTACAACCCGGTCACCAACGACCGGCGCACGGCCGGGACCGCGGCCTCCTTGATCGGGATCGAAGCCGCCGCCGAGGCGGTGGCCGGCATCGATGAACGCACCCCTGCCTGGCGCGAGGAGGAACTGCGCACGTGGCTGGAGGAGCGCTTCAACGCCATGCGCCTGGCCTACGCCATCATCTACGGTTGGGGCGGCATCCCGGTGCTGTGGAGCGGGGATGAGTTGGCGCAGTTCAACGACCCGAACTGGGACACCGAGCCCGGCCACGAATCCGACTCCCGCTGGGCGGGGCGCCCCCGGCTGAGCGAGGCCGCCGTCGCCGAGCGCCACGACCGCTCCACGGTGCCCGGCCGGGTGTTCACCGACCTGGCGCATATCGGCAAGGTGCGGGCCTCCCTGCCGCAGCTGAGCGCGGACGTGCGCACCGTCGTCGCCCCCGTCGACGACGACGGCGTGCTGGTCACCTTCCGCGATCATCCGCGCGGCAGCTTCGTGGGCGTGTACAACGTGACTCCGGACTGGCGCTCCGTGCCCGCGGCGCGCCTGGCCGAGTACGGGGTGCTCGGGGCGGTGGACGTGCTCACGGACACGGTGCCCTCGGGTTCCACCAGCCTGGAGGGCGCCGGCGACGGCCAGGTGCCGGTGCCGCCCTACGCCGCCTGGTGGCTGGTGCGCTCCACCGACTGACGCGGTTCGGTGAGCCATGCCTTGGTGGGCGCCCGGTTTCAGCTGGCGTAGCGGGCCTCACGGCCGTCGAGCACCGTGTCGAAGTCGCAGGTCGATTCAATGATGCGCTCGCACATCCGGGCGTCCTGCGGGTCCAGGCCGAAGTCCTTCCGGGCCCGCTCCCAGGCGCCTCGGGCAACCTGCGCCACTCGCGTGGTCAGGTCGAGGACTTCGCTGCGCGGCAGTCCCCAGTCCAGGTCCAATAGTTGTTCTAGGCTCCGCTCCGACGTCGTCCCCTCCAGTGGCGTTCCGTCCCGTTCGTCCGGGCAGGGGACGACGTCGAAGACCGGTGCCGCCCGCCAGCCATCCGCGTCCCGGAGGAAGCCCATGTTCCAGGGGTGATCGTCGACGTCGTGCAGGCAGATCGACAGGGCAGCACGGGCCACCATGGCGCGCGCCACCTGCAGTGCCACGGCCTCGCAGGTGAGCAGGTCGTAGGTGTCGGCCACTGCGGGATACTTCGCCATGACGATCCCACCGCTGCGGTCGTCCCGCAATGCCAGCTTGGGGCGGGCTCCGCCCTGCCCCACAGGCCCGGGCAGGCGTCGTCGAAGACACCGAAGGTGGGGGCACTTTAGGCGGGGCCCCGCCCCGAAGGTCCGCGCCGCTCTTATGCCGCCTGGTGACTGGTGGGGTGCAGCTGCCGACGTGTGTTGGCCTCGAGGCGCCTGGCGAGCCAGGGGTCGGTGATGGCGTGGAAGCGATTGGGGAAGGTGCGGCGCACGCAGTGAGGCGCGCCCTCGATGACTGCGGTCTCGATGGTTGGATTCGCGCGACGGGTGATGTTGGTGAGATTGTCACCGCGCAGCACCACGCGCTCGGTGCCGGTGACGATCAGCGTCGGCACCGCCAGGGAGTCGATGACCTCCTCCCAGGGGGTCGGCGGGGAGACACAGCCCTGCGCGATAAACCCCAGGTCGACGCCGCAGGCGGCCTCCACGCTGGCGCGGGTCTCCCGGGGCGACCAGGTGGGGTTGTTGCGCATCTCCAACTCGAAGCGCGCCTGCGGGTCGGCGGCGATCTGCCGCATCTCCCGCACCTGGCGGTAGGCGTTAATGGCCAGCAGCCGGCGCCAGATCGGTGTGACGAAGGCCGGGTCCTCGGCGACGGCGGCGTCCACCAGGTCGGGGCGGTGCGCGGCCACGTCCAGGCTGGTCACCCCGCCCATGGAGTGCCCGACGACGGCGAGCGGCGCGCGCAGTGGACCCTCACCGCGCAGGCCGTGCGCGCGCAGGTCCTCCAGCACGTCCACCAGGTCGGCGGCCAGGCGCTCGCCGGTCGTCCTCTGGTTGGCCAGATCCGGCTGATCCCAGCGCGGGGAGTCGCCATGGCCGCGGGCGTCCAGGGCGACGATCCGGTAGCCGAACGCCGACCAGCGGTCCACGGCCTCGATCCAGCAGGCCGCGGAGTCGGTGATGCCGTGGGATAGGACGAGCACCGGCGCGGCATCGTCGTCCAGCGGCCCGGCCAGGTGACGGGCGAGCGGGGCGACGGCGGATGCCTCAACGATGGTCATACCCGGAGCTTATGCCGCCGCCGCTGGTGGTCCCGAACTCGTCTGCTACGCCCGTTCACCGGCTTCTGGCGTTTACGGGTGCGGTGGTGGGGTGGGGTGAGGTGTCTGCTGCGCCGGTTGGACGTTAACAACGCTACTTAACGGTCTGCTGTATACCTCGGAGCCCTTCAGCAGACGGTTAACTGGCGTTGTTAACGCCGAAGTGGCGAAGCGGACGGGGTGCCTCAGGCGAGCAGTTCCCGCCACCAGGCGGAGAAGACCGGGCAGCGTTCAAGGATGGCCGTCAGACCAACCTGTTGGATCAGGGTTATGCCGTCCACGGTTTTGCTGTAGCGGGGGAATGCGCGTTTGAGCCGCTTGGATGGGCTTGTGCTCGCGCCGTTGTTCACATCCTCCGGAGTGCCCGCAAGCTTTATGGCGGCGCGGAGGGAACGCAGCGCCTGGCTGGGAATGATCTCATCGCCTGCTCCGCCGTCGATGGCTGCGAGTACCAGGGACTCGAACTCATGCTTGATGATCAGCGGACAGAACCGATCGGCCGCAGCAGGATCGACGTAGTGCGAAGTGAGCGCCTCGGTGAGTTGGTGGCGGTCATTGGCGTCAGACCGGCGGCCATTCTGTCCGGGGGCTCCCGGTGGGTAACCGTAGTAGTCGATCATCAACCCCACGCGGCGCCAATGCGGTTGCCGTAACAGATTACGAAGCATGCGGTCGTATCCCTGCCAGCCACCGCCTCCTTTATGTGAGCCAGTGGGCGTGGCCGAGGTTTTCACAACCATGGGGGTCAGGGACACTCCCTGAGACTCGGCGGTTGGAGCCAACACTGTATTAGCGAAGGCCTCTTCGGTCTGTCCTTCAACTAGGAGCGCTACCCAACGGATACTCATCGCTCCGCCTCCCCGGACAGAGTCTCGGGTGCGGGGCGTCCGCGCAGCAGGTTCATCTCCCACAGGCTGCCCACCGAATACTCCTCGAGGAAACCGGTGAGTTCATCGGGATTCGGACGGCTGATGGTGGTGTTGCCGCCCACCCGGTTCAGCACGGCTACTTCTTCCAGGGAGAACTGTGACAGCAACGGCACCGACTGCGTTGCCAACAGGATTCGGTGTCCGTCGTCGGCGGCCGCGTGCACCATCTCGGCAAGTAGGCCTATCGCTGCCGGGTGCAGCCCCAACTCCGGCTCATCGAGCACGATCGTCGCCGGCAGATCCGGGCCGAGCAGCAGAGTCGCCAGACAGATGAAACGCAGGGTGCCGTCGCTCAGGGAGCGTGGCTGGAACACCCGGTCCAGGCCCCGCTGACGCCAGCGCAGGCGTAGCTGGTCGTTTCGGTTGGGTTGGAGCACGAAGTCCTCGAAGAACGGTGCTGCCAGACGTATGGTTGCCACGATTCGCTGATAGTGCTGCGGATGGTCGTCCCGAATGCGCAGCAGGTAGGCGGCGATGTTCTCGGCGTTGGCGCGCAAGGCGATGTCGTCGCCAACCTCGGAGAAGGAACGTGGCGGTGCCTCGGGGGAGACGTCGTCGAAGTGAAAGACCCGGCACCCGGAGACCAGCGGAGCCACATAGCGTGCGAAGCGTTGCAGCTTGCCGTCCTCAGGGTCATCGGCGGTGAGGAAGGAGGCGGCCCGACTGCGTGCCACCCGCCATGACACGTGCTCGTTGTAGGGCTCTGGGTACTTGGTGCGGTCGTGGAACAGGAAGTCCTCGGTGACGAGTGCGGCCTGCTCCTCGCTGTTGCGGTCCACCCGCAGGCGTACGCGGTAGCCGGTGGAGTGGTTCTGCGCATCGGGCAGACCGCGTATTTCAAAGGTGGCTTCATCGAATGATGCCGCCGCATCCGTGTGCAGCAGCGCCGGCAGGCCGCCGTGGCGCACCAGGTAGTCCTGGAAGGTGTTATCCCAAACGCGGGAGATGACCTCGAGTGCGCTGACGAGGTTCGACTTGCCCGCCCCGTTGGCGCCGATGAGCACGGTGACTGCGCTGGTGAGTTCCAAGTTCACTCTACTGATCGACGCGTAGCCCTCCACACTCAGTCCGCCGAGCGGTGCGGTGGCGTCGTCCATGGAGACCATGCCAAGACTCTACTGCGACTCCACTGCCCGCCGCCGCGGCCGCAGTGGGAACGTGCCACCGTTCCGGCGCCGGTCCGGCGTCGGGACCTTCCTCGAGGCTCGGGTCTCAGTGTGCCCGGATGAGTGGGCGATGTCAGCGGCGTCGATAGATCTCGCGTCGGTGGCCGACAGTCAGGACCAGCACGAGCAGTACGTCATCAGCAATCTCGTAGATGATGCGATAGCTGCCGGTGCGCACGCGCCACTCGCCGTCACCGCCTACCAGCTTCTTCGCCCCAGGCGGGCGTGGAGTCTGTGCCAGGAGGTCGATCGCCGCCCGGACTCTGCGACGGGCCGGCGCGTCAAGTTTGCGCAGCTGTTTCGCGGCTGCAGGGCTGAGCTCGACCCGGTAGCTCATGCCAGCCCGAGGTCGGCCTTGACTTGCTCCCAGGGGAGGGTTCCCTGCTCTTCAATCTCTGCGCGCGCAGCCTCGGCGGCTTCGATGTCGGCCAGGTCCTCGGCCGCCTCGATCAGACGGTCTAGATCCTCGGCGTCAATCACCGCCGCTACGCGACGGCCGTGCCGGGTCAAGAAAACGGGTTCGTGGCGCACCCGCGCGTCATCAACGACCTCCGCCAGACGGGCTCGGGCGTCTGTCACGCTCAGCATGCTCATAACGCTAGTGTGCATCAAAAGCGCCGGAATGTACATTCCGGCGGTCGTGCGGAGATGTGCCGCGGGGTCCTTGCCGTAGGGTGGCTTAACTCCTAGATTAATAGCATGACCGCGATTCGGGAGGCGCGGCAGGGTCTTGGACTCGCGCAGAGCGAGCTGGCCAGGAGACTCGGCGTGTCGGTCGCCTCGGTGTCGCAGACGGAGACGCGTGAGTTGCGCGGTGACATCACCCTGCGCACACGCTCCCGCTATCTCGAGGCTCTCGGACTGGCCGACGCCGGCGTGGTGGTTCCCCGCGCACCCGTGTTGCCCGAAGATGGGATGGGACTCTCCGACCGGGTGACGAGGATTGATCCGGGCAGCGCGGCGGCGTCGAGCCGTTCACGACGGCGCAGTTTGCTCCTGCATCGGCTGGTTGCGGAATCCGTCGACTGGTCGGACCGGGAGTCGTGGCTGCCGCGGGTGCGAGAGGGGATCGCGCGCATTCGGCGCTCGACGCAGGGGGAGCCGCATCTGTCGAATCTGAGCCGTTGGGAGGCGTGGGCCGAATCCGGCGAAGCGGCGGCGATGCGTGAGCGCATGTGCGCGACCGACGAGGACGCCTGCGGCCTGCGCGAGGTATCGCCAATGGCCGGCTTCCTCACCGACGCTCAGCGACAGACCGTCATCCGTTGGGAGCGAGAGCATTATGCGGCGTGAGGAGCTGTTTCACGCCATACGCGCCGCTTGCTCGATCACAGGTAGGCGCGAAGTCGTCGTCATCGGTTCGCAGTCGATCCTCGGCACCTACTCGGAGGATGAGCTCCCAGCGGAGGCGACGGTCTCTCGAGAGATCGACGTTCTTCCAATCGAAGTGACCCGCAAGTCGTTGAGAAGCCGGCCGACGCGATCGAAGGCGTAGCGGGGGAACTCTCGCCGTTCGAGCAACTCCACGGTTTCTTCATGAATGGTGTGCGGCATCCCCGGGGGAGGCATGATGGTTTGTGCCGCGGCCGACGCCGTCCTACAGACATGGAGTACGCCATGACCGACTTGCTATTCACCCCGCCCCGGCTCGTCGAGCCCGCCGACTTCCCCGCCTCCGAGCTGACCGCGCCCGGCATGCGCACGCTTCCGGCAGAAGATAAGCCCCGCTACGGGGAGGTCCACCTGAACGTGCCCTACGCCGAGAAGTCCGGCCGCACGCTCCACCTGCAGATCATCATGCCGCCGCGTCGGGTCGTCTTCCCCGACACCGCGACCGACGTCTACCCCACCATCCTGTATGTGCAGGGCTCGGCCTTCCACACTCAGCAGCTCGGCCATGAACTGGGCAACCTGGTGGCCTTTGCCGCCCGCGGGTACGTGATCGCCATCGTCGAGTACCGCGGCAGTGAGGTCGCGCCCTTCCCCGCCCAGGCCAAGGACGCCAAGACGGCGGTGCGCTGGCTGCGCGCACACGCCGCCGATTACCACGTCGACGTCAATCGCATGGCCATGTGGGGCGACTCCTCCGGCGGGCACACCACCCTGATGACCTGGGCCACCGGTACGGGCGGCGCCGACGACGATCCCGCCTTCTCCGACGAGCTCGTCACCGAGGGGCTGGGCCTGAGGGCCTTCGTTGACTACTACGGCCCCACCCACATCGGGCGGATGAACGAGTACCTGTCCATTCAGGACCATTTGGAGGCGGACTCTCCCGAGGGCTGGCTGATCGGCCGGGTGCGGGTGGACGAGCATCCCGAACTCGTCTCCCCCACCGTCATCATGGATCACGTGCCCCACGCCTCGCGGCGCGCTCTGCCGCCGCTGCTAGTGATCCATGGGGACAAGGACCGCATCGTCAACTTCTCCCAGTCCGTCTGGCTGGTGCAGGACCTGCAGGCCAAGGGCCAGGACGTCACCTTCTACCGGCTGGCCGGCGCCGACCACGGCGGTGCCCCCTTCTGGCAGGACGGCGTGCTCGACGTCGTCGACGCCTTCCTCAAGGAGCACCTGACCTAGGTCGTGGCCCGCTGCCGTAGCTCGCGGTTTCTCCGACACTCCGAAGCCGTCTGCTACGCCGGTTCAGCGTCTACAACGCCGGTTAGGGGTCTGCTGAATGGCTGACAGGCCTTCAACGGACACCTAACCGGCGTACCCAACACCGAAGTGGCGTAGTAGACGGGGGCCGTGCGTCAGCCTTGGCCGCCCGCCCTGCCCTGGCCACCGGCACCGTCGTCGGACGGCGCCTGGCCTCCCATGCCGCCACCCATTCCTCCGCCCATGCCCGAGCTGAGCGCCGCGGCGGTGCCGGTGGCCGAGCCGCCCGAGGTGGTGGCCACGGTGTACTCCGCGCCCTCGGTCAGGCCCAGCACGGTGAGGTACTGCGAGGTGAAGACGCTGGTCATCTCCCAGGAGCTGCCGTCCGCGCCGGTCACGGTGATGGTGTCGCCCGCCGACACGCTCGGGGAGCCGGTGATGCCAACGACCTGGCTCTCGCCGTTGACGTCCACCGCCCCGTCCACGGAGCCCGCCTGGCCGGAGACGACCACCTGCCCGCCGGTGATGTACGCCGACCCGTTGGAGTCGATGCCGTCGGAATAGGTGAAGGACACCTGCACCTGCCCGCCGGAGATCGTCAGCACCGCACCGTCGTCGCCCTCGGAGTCGACGTTCTCATGCCCCTCGATCACATAGTCGCCGTTGGTGGCGTTGATGCCGTCGTCGCCGGAGGTGATCGTCAGGGCCCCGCCGGCGATGTTGATGAAGGCCCCCTGGAGGCCCTCGTCCGCGGCGTCCAGGGTTACGGTGCCGTCCTCCTGCGTGTAGCTGACGCCGGCGTTGATGCCCTTGGGCTTGGTGGCCTCGTCGACGCCGGACTCATCCTCGTCATCATCCGTGGCGGCATCCGTGGCGACGGCGGTGGCGGCGTCGCCCGCCTGCTCGGCCGGGGCGCCCGCCTGCTGGTCCTGCGGCTGTGCCTGCTGCTCGGGCTGCGCGCCGGCCTCGCCCTGCTGGCCGGGCATGCCGCCCATGCCGCCGAAGCCCTCCTCCTGGACGGCGTTCGCCTGCCCGCCGCCCGCGGTCACGGCCAACGTAGTGCCATCCACGGTGACGTCGGTGGTCGCGGACACGCCGTCGTCGCCGGAGGTGATGGCGATGTCGGCCGCCCCCAGGGCTATGAAGCCCTTGGTCTCGTCGTCGTCCTCGGTGGACTTCAGCCCGTCCCCGCCGGCGGTGACGGTGATGGTGCCGCCGGAGACGACCAGGTAGTCCTTGCCGCGGATGCCGTCGTCGACGGCGTCCACCGTGAGCGCGGGCGCGCCCTGGATGACCAGGCCGTTCTTGGAGGAGATGGCGTCGTTGTGGTTGCCGGTCACGGTCAGCGAGCCGGTGCCGGTGATCACCACGGTGTCGGAGGAGAACAGGGCCGCGGTGGGGGCGTCCTCGCTGGTGTCGGCGTAGGTCTCCCCGTCGGTGAGCGTGTTCTCCGAGTCCTCGGCCAGCACGACGACGGCGCTGCCCGCATCCTGAATGTCAATGGCCGGACCGTCGGCGTTGGTGATCGCGGCGCCGTCGAGCACCAGGCGCACCTCGGCGTCGTCGGCGTTCACGATCACCTGGCCGTCCGTGAGCTCGCCGGACAGCACATAGGTGCCGGAGGCGGTGATGGTGATGTCGCCGCCGTCGACGCTCACGCCGGCTGTCCCGTCGCCGTCGACGCTCGCCGAGTCGCCGGACAGGGTGATCGTGGTGGCGGAGGCGGCGTCATAGGTGCCGTCGTCGTCGTCCGTGGTGACGGCGGCGACCGCCTCGGAGGTGTCGGCGTTCGCGGCCAGGATCTCGGCGACGCCGGCGCCGGTGGACGCCGTGGCCACCTCGCTGGTGATCGTGGTCCAGGCGGTTCCGGAGGCGAGGCCGGTGGAGGCGCTGGAGGTAGCGGTGCCGGTGGAGCAGCCGGCTACCAGCGCCACGGCGGCGAGGGCGGCCAGCGCCCGGATGGCGCCGGTGCGCGTGATGCGGTGCAGGTGTTTGAGCGGGTTCTTCATGTGGTGGAGTCCTCGTGAGTGGTGGTGTGCCTGGTGGTCCGGGAACGCCGGTGCGCGGCGGGCGCCGTCAGGCGGCGAAGGCCAGACGGTCGAATTGAGAGTCCTGGGTGTCGGCCAACTCGCGCCCCAGCACTCGGTGCCACTTGTTGGCGGGCAGCTCCGGGTGGAGCAGCGCCATGCCGGTGGCGAACTTGGAGATCTTGGCTGGGCGGTGCCCCTGCGCCCACAGCAGCCGGTCGGCGGGCGACGGCGTGGCCGGGTTCTTGGTCTCGACGATCACCAACCCGTCGGCCGACGCCTCCCGCACGGGCGCGCCGTCGGCGCTCAGATCGGTCCACGTCAGACCCGTGTCCACCGTGACCCGGGCGCGGGCCTGCGGCAGGTGCAGGGTGGTGCGTTCGTAGGAGGTCGCCAGCACCGGCACCAGCGAGTCGGCGAGCGCCGCGGCGTGTCCCGGCGAGCAGACCTGCGCCCGCTCCAGGCAGCCCGCCACGAAGGCGCGCCCCTCGGCGGTGAGCCGGTCGGCGTCGTCGAGCGCGCAGGGCATGCGCTGCTTGACCGTCGCGCCGCGCGCGCCGCGGGTCTTGACCTCCAGGAAGCAGGTTCCGGAGTCCAGGTAGGAGCGGGTGCGCACCTTGAAGCGACGACGGCGCTTGCGGGCGGCCAGCAGGTAGGCGTCCAGGCCGGGGGTGTCGAAGTAGGCGGAGGCGTAGGCGAAGCGGCGCTCGCCGTCGATGTCCAGTGCGCGTGCCTGCCCCTCCAGCGCGTCGACGACCGCCTGGGCCGTGGTCAGGGGCAGCAGGTACTTGCGGTCCACGCGGGTGAGCAGGCCGGCGGCGGCGTTGAGCTCGTCCAGTGTGGTTGTTGCCAGTTGGCCGGTGTGCAGGTGCTGATTCATGAGGGGTGACTCCTGTGGCTGCGCGGTGCGTGACGCGGCTTGTCCGTCCTCTGGTCCGGGTTCAGCGGCCGGCGGGCTGGGCCACGGGCTGCACCACGGGCGGGAAGACGTAGTCGGCGGTGTCCGTCGGAGTGGACGCGGCGGCGTGCTGGGGACGGGAGGCATGAGACGACGGCGCGGATGGGGGCGCCGGCGCCGGGGCGGGCGCGCTCGCGGCGGGCTGAGCCGACGCCGTCGTCGCCCGCGAGTGTCCCGTTGGGCGCAGGCGGAAGCGGACGTCGACGAGCGTGGTGTCGTCGACCAGGTCGAGGCGCTGCACCTCCACCGAGCGCACCTGCGCGTCCAGCAGCTGCTCCAGGTGGGTGATGAGCGCGTCCTCGTCGGTGATGGCGCGGTCCAGCATGATGATCTGGTGGCGGCTCCGGCGCATGAGTGCCGGGTGGTCGCCGATCCACAGGGAGGCGACGACGAGCGCCATCAGCAGGGCCGTCAGCGCCAGCGGTGCGGCGGTGATGCCGCCGAGCAGGCCCAGGGCCAGGGCGGCGAAGAAGTAGGCGACCTCGTGCTGGGCCAGCTCGGTGGAGCGCAGGCGGATGATCGACAGCACGCCGAACAGGCCCAGTCCCAGGCCGGCGCCGACCGACGCCGTCGACAGCAGGAGCGTGACCGCCAGGACGCCGACGTTGACGCCGGCGTACGCGGCCACCAGGTCCTTGCGGGCGTGGCGGCGGGTGTACAGGGCGCCGACGAGGACGACCAGGGCGACCAGGTCGACGGCGATGTAGGCGAGAGTGCTGGGAGACATTGGCTGCTTCCGGTTGTGGGGGAGGACGGCGTGGGCCGTCCCGGACCGCGTTCCACGCTAAGAGGCGAGGCTATGCGCGCCCTGTGAAAGTCGTGTCGTGGAGGTATGTGACCGGATGCGCGCCGGGAGGAGCGGGCCGGAGTCGCCGTCGGCGGGTGCCGACGACGTCGATGGCGGCCGTGGACAGTTCATATGGGCGTCGACGGCGGCTTCTAGACTGTGGCCCCGGCAGGACTCTGCCGGGCCCTGCCGCTCCGGCGTGCGGGGTCGCTTCTCCGCGTGCCGGTCCCCTTCCCCCACGCGACAGGAGCCGACGTGCCCTCCAAGCAGCCACCCAAGCAGAAACGCCGCTTCCACGGCTGGACCCTCCACGGCGACGGCCGCTCTATCGCCCCCGGCGAGGTCGTCACCCCCGCCGAGCGGCTGAGCTGGCCCCGCACCGTCGGCATCGGCGTGCAGCACGTCGTCGCCATGTTCGGCGCCACCTTCCTGGTGCCGCTGCTGACGGGCTTCAACCCGTCCACCACCCTGTTCTTCACCGGGCTGGGCACGCTGCTGTTCATCCTCATCACCGCGGGCCGTCTGCCCAGCTACCTCGGCTCCTCCTTCGCCCTGATCGCGCCGATCGGCGCCGTGACCGGGTATGCGGCGGACGCGGGCGCGCCGCTGGACGAGGCCAAGGCGTCCCTCGCGCAGGGCGGGATCATCTCCGTCGGCGCGTTGCTGGCGGTCATCGGCGTGATCGTCCACGTGGCCGGAACCGGCTGGATAGACCGGCTCATGCCGCCGATCGTCACCGGCGCCATCGTCTCTCTCATCGGCTTCAACCTCGCTCCGAGCGCCTGGAACAACGTCAAGACCGCCCCGGTGACCGCCCTGGTGACGATCGTGTCGATCCTGGTGATCACGGTGCTGTTCAAGGGCATCATCGGGCGGCTGTCGATCCTCATCGGCGTGCTGATCGGCTATGCCACCGCCTGTGTGAGGGGAGAGGTCGACTTCTCCCAGATCGCCCAGACCGGCTGGCTCGGCGTGCCCGAGTTCCGGGCGCCCGCCTTCGACGTCAGCCTCCTGGGCCTGTTCATCCCGGTGGTGCTGGTGCTGGTCGCGGAGAACATCGGGCACGTGAAGTCCGTGGCCGCCATGACCGGGGAGAACCTCGACGACGTCACCGGCCGCGCGCTGTTCGCGGACGGGCTGTCGACCATGTTCGCGGGCGTGGGCGGCGGCTCGGGCACGACCACCTACGCGGAGAACATCGGCGTCATGGCCGCCACCCGCGTCTACTCCACGGCCGCCTACATCGTGGCGGCCGTGACGGCTCTGGGCCTGTCCCTGCTGCCGAAGTTCGGCGTCATCATCGCCACCATTCCCGCCGGCGTCCTGGGCGGGGCGGCGACGGTCCTGTACGGCATGATCGGCATGCTCGGGGTGCGCATCTGGGTGCAGAACCGCGTGGACTTCTCCGACCCGGTCAACCTCAACACCGCGGCGGTCGCCATGGTAGTGGCCATCGCCGACTACACCTTCAGCTGGGGCGACATGACCTTCGCGGGCATCGCGCTGGGCTCGCTGGCCGCGATCGTCGTCTACCACGCCATGCGCGCCATCTCCCGAGCCCGGGGCACGAACCTGGAGGAGGCCTCACCGGCGTCGGCGCCCGCGGGCACCGAACTCGAGGGCCCGGCCTACGCCAAACGGGCCCGTCGGCGGGGCTGAAAGGGGCGCGGGCGGGCAGAGGCGTCGGGCTCCGTGTGCCGGCTTCTTGGAGTGGGTGGTGCACGATGCGAGTTCGCACCTGTCCCTCCGGCTGGACGTTCCACGACCTTGGGGCACGTTTTACGACCTTGGGGTGTGTTCCACGACCACCCCGGGGTCGTGGAACACACCCCAAGGTCGTGCAATGCATCAGCACGTCCCCTAGCTTGGGAAAGGATCGCTGCGAGCGTCGGCTCAGGCCGCCGGAGTGCTGTTCAGTCGTGCCAGGGCCTGGCGGTAACCGGCCTCATGCAGGTTCCAGATTCGGGACGGGACGCCGGTTACGCTCTCAAGCCGACGGGCCATACTTGGCGACAGTGGAGCTTCGCCGCGCAGGAGCTCATTGACACACTCAGGTGCGACCTCGAGCCTACGGGCGAGCTCGACCGTGTTGATCCCCTCGTCATCCATCCATTCCTGGATGAAATCCCCGGTAGGGACGATGTAGTTCGGCAAGCGACTCATCTTGCCTCCTTTCCGGTGCGGAAGCAGGCTAGTGGTAGTCGACGATGTCGATGACGCGCGCAACGACTGGGCTGCCACCCTCATCAATGACGATGAGACGCCAGTTCTTGTCCAGACGTGCAGACCATTGCCCAGAACGGTCAGCCCTCAGACGCTCCCAGCGGCCGGTACCGGCCAACAGGTCATCGAAGGAGTCGGGGTGGTGTGCCATGGTCGCTCGCGGATGCGCGCAGTTAACGTCCGCGAATTCGCGTCGGAGGCTCGCGGCAGACTTGGTGGCACGTCCTGACCGTACGACTACGAGAGCTGTGAAGGAGACAACTCATGCCAACGATCACTCTGCAACACCTGCTGGACGCCTGCAGCCGGGGAGGCGCCAGTGTCCTGACCTCCGTCACGCCGCTGGAACCCGCGGCCGGGCCACACGCGTCGGTGGCGCCGGCCAAGTTCTCCGAGCGCAGCAACAGCGTGTTCGCGTACGAGAGGCGATTCTGGGGAGGCAAGGCGGTCGACGCGGTAGTCATTGACTCCAAGCAGTCCCAGAACAACCGGCTCGAGGATGCAGTAGCAACGGCCATCGCGGACGGTGACGCGGTCCTGTCGCGTCTTCCCCGGATTGAGCTGCGATTCTCCGACGGACAGGTCTTCAGCGATCTCGAGCTACCTCATCGCGCCTTCGATGGGCAGATTCGCGCCGGGACGATCAATGGCCGTCCTGCAACGGATGCTGACGAGTACCGCGCTCTGCGCGACGCAACCATCACGCATGCGCGCCCACTCCTGGAGCGCAGCCCCATGACGCTCCTGCTTGGCGGATGGGACGCAAGCAGGAAGAGCCACCAGGGGCGTTACCGGAGCATTCTCGTGGGAGAGATCATCGGTATCCTCGCTGACCAAGACGGCAACCCGAAGTCCCATCAGTCCAAGCGCGGAGGCGCCCGCATCGACCCGTTGGGCGCCAAGATCGAGCTCGACAAGGCCGGGCGGAAGGCGATTGCCGATGCGCAGAAGGACGAGTTGTCGAAGAAGACCTATGAGAAGTCGGTGGGCAAGGATGAGACCGAGGGGCTGGCGCGTCTGGGTATCGGCGGGATTCCCCCGAGCCTGGAACAGCTGGGAGGGGTCGCCTGCCAGGCGATCATCCGCTCCCACGTTTTGAGCTTCGCCGCCCTGCGGGCCCTGCGCTTCGACAGCGATTCCCCCGCAGGGGATGTTGCTTGCAGGGCGGTCCTGGCCGCCTTGGCTCTGGACGGGTTGGCGCGTGCCGATGCGGAGCTGCTTCTACGGGCGAACTGCGACCTCAGAGAGGCGGGCGCGCCGGTGGTCAAGCTCGACAAGCGCTACGGTCAGGAGGAGACCTTCGACCCGCTCACCATCGAGCAAGCACAGGAGCTGCTGGCTGAGGCGATCGCCCACGCGGAGCAGACAGCCGGACTGAAGTGGGACGGTTCGGTGCTGGCGGTGGACGGCAACCCCGCGATCCTGGCGGCCGCCAGCGATGATTCACGGGACGAATGATGACGCCGATCGCCATTACCGCCCGGTTCCCCCTGGGCGTCTACCACGGTCACGCCCCCGACGGCGGAGTGGACTTCTATCCCTCGCCGGCACGCCTGTTCACGGCACTGGTTAGCGCTGCCTACACGGGTCCCGAAATGGGCTCCGACGGTGCGCTGATCCCCGACGTCATTCATTGCCTGAACTGGCTCGAGGAGCATCCGCCAACGGGACTGAAGTTGCCCGAGGCGATGGAGGTCGACTCGGAGGCACGCGGTCGTGTTGCCTACCGGGATACCGGTGTCATTGAAAAGAATGCGCCGAAGCGGTCCTCCAAGAGAGTCTCCGACGGCGTCGCCGTCCGTGGCCCGATGCAATGGATCTGGGATGACATGCCTGCGGAAGTCCGCACTGTCTTGGATCGGTTGTGTGCGGATGTGCCCTGCCTGGGGGAGACCGACAGCCCGGTAGTCATGGAAGTGGGGGAAGCTGTAGACGCCAAAGCGCCCAACTGGCGCCTGAACCCGGACGCCACGCCCTTCACCCGTGGTGGAAGGCAATTCGTCGGGGCAGCCCCGGGAAGAGCGGATGCTCTGGCGCGACTGTACGCCGAGGCCCGGCCTCAGAAGCCCCCCACCAAGAGCGCGGACCGCTTCAAACCAAGTGCAGACGAGGTCCGGCTGCAGCCTGTCTCGACCGAATGCCTGTGCATGCTTCAGTACGTGGAGGCGGAGCCCGAACGGGCAACTGTGAGTGGGCCGCCTTGGAATGAAGTGGTTGTCCTGCTGGCCGACGACGGTTCTGGAGGGGAGATCGAACCGTCGCGTCGTCTGGACTGGTGCGTCGCGTTCCACCGTGCGCTGATCTCCCGGATCGGTGACGGCGCCCCCGCCGTCGTGACCGGCCGCTACCTTGACGGCGCGCCACCGGCCAACCGCCTGGCGATCCAGTACGCGCCGGCCTCGGTGCTGGCCCTGTCCACGTTGGAGGGCAGCACAACGTCGGCGCCCGGCGTCTTCCTGGTCTTGCTTCCCAGGGGAATCAAGGCCGATGAGACCGCAGTCGTGCTTGCGGCCTTGACCGGCATGACGCGGCTCAAGTCCCGCTGGGGAGTGGCAAAGCTGCGCCCGCTGGATGAGGTGGTCTCCGCAGGAGACTTCTGGAAGGCACCCGGGCCGGGGACCTCGCGTATGTGGTCGCCTGCGCCGGTGGCGGTCCCCGAGGTTGTTAGGCAACGCCGTGATTGGCGGTTCGAGGACGCGATCCTGCTGTCACTCGGTTTCGTTCGGCGGGAGGCGTTGAAGAGTGTGCCGAAGGGTGAACGGGGATACCGGTCCCTGGTCTCGCAGGTGCGCGATCACCATGCCGGGGTCCTTGGATATCAGCGGATCACCGACAGGCCTGCTGCCTATGCCCACAAGATGCCGCAGGGCATGATGGCTCAGCCATACCGTGCGGTGATCGACGTCGGAGATCTGCTGGCCGATAGGACGTTGGCCGCCATCGGGCAGAGTCGCCACCTCGGCGGTGGGCTGCTCGTGCCCGTGGACCTTCCCCTCGAGTTGGCACAGGCGGCCGTCAGGAGAGGGAGCCATGCTGGAGATTGAGGATTTCGACGACTTCTTCGAGTCGGTTCACGGTTCAGGGGTTCGTCCGTTTATCTGGCAGAAGGAACTGCTCGAGTACTTGGTGTCCCATGGGACCTGGCCCGAGCAGATTGCCGCCCCAACCGGTGCCGGCAAGTCCAGCGTCATTGAAGTACACGTGTTCGCCAACGCCCTGGCGGCCATAGGTCGAGGTGCGCGTGTTCCGCGGCGACTCGCCGTTGTTGTCAATCGCAGGGCCTTGACCGATGCGCATGCGGAGAAGGCCGAGCGCGTTAAGGCCTTGCTTGATCAACCCGGTCTTGGAAACGCGAATGTATTGACGCGCGTCCGTGATGCTCTGGCGAGTATGCGCCCAGACGCCGCTGAAGACCGTTCACCACTGGTGGTGACCACTATGCGCGGCGCCGCTGCAACGGATCGTACCTGGCTCAATGCCCCGGAGGCTTGTGCAGTGTTGTGCATGACGCCGGCCATGTGGGCGTCCTCCCTTCTGTTCCGGTCATACGGCGCACCGAGACACGCGCGTCCAAGGTTGGCGGGGATGCTCGCCGTGGATGCGGCGGTAGTCGTTGACGAGGCGCATCTGAATCGCCAGATCATGGTCACCGCCAGGCGCGTATCAGAGTTGTGCGGGCACACCGCCGAGAAACTCGGACTACCCGTACTACAAGCGGTGGAAATGACGGCGACGCCGTCTCGGCGAACCGGCCAGACCATCGGAGTCACTCGGGAGTCGCTGGATCATGACGAGCCCTTGGCTCGCCGGGTCCAGGCCGCCAAGGTGGCCGAGTACATTCCCACGGCCACATGGCCCGAGAACGGGAGGATGACTACCGCATACCGTGACGACGTCGTCGACCAGGTCGTCAAAGCGGTGCAGGAGGCGAAGTCTCTGGTCCCAGATCACTCAGACGGGGATCATGCCCCTCGAACCGTGGGTTGCGTTCTCAACCGTGTAGACAGCGCCGTGCGGGTCTGTAAGGCGCTGGACTCCCAAGGCCTCAGCTGTGCGCTCAGGGTGGGGCGCATGCGTCCCTGGGACCTGCGCCGGCTCCAGGTAACGGAACCCGGTTTGTTCAGCCCACGTGGTTCCAAGCGGATCGACGTACTGGTGGCGACCCAGACCGTAGAAGTGGGAGTGGACCTGGACCTGGTCTCCATGGTCACCGAACTGGCCTCTGGGAGTGCTTTGGCGCAGAGGGCCGGTCGTGTCAACCGGCTGGGTCGCCGCGAGCAGGGCCGGTTCGTCGTCGTGGGGCCGTATCCGGAAACCGACTTGGACAAAGACGTGCTGCCCTATCGCAGCGCCGATCTGGCTCGGGGCAGACAGTGGATTCTGGCGCGCGAGGCGCAGGGGAGCCTTTCGCCGCTCGCTGTCAGTGAGAATCCGCCCGAGCCGGAGATGCCACGACGACTCCTGTGGCAGCGTCCCGAGCCATGGGACGTGGCTCTGTGGTCTAAAACGTCCATGGATTTGGTGGTCGAACCCGAGCTGGATCTCTGGCTGCGTGACGAGCTGGAACCCGAGACGGAGGAGGTTGGGGTAGTTGTGCGGAAACTGTCCGAGCTGCCCGACGCCGACTCCTGCGAAGCACTGGTACGGGCAGTGCCGCCGCAAGCGTGTGAGGTGTTCCCGGCGTCGATCGGTACTGTGCGTAATGCCGTGGAGCAGCTCTTGCAGAACCAGTCAGCGGCGAATAGTGAACACACGGCTGAGCTTCTGCGTCACTCTGTGCTGTGGAGAGATGACAATGCCGTCCCTGACTGGCAGGTGCAGCTTGCCGCGGCAATGGAGGGAGAGCGGCCGGCGGCCCCCGACCTGCATCCGGGTGACTTGCTCGTCATTGACGAGGAGGCGCGATTCTTCACCAGCGGGGTGATTACCGCGGACGGCGACGAAACGTGCCAAGCCGTACCGGCGTCCGACCTCGAGGGCATCTTCCGGATCGTCACCGACCCAGAAGAACTCCTTGAGTTTGCGGTACCTGGTCAACAGGTGCTTGAGGAAGCCGACCAGGAGCAAAACGTCGAGTGGCCGCCGGGCTGGGAACCCGGAAGTGGAGCAGCGCCGGACTGGGCGGTGTTCCGAAGCAGTGCCATCGTGGACGATGAGTCAGGCATGCGGTCGGCGTTTTCTCGCAACCCGGGGTGGGTGCTGCTCGAGCAGCACAACGCCGATGTCGCCGCACGCGCACGGCAGCTGGCCACCGGCGTCGACTTGGACGCCGAACTGGTGGAGGCGCTGGCCGAGGCCGGTCGATGGCACGACGTCGGCAAGACGGATGAACGATTCCAGCGTTTCTTGAAGCGCCGGGCCGGATTCCCCGATCGTGTTGCCAAGAGCCGAGGCGGCTCCAGACGGACGATCCTGCGGGCATGGGCCGATGCGGGGCTGCCACCGGGATGGCGGCACGAGCTGGCTTCGGCAGCCGCCTACTGGGCACAGGACGAAGCCTGCACGGATGGCGAGCGGCGCGAACTGGTGGCGCGGCTCATCGGCACCAGCCATGGTAGAGGCAGACCCCTGTTCAATCACGATCCCGAGACCGCGGGACCTGAACATCTGGATGCTCTCGAAGAGCTCGTGGGCGAAGGCGAGTGGGAATCACTCATTGCCCGCACCGGCGGCGCCTGGGGCGAATGGGCGATCGCCTACCTCGAGGCGATGCTACGAGCTGCGGATTGCTCCGTCTCAGCGGAAGGGAAGTGAACGGCATGGAACTCGCCGGAGCGTACACGAGTGCGCTGACCACCTTCGCAGGGTTGGGCGCGGCGCTCATACTGGAACGAAGTGGCGCACGGCGCGTTCGTCTTGGATGGACGAATACGACTTCCCCGCGCCTGAAGCTCACTGCGGAGGGGGAAGACGATGCCACGATCGCTGCCATGATTCAACAGCACGCGAAGGATCGTGCGATGCACGCGAGTTGGCTCCATGCCGATCTCGAAGGTGACCCCTGGGCCGGCGCCAATGCGGTGTTCAGCCCGAGGATCAAATCGGCAGCAGCGAAAAGCGGGAAGGGCGCGCCCACGCCTTCGTCTGCGGAAATCGCTGCACGGTGGCAGACGCTCCAGAAGGCGAGATACGAGGGTATCGACCAGGAGCTTGCATCGCCCGGCCATGATGCTGATCTTGAACTCATCGGCGCCTTAGGTGAACCCGCGTACTGGCGGATTGCCTCCAATGGCCCCAGGCCCGACGAAGGCGCTAGTCGCTGGGAGATGAAGACGCGGAACCGCGGCGAGGACTTCGTGGGCAACCGTCTGCGGGGCTTGGCACGCATCGTGGCCAAGCGGGAACCCGCAACTGTGTTAGGCGGACTGACCGGGCGAACATTGGTGGATGAGGCCTACGCCAAGAATCGTTCGGACGAATCGCGGACCGCCACCGGGCTCACGGTGCCCCGGTTCACTGACAGTGCCCTTGCCTGGTGCGGGCTGTGGGGGATCGCCTCATTCCCGGTCATTCATCGCTTTGACAGGCCGTCTGTGACCGCTGGGGCGTTCCCGGTAGGACGCTTCATGCCCGCTAAGTTGGTGCTTCCGGTGCTCACGGGGGCGTACTCGCTGGGGCGGTGGCGTGCGACGCTTCTTTCCGAACAGCTCGCGCGGTGTGCTGAGGCGGGTGTGGGAGAGGAAACTACGGCGCGGGCGTGGTTGGTATCGCATGGCGCGGAGGCGCTCATCGCCTTCCAGGTCAATGTCAGTGATAATCCGAACGCTCCTGAGCGATATCTGGGAGAGGGCACTGCCATGCCCCTGCGCTGAGCGGCTTCGATGCCGAAGCAACGACGGCAACTCAGGAAAATCTGGGGAGGGACCCTGAGGAGGGTTCCTCCCCAGATTCATGTCGTACATCGGTCGTAGCGTCGCGGCGGTGCCAGGAAGTCCCTGATGCCGCGATCCGGCCCTTGAGGCCGTCAAAGGAGACACTTATGAACCGTGCGGAGAGCCAAGAAGCGATCCCGATCAGTCTCGTCATTCATACCGTCTACTGTCCACGGCGAACGTGGTTGGAGTCGGTCGGGGAGAAGACGGATACGGCGCAAATGCAGGCGGGCACTGACGCTCATCGGCGTGCGGACCAGGCGGGGGAGAGTCGTGCGAAGGAGCACCGTGCCGTCAGCGTCCGCGGCGACCGACTGGGCCTGACTGGCAGATGCGATGTTCTGGAGGGTGATCCCGGAGCCCCGTTGACGATAGTGGAGTATAAGGCGACTCCTGTGCGACGGCGCCCGGAGGTAACAGCTGCCAACAGAATCCAATTGGCATTACAGGTCCTGTGCCTGGAAGAGATGGGGGAGCAGGTTGCGGAGACTCAAATCTACTTCACGAATCATCGCCGCAGGGTGGAGGTCCATCTGAACGAAGAGGACTTTGCAGAGGCCGAGCGAGCCGTAGAGCAGACTCGACACATCATTTCTTCGCCGACGGCTCCACCCCCGGTGGAGGATGACTCTCGATGCCGCTGGTGTTCACACGTGTCTGTGTGCCTGCCTTCCGAACATCGATATGAGGCTGCTAGACGGAGGATCGTGGCAACATTGCCTGATGCTCAGGTTCTCCACCTCGCTACGCCGGGTGCAAGGGCGTCTCTCCGGAGTGGCAGAGTTGAGGTTATCAAAGCGGGGGACACGCTAATGACGATCCCTTTAGAGAGGGTGTTCGGTATAGTAGTCCACGGGAACGTCGATGTGTCATCTGCGCTGCTGCGTGAGATGTGTTGGAGGGACCGTTGTGTGGTCTGGTGCTCTTGGTCTGGAAGGGTAATCGGATGGTCGCAAGGAGCGGATTCTTCCAACGGTCTACAACGCGTTCAACAGCATGTCGCCAGCGCCCGTGGGAGGCTGGATATTGCCCAACAGATGGTGGCCGCGAAGATTGCGAATCAAGCCACTCTGCTTAGGCGGAATGGTGATGCGCCCAGGGCTGTGGACCGAATGCGAGTGCTGCAGCGCGATGCTCTAGTGGCGCCGTCTTTGAATGACTTGATGGGAACTGAGGGTGAGGCTGCGGGGTTGTATTTTGATTCTTTCGACACCATGCTCGAGGGTAAGACGGCCGCATTCGCGGCGAACCGTTGGGGTGGCCGTCACCGCAGGCCGGCGCCCGACCCCGTTAACGCGGCACTTGACTACGCGTACGCTCTGCTTTTGGGGGAGTGTATTCGTGGGTTGGTTGCCTGCGGTCTTGACCCGCATGCGGGATTTCTCCACTCCAGTTCTCGCAATAAGCCCGCGTTGGCCCTTGATCTCATGGAAGAGTTTCGGGCGCCAGTGGCTGATTCCGTGGTTGTGCGTGCCTTCCGCAACGGTGAGGTCGGTTCGGGTGACTTCACCGAGATCATGGGTGCGTGCCGCCTGAGTGATCACGGGAGAAAGCAGCTAATCAGTGGTTTTGAACGTCGTATCGAGACTTCGTTCAAGCACCCTGTGTTCGGTTATGACGTGACCTGGCGGCGTGCGATCGAAGTCCAGGCTCGTCTCGTGCTTGGAACGATTGACGGTACGCAGCGCTCCTATAAGGGGGTGACGATTCGCTGATGCGGGACGATGTTAGGCGGGTCCTGGTAGCTTATGATGTGCCGTCGGATAGACGCCGAAGCCGGGTTGCCAAGAAACTGCTCAAGTATGGCGATCGTATCCAGTACTCGGTCTTTGTTGTTGATGCTACTCCGGCGAAGCTTTTGCGGATGCGTGCCGAGCTCGACGAGGTCATCGATCCCGATGAGGATTCTGTGTTGCTGTGCGATGTAGGCCTGTTGGCCAGCGTTGACGCCGAGCGCTTTTCCTACATCGGTTTGACCCGGACGATCACGCCTGAGGGGCCGCTTGTCGCGTAGCCTGTGACTGGCGGCGAGCGCTCCGGTGGTCCGGATGAGCCCGGTAGCGCTCGCCGCCCTCAACGCCGCGTTTTGTGGCATTTCGGAGGACACACGGCTCGGTGTGGAGTGCGTCAAGGTGGTGCGTCCGGGACGAGCGCTCGCGATGTGGCTCCATAGTCGCGACGTGGTGGGCTAATCTATTGGTGCTGTTGCAGTCCCTCCGGGGACTGCACTTCATTGAGGCATCGCCGGACGTGTCCACGACTGGACCATGGCGATGATGTTGCAGTCCCTCCGGGGACTGCACTTCATTGAGGCCCTCACGCACTTTCCGACACTCACCCGCGTCAGCATGGTTGCAGTCCCTCCGGGGACTGCACTTCATTGAGGCACGCACACGTCCGCCCCGTACATGGGTGTGTCCCGCGGTTGCAGTCCCTCCGGGGACTGCACTTCATTGAGGCCTCACCAGCGCGCGAGGACCACGGTGCGGTCGGGTGTTGCAGTCCCTCCGGGGACTGCACTTCATTGAGGCGTGGCCGAGGCCGTCCGCCCGGCGTCCCCGGAGCGCAGTTGCAGTCCCTCCGGGGACTGCACTTCATTGAGGCACGGGTATGCGCACGACGCCCTGGCTGTACCCCTGCGTTGCAGTCCCTCCGGGGACTGCACTTCATTGAGGCCGGCCCGGCCTGCCCCGGGTCAAGCCGGGCCGGTAACGTTGCAGTCCCTCCGGGGACTGCACTTCATTGAGGCAAGAGGTCGGGGTTGGCTGTGATTTCCTCGAGCGCGTGTTGCAGTCCCTCCGGGGACTGCACTTCATTGAGGCGGTTGGATACCCGCCCAACCAACCTAGCCACAAGGTTGCAGTCCCTCCGGGGACTGCACTTCATTGAGGCGACGCGCCCGTGTCCAAACCTTCGGGGCGCGCAAGGTTGCAGTCCCTCCGGGGACTGCACTTCATTGAGGCACGCTCCCCAAGCACACCCGCAACCACTAACCACTAGTTGCAGTCCCTCCGGGGACTGCACTTCATTGAGGCTGGTCGAGCAGCCGGGACCACCACAGGTCCGACCCGTTGCAGTCCCTCCGGGGACTGCACTTCATTGAGGCTCGAGACGTTGTCAACACTCCTTCCCGGCCCCACTGTTGCAGTCCCTCCGGGGACTGCACTTCATTGAGGCAAGCTGGACTTCCCCGGCGTCGAGCGCGTCTTCTACGGTTGCAGTCCCTCCGGGGACTGCACTTCATTGAGGCTGGCGGATCGCGCACGAGTACTTGCCCTCGTTCCAGTTGCAGTCCCTCCGGGGACTGCACTTCATTGAGGCAACGAGGCGTTGGGGATGACCGTCAATCAGTTGCTGTTGCAGTCCCTCCGGGGACTGCACTTCATTGAGGCACCGTGGTACGCACTAAGGCAAGTGTTCCCCGCCCGGTTGCAGTCCCTCCGGGGACTGCACTTCATTGAGGCATCGGCACCAACACACGGCTGACCACGACCGAACTCGTTGCAGTCCCTCCGGGGACTGCACTTCATTGAGGCTCTTGAGGGGCGCGTCCGGGCGGGCACGCGAACGTCGTTGCAGTCCCTCCGGGGACTGCACTTCATTGAGGCGCAAAGACGTCGACTGGCGGCAGTTGGTGCCACCGGTTGCAGTTCCTCCGGGGACTGCACTTCATTGAGGCCTCGCCGACCTGCATGATCGCGTCGTCGTCGAAGTAGTTGCAGTTCCTCCGGGGACTGCACTTCATTGAGGCCTCGCCGACCTGCATGATCGCGTCGTCGTCGAAGTAGTTGCAGTCCCTCCGGGGACTGCACTTCATTGAGGCTTCGAGCGTGGTCGTCTAACCTGTCCGTAGCTATTGTTGCAGTCCCTCCGGGGACTGCACTTCATTGAGGCGCGTCGATCCTCTCCTTAGTCGAAGCGGCAGTGACTTGTTGCAGTCCCTCCTGGGACTGCACTTCATTGAGGCGGGGACGGCACCAAGCCCTACCTGCGGCCCGACGGCAGGTTGCAGTCCCTCCGGGGACTGCACTTCATTGAGGCGACCACCCGGACATGTGGCGGTACACCTCGCACATGTTGCAGTCCCTCCAGGGGCTGCAGTTCATTGAGGCGGCGGCTGGCGACGGCCAACCCAGGGTGGCCTCGGGTTGCAGTCTTTCCGGGGACTGCACTTCATTGAGGCGCACTCCACCTCCTCGATGAGGCTGGATACCCCACCGGTTGCAGTCCCTCCGAGGACCGCATTTCATCGCGGTCATCTGCAGGTTGGATCGTTCGTCGGGGTTCGACGGGCTACAGTTTTCGTGGAGTCGCACTTCATTGAGGTACTGCGACGTGCTTTGCACCTCGTCGCTTCAACAAGGTTGCAGTCTCTCCGAGGACTGCACTTCATTGAGCTGGGCGCTGACATCATGTCTCACAGACATGCATGTCGGCGCCCAGCCGAACGTTTCGGACCTCCGTCCCCCGCCTCGGCGTTTACGCGCGCCGCCGTCTACTCCGTGGGCGGCGGCGGGGCGGAGACGGGGCGGCCGTCGTTGGTCAGTTCGAGGACGCGCGCGTGGATGGAGGTGCGCCCCTGGAGCGCGGCGCGCAGGGCCCGGTGCAGACCGGTCTCCAGATACAACTCCCCGTTCCAGGCGACGACGTGGGCGAACAAATCACCGTAGAAGGTGGAGTCGTCGTCGAGCAGGCCGCGCAGGTCCAGCTGCGCCCGCGTGGTCACCAACTGGTCGAGCCGGATCTGACGAGGAGGGATGGCCGCCCAGTCGCGCTGCGCAGTGACCCCATGAGCGGGGTAGGGCGCACTGTCGCCGACGGCCTTGAAGATCACGAACCCATGCTAACGGGAACGTGTGACACACCGGGACACGGAACGGCATTCGGACAATCCCGCCCGAGAGCCGGACCCGTTGGCCCCGTTTGCTGAGCCCCGTTAGTCCCGGGCTGGTGGTGCGCATCCGCCCGGAGGCGCATAGGACGGCGGATCAGCGGCTCTCCGGCGTCTGCCGGCGCAGCAGGGGACCGGTGAGGTAGTGCTGAATGGTCGGCCCCACGACCTCCACCAGGTGGTCCACGGGGGCGCTGGCCAGCGGCTCCACCTGGAAGACGTAGCGGATCATCGCCAGGCCCACCAACTGGCTGCCGGCCAGGGTGGCGCGCTCGCGGGCGTCGGGTCCCAGCACCCCGGCCTGCTCCAGGGCCTGGGCGACCGGTACGGCGATCTGCTCGGTGGCGTAGGTCTGCACGGCCTCGGGAGCGCCGTCGTCGGTGGACACCCAGCGCAGCAGGGAACGGAACGTGACTCCGCCGGAGGAGTCGTCCCAGGCGGTCATCGCCAGGCGCACTAGGCGCGGCCCGGCGGTGCGGATGTCGCCGGAGATCACCTTGGCGATCTCCTCGCTGGCGCGTATGCGCAGGTTCATGGAGGCGCCGAACAGGTCGCCCTTGGAGCCGAAGTAGTAGGAGACGAGCGCCGGGTCGACGCCGGCGGCCCGGGCGACCCCGCGGATGGTGGTCTTGGCGAAGCCCTTGGCCAGGAAGGAGGTGCGGGCGGCGTCGAGGATGGCGTCGCGCGTGGTCTCGGCGCCCGTGCCCGCGCGACTGCCGGAGCGCGGCCCCCGACGACGTGCGCGTGCGGATGCGGAGCTGGTGCCGGGAGCGGCGGGGTCGACGTCGCCTGTGTCCTGGGGAATCGGGGTGGCGGGGAGGGGTTGCCCCGAATGGGATCGCCTGGGTGCGGCCGCGTCGCTCATGTCGTGAGGCTAGACGATCCGGCTCGCGGGGCCTGGGCGGCTGCACGTTCTCCCGAATTAGGAAAGGTTGACTGCGCAATATTCAACGGCGTTCAGGGGATGTTCAGGCGGTTTCGGCCCGGCTCGCGGCGCTTCCAAGGAAAAGCCGCCAGGACTAAGGACCTAGGGCCGGGTTATTTCAACACCGTTGAAGCCCGACGGCGCCCGTGATTACGGTTCTATCCGACCCCGGGTCTTGGGAGGCCCCGGAAGTAACGCATTCCGGGTGGGGTCGAGAGGTGAATTCATGACCGCGAACGCTGAACGCAGGAACGACGTCGAGCAGCCCGCCGCTGTATCCGCGCCGGCTGTCTCCGGCGCCGCGCCCGTCGTGAATGAGGGGCGGCCAGTCGCCAGCACGGGCCCGTCGCTTATGGCCATCCCGCTCGGCATGCCCGCCTTCCCCGCCCGGCGCGCCACCGGCACGACCGCCGCAGGCGCCCCATCTGCGACGACGGCCGCCGACGCCGATACCGCCAACCCCGCCGTCGCCCTGCGCATGGGCCTGGACATCGGCTCCACCACCGTCAAGCTCGTGCTGCTGCCCGAACCGGTCGCGGGCGCGCCCTTCCCCGAGCCGGTCTTTGCCGAGTACCGCCGCCACAACGCCGACGTGCGCGGCGAGGTCTCCCGCCTACTGGCCGAGGTCGACGCCGCCTTCCCGGGCGCGCGCGTGCGCGGCGCCGTCACCGGCAGCGCCGGATTGAACCTTGCCAACCTGATGGGCCTGCCCTTCGTGCAGGAGGTCATCGCCGAGACCCGCACCGTCCAGGCCAAGAACCCCGAGGCCGATGTCATCATCGAGCTCGGCGGCGAGGACGCCAAGATCACCTACCTGCACCCCACCCCCGAGCAGCGCATGAACGGCACCTGCGCGGGCGGCACCGGTGCCTTCATCGACCAGATGGCGCAGCTGCTGCACACCGACGCCTCCGGCCTGAACGAGCTCGCCGCCAAATACCAGACCCTCTACCCGATCGCCTCGCGCTGCGGCGTGTTCGCCAAGTCCGACCTGCAGCCGCTGATCAACCAGGGCGCCGCGAGCGAGGACCTGGCCGCCTCCGTGCTGCAGGCCGTGGTCACCCAGACCATCGCCGGCCTGGCCTGCGGCCGCCCCATCCGCGGCAACGTCATGTTCCTCGGCGGCCCGCTGCACTTCCTGCCCGAGCTGCGCCGGGCCTTCGAGCGCACCCTGGCCGACCAGGTCGACTCCTTCACCTGCCCCGACGACGCCCAGCTGTACGTCGCCGTCGGCGCCGCCCTCCTGGCCGACGGGGAGCCGGCGCCGCTGACCGAGATCGCCGACCGCCTCGCCTCCCGCCGCGCCGCCGGCACGGGCGCCAGCCGCATGCGCCCCCTGTTCGCCGACGACGCCGAACTCGCCGCCTTCCGCGCCCGTCACGCCCAGGCCACCGTGGAGCGGGTCGGCTGGCCCGCCCCGCCCGCCGACGCCGAGGCCGCCGACGGCGCCCCCACCCACTACCAGGACTGCTTCCTGGGCATCGACGCCGGCTCCACCACCATCAAGGCCGTCGTCGTCGACGAACAAAACCGCATCGTCTGGGAGCACTACGCCGGCAACGAGGGCGACCCCGTCACCGCCGCCGTCGAGATCCTGCGCCGCATCCACCTGGAGATGCCCGAGCACGTGCGCATCGTCCGCTCCTGCGTCACCGGCTACGGCGAGGGCATCGTCAAGGCCGCGCTGCGCATCGACGAGGGCGTGGTGGAGACCATGGCCCACTACCGGGCCGCCGCCCACCTGAACCCCGGCGTCACCAGCGTCATCGACATCGGCGGGCAGGACATGAAGTACCTGCGCATCCGCGGCGGCGCCATCGACTCCATCTCCGTCAACGAGGCCTGCTCCGCCGGCTGCGGCTCCTTCCTGCAGACCTTCGCCCAGTCCATGGGCCAGTCCATCCAGGAGTTCTCCGCCTCCGCGCTGACCGCGGACAGCCCGGTGGACCTGGGCAGCCGCTGCACCGTGTTCATGAACTCCTCGGTCAAGCAGGCCCAGAAGGAGAACGCCACCCCCGGCGACATCAGCGCCGGACTGTCCTACTCGGTGGTGCGCAACGCCCTGTACAAGGTCATCAAGCTGCGCGACGCCTCCCAGCTGGGCGAGCGCATCAGCGTTCAGGGCGGCACCTTCCTCAACGACGCCGTGCTGCGCGCCTTCGAGCTGCTCACCGGACGCGAGGTGGTCCGCCCCGACATCGCCGGCCTCATGGGCTGCTTCGGCGCCGCCTTGACCGCCCACGAGACCTACGACGGCGTCCCCGGCACGCTGATGAGCCTGGCCGAGCTGTCCCGCTTCGGCTTCACCACCGAGACCACGGTGTGCAAGCTGTGCCAGAACCACTGCAAGCTGACCATCACCACCTTCAACGACGGCCAGCGGCACGTGTCCGGCAACCGCTGCGAGCGCGGCGCCACCCAGGAGCGCCGCAAGACCAAGTCCGACATGCCCAACCTGTACGACTACAAGTACCGGCGCACCTTCGCCTACCGGCGCCTGCGCCAGGGGCAGGACACCCGCGGCGAGATCGGCGTGCCCCGGGTGCTGGGCATGTACGAGAACTACCCGCTGTGGTTCACGATCCTCACCCAGCTGGGCTTCCGCGTCATGCTGTCGGGCCGCTCCAACCACGAACTGTTCGAGAAGGGCATGGACTCCATCCCCTCCGAGAACGTGTGCTACCCGGCCAAGCTCGCCCACGGTCACGTCCAGTCGTTGATCGACAAGGGCGTGAAGACCATCTGGTTCCCCTGCGTCTTCTACGAGCGCGGACTCGTCGACGGCGCCGACGACCACTACAACTGCCCGATCGTGGCCACCTACCCCGAGGTCATCCGCAACAACGTGGAGGCCATTCGCGACGGCGCGGATGCCGACGGCGCCGCGCCCGCCGAGGGGGAGAAGACCGACGGCGTGCGCATGCTCGCCCCCTTCCTGAACCTCGCCGACCCGGCCAAGCTGGCCGAGCGGCTGGTGGAGGTCTTCGCCGACTGGAACGTGACCCTCCCCGAGGCGCGCAAGGCCGTAGCGGCGGGCTTCGCCGAGGACGCCGCCTTCAAGGCGGACGTGCGCGCCGAGGGCCGCCGCACCCTGGAGTGGATGCGCGAGAACGGCCGCAAGGGCATAGTCCTGGCCGGCCGCCCCTACCACATCGACCCCGAGATCAACCACGGCGTCCCCGACGTCATCAACACCCTGGGCATGGCCGTCCTCTCCGAGGACTCGATCCTGCCCGAACCCGAGCCGTCCCCCGACGGCGCCGGGGACGGCGTCGAGCACCAGGTGGCCGGCGGCGCACTGTCCCGCGCCGTCGCCTCCATCCGCCGCGGCCTGGGCCGCGGCAAGGAGGACCCGCAGGCGCCCGCCGACTGGTCCGACGTCACCGCGGAGGGGCTGGAGGCGCCGACGGCGTCGGTCGCCGTCGCCAACGTGTCCCCGAGGCTGCGCGTACGCGACCAGTGGGCCTACCACTCGCGCCTGTATCGGGCCGCCGAGCTGGTCACCCGGGCCGACGACCTCGAACTGGTGCAGCTGAACTCCTTCGGCTGCGGCGTCGACGCGGTCACCACCGACCAGGTGCAGGAGATCCTCGAGTCCGCCGGCGGGGTGTACACCACCCTCAAGATCGACGAGGTCTCCAACCTCGGCGCCGCCACCATCCGCCTGCGCTCGCTCGCCGCCGCCAGCGAGGCGCGCCGGCGGCAGCGGGAGGCGGGAGAGCAGGCGGCGGACGCCGTCGTCGACGAGCAGGCGCAGGACCTCGCGGACGAGCCCGTCGAGGTCGACACCACCACGCCCACCGCCGGGGACGCTATCGCCGTCGGCAAGGAGGACGGCGGTGCTCCGCGCGAGAACCCGGCGCCCGCGGACGACGGCGACCACACGCTCGCCGGGCGCGTGGCCCGCAGCGAGCGGAGCCTGCCGGCCGCCACCACCCCGATGTTCACCGAGGAGATGCGCGAGACCCACACCATCCTCATGCCGCAGATGAGCCCGATCCACTTCCGGCCGCTGGTGCCGCTCATGCGACGCCTGGGCTACAAGGTCGAGCTGCTGGAGTCCGCCAGCAAGGCCGACCTCGAGGTGGGGCTGCGCTACGTCAACAACGACGCCTGCTTCCCCGCCATCATGGTGATCGGCCAGCTCATCGGCGCCTTCGAGGACGGCTCCCACGATCCGGACAAGTGCGTGGTCGCCATCTCCCAGACCGGCGGCATGTGCCGCGCCACCAACTACGCCGCCATGCTCCGCAAGGGCCTGCGCGAGGCCGGCTACCCGCAGATCCCGGTGCTGGCCGTCTCCCTGCAGGGCATTGAGGAGAACCCCGGCTTCAAGCTCACCCCCACCATGGCCTACAAGGCGCTGCAGGGGGTCGTCATCGGCGACACCCTGAGCACCTGCCTGCTGCGGGTGCGGCCCTACGAGGCGGTGCCCGGCTCCGCGCAGGCGCTGTACGAGCGCTGGAGCCAGATCGCCTGCGAGTTCTTCGAGCACAAGGGCCGCTCCACCACCTGGGGCGGGCGCATCGGCTACCGCCGCCTGCTGCGGGAGATGGTGCACGAGTTCGATGCGCTGGAGCTGGCGGATGTGCCCCGCAAGCCGCGCGTCGGCGTCGTGGGGGAGATCCTGGTCAAGTTCCAGCCGGACGCCAACAACCACGTGGTCGACCAGATCGAGGCCGAGGGCTGCGAGGCCGTCGTCCCCGGGCTGCTGGGCTTCTTCCTCAACGGCATGACCACCGCCCAGTGGAAGGCGGACACCTACGGCATCGGCACCGACACCGTCTACCAGAAGAAGGCGGGCGTGTGGTTCATCGAGCAGGTGCAGGCCCCCGCCCGGGCCGCCCTGGCCGCCGCCGGCGGCAAGTTCGACGTCGAGTCCCCCATCGCGGAAATGGCCGAGAAGGCCGGCCAGATCCTCAGCCTCGGCAACCAGGCCGGCGAGGGCTGGCTGCTGACCGCCGAGATGATCGAACTCATCGAGCACGGCACCCCCAACATCGTGTGCTGCCAGCCCTTCGCCTGCCTGCCCAACCACGTGGTCGGCAAGGGCATGTTCCGGGAGATCCGCCGCCGCTACCCGCAGGCCAACATCGTCGGCATCGACTACGACCCCGGCGCCAGCGAGGTCAACCAGCTCAACCGCATCAAGCTGATGATCTCCACCGCCTTCATGATGCAGGAGGATGCCGCGCGGGATGCGGCCGGCGCACCGGCCACACCGGCGGGCGTGCGGACGGCGGAGGCGTCGTCGTCGACCGCGGATCGGCTGCTCACCGGCATTGACAACGCCTCGGAGGACGGGCGCACCGCCCGCGACCTGATCGCCGACTTGGGACCCGCCCCCGATGGCACGCCGACCTCACCGGACGTGGCCTCTCCCGAGCGGGTCGGCGCCGACCGGGTGTAAGTCGCGCAGTAGACGGTCGCCGTAGCGGGTCAGCCGTCAGAGCTGCGGGCGGACCCGGTCAGGTCGCCGCCATCCACGGAGGTCAGCAGGCAGGAGACTCTGCGGTCGCCCTGTGCCCAGGTGCTCTGCGTGGGCCGCAGGGAGGTGACCGCGTAGCGGCCCTGGGTGTAGGCGTCGTCGTAGCTGGTGCCGACGTAGTTCTCGAAGGCGTCGTAGCAGATGTCCGAGACGTACTGCTCCATGAGGTCGCCTTCCGGGAAGGCGTCCGCGGCGATCGCGCCCTCCGCGTAGACCTCGTAGCGGTGTGGGGCGGCGCAGTCGATGAGATCGACGCTGGAGACGGTGCCGGGCTCGGCGGCGCTCGCGGTGTTTGCCGAGGCGTCCGCCGTGGCGGTGTCGGGCTGTGACGCGGAGGGCTCCGGCGTCTGTGTGTTCGAGGTTTCCGCGCCGGCGTCTGCCGCGTCCCCGGGCGTGGCATAGGTCAGGCAGTCGCCGACCTCGATGTCCATGGCGGAAACGGTCTGTGCGGTCGGGGTGGCGAGGGCCTCCTGGAGCGGCACGCCCTGACTGGGTGTGGCGGACGGCGACGGCGTGGTTGTGGGCGTGGCGGGATCCGCCGTGGTGCCGCCCTGGCATGCCGTTACTCCCAGGGCAAGCAGTAGCGCGGCGGGGATGGCGAGCGCGGTACGGGGATGACGCATGTCTTAAGGCTGACACACATTGCTCCGGGGACGGAAAGGCGCCCGTGCGCGGCCGTAGGCTCATCGGTGCCCCGCCGGCCGCCGGCCGTTGCGCCGGATCCGACACGCCCACCAACGCATTCAGCGCTGCGCGGGGGATGCCGCCGGACATGCCGGTGGCCCGTGGGCGGGTGGTGTCCCCGGCCCACAGGCCACCGACGAGGTGCTCGAAGCCCTCGGGGTTCCCGGTCCCGAGGGGCGGTCCTCCTTCGCCAGGACGACGCGGCGCGGGCTCCCATGTACCCGTCCCGTCTCGGAAGCGGGTCAGTCACTGGGCTCCCCATTCCCTCATGACCCGTTCCGCCCGGCGGCAGTGACCATGTAACCCGCTGCGGCTGGGAGGTCCCCCGATGTGGCGCTGTGAAAGTTCTAGGAACGACTTAACCGGCGGTTTGTGTGTGTGGGGGTGGTGGTTCGGGCCGGCGGTCGGGGTGTGGTGGTCGTGTTCGGGTTGATGAGGACGTCGTCGGCGCCGTTGTGGGTATGGACGGTTTGTGTGTTCCGGTGACGGTTCGTCAGGTAGCAGCAACGATTCGGCATGAACGGCGACGCTTCGTGCGTCTACCCCGCTATGTTGTCTTCACGCTCCTGGGACGGTTGAGTCGCAAGGCCTCTGAGATGCCGGTACACCCATCATTGCCGGGGTCTTGTTCAGCTGGGCGGGCGATTGGGGCCGACGGTTGAACGGCTGCCCTGTACGCCCCACCGCGTGCGAGGGCTAACTGACCTGGGAAGAAAGTCACCTAGTAATGGGCCCTTGGGCCCATTACCATGATTAAGCAACTCGTTCCGCACCACCGCCAGGAGGTCGATGATGATAACGACGTCCACCGCCCCGGCGCCTCAGCGCGAGGAGCCGACCCCGGCGCTCCCTCAGCCGACCAAGGACAGGGGCCAGGACTGGGCCGCCAAGGCCGAACTTGCGATGGAGGCACGTCGTCAGGGGGCCAAGCTGCGCCGCGGCAAGAGGAAGAGCTTCCGCCCCGTGGTTGGCCGTATCTGATGGCCTCGGCACCGCATACTCCGCTGTTCCACGCGGAGCATTCGGCCCGCTACGCACGCCAGGAGCTGATCAAGCAGTATCAGGATCTCAAAGACGTGAATCTCATCGTCGTGATCGACCAGATCGGCTGGACGAACATGACAATCCTTGAGGAACTCCTCGTCGACTGTGATCCAGAGAAGGACCTTCACTTGCTCCTGTCGTCCCCGGGCGGCGATGGGGAGACCGCTCTGCGTATGGTCCGCTCAATGCAGACGCGGTGCCGTGAACTCACGGTGCTTGTGCCGGACATGGCAAAGAGCGCCGCCACGATCCTTTGCCTCGGCGCGAACCACATCGTGATGGGGCCCGGCGGCGACCTCGGCCCGATCGACCCGCAGATGCTCTACACCGACGAGACCGGGCGACCGACGATGTCCAGCGCCAAGGACATCGTCGCGGCGGTTGAGGAGGCGGAGGCTCGGACAACTCAGAACCCGAACGCTTACCCTCTGTTCTCGTCGATGCTCGCCGACGTCACTATGGTGATGCTTGAGCAGGCGCGATCGGCCCTTGATAGGTCGGAGTCGCTCATGCGTGAAGCGTTGTCCGCAGCTGGTAGATCAGGGGATGAGGTCGAGCGTCTCGCCGGAGAACTGAAGCCACTCCTGATCGATGCGCCAAGAAGCCATTCGGCAGTCGTCTCTGTCGACCACGCTGCCGCCGTCGGCCTGCCCGCTACAGCCGCGGACTGCAATGACGAGGCATGGAAGTTGGTCTGGGCGCTCTGGACGCACTACTTCGCTCTCGGTTGCTGGCCTCGCGGCAATACAGCCATCTACGAGGGCGTTCGCGCATCGCATGAGGGATGACCTGTTCTCTCCCCTGACCGATCGCCCACCCAGGTATTGCGCCGGCCCTATGCAGGGTCGGCGCTTTCCTTCCATCGGCGCGGGGTGCTCGCGGTTTGCTAGTCGTCCCAGTCGAAGTCCGGGCGGGGCGTGGTGGCGGGCATCTTGTCGATGTTCGCGTCGGTGATGGCTTCGCCGAGGTCGTCGAGCCAGTCCTCGTCAATGGTTTCCGCGTCGGCGGTGTTGAGCACGACGTCGGCCTTGAGCTTGGTGCCCTTGACCACGGCCCTCACGATCGGCACGTAGCCGCGCTGCTCAATGTGCCTGACCAGGGGCAGGAGCTTGTCCGACTGTCCCTTGGTCAGTACTCCGACGCGCTGCCCGTCGATCTCGACCTGCACGCATTCGTATGACGACCGGGGCCGGATCTCGTTAATGGACCTCAGGGACGCCGCAACATGGTTGTCCACGTTGACGCCGCGACGCACGTACCCGGCCAGGACGTCCATGTGCTCCTCCTCCTTGGTCACTTGGATGCGCCTGCCCGTCGGGATTACGGCATACGGCGCGTCGGGGAAGTCATTGGAGGGGAACATGCCTGCCGGCTCGGGCACTACGAGCGTCACGCGGGCATTGACGTCGCCGCCGGCGGAGGGGCGGCTCGCCCAGACCCTCGCTCGAACCCGCACGAGCACGCCGTTGCCATGCATGCTCTCCAACGTCGGAAAGTATCTGTCGGCGTCCTCCCGGGCGAGATATCCAACGTGCTCCCCACCGAAGTACACGGCCACCGCACCATCCCCACCGTAGGGATTGTTCGGGTCCGGGACAAGAATTCCCTCCCCATAAACCTCGACGCCGCCGTACTGGTCGAACCCCGGCTTGCGGCCCAGTAGGCGCACGAATGCCCGCTGCCGGTAGTGCTCCCCCACCACTTCAAGCGACTGCCCGGGAGCCCACGGGTCCACGAGCGTCCCCAACGGCTTCGGCGGCACCCAATCACCACTCGCAGTGCTGTAGCCCTCCCGGTCCTTGCGCTCCTGCTCGGCCTGGGCGCGCTCGCGAGCCGCTGCTGCGGCAGCGGCCCGTTTCTCCTCGCGTTCTTTTCGCCGTGCGGCTCTGGCGGCCTTCCGCTCAGCACGCTTTGCCTCCTGCTCTTCCTTGGCTGCCTGTCGCTCGGCTTCTATCTGACGTCGTTTCGCGGCTTTTTCCTCGGCTGCCTTGGCCTTCTGTGACTCGTCGCGGGGCTGGGTCTGCAGCAGGGCCGGTTGCGGTGGTGTCGGCCGGGCTGCGGCGGCCTGGGCGGCTCGCCGTGCGGCGCGTTCGACGGCCCACTTGTCTACGCGTTCGGCTCCGCGGAACAGGAGTACTGCGACCACGATTGGTGGGATCACGAGGATCAGGGAGCCGAGGACGGCGTCTCCGCCACTGTAGTCGTCGGTGGCCATGGCGCCGATGATGCCGATGATCCCGAGGCCTGCGAAGAGTGTGGACAGGACGCCGAGGACGCGCAGTGCGATCCCCCAGCCGGAGGGCTTCATATTCATCTCTTCCCTGAGTGCGGACAGTGGCGGGCGTCTCTTATCTTGCGCTGCGCTTAGCTCGTCTGTGCGGTTTTGAGGTCGTCTCAGGCAACGATCTTGTGACGACGCAGCGTCTCTCGGTAGGCGAACACGACCCACCTGGCACGTCAAGCTCGACGGCGAGCGCCCCGATGCGAGTTATCGGCGTGAACGTGTTGCTAAAGATCGGGATTTTGGTTGCTGTGGTGCGGGGAAGTCGGGGTGATTATGGCCTGGGAGGTTAACCCGGGGCGGTGGTTGACTTTCGGGGTAGATGTGCGGGCCGTGAGAACACGGTCCCCACGAGCAAGGCTCTGCCCGATCTGTCAGACCCCTATGAAGAAGCCCGGCCGCACCGCCGCAGGCACCCAACGGTGGAAGTGCACCGCCCCGGTTGGACCGCCCACGCCCCGATGGACCGCCCACGCCCCGTTGGACCGCCCACGCCCCGTTGGACCGCTGTAACCGGCGGCTACGGCGGTCCAACCGGGGAACAGCGGTCCAACCGGGGAACAGCGGTCCAACCGGGGAACAGCGGTCCAACCGACAGGCTCAACAGCCACGCACACCGCCACCCAACCGCGCACCTCCACCCAAGCACTGACACAACCGGACCTAGTGAGCCCGGGGGCGCCCGAACCACACACACGTTCGCGCCGACAACCCCGAAGAAGGCCTCTGGAAACGCAAAGGCTGGGCCGGCCGAACCAGCTAGAACACCCCGACACGCCGGTCTAAAGCAACACGTTCGCGCCTATAACCCCCGATGCGAGGGTCTGCCGGCATCTCGGCCCGGCAGTAGGCATCAGGGGTGATGAGCCGGCAGGCGACGGCCCGATTGGTATGGGCTTCGACCGCGCTGCCTTGGTGGCTGTCGTCCCCGCGGTCGCGGCGTGCCGCCACACGCAAATGGCTGCCCCTCACCCAAACCGGGTGTGGGGCGGCCCCTTTTTCGCGTGCCCGCGCGGTGGTGTTCGTCACGTAGGTGGTGGGCAGATGTTGACAGGAGTGTTGACAGGAGGGAAAAGAGAATCCCCGGAATCGTTGTGATTCCGGGGAAAAGTGGTGGCGGAGGATGGGGGATTCGAACCCCCGAGGGCTTGCACCCAACACGCTTTCCAAGCGTGCGCCATAGGCCGCTAGGCGAATCCTCCAGGTGCCGCACGCGGCTGCTCACCACGCGTAGCGAAACGCGAATATATCGGACCCGGCGCCCTCAGCGCCAACCCGCAGCGGCCTGGATGCGGTGGCATCGGTCACGAGCAGACGTGGCAGGCGTGGGCGCGGTCCTGCCCGCATGGCTTGCTGGCCGGCGGACTTGACCGCCTCCGGCCCCCATCGGGTACGCTCGCACCCGGCCCCTCGTGCGGCGTCATCCAGTGAATCCCCCAGGACCGGAAGGTAGCAAGGGTAAGCGGGCTCTGGCGGGTGCACGGGGGGTCCTGACTTTTGCGGACGTCGAGTTGCCGCCGCGCTGTCGTCGAGGCCGTGGCTCGCGGCGGTGTGCCCGCGTCGGCCGGGGCGGCACGCACTTGCCACGCCATACGCATGGCCGGGGTGCCTCGGGGCGCGCTACCCATCGACGGGGACGGGCGGCAGCGATATGGTAACGGTATGGCTACGAGAAAGAACTCCGACCGCAATGTCCCTGCTATCGCCTCTTTGCTGCTCGCCGGAAGCCTCGCGTTGACGCTGACCGCCTGCGGCTCCTCCGATGACGCCGGCGCTGACGCGTCGACGGCAGCGAGTGAGCCTGTAGCCGTCGAGACCGTCGCGGCCACCGAGGATGCGGACGCGACGGCAACCGAGACCGAGGACGCCGATGAATCCGGCGCCGAGGACACCGAAACCGATGCTGCGAACGACTCCAATGCCGACTCCGCAACCACGGCGACCCCGGCGCCCGAGGGTGTGATGATCTCCGCCATGTCCGGCCGGGACCTGCCCGAGAAGTTGGGCGAATACACCAACACCGGAAAGGATGGGGACGCGGATTGGTACAAGCTCAATGAGGAGGACAGCCTCTTAAAAGCCATAGGAGTCGAATTCAGGGAGGGCATGAACTACGAGATGTCGGTTGAACGCCTGAACGAGACGGTTCCCGCGGGCACCGGCTTGTGCGGCACCACCCTGCCCGGTGGAACCAGCCTCGCCTGCTACTTGCAGGTCACCGACGGAACGGTCGTCGTCTCGGCAGAGGCCTCCTTCATCTCCAAAGAGGATCTCGCCGCCTTCTGCAACGAACTCGCCGCGCAGCTCGGCACCGAGTAATCACCCCTCCCCGCGTAACCGCCGGGCGGGAGCACCTTCTCCCTCTCGCCCGGCGGTTATGCGATTGGCAATGCGTCAGGCGTCGCATCGTGTCGGCCATGCCGTTTAGAGTCGGACTGTGACCACCGCCCTCTACCGCCGCTACCGGCCCGACACCTTCCAGGACGTCATCGGGCAGGAGCATGTGACCGCTCCGCTCATGGCGGCCTTGCGGGCCGACCGCGTCACCCACGCCTACCTGTTCTCCGGCCCGCGCGGCTGCGGCAAGACCACCTCCGCCCGCATCCTGGCCCGCTGCCTGAACTGCGAGCAGTTCCCCACCGACACCCCCTGCGGGCAGTGCCCCTCCTGCCGGGACCTGGCCACCGGCGGGCCGGGCTCGCTCGATGTCGTCGAGATCGACGCCGCCAGCCACAACGGCGTCGACGACGCCCGCGACCTGCGTGAGCGCGCCTCCTTCGCCCCCGCCCGGGACCGCTACAAGATCTTCATCCTCGACGAGGCCCACATGGTCACCCCGCAGGGCTTCAACGCCCTGCTGAAACTGGTCGAGGAGCCGCCCGAGCACGTGAAGTTCATCTTCGCCACCACCGAGCCGGACAAGGTCATCGGCACCATCCGCTCCCGCACCCACCACTACCCCTTCCGCCTCGTCCCGCCGGACATCCTGGAGGGCTACCTGGGGCGCCTGTGCCAGGCGGAGCGCATCGACGTCGGCCCGGGCGTGTTCCCGCTGGTGGTGCGCGCGGGCGGAGGCAGTGTGCGCGACACCCTGTCGGTCATGGACCAGCTGATCGGCGGCGCCGTCGACGGCGAGGTCGACTACCAGCGCGCCGTCGCGCTGCTCGGCTACACGGACACCACCCTGCTGGACTCCTGCGTGGACGCGGTCGCCGCAGCCGACGGCGCCGGCGTGTTCCGGGTGGTGGACCGCGTGGTCACCTCCGGGCACGACCCCCGGCGCTTCGTCGAGGACCTGCTGCAGCGGCTGCGGGACCTACTGGTGATCGCGCTCGCGGGCAACGAGGCCGGGCCCGCACTCGGCTCCCTGCCCGCCGACGAACTCTCCCGCATGGAGGGCCAGGCCCGCACCATCGGCGCGGCCGGCCTGTCCCGGGCCGCGGACGCCACCGCCCAGGCCCTGGACCAGATGGTCGGGGCCACCTCTCCCCGGCTGCAGCTGGAGCTGCTCATGGCGCGCCTGCTGCTGCCCGCGGCCCCCGTGGCGTCGACGTCGCAACCCGCACCGCCGACCGGCCGGCCGGCGCGCGCCAACGCCGGCGTGCCCGCCCCGACGGCGCCGCGGCCCGTGCAGGCGGCAGCGGCCCGGCCGCGTCCGGCAGCGCCGGAGCCGGATGCCCCAACCCCGGCAGCCCCCAACGCCTCCCAGGAGCCGACCGCCAACCGCGCCGCGGCTCCGGCCGCCGAGCCTGCCTCCATGTCCGGGCGCGGCGTTCGGCCCGGGGTGCCGGAGCGAGGCCCGGACTCGCCCACACAACCCGGTCCCGCCGTACCGCCTGCATCGCCGTCGGCCCCGGCGGACTCCTCGGGCCAGCCCGGCCCCGCTCCGGCGTCCGGCAGCGCCGCCGACGCCGAGATGATTCGCGCTCGCTGGGAGGAGGTGCTCGATGCGGCCAAACGCTCACGGCGGGCCACCTGGGCGCTGGTCGGCCCCAACTCTCAGCCCGGTGGCATCAATGACGGCGTCTTCCAGGTGATCTTCACCGGGCAGGGCCTGGCCAACGCCTTCGAGAACGGCGGGCACGGCCCGGTGCTCGCCCAGGCGATCCGCCAGGCGCTCGGCCTCGACCTTGAGGTGCACGCCGTGCTCGTCGGCCCCCAGGGCGGGCCCGGCGGGCCGCGCGGAGGTTCCGGCGGTCCGGGTGGCCCGGGCGGCGGTCGTCCAGGAAGGCTAACCGGTAACGGCGGCTTCGGTGCGCGACCCGGCCCGGGCGCCAACCCCGGCGACGCGGGCACACCGGCACACGCCCCCGGCGCAGGCCCCGGCGCCAGCTCCGGGGCGGGACCCGGCAACGGCGGCATGCGTCCTCCTGCCGGAGCGCCGCACCATGCCGACGCTTCACAGGCCTCCGCTCCTGCGTCGGCCCCCGTCGGCGACGACGGCTGGGGCGAGGTCGCCGTCCCCGGCGCCCGCCACGCCACCCGGGAACAGGCGGCTGTCGCCGCCGAAAGCGCCGCAAGTCCGGCACCCATCACCTCCACCAGTCCCGAATCGTCCGTCTCGTCGGCGGCGGTCGATGCGCGGCCGACGCCCGCCGGTGACGAACCCGATGGCATTGTTGGCGCGGCCCCCGCCGACGCGGGCCCGGAGAGCCCGCACGCCCAGCCGCCGGCCGGCCCCGTGGACGGCGAGCTGTCCACCTCCACGGATGCCGATCCGAGCGCCGCCGGCAGCGCGAGCCCGACCGGTTCGGCCGGCCCGGCGGTAGCCGACCCCGCCCCCGCCGCGGCGGACGTGTCCCCACGCAGCGGCGTCGCCGCATCCAGCCCGGACCCCATCCCCGAGGAGCCGGCCTCCGCCGACTCGCCGGCGGCCGCCGTCCCCGCCGCCATGCCCGGCCCGGACCCGGCGCCCGCACCCGCGGATGAGGCAGACCCCGATGCCGCCCCGCTCGCCACCGTCCACCGGCTGCGTCCGCTGCCGGAGGTGCCCCCCGTGCCGGAGCCGCCCGGCTCGCCCGAGCCGGACTCGAGCCCCAGCACGCCGTCCGCGCCGGACCCCGTGGGTGCCGTAGACCCGGACCCGGCGCGGCCGCACCGGCTGGCACCAGTCGCCTGGGACGCCCCGGCTCAGACCTTCTCCGATGGTGTGCCCCTACCCGAGGAGCCCGGCGACCCCGATGGTCCGGAGGACCTCGGTCCACAGCCCGGGCCATCGCGGCTGTCCGCCGCCCAGGCCGCCGCCAGAGCGGCCGCCCGTGGCGGGGCCCGCAACCACAACGGCGGAGCTTCGACTCCCGCGCACCCCGCCCTTGAGGACGACCTGCCCAGCGAGGACGACGAGGACGCCGAGGAGGCCGGCGTCGTCGGGCTGGAAGTCGTCAAACGTCTCCTGGGCGCCACCGTCCTGGAGGAAGTCACCGTGACCCAGGAAGGACACTGACCTTGCCCGCAGCCTACGAAGGCGCACTTCAGGACCTCGTCGACCAGTTCGGCGAACTGCCCGGCATCGGCCCCAAATCCGCCCAGCGGCTCGCCTTCCACATCCTGTCCGCGGACGCCGAGAGCGTCGAGCGGCTGGTGGAGGCACTGCGGGCCGTCAAGTCCCGCGTGCACTTCTGCGTCATCTGCGGAAACGTCGCCGAGGAGGAGCAGTGCGCCATTTGCCGTGACCCGCGCCGCGACCGGCGGGTCATCTGCGTGGTGGAGGAGCCCAAGGACGTGGTCGCCATCGAGCGCACCCGCGAATACCGGGGCCTCTACCACGTGCTCGGCGGTGCCATCGACCCGATCAACGGGGTCGGCCCGGACGACCTGCGCATCCGCGAGCTGTTCGCCCGGGTGGGGGACGGCTCTGTGGAGGAGGTCATCCTCGCCACCGACCCGGACGTGGTCGGCGAGGCGACCGCCGCCTACCTGACACGCATGCTGCGCACCATGGACGTGCCCGTCTCGCGGCTCGCCTCCGGCCTGCCCGTCGGCAGTGACCTGGAGTACGCGGACGAGGTCACCCTCGGGCGCGCCTTCGAGGGACGCCGCCGGATCGACGAGGAGAGCTGAGCGACGGCAGGCCTGAGCCGAGGCGCGGATTCGGCCGCAGCTCCCCCGGCTACCTCATCCGCAATCGCGAAGAGCCCCATTAATCTCAGCGCCGTGGTGCTGCCGGAGATGGCGGACGGCGATTGCCCGGCGATCGCGGTGCTTTCGGCCGTGCGAGTCACGCTCTCCGAGGACCTCGGTAAGCGAGAGGTGCGCCAGGACGACATCTCGGAGTGAACCGCCTGTTCCCGGCGCCGAGGCCGGATGACGGCGCGCGGGCACTAGGTGTCTCGCCGCCAGAGGGCGAGGGCATAGGCCGTGAGGCACAGACCCGCCCAGATGACCAGCGTGGCCGCGGCGACTGCGGGCGGCAGCGCGGTGACGTCGTAGCCGGGGGTTCCCAGCAGGCTGAGGGCGGCCTGATCGGGGAGGAGCCGCAGGACCTGGGGCCACTGCAGGATGCCGGTGCCGACCACGACGGGCACGGCGATCAGGATTCCGAGGGTCGCGATCGCGGAGCGCAGTAGCCCGGCCAGACCGAAGGCGATCGCCGACATCAGCAGGTAGACCGCGGCCCAGCGGGCGATGTCCAGCAGGGCCCCGCTGACGCCCAAGTCGGCGGGGATGTCGATGATGAGTCTGGCGGGTATGACCGCAATGGCCGTGGCGACGACGACGACGGCCAGCATGCCGGCGGTCTTGCCCGCCATTAGGGCTCGTCGATTCGGTACCGCCAGGAGCGTCATGCGGATCTGTTCGCCTCGATACTCGCCCGCTGCGGCGTAAACGGGAAGCGCAAGGAAGGCATAAACGGGGGCGAACATCACCATGCCGAAGGAGGAGACGGACACCGGTTCGATTTGGTCGGGCTGGGTGTAGAAACCGACGCCGGAGGCGGCGACGACGGCCAACGCCAGGTTCGCGCAGGTGGCGACCATAACCATGATGAGCATGTATGGGGAGGTCACCAGCTTGGTGACCTCACCGGCAACGACGTCGCGAAGGCGGATGGGGAGCGGTCGAGCTGCGCTCATCATGCGTCCCTCCTGAGTACGCCCGCCACAGCGGCGACGCAGGAGGCCACCGCCCAACCGAGCAGCACGGCCGCACCCCGGGCAGGGCTGCCGGTCAGTGGGACGGCGACGTCCCCTCCGGCCAGCACCAGGTTCCGTGCCGCGCTGAAGGGCATCAGCGCGTCGACGGCGGGGGAGACAAACGCGAGTACCTGCGTCATGGTCACCATGATCAGCAGCACCGTGACAATAACGCCGACGAGCGTCTTACGCGCTATCAGGGTGAGGGCGTAGATGAACACGGTGGCGGCAACCATGAACAGAAGGATGCGGGCGTCGGCCAGGGGCAGGCTCGGCGACCACACGCCGCCCGCAAGTGCATCGGAGTCACGGACCGCCAGGTGGAGCAACGCCTTGGCCGCACCGATCCAAATCACGCCGAGGGTCAATACCTGGAGCGCCACTGCAATGAGCTTTCCTGCCAGCAGGCGTCCGCGGTCAGGGACAGCGAGCACGCTCATGCCGAACTGGCCGGTACGGAACTCGGCGCCGGCGATCACCGCGCCGAGCAGAGGCGTCAGGATGGCGGGGTTGAAGATGTAGGCGACGTAATCGGTGAAGACAGACGCGTCGACGACGACCAAGAGACCGTCCACCTCGCTGGTTCCGTCGCCGCGTAGGTTCGCGACCAGCTCGTGGTTGAAGGTGAAGGACTGGAACTGGAACAGGAGGAGAACCGCGGTTAGGAGCAGCGTCATGATCCAGACGCTGGGCAAGGTGAGGGTCTTGGTGAGTTCCGAGCGGACGATGCTGAGCATGCGGTTCACCGGCCTTGTCCGGGGTCAGCGTCGGTGAGGGCGAAGAAGGCGTCCTCAAGTGAGGTGTGGCCCGCGGTGATCTCATCCAGGGTGCCGTCGGCGATGATCCGTCCCCGGTTGATGATGACAATGTCATCGACCGTTTGAGCGGTTTCCCCCATGAGATGACTGGACAGCAGCACGGTGTTTCCGGCGTCGGCGTAACGGCGCAGGAAGGCGCGGATGGTACGAATGCCCTCGGGGTCGAGGCCGTTCACCGGCTCGTCCAGCACCAGGAAGCGCGGCTCGCCCAGGAGAGCGGCGGCCAGTCCCAGGCGTTGGCGCATGCCGAGCGAGTACTTGCGTACTCGCGTTGTAGCGGCGTCGGCCAGCCCGACCTGTTCAAGTACCTCACCCACGCGGCGGGCGGGTATCCGGTTGGACTGGGCGATCCAGCGCAGGTGGTCGATGCCGCGGCGTTCAGGGACGGCGGAGGCGCCGTCGAGCATCGCACCGACCGTGCGCAGTGGCTGTTTCAGGGCCGTGTACGGGCGCCCGTCTATAAGCGCGGTGCCGGAGGTGGGGCGGTCCAGGCCGAGCAGGATGCGCAGCGTTGTGGACTTGCCGGCCCCATTCGGTCCGAGAAAGCCGGTCACCCGGCCGGGCTTCGCGGTGAAGCCGACCCGAGCGACTGCGGTCTTGCCCCCGTACTTCTTGGTCACGTTGACGATCTCAATCATGCGGTGAAACCCCTTCCGGGCGATTGCGGCGACTTCATGCCGCCGGTGCAACCGTTCCACCGAAGGGCTGGGTGCCGCGTCGTACGGATGTCGACATTTGCCGGCGCCGGTCCACCCTCGGGCGGGCGCGAAAGCAGGTGGGTCAGCGTGACTCGTACAGCAGCCCCGCCTGGTAGGCGAGCACGGCCAGCTGCGTGCGGTCGCTGACGTCCAGCTTCGTAAACAGCCGACTCAGGTAGGTGCGCACGGTGGGCAGGGCCAGGAAGAGCTCCTCCGCGATCTGCCGATTGGAACGTCCCTGGGCCACCAGGCGGATCACCTGGAGCTCCCGCCCGCTCAGGCGCACATCGGCGAATGGATGATGCGAGTGGGACGGCCGCCGCTCGAACTGTCCCATCAACCGTGCGGTCACCTCCGGGGCCAGGGACGCGTGCCCGGCATGCACGGCCCGCACCGCGCTGAGAACCTCGGAGGAGGAGGCGTTCTTCAGCAGGAAGCCCGCCGCGCCCTGCTTGAGAGCGTCGGCCACGTACTCGTCCAGGTCAAAGGCCGTCAGCATGATGACTCGCGTGTCCGACTCACCTGTGCCGCGCAGCACGTCGATCCCGTTTCCACCGGGCATCTGCACATCTATGAGCGACACGTCCGGGCGCAGCGTGGTGATCTTCCGGATCGTCTCCGGGACGGTTTCCGCCTCGCCCACGACGCGGAATCCTTCGGCGGCGTCGAACAGGCGCCGATAGACGCGGCGGAAGTCGGCATCGTCGTCGGCGAGAAACACGGTAATGGAGGTGTTCATGGCGCCTCCCGCAACGGTATCCGCGCCAGCACCCGTGTGCCGCCGTGCGCCGGGGAAGAGACGGTCAGGGCGCCGCCGACCGACTCGACCCGCTCACGCATGCCCGCCAAGCCGGAGCCGGGAGCCTGGCGGGCGGATATGCCGGTGCCGTCGTCGTCGACGCGGACGGCGAGGGCTCCGCCGTCGATCCCGACGGCGACCGTGCAGGCCGATGCTCCGGAGTGCCGCACGACGTTGCTGAGCGCCTCCTGTACCACACGGGAGACGACCTCCTCGAGCTCCGGCGCAAGCGTCGGCAGGTCGAGCTCGGAGGTGACGTCGAGGCCGCTCACCCGCGCCGCCGTCACCAACTCCTGGAGTGACGGTGCAGTGGAGCGGGCCGGGTCATCGGCACGCAGGGTGCGCACCAGCTGCTGGACCTCCTCCAGGGCGGCGCGTGCGCGCTCCTCAATGTCCGTCAGGCTCACTCGCAGCTCGTCCTGTGTTGTGGAGGTGCTGCGGGCGACGTCGGCCTCCGCCCGAATGACGCTGAGCGCATGCCCGACGACGTCGTGAACCTCCCGGGCGATCGCCACTTGTTGTTGGGCGCGCAGCGCCTGGGCGCGTTGTCGGGCCGCCTCGCCCGCGGAAGCGAGCCTGCGGGACTCCGCGCAGCCGAGCAGCCAAGAGACGCCGACGGCAAGGCCGGAGGCCACGATGCGTTGTGTCATTGAATCCGCGGCCGGAGTGCCGAAGAGAGCCGCCAACAGAATCAGCACGATGACGGCCGCGAGGCGGAAGGCGCGCGTCCGGGAGCCGTACCTGACCGCCAGCGGGTACAGGCACCACGCCGCGGCGAGCATCGGATCGGTGGCCAGTCCCAGGCGCCAGCCGACCGCGGTGGTGATGAATGCGGCTGCCGTCGCGGCGAGGGGCAGGCGCCAGCGCAGCAGCATCGCCGCGGCGACAAGCGCTGCGAGCAGAACGCCGAGCGGCCAAGACGCCAGACGGTCGGGGGCGCCCGGTGCCGGGGCCCAGAACAGCCCGATCACGACGGCCGCCGCCCCCGCATCAACAACGAACGGGAGCGACGGCGTATGCCAGATCGTTCTCGCGTCCATGTCGCGCAACATACCGGTACTCACGGCGAGGGACATCCGGCCGAAATGCGCGGCCGCCACGTCCTTGCGTGTGACTCACGCCAGGCGGATGCCGCGGGGGAGCGGACCCGCCGGGACCCGCAGGCGGCGGGCCGCAACCCAGGCCCCGCCCGCGCCGAGCAACAACAGCAGCGCCGCGCTAGCGGGCCAGAACGCCACGTGTCCGGCGCCGGACTCGTCCCGCGAGCTCTCGTAGACGTCGTCGTCGCTGTCATCGGCCTGCTCGGCGCAGGGGTTATGGACCGTTGGTTCTGAGGACTGCGGGTCGCGCATCGTGTCGATTGCTCGGCCGAGCCCCTCCAGGAAGTTATCAGAGTTGTAGTGGCTCAGCGGCGCGCGGGTCGAAACATCTCCCAGTGCCACAAAGGGATTGGGAATGAGCAGCCACCAGATCCGCTCGGTGTGAGTGACCGTGTTGTGGTACCGGTAGGGGTCTTCGCGGCACACCAGCTGGTCATCCGTGGAGGCGTCATGGTCGATGCTGTAGGTGATCGATTCCTGCTGCTCCTGCACCATGGGAGCAACAAGCACGGTGGCCATGGGTGTGCCGACCGTCAGCGCCGCCACCACCAGGTAAGTCAGCACGGCGGATGCCGAGGTGCGCGCCGTCAACGCGGAGAAGCCCAGGCCGATCCCGCACACCGACCCCAGCGTCACCACCAGCAGCAGCATATGGCCCAGCAGCGCCGGCAGGTTCGCCCCGCCCACCGCCGCCAGTATCAGCAGGAATGGCAGCGCCACCGCCAGGAAGGCCATGGCCGCCAGCCACGCCGCCAACAGCTTCCCGACGGCGATCTCCCGGCTGCGCAGCGCCGTGGCCTGCAACAGCGCCAGGGTCGCGTCGGCGCGGTCCCCGTTGATGGAGGTGGCCGACAGCGTGGGTGCCACGATCAACCCGATCCCAAGCACGAAGCACAGCACCATGTCATACAGGACCGGTGCGAACTCCTCGCGCTCCGCGCCCGCGGAGACGGACAGTCCCGTCATACCCACGAACAGCACCACGAGCACCAGCGCCCACACCAGCAGCATTACCCACCAGCGGGTCGACCGCACTCGCTGCCGCAACTCCAGCACCATCACGGTGCGTATGCCCTGTCGGCTCATGCGCGCTCCTCCTCCATTGCGAGATACGCCGCCTCCAGCGCACCGGTCACCGGAGCGAAGGACACCACCTCGACTCCGTCCTCAACGGCCTGCCGCAGAATGCGTGCCGCCGCGGCGTCGTCGGCCACCTCCAAATGCACTGAACCGTCGGGGTCGACGACGGCGCCCGGCGGTGCCCCCGCCCGCGCCCACGCGGCCAGGCGCCCGGAGTCCAGGGCCCGCATCCGCCAGGTGGTGCGCAGCAGCGTGGGCCGCACCGGCACCGCGCCCCCGGCCGACGCCGCAGTCCCGGTCCCGGACTCCGCATCAGAAGCTCCTACATCCTGGCTAGAGGCCGTCGCGACGGCGTCGGCGGAGTTGGCGCCAGGCGGCACAACCGCGCGCCCACGGGACATGAAGATGACGCCGTCGACCATCTCCTCCAACTCGCCCAACACGTGGCTGGAGATCAGCACCGTCGCCCCCTGGTCGGCCAGGTCCCGCAGAATGCCGCGCAGATCGGCGCGTGAGCGGGGGTCCATGCCGGCCGCGGGCTCGTCGAGCAGCAGCACCTGCGGTGAATGAACGAGCGCTCGCGCCAGGCCGAGGCGCTGCTTCTGCCCACGCGACAGCACGCGCGCCGGGGTGCGTGCCATGTCTTCCAGATGCACGAGGGCGAGCATGTCGGCGGCGCGCTCGCGGGCGGTCACGTCGTCGAGTCCCTGGGCGGCGGCGAAGGTCAGCAGGATCTCCGTGCAGGTCAGCGAGTCCCAGGTGCCGAAGGCATCCGGCATCCAACCCACCGCCTTGTGCACCTGACGCGGCTGGGTGACCGGGTCTAGGCCCGCCACCTTGATCGTGCCCGTATCAGGGCGCAGCAGTGCCGCCAGCATGAGCAGCAGGGTGGTCTTGCCCGCCCCGTTGGGGCCCACCAGGCCGGTGATGGCGCCGGCGGGCGCGGACAGGCTCAGCCGCTGCACGGCCGGCGCTGACCCGAAGAAGCGTGTGACCTCGCTCGCCTCAATACTCATGGGGCTTAATGTAACGGTTACGTCATGTGGCGGCGAGCTCGTCGCCGGGCTCGACGCGTGGTTGTCGGCACCGCTCGGGAGATGGCAGGCCTTCCGCGCGTCGCCGGTAGGATTCAGTCATGGTTGACCAGCCGATCACACGCCTAGGCGTGACCAACTTCGGGCCCTTCGCGTCGGCCGACCTGACCTTCTCGCCTCAGATCAACGTCTTTGTCGGCACGAACAACACCGGCAAGTCCATGCTCCTCAAGCTGCTGTACGCCATGACGGCGGTGGCCTCGGAAAAGTCGAACCCGGCGCGCTCGAGCAATCCGGAGTGGTTGTTGGGTGGGTGGCATGGCGCCTTGCGGGGCAAACTTCCTGGAGTGTTCAAAACCGCGGAAGACTTGAGCCGTCTGGTGACTCATGGTGAGGTGCGCAGTCAAGCGGACTTCGAGTTAGGGGAGGGCTCGGCGTTGTCATACACCTATGATGAGAATAATAAGCCCTTTTTTAGGCCTAATTATATCCGTACCGCCAGTTTTTCGCGACCCCAGGCTTTTCCCGTCTTCATTCCCGCACATGAGATCCTCTCGGTCGCTCACGGTCTGCGCTCCCTCTTCGCCACCTACGAGCTCCCCTTTGATGAGACCTGGAACGACCTGGCGACGCTCCTTTACCGCCCCCGACTCAAGGACCGCTCCGACACGGAGATTGAGGACGTCATCGGCGACATCGTCGGCGGACGCTTCGAGGTCCGGGATGACCGTTTTGTCCTGCGCCGCGACAGTGAGGCTGATCCAGGTTTCCAGCTTGAGGCGCCGCTGGTCTCCGAGGGGCACCGCAAGCTCGGCATGATCCAGGTGCTCCTCGCCAACGGGGTTCTTAAAGATCAGGGGTACCTGTTCTGGGATGAGCCCGAGGCGAATCTCAACCCCGCTTCCATCCGGCTTCTCGCCCCGCTCATCGCCGGGCTCGCCCGCCGCGGTGTCCAGGTCTTCCTCGCCACGCACAGCCTCTTCCTCCTGCGCGAGCTCCAGATGCTCGACGAGGATGAGGACGCGGACATCCGCTACTTCGGGCTCGACCGCGCCAACGACGATCCGGTGACCGTGACGCAGGCCGATGACCTTGACGACCTGCCCGTCATCACTGCCCTCGACGCCGAGCTCGAGCAGTCCACCCGCTACCTCTATCGGTGACCCCTCATGGTGGAGTTAGCGGTCGACGGCGCCGTCTTCACTTTCCCGGACGGTTGGGAGGTAAGCAAGTACGACGAGTGGCCGTACTTCAGGGCCGCTCTCAGCAAGATCCAGGACCCCGCCGGCAAGGCGCTCCATGGCTGTGACGTCGTCGCTCTGGACGGTGACCACCTGTGGCTCATTGAGGCGAAGGACTACGCCTACCCGGAGGCGAGAGAGCCCAAGGACCTGGTCGCCGTCGTGGCCGAGAAGGTCATGGATACGCTCGCGGGCCTGCACGCCGGGACCCGCGACGAACACGCCAAGCGGGAGATATGCCGCAAGGCGGTGAGGGCTCGGACGCTGTATGTCGCGCTGCGCATCGACCTGCCCGGCGCACAGCCACACGCGGGGCGAGGTCGGCAAGCCGCCGCACAGCAGACGATGGCGAACTATCGGCAGAAGCTCCGCAGATCGCTCCGCCGCGTCGTCAACGGCAAGGTTCACGTCATCACAGGCCGGGAGGACCCATCGACTGTCGCGTGGACCGTGCGATGGAGCGAGGCAGGACGTCAGGATCACGGCAGTAGGCGTGCCTTCGAGGGACGCCGCCGCGTGGACGAGGAGGGCTGACCCAGGAGTCGGCCGGGCGTTGCACGACCTTGGTGTACGTTCCACGACCACCCCGGGGTCGTGAAACATGTACCAAGGTCGTGGAACGACGCCCGGGGTCGTGGAACGTGGCGGAGCGTCAACGCGGGCGCCGGCGCGGGCCGGAGGTCGCCGTCCGGATCCGCCCGCCCACGCCACCGGCCCCGCTCCCACCTGGCGGTCGCCGTAAGCCGCCGTAACACCCGGGCCGTATGCTTGGGCCAGACGCCACGCCGAGGACGCCGGGACGCCCCGCGCGGGCGCCCGCCGAATCGGTGTCGGCAACGACCAACCGGCAGCACAACGGCAGGAACCCCCACATGGCACTGGTAGTGCAGAAATACGGAGGCTCATCCGTCAGCGACGTCGAGGCGATCCGCCGCGTCGCCAAGCGCGTCGTCGCCACCCGCAAGGCGGGCAACACCGTGGTGGTGGTCGTCTCCGCCATGGGTGACACCACCGACGACCTGCTGGACATGGCCGACGCTATCTCCGCCAAGCCGCCCGCCCGCGAGATGGACATCCTCCTGTCCGCCGGCGAACGCATCTCCATGGCGCTGCTGGCCATGGCCATCGGCGAGTTGGGCGTGCCCGCGCGCGCCTACACCGGCGCCCAGGCCGGCGTGCTCACCGACTCCAAGTACGGGCGCGCCAGCATCGTCGGCGTCCTTCCCGAGCGCATTGCCCGCGCCATTCAGATGGGGGCGGTCGCCGTCGTCGCCGGCTTCCAGGGCATTAACGAGGTGGAGGACGTCACCACCCTGGGGCGCGGCGGCTCCGACACCACCGCCGTCGCCCTCGCAGCCGCCCTGAACGCGGACGTCTGCGAGATCTACACCGACGTCGACGGCCTGTTCACCGCCGACCCGCGCATCGTCCCCACCGCCCGCCGCATCGAGGCGCTCTCCAGCGAGGAGACCCTGGAGATGGCCGCCAACGGCGCCAAGATCCTGCACCTGCGCGCGGTGGAGTACGCCCGCCGCTTCGGCGTGCCCCTGCACGTGCGCTCCTCCTTCTCCGACAAGACCGGCACCTGGATCTACGACGGCCGCCGCGAGGGCGCCTTCATCCCGCCCCTCCTGCCCGGGGCCGACGACGACGCCCCCTCCGCCCCCACGCCCGCGCTCGCCTCCGGTGTCCCCGCCGATGCCTCGGCACCGCCCGCTTCGGTACCTGCCGCCTCGGTGCCCGGTCGCCCCACTCGGGCACCCGCCGTTGACGCCGTCACTGGGCGCGTCGTCGCACCCGATGGTGCCCTGCCGCCCGACGGCGCCTCCGTCGGTGCCGCCCACACCAAGGCCGTCAACGCCCGCGCCCAGGCCCGCCCGCACCCGTCCGCCCAGGAGGATCACGTGGAAGCCCCCGTCATTTCCGGTATCGCCCACGACCGCAGCCAGGACAAGATCACCCTGGTCGGCGTGCCCGACATCCCCGGCGCCGCCGCCCGCATCTTCGAGATCGTGGCCCGCGCCGACACCAACATCGACATGATCGTGCAGGACGTGTCCGCGGAGGGCACCGGCCTGACCAACATCTCCTTCACCTGCCCCGACGGGGACTCTGCGGCGGCCCGCGCCGCTCTGGAGGCCGCCCAGGACGAACTCGGCTTCAAATCCCTGCACTTCAACCCCAACATCGGCAAGCTCTCCCTGGTCGGCGCCGGCATGCGCTCCCACCCGGGCGTGTCCGCCAAGCTCTTCGGCGCCCTGAGCGATGCCGGGATCAACATTGACATGATTTCCACCTCCGAGATCCGCATCTCGGTGGTGGTGGACGACGCCGTACTCGACGAGGCCGTGCGCGCCGTCCACTCCGCATTCGGCCTCGACGCCGAGGCCGCCGAGGCGGTCGTCTACGGAGGTACCGGACGATGAGTAACCCCAGCAACCAGAACCGCCAGGCCGCTCAAGCGGGTGCGGGTGAGTACGTGGGTCCCGCGGGCCAGTATGTAGGCCCGGAGGACGGCATCGCCGTCGCCGTCGTCGGCGCCACCGGGCAGGTCGGCCGGGTCATGCTCACCATGCTCGCCCAGCGCGACTTCCCCGCCCGCAGCCTGCGCCTGTTCTCCTCCGCCCGTTCCGCCGGGAGCATGCTGGAGTTCCGGGGCGCCCGCATCGAGGTGGAGGACGTGGCCACCGCGGACCTGACCGGCATCGACGTGGCCATCTTCTCCGCCGGCGGGGCCGCTTCCCGCGAGTACGCGCCCCGCTTCGCCGTCGCCGGCGCCGTCGTGGTGGACAACTCCTCCGCCTGGCGCCGAGACCCCGACGTGCCGCTGGTGGTCGCCGAGGTCAACCCGGAGGCGCTGGCCGACCGCCCCAAGGGCATCATCGCCAACCCCAACTGCACCACCATGGCCATCATGCCGGCCCTGAAGGTGCTGCACGAGGAGGCCGGGCTCCGGCGCCTGGTCGCCTCCACCTATCAGGCCGTGTCCGGCTCCGGGCGCGCCGGGGTGGCGGAGCTGGCCGGGCAGGTGCGTGCCGCCGTCGAGCAGGGGCAGGACATCGAGGGCCTCGCCCTGGATGGGCGGGCCGTCAGCTTCCCCGAGCCGAACGTGTACGTGGACACCATCGCCTTCAACGCCGTCGCCTGGGCCGGGAACGACGCCGGCGACGGCTCCGGGGAGACCGACGAGGAGCAGAAGCTGCGCAACGAGTCCCGCAAGATCCTGGGGATCCCGGACCTGCGCGTATCCGGCACCTGCGTGCGCATCCCGGTGTTCACCGGGCACGGCGTGAGCGTGAGCGCCGAGTTCGAGCGCCCCCTCGCCCCCGAGCGGGCCATCGAGCTGCTGCGCGCGGCCCCCGGCGTCACCTACGACGACGTGCCCAGCCCGCTGAAGTCCGCCGGCCGCGACGGCACCTTCGTGGGTCGGGTGCGCGCCGACGGCGCCTGGGACGACGGCCACGGCATCGCGCTGTTCGCGGTGGGTGACAACCTGCGCAAGGGCGCCGCCCTCAACGCCGTCCAGCTCGCCGAACTCGTCGCCGTGGAACTGCGCCGAGGTCGGTAGATCTTACGTACTGAGGTCGGTTGAAGTGGCTGCGGCGTCCATTGTCGGGCGGCCTCCTGCCACTCACGCGGAAGCTGGTTCGGCTTCCGGCACCTCGCCGGCGTACAGGTACACCTCAACGTTCTCCGGCAGCCCGGGCACGTCCAGCCGCAGCTCCCGGGTTGCGGCGCGCGTCAGGGCCTGCCGCTCGCAGAACTCGTAGCCGCAAAGCGAGTCCGTGTACAGGAAGAAGTCCTTGCGGCCGTGGGCGCGCAGGTGCTCCATGAAACCGTCGTACAGCCGGGTGCCGATCCCGCGGCCCCGACAGGCGGGATGCACCGCGAGCAGAGTGATCTCGTCGGTGAGGGCGGCGCATCCGCCCATTAGCACGTCCTGCCGCAGTTCGGCGCGGCGGTAGTCGAAACCGAATGCCTGCGTGAGTGTGTCCCACTGCGGCATTCCCGCCGTCGCCAACCAGGCCATCCCGGCGAGCCTGTGGGCGTGAACGAGCGGTTGGGCCGGAAGCGGGGGCTCGTCCTCGACACGGCCCATGATCACGCCCATGACCCGCTCGGTGCCGGGTGCCTCGTCGCCGTCGCCCTGAGCGTGGTCGGTGGCGACGGCGACCTGCGCGTAGGTGGAGGCGAGCAGGCATTCGGACAGGAACACCTCCGCGGCGGAGCGCTCGAGGTACGGGCGAGGCGCATAACAGCGGATGTTGAAGGCGTCGAGGACAATCGCCATGACCCCCTCGGCGTCCCGGGGCTCGTAGGGGCGGTAGGTAGTGGTGGACATCGTGCCTCCTGGCATTGTCGGAACTAGCGTTCGTCGATGCGACGCTAGGTAGCCGGCCTGGGCGGCTCCGGGGAGGCGCCTTCGTGTTTCCGACGTCGCCGAGAAGGGCGAGGCGCTGGCGGTCTACGGCGCTGATCCGCCTGCCGGGCACATACTTGGGGCACGACGCGCAAGAGTGCGGCACCCCTCGGGGATACCCGCATGCGGCGTCGCCACCCAATTGCGTACCCGCACTGCCGCACCGTTGCGAGAGGATGATGTGGACGTGGTCGCCAAGGCGGACAGGCTCGAACGACTTTTGCGTGAACTCCATGCCGCCAGCCGCCCGGTGTCGGCCCGAGCGCTGGCGGCCATGCTGCAAGTCACCGACCGCTCGATCCGCTCCTACGTCAAGGAGCTGAACGAGGGCCAAGACGATGACCTCATCCGGTCCACACCCTCCGGCTACCAGCTGGACCGCCGCGTGTACCGGATAAGGCGCGAGCATGCCGCCGGCCGAACCACACACCGAAGTCTCGACCAGCGTGGCCGCCTGAACGAGCTGGCCCGTATTCTCCTCACGGCCTCCGAGGAGTGTGAGGTGTTTGAACTGGCCGATCGGCTCTGCGTGAGTCCATCGACGTTGGAGGCGGACCTTGGTCGCGTCCGCCTACTCCTGCGGGACCATGAACTGAGGCTGAGGCGGCACGGATCATACATTCGCATAGACGGACCGGAACAGCGGCGTCGACGACTCATCCGCCAAATACTGCTCTCTCCGGTCGATGACGAGTTGGAATCGGACCGGCACCGCACGCATCTGGCGCGGCGGCGTGAACTCACCCGCGGCGTCCGCTCCGTGCTCGCAGACAACGGCGTCGTCTTGAACGAGTACGTCCTGCTCAATCTGTGCACGCACCTGTACATCGCTCTCGAGGGATACCCCATCGACTACTCCGGACGCGCAGCATACGACGCCGACGTCTTGACCATTGCCCGCGCGGTCACCGACTGGGTGAGCCGGTGGTCCGAGCGTTCGCTGCCGGATTCGGAGACCGACTTCGTCGCCTCCTTCCTCGCGGTCTCCACTCACCGAAACGCCGACGGCGAGGGTCTGGATCCGGCGGTCCTCGACGTCGTCCGTGACTGCGTGCTGCGGCTCGACGACCACTTCCTGCTGCGGCTGTACGACGGCGACGAATCACTGGTCGGGCTGGCCATCCACGTGCAGGACATGCTGGCGCGATTGCGTGCCGGCCAGCGCATCGACCGTCCGTTCGGCGCCGACTTCCAACTGGGGCACCCACTGGTGCATGAACTGTCCGTCTACTTCTCTCACGCCGTGGAGACCGCGCTCGACGTCGAGATTCCCTGCTCCGAGACGGACTTTCTCGCCCTGCACCTCGGCTCCCGCCTCCAGCAGCTCATGGACGCCGAGCAGCAGGTGACGATCACACTCGTGGTGCCCCGATTCGGGTCCGTGGCCGACGACGCGGTGCGCAGGCTGAATGAAGGACTGCACGGGCTGGCCGTCGTCGAGCGCCTCGTCACCGAGATAGACCCGGAGGTCTCCCGCAGGCCCAGCGACGTCGTCGTCACCGCGGTTGACCTCGACGTCGACCCCTCCGTTCCGGTGGTACGCATCAGCCCGCTGTGCACCCGGAGTGAGGTCGACGCCGTGCGGCAGGCGGTCCTGGAGGAGCGGCAGCGGGCCCAGCGGCACCAGGTCTGGTCCGCGCTGGTCGCCTTCACCGACGAGCGCCTGTTCGTGCACACCGAGACCCGGCTCAACCGTGACGAGGCCCTGCGCACCTGCCACTCGCTGCTGGTCCGCCAGGCCGCCGTCGACGACCAGCACCTCGCGGATGTGCTCGATCGTGAGCGGCGCGCCTCGACGGCGTTCGGGGGGCGGTTCGCCATGCCGCACTCGTTGTACATGGACGCCGCCCGCACCGCTCTGGCCGTGCTGACGTGCACCCGGCCGATCCCGTGGGGGGACCATGAGATCAACCTCGTCATCATGATGGCCGTCAGCCACCGGGACCGCGCCGTCTTCCGGGATGTGCTCGACGAGTTGGTGCGCATTCTGTCCGACCCCGCGGGAGTCGACGCACTCATTGGCGCCGGGACAAGCTACAGCCGCCTAATGGAGGCACTGCGAGAACTGGTGATCGGCTGACGGTCGTGGTCAGGCCCGATCGGCGCGGGCGGTGATGCGGGCGGAGGCGGCTTCTCAATGGTTTTCCGGCCCCCGGAAGATTTCCTGGTGGAGCGCGGGTGCCAAGCTGCGCAGACTTGATCACGTCATGCTTCTAGGTCCAATGGAGGAACAATGGCAGACGACATCCGGGTTCTCCTCGTTTGCGGCACCGGCGCCAGCAGCGGGTTCATGGCGGCGAACATGCGCAAGGCAGTCGCGGCGCACGGCTACAACATCAAGGTGACCGCCCGCTCCGAGAGCGAGATCGAGAACTTCATCAACGAAACCGACGTCGTCATGATCGGACCACACCTGTCCTACGTGTTCGACGACATCGACTCATTCGTGGGGGACGCCGACGTCACGGCGATCCTCATGCGTCCGGAGTACTACTCCTCGCTCGACGGTGAGGCAGCGATTCAGCATCTGGTCGACGTGCTCAATGAGGACGCCTGATGGACGCCCTCATCCACTGGCTGGAGACCAGTTTCTCCCCGCGCATGGCCAAGGTGAACAACAACGTCTGGATCGTGTCCATCAAGGACGCGATCATGCAGGTGCTGCCGTTCATCCTCGTCGGCTCCGTGTTCGCCATGCTCGCGATCCTCAACGACTACTTCCCGTCACTGCCCAGCTTCTGGACGCCGTACGGCTGGACCATGGGCATGCTGTCCCTCCTGGTGAGCTTCCTCATCCCCTTCAACCTGATGGAGAAGCGCAACTTCCGCAAGCAGCGGCTAATTGCCGGGGGCTGCGGCACCATACTGTTCCTCATCATCATCACCCCGCAGGTGGTGCAGGACGGGGAACCGGGATTCGGCCACTCGGCCCTGGGAGCGGGCGGCATGTTCATCGCCATTCTGGCGGGCGTGGTAACCGGCGCCATCATGTCCCTGTTCGGCCGGTTCACCCTGTTCAAGGACGACTCCGTCATCCCCGAGTTCGTGCGGGCCTGGTTCGACGCGATGATCCCGGTTGCACTGGTGGTCACGCTCGGATGGGTGTGCGTGGACCTGCTGGGGCTGGACGTCTACAACGCGGTGCTGGCGGTGTTCCGCCCGCTCGCGGGCGTCATTGAATCGCCGTGGGGCTTCCCACTGATGTGCTTCATCTACTGCTTCCTGTACTCCATGGGCATCTCCACATGGGTGCTCACCCCCGTCACCACCCCGGTGCTCCTGGCCGCCATTCAGGCGAATATGGCCGGTACCGCGCAGAATCTGGTCACCTCCACGATGCTGTTCTCCACCTACCTCTGGTTCGGCGGAATCGGCAATACGATGGCGCTCGTAATCATGATGGCCCGTTCCAAGTCGACCCGGTTGAAGGCTCTGGGAAGGGCCTGCATTCCACCGATGATTGCCAACATCAATGAGCCGGTGGTATTCGGGGCGATCGCCTGGAATCCGGTGCTCATGATCCCCATGTGGCTGCAAGGCGTGATCCCGCCGATCATCATCTGGCTGTTCACCAAAAAGATCCACTTCGCGCCGATCCCGATGAACCAGTTCGAGCTCTGGTACACCCCCTACCCGTTGGCGACCTGGATCACGACTCGGTCCCTGACCGCCATGATTCTCATGCTCGCCGTCTTCGCCGTCTCCGCGGTCATCTGGTACCCGTTCTTCAAGGCTTACGAGCACCAGTCCCTATTGAAGGAGGCCGGCGCGGCGCAGGCCGGCGCCAGGAGAGACGAGGCGCCCACGCCGTCGTCGTCCCGCGTATCCCGGCCGGCCCCTAAGGCGCAGGCAACCCGCGTCACCAAGGCCGAGGAACCTTTACCTGCCACCGCCGCCGCGGAAACGGCGCACTCCGGCGTGCGGCGGGGTACCAGGAGACTGACCGTTACGAGCAGCAAACCCCGGCCCGAAGGAGACTGAGCCATGGATCAGAGCATCATCGACGCCTCCATGCACATACTCATCCACTCCGGCGATGCGCGCCGAGAAACCTACCGGGCCGTGGAGGCCATGGAACGCTCGGACTTCACCGAGGCCACCGCGCTTCTGGACGCCGCCGACGGGTGCATCCGCCAGGCCCACCAGGTCCACACCACGCTTATTCAACAGGAGGCCGATGGTGAGCAGCTCGCCTATGCCGCTCTGTTCTCCCATGCGCAAGACACCCTCATGACCGCCTATAGCGAATTGCGGCTGGTGCGCAGGATCCTTCCCGTATTCCGCTCCCAGGATGAGCGCATCCGCGCGCTGGAGACCGCACTGGAGACAAGGAATGAATGAAATGACTGGCAGTAAGACCGATGCGCTCGATGTACCCGCCGGCTTCCCCAAGGACTTCCTCTGGGGTGGCGCCATCGCCGCGAACCAGGCGGAGGGCGCCTGGCAGGAGGACGGCAAGGGCTGGTGCCTGGCCGACATCAACCTCTACCGGGGTGACCTGCCGCCCGAGAAACGCTCCAACAAGGAGATGACGACCGACCAGGTGCGTTTCCACATGCGCGATACCGCAGGCCGCTATCCCAAGCGCGACGGCATCGACTTCTATCACACCTACGCCGACGACCTGCAACTGCTGGCCGGCACGGGCATGAACGCCTTCCGCACCTCAATCAACTGGGCCCGAATCTTCCCCAACGGGGACGACGCCGAACCCAACGAGGAGGGGCTGGCCTTCTACGAGCGACTCATCGACGAGATCCGCGCCCAGGGTATGGAACCGGTCATCACCCTGTCTCACTACGAGATGCCGGTGAACCTGACCCTGTCCTACACCGGATGGTACAGCCGGGAGACCATCGACTTCTTCGTGCGTTACTGCGAGGCGGTGATGCGACGTCTGGCCGGGAAGGTGCGCTATTGGATCGTCGTCAACCAGATCAACCTGATCACCCACGAGTCCTTCAACCACCTGGGCGTTGCCGCGGACAAGGTGGACAACCTGGAGCAGGCCAAATACCAGGCCGTCCACAATGAAATGGTGGCGGCCGCCAAGGTCACCTCGCTCGGGCACGCAATCGACCCGGACTTCGAGTTCGGCGTCATGCTGTGCCACGGAAACGCCGACCCGGCGACCTGCAAGCCCGAGGACGTGCTGGCCGCGCTGCAGCAGAACCAGATGGAGTACTTCTTCTCCGACGTGGCCCTGCGCGGCGAATACCCCGGCTATGCCAAGCGGCGGTTGCGCGATCTGGGCATCTGCGTCGAATTCGGCCCGGGGGACGCCCAGGCCCTGCGCGACGGTGTAGCGGACTTCATGAGCTTCTCCTACTACTACACCCGGATCATTGACGCCGAGGCCTGGGCGGGTGGGGACACGGACGGCTTCGCCAACCCGCATCTGCAGGCCTCCGAATGGGGGTGGGCGATCAACCCGACCGGGCTCCGGGTGGCGCTGAATGACTATTGGGACCGCTACCAGAAACCGATCATGATCACCGAGAACGGGCTCGGCTCTAGGGATGTGCTGGAGGCCGATGGCACCGTGCACGATCCCTACCGCATCGACTACCTGCGCCGTCACCTGGAGGTCATGCGGGAGGCGATCGCGGACGGGGTGGATCTGCGCGGCTACTTCGCCTGGGGTCCGATCGACATCGTCTCCTGCTCGTCCTCGGAGATGTCCAAGCGATACGGGTTCATCTACGTTGACCTGGACGACCACGGCCGAGGAACCGGGCGGCGCATTCCCAAGGACTCCTACGCGTGGTACCGGCGGGTGATAGCGAGCAACGGGGAGGATCTCGGCTGAAATCCTCCTGCTCGGGCGGCGGGCGCGACTGGACGTGTGACCGGGCGCGCCCGCCACTTCCGCCGACCTCGGCGGATACTTCTACCGACTTCGGCACGTAACGGGCTCTTCCGGTTTGGGGATGTGGTGGTTCGCCGGCCGGGTGGGGTGGCGTGCCGAGACTGGCACACGTGACACGCCGAGACCGGCACTTGTGACATTCCGAGGTGATGGCGCCTTGATGTCCGCGGTGGATCTGGCGCGACGGTTCGTACACTGGCGCGACGGTTCGTACGTTGTGATCGACGATTCGTACCCTCTCGTGACGGTTCGGCACCCAGAGGTACGTACCGTCGTCGGAAGTGCCGAAGCGTGGGTGCCAAGTGCCGAACCGTCATGCGAAGTGACGAACCGTCACCCGGAGTGCACAGGCGAACACGCCAGATCCGCGCCTGCGCAGCGGCGCACGCGCGCCCAGGCGCGGCACCAGAAGCACTGAGAATCACCGGCAGGCGCCGCCAACGGCCACCGACCCAGTCCAATACCCGCATGATCCCAACGATTCCAACGAATCCTCCCCGCAAGCCAACACCGCCCGCCCGACAACACCTCCGGCCCGGCGAAAACGACCTCATCAACCCCAAACCCTCCCGAATGCGGAGGGCCTCGGGACGGCGGGGTCATATTCGGCAGACCCGGTACCCATCGACAACAACCACCACTCCGCAACCCCGACCCCAACCACCACACCCACAAACCGCAAGAGCCGCGTAACTTCCGCCGACCTCGGTGAGGGAGCGCACTCGGGTGGGATGGCCACGCCGGCGGAATACCTCATGGGCTAGGACGGTTGTCCCAGGCGCCGGCGGTGCGGGATGCGCCGCCGGGGGACGGCTGGACCGCAGTCGTCCGCACAGCCGCACGATCGCACGACCGCGTGCTCGGCGGACAACACCACCAGCCACCTGAGAACTCGGAAGGAAGCCTCATGGCCCCCAAAGACATCACCGGCGCAGAGTTCAACCAGACCGTACGCGGCGAGGGCATCACCCTCGTCGACTTCTGGGCCTCCTGGTGCGGCCCGTGCCGCCGCTTCGCGCCGGTATTCGAGAAGGCCGCGGAGAACAACCCGGACATCACCTTCGCCAAGGTCGACACCGACGCCGAACGTGATCTCGCCGGCGCCCTGGGCATCTCCTCGATCCCCACGCTGATGGTCTTCCGCGACGACGTGCTCGTCTACCGCGAGCCCGGCGCCCTGCCCGCGGCCGCGCTGGACTCCCTGATCACCCAGGTCCGCGAGCTGGACATGGACGAGATCAAGCGCAAGATCGCTGAGGAGGAGGCCGCCGCCCCTGCCGAGGCCTGACCGGCCCGCACCAAGCCCCTGGCAGCCGCCCGGGTGCGCGCTGCCTCCGGCGGATTGAAACCGCCTGGAATGCCGCTGTACAACCGCCCGACGACGTCGCCTCGAGCCGCGTCGTCGGGCGGTTTTTCAACGCTCTGGGCATTGCGGATCCGCTTAGGTTTCCTCACGAGCGATAAGCCCTACCGTTCGAACTATCGTGATTGTAAACTTCAAGCCATGAGCAAGCACCAAGTCAAGAACCCAGCCGTCATCCCCGCCTTCACCGCCTCCGAGTCCCTCGCCGCCGACCTGCAGCGCGCCCTGGTGGACATCACCGCGCTCAGCCTCGTCGGCAAGCAGGTCCACTGGAACCTGGTCGGTCCCAACTTCCGCGACCTGCACCTGAACCTGGACGAGGTTGTCGACATCGCCCGCGAGGGCTCCGACGAGCTCGCCGAGCGCATGCGCGCCATCAACGCCTTCCCCGACGGCCGCCCCGGCACCGTCGCCTCGCAGACCACCGTCCCGGAGGCGCCCGAGGGAGCCGTCATCACCGCCGACGCCGTGGACTACATCGTGTCCGCCATCAACGCCGTGGTCACCACCCTGCGTGACATCCACGACGCCGTCGACGAGGCCGACCCCTCCTCCTCCGGCATCCTGGAGGACTACACCCAGCGCCTGGAGCAGCAGAGCTGGTTCCTGTCCGCTCAGAACTACTCCGCCAACTGATCCGGGCTGCGGCGCGAGCCACCGCCAATCGCGCGGCGCCGCGCCTAACCTGAGCGCATGCCGCACGCCCCCACCGCCGACGTCGCCCGCCTGCAACGCCTCACCCGGCACTTCGCCACCGAGGCCGTCCAGGCCGGCGACGTCGCCGCATTCCCGCCGCCCGCCGCCCTCGCCGAGCTCCCGCCCGTGGAGCTGCGGCGGCTGCTGGACGGGCTGCTCACCATCCGCCCGCCCCGCGAGATCCCCGACGACGACGTCCGGGAGGACCTGGACGAGATGCTCGCCGCCGAGGCCGCCCAGCGCGTGCACGACGCCGGTGCCCCCGACGCCCTGAGCCTGCCCACCCTGGCCGCCACTCACGGGGTGACCGGCAGGCTCGGCGAGCACGTCGCCCTGTGGCGCGGCGACCTGACCACCCTGCGCGCCGGCGCGATCGTCAACGCCGCCAACGCGCAGATGCTGGGCTGCTTCGTCCCCGGGCACACCTGCATCGACAACGTGATCCACGCCGTCGCCGGGCCCTGCCTGCGCGCCGAATGCGCCGCCTACATGGACGCCCGCGACGGCCGCCCGGAGGAGACCGGCCGCGCGCTGCTCACCGCCGGCTACCACCTGCCCGCCGCGCACGTGGTTCACACCGTCGGCCCGATCGTCGACGGCGGCCACCCCACCGACGCCGACCGCGCCCTGCTGGCCTCCAGCTACCGGAGCGTGTTGGACGCGGTGGACGACGCCGGCCTGGACTCCGTGGGCCTGTGCTCGGTGTCCACCGGTGTCTTCGGCTACCCCAAGGACGAGGCCGCACCGCTGGTGCTCGACACCCTCGATGACTGGCTGCGCGGCCACCCCGAATCCGAGTTGCGGATCGTCATCTGCGCCTTCGCCGACGTCGACGTCGCCGCCTACGAGGCCGCGCTCGCCGGCCGGGGCGGGAGCGGGGCTCAGCACTCGTAGGGGCCGGGCATGAGCACCCAGGCGGTTACGTAGACGACCCACATCGGGCCCGGCAGCACCGCCAGGGCCAGCGTTGCCAGCCGCACCAGCGTGGGGCTCACGCCCCAGTACTCGGCCAGTCCGCCGCACACGCCCGCCACCATGCGCCGGTAGGACCGCCGCGGCAGCCGTGCGCGCCACGACTCGGTGCGCTGAGAGAAGTACGGTTCGTGGCCGTAGGGATCGGTCGGACGCTGCTGTGTCATGTTGTCAGCCTGCCCGCCCCGGAACGATTCCGGTATCCGGGACCATCCCGATGCCACCCTGGTTCTGGCAGCTCGGTGGACCCCTTAGGCGCGGTTGGACCGCCCACACGCGGTTGGACCCCTGTAGCCGGCGGCTACCGCGGTCCACCGGGGGAATAGGGGTCCACCGGGGGAATAGCGGTCCAACTGGCTTTAGTTGGGGCGCGCGGAGGCCGCCGCCCGGGCGGCCGCCGGTGCCGCCGCCGCGATGCGCTCGACCTCGGCGTCGCCGTGGGCGGCCGAGACGAACCAGGCCTCGAACACGCTCGGCGGTAGCGCCACCCCGGCGTCGAGGAAGGTGTGGAAGAACGGGGCGAAGCGCCACGTCTCCTGGGCGCGGGCGGCGTCATAGTCGCGTACGCCCTCCGCGGCGGCCGCGGGGCCGAACATGACGGAGAACAGCGAGCCGGAGTACTGCACCCGGTGCGGCACCCCCTCATCCTCCAGGGCGGCGCCGACGATCGCCCCGATCTCGCGGGCGCGGTGCGCGACCGTGGAGTACACGCCATCATCGGCCAGGGCGAGTGTGGCCAGGCCGGCGGCCGTCGCCAGCGGATTCCCGGACAGGGTGCCCGCCTGATAGACGGGACCGAGCGGCGCCAGCAGCTCCATCACGTCGGCGCGGCCGCCCACGGCCGCCAGCGGCATGCCGCCCCCGATCACCTTCCCGAAGGTGAACAGGTCTGGCACCCAGGCCGCCCGCTGGCGCCAGTTGGCGTCGTTCCCGTCCGGGCCGCCGGGCCAGGAGGGTGAGGGCTGCGTGTGAGCACCCGGATCGGCCACCTCCGCCTCCCAGCCGTCGACCGCCTCCAGGCCCCAGAATCCCGCCGGGCCCACCCGGAAGCCGGAGAGCACCTCGTCGGCGATCATCAGGGCGCCGTGCTCCGCCGTCACCCGGCGGATGGCCGCGTTGAAGCCGGGCGCGGGCGGAACCACGCCCATATTCGCCGGCGCCGGCTCGGTGATGACCGCGGCGATCTCCTCCCCGCGGGCGGCGAAGCAAGTCTCCAGGGCGTCCACGTCGTTGTACGGCAGGACCAGCGTTTGCGCGGCCACCGCCTCCGGCACTCCGGCAGAACCCGGAAGCCCGCCCGTGGCCACGCCCGAGCCGGCCGCCGACAGCAGACCGTCGCTGTGACCGTGGTAGCAGCCGGCGAACTTCACCACCAGGTCGCGGCCCGTGGCGCCGCGTGCCAGCCGCACCGCGGTCATGGTCGCCTCGGTGCCGGTGGACACCAGCCGCAGCCGCTCCACCGGCGGCACCCGGCGCCGCACCGCCTCGGCCAACGCGGTCTCCGCGGCAGTGGGCGCCCCGAAGGACAGTCCCCGGGCGGCAGCCGCCTGCACCGCCGCCACCACCTCCGGATGGGCGTGGCCGAGCAGCGCCGGCCCCCAGGAACCGACCAGGTCCACGTACTCGCGCCCCTCGGCGTCAGTAACGCGCGCGCCGCGGGCGCTGGTGATGAAGGCGGGCGTGCCGCCCACCGAGCCGAAGGCGCGCACCGGGGAGTCCACGCCGCCGGGGATCACGGCGTGGGCGGCGGCGAACAGGTCGGCATTGGTGGCTGACGGCATATGGGCTCCTGAGCTGGTTGCGGTCTAGGTCGGTTGCCTGGCGGCAGCCTACGGCCTTATTTGGCTCCGCCAAGATGATGAAACTGTCCATCGGTGACCACTTTGAGCCAGTGATCCGCAATGGATCGCGGCAATAATGGCTTAATTCCGGGGAAAACGTGCTCGCTGCCGGGGGTGCGCCCGCGGCCGAATCGTCAAAGTGGGCACCGATGGACACTTTCACCGCTGCGCGTGCAGTCGCTCGGCCACCTCGCGCGCCCAGTAGGTCAGCACGCAGTCCGCGCCGGCGCGCACGATCCCCAGCAGCGACTCCATGATGACGCGCTCGCGGTCGATCCAGCCGTTGGCGGCGGCCGCCTCCACCATCGCGTACTCGCCGCTGACCTGGTAGGCGGCCACCGGCACCGGGCTGGCCGCGGCCACGTCCGCCAGCACGTCCAGGTAGGGGCCGGCCGGCTTGACCATCACCACGTCGGCGCCCTGCTCCACATCCAGCAGCACCTCCCGCAGCCCCTCGCGGCGGTTGGCGGGATCCTGCTGGTAGGTGCGCCGATCACCCTTGAGGGTGGAGCCGACCGCCTCCCGGAACGGCCCGAAGTAGGCGGAGGCGTACTTGGCCGAGTAGGCCAGGATGGTGACGTCGTCATGCCCGGTGGCGTCCAGGGCGGCGCGGATCGCCGCCACCTGCCCGTCCATCATGCCGGAGGGGGAGACCATGTGCGCCCCGGCCTCCGCCTGGGAGACGGCCATCGCCTGGTAGAGGGCGAGCGTGGAGTCGTTGTCGATCTCACCGGCGCGTGGGTCCCCGTCGGGCCGCACCAGACCGCAGTGGCCGTGGGAGGTGAACTCGTCCAGGCAGGTGTCGGCGCACACCACCAGCGCGTCCCCGACCTCCGCGCGCACCGCGGCCACCGCCCGGTTGAGGATGCCGTCCTCGGCCCACGCCTGTGAGCCGGTCGCGTCGCGCGTGGCGGGCACCCCGAACAGGTCGATGGCGCCCACGCCCGCCTCGGCGCAGGCGGCGGCCTCCCGCCGGATCGAGTCCAGCGTGTGCTGGACGACGCCGGGCATGGCACCGATCGGGGTGGGCTCACCGATGTCCTCGCGTACGAAGGCCGGCAGGATCAGCTGGGCGGGGTCGATGCGGGTCTCGGCCACCAGCCCGCGCAGGGCCGGCGTGCGCCGCAGGCGCCGGGGGCGGACGGTCGGGATGGCGGGTGCGGGCACGCCCCGCGAGGTGAGCAGGTCGGCGGCCGGGGAGGTGGCGGGGTTGCGCGGGTCGGGCAGGGGCAAGGTGGATGTTGTCTGGGTCATTGCAGCAGCCTCCTCAGGCATGCGGGCGAGTGGTGGAGGATGTGATTTCAGTGTGGTGGATCCGGCAGCGTCGTGGCTAAGGCGTCGCGGATCGCCTCCGGGGTCGGGCGGGCCGCCACCGCGTCCACGCGCACTCCGGCAGCGCGCGCGGCCGCGGCGGTCGGGGCACCGATGGCGACCACACGCGTGGCGGGCGGAGGCGGCCCGACCAGGCCGAGCAGAGCCCTTGTGGAGGAGCCGGCCACCAGCACCACCGCGTCAAAACCGCCGCCCGCCCACTCGGCGGCGAACCCCTCCGGCAGGTCGACGATGCGGACCGGCTCCATGGTGTAGGCGGGCACGGCATCGACCTGCCAGCCGGCCGCGGCCAGGCCTTCCCGCAATACGGGTGAGGACAGCGCCGAACCCGGCAGCAGCAGGCGGCGACCGGATGCGCCCGCCGCGCGGCCGGGGCCCCGGCTCAACTGGGGCAGCTCCAGCAGGGCGGCACCACTGCCCGCAGCGATGAGGTCGGGCTCGCGACCCAGTTGCTCCCGCACGGCTTGGGCCGTGCCCGCCCCGACGACGGCGAGTCCGGTGTGCATGGGCGCGTTGCTCGGCCGCCCGGTGTCACCGGGGGACAGGGCCGCGTCGTCGGCCTTCGCGCGGGGAGGGGTCTTTTCACGGCCGCTCAAGGAGCCCAGGGCGAAGAAGTCCAGGGTGCGCGCCGAGGTCAGCACCACCCAGGCGTAGCGGCCGGCCGCCAGCTGTGCGGCGGCGCGCATGCGGGGCTCGGCCGGCCCGGCGACGGCGCGGGTGACTCCCACGCACAGCACCCGGGCGCCCGCAGCCACCAGTGCGGCGGCGATGGCGTCGCCGGGCTTGGCGCGCGGCAGCAGGACGCGTCGCCCGGCCAGAGGGGTGGTTGCGGAGCCCGGCGCGGCGGTCGCCGGGCTCATGGCGCCTCCCGGCGGCCGCGGTCGGGCAGCTCGGCGTGCAGGTCGACCAGCTGTGCGGCGCCCGCCGACAGCAGTGCCTCGGCCACCGCCTCCCCGAGCCCGGCGGGCTCCGCCTGGTCTCCGACTGCCGACTCCCGCAACAGTCGCGTCCCATCCGCCGCGGCGACGACGGCGTCCAGTCGCAGCCCGCTGCTGCCGTCGGCGCGCGGCGCGGGCACGGCCACGGCCCCCACCGGTGCGGCGCAGCCCGCCTCCAGGCGCCGCATGAGGGCCCGCTCGGCGGTCACCGCCGCATGGGTGACCGGATCGTCCAACTCGGCGAGGGCGGCGGCCAGCGCCGCGGCCAGGCCAGGGTCGCGGCCGGCTCCGCCCACAAGGGGTTCCACGCCGGCTGCGACGCCGCTCGGGTCTGCTCCGGCCCCGGCTTCGTCCCGCGTCTCCAGGGCCAGCGCGCCCTGCGCGGGTGCCGGCACCATGACGGGCGCCGGGTCGGCCGGGTCAACGACGCCCGCTCCCGCAATTACGGTCTGGGGCAGTGCGAGCGGCTGGGTCGCGTAGCCGTCCAGACCCAGGCGGCGCAGACCCGCCAGCGCCAGCACCACGGCGTCCAGGTCGGGTTCGCGCACCGCGCCTAGTGGGCCGTCCGCACCCACCACCGCTCCAACCACCCGCGACAGCCGCGTGGGCACGTTCCCGCGCACGGGCACAACCTCCAGATCGGGGCGCACGGCCAACAACTGTGCGCCGCGCCGCGGCGAACCGGTGCCGACCCGCGCCCCACGGGGCAGGTCCGCGAGGGTGCGCCCGTCCGCCGTGCACAGGGCGTCGCGCGGGTCCTCGCGGGCCGGCACCGCCGCCATGCGCAGGCCCGGCACCGCGGCGGTGGGCAGGTCCTTGCAGGAGTGCACCGCCAGGTCGCAGGCGCCCGCCAGCAGCGCCTCGCGCAGCGCCGCCGCAAACACGCCTACGCCGCCCAGCCGCGTCAGCGGGGTGGCGTCCACGTCACCGCGGGTGCGGATTTGGACCAGCTCCACCTCCAGGTCGGCGCCGATCCGCCGGGAGGCCGCGGCCAGCGCCCGCGCCACCTGGGTGGACTGGGCGACCGCCAGCGCCGAGCCGCGGGTGCCCAGGCGCACCGTCCGCGCCGCCGGTCCGCCCGCCCCGATCGTGGTGCCGGTGTTCATACGCGCCCCTCCGGTGTGACGACGCGGCTCGTACTGTCCGCTCCCGCGAGCGCGGCCGCCTGCTCCCGGGCATGGGCGACGACGGCGGCGATACCGGTCCCGGCCACCCACGCCCCGGTGACCGCCAAGCCCTCCAGCGGGGCGACCTCGGCCAGCAGGCGCCGGGTGCGCTCGCGGTAGGCGGGCGTCACCGGCGGCAGCGTCCCGTCCCAGCGCACCAGCATCGAGTCGATCACGTCGGCCCGGGGGATGCGCACCCCGGTCAGCACGGCGACGTCGTTGAGAACATCGTCCAGTTCCACCTGCGGGCGCGGCTCACCCGGCCGCCCGTAGGACAGCCGCAGCGCATGTACCTCGTCCTGCTCGGGGGCCGCCCCGCCGTGCAGGCGCCGCAGCTCCTCCCCGATCCACGGCCACTTGACCGACAGGTGCGACAGCGCCTTCGCCCGCACCGGCACCTGCCCGGGCGCGGCCGGGGCCACCAGCAGGCCGGAGCCGACCGGCGCGCCCCTCAGCTCCGGGGCGCGAGCCACCAGGGTGAAGCGCGCGATCGGCGAGCCGACCGGCACCTCCAACGCGGTGTCCACGCCCGGCGCACCCGCCAGCAGCCGCAGCGCCGCAGTCGCCGAGCAGGCCAGCATCACCCGCCGTGTGCGCACCACCTGCTCCGGCCCGGCGGCCACCGGTTCGGCCGACGGCGTCGCCCCCCGGGTGGTCGGGGCGATCCCCACCTCCCAGCCGTCGTCGGCCGGGCGCAGCCACTGGGCGCCGGTGCGGGTGAGTACCCGCCCGCCTGCCGCCTCGATCGCCGCCCGCAGGGCATCGGTCAGGCGGAACAGGCCGCCCGCGACCGTCACGTCCGCGGCGCCGCCGCCGCGCCGCCGGGCTCGCCGCCGCTCCAGCATTTCGCCGACGGCGGCCTGCAACGAGCCCAGCCGGGCGGTGGCCTGACGCAGGCCGGGCGCCACCGTGTCGGCGGCCAGGTCGGCCGGGTCGGCGGTGTGAATGCCGGCCACGATCGGCCGCACCAGCCGGTCCAACACCGCCTCGCCCATGCGGGTGCGCACGAATGCGGCCAGGTCGGCCGGGTCCTGCGGGGAAGTGCCCACGGATCCAGCGAGCTCGGCGTCGCGGGCCGCCCGGGCGGCCCCGTCGGCTCCGATGACGGCGACGACGTCGTCGGCCAGTGGATCGGCGGGAATGCCCAGGTAGGCGTCGCGCAGGAAGCGATGCAGGCCCCAGCCGCGCGCCGGGTCCGGCTCGGCGCCGGGTCCGGCGTCGGCGCCGCCAAGGGGCGGCAGGAACAGGCGTGCCCCGCCGCCTGAGGGCCCGACTACCTCCAGTCCGAGTGTGTCGACCATTTGTGTGATCGCGTCGCCGCGGATGACGAAGCCCTCCGCCCCCAGGTCCATGCGCACCCCGCCGATGGCGCCGCCGGCCACGAGCCCGCCGGTGTAACCGCGCGCCTCGATCAGCAGCGGCCGCAGCCCGGCGCGCGTCAGCTCCCAGGCGGCCGCCAGCCCGCCGATGCCGCCGCCGACCACCAGGGCGTCGTATGTGACCGGTGTCTGCTGCGAATAGCTCATGCCTGACCATCCCATCCCGCCAATGCGGTGCGTTCCCAACTCTGCGAGCCGTGCACGCGCGCCACCACCCGGGTGAGCACGTCCGGGTCCGTGTGCGGCGGCACCCCGTGGCCGAGGTTGAACACGTGGCCGGGCGCGGCCCGGCCCGCCTCCAGGCAGGCGTCCACGCCCCGCGCCAGCGCCTGCCACGGGGCCCCCAGCAGCGCCGGGTCCAGGTTGCCCTGCACCGGGCGGTCCCCGACCTGCCGGCCGGCCTGAGCCAGGTCGGCGCACTGGTCCACGCCGACGGCGTCGGCCCCGGTGCGGTGCAGTTCGGGCAGGAGGTGGCCGGCGCGGGTGGCGAAGTGGATTGCGGGGGCCACCCGCCCGGTGGTGGGGGATACCGCCTCGCGGGCAACGTCGAGGGCGAGTGCCGAGTAGGGGGCGACCTTTTCCCGGTAGTCGGCGGCGGGCAGGACACCGGCCCAGGAGTCGAACAGCTGCACGGCGGCCGCGCCCGCGCGCACCTGCGTGGCCATGAATGCGCCGGTCAGGTGCGCGGCCCAGGTCATGAGCCGGTCCCAGGCGTCCGGGTCGGCGTGCATGAGCGTGCGGGCGGCCAGGTGGTCGCGCGACGGGCACCCCTCGGCCAGGTAGGCGACCAGGGTGAACGGCGCCCCGCCGAAGCCGAGCAGCGGCGTCCAGCCGGCCCCGCCCCGCGATTCGGCCAGGCCCGCCCGGGCCCGGGGGGACAGTGCGCCCGGCGCGGAGTCGGCCGGCCGCTCTGGAGTGCCCAGTTCGGCTACGACGCCGCGGGCGGCCGCCTCCACGGCCGCCACCCCGGCGGCGCCGTCGAGCGCCACGCCGTCGGCGCCGGTTCCCGCCCGTTCGGCCTCCCCGTAGCGGCGGGACACCAGGCGGCGCACCTGGGCGGCGTCGCGCACCGGGGTGTCCAGCAAGGGGCCGACCCCGGGCTCGATGCGCACCTCCACGCCCGCCAGCCGCAGCGGCACCATGATGTCGGAGAAGAGGACGGCGGCGTCCACCCCGTGACGCCGCACCGGCTGCACGGTGGCCAGCGCCGCCAGCTCGGGCCGCAGGCACGCGTCCAGCATGGACGCCCCCGCCTGGGCGCGCAGCACCCGATACTCCGGCAGCGAGCGCCCCGCCTGCCGCATGAACCACACGGGTGTGCGCGTCGGCCGCCGGCCGGCCAGCGCCTCCAGCAGGGCCGGCCGGTGCTCATCGCCGCCGCGCGCCCCGGCGGAATTCCGCACGGAAATTGTCACGAAATGGTCCTCGTCCTCGCGGAAATGACGCGACGTGGCGTTGCTAAGCAACCCCTAACAAAATGGCTCGGCCGGTCGGTCGAACATTCCCGCAATCACTATTCTCGGCTGGAATGGCGCGGTTTCTCCCGTATCGGACGGGTCGTCGGAAAGGTTTTCTGACGGCCCGTCGGAATAGGGGGCGGCCGTGCCGGTGATAATTGTGCCCCGAACGGCATCCAATGCTTAACTACCACCCGCTGTGACGATTCATCTCCTCTCCGCCGACCACCGCACCCAGGGCCTCGACGCGGTCGCCCGCCTGGGCGCCACCGCCGCGCACCTCGGCCCCGACCTGATGGGCGCCGTCCCCGCGCTGCGCGGCGTCATCGTCCTGGGCACCTGTAACCGGCTCGCCCTCCTGCTCGACGCGCCCAAGGCCGTCGCCGCGGACGGCCTGCGCCGACAGGTGACGGACGGCCTGGCCCGGCGCGCGGATCTGCGCGCCGACGCCGTCGACCTGACCGCCTGGTGCGGCACGGACGCCGTCTCCCAGCTGTTCGCGACCGCCGCCGGACTGGAGTCCATGGTGGTGGGTGAGCGTGAGATCGCCGGGCAGCTGCGCCGCGCCATGCGGGTCGCCGCCGAGGAGGACACCCTGTCGACGGACCTCACCCGCGCCGTCGAGCACGCCTCCACGACCTCCCGCCGCGTCGCCCACGAGACCGGTCTGGCCGGCAACGGCCGCTCCGTCGTCGCCGTCGGTATCGACCTGGCGGCGCGCCACCTGCCGCCGCTGCCGGGCGTGCGGGTCCTGATCGTCGGCACCGGCGCCTATGCGGGCGCCACCGTCACCGCCCTGCGCCGCCGCTGTGTCACCGACATCGCCGTCTACTCCCGCTCCGACCGGGCGCAGGCCTTCGCCGTAGGCCGGGGCCTGCGGGCCGTGACCGACGCCGAGCTCCCCGGCGCGCTGGAGGCGGCCGACCTGGTCATCACCTGCCGGGGCCTGGGTGCGCCCGTGCTCACCCGGCAGCTCGTGGCCCCCGCCGTCGCCGGGCGCGGGCGGGTCTCCGACGCCGCTGCCGCCGAGGCGACCGGCCGGCGCCCCCTGGTGGTGCTCGACCTGGCGCTGACCCGCGACGTGGAGGTGGCGGTCGGCTCCCTGCCCGGCGTGAAGCTGATCGACCTGCCCAGCGTGCAGCGCGCCGTGCCCGCGGCCGAGGCGCGGCAGGTCGACGCCGCCCGCCGCATCGTCGACGAGGAGACCGCCCTGTTCGAACGCATGCTGTGCGGCCGGCGCATGGACCCGGTCGTGTGCTCCCTGCGCAGTCACGTCGCGGAACTGGTGGAGGAGGAGGTCGCCCGCCTGCGCGTGGTCGACGGCCGTGTGGACGCCGGTGACGCCGCCCGCGCCCTGCACCACCTGGCCGCCCGCATGCTGCACCATCCCACGGTCGCCGCCCGCGCCGCCGCCGAGGCCGGCCGCGGCCAGGACTACCTCGACGCCCTCAACCTGCTGCTGGGTGTAGAAATCGCCGCGGACCTGCGCGAAGCCGCGACCCCGGGAGAGGCTCGATGAGCCCCACCGCCGGCGATCCGCTCGCCCCCTACGACGCCGTCCTGCTGCTGTCCTACGGCGGCCCCGAGGGCCCCGACGACGTGCTGCCCTTCATGCGCAACGCCACCGCCGGGCGGGGCGTGCCCGACTCCCGGCTGCGCGAGGTCTCCGGCCACTACGGCCGCTGGGACGGCGTCTCCCCGATCAACGCCCGCAACGCCGAACTCCTGGATGCGTTGCGCGCCGAGCTGGCCGCCCGCGGGAGCCGGGTGCCCGTGGCGATCGGCAACCGCAACTGGCACCCCTTCGTCTCCGAGGCCCTGCGCGAGCTCGCCGACGGCGGCGCCCGCCGCATCCTGGCCCTCACCACCGCCGCCTACGCCTCCTACTCCGGCTGCCGCCAGTACCGGGAGGACGTCGCCGGCGCGCTCGCCCTCCTGGCTGCCGGTGAGGACGGTTCCACCGGGCGCGGTCGGGAGACGGACGCCGCCGCCCGCGTCGGTGGCGCCGGGGGCGCGCCGGTGGAGCTGGTGGTGGACAAGACCCGCCCCTTCTACAACACGCCGGGCATGCTGGCCGCCAACACCGACGCCATTGTCACCGCCTTCAACCAGTTGGTGGCCGACGGCGTGAGCGCCGACGGCATCCGGCTGGTGCTGGTCACCCACTCCATCCCGGAGTCCATGGAGCGCCTGTCCGCGCCCACCGCCGAGGAACGCGCCTCGGGAGGGAGTGCTATCGGAGGGGCCGGAGAGGTCTCCGAAGGCGTGGCGGGGCTGGCGGGAGCGCCGCGAGGAACGAGCGGCGCGGATGGTAGCCGAGGAGAGCTCTCCGGCCCCTCCCGCGAGTCCTGGGGGACCGGGGAGGCCCCCGAAGGCGTGGCGGGGCTGGCGGGAGCGCCGCGAGGAACGAGCGGCGCGGATGGTAGCCGAGGGGGGCTCCCCCACCCTTCCCTCCCTGAGCCCGGCGTTGCCGCGGACCTGTCCACCGAGATCTCCTACGTCGCCCAGCACGAGCGCCTGGCCGCGGTGCTGCTGGACGCCGTCGCCGCCCGCCTGGGCAGGCGCCCGCAGGCGGACCTGGTCTACTGCTCCCGCTCCGGCCCGCCCCAGGCCCGCTGGCTGGAGCCCGACGTCAACGATCACCTCGAGGCACTGGCCGCCGGGCGCCTGACCGACGGGCGGGCTGTGGCGGTGCCGGCGGGCGTCGTCGTCGCCCCCATCGGCTTCGTGGCCGACCACATGGAGGTCGTTTTCGACCTGGACACCGAGGCCCGCGATACCGCCGCACACCTGGGCCTGCCCTACGTGCGCGCGGCCACGGCCGGCACGCACCCTGAGTTCGTGGCTTCCCTGGCCGACGTGCTCGCCGAGCGGGCCGCCGTCGCCCGGGGCGAGGACGTGCGCCCCGAGTCCACCACCGGCACCGGTCCCTTCCACACCGTCTGCCCTCCCACCTGCTGTCGGCCCGCCGCCCGGCCCGCCGGGCACCCGAGCGGAAAACACTCCCAAACCACCACCCACCAGTAATCGACGAAGGAGACACCATGAGCGACCACGAGAACTCTCACCCCGAAGTCGACTCCGGTCAGGGCGCCCCGCGCCTGCACCGTTTCGAGGATGAGGAGCGCCGCCCCTTCCACGACCCGCGCGACGCCGCCGAGGTCGACTTCGACGCCGTCAACAACAACAATCACTACGCCCTGTTCGCCGTCTACCGGTTGGCGGCGCCGCTGCCGCCGCTGGAGGACACGCGCCGTCGCCTGGTGGGGGAGTCCACCCACTTCGTGGACGTATCCGAGGTGACCACGCGCGGCTGGTACGACGTGGCCGGCTTCCGCTCCGACGCCGACCTGATGGTCTGGTGGCTCGACGACGACCCGGAGAAGCTGCAGGACGCCAACCACCGGCTGCGCGCCAGCGCCCTGGGCCGCTACCTGGAGCCGGTGTGGTCCTGCATGGGCCTGCACACGCCCGCCGAGTTCAACCGCAAGCACATCCCCGCCTGCTTCGGCGGTGTGGCGCCGCGCGATTGGTGCATGGTCTACCCCTTCGTGCGCAGCTACGACTGGTACCTGCTGGCGCCCGAGGAGCGCTCGCGGATCATGGCCGCCCACGGCCGCAACGGCTTCTCCAAGTACCCCGACGTCAAGGGCTCCACGCTCGCCGCCTTCGGCATGAGCGACTACGAGTGGGTGCTCGGCTTCGAGGCCGACTCCCTGGACCGCCTGGAAGGGGTCATCCACCGCCAGCGCTACACGGAGGCCCGCCTGCACGTGCGCGTGGACACCCCCTTCTACACCGGCTGCCGCGTCAGCCCCCACGAGTGGGCCGAACGCCAGCCCCGCGCATGAGCACCGCCACGCGCCCCCGCACCGCCCGGCCGGTGCGCATGCCGCACCACGACCCGGCGCAGCGCCCCATGCTGGTGACCTGGGAGTCCACCCGCGCCTGCCAGTTGGCCTGCCGCCACTGCCGGGCCGTCTCCCGGCCCCTGCGCGACCCCCGCGAGCTGACCACCGCCGAGGCCAAGGCCCTCATGGATGAGGCCGCCTCCTTCGGCAAGCCGGCGGTCATCTTCATCATCACCGGCGGGGACTGCTTCGAACGCCCCGACCTGGCTGAGCTGGTCGCCTACGGCAGTGGCCTGGGCCTGCACATGGCCGTGTCCCCCTCCGGCACGGACAAGCTGAATAAGCAGTCCCTGGCCCGCATTCAGGACGCGGGCGCCGGGGTCATCTCCCTGTCGCTCGACGGCGCCACCGCCGCCACCCACGATGCCTTCCGCGGCGTGGAGCGCACCTTCGACCGCACCGTCGCCGGCTGGCAGGCGGCCCGCGAACTGGGCATGAAGGTGCAGATCAACTCCGTCGTCGCCCGCCACAACGTCCACGAGCTGCCGGACATCGCCGCGCTCGTGCGCGAGTACGGGGCGATGACCTGGTCCGGGTTCCTGCTGGTGCCCACGGGCCGTGGGGTGGACCTGGGCAGCCTGGACGCCGCCGAGATCGAGGACGTGCTCAACATCTTCTACGACATGGGCGAGGCGGTGCCCGCCAAGACCACCGAGGGGCACCACTTCCGGCGCGTCTCCCTGCAGCGCTACGCGCTGGCGCAGCGGGGCATCGAGGGTGAGGACATGATCGCCGCCATGCACCTGGGGCCGCTGTATCGCAGCCTGCGGGAGCGGATCGTGGAGCTGGGCCTGGACCACGGCGAGCGGCGGCGTCGGCCCCCGATCACCGTCTCCAGTGGCAACGGCTTCATGTTCATCTCCCACATCGGCGACGTCACCCCCTCCGGCTTCCTGGAGAAGAGCGCCGGCAACGTGCGCGAGGCCTCCCTGACGGAGATCTACCGCAACAGCGAGGTCTTCACCGGGGTGCGGGACACCTCCCGGCTCAAGGGCAAGTGCGGGGCCTGCGAGTACAACCGTGTGTGCGGCGGCTCGCGGGCGCGGGCCTTCAACAGCACCGGGGACCTGCACGCGGAGGAGCCCCTGTGCGCCTACCAGCCCGGCTCCTTCCCCTACCCCGAGGACGTGAAGGCGCTGCTGAGCGCGCCCGCGCGTTCGGGACGACCCGCCTGAACGCATGCCGGTGCCGATGAGCGCGGGGGCGGGGGAGCCCGCTAGCTCGCGGACCTCGGTGCCTCGCGCACGCCTTCCCCGTCCATCACGAGCTTTTGCACCCTGGTGTGCGGCAATTTCCCACACACCAGGGTGCAAAAGCTCGTAGCAGAGGGCGGGGGCGCTATCGTGCGAAGGAGTCGGCCAAGGGCGGGAAGCCGGCCCAAGGACGGGAGGACGCATGCCCCTGGAACTCGTATTCGATCGCGTGGGCTTCGCCTACGGCGGCACACGCGAGCGCGTCATCTACCGGGACGTTGCCTGTCGGCTCGCGGCCGGGCGGCTGTACGCGGTGATGGGGCCCTCTGGTTCGGGTAAGACCACCCTGTTCCGCCTGATTACCGGCGAGCTCGAACCGGATACCGGAACGATCGAGCTGGCGGGCACCGGCGGTGCCCGGCGCGTGTCCCAGGTCTACCAGGACTACCGGCTGGTCCCGTACCTGACCGCGGTCGAGAACGTGAAACTGGCACAGGAGTTCGCCTCCGCGGGTGGCGGCGTCGGTACCTTCCCCGACGCCGCCGCACTGCTGGACAAGCTCGGGCTCGCCGGGCAGGCCAACGCCGCAGTGGGTAGCCTCTCGGGCGGTGAGCAGCAGCGGGTAGCCATCGCCCGCGCACTGGCTACCGCCCCGCAGGTCCTGCTCGCCGACGAGCCGACCGGCGCGGTCGACGAGCAGGCCACGAGGGAGATTGCCCGGCGCTTCGCCGACCTGGCCCACGACGACGGCCTGCTGGTGCTGGTAGCCACGCATGACCCGGTGGTGGCCGAGTATGCCGACGTGGTGCTGCGCATCCACGACCACGACCTCGTAGCCGAACCTTCCTCGGTGGGCGCCATGACGGGCGGGGCCCAGCGGTGACCCGTCTGCAGTTGCGGGTCATTACCCGCTCGGTGCGTGCGCATCCGGGACTGTTTGCCGCGGCACTGCTGCTATCCGGCGTGCTGGCGCTGTTCGGCTCCCTGCTGCTGAGCGGCAGGGCCACCTTCCTGGCCACGGTGGAGGCCGGGGCGCGCGCCGAATTCGGCGGCTACCGCTACCAGGTCAGCGGCGACAGCGACGAGCTGTCCGAGCGCATGCGCGCGCTGGCGGACGAAGGCCAGGCGGTGGCCGTGCTGCGCATCAGCGCAGCCCTGAGCGGGCCGCAGGCCGTCTCCGATGCGCAGGTGTCCGTGCTGAGTGGGCCCTCCCGCACCGGCGTGCTCGCGCAGGGCGTCTATCCGCGCGCCGACGGCGAGGCCTCCATTTCCGCAGAGGTCGCACGGCGCACGGGCCTGAGCGTGGGCGACCGCCTGGAATGGACTTCGGAGGATCTTCCCGAAGGCACAGCCGAGTACACGGTTACCGGCATTACCCGCAATCCCGCCGCGCCGGATGAGCCCACGGCCGTCGCGGTATCCGGCGAGGTCCTGGATGCCGGCGCGGCGATCTCCTCCTGGCTCAGTGACGCCGACCCGTGCGAACAGATCGGGGTGGGTAAGCAGTGTGGTAGCGGTGCGGTAACGGTAGCTGGGGTCGACTATGCCGTTCGGTCTGCCGTGCAGGAGGTCAGTTCCCGGCAACTGGCCGGGTTCCCGGTGCTGTTGGCGCTACTGCTGCTGAGCGCCGGCGCCGCCTGCGGCGCCGCCCTGGCCGCGGATCGGCCCCATGCCGGTCGCGTCGCCGGGGCGCTGCGGGCCGCGGGGGCGACGCCACAGCGTGCAACGGTGCTGGCCGGCGCGGGCATGCCGCTGACACTCCTTGTGGGCAGCGTTCTCGGGATCATCGCCGCCCAGGTGTCCCTCGGCGTCGGCCACGGGGCCATTGGCACGGCGCTAGGACAGTACTGGGACGGCTACCGTCCGGCACTGTTGCAGACTCTGGGTCTGGTCTTGGCCTGGCTGCTGCTCGCCGCCGCGGTGGGGGCACTGCCGGACCGGCTGCGCCGCTGGTCAGCCGACACCAGGGGTGCGGCCTGGCACCTACGCCCCGTTTACGGGGTGGCGCTGGGCGCGGTGGGCGTGATCGCGGCGGTGGTGCTCGTCTACCTGCGCGTCGCCGAGCCCCACCGCGTGCTGACCGGTCACATCCTGGGTGTGATCGTGGGGGCGCTGGCCGCCCCGGTGCTGCTGCTCAGCCTGCCGTGGCTGCGGCGCAAGCCCACCGCGGGCACGGCCGTGCGCCACTGCCTCACGGTGGCACTGCCCGTGCTCATGGCCACCATGATGTTCACCGGCTTCGCCGCCTTCTACAGTGCGAGCCTCCACTTCGCTAACGGGACCGATGGGCGAGAGGATCAGACGCTGACGGTGGAGAGACTGACCGCGCAGGACGTCGCCGTGCTTACCACCACCTACCCGCAGGCCATGGAGTCGGCGCTGGTATTCACCGAGTTGCGTGAGGACCAGCGGCGGCCGCGGGTGGCTCCGGCGGGAAAGTCGGACTGCACCGACGCCATGTGCTTCACCGCCCTGGGGCTCATTGCGCTCGCGCCTGAGGATGGGCCCGCCTCCGCACTGGCCGGCACAGCGGCAACAGAGTTGCTGGACGGCGGTGCCGAGGACCGGGCAACGCGCGTCTTCTTCACTCTGGCCACGGACCAGGTGGAGGAGACCGCCGAGGTGACGGGGCTGTCCCCGTCGAATCTGCTGGACAGCCAGTGGCTGCCCGACGTGGTGCTCGCCGCCGACGACCCGCAGGTGGAGGCGCTGGGGCTGGAGCCATCGAACGTGCGCACGATCTACCTGCCGGAATTCGGCTCCCTGCCCGACGATGAGCGTGATGCCTTCCGCAGCGACGTCATCACCCGCGCCGGCTACGCCTTTGTAATCGAGCCGGACTCGCCGGAGCAGCGCCAACTGATGCGGCAGGCCCTCGCCCTGCCGATTGCGGCAAGCCTGGTAGCGGTGATCGGCCAGGGGCTGGCAGCGATCACCTTCCTGGGGCGGCTGCGGCCCGTGCGCCTGCAGGCGCGGGACCACGGCGTCGGCAGGCGCGGGCAGTGCGCCCTGGCGGTGCCACTGAGCCTGAGCGTGGTGGCGTGCACGACCGTGGCGGCTCTGCTCGGCCGCTTCGGGGCGCAACCTGCGCTGATAATGAACAATCCCCTGGTGACCGGTTCCTTCGGCTGGTGGTGGGCCATCCCCATCGCGGCGTCGGCGGCGGTGGCCGTCGGCCTGCTGGTGGCCGCGGCCCGTACGCCCCGCAGCCAGGGCGACGATTAAGCGGGCGCCTCGCACACGCCTTCCCCGTCCATTCAGAGCATGTTGGCGGGGTTTGGCGGGGTGAGCCCGCTAGCTTGCGGACCTCGGTGCCTCGCGCACCTCGGCCAGCCACGGGCAGCGGCGTCGCAGCAGGTGTTCGAAGCGCGCATGCATGGTGATCACGGCTGCCGGGCAGTCCCGGCAGGCGCCCTCCAGGGCCACCTCGACGACGCCGTCGGCCACCTTCTGCACGGTGAAGGAGCCGCCGTGGGCCGCGGCGATCGCCCCCACCGGCCCGACGGCGATCTCCCGGGCCGCCGCCTCCAGCGCCTCGTCCGGCCCCACCCCGACGGCGCCCGCCGCCGGCTTCCACGCCCCGGGTGCGCCGAGCGCGTCCACCAGGGCGGTGCGCACCCGGGCGCCGTCGTCCCGCCAACTGCGGCCCTCGCCCAGCAGCGTGAGCACCGCTCCGGGCACCACCTCAATGCCGGCCAGGGTGCCGTCGTCGAGCAGGGCCTGCAGCAGGCGCGGGGCGCGGGCTACGGTCCCGGAGAAGTCCAGCAGCCCGTCGGGGATCACCCAACGCAGCACGGCCGGGTCTGGGGTCGCCACGGGATGCGTGGGGACGACGCTCATGGCGGCTCCTTTCGGTGGGTTGGCGTGCGGCTGGACGATCCTGCCGTGCCGGATCGCTGCACCCTGGTCTCCCCGCGTACGGCTTACTCCGGTGCAAAGCGCAGGGTGGCGCTGCGTGATGGCGGCAAGAGTCGCATTTGTAGGTAGTTCGACAGTACCTGCTCACCACCAACGCGGAACGCCGCAGACAGACGCGCCTCGCGCAGTTCAGACACGTTCACGTGCTGCCAATCGATAGGGTGACCCGCACGTGTCGCGAGTCGGTCGATGTAGGCACTCTGTGAGCGGGTGTTGCCGTCGCGGAACGGATGACAGAATGTCAGCGTCCCCCAGCGATCCGCGAGCCTGTCAGCAAACTCCTTCTCTGGAAGACCTACCAGATAGTCTTCTTCCGCAAGCCGATCGAACAACGCATCAAGATACGGCTTGTAGAATTCCGATGGTGCGTACTGGAACGGCGTACCGCCCGCCCCAACCTCGTCTCCTACCTTCCGCAGTTCGCCCGCCCAATCCAGTACCGGGCTCATGAAACGCCGATGAATCGAGCGAAGATAATCAAGGTCGAGCCGATCAGGGATCGGCTCGAGCTGCAAAATCGCCCACTCCGCCGAGGCACTGATGTTCATCGCCCGATCGACACCGGCCTGCGTGATCAACCCAAGCTTGTTGCGGAGTACTCCTCCGCTTCCAGGGATCGTGTAGCGGTCGTCCTCAGCCACGGCCGGTAGCACACTCGTTCGCGCCAAGTTGCGCCAACGCATCCCGAACTTCTGCGCGCGCCGCCTCCGGCGACAGCTCGCCCGTCAGGATCCGGCGCGCGCGCCCCATGTCCTCCTCATCCGGGAAGTGACCAGCGAGCTGCTGGCCCTTCTCGATCAACGCGAGCGACTGCTCAACATCAACAATCGGGACAGTCTTGACAACCATCTCGAGGCTCCTCTCCTGCGCCCAGGCTACCGTCTTGAGTACAAGGGGTAAAGGACGAGTCCGGGCAGTTTCGGTGCGGCGGATGTGCGGCCTGGCCGCGCGGGCTGAACCGATCTCAGTACGTAGCTTCTACCGATCTCGGCGAGGGGGGCGGGGCCGGTGGCGCCGGTTCCGGGTCAAATGAGGGCGGCCACCACGGCGTGGGCGGCGGCCCCGGCCACCCACGCGAGCACGAACAGGTAGCCGTATGCGATCGCCGACCACTTCCAGGTGCCGGTCTCGCGGCGTATCGCCCCGGCGGTAGCCATGCACTGCATGGCGAAGACGAAGAAGGCCAGCACCGCCGCGACCGTCGCCGGGTTGAACAGGGGCTCGCCGGCGTGGGCCACCAGCGTGTCCTCGGAGTAGGTCATGGCCGCCAGCTGCGCACCCGGCTCCTCCGGGTCCCCGGCGGCCGCGATCTGCCCGAGCGTGGCGACCGCCGTCTCCCGGGCCACCAGGGAGGACATGACCGCCACGTTGATCCGCCAGTCGAAGCCCAGCGGCTCGAACACCGGCTGGATCGCCTTGCCGATGGATGCCGCCAGTGAGGAGTCCATGGTGTAGCTGGTGCGCTGGGCGTCCAGCAGCACCTGCAGCTCCTCGGGGTCGGTTACGACCGCGCCGTCGTCGTCCAGGACCGTGGAGGAGGCGGGGTCGGCCACGGCGGCGGCGATCGGCGCGCACTCGGCGCTGGTGTCGCAGTGGGCGGTGAACTCCGCCTCCGAGCGGGCGGGCACATTCAGCCCCACCCACACCAGGATGGTGGCCGCCAGGATGATGGTGCCCGCCTTCTTCAGGAAGCCCTTGCATGCGTCCCACACCATTAGGGCCACCGTGCGGGCGCGCGGCAGCCGGTAGGGCGGCATCTCCATGTAGAAGGGCAGCAGCACGCCGTCCCGGTCGGTCAGGCGCTTGACCACCCGGGCGGCCAGCATGGCCGCGACCGCCCCCGCCAGGTACAGGCCGAACATGATCGTGCCCGCCGCCCCGAACGGGCCAATGCGCTGGCCGGGGTCGACCAGCAGGGAGATCATGATGATGTAGACGGGCAGGCGCGCCGAGCAGGTCATCAGCGGCGCCGCCAGCATGGTGGCCAGACGGTCCTTGGCGCTGGGCAGCGTGCGGGTGGCCATGATGCCGGGGATGGCGCACGCCAGCGACGACAGCAGCGCCACGAAGGCGCGCCCCTCCAACCCCGCCCGGCTCATCACCCGGTCCATGAGGAAGGCGGCGCGCGACATGTACCCCACGCCCTCCATCAGGGCGATCAGCAGGAACATGGTGGCGATCTGCGGCAGGAACACCAGCACCCCGCCGACGCCGCCGATCACGCCGTCGGCCAGCAGCCCCGCCAGCAGCGGCGCGGGGGCGTCGAGCCAGGTGTGGACGGCGTCGCCCAGGAGCCCGAAGCCGGCCTCGATGGCGTCCTGGAAGGGGGCGGCCCAGGTGAAGATCGCCTGGAAGAAGGTGAACATGACCGCGAAGAACACCAGCGTGCCCCACAGCGGGTGCAGCAGTACTCGGTCGACGGCGGCGGTGCGCGAGTCGGGCACGGGGGCGGTGTAGTCGGCGGCGGCGAGGATCGAGGTCACCCAGGAGGTGCGCTCCGGGCCGCTGGTCGGTGGCGCGATGGGGGCGCGCGACCAGTCGCGCCAGGCGGCGAGGGTGCGGCGCAGCTGCGGGATGCCGGTGGTGCGGTTGCCGATCACCCGCACCGCGGGCACGCCGAGCGCCGCGCCCAGGGCCTCGACGTCGAGCCGGCCGCCGCGGCGAGTCAGCTCGTCGGTCATGGTGACTGCGAGCGCGGTGGGCAGGCCCAGGGCGAGGGCCTGTGCGACGAAGCCCAGGGAGCGGGACAGGGTGGTGGCGTCGACGACGACCAGCAGCGCGTCGGGCGGGGCGACGTCGTGGCAGTGGCCGGTCAGGACGTCGTGCACGACCCGCTCGTCGGGGCTGATGGGCTCCAGTGAGTAGGCGCCCGGCAGGTCCTCCAGGGCGAGGGTGAGCGGGTCGGAGCCGGTCTCGGCGGCGGAGAGCTCCAGGGCGCCCAGTGAGCGGGAGACCGTGACGCCCGGATAGTTGCCGGTCTTGGCGCGCAGGCCGGTGAGCGTGTTGTAGATGGAGGTCTTGCCCGCGTTGGGGGCGCCCGCCAGGGCGATGCGGGCGGCGTCGGCGTCAACGGGGCCGGAGGCGGCGCCGTGGGCGGCGCAGCCGCCGTGGCAGGAGGGTTCGTGGCAGGCGGGCATGTCGGTGGGAACCCCTACGGCGATCTCTGTCTTGCCCGAGGCCGTGTCGGCTTGGACGGTGGTGGTCATACGGAGGTCTCCGGTGCGGCGGGTGCTTGTGGGGTGGGTTCCGAAGGAGCGGGCACGGAGGCGGATGCGGAGGCAGGCGCCAGTACCTCCACGGACACCAGTGCGGCGTCACGACGGCGCAGGCTGATCTCATAGTCGGCCACGTGGTAGACCGTCGGGTCGCCCATCGGGGCGCGGCGGCCCACCTCGATTAGGCGTCCGGGCTCAAAGCCGAGGTCGGTCAGGCGCCGGGCCAGCGCCTCGCCGCGGGAGGCGGATACGGCTTTGATGCGGGCGTGGGTGCCGCGTCGCAGGGTGGTCAGGGGAACGATCGAGGCGGCGGGCCCGGATCGAGTTGTCGCGGCCGTGGCGGATGCGGCCATGTCTGACTCCTTGGTCCTGGTGACTCTCGCGGTGCGGGTCAGTCGGTGCGGATCGGCCGGGTGAACCGGACGGATCGCGGTGTCGAGTGGGCGCTGGCGTCTGATCGCCGAGTCAAAGATAGGCGGTGGTAAGCACCGACGGAAATCCTGTGGTCGGGGCCACGAGTGCACGTCACCGTAGCTGCCGCCTGGGCACCTCGCACACGCTTTACCCATCCAATCCGAACCTTTGCCCCCTGGTGTGCGGGTAATTGCCGCTCATCAGGGTACAAAGGCTCGAAGTAGAGCAACGCGCAGGCAAGTGCGCCGCCGTCAGGGAAGCTGTGTGCGGGAGGTTCTTGTGCGCCGGAGACTCTTGCGCTCCGTTGAACGACTGTATAGCATATTGGTCATGCGTATAGTGCTGCGTGGCCATGGGCGGGGAACAGCCCCCGTCCGCCACGCGGCGACGGCCGCGTGCGGCCCCCATCGGCCCGTGCGCCGACCTACTCCCACCGGGGTCCGGCCTACGATGAGTGCATGTGTCCCCCGTCCGCCGGCATCAACCCGGATCTGTCCACCGTGGCCCGGATCCGCAACGCCGCCATGGTCCGATTCGCCAAGGACGGCTTCGGAGCCGGGCTGCGTGCCATCGCCGCCGACGCCGGGGTCACCGCCGGCCTCATCACCCACCACTTCGGCTCCAAGGAGGGGCTGCGCCGAGCCTGCGACGAGGAGGTCCTGCGCCTGGCGCGTAAGAAGACGGAGGACTCCGAGGTACTGGGCGGCCCCGTGGACCTGCTCTCCCAAATGGCGCGGGCCGAGGAGTACCTCCCGGCCTCCGCCTACACCCTGCGCTGCGTCATGGAGGGCGGGCCGCTCGTCGCCTCCCTGCTCGACTCCCTGATCGCCGACACCGTGGAGCTGCTCAGGGCCGGCGTCGACGGCGGGTTCATCAGCCCCTCCGCCGACGAATTCGAGCGCGTCCGCTACCTCGTCTACTCCGGCTTCGGCGCCCTGGTGTTCTTCACCCGGTACGCGGCCAGCGACCCCACGGACGTGGAGGCGGTGATCCGCGAGTTCCAGGAGTGGAGCGGGCCGGTGGCGGCCGAGCTTTACTCCACGCCCCTGATCACCAGCCCCGCGGCGCTGACGGAATACATACGGGCAGCCCGCACGGGCCGGCGCCCCTCCGCCGGCCCCAAACCACCCGAGCAGCCGCCGTCCGGCCGGTCCGAGGCGACCGAGTAGCCCTCGGCCGCCGGACTGCACGGTCCCCTGCGGCCGCCGGCCCGCCGCTCCTGGCCGCGCCGACACCACCCCGGCGCGCCCGGGCACTGGCGCCGGAACCCCTTATCAGACACGTTGAAATCACCCACCTTGAACCAGTGCGCCTGAAAGCAGGCAGAAGGGTGACGGACCCATGAGTCCCACCGCTCCCATCATCGACATCCACGACCTCACCAAGACCTTCGGCCGCGGCCACCACGCCACCCGAGCACTCGACGGGCTGGACCTCACGCTCGCGCCGGGTGAGGTGAGCGGCTTCCTCGGCCCCAACGGTGCCGGCAAGACCACCACCCTGCGGATCCTGCTGGGCATGATCCGGGCCGACGGCGGTCGCGTGCGCCTGTTCGGCGCCGACCCCTGGACGCGGGCCGCCGTCCTCCACGAGCGCCTGGCCTACGTGCCCGGCGACGTGGCCCTGTGGCCCGGCCTCACCGGCGCCCAGACCCTGGAAGCACTCGCCTCGCTGCGTCCCGGCGGCAACCAGGCGCGGGCCGTGCGACGCCGCAGCCAGCTGGTGGAGCGATTCGACCTGGACCCCTCCAAGAAGGTGCGCGCCTACTCCAAGGGGAACCGCCAGAAGGTGGCACTTATCGCCGCCCTCAGCCAGCCGGTGGAACTCCTGGTCCTCGATGAGCCCACCGCGGGTCTGGACCCCCTCATGGAGGAGGTCTTCAGCCAGTGTGTGGCCGAGGCCGCCGACCGCGGTACCGCCGTACTGCTGTCCTCCCACATCCTGTCCGAGGTGGACAGGCTCTGCGACACCGTCACCATCATCCGGGCCGGACGCACCGTGGAGCAGGGCACACTCGCCCACATCCGCTCCTTACTGCGCACCCGCGTGCACGCCGTCGTCGCCGAGCACCCGGCCGGACTGGACGGCCAGGAGGGCATCTACGGCCTGGTGTTCCACCCCTTGGACGAGACGGCGGCGCGGGCGGAGGGGAGCGGCGCTGCGGACGCTACCCGTCGCGGCACCGCCTCGCGCTCGGGCGCCGACGCCCCGGGGTCCGGGGAGACGGGCTGGGAGATCACCTTCAGTGTGGACTCGGCCCACAGTCCACAGGTCATGCACGCCGTGGCCGCCCTGGGCGTGCGCTCGCTTACGGCCGCCCCGCCCAGCCTTGAGGAGCTCTTCCTGCGTCACTACGACCCCGTCACCACCGAGGGCGCCGAGGAAGCCGGCCCCGGGGGCGGCGGGAACGCCGTTCCGGCCGCTGACGTCCGGAACGGGACGGGGAGGGCGTCATGACCACCGACCAGACCCCGCCGGCCGCTCGCGCCGCCCGGTCCGAGCCGATCTCAGCCGCCGCGCCGAGCACGCCCGCCGGCTTGGAGCCCTCTCGGCGCCGAAAGGCCCGGCCGGCTCTACTCACCCCGCTCACCCGCCTCACCCTGCGTCGCGACCGACGCGCCACGGCCACCTGGGCACTGGGCGCGGGAGCCCTGGCCCTATACGGCGTTCTGGTATTCGGGGCCGCCTACCCCACGGCGGCGGATCGCCGCTCGGCGTCCCTGGTGTACTCGACGCCGGCCGCCAGGCTGTTCACTGGCCCCGGCTTCGGGCTCGAGGGCGCCGACCCCGGCCTGGCGGCCCTCTTCGCAGCCCAGGCCATGGGCTGGGTGGCCGCCGTGGGCTGCCTCATGGGGATGTTCATGGCCATCTCACGCACTCGGGGTGACGAGGACGCCGGACCCGGTGAGCTGATCCGATCCCACCCGGTAGGACGCGGCGAGGCGGCACGCGCAGCCCTGGTCTCCGGTCTGGTGTCCGCGACGGCGCTGGCCCTATTCAGCGCCCTGGCCGTACTGGCCGGAGGGCTGGAAGCAGGCGGAGCCCTGGTCATGGCGCTGGGGCTGTGGTTGGCCTGCCTGTGGGGGACGGGCGCCGGTCTGCTCCTGGGGGCCGTCACCGCTTCGGCTCGGGCCGCCCGCGGCACCGGGATTCTGCTGGTGCTGGGTTGGTTCGCACTGCGCGGCATGGGCGACGCCGACCAGGATGCCTCCTTCCTGTCCTGGCTCAGCCCCATGGGCCTGGTGCAGCAGACGCGTGTTTGGGTGGATACGCGTTGGCTGCCGATCCTCCTCCTGGCCGTGGGGGCCGCAGTATTGACGGGAAGCGGAGCCGCCCTGCACGCCCGCCGCGATCTGGGGGAGGGGCTCCTGGGGACGGGCGCCCCGGTGCGTCCCCGACGCCGTGGGCCCGCAGGCGCGGTGGCCCTGGCCCTGCGGACCACCGCGGCCGCACGCGGCTGGTGCGCGGGGCTGGGAATCGCCTACGGGGCCACCTACGGGCTCTTCGCCTCCGCCATTGAGGAGTCCTTCCAACAGTTGGTGGAGGACAACCCCGCCATGCAGGTCTGGTTCGGCGACAGCCTGGGCGTTTCGACCTACCTGGGGATGATCATCGGCTACCTCGGTCCGGCTGGGGCCGCCTGCGCCGTCGCCCTGGGAGCCGGTGCCATCTCCGAGGAGAGACGGGGCGCTATGGCCACGGTCCTGGCCGCACCGGTCTCCCGGTGCGGGTGGCTGGTGGCGAGGGCATGCGCGGTGGCACTCGGCACAGCGCTGTTCGTCGTAGCCGCCGCGGGGGCCCTGGCCGGGACGGCGGTGCCGGTTCTGGTGATGGCGGGTTCCGACGCCGCAGCCCGGCCATGGGTGCTGGTCCACGGGATCGTCGTCGGCGCCCTCGCCACGGTGCCCGCCTGCCTCCTGGCGGGGGCCCTGGTGCTGTCCGTCCACGCACTGGCTCCCCGGCTGACCCGCCCACTGGGATGGGGTGCTTACGCGCTCATGGTGGGCATCACCCTGCTCGGCCCCCTACCCGGGGTGCCGCAGTGGCTACTCAATCTCTCACCCTTCACCCACGTGCCGTCGCTGCCCGTGCAGGACGCCGGGACGGCCGGGTCGATACCCCATTGGGGCGCCGCCGACCACTGGGTGGGTCCGGGCGCGTGCCTGGTGCTCGCCGTCGCGCTGATGGCCGTTGCCGCCGTGGCCGGACGCAGACGGGACCTGGTGGGATGAGGCGCTGATTCCGTCCACTACGAGCCATTGCGATCCATTACGAGCTTTTGCACCCTGGTGCGCAGCAAATGTCCGCGCACCAGGGTGCAAAAGCTCGTAGTAGAGGCTGAGGGGGTGACGCCGACTCTGGGCACCGCGTCGGCGGACGTACATGTCGGCACCGCGTCACTGGAAGCGCGCGCCTGCGGCCGGATCGGCCAGCCACGCCAGGGCGGCGTCGATGCGCCCCGGGGTGGAGGTGACCAGCGGGGTCGGCAGTGCATCCGGCGCGAACCAGCCCACCGCCGTCGACTCCTCGTCGGCCACATGCGCCCGCGCCACCGCGGCGGCATCCGCCCGGGCGGCGAAGGTGATGTCCATGAACACGCAGCGGTCCCCGTTGGGGAAGGTATGCGGCCGCCCGGCGGCCACCCCGGCCACACCGACGATCTCGGGGTCGACGCCGGTCTCCTCCAGGCACTCGCGCCGGGCCGCGGCGGCAGGCTGTTCCCCGGGCTCAGGGATGCCGGAGACCACCGCCCAGGCGCCGTTATCGGAGCGTCGTCCCAGCAGCAGCCGCCCGTCCGGGGACACCACTACCACGCTGACGCCGGGCAGCCACAACTGCTCGTGCCCGATCTTCCTGCGTAGCTCGATGATGAACTCGGGGGTCGCCACGGCGCGTCACCGCGGCCGGGCGGCGGCGATGTTGCTGGCGCGGCGGGCGTCGGCGTCGTCGATGGGCAGCGGATCCCAGGCCCCACCGCGCAACTCGACCGCGCGCTGCAGCAGCCAGTCGGCCACGGCGGGGTTCTTCGGCAGGATCGGGCCGTGCAGGTAGGTGCCGATCACGTGTTTGAACCGGGCCCCCTCCGCGCCGTCCTTGCCGTTGTTGCCGGCCCCGGAGCGCACCGTTCCCAGGGGCTCGGCGCCGGGGCCGAGCGTGGTCAGTCCGGAGTGGTTCTCATAGCCGACCACCCGGCCGAACTCGGGGGAGTCCAGCACGATGTTGCCGATCAGTCGCCCCTGCCCGGCCACCGTCTCGGCGTCCAGCAGCCCGATCCCGGGAATCTCGGAGCGCTCGCCGGTGACGAAGCGGTGCCCGAACAACTGGTACAGGCCGCAGATGACCAGCATCGGCACGCCGTCGGCCGCCCACTGCCGCAGGCGCGGGCCGATTTGGACCAGGTCGTCCTTGATGCGCTCCTGCCCGGAGTCCTGGCCGCCGCCGCCCAGCACCAGGTCCACCTCCTGTGGCATCTCGTCGCCGGGGTTGTAGGAGTGCAGCTCGACGTCGTAGCCGTGCCACTGGCCGCGGCGGGCCAGGGTGAGCAGGTTCCCCCAGTCGCCGTAGATGTTCATGTCCCGCGGATACAGCTGCAGCACGCGGATGTGGCCGCGGGCGGGGCCGGAGCCGGTGTGGTTGTAGACGGTGGGGGCGGTGCTCATTTCATGACCTCCTCGACCTCGGTGAGCCGCCCGAGGCGAGCACGCAGGGCCAACATGGCGGTGTAGGTGGTGTACACGCGCATGGGGCGGTCTTCGGCGGCGGCACGCGCGCGCAGGGCGTCCAGGGCGGCCTCCAGGTCCGGTTCGACGACGCCGACGGGTACCTCGTCGTAGCGCAGCCGCAGCGCCATGTCCCAGGCGCGCACCCCGGTGACGACGGCGACCCCGGCCCGCTTGAGGGAGGTGAAGTCCACGTCCCACAGCCAGGACATGTCACGGCCGTCGGCGTACTCGTCGTTGATGGCGATCATGATGAGCTCGTCGGGCCGACCCCGGCCCGCGGCGGGTGCTGCAATGGTGCTGGGCGCGCTGCCGGCATCCACGGTGTCGGTCCGACTGGTGGCGTCGGCCTGGGCGGTGGGCGCGGACATGAGGCTCATGCGGAAGCCCGCCGGATTCTTCACCAGGGACAGCTGCACCGGACGACCGTCCAGGGTGATGACCTCACCGCGGCCGAAGGCCGGGCGGATCTCGGACAGGGTCGCCAGCAGGCGTGGCAGGTCGGCCCGGTCGCCAAGCACCTCCAGCACCAGGGTCAGGGCGGCACAGGCGTTGAGCACATTGTGGATGCCCGGAATGGCGAAGGCGACCCGGTGTTCGGTGCCGTCCACCTCAATGGTGGCCTCGTTGCCGGCCAGCGCCACCAGGCGCACGCGCGGAGCCGGGCAGGGGGAGTCGGCGCCGGCGGTGGACTCGACGGCGTCGTCGGCGAGCGCCCCGGGTGCGCCGCCCGCGTCCGCCTGTTCGGTACGCAGATCGTCGTCGGACAGGAAAACCGAACGCAGGGCGGGGCCGACCCCGAAGGCGGCGGTGCGGGAGGCCAGGCCCCCCAGGAAGCGCTCCCCGTTCAGGCGCGGGTCGTCGGCGTTGACCACCACCACGTCGCGCGTGGCCAGGGCGGCCTGGCGCAGCAGGGAGGCGGTGTAGTCGATCTCGCCGAAGCGGTCGAGCTGGTCGCGCATGACGTTGAGCATGAGCGCCGCCCGCGGCCTGACGGAGCGGACGAAGTGGACGGCGTGGGCCTCGTCGAGCTCCAGCACGGCGACGTCGGCGTCCAGGTGGCCGGCGGCGTCGACCTCGGTGAGTAGGGCGGCGAGCACTCCGCGCACGAAGTTGGAGCCGGTGCGGTTGGTGAAGACCTTCAAGCCCTGGTCGCGCAGCAGCTGGACGACCATCTTGGTGGTGGTGGTCTTGCCGTTCGTGCCGGAGACGAGCACCACCCCGTGCGGCAGCCGGTCCAGGGTGCGGGCGAGGAAGCCGGGGTCCGTGCGCTCCATGACCAGGCCGGGGAAGGCGGTGCCGCCGGAGCCGCCGCCACGCAGGCGGGCCAGGGCGCGGGCCGTACGGCCGAGTGCGACGGTGAGGCGTGAACGCATGGGGCTCCTGCTTGTGGTCGACGGCTGACCGCCTCAGTCTAGATGAGTGCCTCCGCCTTGGCGGTGTGAGGTGGAGGCGGGCGGGACGACGACGCGCAGTGCGGCGGGCTCGGCCTCGGCGACCAGCTTCCGGGTGCGGCCCACGGGGTCGCCGTCGAGCTCGAAGGGGACCGGCTCGGGCGTGGTCAGGGTCAGCCGACGGGCCTGGTGGTGGCTGAGGCCGTCGACGTCCTGGCCGATCAGCAGGCCGGCGCCGACCTTGGCCCAGTCGGTGATCCGGTTGGGGCCGGTGAGAAGCAGGTCCACGCGGCCGTCGTCTGGGGCGGCGTGGGGGAAGATCGTCATGCCGCCGGTGATGGTGCCGACGTTGCCCAGCAGCGCCATGACCACTCGGTGCTCGGCGGAGGCGGCGGGGGCGCCCGCGCCGGCGCCGCTGTCGTCGTCGCCGTCGAGCTCCACCCGCACCGTGAACGGGTCCGGCACCGCGTTCTGCACCGCGGCCACCACGTAGGCGCCGGAGCGGATCACCTTCTTCAGATCCTCGCTGGTGTCCGCCATGATGCGGGCATCCAGGCCGAGGCCGGCCATGACCACGAAGCGTTCGGTGCCGCCGTCCCAGGTGCAGCGCACGACGTCGATGGCGCGGGTGGGGCCGGACAGGGCCAGGCGCAGGGCGGCGTCGGTGTCGAGCGGCACCTGCAGGTTGCGGGCCAGCAGGTTGCCGGTGCCGGTGGGCAGCAGTGCCATAGGCACGCCGCTTCCCGCCAGCTCGCTGGAGACGGCGCGCACGGTGCCGTCCCCGCCGGCGGCCAGCACCAGGTCGACGCCGGCGCCCAGGGCGCGGCGGGTCTGTTCGTGGCCGACGTCGTCGGGAGCGGTCTCCAACCAGAGGGTGGGCTGCCAGCCGGCGGCCAGCACCTCGGATTCCACGCGCCGACGCAGTAGGGACAGGTCGTCGAACTTGGTGGGGTTGTAGACGATGGCGGCGCGCTTGTCCACGGTGGTAGACGGCAGGCCGATATGCGCCCAGGACGCGAGGATCTCCTCGGTTCCGCCCACGCTGAGCGAGAAGGTCGCCACCGTCGCGCCGAGTAGCACGCCGCCGATCAGGTCGGAGACGGACTGCAGGCCCATGGCCCACTGGCCCGCGCAGGTGACGGCGACGGCGACCACGCCCGCCAGCCGCCACAGGCGCACCTGGGAGGTGGGACGGCGGTGGGCTCGGGTGAGCGTCACCAGCACCCAGGCGGCCACGGTCATGGCGACGGCGTGCCCGGCGGGGTAGGCGAAGCCGCGGTAGGACAGGGAGTCGGCGAAGGCGGAGGAGGGGCGTGCGTGGTCGATCCAGGTGGCGATGGCGATCTGGAGTGGCAGGCCGAGCAGGGAGGTGGTCAGGGCGGTCGACAGGCGCCGCATGCGCTGCTGGTAGGTGACGACGGCGGCCGCGGCGATGGCCGTATAGATCAGCACCGGGTGGGTGAGCAGGGAGATCGCCTCGAGCACCTGCCCCCGTCCCGAGCGCGGTGGCAGCATGGGCACCGTCAGGGCGGCGTCGAGGCGGTCGGTGAGTCCGGTGCGAACCAGGACGGTCCAGGCGGCGAATGCCAGCGCGCCCAGGATCCAGGCGCCGTAGCCGAGCTCCCAGCGGCGGCGCAGGCGGTCGGCGACGCCGGCAAGCCGGTCGTTGAAAGTGCCGAGACGGGCGGACACGGGGCTCCTTCACGCTGATGTCGCTGGGCGGCGCGCGGGCCGCCGGCGGTGCGGCGCCAAATTACCAGGGTCGCGTGCGGTGGAGCTGTGTGTCCGCCCGTCCCGACGAGGTGGGTGGGGGATCGTTTCGGAATGATGGTGTCGGTTGCGCCTGGCTACTTCACCTTCTTGATGAAGATGGCCAGCACACCGCCGACGATGGCGCAGATGCCGGCGAAGTAGCACAGCGCCGGGTAGTTCATCTTCTCCGGCGAGCCGATGCCCAGGAAGAGCGGCGCCATGTACGGGGCGAGCGACTGCGGCAGGGCGTTGGCGATGTTGAACACGCCCAGGTCCTTGCCGGCGTTGTCCGGGTTGGGCAGGACGTCCACCACCAGGGCCAGGTCGACGGAGATGTAGACGCCGTAGGCCAGGCCCATGATGGCCTCCACCATGTAGAACCCGGATACGGTGGTGGTGTGCGCCAGCATGAGCGTGCCGACGCCGAATAGTGCGGAGGCGGCGAAGACGAAGGCCTTGCGCCGATGGAGCCGGTCGGAGAGCTGCCCGCCGACGAAGCTCGCGGCCATGAGGAAGCAGGTGTAGATGAACACGGAGATTGTCACCGTGTTCCGCGCTTCGGCCTCGGTTAGGCTGACCTGGTGCACCAGGTACATGAGGCGGTAGGTGGTGAAGGAGAAGGCGCAGAAAGTGATAAGGAAGCGCCCGGCCCAGGCCAGGGCATAGTCGGGGTGCTTGACGGGGTTGACCCAGAAGGTCTTGAGCAGGCCGATGAAATCGAGTCGCGGCGGCTTAATGGTCAGCTGCTTGTCCGGCAGGACGAAGGCGAACCAGGTCATGACCAGGATGGCTGGAATGGCCGGGGCGATAAACAGCATCGGGAGCCTGGTCGCCATGGCGCCGGCCCACCAGGTGGCGATGAGTTGGGCCAGGTTCTGGGCGATGGAGATCATGGAGCTGACGCGAGCTCGCTGTAACTCGGGTACCTGGTCGGATAGCACTGCCACGAAGGGTGCCAGGGCGGCATTGGCGCCGATTTGGGCAACGAGCCAGCCGGCGGCGACTGCGGAGACAGTGTTGGTCAGGCCCATGATCACCAGGCCCACCGTCATGCCGAGGATGCCGATCACCAGCCAGGGGCGGCGCCGTCCCCAGCGCCACATGGTGCGGTCGGACACCTGCCCGAAGATGACGTTGGCGAAGACCGCGCCCAGGGCGCCCAGACCGGCGATCTGGGAGACGGCGTTGGCCTGCGCCGCCGAATCGGTAGGGAACATGGCCATGGCCTTGGTCTGAATGGCCACGACCGCCGGCCCCATGAGGGCGATGAAGAAGAAGAGCTGGGCCAGGACGTAAGCCGCGATGAAGAACGGCTTTACGGGCTTGGTGGGAGGCGCGAAGAAGGCGTCGATCTCCTCCTGGGTGGCGCGCCCCCTGATCGAGAAGGTTTCTGAAGTTGGTGGCTCTGCCATAGGGATCTCCTCGTCGAGATGGAAGGGAAAGTGAGCTGCACTACATATGTCAGCCTAAGCCCGTTGGGACCTCGACGTCACGCAATCGTTTGACAGAGTTTTGTACCGCTCGGTCTGGGGGTGCGTCCCTGATCGCGGGAGGGTCCTCGTGCCGACCGTCGGCGTACCGCCGGCGCCTCCGGTCTTCCCACTGTTGAGCCTGCGCGTCGGATCTAGCTGGGGGAGCCGCTCACCGATTACCGGGCAGTGGCAGCTCCAGGTTGAAGGTGAGCACCATCGCCCGGGCGCGCATGTGCTCCTGCTCCTAGCCCAGGTAGCCGACAATGCGGCCGAGCGACGCCGTCGGAATGGTCAGTACGTTGTCCAGCGAGATGGCGCCGGGGTGGTCGAGCCCCTGCGCGGGGCCGACGGGCACCTCGCTGGACAGCCCCTTAACCGTGGAGGTGATCGGCGCGACCGTGACCTTGGTCATGGCCGTGAGTGCCGCCGCCCGCGGCCGACCTGCCCGACGCCGGTCGTGACGGCTGACTGTCTTGTCGGCGGTTACCTCCAGTAGTTCGCCAACTGTGCAGTCGAGCGCGGCGCACAGCGCCGTGAGGGCGGTGAAGCGGCTCTTCGCGTTTGAGGGTGTGGTCGGTGGGGGTTGGCGCTGTCGGCTGGGGTGCAGGGGTCGGGCCTTGTCATTGATGCCTGGGCCGGCAGTGTTCGGGGTGCGTGCGCAGGCCGATGCGGGGCCTGACGGTTCGTACCTTTGCTCCGATGATTCGTACTGTCTTGCGACGGTTCGGCACCCAGAGGTACGTACCGTCGCCGTTCATGCCGAAGCGTCAGTGCCAAGTGCCGAACCGTCAACTAAACATACGAACCGTCCGCCTCGCTTTCCACGGGAAGTGCCTACGGCGCATGCCCCACCCCGCCTACCGTCACAACAAGCAGCCGACCGCCGACCAGAACACACCGCCAGCCACACCCTCAAACCGGAAGAGCCCCATAAGCGCCATATCTACGGATCTGGGCACGTAACCTCTACCGATCGCGGCGCGGCGGGTGCTCGGGCGACGTCCGGGTGGTGGTCGGGCGGCGTATGGGTCGTATTCAGGTGCCCGGAGTAACCCGAGTCACGGAGGGCGGCTCTGGAATAGAACCGCCCCATGCAGGGTTGAGCCCATCAGACTCAAGGTCGCGGCGCGTGGAGTTGACAAGGCCACGCTCAACCATGATCCTGAGTGCATACCACTCAACTTCAACACTACGAGACATCAAGGAGCACCCATGGCACGTGCCGTCGGCATCGACCTCGGAACCACCAACTCCGCCATCGCCGTCCTCGAGGGCGGCGAGCCCACCATCATCCCGAACGCGGAGGGCGGGCGCACCACGCCGTCCGTCGTCGCCTTCTCCAAGTCCGGCGAGGTGCTGGTCGGCGAGGTCGCCAAGCGCCAGGCGGTCACCAACGTCGAGCGCACCATCTCCTCCGTCAAGCGTCACATGGGCACCGACTGGACCGTCGACATCGACGGCAAGAAGTACACCGCCCAGGAGATCAGCGCCCGCATCCTGGCCAAGCTGAAGGCCGACGCCGAGGCCTACCTGGGTGAGAGCGTCACCAACGCCGTCATCACCGTCCCCGCCTACTTCAACGACGCCGAGCGCCAGGCCACCAAGGAGGCCGGCACCATCGCGGGCCTGACCGTGGACCGCATCGTCAACGAGCCCACCGCCGCGGCCCTCGCCTACGGCCTGGACAAGGGCAAGGAGGACGAACTCATCCTGGTCTTCGACCTGGGCGGCGGCACCTTCGACGTCTCCCTGCTGGAGGTCGGCAAGGACGAGGACGGCTTCTCCACTATTCAGGTGCGCGCCACCAACGGCGACAACCGCCTGGGCGGCGACGACTGGGACGCCCGCATCGTCAACTGGCTGGTCAAGCAGGTCAAGGACAAGTCCGGCGTGGACCTGTCCAAGGACAAGATCGCCATGCAGCGTCTGCGTGACGCCTCCGAGCAGGCCAAGAAGGAGCTCTCCAGCGCGATGAGCACCGACATCAACCTGCAGTACCTGTCCATGAGCGAGGCCGGCCCCATCCACCTCGATGAGCGCCTGACTCGCTCCCACTTCGAGGAGATGACCGCGGACCTGCTCGAGCGCACCAAGGTGCCGTTCCACAACGTCATCAAGGACGCCGGCGTCTCCCTGTCCGAGATCGACCACGTGGTCCTGGTCGGCGGCTCCACCCGCATGCCCGCCGTCACCGAGGTGGTGCGCGAGCTGACCGGCGGCAAGGAGCCCAACAAGGGCGTCAACCCCGACGAGGTCGTCGCCATCGGCGCCTCCCTGCAGGCCGGCGTCATCCAGGGCGACCGCAAGGACGTGCTGCTCATCGATGTCACGCCCCTGAGCCTCGGCATCGAGACCAAGGGCGGCGTGATGACCAAGCTGATCGAGCGCAACACGGCCATCCCGACCCAGCGCTCCGAGGTCTTCTCCACCGCCGAGGACAACCAGCCCTCCGTCCTCATCCAGGTCTACCAGGGCGAGCGCGAGTTCGCCCGCGACAACAAGCCGCTGGGCACCTTCGAGCTGACCGGCATCGCCCCGGCCCCCCGTGGCATCCCGCAGATCGAGGTCTCCTTCGACATCGACGCCAACGGCATCGTGCACGTCTCCGCCAAGGACCGCGGCACCGGCAAGGAGCAGTCGATGACCATCTCCGGCGGCTCCGCCCTGCCCAAGGAGGACATCGACCGCATGGTCAAGGAGGCCGAGGCCCACGCCGAGGAGGACAAGAAGCGCCGCGAGGAGGCCGAGACCCGCAACATGGCGGAGCAGCAGGCCTACTCCATCGAGAAGCTGCTGAAGGAGAACAAGGACAAGCTGCCGCAGGACGTCAACTCCGAGGTCTCCGCCGCCGTGGACGAGCTCAAGAAGGCCCTCGAGGGCACTGACATCGAGCCGGTCAAGGCCGCGCAGGAGAAGCTGAACGAGGTCTCCCAGAAGATCGGTCAGGCCCTGTACGCCTCCGAGCAGGCCGCCCAGGCCGCCGATGCCGGAGCCTCCCAGGCGCAGTCCTCCGCCGAGGACGACGACGTCGTGGACGCCGAGATCGTTGACGACGAGGACGCCAAGTGAGCACCGACCCGGACAAGCGCCCGGAGGAGGGCTCCGAGCCCGAACCGGGGCAGGACGCCGGCCAGGACCGGCCCGCCGGCGCCAACGCCGGCGCCGGCGGGGTCGACCCCGCGCTGGCCGACGAGATCGAGGCCGCCTTCGACGGCGTCGACCTGGGCTCCGCGGCCCAGGGCGGCGCCGCCCCGGCGGGCGGCAACGGAGCGGAGGACGCGGGCACCGACGTCGAGGCGCCCTCGGAGCTGGAGCAGGCCCGGGCCCAGGCCGCGCAGGCGGCCGACGACCTGGCCCGTGCCCGCGCCGACCTGTACAACCTGCAGCAGGAGTACCAGGGCTTCGTACGCCGTTCGCGCGAGAGCGCGGCCGGGCACCGCGAGGCGGGGCAGGCGAGCGTCGTCGAGACCCTCATTCCGGTCCTGGACGAGATCGAGCTGGCCCGCCAGCACGGCGACCTGACCGGCACCTTCGCGACGACCGCCCACAAGCTGGAGCAGATCCTGGCCGACAAGTTCGGCCTGGTGCGCTTCGGCGAGGTCGGAGAGGTCTTCGACCCGAAGCTGCACGAGGCGCTCATGGCCACCGAGTCCACGGAGGTCACCGAGCCGAGCGTGGCGCTGGTACTGCAGCCCGGCTACAAGCTCGGTGAGCGCGTGGTGCGGGCGGCTCGCGTTCAGGTCGCCAACCCGGCCTGAGTACGAAGGCTGCGTACTAGGCGGTTCAAATGGACAGTTCAACAGGAACAGAAAGGAGGCGGTGAGCCATGGCCAGTCAGGACTGGATGACCAAGGACTTCTATGCGGTTCTCGGCGTCGCCAAGGACGCCGACTCCGCCGCCATTAAGAAGGCCTACCGCGCGCTCGCCAAGAAGTACCACCCCGACCGCAACCCGGGTGACGCCGCCGCGGCGGAGAAGTTCAAGGAGATCGGCGAGGCCTACTCCGTGCTGTCCGACCCCAAGGAGCGTCAGCAGTACGACGCCATCCGCTCCATGGCCGGTGGCGGCGCGCGCTTCACCTCCGGCTCCGGTGGTGGCGGCGCCGGCTTCGAGGACATCTTCTCCTCCATGTTCGGTGGTGGCGGACCCAACGTGCGCTACTCCACCTCCGGCGGCGCCTCCCAGGAGGACATCGACGACCTGCTGCGCATGTTCGGCGGTGCGGCGGGCGCCGGGGGTGGACGGCGCGGACGCGGTCCCTTCGGCTTCGGCGGGTTCTCCTCCCAGCCGCAGCCGGTCAAGGGGCCCGACGTGCTCACCAACGCCACGCTGTCCCTGCGCGATGCCGTCTCCGGCACCCTGGCCGAGCTCACCGCCGACGGGCGCACCATCACGGTGCGCATTCCCGCCGGCGTGCACGACGGGCAGAAGATCCGCCTGCGCGGCAAGGGGCGCCCGGGTACGAACGGCGGCGAGAACGGGGACATGGTGGTGACCATTTCGGTGGCCAAGCACCCGGTGTACTCGATCGATCCGGTCAACACCGCCAACCTGCGCATGGACCTGCCCGTCACCCTCAAGGAGGCGGCGCTGGGCGCCACCGTGCAGGTGCCGCTGCTGGACGGCAAGACCAGCCGCGTGCGCATCAAGCCCGGCACCTCCTCCGGCACCGTGCTGCGCCTGCGCGGCAAGGGAATCGTCACCTCCAAGCGGACCGGCGATCTGCTGGTGACCGTGCAGGTGGCCGTGCCCAAGAAGCTGTCCAAGGAGGCCAAGGCCGCCCTGGAGGCATTTGACGCGGCGATGGAGGCGGATCCGCGCGCGGGCCTCGCCCAGGAGGCGGCCCGGTGAGTGCGCGGCGGCTGACCGGACAGGGCGTCGACTTCCTCGCCGAGGATGCCGACGAGCGGGCCGTCTACGTCATCTCCGTGGCTGCGGAGCTGGCCGGCATGCACCCGCAGACTCTGCGGCAGTACGACAGGCTCGGTCTGGTCACCCCCGCCCGCGCCTCCGGGCGGGGGCGGCGCTACTCGCACCGCGACGTTCAGCGGCTGCGGCGCGTGCAGGCGCTCAGCCAGGAGGGCATCAACCTGGCGGGCATCCGCCGCATCCTCGACCTGGAGCGGCGCGTGGAGCGGTTGGAGGAGGAGAACCGCTCCCTGCGCGCCCGCCAGGCCGCCGTCGAACGGGTCTTCGCCGCGGCCGCCGACGGCGAGGTGCAGGTCGTCCCGGTGCCTCCCGGTCGGCGGGCTCGGCCGCGTACGGACACGCCGAGTGCCGCAAACGGGGCGGCCGCCGGCTCGACCCGGCCCGGCACCGCCATCGTGGTGCGCCGCGGCTGGACGGACCAGCTGTGAGACCGCGCTCTGGGCGTCGGCCCGGCTCTCCGCGGTAGGCTGACCACGATACTGCAACACGAAGTGAAGGAATGCGTGCAATGACCCAGCCCCCCAACCCCGGACAGCCGTACATCCCGCCGTCGGCAGGCTCGGCCTCCGGCAGCTACAACCCGCAGCAATACCCCCCGCAGGCGCAGCAGCCGGCCTCGTATCCGCAGGCGCAGGCGGCCCAGCCCGGTCAGCCCGCCCAGGCCCAGTACCAGCAGGCCGCCTACCAGGCCGGCTCCTACGCGCAGCCCGCCGCGCCCAAGGCCGACTCGTTCATGACCAACCTGTTCGACGGCGTGAGCGACTTCGCCTCCAAGTACGGCAAGACGATCTTCACCATCGGATTCGTGGCGAATGTCGTCATGTGGATCGGCAGCGCCATCAACGGCGGGCTGTTCACCTTTATGTCTGGGATCGATGATGTGAGCAATCACTTCGATTTCCTTACGTTCCTCCGGTCCCTTTTCATTGGCGGCGGGGTGCAGGGAACAGGCAGCTACCTGGGCATCGCTCAGTTCGTCTTCAACATCCTCGTTCTGCGCCTGATTATTGAGATCGCGGCGAAGGTCGGTGCGTCCAAGACCGACACGCCGGCCGCCTGACGGCGTCAGCGCACCACGGAGGACCGGTGGCCGCCTACGAGACCGACGACGGCGAGCCCCGCTACGGCAAGCGCCTGAGCCCGGAAGAACTGGCCGCCTACCTGCGTGAGCAGGGCATGGAGCCGCCGGCCGGGACCGGCGGCGGTCGGGCCGCGGCGGGCCAGATCCCCGCGCCTGCGAACGATCCCTATCGGCGGAGCCCCATCGAGGCGGGCGGGCCGGTGCCCACCCGTTGGGGCGTCGGCACTTCCGCGACCGGGACCGGCCGCCCGGCGCACCGGTGGCGCACCTTCGGCGTAGGCCTGGTTCTGATGCTGGTGATTGCGCCATTGCTGCTGCTGACAGGCGCGCTGACCGCCCTGGGAGGCTCCCTGACCCGGAGCGCGACGCTCGGTGAGGACGGCGTGGTCTACCTGGAATCCGGCACCCCGGCAGGCCTGTACGCCACCTCCGCGACGGCGGTCACCGGCTGTACGGTCACCGACCCCGACGGCGCCGCGGTTGCCCTGGATGCTCCCGAAGCTGGCGTCCCCTACGCCACCTTCACGCCCGCCCGCAGCGGCGCCTACACCGTCACCTGCCCCGCGGGCACCGCCGGCCTGGTGGTGGGCCCACCCATGAACCTCGACCGTGTGCCACTGGCGGCGGCGTTGATACTGGGGGCTGGCGCGGTCGGGCTTTCCGGGCTGATCGTCACCGTCATCGGCCTCGCCCGCGCCCGCCGCTGACTAGCGGGCCAGCCTCCGCCAGGCGAACTCGTACTCCAGGGCCTGCATGTAGGCCCGCTGTGCGTTGGTGGCGGCGCGGCCGTGCCCACCCTCGCTGTTCTCGAAGTAGGTCACATCCTGGCCCAGTTCCAGCATGCGGTAGGCCATGGTGCGGGCGTGTGCCGGGTGCACCCGGTCGTCGCGCGTGGAGGTGACCAGGAGCGCCGGCGGGTAGCTGCGCCCCGGCTGCAGCAGGTGGAAGGGGGAGAACTCGCGGATGAACTCCCACTGCTCCGGATCGTCCGGGTTGCCGTACTCCGCCTCCCAGGAGGCGCCCGCCAGCAGGCGGTGGTAGCGGCGCATGTCCAGTAGCGGCACCTCGCACACCACCGCCCCCACCAGCTGCGGGTAGCGGGTGAGCATGACGCCCACCAGCAGTCCCCCGTTAGAGCCGCCGCGTACCGCCAACTGCGCCGGCGTGGTCACGCCCCGTTCCACCAGGGCCCGGGCCACGGCGGCGAAGTCCTCGTAGACCCGGTGCCGGTGCCGCTTCAGCCCCGCCCGATGCCAGGCCGGGCCGTACTCGCCGCCGCCCCGAATGTTCGCCACCACGTAGGTACCGCCGCGCTCCAGCCAGGCCCGGCCGGTGACCGGCAGATAGCCGATCCCGAGCGGAATCTCGAAGCCGCCGTAGCCGTACAGCAGGGTCGGGGCCGGCCGGGATGCGCCCGCGTCGTCCCGCGCGGGTCGGCCGATCTGGAAGTAGGGCACGCGGGTGCCGTCGTCGGAGACGGCCACATGCTGGGTGACGACGACGCCGCTCGCGTCGAAGCGCGCGGGCGCCTCCCGCAGCACCTCCACGGCGCCGAGTTTCCCGACCGCGTCCAGCTCCCCGACGGCGAGCGCGGTGGGCCGGGTGAAGGAGGAGACGGTCAGCCACAACCGGTCGTCCTCCCGCGGATCGACGGCGCTCGCGGACACGTCGATCAGGGCCCGCCCGGGACGCAGCAGCGTCGGGTTTGCCGGGTCCGCGGGCCCCCTGCTGGTGGCGGTAGCGGCGGCGCCGGCGAGGGCGCCCAGGTCCGGGCGGTGGCGCCCCCAGGGGCCGGTGCCATCCGGGTCGGTGGGAGTGAGCACCTCCAAGGTGGTCACACAGTCGTCCAGGAGCGTGAGCACCAGGTGATGGGCGGTGATGGTGAAGCCGCTGAGCGACGTCGCCGGCGTAGGAGTGAACAGTGCCGTCAGTTCGCGCGAGCCGTCGAGGAAGGCGTCGATGGGGGCGGCCAGGAGCGAACCGGCCGGATAGATGCAGCCCGCGGTGGTCTCCCAGTCCTCGCGCAGCTCGATCAGCAACAGGTCCCAGGCGGGGGTGACCGCGGCCGATGCGGGCACGTCCACGTGCAGGGCGCCCGGCGCCACCACTGTTTGTGCGTCGGCCAGGCAGCGTTCGGCGTCGGCGGCGGGGAGGGTTGGGGCGCCGTCGGGCAGCAGCCACAGCTCCTCGGTGTAGAAGTCGGGGTGGGTCAGCAGCCAGGTGCGCCCCCAGGGATCCCGGTAGGCCCAGGCCCCGTCGTCGTCGGCCGCGGCGGTGAGCAGCACCTCGCCCTCCTGCGGGCTCTGACCACGACGCAGGCGGCGCACCTGCCGCGGGTAGCCGGCGGGGGAGAGGGAGCCGGGGCCGAAGTCGTCGGCCAGCAGCACCGCCTCACCGGCGTCGTCGGCCCAGGCCAGGAAGCCCTTGGAGGACTCGCGATGGAAGCCGGCCCCGCCGTCGGGGTCGGTGGGGACGAAGTGACGCGATTCCAGGTCGAACTCGCGGGTGACGTCGGTGTCCGCGCCGCCCGCGGACAGGGTGATCAGGGCGCGCCGACCGGCGCGCGGGCCGGTACGCAGCACCGCGGCGCCGTGCCACACCCAGGCGGTGTCCTCCGCGGCTCCGAGCGCGTCGAGGTCGAGCAGTTCCTCCCAGTCGGTCTGCTCAGAACCAGCGGTTGCGCCGGCGCGGTAGGCCTCCCAGGTGGTGCGCCGCCACAGGCCGCGCGGGTGGGCGGCGTCGGTCCAGAAGTTGTACAGGGCACCGACCGCCTGGCCGGCGCGGGGGATGCGGTCGGGCGCGTCGAGAATCGCCTGGATGTCGGCGCGCAGTTCCGCAAATCCAGGGGTGTTGTCGTAGGCGGCGCGGGTGGCGGCGTTGCGCTGCGCCACCCATGCGAGCGCCCGCTCCCCCTCGATCTCGTCGAGCCAGTCGGGGACGGGCTCAAGATTGGACGGAGGGGGAACGGGCGCGGTAGTCACCTGACCGACTCTACGGCCGGTCGGTGTCTGACGATGCCGCAGTGGGCATCACTTGTTGCCGATGGCCTTGTCGGCGGCGTCGCGAGCGGAGTCGACCTGGGAGTCGAACTTCCCGCCGGTGACCTTCTTGGCGGCCTGAGCGGCCTTGTCCAGGACCTTGTCGGAGACCTCCTCGACCTTGTCAGAGCTGACGACGCCCTCGGCCTTCTTCTTCACGTCATCGAGTCCCATAAGCGCATCCTTTCGTCGACCAACGGGAAGCCGAGCGGCATCCCACCCGTGCAGTATGACACTTGCGGGTCAGAGGGAGGCGAGCATGGCGTCGGAGATCTCCTTGAGCTGCTCCTCGGAATCGGAGACGATCACCGACGCGTAGTAGGCGTCATCGCCGTCCGCTACGGCGAGGGCGGACAGGTAATAGTGCGTACCGACCTCGGAGGCGCTTAGGGTGATGGTGGCGGCATCGGCGCCGCTGCCGGAGGTCGTCTGCTCGTAGCCGGTGACATCGGCTTCGTTGGAGTCCGCCAGTGACCGCATCTGGTCCTCGGACGGCAACGCGCCCTCCCCATCGATCCGGCCCAGGACGAGGTACGGCGCGACGTCGGAGTCGGAGGCGGTGTCGACGCTGGTAAGCGGCGTGTCCTCCAGATCGGCGATGACCTCGTCCTCGGAGTCATTGAGTGCTTGCGCTATGCGTCCCACCAGCTCGGTGTCGGAGGCGTTGGCGGAGGTGAGGGTGTCCCAGTCGGAGGGGACGGCCACGGAGATGTCGTAGTCCGGCACTTCAACCAGGGTGAAGCCGTCCGGGACGGCGTTGTCATCGGTGTCGGCCGTGGTGTCGGCGCCGGCATCCGCGGTGGCGGTGACCTCCTGGTCGGAGGCGGCGCTCGCGGAGTCGGCGGCGTCGTCGGAGTTGGAGGAGCAGGCGGACATGGACGCGGTCAGGGCGACGGCGGCCAGTCCGGTGGTGGCCAGGGTGACCGGGCGGGGTAGACGGATGGAACGGGTCATGGGTGATTCCTTTTCATGATCGGATATAGGCGGATGATTCGGTTATCGAGTGCGTGGTGGGCGGTGCTCGACGGCTAGAACAGCGGGACCGCGTCCTCTACCAGTTCCTGCGCCCGCTCGGCGGAGACATCAGTGGAGGCCGTCACGGTGACCGTGCCGTTCTCCTCCGGAGTGAGCACGTAGACGTTGGAAACGTACTGCGGGGTTCCACCCTGGTCGACGGTGTAGCTCATGGTGGTGCGCAACCCGAAGTATGACCCGATGGTGGAGGTTTGCAGGTCGGTGTATTCGATGCCGCTTTCCTCCAGCTCCTGAATGACCTCCGGCTCCATCGGCAACTCGGCGCTGTCATAGTTGACCTGGCCGGTGATCTCCGCGGTTTCGCCGGAGTCCACGGGGCCGGCGCAGATGACCTGGTAGGTCTCGAGTTTCTGTCGCACCGTGTCAGCATCCTGGCCCGTGGCCTGGACGTAGGCGTTCACGAGCTCGTCGTCGTCGGCGTCGTCGCTGGTGAGGGACGCCCAGTTGGACGGGATCATGATCGCGTAGCTGCCATCGGGGAACTCGACCATGGTGTACGCGCTGGTGGGAGTCGGGCTCGGCTCCGGGCTGGGCGGTAGCGTCTCCTGCGTGGTTGCCGTGCTGGCGCTCTGCGCATTGTCGGAGCCGGAGCAGGCGGTGAGTGAGGCCGCCAGCACGGCGGTGAATGCGGTGGTCAGGGCGGTTCTTCGGGACAGGCGAGTCATAGGGGTCCTTAATACGCTTCAATACGCTTCGGGTCAGATGGAGCCGAGGATCGCGTCAACCAGTTCCTGGGCGCGCTCGGCGGAGTCGGTGCTGGTGACGGTGAAAACGATGATCCCGGAGCCATCGGGGTTGAGTGCGTTGACCATGCTCGTGTACTGCGGCTCGACCACCTCCAGGGAGTAGGACATGAGCCTGGCCTCGGCGCCGCTGCCCGTAGTCGCGGTGCTAACGCTGAGGTCATCGGGCGTGAGACCGTATTCCTCCATGTCCGCGGAGATCTCCTCCTCCGAGCGCAACTCGGTCGTGCGGCTGTCGGTCTGGACGTCGAGCTCTTCGGTTGCGTCGGAGTCCGCGCCGCTGGCGGCAAATACGCTGTACGCCTCGAGCTTCAGCCGCACGGTGTCTTCATCCAGACCCGTGGACTGAATGAAGGCATTGATGCGCTCGTCGTCGTCGGCGTCGTCGCTGGTGAGCACGTTCCAGTCGGAGGGAACCGCGAAGGCGACGGTGGTGTCCGGGATCTCCACGGCGGTGTACCCGTCGGGGACGGTAGCGGTCGAGTCCGAACCGCCGTCCGCATCCGCCGCGGCCGTGGTCTCGCCGGCCTCCTGGCTGGCGGCGCCGGTGTTCTGCGTGTCCTCGGAGTCGGAGCAGGCGGCGAGCGAGGCCGCCAACACGCCGGCGAATGCGGTGGTCAGAGCGGTTCTACGGGACAGGCGAGTCATGGGAGTCCTTCGCGGTTGATTGCGGCGGGTATTGCCTTGACCAGCGGCGGCGAGCCGTTGGGGTGGGAACGCCGGCTGCGTTCCCACCCCAACGGTAACGAATTAGTCGTCAATGTGTTACGGATCAGATGGAGCCGAGGATCACGTCGGCCAGCTCCTGGGTCCGCTCGGCAGAGGCGGTGCCCATCGTGATGAGAGCGGTCTGGCCGTCCTGGGTGGGGATCGCCAGATAGGCCCCTTCGATCGGCTCGGTCGCGTAATCCACGTTCATCGTGAAGGTGTGCATGGCGGCGTCCTCGCCACTCGCGGTCTTCGGCTCGCTGAAGGTGCCGGGAGTGAGGCTGCTTACGCCCGGCAGCTGCTCGCTACCGGTGAGCATGTCGTTGAAATCGGCCTCACCGGGCATGACAGATGTTGCGACCACCTGAATGTTGTAGTTCTCGGCGAATGTCGAGGTGCCGCTGGTATCGGCGGCGTACAGCCCGATGCTCGCCATCATGGCCGTGATCTGGTCTGTGGTGTAGCCGAGCGCCGAGGCGACTGCCTCAACCCGCTCGCTGTCGGCCAGGTCGTCGCCGGTGATCGCCTCCCAACCGTCGGGGACCGGAACGGACAGCTCGGCGTCGGGCACCTCGGTGAGGGTGTAGCCGTCGGGCACGGTCGGCTCGGCGGCTGCTTCGGTCTCGTCGGCGTCGTCAGAGCCGGTGTCCGTGTCGGCCGTGGTGGTGACCTGCTGGTCGGAGCCCTGGTCGGCTGCGTCGTCGGAGTTGGAGGAGCAGGCGGACATGGACGCGGTCAGGGCGACGGCGGTCACGCTGGTTGCTACGAGGGTGGTCAGACGGGACGGGCGGGACATGGGAGATTCCAATCTTTGTGTCGGACTGTGCGTGCTGAACACGCTATGGAGGCGCCCCAGGTGACGAAATGGGTAGAACTCCCCCGGGGAGAACTACCCACCTGCGCAAGTAGTGACTCGGGACTCATGCGACGAGCATCCCTGCGCAAAGTTGAGTGGAATAGACTCAAGGCTGCATCGGTTGAGGCGTGCAGAACTCCGGACCGCCTGTGTCCGGGCATCCACGTCAAGGAGGTCCATATGGACACTAACTTCACCACTCGCTCGCAGGAGGCGATCTCCGGAGCCATGCAGGCGGCCGCCGCCGCGGGCAACCCGCAGGTCGACACCGCCCACCTGCTCTCCGAACTGCTGACCCAGACCGACGGCGTAGCCGCGGGCCTGCTCGCCGCCGTCGTCCCCGACGCCGCGGCCCGCCAGGCCGTAGGCGCGGCCACCCGCCGCGTCCTGACGTCGCTGCCGGCAAGCTCCGGCTCCTCCGTCGCCCAGCCGCAGCCCTCGCGCGCCTTCCTGGCCGCGCTGGAGGCCGCCGGGAACGAGGCCAAGCAGCTTGCAGACGAGTACGTCTCCACCGAGCACCTGCTCATCGGCCTGGCCGCCGGCAACCCGTCGGCCGACCCCGTCGCCAAACTGCTGGCCGACGCCGGTGCCACCGCCCCGAAGCTGCGCGAGGCCCTGCCGCAGGTGCGCGGTTCCGCCCACGTCACCTCCCCGAACCCCGAGGGCACCTACAAGTCCCTGGAGAAGTACGGCACCGACCTGACGGAGGCGGCTCGCGAGGGCAAGCTCGACCCGGTGATCGGCCGCGACGCCGAGATCCGCCGGGTGGTGCAGGTACTGTCCCGCCGCACGAAGAACAACCCCGTGCTGATTGGTGAGCCCGGCGTCGGCAAGACCGCCGTCGTCGAGGGGCTCGCCCAGCGCATCGTCGCCGGCGACGTCCCCGACTCCCTGCGCGGCAAGCGGCTCGTGGCCCTGGACCTGTCCGGCATGGTCGCGGGCGCCAAGTACCGCGGCGAATTCGAGGAGCGGCTGAAGGCCGTGCTGAAGGAGATCAAGGACTCCGACGGCGAGATCATCACCTTCATCGACGAGCTGCACACCGTCGTCGGTGCGGGCGCCGGCTCGGAGGGAGCCATGGACGCCGGCAACATGCTCAAGCCCATGCTGGCCCGCGGCGAGCTGCGCCTGGTCGGCGCCACCACGCTGGACGAGTACCGCGAGCACGTGGAGAAGGACCCCGCCCTGGAGCGCCGCTTCCAGCAGGTGTACGTGGGGGAGCCCTCCGTGGATGACACGGTCGCTATCCTGCGCGGCATCGCCCCCAAGTACGAGGCCCACCACCAGGTCACCATTTCCGACGGCGCGCTCGTGGCCGCCGCCACCCTGTCCGACCGCTACATCTCCGGCCGGCAGCTGCCCGACAAGGCCATCGACCTGATCGACGAGGCCGCCTCCCGTCTGCGTATGGAGCTGGACTCCTCGCCGGTGGAGATCGACGAGCTGCGCCGCCGCGTGGATCGCATGCGCATGGAGGAGTCCTACCTGGCCGACTCGCTGGAGGAGGGGAGCGACCGCGCCGACCCCGCCGCCGTGGACCGGCTGGAGCGGCTGCGCGCCGAACTGGCCGACGCCTCGGAGAAACTGACTGCGCTCAATGCCCGCTGGGAGGCCGAGAAGGCCGGCCACAACAAGGTTGGTGAGCTGCGCGCGCAGCTGGACGAACTGCGCACCAAGGCGGACCTGGCCGAGCGCGAGGGCCGCTTCGAGGAGGCCGGCCGCCTGCGCTACGGCGAGATGCCCGCCCTGGAGAAGCAGATCCGTGACGCCGAGGCCACCGACACCACCGTCGTCGGCCCGGACGGGGTCGAGCGCGAGGGGGCCGCCCCGGAGCCGATGATTGCGGAGAAGGTCGGCCCCACCGAGATCGCCGAGGTCATCTCCGCCTGGACCGGCATCCCCGTCGGCAAGCTCATGCAGGGCGAGCAGGCCAAACTGCTGCACATGGAGGACGCCATCGGCAAGCGGCTGATCGGCCAGAAGGCCGCGGTGACCGCCGTGTCCGACGCCGTACGCCGTTCCCGTGCGGGCGTGTCCGACCCCGACCGGCCCACCGGCTCCTTCCTGTTCCTCGGCCCCACCGGTGTGGGTAAGACCGAGCTGGCCAAGGCCCTGGCGGACTTCCTGTTCGACGACGAGCGCGCCATCGTGCGCATCGACATGTCCGAGTACTCCGAGAAGCACTCGGTGGCCCGACTGGTCGGCGCCCCCCGGGGTACGTCGGCTACGAGGAGGGCGGCCAGCTCACCGAGGCCGTGCGGCGCCGCCCCTACTCGGTGGTGCTGCTGGACGAGGTGGAGAAGGCCCACCCCGAGGTCTTCGACATCCTGCTGCAGGTGCTCGACGACGGCCGCCTCACCGACGGCCAGGGCCGCACCGTCGACTTCCGCAACACCATCCTCGTGCTCACCTCGAACCTGGGCAGCCAGTTCCTCATCGACCCGCTGCTGTCCCCGGATGAGAAGCGCGAGTCGGTGATGACCGCGGTGCGCGGCGCCTTCAAGCCGGAGTTCCTCAACCGGCTGGACGACACGCTGATCTTCGACGCACTCACCAAGGAGGAGCTCGGCCGGATCGTCGACATCCAACTGGCCCGCATGGCCGAGCGGCTGCAGGGTCGACGACTCACGCTGACGGTGACCGACGCTGCTCGCGAGTGGCTCGCCGACGAGGGCTACGACCCCTCCTTCGGCGCTCGGCCGCTGCGCCGGCTGGTGCAGCGCGAGATCGGCGATCGGCTGGCCAAGATGCTGCTGGCCGGGGAGGTGCTCGACGGCCAGGAAGTCGTCGTCGACGTCAGCCCCGAGGGCATGCTGGCCGGCCTGGCGCTGACCGCCCGCGGGGACGCCTGGGCGCCGTCGGCGGCGACGCCGGTGGCCTGATCCGACCGGATCCAGGAGCGTCGGCCCCGGGTGCTGCAACACGGCACCCGGGGCCGACGCGCACCAGTGCGAGAATGAGGGTATGTCTTCTACCCCGGCCCACCCACATGCCGCCTCGCTCGCGACCACTTCTACCGCTTCGGGTGGGCGTTGGCGCGGCCCTGGCCGCCCGCCGGCCGGCAGCGAGGACAAGCGCGAACGCATCCTCAATGAGGCCGTCGCCCTGTTCGGCGCCCATGGCTACGCGGGCACCTCACTCGCGGATATCGCTGCTGCCGCCGAGATCTCCAAGGCCGGTCTACTGCACCACTTCTCCTCCAAGGAGGCGTTGTTCGCCCAGGTGCTCGAGCGCCGCGACCGCGAGGACCGTGCGAGCCTGCTGGGGGACGAGCAGTTTAAGGACGACCCCTGGCGCCTGCTCGACGCCTTCGCGACCCTGGTGGAGCACAACACCCGCCACCGCGAACTGGTGGCGATCTATACGGCGACGACGCCGGCGGTTCTGGCTGCCGACCATCCGGCGCATGCCTGGCTGGCCCAACACCTGGCAGAGTCCATCGCGCAGATTGAGACAAGCCTGGAGCGGGGCAAGGCCGCCGGCACGGTGCGTCCCGAGGCGCCCTCGCGGCTGATCGCGCGTTCGGTGGTGGCCCTCAGTGATGGGTTGCAGATCCAGTGGCTGTGTGCGACCACGCCCGGCACGGCGGCGGAGGTGAACGTCGGCACCGGGATGGTCGAAGAGATGCGCCTGTACGTGGACGACCTCAAGCGGCGCTGGCGGATCGGCTGAGTTATTCCGAGTTCTGCCGCGGCGGGGGCGGCTCTTCTGTGGCGCGGGTTGGGCCTCGGGGGCTGGGGTGCTGTACGGCTGGGCCTCGTCTCGTACACGAGTTTCCCGCAAAGACACGAGTTTTGGAGGTTTGCGGGTGCGGGGCACGTGCAAAGCTCTAAAACTCGTGTTCCTGACGCGAACGCGTGTGTTCGGCGTCGGCGCACCTAGCGAACTGTCACCACACCTGACGAGTCGTCGACGCGCAGGCCACCACGTGCGTGGGTCCCGCGGGAAACGCCGCCGCAGGGTGGGACACCACTCCCACACCCGAGGAAGGCCACCGGAACCCGTAAGGGCTGCGCCGGACGAACCAACTAAGGCCCCCACGACGCGCCCGAACCACACGCATTCGCGCCGATAAACCGCAAGTTCAGCCGGGTGGACCCGGTCGGCGGCGATTGGGGCTCCTTCGGTCTGAGGATGTGGCAGCGAGCGCGGGACAGGGCGCGGCCATACGCCCGGGGTCCTAACTACTGACCCGCCTCGTGTTTTGCACGACCTCGGGCCGCGTTCCACGACCTTGGTGCCTGTTGCACGACCACCCCGGGGTCGTGGAATGTGCACCAGGGTCGTGCAGTGTCGCCCAGGGTCGTGCAAAGCCACCCCGGCCCCCGACGCCGGACACCACCACCCACACAAAGGCCAGGCCTCCCCGCGACACGCCGGTCTACAGCACCACGTTCGCGCCGATGACCACGTCAGGGCAAAAAGAGGCCCCGCGCCATTGGCGCGGGGCCCCGGTCGGACTTTGGGGGCGCGGTCCCTGAAACGCGTCAACCCCAAACGCACCGGCACGTCATCAGAGTCCCTGAACCTCCTCGATGCCGCGAGCGTTCCGACATGGGTAATCATAGGCCGTCCCGCGTGGTTAATCCATCCAGGAAAGCCCAGAATTCCGCGGGAGTCTGGTAACGGATGGGTTGCGGTTACGCGGGATGCCCCAGATTCGCGAATCAGTGGCGGAGCCGCGAAGCCCTCAGGGTGACCCCTGCGACGACCAGCGCCGCCGCCACGACCAGGAGAAGCGGCGTGGTGGCACCGGTGTGTGCCAGCGGTCCGTTAGATCCGCTGGGCGCAGTCGCTGCGGCGGTCGGCGTCGCGGCCGGCCTCGACGGTCCGGTCGACGGGGCCGTCGAGGGCGCAGACGAGGGCGCGGTTGTGGGCTCCGCCGAGGGGCTCGCCGACGGCGAGGGCAGCGGGGTGATGGAGGGGTTGCGGTAGTCCGACAACTGGTTGATGCGCAGCTGCACCGCCGTGGCCGCACCCCCGTCGGCGAACAGGGACACTCCCGTCGCCGTCTCCTCCGGGTAGACCGCATCGGTGATGGTTGTTGCGCCGTCGGCGGCGAACACCTCAACCGACGAGGCGTCCACCAGTACCCGCAGCCGCACCAGGCCATCCGCGTCGGGAGTGACCTCCGCGCGCTCCACGCTCGGGAAGGCCGCCGAGAAGTCGGTGGCACCGGAGTTGGTGCGGTCCAGGTAGACCTCACCCGCCTCGGCGTCATAGCCGACGACGGTGCCCTGCCCGTCGGCGGCATGCACGACGATCCCGCTGTCGGTGGCCGAGCCCGGGTCCAGGGCGAGGGAGATGTCGAGGGCCGTGCCCGCGGCCGGATCATCGAGGGTGCTGGTGCCCTCGGGGATCTCGGTTCCGTCCAGCACCACAGCGTCACCGGTGTACAGCGACTCGATCCCGGCCACGGGTGCGGCGGTCAGTCGCGGCTCGCCGTTCAGCGTGCGCAGCTCCAGCTGACGGGGCGTGGTCATGGCGGTGCGCCAGGAGGTGGTGGGTACCGCGTTCACGTAGTCCCAGTTGGACATCCAGGCCACCGTGTACCGCTCGCCGTCGGGTACGCCGTTCCAGGTGACGGCCGCGTAGTAGTCGCGCCCGTAGTCCAGGTACGGCATCACTTCCGCCTGGCTGAACCCGGGCGTGGCAGACTGGACGATGGTGTCGACCATGAAGTGGCCCCACTCGGAGGTCTGGTTGTTGTCCTCGAGCACCAACCGGGCCTCCCGTCCCCGCCACTGGCGCAGATCGAGGCTCGCCCAGTCCAGGCCGCCCGACTGGCGGCCGGTCGCGGAGGCGACCACCTGGCCGTCGACCACCACGTTGGCAGAGGTGTTGTTGGGAATGGCGGTGGCGGCGCGGTCCGACAACCGCACCTCGTCGAGGAGGATGTGTCCCCAGCCGGAGGTGTTCTCGTCGACGACGCGCAGCGTGACGGTGGTCCCGCGCAGGTCGCTCACGTCCCAGCTCTGCCAGTTGAGCTCCTCCAGGTTGCGGCCGGTGGCGGTGCGCACTACCTTGCCGTCGGCCAGCAGCTGGACGACGGTGGCGCCGCCGCCATCCGCCTCCGGGTGGTTGCCGCCGCCGATGAGCAGGTTCAGGTAGTCGGCGTCGATGGTGAACTCCGGAGAGGTGGCCGTGCCGGTGGACGCGTCGGTGCCCTGACCGGTGTCGGCGTCATAGAAGGAGTTCAGCACACCGGCACTGCTCATGTTGATCAGGTCCTGCTGCCCGGGCGCGGCACCCGTCAGCGGAGCCTCCCGAAGGCGTTCCCGGTGACGGTCCAGCCCTCCCAGGTGCCGTCGTCGAAGCCGGCCAGCAGGGTGCCGTCGCCGTCGTCGCCGGTGGCGGCGGCGTCATAGGGGTGGTTGCCGCCGCCGATGAGCAGGTTCAGGTAGTCCTGTTCAATGGTGAAGGGGGCGGAGGTGAGCGAGCCGGTGTCGGCGTCCCCCGTGCCCCAGGAGTCCGCGTAGTAGGAGCCCGCGTGCCCGGTGACGTCCCCGGATGCCGGGGCGTCGCCGAAGGCGGTGCCGGAGGTGGTCCAGTCGCCGTAGGCGCCGGACTCCCAGTCCTCCACCACGGTGCCCTCGGCGCCGGTGTAGACGGGGATGTCGTCGGCGGTGAAGGTGGTGCCGTCCCAGTCGCCGGTGAAGTAGCGGCCCCTGCCGGCCACGCTCAGCGACAGCACCCACTTGACGTTGTTCGGGTCGCCGTCCAGCGCCATGGGGAACAGGTCGGGGCACTCCCATACGGCGCTCGTGTCACCCATGGGGCCGAAGGTGGACTGCCGCGTCCAGTCGATCAGGTTGTCGGAGGAGTAGAAGGCCACCTGGTGGTCGGCGGAAAGGGCCACCACCATGGTCCAGTGGCCGGCGGCCTCATCCCAGAAGACCTTGGGGTCGCGGAACTCGGTGGAGCCGATGTCCAGCACCGGGTCGCCGCCCTTGTAGGTGGTCCAGGTGCGGCCCTTATCCGTGGAGTAGGCCAGGGACTGGGACTGGTTGCCGTTGTGGTTGTCGGCGCGCGTCCACACCGCCACCAGGGGTGGGGCGTCGGCGGTGCCCAGGCCGGAGGTGTTGTTGACGTCGTAGACGGCCGAGCCGGAGAACACTCCGTAGTCCGCGGTGTAGGGGATGGCGACGCCGAGCTCCTCCCAGTGCACCAGGTCGGTGGAGACCGCGTGCCCCCAGGACATGTTGCCCCACTCGCTGCCCTCCGGGTTGTACTGGTAGAACATGTGGTACTCGCCGTCCACATACACAAGGCCGTTGGGGTCGTTCATCCAGTTGTTCTGGGGCGAGTAGTGGGCCAGCGGCCGCCAGGGGTCGGCGGCCGTGGTATCCGCGGGGTCGGCGGCGGCCGGGGCTGCGGGCAGGGGCGCGGCAGCGCCGACGGCGGCCAGGGCGAGTGCCGTCGTGACGGCCAGGGGCCGGAGCAGGCGTGGTAATCGCGAAGCGACGTGCATGTGCATCTCCTTCGATGCGATTCAGGGGTAAGGGTCAAGGCGTCCGGGGCCGCGTGTTCCCGGGACGCATGAAGACACTACGGTGAAGAAAACGATTTGACAAGAGTCGTTGTCGGGTTTGCTGTGCCAGGATCGGCCCATGAGCAACCCGGAGCGCACCGACATCGCCTTCCACTCCGCCTACGACCAGGGCTTCGCGCGCGTCGCCGCGGTCACCCTGCCGGTGTCCATGGGCGACCCCGCCGCCAATGCCGCCGCCGTTGTGGAGCAGGCCCGCGCCCTGGCCGCCGACGGCGTGGTACTGGCCGCCTTCCCCGAGCTGACTCTGACCGGCTACTCCGTCGACGACCTGCTCCTGGACGACCTGCTGGCCGCCAACGTGCTGGCCGCACTCGAAACCATCCGCGTCGCCAGCGCCGACCTGCTGCCGGCACTCGTCGTCGGCGCCCCCCTGCGCGTGGGCGACCGGCTGCTCAACTGCGCCGTCGTCATCCAGGGCGGGGCGGTGCGCGGCGTCGCCCCCAAGTCGTACCTGCCCACCTACCGCGAGTTCTACGAGTCCCGGCACTTCGCCGCCGGAGCCGGCGACCTGCCCGCCACCGTCCCCCTGCCCGGCGTCGGCCCCGACGCCGACGGCGTGAGCGTGCCGCTAGGGCCGGACCTGCTCTTCGCCGTCGAGGACGTGCCCGGGCTGGTCTTCCACGTGGAGATCTGCGAGGACATGTGGGTGCCGGTCCCGCCGTCCTCCATCGCGGCCCTGGCCGGCGCCACCGTGCTGGTCAACCTCTCCGGCTCCCCGGTCACCGTCGGCCGCGCCGAGCAGCGCCGACTGATGGCCCGCGCCTCCAGCGCCCGCGATCTGGCCGCCTACGTATATGCGGCCGCCGGGCAGGGCGAGTCCTCCACCGACCTGGCCTGGGACGGGCAGACCTTCATCTACGAGAACGGCACCCTGCTGGGCAAGACCGAGCGCTTCCCCGACTCCCCCCGCGCCACCGTCGTCGACGTCGACCTCGAGGGCCTGCGCGCCGAGCGCCTGCGCCAGGGCACCTTCGACGACAACCGCCGCACCTTCGCCCGCGGCACCGCCGCCCCCACCAATCCCGACGCCTTCCGCACCGTACGCATCCCGCGGGACGCCCTGGCCGCGCCCCGCACCGACATCGGACTGCGCCGGGAGGTGTCCCGCTTCCCCTTCGTCCCCAACGATCCCGACCGCCTCGCCCAGGACTGCTACGAGGCCTACAACATTCAGGTGTCCGCCCTGGAGCAGCGGCTGCGCGCCATCGGCAACCCCAAGCTCATCATCGGCGTCTCCGGTGGCCTGGACTCCACCCACGCGTTGATCGTCGCCGCCCGTGCCATGGACCGCCTCGGTCGCCCGCGCACGGACATCCACGCCATCACCATGCCCGGCTTCGCCACCTCCGCCGCCACCAAGCACAACGCCCTCGCCCTGGCCACCGCGCTCGGCTGCCATGTGGAGGAGCTGGACATCCGGCCCGTCGCCGAGCAGATGCTCACCGCCATGGACCACCCCTACGGGCGCGGTGAGCGCGGCCGCGAGGTCTACGACGTCACCTTCGAGAACGTGCAGGCCGGGCTGCGCACCGACTTCCTGTTCCGCATCGCCGGCGCCCGCGGCGGCATCGTGCTGGGCACCGGCGACCTGTCCGAACTGGCCCTGGGCTGGTGCACCTTCGGGGTGGGCGACCAGATGGCCCACTACGCCGTCAATGCGGGCGTACCCAAGACCCTGATTCAGCACCTGATCCGCTGGGTGGTGGCCGAGAAGCTCTTCTCCGAGCAGGCCTGCGAGGTGCTGTTGGCCGTGCTGAGCACCGAGATCAGCCCCGAGCTGGTTCCGGCCGACGACGGCGAGCCCATCCAGTCCACTCAGGCGCGGATCGGCCCCTACGCGCTGCAGGACTTCACACTGTGGCACGTGCTGCGGCGTGGCGAGCGCCCCTCCCGTATCGCCTTCCTGGCGGAGAAGGCCTGGGCCGACCCGAGCGTGGGGCAGTGGCCGGCCGGCCTGCCCGAGGAGGAGAAGGTCGCCTACACGCTCGCCGACATCCGCAAGTGGGAGCTGGTGTTCTTCCGGCGCTTCTTCTCCAGTCAGTTCAAGCGCTCGACGCTGCCCAACGGCCCCAAGGTGGTCGGCGGCGGCACGCTGTCCCCACGCGGCGACTGGCGCATGCCCTCCGACGCCGACGCCGGGCCGTGGCTCGCTGAAATTGAGCGCAACGTTCCCGAGATCTAAGACCACCCGCGTGCTACTGTGTGCTTCGTCATAATCTGTCGCCAGTCCAAACGATTTGGCATACGCTGACCGTGCTGGGGCATGGCGACGTGGTCATGACCCCATTGTTCGATCAGCACCGTTCCCCGACGGTGCGCCACTGGCAGGAGCCCGCCGTTGCAGTCATCAGTTGCAGTGATCGTCGCGGCCCACGGTCATTTGGCGGAGGGGTTGCTCAACTCCGCCGCCATGATCGCCGGCCCGCAGGACGACGTCGTCCCCATCAGCTTCGACCCCGGCGAAGGACCGGACGACCTCTTGGCGAAGTACGCCGACGCCGTCGAGTCCTCCGCCTCGGGGCAGTACCTCATCCTCGTGGATCTGCTCGGCGGCAGCCCCTACAACGCCGCCGCCCGCTTCGCCGCCGCCCGTGAGGACGCCGACGTCGTCACCGGGGTGAACCTGCCCATGCTCATCGAGGTCCTCGGCCGCCGCCTGGCCGGCGGCGACCTGACCGAGCTGGTCGAGGTCGCCAAGACCTCCGGCGCCGGCGGCGTCAAGGTCCTCTCCGAGATCTTCACCCCACCCACCACCACCGATTCCGACGACGACGAAGGAGACGAGCTCTGATGGACATCAAGCTCCTGCGCATCGATTCCCGCCTGGTCCACGGCCAGGTCGCCAACAACTGGGCCGGCTCCCTGGGCGCCGAGGCCATCCTCGCCGTCTCCGACGGCGCCGCCAACGACGAGCTGCGCAAGACGCTCATGCTCCAGACCGGCGGCGGCAAGGTCAAGGTCCATGTGCTGACCGTCGCCAAGGCCGCCCGCGTGTACAAGAACCCCAAGTACGAGAACCTCAAGGCCGTCATCGTCGTCGAGACCCCGGCAGACATCGTGCGCCTGCTCGACCTGGGCATCCAGGCCGATGAGGTCAACGTCGGCGGCATGACCTTCAAGCAGGGCACCAAGGCCCTGTCGCAGGCCGTCTACGTCTCCGACGAGGACGTCAAGAACTTCCAGGAGATCGACTCCCGCGGCATCAGCCAATACATCCAGCAGGTCCCCTCCTCCGGGCGCACCGGCCTGATGGAAACGCTGAAGTCCAAGGGCTTCATCAACTGACCCCCTCCCCTATCCGTCCCCACCAGGAAGCACTCTCATGCATGACATCGGTGCTGTCCAGATCATCCTCGTGACCCTCGTGGCCTTCCTCGCCGGTTGCGACTCCGTTCTGGACGAACGCATGTTCTATCGACCCATCATCGCCTGCACCCTGACCGGGCTCGCCATGGGCGATCCGACCACCGGCATCATGGTTGGCGGCAGCCTCGAGCTGCTCAGCCTCGGCTGGATGAACGTCGGCGCCGCCATGGCCCCCGACGCCGCACTGGCATCCACCATCTCCACCGTCATCGCCATCGCCGGCGGACAGACCCACGATGAGGCGATCGCCGTCGCCGTCCCGCTGGCCGTCGCCGGCCAGGCCCTGACCATCTTCGTACGTACCATCAACGTGTTCTTCGCCCACCAGGCCGACCGCTTCGCGGAGGACGGCAATATGCGGGGCATTCAGATCATGCACTTCATCGCGCTGTCCCTGCAGGGCCTGCGCGTGGCGATTCCCACCGCCGCGGTCGCGGTGGTCGCCTCCGGTGACTCCGTGGCGCGCGCCCTGGGGTTGATTCCCGAGGTCGTCACCGAGGGCCTGCAGATCGCCGGTGGCTTCATCGTCGTCGTCGGTTACGCCATGGTCATCAACATGATGCGGGCACGCAAACTCATGCCCTTCTTCTTCATCGGCTTCATCGTGGCGCAGTCCATGACCACCCTGGACACCGGTATCACCCTGGTCGCCCTGGGCATCATGGGCGTCTGCCTGGCCTTCATCTACGTCCAACTCAACCCCGACTTCCACGAGTCGGTTCAGCTGCCGCGTCCCGCCCCCGCAGCAGTGGGCGGCGGCTCCGGCGGCCTGGACGACGACTTGGACGACGAACTCGATGACGAGCTCGACTGACCGCGGCAAGGAACAGGGAAGGAAACACGACCATGTCCACAGAGTCCACTGAAATCGACGCCGCTCCCGACACCGGGCGCATGCTCACCGACCGCGACCTGCGGAGCATGTACTGGCGCTCCACATTCCTGCTCGGATCCTTCAACTTCGAGCGCATGCAGGCCATGGGCTTCTGCATCACCCTCATGCCGGCGATCCGGAGGTTCTACCCGTCCAACAAGACCGAACAGGCGGCCGCCCTCAAGCGCCACCTGGAGTTCTACAACACCCACCCCTGGATCTCCTCGGTGGTCTTCGGCGTCACCGCCGCCATGGAGGAGCAGCGTGCCAAGGGCGAGGAAATCGGTGATGACACCATCACCAACGTCAAGGTCGGCCTCATGGGCCCGCTCGCCGGCGTCGGCGACCCCATCTTCTGGGGGACCATCCGGCCCGTGCTTGGCGCTCTGGGTGCCTCCCTGGCCCTGACCGGCTCGAGCAGTGCGTGGCTCGGCCCGCTCATCTACTTCCTGGGCATCAATGTCATTCGCATCCTGGTGCGTTGGTACGGCCTGAAGTGGGGCTACGAGCGCGGCACCGCCATGGTCAGTGAGGTCGGCGGCGGCCAGCTCAAGCGCATCACGCAGATCGCCGCCATCACCGGTCTGTTCGTCATGGGTGCCCTGGTGGCCAAATGGACGACGATCAACTTCCCCGGGGTGATCTCCTCGGTGGAGGCGGACGACGGCACCGTCACCGAGACCACCCTGCAGAATATTCTCGACCAGCTGCTGCCGGGCGTGGCCGCGCTGGGGCTGACCTTCCTGTGCATGTGGCTGCTGAATAAGAAGATCAACGCCCTGTGGATCATTCTCGGCATGTTCGTCATCGGCATCCTCGGCGCCTGGACCGGCTGGCTCGGCCTATAGCCCCACCACCGAGGTCGGTCGTTGTTACCGTCGAGGTCGGTCGAAGTTGCGAGGCTTCGACCGACCTCGACGCCCGTTCCGACCGAATTCCACCCGCATCACTGGTGTGCTCCCGGCGCCCAGTCAGTAATCTGTTACCCAGCACATAACTCGGCCTGGCAGGAGAAGCAGTGCGTCAACTCATCGCCACCGACCTGGACGGCACGGTCCTGTTCGACCGGCGCGTCAGCTCCGCCGACCTGGAAGCCATGCAGCGCTGGCGGGACGCCGGCAACTTGCTCGTCGTCGACACCGGCAAGTCCGTCTTCGCCACGCGCAACACCCTCACGGCCGCCGGCATGAGTTTCGACTACGCCGTCACCTTCACCGGCGCCGTCCTGATCGACGGCGACTACCGGGTCCTCTCCGCCCGCTACCTGCCCGACGGCGTCGCGCACGAGATCGCCGACTTTCTGCAGGGCATCGACGGGCTCACCGTCTTCGCCACCACCATGGAGGCGGACCACATCCTGTCCGACACCTACCACGAGACCTCCCCAATCCTGGAGATCTTCCTGCCCATGACCCTGGAGGAGATGCCCTGCCACCGCTTCATCGGGGTGCCCATGCGGGTGCGCGACGACGACGTGCGCGAGCGCATCGCCACCGACCTCACCGCCCGCTGGCCGGATCAGATCGAGGTGGTGCGCAACCAGGAGTTCCTCGACGTCATTCCCGCCGGGGCCACCAAGGGCGCCGGATTGAGTGACCTGGTGGACGTGCTCACCGGCACCGACGGTCCCCTGCCGGGGGAGCGGATCGAGACCTGGAGCGTGGGCGACTCCTGGAACGACATCCCCATGCACGTCGTCGCCGACCACGCCATCTGCCTGCCCTGGTCCCCGCCCGACGTCGTCGCCGCCTGCGAGCGGTCGGTGGGATCCATGGCCGAACTGATCGACGGGCTACTTGAGGAGGCAGAACGATGAGCAGCATCGGCGGGCGGGTGCGCGACTGGTTCAATGGTGGCGACCCGGACGGGCGCGCCAAGCTCCGTGCCTGGGCCCGCGGCCACGACGGACGCTCCGAGGGGTACACCTACGGCATGATGGGGCCCGCCGTCGGGCTGTCCGTCCTGGCGGCCCTGCTGTATGCGCCCACGAAGGGCTACGGCAGCATCGTGGCCCTGGTGCTGGCGATCTTCCTGCTGCTGGGGCGGCAGATGATCGAGCGGCAGGTCGCACGGGATGCCGCGGACCTGCACGAGGCCGAGCGACAGTACGCGCGCACCCGCAATTCCGAGTACCTGGACTTCACCGAGCTGCGCGCAGGCGGCCTGCTGGAGGACAACAAGATGCTCACCCGCGAAACCCGCGACTGGCTGACCGGGCGCGTCGAGTGGGCGCAGGGCGAGAAGGAGAAGCTTGCTCGGCGTGCGGAGCGGGCCGAACGCCGACGCGCCAAGGGCAACAAGGGCCGCGGCCGGTCGGGCAACGGCGGGCGCAACTCCGGGAGCAAGCGATGAGTGACTCCGGCCGCTATGTGCGCGGCGTCCTGTGGGACATGGACGGCACGCTCATCAACTCCCAACCCTTTTGGGATGAGTCCTTCCGCCGTCGCTGCGAGGCCGCCGGCGGCACCGTCACCGCAGCACAGGTCACCGCCCTGGAAGGCGCCTCCATCAGCCGCACCCACGAACTCATCGCCGCCACCGGGGCGGCCCCCGGCCCCGACGACCCGGCGGCCGAGGCGATCTTCACCGGCATGGCCGCCGACGTCGAGGCCGCCGTCAGGGCCAACCCGCCGCTGGTGCCGGGGGCGCGGGAGATCACGCAGACCCTGCTGGAGGTCGGGCTGGCGCAGGTGATCGTCACCCAGTCCCCGCGCCCGATCGTCGAGGCGGTTGCGCACGCGCTCGGCGACGTCTTCGCCGGCCTGATAACCGGCGACGATGGCCTGCCGGGCAAGCCCGATCGGGCCCCCTACGCCGCCGGAATGCGCCTGCTGGGACTGAGCGAGGACCAGTGCGTCGTCGTCGAGGACTCCGCCACCGGGGCGGCCTCCGCCCGTTCCAACGACCTGCGGGTGATCCAGATCGGCGGGCACAAGCACTTCCCGGCCGATCCGGGGCTCGTCGTCGTCCCGGACCTGAAGGCCGTCACGCCGCACCTGCTGCTGTGGGCCGAGCCCTGAGCGTGGGCCGGGGCATGCACGACGCCGCGCCCCGGACCGGCCGCGGGATCACTCGCCGGAGAAGCGGTAAACGTTCGTCTCGCGCAGCTTGAAGCCGGCCCGGCGGTACAGGCGGTTGGCCGCCTCCCGGGAGGGGCGCGAGGTGAGGTCGACGGTGCGGGCGCCCAGCGACTGCGCGTACTCGACGGCGGCCTCGACCAGTGCCTGGCCGGCACCGTGGCCGCGGGCGTCGCCGTCGACGACGACGTCCTCCACCCAGGCGCGCAGTCCGGTGGGGATGGTGAAGGTCGCCAGGGTCAGCATGCCCAGGATGGGGGTGGTGCCGTCGGCGAGCGGCGCGTCGGGGCGGAAGGCGAACAGGTACACGCCCGGCTGGGCGACCAGGGCCTCGCACTGCGCGGCGGTCAGAGCCGGGGCGCTGCGGGAGAGCTGGGGGATGAGGCGCTCCATCGCCTCGACGAGCTCGGGGGTGGACTGGGTGATGACGTCGACGCTCACGGGTACTCCTTACAGTCGTGGGAAGGGCTGCCGGGTATGAGCGTAGCCGTTCGGCCGGCCTTCGGGAGGCGGGGCCGCGGCGTGGCCGGAATTACTCGGCGGCCGCGGTCGGGTCCATGATGACGCCCTCGATCAGCACCAGGCCGGTCAACTGGTCGACGATGCGCAGTGCGAAGGGGTGGTCCACGATGAACTGCACCGGCGCCTCCGGGGGTGCCGCCGCGCCGTCCGCTCCGGAGAGCTCCGTGAGCGCCCCGGCCACCGTGCCCTCCTCCTTGACCATGAGGCGGACCTGCTGGACCGCCTGGTCGACGACCAGCTCCTCGCCGATGTGCTCCAGGGAGTCCAGCGTGGTGCCCTGGGCGTCCAGAAAGGCGAGCAGGTCCACGGGCCCGGGTTTCAGGTCGAGGGTTGGCAGGGCCAGCACGACCTCGCTCCTCCGGTCCTCCGTGACGGCGTCCAGCGCCGCCGAGGCCTGCTCCCAGGCGCCTTCGGGCAGATCCGTCGGAGCGACGCCGGCGTCGGGGAGGATCACGTCCATGACGAGTTGGGCGTCGTCGTCCCCGTCCCAGTAGGGCAGGCGCACGGCCTGCCAGCCCTCGCCCTGCACGCAGGGCCGGAAGAAGTCTTCGTGCATGAGCTGGGCGGTGACCGTGGAGCCGTCGGCCAGGGTGAAGTCCTGGTCGTAAGTGTGGTTCGCGTCGAAGGTAGTGCTCCACCGGGCGGCGAACAGCAGGGCGTTTTGCAGCACCAGCCGCGTGTCCTTGGTGATCTCAATGCCCGAGGACTTGATCAGCCCGCCGGTGTGGCGCTCGGCCCAGGCGTCCAGGGCGGCCTTGGCGTCGTCGCGGTCCGCGTGCTCGGTGGTGGCGGCATACCACTCGCGGGCGGCATCCAGGTAGGACTGCTCCACTGCCGGGTCATCGCCGACCAGCAGCACCCGGTTGGCGATGTGCAGCAGCGGGGCCTCCGGGATCTGCTCGGGGTCGAAGTCGTTCAGTTCCTCATCGCTGGGGTCGTAGGCCAGCAGGGCGTTCTGCAGCGCCGACCAGGTCAGGTCGCGGGTGGTGCCCGAATCGGCGTCGGCGGCCTTGGCGGCCGATACGCCGAGCAGTGAGTCCACGCCGTCGGCGGGGGCGTCGGAGCCCGCGTACAGCAGGGCTATGGTCAGGGCCGTTCCGACCGGGCAGGTCAAGGCGTTAGCCGCGGGCTCCTCGCCCAGGCGGAAGCGCAGCAGTGACTCACTCAGAGCGGCGCAGGCGGCCGCGGCATCCGGCGCGCCGGGAGCGTCCTCCAGCGGGATCTCGCGGTGGACGGCGTCGGTGTCGTAGGCCTGTGCCCGCGCGGAGCCTCCGAATACTCCGCACCCGCCCAGGGCCACCAGCGCGGCGATGGCGGGCGGGAGCGCCAGCGCCCGGCGGCGGGACAGGCCGCGAGTCCCGCGGCCGGGCGCAGGGCGGCCCGGGGGCGCAGGGGCCGAGGGGGTGGTCGATGCTGAGGGGGCGGATGGAAAGGGACCGGGTGCAGCGTCGTTGCTCGCCATGTCACGAGGCTACGTGACAAGGCGACACCGATCCATGGGCCGTCGTGCCCAGACCCGCCCTAACAACCGGTCTTGGCACGTAACGTCTACCGACGTCGGCGGAGGTCTACGAGGACCTCGGCGTGGTCGGTGTGGGGGAACATGTCGAACAGGCGCGCCCGCCGCGGCCGCAGCGAGGGCATCCGCGCCAGGTCCTTCGCCAGGCTCGCGGGGTTGCAGGAGGAGTACAGCACCCGCTCCACCCCCGCGGCCTCGATGCGCTCGGCCAGTTCCGCCCCGATGCCGCGCCGCGGCGGGTTGACCACCAGCAGGTCCGGCACCGGCCCGGCTCCCGGGTCGAGAACGGAGGCGTCGCCCGCCTCGAACCGGACCCGATCGTCGGGCAGCCTCATGAGTCGGGCGGCGGCCCGGGCGCCGTCGATCGCCGCCGCCGACACCTCCACTCCCAGCACGCGCCGATCCGGTCCGGCCAGGGCCAGGGCGAAGCCGCCGACGCCGCAGAACAGGTCCCACACCCGCCGCGGGGCCCGCGGGGCGGTGGGCGTCGCGGCGGGAGCCGTGGGCGCCGCACCGGGAACCGTGAGCGCATCATCCGCCCACCGCCGCGCCGTGGCGTAAAGCGCCTGCGCGATGCCGGTGTTGGTTTGGAAGAAGGAACGCGTGGGTAGGTACAACGGCAGCTCCGTCGGGCCCGCACCCGCCGTGCCATCCTCTGGCGCGTCCGACACCGGCAGGTGCAGCCGCATGAGCAGACGGTCGTCCTCGGTGAGCAGGATCTCCTCGGGCCCCTCGATAATCGCCTGGTGCACCGGCTGAATGTTGGCGCTGAGCACCGCCAGCGTCGGCAGCGCCCGCCGCAGGCCGGGCAGGGCGGCGCGCAGGTCGTCGACGTGTCGGCGGCTGCGCAACACGAAGCGCACCATCAGGTCCCCGTCCGGGGAGGCCGTTACCAGCAGGTGCTTGAGCTCGCCACGCCGCGCGGACACGTCGTAGGGCGTCAGCCCGAGCGTCGTGATCGCGCGTGCGAGTACCGGTAGCGCCGCCTCGATCTCGGGCACGTGCAGGGGACAGGTGCGCAGATCGACGCCGTGCCCGCCCGGCCCGAGAATGCCCAGCAGCGGCTTGGCCGCCGTCCCCGAGACCACCATCTTGGCCTTGTTGCGAAAGCGCTTCGGCGCGCTCGCCGCCGGCCGCTCCCAGGCCGCGGCCGGGACGGGGTTCGCGCCGTCGGCCAGCAGTGCGACGATCCGGGCCTGCTTGCGGGCCCGCTGCACGGGCAGCGGCGTCGACATGTGCGGGCAGGAGTGACAGGTGCCGTCCTCGTGCAGCGCGCACAGCGGCGTCGACCCGGCCGGTGCGGCCGGGGTAGTGCTGCTGGACGTGCGTGCGGGAGCCACGGGGCGCATTGTCCGGCCGGATCCTGCCACCGCGTCAAGGCGGCCGGTGCTCCCGGCGACGCGCGGGGCAACAAACGGATACACGGGTCACGAGTAGATATACGGCAGACTGTGGGGCATGACCGATCAACCCGACAGTGATACCCCTGCGCGACGCACGCCCCGCCACTCGGCCGGCACCGCCACGTTCACCGAGGCCGACGCCGCCGCCTACCGCGCGCAGATCGCCCAGTGGACGCCGCGCACCGGCATCGGCACCGACGTGCACGCCTTCGCCGCCGACTCCGACACTCCGCTGCGGTTGGCCTGCCTGGACTGGCCCGACGAGGTCGGACTGGAGGGGCATTCCGACGGCGACGTCGTCGCCCACGCCTGCTGCGACGCCCTGCTGTCCGCCGCCGGCCTGGGGGACCTGGGCAGTAACTTCGGCACGGATGCGCCGGAGTGGGAGAACGCCGCCGGTGCCGCGCTACTGGCCGAGGCCGCGGGGCGGGTGCGCGCGGCCGGCTTCGAAATCGGTAACGTCGCCGTGCAACTGGTCGGCGCACGCCCGCGGGTGGCCGGGCGCATGCGGGAGGCCACAACCGCCTTGAGTGACGCCGTCGGCGCCCCGGTCGCCTTCTCGGCCACGACCACCGACCACCTTGGCTTCCTCGGGCGTGAGGAGGGTTTGGCGGCCGTCGCCTCCGCCCTGGTCTGGCCGGTGCCGCAGGTGTAGCCGGACTTGCCGCACCCGCTAGGCTGCGGCCGTGAGCACCTCATCCAATGAAGCGCGTCCCGCGCTGAACCTGCGCCTGTATGACACGGCCGCTCAGGGCGTCGTGCCCCTGGCGCCCACCGTCACGCCCGGTACGGTGGCGATCTACCTGTGTGGTGCCACGGTTCAGGGCTCCCCGCACATCGGCCACATGCGCAGCGCCATCGCCTTCGACGTGCTGCGCCGCTGGTTGACCCACTGCGGGCAGAACGTCGTGCTGATCCGCAACGTGACGGATATCGACGACAAGATCCTCGCCAAGTCCGCGGCCGCCGACCCGCCCGTGCCCTGGTGGGCGTGGGCGCAGCGTCACGAGCGCGAGTTCGACGCCGCCTACCGGGCCCTCGGCGTGCAGCCCCCCACCTACGAGCCGCGCGCCACCGGCCACATCCCCGAGATGATCGACCTGGTGCAGCGGCTGCTCGACGCCGGACACGCCTACACCGGGCAGCCCGGCAATGTCTACTTCGATGTGCGCTCCCTGCCCGACTACGGGTCGTTGACCAACCAGAGCGTCGACGACCTGGCCACCACCGAGGAGGATTCCCAGATCGACGCGGAGGTGGAGGCGGACAAGCGCGACCCGCGCGACTTCGCCCTGTGGAAGGCCGCCAAGCCCACCGAGCCCGCGGACGCCGCCTGGGACGCCCCCTGGGGCAGGGGTCGGCCCGGCTGGCACCTGGAGTGCTCGGCCATGTCCCGCCGCTACCTGGGGGAGTCCTTCGACATCCACGGCGGCGGCATCGACCTGCGCTTCCCGCACCACGAGAATGAGCAGGCCCAGTCCCACGGGGCCGGCTGGGGCTTCGCCCGCCACTGGGTGCACAACGCCTGGGTCACCATCAAGGGCGAGAAGATGAGCAAGTCCCTGGGCAACTCGCTGGTGGTCTCCGAACTGCTCAACCGCTACGACCCGGCGGTGCTGCGCCTGGCGCTGGGCACCGTTCACCACCGCTCCACGGTGGAGTTCTCCGAGGAGACTCTCGCCGACGCCGCCTCCCTATGGGAGCGGCTGTCCGGGGCGATCATGCGCGCCCTGGAGATCACCGCGCCCGCCGACGGCGGCCCGAACCCGGTCGACGCCCCCGCCGCGGCCGTGCGCGCCCGGGACCTGCCCGCGCAGTACGCCGCAGCCATGGACGACGACCTCAACCTCGCCGGCGCCATGGCCGTCGTCCACGCCAGTCTCAAGGCTCTCAACACGGCCCTGGCCGCGCCCAACCCCGACCTCGACGCCGTCGCCCAGGCGGCCCTGGACCTGCGCGCCCAGTTGGACGTGCTCGGCCTCGACCCGCTCGCCGAGCCCTGGCGCGACCGCGTGCTCGGCGCGGGCGGCAGCACGGACGACGCCGCCATGCGTGCCCTGAACCAGCTGGTCACCGGGCTGCTGGAGCAGCGGGCGCAGGCCCGCGCCGCCAAGGACTGGGCGCGGGCGGACACGCTGCGCGACGAGCTGTCCGCGGCCGGCGTCGTCGTCGAGGACAGTGCCACCGGGGCCCGCTGGCACCTGGCCTGACCCGCCGCGTCGACCCCGGCGCAACACCAACGTCACCGCGGCCACTGGCCGCCAACCGCAGAACAGGAGGCCCGCGATGCCGGGAAATGATCGGCGCCACGGCGCCATACGCAAGCAGGGCAAGAAGACGGGCCCGCTCAAGGGCTCCGGCGGTGTGCGCCGCCGCGGCCTGGAGGGGCGCGGACCCACCCCCAAGGCCGAGGACCGCGTCGGCCACCCGAAGGCGCGCGCCAAGGCCCGGGCCGAGGCCCGCGCCGCTCAGCCGACCCGCTCCGGGCAGTTGGAGGCCGCCCGGCAGCGCTTCAACGTGCCGCGGGACCACGAGATCGTCTGCGGCCGCAACGCGGTGGCGGAGGCGGCCCGCGCACGCGTGCCCATCACCCGGGTGTTCATGGCGGCCTCCGCCCAATCCGATGACCGCCTGGGCGCCGTGGTGCGGCGGGCCGCCCTGGTCGGGGCACCGGTGGTGGAGGCCACCAAGTTCGACCTGGAGGCCCTCACCGAGGGCGCCGCCCACCAGGGGGTCGCCATTGAGGTGCCCGCCTACGAGTACGTGCTCGCCCGCGACCTGCTGGAACGTGCCCGCGCCGCCGGGCACACCCCCCTGCTGGTGGCGCTCGACCAGGTCACCGACCCCCACAACCTGGGGGCGGTGCTGCGCTCGGCCGGGGCCTTCGGCGTCGACGGCGTGATCGTGCCCGAGCGCCGCTCTGCGGGCGTGAACGCCGCCGCCTGGAAGGTGTCCGCCGGCGCCGCCGCGCGGGTGCCGGTCGCCCGGGAGACGAACCTGGTGCGCGCCCTCGAGGCGCTCAAGCGGGAGGGCTGCTTCGTCGTTGGCCTGGATGGGCGGGCGGATACGCCGGTGGAGGAGTTGAATCTGGCCGACTCCCCGCTGGTGGTGGTTACCGGCGCGGAGGGCAGCGGACTGTCGCGGCTCGTGCGCGAGACCTGCGACCTGCTGATCTCCATCCCGATCGCCGGGACGGTGGAGTCGCTCAATGCCGCGGTGGCCACCGGCATCGCCCTGTACGAGGTCGACCGGCTGCGCCGTCGGGCCGGGGCCGGCAAGTAACCGCCGAGGCTTTCCGGCCACCTGACGACCCGGCCGGGTGGTCCGGCTTCCCCCGGCCAGGCAACCCGGCGACCCCGGTCGGGGCTCCCCGGGCTGACCGGGAGGCTCTATGCTGACACAATGGTGGTGTCCCCGCCCGTCGCGTGGACGGGCCGGACAACGGTCGTCACCATCCGACTAGGAGGCCTTCATGGCTCAAGACCCCGCACAGCGCTGGAACCGCACCGAGGGCGTACTCGTCGTGCCCGGAACCCAGCCGGACGCGGTTGCCGCGCGCCTCGAGGCGGAGCGGGTAGTCGCCCGCCTCGAGTGGTACCCGGCGACCCCCCACCTGCTCTCCCTCACACTGCTGGCCGACGCCGACGGGCGCGTGGCCGTCACCCCGCCGTCGCGCGGCGGCGTGATGCCCGGAACTCGCATCAGCGAGCTGGTTGAGTCCCTTGCGCGCGAGTTCTCCGGGGATGTCACCATCGGCCCGGCCTCCTTCAACGCCCTGCCCGCCGATGTCGCCCTGCCGACCGTGGCCCCGGAGACGCCGGAGGGTTCCCGCACCGTGGTCGTCTCTCCGCTCAGTGCCTACATGGTGCCGTTGCAGGCCACCCTGCTGGAGCGTCCGCTGGCCGTCACCTCCTTGCCCGCGCTCGACCGGCGCATCGTCATGTACTCCGGTGAGGGCAACCAGCTGGGTTCCTTCGGCTGGGACAAGGAGTCTCTGCCGGCCCTGGTGTTGACCGTGGACGCCCGCGACATCGCGGTACGCGCCGTCACCACCGGCGAGAGTGAGGACGACGCCGTCTTCTCCTGGGGCATGACCTCGCAGTACGTGTGGGGCGGCGTGGCCGAGCCGGGGCCGGCCCTGCGCGCCCTGGTGGATGAAATGCTCACCGACTCCACCGACGTCTCGCTCGTGGCCGCGGCCGTGCCCGGGGCGGATGCGGAGGCGGTGGCGGAGGCCTTCTCCACCCCCGGTATCGACGGCCTGGTGGCCCTGATCGATGCGCTCGGCCTGCCCGACTGGGTGGCGTCGGTGCTGACCGGTCGGCTGGCGCCCGCGGAGGCGCCCGGCGCCGTGGTGCACGAGCCGCGCGGCCTGTCCAACGCCGTGGGGCGTTCGGTCGGGCTCATGCTGCAGGACCCGGAGGCGCCCGGTTCGGCCTTCTGGCAGACCTACATTCGCGTCGTCACCGAGCGGCCCTGGCTCATGCGGGCCGGCGTTGCCCTGGAGGCCGGCATCGGCGGGGCGCTGATCGGGACGGCGGTGCACCGCCGCGACCGCACCGGGGTGGCACACCGCGGCCTGCTGGCCACGGGTGTGGTGCTGCTGGTCGACGCGGTCGCCGAGGCCTCCCTCGCCTCCTGGACCCGACACCGGGAGTTGCGGCGTCGTGCGGACCAGGAGATGGCGCTGGTTGCCGAGGAGCTCGGGGCCTGACTAGGCGGTCAAAAGGGCGGAATGTCAGAAGGGCGGAATCTCGTCTAGCAGTGGGGCCAGGCCGAGGTCGTGCAGGGCCTCCGAGTAGGGAGTGGTCTCGAAAGCGCCGACGGGCTGGCCGGGGCGGGGACCGCGGCTGGCGACTCGGGGGCGCCCGTCCGCACGAGCGGCGTCTCGAGCACTGAGCTCAAGGCCGTGCTGGAGACGACTCAGGACGGCGTCGTCGACGGCCTCGGTGAGGCGCGCGGGGACCTTCTGGGCGGGGACAAGCAGTTGGCGAGGCCCGATCCTGTGGGCCAGAAGGGTGATGCTCCCGTCCAGGCTGCGCCGGTAGCGAGCGCCGGTGGGAGTACACCAGGTCAGATCACCGGAGTCGGTGCGGCTGAGGCTCCACCCGGGCGTGTGCTTGAGCCGGTGGTGGGCCTGGCACAGGCTGGTGAGACTACTCAGGCTGGTCGCCCCGCCCTCGGCCCAGGGTTGAATGTGGTCCGTGTCGCAACGGGTGGCGGGGATGGTGCAGCCCGGGAACGTGCAGGAGCCGTCCCTGGCCTGCACGAGTTCGCGCAGGGCGACCGGGGGCCGGTAGTGGGTGCGGCCCACGTCGACTACCGTCCCCGAGACCGGGTCGGTGACCAGCCTGCGCCAGACCCCACCGGCTGCGAGGGCGCGGGCGGTGGCGGCGGGCACCGGCGCCGTGCTGACCCCAATGGTGACCTCGGCCGCGGGACCCGCGCCCGCGGCCGTCCCGGTGTAGGGGAGGGGGCGCTGACGGTCCAAAACCGCGGTGTGCGCACTGCTTCCGCCTCGCGTAGGTGAGTCTGAGTGACCTGTGGTGGGCGCACTGCTTCCGCCTCGCGTAGGTGAGTCTGAGTGACCTGTGGTGGGCGCACTGCTCCCGTCGGCCGGGGGCGTTTCGGGCACACTTCGCCCGTCGGATGCGAAGGATCGCCCGACTACGGCGTCCGTGGGCCGCCCCGGCGTATCGCCGGCGGTGGGAGGGCCGTACCCGGTTGGCGGGTCATCCCCGATGGGCGGGCCGTATCCGGTCTGCGGGTCATCCCCGATGGCGCCGGCGCCGTCGGGGAGCAGGTGCTCCAAGGGGACGGCGACGTCGACATTGATGGTGATCCCCGGCGGAGGGAAGACCGCCTCTACCCCGGAGGGCGTCCACCAGGGGAGCGAGGGCTCAACCAGGCTGCTCAACCCGGCCAGCAACCCCTCCAACGGGACCCCGTCGGGCAGCAGCTGTGCGCTGGCCGGTGCAGGCGGCGGGGCACCGGCGTCGACGCTGGTCGGTACAGTTGCTGGGGCGGCGTGGTCGACGTTTGCAGGTGCGGTGAAAGACGGCCGACAGGCGGCGTACTGGCTGGCTTGCAGGGTGCGCAGCGTCATGCCGGTGATGGCGTCGGCCCGTAGCTGCGCCGGGGAACGCTCATCCCCGGCAGCCCGGGCGGAGGCGGCTATGGCGTCCAGGGTCGCATCCAATAGGAACGCGTCCAGGCTCGGCAGCAGGAGCCGCATTTCATGAACGCCCTCGCCCGCCTGGCGGGGCCGCGTAACGTGCCTGCGCGCCAGGTTGCGCTTACGGCGGCTGCCGGCGCCGTCGGGGTCTAAAGCGGCCAGGGCGCGGTCGATGTCCTTGGCCAGCTGCGACGTCGTCCTGCGGGATGCGCGAGGCAGGACCTGCTCCTGTACGGCCCTGGCCACCCTCGCGTCGGCACCCTCCAGGCGGCGAACAATCAGGGCGGTTTTGCTCGCATCCAGCAGGCCGCCCCGGTGCAGGGTCTCGGTGGCCGCGAACTCGGGTTGTAGCAGAGCCTCGCCCCGATCCAACATCTGACAGGCGCTCTGGCGGGTGGTGCCGAGTCGGCAGGCGATCTCCCCGCTGGTGGTGAAACGTCGCTCCTCCTCCGTCACCAGGCATTCGAGTCGCCCGTCCGGACCCCAGGGAGCTGCGCCGCGGTTCATTTCCGGTGTACGGGCAAGGCACGCAGCCGCCGCGCTTTCGCACCACGACGCCCAGGAGACCAGCCGGTGGCACGCCGCCACCAGTTCGCTGAGCACTTGCCCGCCCAGCGTGGCCAGGCGGTCGATGCCGGTGCCCTCGCCCCAGTCCACGCCCTGCTGTGCGGAGGCCTGCGCCAGGGCGCGGTCGGCCGGGCTCGTGATGGTGTTGAACAGTGCGCCGGTGTCGGGAGTCCCCAGTATTTCCGCCAGCTCGGCGATGCCCACGGCGTCCGCGGTGTTCGCAGCGTCCGCGGTGCTTGCAGTGTCCGTGGTGTTTGCAGCGTCCGCGATGCTTGCAGTAGCCACCGCGCTTGCGTTTGCTGCGTTCTCCCCGGCGGAGCCGGCCGCCTCACCGTTGGGGTTGGCGGGTACCAGTATGCCGGCCAACAGACCCTCAACCAGGCTCGCCAGACCTGCGCCTGCAGGTACTTCCGCCAGGTGCTCGATCAGCGCCGTGGGCTCCCGCACGACTTCGAGCACGGCCGTGGAATCCTGCTCGGCCCCGGGCCCGGCCGCTGCCTCCCCGTATGTAGCGGCCCAGGCAACGGTCGCCGTCGATCCCCTCCCGACGCCGGGCAGCCCCGCCCGATCCGTCGGGGACGCCCCGCCGGATCGCCGCTCAGCACCGTTGCCTTCGTACATGTGTCCACGGTATCGCGGGGCACCGACATGAATTCCGTGTCCTTAAGGGGCTCTTCGTGTGTGGGCGGTCAGCGGCGCTGCCCTCCCGCGCCCGAGGGAGGCCTGCCGCATCGTGGTTCCATGCGGCCGCACCCTCAAGCTCAAGCGCGAAGCACCGGTCAGTGCTGGTCGGCGCTGGTTTCCGACCTTGGGGTGTGGTTTACGACCCCGGGGTGGTCGTAAACCACACCCCAAGGTCATAAAACGACATGACAGCCATCCCACGGAAGCACAGCCGACCCGGGAATCGGGGGGGACCCCTCGGGATCGCGGGTGTGGTGGTGCACAGGTAAGAGCCTGGCGGCAGTCATTGTGGACATCCGGCAGGAGCATTCTGGCAGGCACGATGGGAAGGGCAGGCGCAATTGATCGCCGCGAGCCTGGACAGGCCACAACAGGTCCCGGCGAGTCCCGGCGAGCCCCGGCGAATCCCGGCGAGTCCCGGCGAGTCCCGGCGAGTCCCGGCATCTCATGCCGCCGGTGTGCAGCCAGCGCACCCCGAGGGACGATTCCCGGCCTCACCCTCTCGGATGCGGCGGTCCGGGCGGGAGGACTCGGCTGCTCGCCTGACGGGGCACCCTTCTCGGGTCGACGATTCGACACTTCCGACGACGGTACGTACCTTCTGATCAACGATTCGTACTCCTATGGGACGGTACGTACCTGTGATGTCTCAGGACATCGGTGACAGTTTTGTGTCAGGACATCGGTGACACTTGGTGTGTCAGGACATCGGTGACAGTTGTGGTGGTTGGTGGGGTTGGGTGTGTGTGGGTGGAGACGTAACGGACGCCGGGTGCGGGCCAGGGGTACTGGGCCAGGATCTCGCCTTGGGTGTCGGTGAAGGCGACTTGGTGGGGGTCCCAGGTGATGGTCACTGGCTGGTGTGCGTGGGTTCTGGATACCAAGAAGCTGATACCGGCCAGGCTGACCACTCCGTTAGCCCCGATGGTGCCTTGGCGCTGCCCTGAGGGCGGTGTTGTGGGCCGGCGCCTGGGGCGGGGTTGTGTGGGGATGCCGCCGACGGATACGGGCTCGTGGTGCTTGGGGCGTGGCGGGGCGGCGACGGGGGTGGCGTCCCACGCCTGCTGGGGTGTCATCCTCCCGGGCAGGGCCTGGTGTCCTCGCTCGGTGTTGTAGATGTGGTCGAAGGCGTCGACTTGGGCTTGTAGCTCTTCGATGGTGTGGGCCAGGGGCTGGTTGTCGAGGTAGCGGAACAGGGTTTGGTGGAAGCGCTCGTTCTTGCCCTGGGTGGTGGGCTTATAGGGCTTGGAGGTGATGGGTTCTACCCCCAGGGTGCGCACGTGGTCGACCAGTTTGCCTTTGCGGCCGCGTCGGGTGGGGTTCAGGGCCGTCCCGTTGTCGGTCAGTAGCCGCTGGGGCACCCCGTAGCGGGCGACGGCCCGGTCGAATACCGCGATAGCCGCCTGGCTGGTCTCGGCGGCGGCGACCAGGGATGCCACCGCCAGGCGGGAGTGGTCGTCGATGAGCTGGAAGATGACGACCTTGCGTCCTCCGGCGAGGACGTACTCGGTGGCGCCCCGTCTGCCAGCAGGCGTTCGGGGCCGGATAGACAAACCGGCGCCATGCCGCCCGGGGCCTCTTCGTGGGCTCGGCTCGGGCCACGCCGGCGGAGCGAAAGATGCGGGCCAGTGATGTCGGCGAGGGCGCCTTGAGGCCCATGGCCCGCATCTTGTCGTGCACGCTGATCGGGCCGCAATCCAGGCCAGAGCGTTCCAGCGCGGCACGCACGTCAAGGGCCTGGGAGCGTACCTGGTCGCTTATGCGTCCCGGGCTTGTGCGAGGACGGCGGGAGCGGGGCTCGAGTACCGCGGCCTCCCCGTCAGCTCGGGCTCGGGCCCGCAGCACATAGAAGGTCTTGCGGGAGATGCCCTCCTGTTCGCAGAACGTGGTCACCGCCCCGCGCGGGGCGTCATCAGGCCACCGGGCGATCGCCAGACGCACACGCGGATCAACACCACTACTGTTGGACTTCCTGACTGAGCTCATGCGCCCAAAAGCACACCAGAACTGTCACCCCCAACAACCCACGAACTGTCACCGATGTCCTGACACAGAACTGTCACCGATGTCCTGAGACATAACAGGGACGGTACGTACCTCTAGGTGCCGAACCGCCACGAGAGGGTACGAATCGCCGGTGCTAAGTGCCGAACCGTCAACCACAGGTACCAACCGCCAGGGCCCGCGCCGACCTACGCGCCAGATCCCACCCGGGAAAACACACCAGACAACCCAACCCACCCCCTCCCAGCACCCCGACCGACCCGCACCCGGCAGCGTGGGTCTGCTTCCAGGGGCGCACTCGGCACCCCGACTTGCCTGCGGTTAGCGGCACGGGCCCGCGCCAGGCGCGGAAGTCGTGTACGACGCCACTTAGACGCCTGCTGAAGACCTCCGGGCCACACAGCAGGCCCCTCTTAACCGGCGTACCCAACAGCGAACTGGCGCAGCAGACGCACCCCCCGGGGGGAGACCAGCGATAGTGACGCGCCTCCCACCAACCACTGCGCACACCCCCCAAACACTACAGCCCCAGGCATCAACGATCAGACTCAGCCCTCCGCCCCCAGCCAGCAGCACCCACCCCCACCAACCACACCCACCAACACCAAGAACCCCTAAACTCGGGGCGCGTGCTGTCCCGAGTCAGCGTCGCCGAGCTACCGCCGATTCCGCCCCCCCTTAACCGGGGGCGCGGTGCGTTCCGGGCTGCGGCGAGCGGATCCATAGGCTGCGAACCATGAACGACACGTATGTGCCCTCTCTTGAGATCGGCGTGCTCGGACGCCGCGAGGGAGCCGCCGCTGCCGCGGCCACGGCGGCAGATGATGCGGCCTACGGCGCACTGATCGGCGAGGCGGCGATCCGGGGGCTGGCGCTGAGACTCTCGTCGGAGCGGGTCGTCCACGACCATTCCCTCGCCACTTACATTGCGGAGCGTTTGCCGGCGCACGGTGACGCCGTCATGAGGCCAGTGACGATCACTGTGGCGGGGCAGGAGGGGACTCACGCCGCCACCGGGTTTGAAGGCGCTTTCTCCACCACGGATGACCTACTGGCCCTGGTCGCCGATGCAGCTGGTTGGGAACTGAACCACGAGGTGGTGGGATCGCCGGACGTATCCGCGGGAAGGGAGTGTATGAGCATGCGCGTGCCCTACTGGTCGCACACCATGGCCGCCTTCCTGTGCGCACTGGCGCTGGCGACCGACGACGCCGGAGTGCTCACCAGCGTGCACGCGCAGATTGGAGATGGCCCGACGGCGTGAGCAGCCCGGCGGCTGCACGGTGCCCTTCACCGCGCAACACTTCGGGCCCGGGATTGCGTTCCACGACCTTGGTGCTATGGCACGACCTCCGTGAACATTCCACGACCACCCCGGGGTCGTGAAACGCACCCCAAGTTCGTGGATCATGGCCGGGGGTCGTGGAACGCAAACGGGGGTCGTGTTTTGCGTGTGGCCGGTTCAGCGGCTTCGGGCGGGCGATGCCCCAGTGGCCAGCAGGCCCTCCGCGAATGATGGGGTGATCGGCAGGCGGCCGATCAGCATTGCCTGGAGTGCGTGGTAGATGTCGGGCTTGCCCGACCAGGTGATTGAGCTCGGGCGGTTATGGGCGTCGAGCTCCTCGCGCCACCGACCGGGTGCCTCAATCAGAAACTCCCGGGCGAAGGTGGCGTAGATGTCGATGTCGTGCTCGTAGGAGGGATCCCCGGTGGTCTCACGCAGCGTCTCCGCCGCGCCGATCGCCTCGCACAGCACCCAGTACATGCGTTCATGCACCACCGGGCGTCCAGCGAAGTCCACCGTGTAGACGAAACCGCGTTCGCCGTCTACGCCCCATCCCTCCTGCAGTGCCTGCCGGTACATGCGCCCTGGGATGGTGTCCAGCAGCGGGTCGTAGCCGATGCCCGCGGCGGTGCACGCGGCGCGTACCTGAATCATCAGCCGCGACCACTCCAGCCAGTGCCCGACTGTGGAGCCATAGGGGCGGAAGGCGTCGGCGGGGCGGTCCCGGTTGTAGTCGAGGACGGCGTTCCAGTCGACGTCGAAGTGCTCGGGCAGGCGGAAGTCATGGGTGATGAACTCGCGCGCGATCCGGTCGGTGATGCGCGCCGCTCGCCGCAGGTGAGTGGCGTCGTGGGTGGCGGAATAGGCCGCCAACAGTGCCTCAACCGTGTGCATGTTCGCGTTTGCGCCACGGTAGGGGTCGACGGCGGGGCTGTGACGGTCCCGGGCATCCACCACCATCCCGGCGTCCTCGTCCCACCACAGTCGGTCGAAGGTGAGCAGGGCGGCATCGAGCAGTTCCTGCGCGCGTGATACGCCGGCCATGAGTGCGGAGGCGGCAGCCAGGATGACGAAGCTGTGCTCGTAGGAGACCAGGTTTCCTGGGCGCGGGGTCCCGTCGATATCAACTGCGGAGAGCCAGGCTCCGGCGACGGTGTCGTGCAGCGGGCCGTCCAGTAGGCGGGCGACGCCGTGTTCTGCCAGAGCGGCGCAGTCCGGGTCGCCCATGAGCTGCCCGAGAGCGAAGCAGTGGGTCATGCGGCCGGTGATCCATAGCTGTACGCCGTGCGTGGCGTCGATGCTGCCGACGTCGTCGAGCCAGCCGAACCCATGATCGGTGCGGGAGCGTTTGCCGAAGGCGAGTAGGCTCCAGGCTTCGGAATCGAAGAATTGGCGGGTCATGAGCGTGGTCATCGAGTCCTCCTTGACTCAGGTGCCTACCTCGGTCGAGAGGCGAGGATTCAGTAAGGCGTATCCGGAGTGAGTACCTGTACCGAGCGGGCGTTCAAAGCGGCGCTGAGCTCGGCGTTGGGCTGTTCGTTGGTGATCAGGTAGTCGGCAATCGCAAGGTCGCCAATCGCGGCGAACAGACGCCGACCAAGCTTGGTCGAATCGGCAAGAATGGCTACCCGACGGGCGCGGGCGGCCATTTGCGCAAGCATGGCGGCCTCGTCCAAGTTGGAAGTGGAGAAGCCGTCGGTGTCGACGGCGCCCACGCCGATGAGGGCGAGGTCGACGTGGATGTCGTTTTCGACGCCTGAGATGGCGGAGGCGAAGGCGACCGGGCCGATGGTTACGTGGCCAGACAGACGCACGTGCCCGCCGATGACGTATACGTCGCGGCACGCCTCCGGGTTGATCTCCACCGGCAGTGCGAGGTTGTTGGTCGCGATGATGAGTTCCCGCTTGTTCGACAGGTGGTGTACCAGGGACAGTGCGGTGGTTCCCCCGTTGATGAACAGGACGTTGCCGTCCTGCACGAGCTCCGCGGCGATCCGGCCGATACGATCCTTCTGGGACGCCTGCAAACGGGCGCGGTCGCTCAGGTTCGTATCGTGCCAGGGGACGGCGGAGTTGGACATCGCTCCGCCGTGCATACGGATGAGCAGGCCGTCGGCGTCAAGCTGGTCTAGATCTCTGCGGATGGTGTCGGCCGAGACGCCGAAGTGGTCCGCCAGGGCCGTCACCGTCACCTGACCCAGTCGGTTCACGTAGCCGGCGATTTCGGCCTTCCGCCCTCCAGGGAGGCGGGGTGCGGCGTCGTTCATGGCGCCAGTCTAGGCATTCTTCATGCGCCTTCAAGCCGAACGTTACGTGATTGTTGCCGATCGAGCGCAGACAGCCGCAAAAAGTCGCACTATGCTCGTCCACAGACATCAGGAAGTGGATGAAACCAGCATGATGTCGCAACTCGTGTCAATGATGATGGAGTAACAATGCTGATGCGTATGCGTAGGCGCGAATTCGGGCAGATGACGGCCGTAGTGGCCGCTCTGGCGGCGATGGGTCTGGCCGGATGTGGCGGATCGGGAAGTAGTGGAGGCCGCGATGGGGAGGTGACCTTGGAGTTCACCCAGTGGTGGGAACCCGAACTGCCGGACGGGGCCCTGCGCGCCCTCATGGACCAGTTCGAGCAGGCCAACCCCGGGATCAAGGTCGAACTGCTCTCCGGGCCCTATGCCTCGACCAAGGAGCAGCTGGTTGCCGGTGCCGCGGCGCAGACCATGCCGGATGTGGTCGGCTTGGACGGTGCATGGGTGAGTGACTTCGCGAAGCAGGGTGCCATAGCGGACCTGACGGCCCTGATGGCCGAGCAGGGCTACGACGACTCCGAGCTCGCCAGCCAGATTCAGATCGACGGCGCCACCTACATGATCCCGGTGGTCAACTTCGTCTACCCCATGTTCACCAATATGGATCTGCTTGAACAGGCCGGCGTCTCGGCAATCCCCTCCACGCGTGAGGAGTTCGAGTCCGCGGCCGCGGCGATCGCGGACACGGGTGAGGACATCTCCGGCTGGGCGCTGCCGCTCTCGCTGGAGGCGCCGAACGGCATTCAGAATGATGTGATGTCCTGGGTCTGGGCCTCCGGTGGATCGATGCTCACCGAGGACGGCAAGCCGAACCTCCAGGGCAACGCGGACGTCAAGAGCGCCTGCGAATTCATCAAGAATCTGTGGGACGACGGAGTCATATCGCCGGGCGCTTTCACCATGAAGGAGCAGGACAAGGTCGAGGACTTCACCAATGCGCGGGTCGGCATGATGATCGACTCCCTCGCGCACGTGAACACCATCCGCGAGGGCAACCCGGACCTGGAATTCGGCATTGCCGCACTGCCCGCCGTGAGTGGCTACACCGGCCAGCGCGGCATGCCCTACGCCTCTTGGGGCATCGGTGTCTCCGGTACCACCGAGCATCCGGCGGAGGCGTGGAAGCTGGTGGAGTTCCTCATGTCGGCCGACACCAATGCGGTGCTCGCCGACGACGCTAAGGCCTTCCCCGGAAACAGTACGGCCACGCCCGACTATGTCGAGGATGATGAGCTGTTCAAGCAGGCCTTCGAGATCTGGAGCTCGGGCACGCCTGCCAATGAGTTCACCGGTCTGCCGGTTTCCGAGACGCTCATGCGCAAGTTCGATGAGCAGTTCCAGAGCTACCTCAGCGGCGATATCGACGTCGACACCATGCTCGCCAACGCCCAGCAGGCGTGGGACGAGGAGTTCTGAGGTTCACCCATGAGCGTCACCGATGCCGCAAATGCGTCTCGGACGCGGCGGGTGCGGGCGCCGTCCCGTGGGCGGCGCCTGACCCAGGCACTTGTGCCCTACGCATACCTGTCACCGACCTTAATCCTGTTGATGGTGCTGATGGTGATTCCGATCGTCATGGTGGTCGGATACTCGCTGATGGATGCTGTCATCACCGCTAGGGAGTCCCACTTCATCGGGCTGGGCAATTACGTCGAGATCCTCACCAGCAGCAAGTTCCGTACGGCGCTGGCCAACACGTTCTGGTTCGTGGCCATCAGCGTGGTGGCGCATATGCTGTTGGGTCTCGGCTTTGCCATGCTGCTCAATTCCGAGTCGGTATCCGCTGTCACCAGGACCGTCTTCCGCACCCTGTTCGTACTCCCGTGGCTACTGACCGTGGCGATCATCGCCATCCTGTGGCGACTGCTGCTCAATCCCAACGGCGTAGTCAACGCGATCCTGTCTGGTCTGGGCGTCGTTAGCGGACAGCACGAGTGGCTCGCCGATCCGGATATCGCCCTGGCCGCAGTCACCTTCATCAACATTTGGTCCGGGTACCCGTTCTTCATGATCTCGATCCTTGCCGGTCTTCAGGGCATCCCGAAGGATCTGTACGAGGCGGCGGAGGTCGACGGCGCCGGCCCGATCCGGAGGTTCTGGTCGATCACCCTCCCACAGCTGCGGCCGATCATTATCTCCATGGCGCTGCTCGACGTCATCTGGACCTCCCAGCAGTTCGCCCTCATCTGGATGACCACCGGCGGAGGGCCGCTTGACCGGACGGAGGTGCTGTCCACTTTCACCTATAAGTTGGCATTCTCCGAGTACGACTTCTCGGGGGCGTCCGCCAGTGCGGTGATCGTGCTGATCCTGTCCATGATCCTCGCCTTCTTCTACGTGCGTAGCCAACAGGTGAGGGAGTAGTGACATGGGTGCTATGACTACTAAACGGCGTCGACGGCTGTTGGCCAAGGCGGGTGTATGGGTGGGGCTGCTCCTGGGCGCCGGCTTCGCGGCCCTGCCGATCTTCTGGATGCTGGTGTCCTCCTTCAAACCGAATGCGAAGATCTTCGCCACGCCTCCGCGGATCATTGAAGAGGGCTCCTCCTGGGCGGCCTACATCTCCATTTTCCATGATTCGGAGAAGATCCGCTTCTTCATCAACAGCTATTTCGTGGCGCTGTCGGTGACGGCGCTGACACTCATCGTCGCGATCCTCGCCGCCTACGCCTTCAGCCGTTTCGAGTTCCCCGGGAAGAGGATCTTGAACGTACTGGTCATATCGGTGCAGGCGGTGCCGCCGATCACCCTGCTGATCCCGTTTTTCGGGCTCATGGTGACGCTGCGGCTGTACAACACCTACCAGGGCCTGATCCTGACCTACATGGTGTTCACGCTGCCCTACGCCATCATCATGCTCACCGGCTACTTCAACACCCTCCCGCGCGAGCTCGATGAGGCCGCGAAGGTGGATGGAACCAGTTCTCTCGGTGCACTGTGGCGGGTGCTGGTCCCAATTTCCATCCCGGGAATCGTCTCGGTTGGTATCTACACTTTCATGATCGCCTGGAATGAGTATCTGTTCGCGTTGACGCTCACGCGCACGAATGACATGCGCACCGTGCCCATCGGTATTCAGCTCCTCATGGGGCAGCACTCATACGAGTGGAACGAGATGATGGCGATGTCCGTGCTCGGATCGATTCCCGTGGTGCTCCTCTTCATCTTCTTCCAGCGTTACTTCATCGGAGGGATGACCGCTGGATCCGTCAAGAACTGAACTTGACGACAACACAGAAAGGTACAATGCAAATGTTAGTCACAGGCAGCGACATCCTGGACGTCGCCAATAAACACGGTTTCGCGGTCCCGGCGTTCAACATCTCCTCGTACTCGATGCTGCGCGCGGTGGTGGACGTCTGTGAGGACAAGCGCTCCCCACACATCATCGCCATTCACCCGGACGAACTGAGCCACATCCGGCCCGCGATGCTGGCCTCCATCATCCGGATCGCCCACGAGTCCCCGGTGCCGACGGCGATCCACCTTGACCATGGCGCGTCTTATGAGCAGGTGCTGCTGGCCATCCAGGCGGGCTTCACCTCGGTGATGATTGACAAGTCCTTCGCATCCTTCGAGGAGAACGTGGCCGAGACCGTGCGCGTGGTTAACGCCGCCCACGCCGTCGGGCTATCCGTGGAGGCCGAGTTGGGCACCATCGGCGTGTCCGACAAGTACGGGGAGACCGGCACGGAGGAGATCCTGTACACCGACCCCGATGACGCGGCGCGCTTCATCGACGCCACCGGTGCGGATTCTCTCGCCATCGCGATCGGCACCAGGCACGGCCTGTACCCCGCCGCGGCCAAGCCCGCGCTGCGCCTGGACTTGCTGGGTGAGATCAAGTCGCGTCTGGGCATTCCCCTAGTGCTGCATGGCGGGTCGAACAACTCCGACACCGAGATTGCCGGGGCCGTGCACGGCGGCATCAACAAGATCAACATCTCTTCCGACATCAAGGCCGCCTACTTCAACAAGATGCGCGAGGTGCTCCAGGACGTGCACCTGCGCGAGCCCAACGTGATCGAGCCTCCGTGCGAGGCGGCACTGCGGGAGTGTGCGGCGCAGAAGATCGATCTGTTCGAATCCGCGGGCAAGGCAGAGCTGCTGTGAGCCTGCGGCGTCGATGCGGGCGCGGCTGAAGGGAGAGTGAGATGACGGTGCGGATTGTCCTCGGGCTCGGCGGGACCGTCGATTACGAGCTGTACTGGGATGCTGAGGCGTTTCAGGAGCTCGTGGACACCCATGGCATACACCAGGCCGAGCTCGAGGACGCTCCGCCGGCCAGCGCCGTCGACGAGCGGGAGATGCTGCTGGCGGTGCTGAGGTCCATGCGACAGTCCCGGGGATGCGAGTGCTACGCGGCCGATAAGCGGGCGCTGCTTGCCTTCGCGGATCACTTCACCTACCAAGTCACCCTGGGCGGCACGTGCGTTCGCGCGGCGTTGGCCATGGAACGGATCGGCGTAGCCTCGACGGTGCACCTGGTCTCAATTAACGACGACGTCCGTCGGCTCCTGTCGCCCGCCGTCGAGTGGGTGTGCAGCGCCGAGGCGGATTCCTTGGATCCGCACGTGATCGTCCAGTACCCGGCGGGCGCGGCGGTGCGCCTGGCCGATGGGGAGCTGACCGCGCACCGCCCCAATCGGGTGATCCTGGTCAACGATGCGCCCAACGAGGATCTGCGGCTGAGCAAGGAGTTGCCTCGGCTGCTGGCCGAGGCCCGGGTAGTCCTGATCTCGGGCTTCAACACCATGAAGTCGGCATCCGAGTTGCGCACTCGACTGGGCGAACTCGAGGACGCGTTGGCCGAGACGCCACCAGACGCCGTCGTCGTCTACGAGGACGCGGGTTTTCACAACGACGCCATGCGTGAGGTGATCCTGGAGACAATTCCGCACCTGGTGGATCTTCACTCGCTCAACGAGGATGAGGCGCGTCACTATCTCGGACGCGCCATAGATCTGGAGGACGGGGCACAGGTCGCGGCGATGATGACCGACCTGCACCGGCGACTCGGGGCGCCGACTGTCATGGTGCATACCAGCCGCTACGCCGCGGTGGTGGGGGAGCGGGCGGCCCTGTTCCGCGAGGCCGCCGAGGCGGGTTGCCTACTGGCATCCACTCGCTTCCTACACGGGGACCGCTACGCCGTTGAGGAGTACACGGAGGTGGCGTGGGCGCCCCGGGAGGAGACCGGCGAGCGCCTCGCCCGCGCCTCCGAGCCGGCCGCGGCGGGCGTGCTGATCGCGCCGGGCTTCGCGGTTCGCACCGCCTCCCCGACGACGATCGGCCTGGGTGACACCTTCATTGGCGGCGTGGTGGCGCACCTGGCGGAGAAGGGCGGCTTGCAAACGTCGTGATCTGCTGGAGGACGGCGCTCAGGACGGTCGCGTCCCGTCTTGGCGCCGGCGACCACGGCGCCGCGCCTCCTTGCTGATGGCGCGCCACTGCTTAGGATGCAGTGGGTGATCGGCCGACAGACTTTTCCAGGTCTTCCAACTGGATGGTTTGGCCGGCCCGGCAAGCAGCAGGCCCGTCGCACGCAGTGGCTCGGTCAAGCCCTCCATGGCGTTGATGGTGAAGTACTTGGGATGGTTCCAAGGGGTATCGGAATCAAAGGAGAAGTGCCAGCAGATGAGCTCGCTTGCCGCCGCGCGGCCACCCAACGGGCGGGCCAGCACCGCCAGGCGCACGCGTCCGTGTTGGCGGCGTACCCAGGGGAGAACGAGCGCTAACGGAAATACCTCGGCAAGGTAATCCGCGAAGAAGCTGGCGGCCTCACTGCCCTCGCGCAGGATCACGCCGGTCCACGGCCCTCGTTCGGCCAGCACCGAGTCCAGGTCCCAGGTCTCCAGGGCGAAACCCTGCGGTGCCAGGTGGTCGATGACGAAGCGCACCGCGTCCCGCGGCGGCGCCGCCACCTCGAAGCGGCGCATGGGCTGCGTCTCAAGCCATGCCATGGTGACTACACCTCATCAGTAAAAGAGTGGGCCTGGATGACATCTCCCTGTTAGCACTGGAGCCGACCGCTGCGTACCATCGCTCAAGTTGGCAGGGAAACCAAGGCGAGCTTCGGCGCAACTCATCGACTTAATACAGTGGCGTGGTGGCACGCCCGGCCGCGAACATCGTTACCGGACGATGCTCAGGACGGTCGCGTCCCGCCTTGGCGCCGGCGACCACGGCGCCGCGCCTCCTTGCTGATGGCGCGCCACTGCTTAGGATGCAGTGGGTGATCGGCCGACAGATTTTTCCAGGTCTTCCAGCTGGATGGTTTCGCCGGCCCGGCGAGCAGCAGGCCTGCCGCACGTAGGGGCTCGGTCAAACCTTCCATGATGTCGATGGTGAAGTTCGTGGCCCAGTAACGTATAGTCACGGAGTCAAGGTGGAAGTGCCAGCAGATGAGTTCGCTCCCCGTCGCGTCGCTGTGCAGTGGACGGGCAATGACTGCCATGCGCACGCGTCCGTGTTGGCGGCGTGCCCAGGGAAGAGCAAGAATCAGCGGAAACGCCTCCAGAAGGACGTCCACTGCGAAATTGGCGGCCTCACTGCCCTCGCGCAGGATCACGCCGGTCCACGGCCCTCGTTCGGCCAGCACCGAGTCCAGGTCCCAGGTCTCCAGCGTGAACCCTCGGGACGCCAGCTGGTCGACGACGAAGCGCACCGCGTCCCGCGGCGGCGCCGCCACCTCAAAGCGGCGCATGGGCTGCGTCTCATGCCATGCCATGGTGACTACACCTCATCAGATAAAGAGGAGATCTCAATGACTTCTCCGTGTCAATAGGGGAGCCGACTGCAAGACGTCACCGACCAGGCCGTCAGGGAAACCGTGGCGAGGTACGGCGCAAGTCATCCATTTCATCCAACGGCGTGGTTTGGGAGCCCGTTCGGCGCTGGGTCTCCCAGTCGTCGCGGAGGCGCCCCAGATTCTCTGCTACCTGCTTGCGTAGGCGTTCGGCCTCGGGTGAAGTGTCTTCTCCGGAGAAAACCGCCGCAACGGTGGTTCTGCCCGAGTCGATTCGTCGTTGAACGGCCTGCCAGTCGGGACCGAGTTCGCCTCGACGCGCAGCCTCGGCACGCTCCGCGTCCGCCCGCTCGGCCTCCTGCTCGGCCTGCTTGACTTCCTTCTCCAGACGTTCATTGATGCCACGAAGTTGCTCGATGAGCTCATCGAGATCTCTATTGCTGCGGGGTGGGGGAGGAAATGAAGTCATGCACGTACCGCCGCGCCGCGTATCGCTGCTTCTGCAATATTCGTGGTGGTGTACAATACCTCAACGATTTTCGCCTTGGCGGTAACGATGCCCTCAATGGCATCATATACTGCGTTGACGATCGAGTAAGATAGCCGCACCATGCCTAGGATATCAGAGATGAGAATGGCGCACTCTACCGCTACAGCGGCCCAGCCGACAACCGGAACGGCGGCCTCGGCTGCGACGCGCGCAAGTTTGTAAGACAGTTTCTTAAGAAGCATACCCAGGCCGGTTGCAGCAAGCTTTGCTGCGAGTGCCACTTTGCCGACAATCTCGCTGACGTACCCTGCTGCGTAGCTCAGCCTAGTCGTGGCCACCGACAGCGCGGTTATGAAGGCGTTGCAAGCTACCGCTCCTTTGCCTACCCACTCGGCCAGGGCAGGAAGGACTCCCGAGTCGTTCTGGCCTACGGCGACGAGTGCGGAGTCGAGCTCCGACCAGGCCGTTGAGGCGCGATCGACGTAGCGCCAGTCACCCACGATATTCTTGTAGACGAAGTCGTTGAGAAATGACCATCGGAAGAGCTTCTCAAACACCCAGTCGAGACCGCCGAGCAGTGCTCCAGCAGACCAACGCAGGTTCTCCATCTCGGACGTAGGAGTTCCCGGCTCGCCAAGATAGGATTGTGGATCCTGCTCCTCGCGCACCGACCGGTTCGACGAGTAAGCTACGTCGTTCCTTTCTTGGAGGCGCTGCATCTGGTCGTTCTTGTATTCTTCAAGTGCGGCGCGATTCTGAATGCTTTGGTCCAGCAGCATGGGATCTCCGCCTCCGCCCCCACTCGACTGGCGCGCGGCGTCTCCCAGGCTCGGTATGGACTCTCGAGGATCATTGAATGGCGGCGGAGGCACATCCATCTTCCTGAAGATCTCAGCAAGTTCATCCCACGCTTGCTCGTCCGCCTTTGCGTAAGCATCGATCGTGTTGTTCATCGAGTCGGCTGCGGCGGAGTGGGCTTCGGCGGCCAGGCCGAGGACCTCCTCGCCTACAAGAACGACCGCATTGTTGAGCGGTACGAGTACGGAGAACAGGCCTCCCATCTCGGCCGAATCTATTCGCCCCCAGGTGGTCAGGAAGGACTTCATGGCCGGTAGGTGCTCGTCGCCCTGTCGCGCGAGTACCTGCTTGGTAAGACCGAGGTCGGCGTAGTCAACTTTCATGTATTACTCCGGGTGTCAGAACCGATAGGTTCAACTGTCATAGGGACCATATGTTTGCGACTGTGTTGTCGGTCTGCTGGTAGCGCTCATTGGCGTTATCGACCGCGGTCGCTATGCTTTCCATGTAATCGACTTGCGTGAGCAACCGTTCTGACCAGCTGGCATGCGACGATGCGGCTGCACTGGCCGCCTCTCCTGTCCATTCAGACTGCGTAGCGGCCATGCTCCCCGACAGCTCGGCGTTGTCCGAGCTTAGTTGCGACGCTGCGGAACGCAGCGCGTCGGCGATTGCGTTGAGAGCATCTTCCGAGACTTCTAGATCGGCCAAGGTCCCGCTCCTGTCAGATGGACTACGATGCGCGCGTGGCAATCACGGGGCGGTAATGCGCCGCGCGCCGATATACATCTGTGACGATACTCCCCGGACGGAAGGAACGCCATCCGTTTGAACGGATCAGCGCATGCTATGCGTCACTCGCCCTTGAACTTCATGCCGGCGGTGAAGCCCATGGGGTTGAGCTCGAAGGCGTTGGCCGTGGCCTCGTCGAGGGCGGCGAAGTCCGCGTCGTCCTCGGGCACCGGCTCCTCGCCGTCGTCGAAGATGGCCTCCATCTCCTGGGTGTCGCCCAGCGACAGGTAGGACTGCTCGTCCCAGTGTTGCGGCAGGACCGTGCGCACGTAGTCGTCCACCGCTTCCTGGGTGGTCACGTCGCGTTGGCGCTGCTCGGACATGTACCAGCGGTGCTCCAGCACCTCGTGGAAGATCTCGGCCGGCTCCAGCTTGCGGCGCAGCTCCATGGGGACGGCGGAGATGGTGGGTTCGAACACCTCGGCCAGCCAGGCATGCGCCACCTGCTCCACCGGTTCGTCCTTCCGGCCGGTAACGGTGCGGAAGGTCTGCAGGTCGTTGAGCATGCGCTGCCCCTGGCGCTCCTGCACATCCAGGCCGGTGAGTCGCATGATCTGGCGGTGGTAGTGGCCGGCGTCGACCACCTTCGGCTGGATGATCATGCGCGTGCGCGAGCCGTCCGCCTCGGTCTTCATGGTCAGCTCGCCGACGTCGAAGCCCAGTTCGTTCAACCGTTCGATGCGGTTGCGCACGCGCCAGCGCTCGCCCAGGTCGAAGGTCTCCTCGGCGGTGAGCACATTCCACAACTCGGTGTAGCGGCTGACGATCCGGTCGCCCACCTCGATGGTGTCCACACTCGGCTCCAGCAGCGCCCCGGCCTGCAGATCCATCAGCTCGCCGATGATGTTCGTGCGGGCGACGTCGATGTCGTACAGCCGCTTGCCGTCGGTCAGGCCCTCGGTGTGCAGCTCGCCGGTCTCGGCATCCACCAGGTAGGCGGCGAAGGCGCCCGCATCCCGGCGGAACAGTGTGTTGGACAGGGACACATCCCCCCAGTAGAAGCCCAGCAGGTGCAGCCGCACCAGCAGCACGGCGAGGGCGTCGATCAACCGGGTGGCGGTCTCCGGGCGCATGTACTGGCTGAACAGCGCCCGGTAGGGCAGCGAGTAGGACAGGTGCTCGGTGACCAGCACCGAGTTGAGTGCCGAGCCGTCGAGGGCGGTGCGGCCGGTGATGACCGCGGTCGGCGTCACGCAGGGGGCGCCGAGGCGGACCAGGTCGCGCAGCAGCTCGTACTCGTGGTGGGCGACGGATTCACCGATCTCCTTCACGGCGATGACGCGTTCGGAGAGGTTCACGAAGCGCACGATGTGGCGCGAAAGCCCCCGCGGGAGGGCGGCGAGCACCTCGGCCGGCCACTCCTCCAACGGAATCTCCCACGGGAGATCGAGCAGCGCCGGGTCAATCGTTGCCGCGGTGATCTGCATGGACGGGGGCATGGACATATTCTCTCAGGTCCGTCGCGATTCACTCGTCAACGGCGCCGGGTCGGTTCAGGCGAAGCCGATCGCCTTCGGGCTCGTTAATTCACGGCGAACCATACCTGCGGTTGTGGCGCTCGCCGTCGGCCTGTGGCTGAGCCCCGCTCCTCGTAGGGGAGGAGCGGGGCTCAAGCACGGTCGTGGTACGGGCGATGCGGCGACGGAGGTCGTCAGGCGGCCGGTTACCGCATCGCCGTGGGCGAGTCAGGCGGGCAGGCGCTCGCCGGTGGAGGCGGAGAAGATGTGCTCCTCGCCGGGCTTGATACGCACGTACACCGTCTCACCCGGCTCCGGCGCAGTGCGCGGAGGAACGCGGACGATGATCTGGCTGGAGTCCTCACCGGAGCCGAGCCTGTCCTCGGAGCCCTCGGCGCCGACCAGCTCGCCGTAGATGTAGGCGTCGCTACCCAGCTCCTCGACGAAGGACAGGCGCACCGGGATGGAGTGCTCGTCCTCGGCGGAGACCACCTCGAGGGACTCGGGGCGGAAGCCGATGACGATCTTGTTGTTGTCAGCCGGAACCATGGCGTCGAGCGTGGCCCGGGACAGCTGCACACGAGCGGCGCCGATGGAGGCGACGTCGCCGTCGACCGTGAACCGGCCGATGTTCATGGCGGGAGAGCCGATGAAGCCGGCAACGAACTCGTTGGCGGGCTTGTCGTACATCTCGCGCGGAGTACCGACCTGCTGGAGCACGCCGTCCTTGAGGACCGCGATGCGGTCACCCATGGTCAGGGCCTCCGTCTGGTCGTGGGTCACGTAGACGGTGGTGACGCCCAACGAGCGCTGCAGGGACGCGATCTGCGTACGCGTCTGCACGCGCAGCTTGGCGTCCAGGTTGGACAGCGGCTCGTCCATGAGGAACACCTTCGGCTTACGCACGATGGCGCGACCCATGGCCACACGCTGACGCTGACCACCGGACAGGGCCTTCGGCTTGCGGTCCAGGTACTCGGTCAGGCCGAGGATCTTGGCGGCCTCCTTGACGCGCCGGTCGATCTCATCCTTGGGAGTACCGGCGATCTTGAGGGCGAAACCCATGTTGTCGTGCACCGACATGTGCGGGTACAGAGCGTAGTTCTGGAAGACCATGGCGATGTCACGGTCCTTGGGCTGGACGTCGGTCACGTCGCGGTCGCCGATGAGGATGCGACCGGAGTTAACGTCCTCGAGGCCTGCGAGCATGCGCAGGGAGGTTGACTTTCCGCAGCCCGAGGGGCCGACCAGGACCAGGAACTCGCCGTCGGCGATCTCAAGGTTCAAGCTGTCCACCGACGGGGTGTCGTTCCCCGGGTAGATACGGGTGGCGTGGTCAAAGGTGACGGTTGCCATAAGGGGTATCCCTTCACCGACAGGTACGTGCCGGACGATCCGAGTGAAAGGTGCCGATGCGTGTCCGCATTGACACGTGCCGGGGCGGTTTGCTCCGGTTAGGACCAACTTTGTCATACGACAACGCCGTCCGGGTAGTCCGAAAAGGCTCGGAATATCCTCAAAGGTCTGTGAATCCACTCACGTCAACCGCGTCCGGGGCACCTCCCGGTACTGTGTCGCCATGCCGCAGAGTCCCGACAGCTCCACCCCCGCCGCCCTGGCCGGGCTGCGCGCAGGTGCCAACGTCGGCGGCTACCGGCTGGTGCGCCGCCTGGGCGCCGGCGGCATGGGCGTGGTTTGGGAAGCCATCGACGGCGACGGCAAACGCGTCGCGATGAAGATCCTTCACCCGCAGATCGCGGCCGACCCGACGGCCCGCCGGCGCCTGGACCGTGAGGCCTCCGTCCTCGCCCGCGTCAAGGACTCGCGCGTGGCCCGCATACTGGATATCGAGACCGGCGACGGCGCGGACGGCGTCGGCGTCACCTTCGTCATCACCGAGTTGATAGACGGCCCGACTCTCCAGTACGAAATCGACCATGCCGGCGTCTACCGGCTGGACACGGATATCCGCGATCTCTCCGACCTCGCCCACGGCCTGGTCGACGCGTTGGCCGTCGTGCACGCCGCCGGCGTCATCCACCGCGACCTCAAACCCTCCAACGTCATGCTCGGCGCGGCCGGCCCGGTTCTGATCGACTTCGGCATCGCCCAGGTGGCCGACGACGTCCGCCTCACCCAGACCGGCCAGGTCACGGGTACCCCCGGCTTCATTCCGCCGGAGATGCTCGACGGCGGAGAACCCAACCCCGGCGTCGACTGGTACGCCTGCGCGGGCGTCCTACTGTTCACCATCACCGGCCTCCCGCCCTTCGGCTCCGGCCCCTGGCAGGCCGTCTTCCGCCGCGTATACGCCGGCACTCCGGAACTGGGCGACCTGGAACAGGCGCAGCCGGCCCTCGCGCGCGCCTTCACCGCGGCACTCGCCCCCGACCCCGCCGACCGCCTGCCCGTCCCCGATCTGTTGCGCGTCCTGGATGAGATCGCCGACGGCGGCGACGGCCAGACCGCTTTGGCGCAGGTGCTGCCGGATGCCGAGGCCGACGCCGGCGATGCGGCCGTCCCCGAGGTCGTCGAGGCGGACACGAGTACCGGCACGTATGGGGCCATCTACTCCCCCTTCTCGTCGGCCGGCAGCGCGGGAAGCCCGGGGACCGGTCCGGTGTCCGGCTCCGGCTATGGGATGGTGGCTCCGTCGTCTTCGGCGTTTTCGGCCCCCGGGGGCTACGGGGCCGTGGCGAGTCCCGCCCCGCAGGCCGACGCCGTCCGGCCGGCATCTCTTGCAGGCGCGTCGGCGGCGCCGATGCCGCCGTCGTTTACGCCCGGAGGCGGGGTGGAACCGGCTCAGTCGGGACCCGCGGTGCCGGCGCAGCCCAGTTTCGGTGCGCCCGTCCAGCCGGCCCCTGCCGGCTACGGGGACGCCCACTCCGCGGCCATGGCCCCACCCGTCCCCGGAGCGGTTCCCGAATGGGCGCTGGAGCCCCGGCGTCACCGCACCGTTGCCGCCTGCTTCTTCCTGATGCTGGCGGCGCTGGGACTGCTGATTCCCGGCTGGCTGGCGATCGGTTTCTCGCTGCTGGTGGTGATTGCGGGGACCGTCGGTCGGGCCGATGACGCGCGCCGTTGGCGTCGCCTGCGGGCCGGCTACGCCTCCGCCGCCGACAACTCGCGCATGTGGGCGTCGACCCCCTGGTACCTGCTGCGTTCCCTGATCGCCGGCACCGCCGCCTGTGCGGTGGCGGCGGTCGTCGCCGTGATGGAGTTCTACTTCTCCGGCCGAGCGCTAGGGTTCGCTCCGAATACCCCTCCCGCCCTGCTGGCCACGTGGGGTGACTACCACCGGTTGGGGCTGTGCGTGGTGTCGGTGGTGATCGCCTACATGCTGGTGGCTTGGTTCGTGCCCTGGGGTGCGCCCACCCGCCGTGGCGGCGCCCGCCTGATCGACCTGGTCCTGCGTGGGCGCACGAACCGGCGCATCGGCTGCGTCGTGTTCGTCGTCATCGCGGTGGCCATCGTGTTTCTGTTCGCCATGGGCGCGATTCCCGTGGCCCGGCTAGACCCCTTCAGCTTGTAGGCATGGCCCGCTAAACATAGGCATGGCCCGCCCACCGAGGTGAGGCAGGCCGCACCCTGCGGTCGTGCTTTCCTGGCGGTTCACAGGCAGAATGCCTAATGTGCAATGCGCCGCGTGACCTGCGGCAGCGTCGAACCCGAGTTGAGGAGTTGCTTGTGGCCTCAAACCAGCCACGTCCCACCAAGGCGGAGCGTCGGGAGGCGGCGCGCGCCAAGGCCCGGGCCATGCGCGAGGAGCAGGAGCGCCGGGAGCGGCGCGCCCGGATCACCCGCCGCAGCTTGTTGGGTCTGGGCGGCGTCGCCGTCGTCGGGGCCGCGGCCGCACTGGTCGTCAACTCGCGTAAGGACACCGGCCTGGGCGGCGAGATCGTCTCGGAACTGGCTCAGGGGGACGGCATGCCGGCTACCGTCCGCGCCGACGGGTCGATCGTCTTCGGGCCGGACCTGACGCCGGGCACCAGCACGGACGGCGCCCGGAACCTGCACATCTACTTCGACTACTCCTGCCACTACTGTGCCAACTTCGAGGCGTTGCATGCCGCGGAGATCGACTCCCTGCTGAGCGACGGCACCATCAACCTCGTGCTGCACACGGCACGGTTCCTGGAGAAAACCAATGACGGCTCCTGGAGCAACATGGTGTGCAACGCCCTGGGTGTCGTGCTGGACCAGGAGCCCGCCTCTGCGCTCGCCTTCCACCAGGCGGTGCTGGCCCGCTTCGCAGAGATCTACGCCGCTCAGGACTCCTCGGCACTGACCGCCGCCTCGGTGACGCAGGCCGCGACCGAGGCGGGCGTGAGCGACGCGGTGGTGGCCCAGATGGAGACCGCCATCGCCGACAACACCTATTCCGCCTGGCTAGCGCTCAACCGTGAGACCTTTTCACAGGGCGGCGTCTCGGGGACTCCGACGGTCTGCCTGGACAACGAGAGGCTGGAACTGACCGCCATCGCCACCGAGACCGGCATCACCGACTACATCCAGGGCGGCGCGGCCGAGGACACGTCTGCGCAGTAGCGGGGCATTTGGTCGGGTAAGCTCGGCCCGCACGCCGCGTTAGCTCAGCTGGTAGAGCAGCTGTCTTGTAAACAGCAGGTCGTCGGTTCGAGTCCGACACGCGGCTCCACGTTTTCCCGCACGGCCACGTGTACGTCCCTCTTCCGGGACTCCTCCGTGCCGGCGGCACGTCGCCTGCTTCGAGCTTTTGCACCCTGGTGTGCGCCCAATTGCCGCACACCAGGGTGCAAAACGTCGCAGTAGAGGGCAAAGGTGCGGATCGGGCGGATGCTAGCCGTTGTGTTAGCCATCGTGCCCGCGCCCCGCGAACACACTCAGGGCAGCCGCCAGTCGACCGGCGTCGCCCCCAGGCGCTCCAGCTCCGCGTTCGCCCGTGAGAACGGGCGCGACCCGAAGAACCCCCGCGAGGCGCTCAGCGGTGAGGGGTGTGGGGAGGCGATGATCGGCGTCGAGCCCAGCATGGGGGACAGCGACTGCGCCGGCCGCCCCCACAGAATCGCCACCAGCGGCTGGTTCCGCGCCACCAGTGCCTCGATGGCGCACTGGGTGACCTCCTCCCAGCCCCAGCCTCGGTGCGAGGCCGGCTTGCCCGGCTGCACGGTCAGCACCCGGTTGAGCAGCATGACCCCCTGCAGCGACCACGGCGTCAGGTCCCCGGAGGTCGGGCGCGCCACGCCCAGGTCGCTGACCAGTTCGGTGTAGATGTTCTCCAGGCTCCGCGGCGGGCGCACCCCCGGCTGCACCGAGAAGCTCAACCCCATCGGGTGACCCGGTGTGGGGTAGGGGTCCTGTCCCACGATCAGCACCTTGACGTCGTCGAGTGGGTAGGTGAAGGCGCGCAGCACATCGGTGCCGGCGGGCAGGTAGCCGCGGCCGGCCGCGATTTCTTTGCGCAACTTCGCGCCGAGTTCGTGGATGGTCGGCTCTACCGGCGCGAGCGCCTGGGCCCAGGAGGGATGGATGATCTCGGACAGCGGCTTCGGTTCGGTCACGCCTAGAGCCTAGCTCCGGGTCGGCCTCGGGGTGTCGGCGCGCATTAGCCGCCGCCGCGTCGGCCTCCCGGTATTCTCACGGTGTGAGCCGCTACGACTACCCCGACGACGAGTTCGACGCCGACGACGACGGTCCGGTGCCCGTCGGGGTTCATCGCGCCCAGGTCCCCGCCTGGCGCAGCTGGATTCCCCTACTGGCCATTCTGATCATCGTCCCGCTGCTGGCATGGGGTGCGGTGGGGCTGCTCGGGCGCCACGCGGATGGGGTGAGCGGCGCCTCCACGGCCACCGCCGCCGTCCCCGCGGATGACAGCGCCAATGATGCCGCGCAGGGCGGCGAGGAGCAGGCCACCGAGGAACCGACCGCGCAGCCCACCGAGGAACCGACCGGCAATGCCGACTTCACCACCGGCGTCACCGTGCACAACGGCACCGACACCAGTGGCCTGGCCACCCGTACCGGCGACAAGCTGCGCAACGCCGGCTTCACCTCCGTCACCGTCTCACAGGGCGTCTACAGTGCCGCCGAGCCGGCCAACACCACCGTCTACTACGCCTCCGCCGACCAGGCCGCCACCGCGCAGGCCGTCGTCAACGCGCTCGGGGCGGGCGAGCTGGTTGAGTCCGCCGAGGAGGCCCAGTCCAACCCGATTGTTGTGGTTCTGCGCAGCGACTATCAGGAATGATGCGCGCGGAAGGCGGCGGCGCCGGCCGGCTCCCCCGGCGTGCGCTGCTGCTCGCCGTGCCGGCCGCGGTCGCGGCGGCGAGCGCAACGGTTCTGCTGTCGTCAAGACCTGCCCGTCCCGCTCTGCTGAGCGGTGGCGTGCTGGCCCGAACCGACGGCGTCGTCACGGTGCTGCCGCCCGAGCGAACGGGCCGCCCGACACCGCTGGCCGCCGCTGTACGCCAGGGCCTGGACGCGGCCACGCTGCCGACCGGCCGATGGGAGGAATTCGCCCGCACGGCGCTGATCGATCTGCTGACCCTGACCGGGCCCGCGCTGGCCGAGCCCGGCGCTGCTGCCGCGGGTGCGGTGACCCGCTTCCCGCATGGCGCCGTCGTGGCCGGCCCGGTGAGCATCTGGCGCTATATCTGGCCCCGAGACGCCGCCTTCGCCGCTGCCGCCTATGCGGCGGTCGGGCTGGAGGCGCAGGCCCTCGACGTGCTCGCGCAGTTGGCGACCTTGCAGCGTCGCGACGGCGGCTTCGAGGCGCGCTACACCGCCGTCGGCGTCGTCCCGGATGACCGCCCCGCCCAGTCCGACGGTACCGGCTGGTTCTTGTGGGCGATCGGCCGACTGCTCGCCGCCGGCGCGCGGGTGGACGAGCTATCCGCCCGCTTGGGGGAGGCGAGTGCGCGGGCCTGCGGCTTTCTGCTGGACTTGACCGACACGCCCGCGCACCTGCCGGCCGCGGCACCGGACTACTGGGAGGTGGGGGAGCGCACCCTCACCCTGGGGACGGCGGCGCCCACTCTGCTGGGGCTGGAGGCCGCGGCCGCGCTCGCGCAGGCGGGGCTGGAACTGGGCGCCGGCGCGGGCCCGTTGACGGAGCGGACGGTGACGGTGCGCGCGGCCATGGAGCGTGGCTTCGCGCCCGGTTGGGGCAGGCACGTGCGCGGGGACGACCTCGACGCGGCCATCGCGCTCGTAGCTCCGCCGTTCACCCGCGCGTTGGACGGCGTCGCGGCGGTAAGGGACGGAGCGGTGGCCCGCATGTCCCGGCCGGCCGGTGGGGTGGCGCCGGGGGAGTCGTGGCGCGACGACGGGATCTCCTGGACCCCGGAGACCGCACTGCTGGCCTGGTCGGCGGCCGGTCTGGGGCGCGACGCCGAGGCGCGCACGCTGCTGGAGTGGCTGGAGGCGCACCGTACTCGCGCCGGTGCGCTGCCCGAGAAGGTGCGCGCCGACGGCCTGCCCGCGGGCCCTGCACCGCTCGCCTGGACCTGCGCGCTCGTACTGTTGGCCACGGCGGAACTCCGCCGAGATCGGTAGAAGTTATGTGCCGAGATCGGTCGATATGGCTGCCGAGATCGGCACAAGCGACACGCCGAGACCGACGGAAACGGTGTCGGGAGAGCTCTTTCACACCCCGTTTCGGGCCGACGGCGAACCTGAGCGTCTTGCACTCAAGGGGTGAGAGTGCCAGCATTGCGGTTAGCACTCGGACCCGGAGAGTGACAAAGCCGCTCCCCGGATCCGGTGAACGACCCAGGCCGGCAGGTGAGGGTCGGCGTCGGACGGGACATGAACGTCCGGTGCCGCTCCGTCCGTCGCGGGCACCCGCCAGCCACCACCAAATACAGGAGCAGCAATGCCCAAGATCATCGCCTTCGATGAGGAGGCCCGTCGCGGAATGGAGCGGGGCCTGAACACCCTCGCCGACACCGTCAAGGTCACCCTCGGCCCCAAGGGCCGCAACGTCGTCCTCGACAAGAAGTGGGGCGCCCCGACCATCACCAACGACGGTGTGACCATCGCCAAGGAGATCGAGCTCGAGGACCCCTACGAGAAGATCGGCGCCGAGCTGGTCAAGGAGGTCGCTAAGAAGACCGACGACGTCGCCGGTGACGGCACCACCACCGCCACCGTGCTGGCCCAGGCGCTTGTGCGCGAGGGCCTGCGCAACGTGGCCGCCGGTGCCAACCCCATCGCCGTGCGCCGCGGCATCGACAAGGCCGTCGCCGCCGTCGTCGAGCGCCTGCTGGCCGACTCCAAGGAGGTCGAGACCCAGGACGAGATCGCGGCCACCGCCTCCATCTCCGCCGCCGACGAGCAGATCGGCGCCATGATCGCCGAGGCCCTGGAGAAGGTCGGCCACGACGGCGTCATCACCGTGGAGGAGTCCAACACCTTCGGCCTCGAGCTCGAGGTCACCGAGGGTATGCGCTTCGACAAGGGCTACATCTCCCCCTACTTCGTCACCGACGCCGACCGTCAGGAGGCCGTCCTCGAGGACGCCTACATCCTGCTGGTCGAGTCCAAGATCTCCAACGTCAAGGACCTGCTGCCCCTGCTGGAGAAGGTCATGCAGTCCGGCAAGCCGCTGGCGATCGTTGCGGAGGACGTCGAGGCCGAGGCCCTGGCCACCCTGGTGGTCAACCGCATCCGCGGCACCTTCAAGTCCGTCGCCGTCAAGGCCCCCGGCTTCGGCGACCGCCGCAAGGCGATGCTGCAGGACATGGCCATCCTCACCGGCGGCACCGTCATCTCCGAGACCGTCGGCCTGAAGCTGGAGAACGCCACCCTGGAGGACCTGGGCCAGGCCCGCAAGGTGGTCGTCACCAAGGACGAGACCACGATCGTCGACGGCGCCGGCGACAAGGACGCCATTGACGCCCGTGTCGCCCAGATCCGCAACGAGATCGAGAACTCCGACTCCGAGTACGACCGCGAGAAGCTGTCCGAGCGCCTGGCCAAGCTGGCCGGCGGCGTCGCCGTCCTCAAGTCCGGTGCCGCCACCGAGGTGGAGCTCAAGGAGCGCAAGCACCGCATTGAGGACGCTGTGCGCAACGCCAAGGCCGCCGTCGAGGAGGGCATCGTCGCCGGTGGTGGCGTGTCCCTGCTGCAGGCCGCCACCGCCCTGGACGCCCTGGAGCTGTCCGACGACGAGGCCACCGGTGCCGCCATCGTGCGCGTCGCCCTGGAGGCTCCGCTCAAGCAGATCGCCATCAACGCCGGCCTCGAGGGCGGCGTCGTGGCCGAGCGCGTGCGCAACCTGCCCATCGGTGAGGGTCTGAACGCTCAGACCGGTGAGTACACCAACCTGCTGGCCGCCGGCATTGCCGACCCGGTCAAGGTCACGCGCTCCGCGCTGCAGAACGCCGCGTCCATCGCCGGCCTGTTCCTGACCACCGAGGCCGTCGTCGCCGACAAGCCGGAGCCCCCGGCCCCGGCCGCCGCCGGCGCGGGCGCCGGTGACGACATGGGCGGCATGTACTGATCGGTCGCCCGGTCGGTTCGGTTCGCCGCTAGACGCGCCCCGCGCGGCCGCCCGGCGGACCCCGGTCCCATCACAATGACGGCGGGCCGTCTCTTGCAAGCGCAGGAGGCGGCCCGCCGTCGGTTCGGCTGCTGTGGTTGTCTACGAAGTGGGGAGGTCATTGCTCCGCGTGTGCTCCGGTGCCTTGCGCTGGCCGGCGGGCCGGGCTGGAGCTGTGGGTTTGCACGCAAGGGCCGTCCGGGCAAGCCCGCATAAATCCCGGTTTCCCCTGGAAGTACGCGGAAACTGCTTCTCGACCCGAATCCGGTGGCATCGCTCCAGTGTGCAACGAGGGGGTCGTTGCACACTGGAGCACTGTCATGACACCCGGGCCGCGGGCAAGATCCGCGCGATCACGCGGATTCCGCCACGGTGCTCACTCCTCGAGTGTGCAGACCCACCACAGGGGTCCGAACAACGCCACCGAACACCCACACCCACCCGTACCACACCCTCAAACCGGAAGAGCCGGTGAGGCTTTTCGGGTTTGAGGGTGTGGTGCCTTGGTGGTGCGGGCCTTCGCGGCGCCGCAGCCTTGGGGGCGCTGGGACTGTGGGGCCGCAGGACGCGTTGGGTACGCCCCTTCGGCGTAGTAGACGGCGTGACACTCGGGCGTTCAGTGCCGGGGCGGAGGCGGCTCCCAGCTCACCCTTGCCGAGGACATCGACGCGGTATTGGATGGGCGTATGAGTAGGACGGATGCCAACGCCCTCGTCGGGCGAGTACTCGCGGAGGTGCCGCCCTTCCTGCTGGTAGGACTTGGAGGGCTACTGCGGGTCTGTGACGGTCCCCTGTGGGCGGCGAGTCTGCTGGTCCTTGGCGGAGTGCTGTGGCAGGTGCTGGTGCTGGCGAAGACTCGCGCTGAGAGCGACACCGGTGGGGTCCGGATCAACAACCTGGGGCGACTGGCGGTGATCGCACTGCTGCTTCTGCTCGGCAATTGGGGTGCCTTGACCGGCGGGTTGGCCTTGCTGGCCCTGTTCCTGGGGGTGTGCGTGGCCCTGCGGTGCTGGCGCTTCCCCGACGGTCCGCGGCCGGTACGACGGTGCGAGTTCAATCCCCTGCGGGGCGTATAGGCCCGCGTCGCCCGGACACGTCCGGCCGTGCCTGCCGACGCGCCTACGCGACGCCGCTAGACAGGACCCCGGTCCGGTCACGACGACGGCGGGCCGTCTCCTGCGAGTGCGGGAGGCGGCCCGCCGTCGTGTGTCAGCTATCCATGCGTGTGGGAGGCCAGTCTGACCGTGTTACGGTCACGTGTTGGTCGAGCGGTTGCCTTGCAGCTGCCAGAAGTGAATGCCCAGGAACACAATGAGGGCGCTGAGCATACCGAGCCCATCGAAGTCGAACACCTGTAGGTGTCGCAGGGCGATGGTGGCGACGGCGATCAGGCCGAACAGAACGAAGCCGTCCCAGTGTCGCTCTCCCGAACGCCATCCCGCTAAGGCGGGCAGCGCCAGGGCGAACAGGATCCAAAGCAGAATGCTCATTGATGATTCCTAAGAAACGTTGTCCGTGGTGGCACCTTGGACCAGGTCCTCTAGGGTGGGGGTGCTTCGGCGGCGATCGCAGGTGATGCGGCTGCGAGTGCCGGGAGGCAGGCGGTCAGGCCGCCGAGCATGCGTCTGTGCATGATGGCGCTCCTTCGAAATCAGGTGTGACCAATATCTCTGTGATCGCGGGAGGAGTCAAGAGAAAAGAGGTGCGTTGAATGAGCTGCGTTTTAGAGATACATGTGTTCACCCTGGGTGCAGGCCGACGCGACGACGGCGGGCCGTCTCCTGCGAGTGCAGGAGGCGGCCCGCCGTCGTCGGGCGCGCTGCTCAGGCGGGCGGGGCCTGGTAGCTGAAGCGACCGGAGTTGGCGGTCTCGGCGTCGTCGTAGGAGACGGCCGACTGGTCCAGGGCCTGACTGATCGCGTCCAGGCTCGCCTGCACCTGCAGTGCGGTGACGTGCCAGTCGGCGGCGCAGGCGGCCATGGAGTCTGAGGCGCCACCCGTCCAGGAGGACTGGAGCAGCGAGATGTCGCCCTGCATTCCGTCCACCTCGGTCTGGATGGTGGAGATGCGAGTGCGGGCGCGCACGGCGGTGTCGGTGACGGCTTGGGTGTCGACGGCGAAGACGGGCATGGCGGGAGCCTTTCGGTGAGACGGTCCGGAGCCCCTGTGGCCCGGACATGTGGGCGGCGCCGCAGCCGCGGCGCTTGAAATCACCGTAGGGATTGAGTTGAGGCGCCCGCATCCACCGCCGTCGATCTCTGTGGATTCACCCTGCACGAACCGCGCCTGTGGACTTTGGTGACCTCGCCGACGCGAACGTCCGGCAACGGCATAAACGTCCTGCGGGTGCGGGCCGGCCCGGCGCGAAACGTTGAAACGACGCCGCTCGTGATTCGTTGTCAGCGGGCGTGGAGGGCGTTCGTGCCGATCCTGGACAGTTTGCGCCTCAGTCGGCGGAGGAGCCGAGGATCGGTTCGGTGATGGCGGCGAACTCGCCCGTGCGCGCCTCCCGCAGCGCCTTGGCCTCTTCGCACTTGGCGCGCAGCTTCTCGGCCAGCTTGGCGCGCTCCGCCTCCGCTGCGCTGGCACGGTCGGTCGGGCCCTCCTCGCCCGGACGCGGCTTGGACAACAGCTGGTCGAGCTCATCCGCGCACGACTCCAGGGATGTCGTGTGCAACTCATCCGGGTCCCGGGGCGCACGTCGATGCGCGCGGGCCGCCTCCGGCGGTGTGGACGCGGAGGCGGCCGTGGCGCGCGCGGGCGCGACGGGCCGGACTTCCGAGGGAACGACGTCGGCGTCGGCGGCCGCCTCCAAACCACCCAGTTGCACGGACCGGTCCTGCGTATCTGAGCTGCTTGCCTCCGGCTGGAGTGGCGTCGCTGCAACCGCATCGGGCTGCTCATGCGCGTTGGCCCCGGACCCTGCGGTCGACGCGGTGGGGCGGGGCTGCTGCGCGGACGGCGGCAGCTGCGTCAGCTTGTTCTCCAGGTGACGCTTCTCCGCCTCCAGGTTCTCCCGTGCGGGCAGCTCCCAGCGGGCGCCCAGCGGGGAGGAGAACAGCGTCTCGCGGTCCAGCAGCCGGGTGATGATCGCCAGGCGTGCGCGCAGGAAGTCCTCCAGGGGGATGTGGGCGTACTCCTCGCGCACCGCTGCCCGGTAGCTCTTGTACTGCTGCGGCTCTACGGCCAACGCCCCCAGGTCCGCGTCGGAGAGGGCTTGGGCGTCAATGTCGTTCTTGGCGAGGTTGTGGCGCTTGAGGTTCAGGATGAGCGCACATACGCGATCCACGGTCTGGTCGGGCACGCCGAGCGCCTGCAGGCTCTTGGCGGCGTAGGCGGCGGAGGCCACCTCATCCTCGCCGCCATTGCGCCGATAGGTCGACTCCTGTGCGGTACAGAACACGCACCCGTGGTACCAGGCGGCCAGCCGCATGACGTCGGGGTTGTGGGACTCGTCGGCCAACTCGTCGACGCGCGCCAGCATGTTGATGACGTGCTTGAGGTTATGGAAGTGCCGGTCGGGGCTCGTCCACAGGGAGACGAGCTCTTCCCCGGTGGTGCGGATCTGCTCGACCGGCGCGGTAGCGCCGACCGCCTTCGCACTGCGTACGAACGCGGGGAGCAGCCACTGGGGCGCGTCGATCACGTCCATTTGGCTCATGAGAAAGCCTCCAAGATGAGATGAAACGCAGCCATGGTAGGACTACCGGCGGCGAACTTGAAGCCCACGGGGTGTTCTACCCGCCACCTTTTGCGCGCGTACCCCGTTCGTCGTCGCGCCGACCGATCTCGGCACGTAAGTACTACCGATCTCGGCGGGGTTACTGCGGGGTGTTGGGGGTGCTCTCCTCTGGCGCGGTAACCAGGGCGGGCAGCTCGATATGGACGGTGGCGCCGCCGCCGGGCGTCTGGTCCATGCGCACCGTGCCGCCGTGGCGGGCGATGATGGCCGAGACGATCGACAGCCCCAGCCCGGAGCCGCCGGTCTCCCGGTTGCGGGAGGTGTCGGCCCGGTAGAAGCGCTGGAAGACCTTCTCCGCGTCCGCCTCCGCCACGCCCGGCCCGTGGTCGCGCACCTCGACGACGACGGTCGGCCCCTGCGGCGCCCGCGTCCCATCGGCGGGCTGCCGCCTCGCGGTGGGGCGGTCGGCGGGCCGGCCCACCCCGGGGGCGGGCGGCCGGTTCACCGTGCCGACGGCGATCTCGACCGGGGAGCCGTCGGGGGTGTGGCGGGTGACGTTGCCCAGAAGATTGGTCAGCACCTGGGACAGGCGGTCCCGGTCGCCCAGGACCATCGTTGGGGGCGCCTCGCCGTCGGCATCGTCAAGCGGGAGGAGCGCGCAGTCGCGGTCGGGGGCCAGCACCAACATGTCCGTCAGCGCCCCCGCCGCAATCCGGGTTATGTCTACCGGCTCCATCGCCATCTCCCGGCCCTCGTCCATGCGGGCCAGCTGCAGCAGGTCGTCCACCAGCCGTCCCATGCGGGAGGCCTCGGACTCGATCCGCCCCATGACCTCGCCGGTGCGCTCGGGCGGCACGCCACCCATGCGGTACAGCTCCCCGTAGCCGCGAATCGCCGCCAGGGGCGTGCGCAGTTCGTGGGAGGCGTCGGAGACGAAGCGGGTCATGCGCTCCTGGGCCACGACCTGCACGTCGAAGGCCTGCTCATTCTGCTGCAACATCGTGTTCAGGGCGCGTTGCAGGGAGCCGACCTCCGTCGTCGCCGGCTCGGTGACGGGGACGCGGGCGGACAGGTCCCCGCCGGCGATCTGCCCGGCCACACCCTCGATCTGGCGCAGGGTGCGGAAGGAGCGCCGCACCAGGTACGCGGCGGCCATGGCGCCGAGCAGAATCACGGACACGTCGGTGAGTGCAACCACCAGGCGTGTCTGCTCGACCGTCTCCATCACATCGCTGAGCGGCAGGGCGATGGCGACCACGCCGATGTGCTCTCCGGTGTTGCGATCGTCGATCGGCAGGACGATGACCCGCCACTGGTGGTGCAGTTGGTCGGAGTCGACCGTGAACAGCTTTGGATCGGAGGCCTGTGCGACGGCCTGATCCAGCGACAGGGTGCCGATGATAGGCGTGCCGTACTTGGCGGCGGTGTCGGAGGAGATCATCTGACCGTTCTCGCCGTCGAGATACTGGGCCTCCAGGTAGTAAGTGGAGGGCATAGAGGAGTCGCTGCTGGAACTACTGGTACGGCTGGTGCTGAGGGCGGTCAGCCCCTGGGTGCCGATGGCCTGCGCGGTGGCTTTCAACTGATCGTCCACCTGGCCGAGCAGCTGGTCGTAGAGCAACGAGGTGACGGAGACCGAGGAGGCGAGTAGTCCGACGGTCAGCAGGCCGGTGGTGATCAGGGCCAGGCGGCTGCGCAGCGGTTGAGCGCGCCACGCCCGCTTGAAGTCGGTCAGCAGGTGCCAGCGCCCGCGGCGGACCGGCCGGTACTGGCGACCTGTGGGTGGGCGGCGCACCGTGTCCATCACGGTGGCGCGCACGCTCAACCCGCCTTGGGTTCGCGCAGCATGTAGCCGACGCCGCGGCGCGTCTGGATCAGCGGGGCGACCGGCTTGCCGTCGGCGCCGGAGATCTGGTCCACCTTGCGGCGCAGGTAGGAGATGTAGGACTCCACGATGGCGGCGTCACCGTTCCAGTCGTACTCCCACACGTGGTCCAGGATCTGAGACTTGGACACTACGCGGCCGGCGTTGAGCATCAGGTAGCGCAGCAGCTTGAACTCGGTGGGGGACAGGTCCACCTCGACGCCGGCGCGGTGCACCTCGTGGGCGTCCTCGTCCAGGGTCAGGTCGGCTACACGCACCATGCCGTCGTCCTCACCCTCCAGGGCGCGGGTGCGGCGCAGGATCGCGCGAATACGGGCCACGACCTCTTCCAGGCCGAAGGGCTTGGTGACGTAGTCGTCGCCGCCGACGGTCAGGCCCTGCACCTTGTCCGCCATGTCGTCGCGGGCGGTCAGGAACAGGATCGGGATGGTTACGTCGCGCTCGCGCAGGCGCCGGGCGACGGTGAACCCATCCATGTCGGGCAGCATGACGTCCAGCACGATCAGGTCGGGGTCGGCCTCTTCGGCGCCGCGCAGGGCGCCGTTGCCGTCCGCCGCCGTAAGCACCTCGAAGCCGGCGAAGCGCAGCGATGAGGCGAGCAGGTCGCGGATGTTCGGCTCGTCGTCCACCACGAGGAGGCGGGCCTCGTGAGACGTCTGCTGAGAATCGTGGGTGCGGTCCATGCCGCCACTGTGCACGGTGACTCTGGGAGTCTCCTGGACGCGTGGTGGGAGTGTGGAATGTGTTTCCATGGCGCTTCCCCGACCGGCCGTCTTCGCCGCGGTCGGGCGAAGTTGCGTGCCGAGGTCGGTTGTTGTGGCGGCGGGACCGCTCCTCGAGACGTGCGGCTCCGCCGCCCACAGCGTCAGATGAACTTGAGCGGGTCGAACTCGGTCAGCGGGATGATGCGGACGCGCGGCAGCGCAATGGTGAAGGCGTCGACGTCCGTTTCCAGGTCGTAGACGGTCAGGCCGCGCGACTCCAGCGACGCGAGCTGAGTGTTGAGGAACTCCCGGAAGCACAGCACGTCGACCTGGGCGCCGACGTCGAGCAGACGCTCCACCTGGGGGACGTAGTCGCCGTCGTGCGAGCCCAGCAGCACATGCACGGACTCGCCGGACTCGACGCGCTCGGCCAGCGCCTCCAAGGTGCGCTGAATACCGATGTCGACGACCTTCTCCTCCTGGGAGCCGGAGCCCGCCAGCGGGATCGGCCGGTAGTCCATCGCCAGCAGCGCCTGAACGAAGCCCATGGGCATGTGTCCGGAGGTGGCGTTGAGGAAGAACAGGGCGCGGGTCTCGTCTTCGCCGACGTCACCGTCGGAGTCGTCAGCAAGATCGTCGCAGAACGACAGGACGCGGTCCCAGCGCGGGCGCTCATCGGGCTCGGGGCGACGCCCCAGCACGCTCATGCCGAGAGTGGCGTCGATGTTCTCCCCATCGACGAGGAGATACGTGGGTGTGGTCATGGCGTCATGCTAACCGTCCGCGCCCGTGCACTCGCCGGACGGGTCGCGGACGGGCAGCGGTCACGCGCCGAGGATGTCCTCCACGCGGCTGATTGTCACCAGCGGGGACAAACGCCGGATCCGGTCCCGCGCTCCGCCCTGGCGCCCGCGTGATTTCAACGTTTTGCGAGGTGTGCTCCAGCGCCTAGGGGGCGTTTGTCCCGGATTCGGACAATGTGCTTCAGGAACTGCCGGCAAGACGGCTTCGAGCCGCCAGGAGTTCTTGGATTTCCGTTCCTACTCGGCCGGCTTGGACGTCTTGGCGGGTGAAACGGGCGACCCGGTAGCCCTGTCGGGTCAGTTCGCGATCGCGTCGGCGATCCAGGCCGAATTGGAACTCGTCTTCGTGGTAGCTGTAGCCGTCGAGCTCGAGGACCAGCCAGCCGTCGACAAGCAGGTCTACTTCTCCAACGCGATGGATGTCTACCCCGTCTTCGAAGGAAATGCCGGCTTGGTGTAGCTGCAACCGTGCGAGCGTTTCTAGTGGCGAGCGTGCACGCGAGCTGGCCAGGCCGAGGCGTTGCCGAGCCTGTCGGGAGCCGGGGCCCCGCAGCAGCTCTGCGATGGCTTCTACCGACGTGTGGCCCTGATGGAGGGCGGCGTCGCAGGCCATCAGCGGCCCCTCCGGGGTGGGATCGCAGCGCAGGTAGCGCGCGAGCATTTCCGGAATTGACGCCACCGGGTAATCGGTAGGCAAGGGCGGCTCCAAAGACCGCTCTACATGCAGAATCTCATTGCCTATCGGGGCCGCTGACCCGCCATGAGGTACTGCCAGGTGGACCGTCATATATCGCCGCGGATGCGGGTAACCGTAGTACTGCGCCGCGTGCTGACAGGTGATGACTCCACGGTGTATTCGAGCAAGGACCAGGCTGCGGTCGGCACCCGGCACGCTCACGACTCCGTGCGGATGGGCAATGAGCGTGCCGGCAGCGATGAGCCGCTCGACCTGGCGGTACTCGGTACGGTCCAGGCCGAGGTCACGTAGGCGCACCGCGCCGTAGCAGCCGCGTACCCGTGCCAGGATGTCGTCTTCGCGCCGTTTCATGCCTCGATGCTCTCCACATGCGGGTGAGCAATCCAGCGACGTTGTTGAGCGCTGTGGATTCACCCTGCATGAACGCCACCTGTGGACCGCGGCGCTGCAGGCTGAGGCTGATTGTCACCAGCGGGGACAAACGCCGGATCGGGTCCCGCGCTCCGCCCTGGCGCCCGCGTGATTTCAACGTTTTGCGAGGTGTGCTCCAGCGCCTAGGGGGCGTTTGTCCCGGATTCGGACAATGCTCGCGGCCGAGGGCTTTGCAGACGGCGGACCGGGGTCATAGAGGGGCAGAGATTAGGTGATCATAAGTGCATGATGAAGACGCAGCCCGCCGACCGCCCCCGCGGTGCCGATGATGCCGCCGACCCAGCGGCGGCCGCTGCCTCCAAGCCCAGGCTCGGCACCCGCGCTGGCACCCTCGCGAATGCGGCGGCCGCCGTGCTGACCGCAGTCGGCTCCCTGGCCGAGGCGTGGGCGCTGATTGCCGCGGCCCGCGCCGTCGCCTCCGTGGCGAGTGCGGCCCCCGCACTGGCCACGCTCGCCGACGCAACCGCCACGCCCGGTGCCGCGGCCCACCACCTCATCGTCGCCGCCACGGCCGCCCTCGTCTCCGCCGTGTGCGCGGCAGCCGTCCACTACCTCGCCCAGGCCAGTGCCGCCACCCAGGAGGGGGCGCTGCGCCGCCAGGTGCTCGCCCACCTGTTCGACCTCGGCCCCGCGCACGCGTCGGCCCGCACCGGCGCCACCGTCACCCTGCTTACCGACGGGGCCGAGCGGGTGGCCGCCTACCGGCAAACCTTCCTCGTACCCACGATCGCCGCCATCGCCTCCCCGCTGCTGGTGCTGGCGCTGCTCGGGGCAACGGTCGACCCGCTCAGCGCACTAGTGCTGGCGACCGCCTTCGTGGTGGTACCCGCGTTCATCGTCTTCCTGCATCGGCGACTGCGCCGCTCCTCGGCCGACTCGCGCGCGCAGCGGATGCGGCTGAGCGCCGAATACCTCGACGCCATCCAGGGCCTGACCACACTGGTGCTCGCCCGCGCCGCCAACCGCCGCGCCGCCGACCTGGAGGCCTTCGGCGAGGCCAACCGCCGCGCGGTGATGCGGTTGCTGGCCGGCAACCAGCTGGTCATCCTGGTCACCGACGGCCTGTTCTCCCTGTTCCTGGTAACCGCCTCCACCGCACTCGCCCTGACCCGCCTGGGTTCCGGGGCGATCGGGCTCGACGGCGCCCTCGCGCTGGTGCTGGTCTCCTGCATCCTGTTGCAGCCACTGGACCGGGTCGGCAGCTTCTTCTACGTGGGGATGGGCGGCATGGCCAACCAGCGGGCCCTGCGCCGCGTCCTGGCCCGCCGCCGCCCCGACGGCGCAGCGCCACAGCCGGACCCCGACGGGCCCGCAGCCCCGGGCGCGGCTGCGCACACCGCCGCGCCCATGGTCTCGCTGCGCGGCGTCACCGCCGTCCGGGAGCCACGCCCCGCCGACGCCGGCGGGCACCCCGGGGGCCACCCCGGCGCCTCAGCAACCCGTGGGCATCCGGGAGGACACCCCGGACCCGCCGCCCACCCGCGGCCCAAGCCGCCCGCCCCGGTCACCGTGCTGGCCGACGTAAACCTGGAGGTTGCCCCCGGCGAGCATGTGGCCGTCGTCGGCGCCTCCGGCGCCGGCAAGTCCACCCTCATGGCCCTCATCCGCGGGGACCTGCTGCCCGCCGCCGGGACCGTGCGCGTGGACGGCATCGCCTCCACCGCCGCCACCCAGGACGCCATCCGGGCCGCCAGCGCCGTGGTCGACCAGACCACCTGGCTGTTCACCGGCACCATCGCCGACAATCTCCGCCTGGCCGACCCCGGCGCCACCGAGGCGCGCATGTGGCAGGCGCTGCAGGCCGCCAACCTGGCCGACGAGGTCCGCGCCCTGCCCGACGGCCTGAACACGGACGTCGGCGAGCGCGGCTCCCGGCTCTCCGGCGGCCAGGCCCAGCGCCTGTCCCTGGCGCGCGCCTTCCTCGCCGACCGGCCCCTGCTGCTGCTCGACGAGCCGACCAGCCAGGTCGACCTGGCCAGCGAGGCCGCGATTATCGACGCCATCGAGCGCCTGTCGGTCGGCCGCACCGTCATCACCGTCTCCCACCGCGCCGGGGCAACCACCGCCGCCGACCGGGTGGTCACCGTTGCGGAGGGCAGCCTGCGATGAGCACGCCAACCCCGCACCGCCCCAACGCCACGGCTCCTGCCCCCGGCGACGCCGCCCGCCCCTCCCGCCGCGCGCTGGTCGGCTGGCTGCTCACGGTCACTCGGCCGGTCCTGCCGCCACTGCTGACCTCCACCGTCTGCCGGGTGGCCGGCCAACTGCTCGGCGTGGCCATGTTCGCCCTGGCCGCCCACGCCGTGGTCGAGGCCGCCCAGGCCCTGGCCGCCGGCGGCCCCGCTCCCTCGGTTTGGCCGGTGCTGGGCGCCATGGTGGTCATGTCCCTGGCAAAGGCCGCATTGCGCTACGGCGAGCAGTTCCTCGGTCACACGGTCGCCTTCAGCTCCCTGGAGCTGCTGCGCGCCGAACTGTTCCGGGCCCTGGCCCGCCGCACCCCGCGGGTGCTCACCACCGCCCACTCCGGCGACCTGCTGGCCCGCTCCACCAAGGACGTCGACCGCATCGAGGTGTTCTTCGCCCACACCTTCGCCCCCGCCGTCAGCGCCCTGCTGGTGGCGCTGACCGTGGTGGTCACCATCGGGATCGGCACCACCTGGCCGGTCGCCGGCGCAGCCGCCCTCACCCTGGTGGCGGCCATCGCGGTGGTGCCGGTCCTCGGGCAGCGCCTGGCTGCGGCCGGATCCCGACGCGCCGTCGCCGCCCGGGCGGCGCTGACCCAGCATGTCACCGACTCTGTGCAGGGGCTGGCGGAGGTGGTCGGTTACGGCCGCGCCGCCGAGCGCCTGGAGCGCACCCGCGCCCTCGACGACGCCGTGGTGGCCGCATCCCGCCCCGCGACGGCGGCCGGGGCCTTGCGCCGCGGCGGGGTACAGCTGTTGGTGCTGGCGGGACCCATCGCCGTCGTCGCGGCCGGTGCCGGGCCGGTCGCCGCCGGGGTCGTCTCGCCCGCCGCGCTGGCGGCTGCGGCGGCGGCCGTGCTGCGCCTGGGGGAGACGGTGCGCGGCGTGGAGGAGCTGGCCGGCTCCCTGCCCACCGCGCTCGCGGCCGCCGAGCGCGTGCACCAGTTGGCCACCGCCCCGGTCGAACTGCCCGACGGTGCCGCTGTGCTGCCGCCCGGCCCCCTCGGCATCGCCTGGGAGGACGTCGACTACACCTACCCGGGGGCCTCCCGCCCATCCCTGCGCGGGGTGAGCGTGCGCGCGGCGGCCGAACAGTGGACCTGCCTGGTGGGGGTATCCGGCTCGGGTAAGACGACGCTCGCGCGGCTGGCGCTGCGCTTCGACGACCCCGATCGCGGGCGGGTGCGCGTGGGCGGCGTCGACCTGCGCGAGGCGGCGGCCGACAGCCTGCGTGGCCGGGTGGCGCTGGTGAGCCAGGAGGCGCACCTGTTTCGCATGAGCGTGGCCGACAACGTGCGCCTGGCCCGTCCCGGGGCCACCCGCGAGCAGGTCGAGGCGGCCTGCCGGGTCGCTGCGCTGCATGAGGAGGTGGCGGCCATGCCCGCCGGCTACGACACCCTGCTCGGCGAGCGCGGCGCCTCCGTCTCCGGCGGGCAGCGCCAGCGGCTCGCCTTGGCGCGCGCCCTGCTGGCCGAGCCGGACGTGCTGGTGTTGGACGAGTTCACCAGTCACCTCGACCCCGCCGTCGACGCGCGCGTGCGTGATGGCGTGCACGACTGGGCGGCGCGGCGCGGGGCCACGGTCGTGGAGATCACCCACCGGCTGCACCGCATCGAGCAGGCCGATCACGTCGTCGTGCTCGACGGCGGCCGCGTGGTGCAGTCCGGCGCCCCGCGGGAGCTGCTGGCGGAGGCCGACGGTCCGCTGGCGCGGCTGCGCGCCCGCCAGGGCTGAGGGGTCGGGCCGTCAGACGTCCTCGACGTCGGCATAGGACAGCGGGTCCTCGATCGGCTCCAGGTGGGCGGAGACCCGCAGGCTGGGGTCGGCGGAGACCAACTCATCGATCAGCGCCTCGGTGTAGTCGTGGCCCTGCTTGACCGTCCAGGCGCCCGGAACCAGCACGTGCAGGTGGGCGAAGCGGCGGCTGCCCGCCTCGCGGACGCGCACCGCGTGGAAGTCCACCACTCCGGTGCGGCGCCGCTCGTCCAGGATGGCGTTGATCCGCTCCAGCGCCTCCCGGTCCGGGGCCACATCCATGAGTCCGGCCACCGAGTCGCGGATCAGCTGGAATCCGGTCCACATGATGTTCAGGCCCGCTCCCAGTGCGACGACGGCGTCGAGCACCGGCGAATGGAAGACGGCCACCAGGCCCACCCCCAGCAGCACGGCCGCGGAGGTGATCACGTCGGTCAGCAGGTGCTTGGCGTCGGCGACGAGTGTGGCCGAGTGCTCGGCGCGGCCCTTGCGCAGCAGCACCCAGGCAACCAGCGCATTGATGAGGGAGGCGCCGACCGAGATCACCAGGCCCAGGCTCAGCCGCTCCGGCATGACCGGGGCGATGATCCGCTCCACCGCGGAGAAGATGATGAAGGCGGCGGCCACGAAGATCATGGCGCCTTCGCACACGGAGGAGAAGTACTCCGCCTTGGAGTGGCCGAACTGGTGGTCGTCGTCGGCGGGGCGGATGGCGATCTTCAGCACGACCACCGCCACCAGGGCGGCTACCAGGTTCACCAGGGACTCGGCGGCGTCGGATAGCAGCCCGACCGAGCCGGTCAGCCAGGCGGCCGCCGCCTTGAGCGTGATGGTGGCCAGGGCCGCGCCGACGGAGAGCCAGGCGTAGCCGGACAGATCCTTAGGCGGGGCGTAGCGCGGAGATGACACTCCCCGAGTATGGCCGCAGCGGGCGCCCCCGCGGAAGTCGCGTCCGCGTCGCGCACGTGGTTGCGACGCCGAGTCGGCGCGGTCAGTCGGCCTGGTTGACGGGGCGGACCTCTGCGTCGTCGACGGTCACCGAGGGGGCCGGGGAGGGCTGCGCGGCGGGCGCGCCGAACAGGCGCTCCTTGACGGCGTCGGCAACCTTGTCGGTGACGGCCTCGCCCTGCTCGCGCACGAAGCTGGAGGCGCGGTTGGAGGCGGCGCTGAGCTTGTCCCGCACGAAGGGCTGATCGGCCAGCTTGGTGGCCGACGCCTTGATCCGCTCGTACTGGGCGCGGCCTGCGCGCGTCCCGAGGACGTAGCCGGCGCCGAGGCCGACGATGAAGGGGAGCTTGCTAGCCATGGATTCCTCCTGCACGGGTGCCGTCCGGTGCGGTCCCTGCACACAACCCTACCGGCTCCACCCTGGAGTTCGGCTGGGCGAAGGCCCCATGAAGGTCTGACGAGAACTCATTAGGTAAATCTACCTTTGCTATACAGGCGCATTGATCGACCTTATCTTCAGAGCATGGGTGTGCCGCAGCTCTCGTGTCCCTTCCGTTCGGAGCGTCTGTCCGCTTCGGCCGGGCCACGCGTGCCGTCGGCTGATAACCCCGCTCCTCCGGAGCCGGAGGCCTGCCCAACGGCGTTGTGGCTCACCGCGCGGCCGCGCCGCTACCAGCCCGCCACAGCCGCCTACGCGGACACCGGCGGGGCCTCCGCCCTGGCGTCGCGGCTCAACTGGCTGCGGGCCGGGGTGCTCGGCGCCAACGACGGCATTGTCAGCGTGGCCGGCCTGGTCATCGGTGTCGCCGCCGCCACCCCCACCGACACCGGCGCCATCATGGCCGCCGGGGTGGCCGGAGTGCTGGCCGGGGCCGTCTCCATGGCCGCCGGCGAGTACGTGTCCGTGTCCACCCAGTCGGATACCGAGCGCGCCTACGTGGCCCGTGAGCGCGCCGAGCTGGACGCCGACCCGGCCGCCGGCGTCGACTCGTTGGCCGCCCACTATCGCGCCAAGGGCCTGACGGATGAGACCGCGCGCCGGGTCGCCCGCGAGCTGACGGTGCACGACGCCGTCGGCGCCCACCTGGAGGCCGAGTTCGGGCTGCGCGAGGACGACTACACCAACCCCTGGCATGCCGCCATCTCCAGCGCGGTGGCGTTCACGGTCGGCTCCATGCTGCCGATGCTGGCCATTCTGCTGCTGCCCGTGAGCGTGAAGATCCCGCTGACCTTCGTGTCCGTGCTGGCCGGGCTGGCGCTGACCGGCGCGGTGTCGGCCAAACTCGGTGACGCCCCGGTGCGACCCGCGGTGTTGCGCAATGTATTCGGCGGTGCGCTGGCCATGACCGTCACTTGGGGCATCGGCCACCTCATCGGCGTCGCCGTCTAGCGCATCTGCGTCAAGTACACGCGTTTGCTTCAGATACACGAGTTTTAGAGGATTGCACGCGCCCTGCACCTGCAAAGCTCCAAAACTCGTGTGTCCGGCGGGAACTCGTGTCGATGGCGAGGTTCAGCGCCGAGGCTGTACGGCGAGGGCCTCGGGGCGCAGGGCGCGCGCCAGTTCGAAGCCGTCGGCCCCCGCCGCCACCGGCACGCCGGATTCGGCCAGCGCCCGAACCTCCGGCGCCAGCCCCACCGGGTGGGTCAGCTGCGTGCCCGCGAGCACCTGCTCGGTCGGGGTGAGGCGCCGGATCGCCACCGCCGCCACCCGGTCGGAGTGCTCGCGTGCGACCTCCCCGTAGATCAGTGGGTCGTGCTGGCCGTCGTCTCCGACCAGCAGCCACTTCACCTCCGGCAGGTCGATCATGAGCCGACGCAGACCCGTGCGCTTGTGCTCGATGCCGCTGCGGAACAGGCCGGTGTTCGTGGGTCCCCAGTCGGTCATCAGCATGGGCCCCTGCGGGAAGCCGTTGCGTTCGAAGAAGGCGCGGTAGGTCGGCACCACGTTCCAGGCCCCGGTGGACAGGTAGATCACCGGCGTTCCCGGGTGCTCCTGCAGCACCTGCGTGAGCAGCTGCGCCATGCCCGGTACGGGTTCGCGCGAAGAGGTGTACTTGACCAGCTGGTTCCAGGCGGCCACGAACATGCGGGGCACGTGGGAGACCATGACCGTGTCGTCGATGTCGCACACGACGCCGAGCCGCGGTCCGGGGGCGACGACGAACACCCGTGTGGTCACGGGCTCCGTCCCCGTCGCCTCCAGGGTGGCGTCGTGCCAGCCGGGGGGCAGGCCGTGACCGCGCACGACGACGTCGACGTACCCCTCCCGGTCGGCGCGGGTCTGTACGCTCGCGGAGCCGAGGTGGACGGTCACCGGCAGGTGCGGGACGGGCACGTCGATGAACATGCGCCAGCCGCGCTGTGCCTCCAGCAGGTTCTGCGCGGCCTGACGGCGCGCGTCGCGGGCCGTGGTCGGTAGCTGCTCGGGCAGGCGTTGGAACAGGGGGCCCTCGCTGGGAGCGTTGGGTGGGCGCATGACCATGCGCGCCAGCACGCGCGCCATGTCACGCGATGGGGCGTCGGGGGCCGGGACTCCGCTGCGGTCAGGCGCGGCCGAGCCGTAGCCGTCGTAGGCGATCGCCCGCGGGCGCCAGCCGCGGCGCCGGAGCACGGGGATCGAGTCACGGTGGAACTGGTCCGCGGCGGCGCGGACGATGTCGGCAAACGGCACCCGTCCATTCTACGGACACCCCTACGGACAGCGGCGGGGGGACGGGACTGGGAGACGGCTGGGAGGGCACTGCGGGCTCTCCGCCCCGCCCCCTCGCCGAGGTCGGTCGAAGTTACGCACCGAGGTCGGTTGATGTTACGTGCCGAGGTCGGTTGATATGGCGACCGGCCGCACGCCACAGGACCACACCGGCGGCCAACGCCCACCATGTGTAGGACGAGCCCACCACCGTCGCCCAGAAGGGCCAGTCCTGCTCGACGTGGTTCTGCTCCGGGAACCACCACTGCATGGCCAGGCCGAACACCGCCGCGCCGGCGGCCGCGGTCGTCAGCAGCGACGGCGCCGCCCATGCCAGCCCCGCGGCCACGAGCCCCATGAGAGCGGGCAGGCACCACACCCAGTGGTGCGACCAGGAGATGGGGGAGAGCAGCAGGCCCAGCGTCATCGCCACCGCCGTCTGCAGCACCAGGACCACGCCGTCGGCCGGGGCGGGCGCACCATCAGCGGCCGGGCGCAGGCGATTCAGGCGCACCAGCAGCAGCCAGGCGGCGATGACGGCGGCCGCGGCCAGGACCGCCCAGACCACGTCCCAGGTCTGCGTCGGCAGCCAGCGCGCCACCAGCCCCTTGAGGTTCTGGTTACCGGAGTAGTCCGTGAAGCCCGCGCGGGAGGAGTCCCACATCGCCGAGAAGAAGAACTGCGCCGACTCGCTGGGCGAGGCCAGCCAGCTCAGCGCCGTCACCCCCAGGGCGGAGCCGACCATGGTGGCCGCCGCCCGCCACTCCCGCCGCGCCAGGAAGACGAGCACCGCGATCGCCGGGGTCAGTTTGAAGGCGGCGGCCAGTCCCGCCGGCACGCCCCGTAACCGGGAGGCGGGCGGAACCACCAGCAGGTCGAGCGCGACCAGCATCATGAGCACCGCATTGATCTGCCCGTACTCCATGGTCTTGGGGATCGGCTCCAGCACTATCACCGCGGCCAGTGCCAGCCACGGGGCGGCGCCCCATGCCACGCGGCGGCCCGCACCCAGGGCGTGCAGCACCGCCCACGCCGCCACCGCGGTGCACACCGGTGTGGCCACCACCAGCGCCACCTGGGTGGCCCGGTCCGACCACCAGGTCAGGGGCGTGAGTGCCCAGGCGGCGAACGGCGGGTAGGTGAAGGGCCACAGCTGCTGGTCGGGGTTGGCGTACCAGCCGTACAGGCTGCCGCCGGCGTGCCACTGGGCGACCGCGTGGTGGTAGATCCAGGCGTCGAGCTTGAAGGTGGCGGTGCCGTCCTTGCCCCACAGAGTCGGGTAGATGGACAGGGCCAATGCCGCCCAACCGATCAGGGCGGCGGCAGGGGAAGAGAGTGCGCGCTTGAGGGACTCCACGCCGGGCAGTCTAGGCCGGGTGCACCGGGAGGCCGGGGTCCGCGTCCGCCACCTGTGGGGAGGCCGGCAGGACGTGGTGCGGGCGGGCATGCCGCAGCGTGCGCAGCCCGGCCAGGCACATGACGACGGCGAGCCAGCCCATAGCCGCCACCAGCAGGTAGCCGCCGTGACTGCCGGCGGCGTCGATCGCATGACCGCCGAACATGGAACCCAGCGACACCCCGATGTTCATGGCGGTGCCGACCCAGGCCAGCCCCTCGGTGAGCTGAGAGGGCGCCACCGACACCTGGGTGATCGTGTTGCCGGTGGTGACCGTCGGGGCGATCGCCATGCCGGTAAGCGCCATCAGCACGCCCAACACCACCAGGTTCGGCGCGAACATGAGGGTCGAGGCGCCCACCGCCAGCGCCGTGGCGCCGAACAGGAACTGCTGCCACAGCGGCCGGTGCCACGAGCGCGAGCCGTACACGAGAGCCGCGGTGAACGAGCCCACGCCCCAGGCCGCCAGTACTACTCCCGATGCCGACTTCCTGCCGAGTTCGGTGGCGAAGGCGACGGCGGCGACGTCGTTGGCGCCGAACATGGCGCCGGAGGCCAGGAAGACGGCGATCACCGCGACGACGGCACCGTGCCGCAGCACCGGCACGGTCGCCTGGCCCGACGTCGGCTCGGGGGCCGCGCCCGCCGATGCGCCTGCGCGCGCCTCCCGCCGACGACGGTGCGGCGTCGGCTCGGTGGCCCGCTGGGAGAAGAACCACAGCCCGCCGCCCAATTGCAGGGCGACCGCTGCGATCCAGCCGCTGGTGGGCGGCAGGGAGGTGCACAGCACCGTGGCCAGCACCGGACCGATGATGAACGCGACCTCGTCGAAGGCGGCCTCAAGGGAGAAGGCGGTGTGCACCTGTTCCGGGGTGGTCAGGATCGTCGTCCAGCGCGAACGCACCAGCGAGCCGAAGGACCCGGCCAGTAGCCCCGCCAGTGCCGACAGCACCAGCAGGACGCCCAGCGGGGCGTGGGCCTGCGCGGCGACCGCCAACCCGACCAGCGCAGCCGCCGAGCCGAGCATCGCCGGCAGCATGATCCGCGACTGCCCGTAGGCGTCGACGAGCCGCGCCAGCACGGGTGCCCCGACGGCGACGGCGACCACGTTCACGGCGGACACGGTTCCGGCCGCCGAGTAACTGCCGTAGAGCTCCTGGATCGCCAGGATGGTGGAGATGCCCACCATGGACATGGGGAAGCGGGCGAGCAGGCCCGCGATGGAGAAACCGAGTGCGCCGGGGCGGCGCAGGATGGTGGCGTAGGTCGAGGACATTCAGTTCTGAGAGTTGTGGATTGAAACGGAGGCCCGCCCTCGCGGCGGGTCGGGCGAGGCCGGTCAGCGGCTGGTGGTCTCGGCCTCGGAGCGCGACATGCGGAAACCGTTGCCGGACACCTGGCTCCAGCACTCGATCCCGGCCTCGGTGGAGGTGCAGGCGAAGGTGTCGTTCTTGGCCGACGCGCCATAGTTCAGCGAGGCGCCGGCGGCGGAGAAGGAGATGCCGCAACCGCCCTCGGCCTCATCGTCGGTGCCCACGCTCACCGTAAAGGCCTGAGCGTTGGAGTCGTTGCAGGAGCTGTCGGTGGGGACGAAGTCGTGGTCGTTGATGGTGCAGGAGACGGAGTCGTCGCCCAGCACGCAGCTGATGTTGCCCGACGGCGTGGTGAAGGCGGCCATCTCGATGGCATCGGCGGGGGCGGGCGCGGTCAGGTTCTGGGATGCGGTCGGACTGGGCGACGGCGTGGACGACGGCGTCTCCTCGGCCTGCGTCGGCGTGGTGGCGGGCTCCTGCGGTGCCGCGGCCTGAGTGGTACTGGTGATCGGGGCGGGGTCCTCGCCGCCGTGGTTCGAGCTGAAGAACCACACCACCAGCGCGACCACGAGCACCAGGGCCACGGCGGCGAGGACCCACAGCCACCGGTTGCTGCTGCCCCGCTGCTCTTCCGCCTCGGGGGTGCCGACGCCGAAGACGCCCTGGTCGCCGGCCTGCGGCTGCTGGTTGGTGGGCTGGGCCTGCTGGTAGGCGGGCTGGGCCTGCTGGTAGGCGGGCTGGGGCTGCTGGTAGGCGGGCTGGGCGTAGGCCGGCTGCTGCGGCTGGGGCTGGTAGACCGCCTGCTGTGGGGGCTGCTGGTAGGCGAAGGCCGCGGTGGGTGCGGCCACGTCCCGTGCGGCCTGGCGTCCCTCCATGATGGGGCGGCGCTCGGGAGTGACCGCACGTGTGACCTCGGGCTGGGAGATGGCCTGGGTCGGCGCTCCCGGGCCGGTCTGCGGGGCTTGCCCGCCGACCTGCGCGGCGGCGCCCGACTCATTCGCGGCGGCCTGCATTGCCGCCTGTGCCTGCTCCAGGCTCAGGGCCTGCGTGGTCGCGGCGGCATGGCGGCGGGCGAGCGCGGCGTCGACGGCGGGATCTCCCAGGCTGCCGAGCCACTCCAGGAGCGCCGGGTAGGTGCGCGGGTTCTCGGCGATGTAGGGGCGCAAGCCGGGGTAGTTGTTGGCGAGCTCGTGCAGGGTGGTGAGTTCCGCATTGGGGTCGCTTGCCCGTGCGACGAGGTCGTCCTGAGGCTGAGACATGCTGGATCCTTTGTGACTGCGTGGGCTCGGCCCGCGTATTTTCGCGGGCGGCCGGTGGGTGTCGGCACCCCGAGCCTACCTGAGAGCACAATTCGGCGGCTTGGCCGGTATCGTCTGGGACACGAGACCGCCCGCATTACCGCACTGCAAGGAGACGTCGATGCCCGAGGACAGCGAGTCATTCGACCCGGTTGAGCCCGACGACTCGGCGGATGCGGCGGCGGCCCTGGCGGCACCGCAGTCCCCGGACGACGCCGGGCCGCGGCCGAGCACCGTCGTCGGTGCGGCCACCGACGTCGGTCGCCTGCGCCGCGTCAACGAGGACGGCTACCTCGCCCTCGCGCCCGCCTTCATCGTGGTCGACGGCATGGGCGGGCATGCCTCCGGCCGGGCCGCCGCCCGCACCGCCCTGGGCGCACTGCTCCCACTGGCCGGGAGCCGCATCACCGATCGCGCCGACGTCGTCGCCGCCGTTCTCGCGGCCGGTGAGGCGGTGGCCGCGATCCCCTCGCAGGCGGCTAACCCGCCCGGTGCCACCATCGCCGGCGCCGTGCTCGCCGACCTGCCGGAGAGACGCACTTGGATCGTGTTCAACGTGGGCGACTCGCGCGTCTACCTGCTGCGCGACGACCTGTTGTCCCAGCTGTCCCACGACCACTCCCAGGTGCAGGAGTTGGTGGACGCCGGTCAGCTCACCCGTGCCGAGGCTCACATCGACTCGCGTCGCAACGTGGTCACTCGGGCGTTGGGCGCGGGCCTTAACCAGCCCGCCTACCCCGAGCTGCACCTGGTGGAGGCGCGCGCCGGCGACCGCATCCTGGTGTGCTCCGACGGCCTGAGCGACGAGCTCGACGACGACGCCCTGGCCACCGTGCTCGGCTCCGGCCTGGGGGCGCAGCGCACCGCGGAGGTGGCCGTGGCCGCCGCGCTCGAGGCCGGCGGGCACGACAACGTCACCGCCCTCGTGGTCGACCTGTCGGAGTAGCGGTCGTGAGCACGCAGACGGGCGCCGGGACGCAGGAGCTAACGGTGGTGGGCAGATACGGAACCGCCGTCCTGTCGGCCGGGGCGCCGCCGCAAGTGCGTCTGTGTGTGCTCGAGGCCCTGGGCGGGCCGCCCCGCACCGACGCCGCCTCTGACCCCGCCCCTGGAGAGACCGGGGTGTGGGTGGACCCGGACCGCGCGCCCCGGTCCGCGCCCCTGCCCGAGACCGGCGTGTGGGTGGACACTGCCGACGAGGCCGACGAGGCCGACGAGGCCGACGAGGCGGCCCTGCGCGCGCAGGAGGACCAGGAGGGCGCGGAACAGTTCGAGCCCGGCGCCGACTCTGGGCGCCGTCGTCGCGGCCGGCGGGTCGACTCGGCGGACATGCCGGCCCTCGCGCCCGCCTCGGCGGATACGGCGGATGCCGCCGCGTCACCCGATTCCGGCGCCGACGCCACCCAGACGCTGGGGGAGGCCACCATTGCGCTGGTGACGGAGGCGACGCCGCCTCTGGTCCGTGCCGTCATGTGTGCCGCCGGGCATCCCAACCCGCCCGACGCGGCAGCCTGCCAGGCCTGCGCCGCCCCGCTCACCGGTGAGATTCGGCAGGTGCCGCGGCCGGTGCTGGCGGTGCTGAGCCTGTCCACCGGGCAGGCCGTGCCGGTGCGCGGCGACGTCGTCGTCGGCCGGGCCCCGCAGGCACCGGCCGGGTCCGAGGCGAGTACCCAGCTGATCACCGTGCCCAGCCCCGCCCACTTCGTATCCCGCTCGCACCTGGAGGTGAGCGTGGCCGGTTGGAGCTTGCTGGCTCGTGATCTCGGCTCCGCCAACGGCACGGTGCTGGTGCGGGCGGGCATGCCACCGGTGCTGCTGGCAAGCACCCTGCCCACGCCGCTGATCGTCGGCGACCTGCTCGACGTCGGCGACGGCGTGACCTTGCGCGTCGATCCGCCGCTGTGACCTGCGACCGCTTTCACGGGTGAGATGCGTTCACGGCGAACAGTTGGCGCGCCCATCCGTTACGCTGTTGTTAGCCAAGCAGAGTCGATGCGCAGCGAGCGGAGGACCCCATGAGCGACCTGACCTGGACCGAACTGCCCGAGGTCGACCCCGACCGTCCCGACGAGCTCGTCCTCGACTTCTCCGGCGAGGTCTACCGCGTCGGCACCGATGAGATCTTCGTCATCGGCCGCGGCGGCGACCTGGACATCGACGACAACCCCTACCTGCACCGCCGCTTCCTGGTGCTGCGTCACGACTCCGGCCTGTGGTGGATCGCCAACGAGGGCTCACGCCTGTCCGCCACGCTCACCGACGGCGACGGGCTGGTGCAGTCCCGGCTCGCCCCCGGCGCCAGCATGCCGCTGGTGTTCTCCCGCGTCATTCTGACCTTCTCCGCCGGGCCCACGACCTACGAGATCGACCTGATCACCGCCGAGGCCGGGCGCTTCGCCGGCATCGACGGCCACAGCCCGAGCCCGCGCGGTCAGACCACCATCGGCGCCACCCCCATGACCCGCTCCCAGCGGCTGCTCGTCCTCGCGCTGGCCGAGCCCGTGCTCAAGCGGGCCGGCACCGGCTCGGCCGAGATCCCCTCCTCGGCCTCGGCGGCCGCCCGCCTGGGCTGGTCGCTGACCAAGTTCAACCGCAAACTCGACAACGTCTGCGAGAAGCTCGACCGGGTGGGCGTGCGCGGGCTGCGCGGCGGACGCGTCGGCGGCGTCGCCTCCAACCGGCGGGCCGCGCTGGTGGAGCACGCCGTGTCCACCCTGATGGTGACCGCCGAGGACCTGCCCCTGCTGGACGAGGAGTACCAGGCGAACCGGGTCGCCGCCGCACAGGCCGCGGCCGGAGCCGAGTCCCGCGTGGACACCGCCCCGGTGCCGCACGACTCGGGCCGCGATGCGGGGAACGCCTGACAGGCCCTGTGGGGAGTAGTACCCACCACAGTACTGGGAAACGGTCGGGGAGCTCGTGTAGCCTCCCCGTGACAATGTGCTTGCGGCGTGCCCTGTATGGGCCGATCGTCCGGGGCAGAGCCAGAGGAGATTCATGAGCAATCAGCCAAATCCGTCGGGAGTCGGCGCTGCAGGCGCGGGCAACGGCTCCTTCCCGCCGCCCATCCCCCCGGTCCCACAGCCCTCGGCCGCGCCGACGCCGGCTCCGGCGGCCGCGCCGCCCACCCGGTCCGGCACCGGGCGCCGCGCCCGCACGGCCGCCGTCGTCGCCTCCTCCCCGGACACCGACTACCCCAGCACCCAGTCCCTACCCTCATCCGCCGAACTCGAGCGCGAGGCCGAGCGGACCTCCCGCTCCAACGCCTCCCCGCGCGCCGACGTCGAACGCGCCGGCGAACTGTTGGGCCGCGTCAGCGACATCTTCTCCCAGCGGGTGGTCGGGCAGGAGCAGCTGCGCCTGGCCCTGGTCTCCAGCCTCATCGCCGGGGGACACATCCTCCTCGAATCCGTGCCCGGCCTGGCCAAGACCACGGCCGCCCAGACGCTGGCCGCCGCCGTCTCCGGCACCTTCCACCGCATCCAGTGCACCCCCGACCTGATGCCCAACGACATCGTCGGTACCCAGGTCCTCAACTACGCCACCGGCGAGATGACCACCCAGCTCGGCCCGGTCCACGCCAACATCGTGCTGCTGGACGAGATCAACCGCTCCAGCGCCAAGACCCAGTCGGCGATGCTGGAGGCCATGCAGGAGCGGCAGACCTCCATCGGCGGGGTCATCTACCCGCTGCCGCAGCCCTTCATGGTGATGGCCACCCAGAACCCCATCGAGGAGGAGGGCACCTACGTGCTGCCCGAGGCCCAGATGGACCGCTTCCTGATGAAGGAGGTGCTGACCTACCCCAAGCCGGCGGAGGAGGCCGACGTACTGGACCGCATCTCCAACGGCGCCTTCGAGGAACCCATCCGCAACCGCCCCATCTCCACCGAGGACGTGGAGTGGCTGGCCGGTGCGGTCGAGCGCGTCTATGTGGACCCGGTCATCAAGCAGTACATCGTCGCCCTGGTCAACACCTCCCGCGGCGGCGGGCCGCGCCCCGTTCCGGGGCTCGAGCGGCACGTGCGCGTGGGCGCCTCCCCACGCGGCGGCATCGCCCTGATGAAGATCGCCCAGGCGGTCGCCCTGCAGGCCGGCCGCACCTATGTGACCCCCGACGATGTGCGGCTGCTGCGCTACGGGGTACTGCGCCACCGCCTGGTGCTCACCTACGACGCCCTGGCCGATGACATCGCGCCGGAGTCCATCATCGACGCGATCTTCGCGGCCGTCCCCACCCCCTGAGCGGCACGACACCATGACCAGCGATCCGGTCTCCGCAAACGCGCCCGAGCCGACCTCCGCCCGACGGCGGTCCGGCTCCCGGGTGGCGCGCGTGCGCGGGCGCCTGTCCCTGCCCACCCTGCGCCGCTCCACCAGCCTGCTGGACGGGCGCCACCGTTCCGTGTTCGTCGGCCACGGCCAGGACTTCGACGACTTGTCCAACTACCGGCCCGGCGACGACGTCACCGACATCGACTGGAAGGCCTCCGCCCGCATCGGCCAGCCGGTCATCAAGCGCTACCAGCGCGAGTCCAACCTGCCGCTGGTGCTCGCCGTCGACACCGGCCGCACCATGGCCGCCCAGGCCCCCAGCGGGGAGGACAAGCGCGAGCTCGTCCTCGCCGTCGCCGAGGTCTTCGCCTATCTGGCCCGCCTGCGCGGCGACACCGTGGCCCTGGTCGCCGCCGACACCGCCCGCGTGGTCTCCCGCCCGCCGCGGGCCGGCAGTGAGCACACCGAGATGATCCTGTCCCTGGTTCAGCGCCAGCTGGACGCCCTCACCCGCGGCGACGAACTGGCCCCCGGCGCGCCCGGTCCGGCCCTGTCCACCCTGCTGGAACGCGTCGGCACCTGGCACCGCCGCCGCAGCCTGGTGGTGCTGATTACCGACACCTCCCACCCCGATGCCGGCAGCGACCCGGCCGTAACCGACCGGCTGCGGCGCCTGTCCGCCCAGCACGAGCTCATCGCCATCCAGATCGCCGACGACACCCCGCTCGCGCCCGGCCGGGGGCGGGCCCGCGACGTCGAACTGACCGGCGAGATTCCCGCATTCCTGCGGGAAGACGCCAAACTGGCGGCCGGTCTGGCCGCCACCGAGGGGGCCCGCCGCGCCGCCGTGACCGCATTGCTGGACGCCCGTCACATCGAGCACACCGCCATCCACTCCGACGCCACTTTGGTGGACTCCATCGCCTCCCTGCTGGCCCGTCAACGCCTGGCGTCCCGCCGGGGCGGGGGGAGGCGCTGAGCGTGCCAGTCAACTATCCCGTGCTGATGCCCGTGTGGCTGGTGATCGTCGGCGTGGTCGTCCTGATCGCGGCCGCCGCCGTCATCCTGCGCGCCTTCCTGGTCACCCGTCGCGACACCGCCCGCACCGTTGGAGACATCCCCATGGCCGCCTCCGAGCGCAGCCAGTGGGTGCGCCGCGTCGACGAAGCCGCCGCCCGCTACCGCAGTGGCGAACTGGACCTGCGCGGACTGCACCTGGAATTGGCCGGCGCCCTGCGCGGCTTCGCCACCGCCCGCAGCGGTGAGGACATCGTCTCCGCCACCGTCCTGGAGATCCTCGACATGGCCGACACCGCCGGCCCCCGCTCCATTCTCGAGCGGCTGCGGCGGGTGCGCGCCAGCCGCCGTCCCCTGGACACCAATCCCCTCGGGCATGTCGGCGAGCTACTGGCCGTGTGGGAGCAGCCCTCCTTCGACCGCGACCCCGACGCCGCCGCCGACGCCGCCATCGGCGAGGCCAAGGAGGTGGTCACCCGATGGTGATGCCCTGGTTGGTAGTGCTGATCGTCCTGGCCGCCATCGCGGTGGTCGCCCTGGCCGCCACCGGCCATCTGCCCGGCGGCAGGTCTGCGCGCCGCGGTGCCGCACCACGGCGAATCGCCAACTCCGCCGCCCTGCTGACCAGCGCCGCCCTGCGGGAGCGGCTCACCCGGCGGCGCCTGCTGTACGCCGGGATGGGGGCCGTCCTAGCGGTCAGCCTGGCCGCCTCCGCCGCCCTGGCCGGCAGGCCGGTGGAGCGCACCGTGCGCAATGAGTCCCTGGCGAGCCGTGACATCGTGCTGTGCCTGGACATCTCCACCTCCATGGTGACCACCGACTCCAAGATCCTGGACACCTTCGCGCAACTGCTGGACACCTTCGAGGGGGAGCGGGTGTCGCTGGTCGTCTGGAACACCACCGCGCAGACGATCGTGCCGCTCACCGACGACTACGACCTGCTGCGCGATCAGTTCAACGAGATCGCCGACGTGCTCGACTTCGTGCCCGTGCGCGGCAACCCCGCCCTGGAGCGCTACTACCAGACCTTCCCCGGCACCTTCTCCGAAGACGTGCTCGCCTCCTCCCTGGCGGGGGACGGGCTCGCCTCCTGCACGCTCGCCTTCGACAACCAGGTCTCCGACCGCTCCCGCTCCATCATCCTGGCCACCGACAACCAGATCATCGACCCCTACGAGCAGCAGATCTACTCCGTGTCCGAGGCGGCCGACCTGGCCCAGGAGGACTCCATCCGCCTGTTCTCCCTGTTCGGTGCCGACCCGGAACTGGCCGACCCGGACGTGTCCGGCAAGGACGTGGACGAGGCCCGCGAGGACCTGCGCGACATCACCACCGAGCACGACGGCCGCTTCTACGAGGTGGACGACGCCGACACCGCCGGCCAGATCGTCCAGGAGCTGGAGTCCGACCAGATCGACGAGCTGGACACCAACACGCAGGTGCGCGTCACCGACGTGCCCGAGCGGGCCGCCGCCCTGCTGTCGGTGTTCGTACTGGCCTTCCTGGCCGTGGCCGCATGGAGGCGCGCATGAGCCTGGTGCCCCTGTTCGGTTGGCCGTTGACGATCCTGGCGGCGCTCGTCGTCGTCGCCGCGCTGGCCGTCTCCGCCCGCTGGCTGCTGCGCGACGGCGCCGACCCGGGCGCCCGCACCACCTGGTGGCGGCGCGTGGCGCTGGGCGCGGTCATGGTGCTCATCCTGGCCGGTCCCAGCCTGGCCGCAACGGAGGCGGTGGCCGTATCCAACGTGGAGATCTACCTGGTGGTGGACCGTACCGGCTCCATGGCCGCCGAGGACTGGGCGGGCGGTCCCGATGCCGGCGGCGGCACCCGCCTGGACGGGGTGCGCGCCGACCTGACCGCCATTCGCGAGGCCTACCCCGACGCCCGCTTCAGCGTGATCGCCCTGGACTCCACGGCCGCCCGCGAGCTGCCGCTGACCCGCGACGTCAACGCCGTCGACGCCTGGATCGGTGCGCTGCAGCAGGAGATCACCGGCCGCTCCCACGGCTCCTCCCTGGAGCGTGCTCTGCCGCTGCTGGCCCAGACCCTCGTCGCGGCCGCCGACTCCAGTCCCGAGGACGCCCGGCTGGTGTACATCCTGTCCGACGGCGAGGCCACCGACGACGGTGCCGGCGCCGACGAGGCCGCAGCCGCCGGGATCAGTTGGGAACAACTGGCGGAAGTGGTCGACGGCGGCGCGGTGCTCGGGTACGGCACCGAGTCCGGCGGCTCCATGCGGGCCTTCGACGGCTCCGGGAGCGACAATGCCGACTACATCACCGACCCGGAGACCGGCGAGGCGGCCGTGTCCGTTCCCGACACCGCCGAATTGCAGTCCGTCGCCGACGCCCTGGGGATCACCTACCTGCAGCGCACCGGCAGTGACGACGACCCCACCAGCGCCTTCACCGATCAGGACGTCGAACAGGTTCTGTCCGACGGCCGCGAGCGCAGCCGCTACAGCCATTACATGATCTGGCCGTTGGGCGTGATCGCCGCCGGCCTGCTCATCTGGGAGGGTGTTGCCCTCATCCGCGCCGACCGGGCCCTGCAGGACCTGACCCGTCCCGCCGTCGGCACCCGACCGAGCCAGGTAGGAGGCCCCCGATGACTACCGCCGGCACCCCGGACCCCACCGGCCTGCCCGGCGGGAACGATGCCTTCCGCCCCGGCGCCCGTAGCGAGGCCGACGCCGCCGACTACGCCGCGCGCGTCGGCATCACCGACTCCGCCGACTCCGCCCCCGAGTCCCCCCATCACCGGCGGGCCCGGCTGGCGCGGCGCCGCCGCCTGCTGACCTGGCAGGGGATCCCGGCCACCGTCGTCGCCGTCGTCGGGGTGTGGATGCTGTCGGTGTGGGGACTGACCTTCGCCGGCAACCATGCGGTCGTGGACGGCAGCTACACCACCGCGATCGGCCGCTACCGGGCGGTGGAGCGCCTGAACCCGTGGCTGGAGCAGTGGCGCGTGCACTACAACCTGGGCACCGCCCAGCTGCTGGACGATCAGCTCGACACCGCGGTGAGCGAACTGGAGGAGGCACTGGGGACCGCCCCCGCCGCCGGCACCGTGCAGGTGAAGGACGACGAGGGCAACGTGGTCACGATCCTGGACCCGGAGTCGCCCGAGTGCCTGGTGCGGGTGAACCTTTACGTCACCCACCTGTCACTGGCCGCGCAGGCCGCGGAGGCGGATGACGCGGATACCTCGGAGGCGGAGCAGGACGCGGCCGTGGAGGCGGCCGGCGAGTGCGAGGTGCCGCCGCCCCCGCAGCCCGACCCACCGCAGCCCGACCCCAGCACGTCCTCTTCGGAACCGCCCACCGCCGAGCCGACGCCGTCGGACGGGTCCACGGGAACGCCCTCCGCGGAGCCGACCGCCACCGGGCAGGGGGATTCATCGGCGTCGCCGTCGCCGAGTCCTTCACCCTCCCCCACACCCACCGACGCCAAGCGCCAGAAACTTGAGGATCGCAACGGTGATGCCAATTCCACCACCGGATCCGGCGGCGGGTACGGACGTCAGTGGTGAGACGTCCGCAGCAGCAGTACTAGCAGGCCGGCGGGGCGTCAGCCGGCGGCGCGGGCGGGCCGGGGTGTCGGTTCGGTGACGTGCGGGGGCCGCACCGCGGGAACGGCATGGTCCGGCGTTGGTGCCCCCACGGCGCGCAGCACGAAGGTGTCCAGGGCGTCGAGGTAGGCGGCGCGTGCACGCGGCTCGGTCGGTGCGGGGCGGCCGCCCAGCACGCAGGCGTGGATCAGCGGGATCACCAGCGCCGGGTCTTGGCGGGGGATGGCGCCGGCGTCCATCGCGTCGGACAGGATCTGGGTGAGCATCGTCGTCATTTGCTCGGCGTGGGCGTGCAGGCGACCGGCCGTGCTGCGGGAGACCGAGCGCGCCAGCGGGCCGGTGGCCGGGAAGTGATAGTGACGCTTGATCAGTGCCTGTTGGCGCACGTAGACGCGCAGTCGGTCGATGGGGTCGGCGACGTTGCTCAGGGCCTGGGCGAGCTCCTTGGCGTAGCGGCCGGTCTCGTGCTCCATGAAGGCTAGGAGCAGGTCCTCCTTGTCCGTGAAGTGGTTGTACACGGCGGTGCGGCCGACGCCGGCGCGGGCGGCCACGTCGGACAGGGTGATCTTGTCGAAGGGCCGTTGGGCGAGCAGGTCGGACAGGGCGTCGAACAGGGCGCGGCGGGTGCGCTCGCGGTGTTCGGCGAGTGAGTTACCCATGATCTTCGGCATGAGGACACCCTAACCCTTAAGGTGACGGAGCGGCGAGAAGTGTCAGCAAGTGAGCTCTTGGCATTTGTGGGTGCCGTGAGCGGGCGGGTGACGGTCCGTGTGTTCCGCTGACGGTTCGGCGCCTTCGCCCGACGGATCGTGCGTTCTGTTGACGGTTCGTGCGTTCTGTTGACGGTTCGTGTGTTGCGGTCGGCGATTCGGCACTTCTTGCGACGGTTCGTGGGTGTGATGTCTCAGGACATCGGTGACAGTTTTGTGTCAGGACATCGGTGACAGTTCGTGGGTTGTTGGGGGTGACAGTTCTGGTGTGCTTTTGGGCGCATGAGCTCAGTCAGGAAGTCCAACAGTAGTGGTGTTGATCCGCGTGTGCGTCTGGCGATCGCCCGGTGGCCTGATGACGCCCCGCGCGGGGCGGTGACCACGTTCTGCGAACAGGAGGGCATCTCCCGCAAGACCTTCTATGTGCTGCGGGCCCGAGCCCGAGCTGACGGGGAGGCCGCGGTACTCGAGCCCCGCTCCCGCCGTCCTCGCACAAGCCCGGGACGCATAAGCGACCAGGTACGCTCCCAGGCCCTTGACGTGCGTGCCGCGCTGGAACGCTCTGGCCTGGATTGCGGCCCGATCAGCGTGCACGACAAGATGCGGGCCATGGGCCTCAAGGCGCCCTCGCCGACATCACTGGCCCGCATCTTTCGCTCCGCCGGCGTGGCCCGAGCCGAGCCCACGAAGAGGCCCCGGGCGGCATGGCGCCGGTTTGTCTATCCGGCCCCGAACGCCTGCTGGCAGACGGGGCGCCACCGAGTACGTCCTCGCCGGAGGACGCGAGGTCGTCATCTTCCAGCTCATCGACGACCACTCCCGCCTGGCGGTGGCATCCCTGGTCGCCGCCGCCGAGACCAGCCAGGCGGCTATCGCGGTATTCGACCGGGCCGTCGCCCGCTACGGGGTGCCCCAGCGGCTACTGACCGACAACGGGACGGCCCTGAACCCCACCCGACGCGGCCGCAAAGGCAAACTGGTCGACCACGTGCGCACCCTGGGGGTAGAACCCATCACCTCCAAGCCCTATAAGCCCACCACCCAGGGCAAGAACGAGCGCTTCCACCAGACTCTGTTCCGCTACCTCGACAACCAGCCCCTGGCCCACACCATCGAAGAGCTACAAGCCCAAGTCGACGCCTTCGACCACATCTACAACACCGAGCGAGGACACCAGGCCCTGCCCGGGAGGATGACACCCCAGCAGGCGTGGGACGCCACCCCCGTCGCCGCCCCGCCACGCCCCAAGCACCACGAGCCCGTATCCGTCGGCGGCATCCCCACACAACCCCGCCCCAGGCGCCGGCCCACAACACCGCCCTCAGGGCAGCGCCAAGGCACCATCGGGGCTAACGGAGTGGTCAGCCTGGCCGGTATCAGCTTCTTGGTATCCAGAACCCACGCACACCAGCCAGTGACCATCACCTGGGACCCCCACCAAGTCGCCTTCACCGACACCCAAGGCGAGATCCTGGCCCAGTACCCCTGGCCCGCACCCGGCGTCCGTTACGTCTCCACCCACACACACCCAACCCCACCAACCACCACAACTGTCACCGATGTCCTGACACACCAAGTGTCACCGATGTCCTGACACAAAACTGTCACCGATGTCCTGAGACATCACAGCGACGGTACGTACCTCTAGGTGCCGAACCGTCGCAGGAAGTGCCGAACCGTTGCTGCTAGGTGACGAACCGTCACTGGAACACACGAACCGTACACCCCGCCGCCGCCCCGCGACTACGTCCTGATCCGCCCGAACACGACCTCATACGCCCGAGAACGACCTCTGAGCGGCTAAAACGTCCTCGTCTGCCCGAGGACGTCCTGTGTCCGGCGAGAACGTCCTCGTCAGCCCGAAAACGACCTCCCACACCCGAACACGACCACCCCACAACAACCCGCGGGCCCGAACCACCACCCCCACAAACACGAAGAATTGGGTAAACTTCATGTGGTTCCTGTGGCCGGCGTTTGTAGCGGTGGGAGAGACCATGAGGGCTTCATGGGCGGCGGTTCTGCTTTTGGGGGCGGCGATACTTGCGGGCTGTTCCGGGCCTGACCTGTCTGGCGATGCTGAGGAAATCGCTAAGAATGTTCAAGCGCAGGTGTCTTCGGCTCAGACTGTCGAGCGGTCGGATGTCGATGACGAGTCTTTACTCTATCAATATGAGATGCGGGAATGGGTGCGCTCTGTCGCCGTCATTTACGATTCCCAGTACGAATGCGTCAATGGCTTGGAGTATGATCGCCGGTGTCGGGTTGTGGTTGAGGAGTTCGATACGGAGGATCATGCTGAGCAGCGCGCTAGGTATTTGAATGGGTATTCGTCTGCGAATCCTCCGGATATCGTTGTGCCGCATGTGTTGGGCAGATATGTGGTGTGGTTTCAAGATGAGATGCCTGAGGATGTGAGGCAGGACTACCTTGATGCGCTGAGGTGAGGCTGCGAACCACTTCGTATGTCGGCCAGCTGAAGCGGTTCGCAGCCTCGTTTCTCAGGGTGCTCCTAGAAAGTGCCGCTGTTCAAGCGGCGCTGTAGCGCCATTACGGCTTGTGAGGGGGCAGAAATCGACCCATCCTGGGTGGTTCCCAAGCGCTTCTGAAGTGCACGAATGGTTATCGGCCCGATAAGGCCGTCGGCCGTTACGCCGCATTTGCGTTGGACCTGACTCCTGACAGGTCGCTGGGGTGATTGGGGTTTTTCGTTGGTGTGGTGTGGTTGGGTTGGTGGTTGTGGGGCACTAATCCGGTGGCGGTAGAGTGATGGTGTGTGAGCCCGTATGTTCGTAAGGTGCGTACCGCGTCGGGGGCTACGGCTGTGCAGATCGTGGCTAAGGAGCACGGTGTGCGCCGGGTTGTGGAGCACCTGGGCTCGGCCCACGATGAGGCGGAGCTGGCGGCCCTGATTCAGGCCGGCAGGGAGAAGATCCGGGGAGGCCAGGGGGTGCTGGACCTGGCCGGCCTGACACCTCAGGCTGCCCGCCAGGCCGCCCCGGCGGTAGTCGTCGGGCAGCGCTCTGCCCTGCTGTGGGACGTGCTGTGTGGTGCGTATGAGGCCCTGGGGCTGGATGAAGCGGTGGGTGGGGATGAGGGGTTTATGCAGATGGTGCTGGCCCGTCTGGTCGAGCCCACCAGTAAGGAGCAGGTCCCCGCCGTGCTGGGAGAACTCGGAATTGATGCCCTAACCCCACGCTCCTTGTTCCGGTCCCTGGCCCGCTGCATTACTGGCGACTACCGCTCCCGTATTCAGGCCGCCTGCCTGCGGCACGTGAGTGCCGGCGGGGACCTGTCCCTGTGCCTATACGACGTGACCACCTTGTACTTCGAGGTCGAGAAGGAGGACTCCCTGCGGCGGGTGGGGTACTCCAAGGAGAGGCGGGTCGACCCGCAGGTCATCGTGGGGCTGCTGGTGGATAGGGCCGGCTTCCCCCTACAGATCGGCTGCTGGGAGGGCAACAAGGCCGAGACCAGCACGTTGATCCCCATGGTCGAGGAGTTCCGGAAGGCTTCCAACATTGAGCACCTGGTGGTGGTGGCCGATGCCGGCATGCTCTCCGCGGCCAACCTCGAAGCGCTCGACCAGGCCGGCTTGGGGTTCATCGTCGGGTCCCGCATGACCAAGGCGCCGGCGGACCTGGCCGCCCATTTCCGCTGGCACGGGGACGCCCTGGCCGACGGGCAGGTGATCGATACGATCACCCCACGTCGAGGCACGCGCTCGACCGAGAGGGACGACAAGACGCGTGATGAGCCCGTCTGGAGCCCAGTGGAGTTCCCGGGCTCGTGGCGGGCGATCTGGGCCTATAGCGCGCGCCGGTTCGCTCGGGACAACAAGACCCTGACCGCGCAGGAGAACCGGGCGCGGGCGGTGGTCGCCGGCCACAGGCGCCCCAAGGGCACCCGCTTCGTCACCACCCGTAAGGGCGACCAGGTGCTCGACGAGAAGGCTCTGGCTCGCGCTAAGCGGCTCGCGGGACTGAAAGGCTACGTGACCAATATCCCCGCCACCGTGATGCCCGCCAGTGAAGTGATCGCCTCCTACCACGAGCTGTGGCACGTGGAGCAGTCCTTCCGAATGAGCAAGCACGACCTGCGGGCCAGGCCCGTCTTCCACCACACCCACGACGCCATCCAGGCCCATCTCACCGTGGTGATGGCATCCCTGGCCGTCGCCCGCCACCTACAACAAGCCACCGGTGTGAGCATCAAGCGGCTCGTCCGCGAACTGAAGCCACTTCAGGAAGTCACAATCACCATCAACGGACACCAAATAACCGCCCAGCCCCAGACCACCCAGACCGCACAGCAAATCCTCAACAACCTGAACGCCGCAGGGCACTAAACTGTCAGGACTCAGGTCGGAGAAACCTTCCCGCGTTTCGAGAAGGAGCTTTGGGGGATAGGGAATGAACCCGGCCTCTGCGGGCGTCCCGGTTCGCCTCGCGTGGTTGCGAGATAGTGGTGTGGAGCCTCGGGGTAGTGGAATCGACGTCGGATTCGACGCGGATCGCGCTTAATAGGCGCCGTGTGTTTATTGATGTGGCGGCGAAGTGGTGCGTGACGGGGTTGGCGCGACGTCCTACCCCGCTCGCAGGCACAGTGCGGCAGAACGAAGCGGCGGGGATACGGTTCCTCTACCGTGTTGATGGGGCGCCGGGTAAGACATCGGGCACCGAGAGGCTACGGTATTCGGTGGCCTGCCCGGCGCTTCGGAGTTATCTACGTGCTTACAGCGTAGAGGTGCCTGTGGCTTGATGCCGTCCCAGATAATTCCCGCTAGCGGAATATGGGCGTGCGGGATACTGGTGCTACTTGCCGTAGAGCAGTGTGGCGAGGTGCTCCAGGGCGGCGCTTCGGCGCCGGTAGGCCGAACTCCTTTCGACAAGGAAGTGTTCGCACACTCGTTGTATGGGTGAACCGGACGACGCCTCGCTGTCGTTGGTGAGGAAGCAGGTCTCTAGAATCCACCGCTCGTCATCAGTGAGAGCTCGCCAGGCCGGAACGAACCAATTCATGTACTCGCGGGCCTGAAGATACCGGCGTTGGCGGTTATCGATCCGCTCCAAGTGCGCTACGATGCGCTCCTCCGATGCATGCGGGTTGAGGCCAGCGGCGGGTACGCCATCCAGGCGCGGTTGGGCCGGGACGGGCGCGTCTTCTGCGATACGATTAAGATCGTTCTCGGTGTTGTTGAGGATTGTCTCTATGGTGGAGTAATCACGCATGGCCTTGATGGCTGCTTCGCGGCGGTCTACGTACTTCCAGGTGATGTCCGTAACAAGGGCGATCATCGATCTTTCTCTTTCAGGGTGATGTCTTGAGCTGCGTGGACGAGTGTGGTTGCAACGCATGCGGAACGCGGCGCGACACAAGTCCTAGCATGCAAGTTTATTGATCATGGCAAAATAGAAGCGCTCGAGAAAGCGCTGTTGTCGGCTGATGGGTTTGCGTGAGACCGTAGGAGGAAAGCGGTGAGAGCAGGGGGTGCTATCCGCGGTGGGTGCGGTAGTCACTAGCCCGAGCGAGGTGTTGGACGTCATTAATGTGATGTCTGCTGTGGGTGCCTATAGTCGATCGTGGTATCATGCTCCTGTCTGGGTGGTTTGTGTTTGTGGTGACAGGAGATGTGATGAAGTTTTCAAGGGTGGCGGTTCTGCTTTTGGGGGCGGCGATACTTGCGGGATGTTCCGGGCCTGACCTGTCTGGCGATGCTGAGGAAATCGCTAAGAATGTTCAGAGGCGAGTGCCGTCGGCAAAGACCGCAATAGTCCAGTCGGAGGGTGATCATGATTATTTGATGTACCAACCTTTGATGCAGGAAGGGGTGCGGTCGATTGTGGTTGTATATGACTCCCAATATGAATGCTTCAATGATCTGGATGATGAGGATAGGTGTCGCGTAGGAATCGAGGAGTTCGATACCGAAGAGCATGCCAAGGAACGCGGCGATTACTTAGAGGGTTTCTCGTCTGTGAACCCGCCCAATATTATCGTTCCACATGTGTTGGGCAGATATGTGGTGTGGTTTCAAGATGAGATGCCTGAGGATGTGAGGCAGGACTACCTTGATGCACTGGGGTGAGGCTGCGAACCGCTTCGCGGGGATACGGTGAAGCGGTTCGCAGCAGCGTTCTTCAGGGTGACTCTAGGCGTTGCCGCTGTTCAAGCGGTGCTGCTGTGTTTATTGATTGCGCCGTGCGGCACAACAGGGGTGCGAGATGGTGTGGCGGCGTCATTGCCTCCCTAGGCGCTGATTGGGGACAGTGGTGTAGATCTTGGATTTGGCGAGGCCCGGAGAGCCGGTTAGGCTTTCCGGGCCTCGGAGTTTTCTACGTGCTTACAGCGTAGAGGGTCTTGTGGGCGTATGTCGTCCCGGCTTTTTCCCAGCACTGGGTTGTGGCCAGAGGCGAGTAGTGCTCGTCGTCGTTGAGCAGTTCGGTCGGTTGCGCCGGCGCCACACCGGGTCGCCGTTAGCCTCGAACTCTTCGCTACACCCGGGGGCACATAAGCAAGTGGAGGATCGCCTTCAGGATCGGCTGGTCGGCGGGCAGCCAGGGCAGGGTGGCGACCTTATCCAGCGGTACCCAACTCAGCGCGGCGTGCGCCTCGCCGAGGTGGGGCGGCGTCCCGATGGGCTCGGCGAGCCACACGCGCATGCGGTAGCCGTGCATTGCCGGCCAGGCCGGGCTGTCGTCACCCGGGAAAACGGTGCCATCCGGCTGCGCGTCGGAGACCTGTATGCCTGCGGAGGTGGCCGCGGCATCACCCCGTCGGGAGGCCCGGGTTGGCGGCGGCACCGCCAGGTCGGGGGAGGGGAGAACCTCGGCGCCCAGCCGCACACTCAGGTCGAGCTCCTCGGCGAGCTCGCGCATCAGCGCGGCCGTCGGGGTCTCGCCAGGCTCCACCTTCCCGCCGGGGAACTCGTACTGGCCGACGTGCTCGGCCGGGTACGACCGCGCCGTGCACAGCAGCCTCGGCGGCGCGGCGTGCGCGGTGGAGAAAGCCGGAGCGGTGGTGTGCGGCGCGGGCGGAGCGGTTGATGGCCCGGCCGCCGTCCGGCCCCAGGGCGGCAGTTGGTCCACTATGGCGGCGGCCACCACCAGGCGGCCGGGGCGGACACGACGCGTTTCGAGCATGGACCGACCCTAGGTGACGCGCACCGAGGCCGGTCGGGGCCATGGCCGGTTGGGTTCAGCTGTCATGGAATGCACCACTTTCAACCCGCCCTGCCATTGGATCGCCTTGATAACCGCGTCATCGTGCGACCCGGCGATGTTACAAGTGGTGGAGCCGTCTTAAAGTGGTGCATCCTGTGACAGCATCCGCTTGAATCACGGCCGGTGAAACGTGCTCGGGCTGCGTTTGGGGCTTGGCATCCCTGCACAGGAGCACCTGGCAGACTGCGGGCGGTGACCATGATCAGCACGCACGCAATCGACACCACAATGCTCGCCGCGGCGGGGCCGACCCCGGACGCTGCCGCGGCGACCCCCGGCGCCGCCGGTTTCTGGGGCGGGGTGCTTGCCCGGGTTGCCGCCACTACGCCGCCCGACCCGCGGCTGCTGTGGCCCGCGGCGGCGGTCGTCGCCCTGGCGTGGGCGCTGCCGGTGGTGCGCCGGTGGGCGCGAGCACTGACCACGCTCGTACACGAGGCCGGACACGCCGCCGTCGGCATGCTGGTAGGACGCCGCTTCCACGGCTTCGTCGTCGCGGGAGACCTGTCCGGGCGGGCGGTCACCTCCGGCCGCAGCCGCGGGCCCGGCCGCTGCATCACGGCCTGGGCCGGCTACCCGATGCCCGCGATTGTCGGGGCGGGCGCCGTGCTCGCCGCCCTGTCGGGCTGGGCGGGCGCGGTGTTGGCGGTGGCGCTGGTGGTATTGGTCGTGCTGCTGGCGATGAGCCGATCCGTGCGCACCGCAGTACTGGTGACGTTGTGCGGCGCGGCGGTGGCGGCCCTGTGGTGGTGGGGTGACGCCACCGCAGCCGTGCCGCTGCGCGCCGGCGTGGTGGCAGGCGTTGGACTGCTGCTGCTGGCCGGGGCGTGGGAATCACTCGGCGACGTCGCCCGCTCGCGTGACGGCGGCGCCGACCACCGCACACTGGGGGCGCTCACCCCCCTACCGGCCGGATTCTGGTGGTTGACCTGGACGCTGGTCGACGCCGGTGCTACCTGGCTGGTCGTGCGCGCCGTCGCCGAGCTGTGGTGAGGGATGTGATTCGTCAGGTGTCCGTGGGCCGTCGGTGGAGCGGGTGACGGGAATCGAACCCGCGCTGTCAGCTTGGGAAGCTGAAGTTCTACCATTGAACTACACCCGCATGCCTCACCTGGGTGAGGTGCCCGCACAGATTACCACGCGACCGGCCTGGCGCAACGCGCCACCGCTCCGACCCTGGGGGCAGCCGGACCGTGAGATACCTCGCGTACGGGTAGAACAACCCCCGAGACGGGCTGCACGCCGCCGCGCCGATCTGTCAGCATGACGCCATGACTGCTTCGCCCTTCAGTGCGCCCGAACCGCAGAACAACGATGGCTCCTATGGGGCGAACCTCAACGACGCTCCCACCGTGAGCTACCCATACTCTCAGGGCAACGGCGCTTCAAACGCCTCCACCGCCGAGACCGCCGATCCCTACCGCCAACCCGACGCCTACCCGGGCGTCCAGGACTACCCGGGCGACGCCTACCCGACCGGGTACGAGCAGGCGCAACAGGCCGGCTACCAGCAGCAGGGCTACCAAGACCCGAATTACAGTCAGGCCGACTATCAGCAGGGCTACCAGGACCCCGCTTACCAGCAGGGCTACCAGCAGCCGGGTTACCAGGGGTCCGCGGCGGCATACGGCCCGCCCTACGCGATGTACGACCAGAAGTCCAAGGTCGCCGCAGGCCTACTGGGCATTTTCCTGGGGTCGCTCGGCGTCCACAACTTCTACCTCGGCTACACCGGCAAGGCCGTCGCCCAACTGCTCATCACGCTGCTGTCCTTCGGTATCCTCGCTGTGGTTTCGGCGATCTGGGGGCTGGTCGAGGGCATCATCATCCTTACCGCCACCCCCGGCGCCCAGCCGTGGGGCGTCGACGCCAGGGGCGTGCCGCTGAGCAACTGAGTCGGCCGCGGCGCCCCGACCTGGGTGCCGGGGCGCCGGCAACCTGGCACAATCGGGGTCGTGCTGCTTTCCGACCGTGACATCCGCGCGGAACTCGAATCCGGTCACGTCGGCCTCGAGCCCTACGACCCGGAGATGATCCAGCCCGCCTCCATTGACGTGCGCCTGGACCGCTGGTTCCGCCTATTCGACAACCACCGCTACCCGGTCATCGACCCCGCCGTTGAGCAGGACCGGCTCACCCACCTGGTCGACGTCGGCCCCGATGAGCCGCTGGTACTGCACCCCGGCGAGTTCGTGCTCGGCTCCACCTACGAGCGCGTCTCCCTGCCCGACGACGTCGCCGCCCGCCTGGAGGGAAAGTCCAGCCTGGGGCGCCTCGGCCTACTGACCCACTCCACCGCCGGATTCATCGATCCCGGCTTCTCCGGGCATGTCACCCTGGAGCTGTCGAACACGGCCACCATGCCCATCAAGCTCTGGCCCGGCATGAAGGTCGGGCAGCTGTGCTTCTTCCGGCTGTCCTCGCCCGCCGCCGCCCCCTACGGCCAGGGCGCCACCGGCTCGCGCTACCAGGGCCAGCGCGGCCCTACGGCCTCGCGCTCCCACCTGTCCTTCCACCGCGTCCGCATCACCGACCCCGGTTCCCCGGCCGACGATGCCACCGCGTGTCATCCCGAAGGGGCCGGGGCATGAGCCAGCCTCAAGCGCCCCGGTCCGCCGGCCCGGCCATGCCGGACTTCTTCACCGCCGGCGCCGACCTGGCCATCACCCTTCCGGATACCACGCTTTCCGCGGTCGGCTCCTTCCCGGTGGGCCGCGCCGACTCCCGGCACCTGCTGCTGCTCGCCGACGACGTTACCGTCGACGAGGTCGAGGCCCTCGCCCTGTCCCTGGACGAACATGCCGGCTGGGTGGGCGCCTCCCGGTTGCAGGTGGCTCCCGGCGCCGAGCTGCAGGGGCCCTGGCATGTCGACGGCGAGCTGCGCCGGGTGCTGGAACTGCCCGATTGGGCGTCCCAGGTCATGGTCCTGGACTGCCCACCGCAGCGCGCCGGCGCCCTGCCGCAGGAATTGGTCGGCGTTGACCCGCTCACCGACGCCTTCCCCCTCGCTCAGCCGACCGGCACGGAGCTGCTCGCCCTGATCCGCCTGCGTGCCATTGCGCGCCGCCTGGCCGGTGGGATTCGCCTGGCCGGCGACCCGGCTGCGCCCGGCGGCCGCACCCGACCGGTGCTGGTGGTCCCCGACCCGGAGCGCTCCACCACCCTGACCGTGTACTCGCCCGTGTGGATTGTTCCCGACGGCGTCGTCGCCCTGACCGCCCCGGTCGCGCCGGGCGCGCACGTGCTACTTCAGCCCGACTCCACGCCGGGCCCAACCGGTTTGGCGTCCATACCGCCGGAGGAGTTGGACAGGTTGGTTGAGACGTTGGGGGAGGACGCGCTCGACGCCGCCTGGCGCGCCGCCGAGCAGCACCGTCACGAGCAGGCCGAGCAGGAGGCGCAGGCCCTCGCCGCGGGAACTCCCGTGGAGGAGCTGCGCGACGGGTACGGCGTGGTTACCGACGTGGCGGAGGAGCGCCCCGACTGGGGCGGGATCGAGATCCGCGTCCAGGCGGCCGAGGCGGTGCCGCTGGCGGTGCGCGGCGAGTCCTGGGCTCGCGGCGGGGTGATCGCCTACCAGGTTGTGTGGGCACCCCTCGACCCGGCCGACGCTCACCACGAGTACCCTCCCACCGACGTTCGGCGGGCGCGCGATGCCGCCGGGGCACTGATTGAGAAGATCGCCGCCACCCTGCTGGGCGGCGCCGGGGAGTGGTGGTGGACGACGACGGGTTCTTGGTGGCGCTTTGACCGTCCCCGCAACAGCCGCTGCCCGGCGTGAATGACGCGCCGGGGGCCGGTTGGGGACGGCACCGGCCCCCGGAACACGCCTACGGATCAGGGCTCGACGGTGAAGGACACCTCCGTGCCCAGATCATCCCCGGAGACTCTCACCGTGACCTTGCCTATGCCCGTTGGACGGATGACCGCGAGCGCACGGCCCTGATACGTCGTGAACGTGTCGGACAGGAAGGATTCCTCGTGGCTCGGGCGGGCGGAGCCGAGCCCCTGCAGCACCGCCGGTCCCGCGACTTCCACGGTGACTGGTCGGTCCGCGGCCGGGTTGAGGCGGCCGGCGGCGTCGAGCAGTGAGATCGGCACGAAGGCCAGTGATGCGTCGTCGGCCCGCACCGGCCCCGCCTCGACCTCCGCCTTGAGCGCGGCCACCGGCCCCGCCGTCTCCAGGCTCGTACGGCCGAGCTCCTGGCCGTCGCGGTAGGCGACGACGGTGAGTTCGCCGGGCTGGTAGGTCGTGTCCGCCTTCGCGTAGAAGGGCAGGTCGGTGCCGACGGGCGTGCGAGCGACCTCGGCGCCGTTGACGAGGAAGGCGACCTCGTCGGCGTCGGCGTAGGCCTCGACCGTGACGGGGCTGCCGGTCGGTACATCCCACGTCCACGACGCGACCGAGTCCGTCCACGTCCACGAGTGCGGCGCGATCGGCTCGGTGAAGTGCTCCGGCCGCTGGACGGCCAGCACCGGCTTCTTGCGCAGGCCGACGGCGACCTCCCGGTACAGGGAGATCGTCTTGCGATCGCCGAGGATGTCGATGTCGCCGGAGCCCGCGAGCAGGTACGGGTAGGCGGCGCCCATGCCGGAGGCCTGGTCGTCGGAGTAGATGGGGCGGGCGATGCCGGCCTCGCCCAGGTAGTCCCAGCCGGTCCAGGTGAAGTCGCCGATGACATAGGGCAGCTCCTGGACGAGCCTCCAGTAGGTGGCGATGCGCGTGGAGAAGGTCTCCGAGCCGACGATGACACGGTTCGGGTCGGCCTCATGCTCGATCCGGTAGCGCACGTCCGCATAGTTGTGTCCGAGGATATCGACGGCGTCGGCCGCCTCGGTGATCTTGTCGGTGATCTCCGGAAGGCTCATGATCGCCGACATCATGTCGTCGGCGTCCGTCATGGCGGTATTGATGTCGCCGGCGCCGGAATCGGCGCCCTCGGCGGGGGAGTCCGCATCGGAGCCCTGACCGGCCTGCTCGCGCATCTGCGCGAGTTCGTCCAGGACTGTCATCATCGCGTTGAGGGAGTTGAGGACGTAGCGGCTGGAGTCCAGGGAGCGGAGTTTCTCCGCGATGGCGCGGGCGCGGCGGGCGCCGTGGGGGGTGCCGATTTCGGGGATCTCGTTGCCGATCGAGTAGAGGATCACGCTGGGGTGGTTCAAGTCCTTGGCGACGAGGGACTCGACGTCGCGATCCCACCACTCGGGGAAGGCCAGGGAGTAGTCATCGGTGGTCTTCGCGTCGGTCCACACGTCCCAGGTCTCATCCATGACGAGCATGCCGTGGCGGTCGCAGGCCTCGAGCATGGCCACGCTCATGGGGTTGTGTGATGAGCGCAGGGCGTTGAAGCCGGCGGCCTTGAGCAGACGCACGCGGCGGTCCTCGGCGGCGGCGATGCAGGCGCCGGCGAGGACGCCGTTGTCGTTGTGCACGCAGGCGCCGTGCAGATTGACGGTCCGGCCGTTGAGACGCAGCCCGTGGATGGGATCCAGACGCAGGCTGCGAATGCCGAAGCGGGCCTCGGCCGTGTCTTCGGCATCGCCGCTGCCGAGGGTGACGCGGGCCGTGTACAGGGCGGGGGAGTCGGTGCTCCAGCGTTGCGGGGCCTGGATGTAGAGGCGCCGGCGGCCGGTTTGGGTCTCGCCGGCGAGGGTCGATACGCGCAGTGTCCCGGTGGCGGCGAGGACATCGTCGGGGTCAAGGATTTCGATGCGGGCGTCGGTGGTGGCGGTGGCGTTGGAGCCGTTCACCACGGGGACGGCGACTTCAACGACGGCGAGTTCGTCGTCGATCTCCGGGGTGGTCACCTGGATGCCGGTGGGGGCGATGTGGATGAGTGGGCCGAGGAGCAGGTGTACGGGGCGGGTGATGCCGCCGCCGGAGTACCAGCGCGAGTCGTTGTGGGCCTGGGCCTCGACGGTGATGACGTTCTCCTCGCCGTAGTGCAGGTACGGGTCGAGGCTGACGTGGAAGAGGGTGTAGCCGCCCGGCCGCTGGGCGGCGAAGGCCCCGTTGACCTTGACGACGGCGTCGCGGTAAACGCCTTCGAACTCCAGGGTGACGCGGCGGTCGCGCCATTGGGCGGGTACGTCGATGGTCTTCTCGTAGACCCAGGCGCCGGAGCGGAAGTAGGCGTTGTTGCCCTGGTTCTCACTGCCGGGGTCGCGGCCGCCGGCGAGGACGGCGTCGTGGGGAAGGTCGACGCCCCTCGTGGGGGCGGCGCCGAGGAGACTGGCGAAGGCGCCGGTGTTCTCGCGGAAGGTCCAGCCGCGGTTGAGGTCGGTGCGTTTCATGGTGTTGTGGTCCTTTCGGGCCGGTGCTCCGTCGCGCCGGCTTTGGTCCTAACGGGCCAATCATGACCGATTCGACGCCGGTGTGGGGTACGAGACCGCCAAGTGCCTTCGCGTCAGGTGGTAGTTCGAGGACACGGGTTGGCCCACGAGGAGCTGTCAGAGGCCGTTGTTTCATCTCCGACCAGCAACTCGACCTGGTCGGTGCACTCAAGCCCAGCATCCCGACGTGCGTTTGTCTTGATCTCGAACCTCCCGTGTAGGAAGAACCCGAGGCGCAACCTACCGCAGCACGCCGTCGCCGCGGCGCGGCACCAGACGCGACTCCTGGGCGCGGGCGGCCGTCTCGCTCCAGCGCCAGCCGTTGAAGGCCACCGCCTCCGTCAGCGAGCGCGACCACGCCACCGGCTCCTCGCCGCGCTCCCGCCCCACCGCCATATAGTGGCGCAGCAGGCCCGCACTGGCCAGGGCGTCGTCGAGCGCCGTGTGATGCCGCCCGATCTCCACGCCGGCGGTCTCACAGCAGGTGACCAGCCGCCGCGACGGCGTGGCCATGAAGTGCCGTGCCATCTCCATGGTGCACACGCGCGGCACCCGCGCTCCGCGCTCCAACCGGTCCAGGCCGCCCAGCGCCTGGGTGAGGAAGCCGACGTCGAAGCGCGCGTTGTGGGCGACCACCGCCCGCCCCGCCAGGTCGCGCACCAGCAGGTCGGCGACGTCGGCCAGGGCGGGCGCCCCGACCAGGTCCTCGGCCACAAGCCCGTGAATGTACGTCGGGCCCACATCGACACCGGTGCCCGGGTTCACCAGGGTTGACCAAGTGCGCTCCACGGCGCCGTCGGGGCCCGCCAGTACCAGCCCGATCTCAATGATCGAATCCGCCGCCGGGGACAGGCCCGTGGTCTCCAGGTCGACGACGGCGTAGCCCACCCGCGAAACGTCCACGGTCTCCGGTGCGCCCGCGGCGGAGCGGGGCTGGAGAGTCTGGCGCAGTGGACGACGCGTGCGGTGATAGAAGGGCATCGGCCCCATGGTAGGCGTTCGCCGCAGGCCGGCCCCACCCTTGGTTCTCTCCCAACACTCACGGCTGGGACCCGGCCGACCGGGCTAAAGTCGAGTCATGACGACCACGCCTGCCAACGAGTCCACCGGCGCCGCTGCCGCCGCACCAACCGACGCCCTGACCACCCCGGCGACTACGCCCATCACCAACACCACCATCGCCGCCCAACTTGCCCACCGCACCATCCGCGCCTACACCTCCGAGCCGGTCGCCGAGGACGTCGTTACCACCCTGCTCGACGTCGCCCGCCACGCCGCCAGCTCCTCCTTCCAGCAGCAGGTCACCGTCATCCGGGTCAAGGACCCCGCCGTGCGCGAGCAACTCCACCTCGCCTCCGGCCAGCCCTACGTGGGCGGCGACCGCGGGGAACTGTTCGTGTTCGTCGTCGACCTGCACCGCAACGCCGTCATCCGCGAGCGCGCCGGCGCCTCCCTGGAGCCGCTCGAGCGCACCGCCCTGTTCCTCCAGGGCGTGGAGGACGCCGTCATCGCCGCCCAGAACATGGTCGTGGCCGCCGAGTCCCTGGGCCTGGGAACCGTCTATCTCGGCTCCATCATCGGCGACGTCCGTCGCGTCATCTCCGCCCTGGGCCTGCCCGAACGCACCTACCCGCTGCTCGGCCTGCTCGTGGGTCACGCCGCCCAGGAGCCCCAGTACAAGCCGCGCCTGCCCCGCGAGATCGTCACCGCCGTTGACGCCTACCCCGACCTCGACGCCCACGCCGACGCCCTGGCCGCCTACGACGCCGAGGTCCAGCAGTACTACGACCTGCGCGACACCAACAACCGGGTGGACTCCTTCACCACGCAGATCGCCCGGGCGCTGGGCGGCGGCCCCGCCTCACAGGCGCCCGTCCTGGACGTCCTGCACGAGCAGCGCCTCTGCCTGCACTGAGGCGAGGCGCGATGCCGACCTCCTTGGGAGCCGACCGGCCGGGCCGAGCCGGCAGCGCCGTGCCCGCCCCGGTCGGGCCGGAGGCCCTCCCCGCCGGGTTTGGCGCCGTGCCCGCCCCGGTCGGTCCGGAGGACCTCCCCGCCGTACAGCGATTCGACTTTCCTATCGCGCTCATCGCCGGCGAGCTCCTCACGGACGCGGACGCCAACTCTCCCTCCGCCCCCGGCGCGCGACCCCGCTTCCGCACCCTCGCCCGGGTGGGCGACGGCAACGCGGTCTTCCCACTCGCCTCCCTGACTAAGCCGATCGTCGCCTGGAGCGCTCTGATCGCCGCCGACCGCCACCTGCTGGACCTCGACGCCCCCGCCGCGCCCGAACTCCCCGGCGCCACCGTCCGCGATCTGCTCGCCCACGCCTCCGGCGTCGCCTTCGACTCCGATGCCGTGCTGGCGCCGCCGCGACAACGGCGCATCTACTCCAACCGCGGCTTCGAAATCCTCGGTCGGCACCTGGAGGAGGCCACCGCCACCCCGCTCGAGGCGTGGGTGGAGGAGGCCGTCCTCGAGCCCCTCGGCATGGCGAGCGTCCGCATCCCCGGCTCGCCCGCTCACTCGGGGACGGGTAGTGCCGCCGACCTGGCCGCCTTCGCCCGCGAGCTCGCGGCCCCCACACTCGTCTCCCCCGCACTGGCCGAAGCCGCACGCCGCCCCGTCCACCCCGGGCTGCCGGGCGTCCTGCCCGGATATGGGCGCCAGGCCGTAAACGACTTCGGCCTGGGCCTGGAGGTCCGCGGCGCCAAACAGCCGCACTGGACCGCCCCCACAAGCAGCCCCGAGACCTTCGGCCACTTCGGCCAGTCCGGGTCCTTCATCTGGATAGACCCGGTCGCCCGCCGCCAGGCGGTGTTCCTGGGTGCGCGCCCCTTCGGCACCGTGCACCGGGAGAACTGGCCCGCCCTCGGCGCCCAGATCCTCGCCCTGTGACTAGGTCCGGTTGTGTAAGTGCTTGGGTGGAGGTGCGCGGTTGGGTGGCGGTGTGTGGTTGTTGAGCCTGTCGGTTGGACCCCTGTTCCCCCGTTGGACCGCCGTAGCCGCCGGTTACAGCGGTCCATCGGGGCGTGGGCGGTCCATCGGGGCGTGGGCGGTCCAACGGGGCGTGGGCGGTCCAACCGGGGCGGTGCAAGACCCACTCGCCCCCCTCGACGGGCGCACACAGCCCACTCAAACTGGAGCCCGGTAGCCACCAGATACGACGAACTCGCCGCCCGCTACCAGACCACCACCCACATCGCCAGCACCGACCCACCAGCACAAACGACTCACACAACACGACCTAGGGCATCGGCGCCGCGCACGCTTAGCCGCTCGCCTCAATCATTCCAATCGGGACTTTTCCTTGAAAACAAGCCATTGTTGAAATTGCCCGGTATTCGGCGCCGACGCTCCCATGTGCGGCGAAGGCGCCGGCGCACATGGGAGCTTTCCCGCGTCCGCGGCGCGCTCGGTGAAACCGCGGAATCTCGCGGTTCGTGTACTGGGCGTCGACGGCTAAGCGTGCGGCACTCGTATTGACGCATCTTGACACGCGTAATGAAGGTCGGAGCGGGTGCGTCCCGGGCCGGCCTGCGGTCCTGTGCGGACTGCGCGCCGCCGAGATTACGGCTGCGTGCCTGCACGGCGCCGCCGGAGCGCCTGCCGCCCGCTCAGTCGAGGTCGACGACGACGGGCACGTGATCGCTGGGGCCCTTGCCCTTGCGCTCGTCCCGGTCGATGGCGGCGTCCCGCATGCGCGTCGCGAAGGCCGCCGAGCCGTACACGAAGTCGATACGCATGCCCTCGTTGCGCGGGAACCGCAGCTGCTGGTAGTCCCAGTAGGTGTAGTTGGTGACGCGCTCGCGGGTGACCTCCCGCAGGCCGGCCGCCTCCAGTGCCGCCAGGGCCGCCCGCTCCGGCGCGGACACGTGCGTGGCGCCCTCGAAGACGCTCATGTCCCACACGTCCTCGTCGCGCGGCGCCACATTCCAGTCACCCACCAGCGCCAGCGACTGGCTCGGATCCGCCGCCAGCCAGCCGGCCACGGCGTCACGCAGCGCCGCCAGCCAGGCCAACTTGTACTGGTAGTGCGGGTGGGTCAGCTCCCGCCCGTTGGGCACGTACAGGCTCCACAACCGCACCGGGTCGCCGTTCCCGCCCCCGACGGTGGCGCCCAGCGCCCGCGCCTCCACCACCGGCTCGGCCCCTGCCTTCGCGGCCCAGCCCGGCTGCCCGGGGAAGGCGGTGACGACGTCCGTCAGCCCCACCCGGGAGGCGATGGCGACGCCATTCCACTGGTTCAACCCGTGCACGGCCAGTTCGTAGCCGGCCGCCTCGAAGGGGGCACGCGGGAACTGGTCGGGGCGGCACTTGGTCTCCTGCATGGCCAGCACGTCCACGTCCCGGCGCTGCAGGAAGTCGACGATCCGGTCGACGCGGGTGCGGGCGGAGTTCACATTCCAGGTGACCAGGCGCATGCGTGCAGGCTACCGCGACCACTTGCCGACGACGACGGGGCCGGGCGATTAGGCTCGCCGTATGGGAACCGCACTCATCACCGGCGCCACCAGCGGCATCGGCCTGGAGCTGGCCTGGCAGCTCGCCGAGGCCCACCACGACCTCGTCCTAGTCGCCCGCACGCGGACGCGGCTGGACCAGGTCGCCAAGCACATCAGCCAGGTGGCGGGCGTGGGCGTGCAGGTGATCGCCGCGGACCTGTCCGTTCCCGCCGACGTCGCCCGCGTCGCCGAGCGCCTGCGTGTCGAGGCGCCCGCAGCCGGCCCCTCGGCGGGCCCGGCGCGCTCTGATGCCCCCCACACCGCCGCGCAGGTGGCCGCCCGCCCCATCGACCTGCTCGTCAACGACGCCGGCTTCGCCGTCGGCCAGCCCTTCACCAGCGGCGACATCGCCCAGGAGCGGCGCGCGCTGAACGTCATGGTCGGCGCCGTCATGGAGCTGACCCATGCGGTCCTGCCGGGGATGATCGCCCGCGGGCACGGTGCCGTCCTCAACGTCTCCTCCGTGACCGCGCTGACCGCGATGGGCACCTACGCCGCGCATAAGGCCTGGGTGCGCACCTTCACCGAGGGGCTGGCCAGTGAGCTGCGCGGCACCGGGGTGACGGCCACCGTCGTCAACCCCGGCCTGACCCGCTCGGAGTTCCATGACCGCGCCGGCATGGAGGCCGCCTGGCCGCAGATCGCCTGGCTGCGGGCCGACGACGTCGCGCGGGCCGCGCTCGCGGCGGTGCGCCGCGGCCAGGTGATCTGCACCCCATCGCTGCGCTACCTCGGCGTCAACGCCCTGCTGCGCCTGGCGCCCCGCGGGGTGGTGCGGCGCGTCGCCGGGCATGCCAGCGTGCGCACGCGGTACTGACTTCGGTACCTGCAGGGCATAGGTCCTGACTTTTCCTGACATCCTGTGATATCCTGCATAAGGTCAGGAAGCCCTGTGTAGGTCCGTGTTCCCAACGGACGGGGCGTGACATTCCCGGAGCATGAGGGGGTGCCGCGTGGTAGGTCTCGTCAGGGCGCTATGGCGCGGCTACACGCGCTTGTTCAGCGGCTGGACGCGAATCGCGCTGGCGGCGCTGCTCGGCGTGGTCCTGGGGGTCGGCGGCTTCACCGTGTACTACTCGGGCGTCGCCGGCTACCTCGGTGACGATCCGGCCACCTGCGCCAACTGTCACGCGATGGATGAGCAGTACGAGGCCTGGCAGCGGGGCAGCCACCATGACGTGGCGACCTGCAACTCCTGCCACGCCCCGCACGACAACATCGTCTACAAGTACATCAACAAGGCGGACAACGGCTTCTGGCACTCCCTGAAGTTCACCTTCCAGAACTACCCGGAGAACATCCAGATCCGCGAGCACAACCGCGAGATCACCGAGGCTGCCTGCCTCTACTGCCATGGCGACTTCGTCGACCAGGCCACCAACAGTTCCACCCACAAGGACGAGACGGTGTCGTGCATCCGCTGCCACGACGGCGTCGGGCACATGAGGTGACGCGACATGAGTACCGAGAGGGAAGATGCTGCTATGGAGGACCCCCAGGTGGATGCTCCGGAACTTGACGACGATGCCATCGACTCCGACGCCGGGGACGACGTCGGCGTGGCGGATGACGCCAAGAAGAAGTCCCGGCCCGGCCGCTCCCGCAAACTGGTGCCGGCCCTGGTGCTGGTGACCGTGGCCGTGGCCGCGGCCGCCGTGACCTGGCTGCTGACCACGATCTTCGAGCACAAGCAGGAGTCGGCGGCCTCCTTCACCGAGGTGGTGGAGCTGACCGACACCTCCTACGACCCGGCCGTATGGGGACAGAACTTCCCCATCCAGTACGAGCAGTACCTCAAGACCATCGAGGACACCGACGGCGACTTCATCCCCGCTACCCCCACCGCCGATGATCCGCGCGAATACCACACGCTGTCCCGGATCGAGTCCGAGACTCGCGCGCAGCGGATGTGGCGCGGATACGCCTTCGCGGTGGACTACACCGAGCCGCGCGGACACGAGTGGGCGCTGGCGGACCAGCGCTACACCGAGCGCACCGGCGAGCGCTTCAACCAGCCCGGCACCTGCCTGAACTGCCACGCCTCCATGCCCGAGGTCTATGACGAGCTGGGCGACGGCGACCGTGAGGCCGGCTTCCACGCCATGAACGCCATGAGTTACGACGAGGCCTATGAGCACGCCTCCTCCTCGATCGCCTGCATCGACTGCCACGACCCGCAGACGATGGAGCTGACCATCACGCGGCCCGCCTTCATCGACGGCATCCGCAAGGCCAAGGCCGCGGAGGGCGTGGAGGACTACGACGTCAACCGGGACGCCACCAACCAGGAGATGCGCACCTACGTGTGCGCCCAGTGCCACGTCGAGTACTACTTCGCCGGAGACTCCAAGACGCTGACCTTCCCGTGGGACAACGGTCTGACCGTCTACGACGCCATGGACTACTACGACGAGGTCGGGTGGACCGACTTCACCCACGAGGAGTCCGGCGCCGACCTGCTCAAGGCACAGCACCCCGACTTCGAGACCTGGTCGCAGGGCATCCACGCCGCCAACGGAGTGACCTGCGCCGACTGCCACATGGCCTACAGCCGCGTAGGCGCGAACAAGGTCTCCAACCACCAGATCATGAGCCCGATGGCCAGCGACGAGACCATCAACGCCTCCTGCCTGACCTGCCACCACTCCACCGCGGATGAGATGCGCGAGCGGGTGGACGGCATCCAGACCCGCTGGCAGGAGTCGCTGAACGTCTCCTTCACCGCCCTGGATGCGCTGATCACCGACATCGCCGCGGCCGATGCGGACGGCAGCGCGTCGGCGGAGGAACTGGCCACCGCCCGCGACTACCAGCGCAAGGCGCAGTTCGTGATCGACTACTCCTTCTCCGAGAACGGCCGCGGCTTCCACGCCCCGGCGTACTCGATCTCCATTCTCAACCAGTCGACCGACTGGGCCCGCTCCGGGCAGTTGGCGCTGCGCGGCGTCGAGGTCGAGAACGGGATCGGCCCGGCCATCCCCGAGCAGCACATGCCGGACAGCGGCAACTGACGGGGCGCGGGAACGGTATGACCCAGGCGCAGGACAGCGCGGAGCAGCAAGCAGCAGGCACCGCCGACCAGCCGGATCGGGAGGCACTGGCGGCCTTCCTGGCCACCGCCCCGGAGGAGCTGAAGGGCTGGGCGGCCGCCCAGCTGGACGCGCTTCAACCCACCGCTGAGGCAACGGGCGAGGCGGCCGGGGAGGCGGACGCGCCCGACGGCGGCACAGCCCCCTCCGGGCCGGACGCACAGGGCGACTCCGACTCCGACGTCGAGGCGGCGGCCGACGTCGAGGACCTGCTGGCCGACGACGACGATGCCGCCCCGCGGCCGCGGCGGAGTGCCTCGGCGGGGCGCGAGCGCACCCCCTCGGCGATTGAGCGCCGCACCGGCGTCTCCCGCCTGAACCTGGCGCTGGTGGCGCTGCTGGCCGCCGCCGTGGTCATCATCGTGCAACAGGCGGGCCGGGGCGACACCGCGAGCACGGCCCTGCCCGAAGGCCACCCGTCGGTCGCCGCCACGGCCGCGGCGAGCGCCGTCGCCGCCATGGATGAGGCCGAGCCGGTGGACGCCGAACGGGAGGCGGAGCTCCGGGCACAGGCCGAGGCTGACCCCGAGGACATCGAGTCCCGCCAGGAGCTGGGCGTCATGTACCTGAAGGCGGCCCTCTACCAGGACTCCATCACCTGGCTGCAGCAGATCCTCGACCTCGACCCGGACAACCTCGACGCCCTGCTGACCATCGGCGTGGCCGAGTACCAGTCCAACCAGTACGAGGAGGCCGAGACGCACTGGCTGCGCGCCTCCGAGATCGATCCGGAGGTGGCCGAGCCCTGGTACAACCTCGGCTTCCTGTACATGGCCCGCACCCCGCCCGACGCCGAGCGGGCCAACCAGTGCTGGGAGAAGGTGCTCCAGCTCGCCCCCGACTCGGAGATGGCCGCCAACGTCCGCGGCCACGTGACCACCATGGGATCGGCCACCGCGACGCCGAGTGCGGGGTGAGCGGATGGAGCTGACCCTTCCGGTCGCCCTGCTGGCCGGCCTCGTCTCCTTCGCCTCGCCCTGCTTCCTGCCGATCGTGCCCGCCTTCGTGGGGCAGCTGGTGGGCGCGGACGCGGGCCCGGTACGCCGCCGCACCGCCCTGGCCAACTCGGTGAGCTTTGTAATCGGCTTCTCCGTGGTGTTCATCGCCCTGTGGGCCTCGCTGGGGCTCCTCGGGCGCTCGCTGGGCCCCCACGTGGTCTACGCGCGCATGGCCGGCGGCGCGGTGCTGGTGCTCATGGGGCTGCATGTGGCGGGCATCCTGACACTGCGGCCCTTCGACACGCTGGTGCGGGCGTCGGGCCCCGCCGACGCCGCCGGGTCGCCGCTGCGCGCCGCCCTGATGGGAGTCGCCTTCGGGGCGGGCTGGACCCCGTGCATCGGCCCGATCCTCGGCGGGATCCTCGCCCTGGCGACGGCGAGCCCGACGGCGTGGTCCGGCGTCGCCCTCATGGCCGCCTACTGCCTGGGCCTGGGGATTCCGATCGTCGCCGTCGCCATGGGCTCGGCCCAGGCCACACGGAGGTTCGACTGGTTCCGCCGCCACCACGTGGGAGTCTCGCTCGTAAGCGGGGGCATCCTCGTGGTCATTGGGCTGCTTATGATCGCCGGACTGCTGGGAAGACTGTCCGCCCTGATCCCCACCCCGGGGCTGTGAGGAGGTACCTGAAGGTGAGACAGACCGACACACGGCCGACCGGGCCGGCGCAGTCGCCCGCCGCGAAGCAGGCGGGCACCACCGGTGAGCCCGGCGGCGCCGGAGCCGTGGACGGCCTCGATGATCAGGCCGCGCCGTCCCCGGGTCAGCTGGCCGGGCAGGTGTACGCCTTCCTCTACAACAAGACCGTCGGCCTGGTGCTGATCCTGTTGGCCGGCCTGCTGGGCCTGCTGGGTGCGATCCTCCCGCAGATGCCCGCCTCCGCCAGGGCGGATGCGCAGGCCGCCGAGCAGTGGCTGGAGCAGGTGCGGCCGGTGTTCGGCGGCTGGACCGGCATCCTGCGCGCGCTGGGCGCCTTCAACATGTTCACCTCGGTGCCGTTCCTGGTCGTGATGGGGCTGCTGGCCGCCTCGATCCTCGCCTGCACGGCGCACCGGCTGCCGGTGATCTGGCGGGCCGCCCGCCACCCCCGCACCCGGGTGACCGCACGTTTCTTCGACCGGGCCCGGCTGCGCTCCCACTTCACCGCGCCGGTGAGTGCCGAGGATGCCTTCGAGATCGTGTGCGCCGACGCCCGCCGACACCACCTGCGCGTGATCGTCGACGAGCGGGGACCCGGTCGTAACGCCTACCTGGACCGCAACCACTGGGCGCCCTTCGGCACGGTCTTCGCCCACGTCGCCTTCGTGGTGGTCATGGCCGGATTCGTGGTCTCCTCCCTGACCGGTTTCCGCGACCAGCAGTTCGCCCTGACCGTCGGCCACCCCAAGGACGTCGGCCATGGCACCGCGCTGACCGTGCAGGCCAACAGCTTCCAGGACACCTACTACGAGGACGGCTCTCCCAAGGATTACGTCGCCGACCTGACCCTGCTGGACGCCGGCCGCCAGGTCGCCTCCCAGCAGGTGCGGGTCAACACCCCGCTGAGCTACCACGGCGTCATGTTCCACCAGTCCTACTTCGGGGTCTCCGCCGTCATGCGGGTGGTCGACGCCTCCGGGGCGGAGGTCCTCCACGACGGCGTCGCCCTGGAATGGACCACGTCGGACAAGATCTTCAACTACGGCCACACCACCCTGCCCGACGGCACCGTCATGTACGTGGTGGAGGCGGCCTCCGGGCAGGTCGGCACCGGTATCGAACCCGGCCAGGTGCGCGTCGAGCTGTACCAGGGCGACGCCACCACACCCAGCGCGCAGGCCGTCCTGGACCAGGGCACGCCCGGCGCGGTGGGCGACTACACCCTCACCTTCGAGCGGGAGCAGCAGTTCACCGGGCTGATCGTGCGCCGCGACCCCGGCGCCCCGATCGTGTGGGTCGGTTTCGGCCTGCTGGCGATCGGCACCTGCATGACCATGTTCTTCCGGCACCGGCGCATCTGGGTGCGGGTCACCGAGGGCGACGGCGGCGCCCTGGTGCAACTGGCCTCCCCGGACCGCCGCGACTTCGGGTTCAGCGCATTCTTCACCGACATGGCCGTCCGCCTGAGCGGACAAATGACGCGGCACGCGGAAAGGACCGACGCCGATGCTTGAGTACTCCCAGGCCCTACTGCTGATCACCACCGCCCTAGTGGTGGTCTCCACCATCGCCTACCTGGGCGCCTTCTTCGCCGCCCGCATGTCGCGGGCCGCGGCCGCCGCGCCGGCCGGGGGGACGGGCGTCACCGTCGTCGTCGACACCGGCGACGGCGAGCGCACCGTGGAGGTGACCGGCGGGGTCCAGCGGGCCCCGATCAAGCGCTTCACCGTCACCTGGTGGGCCGCCAAGTCCACCCAGCTGGCCCTGCTGCTGCTGACGGGCTCGCTGATCGCCCGGACCATCGCCACCGGGCACGCCCCCTTCTCCAACCACTACGAGTTCGCCATCTGCTTCGCCTGGGGCATGATGCTGGCGCAGGTGGTGTTCGAGTGGCGCTACCGGGTGCGCACCGTGTCGATCATCGTGCTGCCGGTGATCCTGGCGATGCTCATCTACGCCTCCACCCTGTCCTACCAGCCCAGCCCGCTGATGCCGGCGCTGCAGAACTCCCCGCTGCTGACGCTGCACGTGTTCACCGCCTCCCTGGGCTACGGGGCCGCGGTGGTCTCCTTCGCCGCCGCGGTCATGTACCTGCTGGCCCCGCACGTGCGTTGGCGGGGCTGGCCCCGGCAGGAGGTGCTCGACGACCTGGCCTACCGGGCCACCGTGGTCACCTTCCCCATGCTGACCCTCATGCTGATCCTGGGGGCGCTGTGGGGGAACGTCGCCTGGGGCCGCTACTGGGGCTGGGATCCCAAGGAGACGGCGGCGCTGGTCACCTGGCTGATCTACGGCGCCTACCTGCATGCGCGCGTGACCCGCGGCTGGCGGGGCAACCGCGCCGCCTGGCTGCTGATCCTGGGATTCGCCGCCGTCCTGTTCACCTACCTGGGCAACCTGTTCTTCGGAGGACTGCACTCCTATGCGTGACGATTCGAGTGACGAGCTGCCGGAGGAGACCTCCGCCGACGTGAGCGACCGGCCCGACCCCGAGCCCGCGACCCGGGCCGATGACCCCGACGAGCCCGCCTGGCGCGCTGGCCTCCGCGGCTCCCGCTTCGGGCAGGTGGCCGTGATGATCGTCGCGGCCTTCGCCATCGCCATCGCCGCCTGGTGGGCCGTGGGGCCCGACGACGCCGGCCCGGCCCAGGCCGAGACCGCCGTGGTCACCGAGGTGGACGTGGCGGGGGCGGACAGCGCCCCGGCGGTGGGGCAGAGGGCTCCGGCCTTCACCGCCACCGACCTCGACTCCCAGGAGGTGGTGCTGGATCCGGACGCCATGGAGGGGCGGCCGGTGTGGCTGATGTTCGTGGCCACCTGGTGCACGGGCTGCCGCACCGAGATGCCCGACGTGCAGGCGGCCGCCGCCGACTACGGGGACGACGTCGAGGTGATCGTGGTCTACGTGGGGGAGGACGCCGCCGCGGTGAGCGCCTACTCCGAGCGCGTGGGCAATGACTTCACGCAGGTGCCCGACCGCAGCCAGGCGATCTCCGCCGCCTACGGGATCATGGGCGTGCCCTCGCACTTCTTCATCGGCGCCGACGGCGTCGTGGAGCAGGTACAGGTCGGCCTGCTCACCCCCGAGCAGATGGACGAGTCGCTGCGCGCCCTCACCGGCGCCTGACCAGACGGCCCCCGCCTCGTTCCACCCCACCCTCGCCGAGGTCGGTAGAGGTCACGTGCCGAGTTCGGTCGTTGTGGTGGTCGTCTGTGTGCCCGCGGGCCGGGTGGGGGAGGACTGGAAGGGGGTGTCCACGGTGTGGGGTCGTCTGCCTGCCCTGGGCGTGTGCCGCCTGCGCGTTGGCCACCCCTGCCGGCGGCCGGGGGTGAGGGCGCATCCCCTCGCGACGACGCTTCGTACCCTCCGGTGGACGCTTCGTACCCTCCGGTGACGGTTCGTACCTCGGGGTGCCGAACCGTCGCCAGAACTGCCGAAGCGCTGGTGCCAAGTGCCGAACCGTTGCGGGAAGTGCCGAACCGTCAACGCCAGGTGCAGAGCCCTCACTGGAACTGCCGAAGCGCTGGTGCCAACTGCTGAACCGTCACCGGAACCGCCGCCGAAGCACACTAACCGTCAACACGCACACCGAGGGCGCCCGGCCATGACGCCTACAGCCCGTTTCCCGCCCTGGAATCAACCCATCCTGCAACGTACGGCGCCGTCGGGTTAGCCTTGGCGGCGTGAGTACCGATGTGATCGCCAACGACTCCCACCGCGCCCGCTTGGCCGAACTCATCCGCGACCTCGCCGTCGTGCGTGGGAAGGTCACTCTTGCCTCCGGGCTGGAGTCCGACTTCTACGTGGACATGCGCCGCGCCACCCTGCACCACGAGGCCGCCCCCCTCATCGGCCACGTCATGCTGGACATGCTGGAGGAGACCGGCCTGAGCACCGAGGACGTCGACGCCGTCGGCGGGCTCACCATGGGCGCCGACCCGGTGGCCACCGCCATGCTGCACGCCGCCGCCTCCCGCGGGCTGGACCTGGACGCCTTCGTGGTGCGCAAGGCCGCCAAGGACCACGGCATGAAGCGCCGCGTGGAGGGTCCCGACGTCGCCGGCCGCAACGTCGTCGTCCTGGAGGACACCTCCACCACCGGCGGCTCCCCGCTCGAGGCCGTCGCCGCGCTGCGCGAGGCCGGCGCCAACGTGCTCGCCGTCGCCGTGATCGTCGACCGCGCCACCGGGGCGCGCGAGCGGATCGAGGCCGCCGGCCTGCCTTACTACGCCGCCCTCGGACTGGCGGACCTGGGACTTGACTGACGCCGCCGACCGCCCCGCTGCGGCCGACTCCTCCGACACCGCCGGTGCGGACGCGCCGACGGCGCGCGTGCGCGAGGTCGGAGTCGGCCCCTGGCCCGGGGGCCCGGATGCGTGGCCCGACGACCCCCGCTACGACCGGGCGCTGCTGGCCGACGGCGACCGCCGCAACGTCGTCGACCGCTACCGCTACTGGACCATCGAGGCGATCCGCGCCGACCTGGCCGGTCGCGCTCACCCGCTGCACGTGGCCGTGGAGAACCTCTCGCAGGATCTGAACATCGGGTCGATCGTGCGCACCGCCAACGCCTTCAACGTGGCCGCCGTGCACATCATCGGGCGCCACCGCTGGAACAAGCGCGGCGCCATGGTCACCAACCGCTACCTGGACGTGCGCCATCACCCCGAGCCGGACGCGCTGCTGGAGTGGGCCGCCGACGCCGGCTACGAGGTGATCGGGATCGACAACGGGCCGCGGGCGGAGCCGCTGGAGAAGGCCGTGCTGCCGGAGCGCTGCCTGATGGTGTTCGGCAGCGAGGGGGAGGGCATCAGCCCGGCGCTGCTGGCGCGCTGCTCACGGGTGCTGCGGATCGGCCAGTACGGCTCCACCCGCTCCATCAACGTGGCCGCCGCGGCCGCCGTCGCCATGCACGCCTGGGTGCTGCAGCACGCCGGGCCCGCCCCCGACTGAGTCGGGAACGGGCCCGGGGATACGACGGGACGGGCCGAGTCGTTTGACGTGATCACGGCGCCGCCGGGCGAGTGCCGGGGCGCCGCGGGGTTTAGGCCTTGTCGGCCTCGATGACCGGGTGTTCGGCCGGGGCGTGGGTGACCTCGATCTTGCGCGGCTTGGCCTCCTCGGCCACCGGGATCGTCAGGGTCAGCACGCCGTCGGTGTACTGGGCGGAGATGCGGTCCAGTGCCAGCCCGTGGCCCAGCGTCAGCTGGCGGGCGAAGGTGCCGGTCGGGCGCTCGTGGGCGAGCCACTGCACGTCCTTGGCGTCGGTGGCCGGGCGCTCGGCGCGCACGGTCAGGGTGCGGTCCTCGACGTCCACGTCGATCGTCGCGGGATCCACGCCGGGCAGGTCAATGCGGGCCACGAAGGACTCGCCCTCCCGGTACAGGTCCAGGGGCATGCCCACGGACGCGGGGGTGCGCACCATGCCGCCGGTGAGCCAGCGGTCCAGGTCGCGGAACGGGTCAAAGGATGTTGTTGCCATGTCAACCACCTCCAGTGGTTACGGCCTCGGAGGGTCCGAGAGTCGAGCGGCGGCGTCCTTGCGCGCCGACCGCCTGTGGGTCAATTGTGGACCCCCTCCCGCCGGAGTGATCCGGGTCATCGCCAACGGTGAAACCCGCCGGTTGCGGGACTGCGCGACCAAACAGGACCATGATCCGGTTCACGCGCGAGTGAATCCGTGACAGAATCAGCGGTGCACCACTGACTATTCACTTTCATCAGGAGGCACCCAGTGGCCATTGCAACCCCGGAGTCCTATGCCGACATGCTTGACCGCGCCAAGGCCGGCAAGTACGCCATCCCAGCGATCAACGTCACTTCCTCGCAGACCCTGTCTGCGGCGCTCAAGGGTTTCGCCGACGCCGAGTCCGACGGAATCGTCCAGATCTCCAACGGCGGCGCCGCGTACTGGTCCGGCTCCTCCCGTCTAGACCGGGTGAAGGGCTCCATCGCCTTCGCGGCCTACGCCCGCGCCGTCGGTGACCTGTACCCGGGCGTCATCGGCCTGCACACCGACCACTGCCCCAAGAAGATGCTCGAGCCCTGGATCCTCCCGCTGCTCGAGATCGAGGCGGAGCAGGTCAAGCGCGGCGAGCTGCCGATGTTCAACTCCCACATGTGGGACGGCTCGGCCGAGTCCCTGGACGACAACATCGAGATCGCCGTGGACATGCTGGCCCGCACCAAGGCCGCCAACACCGTCCTCGAGATCGAGATCGGCGCCGTCGGCGGCGAAGAGGACGGCATCACCGGTGCCGAGAACGCCAACCTGTACACCACCGCGGATGACGCCTTCCGCGCCATCGAGGCCCTCGGCCTGGGTGAGAACGGCCGCTACATCACCGCCCTCACCTTCGGCAACGTGCACGGCTCCTACAAGCCCGGCCACGTCAAGCTGCGCCCCGAGATCCTCGGCGACATCCAGAAGGACGTCGCGGCCCGCCTGGGCGACCGCCTGTCCACCAAGGTCGGTGTGAAGGACTCTCCGTTCGACCTGGTCATGCACGGCGGCTCCGGCTCCACCGACGAGGAGATCGCCACCGCGGTGCGCAACGGCGTCATCAAGATGAACGTGGACACCGACACCCAGTACGCGTTCACCCGCCCGGTCGCCGACCACATGTTCAAGAACTACGACGGCGTCCTCAAGATCGACGGCGAGGTCGGCAACAAGAAGACCTACGACCCGCGCGCCTGGGGCAAGGCCGCCGAGGAGGGCATGGCCGCCCGCGTGGTCGAGGCCTGCGAGCGCCTCGGCTCCGTCGGCTCCGCCAAGCGCTGATCGGCCCGACGACGACGGCGCGCCCGGCGCGGCGTCGTCGTCCCGGCCCCGGTGTTTCCCGGGGTGCCCGCACGCGGGTGCGGTTGCCCCGGTGCCGCGTAAACATGATCTGCGGTCCCGGCACCCACGCGGTGCCGGGGCCGCAGCGGCGTTTGGCGGAGACCGTCTCGCACGGTCTCGCACGGTCTGGTGTCGCGGCGGCACGGTGTCTGTTCCCATGGGCAGTGGTCACCGTTGCGTGCCGAGGTCATTGGGGAAAACATTCGACCCATGAGCGTTTCCAGTGGCTTTCATGGGCTTGGTGTGCCGGGCGGATTCTCGCCGTCGGCCCAAATGCGTCGTACGCAGAACCCGCCTTCTCCGCGCAGCACCGAGGAGATGGTTGCGCTCGTGCTGCTCCTCTTGACGTTCATTACGACGTTGGTGCTCGCCCTGATGGCGATTGGATCGTTTGTTGTAGCTAATGCGAGTGGGAATCCGTACGCGATAGTCATGGCGCTGATCTACGGACTCTTGGACCACCCCGGCTGGCTGCTCGTCGCGGTAGCGCTGGAGGTGGTGGCTCTGGCTCAAATGAGGCGGCGGCGGCCGGCGAGCGCGGCGGCAGGACTGCTTGGTCTCGGTGTGCCGATCCTCCAAGACTTCGCAACGACTGTCGCCTATTCTCAGTCCGAGGCGCCTTTGGCGGGCGGGAGCTCTGTCGGGGCTGCCTTGAGATTGGTACTGCTGCCGCTGGTGATCGCGACGGGCGTCGCGGCGGTGATGGCGGGGCGCAGGGGTATGCGTGCTCAACCCGCTGCTGTATCCGTGGGGGTAGGAGCATCCCTGTTCTTGTTGTTGTTGGCGGTGATCGAGGTTGGGCGCGCGTGGCTGAGCCTGGTGTGGTTCACCTTCTGGGAAGTGATGTATCCAGAAGGGGGACAAGTATTGGAGATCGGACCGTGGTTGGCCCCAATGATCATCGATGCTGATCTTGTTTACGGACTGCCCTTCCTCGGGGTTGGAGGCGTGGTGCTGGTGGCGGCGTGTGCTTTCGGGATGCTGGCCGTGATCGCATGGAGCACCCGGATGTGGAGAGCGTTTATTGCTGGGGCGATCGGCGGGCCGGTCATGCTGTTGGTTCATCACCTGGCGGTTTGGGCGGTGTATGCCGATTTCCTGCCCGACTGGCGCTCGCCGTGGATGGGGTTGACTGTCTTGGGTTCCGGGATTCCGTTGGCAATGTCCTTGGCCGCAGTAACGCCCGCGGCGCGCCAGTGGTTCACCGCTCCGAGGTACCCCGTCATCGGGCTGTGGTAGCGGCGCGGGGCGCTGGGAGTGCATGTGCACCTTCTGGAATGCCGGCCCTCCCGCGGCAGATCCCTGTGCCCGATCGCCGTTGTCGCAGCCCGAGGCTGGGGCGTCGGCCATCGACGGCAGGCGCATGGCAGCGGCGGGACATCCGGCTACGGCGTCGGTGCCGACGTAGTCCTGGAACCACCTCTGCCCTCTGCTGCGAGCTTTTGCGCCCTGATCCGATGGGTATACCCGCACACCAGGGTGCAAAAGCTCGCAGCAGGACGCAAAGTGTCGGGGTTCATCCGATGGCGGCGGAAACGCCCTCACGCGGCGCGGAATTGCCGAGTATACTGGTGAGCCCGGCCTAAGGAGAGTCCCATGAGCGTCACCGGCGAAAGCACGCGGCGCCGGCGGCCGGCGGCCGGGCGGGTCGTGGCGCAGTTCTTCTGGTCGCTCATGGTGGCGCGGGTGCTTCTGGGACTGGAAAACGGCAACCTGCTGTCCATCGAGGCCTGGCTGACCCCGCGTGTCTGGCTTTACCCGCTCTTCTTCGGCGTCATGGGCGTGTACTCCTACCTGTACTGGATGCGCCACCGGGACGACTGAGAACATCGCTTGACGAGGCGGGGCGTGTTCGACACCGGCGTAGGACTTCGGTTCGTCGATGCCCTGAACCGGGTCAGGCTTGTCCCCTGTGGTTCGGAGGACGGGAGGGGGCGGGCGGACACCGACATTCGTCGATGGCGTAGGCGCGGCTCGCCGGAGACAATGGCCTCCGGTAACGCTCGATGATGAGACGGAGGAGCGCGCCATGATGAGGCGAACTACGGTCGTGATGCTGCTGGTGGCGGTGCTGGCGGGAGGCGGCGTACCACAGGTGACTGTGGAGTCGGCGGCAGAGGATGGCTTGGCAAAGTGGCAGGCTTACTCGCGGGGGAGCGATATAGACAGTACCCGTGGGCTGTTGTGTAGGCTGTTGCCTCAGTGTTGCGACAATCAAAGATGATGTTGGAACGTGTGGTTGGGCGTACACTTGCTGCCGTCGGGACGTCCCTAGGGAAAAAGTTGTCCTATGCGGCCATTGCGGCGGTTGTATTGGGCATGGACCTGAGCGCCTGGGGTGATGGAAAATCCGCTGCGTTGCGGACTGTACTGACCACTCTCATGGTCTCCGGTTCCCTGCTGTTGGGGTGGTATCCGAGGTTCGCCGGAGTACTGATCGTTGTTTGCGCCATTGCGGATGAGGTGCTGTCTGCGAACGTCGAGGCTGCGTCGCTCGCGCTATTGCTTGTTGTGGTGGATTGGTTGTCCCGGCGCTGGGATGCGGCCGTAGCGGGCGCCGTGGTAGCGCACACACTGATCGGTGCTGCTTTTGCTGAAGACCTCATGTGGTTCCTGCAGGCGCAGGCCTTGCTGATGTCGATTGCTGTGATTGTCGGTATGGCGCTGCGGCAGTACGAGTATAGGCTCGCCGAACTGGCGGAGAGGGAGACTCGGCTGCGCTTGGAGCTTGAGAATGAGGAACTGCGGGTCCGCTCCGAAATCGCGCTGACTCTACACGACTCGATCGCAACGGACCTGGCCCAGGTCGTGGTGGCGGGGCAGAGTCTTGCCCGGGACCTGCCCGCCGGTTCCGAAGGGGACCGTGCGCATGCCATTGTGGATTCCGGGCAGCAGGCCATGAAGCATCTGCGCGGTCTCATGGATGGGTTGCGTACACCGAATTCCGTGACGGAACGAGAAAACACGGACTTGCGCGCCGCGGTCTCCGAGTGTCGCCGGATGTTGGAATCGAGAGGGGTCATACTCGAGGTTGCCACGGCCGTGCCGTGGGACGTGCCGCTGCGCGATCTTGATCATCCGTCGCAGACCCTGCTGGTGCTGGCGCTGCGTGAGGGCACCGTCAACGCTCTCAAATACGCACCGGCCGGATCTACGGTCGTGGTAGACATCGAGCAGACTGGTGAGCATGTCAATCTCGAGGTTTCCTCCCCCAGGCAGACCGGCGACGGGCAGTCGGCCACAACAGAAGAGATGCGCAGGCAGGGCATGAGTGGCAGCACCGGTCTCAGCGGCTTGGCCATGCGTGCGGCGCGCCTGGGTGGCAAGGTGGTTTACGGTCCCGCAGGGGATCGTTGGCTGCTCGGAGTGAGCGTGCCGGTACGCTCGGGTGTATTCCCGGACGGCGGAGCCGACGTTCCTGCGGGAGTGGCGCCTGTCGGTGACACTGGGGGGAGACTGACGACATGACCGCCTCATCCAATACCGCGCCCTCCTCGGCAAGCGGTCCTCTGCGTGTGCTGTTAGCCGAGGACAACGCCCTTGTCCGCGAAGGATATGCGGCCATGCTCTCCGGTGAACCAGGTATCGAACTTGTGGCGGTCGTTGAGGACGGATTTGCCGCGTTGCGTGAGCTCGACCTGCACCGAGTGGATGTGGCGCTGGTGGACGTGGAGATGCCGAGGATGGACGGCGTTGAGGCGGTTCGGGCGATTGCTTCGCGCCATCCCGGGGTAGTCGTGGTCATGTTGACCGCCTTTGAGAACAAGGCCCGCCTGGCAGAGGCGCTGGGTGCGGGAGCGCGCGGATTCCTCACCAAGGACATGGAGATTGATCAGATCATTGCTGGCATGAGGGACGCCGTGGCGGGCAGGACGGTTCTGGGGCCGGAGCCGTTGGAAGTCGCGGCGCAGAGCCTCCGGCAGCGGGCCGCCGAGCGGGAGGCCAACGCTGAGTTCCTCGACCGCGCCGAAGCGCTCTCTCCCCGCCATGCCGAGGTGCTTAAACTGGTGGCTCGGGGACTGTCCAACCGGCAGGTGGCGACGCGGAGCGGGCACACAGAGTCGACCGTGCGCACGTACCTCTCGGAGATCCTCCAAACCTTGAACTGCTCCTCTCGAACCGAACTCGCGGTCAAGGCCAACCGCCTCGGGCTGGTGGCGGACGATTCGGCATGATGGCATCGGCCGACTCTCAGAATGGGGCGTAAGCATCAACCCTGGCGGTTCTCGCTCCCGCTGGGCGCAGCAAGGTCACTGACATTCGTCGGTGTTCCAGGTGAGGCCTGAGTCATAGCCTTGTATTGCATCGACCGGCGGTTGGTCGATGAGCATGTGACTGCTTTTCAAAGGAGAATAATCATGTCGGTCAAGAGTGCGGGACGCGTTGTTGGATTCCTGTTGGCTGCGTCGCTTTCCATTGGATGTGGGGGAATGGCCGCGGCTGTTCCATCGTCAGACGTCGTGCAGAGCGGGTCGGTTTCTGAAGCCACGGGTTTGTCCGCGGCGGAGACCGAGGAACTCGCCGACGACCTCGAGATACTTTTCACCCGCTACATCCCCATGGGTGCGGATGGGAAGCTGATGGTGAATGAGAACGCCGTTATTGAAGACGGATTCGAGGAGAGTCTTCCAGAACTCCGTATGCTGGCGGACGTCATGAATGAGGTTGACCAGACGAACTCGGCCCGTGGTGGTGGATCGCAGACCGAGGGCGCTGGCGAGTTCGCACTGTGCGTTGCTCTCAACGGATTGGGTATTCCTGCGACAGGTGTTTCCCCTGGCCTCCTTGCTGCTATTAAATCGGGGATCAGGGCCTGGAACTGGGGTCTGACGGCCAGGACGGTTGCGAGGATCATTGGCGCGTCCGCTGTCAAGACGTTGGGAGGACCTTTGGCGATCGGTGTGGCGCTAGGCTGGGCTGCGGTTAACTGCAGGGGCCGGCTGTGACTGATGGAAAGCCTCAGCGTGGTCGACCTGCTGTATCGCGGCTAGTTGGGCGATTTTTGTGGGTACTGCTGGTCGCCAAAGTCATTACAGGGCTAGTAGGTGGGGACAACTTGTTGTCCACTGAGGCATGGCTGAATCCCAACAGCTGGATCGCTCCGTTGGGCTTCGCCGTCATCGGGGTGTACTCCTACCTGTACTGGATGCGTCACCGAGATGATTGACGGCTCTGCTGGTCCCCGACAGCTTCCACGAGGTTGGCCTGGCCTGAGTTCTTGCTCTCCTATGTGCGGGTAGTCGGCCGCACACAGGAGAGCATTGGCTCGTGCTGCAGCAAAATCTTGGGACACGGGCGTGCGGGGAAGATGGACGGTGGACGGCGCACTCTGGTCCCGGCCTGTATGTCGTCGGGCGGGCCACAGCCGCCCGACGACGGACACCCCTCGGCTCCCGCATCCGGGCACCACCGACTTCAACCAGCCCCGGCACCTCTCAGACTGGAAAAGTCGGATTTGTATGGACGAAGTTATGAGGCATCCGCTAAAATGGTAAGTGCGTACTTAGGAGGTTGCAGATGGCTGCTGTGAGTGGACGTGCGCAGCGCCGTCGCCCACCGGTGTGGCGGCTGGTGATCGAGTTCTTCTGGGGGCTGCTACTGGCCAGAGTGATACTAGGACTGATTGACGGTGACAACCTGAGCTCGGCTGAGGCCTGGTTGACACCCCGCGTTTGGGGATATCCACTTTTCTTCGCCGTCGTCGGGGTGTACTCCTACCTGTACTGGATGCGCCACCGGGACGACTGAGACTTCTGTCTGATTGAACATGACTGCGCCGGTGGCCGAGACACCGAGACACTCCGCATGTCCGGCGCGTGTATCAGGGCCAGGTCAGGGAAATCCCGCATGGCTGGACCTGGGGAATCGGCGTACAACCGAATCATGAAGACGCAGATGCCGGGTGGGGCAGGCGCCCAGCACCACCAATACAGCCGACCGGGGGCGGACTCCCACTCGATCATCACATTGAACCGTGTGTCGCGAGACTTCGGCCGGCTGCAGGCACTCGCCCCGCTCGACCTGGAGGTCGGCGCGGGGCGGGTGCTCGGCCTGCTCGGCCCCAACGGCGCCGGCAAGACCACGCTCATGTCGATCATGGCCTGTGAGCTGGCGCCAAGCACGGGGACGGTGACGGTCGGCGGCACTACGGTCACCGACACCTCCGCTGCGCGCCGGGCCCGGCGCCGGCTCGCGCTCATGCCCCAGCGCCCGGCGTCGGTCCCGGGATTCAGCGCCCTCGACACGGTCGAGTACGCGGCCTGGACCAAGGGCCTGCCCACGCGCGGGCGACGGGAGACCTGCATGAACGCGCTCGACCGGGTGGGACTGGCGGCGCAGGCCAAGCGGCCGTTGCGCACTCTGTCCGGCGGCATGGTCCAGCGCGTGCACCTGGCCGCCGCACTCGTCGGCCGCCCGGCCCTGCTGCTACTCGACGAGCCGACCGTGGGCCTGGACCCCGCCCAGCGCATCGCCTTCCGCGCCCTGGTAGAGGAGCTCGAAGACACCGCCACCGTGCTGGCCACCCACCTGGTCGAGGACGTGCGCGCCCTCAGCGACGAGATAATGGTGCTCGACGCCGGGCAGGTCCGCTTCCGCGGCACCACGGCGGAGTTGGAAGCGCAGGCGTCGCCCGACGCTCCCGGAGACAACCAACTCGAGCGCGGCTACATGAGCGTGCTCAGTCAGGAGCAGTCATGAGCGGCGTGCTGCGCATCGAACTGCGGCGCTCTCTGGTGGCCCGTGTGACGCCCCTGGCCGCAGTAGGACTGGTGGCCCTGATGCTCAGCGACCGTCACCAGTGGCAGGGAGTATGGCCCGAGGCATCGGCGGCCATCACCGCCCCGCTGTACTACCTCGGCCCCGCCCTGGCCGGGGCGGCAGCCTGGGAGGCGCGGCGTCGCCGCGGGGAACGCGACTCCCGCAACGGCGGCGAGCCCTGGGCCGGACCTTTGCTGGCCGCCTACCTGCTGGCGGGTGCGGGCGTGATCGCGGTTGGCGCGATATGCGCGGTGGCGGTCAACCTGTCCGCCTCAGCCCCGGCGGGCTTTCTGTGGCCCTCGTACCTCATCATCGCCCTGGCCGTGGTAAGCGAATGCCTGGCCGCCGGCGTCCTGTTGGGCCGACTCGGCGGCCCGGCCTGGTTCGCGCCCGTGGTCGCCGTGCTGGCCTGCTTCCTCCGGCTCATCACCACCCAGGGGACGGCGGTGGGCGCGCCGGAGAGCCGGCTGACCCGAGTGTTCCTTGCCGGCCACGCCTGGGTGGCACTGACACCCGCAGGGGTGACGCTCGCCGTCGTCGAGGCCGCGATTGTGATTGCCGCCGCTCTGGCGCTGCCGGGTCTGCTCGCCGCCCTGCGAGCCCGTCGTGAGCGCACCGCCTTCCCGCAGCCGCGGCGAACCCGAGTGGCAGTCACCGCGGGCTGTGCGGTGTGCGTGCTCGGGGCGGGCCTCGTGCTGACCGGTCCGCCGCTGACGGTGGAGCGCGCCATTCCCGAACATCCCGTGTGCACCGATACGCAGCTGCGGCTGTGCGTGTGGCCCGAGGACGCCGCCCGGCTGCCCGCGCTGACCACGCTTGCCGAGCGCGCCGCCGAGCAGGCGGATGCGCTCGGCCTGGAGCTCCCTGACCACGTCAGTGCCTACGGGCTGGAGCCGGGGGCCTCGAACTTCACCATCGAGTCCGATTCTGTCTGGTTCGCTGCGAACGACCTGGCGGGAATAATCGTCGGCTCGGCGGTGTCGGTCGACTGCCTGCCGACGGACGCGGATCCTGGCGTGGAGGACTTCTATCGGGCGCACGGAGAGCTTGCGGGGTTGGTGGAACTGCGCCTGCAGGGCGCCGACGCCCGCCCCGCCGGCATGGGAGACACCAGAGACATCGACCGTGCGGAGATCGCGCGCGTAGCCAAGTCCGACGAGGCCACACAGGACGCCTGGATGCAAGCGCGCCTCGACACCATGCGTGACAGCGCGGCGGAGCAGTGCCGGTGAAACTCTACGTGCGCTCCCGCAGGCTGCTCGCGGCCTGCGCGCTCATGGCGGTCATCGCGGTCATGAGCGCAGTGATCGGCACCAACATGCTGACGCTCGTATCCCGCGGCGACCCCGTGGCCGTGCCCTACCTGCTGGTGCTCGACGCCTTCATCGCGGTGTTGGCGGTCGGCAGCCTGGCCTCCCCGGTGCCCGCCATGGACCGCGGGGACGTCGGCGTGGTCGCGCGGGCCCGCTGGCTGCACCTGGCGGGCATGGAAGCCCTGGGGCTGTTGCTTGTGGTTGCGGCGTCCCTGCCCCGTTCGGGCATGGGCGCCCTTGAGGCGGGGCGTGCCTACCTGGCCTGGCTCGGCCTGGCACTGCTGGCAGCCGGCGCGCTGCGCGAATCCCTGGCCGCAATCGGGCCGTTGGCGGGATTCTTCGTCATCGCCTGGTTCGGGCACCCGGCGGGAGCGCCCGCGCCGTGGAACTGGGGGCAGGCGCCCGCCACCGTGTTGACGTCCTGGTTGGTCGCCGTCGGGCTGCTGGCAGTCGGCCTGCTAGCCTGCGCCCGACGCTGGCGGGGTGACCTCGGCCTGCCGCGCCCCTGACGCAGGAACACGCCCTTTACCTCTGGTACGAGCTTTTGCGCCCTGATCCGATGGGTATACCCGCACACCAGGGTGCAAAAGCTCGTAGCAGGGTGCAAAAGCTCGCATCAGCCGGTTGGCACCTCCAGCGCCTTATGAGCTGGCCGCCACCGGCGCCACGGTTGTCGTTGCCGCCGACCGGGCAGCCAGGGACATCGCCAACAGAATCCCGGATTGCAGGACGAGGAACGCCAACGGCACCCACTGCGATCCCCGGCCGAACAGAGTGCTGTTCGACACCACCCAGACCGCTACATGGTGAATCAGCAGAGCAACCGGTCCACCGACCGCCCCTGCCGGGAACAGCCCTCGAATCCGGAAGGCCGACGCCGTCACGGCCAGCAGCGCGAGTACGAACACCGCCACCAGCATCACGCCACCGGCACCGATGAACGGCAGACCGTGTTCGGAGCCGTTCAGGTTGACTTCCGTGGACAGCCACGGGCCCACCGCCGCGTCGATTCGCACGGGTGCGTACCAGCAGAGGTTCGCTACATACTGGTAATTGAGCCAGCCTCGGATCAGCTGAATCGCGGAGAAGGCGAGCAGGAACACCGACGCCCCCAGGCCCAACGCGACGGACACGGGGCGGGGCCGGGGCATCCGCCGTCCCGCCACTACTGCGGTAATGCCGGTTGGGATCACGGCGACGAGCAAGGCCACCAACAGGGCGACGCTGTCACCAATCGTTCCCTCCATTACCTGAAATGTCTCATCCGCCCCTGTGAACGCGATCGTGTACGTAAGCGGTCCGCTCACCCACAACCCCGCTACGGCCGCGGTCGCCTGCCGGCGCTTCATGAGCTGTACCAGTCCGACCGTCTCAAGTACGAGCGCGGTGTACAACCAGCCGCTCATGTTGCTGAGGGTCTCGACCAGTTCGACCAGTTCCCGGACCGGCTGCGACGCGTCTCCTCCGATGGAGGCCTCGGGCCTGCTCCGCCTGACGTGGTCAACCACGACCAGAAGGGATATCAGCATTGTCATGACGATGAGCGCGAGCGCAGCCCGCTCCGGGGCAGTGCGTCGGCCAGTCAGGCGGTGCACGACCTTGCCGGATACCTCGGTGGGAGCGGACATGCATCGTATCCTCTCCGGCTGGGCAATCACGGGCAATGGGCACCGCGGCCCATGCCCGCCGATGAAGGCTCGGGACGTGGCGCAGGAACACGTCCTTCACCTGTGGTACGAGCTTTTGCGCCCTGATCCGATGGGTATACCCGCACACCAGGGTGCAAAAGCTCGTAGTAGGAGACAGGGGGTCGGCACAGGCGTTGAACCCTGTGATGTCCAGGAGGCCGGCCTCGCCGTCGTCGGCGGGCTACACGGCGATGAGGCGCAGCCCGGGGTCGACGGCGTGCAGGTCGCCCGGGTCCGAGGTCACTACCGCGTGGCCCTGCTCGCGGGCGTGCAGCACCACATGGACGTCGATGACATCGGGGTGTCCGCCGCGGCCGCATAGCAGGCCCACCGCCCGCGCCGCCACATCGTCCAGTGGGATGACCTGAACCGCGGGGTCGCCGAGCAGGCGGGCGATTCGCGCTTGGCGGGGTCCTCCTCGCCACGCCTGGGCGACGACGCCGACGGGTACCGCCAGCGCGATCCGGGCCTCGACCGCCCGGCGCAGCAGGGCTCGCATTCTGGCATCGCCGCGCTCAAGCGCCAGCAGCGCCCCCGTGTCCAGGGTCAGGCCCGTGACCTCGCCATCCATGTTCACGCCAGTCCCAGGACGCGGTCGGCCCACGCCAGGTCGGCGTCGTCGACCTGGCCCAACTCGCGGTCCAAGTCATCGAGCAGCTCCGTCAGGCGGTCCTCGCGTTCGGCGCGGGCGACCGCCGGCCTGCAATGGAGTGGCACCGTCTTTGCAATAAGGTTACAGGATGGTGCCGCAAGTTCGTGGAAAACCCCGTATCTGCCCATGAATATCCCGAATCCGGCTTGCAAGGCTTGCAGCAAGGCGGGGTGTCGTGTGTAATGGGGGGCGTCATCGCCGTCGCGCTGTGAGCCGTTCCGCGGTTCATGGCTCACGATTGGCAGTTGCTCTCTACCCGGGCCTCGGCCCGGCAACCTCGTGTCCAAGGGAGGACAATCAATGCGACCCATCACCCGTCGCTCCATGCTCGGTGGCTCCGCGGCGGTCGCGCTCGCCGCGACTCTGGCCGCCTGCTCCAACGGGTCCGACTCCGGCTCCGGCGACTCCGGGGCCGGCTCGGTCTACTTCCTGAACTTCAAGCCCGAGGCCGAGGACGCCTTCAAGACCATCGCCTCCACCTACACCGAGAAGACCGGTGTCCAGGTCAAGGTCGTCACCGCCGCCTCCGGCACCTACGAGCAGACCTTGCAGACCGAGGTCGCCAAGTCCAACCCGCCCACGATCTTCAACATCAACGGCCCGGTCGGCCTGGCCACCTGGCAGGACTACGCGCTCGACATTTCGGACGTGGACTTTGTCAAGGACCTCACCGACCCGTCCATGGCCCTGACCGACGATGCCGGCACCGTCTACGGCTCCCCGCTCGCAACCGAGGGCTACGGCCTGATCTACAACGGCGAGATCATGGACGCCTACTTCGCGATGGACGGCGCCAAGGCCTCCTCCATCGACGAGATCAAGGGCTTCGACAAGCTCAAGGAGGTCGTCGAGGACATGCAGTCCAAGAAGGACGACCTGGGCATCGACGGCGTCTTCGCCTCCACCTCCCTCACCCCCGGTGAGGACTGGCGCTGGCAGACCCACCTGGCCAACTACCCCATCTACTACGAGTTCAAGGACAAGCGCGTCACCGACACCCCCGACCTCGAGCTGACCTACTCGGACAACTACCAGCAGATCTTCGACCTGTACCTCAACAACTCCACGATCGCCCCCTCCGAGGCCTCCGCCAAGTCCGTCTCCGACTCGATGGCCGAGTTCGCCCTGGGCAGGGCCGCCATGGTCCAGAACGGTAACTGGGCCTGGTCCCAGATCTCCGAGGTCGACGGCAACGTCGTCAAGGAGGACCAGATCCACTTCATGCCGATCTACATCGGCGTGGACGGCGAGGAGGACTCCGGCATCGCGCTGGGCACCGAGAACTACCTGTCGATCAACTCCCAGGCCTCCGAGGCGGATCAGCAGGCCTCCATCGACTTCTTGAACTGGCTGTTCATGGACGCCGAGGCGGCCAAGCTGCTCACGGACAACTCCGTGGTCTCCATGGCTCCCTACTCGGCCTTCGCCGAGCTCACCCCCGCCGACCCGCTCGGTGCCGAGGTCGTGGAGTACATGAACAACGAGGACCTGTACCCGATCAACTGGGTGTTCCAGACCTTCCCGAGCCAGGACTTCAAGGATCAGGCCGGTCAGCACCTGTCCCAGTACGCCTCCGGCGCCGAGGAGTGGGACGACGTCAAGACCTACTTCGTCGAGGAGTGGCACGCCGAGAAGAGCGCCTGATTCTCCGCACTCCCACAACGGCCGTTGAGTGGCCCTTGTAGAATCACGAATTGACGACGGCGGCGCCCGGTGACACTGCCGGGCGCCGCCTGTCATTCCCACTCAAACGCGCCGTTGCCACCCCGCCTCCGTGAACCCCTCGAGACACACATGACCAAGTCGCTCAAGAAGTATTTCGTCGTCTTCACCGGCCCCACGCTGATCGCCTTCCTCATCGCGTTCATCGTGCCCTTCTTCATGGGCCTGTACCTGTCGCTGACCAAGTTCACCACGCTGACCAACGCCAAGTGGGTCGGCTTCGCCAACTACCAGACCGCGCTGACCGGCAACACCGGATTCGTCAAGGCGCTCGGCTTCACGGCCCTGGTCTCGGCCATATCCATCATCACCGTCAACCTCGGCGCCTTCGCCCTGGCCTACCTGCTCACTCGCAAGCTGCGCGGCACCAACCTGTTCCGCTCGGTGTTCTTCATGCCGAACCTGATCGGCGGCATCGTGCTGGGCTACACCTGGCAGGTCATGCTCAACGCGATCCTGCGCCACTGGGGCCAGACCATCGTCAACGATTGGCACCTGGGCATGCTCGGCCTGATCCTGCTGATCAACTGGCAGCTCATGGGCTACATGATGATCATCTACATCGCCGGCCTGCAGAACGTGCCGCCGGAACTGATCGAGGCGTCCCAGATCGACGGTGCCGGTAAGTGGATGACTCTGCGTCACGTCACCATCCCGATGGTGATGCCCTCCATCACCATCTGCCTGTTCCTCACCCTGGCCAACACCTTCAAGATGTACGACCAGAACCTGGCGCTGACCAACGGCGCTCCGCTCAAGCAGACGCAGATGGCGGCGCTGAACATCGTCGACCTGATGTACAAGCAGGTCGGCAAGCAGGGCATCGCCCAGGCGCAGGCCGTCATCTTCTTCATCATCGTTTCCGTCATCGCCGTGCTGCAGCTGCGTGCGACCCGCGCCAAGGAGGTTGAAGCGTGAGCACCGAGACCCTCGCCCCCATGGGCCCGACGGCCATCAAGCCGATGCAGCCCTCCAAGCCCGCCCGCCGCAAGCAGACGGCCGGTCAGAACCTGCTCACCGCCCTGCTGACGGTGCTGTCGCTGATCTGGATCATTCCGCTGCTGTTCATCCTGATCAACTCCTTCAAGGGCAAGTTCTTCATCTCCGACTCGCCCTTCTCCCTGCCCACCGGCGAGACCTTCGCCGGGCTGACCAACTACATCACCGGTCTGCAGCTGTCCGGCTTCGCCCGGGCCCTGGGCTGGTCGCTGTTCATCACCGTCGGCTCGGTGGCGGTGATCGTGCTGCTGACGGCCATGACCGCGTACTACATCACCCGCGTCAAGACCTGGTGGACCTCCCTGATCTACTACCTGTTCGCCTTCTCCATGATCGCCCCCTTCCAGCTGGTCATGTTCCCCACCGTCAAGATCGCCGACGCGCTGGGCCTGGCGACGCCGTGGGGCATGATCATCCTCTACCTGGGCTTCGGCGGCGGCCTGTCCGTGTTCCTGTTCGCGGGCTTCATCAAGTCCGTGCCGATGGACATCGAGGAGGCCGCCTACATGGACGGCTGCACCCCGCTGCAGAGCTACTTCCGGGTGGTCATGCCGCTGCTCAAGCCAACCTCGGTGACGGTCGCGGTCCTGAACGCCATGTGGGTGTGGAACGACTTCCTCCTGCCGAACCTGGTCATCGGCCAGGACGAGCGCTACAAGACGGTGCCCATCGTCATCCAGATGCTCGTCGGCTCCAACGGCAACCGCGACATGGGCGCCCAGATGGCCATGCTGGTCCTGGCCATCATCCCGATCGTCGTCTTCTACGCCTTCGGCCAGAAGTACATCGTCGAGGGCGTCGCCGCCGGGGCCGTCAAGGGCTGAGCCGGCCCGCGCCATGCCCGGTTTCTTAAGACCCGACTCGGCCTTCTACCGGGCCTGGTCCGCGGCCGCCGACCTCGTCGTCGTCAACCTGCTCACCCTGCTGGCGTGTCTGCCGATCATCACCGCGGGCGCAGCGCTTACCGCCTGCGCCCGCGTGGTGATGGAAATGGTGCGCGACGAGGACACCTACACGGTGCGCACCTGGTGGCACTCCTTCCGCACCAACCTGGTCCAGTCGCTGGCCTGGTGGCTGCCGACGCTCGCCGCGGCGGGACTGGCCGCCTGGATGAACCTGTCGCTGTCCCAGCTGGGCGGTGCCGCCCTGACCGGTCTGGTCGACGCCGGGGCGCTGCTGATCGTCGCCGTCCTGATCTGGCTGGTGCCGCTGGTCGCCTTCTTCGACAACACCGTCGGCGCGCACGTGGCCAATGCGGCGCGCCTGGCCGTCGGGGCACTCGGCCGCACCGCCGTGTGCCTGCTTCTGCTTGCCGCCCCCGTGGTCTTGGCGGTGGCCCTGCCGGGCGCGCGTGCCGCCGCCGGCTGGTTCGTGGTGCTGCTCGGCGTCGCCTTCATCGGTTACCTCATGGCCCTGGTGCAGCGGCCCGTCATCGACCGTCTGCGTGAGGACGCCCGTACATCCACCGGGTAGCGCGGCTCGGCGCCGCGCTACCCGGCACCGGTTACTGCTTCAGCTCGGCGTCGATCACCGCCATTTCATTGGGCACCACCGACAGGTCCAGGCTGGAGAGCAGCTTGCCGGTGGAGATCTGCACCAGGTGCAGCTTCTTGGCGGTGGGGTCGGTGACGTAGGCGAAGTCGCCGGCCGTCTTCACATTGGGCCCGGGCTCCTGCCAGTTCTCGTTCTCCGTCCAAGGCGTGACCACGTCCACCTGCTTGGTCACCGCGGCCGATGCCGGGTCGATGAGGTTGAGCCGGCCGTCGTAGGTCAGTACCACTCCCTCCCCGGCGGCGCCGCGGCCGAAGGAGCGGAACCAGTAGGCCGAGCCCAGCTCCACGGTTGTGGTGGTGGCATCGGTCGTATCGATGACGCCGACCTTCGTGGGGTGCTCCGGCGCGGCGCCGTCCACCGGCTCAACGGTCTTGTAGTCCGTGAGCACGTACGGGGATTCGGGGGAACCGAACTGGTTTCCGCTGCGCTGGTACGCCTCCGGCACCGGCACCTTGTGGAACTGCCCGTCGCGGAACACCACCGAGCCGTTGGTGCAGCCGAAGCTGGCCACGTCCTCGCCCTGTGCAGTGGCCTCGCCATGGACGCCGGGGCAGTCGGTGGACTCGGCGCCGATGCTCCCGTCGGCCTTGCGTTCGTGGACCGTGTGCCGCTCGTCCTCGGTCCCCTCGGTTACCAGGACGCTGCCACTGGCCAGGGGGACGGCGACGCCGTGGTGCGGGTCGTTCGTCTGGAAGCTGGTCAGCTCGTCGGGGCTGAGCTGGCCGTCCTCCAGTGCCTTGGTGTCGAACATGGTGACTGTGCCGGTGCCGTCGTCGAAGACGGCAGTCTTCCCGGCGTGGGTGACGACGTGTCCGGGGGTCTGCGCCGCGATCACGGAGCCGGTGAGGCCGGGGGTGGTGGTGTAGTAGTGGTTGTGGTCGCCGTGGGGCTTGACGATCATTCCCAGGTCCAGGACCTCGAAGCCTTCGGAGGAGGAGACCAGCACATGGCGGCCGTCCCCGGCCGGGTTGAGGCGCAGGAACCCCTCCTTCTTGATGTCCGCCACGACGGTGCTGTCGGAGGTGTCGACGATCTGGATGCCGCCGTCGTAGGCGATGGCGGCGCGCGGATCCACATCGCTGACCTCCACCGGCTTGGCCGACGAGGCCGGGGCCTGTGCTTCCACGGTGCTGTGGGAGCCAGAGCCGCCGGCGGAGGGTGAGCCGCAGGCGGTCAGGGTCATGGTCAACACCGTCGTTGCGGCCAGAGTTAAAGCACCGAGCTTGGGGAGAGTTCTCATGCTGCAAACGGTAATGATTATCATTAGGCGGTGCAAGTCCGTCAGGTGGCCCCACCCGAGCACGGCGTGGGGTCTCCGGTAGTCTGGCCTGCGGCGCGCCCAGGCCGCGCCTGCCCTCCGGGGCACCCACGCACACAGGGAGCAGCAATGCCAGCCGTCGTCGTCGTCGGAACTCAATGGGGAGACGAAGGGAAGGGCAAGGCGACCGACCAGCTCGGTCAGGGCGTCGACTACGTCGTCAAGTTCAACGGCGGCAACAACGCCGGCCACACCGTCGTCATCGACGGCGAAACCTTCGCCTTCCACCTCCTGCCCGCGGGCGTCCTCACCCCCGGGGTGACCCCCGTGATCGGCAACGGCGTGGTGGTGGACCTGGAGGTCCTATTCCAGGAGATCGAGGAGATCACCTCCCGCGGCAAGGACGCCTCCGCACTGAAGATCTCCGCCAACGCCCACCTGATCCCCTCCTACAACCGGGTCATGGACCGCACCACCGAGCGCTTCCTCGGCGCCCGCCAACTGGGCACCACCGGCCGCGGCATCGGCCCCACCTACGCGGACAAGATGAACCGCGTGGGCCTGCGCGTGCAGGACCTGTTCGACGAGTCGATCCTGCGGCAGAAGGTCCACTCCGCCCTCGCCCAGAAGAACAGCCTGCTGCTGAAGGTCTTCAACCGTCCCGCCATCGACCCCGACGCCGTCGCGGACGAGCTGCTGTCCTACGCCGACCGCGTGCGCCCCATGGTGGTGGACACCTCCCTGCTGCTCAATCAGGCCCTCGACGCCGGCAAGACCGTCCTGTTCGAGGCCGGGCAGGCCACCATGCTCGACATCGACCACGGCACCTACCCCTTCGTCACCTCCTCCAACCCGACCGCCGGCGGCGCCTGCACCGGCACCGGGGTGGGCCCCACCCGCATCGACGCCGTCGTCGGCGTGGTCAAGGCCTACACCACCCGCGTCGGCGAGGGCCCCTTCCCCACCGAGCTCACCGACGCCATGGGGGAGCGGCTGCGCGCCGAGGGCGGCGAGTACGGGGTCACCACCGGCCGTCCGCGCCGCTGCGGGTGGCACGACGCCGTCGTCACCCGCTACGCCGCCCGCGTCAACGGACTCACCGACCTGGTCATGACCAAGCTCGACGTGCTCACCGGACACGAGACCATCCCCGTGTGCGTCGCCTATGACGTCGACGGCGAGGTCACCTCCGAGATGCCGCTGACCCAGACCGACTTCCACCACGCCAAGCCGGTTTACGAGGAGCTGCCCGGCTGGAGCGAGGACATCACCGGCGTGCGCCGCTTCGAGGACCTGCCCGCTGCCGCCCGCGACTACGTGCTGCGCATCGAGGAGCTCGCCGGCTGCCGCATCTCCGCGATCGGGGTGGGTGCGGGCCGCGAGGCCACCATCACCCGGCACCGGCTGCTCGGCTGAGCGGTTAACGACGACGGCGGCCGGCCCCGCAGGTGGGGGCCGGCCGCCGCTGTTGCCGCGCGGGCGCGCTGACGTCTGGACGGCTCTGGACGGCGCTAGTTCACTGGTGTCCGTAGGGGCCGGGCTGCTGGCCGTAGGGCGGCTGGCCGGGCTGGTACCGCTGCGTATTGCCGTAGCCGGGCTGGCCGGGCTGGTACTGCTGCGGGTTTCCGTAGGCCTGCTGGCCGGGCTGGCTCGGGTAGCCGGGCTGCTGCGGCTGTACGCCGGAACCCTGCTGGCCGTAAGGCTGCTGCGCGCCGTATCCCGGCTGGTTGTAGGGCGGCTGGCCGGGCTGCTGATAAGGCTGGGCCGGGTATCCGGTGCCGGGGTAGCCGGCGGCCGGGACGGCGTGCTTCTTCTGGTTCTGGTAGACGACGACGCCGACCACGACGCCGGCGATCGCCAGCAGGCCCACGATGCCGAGAACGACCGGCAGCAGCGAATGTCCCTCGTCGGAGTCGGCGTCGGCGGGTGCCGCAACCGCTTCGCTCGTGGGAGTGGGCTCCGCGTCTCCGGTGGCAGGAGACGGCGCGTCGGTGGGCTCCGCGGAGGCGGAGGCGGAGGCCGAGGGGCTCGGCGTGGCCGGATCGGCGGTGTCGAAACCGGTCGCCTGGAGGGAGTCGAGTGCGGCGATATCCTCCCAGTCGGCCTTGCGGCCGGAGATGGTGGCGTTCTCGTCGGCTTCGATGACGTCGCCGGGGAAGGTGAGCGTCAGGGTGGCGGAGTCGTAATCGCTCAAGTCGCTGAAGCCGGACATCTCGACGACGTAGGTGCCGTCTTGGTGCTTGACGGAGAACCCATCGTCGGTGGAGCCGACGATGGGCAGGCCGAGCATGGACAGCACACAGGTGTCGTTCTCGGCGGACAGTGTCACCTCGATGTCGTCGTCGGCGTCTTCGATGTCTTTGAGGCTATCAAGATCGGCCGCATCCTCCGTGCAGTAGAGGTCGGCGCTCACGCCTTCGATGTCGATGGTCATGACCAAGTCGGCGGTCTTGTTCTCATACAGTGTGAAGTCAATATGGGCGCTCGCATCGCCGTAGTCGGCGAAGGCGGCGGGACCCACGAGTGTGGAGCCGAGCAGTAGCGTGGAGCCGGCCACTGCGGCGCCCGCGCGGCGCAGGGTGGTGGGGGAGAGGATGCTCATGCCGGGAGTGTACGGAACCTTCTGGGCTGCGGCCTAGAGTCGGACTGGGATATCGCCGCTTAAGCACCGCCGAAGGAGCAACGGCCGCAGCATAGGGCGACGCCCACGCGTCCGGTGCCGGGCGCGTGGGCGTCGCGAAGAGTTCGCTCAGTGCTGGGTGTTGGGGTCTCCGGGCTGTTGGCCCGGCTGGTACTGCTGCGGGTTGCCGTAGGCCTGCTGGCCGGGCTGCTGTGGCTGGGCGCCATAGCCCTGCTGCTGGCCGTAAGGCTGCTGTGCGGCGCCGTAGCCTGGCTGGCCGGGCTGCTGCGGCTGGGCCGGGTATCCGGCCCCGGGGTAGCTGGCTGCCGGGGCGGGCTTCTTCCGGCTCCGGAAGACGATGAAGGCAACGACGCCGGCAACCACCAGGAGCGCCACTACGACGAGCGCGATCCAAATGGCCGAGCTCTTGCCGGCCGAGTCCTTGCCGACCGCCCGGATGGTACCTGCGTCGGTCAGGTCGTCCCAGGTGACCTTGTTGCCGTCGATCTTGGCGCTGTCATCGGCTTCGGTGACCTTGCCGGGGAAGGTGACGGAGATGGAGATCGAGCTGAGGTAGTCGCCGGCGTCCCCCAAGTCGCCGAAGTCGACGATGTACTCGTCGCCCTCGTGCGTGATCGGGGAGTCGGAGCTATCGAGGGCGTCAAGGGAGGCGCCGGTGACGGTCAGGGTGCAGGAGTCGTCCTGGGCGGCGACGTCGAGTTTGGCCTCGTCGCCGAGTTCCGCGATGTCGTCGTCACTGATGCCGCTGAGTTCCAGCATGTCTTCGGTGCAGTAGAGGCTGGGGTCGATGCCGTCGATTCCCGTCGATATGGACATATCGATGAGCTCTTCCTCGTGGATCACGAGGTCGAGGCTCATGTTTGCTGAGAGTCCGTAGAGGTCGTCGTTGTCGTCGGCGGTCGCGGTGGGGCCGAGGAGGGCGGAGCCGAGCAGTAGCGCTGAGCCTGCCACCACGGCGCCCGTGCGGCGCAGGGAGTTGGGGAAGAGGTTGTTCATGCCCCGGAGTGTACGGAAACACCCCAACTCCGGCAACAAAACGATGACGCTCAACGCCGTTGTGAGCGGAGTCGCCACAGCGCGGCCGCGCCCACCACCGCGCCGGCGACCGCCACCCCGGCCACGATCCACGTTCCGTAGCGGTCCCAGGCCGACACGCCTGCGCCCGCCTGCGCCCGCCCGGACGCGCTCACGCCGTCGTACAGCAGGTCGGCATCCTCCCAGGTGACGGTGGTGCCCTTCACGGTGCCGCCGCCGGCGTCCACGACGGCGCCCGGGAAGGTGATCGACAGGCGGGCGTCCACCACCGTGTTCAGTGACTCCGACGACCCAGACGACCCAGGCGTGGACTCCGCGGTGGTGGCCTGTGTGGCATCGGTCTGCGCGGTTGCATCCGCGTCCGCCTGAGCGGCGTCGGCGGCGAGTGCGCCCCCGACGCCGGCGATGTGCACCACGTACAGGTCACCGTCGCGAACCACCAACTGTTCCGAGGCGGCATCCTCGTCGTCGGCGTCGGGGATGGGCACGCCGGTGACGTGCACCTCGCAGCCGAGTCCCTCGGCGTCGTCGGCGGAACCGAGCGGGGAGGCGGTAACCGTCGCGCCGTCGCCGGAGCCGATCAGCGAGTCGGCGGTAAGGCTCTCGCAGTCGGCGCCGTCGGTGAAAACCGCGCCGGTGGTGTCGCGCATGACCAGGTCGACGGCGTAGGTGCCGGCCGTATCCAAGTGCATGTCCATGTGGGCGGTGCAGCCCGACAGCGCCAGTGCGGCCGCGCCCACCGTGATCGCGAGGCGGTGGGCGAGTGCGCGTTTGCGGCGGTCGGCGAGTGGCTTCGGGGACACGCCCCGACGCTACACGGCGGCGGGTGTGGCGGGAAACACCACCCCGGAGGGCGCCAATTCCGCGTTCGGGGGACCTTCGGACGTGACCTGGGGCGCCAGATGAGGAAGGATAGGACCTGACCCGTTGAGTCACGAGAATCGAAGAAAGAAGGACTCACATGACAGTGTCTGAGCAGGATGTCCGGGCGGCTGCACCGGCCAACGCCCCCGAGGACGTCATTGCCTTCGCCGTCCGTCTCGCCGAGCTCGGCAAGCCGGAGGACGTTTACTTCTGCGACGGCTCCGAGGAGGAGTGGGACCGCCTGACCACCGAGATGGTCGAGTCGGGCATGTTCATCCGCCTCAACCCGGAGAAGCGCCCCAACTCCTTCCTGGCGCGTTCGCTGCCCAGCGACGTCGCCCGCGTTGAGTCCCGCACCTTCATCTGCTCCGAGAAGGAGGAGGACGCCGGGCCGACCAACAACTGGTACGACCCGACCGAGATGAAGAAGATCCTCAACGAGAAGTTCGACGGCACCTACGCCGGCCGCACGATGTACGTGATCCCCTTCTCCATGGGTCCGCTCGGCGGCCCGATCTCCCAGCTGGGCATCGAGATCACCGACTCCCCGTACGTCGTGGCCAACATGCGCATCATGACTCGCATGGGCGCCAAGGCCATGGACCTCATCAACGAGGGTCGCACCTGGGTTCCCTGTGTGCACTCCGTGGGCGCCCCGCTGGCCCCCGGCCAGGAGGACACCACCTGGCCGTGTAACGAGGAGAAGTACATCACCCAGTTCCCGGAGACCAACGAGATCTGGTCCTACGGCTCCGGTTACGGCGGCAACGCCCTGCTGGGCAAGAAGTGCTACGCGCTGCGCATCGCCTCGACCATGGCCCGCCGCGACGGCTGGATGGCCGAGCACATGCTGATCCTGCGCCTGACCGACGAGAAGTCCGGCAAGCAGTACCACGTGACCGCCGCCTTCCCGAGCGCCTGCGGCAAGACCAACCTGGCCATGCTCCAGCCGACCATCCCCGGCTACAAGGTAGAGACCGTCGGCGACGACATCGCCTGGATGCGCCCCGGCGAGGACGGCCGCCTGCGCGCCATCAACCCCGAGGCCGGCTTCTTCGGCGTCGCCCCGGGCACGTCCTACAAGACGAACCCGGTGGCCATGGACACCATGAAGGCCAACACCATCTTCACCAACGTCGCCCTGACCGACGACGGCGACGTGTGGTGGGAGGGCATCGACGCCGAGCTGCCGGACCACCTGATCGACTGGCAGGGCAACGACTACACCCCCGCCGACGCTGAGGCCGGCAAGAAGGCCGCGCACCCGAACTCGCGCTTCACCACGCCCGCTTCGCAGTGCCCGATCATCTGCCCCGACTGGGAGGCCCCCGAGGGCGTTGCCATCGACGCCATCCTGTTCGGCGGTCGCCGCGCCACCAACGTGCCGCTGGTGGCCGAGCAGTACAGCCCCGCGCACGGCGTCTTCATCGGCTCCTCGGTGGCCTCCGAGGTCACCGCGGCCGCCCTTGACGCCAAGGTCGGCTCGCTGCGCCACGACCCCTTCGCGATGCTGCCCTTCTGCGGCTACCACATGGCCGACTACTGGGGCCACTGGCTGGAGATGCAGGAGCAGCTGGGCGAGAACTTCCCGAAGGTCTACCAGGTCAACTGGTTCCGCAAGGACGCCGACGGCAAGTTCCTCTGGCCGGGCTACGGCGACAACTCCCGCGTGCTCGACTGGATCGTGCGCCGCTCCGCCGGTGAGGTCGAGGCCATCGAGGGCGTGACGGGCCTGTACCCGAAGTTCGAGGACTTCAACCTCGAGGGCCTGGACGTGGACGAGTCCATCTGGAACCAGATGTACGACATCGACCCCGACGCCTGGGCTGCCGAGATGGACTCCACCGAGGAGTACTACGAGCAGTTCGGCGACAAGGTCCCGGCTGCCCTCCGCGAGGAGCTGGCCAAGTTCCGCGAGCGCATCGCCGCTGCCAAGGCCAACGCCTGAGCAGCCGACACTCCCCAGGCGACGCCTGGATGTCAGCGGGCGCCTGAGCGCCGCGGGGTCCCCGGTCTTCTGACCGGGGACCCCGCCGCATTCAGCGGGCGAATTGTCCAGAATCGGCACGAACGCCCCTCCCGCCCGCCGACGGCGAACCACGATCGGCGTCATTTCAACGTTCCGCACCCGGCCGGTGTGCGCCCGCAGGGCGATTATGCCGTTTTGGAGCACCATTCGCGCCAGCCAATGTCACCGGCGCCCACAGGCTCGGTTCGTGCAGGGTGAATCCACAGAGCTCGTTCGGTCGGGTGGCGCGGCATCGCCCACCGGCGCACCCTCGGGACATGAAACAGGATGAGGATGACATTCTGGTGCGGGTACGGGCTTGCCATGGCGCCGTTCGGATACGGGACTTGCATCCGGATCGGACGGAGCGTCGTCACATCGAGAGGCTGGTCGAGGCTCGCGAACTGATTGCGCATCCCCATGGGGTGGTGAGTTTGCCTGGCGTGGGCTGGGACTTGGTCCTTGCTCGCATCCATGGCGGGGTGATCACCTGTATGCACGCCGCCAAGCATTATGGGTACCCATGCCCGCGGCTGTGGGTGCCGGTGCATTTGGCGGTTCCTCGCGGCAGGACGATGCCTTCGCTCAAGGGCGAGGTGCTGCACGCTGAGGGCTCCCTTCAGCCGCCTCCTCCGACTCGGTTCCCGGTTGCGCCAGTGCCGCTCATGCTGGCGCGCTACCTGCGCTGCGATCCCAGCCGCGAAGCACCACTAATGGCCTGCGACGCCGCCCTTCACCAGGGACATACCAACATCGAGACCATCGCGGCGCTGCTGCGAGGGCCGGGGTCCCGGCAGGCGCTTCGGCGGCTGGCGCTGGCCAGCCCGCGGGCGCGCTCCCCGCTAGAGACTCTGGCCCGTTTGCAGTTGTACGACGCTGGGATTCCCTTCGAGGACGGTGTGGTTATTCCGCACGTGGGCGAGGTAGACCTGCTGGTTGACGGCCGCCTGGTTATGGAACTGGACGGTTACACCTACCACGAGGACGACTTTCAGTTCGCTAAGGATCGCACCCGCGATCGGGAACTGGTCCGACAGGGGTATCGGGTTGCTCGGTTTACCCGCAAGGACGTCCACCTTGGGAAGGTAGGCGCGGAGGTTCGGAGTCTGCTGGCCGCACGCGACGGTCTACTCGGCCGCCCGCACACGGTTGACGGTCCTATGGCTGTCAAAAATGATGACAAACGGGGAAGCCGACGTCCGCGACGCTCTTGAAAATGGCGAAATCATGCGGGTGCCGAGCCGGTGCCCGCGGCCACGCGAGCCGTTTGTCATCGATTTTGACACCCGGGCCGCTCCGCCTTGTGTCAAGACACCTGGGCGGCTAGCGTGGCCACATGACTGCTGCCAACCGCGCTCTGATCATCGTCGACGTCCAGCCGACCTTCTGCGAGGGCGGCGCCCTGGCGGTGTCCGGCGGTAACGCGGTCGCCGAGCGAGTGGCCGCCTATGCCGCCGCTCACCGCGCCGACTATGCCCTGGTGGTCACCACCCAGGACTGGCACATCGATCCCGGCGAGCACTTCTCCGAGACCCCCGACTTCGTGGACACCTGGCCGCCGCACGGCGTCGCCGGCACCGCCGAGGCCGAACTGCACCCGGCCCTGACGGCGCTGGCCCCGGACGTGAGCGTGAAGAAGGGCCAGTACGCCGCGGCGTACTCCGGCTTCGAGGGTGTGGACGAGACCGGCGCCGGCCTGGACGCGATCCTGCGCGCCCGTGGCATCGAGGCCCTGGACGTGGTTGGCCTGGCCGAGTCTCACTGCGTGAAGGACACGGCGCTCGACGGCGTGCGCGGCGGTTACCGGGTCCGCGTCCTGACCGACCTGACCGCGCCCGTCAGCCCCGAGCAGGGCGAGGCGGCCCGCACCGCCATGGCCGAGGCCGGCGTGGAGCTCGTGCCCTCCGCCCGGGCCGCCGGCTAGGAATCCCCCAGCCGGGCTTGCGGTGCCCGCCAAATGCCGAAGCGCTCGATCTCGGCCCGCAGCGCCGGCCGGGCGGCGACCTCGTCCCAAGGCAGAAATACGTGCCGCATGCGGTCGTCGACGAGCATCAGCACCTGACTGTCGGCGTCGTAGCTGGTCAGCTGCAGGCGGGACATGTCGGCCCAGCGCACGGAGGTGTGCCCGGTCAGGCGCCAGGCGCCGTCGTCGTCGCGACGACGCTCCTGCCACAGGGCGGCCAGCGTGTGCTCGCTGACGCGCAGGCTCTCGGGGTGGGAGATGTCGATGCCGCGGTCGGGGTCGTAGGGGAGCGCGACCTCCATGCGGGCGGGCTCTTCGGGCACGTCCCAGACGATGTAGCCGTGGCGCTCGGCCAGTGCGCGGGTGGAGTCGTTCAGGGGCACGTGCACGCCGGCGCGCAGTTGGTCGTAGGCGCGGCGCACCCCGGCGGAGGTCGGATGCAGTTCGGCGCTGCGGCCGGTCAGGTGCAGATGGCGGTCGAGAGCCGCCACTTCCTCCGCCCCGAACTCCTCCAGCGCGGCATCGACGACGGCGTCCGGGATGGGCAACGGGTTGTGGATCAGCTGCTCGACGATGCGGCGCAGCAGCATGGGGGTTGGCTCGCGCTCCTCCAGGTGGATGCAGCAGTAAGCCGCGTCGCGCAGCTCCACCACGTTCAATCCGAGGTTGTCGTAGACGTTGAAGTCGCGCAGGACGCGGATCGACTGGTGGGCCAGAGCGCGCATGGCTACCAGCGTGTTCGCGCCCGGGTTCCCCGTCGCGCTCAGCAGGATGCGCCGGTCGTCATTACAGGGCAGCAGGGCGGGGCGGCGGTCGAGGTACACGGGCGGACGCGCCGGGGCCGCGCCGTAGGCGGGCTGCGCGGTCCAGCCGACGCCGACCAGGTAGGGATCGTTGGTGTCGAACACGTGCCGGACCTCGCCGCGGCGCGGGTCCAGATGCGCCAGCAGGGAGCGCACGGCCTGCCAGGCGGCCTCGCCGTCGGGCGCGTGCACGCGCAGGTTTCCGAGGGTCTGGGTGTTGGTGCCGACGTAGGTGGCCAGGTCCCGGTCCCAGACGACCCCGGGTCGGCTAATCGGTGTCGCGTCGGTGGCCAGCAGGCCCGGCTCGGCAAACAGGTCGCCCAGATGCTCCCAGGCGCGCAGCACGGCCTCGCGCCGTCCCCAGACGGCGATGGTGAGGCTGACGGCGGTGAAGCTCGCCTCCGCCTCGGGGACGACCACGTCGCCGACGCCGACCTCCACCGGCCGCTGCAACTCGGCGCGCAGCGCCCCGCACAGGCGTGCCAGGGTGTCGAGCGCGGCGGGCGGCTCGTCGACGGCGCCGTAGTCCAGACTCAACCCCAGCAGCGCCTGCCCGGGCTCCAGGCCCGCGGTGCGCACCATCCAGTCGTGCCCGGCGAAGGTCGCCCACTCGTGCTCGGGTTCGACGGCGTCGTTCATCTCGGCTCACCTGCTTGACTGCGTGCTTGGGTGTGGACCGCGGCCGGGCCTGGCGAGGCCGGCCTTCCCGGCCGGCGGACGGGCGCGGTCATTGGATAAGTCCGAAGGTACCGCGCGGCAGGCGCCAGATGCCGCGGCGTTCCAGTTCGGTGCGCAACTGGGGGTGGGTGACGACCTCGTCCCAGTACAGGCTGACGGTGCGCAGCCGGTCGTCGATCAGCTCCAGGTACTGGTCGGAGGGGTCGTAGCAGGCCATCACCAGCCGGGTGGAGTCCACCCAGCGGAAGCCGGCGGAGTGGTCGGGATGCCAGCGTCGAGGCAGCCCCCGATACACCCAGTTGAACTGGTGCGCCTGAATCTGGTGGGCGGTCAGCTTGATGGCATCGGGATGGTCGGCGTTGCGCCGGTGTTGCGGCCCGTCATGGAGGAGGATGACGTCTCCTCCGGGCTCATCGATGTGCTTCCAGAGCAGGTAGCCGGCCTGCTCCGCCAGCGGCTCGGTCTCATCGCGCAGCGGCAGGTGCACCGAGGCGCGGATCTCCGCCAGGGCCCGCCGCACGCCGTCGGCGGTCGGCTGCACGTTGCCGGCCCGACCGCTGGTGCGTAGCCGCAGCGCGTCGTCGACCGTCGCGGAGGGGCCGTATGCGTTCAGCGCCCGCTCGATGAGCGTGTCGGGCACGGGCTGGGGGTGGGTGACGACGGCGTCGTGCACGGCCATCACCTCCCGGCCGCCCAGGCGGCCGTCGTTGGTGTTGAGCGCGAAGCAGCAGTAGAAGGCGTCCCGCAGGGTGATGAACTCGTAGCCGAGGCGGGCCTGCATATCCATCCGGTCCAGCAGGTCGGCGATCAGGGCCTGCATGACGAACCCGGCCACATAGGCGTCCGCGCCCGGGGTGGCGGTGGCGGAGAGCACCACGCCGTCGTCGGGAGGGCACAGCACCAGGGCCGGACGCCGGTCGAGGTAGACGGGCGGGCGGGTCGGCGGTGCCGCGGCGGGCGGGTCGGCCGTCCAACCGACGCCGACCAGGGTGGGATCGTTGGTGATGAACACGTGCCGGACTGCGCCGCGGCGGGGATCCAGGTGGGCGAGCAGCTCGCAGGACAGCAGTCGGCCCGCCTCGCCGTCGGGGCCGTGGATGGGCATGTCCGCCAGGTTCATGGCGGAGACGCCCGCATGGGTGGCCAGATCCCGGTCCCAGGCGTTGACCTGACGGGGGAGCAGCGGCGCATTGGCGGGCAGGTCCGGGCGAGCGAAGAGCTCTCCCAGATGCGTCCAGGCGCCGAGCACGGCGGCGCGGCGGCCGCGGATGCGCAGTCCCAGCATGGACGGCTCCAGCTCGACGGCGACCTCGGGCACCGAGACCTCGCCGACGCCGACCTCGATCGGGCGCTGCAACTCGGCGCGCAGCGCGCCGCACAGGCGAGCGGCGGCATCCAGGCGGGCGGGCGGCTCGTCCACCAGGCCGTAGTCGAAGTAGGCGGCCAGCAGCAGCTGCTCGGGGTCGGGATCGGCGAGTATCAGCCAGTCGTGGCCGGCGGAACTGGTCCAGGAGCCGACGTCGCCGAGGTCCGGTGGTTGGGTGGAGGGCGCGGGGGAAGCGCTCGCAGTGGGGGCGTTCGCGGAGCTGATGCCGTATCCGCCGTCGCTCATGGGGGTCCTTCCTGCGCCGCGGCCGGGAACCGCGCACACTCCAGGCTACACGCGTGAACCCGCGCCGCCATGGGCAGCGGTGCCCACGGGCGAGTCGCCCCCTTCCGCCGAGGTCGGTCGAAGTTACCGGCGAGGTCGGTTGATATGGCGGCGGCTGGGACGCTTGTGAAGCCCGGCAGCTGTCGTCCGGCTCGGAGGCACCATCGGTCGGGGATCAGCCCGCATAGCGGGTCAGGCCTTCGAATTCGCCGATGTTGACCTCGACTTCGCTTCCGACACTGACTTTCACGCCGGTCCGACCGACTCGGAAGAGACGCATGAGATGTCCCCAGGTAGACAGTTCCTGCCCGAACGGTCTGCCGTATCGCCCTTCGAGCGCCTGGGCCAGCCACCATCCCAGTCCAAGCACCTCCCGCGTCTTGTAGGTGACGCCCCGTGGCGGATAGGCCAGGACATTCACGGTCCACGTGCCGAGGTGCTCCTCCGCGTACCACCCCTCACCGATCAGGGCGGGTCGGCCATGACGCTCCCCGGCAGTTGCCCCCATCTTCGTAAGGACCTCAATCGCAGGCTCTCCACGCAGTAATCCGTCTATCAGGTCCAGGACTTGGGGAATCGTCAGGCCCGGTTGCATGGGACGAACCTCCCGAACGCGCGGCCCAGGACGATTGGGACGGGCGGGCCCCTCCTCCACAAGGGCACGCAGCTTCTCCAAACTGATGCCCGTGCGCGGCGTGTCCTCTACGTCATCCCAGCCCGGCTCGGGGATCGGGATCTCCGCTCCGAGGGTGCTGTAGCGACCTGGCGTCATGATGAATAGGTCCCCGGTGCGCAGATCGAATCCCTCGACGTCGAGAAGTCGGATGTCCGCGGCCAGCCCGCCTCCCGCCAGCCCCGCCAGGATATCGGCGACTGTCAGACGATGGTGGCGGAGCACGGTCGGGGGGACCAACAACCGGGCAGGTTCGGCCTGCCCGTCACGGCTCGTGGCGACGATCTCGATGCCCTCGGGGTTCGCCGCCACGCGGACTTTGCTCCAGGGGGAGGTCTCGGGCATCTCCCACAGGTAGGCGAAGTACCTGCGCCATTCCGGCGGAGTGAGTGCCACGTCCAGGGGCCAGTCATCCATTACGGGGTCTAGGGTGTTCTCCACTCCCGCCCAGGTTGCGACCGTAGTAGCCGAATCGGGATCCCACATCTCCACCAGACGGTCATTGGGCTCCTGATCGATCCCGACCGACCACAGGTAGGGAAGCGAGTGGTCCAGGACGCCGTACTTGAACCACCGGTACTCGATGTCGTCGACCACCTCCGTGCTGAAGGATTGCACCTTAAGGCTGTAGTCGGTACCGATCCCCTTGCCAGCACCGACCTGCACGACGCGATCATCAAGGAACCAGCGGAACCTTACGCCCGGCCCCACCATCTCCCGTGGTGGTGAGCCCAGGAAGTCGGCTGTGTCCAGGAGGAACCGGTGCACGTCCTCCTGGCTGACATCAACATCGAGCAGGGCTGCGGCTCGTTCCTCCAACACAGCGGTAGGGGCGTCCATCTGTTCTCCTCCGGTGTCGCAGACGCTCGCGAGTGCGGGGGCGATCGTAATGAACGCCGACGATACCGCCACACCGGCCTGCCAGGGATCCGATACGTCGGCGATTGACCGTACGCTCGGGTGTGCATGTTGAGGAGGAGCCGATGGAGATACCTATCGGGGTCAAGGGGAGAATCCTTGCGGGAGAGTATGCGGGCTGGGACGTCGAAGTCATGTATGACGCCGAGGGGACTGGTGGCTACTACATTTTCCTCACCCGCGGCGAGCAGGGCTACGACGACTGGGTGGAGGACGCCGACAGTGTCCGAGGCTACTTCGAGGAAGCGAATTGGCCTATCGACTGGGGGCGCGGCGACCCGCGACCGCATCGATGACTGACCTGAGCATGTAACTGGTGCCGGTCTCGGTGAGGGGTGGAGGCGGAATGGTCACGGGACGGCTAGGCTGGGGGCGTGAAGATCTTGCTGCTGGGGTCCGGCGCGCGCGAGCACGCCCTGGCCCGCGCCCTCGCTTCCGACCCCGCCACCACCGAACTCGTCGTCGCCCCCGGCAACCCCGGCACGGCCGACATCGCCACCAACATCAAGATCGACCCCACCTCCCCGGAAGAGGTGGTGGACCTGGCCACCCAGATGGTCGCCGACCTGGTCGTCGTCGGCCCGGAGGCACCACTGGTCGCCGGGGTCGCCGACGCCGTCCGCGACGCCGGCATCCCCGTCTTCGGGCCCGGTGCCGAGGCCGCCCAGCTGGAGGGATCGAAGTCCTTCGCCAAGCGGGTGATGGCCTCGGCCGGCGTGCCCACCGCCGACTCCGTCACCTGCACGACCGAGGCCGAACTGGACACCGCCCTGCGCAACTACGACGCGCCCTACGTCGTCAAGGATGACGGCCTGGCCGCCGGCAAGGGCGTTGTGGTCACCTCCGACCTCGAGGCCGCCCTCGCCCACGGGCGCGCCTGCCTGGCCAAGGAGGGCGGGGCCGTCGTCGTCGAGGACTACCTCAATGGTCCGGAGGTCTCGCTGTTCTGCGTCTGTGACGGCGCCACCGTCCGCCCACTCGCCCCCGCTCAGGACTTCAAGCGGCTCGGCAACGGCGACGTCGGCCCCAACACCGGCGGCATGGGCGCCTACACGCCGCTGACCTGGGCACCCGATGACCTGACCGAGCAGGTGCTGCGTGAGGTCGCCCAGCCGGTCGTGGACGAGATGGCCCGCCGCGGCACCGCCTTCATCGGCCTGCTCTACTGCGGCCTGGCCCTGACCGACAAGGGCCTGCGCGTGGTCGAGTTCAACGTCCGCTTCGGCGACCCCGAGACCCAAGCCGTCCTGGCCCGCCTCGACTCCCCGTTGGCCGAACTGCTGCTGGCCGCCGCCACCGGACGCCTGGCCGAGGTTCCCGCCCTGCGGTGGGCGGACCAGGCCGCCGTCGACGTCGTCCTGGCCGCCCCCGGCTACCCCGGCACCGTCACCACCGGCGGCCTGATCACCGGCATCCCCGACGCCGAGGCCCTCGACGGTGTGCACGTCCTGCACGCCGGCACCGCCCGCGACGACGACGGCAACCTGATCGCCTCCGGCGGGCGGGTGCTGTCCGTGGTCGCCCTGGGGGAGACGGTCGCCGACGCCCGCGCACGCGCCTACGAGGCCATCGACAAGATCCACCTCGACGGCGCCCAGTACCGCACCGACATCGCCGCCGGCCGCTGAGCCGATCGGTTCTTCCGCCTGCACGTCCAGTCGCTGCGGCGGTCAGCGGCGCGTCTGCGTGTCGGACCTGCGCGGGGGGAGCGTGTGTGCACTCCGCGGCATCATGTGCGCAGTGGCGGTGTCGCGTGTGCAGCGGGGCCGGATGACGCACCCGAGGGAGGGGCACCCGCGGCGTGCGGGTGTCATGGATTGCACCACTTTACCCGTCTGTCTGATGCCCGTGACTGACTATGGTCGCGGAATTGCGCGGTTCTTGTGAAGCCTGGGCGGCGCTGACCGGCGAAAGTGGTGCATTCTGTGCCAGGTGCGGCGCAGCCAGGACCGTCATCCGCCGACGTTGCGCGGCAGGAGGGGCGGGTCTCGTAGCGTGTCGTCCAGATCCGCCGAACGCATGAGTTCCCCTTACGCACACGAGTCTTGGAGCTTTGCCGGTGTTTAGCGCGTGTATAACTCCGAATCTCGTGTGTCTGGCGACAATGCACGCGTATGTACCTAGTGCGCGTGCGTGACACGGTCACAGGTGATGGCTTGCGCTCCGCGCCTCGCCCGTCACCGCCTGCGGTGGCAGGATGGGCCCATGAGCGTAACCAGCAGCCCTGACGTCGCCGCCCCGCCGGGAGCCGCACAGTCGTCGGCCCCCGCCCTGCCCGGCTGGAAACATGTCTCCTCCGGCAAGGTGCGCGACGTCTACGCCCCCGCCGAGGTCGGCCCCTGGTCCGGGCAGGACGTGCTGTTGCTGGTCGCCTCCGACCGCATCAGCGCCTACGACCACATCCTGTCTACCCCGGTGCCGGACAAGGGCAAGGTACTCACCGCCCTGTCCGTGTGGTGGTTCGAACAGCTCGCCGACATCGTCCCCGGCCACGTGGTCAGCCTGGACGTGCCGGCCGCGGTCGCCGGTCGCGCCATGATTTGCCGGCGCCTGAAGATGTACCCGGTCGAATGCGTCGCCCGCGGCTACCTCACCGGCTCCGGCTTGGTCGAGTACCGCGAGTCCGGCACCGTATGCGGCCTGCCCCTGCCCGCGGGCCTGACCGAGGCGTCGCGCCTGCCAGAGCCGATCTTCACGCCCGCCGCCAAGGCCGAACTCGGCGAGCACGACGAGAACGTCTCCTTCGAGCGGGTGGTGGAGATGGTCGGCCGCGAGGCGGCCGAGGCGCTGCGCGAGACCACCCTCGCCCTGTACTCCCGCGCCGCTGATATCGCCCGCGAGCGCGGCATCATCCTGGCCGACACCAAGTTCGAATTCGGCCAGGACCCCGCCACCGGCGCCCTGATCCTGGGCGACGAGGTTCTCACGCCCGACTCCTCCCGCTTCTGGCCCGCCGATGCCTGGACGCCCGGCCGCCCCACCCCCTCCTTCGACAAGCAGTACGTGCGTGACTGGCTCACCTCGCCCGCATCCGGCTGGGACCGCGGCTCCAATGCCGCCCCGCCCGCCCTGCCCGACGACGTCGTGCAGCGCACGCGGCAGCGGTACCTGGAGGCCTACGAGCGCCTTACCGGCAGCCCCCTGGAGCTGGCATGAGTGCTCCCCAGGCGACTCCCGACCCCACGGCCGTGCGCACGACCCGCAGCTTCCAGCCGGGGCCCGGCTTCGTAATCGCGCTGGTTGCCGTCGGCGCGGTGCTGCTGTTGGCGCTCGTGGCCGCCGCCGCCAGCGCCTTCGGTGCGCCCGGTCTGTCCGCGATCCTCGGCGGCGTGGCGCTGGTGATAGTGGGAGTCGGGCTGCTGTTGCTGCTGCGCGTGCCGGCGCGAAGCGTCGTCGTCAACGCACCCCGGCTGCGGCTGGAGCGCAACCGGGCGCGGATGGCGCGGCGGCGTCGCGGGACGCAGCAAGCCGCCGCGACGGGGTACCCGGAAGAACCGGCCCCGCTGACGGTGCCCGGCACCGACCTGATCATTCCCGACTCCGGTGGGCGACGGGAGCTGACCACGCTCGACGTCGTGAGCGGGCCGCTGACCACCGCGCTCGCCACCACCGCCGCGGGGCGGAAGGCCGACGAGTTGCTGGCCGGAACCACCATCGGCGAGACGCTGATCCGGGTCCTGCAACTGCTCGCCGGAACGCTCGGCTTCCTGCTGCTCGCCCTCGGACTCGCCTCGATCCTCGGGCAGGTGATCGTGTGACGCCGCCACGCGACCGTCGTCGGGAGGATGAGCGCGGTCCCGTCGACTGGGGCATGGGGGAGCGCGCCAGGGCCTACGCCGCCCAGGGCGGCACCCGGGCCCGCGCCTATGCAGCGCCGGACACGGATACCGAGCCCGACGTTGACTGGGGCGCTCCCGCCTCTCCCGGAGGCGCACAGCGCCGCCGCAACGACACCGGCACCGACTGGGGCGTGGGGCGCGGGCCCGCTTCCGCCGCCACGCCCGGTCGCACCCCCTGGCCGCAGGCGGTGCGCCGCCAGCGCCTGGCCGGCATCGTGTTCGCCATGGTCGGGCTGGCGCTAGCCACCTGGTCGGCCATGCACCTGGCCGCCAACGCGGAGGCCGGCCACCCGTGGCTGCCGCCCTGGCTGGTGGTTGTGCTCGGCGGGGCCGGGCTGGTCTCCGCCGCCGGCTACCTGGCCTGGGCCGGCGGCACGGCCGTGCGCCATGAGGCCGAGCGGTGGGAGCCCACCGTCGTCGACGCGGCGGCGGGCCTGACCGCGGGCGTCGTCGACGCCGCCGACCCCCACCACCTGCTGGCCGGCGCGGGCCTCGGCGGGCCCGCACTGCCACCGGGGCAGCGCAATGTCGGTGTCGGCGGCTCCGGTGTGAGGGTCGACTCCGGACCTAAACCGGTCATGGGCACCTCCACCATGGACCAGTCCGTGCACGCCCCGGCGGGTGTGGCCGGCGCGGTCGGCGGCTTCATGCTCGCCGCCGCGGTGGTGTGCGCGATCCTCGCGCTGGTGCTGGGCAGCGAATGGCTGTTGGGCACGCTGGCTCTTGCCATCGGTGGCATCCTCGCCGTCCGCCTGGCCGGCGACTGGCTCGGCACGATCTAGCTCGCCGAGGTCGGTCGTTGTTACGTGCCGAGGTCGGTTGATATGGCGGGCCATGCGATTCATGCAGGCCCGGGCCGGTAGGCTGGGCCCGGACCCGCTCCCGCCCGACCGCATCCAGGAGGACCGATGGGACGCATCGTCGTCGAGGTCATGCCCAAGCCCGAGATCCTTGACCCGCAGGGCAAGGCCGTAATGAGCAACCTACCCCGCCTAGGATTCGACCAGTTCACCGGCGTGCGCCAGGGCCGCCGCTTCGAGCTCACGGTTGACGGCCCCGTCACCGACGCCCACCTGGCCGCCGCCGCCGAGGCCGCCGAGAAGCTTCTGTCCAACCCGATCATCGAGGACGTCGTCTCCGTAACCGCCGACCCGGCCGACGGCGCGGACGCCGCGTCGAACCCCGAGGAGGCCTGAGTGACCCGCATCGGCGTCATCACCTTCCCCGGCACGCTCGACGACGTCGACGCCGCCCGCGCGGTCCGGCTCGCCGGCGCCGAGTCCGTCTCCCTGTGGCACAAGGATGCCGACATCCACGGCGTGGACGCCGTGGTGGTCCCGGGCGGCTTCTCCTACGGCGACTACCTGCGCTGCGGCGCCATCGCCCGCTTCGCCCCGGTCATGGACGAGGTCATCGCGGCCGCTGGGCGGGGCATGCCGGTGCTCGGCATCTGCAACGGCTTCCAGATCCTCACCGAGGCCCACCTGCTGCCCGGCGCGCTGATCCGCAACGACCACCAGAAGTTCATCTGCCGCGAGCAGCGCCTGCGCGTGGAATCCACCACCACCGCCTGGACCAACCTGTTCGATGAGGGGGAGGAGATCGTCGTCCCGCTGAAGAACGGCGAGGGCAACTTCATCGCCTCCCCCGATGAACTGGACCGCCTCGAGGGCGAGGGACTCGTCGTCTTCCGCTACCTGGACAACCCCAACGGCTCCGCGCGCGACATCGCCGGCGTGCGCAACCAGCGCGGCAACGTCGTCGGACTCATGCCGCACCCCGAGCACGCCGTCGAGCCCGGCTTCGGCCCGGACTCTCCGGCCGGCGCCCGCCAGGGCGTAGACGGCCTGCGCCTGTTCCAGTCCGCCATCAGCGCGCTGGTCGGCGCCTGAGTTCGAGTCGCTGGCCGGCGTCACGCCGGTTGCGCGTCAACTGCACCGCCCGGCGGCCTACTCCGTACGTCGCCTTCGGCCATACCACCGACGGCAACGTGGCGTACCAGCAGCGTTCGGGACCGTCATGCGGGCGCGCCGCAATTGTGGGCAAAAGTAGGGACGATCGTCCCATTGCACTTAGTTAAGTAAGTGAGTTAAGTTGCGGTGGTCGGTAGAGACCGCGACCGATCCAGCGGCGACACCCTTCCCCGGCCGCGTCGAGAGGTCCTCGCCAACGATGGCGAATACGGAAAGTAGGCACGCAATGCAGCTGCGCAACATCCCCATCACCCGCCGCTCCTTCCTGGCCTCGACGGCGGCGGTCGCCGCCGTCGGCACCCTCGCCGCCTGCGGAGGCGGCTCAGGCTCCTCCGGCGGAGGGGCGGGCGGCTCCGGCGGCACCCTGACCATCTTCAACGGCGCCACAGGTACCGTCACCGCCAACTTCAACCCCCAGAGCCCCACGGCGCTCCAGCCCACCCGCGGCGTGATCTACGAGCCCCTGTTCTTCTACAACCTCGTCACCGGCGAGGACCCCCAACCGATGCTGGGCACGGAGTACAGCTGGAACGACGACGGCACGGTCCTAACGGTCAAGACCCGCGAGGGCGTCACCTGGTCCGACGGCGAACCCTTCACCGCCAACGACGTGGCCTTCACCTTCAACCTCATCCAGAAGACGCCGGCATTGAACACCTCCGGGCTGGCGGCGACGGCCGAGGCCCCCGATGACACCACCGTCGTGCTCACCTTCCAGCAGACGTCCTTCACCTCGGAGGCGGACACCCTGGGCAACCAGGCGATCCTCCCCGAGCACCTGTGGAAGGACGTCGCCGAACCCGACACCTACACCAACGAGGAGCCCGTCGGCACGGGCCCCTTCGTGCTGGACAGCGTCTCCTCTCAGTCCTACTCCCTGGTCGCCAACGAGAACTACTGGAACGGCAAGCCGAAGGTCGAAGAGATTCGCTACATCTCCTTGGAGAACGCCGACTCGGCCTCCGCCTCGCTGGTCGCCGGCGAGGTCGACTGGATGAGCGCGTTCCTGCCGAGCATCGACGACATCATTGCCTCCAATCCCGACCTCACCTACGTCAACACCCCGACGCTGACCAGCTGCATCTACGCCTCCTGCAACCCCGACCTCGGCTCCACCGGCCCACAGACCGACAAGGCGGTGCGGCAGGCGATCTACTACGCGATGGACCGCAGCCAACTCAACCAGCTGGCCGGCGGCGGGCTCGCCGGCGAGGCCTCCCCGTCCTACCTGGTTCCCGGGCGCGACGACGACTGGATCGCCGACCAGGACAACCTGGTCGTGCCGCAGAGCCCCGACGTCGACAAGGCCAAGCAGATCCTCGAAGACGCCGGCTGGACCGAGGGGTCCGACGGGGTCCGCGTCAAGGACGGCGAGCGCCTGGCACTGAACATCCAGACCGTGACCGGCTGGTCGGACTTCATCTCCATCAACGACACCCTGGTGCAGCAGCTCGCCGAGGTCGGCATCGAGCTGAGCACCTCCCAGGTGTCCTGGAACGAGTGGAACCAGAAGGAGGTCACGGGCGACTTCCAGCTCTCCCTGGACTCGCTCAACCTGGGCGCCTCCACCGACCCCTACTTCACCTACAACCGCATGCTGCACTCCGACAACACCGAGCAGGTGGGGGACTCCGCCACCGGCGGTAACTACAGCCGCTATGTGAACGAGAAGGTTGACGCGGCCATCCGCGCCGCCGGGCAGACCAACGACCCCGAGGAGAAGAAGGCGCAGTACGCGATCGTCCAGGAGCAGATCGCCGAGGACCTGCCCTACATCCCGATCTACGTCAACTCCATGCTCACCGAGTTCAACACCTCCCGCTACACGGGCTGGCCCACCGAGGACGATCTGTACGCGCTGCCCGCCTCCTGGGGCAGCTGGTCTACCGGCATCATCCTGCAGCGGCTGGAGCCCGCGTCCTGACCCGCGGCGACGGCGGACTCACACAGGTGAGTCCGCCGCCACCGTATGCAGGCACCGGCTACTCGGAACCCTAAGGACCCCAGGTTGCGTTTTCTCCTACGAAAGATCGGGTTTTACGCCATCGCCCTGTGGGCGGCCGTAACCCTCAACTTCCTCCTGCCCCGGCTGCTGCCGGGCAACCCCGTTGACATCATGGTCTCCCGCCTGGCCACGCACGGTCAGGTCAGCCCCGCCACGCGGCAGGCGATCGAGGCCCTGCTGGGCGCCGACACCGGTGCGAGCATGTGGGATCAGTACGTGCAGTACCTGGGCCAGCTGCTGCGCGGCGACCTCGGCGTATCCGTGGCCTACTTCCCGACCCCGGTCGGGCAGGTCATCGGTCAGACGCTCCCCTGGACGATCGGGCTCGTCGGGCTGGCGACCATCATCTCCTTCCTGCTCGGCATCGTGCTGGGTACGGCCGCCGGCTGGAAGCGCGGACACCTCTTGGACAACATCATCCCCGGGCTGACCATGCTGCAGTCGGTGCCCTACTTCTGGCTCGCACTGATTCTGCTGTTCCTGTTCTCCTCCACCTGGCGGATCTTCCCGATCCACGGCGGCTACGACGTGTACGGCACCGTGGTCGGACTCAACTGGCCGTTCATCAAGTCGGTCGTCTACTACGGAATCCTGCCGGCGATCACCATCGTCATCTCCTCGGTGGGCGGCTGGACGCTGGGCATGCGCAACATGATGGTGTCCACCATGAGTGAGGACTACATCCTCACCGCGGAGGCCAAGGGCCTCACACCCCGCCGCATCCGCACCTGGTATGCGGCCCGCAACGCCGTCCTGCCATCCATCTCGGGCTTCGCCATCTCCCTGGGATTCGTGGTCGCCGGCTCGCTGGTCACCGAGCAGGTCTTCTCCTACCCCGGCATCGGCACCGCCCTGTACCAGGCAGTGAACAACAACGACTACGCCCTCATGCAGGGGATCTTCCTGGTGATCACCCTGTCCGTGCTGGGCGCCAACCTGATCGTCGACCTGCTGTACGGCGTCATCGACCCGCGCACGCGCGCCCGCGGCTGAAGGGGGCTCCACCATGTCCACGCAAACCTCTACCGCGGCCGGCAGCAGGCCCGCCCGCAGGAGCGGCAGCCGTTTCCGCCTCCGCGTCACCCCCAAGCTCGTCGTCGGCACCACGATCGTCGTGCTCACCATCCTGTTCGGGCTCGTCGGACCGCTCGTGGTCGGCAACCCCTCGACCGTGCGCAACCTCGGCATGACGGCGCCTTCCGGCGAGTTCCCGCTGGGCACCACGCAGACCGGGCAGGACGTACTCGCTCAACTCACCCACGCCACCCGCGGATCGCTACTGATCGGGCTGATCGTCGGCAGCCTCACGCTGCTGCTGTCCGCGTTCTTCGGAGTCGTGGGCGCCTTCATCGGCGGCATCGTGGATGACCTGTTCTCCCTGTTCACCAACATCATGCTGGTGATCCCCGGGCTCCCGCTGGTCATCATCATCTCCAGCTACGTGCCCAAGAAGAGCATCTGGCTGGTGGCCTTCATCCTCTCGCTGACCAGCTGGGCGGGGTCCGCGCGGGTGCTGCGCGGCGTCACCCTATCGGTGCGCAATCGCGACTACGTGCTGGCGTCCCGCGTGAGCGGGGAGAAGACCTGGCGGATCCTGACCATAGAGATCCTGCCCAACCTGATCCCGCTGCTGGCCTCCCAGGTGGTCGGCGCGGTCATCGCCGGCATCCTCGGCGAGGCCGGGCTGTCCTTCCTCGGCCTGGGTGCTTCGGGCTCCTTCACCTGGGGCACGATGCTGTTCTACGCCCAGAACGGACTGGCGCTCAGACTCGGCGCCTGGTGGTGGTTCGTGCCGCCGGGCCTCATGCTCGCGCTCTTCGGCGCGGCACTGTCGATGATCAACTACTCGATCGACGAGACCATCAACCCGAAGCTGCGGGCGGCCACGGACGCGAAGAAACGCCGTCGTGCACGCAAACGCTCCGAGCCCGCCCGCAACCGCATCCCCCAGAAGGTCGCCGCATGAGCCCCCGAACCATCCCCGACGGCGCAACCGGCCGCTTCGCCCGCCCCGCCGTCCTCGATATTGAACACATGTCGATCGACTACGACGTCGACCCACCCGTACATGCCGTCAAGGACGTGTCCCTGACCCTGCACCGCGGTGAGATTCTGGGCCTGGCGGGGGAGTCCGGCTGCGGAAAATCAACGCTCGCCTACGGCGTGGTCCAACTGCTCAAGGACCCGGCCCGCCGCGTGAGCGGCTCCGCGGTCTTCCACTCCCGCGAGGGCTACGACATCGACCTGACCGCCCTGACGGGCGCCGACCTGCGGGCCGTGCGCTGGGACAAGATCGCCATGGTCTTCCAGGGGGCGATGAACTCCCTGAACCCGGTGCTCAAGGTCAAGACCCAGCTGGGCGACGTGCTGACCACCCACCGTCCGGAGATGAGCAAGCAGCAGCGGCTGGAGCGCAGCGGCGAACTCCTGGAGAGTGTGGGCGTGGACCGCAATCGCCTGGACGCCTACCCCCACGAGCTGTCCGGCGGCATGCGGCAGCGCGTCATGATCGCCATGGCGCTCGCCCTCGAGCCGCAGATCCTGATCATGGACGAGCCCACCACCGCGCTCGACGTCGTCGTCCAGCGGGAGATCCTCCAGGAGATCTCGCGGCTGCGGGAGGAGCTCGGCTTCGCGGTCATTTTCATCACCCACGATCTGCCGCTGCTGCTGGAGATCTCCGACCGCATCGCCGTCATGCGCGACGGCGTGGTCATCGAGCTCGACGACGCCATCGAGCTGTACACCCACCCCAAGGAGGAGTACACCAAGCAGCTGCTCAGCTCCTTCCCGTCGCTGACCGGCGAGCGTGGCGCGTTCGTCCGCACCCGCCGCACCCACGTTAAGGAGCAGTCATGACCGTCCTTGAAGCGCGGAACCTCGTCAAGGAGTACACGCTCCGCAACGGGCTGCACACCTCCACCCTGCGCGCGGTGGATGACGTCTCATTCCGGCTGGTGCCGGGGAAGACCATTGCGCTGGTCGGACAGTCCGGCTCCGGCAAGTCCACCATCGCCAAGCTCCTGCTGCAGCTCGAGTCGCCCACCAGCGGCGAGATCCTGCTCGACGGCGAGCCCGTCAGCCGCCGCGGCCGGGGACTGGCGCGCTACCGCAGCACCGTGCAGATGGTCTTCCAGGACCCCTTCGCCTCCCTGAACCCCTACCACACGATCGGCCACCACTTGGCGCGTCCGGTCCGGCTCCACAATCCGCACCTGGGCAAGGATGCGGTACGCGAGCGGGTGCTGGAGCTGCTGCGCCGCGTGCGACTGGATCCGGCCGACGACTACGCCGATCGCAAGCCGCATGAACTGTCCGGCGGCCAGCGCCAGCGCGTGGCCATAGCCCGTGCCCTGGCCCCGACCCGGGCATCCTCATCGCCGATGAACCGGTGTCCATGCTGGACGTGTCGATCCGCCTGGGGGTGCTCAACCTGCTGGCCGAGCTGCAGCAGGACAACGACCTCGGCGTCCTGTACATCACTCACGACCTGGCCACCGCCCGCCACTTCTCCGACGAGATCATGGTGCTCTACCACGGTGACGTCGTAGAACGCGGGCCGGCAGACACGGTGATCCTCCACCCGAACCACGAGTACACCAAGCGACTCCTGGCCGCCGCCCCCGACCCGGAGCGCCGCCTGGCCCAGCTGCGCCGTCAGCAGGGGGCGAACCAGTGACGCCCCCGGCAAACCCGGGCCCCCAGCGGTGGCTGTTCACCGGCGACTCGATCACCGAGTGGGGGCGCATCGATAAGCGCGACCCGCACGACCTGGGACACAACTACGTGCAGCTCCTGGCCGAGGAACACCTGGCCGGGCGCACGGTCCTGAACACCGGCATCGGTGGGGACCGCCTGGTGGACCTGGCGGAGCGTTGGCAGCGAGACGTTATCGATCTGGCCCCCGACGTGCTCAGCGTCTACATCGGCATCAACGACACCTGGCGACGTTATGACGAGGGCATCGTCTCTCCCATTCCCGACTTCGGACGGCGGCTGCGGGAACTGCTCGCTCCATTCGCCGCCGCCGGCACGCCGCTGGTCCTGGTCTCCCCCTTCGTGCTGCCCTACACCGGGGAGGACCGCAGCTGGCAGGAGGACCTGAACCCGCGGGTGCGGGCGATCGCACGGATCGCCCAGGAGCTCGACGCCGTATACGTGCCGCTGCAAGAACCCATGACGGCGCTCGCGGCCCAAATCGGTGATGCCGCGGTCGCTGCCGACGGCGTCCACCCCACGCCCGCCGGCCACCGCGCCATTGCCGACGCCTGGTGGCAGGCCTGGCGGGCCGCCGGCATGGACGCCCCGGAATCATCCGCACACTGACCACTCAGGAAAGACCACCCATGATCACCACGACCACGCTGAACTCCGGCTGGCGACTGAGCCATCTGGCTGGCGCCGTCCCGGAGGAGACCCGGATCCCCGAGACGGTGCCGGCAACCGTCCCCGGCTGCGTACACACCGACCTGTTGGACGCCGGCCTCATCCCCGACCCGCTGGACGCCGACAACGAGGAGCGCCTGGCCTGGATGTGGCGCTGCGACTGGCGCTACGAACTGCGCTTCGACGCCGCACCGGCCGCGCCCGGTGAGCATGTCGAGCTGGTATTCGAGGGCCTGGACACGATCGCCACGGTCACCCTCAACGACGTCGAGCTGGGCCGCACCGACAACCAGTTCCGGCGGTACCGGTTCGACGTCGGCCACCTGCTGCAGGCCGGTGAGAACCGCCTGGTGGTCGACTTCACCTCCGCGCTCAACGTGGCCGAGGAGCGCGAGCGCCTCCACGGCGAGTACCCGTTCGTCAACGCCCACCCCTTCCCCATGGTCCGCAAGAGCGCCTGCTCCTTCGGCTGGGACTGGGGGCCGGTGACGATCACCGCCGGCATCTGGCAACCGGTGCGCCTGGAGCGGTGGCGCGGGACCCGGGTCCGCGGCGTGCGCCTGGGGGTGGACCTGGAGGGGAGTGTGGGCGTCGCCCGGCTGGTCGCCGAAGTCGAGCGGGACCCGGACGCGCCGGCCGCGTCCCTGGCCTACGCCGTCGCGGGAACCACCGTGGAGGCAATGGCCGAAGCCCCCGGCATCAGCGAGGTCGTGCTCGAGGCGCGCGTGGCCGACGCCGACGTGTGGTGGCCGCGCGGCTATGGTGACCAGCCCCTGTACGAGTCGACGTTGCACCTGGACGGGGAACCCGTCTGGTCCCGTCGCGTCGGTTTCCGGCGCATGGAGGTGGATCTGACGCCCGATGAGGTCGGGACGCCGCTGCGGCTCAAGGTCAACGGAGAGCTGGTGCTGGCCAAGGGGGTCAACTGGATCCCCGACGACGTCTTCCCCACCCGCATCACCCGTGCCCGCTACCGGCGCGCCCTGGCGGACGCGGTGGAGGCCAACTGCAACACCGTGCGTGTGTGGGGCGGCGGCATCTACGAGTCCGAGTACTTCTACGACGCCGCCGATGAGTTCGGGCTGCTGGTGTGGCAGGACTTCATGTTCGCCTGCGCCGCCTACAGCGAGGATGCCTGGATGAGGGACAACGTCATCGCCGAGGCCCGCCAGGCGGTGGCCCGGCTGGGTGGACGCGCGTGCCTGGCACTGTGGTGCGGCAGCAACGAGAACGAGACGGCCTTCCAGGACTGGGGTTGGAAGGAGCGCCTGCGGGGCCGTGCCTGGGGGCAGGGATACTACCGGGAGATTCTCCCGGCGGTCGTCACCGAGCTGGACCCGACCACTCCCTACATCCCCTCCAGCCCGTTCAGCCCGGATCCCGAGGCCGAGGCGAACAACCGCACCGACGGCGACACGCACGTATGGGACGTGTGGAACGAGCTCGATTACCTGCACTATGCGGACCAGACGCCGCGCTTCGCCTCCGAGTTCGGCTTCGGCGGGCCCATGGCCTACTCCACCCTCACCGCCGCGGTGCACGATGAGCCGCTGAACGTGAGCGGTGCGCAACTGGCCGTGCACCAGAAGGCCGAGGACGGCTTCACCAAGCTGCGCCGCGGGCTGGAGGCCCACTTCCCCGAGCCGGTCGACTTCCGCCACTGGCACTGGGCCACTCAGCTCAACCAGGCGCGCGCCCTCGACTTCGGAGTGCGCCACTTCCGCTCGCTCCAGCCGCGCTGCACGGGATCGCTGATCTGGCAGCTCAACGACTGCTGGCCCGTCATCTCCTGGGCCGTGGTCGACTCCGCCGGGGTGCGCAAGCCCGCCTGGTACGCGTTGCGCCACGCCCAGCAGAACCGCATGTTGTGCCTGGAGCCCGCCGGGGGCGGCCGGGTCCGGCTGGCGGCGGTCAACGACCTGGCCGAGCCTTGGGCCGCGCACGTCAGGATTGGATACGGCACGCGCCACGGGCTGGAGGTCGCGTGGGAGGAGCGCCGAATCGAGGTCGCGCCCCGCGCTGCCGCCGCGGTCGAGCTGGCCCTGCCGGAGGACCCGGATGGCTTCCTCATGGCCGAGGCCGACGACGCCCGCCGCGTCGTCTGGTTCGTGTCCACCGACCGCGAGGCCGGCCTGCCCGAATTCAACGCGGACGTGAAGGTGGCCCGGATTGCGGGCGGTTACCGGCTCGACGTGACCGCGCGAGTGCTGTTGCGGGACGTGGCGGTAACCGCCGATGCCGAACGGCCCGGCGCCGTCGTCGACGACATGCTCACCACCCTGCTGCCCGGCGAGCAGGCCTCATTCACTGTCCTGACCGACGGCGAACCGACAGACCCGCAGGTGCTGGCCACCTGGCCGGTGCTGCGCAGCGCCAATCATTTGGCGGGCTGACCGCGACGGCGATCGGGCCTGTTGCGGCCACGTGCCGCCGTCACGGCTGCGGCGTCACCTCCGCCACGGAGGCGCGCCGCAGCCAGTGGTGGGCGGGCTCAGGAACTTCGAAGGAGGTCTGCCCGGACTCAATGCGCAGCACGCATTCGGCGATGGTCCGGCCAAACGCATGCACATCCTGTGCGATCGCGGTGATTGGGGGTGAGGCCAGCTGGCAGGAGGAGGAGTCGTCCCAGGCGACGAGGCTGACGTCGTCGGGCACGACGGCGCCCAGAGCGGAGGCGGTGGCCAGCCCGGCCAGCGCCATGGTGTCGTTGTCGTAGATGATCGCCGTCGGACGCGTGGCCGCGGGGAGCTTCAGCAACTCCGCGGTGGCCCGCTGACCAGAGGCCTCGCTGTAATCACCCGGGACGATGCGCAGTTCTACGCCGAGTTCCTGTGCCACCCGGCGGGCCACCGTGTCCCGGATCAGGGTGTGTGCCAGGTGCTCAGGGCCGCTTACGCGGGCGATGCGCTCGTGGCCGAGTTCGTGCAGCCGCTCCATCACCCCGCGGGTTGATTCGGCGTTGTCGGAGACGATCGAAGCAGTGTCGGGTACAGCCTGCTCCACACCCGCGTGGAGTGTGGCCAGGCCCAGCTCATTTAGGAGTGCCGGACGCGGATCGTCCACCAGCGGATTGACGAGAATCACCCCGCGGACGAAGGCCTCGGCGGCCCAGCGGCGATACACCTCCAGCTCCTCACACAGTCCGGGAACCTGATGCAGGAAGAACAGTACAGAGGTGCCGCGCAGGGTTTCTTCGATGCCGTCGGCGTTCTCCGACCAGAAGGACTCGGCAGTAAGTAGTCCCCGTGGGCGGGCTAGAACCATGCCCCAACGGTGAGTATCCGAGCCGGTAGTCATGCGGACCTTTCAGTCTGAACCAATTGCTGGTCGGGCCGAGATCAGCGGCGCCTGGGAAGCCACCCGGTGTGAGCCGGGACGCCCCCTATCCTAGGTCGGAACGGGGATGTGGCCTGCCGCATTTGTCCGGGATAACGGGATTATGAAGGAGACAGTGGATGGTACGAGGTACCGATACCAAGGCGCTGGTGTTCGACCTCGTGCGCGCTCTGGAGCGCACCTCACGGGCGGAACTGGTCAAGCGGACCGGGCTGACCGGAGCGTCGATCTCGACCATTACCCGTCGCCTGCTGGATGAGGGGCTGCTTGAGGAAACCGGAAGAGCTCCATCAACCGGTGGGAAGCCGCGAACCTTCGTGCGGGTTGCGCCGGACTCTAGGTATGCGGTCGGTGTGCACCTGACGCGCACCGACATGGTGCTGGTGCTGACCGACCTGTTGGGCGCGATCATTGGACGCACCCGGAGAGAGCTGCCAACAGACCCGGGGAAGGGCGTGGGACAGGACTGTCTGCGGGAGACTGTGCAGGAGGCCATTGCGGAGATCATTGCCGGCACCGGAATCGACAACACCAAGTTGGTTGGAACCGGCGTGGTGCTGGCGGGACCCGCCGACCGCGGTCTGCCCGGGACGACCTCCGCGACCGACCGCGATGAACTGCGCGCAGCGTTGGAGCGGTCGACCGGCATGCCCGTCCTCATGGAGAACGATGCCACTGCGGCGGCACTAGGCGAATGGTGGGTTTCTCCGAGCGGGCGCGCAGACGACGCCCTGGTGGTCTACCTGGGTGCCGGCATCGGCGGAGGACTGCTGGTCGGCGGCCGCTTGCAGCGGGGAACCTCGGCCAATGCCGGCGAGCTCGGGCACGTTTGCGTGGATCTCAACGGCCCGGTGTGCACTTGTGGGGCCCGCGGCTGCGTGGAGGCGGTTGCCGGACCACAAGCGGTGGTGTCCAGGGCGCTGTTGGACCCCGACATCGCCGGCCCCGCAGGGTTGGGGGCGCAGGTCGGTTCACGCGGTTCGGTCGAGGCGGATTTCGCGGCGATCGCCCGGGCCGCGCACCTGGGGAACGAGTCCGCGCGGCGTCTGCTCGCCGAGTCCGCTCGCGCTCTGGCAGTAGCGATACGGTCGGTCGTCAACGTGCTGGACAATGCGGCCGTCATCCTCACTGGGCCGAGTGCCGCCGGCGCTGGCGCGGTGTACCTGCGGGCCATTGAGAGTGAGCTCAAACTGCGCTATGGGGCGGCCGCCTCGCGTCCGGTGTCGGCGAGGCTTTCACAGAACTGCGGCACCGCCGCGGCGCTGGGGGCCGCAGCCATGGTTTTGGATGCCGCAATCCGCTCCTCCTAAACGGGCTTTTCCGGCGTGTGGGTGTGGTGGGTGGTGGGTGTTGCCGACCTGGTGGGCCGGGTGCTGGTGGGTGTGGGTGGTGTGTGCCCGGGCGCCCCGCCGTGGGCGGAATGTCCGAATTCGGCACTAAGGCCGTCGCCGACCGCTGGAGCCGATTTGGAATCCGCATGATTCCAACGTTCTGCCCATGGCCGCGGGCCGCGTCGGAGTCGTTTGTGCCGATCCTGGACACTTTGTGCCGCCACGCGCGGGAACGAGCGCCGACGGCGGTTCGTGGGCGGACAGGCTCCCCGCGTGCCTGACACCACCCAACCCCCGCCTCCACACCCTCAAACTGGAAGAACTCTTAAGCGGTCCGACTGCCGAGCGGGATGCATTCGTGCTTGCCGGCCGACCCGGCGGCAAACGAATCGGCAAAGGCGCGGTCGCATCCACATTGCCTGTGGATAACTTCTTGTGCACGCCGCGTGGGTGGATGATCATGAATGTCCGTGCAGGCTGCAGTTGGTGCAGCCGCGGCGGCCTCGCCAGTAGCGGTGAAAGTGGCGCGCTCGCGCGGATTGGCGTCGATCGATTCTCGGAGGCGGCGTCGTAGAACCGCGTAATTGCAACGATTTGACCGGCCGGTGGTGGCGGTGGTACTGGCCGCTCGGCGAGGTGTGCGCCCAGTTGGACGCCGGGTCTCACGCCCTCGGGGCGGGTGTTCCGACGGTCGCCCACAGGCCAAGCGGCGGCATTCTCGGCATCACCAGGTCTGTGCACAAACCTGTGGATCAATTCTGTGGATAACCGTCGGTGGGGCGGGGCGCGGGCAGACGTCGGCGGCGCCGTCGTCTTGCGAACGGCCCCGCCGCCGGTGTGCTTCTGCTCACTCCAGGGCGCCGGCGATGGCGTCGACCAATTCCAGCAGGTGGCGGTCGGGCAGGAACTCCCGGCGCACGGACTCGTGCGCTGCCAGCCCCATGTCGTGTGCCCGCTCCGGGAAGCGCAGCACGTCGGCCACGGCCTGTGCCCACGCGGCGCCGTCGGCGGGATCCACCAGCACGCCGTCGACGCCGTCGTCGATCTGGTCCTGAATGCCGCCTACCGCAGAGGCGACCACGGGCGCCTTCTTCCACATGGCCTCCGCCACCGGCAGCCCGAAGGCCTCCACCAGGGAGCGCTGGGTGACCACGTCGGCCACTCGCTGCACGGCGTTGACCACCATGGCGTTGACATCCCGGTCGTGCATGGGCACGGCGGCGATGTGCACGCGCGAGGCCACCGACTCCGGCAGCAGGTCCCAGCGGTCCAGCACCTCGCCCAGCACCGCGGCGGCTTCGGCGTCGCGCTCGGGGTCCGGGTCCGGCCCCACCAGCAGCAGGTGCGCGTCGGCCGGCAGCGTAGCCACGTTGTCCGCGAAGGCGTCGATCAGCTCCTTGGCGCCCTTGAGGCGGTCCCAGCGGGACACCTGCGCGATCACGCGCACGCCCTGCGGCACCGGCAGGCCCGCACCAGCGAGCGTGGGCAACTCGCGAAGCGCGTCGGGGCGCCCGTCCTCGTGCACGAAGGCGACCGCGTCGAAGGGCGGCTCGCCGGCGAACACGCCCGCCAGCCTCGCCACCGACCAGGACTCGTCCAGGTCCAGCACTCGGTTCTTGGGGGAGTCGGGGTTAATCGAGGGGGCAATCACCACGCAGCGCTCCGGCTCCACGAAGGGCGGCCGGTAGTTGGGGCGTGAGACGACGACGAGGTCCACCTCCTCCAGGTAGCGGTCCAGAAAGGCCCAGGCGCGCTGGCCGGCGTCGCCGGTGTCCTGAGCGCCCAGGTGGCAGCGCCAGATGACGGCGGCGCCGGCCGCCTTCAGCGCCTTGGCCAGGCCAGCCGTGGGCGGGTCGTGCAGGATGACCACATCGCCGTCGCGAATGTCGTCGACGATGTTCTCCGCGTTGGAGGCGATCACGTGCTCGTAGATGTCGCGCTGCTTCTCCGCGAGCTTGCCGCCATCGCCGCGGTCGCCGTGAATGCCGGCGTGCAGGCGGGCCGCGATCGTGTTGAACTCGCGCGGCGCGTCCAGCACCAGCCAGCGGGCGTCCACGCCGATGTCCAGCGCGTATCCGACCAGTGGGGCGACGATCTCCGCAGGCCCCGACGCTGCGGCGGACGTGGGCGTGATGGTCCAGACGGCGCGTCCCTCCAGGAGGTTACGGGCCGCGGCCACGCCGTCGCGCAGGCGTCGGGTGGCGACCTCATCCAGGTGGCTTTCGAGGTCCGACAGTGGGAGCGGGGCGACGTCGATGGTTCTCATGTCCCGATACTGCCCCAAAGCCGTGTGATGCGCAGCACTTTCGACGGCGCGCCGTGCGTTTCAAGGTGTTGCGTCACCCTCAGTTGTACGAACCGGCTTGCGCGTCGGGAGGTGTGGGGGAGAGGCTAGCCGAGTAACGAGCATGTCGCGGGATGGCTGTGTTACCGGTGCGACCTGCGATCATCCCGTGCCCAGTCCAACCCGTCTGAAGGGAAACAGTCATGAGCCAGAGCCCCAATAACCCCGGCCAGCCGCAGCCCCCTGCGTACGGCGGTGGGCAGCCGAGCAATCCCTATGGCCAGCAGGCATACAGTCAGCAGCCGGCCTATGCGGCCCCCGGTTACGGTGCGCCGGCATACGGCGACCCCTATGGGCAGGGCGGATACGTCGAGCCCAAGTCGAAGGTCGCCGCGGCGGTGCTGGCCTTCTTCCTCGGGACCCTGGGCATCCACAACTTCTACCGGGGCCAGACCCGCAACGGCATCATTCACCTGTGCCTGGTTGGCGCGGCGATTGTGCTGCTCATCATCGGCGGGGTGGTCCTGGGGACTAACGTCGATGCCTACGGCAATGTGTCGGACGGCGCAGCTTCCACCGCCGGGATGCTGATGCTGCTGGGCTCGCTCGTCGCCGCTGGTAACAGCATCTGGGCCTTCGTCGAGTTCATCATGATCCTGGTCTCCAACGACGGCAGCCTCCAGTAGGGGCATAAGTCGCCATCGTTGCAGTCGATATAACCAACCCCTTGTCGGAGAGCGTAGATCGGTCGTGACCGCCTTCGAGTCCGGTCGGTGTGGCTGTCCGGGAGGGTTTTGGCGGCGCGGTGAAGGCCGCGGAGTTGGTTGCGAGGGCGCGCACGATCGGCCCCATCCGCACCAGGTGCACGGCGGTCTTCAACCTGATGAACACGAGCGTCGTCGTCGGGATCAGAGCGGTGGAAGAGGGCGAGCATCGCAAGCTGCTTTCGGCTCGCCCCCTGTTCGACGAGATCGTCCCGTCCGGGCCGTTCACGCCCCACATCACCGTTGCCTACTACCGGCCGGAGGCGCCGACGCCGTTGGCGCCCGACGCATTGCGCGCCGTGCTCGGTGAGCTCACCGCACGGGTCACGGGCACGCCCGTCATGCTCACCCCCGAACGTCTGCACGTACTGCACTTCGACTCAATGAGCAACTACTGGGCGGTTTGAGCCAGAGCAGCCGACGCTGTCGAAGTCCAGATCGTGACGCGTGCGCACCGCGTTGGGGAACGTATGGCAGGAGCGCTCATCGGTGCTATGGGGCTACCGCCCGGGACCTCGTCCGTGCATTCAGCCATGCCCGGGCGCAGCCTGCCTTTGGCTACCAGTCCGACTCTCTGTTTCGCCCGACGACGTCCTTGGGTGCTCGTGTTGACGGTTCGTGTGCTTCCACGGCGGTTCGGCACTTGGCAGCGACGCTTCGGCACCTGCGACGACGGTTCGGCACCTGCGACGACGGTTCGGCACCTGCGACGACGGTTCGGCACCTGCGACGACGGTTCGGCACCTGCGACGACGGTTCGGCACCCAGGGGTACGAACTGTCACCGGAGGGTACGAAGCGTCCACCGGAAGGTACGTACCGTCGGGTCGGGGTACGAAGCGTCAGCCCCATCCGCCCCATAACCGTTGGCGCGGCCGTCCCGCCGCGGGGCTCTAGGTCGTGTTGTGTAAGTCGTTTGTGGTGGTGGGGCGGTGCTGGCGATGTGGGTGGTGGTCTGGTGGCGGATGGTGAGTTGGTCGTGTCTGGTGGCTACGGGGCCCGAGTTTGAGTGGGCTGCGTGCGCCCTTCGGGAGCTCGCTCGCGCCTTCGTGAGCTCGCTCGCGCTGTTGGGAGCGTCGTCCCGGAGCCGGGTTGTCGACGCGGGTGCCTGTGGGCGGGCCGGTTGTGTGCTTAGCGAGGATCGTTGTGCGCAGTCAGGCGCGTACGGCGTTCCCGCGGTGTCGGGAGCCTGGTTGCCGACAGTCGAAGGGGGCGAGTGGGTCTTGTACCGCTCCGGTTGGACCGCCCACGCCCCGTTGGACCGCCCACGCCCCGTTGGACCGCCCACGCCCCGTTGGACCGCTGTAACCGGCGGCTACGGCGGTCCAACCGGGGAACAGGGGTCCAACGGGGGAACAGGGGTCCAACGGGGGAACAGGGGTCCAACTGACAGGCTCAACATCCACACACCGCCACCCAAGTACTTACACAACAGGACCTAGAGCGCGAGTTGCTCTCAGACACACGAGTTCAGCTCGGGTGCAGGAGATCTTGGCGGTTTGCGCGGGTAGAAACCGTGCAACCCGCCAAATCACGTGTCGATGCTGCCGACGCGTGTTCACGATGTCCCCGAGCTCGTCGACGGCGCCAGTCGTCGGCAGCAGGAATAGCCCATTACGTTTGCCCACCCGACCCACAGGCGCACAGCCGACCACCACCTGGACGGCGGATGACCAGCCACCATAACGACCGATCTCGACCGTCATGTCAACCGATCTCGGCGAGGGGGCCTGGGGCGGTCTCGCAACGTTGAGGCGGACACGGAGGGGGAATAGGTGCGAGGCCGCCCCGCCGGGTAACCTCTAACCGGTTCCACCGCCCACCCAGGAGCAGCCATGTCCGCCGTCGAGCCCAACGCCGTGACCGAACCCGCCCGCCCCGCCGACCACCCCGACACCGTCGCCCACGCCGCGGCCACCCCCGACCAGGCGATGCCCTACCGCGAACTCGGTCTCAAGGACGAGGAATACGACTCCATCAAGACCATCCTCGGCCGTCGCCCCACCGCCGCGGAGCTGGCCATGTACTCGGTGATGTGGTCCGAACACTGCTCCTACAAGTCCTCCAAGCTCCACCTGCGCCAGTTCGGGGAGAAGACCACGCCCGAGATGCGTGAGCACCTGTTGGTGGGTATGGGGGAGAACGCCGGCGTCGTCGACATCGGCGACGGCTGGGCCGTCACCTACAAGGTCGAGTCCCACAACCACCCCAGCTTCGTCGAGCCCTACCAGGGGGCCGCCACCGGCGTCGGCGGGATCGTGCGCGACATCATCTCCATGGGTGCCCGGCCCGTGGCCGTCATGGACCAGCTGCGCTTCGGCGCCGTCGACCACCCGGACACCGCCCGCGTGGTGCACGGCGTCGTCGCCGGGGTGGGCGGCTACGGCAACTGCCTGGGCCTGCCCAACATCGGCGGCGAAACCGAGTTCGACCCCTCCTATCAGGAGAACCCGCTCGTCAACGCCCTGTGCGTGGGCGTGCTGCGGCACGAGGACATCCACCTGGCCAACGCCTCCGGCGCGGGCAACCAGGTGGTCCTGTTCGGCGCCCGCACCGGCGGTGACGGCATCGGCGGTGCCTCCATCCTCGCCTCGGAGTCCTTCGAGGACGGCATGCCCGCCAAGCGGCCGAGCGTGCAGGTGGGCGACCCCTTCATGGAGAAGGTCCTGATCGAGTGCTGCCTGGACCTGTTCGCCTCCGACCTGGTGCTCGGCATTCAGGACCTCGGCGCCGCCGGCATCTCCTGCGCCACGAGCGAGCTGGCCTCCAACGGCGACGGCGGCATGCACGTGGACCTGGAGAACGTGCTGCTGCGCGACCCCACCCTCACGGCCGGGGAGATCCTCATGAGCGAGTCCCAGGAGCGGATGATGGCCGTCGTCGCCCCGGACAAGCTCGACGACTTCATGGCGGTGATCGACAAGTGGGACGTCGAGGCCTCCGTGATTGGTGAGGTCAATGGTTCCGGGCGGCTCACCATCGACCACTTCGGGGAGCGGATCGTGGACGTCGACCCGCGCACGGTCGCCCACGAGGGCCCCACCTACGACCGCCCCTACGCCCGCCCGGCCTGGCAGGACGCCCTGAACGCCGACACCTCCGACGCACTGGCCCGGCCCGAGACGGTCGCCGAGCTGGCGGAGCAGGTGCGTGCCGTCGTCACCAGCCCCAACCAGGCCTCTGCGGCCTGGGTTACCGACCAGTACGACCGCTTCGTGCGCGGCGCCACCGCCCTGGCCCAGCCCGACGACGCCGGTGTCATTCGCGTGGATGAGGCCACCGGCCGCGGGGTTGTGATCGCCACCGACGCCAATGGTCGCTTCACCAAGCTCGATCCGGCCACCGGTGCCGCCCAGGCGCTGGCCGAGTCCTACCGCAACGTATGCACCGTGGGCGCCCGCCCGCTGGCCGTCACCGACTGCCTCAACTTCGGCTCCCCGGAGGACCCCGATGCGATGTGGCAGCTGGTGGAGGCGATCACCGGCCTGGCCGACGCCTGCCGCGAGCTGGGTGTTCCCGTCACAGGCGGGAACGTCTCCCTGTACAACTCCCACGGCAAGGTCAAGGGACTGCCCGATTCCTCCATCAACCCCACCCCGGTGGTGGGTGTGCTCGGCGTGATGGGCGACGTGCGCCGGGCCAACCCGTCGGGCTGGCAGGAGGAGGGCCTGGCCATCATTGCTCTGGGCGAGACCCGCGACGAGCTGGACGGCTCGACCTGGACCCGCGTGGTGCACGACCACCTGGGCGGTCTGCCGCCGCAGGTGGACCTGGAGGCGGAGGCCGCCCTCGGGCGGGTGCTGGTGGCCTTGAGCGAGGTGGACCTGCCCGACGGGTCCCGGCTGGTGCGCGCCGCCCACGATCTGTCCGCCGGCGGGCTGGCGCAGAGTCTGGTTGACGCTTGCTTGCGTTTCGGTGTGGGGGCGGCCATCGACCTGGCCGCCCTGCCTGGCGACGTCGACGACTTCACCGCTCTGCTGTCCGAGTCCGGCGCCCGCGCCCTGGTGGCGGTGCCGGAGGGCGCCCTTCCCGCGGTGGCGGCGGCCGCTGAGGCCGAGGGCGTGACTTGGGGGCGCCTGGGCACCACCGGCGGGGACATGCTCGCCGTCACCGGTACCGATCTGTTGGCCGACGGCGGCTCCGGCCGCCCGCTCGTGCTGGACCTGGATGAGCTGCGCGCGGGGGTGCAGGCGACTCTGCCAGCGCTGTTCGACTGAGGTCGCCCAGGGGGCGTTTAGGGAGGGCGTTTAGAACGCGGGCTCGCGGTCTGTTACGCCTGTTCGGGGTTTACTACGCCACTTAGGGGTCTGCTGAATGGCTCAGAGGCCTTCAGCAGACCGTTAACTGGCGTTGTTAACGGTGAAGCGGCGTAGTAGATGTCTGGTGCGGAGGTGAGTGCCCCCGCGGTGGTGCATGGCGGGGTGTTCGCGGTGTCGGGCAACGGTGGCGGGTATGGTGTGTGGGGTTGTTGGGACGTGTGGGGTTGGCGTGGTACTCGCCAGATGGTCACAATTCGGTCTACGGTACAAAGATTGGTGCATTTTGACCCTGACTTTTCCGCATGACTTCGTTGAAAGTTGGTGGCTGGAGGGGTTTGGAGGGGTGTCGGTGGCGCTTGGCTTGTTTTCAACGAAAGGTGGTAGTTTTGGCCTGGTGCCAGTCGGTCCCGTGGGGTGCTTGCGGGGTCGGTGGCGATCTCGCCTCTGGAAGTGGCGGTATGACGCGGTTTCCAGGGGTAGGGGTCAGGAAGCACCTCGCACCTTAAGGTGCATTAAGACTGTCGATGGCTTGCTGTACCGTTTCGTGAAGTCGGGCGTCAGGAAGCACCTCGCACCTTAAGGTGCATTAAGACCAAAACTGGGGATGCGCATGACTCATCTTCCTCTCTGTCAGGAAGCACCTCGCACCTTAAGGTGCATTAAGACACAAGCTCATGGAGCAAGTCCTGCCACTGCTGGCCGGTCAGGAAGCACCTCGCACCTTAAGGTGCATTAAGACTGACTTCAGCTCGGCGTTCAGCGCTGCCTGCCATAGGTCAGGAAGCACCTCGCACCTCAAGGTGCATTAAGACAGAATACTCTCAATGGTCATCGGTAGTCTCCTCTCAGTCAGGAAGCACCTCGCACCTCAAGGTGCATTAAGACGCTCAGACGCCTCGGCAACAGTGGCGTCCTCGGTGGGTCAGGAAGCACCTCGCACCTTAAGGTGCATTAAGACCAACCTGGCCGGCATTGTCATCCTCCTCCTTGGGCGGGTCAGGAAGCACCTCGCACCTTAAGGTGCATTAAGACATTAGAATGTAAGCCTCGCCGGACCGCCATATGCTGTCAGGAAGCACCTCGCACCTTAAGGTGCATTAAGACAGATCCGGCCTCGCGCACCAGCTTCATCAGTGCGGCGTCAGGAAGCACCTCGCACCTTAAGGTGCATTAAGACCTCCGCCTCGCGGCGAAGAAGCTCCATTTCCCCCGGTCAGGAAGCACCTCGCACCTTAAGGTGCATTAAGACCATGTGAGTGAGACGTAGAGTGATGAGTGTGGAGTCAGGAAGCACCTCGCACCTTAAGGTGCATTAAGACGTCATAGGGGACTCCCCTCCGGGGCGGAGTGAGCGAACCGTCAGGAAGCACCTCGCACCTTCAGGTGCATTAAGACTCATCGACCATGCCGGGCGCATGACACGCCACACCAAAGACCGGTAGAATCTGAGGCGAGGCGGGAGCCAGCCCACTCTTGGCGCGCAACGCGCTGCGGGCAGGCCACCCGCCTCCTCTTGTCAGGAAGCACCTCGCACCTCAAGGTGCATTAGGCGCGGGCGGGGCGTGTGGGGACCGTCGGCCTCGGATCGGCACTATGGTTAGTGCCTGCTTAGTCAGGCGGTTCAGCGGACCCTGTTCACTCCACTGCTCGGTAGAGCGCGTGCGGCACGCCTGTGGCCGCACTGCTTTCAGGACGCCTGGGCCCAGGACCTCGCCCAAAGAATGACAGGGCGCATGCCCGAACTAGCGGCAGCGGACCTGGGTGACGTCCCCGCAGCCATCTACGCCCTGCGGCATCGGGCTGCGGTAACTGAGGTGCGCAGGTACCTTCGGGACCACCCCGGCGCCGCCGTCGTCGACCTGGGCTGCGGAATGGACCGACTCGTCGACGGTTTGGACGCCCCTGCGGCGCGCGTCTATTGCCTGGACTTGCCGGAAGTCATGAGCCTGCGGCGTGAGTGGCTACCACCTCACCCACGTGAGAGGGAACTGCCCGCCTCTCTGACGGACACCGACTGGATGGCAGACGTCGACGCCGACGCCGGAATGATCGCCGTCGCCTCTGGCGTGGTCTACTTCTTCGCGGAGGAGGACGTGCGGCGGCTGGTCGACGAGCTGTCGCACCGCTTCCCCGGTGGCGGAATCGTTTATGACGCTGAATCGCCCGATCTGGTCGCGGCGAGCGAGCAGGCTGTACATGACGCGGGCGTCGCCGACGCACCCATGCCCTACCGGGTTGAGGATCCGCTGGCCCCGCTGCGCTGGTCCCGGGCAGTGGGAACGGTAAGGGCGGATTACGGGCTGCTGTCCTATCTGCCCGACGACGCCGATCTGCCCGCCGCCGTCATGCAGGCGTTGGAGGACCTGCGTGAGCACCGCTCCCTATACGAGGTTGTGGCCGATTTCGTCCGCTGAGGCGCGTAGGACGCGTTGCCCCCGGTTTCGGCCACGGGCGGCGCGCCGAAGCGGAGCCACCAGGCTCTCCGCGAGCTACCACTGCCATGCCCCCGACTCAATGAGTCTCCTCGCCGGCGCCAACGGGGCCTGCGCGGACTCGACATCCTCTATGACGGCTCTTCGCCTCGGCGGGTGCTGGTGGGCTGGCGGGTGGTGTGCTGGTCACGCCGAATTCGGGGAGGACGGACATTCGACCGGGTCGATCACGCTCAGCCCGAGATTCTCGGCAACGGTCTTCATTGTGGCGTCGTGAGTGGCGACGGCACTCGTTTCACCCAGGACAAGAGCGGTCGCCAGATGCAGAGCATCCAGGGTCTTGACGTGCCTCTCAATGGATTCGGCCACCGTATGCACCTGACGCGTGATGTCGATCAGACCCACGCGGTCGAGCAGCGGAAGCCCGTCGCGTAGCGGTCGGTTCTCTCTACGCAGGACGCGGATCACCTCCGTGCGCAGCAGGCGCGAGGAGACGAGCGTCATACCCGGTGATTGCATCCAGGCCTGCACCCGCTTCCGCTCGGGCGCATCCAGGATCGTGCGCAGGGCCACCGACGAATCGAGATAAACCACTTGAGCGGGCATGGTCAGTGGTCCCTGCGCTGCTCGGCGAGCAGGGCGTCCGCCTCCGCGCTCGTGTATGCCGGACCGCCCGGGTGGGACGGCCAAGGCGTGGGGGCCTCGGCCCATGTCCGGGACGCGCGGATGCTGCGCTAGTCCTCTGAGGATTGTGGCGCGTGTGTGGCTCGCTCGCCCCTCGCCAGGCGGGGTGATTTGTCGATTCAAGCCGTAACTGCCCTTGCGAGCCGGCGCCCGGAAGCGTACGCTCGTGCTCAAGTCCTCAGAGGAGTTGAGTTTGCATGGCCCCGTCGCGCATCGACACCGCAGTCGCCGAGCTGCTGCGCCGCGTCGTGGACGGCACCTATGCCGTGGGCTCGGCTCTACCGGGGGAGGAGGCGCTCGCCGCCGTCTTGTCCGTCTCCCGGCTCACCGCGCGCGAGGCCACCCGGGTCCTGATCACGCGGGGAGTCCTCTCGGCCCGCCAGGGATCGGGCACCTACGTCAACGATCCCGCCGACTGGCAGGACCTGGCCAGCCTGGTCGCCCTCGCCCGCCACGAAGGCTCGGAGCGCGAGATCGGGCTGGCCCTGCTCGAGGTGCGGCGCATGATCGAGGTCGGCAGCGCCGGCATCGCCGCCGCCCGCATCACCCCCGAGCGGCTGAGCGAAATGGAGGCAACCATCGCGGCCCTCAAGGCCGCGGACGCCGCCGACGACGTCGAGGCCGCCACCGCCGCGGACCTCGCCTTCCACGACCACATCATCGAGGCCACCGGCAACCTCTTCATTCACGCCACCTTCGCACCCCTGCGGCAGGAGCTGATGACTGCGCGGCGGGTCACCTCCGCCCACCACGAGGTGCGCGCCCACGCCATCGCCCAGCACGAGCGCATCCTCCTGGCCCTGCGCCTCGGCTCCCCGGACGCCGCCAAGGCGGCCATGCGCGCCCACATGGATCAGACCACCAACGACCTTCTGGAATACACCACCTGACCGCTCCGCCGTGCCGGCGCGCGGCCTGAGGCCGGCAATCCGGACGACGCCGACAACCTCATATCCGAAAACATCAGTCACAAAGGAGTGCACTCATGAAGACGCTGGACGAGCTCACCGCCGGCATCCCCGCTGGCCCGGCCGTGGACCCGGCACAAGTATCCGCCGCCCTGACCAGGGCGCTGGTCGTCCTCGACGACGACCCCACTGGCACCCAGTCGGTCGCCGACCTGCCGGTGGTAACCGGCTGGGAGGTCGAGGACCTGGCGTGGGCCCTCGCCACCGGCGCCAGCGCCGTTTACGTAATGACAAACTCGCGCAGCCTCGACCCAGCCGAGGCCGCCCGCGTCAACACCGAGGTCGTCACTAATGCCCTGGCTGCAGCCAACTCCGTCGGCAGGGAGATCGCCTTCGTGTCCCGCTCCGACTCCACACTGCGCGGCCACTTCCCGCTGGAGCCCGACACCATCGCCAACCTGCTGGAACGCGCCGGCACCAAGGTGGACGGCGTCATCCTGTCCCCGGCCTTCCCCGACGCCGGACGCATCACCGTGCACGGCACCCACTACGCGGGCAATGCGCAGACCGGTTTCGTGCCCGTCGGAGACACCGAGTTCGCCGCCGACAAGACCTTCGGTTACCGGGCCTCCTACCTGCCCGAGTGGGTCGAGGAGAAGACCGCCGGCGTCACCCGGGCGCAGGACGTCGTCGTCATCGACCTGGAGATGCTACGCACCGATGAGGACGCCGTCGTCGACCGGCTCACCTCCGTGCACAACCGCACGCCGATCGCCGTCGACTGCGTGGAGGAGAACGACCTGCTGCTGCTCGCCCGCGCCCTCCAGCGGGCGGAGGCGGCCGGCGCGAACCTCGTCTACCGCGTCGGCCCGCCCTTCGTCCGGGCACGCATCGGGCAGGTGCCGCATGCGCCGCTCACTCCCGAGCAGGCCCGCCCGGCCGACTTCGCCCCCGCCTCCGACGCCGCCGGAGGCCTGATCGTGGTGGGCTCGCACGTGGGCCTGACCGGGCGCCAGGTCGACGCATTGCGCGAGGCCACCGGCACGCCCGAAGTCGTCATCGACGTCCCCACCGTGCTCGACCCGGACCGGCGCGACGCCCACGTCGAACAGGTTGCTGAACAGGCCGCCGCCGCGCTGCGTGAGGGCAACGTGGTGGTCCGCCGCGGCGGCGCCTTCGTGGCCGGACGAGACGCGGAGGAGTCCCTCGAATTCGCCCGCCGCGTCTCGGCCGCCGTCGTCGAAATCGTCCAGCGCATTGTCGCCGCCCGCTGCCCCCGCTTCGTCATCGCCAAGGGCGGCATCACCTCCTCCGACGTCGCCTCCCGCGGCCTGGGCATGCGTAGGGCGCTGGTCCGCGGTCCCATGCTGCCCGGCATCGTCTCCCTGTGGGAGCCGCAGGACGGCCCCGCCGCGGGCGTCCCCTACATCGTGTTCGCCGGCAACGTCGGCGACGAGAGCTCACTCACCGCCGTCGTGAGCACCCTCAACGCCTGATCGCCTCGCCGGGCGGCGGCGCTGCACACCTCACCATTTCCCATCAACACCCGGGGCAGTTGCCCCACAACCGATCAAAGGAGATCTCATCATGACCACCACCGTTGCCGTCCTGGGACTAGGCGCCATGGGTCTGCCCATGGCCACCAACCTCTCCCAGACTTTCACCGTCCGCGGCTTCGACATCTCGGCCGAACGACTGGCCCTCGCTCAGCAGGCCGGGATCGTGCCCGCGACCTCGGCAGCCGAGGCCGTAGCCGACGCCGACGTCGTGCTGGTCGCCGTCCGCAACCAGGCGCAGCTGGAGGAACTGCTGTTCGGCCAGGACGGCATCGCCGCCGCCATGCGCCCCGGCGCCGCGGTCCTGCTCACCTCCACGGTGGGCGGGGCCGGCGTGGAGGCCGTCGCCGGTCGGCTGCGGGACATGGGCCTGCTGCTGGTGGACGCCCCCGTTTCCGGCGGACCGGTACGCGCCGGAGACGGTGACCTGCTCGTCGTCGTCGGCGCCGATGACGAGGCCTGGGCGGCGACCGAGGATGTGCTCGAGGCGATGTCCTCCACCCTGGTGCGCGTGGGCGACGAACCCGGCTACGGCCAGTCCATGAAGACCGTGAACCAGCTGCTGTGCGGCGTGCACATCGCCGCCGCCGGTGAGGCACTGGCGCTGGCCCAGGCCCTCGGCCTGGATGTGGAGGCCGCGCTGAAGGCGCTCATGGCCGGCGCGGCGGAGTCCTTCATGCTCGGCGACCGTGGGCCGCGCATGCTGCAGGCCTACGACGAGGACGGGCCCGAGGTGCGTTCCCGGCTCGACATCTTCGTCAAGGACATGGGCATCGTTACGGCCGCCGCCAAGTCGGTCGGGTTGTCCACCCCGGTGGCGGCCGCCGCCGAGCAGTTGTACCTGCAGGGGGCGCGGCGCGGCCTGGGAGCGCAGGACGACTCCACGGTCATCACCGTGATCGCGCCCGAGCAGGACTGAGGGCGGGACCATGTCCACCACCGTCCTGCTGTTACTGGCGGTAGCGGCGATAGCCGTTCTGCTGGTACTGGTCATCAAGGCCAAAATGAGTGCCTTCGTGGCCATGATCCTGGTGTCCATGGTGCTCGCGCTGGCCGCGCGCATCCCGATCGGGGACGTAGTCCAGACGATGATCGACGGCATGGGCAAGACCCTCGGGTCCGTGGCCATGGTCGTCGGCCTGGGGGCGATGCTGGGCCGGGTCATTGAGGCCGCCGGCGGCGCGGAGGTCCTGGCCGAGCGCTTCACCCGCATACTGGGGCGTGAGCGCGTGGTCGCGGCCGTCGTCGCGGCCGCCTTCATCCTCGGCATCCCGATCTTCTTTGACGTCGGCTTCATCATCCTGGCGCCGATCGTCTTCGGCTTCGCCTACATTGCGAAGATCAACCCGCTCAAGATCGGCCTGCCGGTGGCGGCGACGATGCTCGCCCTGCACGTGGTCATCCCGCCTCATCCGGGGCCGGTCGCCTCGGCGGCCACGCTCGAGGTTGACGTCGGTTTGCTGATGCTGCTGGCCCTGCCCGTGTGCGCGTTGGTGGCGGTCGTGGTCTACTTCGCCTCCACGCGACTGGGCCTGGAGGCGGTTCCGGTCGGCCCGACGCCGCTCGGCAGCGCCACGGAGGCCGCCGAGTCCACCTATACGCCCGGCGGCGCGGTGCCCCGGGCGCACGCCACCGGCCCCGGAACGGTCGTCTTCCTGATTCTCGAGCCGATTGTGCAGATCATGGTGGGCACCGTCGGGCAGATGCTGGTGGATGAGGAGTCCTCCGCCCACGCGGTGCTCGGATTCATCGGCTCTTCGACGACGGCGCTGCTGACCGCCGTGCTGCTGGCCTACTTCATCGTCGGCCAGCAGCAGGGGTGGTCCTTGGAGCAGCGCGGCAAGATCCTCGACTCCGCACTGCCCGATGTGGCCACCATTGTGTTCGTCACCGGCGCCGGGGGAGTGTTCGCCGGCGTGTTGGTGGCCAGCGGTATCGGCGATGCGCTGGCGCAGGCCCTGGTGACCGCGCACCTGCCGATCCTCTTGACCGCCTTCGTCATTTCGGCAGCGCTGCGGGCCTCGCAGGGCTCGGCGACGGTGGCGATCCTGACCACGGCAGGGCTGCTGGCGGACGCGATTGCCAGCGGCGGCTACTCGGCCCTGCAGGTGGTGCTGATTCAGATGGCGATCGGCTTCGGCGCCCTGGGCTTCTCCCACATCAACGACTCTGGCTTCTGGATCGTCACCAAGTACATGGGCCTGTCCGTCAAGGACGGGATCAAGAAGTGGACCCTGCTGTCGACCGTCGGCGGACTCACCGGCTTCCTGCTCACCGGCGTCGTCTGGCTGATCGCCTGACTCCGGCGCCCCTCCTGGGCCCGGTCCCGGCCCTGCCGCGTCCGTGCGAGCGCCCCTCAGCGAAATGGGACTGCGATGGTAATCTCATCCCATGGAGCTGACGATCGATTCGGGCGGACGCATCCTCCTGCCGAAGAGCCTGCGGGAGTCGCTTGGATTGCTGCCGGGAACGAAGGTGGATGTGTCCCCCTATGGAGGCGGCGTGCAGCTGACCCCGGGTGGGCGTACTGCCCGAGTGGAGCGTGGTGAGGATGGGCACCTGGTCGCCACTTCGCAGACCCCAGTCACCGATGACGTGATGTTCGCACTGATCGATGGTGGCAGAAGGTGAACGCCGCGCCGCGCCTAGCCGTCGACACGAGTGTTGCCATTCCTCTGCTGGTCGCCTCCCATGAGGCACATCGCCCGGTGCGTGACTGGGCGAGGGGGAGGCGGCTGAGTCTCAGCGGGCACGCCCTGGCGGAGACCTATGCGGTGCTGACGCGGCTCCCCGGAGACGCGCGCGTGTCCGCCGAAGACGCGGTTGCGCTTATCGACGACCGTTTCCCAGAGGTACTCGCCCTTTCTGCGAATTCGGCGATCACGGCACACCGGCGATTGGCCGGCCTTGGAATCGCCGGCGGTGCCGTCTACGACGGTCTGGTCGCTCTCGCGGCGTTGGAGAATGGCGCGGTGCTCGCCACACGGGACGCGCGCGCGAGGGGGACATATGAAGCGGTCGGAGTCGCCGTCGAGGCAGTCACGGCCGGATAGCGCGCCAGGTGGTGGCCTCTGCGTCGACGGCGGTGCGTCGACTGCGGTCGGCGGGCGTGATTACACCTCGTACCGGTGACCGAAGCTTTCATTGATGTTTGCGGCGAGGTCGCGGATGGCGCGGACGAGGACGATGCCGAACACGAAATTGACAACCCATCCGCGCGTCCACCAGACGTATTCAATCGGCCACAATCCATACAGGATCGTCCAGGTAACTAGCGAGGCGGTGAGCGTGACGGCGGCCAAGGTCGTTCCCCAAATGGCGGCGCGCAGTGATTCCGTGCTCAGGAGGACTAGGCAGGAGATGAGGCCGAGGATGCACAGGAGGATGGTCGAGTTCGAATATGCCTCCGTCATTTGGCTCACCCGGTCAGAACTGTCGGAGAACTCCTCGTCAAGGCGTAGGGCTATCTGCAGTAGCAGCGCGAGGGACCATGCGGCGACCGTCCACCACTCGGTCCGGCGACGTCGTGGAAGTCGGGTCGGTGCTTGCAGCAGGATCGAATCAACCGGCGGAGCACTCCGCCGCTTGCTATCGGCGCGGCCGCGGCTGGACGAGGAGGGCCTGGAGTCAGAGGGGGCGGACCCGGAAGAGTCAGTGGCGCTCATACCTGGATCATGCCAGTTGGCGGTGCTGGAGGCGGCGTAGACGGACCGAATGCTGCCGCCGCCTCGACCGGCCTCGGCACGAGACTTCTGCCGACCTCGGCGCGCTCCCAGAGTGCGGTGGGACGGCGCATGGGGGCCCGGTCGGTGCCTGGCTGCGGCCGGGCGGCGCTCCTAGCCTGAGGCTGCGCGGCCGTCCGGGCCGCGGGAGAGGAACCACCATGACCGCCACCACCGACGAATCCGTCTTCGCCGCCGAGAACGTCTTCGGTAAGGGCGAGCTGAACACCGCCTTCGCCCAGTACTTCATCGGCGACAGCTACCTGAACAACCTCGTCGACGACCCCGAGTGCGCCGTCGGCGTCCACAACGTCACCTTCTCGCCCGGCTGCCGCAACAACTGGCACATTCACCACGCCACCTCCGGCGGTGGCCAGGTGCTCATCTGCACCGCCGGCTCCGGCTGGTACCAGGCGGAGGGCGAGGAGCCCGTCTCCCTCGAGCCCGGATCGGTGGTGTTCATCCGCGCCGGCGTCAAGCACTGGCACGGTGCCAAGGCCGACTCCTGGTTCTCCCACATCGCGCTCGCGGTTCCCGGGGAGAACACCTCCAACGAGTGGCTCGAGCCCGTCGACGACGTCGCTTACGCTGCTCTGTGAGTGGCGCTCCCGCGTTGGCGGTCGCCGCTCCCTCCCTCTCCGCAGCCTACGGTCGAAACATGAGATGTTTCGTCTCAGTTACCGGCGAGGTGGGAGTGTTTAGCCCAGCGCGGGATGCCCGCCTGCTCAAAGACGTGCTCCTGCGCCGTAATCGCAGTCACGCGACGCTGATGGGAAATCGGCACGCGCCGCTGCCAGGTGACAGGTGAAGGAGTTCCCCATGCAGGACGTCGTTGAGAAGGTTTATGAGCAGGTTGTGGCTCGCAACCGCGGGGAGGCCGAGTTCCACCAGGCCGTCCGCGAGGTGCTGGAGTCGCTCGGCCCGGTAATCGCCAAGCACCCCCACTACGCCGAGAATGCGCTGCTGGAGCGCATTGTGGAGCCCGAGCGGCAGATCATGTTCCGGGTGCCGTGGGTCGACGACGCCGGTGAGGTCCACGTCAACCGCGGTTTCCGCATCGAGTTCAACTCGGCGCTCGGTCCCTACAAGGGGGGCCTGCGCTTCCACCCGAGCGTCAACGCCGGCATCATCAAGTTCCTCGGCTTCGAGCAGATCTTCAAGAACGCGCTCACCGGCCAGGGCATCGGCGGCGGCAAGGGCGGCTCCGACTTCGACCCGCACGGCAAGTCCGACGCCGAGGTCATGCGGTTCTGCCAGTCCTTCATGACCGAGCTGTCCCGCCACATCGGCCCGAGCGTGGACGTGCCCGCCGGTGACATCGGCGTGGGCGGCCGTGAGATCGGCTACCTCTTCGGTCAGTACAAGCGCCTGCGCAACAGCTACGACGCCGGCGTTCTGACCGGCAAGGGTCTGGCCTGGGGCGGCTCCCTGGTGCGCACCGAGGCCACCGGCTACGGCACGGTCCTGTTCGCCCAGTCCATGCTGGCCACCAAGGGCGACTCCCTGGAGGGCAAGACGGTCGCCGTCTCCGGCGCCGGAAACGTCGCCATCTACGCCATCGAGAAGGCGCAGCAGCTGGGCGCCAAGCCCATCACCTTCTCCGACTCCTCCGGCTACGTCGTGGACGAGGCCGGCGTAGACCTGGAGCTGCTCAAGCAGGTCAAGGAGGTCGAGCGCGGCCGCGTCGCCGACTACGTCTCCCGGCGCCCCGGCGCCCGCCTGGTCACCGAGGGCCGCCCCTGGGACGTCCCGGTCGACGTCGCCCTGCCCTGCGCCACCCAGAACGAGCTCGACGCCGACAACGCCGCCACCCTGCTGCGCAACGGCTGCGCCGTCGTCGCCGAGGGTGCGAACATGCCCTCCACCCCGGAGGCCATCGAGGCCTTCCAGGCGGCCGGCATCCTCTACGCCCCCGGCAAGGCCTCCAACGCCGGCGGCGTGGCCACCTCCGCCCTGGAGATGGAGCAGAACGCCGGCCGCACCCGCTGGGACTTCGCCACCGCGGAGGCCAAGCTCACCGGCATCATGGCCGACATCCACGACTCTTGCGTCGAGGCCGCCGAGACCTACGGCCGCCCCGGCGACTACGTCCTGGGCGCCAACGCCGCCGGCTTCACCCGCGTGGCCGACGTCATGATCGCCCACGGCATCGTCTGATCCGATGATCCGAAAGACGGGGGTAGCCAATCGGCCTAGCCGATCGGCCGATGCGTAGCGCGGATGCGGTTACCTCGCGGTCACGTGCTCCGGGACTTGCTGCCCGACGACGGCGCCCGGTCGCTTCCCAGGCGGCCGGGCGCCGTCGTGTCGTATGCGCGGTATGGAGCCGGAAAGTAGGGGCGCGGTGGCGGCGATCCGGGTTCATAGGTGGAGGCCTGCCTAGCATCATCAAATTGTCATGATTACTAATTGGTGTGTGCCCTGGCCCATAGGTGTCCTGACACTTATGGTGATGTCAATCGTTCGACTTACTGATGATCACTACGAGGACCACCATGAGATCGCGACACCTGGCCCGGCTGGTCGTCCCCCTGACGGCCCTTTGCCTCGCTGCCCTTGATCCCGGCGCAGTGGCTGCGCCGACCGCGGTTACCGGCTCCGCCATCGGCGGCCCGGTGGTAGTGGCCGCCCCGGTAGGCGGCATGCTGAGCGCGAGCCCCGGCGCGAGTGTCGCCGACGAGCGGGCGGCTGCCGCTGCCGCCCCTGCCGGTGCGGACGCTGCGACCGTCACGATCAACCTGCTGGGTATCAGCGACTTCGGCGGCCACATCGAGCGGGTGTCCACCGACAGCGAGGGCGCGCAGCTGGTCTCCGAGCCCGGCGCCGTCACCCTGGCCTGTGAGGTCGCCGCCGCCCGGTCAGCCACGCCGGGCACCCTGCTGGTGTCCACCGGCGACAACGTGGGCGGCTCGGCCTATATCTCATCGGTGCTGGACGACCAGCCCACCATCGACATCCTCAACGCCATCGGCCTGGACGTCACCGCCGCCGGCAACCACGAATTCGACAACGGCGTCACCGACCTCTCCGCCCGCCTGCTGGGTGCCTTCGACGCCCCCGTGCTGGCCGCCAATGTCACCGGCAACGACGCCCTGCTCGCCGAGGGGGACGGCGACGGCGTGTGGACGACGCAGGTGGACGGCGTGACCGTCGGCTTCATCGGCCTGGTCACCGACTCCCTGCCCAGCCTGGTGGCCGGCTCGGCCCTCGAGGGACTCGAGGTCGCCGACCTCGTGCACACCGCCAACGCCCGTGCCGCCGCCCTGAAGGACGGCGATCCGGACAACGGGGAGGCCGACGTCGTCGTCGTCCTGGCCCACGAGGACGCCGCGGTCTACGCCACCCAGTTCAACGGTTCTGTCGACGCCGTCTTCGGCGGGCACACCCACGTCGCCCACGCCACCACCGTCACCGGCAAGGACGGCAACCGCATCGCGGTGGTCCAGTCGGGCCAGTACGGGGAACTACTGGGCAACATCACCCTGTCCTTCGACCCCGCCACCGGTGCCGTGGGCGTGGTGCAGGCCGCCAACATCGACCTGGCCGCCTCGAACTGCACCACCGACGCCTATGGCGTCCAGGCCATCGTCGACCAGGCCGCCCGCGAGTCCCGCGCCGCCGGCGCCCGCGTGCTGACCAGCCTGGGCACCGGCTTCTACCGTGGCACCAACACCGGCTCCGACCCCGGTGCCAACCGCTCCACCGAGTCCACCGCAGCCAACCTCATCGCCGACTCCTACCGCGCCTGGCTGACCACCGATATTCGCCCCGAAGGCGACCACTATGTGGGGCTGATGAACCCCGGCGGCGTGCGCGCCGACTACCTGTTAGGCGACCTGACCGAGGGGGAGGCCTACACCGTCCAGCCCTTCGGCAACGAGATGGGGTACGCCGCCTATACCGGCGCCCAACTCAAGGACGTGCTCGCCCAGCAGTGGCAGCCCGACACCTCCCGGCCGGCGCTCATGCTCGGCGTCTCGGCCAACGTGCAGGTCTATATCGACCAGGACGCCGCCGACGAGCTCGAGGAGTACTGGAGCCGAATCTCCAACGGTGCGCAGAGCGCCGCCGAGCTCGAGTCCGCCATCGACGCCGCTCGCGCCCGCGTCATCCGCTCGGTTTACGTCGACGGTGTCGAGCTCGACGACGACGCCAGCGTGGTGGTGGCCTCCAACTCCTTCATGCTGTCGGGCGGCGACGGCTTCACCGTCCTGCGCGGCGGCGAGGTCTCCAGCACCGGCATTCTGGACCGCGCCGTCACCGCCGAGTACCTCCAGGCCGGCGGCGCCACCTCCGCCGACCTGGCCAAGCGGCAGATCGGCGTCGACCTGGACGTTGACGCCGCCGACGGCAGCGCTACGGTCCGTTTCACCGGGCTGAGCTTTACCGCCGCCTCCGAACAGGCCGCCCCCGGCGCCGCCGCGGAGGTCACCGCCACGGTGGCCCTGGCCGACGGCGGCACCCAGCATCTGACCAGTGCCGCCATTGACGCGACCATCACCCCCGAACTGCCGGAGACCGGCGCCAGCACGCTGAAGATCGCCCTGCCCGCGGACGTCGCCACCACGACCTGCCCGGCTGACGCCGGCAGTGCTGCCGGCGTCAGCGCCAATGCGGCCTGCGCCGTCGTCTCCTTCACCCTGGTGGCCCGCGACGGCTCCACCCGCAGCATTGATCTGCAGGCCCTGGTGCCGGTCGGTGCGGCCGCCGCTCAGGCCGATGCCGGCGTCCCGGAGGCGGCCGATCAGGTGATCGTCGCCCCCGCCGACGACTCGCTGGCCGGCTTCGAGGTGCCGGACTTCCTGGGCTCCTTCAGCGTGATGTCGGTGGCCGTGGTCGCCGCCTCGGGGCTGGCCTGCTACTGCGTGATCCGCCGGGGCCTGCGCGGGTGGCGCCATGCCGTACCGTCGGAGGCGTGAGACGACGTATTGATCCCGCCGCGGGCGCCCACGCCGTGCGGCAGTGGGCGACCGCAACCGATGCCGGCGCCCGGCCCCAACGCGCCGATACGGCCGCCGCCGTGCGATACACCCTGGAGGAGCTGGCGGCCTGCGCCCCCGGGCATGCCGTGGAGGTGCGGGTGCCGCCCTTCGGCGTCACCCAGGCGGTCTCTGGCACCGTGCACCGCCGGGGGACCCCGCCCAGTGTGGTGGAGACCGACGCCGCCACCTGGCTGGCCCTGGCCACCGGCCGCCTGGGCTGGCGGGAGGCGCTGGACTCCGGGGCCCTGCACGCCTCCGGTGAGCGCTGCGACCTGTCCGCCTACCTGCCGCTGCTGCGCGCCTGAACGCCCGGTCGGACAAGAAAGTTCCCCGAAGTTCGCATAACCACTTCACAAGAACGTCCGTTCGGGCATATGCTTATGCCCGAACGGACTTCAGGGTGGAGGTACGCAGTGAACGCCGAACAGCGCCAGCAGGACATCGTCGATGCCGTGGCCCACGAGGGTCGCGTCGCCGTCGCCGACCTGGCCACCCGCTACGGCGTCACCGTCGAAACCATCCGCCGCGACCTGACGGCCCTGGACCGCGCCGGCGCCGTGCGCAAGGTCCACGGCGGCGCCGTCCCCGCCACCGTGCTGGCCCTCCCGGAGACCGCCGTCGCCGAACGCGAACTGCTGGGCGCCACCGCCAAGCAGGCCATCGCCGCGGCCGCCGTCGGTGCCCTGGAGCTGCGCCCCGGTGCCACCATCCTGCTCGACGCCGGCACCACCGTCGGCTGCCTCGCCCGGCTCCTGCCCGAGGGCCTGGGACTGACGGTGGTAACCGACTCCGTACTCACCGCCGCCCTGCTGGCCGGCCGCAGTGACCTGACCGTGCGCATGCTCGGCGGTCAGGTCCGCGGCATCACCCAGGCCGCCGTCGGCCCCGAGGCCCTGGAAACGCTCGCCGCCATGCGCGTGAACGTGGCCGTCATGGGCACCAACGGCCTGACCGCCGAGCACGGGCTGTCCACACCCGACCCGGATGAGGCCGCCGTAAAGCGCGCCATGGTCCGCGCCGCCCGCCGCGTCGTCGCCCTGGCCGACGCCACCAAGATCGGCCAGGAGCACCTGGTCTCCTTCGCCGACATCGACGACGTCGACCTGCTGGTCACCGACGCCGCCCTCCCCACGCCACTGGCCGCCCAACTCGCCGACACCGGAACCGAGGTCCTCATCGCATGATCATCACACTCACCCCCAACCCCTCACTGGACCGCACGGTCACGCTCGCCGGTCCGCTCGTGCGCGGTGGCGTCAACCGGCTGCAGTCGGTCACCACCGAGCCTGGCGGCAAGGGACTCAATGTCGCCCGCGTGCTGGCCCGCTCCGGCGAGGCCGTAACCGCCGTCCTGCCCGCGCCCGAGCACGACCCGCTGGTGACCGCGGTCAAGGCGCTGGACGCGCCCGGCCTGAGCACAATCCCCGTGGATGTGGCCGGGGCCGTGCGCATCAACACCGCCGTCACCGAGCCTGACGGCACCACCACCAAACTCAACGAGCCCGGTGCCACTCTGACGGACGCCGAGGTCGCCGCCGTGGAGGCGGCCCTGAGTCGAGCCGTGGCGGCGGGTGCGGCCGACAACACCGCCGGCGTCGATCGGGACAGCCCGGCCGGCGTCCACAGCTGGGCCATCCTGTCCGGTTCGCTGCCGCCCGGCGCCCCCACCGACTGGTACGCGCGCCTGGTCGGTCTGCTGCGTCGGGCAGCCCCCGGGCTGCGCATCGCGGTCGACACCTCCGACGCGCCCCTGGCCGCCCTGGCCGCCGCCCTGCCCGAGGCCGCCCCCGACCTGATCAAACCCAACGGGGAGGAGCTCGGCCAGCTCGCGGGCCTGCCCCCCGAGCGCGCCACCGCCCTGGAAGAGGGCGCGCTCGCCGGTGACTACGCCCCCGTCGCCCAGGCCGCCCGCGTCCTGGTGGACCGCGGCGTGGGCGCGGTGCTGGCCACCCTCGGCGGCGCCGGTGCCGTCCTGGCCACCGCCTCCGGCGCCTGGCGGGCCACCGCTCCCGCCGTCCCCGTCATCTCCACCGTCGGTGCCGGAGACTCCTCCGTCGCCGGCTACATCCTGGCCGACGTGCACGGCGCCGCCGCCCCCGAGTGTCTGGCCACCGCCATGGCCTACGGCTCCGCCGCCGCAGGCCTGCCCGGTACCACCCTGCCCGGACCCGCCGACCTGTCCACGCAGGCCGCCGAAATCACCGAGCTCTGACCAGCCCGCAACCACACCACCACTAACCAGGAGACCACAAGGAAAACACCATGTCCCAACCCACCAACGCAGCGAACACGCCGCTGATCGTGCCCGAACTCGTCCGCCTGGACGCGTCCGCCGGCACCGACAAGCAGGCGGTCATCAACTACCTGGCAGACGTCGTCGCCGCCGCCGGCCGCGCCGACACCACCGAGGGGCTCGCCGCCGACGCCCTGGCCCGCGAGGCCACCGCGCCCACCGGCATCCCCGGCGGCATCGCCATCCCGCACTGCCGCAGCCCGCACGTGCTCGCCCCCTCGCTCGGCTTCGCCCGCCTGAACCAGCCGGTCGACTTCGGTGCCGCCGACGGGCAGGGCGCCGACCTCGTGTTCATGATCGCCGCCCCCGCCGGTGCGGACGACTTCCACCTGCAGCTGCTGGCCAAGCTCGCCCGCGGGCTGATGAAGTCGGAGTTCACCGGCGCCCTGCGCGCCGCGGCCACCCCTGAGGACGTCGCCCGACTGGTCACCGAGCAGGTCCAGCCCGAGCTGCTCGGCGACGGCGGCGCCCCCGCTCAGGAGGATGCCGCTGCGCCCGCCGCGGCTCCCGCCGACACCGGCCGCGTCATCGTCGGCGTCTCCTCCTGCCCCACCGGCATCGCCCACACCTTCATGGCCGCCGAGGCGCTCGAACAGGCCGGCAAGGAGCGCGGCGTGACCGTGCGCATCGAGGGGCAGGGCTCCGGCAAGATCGACTGGCTCGACGCCGACCTGGTGGAGGCGGCCGACGCCGTCATCTTCGCCCACGACCTGCCGGTCAAGGGCCTGGAGCGCTTCGCCGGAAAGCCCGTGATCGACGTCGGCGTCAAGGCCGCTGTCAACGACGCCGGCTCCCTGGTGGACCAGGCCCTGGCCGCCATCGACGATCCCGGCGCCAAGCGGGTGGCGGCGGGAGCCGGCGGCGGCGAGGCCGAGGGCGAGGAGGAGCACGTGCACTGGGCGCGGCGCCTGCAGCGCTCGGTGATGACCGGCGTGTCCTACATGATTCCCTTCGTGGCCGCGGGCGGTCTGCTCACCGCCCTGGGCTTCCTGTTCGGCGGCTACGACATCGGCTCCACCGCCCAGACCATCGTCATCGGCAACGCGGATGAGGGGCTCACGGCCTCCAGCCTTTGGAACCTGCCGGATCTGAGTAACCCGGCCTACGCGGCCCCGCACGCCCTGGGCGGCTCCCCGCTGATGGCCTACATCGGTGCGGTCTTCGCCCTCCTGGGCACCGCGGCCATGAACTTCCTGGTGCCGGCCCTGGCCGGGTACACCGCCTTCGGCCTGGCCGGACGCCCCGGCATCGCCCCCGGCTTCGCCATGGGCGCGCTGTCGGTGGCCATCGGTGCCGGCTTCATCGGCGGTCTGATCGGCGGGCTGCTCGCCGGCTACATGGCCTCCTGGCTCGCGGGGCTGGACGTGCCCCGGTGGCTGCGCAGCCTCATGCCGGTGGTCATCATCCCGCTGTCCACCACACTGGTGGTCGGTTCCCTGATGTACATGGTCCTCGGCAACCCGCTGGCCTCCTTCATGACCTGGATGAGCGACTCGCTGACCTCCATGGCAGACTCCGGCTCCGCCATCTTCCTGGGCATCATCCTGGGCCTGATGATGTGCTTCGACCTGGGCGGTCCGGTCAACAAGGCCGCCTACCTGTTCGCCACCGCCGGCCTGTCCGCGGCGACCACCGCCTCCTACGAGATCATGGCCGCGGTTATGGCGGCCGGCATGGTGCCGCCGCTGGCCCTCGCGCTGGCCACCACGGTGCGCCCGGGCCTGTTCACCGACGTCGAGCGGGACAACGGGCGGGCCGCCTGGCTGCTGGGCGCCTCCTTCATCTCCGAGGGCGCCATCCCCTTCGCCGCCGCCGACCCGCTGCGCATCATCCCGCCGTCCATGGTGGGCGGCGCCGTGACCGGCGCCCTGTCCATGGCGCTGCACGTGGGTTCGCGCGCTCCGCACGGCGGTATCTTCGTGTTCTTCGCGATCGACAACCTGCTCGGGTTCTTCATCTCGATCATCGCGGGCATGTTGGTCACCGCCATCGGCGTGCTCGTCCTCAAGCAGGCCCGGGCTCGCAAGCTCTTGGCTGAAGCCGCCGCCGAGGCGGTTGCCGCCTGATCCGACCGTCGACTGAGTCGGTCCGAAGCGTCCGGGCCCGGGTGGGATTGCCACTCGGGCCCGGACGCCGTGTGAAAGGGGTTACACTCGTCGCGTCTTCCACCCCACTAACCTCCCGAGACTGCTCATGCCACACCTATATCGCCGCCTCGTCGCCTTCACGGCGGCCCTGGCCCTCGGTGCCTTCGCGCCGACAATCACCGCCCCGGCCACGGCCGCGGAGGCCGCCGACACCACCACGCTTTCCATCCTCGGCATCACCGACCTGCACGGCCACATCGAAACCACCGGCGACGAGCCCGGCGCCGTCACCCTGGCCTGCGAGGTCGCCGCCGCCCGCGAGCGCAACCCCAGCACGCTCTTCGTCTCCAACGGTGACAACGTCGGCGGCAGCGCCTACATCTCCTCGATCCTCGACGACCAGCCCACCATCGACGTCCTGAACGCCATCGGTCTGGACGTCACCAGCGCCGGCAACCACGAGTTCGACAAGGGCATCACCGACCTCGCCGACCGCCTCCTGCCCGCCTTCAACGCCCCGATCCTGTCCGCGAACGTCACCGGCAACGCCGCCCTGGCCGCCGAGGGCTCCGGCAACGGCACCTGGATCACCGAGGTCGACGGCGTCACAGTCGGCTTCATCGGCGTCGTCACCGAAGAGCTGCCCAGCCTGGTGTCCAAGTCCGCGCTCGAAGGCCTCACGGTCTTAGACGCGACCGCCACCGCCAACGCGCGCGCCACCGCGCTGAAGGACGGCGACGCCGCCAACGGAGAGGCCGACGTCGTCGTCGTCCTGGCCCACGAGGACGCCGCCATCTATGGCAACCAGTTCAACGGCGCCGTCGACGCCGTCGTCGCCGGCCACACCCACGTGCCCTTCGCCGACGTCGTCAAGTCGACCGACGGCACGGACATCGCCGTCGTCCAGCCCGACCACTACGGCCTCAAACTCGGCGAGATCTCCCTGACGGTGACCACCGCCGCCGACGGCACCAAGGACGTCACCGCCGCCACCGCCCGCAACCTCGACCTGGCGGAGTCCGACTGCACCACCGACGCCTACGGCGTGGCCGACATCGTCGCGAAGGCGAAGACGGACTCCGAGGCCGCCGGCAACGAGGTCCTCACCACCCTCGGCTCGAACTTCTACCGCGGCACCGACACGGGCACGGACTACGGGGCCAACCGCTCCACCGAGTCCACCGCCTCCAACCTCATCGCCACCTCCTTCGCCTCCTGGCTGGCCGAGGACATTCAGCCGTCAAGCGACTACGCGATCGGATTGATGAACCCCGGCGGGGTGCGCGCCGACTACCTGGCCGGCGAGCTCACCGCGGGGGAGGCCTACACGGTGCAGCCCTTCGGCAACGAGATGGCCTACGCCACCTACACGGGCGCCCAGGTAAAGCAGGTGCTCGCCGAGCAGTTCCAGCCGACGACGACGCGCGCCGCGCTCATGCTCGGAACCTCGGACAACGTCGAGGTCTACCTCGACCAGGACGCCGCCGACCAGCTCGAGGACTACTTCACGCAGATCTCCACCGCCGCCTCCGAGGCGGAACGGAGCGCACTGGTTGAGAGCCTTGCCGACGACATCGCCGACGCACGCTCGCGGGTCATCGACGCCGTCTACATCGACGGCGAGCTGCTCGACGACGCGGCGACCGTCACCGTCGCCTCCAACACCTTCCTGCTCGCGGGCGGCGACAACTTCACCACCCTCGGCGAGAAGACGATGATCAACACCGGCATCCTCGACCGCACGGTCACCTCCGAGTACCTGGTGCGCATCTCCCCGGCCACCGCCTCCTACGACAAGCACCAGGTCGGCACCTCGCTCGCCGTCGACGGCGACACCGTGACGGCCCGCTTCACCGGACTCAGCTATTCGGCCACCGCCGAGCAGGGCGTGCGCGACGCGGCCACCTCGATCGCCGCCACCGTCGACATGGCCGACGGCACCACCCGCACCCTGACGACGAGCGACATCGACCAGTCGGTCACCCCCGGCCTGCCCGAGACCGGCCAGGCGACGCTCACCTTCACGCTTCCCGACGGCGTCGCCACCCAGGACTGCACGGTCGACGGCGTGAGCACGACGTGCGCGATCGTCTCCTTCACCATCACCAGGGCCGACGAGTCCACCGAGACCCTCGCCGTCACCGCCCAGGTCGTGCACGCGGTCTCGCCGGAGACACCGGCACCGCCAACGCCCAGCGCGGCGGTGGGACCGGCCACCGGGGCTCCGACGACGGCCGGCGTGGTCCCGGTAGTCGCCGGTACGCCCGCCACGGGGCACGGCTCGCGCGGTGCCCTGGCCCGCACCGGCGCGCCGATCGCCCTCGGCTTGCTCGCCCTCGGCCTCATGGGCGGTGGCACCCTGCTGACCGCCCGCCGACGCGACTAGGGTCCGCCGGATCGGCTTGTGGGATGATGCTCCGGTGAGCTTTGGTGACCCCGACCGGACCACCCCGCCCTCCGGCGGCACACTCGCCCCTGCCCGCCCCGCTCCGCCGCTCGCCCTCGGCGAGGAGGTGAACGAGGAGTGCGGCGTCTTCGGCGTCTGGGCGCCGGGGGAGGAGGCCGCGCGGCTTACCTACTTCGGTCTGTACGCCCTCCAGCACCGCGGCCAGGAGGCCGCCGGCATCGCCTCCACCGACGGCAGCAAGATCCTGGTCTACAAGGACCTCGGCCTGGTCTCCCAGATCTTCGACGACGGCACGTTGTCCAGCCTCACCGGCCACCTCTCCGTCGGACACGTCCGCTACGCGACCCAGGGCGCCGGCACCTGGGAGAACGCGCAGCCGATGCTCGGGCCCGCCGCCGGCTCCACCCTGGCGCTGACCCACAACGGCAACCTCACCAACACCCGGGAACTCATGGAGGCGGTCCACCGCACCAGCGGGGAGGACCTCACCGGCGAACTCGGCCGCGGCTCCTCCACCGACACCGCCGTCATCGCCGCCCTCATGGAGCTGGTCTCCCAGCGTGGCCGCCTGGACGCCTGGGACTATGACGCCGTCGACGCCGACACCCCCCTGTACCTCCCGGTGACCGATGCCGACGCCGCTCCGCCGTTGAGCATCTCCGCCACCGCCCGGCGGGTGCTGCCCCTGCTGCGCGGCGCCTTCTCCCTGGTGTTCATGGATGAGCACACGCTGTACGCCGCCCGCGACCCGCACGGCGTGCGTCCACTGGTGCTCGGCCGCCTGCAGCGCGGCTGGGTGGTCGCCTCCGAGAGCGCCGCCCTGGACATCCTCGGGGCCGCCTTCGTCCGCGAGATCGAGCCCGGCGAGCTGATCGAGATCGACGCCGACGGCGTGCGCTCGACCCGCTTCGCCACGCCCCGCCGGGCCGGCTGCGTATTCGAGTACGTCTACCTCGCCCGCCCGGACACGCGCATCGCCGGCACCTCGGTGATCGCCGCCCGCAACGCCATGGGGGCGGCCCTGGCTCGCGAGCACCCGGTCGACGCCGACCTGGTCATCGCCACCCCCGAATCCGGTACCCCTGCCGCCATCGGCTACGCCCAGGCCTCCGGCATCCCCTATGGGCAGGGACTGGTGAAGAACACCTACGTCGGCCGTACCTTCATCCAGCCCACCCAGACCCTGCGTCAGCTCGGCATCCGGCTCAAGCTCAACCCGGTGCGTGAGGTCATCGCCGGCAAGCGCCTCATCGTCGTCGACGACTCGATTGTGCGCGGCAACACCCAGCGCGCCCTGGTGCGCATGCTGCGGGAGGCCGGCGCCGCGCAGGTACATGTGCGCATCTCCTCCCCGCCGGTGCTGTGGCCCTGCTACTACGGCATCGACTTCGCCACCCGCGCCGAGCTGATCGCCACCGGCATGAGCGTGGAGGAGATCCGCGACTCCATCGGCGCCGACTCCCTCGGCTACCTGTCGGTGGACGGTATGGTCGCCGCCTCCGGGCAGGACGCCGACGCCCTGTGCACCGCCTGCTTCACCGGCAACTACCACACCGCCACGCCCACCACGGGCCCGCTACCCGGTGCGCCGGCCGCCCGCGTCCCCGGCGCCTACCGGCGTCGTCGCGCCGACACCGATGCCGCCCCCGTGCCCGCGGCCCCGCGCCGCGTCACCCGCCCGGACCTGAGCGCCGGCAGTCCCCACCGGGCCCCGGCCGACCCCGAGGCCGCCACGTCTTCGGGTGCCGACGCCGCATCCGCCCGGCACGCCGTCACCCCCGCCGACCCCGCACCGGAAGGAGCCGTCCGATGAGCCAGAGCGACGCCCCCAACGCCCCCATCACCTACGCCGCCGCCGGCGTCGACACGGCCGCGGGCGACCGGGCGGTCGAACTTATGAAGGCGTCGGTTGCCGCCACCATGACCCCCGCCGTCGTCGGGGAGGTGGGCGGCTTCGCCGGAATGGTCGACGTCTCCGAGCTGCGCAGCTACCGCCGCCCCCTGCTGGCCACCTCCACCGACGGGGTCGGCACCAAGGTCGCCATCGCCCAGGCTCTCGACATCCACGACACCATCGGTCAGGACCTGGTGGGCATGGTCATCGACGACATCGTGGTGGTCGGCGCCCGCCCCCTGCTGATGACCGACTACATCGCCTGCGGCAAGGTGATCCCGCAGCGCATCGCCGACATCGTGCGCGGCGTGGCCCAGGCCTGCGCCGCCGTCGGCACCCCCCTGTTGGGTGGGGAGACCGCCGAGCATCCCGGGCTGATGGGCCCGGACGACTACGACGTCGCCGGTGCCGCCACCGGCGTGGTGGAGGCCGACCGGGCGCTCGGTGCGCAGCGGGTGCGCCCCGGCGACGTGCTTGTGGCCCTGGCGTCCTCCGGTCTGCACTCGAACGGCTACTCACTGGTGCGCCGCGTGGTGGATCAGGCCGGCTGGTCCCTGGACCGGGAGGTGCCCGAGTTCGGCCGCACCGTCGGGCAGGAGCTGCTGGAGCCCACACGCCTGTACACCCGGGTGCTGCTTGACCTCATCGCCCAGATCGACCCCGCCGACGTCGACCCCGCCGAGTTGCGCATCCGCGCCCTGGCGCACGTCACCGGCGGCGGCCTGGGGGCGAACCTGGCCCGCGTCCTGCCCGCCGGGACCATCGCCGTCGTCGACCGCGGTTCCTGGGTGGTGCCCGCGGTATTCGACGTCGTGCGCCGCCTGGGCGCGGTCCCGTGGGACGACCTGGAGTCCACCCTCAACCTGGGGGTGGGCATGGTCGCGGTGGTATCCCCGGACGCCGCCGATGCGGTGCTGGGCGGAGCCGAGGCCGCGGGCGTGCCCGCCTGGGTGCTGGGCAGCGTCGAGGACGCCGCCGACTACGCGCCCCGGGGACGGCTGATTGCCGGCACCAAGGGCGTCGACGGCGGTGGCGTGGACCTGCTGGGGACCTATCGGATCGCTTGAGCCGACACCGGGGCGGGGCCGCCGGAGCCGCTGTGGGCCCGGCGGCGCGTCGCGGCGTTACGCGGAGACGCTCAGGCGCCGCACTCGCGCATGGCTGCGTACGGCGAGGCGCCCGGGGCGGGTGTCAGGCGTCCTCGTCGTCCCAGTCGTCGTCGACCGCATACTTTGCGGCCAACTCCTCATACATGTCGTCGTCGGACTCGACGTCGGGGGACGCTGCGGAGGACGCTGTGGCGAGCTCGCGTTCGAGTGCCGCATAGTCGGTCTCCGGGCTGAAGTACTTGAGCTTGCGGGCGACCTTGGTCGCCTTGGCCTTCTGACGGCCGCGCCCCATAGGCTCGACCCCCTCCAACATATCTCTGGGCGCGCACGTGGGCGCGCAGCAACTGGGCAAATGTGTCGTGGGGCAACCGTACAACGTCACCGCGCCGAAACACCATTCCACAGGCGGCGCTTCGGTCGTGGTAAGGCCCACGGATGAGGCGCCGCATGCTGGGAATACGGGTGTGGGCGGGGTCGGGCGGCGCGCGGGATGGCGGCGGCGCGCGCCTAGCGGCGCAGGGCCTTGATCAGGGCGAACACGCTCAACCCGGCCAGCCCCGCCACGGCTCCGGTGACCAGGGCCAGTGCCTGCGGATCTCCGTCCTGGGCGTCGTCGAGCAGACGCCGGGCCCGCTCGATGAGTGACAGGCTGTCGGTTCTCGGCGCGTCGGCCGACACCAGTGGAGCGTCGGCGTCGCCCTGCAGGCGGGCCTTCAGACCGGTGGCCGCCGACCGGGCACGTTCGCGCAGGTCGGCCACGGTTGCCTCGGTGGTGGAGCGGGCCACCGCCTTGAGGGCGTTGGGGGCCAGGCGTTGAGTCAGCTCCTCAACGTCGTTCACAACCGATGCGCGCAGGTCGGCCAGCCGGGCCTCGATCTCTTCCGGGGTAGCCGCTGCGGCCGAATTGTTCTCACTCACTGCTGGCTGCCCTTCTCGAAGCCGGTGGTGGCGGCGGACTTGACGGTGTTCAGATCATGCTGGAGGGCGCCCTTCGGGTCGGGCATGTCGGCCTTAGCGGCCTGGAGGCGCTTGACGCCAAGTAGTGCGGCGATGGCGGCGACGATCAGCAGCACCACGGCGACGATGAGCTTAGCCGCCCACAGGGGCAGCGCGAGCGCAATCAACTCCACGATGGTTCCCAGCAGGAAGCCCACGCCGTACAGGGCGACGACCCCGCCCACGGCAAGCAGGGCACCGCCCACGCCCATGGTGGTGGCCATGCGCTTGCCCTTTGCCTTGGCCAGATCGATCTCACCATGCACCAGCGCGGAGACGTTGTCCGAGATCCGGGTCACGAGCTCGCCGAGCGTCGGCTGCGCCGCCGAGGCGGATGACGAGGACGCCGCTGGGGGCTGTTTGGGTTGTTGGGCCTGCTGGCTCATGGAACCGACCTTCTCATGCCTGCTGATGAACAATCCCGGGGCGGCGGACGGCCGCTCCTACTGCTTGCACCAGAATCTCACATGCCGGGCCTGAGCGGCAGCTTGCCGCCCCTGCGTAAGTGCCTGATTCGTCGGCAGCAGGAGTAGTGCAACCGAATGGTGACGTTGCGGCGCGTCGGTGTGGTCGTGTCCCGGCCCCTGTCCTCGGGGAGCGCGCCTCCGGGGATCTGCTTGGACCGCTTACGCGCGGTTGGACCGCTCACGCGCGGTTGGACCGCTCACGCGCGGTTGGACCGCTCACGCGCGGTTGGACCGCCGTAACCGGCGGCTACGGCGGTCCAACGGGGGCGCGGCGGTCCAACGGGGGCTCAGCGGTCCAACGGCGTGGCACTCGCTTTCCCATGTGGAGGGCGGCCGCGTCGCCGAAGTTCACCAAGGTCCACAGGCCGGGTTCGCGCAGGGCACCGCTCGGCGCATTCACAGGCCTTCGGATGCGCGCCACTGCCGGTGTGCACAGTGGAAACATGTGGACTTCACCGATTCCGATCATTTTGTCTTCGGATCTCGCCGGACAGGGGCGGCGTAGCGACGTCCTCGCTCAAGAAGCCGCGCGTTCTGGAGGAGAACTCATTCGTATCCGTCGCGGTGTCTACGTGCGGCGAAGTGAGTTCAGCAGTTTGAGTAGGCAGCAGGCACACGTGGTCAAGGTGATCGCTGCCCGACTCACCGGGGCACTGGATGGTGCCGTACTGGCCAGGGAGTCTGCTGCCGTGATACACGGCATCCCTCTCGTAGGAGCGATTCCTCAGCAGGTGCAGGTGGTACGACCCGGGCGCGACGGTGGACGAATGTCGTCGGGGATTCGTACGCTGCGTGCCGGCCACGGCTTCCAGACCGTGCTGGACGATGGCGTCCCGGTGGCCTCGGTGGCGCAGACCTTGGCGGATCTTGGACGTCGTCGCCCACTGCGCGATGTACTGGCCGGCTTTGACGCCATGCTGAGAGCCGGTCGAGTGACGAAGGAGGATATCGCCGCTGCGGCTCCGGAGCGCTCGCGGGGACGACCAAGGCTGTACCGGACGATCGAGGTGGCCGATCCGAATGCCGAGTCACCGGGAGAGAGCCTGAGCCGGGCGGTGATGATCGAACATCACCTACCCATGCCCGCTTTGCAGGAGCCGGTGCGGGATCAGCACGGCGGGCTGCTTGGACGGGTGGACTTCATCTGGCCTGAGCACGGCGTGATCGGGGAGTTCGACGGTCGGGTTAAGTACGGACGGGAGCTGACGGGCAGACCGGTGGATGAGGTCCTACTCGCCGAGCGGCGCCGAGAGCTTGACATTGAGAGCGCTACCGGCATGCGAGTCGTACGTTGGCTTTGGGACGACGCCTGGAGGGAACAAGGTCTGCTGGAGATCCTTGCTGGAGCCGGTATCCGCCCTGTGCGCTGATGCGGTTCAGCCCGGTTGGACCGCTCACGCGCGGTTGGACCGCTTACGCGCGGTTGGACCGCTTACGCGCGGTTGGACCGCCGTAACCGGCGGCTACGGCGGTCCATCGGGGGCGCAGCGGTCCAACCGGGGCGCGGCGGTCCAACGGGGGCTCAGCGGTCCAACGGCGTGGCACTCGCTTTCCCATGTGGAGGGCGGGCCTACTCCTGGCTCCAGGCCTCCCACAGGCTCGCGTATTCCCCGCCGCGGGCGACCAGTTCGTCATGCGTACCCAGCTCCACGATCCGCCCATCCAGCATGACGGCCACCCGGTCCGCGTCCTGCGCGGTGTACAGCCGGTGCGCCACCTCGATCACCGTGCGCCCAGCCAGCGCCGTGGACAGCGTCCGCTCCAGGGTGCGCGCGGCGTGGGGGTCCAGCAGGGAGGTCGCCTCGTCCAGGATCAGCGTATGAGGATCGAGCAGCACCAATCGTGCCAGCGCCACCTCCTGGGCCTGCGCGGGCGTGAGCGTCAGGTTTCCCGAGCCAACCCGCGTGTGCATGCCATCGGGTAGCGCCTCCACCCACGCCTGCGCGCCGATGGCCGTGATCGCGCGGGCAATGGTGGCGTCGTCCGCGTCCGGGCGGCCCAGGCGCACGTTGTCGGCGATCGTGCCGGAGAACACGTGCTGTTCCTGTGTCACCAGGGCCACATGCCGGCGCAGCTCCGTCTCCGTCAAGTCCGTCAACGGCACACCTCCCACCGTCACCGACCCGGAGGTGGGCGGGTTGATGCCCGCCAGCATTCGCCCCAGCGTCGACTTGCCAGAGCCCGACGGGCCGACGACGGCGAGCCGCTCCCCGGGCACCAGATCCAGGTCGATGCCGTGCAGCACCTCCACGCCCCGGCGGTAGGAGAAGCGGACATCGCGCAGACGCATACGCGTGTCCTCGGGCACGGCCCCGGTGGGAGTACGGTCCTCGGGCACCTCCTCCACCCCCAGGATGCGCGTGAGCGACGCCTGGGACACCTGCACCTGGTCGATCCAGTACATCAGCTGGCCGATCGGCTTGCGCAGCTCCATGGCGTACAGGGTCACGGTGGTGATCGCCCCCAGGCTCGCCCAGCCGCGGGAGGCCAGGAAACCGCCCCACAACAGGATCACCACCACCGGCGCGCGCCAGGCCACGTCCAGCACCAGGTACAGGCGCAGTCGCAGCCAGGCGGTGAACTTCTCCAGGCTCCAGGCCTCCGCGATCGACGCGGCGATGACCTCCTCCCGGCGGCGGCCAATCCCCAGGGCGTCGACGGTGAAGGCGTGGTCGACAGTCTCGGAGACGACGCCGTTGACTCGCGCATCGGCGGCAGAGCCGGCACGGTAGGCGGGCACCGAGATCGGCAAGTACCAGCTCATCATCGCCCACACCGGAGGGCCCACCAGCAGCAGCCCCGCCGCCAGCAGCGGATCCGACACCGCCGCCGCGGCGATCGTGAACACGATCGTCACCGTACACACCATGATCTGGGGCACGCCCACCCGCACCAGGAACTCGATGCGGGAGACGTCATTGGTGGTCCGCCCCACCAGGTCGCCGGTCCCCGCGGACTCGACGGCGGACAGGGGCAGGTGCACCACGCGGGTCATCATGCGCTCACGCAGGTCGGCGAACACCGACTCCCCGAGCGTGCGTGCACGCAGCTGGGCGAACCGATTGATAATCGCGCCGACTAGCGTGACCAAGACGATCACCAGGACGATCTTGTCGACGTAGTCGACGGTGGCGGTGCCCGCGGACACGCGAGTCACCAGCCGACCCAGCAGCTGCGGGGCCACCAAAGTGGCCAGCACCGCCGTGATCTGCAACACCAGCACCCACACGAAGCGCATGCGGTAGGAGGCCATGATCCCGAAGGTCTTGCGCATGGCCACCTTGCCGGGGGCTACGGGCAGTGCCATCAGCGGGTCGCCTCCTCGGTGGGGGCGACGGCGTTCGGTCGCGCCGACGGCGGGGTCCGCGGGGTTTGGGTCGCGCCCGCCTGCGGTTGCTCCCCCGTGGCCCGGGCGACGACGGCGCGGTAGGCGACGGCGTCGGGGTCACCGGCCCGGGCGCGGGCCAGCAGCTCCCGGTGCGGGGCGCGCAGGCGCTCGCGGCCGGCGTCGTCGAGGAAGACGACCTCATCGCAGACCTCCAGCACCAGCGGGGAGGCGGTGGTGACGATCGTGGTGCGCCCCGTGCGGGCGGCGCGTACCCGCCGCGCCACCCGGGCCTCCGTATGCGAGTCCAGAGCGCTGGTCGGCTCGATCAGTACCAGCGTAGGCGCCTGCGTGAGCAGCGCCCGGGCCAACGCCACGCGCTGCCGTTGCCCGCCGGACAGTGACCGCCCCCGCTCGGTGATCATGCCCGCCAGCCCCAGGTCCAGGGAGGAGAGAACGTCGTGGGCGTCGGCCACCTCCAGGGCGGCCAGCAGGCGCTCGTCGCCGTCCGCGCGGGTCACCGCCGCGTGCACGTTCTGGTCCACATCGGCGACCCCGGACCGCTCTCGTTCGGCGGCCACCAGAGTGTCAACGTCAACCGGTGCGGGTGCCGCCCCGCCGCGCACGTCCAGCGCCTCGCGCAGGGTGCCGGTGAACAGCTGCGCCGTCGCCCCGGAGACCACGATCGAGGCGCGCACCTGCTCCAAGGGCATGTCGGTCAGGGCCCGCCCGGCGAGCGTGACGGCCGGAGCCGCGTCGTCGAAGCGGCCCAGGCGGGTGGCCAGCGCGGCGGAGGCATCCGGATCGGCGGCGACAAGCGCGGTCATGCGCCCGGGCGCCAGCACCACCCCCGAGGCGGAGTCCACCAGCTCGCCGTCGACCGGCACCGGGCGGGCCGGATCGAGCACCAGCCGTTCGGCAACGCCCCCGGCGACCGGTTCAACCGCGAGCAGGCGCGCCAGGCGCCGACTGCCCACCAGGGCGCGTGTGAAGTCCTGCACCGAGTAGGAGAAGACCATCAGTGGCCAGGACAGGTAGGCGGTGTAGCCGTAGAAGGTGACCAGTTCACCGGCCGTGATCGCCCCGGTGATGGCCATGCGGGCCGCCGCCCACACGACGACGGCGACGAACAGTCCCGGCAGCAGCACCTGCAGGCTCATCAACAGCGACTGGGCCCCGGCGACGTCGACGCCACGGCGCCGCAGCTCCTGGGAGGCCTCCCGGTAGCGGTGGGCGAACACGTCCTCCCCGCCGATCCCGCGCAGAATCCGCAGACCCGCCACCGTGTCGGTGGTGATGGTGGTAAGTGCCGACTGTGCCTCCCGCTGCACCGACTGGCGACGTTGCAACGGCCGGATAACCGGGGTGATCGCCCACGCCACCACCGGCATCCCCACCAGCACGATCACGCCCAGCCGCACCGACGTGCTCAGCATGACCACCGCCACCACCAGGAAGGCGCAGGCGGACCCGATCAGCTCCGGCAGCCGCTCGGCGAAGTTTCCGATGTACTGGGCGTCCGAGGCGACGATTGAGGCGACCTCCCCGGAGGAGACCTGCCGGGGCAAGTCGGCGCCGGTGGTGGACACCTGCCGCCCCACCAGACGCGTGATGTCGAAGTTGATTCGCATCCACCCGTGCACACGGAAGTAGGACAGCAGGGTGTCACCCACCGCGTAGACCACGAACAGCCCCAGCAGGGTCAGCGCAATCGCCCACACGCGCGGGTTCAGGCCATGCTCGATGCCCGCGTCCAGGGCGGCGCCGAGGAAGGACGGCACGATCGCCTGGATAATGCTGGAGACGATCGCCGCCGCGGTGGCGACTGCCAGCGGTGCGGCGGCACGGCGCAGCAGCCAGCGCAGCAGTCTCCCCGGTGACGTGCCGACGGGCGGCTGGGGGAGCGGGGCGTCGGGCTGCGGCAGCAGCCGTCGGACGGCGGCGCGGGGCATTCGAGAGTCGGCCATGGTGGCATGAGGCTAGCCGCCCCCGAGCAAACGGGCGCCGCCCGATCGGTGTGGGAAGGGACGCTTCGAAGGCGGGAATAGGCGTCGGCGCGGGTTCCGGTCCATGCCGGGGTGCCCGTGCCGGGAGCCGGCCGGTGTCGGGGCCCCGACACCGGCCGAGCGGCGGGCGCTACTGGTAGGTGTCCAGGATGCGCAGCTTGCGTGAGGTCACGTAGCGGGCGTAGGCCTTGGCCCGCGCCTCCAGGTCGGCGGTGTGCATCGTCGTCGCCCCCGGGGTGACGAAGGGCTCCAGGTAGTCGGTGCCGATGATGACGCTGGTGGCCTGGAAGGGGCGCAGCACGTCGTTCATGGTGTAGCCGGAGGAGGCGGCGTCCCGATCGCGCCGACGCCGTCGGAACAGCACGTCGGTCACCGAACGGCGGGTGTCGAAGCGCCGGTAGTGTGCGGCCACGGCGCCGGCGGACACGGCCAGCAGCAGCTCCTTGCCCTGCAGGGCGTCTCCGTTGGTGCCGTAGGCCCATCCCCAGGTCAGGACGTCGTCCTCCCACTTCTTCAACAGCGGCGGACTGGAGTACCACTGGATCGGGAACTGAAGCACGATCCGATCGGTGCGTTCCAGCAAGTCCTGCTCGGCCTCGACGTCGAAGTTGAAGTCGGGGTACAGGGCGTACATGTCGCGGATCTCGACTCCTTCCAGTCCCTCCGCCGCCTGCGCCAGGCGCAGGTTGATGGTGGACTGGCTGAGATCGGGATGAAAGATGAAGATGGTGGTTTTCGCCATGGCATTCCTCAACAGGCGCGGGCGGGTTTGGTACCTCCAGTGGCCGGGTGCGGCGAGAGCCGACAAGAGTCGACCACCTCATCGCGGGCTTACGGGAAGGTAATGGCATGCTAACGGACTGGGGCGGGGTTATGCAGGCGCCCCGTCCGGTTCTGTGGTTGACACGACTCGCGGTGCTGGTTTCAGCACCGGTGCCAGCGCGGATAGCACGCCGACGCCGCAGCCGATCGCCAGCAGTGGCAGCAGTTGCCGCCAGGGGATCGCGAAGCCGCCAATTCCCTGGTCGGCCAGCACGGCTCCTCCCGCCCCGGCCAGCAGCAGTCCGGTCGCCGCGCCCAGGACCAGTCCGGCTACGCAGGCGAGAGTGAATTCACACAGGAGCTGCGCGGCCCGCTGCCCGCGGCCCTGCCCTACCGCTCGCATGAGCGCACTCTCACCCGTCCGCTCAGCGGCCGATGCCGCCAGGGCTCCGGCTGCGCACAGACCGGCGAGTGCGCTCACACAGATCAGCAACGCGGGCAGTACATCCAGTTGTGCAGCCGCCCGTCCGGGGACGGCCTCATCCGCCACGGTGGCGCGCAGTGAGACGGCGAGCGGCGCGCCCGCGCAGACCGTCGCAGTGGCGAGCAGCGGGGCCACCGCGATGGCGGCCGCACTGCGGGGTGTTGCCGTCATTTGCCGCAGCGCCAGCCGGCCGCTGGAACCGAGTCGCGCCGGCAGTCCCAATACGGCGACCAGCGCGCGCACCGCCTGCGGCAGTGCAATGAGCAGCCCGACGAGCAGCACTCCGGCCGCTGCCCACAGCACGCCGACGCGGTGAGGCAGGGCATCCACGCGCCAGACCACGACGCTGCCAACCGCACCCACAACAAGCAACACTGCGCCGATGACGCCGCGTGCCGGCGGTGGCTGCTGCGGTTTGGAGGGCGCGGCCGGCGTCGTCCCCGGTGGGGCGGTGACTGCGCGTAAGGCGGGCGGCAGGGAGCCGATGAGCGTGGCCAGTAGGGCCGTGCCGACGGCGAGCTCCTGCGGCAGCAGCGCCTCGCCGGAGTCCCAGGTCGGCTTGAGGGCCGAGGCGAGTTCGGCGGTGAGCAGGCGCGGCGCCACGATGCTGCCGAGCAGGCCGAGCGCACTGCCCAACAGGCCGATGACGAGCGCCTGGAGGAGGATGGCCCCCGCCAACAGCGACGTGGACGCCCCGGTGGCCCGCAGGAGCGCGAACACCCCGGCGCGCCGACGCAGGCTCGTGCTGAACGCCTCGGCGACGATCAGCGCGAGCATGAGTCCCGTCAAGCCGCCGAGGCCCAGCACCAGTGCATTTGTGCCGGCCCGAGCCAACGAGTCGGCCTGTCCGCTTACCACCGATCCGCCGTCCCGGTCGGCGGCGACAAGCGCGAAGGCGCCGACCATGATGACCGTGGCCGCGGCGACGACCACGGCAAGCAGGAGAGCGGGACCGGGCCGCATGCGCACGCCGCGCCAGGCCGCCCGGATCACTGGTAGCCCCAGGGGTCGTTGCGGTCTGCGCCGTCCGCTCCGGCGCCGCCGGATCCGGCGGCCCGATGCGGCCGTCGCCCGGGTCGGGTCGGACGGTTGCCGGGGTCGTCCCAGTCGTGGGGGGCGGCGTCGTAGTCGCGTGCGGACCTTCCGGGGCGGGGGCGCTCACCGGGGTCGTCCCAGTCGTGGGGACGGTTACCGCGGGTGTGGGAGCGGGCGGATCCTCGAGCGCCGAGCGGTTGCGCCCAGGCCTCCTCCACCTGCGAGACCTCCCGCTCGACGTTGCCGACGCCGATGCTGGCGTTGGCCGTGTCGCCCAGATCGTGTAGAGCATCCAGGAGCCGATCCCGGTCCGGCTGATTCATCTCGGCAACGATATTGCCGTCTTGCAGGAACAGGACGGTGTCCGCGTGGGCGGCCACGTCGGCGTTGTGAGTGGCGACGATGACGCTCTGCTCCAGTTCGTCGACCGCGGTGCGCAGGATGCGCAGGATCTGCGTGGCGGCCGGCGAGCCGAGGGAGCCGGTCGGCTCGTCGGCGAGCACCACCGCCGGAGCGCCGAGGAGTGCGCGGGCACTGGCCACTCGCTGGGCCATTTCCGGACTGAGCTCGTCGGGGCGGTAATCGAGACGGCCCCGCAGGCCGACGACGTCGACGATCCGGTCCAGGCGCGCGGTCTCGATGGGCCGCCGGGCCAGCGTCAGCGGCAGGGTGATGTTCTCGACAACGCTCAGGGAGGGGACGAGGTTGTGGGACTGGAAGATCAGGCCGATCCGTTCACGCCGCAGGCGGGTCAGGCGCCGCTGGTTCAGCAGGGATATCTCTTCGTCGTCGAGGATGATCGTCCCCGAGGTGGGCGTCTCCAGGCCCGCCAGGCAGCGCAGCAGGGTCGTCTTGCCTGCGCCGGAGGGGCCCAGGATGGCGGTGAAGCGGCCTTGAGCGATATGCGCGTCCACCGACTCCAGGGCCGTGACCGCGCTCTCGCCGTTGCCGAAGAGCTTGGACAGGTTGCGGGCGGTTACCACCGGATCCCCGACCGGTCCGTGAGCCATCAGCCCCTCCGGGTGACGGCGGCTCATGCGTGTCTCGCGGCGGGGCGGCGTGGATGAGGTGCTCAGGTGACGCGCCTCGGGCGAGGAGGATTCCCCGGGTGCAACTGTGGTCATAACGGTAGTGTCACACGTAATCGCGCCGGGAGTGAAGCTTGCGCCCCGTGTGAATGTGTACGCCTACTCCCAGCCGAGCTCGTGCAGGCGGGCGTCGGAGATGCCGAAGTGGTGGCCGACCTCATGAATCACGGTTACCGCCACCTGCTCCACCAGTTCCTCCCGGCTGCGGCACCAGCGCTGCAGCGGGCCCTGGAAGATGAGGATGCGATCGGGCAGCGCCAGGGACCAGTCGGCGCCGCGCTCGGTCAGCGGCACGCCGTCGTACAGGCCCAGCAGGGTGGGGTGGCCGGCGGCGTCGTAGTCGCCGGGGCCGAGCATGTCCGCATCCGGTTCGTCCTGGACCAGCACCACCACGTTGTCCATTTCGGCGGCCAGTTCCTCCGGGATGGCGTCCAGGGCGTCGGCGACGGCGGACTCGAACTCGGCGTCGGACAGGCGGATCGGGGTCATGGGAACAGCCTGCCATGCGCCGGCCGGCGGCCGTTTGGGGGAGGCTGTCTGCGGGACTTCGACGGGCGGTGAGCAGAGTCACGCCCGTAAGATTTGCGCGGACGGGTCCCGCCCCAATACCGTACATCCCGGTTCAAGGCGCGACGACGCCAAGGGCACCGGGCCCCCATCGTCTAGCGGCCTAGGACCCCGCCCTTTCACGGCGGTAACACGGGTTCGAATCCCGTTGGGGGTACGATTCACGTAAGTGATGACATATTGGCCTCGTGGCGCAGTTGGTTAGCGCGCCGCCCTGTCACGGCGGAGGTCGCGGGTTCAAGTCCCGTCGAGGTCGCGGATGCGGGTCGCTCAGTCGGAAACGGCTGGGCGATCGCGCACCTCGGCTCTGTAGCTCAGTTGGTAGAGCGTTCGACTGAAAATCGAAAGGTCACCGGATCGACGCCGGTCGGAGCCACGGCGATGGCCCTCGGGACCCACAAGGTCCCGGGGGCTTCGCTTGTTTCTGGCCACGGTTGCGGTGGTTGTCATCATCGGCGTTCGGCGGTATGGGGCCCCGCAGTCCTGGTCGTTGAGGCCGCCGCCGCGCTGGAGCGGAGCGCGGCCGGGGGGATCGACGTCGTCCCTGTGGACCTCACGTTGCCGCGCGTGTCCGGAGACGGCCCAGACTGGAAACCGCCGGGTGGAGTGGCATGCTGCCGCGCGTGTCCGGAGACGGCCTGCTGGCCCGGTTGCGTGAGCGCGCCGAGACCCACAACCTGCCGGTCGTTGTGGTATCCGTGAAGGGGCTCTTCTGGTTAGTGGGTGTGGGTGGTGTGGGGTGTGTGCCCCGCCGTGGGACGGAATGATGCTCCTATGGTTGTCAAAATCGATGACAAACGCCGCCTACGGCCGCGAGAGCCGATCTGACACCCGCATGATTCCAACGTTCTGCCCGCGGCTGGTGCCGTCTCCTACATCGTTTGTCATAGATCTGGACACTCCCTGCCTTCGCCCGCCGGAATACTCGCCAGCGGCAAGCTGCCCGGCGTCGACGGTGGCCGGCGAGCAGGCCAGCATCCGACATCGCAGGTGCCAAACACCACGTCACGTCCCCACTCCACTCCCCGAGTCGAAGAAGCCCGTTTTGTCGCCGCGCTTCAGTGGAGCCCGGTCGTGGGGACCGGGAAGACGGTGCTGAGCTTCACCAATGCCGCTGCCGACCACATGCCTCAATGGAGCCCGGCCTTGGAGACCGGGAAAACTTGTTGGGCATTGGTTCGATCTGGGCCACCGCGGGACGCCTCAATGGAGCCCGGCCTTGGAGACCGGGAAGACGCGCGCACCCTCGCGGCGGCGTTGACGGGTGCTGTGCCTCAATGGAGCCCGGCGGGAAGACCAGACCTGGCAGAAGTTTGCCACCCAGGAGCTACTGCCTCAATGGAGCCCGGCCTTGGGGACCGGGAAGACAAGCAAGGAGAAGGGCGTCTGGCGCACCATCGACTCGCCTCAATGGAGCCCGGTCGTGGAGACCGGGAAGACTAGCAGAGGCATCTCACGGGCCGGCAGACCACCCAAGCCTCAATGGAGCCCGGTCGTGGAGACCGGGAAGACGATCAGGTCTGGTTGGGTTTGGTTTATCAGTACCCCGCCTCAATGGAGCCCGGTCGTGGAGACCGGGAAGACAAGCATGCGCACCGTCATGCACACCGACTGGCCAGGGCCTCAATGGAGCCCGGCCTTGGAGACCGGGAAGACACGCCGGCCACCGGCCGCAGCACGTGCACGGTCACGCCTCAATGGAGCCCGGCCTTGGAGACCGGGAAGACCCCGGGCGCTGGAGTACGAGTCCGACAACTTCGCCTAGCCTCAATGGAGCCCGGCCTTGGAGACCGGGAAGACCTGGAGATCCTGCACGACTGCCCGGTGCGGATTCTGGCCTCAATGGAGCCCGGTCGTGGAGACCGGGAAGACCCGAGATCGAGACCGTCCAGGCGCTCATCGAAACCGGCCTCAATGGAGCCCGGCCTTGGAGACCGGGAAGACTCGCCGACGATGTACAGGGTGCCGCGCCGGCGGATGCCTCAATGGAGCCCGGTCGTGGAGACCGGGAAGACCGCTGTCGTCGACGCGCTCGCGCTGGAGGACGTCAAGCCTCAATGGAGCCCGGTCGTGGAGACCGGGAAGACCGGCAAGGAGATCGACATTACCGAGACCATCGCCCTGCCTCAATGGAGCCCGGTCGTGGAGACCGGGAAGACGGCTACCCGACAGCGCCCCCGTGTCAGCCAAGATGTCGCCTCAATGGAGCCCGGTCGTGGAGACCGGGAAGACGCTCGCCGACGAGCTGGTCGTTGCCAACGGCAATGGGCCTCAATGGAGCCCGGTCGTGGAGACCGGGAAGACCGGCAGGCACCTGATAGCGGTGCAGCGCATAGTCGGCCTCAATGGAGCCCGGTCGTGGAGACCGGGAAGACCCACCGGCTGGTGGCTGTGGTGGGACTGACCACCCTCGCCTCAATGGAGCCCGGTCGTGGAGACCGGGAAGACGCAATGAGAATTACGCGACGGCGGCAACCAACTCCGCGCCTCAATGGAGCCCGGTCGTGGAGACCGGGAAGACTAGCGCGATTGAAGGCGGATTGTCAGACCAAGCCCTAGCCTCAATGGAGCCCGGTCGTGGAGACCGGGAAGACCTCCGAGCGTGCGGGCGGTATTGACCTGTTCGACCGGCCTCAATGGAGCCCGGTCGTGGAGACCGGGAAGACGACCATGACGCCGAGTGAGATGGTTATGTCCACGCTGGCCTCAATGGAGCCCGGTCGTGGAGACCGGGAAGACCTGGAATATGTCTCGCGCGCTTACGATAGCGAGGCCTCAATGGAGCCCGGTCGTGGAGACCGGGAAGACGCGGTTACTGAGCCGTCAAGGGTTGCGGATCAGGGCCGGCCTCAATGGAGCCCGGTCGTGGAGACCGGGAAGACTTCGACCGGCCACTAGAGTTTTTCGGCGGCGACGTGCCTCAATGGAGCCCGGTCGTGGAGACCGGGAAGACTCGACCAATTGCTGGGGCTCGTCGCCGATAGTAGCGGGCCTCAATGGAGCCCGGTCGTGGAGACCGGGAAGACCCGTGGATCGAATGCTGGTCGTAAGCGATGTAGCGGGCCTCAATGGAGCCCGGTCGTGGAGACCGGGAAGACCGAGCGCGGCTATGTCAACCTGAAAGAGTGGTCCCGCCTCAATGGAGCCCGGTCGTGGAGACCGGGAAGACATCCCCGCTGTCGCGGAAGGGATTGATGGTCTTCAGGCCTCAATGGAGCCCGGTCGTGGAGACCGGGAAGACGTCGTAGCCGTACAGCTCGCGCGAGGGGTTGGTGCCGCCTCAATGGAGCCCGGTCGTGGAGACCGGGAAGACGGGCGAGGCCCACAACACCGGGCGAGACGTCACCACAGCCTCAATGGAGCCCGGTCGTGGAGACCGGGAAGACGCACGGCAGGGCCACCGTCAGCGACGGAGTCGATCAGCCTCAATGGAGCCCGGTCGTGGAGACCGGGAAGACCTCGGGAGTGGTGATGATGATGTTCGCGCCAGAGTAGCCTCAATGGAGCCCGGTCGTGGAGACCGGGAAGACCACCGCGCCCGGGTACTCCACGACCACTGGGTCGACGCCTCAATGGAGCCCGGTCGTGGAGACCGGGAAGACTTGACGCCCTTGTCATCCTCGGCGTCGGTGAACGTGCCTCAATGGAGCCCGGTCGTGGAGACCGGGAAGACAGCTCGCTAATTTTGCCGCAGCATGCCAAGGATTGTACCTGATCTCGCGAGCGCTGCCGTTGAAACGCATTACTCAGCCACGGTGCCCTGCTCGGCGAATGGTAAGAAAACCGCGTCACGCCGCGAACTCGAGCGCTTCCCAGGGAATCGGTCGGCACCGGAGCGCTCGCACGTAGTCGGCGTCCTTCGGTTCGGTGAGCCTGCGTGTTGGTTGACGAGCATGAGACGTTCCTCCTCGAACTCGCAGTGCCTACATGCGCCAGGCTACTCTCGCCGCAACAGCTTCTACCGATATCGGCGATGCGGGGACGCTGCGGCACGTCGGTTTGTTAGCGGGAGCGCCAGGACCGCAGGCCGGCCTCGCCTGCGGCGATCGCGCCGAACAGGGCGCCCGCAATCGGCCAGATTATCCAGCTGATGTCCCAGCTGGAGCCGATGAAGGACCAGGCGAGGTAGATGGCCACGCAGCCGATCCAGTACGGCCCGGCGATCGCCTCAATGAACGGGTTCTCCTCGGGGTTGCGCCAGGTGGGTGCGGCGTCGGCGGGACGGCCCTCCTCGGTGACGGTCGTATGCGTCATGGACGCCCAGGTGGTCGGCAGGAAGATCCGCAGACCGGCCGCGACCATGAACAGGGTGAGGACTAGACCCAGCGGCGGCCCGGAGCGGTCGGCTGACTCCTGGAATAGGATGCCTGCCCCCACGGTGGGGATTGGAGCCATGATCCACAGGGCGACGGCGATGCTCAGCGCCCGCGACCGCACTCCCTCGTGCTCCAGCCGCAGTCTCGCGGTCCAAGCGGAGACAACCGGATTACGCGTGAACTTTCCGTCCGTCAGGTGGGTGAGGCCGGTGAAGGCCCGGTGGCGGCGTATCAGCACGGATACCGCGAGCGCCACTAGGACAAGCGTCAGAACGAGTCCGAGCGTTGAAGCCTGGTCCTCGTCCAGGGGGATGAGACCCAGGCCGTCGTCCCGCGACAGACCGGGGAGCAGGAACAACGGCACCGCCGCCAGCACGCACAGGGCGACGCCATTGCCGAGCAGGGTGCCGGTGGTGCGACGCGCCTCGGCCAGTGCCTGCGCCTCCGGCAGTGTGATGACGGGGTACTCCGACGACGTCGTGCCGGGCGTGGTCGGGGTGCCGGTGTCGCTGCTGCTCGCGGCGCCGTGCTCGCCAGCAGCGGTCGTCCCGGCCTCGGCGCCACGGATATCGGGAAGGATGCCGAGCACGGGCGCCAGTTCCTCCAGATTGCCGAAGTCGGTGATCACCGACCCGACCGCCTCGTTGTGTGACTTCCCGGAGGCGATGGCGTCGGCGTAGGCGTCCTCCATCATGGCGTGGAGCTCCTGCTTGGCCTCCAGCAGGCGCGGGGTGGCTGGGTAGGGGGCGAACATGGCCTCGAGAAAAGTGTCGATGGTGTCCATCATGGGTTCCTTGTCTGCTTGGAGGGGGGCGGGTGGTTCGCGCCTTTACGGGCGGTCGGTGGATCAGGGCTCAGCGGAGGAGGGGTGAGCGGAGGCGTACAGGGCGAAGCGGTCGATGAGGGCCTTGGTGTCCTCCCACTCGGCGAGCTTGTCCGTCAGGTGGGTGCGTCCGGCGTCCGTGAGGCGGTAGTAGGTGCGGGGCTTGCCCGACTCGCTGGTGTCCGCGAAGGAGGAGACCAGTCCCGCCGACTCCAGGCGTTTGAGTGCGGAGTACAGCGTGGTCTGCTTGATCGTGTACTGCCCCTGTGCCACCTCGGCGATGGTCTTGGCGAGCTCGTAGGCGTAGGAGGGACGGTCGCGCAACAGTGTGAGCGCGATCAGGTCGATGTAGCCGCGGATGGCGTCGGCGCTAATCATGACGGCCTTCCGCGGGGTGCTCCGGCCCTGGGGGTCGGCGGCGGGTCGCGACTATGTTCATACGTCCAACGTACTACGGCAGACGTAGTACGTCTAGTGGTCTATTGCTGGCTGTTCCTCTCTTACGCCTACTCTGAAGCCGTGAGCGCAGCGCAGCCCGTCCCCGGATTCCTCCCCTCCTACCCGCCCAACGACGACCCCGCCACCCTGCGGCTGGTCTGGCCCCAATGGCAGGGTGCCGGCTATGCCAACGCCGGCGCGCTCGTCCCGGAACTCCCGGCGCCGGTCGCCCGTCGCGGCTACATGGCCGGCGCCCGTGCCCTGGCCGCCCTGCTCCCGCCCGCCGCCGGCCCCACCGCGACGGTCCCCGTCGATCTGACCGAGCTCGCCGGCCCGGACGGCCCCGAGGGCTCCACCGGCGGCATCGAATCGCGCAGCGCCATCCTGGCCGGCATCGACGCCGCCCTGCGGACCATCGACTCCCACCCGGGCGTCGAGCGCATCCTCACCATCGGCGGCGAGTGCTCCGTCTCCGTCGCCCCATTCGCCTGGCTCGCCAACAAGTACGGCGACGACCTCGCCGTGGTCTGGATCGACTCCCACCCCGACGTCGACACCCCCGACACCGGCTACGACGGCTACCACGCCATGGCCGTAACCGCCCTGGCCGGCAGGGGCGATGCCGAGGTCCTGTCACATCTGCCGTCCCGCATCGACCCCTCCCGCATCGCCTGGGCCGGCCTGCACGAGTGGGAGCCCGACTGCGACGAGCACGTGTCGAGCTGGGGCATTACCGCCTTCGGGCCGGATGATCTGCGCGTGGACACCCGCCCCCTCATCGACTGGCTCCACGCCACCGGCGCCTCCCGCCTGGCTATCCACTTCGACGTCGACACGATCGACGCCGACGAGGTCGCCCTCGGTCTCGGGCGGGTATCCGGCGGGCTCACTGCCGCCCAGGTGCACCGCCTGATTGCCGACCTCGGCGAGGCGGCCGACGTCGTCGGGCTGACGGTGGCCGAGTACCTTCCCCGCGAGCTGCTCGCCCTGGGATCCGTCCTCGCGGGGCTACCGCTGGTCACCGGTTGACGGTGGCGCGGCCGACGCCCGAGTGGTCGGAACCGCAGTGATGTGAATGACGACCATGTCCCGGACCTGCACAGCTCGGGCACAGCGCCGGGCCCTAGTCTTGGGCACATGGTCATCGCACCCGCTGCACTAGCCGCACCAGCACGCGCCCTCACAGCCCTGACCGCGGTCCTGAGTGCCGATAACCCCAGCGATTCCGCCACCTCCTCGGCCACCGAAGGTGCTGCCGACGCCGCCGAGGCGGTCGTGGAGGCCACCGCCGACGTATTCGCGTTGGCCTGGCGGGCGGGTATTGGGGTGCTCATCGGCATTGCGCTGGTACTCATACTCGTCGTCGTCCTGCGCGCCATGGGGCAGCGTCGGGCGCTGTACGCCGAGCTGATCCGCTTCTGCCGCAACCCCATGTACGTGCTGGCGGCGCTGATCGGAGCCTTCGTCGGCGGGCAGATCGCCTTCTTCGACCTCTCCCAGCCGGACTGGGCGCAGTTCGTGCTCCACGCCCTGGTGATCGGCATCATCCTGTCCGCCACCTGGGTGGTGGTGGGAGTGGCCAAGGCGGTGGAGTCCTCCATCGTGATCGGGGTGCGCGCCCACGGCGACGTCGACCGCACCAAGCGCATCACCACCCAGGCGCAGGTGCTGCGGCGCGTGGCGGAGTTCATCATCGTGATCTGCGGGCTCGTCGGCGCCGCCATGACCTTCCCCTCGGCGCGTGTGGCCATGGCCTCCCTGCTGGCCTCCGCCGGACTGGTCTCGGTCGTTGCCGGCCTGGCCGCCCAGTCGACCCTGGGCAATCTCTTCGCCGGCATCCAGCTGGCCACCACCGACGCCATCCGCGTGGACGACGTCGTGGTGGTCAACGACGAGCAGGGCTTCATCGAGGAGATCACCCTGACCTACGTGGTGGTGCGCGTGTGGGACGGGCGGCGCCTGATCTTCCCCTCCACCTACTTCACTCAGAACCCCTTCGCCAACTGGTCGCGCCGCGGCAGTCAGCTGACCGGTACCTTCACCATCGACCTGGACTGGCGCGCGCCGGTGGCGGCCCTGCGCGCCGAGGTGGAACGGATCCTGTCCGGTTCGTCCGTGTGGGACGGGCGGGTCGCCTCCGTGGACGTCACCGATACCTCCGCGGGTACCGTCACCGTGCGGGTGGCCGTCTCCGGCGCCAATAACGCCGACGTGTTCACCCTCCAGTGCCAGCTGCGCGAGGAGCTGGTCGCCTGGCTGCAGCGGGAGGCCCCCTACGCCCTGCCGCGCACCCGCGTGGAGGTCGACAACGTGGACGTCGCCCACGACCCCACGCCGGAGAAGGTGGCTCGCCTGGCCGAGGAGCTCGTCACCCTGCAAAAACCGAACGCCGACGGCGTCGAGCCGGTGGGGGAGGCCACGGCCGTGCAGCGTCCCATAGCGGACGACCCGATCGAGGCCGCACGCCTGCGCGCCGTCGCCAAGGGGCGGGCGAAGCTCCGCCGCGCCCGCCGGGACAAGGTGCGGCGCCGGCGCATACTCGCCCGGGATGCGGCGCAGGGCGGTGCCGTCGCCGATGGCTCCGACATGCCCGCCCGCCCGGCGGTGGACACCGGCGAGGCGACCGGCGTCATCTCCACCCAGGAACAGCAGGCCTACCTGGACGCGAACCCGCCCGCCACCGGCAAGCTCGGCATCGGCAAGTCCAGCACGGATGCCGACGAGGCCGACGACTGACCGTTGAAGACGCCAGAATGTCCATCGGTGCCCATTTTGGCAGAGGGACGCAATACGGCCGCTGGCGGAAACCGCTTGATATGGCGGAAAAGGCCGAGTGGTGCGGCGGTCGTAGGGCGTGGTGCGCGTCAAAGTGGGCACCGATGGACCTTTTCCACCGCAGTGTTGTGCGGAGTCGATGTCAACGGCGACTCATATAGGCGTTCACCACCCGCTGGGCCAGATCGGTCCCCTCCAGTTCGCGCAGCAGCTCCAGGTGCGGGAATGGGATCGTCTCGCCGTCGCCCCGGTAGCGGGTGATCCGCGCCTGCGCATCGAAGGCGGGCCGATGCGGCATGACGCCGTCCCTCACGAAGCCGAGCCAGTCCCGCTGCGTGACGGCCATCGCCCGGCGGTTGTCGTCGGTGATGGGGATGCGCATGCGATCCAGGTTGCCGAAGAAGATCGCTACTTCCGCGCCGTGGTAGGCGCCGCGCAGCCCCCGGTAGAGGTTCGGGACGTACTCGAAGCGGTAGCCGTAGACCGTGGTGTGGGCCGATAGTCGTTCCAGCAGGTTCAGTGCCGCGCTGTGAAAAACCAGCAGCTCCATCATCTTGATCTGCAGATCCGGCAGGTCCGTGGACTCCGGGCGCAGGGCGTCGGCGATGGGGGCGGCCCAGCGGCCGTATAGGCGCGTGGTGGTGCGGTCGAACTCCTCCGGGGTCTTGGCGATCCCCATGCGCCGATACCACATGGGGATCTCAATCATGGAGAACTCGTCGCTGGTGGAGCCCACCAGCACCGGCACGTGCGGGAAAGCGCCCTCGCGCAGTACGTCGCGCGGATCGACCTTGAAGAAGGGCTGATCCATGGTGGTGGACAGGGTCATGGTGGGCTGTGCCAGCCGCAGCAAGCGGCTCAGCGGCGCGGCGGCCAACTCCCGGTAATCGCGCAGGTGGTTGTCCGCCAGCAGGCGGGCGAAGGCGTCCCGCTCGGCGTCGGGGTCCAGCGGCTGCGGGGTGGCGCGCTGTCCGCTGCACAGGATGAGACGGTGGAACAGGTCGCGGTTATCCGGGTTGAGTGCCTGGTAGAGGGCGTACTGGGCGCCGCCGCAGTGGCCCATCAGGGTGATCCGCTCGGGGTCGCCGCCGAGGGCGGAGATGTTGTCCTTGATCCAGCGCAACGCAGCCTGTTGGTCCAGCAGGGCGCGGTCGCAGCTGATCCGGTCGCCGTCGACCACGTGCAGGTGTCCCAGCACTCCGATCCGGTAGGTGACGGTGACCACCACAATGCCCTGCGCGGCCAGGTGGGTGCCGTCGTAGATGGGCAGCGTGCCCGAGCCGCAGTCACCGCCGTGGATGAATACGAGCACCGGCTTGGGGGTGTCCGAACCGGAGGTCCAGACGTTAACGCGCAGTGCGTCCTCGCTCTGAATGTCGTGGCGCGGCTGCCATTCGGAGCGCAGCTGAAAATGACGCAGGAACAGGTTCATGAAGCCCGGCATGAGTCGCTGGGGGAAGCATTGTCCGCGCCCGGAGTTGACGATGCCGTCGCCCGGGTCGGTTGTCACTGGCTCCGGCGCCCGGAAGCGCTCTGCGTGGGCGTAGGGGATGCCGAGGATGCGGTAAACCGGGGTGTCGGTCGGGCCGACCCTTTCGGCTCGGAGTGTTCCGATCGCGGTGTGGACCAGCATGACTGTGTTCCTCCTCTTGCGCGGCGGCCAGGGTCCGCCGCCGGGTCTGTGCCGGCCGGCGCGTGTGCGTGGCCCTGCCGATCACCTCGGACCTCTCTTCAACGAGCTTCCACAGCTGGATAACGACGCTATCCAACATAGTGAGGTATGTCAACCCTAACTAATACGTGTATGGGCCGTGCGGCTAAGGGCAAAAAGAGGAGGGTGTAGGGGCCGTCGGGTGTGGGGGATCCGAGCGAGACGAGCGTCGGTGGTATTCCCGCTGACACGCCTTGTTCAGGTGAGACTATCCACGCCGGTGCGGGGTTGTCGGCCCGCTGCGGCCGGACCAGTATTGCGCCATGACCGCCAACGAAAACACGAGTTCTGGTCCGCGCCTCGACCCCGCTGCCGTCGCGCGCACCGACGCCGAGTGGCGGGCCGCGCTCAGCCCGCTGGAGTACCACGTGCTGCGCGAGGCCGGCACCGAGCGCCCCTACACGGGGGAACTGCTCGACGAGCATCGCGAGGGCATTTATCGGTGCCGTGCCTGCGGGGCGGAGCTGTTCCGGTCCACCACCAAGTTCGACTCTCACTGCGGCTGGCCCTCCTTCTACGACCCGTCCCACACCGACGCCGTGGTGCTGTCCACGGACACCTCGCACGGCATGGTGCGCACCGAGGTTCGCTGCGCGGCCTGCAACAGTCACCTCGGGCACGTCTTCGACGACGCCCCCAGCACTCCTACCGGCCAGCGCTACTGCATGAACTCCGTTAGCCTGAGCTTCGAGCCCGACCTGGACTCCGCCGAGGCCTAGACCCGGCCCGGGGAGCGCCTACACCGCGGCTCGATACCGGTAGCGCCAATAGGAGGCTCAACGTGCTGCGTGTGCTGACTCTGAACCTGCAACACGGTCAGCCCGGCGTCGGCGCGGGCGACGGGACCGCTGTCAGCGGGTCACTGGCCGGCGCCGACATCCACGACCCCGCCACCGCCCGCGCCGTGCTGGCGGCCTTGGCGGAGGAGATCGCCGAGCTCGCCCCCGACGTGGTCGCCTTACAAGAGGTGGACCTCGGCCAGGCCCGCTCCGGACGGCTGGACCAGGCGACAACCCTGGCCGAGCTGCTCGGGTGGCGCTACCGCCGTTTCGCCGCCGCCTACGCGGGCCCCGTCGCCGGGCTGCGCCGTCGCCCATTGCGCACCGCCCTGACCGGCCCCGGCGACGACGTGCTCGGTCCCGCCCGCGCCTGGCTCGGCCAGGGGCCGGTCGGCTTCGGGAACGCGTTGTTGAGCCGGTACCCCGTCACCGTCTGGCGGGTGATGCGGTTGGGGCGCGGTCCGGCCACCCTCCTGCGCCGTGGCAGTCCGGTCGACCCGCGCTCCTATCGTCTATTCACCGCCACCGCCCGCAATCTGCTGGTCGGTCGCCTGGAGCCGCCGGAGGGGGTGCTGCCCGGCGTCGACGCGCTCAATCTGGGCGTCACTCATCTGGCCACCCGCGCCGACACCGCCGCAAGGCAGCTCGCCGCGGCCTGGTCCGGACTCGCCGCCCTCCCCGGCCCCCACCTGCTGGCCGGCGACCTCAACCTGCCCGCCGATCAGGTCGCGGCCCTCGGGGTGGCGCGGATGCTCGGCGACGGGCCCACCTTCCCCGCCGCCCGCCCCGTTCGCCGCATCGACCACTTCCTCACCGACCCGGGGTCCGCCGCCAACGGCCCGTCGCCGACGGCGAGCGAAACCGCCGTCCCGGAGGCGGCCGCGTCCGGTGGCGGTCTGCCGGTCGGGCCCCGGCTGCGCGCCGTCGCCGCCGGCACTCACAGCTTCGTCGTCTCCGACCATGCCGGCACCTGGATCGACCTCGAGGCCGCGGTTTAAAGCGCATAAGGTGGGGGCGTGTCGGATGTCATCGGGGGCTTGGCGGTCTTCGCCGTCGTCATCGCGGTGGGCTGGGTGCTGGTGCGTACCGGGGCCGTGCCCGTGGGATCCGACACCGTCCTGACCCGACTGTGCTTCTTCGCCGCCACCCCCGCCCTGCTCATCACCACCCTCGCCGGCGCCGACCTTGCGGCCGTCACCTCCCTGGGCACCGCCGTCGCCATCGGGGCTGAACTGCTGGGGCTGGTGACCGCCTGGTGCGTGCACCGCTGCCTGCTGCACCGGCCGGTGGCCGAGGCGATGCTCGGGGCGCTCGCCTCCGCCTACGTCAACGCCGCCAATCTGGGCATACCGGTGCTGGTACTGGTGCTCGGCGACGCCACCGCGGTCGCCCCGATCCTGCTGCTGCAACTGCTGGTACTCACGCCGCTCGCCTTCACCGTGCTGGATGCCGTGACCCGCCGCGGCAGTCCCTCCCGCTTCGCCACCTACACCCTGCCGCTGCGCAACCCGCTGGTGCTCGCCGTGCTGGTCGGCGTCCTGGTCAACCTCAGCGGCTTCGACCTGGATGCCGCCCTGCGCGGGCACCTCGCCGAGTTGCTCGACACGCTGGGGCGGATCGCCGTGCCGCTGATGATGCTCTCGCTGGGCATGAGCCTGGCCGCCTCCCGGCTGCGGCCGCCGCAGAACGTGGCCGGCGCGCCGAAGTCCGGCCGGGCCGGTGGCGCTGAAGGAACGGGTGGAGCGGTGCCCCGCGTCGTCAACGTGCCGCCCGAGCCGGTGCACGACGCCGCCAGCCGCACCGCCCTGCGTTGGGCCGTGGCTTGGAAGCTGCTGGTCGTCCCCGGCCTGGCCGTGGGGCTGGGGCTGGTGGCCGGGCTGCACGGCTCCGCGCTGCTGATGCCGGTGACGACGGCGTCATTGCCGACGGCGCAGAACGTGTTCATGTACGCCTCCCGCTACGGGGTGGCCAAGCCGCTCGCCCGCGACGCCGTGCTGCTCACGACGGCGGGATTCGTGCCGGTGGTGCTGCTCGCCGCGGCGGTGCTGTGACCCGCTGCCGATGCCGCCGGCCTGCGCACAGCAACGGTGTGCCGCGAGTGAGTCGGCGGGCGGGCCAAGCGTCAGGTAGTGGTGAGGAATCCCCGCAGCCCGCGTTCCAGCAGCACGTCGCGTACCTCCGCCACGATTTCGCGCATGCAGCGTTCGGCCTCCCGGGAGTCTCCCGCGGCGATCGCCTCGGCCACCTGGACGTGCAATTCGAGTGCTTCCGGCTTGGGCGCCTGCAGTCCGCCGTCCAGCCGGGTCCGCCCGGTGAGAACCTCGGCCACCACGTCCGTCAGCGCCGCGAAGGTGTCGTTTTGGCTGGCCTCCAGTACCAGGCCGTGGAAGGCGATGTCGGCGTCGAGATACGAAGCGACCTCGCCCGTGCGCCCGCGCTCGCGGATGGTGGTGGCGAGGCGCAACAGCTCGGTGCGCTGCGGCTCGGTCGCGCGCCGGGCCGCAGCCGCGGCGGCCACGGGCTCAATGGCGGCGCGCAGCTCGGTGAGTGCGCCGAGCTTGGGGCCGTCGGGGGATACCGCCAGCTGCCAGTGAATCACTAGCGGGGACAACGCGGCCCACTCCTGTGGTGGACGCACGATTGCGCCGGTACGGCGGCGCGACTCGACCAGGCCCGCCGATTCCAGGGTGCGCACGCAATCGCGGGCGAGCGTGCGTGAGACGCCGTAACGCGTCTGTATGGACTCCAGGGTGAGCGCCTCTCCCGGGCGCACCCGGCCCGAGACAATCGCGGTGCCGAGCGCGTCGAGTACGCCGCCGCGCAGGGCTGAGGCTGACATGGGCGCTCCTGAGGCAAGTGGTTGTGTGGCGTCGCCGGTGGCGGCCCCAACTGGCTTGGAATCGCGATCATAGCGGCATCGGCATGGTCCCGCGAAGGTTCCCGGCGCGGGAGGTGAGTGCGCCGCAAGTTCATCTTCGGGACTTACGACCTATTTAAAAATAGTACCTAAGCGCGCATAATCGTAGTACGCATGGTCGACAAAGAAGTCCTAGGAGGCCACTATGAAACAACCCGTCGAGCATCTGGTGCTTATGGGCGTCGCAGGCTGCGGAAAGACCACTGCCGCGGCCAATCTCCATGCCGCGTTGGGCTGGCCAGTGGCCGAGGCGGATGATTTCCACCCGCAGGCGAACATCGACAAGATGTCCCAGGGCGTGCCGCTGACCGACGCCGATCGCCGCCCCTGGCTGGAGTCCCTACGCGACTGGATGAGCGAGCAGGCGGCCAGTGGCACAAAGACCATCGTCACCTGCTCCGCACTGAAACGGGCCTACCGGGACCTGCTCTCCCAGGCGAACGGGCGCGTCTTCTTCATCCACCTGGTCGCCGAGCAGGATGAGCTGCGCGAGCGCATGGAGCACCGAGAGGGGCACTTCATGCCCCCGAGCCTCCTGCCATCGCAATTCGCCACCCTCGAGCCCCTGGCCGACGACGAGGACGGCGTCACCGTGGTCTCGCGTGCCACCCCCGAAGAGACCTTCGAAGCGATCCTTGCCGCGCTCGAGGCCGCCGCGCCGGCCTGACCGCGGTCATCCCCCGTTCACACACATCTTCGCCACGGAGACATAGACAATGATGTACACAATCCTGGCTGCTGCAGACGCCGTGCCGCACGCGGGCAGCGACCTGCGGCTGATCCTCGCCGCGCTGGTCGGCATCGCCACAATCATCGTCCTGATCGTCTGGAAGAAGGTCCATCCCTTCCTGGCACTCACCCTCGGATCGGCCGTACTCGCCCTGGTGGCCGGCATTCCGCTGACCGACACCTTCACCGCCTTTACCTCCGGTTTGGGCTCCACCATCGGAGACGTGGGCACTCTCATCGCCTTCGGTGCCATCATCGGCAAGTTGCTGATCGACTCCGGCGGCGCCGACCAGATCGTCGACACGATCCTGGGGCACACCTCGGCGAATCGGCTCCCCTGGGCCATGGCGCTGATCGCGTTCGTCGTCGGCATCCCGCTGTTCTTCGAGGTGGGCATCGTCCTGCTCATCCCCGTAGTGATGATCGTGGCCCGGCGGGCGCACCAGCCGCTCGTACTCGTGGGCGTGCCCGCCCTGGCCGGGCTCTCCGCTCTGCACGGCCTGGTGCCTCCGCACCCCGGGCCGCTCATCGCCATTGACGCCGTCGGCGCCGACCTCGGCATAACCCTCGGCTTCGGTCTGCTCATCGCGATACCGACGGTGATCGTCGCAGGTCCGCTGTCGGCCCGCCTCATGGCCCGCTGGGTGCCGATCGAGGCGCCGGAGCCGCTCGGCGGAAGCGAGCAGGAGCGCACCGGCCCACGGCCCTCCTTCGGGGTGTCCATCGGCGTCGTGCTGATGCCGGTGCTGCTGATGCTCATGCGCACGGTGGTCGAAACGGCGGCGCCGGAGGGCTCCAACAGCCCAATCGTTCACTTCGCCCTGTTCCTGGGACAACCCATCGTGGCCCTGTTGCTGACCGTGCTGGTGGCGATCCTCATATTCGGCGTGCGCATGGGCGACACCGCCGACGAGATCTCCGCCCGTGTCGGTGGTGCGCTCGGGCCCATTGCGGGCGTGCTGCTGATCGTGGGCGCCGGTGGCGGTTTCAAGCAGACTCTGATCGACTCCGGCATCGCCACCATCATCGCCACCTGGATCGAGCAGGCCGCTGTGCCGGCACTGCTGGCGGGCTGGCTGGTCGCGGTAGCCGTGCGTTTGGCTACTGGTTCGGCCACCGTCGCCACCATCACGGCAGCCGGGATCATGGCACCGCTGGCACAGACCATGCCGCCCGTGGAAACAGCTCTGCTGGTGTTGGCCATCGGTGCGGGCTCGGTGTTCCTCTCGCATGTCAACGACGCCGGGTTCTGGCTGGTCAAGGAGTACTTCGGCATGACCGTGGGGCAGACCTTCAAGACCTGGTCGCTCATGGAGACGATCCTGTCGGTAACGGCAATGCTGGTCATCATGCTGATCGCCTTGCCTCTGGGGGTGCTGTAGCGGGCAAACCCGGCGCCACCGTGCGCAGGCGTCGGGGTGCCGCCCCGCCCAGTCGTCATGACCGGGCGGGGCATTCTTGTCGGCGTCGGCCGGTTATCGGCGTGTAGGGGCTGTTCGTGTTTGTGGGGGGTGGTGGTTCGGGCCTGCGGGTTGTTGTGTGGTGGTCGTGTTCGGGTGTGGGAGGACGACGTCGGGATGGCGATGTCGTTCTCGGGTAAGCGAGGTCGTGTTCGGGTTGATGGGGTTGTGTTTGGGGGGTCGTTGTCGGGCGTATGAGGTCGTGTTCGGGTTGGCGAGGTCGTGTTCGGCGGGTGCCGGTTCGCCGAGTACGACCTTTTCATCCCCAAACCCTCCACATTCGGGAGGGTTTGGGGATGATGAGGTCGTTTTGGTCGAGCCCGGGTCGTTCTCGGGCTGATGAGGACGTTGTCGGGCCGGCGTCTGGGTGGTGTCGTGGGGTGGACGGTTCGTGTGTTTCAGTGACGGTTCGTCAGGTAGCAGCAACGGTTCGGCATGAGCGACGACGGTTCGTACCTGTGATGTCTCAGGACATCGGTGACAGTTTTGTGTCAGGACATCGGTGACACTTGGTGTGTCAGGACATCGGTGACAGTTGTGGTGGTTGGTGGGGTTGGGTGTGTGTGGGTGGAGACGTAACGGACGCCGGGTGCGGGCCAGGGGTACTGGGCCAGGATCTCGCCTTGGGTGTCGGTGAAGGCGACTTGGTGGGGGTCCCAGGTGATGGTCACTGGCTGGTGTGCGTGGGTTCTGGATACCAAGAAGCTGATACCGGCCAGGCTGACCACTCCGTTAGCCCCGATGGTGCCTTGGCGCTGCCCTGAGGGCGGTGTTGTGGGCCGGCGCCTGGGGCGGGGTTGTGTGGGGATGCCGCCGACGGATACGGGCTCGTGGTGCTTGGGGCGTGGCGGGGCGGCGACGGGGGTGGCGTCCCACGCCTGCTGGGGTGTCATCCTCCCGGGCAGGGCCTGGTGTCCTCGCTCGGTGTTGTAGATGTGGTCGAAGGCGTCGACTTGGGCTTGTAGCTCTTCGATGGTGTGGGCCAGGGGCTGGTTGTCGAGGTAGCGGAACAGAGTCTGGTGGAAGCGCTCGTTCTTGCCCTGGGTGGTGGGCTTATAGGGCTTGGAGGTGATGGGTTCTACCCCAGGGTGCGCACGTGGCCCGTCCAGTTTGCCTTTGCGGCCGCGTCGGGTGGGGTTCAGGGCCGTCCCGTTGTCGGTCAGTAGCCGCTGGGGCACCCCGTAGCGGGCGACGGCCCGGTCGAATACCGCGATAGCCGCCTGGCTGGTCTCGGCGGCGGCGACCAGGGATGCCACCGCCAGGCGGGAGTGGTCGTCGATGAGCTGGAAGATGACGACCTTGCGTCCTCCGGCGAGGACGTACTCGGTGGCGCCCCGTCTGCCAGCAGGCGTTCGGGGCCGGATAGACAAACCGGCGCCATGCCGCCCGGGGCCTCTTCGTGGGCTCGGCTCGGGCCACGCCGGCGGAGCGAAAGATGCGGGCCAGTGATGTCGGCGAGGGCGCCTTGAGGCCCATGGCCCGCATCTTGTCGTGCACGCTGATCGGGCCGCAATCCAGGCCAGAGCGTTCCAGCGCGGCACGCACGTCAAGGGCCTGGGAGCGTACCTGGTCGCTTATGCGTCCCGGGCTTGTGCGAGGACGGCGGGAGCGGGGCTCGAGTACCGCGGCCTCCCCGTCAGCTCGGGCTCGGGCCCGCAGCACATAGAAGGTCTTGCGGGAGATGCCCTCCTGTTCGCAGAACGTGGTCACCGCCCCGCGCGGGGCGTCATCAGGCCACCGGGCGATCGCCAGACGCACACGCGGATCAACACCACTACTGTTGGACTTCCTGACTGAGCTCATGCGCCCAAAAGCACACCAGAACTGTCACCCCCAACAACCCACGAACTGTCACCGATGTCCTGACACAGAACTGTCACCGATGTCCTGAGACATAACAACGACGGTTCGTACCCCTACCCCACGAACCGTCGTCGGATGTGCCGAACCGTCGACCGGAACACACGAACCGTCGACCCGAACATGCGAGCCGTCGCGCCTGATCCACCGTGGTCCACCCCTGCGCAACCTCACCCATCGCGCCACCGGGACAGGCACACCAACCGCCACCCAGGGGTAAGCCTCCTGGCTTTACCGCACCGTACCAACCAGCGGCCCGAACTTAAGCACTGCGCCCACGCCGATAACCCGCGGCGGCCGGAGCAGGCCCACCCGGTCCTCAGGATTCATTGAGGTTCGGACTGGAAGGTGTGCATTTCCTGGAGTTCGTACCGGAATGACGTGGGAAGGTGACGGGAAAAGCATGTGTGGGCGGTTGCTTTAACGCATCCGGGGGAGAGCGGTCTCACAGCAGGGAATTCCTGGTGTATGTTGATTCCAGGCGTTTAGGGCGCCGGTACTCCACGCGGTGATTGCGGCGTTGAGTGCATCGTTTCGCACTAGATGAAGGGAATGCGTCATGGGTGAGCTCATTGGAATGGTCGTATTCGGTGGCATTATCGGTGCCCTGGCCAGGCTCATTATGCGGGGTGACCAGAATCTGTCGATCCTGTGGACCATCGTGCTGGGGGCCGTGGGCGCACTGGTTGGTGGCTGGCTCGCGGGGGCGCTCGGCGTGGACGCAACCCCAGGTATCGACTGGATCCGCTGGCTCCTGTCGCTGATCGCCGCCATGATCGCGATCTACATCTACCTGGCCGTTGCGCGCAGGCGGTGAGGCGCGGGCGTGGCGAGGCGGCATGTGGGCCCCTCGCCACGCCGCGTGCCGGCATTCAATTGCGTGGCCCGGGTAATCGAGGTCATTGCTAGTCCGCATATGGCTGCGCGCCAGAATAGGGCAGGCCAACATTTTCTGTCCGCTTCACCGGACGGTCGCACTGGTTGCAGCTGACCGGAATACTGGGTGACGGGACACTGTACATAAGGAGGAGGGAACGGTGCGGTCAGTGATTACTGCCGTTGTCGCGAATATAATCGGTGTGCTGCTCGCCGTGCTCGCGTTGACGCTCCTCGAAGGGGCCATCGAGCTACTAGCGGAGGGTGGCGCCGACGTCGCGGTGGTGCCCTTCCTGATTCCGGCCGCAGGGGTGGTCGCGCTGGCGTCGGTCATCGCGCTGCTGATAGCTCGCCGGCTCTGGTCGTAGTCGCCGGGCCCTCTCCCGGTGCCGCGCGCACGGTGGCCTCGGCGACGGATGTTTCGCACTTTGGGGCGTGATGGCGGGGAGTATGCGGGTGCGGCAGCGGCATCTCGCTGGTGCCCCCCGTGGGGCTCGAACCCACGACCTTCGGATTAAAAGTCCGCAGCTCTGACCAACTGAGCTAGAGGGGCGCGCCCCCGGCCGGGAGTAGAACCCTGACGCGGTCGGCGCCGTCAGCATAGCCGATTCCGCAGCCGCCCCCCTGCCGGCGAGCTGTGCGCGCGATCGGGCCCGGCCGCACCTACGAGCTTGCCGCCCTACTGGTCGGTGAGCCATGCATGCGCCATCGGTTCCAGGAAGCGCCTGCGGCAGGCACGTGGGCTGCCCGTGCGTGCGTTGTTCACCACGCGCGCCGGGTGCCACTCACGCTTCCGCTCACCCATGCGGGACAATGCCACCAGCAACGCGAACCGGGCCACTCGCCGTCGACGCGCCGCCGAAACGGCCAACCCGGCAAACACCCGCGGATCACAAGGAGTTCCTATGGCTCGCCAGTTCCATCGCCCCGCCCGACTCGACCCCGAAGCGGCCGAGAACATCGAGGGCAGCGACGACCCCGCCGTCGCCTCCGAACTCGCCCACCGCGCCGCCCAGGCCCTGATCGGCGGCTTCCCCGAGGACGCACCCGAGACCGACGCCTCCGTCGAGCTGATCACCCGCGCCGGCGTGGTAGCCGCCGTCGCCGGCCACGGAGTCGACGCCGTAGCCGAGCTGTGGGCGGACTCCCCGGCAACCACCCTGCCGGGCACGCTCTGGCGGCTGTTTCTCGTGCGCGAGTGGATCCGCCGCGACCCGGAGCTGGTTGAGCGGCGCTACGCCACCGTCGTGGACCTGACCGCCATCACTAGCGAAGCCGCGGCCGCCGCCGCGCGCGTCCGCCTCGACGCGGCCCTGGTCGATGCCCGCCCGGCCCCCGCCCCGGAGGATGTACGTGCTGCCCTGGACGACGTCCTCGCCGGCGGCCTTGCGGGTTCCGTGCCCGCGCTCGTACCCATCCTGACCGCCACGTCCGGCTTCCTGCGGGCCCTGGCCGCCGGCTCTAGCCCGGTCTGGATCGACGACGACGCCGACGAGCTGGCACACCGCGTCACCCGCCGCGAATCCGCGCTGCTGGCCACCGCCGACGAACTGGCCGAGGCGGCCCGCCGTGCCGACGTCGGTCTGCTGGACTGAGATTGCCCGACATTGTGCGGGCCCGCCCGTACTTCTCGCGCAGGCGCCTGCCGCAGATCCCGGCGCCGGGCATCGGCGCGTTCCGCACAGGGTTCCTCGGCGCGGTTCACGGCCCGCTACCGGCCTAGACGTGGGACGATTTCCCCATGACGACGCCCGACCCCGAAGCGACCCCCTCCACGAACTCCGCGCCGCTGGCCTCCTTCCTGGGCGGCTGGGCACGCGCGCAGGCCCGGCATGCCGCCGACCCGGGTTCCTCTCCGGTCAGTCCCGAGGAGGCCGATACGCTCGCCGCGGCCTCGGCGCCGTCTGCGGATGCGGGCGACGCCGAGGCGTTGTCCCAGGACGACCTGGACATCATTGAGGATCACGTCATTGAGGCGGCCGATCCTCGCGACTTCGTCGACGATGACGCCGGCCCCCAGTACGAGGACGAGGACTTCGACGAGGATGCCCCCGCTGCCGAGGGCAATCGGGGCGATGACACCGGTATAACCCCGGTCTCGCCCCCCGACGCCAACGAGCAGACCGGCTTCTTCGACGCCGCGGATCCCACGCCGCTGCCCGAGGCCGAGTCCGCCACCGCACACACCTCCACGGATGCCGCGGCCGGACCGGATGCCGCCGGTGACGTCGTCGTCGACGACCCCGAAGCCGACCTGCCGCCGCTGGACTCCTTCACCGACCGCTTCACCGACCGTGAACTCACCTGGCTGGACTTCAACCAGCGGGTCCTGGAGCAGGCCGAGGACCAAGACCTGCAGCTGCTGGAGCGCGCCTGGTTCACCGCAATCTTCTCCTCCAACCTCGACGAGTTCTACATGGTGCGTGTGGCCGGGTTGATGCGCCGCATCAAGGCCGGCATCACACCCGTGCGTGCCTCCGGTCTGGACGCCCACCAGGTTGTCGCCGCCATCACCGAGCGCACCAAGGAGCTCATGGCCAGGCAGGCGGCCCTGTTCCAGGATGACATCCGTCCCAAGCTCGCCGAGCACAACATTGAGATCCTCGACTGGGAACAGCTTGAGCCCGAGCAGGCCGAGAAGATCACTCGCTACTTCCGTCACCAGATCTTCCCCGTGCTCACTCCGCTGGCCGTGGACCCCTCTCACCCCTTCCCCTATATCTCTGGTCTGTCACTGAACCTGGCGGTGCTGCTGCGCAACCCCCGCTCCGGCAAGGAGCACTTCGCCCGCGTCAAGGTGCCGCAGTCGCTGCCGCGCCTGATCACCGTGCCCGGGCGGGAGCTCGACCCCAAGAACAAGCAGGCCGGCACCGCCTTCATCCCGATCGAAATCGTCATCGCCCGCCACCTGGACCACCTGTTCCCGGGGATGGACATCCTCGAGCACCACCTGTTCCGGGTGACCCGCAACGAGAACCTCGAGGTGGAGGAGGACGACGCCGAGAACCTCCTGACCGCCATGGAGAAGGAGCTGGAGCGCCGTCGCTTCGGCGCCAGTGTGCGCCTGGAGGTGGAGGACACCATCAGCCCCTTCGTGCGCCGCTACCTGGTGCGCGCCTTGAACCTGCACGACGACGACGTCTTCGAGCTGCCGGCGCCGCTGGACCTGACCAGCCTCAACCAGCTGCACGACCTGGACCTCCCCGAACTGAAGTACCCGCGGTTCGTGCCGGTGACCGCCGCCGGCCTGGCCCCCCAGGAGTCCAGCACTCCGGGGGACATCTTCGCGGCCATGCGCGAGCACGACGTGCTGCTGCACCACCCCTATGACTCCTTCTCCACCTCCGTGCAGGAGTTCGTCTCGCAGGCGGCGGCCGACCCCAAGGTGCTGGCCATCAAGCAGACCCTGTACCGCACCAGCGGCGACTCCCCGATCGTCGACGCCCTGATTGAGGCCGCCGAGGCCGGCAAGCAGGTGGTGGCGATCGTGGAGATCAAGGCCCGTTTCGATGAGGAGAACAACATCTCCTGGGCCCGCAAGCTGGAGCGCGCCGGCGTGCACGTCGTCTACGGCATGGTGGGGCTCAAGACCCATTGCAAGCTGCTGCTGGTGGTGCGCCAGGAGTCCGACGGTCTGCGCCGCTACTGCCACGTCGGCACCGGGAACTACCACCCCAAGACCGCCCGCGGGTACGAGGACCTGGGCCTGCTCACTTGCGACCGCGACGTCGCCCAGGACCTGACCACCCTGTTCAACCAGCTGTCCGGCTACGCTCCGCGCGCCCGCTTCCGCCGCCTGCTGGTGGCGCCCCGCACCGTGCGCGACGGGCTCATCGAACGCATCGAACGGGAGATCGCCAACAAGCGGGCCGGCAAGCCCGCCTGGATCCGCATCAAGGTCAACTCGATCATCGACGAGGCCTGCATCGACGCCCTGTACCGGGCCAGCCGGGCCGGCGTCGACGTCGACATCGTGGTGCGCGGCATCTGCGGCCTGCGCGCCGGCGTGCCCGGGCTCAGCGACAACATCCGGGTCCGCTCGATCCTGGGCCGCTACCTGGAGCACTCCCGCATTTACGCCTTCTGCAACGACGGCGAGACCGACCTGTTCATCGGCTCGGCGGACCTGATGCACCGCAACCTCGACCGCCGCGTGGAGGCGCTGGTGCGCATCACCGATCCGGTGATGATCGTCCAGCTCGAGTGGCTGGTCACCCACGCCGCCTCCGACGCGGTCTCCTCCTGGTGGCTGGAGCCCGATGGCAGCTGGACCCGGCACACCCACGACGCCGAGGGCAATCGGCTGGAGGACATCCAGACCACGCTCATGACCCGGGCGCGTTCGCGTCTGCGGAGCGGGCACTGACAGCGGGAATCTCCGGAAATGGCAGATAAGTCCAAAACAGAAGCGGTGATCCGGGCGGCGGGTGCCCTGGTGTGGCGTGAGACGAACGGACACCTGGAGATTCTTCTGGTACACCGTCCCCGCTACGACGACTGGTCCTTCCCCAAGGGCAAGGTGGAGCCGGGGGAGTCGGTGCGCACCTGCGCGGTGCGCGAGGTGGCCGAGGAGACCGGCATCCAGGTCGCCCTCGGGCAGCCGCTGGACACGGTGCGCTACAAGCTGCCCGACGGCGCCCGCAAGGAGGTCCGTTACTGGGCCGGTCGCGAGCTCTCCGGCGACTCTCCGGCCCTGCGCGCCCGCACACCGGTGAGCCCGGCCGATGCGGCGGAGATCGACGACGTCGAATGGGTGCGCTCGAAGAAGGCCCGCACGTTGCTCACTCACCCGGCTGACCGGGATCTGCTCGGTTCCCTGGTGGATCTGTGGGAAGACGGCAAGCTCGACACCTGGACTTTCGTACTGGTGCGCCATGCCCGCGCGGTCAAGCGCTCGGTGTGGAACCGACCCAAGGAGCGGGACGCGGAGACCGACGAGGCGACTCGTCCGCTGACCAAGGACCAGGGGGAGGTGCGCGCCCGGGCGCTGGTGCCGGTGCTGGCCGCCTACGGCGTCGCCCAGGTGATCACCAGCCCGTGGCGGCGCTGCTACGACACCGTCGCCCCGTACACGCAGGCGGCCGGCCTGGAGCTGGTGACCGAGCCGGCGCTGACGGAGGCGGCGCACGCCGCCAAGCCGAAGGCCGCCCGTAAGGTGGTTTCCAAGGTGCTGCGTCGGCGCGACGTGCCGGTGGCCGTGTGCACGCACCGCCCGGTGCTGCCGACCGTCATGGAGGCGATCTCGGACTATGCGCCCGGCAAGCTTCTGCGCTCGGTTCCGGACCGGGACCCGTGGCTGAAGACCGGGGAGATCATGGTGGTGCACATGGCGCGCCGTCCGCGCGGCAAGATCCGCGCCGTGGCCATTGAGAAGCAGCGCCCGGTGCTTTCCGAGGGCCGCTGACGGCGTCCTGCTCTGCACGGTTTCGGTGCCGTCTAAGGGACGTCGGGCCGGAGAGCGCCAGTCGGCGCGATGGCCGCTCGTGGCGGCTTATGTTGGAGCCCGGGGCCCGTCGCGGCCCGACGTCGCGACCAGGGTAGTACACGCGGCTCGGCTCCTGGCGCGTGTCCGCCCGCCGCGGACGTCGAGAAGCCCTCGCCCTTCCGGCGATGGTGGATGGGTCTCGTAAAGCGGCTCTTCCGGTTTGAGGGTGTGGTGCTTCCGGCGTGGTGGCTTCGGTCCGGGTTGCGGTGGTCGTGGTTGGGGTGGTGAGGTCGGTGTCGGGTCGGCGGGGACGTTCTCGGGGGCGGATGAGGTCGATGTCGGGCCGGCGTGGTCGTGCTCGGGCCGGCGTGGTCGTGCTCGGTAGGTGCTGGTCTGCCGAGAACGTCCTCGTCATCCCCAAACCCTCCACATGCGGGAGGGTTTGGGGCTTACGAGGACGTATTCGACCAGCGCAGGTCGTTGTCGGGCGCACGAGGACGTTTTCGGGCCGGCGAGGGCGTCCTCAGGCCGGTAGGGGCGTCCTCGCCGCCGGCCGGGCGGAGTGCTCGAGGACGCGGGTTGAACCTCCACGGCGCCGGCTCACCACGCCAGAACGCCTGGCCTGGCTGCACTTGGCTGCCGATAGCTCCGGCGCCCGGGAGCGGGGCCGTCTACTGCGCCGCTTCGCCGTCTGCTACGCCACTTCGGGGTTAACAACGCCAGTTAACCGTCTGCTGAAGGCCCCAGAGGTATACAGCAGAGCGTTAAGTAGCGTTGTTAACGCCCAGCCGGCGTACCAAACACCCCACGCCACCCACCCCACCCCATGCCATGTCCCAGGACATCGGCAGCACTCCTGCCGCCGCCCCAGACAACCACCACACCCCCAAACCGGAAGAGCCCGTAAAGCATAGGAATCGGGGACCGCAGTACCTCAGCTGAGTTAGATCAGTAACGATAAAGCCAGTCAGGCAAGGCCGGCTTGGGCTCGTATCCATCCGGTGGGGTGACACTCCACCCAAGGCCACGGAGAACATCTGCGGCGGTATCTTACGACGATGCAACGATGGACTTGGTTTGTTCCAGTCGCCAGTCAGCGCGAGCCTGCGTCAGGGCTTCCATCGCATTGGGCGTGTACGTGAAGGTGGGAACAAGGAAGGTTCCCTGCCGGGTGATGCTCGTAGTCAAGGCGGACAAGCCATTCCCCGCCACCGTGTGGGCGCAAGCCGAACTGTGACCGCTCGATGAGCATGTACGGATGCTTCTGAGACAGCGTGCATTGGAAAGAGACCGTGAGGTCAAGCAGGCATCTACCACCTATGGTCAGGTTGATTGCCGCCTCGTCTTCAGGGCGGACGGTGGCGAACCACGGATCATTGCCAGCAACGTTGACCTGAAACTCGGGAGCTTCCACGGTCACCGCCCGGACCGTGTGAGTCAGGCCGTTGGCAAACCGTAAGGTCTGCTCGTCGACGCTATCGGTCATGCTCTAGTAAGAACAGCACGTCATGGTAGGCACCGAATAGCCGCAGGTCTTCCGAGGGGTAGTCTCCGGTGTACTCCTGGGCAAGCGCCGCGTCCAGGCTGCCGAAACGGCGCTCTAATTCATTGACGATGTCTCGTTTGCGGGCCTCTAGCTCCGGGCGTGTAAAGTGTTTTACCACGCCGCGAGGCGGCGCAACTGCAGTGCTCACAGTACATCCCTCCTTTGTGCGGGATTCGCGCGGCGCGCCTTCCCCTCAAGTATCCAAGGCGTGTCAACCCCTCGCTCGCGAGTTATCGGCGTGAACGTGTTGCTAAAGATCGGGATTTTGGTTGCTGTGGTGCGGGGAAGTCGGGGTGATTATGGCCTGGGAGGTTAACCCGGGGCGGTGGTTGACTTTCGGGGGTAGATGTGCGGGCCGTGAGAACACGGTCCCCACGAGCAAGGCTCTGCCCGATCTGTCAGACCCCTATGAAGAAGCCCGGCCGCACCGCCGCAGGCACCCAACGGTGGAAGTGCACCGCCCCGGTTGGACCGCCCACGCCCCGGTTGGACCGCCCACGCCCCGATGGACCGCCCACGCCCCGTTGGACCGCTGTAACCGGCGGCTACGGCGGTCCAACCGGGGAACAGCGGTCCAACCGACAGGCTCAACAGCCACACACCGCCACCCAACCGCGCATCGCCACCCAAGCACTTACACAACAGGACCTAGTGAACCCGGGGGCGCCCGAACCACACACACGTTCGCGCCGACAACCCCGAAGAAGGCCTCTGGAAACGCAAAGGCTGGGCCGGCCGAACCAGCTAGAACACCCCGACACGCCGGTCTAAAGCAACACGTTCGCGCCTATAACCCTCGCTCGCTGCTGCGAACGACGAACGGCCGCCGCCCGCCTGGGCAACGACCGTTTGTAGGGGTATTCGGCCTGGCGGCCTCTTACTCCCTCCTCTGCGAAGATCTCATGAGCAAGCTCATGGATCTTCTTATCGTCGGGGTATTCGGCCTGGCGGCCTTGTTACCCCTTCCTCCTCGGACGCCTCACGAGCAAGCTCGCGGGCGTCCTCGTCGTCGGGGTGGCGGGATTTGAACCCACGACCTCTTCGTCCCGAACGAAGCGCGCTACCAAACTGCGCCACACCCCGTGTGCGGAACGACTATAGCCGCCGTCGCGCCGGTGGGGGAAATCGTGTCTCTGAGGGGTCGGTCACCTGCCGGGCCACGGGAGAGCGAGATCACAGGTTCCGTGGCTGTCCTCTGACGGCGTCGGGGCCCTAGCCGGCGGGGCGCAGCGTCAGCAGCGTCGCCTCCGGGCGACAGGCCACGCGCACCGGCGTGTATGGGCTGGTGCCCAGGCCGGCGGACACATGCAGAAACATGGCGTCGGCCTCCCGGCCCTCGGGGTGGGCATCCGGCCAGTGGGACAGGCCCGAGGCGCGGCGGCGGTCCAGGTCGCAGTTGGTCACCAGCGCCCCGTAGCCGGGCAGGCACAACTGCCCGCCGTGGGTGTGCCCGGCGAAGGCCAGTTCCACGCCGTCTGCCACCATGGCGTCCAGAACCCGCCGGTAAGGGGCGTGCATCAGTCCCAACCGCAGCGGCCTGCCGCTGCGGTCGAGGACCGGCTCACCGTCGTCGGCGCTCGGGACCACCAGGGCGGGTGGTGGGAAGGCGTCCCGATCCACATGTGGATCATCCACCCCGACCAGCTCGACACGGCGGCTACCGACGTCGAGGGCGCCGCGGGCATTGCTCAGATCGACCCAGCCGGCGCCCGTCTGCAGGTCGCGAACCTCCCGCCAGGGGAGCGGCTCGACGGCGGCCTCCTGCTCGGGGTCATCGCCCGAGCGCGGATCGCGGCGCAGATAGCGAGTGGGCAGCTTGAACACCGTGGTGCGGTAGTCGTGGTCGCCCAAGACGAAGGCGCCCGGCAGGTGCGCGAAGGGCTCCAGGGCCCGGCTGAGCGGCTCCAGGCCGCTGGCGAAGGACAGGTTGTCACCGGTGTTGACGACGACGTCGGGGCGAGCTTCCGCCAGGCCGCGCACCCAGGCCACACGTGCCTCGGTGTGATCGGTCAGGTGCAAGTCCGACAGGTGCAGGATAGTCAGCGGACGCTGGCCGGCCGCCAGCACGGGCACGTCCACCCGGCGCAGCACCGGCAGGCGAGCCTCGATCAGGGCATAGCCGAGCAAGCCGGCGCCGGCGGCCAGACCGCCGAGTACGGCGTTACGAGCCGCGGGCATATCAGTCCTCGTCGTCGGAGTCGTCGTCGCCGTCATGGGACCCGGCGGAGTTTTGCTGCGCCTGGCCGCCGTTGTTTGAGTTACTGGATGTTGGCGCACCGGCGCCCAGGCTCACCTGGTTGAAGGCCTCCACCGGCTCGCCGGCCAGGGCCGCGTCCATGTAGGTCTTGAACATGGGCGCTGGCAGGTCGGCACCGTACATGGTGGCGTAGTAGCGCCCGCCGATGTACTGGTGATTCATGGCGTAGTAGCCGTCGGAGTGGCCGGCCCAGATGGCGGTGGCCAGCTGCGGGGTGTAGCCGATGAACCAGGCGTTGTCCATCAAGTCGGTGGTGCCGGTCTTTCCGGCCGCCGGGCGCCCGCTCAGGGCGGCCCCAGGGCCGGTGCCCTTACTGGTCAGCACCGACTGGAGCGTGAGCGTCACCTGGTCCGCCGCGGTGGCGCTCATGACCTGGCTGCAACTGGCCGACGGAGTGCTCATCTCATTGCCGTCGGCGTCGATGATCGAGTCAATGGCGACGGGGGTGCAGTACACGCCGTGGGCGGCGAAGGTCGCATAGGCGTTGGCCATGGACACCGGGGTGGTCTCGGTGCCGCCGAGTACCACGGACGGGTAGGGGTCGACTGGATCCCCGTTGGCCTTGGTCACGCCCATGTCGGCCGCCAACTGGGTCACGGAGCACACGTCCATCTGCGCCAGCATCTCCGCATAGCCGACGTTGATCGACATGGCGGTGTCCTCAATCACCGTGTGTCGGCCATTCTCGCTGGGGTCGGCATTCTTGGGCGCCCAGGCCTCCGGATGGAGGTCAGGGTCGCAGGAGATGGTCCAGTCGGAGGAGTAGAAGGTGCGCGGGGTGGTGTTCGTAACCGTGTACCCGGAGCGCCCCTCCTGGTACCACTGGGCCAAGGCGAAGGTCTTGAAGGCCGACCCCGGCTGGAAGCCATTCGACTCCATGCCGCCGTGCAGGTAATCCGCCGAATAGGAGATCTGGGTGGCGGTGGGGTCGGAGCCCGTGGCGTCGCCGTAGTTGGTGTTCTGCGCCATGGCCAGGATCCGGCCGGTGCCCGGCTCGATCGACACCAGGGCGGACTTGACGTTCGACGGGTCGCCGGTGGGCACGTAGGCCTGGATCGTGTCGTTGGCGTTCTTCTGCTTGGCGGGGTCCAGCGTGGTGGTGATCTCCAGGCCGCCGCGCAGCAACAGTTGGCGTCGTTCGGCCTCGGTGTCGCCGAAGATGTCCGAGTTCTCGATCTCCCCGACCACGTACTCACAGAAGTAGGCTGCCGAGCCTGCGGCCCCACAGCCTCCCACGGAGTCGGTGACGTTGAGCATGTCGGCGATCTGGGTGTCCAGACCCGCCTGGTACTCGTCGGCGGTGATGAACTCCTCCTCGTACATCTTCTGCAGCACCCAGTCCATGCGGCTCTTGGCCTTGTCCGGGTACTGGACAGGGTCGTAGGCGCCGGGGGCATTGGTCAAGCCGGCCAGCAGTGCCGACTCCGCGATCGACAGGTCCTTGGCCGAATGGGAGAAGTAGTGCTGCGCGGATGCCTCGACCCCGTAGGTGGACGGGCCGAAGGAGGCGATGTTGAGGTAGCCCTCGAGGATCTGCTGCTTGGAGTACTTCTGCTCCAGGGTGAGTGCGTACTTGATCTCTCGCAGCTTGCGGGCCGCGGTCGGCGCCTTGGCGGCGGCGATGGCGGCGTCGTCGTCGTTCTGCAGCCCCGCCTCGACCAGGACGTTGCGGACGTACTGCTGGGTGAGCGTGGAGGCGCCCTGTGAGCCGCCGTTGGCGTTGGAGACCACGGCGCGGACAATGCCGGCCGGGTCGACGCCCTTGTGCTGGTAGAAGCGCTGGTCCTCAACCGCCACGATGGCGTTCTGCATGCTCGGGGCGATGTCGTCCAGGGAGACGACGATGCGGTTCTCGGCGTAGAACTGGGCGATCTGGCTGCCGTCGGAGGCCTTGATCACCGAGACCTGGCTGGGCTCGAGGACGTTGAAGTCGTCGGGCAGCTCGTCGAAGAGCTGTGCGGAGGCGTTGGTGATTGCGGAGGCGACGCCGACGGCGGGCATGGCGAAGCCCGCCGCCAGTACTCCGCCTGCGCCGGACAGCAGCAGGAAGACCAGCAGCATCGCCACGACCTGGGCAGGGGACGATAAGGACCTGCCGCGGGAGGAAGACTTCGACATGGTGTCCACACTACGGCGAAATGGCGTGTTTGTGCACCGGGCTACGACGAACAGCGGCTGGAAAACGCCTTGGAGGCGCCGGTGCGTGGTGGTCGTGGTGTGGTCGACGGCCGCATGGTGGGGAGTGCGGGGGTGCTTGGTCGGCGCACGAGCCCTTGTGCGGATGCCAATTTGGCAAATGACCATCGGTTGGCATACCGTCTACGTGTGATCCGGCCGACATTGTAGTCGACCTCAGCGGTAGGGGAGTGAGAAATGACGAGCGACCAGACTTGGGCGGCCCGTGCGGCCTGCGCAAGCGTCCAGCCCGACCGGCTGTTCGGCAAGGGGGCGGAGCAGCGCGATGCCCGTTCGCTGTGCTTCACCTGCCCGGTACGCATGGAGTGCCTGGCGGAGGCCCTGGACTCGGAGTTGAGCTTCGGCGTCTGGGGAGGGCTCACCGAGCGTGAACGTCGAGCGCTGCTGCGGCGGTTCCCGGAGGTCACCGACTGGAGCGAGTGGCTGCGCCGCGAGGACGACGAACTGGTCGCCGAGATTCATGCCCGACGCGCTCCCCGCATCCTCGCGCGCGTGCGGTGACCGGCGCCGGTGTTGGGCCCGCGGTAACTGGGTCCGCAGTGCGCCCGTGTGTGCTCGTTGCTTTGCGGGGCGGAATGCGCGGCCACGCCGCCGCTGGGCTTTCGGCTGTGCTTCTTGCCCCATAGGCTTTAGGGCATGACCGACGCAACAAGCAACAGCAATGCCCCGGGAATTACCCGGTGGGAGTACGCCACCGTGCCCCTGCTCGTCCACGCCACCAAGCAGATCCTCGACCAGTGGGGCGCCGACGGCTGGGAGCTCGTGCAGGTGATCCCCGGTCCGACCGGCTCGGACAACCTGGTCGCCTATTTGAAGCGGCCACTGGCCTGAGACGTGGTTGCGGTCGGCGGTCCGGGTAACCGCGGTCGGCCGGACCGCCGACCAGTTCGAGCGGCCGCGCCAGCAGCAACAAACGCCGAAACCGGCACGTCATTCGTGCCGGTTTCGGCGTTTTATCCGCGCCGAGCTTGCGGCGAAGGAGATGCGGGCGTCAGCGGGCGCGACGACGCAGGCGGTCGACGTCGAGCAGAGTGACGGCGCGCCCTTCCAGACGGATCCAGCCGCGGGAGACGAACTCCGCCAGCGACTTGTTGACCGTCTCGCGGGAGGCGCCGACCAGCTGGGCGAGCTCCTCCTGGGTGAGGTCGTGCGGCACGTGCACCCCGTCCTCCGTGGTGGAGCCGAAGCGGTCGGCGAGGTCCAGCAGGGCCTTGGCGACGCGGCCGGGCACATCGGAGAAGACCAGGTCGGCCAGGGCCGTGTTGGTACGGCGCAGCCGCTGGGCCAGGGCGCGCAGCATGTCCTTGGCCAGAGTGGGGTGCGTCTCGATGAAGCTCATCAGCTGGGTGTGCTCCAGCGCCAACAGGTCGGTGGGGGCGACCGCGGTGGCCGTGGTGGAGCGCGGGCCCGGATCGAACAGGGTCAGTTCGCCGACGACCTCGCCGGGGCCGAGCACCGCGAGCAGGTTCTCCCGCCCGTCGGCGGAGGCGTGGCCGAGCTTGATCTTGCCGGATAGGAGGATGTACAGGCGGTCGCCCGGGTCACCCTCGTTGAAGAGGATCTCGCCGCGGCGCAGGGTGGTCTGCGTCATCATGTTGCGCAGCTCTTCCCGCTCCTCCGGATTCATCCCCTCAAACAGTGGGATCTTGGAGATGATGCTGTCTTCCACGAGGGTCCTCCTGTGGTGTGTAGTAGGGCGGGCCCGGGAACGAGCGGGGCCTCTTACGTCATATCCTAGCCACGGCTTGTGACCTGTGGCACGCCGACGAGCATTGTAGTCTCACTGTGTGCCAGGTCAAATCATCGAGTCATCGGCCACGTCGACGGGTCCGGGCGGGGCGACCCCCAGCCCGGGCGCGCCGGTTCCCACCCCGGGTGCGCCAGACGCCCCGAGTGACGCGGCCGCCCGGCGGGCCGCCGCCGTCGACGACGTCCTGATCGGCCTGTACCCGGACGCCCGCTGCACCCTGGACCACGACAGCCCCTTTCAGCTGCTGGTGGCGACGGTCCTGTCCGCCCAGACCACCGACGCCCGCGTCAACACCATCACCCCGGAACTGTTCGCCCGCTACCCGGATGCGGTCGCGCTCGCCGGCGCGGACCGGGTCGACCTGGAGGCGCGGCTGCGGCCCTTGGGCATGCACCACACCCGTGCGGCCCGACTGATCGCGCTGGGTGCCGAGCTGGTAGCCGCTCACGGCGGCGCGGTGCCCGCGGACCGGAAGGCGTTGGTGGCCCTGCCCGGAGTGGGGCGCAAGACCGCCAACGTGGTGCTCGGCGACGCCTTCGGCGTGCCCGCGATCACCGTGGACACGCATGTGGGCCGCCTATCGCGCCGCCTGGGCTGGACGACGGCGCGCGATCCGCTCGCCGTCGAACGCGATCTTGCCGCCCTGTGGGAACCGGCGCGGTGGACGGGCGGGTGTCACCGGCTCATTGAGCACGGGAGGACGGTGTGCCGCGCCCGCGCTCCCCGCTGCGAGGCGTGCGCGCTGAACGCCGCCGGGCTATGCCCCCGGGTGGGCGTATGAACGACGTCCTGCGGCGCGCGCCGGTCCGCTGCCTACGGATGGAGGAGTGCGACTGGGACTGGGCCTGTCGGGGCGGGGCCGCCAGCTCGGTGAGGAAGGGCAGCAGCACGTCAACCAGCCGCTCCGGTGCCTCCTCCTGCGGGAAGTGCCCGACGCCGCGGATGGTCACCTGCTGCAGGACGCCGACCACATGGTGGGTGTCGCGGGCGTGGGCCCGGGCGGGCTGCACCGGATCGAACTCGCCCTGCACGGACAACACCGGCACCGTCGTCGGCCGGTTCAGCGCCTGCACCTCGGCGCGTGTGAGGGTGGAGCGGCGGGTGCTCTCCAGTGCGGAATGCGCCGCGCCCGGGCGCGCCAGCAGTGCGGCGTAATACTCGGCGCCCTCGGTGACCAGTGGGCGCGTGGCCGGGGCCGCCCAGGAGCGCAGCAGCCGCTCGACGCCCGCCGTCGTCCGCAGGCTGCGTTCGGGCAGCAGGGGGACGTTGAAGAACAGGTGCTGCACCGTGGAGCCCATGACGGTGCGCATGGGCAGGGAGCGCACGGCCAGAGGATGCGGCGCCCCAATCGGCACCAGCCCCACCGTCAGCTCTGGTTCCAGGCTGGCCAGCGTCCAGCCGACCTGCCCGCCGAGCCCGGCGCCGACGATGATCGCGTGGTCGTGCCCGAGCGCGCGCACCACGGCGGCGACGTCGCGAGCGAGAGTGACCAGGTCGTATCCCGACGGCGGGCGGTCGGAGCCGCCGAAGCCGCGCAGGTCGACGGCGATCACGCGGTGGCCTGCGTCCGCCAGCGCCGGGATCACATGTCGCCACGTCCACCAGCACTCGGGGAAGCCGTGCAGCAGCAGGACCGGGTGTCCGGCCGGCGCGGCCGTCTCGGGGTTGCGTGCCGCCGGTGAGGCCGGGGGCGGGACGGCGGAGGCCAGCGGAGCCTCGGGGCCGGCCAGGACGACGTGGAAACGAGTACCGCCTGCGGTAACGTGGCGGTGGGTCCACGGTCCGGGACGAGTCACGGTGGCTTGCACAGCGGCAGCCTACTGGTAAGACGTCGATGCCCGCTCGGTCTGCCGCGGCCCTTCACCGACATTGCTTGAAAGAGCTGTTCGTGTTTGGGTGCGGGAGGTCGACGTCGGGCTGGCGAGGTCGTTCTCGGGTTGATGAGGACGTCGTCGGCGCCGTTGCGCGTGCGGACGGTTCGTGCGTTCCGGTGACGGTTCGTCAGTTAGCAGCAACGGTTCGGCATGAACGACGACGGTTCGTACCTGTTATGTCTCAGGACATCGGTGACAGTTCTGTGTCAGGACATCGGTGACAGTTCGTGGGTTGTTGGGGGTGACAGTTCTGGTGTGCTTTTGGGCGCATGAGCTCAGTCAGGAAGTCCAACAGTAGTGGTGTTGATCCGCGTGTGCGTCTGGCGATCGCCCGGTGGCCTGATGACGCCCCGCGCGGGGCGGTGACCACGTTCTGCGAACAGGAGGGCATCTCCCGCAAGACCTTCTATGTGCTGCGGGCCCGAGCCCGAGCTGACGGGGAGGCCGCGGTACTCGAGCCCCGCTCCCGCCGTCCTCGCACAAGCCCGGGACGCATAAGCGACCAGGTACGCTCCCAGGCCCTTGACGTGCGTGCCGCGCTGGAACGCTCTGGCCTGGATTGCGGCCCGATCAGCGTGCACGACAAGATGCGGGCCATGGGCCTCAAGGCGCCCTCGCCGACATCACTGGCCCGCATCTTTCGCTCCGCCGGCGTGGCCCGAGCCGAGCCCACGAAGAGGCCCCGGGCGGCATGGCGCCGGTTTGTCTATCCGGCCCCGAACGCCTGCTGGCAGACGGGGCGCCACCGAGTACGTCCTCGCCGGAGGACGCAAGGTCGTCATCTTCCAGCTCATCGACGACCACTCCCGCCTGGCGGTGGCATCCCTGGTCGCCGCCGCCGAGACCAGCCAGGCGGCTATCGCGGTATTCGACCGGGCCGTCGCCCGCTACGGGGTGCCCCAGCGGCTACTGACCGACAACGGGACGGCCCTGAACCCCACCCGACGCGGCCGCAAAGGCAAACTGGTCGACCACGTGCGCACCCTGGGGGTAGAACCCATCACCTCCAAGCCCTATAAGCCCACCACCCAGGGCAAGAACGAGCGCTTCCACCAGACTCTGTTCCGCTACCTCGACAACCAGCCCCTGGCCCACACCATCGAAGAGCTACAAGCCCAAGTCGACGCCTTCGACCACATCTACAACACCGAGCGAGGACACCAGACCCTGCCCGGGAGGATGACACCCCAGCAGGCGTGGGACGCCACCCCCGTCGCCGCCCCGCCACGCCCCAAGCACCACGAGCCCGTATCCGTCGGCGGCATCCCCACACAACCCCGCCCCAGGCACCGGCCCACAACACCGCCCTCAGGGCAGCGCCAAGGCACCATCGGGGCTAACGGAGTGGTCAGCCTGGCCGGTATCAGCTTCTTGGTATCCAGAACCCACGCACACCAGCCAGTGACCATCACCTGGGACCCCCACCAAGTCGCCTTCACCGACACCCAAGGCGAGATCCTGGCCCAGTACCCCTGGCCCGCACCCGGCGTCCGTTACGTCTCCACCCACACACACCCAACCCCACCAACCACCACAACTGTCACCGATGTCCTGACACACCAAGTGTCACCGATGTCCTGACACACCAAGTGTCACCGATGTCCTGACACAAAACTGTCACCGATGTCCTGAGACATCACAACGACGGTTCGTACCCCTACCCCACGAACCGTCACCGGATGTGCCGAATCGTCGACCGCAACGTACGAACCGTCAGGCCAGCGCGCGAACCGTCGGGCGAAGGTGCCGGACCGCTGGGTGAGCACACGAACCGTCAGACGAAGGCGTGAGCCGTCACCGGCGTCGCCCGATTGTCGAGTGCCGAGGGCCGGCGTGTTCCCGAGGGAGGTCCGATCCATCCCCGAGCAAGGTTCATGCTGTGCTCGCGGAGCGCTCGGCTGGTGGCCGCGGAGCGAAGTGGTTCAGGCCATCAGTAGCGAGGCCGCCACGTAGACGGCGGTACCCCCGACCAGGGACAGGCCCATCGCATGGCGCCACAGGTGCAGTCCGGCAGTAGTGCCGATACCGACGACGGCGGGCAGCCAGGTGGCCGGGGAGGTGGTCACGCCGTCGAGCGTGTAGGCCACCAGCACGATCATGACGCCCAGTGGCATGGCGTCGCCGAGGAAGGTCAGCAAAGGTACGCGGCCGCGGCCGCGCAGGAGCACGAAGGGCGCGATACGGCAGGCGAAGGTGATCGCCGCCACCACCACGACGGTCAGCGCCAGCTGGGAGTTGGTCAGCATCAGCGCGCCTCCTCGCCGGCGGTCCGGGTGGCGCGTTGCCGCCAGGTGTACAGCGCGATCAGTGCGACGGCGAGAGTACCCAGGGCGCTGAGCAGGGCCGCCGATCCGCCCACCGCCAGTCCGACTGCGCCGGCCACGAACCCGATCAGCAGCACCGCCAGGTCCGGGTGGGAACGCCAGTTTTCAATAGCCAGGACCACGAACAGCGCCGTCAGCACGAAGCCGAGCAGTTCCACCCGCTCCCCGACCAGGGCAGCCAGACCCGTACCCGCAAGCGCCCCCGCCGTGGTGCCGAAGATCCACGCGCAGTGGCTCATGACCTCGACGGTGACGATGTAGCGCCCGCTCATCGCCGTCCGCTCCCGCGAGGCCAACAGGGCGTACACCTCGTCGGTGATGGCATGGATCGCATACAGGCGGGTGACCAGGCGGCCGCGCACCCGGTCCAGGGGAAAACCCAGTCCGTAGAAGACGTGCCTGCCGGAAACGAACAGTGTGGAGGCGGCGATCGCCGCCAGCGGCTCCCCGGTACCGGCCAGCGGCACCAACAGCATCTGCATGGTGCCCGAGTAGATGAGCACGCTCCAAAGCGGCGCCCACCACCAGTTCAGGCCCTCGGCGACCAGTAGCAGGCCGGCCGCCAGGCCAAGCGTGATGTAGCCGATTACGACCGGCACGGCGTCGCGGGCGGCGTCGCGCCTCGTCACCATCGGCAGCGACGCCGGGCGGGACGCGGACGCCGGGCGCGGGCCGGTGGGGGAGGTACGGGGAGCGGGCACCGGCCCAGGCTAGGCCGCCGACGGGCGCGGGAGCGCCGTTGGTTTCATGGTGAGACCGCGCCGCTGTTCGGGGCCGACCTGCCTGTGGGCGGCACCGCTGCGGGACGCATCGGTGTTGGGGTCAGTCGTTGTGACGGCCGCGATCGATGATCTCCTGCTCGCGGCGACCCGCACGGCGGGCGTTGTGCGAGACCACGCCAACCATGATCATGAACATACCGAAGGCAACGAACTTGCCGCTGACGGCGTCCGCCCAGAAGTAGCTGGACAGGGAGGCGCCCAGGTTCGAATGTGCCGTGAGTCGGTCCAGTAACGGCCCGATCGAGCCGTTCATCGCCGTCGGTGCCACCAGGAACGGCACCCCGACCAGCAGCGAGACCACGCCGACGACGAAGGATCCCAGGCTGGAGCGGCTCGCCGTCCACAGGGCGATGGCGAGCACGACGGCGCCCGCACCCAACTCCAGCAGCGCGCGCACCGGCGTGCCGAAGCTCAGCGGGGTGGCGCCGTCGACCGCGGCGGCGGCCCCGTCGTGGAAGAGGTACCAGGCCAGGGGAAGGGCTACCACCCAGACCAGCACGCCGGCCCAGTGGGCGGCTGCGCGGGACTTCGGGCGGCCGACGACGCTGGAGCCGTCCAGCAGGATGTCGTCCTCCGTGCGTGCCTTGGGGGCGCGCGGCTCGGGTTGCTCTGCGGCGGGGCTGGCGTCTGCCTGGGTGTCGGGCGGTAGGTCCGCGGTGTCCTGTGAGGCGAGCGGCGGTTGAGCCGCCGGGGCCGGGGCGGGGTCCGGTGGGAACAGGGTGGAGGTGGTCTTCTCCTCCGGCGTGCTGGAGGCGGCGGGGATGGCGTCCGCGGAGGCGGCGGGGGTGGCCGCGAGATCGGCAGCGCTGGGCTCGGGCTCGGTGGTGTTCGGTGCGTCGGGCGTAGGTCCGTCGGCCGCGGCGTCGCCCGGCGCGGATGCGCGGGCCCAGGCCGTGGATTCGAGATCGGAAGCGGTGGCCTGATCCTCGGGGTCGTTCCCGGCGGTGGTGTCGGTGCTCATCGTGACCTCCTTTTCCGCCCACGGTAATGGTCGGGTACCCGCCCGCGGGGAGGCGTGCCGGGCGGGGGCCGAAAGTCGACCGAGTTGGCAGGTGGGACGGCGTCGGCGGAGGCCGGGCCTGCTGCGGCACCTTACACGTGCGGCGGTGTCTCGCGGGAGTGCAGCTCGGCGAGTTCGCCCGCCCGCCCTCGGCGCCGGGCCAGGTGCGCGCCCCACCCGACCGTGACCAGCACCGTGCCCGCCAGCAGCAGGCTGATACCGGTCGGGTCGTGGGGAAGCAGCCGGGCCAGCAGCCCGGCACCAGGCAGCTGCGGCCACACCTGCGCCAGCATTGCGGGCAGAGAGAACAATGCCAGCAGCGCCCCGGTGACGCGGGCCCCCAGGGTCGATCGCCCGGTCAAGGTTGTCCCCAGGGCCAGCAGCACCAGTGCCAGTGCGGGCTCGAGCAGGGCGCCTCCGAGCGACGCCCCCGGGGACACCAGGGGCGCATACCCGACCGCGAGCAGGGCCAGGCCGGCTCCCACCGCCACTGCCGTAAGCGGGAAGGAGATCACGTGGTCGCGCCGCCGCGAAGGCGGGGCCGCCGGGGTGACCCCCAGTTTCCGATCGCTTGCACCAAGCCTTACCGATAGGCGTGCCTCCGCGCGCCCCGCGCGGCGGGCCCGGCGCATCCCCCAGGAACCGCCCAGCAGCAGTCCCGCGACGATGAGCACGGCGCCGGTGGGGATCAGGGAGCGGGCCCACTCGAAGGGTGCGGCGGCGGCGCGCTCGGGGCTGAGCAGGATGATTGCCTGCGCCACCAGCGCGACCACACCGCCGACCAGGCCGCCCAAAGAGGAACGCACCGCGAACAGCCACTGCGCCAGGGCGGACAGCAGCAGCGTGAGCAGCCCGAGCACGATCATGCGCAGCAGCTGGCCGGCGGTGGAGGCCTGGGCGGTCGCACCAGCCAGGGCGAGCGTCAGCGGCGGCAACACCACGCCGACGGCGGCGGTCAGCAGGTAGTCGCCGCGGCGCGAGCGCGGCGCCTGGCGGACGCCGTCGGGATCGGGGTCAGGGGCCGACGGCGTGGGGACGGCTCGCCCCGATGACGCCGTCGCGGGGGAGGACTTGTCTTGCGCCACAACCGGATTCTAGACGATTGGCGGTTGGCCGTGCTCGGCGTCGTCCGCTGGCTGAGGTGTAGGGGTCTCCTCCTGTGGCATGACCGTGGCCGACGGGGCAATCGGTCGGCGGGGGGATTCGGACGGTGTCGGAGATGTTTACATTCCCGTTCATGAGAACGAAAATGATTCACAATAAGGTTGCTGCTCCGCTTGCGGTAGCGGCAGTCGCATGCCTGGCATTGTCTGCGTGTACCGCAGTCAGCGACAACCGCAGCGGCTCGACGGCGTCGGGCGGTACGACATCCGCCATCCCGGTGGATGCGCAGAGCGCTCCGCCGGTACCCGCAGGCCTGGAGACCTTCTACAATCAGAAGCTCGACTGGAAGGAATGCGACGACGACGCCTCTTTCCAGTGCGCCACGGCGAAGGTTCCGCTGAACTACGACGAGCCCTCGGGTAAGACCATCGACTTGGCGTTGAAGAAGCTCCCCTCCACGTCGGGCAAGCCGATCGGTACGCTGCTGACCAATCCCGGAGGACCCGGTGGGAGCGGCCTGGAATATGTCTCGCAGGAGGGAGTCTTCTCCGATGCGCTGCGAGCGGGCTATGACATCCTCGGTTTCGACCCGCGTGGGGTGGGTGAGTCCACACCCCTGACCTGCCTGAGCCCCCAGGAGATGAATGAGGTGGCCGAGGCCACATTGCAGCAGAAGAGTTCCGGAGCCACCAACCAGCAGCAGGACAATGATGCCGCCGATCCGCGGCAGGGCTCAACGCCGGTGGACTTTGAGGAGGAGACCGCCGAGAGCACCGAGCAAACTGCGGCCGAACTGGCCGCCAGGTGCAAGCAGTACTCGCCTGAACCCGATCTGATCGACCACATGGACACCGCCTCGGTGGCGCGTGACATGGATGTGCTGCGGGCGCTATCGGGTGATGCGCGCCTGCACTACTTGGGAACCTCTTACGGGACCTACCTGGGAGCGCGCTACGCGGAGATGTTCCCCGCGAACGTGGGCCGGATGGTGCTGGACAGCGCGCAGGACCCCTCACAGGAGAATGCGGACAACGTGGTGCAGCAGGCGGAGGCCATTGAGAAGAGCCTGCGCGCCTACGTCGAACACTGCCAGGCGGGAGAGGACTGCCCACTGACCGGGGATGTCGACTCCGGCGTCGAGCAGATCAGGCAACTCATTGAGAAGGCCAACACCACGCCGCTGCCGTCCACTCTGGGCGACTCCGTAGACGGGGCGACGCTCACGAAGACCCTGATCGACATGATGTATGACAACAGTGCATGGGACCTTCTGACCGCGGCGCTCAGCCAAGCGATCAAGAACAATGACGGTACGGCCCTCGCCGTGCTGACCAATCCATCACTGGTGGACGATGAGACGGACCCGCAGGAGCTGGCTGAGAAGGAGGCCCGCGAGGCGGCCAATGAGAACGCCATCAGCGCCATCGACTGCCTCGACTACCCGGTCCGTGGAGACGAGTCCGAGTGGGACGAGCAGGCGACCAGAATCCAGGAGGTGGCGCCCACGCTCGGCACGGGGCTGACCTACCCCGACGCGTTCTGCAAGGGCTGGGGACACCACACCGATAACCAGCCGGGTGAGATCCGTGCCACGGGTGCGGCACCGATCCTCGTCGTCGGCATCACCGGAGACCCCGCCACCCCGTACCAGTGGGCCAAGGATCTGGCCGCCCAGCTGGACTCTGCCCGCCTGCTGACCGTCGAGGGCAACGGTCACGGCGCCTATAAGCGCAAGGGTGACTGCGTGGACAACACCATCGACAACTACCTGCTGCGTGGCGAGTTGCCGGAGAAGGACTTGACCTGCAAGGAGGAGATTGAGCAGTACTACTGAACCCGGGCGGGGCGGGTCGGTTGAACGGACCCGCCCAACCACCGCTGTGCAATGTTCAGAAAACCATAGAAGTTGAACCGATCGTTGAAAGTGAAGCATCTGATGACTGAGTCCAGTCCAACCTCCTTCTCACTCACGCGCCGCTCTGCCGTAGCGGCTATCGGGGCCGCGCTCCTGCTGCCATTGGCGGCCTGCGCGGGTGGCAATGACTCGCAGAGCAAGAGCCCGGCGTCCACATCGCCGACCCCCGAGTCCCCCACGGGGGCGCAGGACCCGCTAGGCAGTCTGGCCGGTGCGCCGTCGTTGTCCGATGAGCAGTACGAGACCGTGGTCGAGGGGGTGTCCGCCTGGGTGACCCGTATCTGGCCGATCATGGGGCCGGTGTGGCCGGGGGTCGATTACACCAGGCATCGGATCGTGGCCATGCAGGTCGACGAGCAGTTCAAGGTGAAACGTGCGTGGGCGATCTCGGTTGACGGTCAACGGGAACTCAAGGCCGACGAGTACGCGAGCATTGAGGTGCCCACCTCCTACGGCAAGGTCACCTTCGAGGACCAGCCGTCCATCACCCTCAACCTCGGTCAGGCAGCAACGGTGGGGGTTAGCGGCAGAGAGGGCGGTGGGGCCGCCGCGGGTATGAACTCCACGCCGTCCGTAACCGCCACCGGCGCCTCGGAGCCCGTCGCGGATCTGAAGGATCCGGCCACCTACGCCTTCGCGCTCATGACCCACGAGCTGGTCCACTTCTACTATCAGGGCGAGATCAATGTGACCGCCTCCAGCAGCAGGGACACCCCCTACCCGTACCAGGCGCAGCCCCGCACCCTGCGGCGCATGATGCTGCACCGCTTGCGCCAGGCGGCAACGGATGCGGACAAGCGGTCCGAGCACTTGGGGCACGCCCGCTACTGGATGGACACCTGGAAGTCGGAGTTCGCGGGCGAGGCCGAGGACATCCATCAGTACGACATCGTTGAGGGCACTGCCCGGTACGTGGAGTACATGGCGCTGTCCATCCAGGAGAATCAGTCCCCTGAGCAGCTTCAGACCCGGCAGGCGGCGCTGCTGAAGGAGGAACCGCTGGACGTATCGGTCGACGTGGAGTCCTATGCATTCGGATTCATCACCGGGGTGCTGCTGGACGCGGTCAAGCCCGACTGGAAGAACGGCTTCTACACCAGTGGCAAGACGCTCACGGAGATGCTCCTGGAGGACGTGGCCCCCGTTCCGGAGGAGGTGGACCCCGAGGTCGGAGGTCAGGTTGACGAGGCGATCAAGGAGGCCGACCAGTACGTTGCACCGGACATCAAGAAGATCGACGACGCCGAGGCGGATACTTCGGTGGCCTACCTGCACCTGCCCAAGTTGGATGAGATCGGTTACGGCGGTTCCTTCGTCTACAAGGACAAGGTGGTGCTGACCACCACCATTCTGGTCCTGAATGGTGAGGGGCAGAATCTTCAGGTGCTGGGAGTGCCGACCTTCACCGGCGCTGACAAGGAATCGCTGAATATCCCCTTGATCAACGCGCCGCACAGCTACGCCGACGGCGTGCTCACGGTCACGGGTGATGAGATCACCGGAACCATCAAGGCCGAGAAGACCACCGAGAACGGCAGAGAGGTGTTTGTCGCCAAATAACTCTTGGTGGGGAGCAATACGGCCCGCGTCGCCCAGAAGCGGGGCGCGTATAGGGGGGGCGGCCGACGGTAAACAGCGGATGAGCATGGGACACGGTGACGGGTAAGTCCGCACCAGAACACCTCGCACCGACCGCCGCCGCGGCGGTCGGCCAGCAGGACCGAGTGTGGCGACCGGAGCGACATAGCTCCTCCAGGGTCCATTCGAGGTTCATTCAGCCCGTGCCCGCAGCCGTTCGGCTTTGTGCTCCCGCTCCCAGCGGGGAATGGGTCTGGCCGTCATCGCCAGCAGCGCCAGCACTCCCAGCGCCGCCGCGACGATCGGCCCCCAACTCGCCTGGCGAATCCCGACCCCGGAGATCTCGGTCATGAGCGAACCGAGGCTCAGACCCAGCACCACCATCAGGGCGATGCGGGCACGGGGATGCCCGAGCCAGACCGCCACCGCCAGCCCCAGGATCAGGGCCGTCATCACCGCGGTGGTTACCGTCGCCGTCGCCACGACCAGTCGATGGGTGTCGGCGACGCCACTCCCATCCAGTTCACGGGCAATGTCGTCGATGGCCGCACCGCCGAACAGCCTCAGCGCATTGGCACAAAGAAGCGACACCACCAGCACCATGGCCACAATCAGCTCCGGCGGCCGCCGACGGCGCACCTCGGCCTCAGTCCTGCGTGCCCGTTGCAATTCGCCACCGGAGTCGGGTACCAGGCGATCCAGGTTCAGCACGTACAGATCGCCGTCGGTGACGATCCGGTCGCCACCGCCGTTGCGGTGGTGGTAGGCGGTGAAGAAGTCCGGCCATATCTCCAGCGAGGCGGCATCATTGGCCCAGCGGACGTCGTCGACCACATAGTCGCGCTCGACGTCGATGTCGGCGTCGATCTTGTGCGTCACCTGGAAGGTGAGGGTGGACAGCCCCACGGAGCGGTCGTAGGTCGCACCGGCCAGCCAGTCCACGCGGCGGCCGCCGGGCATGACCCAGCCCTCGGGCACACGCCAGAACCGGATGTGATGCCGCTGGGCCGGGTTGCCCTCCACCTCCTTCTGGTAGGCGAAGTCCTGCTTGTGCCCGAACAGCAGTAGGTCGGAGACCGGTGCGGCCGGGTAGGAGCGGCGCAGCAGCGAGGAGACGACGATCCCCCATGCCGAGCGCAGCGTGATGGGGTCGGCGCGCACCCAGCCGGCCTTCGTCATTGCGGCATGGATGTCCTCCTCGTCGCCTAGCACGGCGAGGTTGACCGGATCGCCCAGCAGACCGTCGGCGGTACGGGTGCGGCCGATGAAGTAGTCGGGCACGTACAACCAGGTGAGTATCTGATGCAGGCGGGGCAGCGCCAGATAGGACAGCACCGCCCAGAACAGCACGATGTTGACTATCGCCCCCGGGCTCAGGTGGGTGCCCGAACCGAGCAGCAGCCATGCCAGCCAGAGCGTGGCCAGCGCGGCGACGGCGAAGAAGACGGCGTCCAGGACGTCGTCGAGGCCCCAGTCACGGGCGCCGGCGGCCAGCACCTTGTCCGATCCCGCCGAGTAGACGGGCGGGGAATCAGGACGGGGGCGAGTGCGCACCATCGGTGCGGCGGCGCCGCTGCGGTCGGCCTGGGCCGGTAACGCGCGAGCATTTCGTTCACCGGTCATGTCCCGCACAGTACCGGACCTATGACATCAGACAGCACCGGTCGCTTCCTTGACAAGCTGCGCAGGCCTTGCGGGGCCGAGGCCCGAACTTGGACGGCGGTGCTGGGTGCCTGTCCACTTGACCGCCTACTGCGCCGGTTTGTGCTCTGCTACGCCACTTAGCGGTCTGTTGAAGGCCTCCGAGGTATACAGCGGACCTCTAACCGGCGTACCAAACGGCGAAGTGGCGTAGCAGACGAGTTCTGCGGCGGGCACGACGGATCCGTCGCGCGTCGTCGTCGTAGTAGGTCGCCAGCCAGGAGACACGACGTGCCCGTAAACGCCTACGAAGCCGTCTTCTATCGAAGCGAGTAACCACCCGTACGCAGCTACACCGGGTCTCCGGCGAGTAGGACTGTTAGCACTCGGGGTGCGGTGAAGCGGCGCGGCTGTGCGTCGGGATTGAGTGTCCGCAGGACTCCCAAGTCGACCAACTGCCCCACCAGACCATTGGCTCGCCCGTAGGACAGTCCAAGTCGCTGTGCCACCGTGCGCACCGTGAAAGACGGCGTCGACACCGCCAGGTCCACCAGGTCGGCAGCGCGTGCGGAACGCAGAGACGAGGAATGGATGACTTGTTTGAGTTCATCTTGCACCTGCGTGAGTGTCTCCATCTGCTTCTGGGTGCTGGTTGCGGCAGCGGCAAGGCCGGAGGCGAAGAAACTGAGGAAGGTGTCCCAGTCGCCGTTCGTGCTCACCCCGAGGAGGGCGTCGTAGTAGTGGCTGCGGCGAGCCTCAAACCAGGGTGAGACTGTGAGCGTCGGCTCACTTAGTACGCCGAGGGACAGCAGCGTCAGGCCGATCAGGTAGCGTCCGAGTCGTCCGTTGCCGTCGCGGAAGCGGCCTCATCGCGACGGCCGATTACCACCTGGGGTGCGCAGGTGGCCCGATTCGGGCTCCAAAGGAGTCCCCCGCATCAGACGTCCCTGAAGGTCCTCGATGAGACCGACGGTGAGAGGTCGTCCCTCCTGAACCCAGGCGAAGCCCTGATCCGCCATGGCCACGTAGTTGAGGATCTCAGTCATCTGGGGCGTGGACGGAGCGTCTTCATCGGCTGTGAGGACATCGTCAAGCGGAGCGTAGGTGCCTTCCAACGCTGAGGTTGACTGAGCCTCGCGGCGCAGTACGGGCGTACGCAGGAGGTAAGGATTCGGCAGGCGACGAGCGGTGGCGTCCAAAGCCGCCAGAGCGGCGCGGGCCTGGGCGATGGAGCGGTATGTGGCTCCGGTCAACTCAGGTTCGTGCGCGCCCAAGGACGCCGGGATGAAGGCCTTGTGTCTCCAGTCTCCAAGGAGCGCGTCAGAGCCTGCGATGTCGACGAGTTCTCCCATCGAGCTGTGTTTGAACATCTCAAGGTCTACCATGCCAGCCTAACGGCACTTGTGTGACATGTTCCAGAGGAACTTTGCATACAACGGGCATTTGTGTGACATCTGCTCTTGGTGCGTTGCACATAACGGGTGTTTGCGACGCAGTCGCATGCGCACCGGCTTGTGGCGGGCTCCGCCCGCACGCCTACAGTGGCTCCGTGATCAGCATGGGGGTGTCGATCGGACCGCCGCCTGGCGAGCGGCCGGCGCGCGGGGTGCCGTCCGTGCGCGCGTCCGAGTCCGCGGGCGCGCCACGCGCGCGGCACCAGCAGCCTGCGCGCACCAGTGATCCCACCGTCCGGGCACTGGAGGCGCTCGCCGCCCACCCGCGGGTCAAGCGCGCCGAGGATGCCGTGCGCGACGCCTCCACGCAGTTGCGCTGGCACCAGGCCCTACGTCGCCGCTGGCGCGAGGCCCGCGCCGAGACCGCAATACGTGGCGCCATCGCCTCCGCCGCCGTCGAGGGCGTCGTCCTGCCCGCCGCGGTGCTGCGCGACGCCGTCGCCGCCCGCGGCCTGGCCGAGGCCGCCACCGGCGATCCCTCCCTAGACGCCGCCGCCGGCCTGTGGCGCGCCGGCGTGCGCCTGGGCGAGTGGATGCCCGACCTGGGCGGCCCCGCCCGACCCGCCCAACCGAGCCCCCGCACCTTGCTGACCGCCTTGCACCGCGACGTCGCCGGACCCCTCGCCGCTACCGGACAAATCCCCTTGGGCGCGGTCGCCATTCCGCGCGCCCCGGGGGTGTCCCCGCGCGAGGGCGGACCCGGAGCGGCTCCCGACGCCGCCGCACTGCGGGACCGCATCGCGGCCCTGCTCAGCCTCCTCGACCTCCCCGGCGTCCCCGCGCTCGTGCGCGCCGCCGTGGTACACGGCGAGATGATCACCGCCCGCCCCTTCATCGCCGCCAACGCCGCCGTCGGCCGGCTGCTGGTGCGCTACCTGATCACCCGCGACGGGCTGGAACCCACCGGCGTGGCCGTCACCGACCAGTACGCCGGCCGCGCGCCCGGCGCCTACGCCGATGCGGCCGCCGCCTACGCCTCCGGGCAGCCCGACGGCGTGATCGACTGGATCGTTTGGCAGGCGGAGGCGATCCTCGTCGGCATCCAGGAGGGGCAGGCCATCTGCCGCTCCGTCCTGGCCGGGACCACCGCCGTTCGCTGAGCCGCGACCGGAGCCCACAGGCGCGGTTCAAGACACCCCGCGCGGACGCTATCCACAGGCCGCCGGCACCATTGCCGGCTCCCGGCGCACCCTGTTGGCGGTCGGCACGAGTCACGACCGTCCGGCATCGTCGCGCAGGAGGCCCCATGGAAACCGCTCCACTCGTCCCCAACGTGCGGGTACTCCTCGCCGGCACCGCCGACGGCGCGCAGCCTGCCGCCCAACCGCCCGCAGTCCCGGAGGGCTTCCCGGCGGACATCGTGCGGGCCTGCACCGGCGCCGAACCCGTCGTCACCGTGCCCGGAGAGGATCCGCTCGGCTCCGCCCGGGCCCTGCTCGCCGAAGCGGATACCTCCGCCGTCCTGCTGCTGATGCGGCAGGGGAGCCCCGAGGTACCCACCCAACCGGGGATCGTGGTGGGCGGCCTCGAGCGCTGCTGCGCCCCCGACGGCGCCGACCACCTCATCGTCCTGCTGCTGTCCGCGCAGCATCCGCCGCGGGCCCGGCTCCTGGTTGTTGTCGGTGCGCGGGGCGGACTCGGCGCCAGTACCTTCCTGCTGCACCTGGCGCGCGCCTGCCACGCCCGCGGCAGCGGCGTCGCCATCGTCGACGCCGACCCCGCCGGTTGCCTGGGCCTGCTCATGGGGGACGGCGTACTGCCCGGGCTGCGCTGGGCGGACCTGCCCGACGACGAGCCCGCCTTCCGCCCGGAGAAACTCACCACCGCCCTGCCCACCTGGCTGGGCATGCCCGTGCTGACCGGGGACGGGCGCGGCGGCCCCCACGATCCGCAGCAGCTGCGCCCCGTCCTGGACGCACTGCGCGCCGAGCATGACCTGGTGCTGCTCGACCTGCCCCGCGGGTGGCCGGTGCCGCAGGGCGCCACCGTCCTGCTGGTGTCCGGGCTCGACCTGCGCTCGGCCGTCGCCGCGGAGGCCCTGGCCGCGCGGTTCCAGGCGGCGAGGCGGGATACCGCCCCGGCGGGCGCGGGGGCGGACGCGCCACCCGGGCTGTACACGGTGGTGCGCAAGCTCGGCGAGGACGTCAGCCCCGACGAGTTGGCGCTGATGACCCGCACCGAGATCCTCGCCGTCCTCCCGCACGAGCGCACCGTCGCCCAGCGCATCGCCCGCGGTGACGATCCCACCCGCGGCCGCGGCACCCTGCGTGCCCAGGCGCGCGCCGTCGCCGAACGACTGCTGGGCGACGTCGAAGCACCCGAGGGCGCGTCATGGTAGCCGCATCCTCACCGGTCGGCCCGGGCATCACCCCGGCAGAAGCTCCGGGAACGGGCGCCGGGGACGCCGACCGCGACGAGCTGGCCCGGGTGCGCAACGCCCTGGCTCACGGCGCCAGCCTTGACGCCGCCCTCGGCTCCGGGGCCGCCCCCACCACCGGCGCGGGCGGCCTGGCCCGCCTCACCCGACACGTGCGCGCCGACGTCGCGGGTGCCGGCCCCGTCCTACAGCCTTTGCTGGAGCTGGACGGCGTCACCGACGTGCTCGTAGGCGCCGGCTGCACCTGGATCGACCGTGGCCGCGGGCTCGAACCGGTCCCCGACGCCGGCCTGCCGGAGACGCAGGCGCGGGCGCTGGCCGTGCGCATGGCGGCCGCCTGCGGGCGCCGCCTGGACGACGCCAGCCCCATCGTCGACGTCACCCTGCCCGACGGCACCCGCCTGAACGCCGTCCTGCCGCCGCTGAGCGCCGACGGCACCCTCATCTGCCTGCGCACCAAACGGCGCCGCGCCTTCACCCTGCCCGAGCTGGTCGCCGCCGGCACCATCGTCCCCGGCATGGACGCCGTCCTGACCGCACTCGTGGAATGCCGCGCCAACTGCCTGGTCACCGGCGCCACCGGCACCGGCAAGACCACCCTGCTGGCGGCCCTGCTGGGGCGAGTGCCCGGCGATGAACGGATCGTGTGCATTGAGGAGGCCAGCGAGCTGCGCCCCGACCACCCGCACGTCATCCACCTGCAGGAGCGCGGGGAGAACGTTCAGGGTGTCGGCGCCGTCCCCATGACCACCCTGGTGCGCACCGCCCTGCGCATGCGGCCGGACCGGATCGTGCTCGGCGAGTGCCGCGGCCCCGAGGTCCGCGACGTACTGACCGCGCTCAACACCGGCCACGAGGGCGGCTGGGCCACCCTCCACGCCAACTCGCCCGCCGACGTTCCCGCCCGCCTGACCGCGCTGGGGGCCCTGGCCGGCATGGGTGAGACCGCCGTGTCCGCCCAGGCCGTCAGCGCCCTCGACGCCGTCGTCCATCTGCGCCGCCAGGCCAGACCCGGCACCACCACGCTGCGCCGGGTAGTCGCCGTCGGGGTGCTGGAGCGGGACGGGGAGCGGATGCGCTGTCGGGACGCCCTGGTGGTCGGTACCGACGGCGCGGTGACGGCCGGGCCCGGCGTGGACCGCCTGGCCGCGCGGATCGGGGAGACACCCATCGCCGCCGCCCTGGGTGTCGACGCCGCGCGGAGCCCCGCACCGGACGCAGTGGCGCCGGTGACCAACGCCGAGTCTCCGAGGCGCACCCGCGCGGGCGGACACGGGAGCCGAACATGAGCGGCGCGCAAGTATTGGCCGGGCTGCTGGTGGCCTTGGCCGCCGCGGTGATCCTGCTGCCCGCCCGGCGTGAGCCCCCGGCCGCGCTCGGCACCCACCACGCCGGACGCCTGGCCCGACCACCCCGACCCGGCGCCGAGGACCTCGACCTCGGACTGGTACTGACCGAGGTCGCCACCCTGCTGCGCTCCGGCGCGACCCCGCAGCGCGCCTGGGAGCGCACCTTCCAGCGCGCCGGCATCAGCGAGGGCACCCGGCCCGACGACGACGGCGTCCCACCCGCCCTGCGCGCCCTCGCCCGGGAGCCTCCCACGGGCTGGCTGCCCCGCCGCCGGGCGGGACGCTGGCAGTGGGAGCCGCCGCTGCCGGGGCGCCGCGCCCGCAACGCCCGTCGGCGTCTGACCGCCGCGGCGGTGCCCGGGGCCGTGGCCGCCTGCCGACTGACAACGGCGCTCGGCGCCCCGCTCGCGGGTGTGCTGGAGGCCGTCGCCGGGGGAGTGGCCGACTCCGGGCACGCCGACGCCTCCCGCCGCACCGCCCTGTCCGGGCCGCGGTCCACCGCACGCCTGTTGGCCCTGTTGCCGCCGGTCGGGCTGCTGCTCGGCTCCGCGGTCGGCGCCCACCCCGGGCGGATGCTCCTCGACGGCGGCTGGGGCAGTGCCCTGGGGGTGGCCGGCGTGGTCCTCATGGGCGTCGGCCACTGGCTGACCGGAAGGCTGGTCGCGGCCGCGGCTGCCGCCCCGGAGGAGGTTGATGAGGCCCTCGTCCTGGACCTGGCCGGGGCCGCGCTCGCGGCCGGCGCGTCGGTACCGGGGACGCTGCAGGCGTTGGGGCGGGCCTTGGACGACGAGATGCTGGGCGTGGTCGGTCGGGCCCTGCTGCTGGGGGCCGACTGGGACGAGGCATGGCGGGCCGGACGCGGGGGAGTGGGCGCTGCCGCGGACGGTTCGCAGGATGGCGCCGAGGAGGGTGGTGCCGCGAACGGGCCGCACCGACGCCGGTGGTGGGGTTGGGCAGAGTCGCGGGGGCCACGTCGCTACGGCCGGCTCGAGGCGTGCCTGCGGCCGGGCTGGGAGGACGGCGCCTCGCCCGCGCCGCTGCTCGCCGGCACCGCCGCCTCCCTGCGGGCCGGCCGGCAGGCCGCAGACGCGGAGGCCGCCGAGCGCCTGGCGGTCCGACTGGTGCTGCCGTTGGGCACCTGCTTCCTGCCGGCCTTCATCATCCTGGGCATCGTCCCGGTGGTGCTCAGCGTAGGCGTGGACATGCTGGCCGGATGAACCCGGGAGACGGCGGGGCGGCTGGCTGCGGTGGGCACGCCCGGATACGCGTGCGGCCCGCGGTGGCCGGCGCGCGGTAAAGCGGTACGGTCGCCCCTATGACCGACGCCCCCACCGCTCCACCTCCGCCCGTGGCCACTCCGGCCCAGGCCGCCTCCCTGCGCGCCGACCTGGAGGCGTCCGGCTGGGGCGTGGACGCCGTCGCCGAACTGCTCGGTCCCGCCGCCGACGCCGCCCTGCGTCGCGAGCAGCGCTACCCCGCCCTGCGGCGGGTGCGGGAGGTGCTGAGTGCCGAGGGTGCCGCCCGCACCGATGCCGAGCCGGGCGGTGCGGCCGACCCCGTGGCCGTGCTGACCGCCCTGTTCATGCTCGGGGAGCCGGTGTCCGCAGCGGAACTGGACGCGGCCCTGCCGCGCACAGGTGCCGCCGGCGCCCGGGCCATGGGGCTGGTTGTCGCGGTCGCGGACCGGGTGCGGGCCGCCGTCGACCTGCGCCCCCACGAGGCGCGCGACGACGTCGGCGAGGTGCGCTGGTGGGTGGCCTCCGACCTGGGGGAGCTGGTATCGCAGGGGCAGTTGGCCCCCGACCACGTCCTTGGCATTGGCGGAGCCGGCCTGACCCTGGCCGGCCTGACCCCGCGCACCCCGGTGGACACCGCCCTGGACCTCGGCTGCGGCTGCGGCATCCAGACCCTGTACCTGCTGCGGCACGCAGAACACGTCGTCGCCACCGACATCTCCGCGCGGGCACTGGCCTTCACCGCCTTCAACGCGGCCCTCGCCGGCACCGACCCCGGGCGGTTGGAACTGCTGTGCGGCTCCTTCCTGGAACCGGTGGCCGGGCGCCGCTTCGACCTGGTCGCCACCAACCCGCCCTTCGTCATCACGCCGCCGGCGGTCCGCGCGGCCGGCCTGCCGCTCATGGAGTACCGCGACGCCGGCGGCCCCGTCCTGCCGACGCTCCTGCCCGCCCTCGGAGCGCACCTGACGGGCGGCGGCATCGCCGTCATGCTCGGCAACTGGGAGCACCACGCCGGCCAGGACTGGCGGGAGCGCGTGAGCGGCTGGCTGCCGGAGGGCGTCGACGCCTGGGTCATTCAGCGGGAGGTGCAGGACCCGGTCGAGTACGCCACCATGTGGCTGCGCGACGGCGGCACCATTCCCGAGCGCGACCGCGTCGGCTTCGAGGCCGCCCTGGGGGCGTGGATCGACGACTTCGCCGCCCGGAAGGTGGAGGCCGTCGGCTTCGGCTACGTGGTGCTGCACCGGCCGGATGAGGCAGATGCCGGGGGCCGTGCGCCCTGGCGGGTGCTGGAGGAGGTCGGCACCCGGCCGACGGGACCGCTCGGACCGCATGTGGCGGCGTCTGTGGCATCGCGCAGCCGCCTGGCCGCCATGAGCGACGCAGAGGTAGCGGCGCTGCACCCCGTCGTCGCGCCCGACGTCACCGAGGAGCGCCACCTGCGTCCGGGCGACAGCGAACCCAGTGTGATCCTGCTGCGTCAGGGCGGCGGCTTCGCTCGCACCGTGCGGGCGGACACGGCGCTGGCGGCGCTGGTGGAGGTGGCCGACGGTGAGCTGAGCGTCGGGCAGATCGCCACCGCCGTGGCGGCGCTCACCGGCGCCGACGCCGAGGCGCTCACCACGCGCATGGTCGCCGACGCGCGCGACCTGCTGGCCGACGGGCTGCTGCGATGGGGGACGGGCGATCCCAAATGAGGCACCGAGTCCCTTTCGCGGGCGCCTGAGATGAGTCTCGTCGTGTGCTTGTCTGCTCGGGCGCCCCAGTCGCATAATGGTGGGGAGCCGAGCGGTGGCGACCGCCCGGCTCCCCGGAGACATCCGGGATGTTGATCTCAGCGGCCTAGCAGGACGCTGAGCAGAGCCGCAAGGGCCCAGATCATCGGCGGAATGCTTTCGACGACAGTCCGCCAGATCTGGGCCTTTTGCTCACTCTTCATCCCCCTCGGCACCTTGGCGGGTTATAGGCGCGAACGTGTTGCTTTAGGCCGGCGTGTCGGGGTGTTCTAGCTGGTTCGTCCGGCCCAGCCCTTGCGGGCCCGGAGGCCTTCTTCGGGGGTGGGGGTGGTGCCCCATCCGGCGGGGTGCTGACTGGTGCTGGCGGGCTTGCTGGTTTTGGGTTTGGGTGTGCGGGCGCGCTGGGGGCGGCCTTGAGCGTCCCAGTCGGCCAGGATCACCGCGGGCGTGGCTGGTGCCTGGGTGTAGGTGTGCAGGGTCCATTCGGCGATGGCGGCCTGGTGGTCGGGGGTGGCGCCGCGGTGGTGGCGCAGCCGGTCGCGGACCTGAGCATTGACGGACTCTACGGGGTTGGTGGCGCGCTCGGCGGGGGTGGGGCGGGGCGTACCGTCAGGGCCGGCCAGGTAGGCGAGCAACTGGCCTTGCTTGGCCAGGCGTTCCAGGCGCCGCCAGGCGCGGCGTAGGCGGGGGTGGGTGTACCACCACTTGCGTCCGGTGCGGGCGGCGGTCTGAGGGTCCTGCTGGGCGGTGGTGCGCTGGTTCAGCCAGTCCTTGTACTGGATGCCGTAGTCGTTCAGGGTCACCAGCCACCCGGCGGCCTCCTCGTCAGTGGAGATGCTCAGCAGCTTGCGGGAGTGGCGTAGTAGGGCCGTAGTAGGGCCTTGCCGGGAGTGGTCTTGGGGTGCAGCGTCAGGTCACGCACGGTGTCGCGGCGCACGTGGATCAGGCACCGCTGGATGGGAGTGTCGGGCCACAGGCTGCGTAGCGCTTTGAGGGCGCCGCCGGCCCCGTCGGTGGTTACCAGGTCGGGCGGGGCGATGGGGGGCAAGCAGCGCCTGGTAGGCCGCCGCGCTCTCGGACGCGGCCCACTGCCAGCCGATCACGTGCGTGGGACTGCGGGCCACCAGGAGGACCCATTTGTGGGACAGCCACATCCCGTCAATGAACACCTGGGAGTGCACCTGGTCGGTGACCGGTGGCTTGGGGACTGGGATGTCCCAGCACCAGGCCGTCCGGCGGCGAAACGCCCTGCCGCTGCCACCGGACAGGTCGGCCTGGGAACGGCTGCTGGTCGCCCAGTCGATGAATTCGCCCAGCACCGCCTGCTCGGCCCTACCCGGCGAGGGTGGGCGCGGCGCAGTGGTGGTCAGCTTGCACTCGGTGCACCTCCAGCGCTGTGATCCGGCCGCTGTACGTCCGAACCTCTTCATAGGGGTCTGGCAGGTCGGGCAGAGCCTTGCCCGTGGGGACCGTGTTCTCACGGTCCGCACATCTACCCGCGAAAGTCAAGCACCGCCCCGGATTAACCTCCCAGACCATAATCACCCCGACTTTCCCGCACCACACCAGCCAAAACCCCGATCTTAAGCACCACGTTCACGCCGATAACTCGCCTGTGTACGGCCCGGGCCAGAATGGAGCTGGTCTGGATGGTTGACCAACCTGAACCAGCTGGGCGATACTTGACAACATGAAGACCGTGAAGGTGCAGCAGGCGAAGACTCACCTGTCAGCGTTGCTGGCGGAGGTGGAGCGTGGGTCCACCATCAACATTGCCCGTGGATCGCGAACCATCGCGCGACTGTCCCCTGCCGTGGGTGGCGAGCGTGAGCTCGGCTTCGGCGGATACCACCTTCCGGACAGCTTCTTCGATGAACTGCCTGAAGAAGAGTTGGATGCATGGGAGGGAGAGTGAGCGACTATCTGCTCGACACCCATGCCCTCCTGTGGGCGATCAATGAGCCCGACCGACTGGGGCCCGGAGCCGCGCAGGCGTTGAGACTATTGGAGAATCACCTACTGGTGTCGGCGGCGAGTGCCTGGGAGCTGTCCACCAAATTCCGCATCGGCAAGCTCCCTGGTGCGGGACCTTGGTTGGAGGCTCTCGACGGGCATATGTCCAGGTTGGGGGCCGAAGTCCTGCCGATCAGCTGGAAGCATGCCCGGCTGAGCGGTCAGTTGGAGTGGACGCATCGTGATCCCTTCGACCGGATGCTCGCGGCCCAGGCGATCAGCGAGTCTTTGGTTCTCGTCACCGTTGATCCCGCATTCGCGGGACTGCCTGGCCTCAAGACTCTCTGGTGAGGTGATGGCCCTTCGTGTTGAGGGGTGTGATAGTTACGGCCCGGGCTGCGGTGCGGTGGTCCTCCTCGAACCGACCTTGCCAACTACCCACGCCCAAGCAGAAGGCGCTCAGCGGTCAGGCTTTCTGAACTCGAGGGGTGACGCCGAGTAGGCGCTCCAAGCCCCGCCTACCGCGGCGGGGCCATTGGAGGAGACGTCTTGGCTCGCGTCTTCGCCAGGCGGTTCGTTCGTTCTGGTCAAGGGCCGAGTTGGCTCGGCGGGGGCTCCACGAGCGTTTGGTCCCCGAGGACACCCAAGGGCCCCGGCCGGGCTGCTATGTTCGCAGCGGGTTTACTGCCACAGGCTTGCCGGTGAGGTGGAGGGGAAGTAGTCCGCCTCGCGCACGATGGAGTCGATGCTGTCCAGGATGTCGTCCAGGGCGAGTCTGAGGCCGCCCATGACGACGGCGTCGTCGCCCAGCCGGGACGCCGCCACCTGCGGGGGAAGGGGCACAGCTCACCGAGTCTGCGCTTGAAGCGGGGGAGGAACAGGTCCGCCTGGGCGGAGAAGGCGCCGCCGACGACGACCACCTGCGGCGCTACCGCGAGCACCATGGCGGCGGTTCCCGTGGCCAGCACGTCGGCGTACTCGTCGAGTGCGGACAATGCCTGTGCCTCCCCGCGTCGGGCGGCCGCGAACAGCTGCTCGCGGCGCGGGCTCGCGCCGTCGTAAAGGGAGTCGGCGAAGGTCTCGTCCTCCAGTTCGCGCCACCGCAGCTGCGGCAGCTCACCGATCAGGCCCGCGGCCCCGTGCAGGCCCTCATGCACCCGGCCGTTGATCACGCTGGCGGCGCCGGTACGGCTGCCCGCGAGGATGAAGACGACGTCGTCAAACCCCGCGGCGGCGCCCCTCCAGGACTCTCCCCGGGCGCCCAGGGCGCAGTCGCCGGCGCTACGTACCCTGGATCCCAGTGCGGCGCGGACCGCCTCATCCAACTCAATGCCCTGCCATCCGGGCATGCCGTAGCCACCGAAGTAGGCCACGCGCCCGTCATGCACGACGCCGGGCGAGGCCGCAGTGCAGGTCCACAGGGGGCCATCCCCGGCGCGCGACAGGGTCTTGCGGGCAAGCTCGGTGGACGCCTTCAATCTGGCGTCTGCCGATAGATCCTCGGCCAGTTCCCGACGGTCTCGGACGAGGATGCTGCCGGACAGATCGGCGGCCATTGCGGTGACGTGGTGCGCGCCGATGTCCAGGGACAGCACATGGCCCGCGTCGGGACTGAGACCCACATAAGTGGCGGGTCTGCCCGGCCGGGGGGTTTGGGGGGTTACGGCGGTCTCTGTCAGCCAGCCGAGCTCGTTCAGATCCGCGACCACCGACTCGGCTGCCGGGCGGGTGATGCCGGTGCCTGCGGCGATGTCGGCCAGGGTCTGTGGCCCGCCCAGGCAGTAGCGCAGGACGGCGGACATGTTGGCGCGGCGTTGGATGCGGCGGGGTGCTCTCACGACAGGCTCCAGGCGGGGTGGGTGGCGGGCTTGACTTTAATAAGTAAGTAGCGTTTTAATCTGTTCATCGCAACTCCTCCTGAGGACTCAAGGATGACAGACCTCGCTCCTAATGCCACTGAGGCCGGGACTGCATCGCGGTCCGCAAGCCGGTCCGCGCGGCGGCGCCGCAACGTGCTGACCGCCTACGCCTACCTCGCGCCCGCGCTCATCGGCTTCCTGGTGTTCTTTCTGATCCCGATGGCGCGCGGACTGCAGATCTCGCTGACCGACTGGGACCTGATCACGCAGCCCCGCTTCGTCGGACTGAGCAACTACCGCCGGCTACTGGCCGATGAGAACTTCCTGCACAGCCTTGTGATCACGGCCACCTACGTGCTGGTCAACATCACCACGCAGACCGCCGCCGGCCTGGGGATCGCGCTGCTGATGCAGCGCATCAGCCACTCCACGCTCGTGCGCTCACTGCTGCTGGTGCCGTGGCTGGTGCCCAACGTAACCATCGCGGTGATCACCCTGTTCGTCCTCGATCCGAACGTCGGCCTGCTCAATCACCTGCTGGGCGGCGTGGGCGTGGGCCCCATCGCCTTCTACGGCAACCCCGACCTGGCGATCGTCACCGTGGCACTGGTGAACTCGTGGCGGAACATGGGTTACACGGCGCTGCTCATATTCGCCGGCATGCAAACCGTCCCCCGCATGGTCTACGAGGCCGCCGAACTGGACGGCTCCTCAACCGCTCGCACCTTGTGGTCCATCACCCTGCCGCTGATCAGGCCGGTGCTCGTAATGGTCGTCGTCGTCTCCATGATCGGCTCCTTCCAGATCTTCGACACCGTCGCCGTCGCAACCAAAGGAGGTCCCGTGGGAGCAACCCGGGTGATCTACTTCTACATCTACGAGAAGGCCTTCCAGCAGGGGCAGATGGGCTACGCCGCGGCCATGGCCGTGGTACTGCTGGCGATCATCCTGGTCATGACACTCATCCAGCTGCGCGCCTCCCGGGCCGCGGAATCGGATCTGGGGTGAATGACATGACCGACGCCGCACGCACCGTTACTCGTCGGCCCGCCTTGCTGCGCCGCCCCGGCCGAGTCCTGGGCTGGGCCCTGCTGATCCTGCTGCTGCTGATTACGCTGACGCCCTTCGCCTGGGCGATCCGCACCGCACTGATCTCCAACGCCGAGGTCTTCAACGGCGACTACTCCCTCATTCCGCGCAACCTGACTCTGATCAACTTCAAACGGGTACTCGGGCTGGTCGGCGTGGAGGAGAGCCTCGCTGCCGGCGGGTCGGGCGCCAAGATGTACTTCTGGCTCTACCTGCGCAACTCGTTGATCTTCACCGCACTGCTGGTCGCGGGCCAGGTGACTACCTCCACCATGGCCGCCTATGCCTTCTCCCGGCTGCGCTTTCCCGGGCGAGACCTGCTGTTCGGGCTGCTGCTGACCGGCATGATGATCCCCCCGATCTTCATCGTGCTGCCGAACTTCGTGCTCATCAAGAATGCGGGTCTACTGAACACCTTTACCGGCTTGCTCGCCCCCTACGTGCTGGTCAGCCCCTTCGCGATCTTCTTCCTGCGCCAGTTCATGCTCTCGCTGCCCCGGGAGGTGGAGGAGGCGGCCATGCTCGACGGTGCGAGCTCGTGGACCACCTTCCGCAAGGTGATAGTCCCGATGGCTGCCACGCCGATCACCACGGTGGCGATTATCCAGGCGGTCTTCGCCTGGAACGAGTACCTGTGGCCACAGCTGATCGGCCAGGACCACGGGGTCCGCCTGCTCAACGTGGCGCTGGCCGTCTTCCAACAGAGCTCGCCCTCCACCCGCCCCGACTGGACCGGCCTCATGGCCGCAGCCACCCTTCAGACGATCCCCATGCTGATCGTCCTGCTGGTACTCGGGCGCAAGCTCGTCTCCTCCATCAGCCTCACCTCAGCCAAGTGAAACCGCGCCATCGGCGCCCAATCCCATCTCGAAGGAGAGAACCATGAAACGCACCATTGCGCTCCTGACCGCCGTCGCCCTATCCGGCGCGACTTTGGCGGCCTGCACCCCGGCGGAACTCAGCTCCGACGGCGACGGCGGCAAGAACATCGTCTACTCGCTGTGGGACCCCAACCAGCAGACGGCCTACCAGAAGTGCGCCGACGCCTTCACCAAGGAGACCGGCATCGGCGTCACCATCGATCAGAAGGGCTGGGACGACTACTGGCAGAACCTCACCGTCGGCCTGAACTCCGGGACCGCCCCGGACGTGATCACCAACCACGTCGCCCACTACCCCGAGCTCGCCTCCAAGGGGGCGCTGGCGGACCTGTCGGACCGCATTGAGAAGGACGGGATCGACCTGGACCAGTACACCGGCGACCTGGCCTCCCTGTGGAACTACGACGGCAAGACCTACGGCATCCCCCAGGACTGGGACACCATCGCCCTGGTCTACAACGTCAAGGACGTAAAGGACGCGGGCGTCGATCCAGCCGATCTGAAGGACCTGGACTGGAACCCGACCGACGGCGGTTCCTTCGGCAAGCTCATCGCCCGCCTGACCGTCGACGAGAACGGCGTGCGGGGAGACGAGCCCGGCTTCGACAAGGCCAAGGTGGCCACCTACGGCTGGGGTCTGGAGACCGGCGGCGGGGTGGTCGGGCAGGGCCCCTGGTCCTGGCTGGCCCTGTCCAACGGCTTCGACTACCTGGACAAGAATCCCTTCGGGACCCACTACAACCTCGACTCGCCCAAGCTGATCGAGGCCATGGCCTGGTGGCAGAAGCAAATCGACGCCGGCTATGTCACTCCGGTAGAGCAGGCCGGAAACCTGGGGCTGGAGCCGATGATGGAGCAGAACAAGGCGGCCCTGGTTCCCGACGGCTCCTGGCGGATCAACACCTGGGCCGGTTCCGAGGCGCAGGACTTCGCCTTCGCCCCGCTGCCCAAGGGTCCCGAGGGGCGCAAGACCATCATCAACGGCCTGGCTCCCTCCATCACCGCCTCCTCCAAGCACCAGGACGAGGCCTGGCAGTGGGTCAAGTACCTCACCTCCGAGGCCTGCCAGTCGGTAATCGCCGAGGAGGCCGTCGTCTTCCCCTCCATCACGCAGCAGTCCGAGGCGGCCGCCAAGGCCCATGAGGACGCCGGAGTCGACGTGTCCGCCTTCCTCGACATCGCCCAGGACCCCGAGGCGCTGTCCTACTATCCGATCACCTTCAAGGCTGATGAGATCAACTCCGAGGCCGACGTCGTGATCGAGCGAATCCAGCGCGGTGAGGCCGATCCCGCCACCGCCCTGCCCGAGTTGGCAACCAAGGTCAACTCCCTGCTGGAGGAGTGATAGCCATGACGTCCCCCGTGTCCGTACAGCTGATCCTGACGCGTCAAGACACCACCTGGACCCTCCAGGGCGATCTCACCGGACAGAGCCCGCAAACAGCCGACCCATCAGTCGGTGTAGTCCTGCCTGCCGGCTCCCTGGTGGTCGAGCACCCCGGCCGGGACACCGCGGAGCTATACCGGCACGGGTGGACGTCATGGTCACCGTCCTCCTGGTGGTCTCAGGAGCGCCGCCCCTGGAGGGTGTGGGAGAACCCCGAGCGCACGGCCACCGCGGAGGACCCCGCGACCGACCGCTACGACCGCCACCGCTCCTACCTGCTCACCGCCGTGGAGCTGCCGGAGAGCCCGGACGCACCCGGGGAGGTGGAGTATCTGCTGGTGGGCAGTCTCGGCGGCAGGAGCGGCGTCCTCGATGCCCTACCCGGACGCATCGAGGCGACCACTTTGGGCCGGGCCGGCCGGGACCATGGAGAAATAGTCGAGGGCTCCGACGCAGATGCCGGTATCGACTGGTGGATCGGCGTCGGCCCGGAGCTGGAGGTGTTCGCGCGTTGGACGCGAGCCCTGGCGGACTCCGTAGGGCTGTCTGCGGAGCCGCGCGCACGGCGCGACGATCCGGGGCCCGTGTGGTCCTCCTGGTACTCGTGGTTCGAGGAGATCACCGCCGAGACAATCGAGTCCGAGATCCTCCCGGCCGCGGCCAACGGCTATGGCGTCGTCCAGATAGACGACGGCTGGCAGCGCGCCGTGGGCGACTGGCAGCCCAACGGGGACTTCCCCGAGGGCATGGCGGCCCTGGCCGAGCATATTCACGACGCCGATATGGAGGCCGGGCTGTGGCTGGCCCCGTTCATTGTGTCGGCGGAATCACCGGTGGCGCGGCTCCATCCCGAACTGCTCGTGCGCGCACAATCGGGGGAGCCGGCTGTAGCCGGTTACAACTGGGCGGCGCCGTACTATGCCCTGGATTGCACCCGCCCCGAGGCACTGGCGTACATCCGGCAGCTCATCGAGCAGGTGACCGGATGGGGATACGGCTATCTCAAGCTCGACTTCCTCAATGCCGCGGCCATACGTGGAGTCCGCCACCGCCGGGTGGACCGGGAGGCCGCCTATCGGCTTGGGCTGGAGGCCATACGGGAGGCCGCTCCACACGCCTACCTGATGGCCTCCGGCGCCTTAATCGCCCCGTCCCTGGGGGTGGTTGACGGCATAAGGGTAGGTCCCGACACCGCACCCTACTGGGACAACACCGAACGCAGATGTGATCCCAGTGGTCCGGGCGTGCGCAACGCCCTGCGCGCAGCAGTGGCCAGGTCCTGGCTGAGCGACATTGTCGATACGGACCCGGACGTCGCCTTCGCGCGGTCACGGGGCTCGCTCCTCAGCCCGGAGGCGTGCGCCGTCACCCGCGACATGGCATTGGTCGCCGGCGTGGTGGGCTGCTCCGACCCGGACGCGTGGCTGACGGACGCCGAGCGGCGACAGGTGCGCGATCTTTGTGTCCGCGCCTTGGCCAAACCGAAAGCAAGGCGTACGGGCCGGTACTGCTTTGAGTTGGACGGGCGCAGCATCGACTTCGAACCCTGGATCAATCCCCGTTTCCGCATCAGCGACCGGATCCTGGCCAAATAAAACGTGGTCATACGTACATGGAAAGGAGACCTGAAATGACCGCCAATACCTCAGGAGTCCGTAGGCGCGCTCTTCTGGGCGGAGCCTTCTCCGCGATCGCCCTCTCTGCCGCGGGCGGTTCCTGGACGACTGCCTGCCGCACTGGTCCACGGGCGCCACGAAGACAGACTATGACATCGTGGACGGTCATTTGCGGCTGGTGATGCGTGAAGATCGTGAGGAGTGGGATCCCGCCTATGATTCGGGGATGCGGATCAGCTCCGTGCTGGCATACGAGCGCAATGACCTGCACTGTTGGGCTAACTAGGCTCGTCGCGTTTTGGGGTGTGGTGGTGTACAGGTGAGGGCCTGGTGGTGGTCGTTGTGGACGTTCCGGCGGGGCTGCTCTGGCAGGCACGGGTTGGGCGGGCGCGATTGATCGTCGCGAGGCCTGGGCGGGGTCATGGCAGATCCTGACGAAACACGCCGATTCCCGGCGGGTTCCCGGCGGATGCGGCGAGTCCCGGCGTCTCCCTCCGGAATGTGGCGGTTCGGGTGGGAGGACTCGGGTGCTCGCCTGGCGGGGTGAGTCCCGTCTCGGGACGATTCGGCACATCCGGCGACGGTTCGTACCTTCTGGTCAGCGATTCGTACTTTCCTGCGACGGTACGTACTTGTTATGTCTCAGGACATCGGTGACAGTTCTGTGTCAGGACATCGGTGACAGTTCGTGGGTTGTTGGGGGTGACAGTTCTGGTGTGCTTTTGGGCGCATGAGCTCAGTCAGGAAGTCCAACAGTAGTGGTGTTGATCCGCGTGTGCGTCTGGCGATCGCCCGGTGGCCTGATGACGCCCCGCGCGGGGCGGTGACCACGTTCTGCGAACAGGAGGGCATCTCCCGCAAGACCTTCTATGTGCTGCGGGCCCGAGCCCGAGCTGACGGGGAGGCCGCGGTACTCGAGCCCCGCTCCCGCCGTCCTCGCACAAGCCCGGGACGCATAAGCGACCAGGTACGCTCCCAGGCCCTTGACGTGCGTGCCGCGCTGGAACGCTCTGGCCTGGATTGCGGCCCGATCAGCGTGCACGACAAGATGCGGGCCATGGGCCTCAAGGCGCCCTCGCCGACATCACTGGCCCGCATCTTTCGCTCCGCCGGCGTGGCCCGAGCCGAGCCCACGAAGAGGCCCCGGGCGGCATGGCGCCGGTTTGTCTATCCGGCCCCGAACGCCTGCTGGCAGACGGGGCGCCACCGAGTACGTCCTCGCCGGAGGACGCAAGGTCGTCATCTTCCAGCTCATCGACGACCACTCCCGCCTGGCGGTGGCATCCCTGGTCGCCGCCGCCGAGACCAGCCAGGCGGCTATCGCGGTATTCGACCGGGCCGTCGCCCGCTACGGGGTGCCCCAGCGGCTACTGACCGACAACGGGACGGCCCTGAACCCCACCCGACGCGGCCGCAAAGGCAAACTGGACGGGCCACGTGCGCACCCTGGGGGTAGAACCCATCACCTCCAAGCCCTATAAGCCCACCACCCAGGGCAAGAACGAGCGCTTCCACCAGACTCTGTTCCGCTACCTCGACAACCAGCCCCTGGCCCACACCATCGAAGAGCTACAAGCCCAAGTCGACGCCTTCGACCACATCTACAACACCGAGCGAGGACACCAGGCCCTGCCCGGGAGGATGACACCCCAGCAGGCGTGGGACGCCACCCCCGTCGCCGCCCCGCCACGCCCCAAGCACCACGAGCCCGTATCCGTCGGCGGCATCCCCACACAACCCCGCCCCAGGCGCCGGCCCACAACACCGCCCTCAGGGCAGCGCCAAGGCACCATCGGGGCTAACGGAGTGGTCAGCCTGGCCGGTATCAGCTTCTTGGTATCCAGAACCCACGCACACCAGCCAGTGACCATCACCTGGGACCCCCACCAAGTCGCCTTCACCGACACCCAAGGCGAGATCCTGGCCCAGTACCCCTGGCCCGCACCCGGCGTCCGTTACGTCTCCACCCACACACACCCAACCCCACCAACCACCACAACTGTCACCGATGTCCTGACGTTTATGTTGGTTGTGCTCGTCGTGGGGCGTGACCCTCAAACTGACTGGCCTGCCGGTAGTGGTGCCTTTCGCGTGATTTGTCCGCCTCGCCGACGAGCGCAGCCGCCGGGCCGGCGCGTGACCTAATAGGAGCCTGAACTCATCCTACGAATCGTCCCGTAAACGTCTTGTCCGCGCACGACCCGGGCGGCCGCAGCCCCCACACCACATACTGCGCGAGAGGCAGGACTCATCATGACAAGGACACCCGAGCATGTCCACACCGGCACCGCAGGTGCCGGACCGGGAGCGTCGGCGAGCGTGTTCGCCGGCGTGGACACCCACGCCGACACCCACCACGCGGCCGTAGTGGACGCCCTGGGCCACCCGCTGGCGGACCGCCAGTTCCCCTCCACCCCGGAAGGCCACCAAGACCTGTACGACTTCATCACCAGCCACGGCCGACCCGCACTAGTGGCGGTGGAGGGCACCGGCTCCTACGGCAGGACCCTGACCAGCCACCTACTGTCCCAGGGCCTGCAAGTACGCGAGGCCCTGCGCCCCGGCACCCCCAAGCGCCCCAGAGGCAAGACCGACACCATCGACGCCTACAGGGCCGCACGCGCCGCCGCAGCGGACGACGGATCACTACCGGTACCCAAGACCGGCACCGGCAGCGTCACCGCGATCCGCGCCGCCAAGAACGCCCGCCGCCAGGCCGTACGCGCCCAGGGCGACACCATGCGCCAGCTCAAGGACCTGCTGATCACCGCCCCCACCAGCGTACGCGAGGACTACCGGGGCCTGGACGACCGGGCCCTTCTGGACGCGCTGGCCGCACTGGACCAGCCCGACCCCCAACAGGACCCCGGCCAGATCGTGCGCTCCGTCCTGGGCTGCCTGGCCCGGCGCTGGCTCGACCTGGACACCGAGATCAACCAGCACACCCGCCTGCTCGACACCCTGACCCTACAAGCCAACCCGGCCCTGCGCGCCACCAAGGGCGTAGGCACCGTCGTCGCAGCCGAACTACTGTCCCTGGCCGGGGACAACCCCGGCCGCATCCGCTCCCAAGCCGCCCTGGCCGCCATGACCGGCACCTGCCCCATACCCGCCTCCTCAGGCCGCACCGACCGCCACCGCCTCAACCGCGGAGGCGACCGCCAAGCCAACTGGGCCATCCACCAAATCGCCCACAACCGCGCCACACACGACCCCACCACACGCGCCTACATCCAACGCCTGATCTCCCGAGGCAAGACCAAACGAGAAGCCATCAGATGCCTCAAAAGAGCCATCACCCGCGAGATCTACAAAACCCTGACCAACCCCCAACCCCTACCAGACCACACCACCCTGCGCCAACGCCGCAAGACCAAGAACATCACCCTCACCCAAGCCGCCACCGCCCTACACACCTGGCCCGCCCGCATCAGCGAACTCGAACGAGGCAAACGCCCCGACCGCGACCTCACCACCACCTACGACCAATGGCTCGCCACCGCTTGACACGCATAGGAGCATCACACCAAGTGTCACCGATGTCCTGACACAAAACTGTCACCGATGTCCTGAGACATCACAGCGACGGTACGTACTTCTGGGTGCCGAACCGTCGCAGGAAAGTACGAATCGTCGGCGCTATGTGCCGAACCGTCAACCAAAGGTACGAACCGTCAGGGCCCGCGCCGGCGTACGCGCCAGGTCCCACCCGGGATAACACGCCCGGCACCCCGACCGGCCCGCACCCGGCGGCGCGGGCGTCAACGACCAGGCCCGCACCCCAGCTGACAGCTCCCACCCCCACCGACCACACCCACAAACGCGAAGAGCCGGGAATGACGCCACGCTGGCCAACGTGTGGATTCCGGAGGATGGTGAGTACACACTGACATTCAACTATCGTAGCGCCGAGCCGCGCAGCTTCCGAGTGCTGGTGGCGGGGAAGGCCGAGGCAGAGATCAAGGGAGTGTCTAACGGCACCTTCACCGGTAGTTTCTCCAAGCTGTCCATTAAGACGAGGCTCTCGGCGGGAGTGAACTCCGTAACCGGGGATAATCCGGATGGTCCGGCGCCGGACTTCGGAAACCTCCGGGTCGACTACTGACTTGTAGCCGGGGTGAAGGCGAGAGAAGGAGTGGCGCATGGGTGCGCGGTCTGCTCGCCGGCGTCCATGGCATCGGCCTCGGGCTCGGTTTCGGGCTCGGCGGTGGTGTCGTTGTCGTTGTCGTCTGGTGGTGGTGGGGTGTATGCCTGCTCGTACTGGATAGGGGCGTGCATGTCGATGGCGGAGTGGGGGCGGACTGTGCCCGACCAGTTGCGCCGACTGGGCGGTGGCGAACACGGGCGTCGTCGATGCCCTGCCAGGGGCCGTGGGAGTCGAGGCAGTGGTGGCCCAAGGATGAGCTCGGCCTTGTGCAGCCAGTATCAGGGCCTCGGCCAGCGCGAGGCCGAAAGGAGGTCGCCCTTCGACCCGACCGAGGCGACCGCGTCGCAGTCGGAGGGGGCCTGCCCGCACTCGTGTCGCCCGGTACAGCCGCCCCCCGGCCGCGTGTGGTGGATCAGGCCGGTAAGGTCGGCTCCCTCGCGCCGGGTGCTGCCAGATACCCATCTTCAGGGCGCCCCTGGGCCAGGTCGGTGCACACGGGCTCGCGGGTGGTCTGCCAGCCGACGATCCGCCGGGAGCAGCACGTCGGCGGGCGAAGGCGACGTAGCCAGCCGCTCATGGTTCGCACGTGGGTGGGGGTACCTCCCACGTAGTGGGGGAATGCCCACCCGCCCACAGCTCGTTGGGCCTGAAAAGCGCTGAAGTGCCTGCCCGCCAGGTCTGCGGGGCACTGCTCCTTAGGAGCGCTGCGCGTGGTGCGTGGTGACTTGGCGCGGCCGGTGGCCGTGCAGGCCCATGGCCCGCATCAGGCGCACCCGCGGTGCAGCAGGCGCCGCATGGACCAGCCCGTGCCGGACGGAGGCCTCGGGACGGCCCCGCATCGCATACGTCTTGCGGGCCCCGCCCGCGCAGTAGTTCTTCTCGTGCACCGGCCCGGTTCTCGGCCTTCAGAGCCTCATCGCGTCTACTCCTTGCCGATGGGGGCAGGGCCTTGGCTGTGCAAGTGGTGCTCGGGGCGATCTTGACGCCGGCGCTGGTCAGCGCCTGGCAGAACCGGCACAGGCCCCGCAGCTCCTCCCTGTGTGGGAGTCGATGCATCTTGCAGATCAGCGGGACGGGCGGTGCGGGCACCGGCCGCGAAAACAACTGACGCACTCCTTTGGGATCGCGTTCGCCCGCCTCAGCTCGCGGCTTGTCGGCCTCCAGCTCCCGGATCCGCTGGGCGTCCTCGCTCGTGGTTCCCGGCCGGGCGCCCGAGTCGACCTCGGCCCCTCTGTGCCCCAGGTACGCAGCGCCTCGGGGCACGGAGCTCTCGACGCCGACCAGCGCCGCGACCGGTACGACGGTGCAGGTCCGCTCACTCGCGTGTACCGGCATCGACGGACGACTTCTGTCGGTGGTGATGGCTGTGGCTCCGGTGTGCGGATACGCGGTGCTGCGCCTGGCGCATAGGAGGGAGCTGTGAGGTAGCGGTTGATGCTCACAGCCGCGGCGAACAGCCTCGGGGCGGCTCGGACACTTTCCTGTGCCGAGCCGCCCCGAGATATCTCGCGCCGTCCCACCTCGAACCGGTGCGTCTGTGGGGCGGCGGATTCGAGCTGTCGCCGTGCGCGATTCAATCGCCGCGCAAATGAGAGGTTTCGTATACCGACTCGACACGAATCACACATTCTAACTCTATGGCAACGGCATTGTTATCGACATCGTGGATTTCTGCCAATCGATTTGCACTAACCTGTCGAAGAGCTGTCAGTAGCCTAGCCGGGGTCCGCATGCGGGGCGTGCGACGCCCCTGCCTTCCTCGTCGAACGGAGCCCTTCCCATGCCTCTGTCACACGCGTTCCACAGGACGCGGGCCGTATCGCGCCGCCTCTTGGCGGTAGTGGCGGTCGGTGTTCTTGCGCTCGCGACCCTGCTCGCCGCTCCTCCTCTGCTGGCTGTGCCTGAGGCTGAGGCCGCTGGGGCAACACTCACCGTTGGCCTGGGCGAGACCACTGCGCAGATCTCCAACGTGAAGGTGTATGACACCGACAACACGGTGTCCTACCAGGGGCAGACCATGTCGCAGGAGGAGTACGCGCGGCGCATCGCCTGCCTGCACTACGGGCCCCAGGACAACAACTACAACACCGGTGTTGTTGCCGGCTCCTCCGGGCAATGGGCGGGCTTCTCCTACGGGTTCTTGGATGAAAGCTGTCCTAATACTTTCAACAACACCAGGCAGTCGGCCATGAGCTTCAAGCCCACGTCGGTCACCGCGGCGGATGTCGGCGACGTGTTCCTCGTGGGTACGCTGCGCCACGACAATGTCAACATCGACCCTGTGGACACAACCACCAAGTCCTACTACGGCAGCCTGCAGATCACCACCGCGGGTGAGGAGATTCAGACCAACTTCCCCTTCCGCGAGTGGGATACACCCAACTACTGCGCAACCATGCTGGGCCCAGATGGCAACGCCATTGTCGGTGCAGACGGGCCGTCCGAGTACGCATGGAACAGCAGCGGTACCGCCGTCGGGCGCATAGGAACCTCCGCCGGCGACGGCAGCACGTACAACTACGCGTGGTACTACGGCAGGTTGCAGCGGTTCGACTCGACCCTGAGAGGGGCCTCGGGGCCGAACGGAATTACCTGCGCGCATGACGTCCTGGAGATCGCCTCCGACCGCTCCGACACCTCCTGGACCGACCCCAGCACCGGCATCTCCTACAAGCTGCGCCTGTGGGGCTTCGTCAACAATGGGGAAAACGGGACCTGCGCGGTCACTCCCGAGATGGCCTCAGCCGATCTGGAGAGCACCTTCATCACTCCTGAGGGCAGGACCAGCTACGGCTGCCTCTACGGCTCGCTGGAGCAGGTCCGTCCGGTGACCTTCACCAAGGTGGTCGAGACCGATGACTCCCTCCAGGCCACCACGCCGATCCCCACCTTCAGCTACTCCAACGTCTCCGCCGAGGGCAGCTACGGGGCCGAGAAGTGGGGCACCCCCGCTTCGCTGACCCCCACCGGCTGGGGCAGTGCCGGCGCCGTCTCCGACCCCACCACCTACGAGTTGCTCGCGCCCAACGACGCCGCAATCGTCCAGGAGAACGCACTCACCCCGGCGCTGACGGACACCACCTCCGGATGGACCCTCGGCGGTGTCACCTGTACCTACAAGAGCGGCGGCATTGAGCATCCGCTGATGCGCCGCGACGGCCAACGGATGGACACCTCTGACTCGGTCGACCTGGCCAACCGCACCATCCGCCTGGACCAGGCCGAGCTGGCCACCTCCTACGAGGAGGCCGCAATCAACTGCACCTGGCACAACCAGTACGTGGCCCACTCCAGGCTGACCCTGGTCAACACCGTCGGCGAGGGCGACGCCCAGGCCACCGACTGGACCCTGACCGCGACCCCGGTCTCCGGCCTGTCGGGCCAGAACACCCTCAGCGGCGTCACGGGCGACCCGGCCGTTACCGCGGTCACGACCGGGTCGGGCGCCTATGAGCTGTCCACCTCCGAGGTGGACGGATACGCCGTCGACTCCTGGTCCTGTGTGCACACCGGTACGTCCACCGCGGTGACCATGAACAGCGACACCCAGGTGGTGCTGCCCGCCGACGCCGACGTCACCTGCACCGCCACGCAGAAACTCGCCAATAAGACGATCTCCTTCGCCAAGTCGCTGGCAGGCGCCACCGACGGCACCGACCTCGACTCCTACCAACTGAGCTACACCTGCACCAAGGAGGGCAAGCCCGACGTCACCGGCACGGCCACCGTGAACAGTGACGGAACCGTCGTCGCCGGCGAGGCCGTTCCCGTGGGCGCCTCCTGCACCGTCACCGAGCAGGCCCCACAGGCCGCGGACCTGAACTCGTCCGACTCCGGCTCCTTCAGCTGGGGCAGCCCCGCGGACTACACGGTGACCGTGGGCGAGACCCCGGTGAGTACCACGCGTAGCGGCGACGGCGTCTCCTTCACCGTACCCGGCGGCCAGGGCGACCTGGTGGTCACCGTCACCAACCAGATCATCCCCCACGCCGGCGTCACCAAGACCTTCGACTCCGTGACCGCCGCCGACGCCCTGGGCGCGAACGCCACCTTCGACCAGACCTACACCGTCACGGTCACCAATCCCTCTCGCATCCTCCCGCTGCGCTACTCACTGGAGGATGTGGTCACCGCGCCCGCGAACACAACCGTCAACTCGGTCACCATTAGCGGCGGCCCGCTTGCGAGCCCACAGCTACTCCCCGAGGGCCAGACCACCTACACGGCCGACGACGTGACCCTGGATGCGGGAGCACGACACGTATACACGGTGACCGTCAACGTCACCGCGCCTGACGCCGGACTCGCCGGACCCGACGGCGCCTGCACCTCCCAGGACGCGACCGATGGCAGAGCGGTGCACAATGCTGCGCAAGTCACTTCTCGTGGCGTCGCCAAGGTCGCCGAGGCCTGCGGCACGGTGCCGGCCAATCCGAGCTTCTCGGTGAGCAAGCAGGCCGGTGAGGTGGTGCGCAATAGTGTCGACGGCACCTTCACCGCCGGTTATGCCGTGACGGTCACCAACACCTCCCACGCCGCCTCTACGATCATCAGCGACGTCACCGACGTCCCGGATCTGCCCGTCGGCGCACGCATCAGCCGCGTTGAGGTGCTGGAGAACGGTGCCGCGGCCTCTGGCGTGACCATCCCGGCGATCGTCGACGGCGCCCTGAGTGGACCGGTGGTACTGGCAGCCGCCGGAACCGGCCCCGAACTTGCCGCTGCGCCCGAGGGGTCCGACGTGGGCGGCACGCGCAGTTTCACCGTCCGCATCACGTTCACGGTGGACCCCACGGCCTCCGGATACGACGCCGCCGACTACCAGTGCGGCGGCACCCGGGCCGACGGCCAACCCACCGGACTGGTCAACACAGTGTCCATGGACGGCGACACCTCCGGTGAGGACGACAACACGGCCTGCCTGTCCGTCCAGTCCGTACTGAAGTTCTCCAAGACGGTGGCTCTCCAACCGGGCACCGGATCCTCCTTCGACGTCGCCTACGACATCAGCGTCGTCAACGAGGGCGCACTGCCCGGTTCGACCGGTACCGTCACGGACCAGCCCGCATTCGCCCCCGGCCTGAACATCACCGGCGCCACGGTTTCCCGCGACGGCGGCGCCGCGCAGGCGATCACAGCGGACGGATCGGGTGCTTACGTCCTCGCCGACGGTGAGACCATCGGTTCCGGGCAGACGATGACCTGGAGGCTCACCCTGTCAGTTGCGATCGATCCCGCGGCAGCCGGATACGACGAGGCGCTGCTTGCGTGCTCCACGGGTGCCGATGGCCTGCTGGAAAGCGGACACGGCTTGTACAACGCAGCCATCCCACCGAGCGATGTGGATCAGGCAACCGAACCCGACCACAACGTCGCGTGTGCCAGCGTCTCGCCCGATGCCGGCAAGCGCACGCTGTCGGTGGTCAAGACCGGCAGTCAGGGCAACCTGGACGGCGCCGCCTTCAGCATCTACCCGGTCGACCCCTCAACCTCCGGGGCGACCGCAATTGCTGACGGCGTGGTCCCCTCGGGTGAGACCGGCGTGTTCACCACCGCGCTGCTCCCGATCAACCACGAGTACTGGCTGCTGGAGACCCGGGCCCCGGCCGGACACCAACTGCTGGCCAACCCGGTCCACATCCGGATCACCGATACCGGTATCACCGTGCTGAACGATTCCGAACTGGGCGTATCCACGGCGGTCGTTTCACAGTCGGCGGGTACCGGGGCGGATGACGTGCTCACCATTCGGGATCTCGAGGCTGCGAGGCTGCCCAATGCTGGTGGCAACGGGTTGATGCCGAATGTGGTTGTCGCAATCGCACTGCTCGCGGCCGCAGCGGGAATCGCATGGCGAAAGCATTACGGCATGCGACTCGCATAGAAATCGTGTCGACCGTGCGACGCATAGGGCGGTCACGAGTGGCGGGGCGGGCATGCGAAGCGGTGCACGCCCCGCCGTCGCGATACCGGGGCAACGCACTCGGGTCTTGATGTTGCCGGCGCTGAAATGGCTGCAAAGCGTGACGGAACTGATGCGTTTATAGTGTGGTGGCATGAATAGTGCTGAAATGTTGCATGTTAGACGGTCAATCGTGCGTCATGATCGGTATCCTTGAGGTGTCGCGGGTGCACGCCTTGAGGGTGTGAGGCGCGCAGTCGATATCGCCGCAGAGTCAGTTCGATCGGGAGAGGACGCCGATGCGCAAAGCAGTTTCGCGCCTCCGGGCGCTCGCACCTTCGCGTGCAAGAGCGCTGGCTCTGATAACGGTTCTTGCGTTGTTTGCCGGCACATTCCTGGGGGGTGTCGTGCTCCCCGTTGTCCCGGCCGCCGTGGCGGCCGAGGTCGTGGTTCCTTTGGGGACGTCGACAGCGCGTCAACACGACATTGTCACCAGTGCCTTTCCCACCGTTTCGGAGGCGATCTATAGGGGCTGTGTGCGGTACAGTCCAGAGGATCCGGGAAGTCAGACGACTACCGCAGAAGTAGTTGCGGGTGATGGCACTTATGCGGCCTTCGGGTATGGCTCAAACATGGGGGCAAATCCCAGAGATTGTCCGCGGCAATACGATCCTGCTAGTCAAAGCACCGTCGGTTTGAGGCCCGAGGTGTCTGGCAGTGTTGGTGTGGGTCAGCCCTTCTTGGTCGCCACCATGCGGCACGGTAACCGTCCGATCTACGCGATAGTGGATGAAATTACTGTGGGCGGCACCATGGAGCTTACGCTCGGAAATGCAATTCGTTCAGAGTTCCCTTGGAAGCTCAAGGAGACGACGAACATTTGTCGTTCCACCTTCAATCAAGATGGTAGCTACAATACGAGTGGCACCGGTCGGTATGCCTTCGATCGGAACGGAAGGACGGGCCTGCGGGCTACATTCGGATGGGATTCCTGGTACGGCAGCTACGGTTGGAGTAGCGATTATCACTACGCTTACAACCGTGATGGTCGACTCGTCTCCTTCGATACGAATGACGGCGCGAGTGGAGGTGCGGATGGCGGCCCTATTTACGGTTCTGACGGTCGTTCCTGTGAGGACGACACTCTTGAAGTGGAGGCCGCGATCTCGTCCACTGCCTGGACGGATCCAGCTACCGGCATCGACTACAAGCTGAAGCTATGGGGATTCGTCAACAACGGTGAGAACGGAGTCTGCTCCACCGACTTGGCGGATGAGGGGAAACTGGAGAACACCTTCATCACCAAGGAGAACACCGAGACCTACGGCTGCCTGTACGGCTCCTTGGAGCAGGTGCGCCACGTCACTTTCGCCAAGTACGCGACTACTGATCCTTCTTTGGAGAGCTCTGTCACGCCGCCGACGTTCACTTACACCAATGTGTCCGAGCCGGGATCGAACGCGCTCGCGGACTGGAGTCCGTTGAACAACCTTCGGCCCAATGGCTGGGGAACTGCCGGTACCGTTTCCGACCCGCAGGCGTATGAGCTGCTGGCACCCGACGATAAGGCCGCTGTCAGGGAGAATATTGCCAATCCAGTGACTCAGACCTCCTCCGGTTGGCGGCTGGCGGGTGTCGAGTGCCGTACCCCCGATGGTGTGCTCCAGCACCGCAACGGCGGCGACTTCACCGACACCGCTCTCGACCTGAGCACGAACACCCTGGACCTGGATTCCACCCAGCTGTCCCAGGATCAGAGGAATACGGATTTCATCTGTACCTGGCACAACGATTACGTCGGTCGTTCTCAGCTCACGCTGGTCAAGCGGCTCAACGGTATGACCTTTCCGGCCGTAAGCACCGCAAACTGGACGCTCACGGCTACGCCCACCAGGACTTCCGAGGCCGACGATCCCTACCCGTACCGGATGATCTCCGGAATCTCGGGACAGCCCTCGGTCACCGGCCAGTGGACCCGCTCGGGCACCTACACCCTGTCGGAGGCCACCACCGGCAACGTGCAGGGCTTCGAACAGCAGGGGGATTGGGTCTGCCGGGACCAGAATAACCGCGACGTTACGGTCACCGACTCACAGGTGACTCTAGCGCCCGACCAGCGGGTCACCTGCACCGTCACCAACAGCTTCGATACCGGCTCCATCGAGATCAGGAAGACCGTCAACGACCCTGATCGCGGTCTGAGCAACGCCAACAAGGTGTTCACCGGCACCTACGACTGCGGCAACACCAACGGCCGCGACTTCTCCGGCACCTGGTCCGCCGCCAGCGGTCGCTCGGCGGTGATCACGGGCCTGCCCGTCGGTGCCAATTGCACCATCTCCGAGGACACCCCGAGCGGTGACCTCAAGGATGGCTCGTACGAGTGGACTACTCCGAACATCGATAGAACGACGGTGCAGGTTCTGCGGGCCCCTTCCGTAAACCGGGTGAACGTCACCAACTCCGTCGTCCGTAATACCGGCACCATCAACGTCAGCAAGGCCGTCGAGCCGGAAGACGAGACCGCCGCGAGCGGCTGGACCGGCGGTGCGGACCGCACCTTCAAGGTCGACTACACCTGCACCGGCGACGGCGGCTCCGGCACCCTGGACGTCTCCACCGGAACCCCAGCCACGCTCACCGTCCCCGCAGGCACCACCTGCTCCTTCACCGAGGCCGCCCCCGAGACCGCGGACGGCGACTTCAAGGACTCCTCCTACGAGTGGACCGGCGCGGGCAGCTTCGACAACTCCCGGGTCACCGTCGGCAAGGACACCTCCGAGACCATCACCGTCACCAACACCTACCGGCGCGTACTGGTGGACCTGAACCTCGCCAAGCAGGTTGACGGCGAGGGCTACAACGGCGGCAACGCCACCTTCGCCATCGACTACGACTGCGGCACCGACTACGCCGGCACAGTTGACGTCGCGGACGGCGCCTCCACCACCGTACAGGTACCCCGCGGCGCCCTGTGCACCGTCTCCGAGCCCGCATCCTCGCTGAACGAGGACCTGCTCGCCGACGCCTACGACTGGGGCACCCCCAGCTACGAGGGCCTCGACGCCGCCGAGGGCACCATGGTGAACGCGGCCAACGGCGGCAAGACCGTCACCGTCGTCAACCCCACCGAGGCCGCCTGGGGCAAGGTGGCCGTCACCAAGAGTGTCAGCCCCGACTCCGGCCCCGTGACCGCCGGCACCACCTTCCCGGTCACCGTCACCTGTGACGCGCCCGCCCAGGGCGAGACCGAGAACTACGCCGGCACCTTCAACCTGTCGGCCACCGGCTCGGCGGCCACCGCCACCACCCCGTACATCGCCGCCGGCGCCAACTGCACCGTCAGCGAGACCGCGCCCACCGGCTCCACGGGCCTGACCGACGCCTCCTACAAGTGGAGCGCAGGGCCCGCCGACCAGGCCGTCACCGTCCAGGGCGACCGCACCGAGCCGGTCACCGTCACCAACACCTGGGAGCGTGACTACGGCGAATTCACCATCACCAAGCAGCTGACCGACCTGGACGGCCAGGGCGCCGACAACACCTACACCGGCACCTGGACCTGCACCCACCCCGGCGACGACGACGCCACCGGCACCTGGTCGGTGACCGGCTCCGGCGCCGCCACGCTGAGCGTCACCTCCGGACCCGCCACCGCGGCCGGAACCAGCGCCGCCGTGCTGCTCGGCTCCACCTGCACGGTCACCGAGGACGACCCCGGCGCCCCCAACGCCGCCGACTCCTCCTACGTGTTCTCCACCGCCGGCGCCACCTCCGGCCCGGCAACCATCGACCCCGGTACCCGCAGCGGCAACGTGGACGTCACCAACGTCGTCGCCCGCACCACCGGTGGGCTGACCATCACCAAGAGTGTGGAGGGCGCCGAGGCCGGCACCGGCTTCGCCGACACCGACTTCACCTTCACCTACACCTGCACCCCGCTCACCGGCGAGGTCATCACCGGCACTGCCACCGTGCGCGCCGGCCAGGTCACCGAGCCCATCACCGGCATCCCGGAGGGCTCAGCCTGCACGGTCACCGAGAGCACGGACGCCCTGCCCGCCGCCATCGACCCCTACCGCTGGGACGCCGACGGCACCTCCATGACGGCCACGCCGTCGAGCGGTGCGGCCGTGTCCGCGGACGGCGGGAGCATCTCCTTCACCATGCCCGGCGGGGACGAGCCGGGTGTGGCCGTGGCCGCCACCAACACCATGAGTGAGCGTTACGGCTCCATCCAGGTCACCAAGACGGTGGCTGACAACAACAAGGCGAACGGCTTCACCGGCGCCGGGGAGAAGCTCTTCCCCATCACCGTCACCTGCGACGGCGCCCAGACCTACTCCGGGACCCTCGCCGACGGCGAGACCGTCACGGTCGGCGACATCCCCCTCGGCCAGACCTGCACCGTCACCGAGGGCACCATCAGCGGCGGCCTGGCCGACGGCTCCTACGCCTGGGGTGCGCCCACCATCACCGACCCGGTTCGGATCACCAGCGAGGACGCCTCCTCCGGCACCGTCACCGTCACCAACACCATTGAGCGCGTGCGCGCCGACGTGAACCTGAGCAAGGTGCTCTCCGGCGAACTGGCCACCCAGTTCGGCGCCGACAACACCTACTCCGGCGCCTTCACCTGCACCCACGACGGCGACGCCGACGTGACCGGCACCTGGAGCGTGGACGGCGCCGGCAACGCCGCCATCACCTACGACGACGGCGAGGCCCCCTACGTCGACTCCACCTGCACGCCCACCGAGGACCTGGACGCCTCCGGCGCCCCGGACACCGACCCCTCCTTCTCCTGGAGCGAGCCCAGCTACGACGCCGCCACCGTGACGGCGGACGGCACCGCCGCGATGACCGTCACCAACACCGTGAACCGGGACATGGGCTCCCTGACCGCCGCGAAGACGGTCATCGGGGAGACGGACGGCCTCAAGGACGGCCAGACCTTCACCTTGAACGCCACCTGCACCGCCCCCGGCGTGGACGGCGAGCTCACCGCCACCGCCACCGTCGCGGACGGCGAGAGCGGCGTCGCCTTCGACCGGGAGATCCCTGCCGGCTGGACCTGCGCCATCAGCGAGACCAGCCCCACCCAGGACCAGCTCAAGGACTCCTCCTACGCGTGGGAGATGGCCACCGTCTTCCCCGACGAGGTCACCATCACCAAGGATGAGACCGTGGCCGTGTCCGCCACCAACACGATCCGCCGCGTCACCTCCGACCTGAGCCTGACCAAGGCCTACGGGGACGGGCTGTCCGAGGGCGTCGTCGTCGACGAGTCCTTCTCCGGCGACATCGCCTGCCACTACGACGACGGCCAGGGCATCACCCAGGACTGGAGCCTGACCTGGACGGCCGACGGCGCCGGTGCGGCCACCATCGACGGCCTGCCCGAGGGCGGCCTGCCGCTGGGCACCGTCTGCACCGCCGCCGAGGACGCCCCCACTCAGGACCAGTTGAAGGACATCTCCTACCGCTGGGCCGAGCCGACCGTCTCCGACCCGGTCACCATCGGTGCGGACGCCGCCGCCAACACGCTCACCGTCACCAACGACGCCGAGCGCGCCGCCCAGCCGCTCACCATCACCAAGGCCTACACCGGCATCGACGGCGCCCTGAACGACGGCGCCACCGTGCGCGGCGGCTGGTCCTGCACCCAGGCGGACGGCAGCGAGGTCGGCGGACGCTGGGAGCTGCCCGCCTCCGGCGGCTCCGCCACCGTCAGTGAGGGCGCCGCTGGCGCCACCATCTACGCCGGCGCCGACTGCACCCTCACCGAGGACACGCCCATCGACACCTCCGGGCTGACGGACGTCTCCTACGCGTGGAACAACCCCGCCTACGACGTCGCCGCCGACGGGCAGACCTTCACCGACGGCAACACACTGACGGGCATCGCCCAGGACTCCGACCCGGTGCTGCGGGTCACCAACTCCACCCAGCGCATCTACGGCGCCCTGGCCATCAACAAGCTCGTGAACGGGCTCGACGGCGTCACCGCCGCCGAATCCAACACCTACGCCGGCACCTGGTCCTGCACCGCCCCTGACGGAACCGGCAACGAGGGCACCTGGCGAGTCACCGGCGCCGGCACCGCCACCCTGACCGGCGACTACACGCAGATCCTGGTCGGCTCCACCTGCACGGTCACCGAGACCGGCCGCCCGACCACCCCGGTCAGTGGCGACCCGTCCTACCAGTGGACGGACCCGGAGCTCGACGGCGACTACGGCACCGTCACCCAGGCGCAGACCATCGCCCGGGACGCCACCTCCACCGCCGAGGTCACCAACGCCGCCGACGAGCGCACCCTGGCCACCGGCTTCACCGTCAACAAGGCCATCTCCGGGGCCACCGACGGCGCCACCGGCGAGAGCTACACGGTGGACTACACCTGCACCGCCGGGCAGGACACCTTCACCGGCACGCTCACCCTGCCCGCCGACGGCAACGCCGTCGCCGTGGCGGACGTGCCCGTGGGCGCCACCTGCACCCTGACCGAGGCGGCACCCGGGGACGACGCCCTCGCCGCGCCCGCGGACGGCTCCTTCACATGGACCGACCCCATGACCTACGAGGTCGAGGGCGCCGACGCCGACACCTCCACCCCCGGAGCGGTCACCTTCACCCTGCCCGTACAGGCCGACGCCGCCGTGACCGCCACGGTCACCAACGACGTCGCCCCGCACGCCGGCGTGAACAAGACCTTCACGGGCACCAGCAAGCACCTGGACGCCGACGGCAACTGGACCGGCGAGACCTGGGACGTCACCTACGAGGTGACCGTCACCAACCCCTCGCAGGTGCAGGACCTCACCTACGACCTGGTGGACACCCCGACCGTGCCCGAGGGCACCACGCTGAACTCCATCACCGTCACCGGCGGTGCCCTGGCAGACGCGCTCACGCAGGCCTCCGGGCCCGTGACCGTCGTCGACGGCGCAACCCTGCCGGCCGGCGCCACCCACACCTACACCGTGGTGCTGAACGTGACCGCCCCCGACACCGGAATCCCCGGCGTCGGTGACGGCGAGTGCAGCGCGCAGGCCGCCACCGACGGCACCGCCATCCACAACACCGCCGCCGTCACCTCCGGCGAGGTCACAGACACCGCCGAGGACTGCGGCGACGTCCCAACCAACCCGAAGTTCTCGGTGCGCAAGGACGGCGTCGACGTGGTCCGCAACGGGGACACCTACACCGCGACCTACACGGTGACCGTGGAGAACACCTCCCGCGCCGCCAGCCAGATCATCGCCGACGTCACCGACACCCCCGCCCTGCCGGAGACCGCGAAGATCACCGGCGTCGCCGTCCTGGAGAACGGTGAGGCCGCCTCGGATGCCACCATCCCGGGCATTTCCGACGGCGTACTGGCCGGTCCCATCACCTTGGCCCGGGCCGGCTCCGGCCCCGCGCTGGCCGGCGGCACCGCCGGCCAGGACGGCACCATCACCGGCGGCGGAACCCGAGTCATCACCGTCCAGGTGAGCTTCACCGTCGACTCCGCCGCGGACTTCGAGGACACCGACTACCAGTGCGGGCACGAGCGCGCCGACGGCGCCCCCTCCGGCCTGGTCAACACCTCCGCCATGGCGGGTGACACGGATGACGATGCCAACAACACCGCCTGCCTGGACCTCACGCCCCGGCTGACCGTGTCCAAGTCCGTCGCCACCACCGGCGTCGGCACCACCTCCAGCTTCGACGTCGCCTACACCATCACGGTGACCAACGAGGGCGAGCTCGCCCAGTCCACCGGGCTGCTGCGCGACAAGCCGGACTTCGCCCCCGGCCTGGACATCGACCGGGCGACCGTCACCGCCCCCGGCGGGGAACCGGTCACCGCAGAGGCCGACGCCGAGGGCTACTACACCCTCACCGCCGGCGACGTGATCGCCCCCGGGCAGACGGCCCAGTACACGATCACCTTCACGGTGAGCGTCGACCCGAGCCACGCCGACTACTCCGAGGAGCTGCTGGAGTGCTCCGTGGAGGCGGACGGCACTCGCACGCCGGGCCACGGCCTGTTCAATGAGGTCTACCCGACCGATGGGCGTGACGCCACTGGACGCAGTGACAACACCGCCTGCGAACCGGTCACCCCGGACGCCGGCAAGCGCATCATCACGCTGCGCAAGACCGGCACCCAGGTGCAGGCCGACGGCACCACCAACCTGCCCGGCGCCGAGTTCGCGATCTACGACGTCGACCCGGCCACGGACGGCGCCACCCCGATTGAGAACGGCGTGAGCGTGGATCCGGTGGACGGCTCCCTGTTCACCTCCGCGGGATTGCCCATCAACCACGACTACTGGGTGGTTGAGACCAAGGCGCCCGCCGGACACAGCCTGCTGCCGCGGCCCGTCCAGTTCCACCTGGGCGTGGACTCGGGCGGCAACACCACCATCACGCTCGCCGACACGAACCTGACGGCGGACACCATCGCGGTGATCCCCGCCGTCACCGACGCCGACGGCAACGTCGTCACCGCCATCGGCATCAACATCCACGACGTCGAAACCGGCACGCTGCCCCTCTCGGGCGGCCGCGGCATCGGCGTGTACCTGGCCTGGGCCGGGCTGCTGCTGACTGCCGCGCTCGTCCTGACCATCACCAAGACTTCCCGACGCGAGGGCCGCAGGGCCTGAGCAGCGGGAGAAACCAGGGGCCAACCGGACAGCCGGGCAACCCGAAACCACATCAACGAGGAGAACCCATGTCATCCCTCACCAGGCGCCGTGGCGCCGGCCTCGCTGCGGCGGTGGCCCTCGCAATCGGCGGGATGGTCGCGGCGCCCGTCGCCACGGCTGCCCCAACCCCCGCGATTCTCGCTGCCGCCGAGGCAACCGATCTGGACACGGCGCTCATCGACGCCGACCGTGCTTCGACTCTGACCATTCACAAGCTGGCTCAGACCGAGACCAACGGCACTTCCGCCGGCAACGGCTTGGAGGACACCAGCGCCACTGGCGATGCGGTCGAAGGTGTCACCTTCACGGTCACGAAGCTCAACTTCGACCTGACCACCCAGGCCGGCTGGCAGCAGCTAGCGGCGCTGAATGGAAGCGCCGCGGAGGCCGCGGGTTACAAGACCGCCACCGTGTTCACGCAGACGACCGACGGCGACGGGCTGGCCACCTTCTCGAACCTGGAGGTGGGCGCCTACCTGGTCTCCGAGACCAAGGCCCCCCAGAACGTCACCACCGCCGAGGACTTCGTGGTCACGGTGCCGATGACCAATCCGAATGGTTCTGAGTGGAACTACGACGTCCACGTCTACCCGAAGAACTCTGTGGTTGACTCCAGCAAGGAGGTCAGCGACAACGGCTCTCCGACGATCGGCGACACGGTCACTTACACGATCAAGGCCGACATCCCCAAGATTGACGTCGACGGCGGCGCGACGATCAAGAACTACCAGATCGTCGACCCGCTCGACCCGCGCCTGCAGTACCAGGACACGACGGTGACCATGCTCGGCACCGGGGCTCAGGAACTTGAGGGGACCGACTATGAGATCGTCACCGCCGTCGGCAGCGACGGCAAGACGTACGTGACCGTCACCTTCACCGCGGATGGCCGCGCCAAGATCGCCTCCGCCCGCGCCGACGGGGACACCAGCACCCAGGTGCAGGTGGTCATTAACGCCACTATCAAGGCCATCGGCAACGGCAATGGCTCCATCTCCAACACCTCGTTCCTGATCCCGAACGACTCGCAGACCACCTGGGACCCGAACAACCCCAACCCGGAGGACGTCCCCGGTGAGCCCAGCGACGAGGTCAAGTCCTACTACGGCAAGGTGACCATCACCAAGAGTGGTACTGACAACGCTGCGGCCTCGAAGTACGCCGGCGCCGAGTTCCAGGTCTACGAGTGCAACCCGACCGGTGCTACCCAGGGTGCCACCATCGACCGCGATGCGGCGAACATCACCGGGGCGGCTCTGACCGCCAACCAGGTGACCGCGGCCGGCACGGTTGAGAACACCGCCAAGTTCACCACCGGCTCCGACGGCAAGGTCACCATCGACGCGCTGCGGACGAACGACTTCATCAACAACGCTGCCGTCACCAACCCCGGCTGGTACTGCCTGGTGGAGACCAAGGCCCCCACGGGTTACGAGATCCAGAGCGACCCGATCGCCTTCCAGGTGCTCAAGTCCGAGGTCGAGGCCTCGCCGTACGCCATCGATTTCACGGTGATCGATGTCCCCTCCAACGCCGGCTTCCGCCTGCCGCTGACCGGTGCCAACGGCATCATCTTCCTCACCATCGCCGGCATCCTGCTGGTCGCCGGTGCGGTCCTGCTCACGGTGCACAACAAGCGCCGCAGCGCCCAGGCCTGAGGCTACGAATGTGCCGGTAACTGAGCGCCGGCACACCAGCACACGCGGCGGCGTGTACGAATCGGATAACTCCGGCGTACACGCCGCCGCCGTCCCAGGGCTGGCTCGACGGCGCACTATCTTGACATCCGAATGTCGGCGGCTCCGCTCAACGCCGACTCACCACAGCCTCACCTCCGTTTTTCCGCCACGAGCCACACAGAAGGAAGCCAATGGGCCAGACTCCGTCAATCGCCGACGTCCTGGATGAACCCGGTCCCGACCTGGGCGACGCTTCCGCGGACAGGCCCGCGCAGCCCGATGACGCGCACGGCGGCGCCGAGCCCCCCAAGCCACCGAGTGAGAAGTCCACCGGAAGACCCAGCCGGAGCAACCGCCTGCTGGGCGTACTGCCCTTCATACTGGCCCTGGCCGGTGCACTCGTGCTGGCCTACCCGGTGCTGGCCACCCAGCACAACAATGCCCGCCAGCAGGAGATCGCCGACCAGTACCAGGCGCAGATGAACGCCGTCAGCCCCGACGTGCTCGCCGCCGAGCTCGCCAGCGCCGACGAGTACAACCAGGAGCTGGCCTCCTCCCCGATCCTCGACCCCTGGCTGGACCAGCAGCGCCCCGACACCCCCAGTACCAGGCCTACCTGGCCGAGCTGGATCTGGACGAGGTCATGGCTCGGATCGTCATCCCCAAGATCCATGTGGACCTGCCGGTCTACCACGGCACCGAGGCCGAGACTCTCTCCCGGGGCGTCGGCCACCTGTTCGGCACCGCCCTGCCCGTGGGCGGGACCTCCACCCACTCCGTACTGACGGGCCACACCGGCATGGGATCGGCCACGCTCTTCGACGACCTGACGAAGCTGGAGGAGGGCGACGTCTTCTACATCACCGCCGCCGGTCGCACACTCAAATACGAGGTCAACGACGTCCGCGTGGTCCTGCCCACCGAGACGGAATCGCTGAACAAGGTGCCGGGGGAGGACCTGGTCACCCTGATCACCTGCACCCCCTACGGCGTCAACACCCACCGCCTGCTGGTCACCGGGACGCGCGTGGCCATGGACCCGGTACAGGCCGAGGCGGAGCAGGCCGCGGCTACTCCCGCGCCCATGCGTCCGTGGATGCTGTGGCTGATCGGCGCCGTCGTCGTGATCCTGACCGTGCTCACCGTCGCAGCCGGGCGGCGGGTGGTGCGTCGGGTGCGTTACGCGCGCCGCTCCTGAGTCGCGGAATATCTCTGGTATCTGACGTTTTAAATGCGTGATTCAACTCAATAGGGTTACTTTGATAACCGGATTGCCGCGACGCCGGCACGGGTATGCCACAGGTTTGGCACAGCTCAGTTCGCTTGCCCTAAGCGCCTCCAAAGGGCGCTAAGGTCGGGCCAGCAATCAATCAGATCCTGCGTCTTGTGCGTTACGCAGACGGCGCTCCGCCGTCCCGAACCCATGGAGTTTTGTGGCTCTTCCCTCGCCACCTAGTGTTTTCAAGGAGCTGTCAGTGAAGCACATGCTGCGCCATGCTCAACGTGACGGTACCCGCTGCGCGCGGCGCTATCGTCCCGCGCTATCGGGGCTTACTGCGCTCTTCCTTGCAGCTTCCCTCGCTGTGTGTTACCTAGTAGCTCCTGCTGCGCAGGCGGTCTATGCCGCGCCTGATGGAGGGTCTGGCCGCTTCGAGTCCGTCATCGACTGGATCGATTGGACCGAGGCCTCAAACGTCAACGTTGACAACAATGGTCGAATGATCCTTCCCGATGGAGTGAACTCCACGGTCTGGTCCACTCCATCGCGGATCGGTGACGGCCTGTGGCGATCAAGCCAATGCAGCATTAGCGAGGTCGAGACTCACTACGAGGTCACCCACGAGGGTGTAACCGAGACCTACGATGCCGGCCTTGTGGTCGGTTACGATACGGGGTCCTGGATCGGCGACGGCATGGCTCGTCTTTACAACGACTCGACACGATACGACAATGGCGTCGAGATCGACCCGAATTATGGCGTTCCCGGGATCTCATATCGGAATGTCAATGTGCGTTCGGGCCTTCCTATCGGCATCGCCAACGCCCAGGGTGGCCGTTACAACGAGTCTGCGAACGCGTACTTCAAGATTCAGTGCAAGACCTACATCGTAGAATCCGCCGTCCAGCCGACGAAGTCGGAGATCGCGGACCTGCCCAAAACGGAGCTTCCCATGGAGGGCTTCGTCTACGCCGACGCAGAGGGGTCGAACTGGAAGAGCGGACAGTACGAGTCGGAGACGGTCGCCCCGATCCCGATGGACGGCTATGGGGCCTCCGATGTGAAGTGGCGCTACCTTGAAACCGCTCGCTCCCAGGGATGCACGGTGCACTCCTGGGTCGGTCAACGTGACTTCCCCTATCCGACTGGCGTGAAGAACGGCTTCCAGTTGCGTCCTGCCACCGCCTCAGGCGGCGAGGCCTCCGAGTGCGCGACACGGACCACGGGTAGTCCGTCCAATTACGAGGGCTACGGCCCCTCCTCGATACTCTTCATGGAGAAGGCCAATGGTGGCTATGTCGAGCTCAAAGGCGGTGGGGTCTCCGCCATCGCCTTCGGCGTCGTAACCTACTTGGACTACGGAGACGCGCCCGAGAGCTACGGCAGCGCCGCCTCTCTTTTCCAGCCCAACTGGGAACGAGGCGAGCTGGGAGAGGATATTGCTCCCAGCCCCGCCCCCGTCGGGGCCGAGGGAACCTGGTATGACCTCAGCGCCGCTCAGGAAGCCGGACAGGCCGTCCGGGTGAGCGCGCCCGACATCCGCTTGGGCAATTTCACCGACCCGGACATCTTCCAGTACTACTCGGAGAATGCCGACCTTGATGACCGCTACGACTCGAACGTCGACTTCAGTCCGCCCGATGACGAGGACGCGTTGTCAATCGACCCGACGGCTCCGGTCGGCTCTGACAACTGGGACGGTATCATCCGCACCGCCCCAGGTCTTGAGTGGACGAAGCACGACATCATCTGCCATGGCGAGGGCAATATCGTCGGATGGATCGATTGGAACCACAACGGTACTTTCGACGACGCCGAGGCATCCGCACCCACGGTGTGCCCAGCTTCCGGACGGGCTTCCCTGACATGGACTGTGCCCTCAGACGTTGTCCGAAGCGTCGATGGAGAAACGGGGAGTGCGTTCTCCACCTTCATGCGCCTGCGTATCACGGGAGACAGGAATCCGGATGGTTCCCTCGTTGTCCCGCGGGCCACCGGTGTGACCCTATCCGGTGAGGTTGAGGATTACGGGAAGATCACCGTGATGGTTCCCACCCTCGAACTTATCAAAACGGTGGATAACGCTTATGCCTCAGAGCAGGTGCCCGGCTTGTCAGCCGAGCAGTGGACTGTTGGCGCGAACGGAACGGTCGCCCTGTCCGGGCAGGGGAGTACGGGCGGGCCACGGGCCGTCGACCAGGGGTCGATGACCCTGTATGAGAGCTCGGATGACCCCCAGGCCGTCGGATACCAGGCGGGTCAGTGGGAATGCACCGAGACACCGGGAACCGACTCGGAGACGTACTCCTCGACTGTCAGTGAATCGACCGACGGAGAGGCGACACTGACTGTCAGGAACCAAGACCGCGTCACCTGTACGATTGCCAACACCACCAAGCCCGGTACCTTGACGTGGAACAAGGTGGAAGTCGATGGTTCCACCGCCATCGGCGGGTCGCAGTGGACCCTGTCCGGGCCGGGCGTTCCGGACGGCACGGTGATCACGGACTGCGTCGGTGCTTGTGCGGCCGGTGCTTATACGGATCAGGATCCAGCGGCCGGGGCTTTCAGCCTTACCGGACTTCGCTGGGGCGACTATGCGATTGAGGAGGCGGTTGCGCCTGCGGGGTACAGACCCGTTACCGGCTCCTTCGCCTTCACTAGGATCGAGGGTTCGTCCGTGGAAGGAGCCTTGATCGAGGCGGAAGGCGTTGTGAACGGTGGCGTGGTCAATGAGCGTCTAACCGGCTCGGTGAGTTGGACGAAGACCGATGCGGACAATGGCGAGCCTCTGGCAGGAGCCGCCTGGGGGCTGACCGGACCGGAGGTGCCCGAGGGCACGGTGGTCGACGACTGTGTCGCCGAACCCTGCACACCCGGTGCCTACAGGGACGAGGACCCGGCTGCGGGTTCCTTCAAAGTAGGCGGCCTGGTCTGGAGCGAAGAGAGCTACGTCCTGACCGAGGTGGCTGCGCCGGCCGGATACCAGATGGATGCCACTCCACACGCGTTCGTCATTACGACCGACAGCCTCGACTACGCGTTCGCCGAGCCCTTTGAGAACTCCAAGACTTCCGTTCCGTCCCTCCCCCTTACCGGTGGCCTCGGCTCCGACTGGTTCCTGATCGGTGGCGGGGTCCTGGCCCTGGTCGCTCTGATTGTAGGAATTGTGAGGAGGCGGCGCGCGCAAGCCTGACCAGTAATCACATCATCCAATCGCATCCGCGCGGCCCGCCGCGCACGAACAAAGGACACTCGACCCCATGAGAACCACTTCCCACGGTCTCGGCAGCCGCGCGGCCGCGGCCCTCGGCATGATGGCGCTTGCCGCAACCGGCTTGAGCCTTGCCGCGACGGCGCAGGCCGCCGACCTGGCCAACATCGATACCGGGGCGACCGGATCGATCCTGATCCACAAGCACGAGGCAGGCTCGCAGAGCGCTAACGGAACGCCTGATGGTCAGACCACAACCGGTGGCGACCCCGTTGAGGGAGTCGTCTTCACGGCCTATCGGATTACCAACCTGGACCTGACCACTCAGGCCGCCTGGGACGGCCTGGCCGACGTCGCGGTTCCCGCGGACGCTTGCGGCTCCGATAACCGTTCGCCGCAGCTGGGTAGCTACACCTTCGATACGGGTACGGCGAGCGCCGCGACCGATGCGAGCGGCGAGACCAGCATCAACCCGTTGCCGGTGGCGGCATATCTGGTGTGCGAGACCAGTGCGCCCAGCACAGTGAAGACCGCTGCCGCGCCGTTCCTCGTGACCATTCCCTTCCCGAACAACGCGGCCAACACCGCCAGCGCGGACGGGAACTGGTTGTATGACGTGAACGTCTATCCGAAGAACGTCGTCGTCGAGGCTCCCACCAAGGGTGTGAACGTGACCGCAAATGGTCTGAACACCGATGATCAGGTCTCCTTCCCGGTGACTGCGAAGGTTCCGAGCATTGCCGACACTGACTCGTTCAAGTACTTCGTGGTCTCCGATCCGCTGGACTCCAGCCTGTCCGATGGGAACGTGGCGTCGGTGAAGCTCAACGGCTCGGACGTTGACGCGTCCTACTACACGGTGACAACGGGGCAGACGGTGTCGGTCGGCTTCAACCGGGCCGGTCTGGCCTATCTGAAGACCCAGCCGAACGCGCAGATTGAGGTTGTTTTTACGGCCAAGACCGGGACCGTGCCCTCTGGCGGGATCATTGAGAACACGGCGACGCTGTACGTAGACACCACTCCGGGTGACACTCCGGATGAACCGCCGGTGACTCCCCCGGACGAGCCGGGCACGCCTACCAACAAGGTGGTCACCTCGTGGGGCGACGCGCGCGTGTCCAAGGTCGACGCGGACAACAGCAAGGCCCTCCAGGGCGCTACATTCCAGGTCTACAACGCCGCAGACCCCTACGCGACCTCATGCGACAACGCCGTCAAGGTCGGCGATCCGATCGCGGTCAACGGGGCGACTGAGTTCGCCTCCGACGGGGATGGGCTGGTGTTCATCGCGGGTCTGTTCGTTGACCAGAAGGCCGGTGCCGCCACGGATGACTCGGTTGCGCCCGAGCACACCCAGCGCTGCTATGTGCTGGTCGAGACCGCTGCTCCCGCCGGATACGTACTGCCCTCCGACGCGGACACGCCGCTGACTGTCACGGCCGGGGTCACCGCGGCCGCTGACTACGACCTGTCTGTGCCCAACACCAAGCAGAATGTGCCTCAGCTGCCGCTTACGGGTGCCAACGGTGCGCTGTTGATGATGCTGCTCGGCGTGGCCTTCGTGATGATCGGCGTCGGCAGGGCATTCGTGTCACGCTCGAAGAAGCCGGCAGCATCGCAGGACTGAACCCGCTGATTGACATCGCGCATTAGGCCCGGACGACTGATCGTCTGAGCCGTGCGGCGTGGCGGGGAGGACATACGGCCTCCCCGCCACGCCGCGTGCCTGTCACTGACTTCGGGAGAGGAGGATCCTTGTCAACCAGACCCCGGCGCTCCCACCAGGTCGGTGATGGTGGCGACCGATGGCGCTTGTCGTGTCCGGCTTTGGTGTCTGCCCTGTTGGCGCTGGCCGGCATGTTGCTGTTCGCCTACCCGACCGTCGCCGCCTGGGTCACCCAGTACAACCAGTCCAAGATCATCACCACCTACGCCTCCGACGTCGACTCCGCCGACCCGGACGCCGCCACCCAGCTCGCCCAGGCGCATGCTTACAACGACGCCCTTTCCGTCGGCGCGGTGCTGGAGGCCAACACCAACGTCCCCACCGGCGTCGGCGAGGGCGGGGACGACACCCTCGACTACGACTCGATCCTGGACGCCAACGGCGCCGGGCTCATGGCCCGGCTGCGCATCCCCGCTATCAACCTGGACCTGCCCGTCTACCACGGAACCTCGGATGAAACCCTACTTGAGGGGCTGGGGCACCTCGAGGGCACCTCTCTGCCCGTGGGCGGAGAGGGCACCCGCGCGGTGATCACCGGTCACCGCGGTCTGGCGGACGCCCGCATGTTCACCGACCTGAACCAGGTGGAGGTCGGTGACACCTTCGTCATCGAGGTGTTCGGGGAAGTACTCACCTATCGGGTGTTCGACACCAAGGTCGTCGAGCCCGACGAGACCGAGGCGCTGCGCGCCGAGCAGGGGCGCGACCTGGTCACCCTGGTCACCTGCACACCACTGGGCATCAACACCCACCGCATCCTGGTCACCGGGGAGCGCGTCTACCCCACCCCGCAGGAGGACCTGGACGCCGCCGGCGATCCCCCCACGGTGCCCTCGTTCCCCTGGTGGGCGGTGGGTCTGGCGGCAGGCTTCGTCCTGGTGGGTCTGTACGTGTGGCGCTCCGGCTACCCGCCTCGCAAGCGCGGCACGCGCACCCGCACCGCCACGCCGGCCGCGACGCCGGACTCCGACTCCACCCAGCCGCAGGTCGTATCATCCGGGCCCAATGACGTCTCGCAACAATTCCCTGACGCAACTTCCTGACCCCGGGCGGCGCGCACAGCGGCGCTCGCGCCTGCTGGCGGGCGTGCTCGCCGTCGTCTGTATGGTCGGCGTGGCGCTCACCTGGTGGCTGCTGGTGGTGCACCTGACCGGGCAGGCCATGGAGCAGGCGGCTCTGGACGGCTCCCGCATCGGCGCCCACTTCGTGTCCGACCACGCCCGCAACCTGCTGCACGTGGTGTCCCTGCCGGCCGCAATCGGCCTGGTGCTCGTGGTGCTGGTCGGTGCCCGGTGGCGCGGCAGCCGCCGGCGGGCACTGTGGGCTGCGGGCGCCGTCGTCGCCATCAACATCTCCACCCAGGTGTTGAAGTACTTGATCCTGTGGCGCCCGGACTACGGGCTGTTCCGAAAATTCGGCGGCATGAACACCCTGCCCTCGGGGCATACCGCGGTGGCCGCATCCGCTGCCGTCGCCCTCATCCTGGTCACCGGCCCACGGTGGCGCGGGGCTGCGGCCTGGGCGGGAGCGGTGCTGGCCGCCGCCATGGGCTACTCCACTCTGGTGTGCCAGTGGCATCGTCCCGGTGACGTTATCGCCGCCCTGCTGCTGGCCACCTTCTGGGGCGCGGTGGCGATCGCCTGCGGCGCCTGGGCGGATGAGACGGGGCCCGCCGACTCCGAGCCTGCCGGCCCAGCGCCTGCGACGCCGCCAACGCCCGCCGAGGCGGAGGGCGGCGCCGCAGCGGGTGAGCTGCCGCCGGCGCGCTTGTCGTCCGCCGCCGTGCTGGGCGGGCTCGGGATCCTTGCGGGTGCAGCGGCCCTGATGCTGGAGGTGCTCACCTGGCGGGGCGTCGTCGACGCCGGTGGAGCCGGTGCGGTCGCCGCCGCGCAGCTCAGCCGCACCGCCGTCTTCATCGCCTATGCGGCGGGTGCCGTCGGCACGGTTGCGGTGGCCGGCATGGGCATGGCGGCGCTGGCCCTGCTCACGCCGCGCGGCGTCGACCAGGCGGGGCCAGCTGCCCGCGCGTAAGCCGGCGATGCCGGCAATGCGGCGCGAGCTCTAGCCGGGTGGCACACTGGGGGCATGGCTCTACCCCAGAAGCTGCTCAGCAAGGACGAGATCGTCGTGCGCCATATGCGCACCCACCCCAAGATCCTGCTGTGGCGCTCCCTCGTGGTGATCGCGCTACTGGCCGTAGGCGTGGTCGCCTCCATTCTGTTCCCGGATGCCAACTGGCGCACCGGTGCCGTCATCGCCGTGTGGGTGTTGGTCGTCATTGCGGCCATGCCGGCCTTCGTGGTGCCCTGGCTGCGCTGGATGACCACGACGTACACGGTCACCTCCAAGCGTGTGATCACCCGCTCCGGCATTATCAACAAGACCGGCCACGACCTGCCGCTGTCACGCATCTCCGACGTCCAGCAGGAGCGGACCATCACCGACCGCATGTTCGGCTGCGGCAGCCTCTCCCTGCAGACCAGCGCGGATGAGCCCCTGGTGCTGGTCGATGTGCCCGACGTGGAGATGGTGCAGGTGGAGATCTCCAACCTGCTCTTCCACGACGTCGAGGGCGCCGTCAACGCCGACCCCGACGACTGAGCGGTCGCCGACCTTTCGATGCGCGGCGCCGACGGGGCGGCTGGGACGTGTCTTGTACACGAGTTTCCCGCAAGGACACGAGTTTTGGAGGTTTGCGGGTGCGGGGCACGTGCAAAGCTCTAAAACTCGTGTTCGTGACGCGAACGCGTGTTCGTGGCTAATCGTCGCCGAGAACGCATGAACCGTTAGCGCACCTGACGAATCGTTGTTCTGCCTGATGAGCCGTCGGCGCGCAGGTCGCCACGAGCGTGGACCACGCGGGAAACGCGCCTCATCGCGAGGAGGGTCTCTGGGACTGCAAGGGCTGGGCTGGACGATCCAGCTAGAGGACCGAGGCGCGCCGGTCTAAGGCACCTCATCCACGCCGATAGCCCCGGTCGAAAACGCCTCATCCACGCCGATAGCCCCGGGGTGGCAGTGGCGCTCACGCCCCTATGTACTGCACGACCTCGGGCCGCGTTCCACGACCTTGGTGTGTGTTGCACGACCACCCCGGGGTCGTGCAATGCCCACGAGGGTCGTGCAGTGTCACCCAGGGTCGTGCAAAACACCGGCCCGAACGTCGCCGGGCTAAACACGAGCTCTCGGCGTGAACGCGGTGTTTGAGACTGGACTTTTGGCCGGTGTGGTGTTGGAAAGTCGGCGTGGTGTGCTTTTCGGTGCTTATCGGTGCCGAACTTTCCGCCGGATTTGGGTCGTCCGCGTCAGGCGGCGTCCGCGGATGCCGGGGCCGCCGGCAGGATCACGGTGAAGGTGGTGCCGTGGTCGTCGGTGCCAGTGCGGGAGTCCACGCTGAGGGTCCCGTGGTGGGACTGCACGATCGCCAGGGCGATGCTCATGCCCAGACCGGTGGAGCCGGTGCGCCGCTCGCGCGAGGCGTCCCCGCGGGCGAAGCGTTCGAACAGACGGTCGCGCACCGCGGGGTCGATGCCCGGGCCGTCGTCGGCGACGGCGATTGCCAGCGTCCCGTCCTCGCCCCGGGACAGGGTCGTGGTCACCCGACTGCCCGCCGGAGTGTGCACGCGGGCATTGGCCAGCAGATTGACCATCACCTGCCGCAGCCGCGCCTCGTCGCCCACTACCAGCGTCGGCTCGGGCACGAACTCCTCCGCCGCCTCGTCGCTCAGCCCGGCGGGAGGCTCGAGCACCGCCAGATTCAACTCCCAGGTGTGGTCGGGGCCCGCGGCCCGGGCGTCCGCGACCGCATCCACGACGATCTCCACCAGGTCGACCTCCCCGTGCTCCAACTCGCGGCCCGCGTCCAGGCGTGCCAGCAGCAGCAGGTCCTCCACCAGCGCCGTCATCCGCACCGATTCCGAGTGCACCCGCTCCAGGGCGTGCACGGCATCCTCCGGCAGTACGGCGTCGGCGCCGCTGCGCTTGATCAACTCGGTGTAACCCCGGATGGAGGCCAACGGTGTACGCAGCTCGTGGGAGGCGTCGGCGACGAACTGGCGCACCTGCGTCTCGCTGCGCTGCCGGGCGGTGAGGGCGTCGTCGACGTGCCCGAGCAGGGTGTTCAGGGCATTGCCGACCTGGCCGATTTCCTGCGAGGAGGCGATGTCGGCGGCGGAGACTCGCTCCCGGATGCTCACCTCCCCGCGGGACAGCGGCTGGGAGGCGACCTGTTCGGCCGTGTCCGCCACGCGCTCCAGCGGTGCCAGCGAGGTGCGCACCATGGCCCGGCCCGTGACGGCGGCGATCAGGGCTCCGGCCAGCGCCATCCCCAGTTGAGCCAGCAGCTGGGTGCGGATGAGTTTCTCATCGGCGGCGGTCGACAGGCCGGTGATCACCACGTCTCCGCTGGCGGAGTCCTCGGTGGCGAGCACCCGGTAGTTGCCCAGGGAATCAATCGACACCGTCACCGGCTCGCCGGTGACCTCCAGCGCGAGCAGGGCCTCGCACTCCGCGTCGGTCAGGGTGCGGTAGTTGCCGTCGTCGTCGATGTATCCGGCCTTCACCGTGGAGACGGCCGATCCGGAGTCATCGGCGCCATCGCGCGCTCCGGAGGCGATAACCGTCAGGGTGCCGGTGGACTGTCCGACGGCGTCCAGGCCGATGGGCACATCGCCCTTCGGTGCGGCGGGCGGGGCGGCGCCGTCAGTGGGCGGTGCCACGTCGGCCCCGGGCCGGGTGGTGTCCTGGCCCGAGTCCGAGCTCTGGCTCCCGGCCAGGCCGACGCCGGCGGGGTTGGCGTCCTGACGCCGGGCGGCGGCGCGATCGGAGGCGGCCGTCAGCTGTTCATCGAGCCGGTCCACCAGCGACTGGCGCAGCATCAGTGTGGACAGGGCCCCGATGCCGGCCGCCATGACCAGCACGATGCCGATCACGCCGACGACGAGCCGAGTTCGCAGGCTGCGTGGTGTTGGACGCACGCGCCCGAGGCTAGCCGAGCGCCTTGTGGGGCCGCGAGCCGTGCCGCCGGGTTCCCGCCGCCGGTGTCCGCCGGCCATGAGCTGCATCGGTGCCTGCCGGGGCTACTGGGCGACGGCGGGTTTGAGCACGTAGCCGACCCCGCGCATGGTGTGGATCATGGGCTCGCGGCCCTTGTCGATCTTGCGGCGCAGGTAGGAGATGTACAGCTCCACGATGTTGGCCTGCCCCCCGAAGTCGTAGTTCCACACGCGATCCAGGATCTGCGGCTTGGACAGCACTCGGCGGGGGTTGCGCATCAGGTAGCGCAGCAGTTCGAACTCGGTGGCGGTCAGGTGGATCTCGTCCTCGCCGCGCCACACCTCGTGGGAGTCCTCGTCCATGCGCAGGTCGCCCACCTCCAGCACGTTCGCGGGCTTCTCCGCGCTGGCACCGGAACGCCGCAGTAGGGCGCGCAGCCGGGCGACGACCTCCTCCAGGGAGAAGGGCTTGGTCACGTAGTCGTCGCCGCCGGCGGTGAGCCCCGCAACCCGGTCCTCGACGGCGTCCTTGGCGGTGAGGAACAGCACGGGGACGTTGGGCTGGTGACCGTGAATGCGGTGCATGACCTCCATGCCGTCGAAGTCGGGCAGCATGATGTCCAGCACGATGACGTCGGGGGTGAGCTCCTGGGCGAGGCGCACCGCGGCCCGGCCGGTGCCGGCGGTGGTCACTTCCCAGCCCTCGTAGCGCAGTGCAGAGGCGAGCAGATCGGCGAGGGTCTGCTCGTCGTCGACCACCAGAACGCGTATGGGGGAGCCGTCAGGTCGGGTGAGAGATTCGGCGGGGGTGCTCATGCGGCTCATTGAACACGTCTAGTCTGTGGTGCAGCTGTGAATCCAGGGGTGGACGGCGGCGGGGCGGGGCGGAATCCTGTCGGACAGGTGCGCTACAGTCACGCTCGCAGCCTCAAGCCGCCGTCTTCACCCCTCCGGCGCGCCCGGGCGGCACCGCACCGGTCTACCGCGGTCCGCTGGGGCCACGCCGCTGAAACGCCGTAAAACCGAAGCACTCGAAGAAGGTCTCCGTGTCCAAGAAACTCGTCATCGTCGAGTCCCCCAACAAGGTCCGCTCCATCGCCGGCTACCTGGGCAAGGACTTCGACGTCGAGGCCTCGGTCGGCCATATCCGCGACCTCGCCCAGCCCTCCGAGTTGCCGGCCGCCGAGAAGAAGGGCCCCTACGGCAAGTTCGCCGTCGACGTGACCGACGGCTTCAAGCCCTACTACGTGGTCAACCCGGACAAGAAGAAGACCGTCACGCAGCTGCGCAAGGCGCTCAAGGACGCCGATGAGCTCTACCTGGCCACCGATGACGACCGCGAGGGGGAGGCCATCGCCTGGCACCTGCTGGAGGTTCTCAAGCCCAAGGTACCGGTGAGGCGCATGACCTTCACCGAGATCACCAAGGAGGCGGTCACCCGCGCTCTGGACCACACCCGCGACCTGGACACCCACCGGGTGGACGCGCAGGAGACTCGCCGCATCCTGGACCGGCTGGTCGGCTACGAGGTCAGCCCGGTGCTGTGGCGCAAGGTTCGCGCGGGGCTGTCCGCCGGGCGCGTGCAGTCCGTGGCCACCCGGCTGGTGGTGGAGCGTGAGCGTGAGCGCATGGCCTTCAAGGCGGCCGGTTACTGGGGTGTGGAGGCGCAGCTGTCCACCGACCTCGCCGCCGGCAGCTCGCTGCGCCCCGCGGCCGCGGCGGACACCGCCTTCACCGCCCGCCTGACCGCACTGGACGGGCGGCGCGTGGCCACCGGACGCGACTTCACCGACGCCGGGGCGCTGCGTCCCGCCGCCGTGAAGGCCGGCACCGTGCACCTGCACGAGGGGGCCGCGCGTGCCGTCGCCGAGGCCGTTACCCGGGCGGTGCCGCGCGTGGCCGAGGTGGAGGAGAAGCCCTACCGGCGGCGCCCGGCCGCGCCCTTCACCACCTCCACGCTGCAGCAGGAGGCGAGCCGCAAGCTTCGCATGAACCCGCGCGAGACCATGCGGGTGGCGCAGGCCCTGTACGAGAACGGCTTCATCACCTACATGCGTACCGACTCCACGGTGCTGTCCGGGCAGGCGGTCGCCGCCGCTCGCGGCCAGGTGGCCGAGCTGTACGGCGCGGAGTATGTGGCGCCCAAGCCGCGCGTGTACGCCACCAAGACCAAGGGCGCCCAGGAGGCGCACGAGGCGATCCGTCCCGCCGGCGACCACTTCCGCACCCCCGCGCAGGTGTCCGGGCGGCTCACCGGCGCTCAGTTCCGCCTCTACGAGCTGATCTGGCGGCGCACCGTCGCCTCCCAGATGGCCGACGCCACCGGTTCCACGGCCACGGTGCGGGTGGACGTGCCCCTGCGTCCCGCCGACGGCGGCTCCCGTGACTCGGGCATCACCTTCAACACGGCCGGGTTCACCGCCTCGGGCACCGTCATCACCTTCCGCGGCTTCCTGGCCGCCTACGAGGAGGGGCGCGACGCCGAGCGCTACGAGTCCGAGACCGCCCCCGCGGTGACGGACGGGGCTGCGCCGACGGCGTCGGGCAGCGGCTCCGCCTCGGGTGCCGGCGCGGGCGCCGCTGCCGGCCGGGACCGGGATGTGCGCCTGCCCGCCATGATCGCCGGCCAGGAGCTGGTGGCGCTCACGGCCGAGGCCGCCGGGCATGAGACCACGCCGCCGCCCCGCTACACGGAGGCCTCCCTGGTTAAGGCGCTGGAGGAGCGGGAGATCGGCCGCCCCTCCACCTATGCCTCCATCATGTCCACCATCTCCGACCGCGGCTATGTGGAACACCGCGGCCAGGCGCTGGTGCCCACCTGGCTGGCCTTCGCCGTCACCCGCCTACTGGAGGAGAACTTCAGCGAGCTGGTCGACTACGACTTCACCGCCTCCATGGAGGCAGACCTGGACCGCATCGCCGCCGGCGAAGAGGACCGGGTCGACTGGCTCACCCACTTCTACTACGGCCCCCAGGGGCAGGCGGGTGCGGCGGGAACCGCCCCCACCGCCGAGGACGGGCTGGGCCTGAAGGCCATGGTGGACGGCCTGGGGGAGATCGACGCCCGCGCCGTCAACTCCATAGACATCGGCGAGGGCATCACCCTGCGCGTGGGCCGCTACGGCCCCTACCTGGAGAACGCCGAGGGCAAGCGCGCGAACGTCCCCGGTGACCTGGCGCCCGACGAGCTGACGGTGGCCAAGGCGCGCGAGTTGTTCACCCGTGCCGCCGACGACGGCCGCGAGCTGGGCACGGACCCGTCCACCGGCCACACCATCGTCGTCAAGGACGGCCGCTACGGCCCCTACGTCACCGAGATCCTGCCCGAGCCGGAGCCGGCCGCGGACGAGACCGCGGAGGCGCAGGGCGCCGCGGCGTCGAAGTCGGCCGGGAAGGGCTCGGCACGCCGGTCCCGGAAGGGCCCCAAGCCGCGCACCGCCTCGCTGCTGAAGTCAATGGACCTGGCCACCGTGACCCTGGAGCAGGCCCTCGACCTGCTGAGCCTGCCACGGGTGGTGGGGCAAGACGCCGACGGCGTGGACATCACCGCGCAGAACGGCCGCTACGGGCCCTACCTGAAGCGGGGCACGGACTCGCGCTCCCTGGAGAGCGAGGAGCAGTTGTTCACGGTGACGTTGGAGCAGGCGCTGGAGCTGTTCGCCCAGCCCAAGCGGCGCCGCGGCCAGGCGGCCTCCCGGGCGCCGCTGCGCGAGCTCGGCACCGACCCGGACACCGGCCGGCCCGTGGTGATCAAGGACGGCCGCTTCGGCCCCTACTTCACCGATGGGGAGACGAATGTGACGCTGCGCCGCGACGATGATCCGGCCACCGTCACCCCCGAGCGCGCCTACGAGCTGCTGGCGGAGAAGCGCGCCAAGGGTCCCGCCAAGAAGCGCACCACCCGCAAGACCACGGCGAAGAAGACCACCGCCAAGAAGTCCCGCTGATGTCCGTCCTCCGTCGTCTAGGAGCGTGGTGTCGTGGAGGGGCAACCGCGCCCTCGAGCAGAGTTTCGCCGGTGTGTGGACGGCCGCGGCCAGTGAGACGTGATCATGCGTTCTGAGCGGACGAGAGCCTCTCTTGCTGCCATCGTTTGGTGAGGAGTACGACTACGATGACGAACTCTGCAATGTTCAGTACCGTGATGACGCCGCTGAACACTGGAATCTTCGTAACTGCTCCACTGAAGATAAGGTAGTCCCACAGGAAGTGTGAGGCGATCATGAGGCCGATGCTCTTGGTGTAGTCATACATCAGGGCATAGAACAGTCCAGCGATGAAGGTGGTCACCAGCTGCAGCAGCATGTTCGGGAAGGGCAGTCCGGCGAGCACGTTCACCGAGTGAAGCAGGCTGAACACCACCGCGGAGCCGAGTAGCGCGCCTCGAATCTGCGTTCCCTGGGGCTCCTGGAGCAGGCCGACGTACAGCACCCGGCGGAACATCATTTCCTCAGCGAATCCGATGAGCACAGTGGCGACCAATGGGGTTGCAAATGCGGGTGTCAGTTCGCCGTGAGTTGCCCAGTAGTACAGGGCCATGCCTACGAGGGGAATGAATACGACTAGGAACGCAGGGTAGCGTCTCGGACCGTCGGGGGGTGTGAGCCGATTCCGCAGGGCTAGGAAGCTGCCCAGCGCCCATAGCGCCAGCAGGGAGATGAACGGCAGCAGCGTCTTCACGAAGGCGGCATCGTTGTAGCCGACGTTGAGGACGCGGTAGATCAAGAGGTTCGAGACCCCCATCCCCGCGATGTAGATGATGGTGCATGCGAGCGCGAGTCGCGCCGTCTTGGTTGTTGGCATGTCGTCTCCTCGTCGGAACTGGTGCTTCCGACTAGATCGGATGGAGCCCTTTTGGGGCGTGATGTACTCCGAGCACAATTCGGTTTGTGCATCTGTGCGAACTGTATAGTTACAAGCGCGTAGGCTATCGCGAATCTAGGGCTCTCGCGGCTCTTCCGGTTTGTGGGTGTGGTGGGTGGTGGGTGTTGCCGGCCTGGTGGGCTGGGTGCTGGCGGTGTGTGCCCGGGCGCCCCGCCGTGGGGCGGAATGTCCGAATTCGGCACTAAGGCCGTCGCCGACCGCTGGAGCCGATTTGGAATCCGCATGATTCCAACGTTCTGCCCATGGCCGCGGGCCGCGTCGGAGTCGTTTGTGCCGATCCTGGACACTTTGTGCCGCCACGCGCGGGACTCGACGCCGACGGCGGTTCGTGGGCAGACAGGCTCCCCGCGTGCCCGAGGCCGCCCCCGGAATCCGACACCACGACCCCCTGGGGGCCGGAAAAGCCGGCTTGGGTCCGTTTGGGACTCTCAAGGCGTTGCCGTACTCGACGGAGACCGGCACAGCTGGCTCGGGTCCGCCCGGGGCTTGGGTCCTGCTCGCGCCCGGTGCGCTGGTTGGCGGCGGTGTGGCCGGTCGGGACCGGCGCCCGCACCTTTCCCTGGCCTCTACTTGGACCGCGTTCCTCCAGTTGGACCGCATAATCGCAGTTGGACCGCCTGAGACAGCGTCTAGGGCGGTCCAAGTGCAGCCCGGCGGTCCAAGTAGAGCCTGGCGGTCCAAGTGCAGCCTGGCGGTCCAAGCAGACACGGGTCAGTCGACCCAACCGCAAGCAACCACACACCGCAGACACCACCGCAGTCCCCACCACACACCCTCAAACCCGGAGTGCTCCAAGTCTCCGTGGGCGCGGCTGTGCCCGGCGTTGTCCGGAGCTCGCATGTGACCTGCGTCCAGATCGCAGGATTGCGACAGTGCAGCGACACGGCTGCCTTATGCGGGCCTGTAATCTTCCGACACACGAATTGTTGTACGCCGGAAGGAACCCCAATGCGTATCCCCAACCAGCTCCTCGTCCCCGCCACCGTCATGGCCCTGGGCGTCTCCCTGGCCGCCTGCTCCATCAGCGTCGGCGGCTCGGAAGGCGACTCCGCCTCGGAGGAGACCACCGCCGCCGTGGCCACCGAGGAGGCCACACAGACAACCGAGAGCGCGGACGACACCGACACCGACGACAGCGAGGACGCCGATACGGACGACGCAGATGCCGCCGCAGACGCCGATACGGACGACACCGACGCCGACGCCGCCGTCGGTGCCTCCACCGCTGACATCACCGACTCCGACTGGCTCGGCGTAATTGCGAACGGTACCCAGGAGAACGTGTCCGGCGATTACGCGATCCAGAGCTCCGGGGGCACCTACAACCTCGTCGGAGAGCTCAACAGCCTGACGATTCAGGGCTCGGAGGTCACCGTCTCCGCGGAGAACATCGGGACGCTGACCGTGCAGGGCTCGGACGTGACCGTCTACCTCCGCCAGGCCGACACGATCCAGGTGTTCGGCTCCGATGTCACCGTCTACTACCTGGACGGGGCCCCGAGCATTCAGGACATCGGCGCTGACAACACCGTCGAGCAGCTGACCGACTGACCGGCCCGAGCAACCCGACCGCGCAGCCCATGCCCCGGCCCGTACCCGCCCCGCCCCCCGCCTCCCCGGCGGCCGGCCAGCCTGCCGCCTCCCCGGCGGCCGGCCAACCCGCCGCTACCGTCCTGCTCGTCGACGATGAAGCCCCGATCCGCGCCTCGCTCGGCTCCTACCTGGAGCGAAGCGGCTACCGGGTGCTGCGCGCGAGCGACGGTGTGGAGGCGCTCGACCTGCTTGGCGCCTACAGCATCGACATCATCGTCAGTGACGTGCTCATGCCCCGCATGGACGGGCGTGAACTCGTGCGGCGGGTACGGGCCGGCGGCACCTGGACCCCGATCATCCTGCTTACCCAGGTCGACGCCTCCTATGAGCGCGTCTCCGCCCTGGATGACGGCGCCGACGACTACCTGTCCAAGCCCTTCGACCCCGCCGAGCTCGCCTCCCGAATCCGCGCCGTCCTGCGCCGCACCCGCGGCGTCGGCCAGCCCCTGACGGCGGCGTCCCGGCTGATGGCGGGTGAGCTGACCCTGGACCGCGCCGCCCGCCGCGTCACTCTGGCCGGCCGGGAGGTGTCCCTCACCCCGAAGGCGGTCACCCTCCTGGACTATCTGATGAGCCACCCCGGCGAGTTGCACACTCGCGAGGCGCTGCTGTCCGCCCTGTGGGGCATCGACTTCGTGTCCTCCACCCGCGCCGTAGACCACCGCATCCGCGAGATCCGCCGCGCCCTGGGCGACGACGCCACCCACCCGATCTTCATTGAGACCGTGCCGCAGGGCGGCTACCGTTTCTGCGCCGAGGTGCACACGTGAGCGCGCCGGTGGGACCGGACATATCCGGCGCGCTCCGTTCGATCGGTGACGCCGGACGCCTGAGAGCGGAAAACGGGGGCGGGCCCGTCGACGCCGACTCCGGCACTCACACCCGGTCCGGCCGCCGGTTCTGGCTGTGGTGGGGCAGCGGCGTCATCGCCGTGGCGGCCCTTACCGCCCTCGCCCAAGCGGCCTGGGGCGGGCTGACCCTGTCGGTTACGACCGCCGTCCCGGCGGCCGTGGCCATGGCCGGCGGGGGCGCGTTGACGGCGGTGGCGCTGGTCGTCGTCGCCCGGCGACGCCACCGGGCCGAACAGCAGCGGCTGCGCGCGCAGGCGCAGGCACAGGCGCGCACCCGCCACCGGCAGTTCCTACGTCGCCTGGACCACGAGTTGAAGAACCCGCTGACGGCGGTGCGCGCCGCCGTCGCCGACGCCTCCCGCACCGCCACCCCGGTCGTAGCCGCGGATCTGGAGGTGGTGGATGCCCAGTCGCGGCGGATGAGTCGTCTGCTGACCGACCTGCGCAAGCTCGCCGAGCTGGAGACCGCCCCGCTGGCGGTGGAGGACGTGGACCTGGCCGAGACGGTCCAGGACGCGGTCTCCGCCGTCATCGAGGAGGCTGCCGGACGCGGCGCGGCGGTGCGGGTACGTCTGGACCTGCCGGCGGTGCCCTGGCCGTTGCCGCACGTACGCGGTGACGGCGACCTGCTGTATTCGGCCGTGTACAACGTGCTCACTAACGCCGCCAAGTACACCCCGGACGGCGGGGCCGTGGAAGTGCGCGGCAGGGAGGAGGCCGGTGCCGTCACCATTGAGGTGGCCGACACCGGAATCGGCGTGCCCGAGGCGGAGCTGGACGGCGTCTTCCGCGAGTTGGAGCGCGCCTCCAACGCCCGCGCCCTGCCCGGCTCCGGACTGGGGCTGGCGCTGGTGCGCACCATCGTCGGCCGGCATGGCGGGCAGGTGCGCATGGCCTCCCGTGAGGGGGTGGGCACCCGGGTGTGGCTGACCCTGCCGGTGGCCGGCCCGCCCGCCGCCGCACCCCCTGGACCACCCCGCGCATCCCGATAGACGTACACACCTGACACCCACAGAGAACCAGCGACAAGGGCCCACGTCGTGAATCCCCGAACCGCCCCCACCCGGTGCCGCCGCTTCTTCCCCAGACCCCGCGGCCTGCATCGCCGTCGGCGCCCTGGCACTCGCGCTGCCCGACCTCGGCCTGTTGACCTCCTCCACCGGGAGCCTCACCCCGGACCTGACCGGGGACATCCAGCCCGCCCGGGCATCACCGTCTCCCCGGCGTGCTGTGACGAGGCGGGGGTCCTGAACGGCGGCATGACCGTCGTCGGCGGGTACGGTTCGGTCATCACCTCGGACGGCGACTCCTCCCTGGTCAACGACGGTGAGGGCGGCGCGGTTTATGAGGACGGCTCGGTGAGCATCGTCAACGAGGGCGACGGTACCGCGCTGGTCAGCCGGGGCGTGCAGAGCATCGAGGTCGACGCCGAGCAGCGGGCCCAGGCGGTGCTCGACGCCCTGGAGCAGGACGGAGTGGCCGCGCTGTTGGAGGCCGAGGGCTTTGGCGAGACCCGGCCGGTGGCGCCCAACGAGAACGAGGACGGCTTAGACAATCCTGCCGGGCGCCAACTCAACCGTCGCGTAGAGATCTACGTTCCGGCCTTCTGATGCGGGTGCGGCGCTGGGCGTGAAGCGGTGTCATGGAATGCACCACTTTAGGACTTGCTGCTGCAGCTTATGCCGACTGTGACCGCGGAATCCTACGGTTTGTCGGTTCTAGAACACGGCCAGTCCTTGGAAAGTGGTGCATTTTGTGACAGGGGCGGTCCGGTGAACGGGGATCCGCCCCGACTCGGCGTGGTCTCCGGCTACCCTGGCGCCGTGAACTTGTCCGTTTTCGCCCCGGTGCCCCCTGTGCACGCCTATCCCGGCCTGTTCATCTCCTTCGAGGGCGGCGACGGTGTCGGCAAGACCACCCAGATCGACCGCCTGAGCGCGCTGCTGACCGCGGCAAGGATCGCCTACCGGCGCACGCGCGAGCCCGGCGGCACCGAGCTGGGCGACCGGATCCGCGACCTGCTGCTGCACGGCGGCCACGTGAGTCCGCACGCCGAGGCCCTGTTGTATGCGGCCGACCGGGCCCACCACGTCGCCACGGTGGTGCGTCCCGCGCTCGCCCGCGGCGAGGTGGTACTGACCGACCGCTACCTGGACTCCTCCGTCGCCTACCAGGGTGCCGCCCGTGCGCTCGGCCCGCAGGAGGTGCGTGACCTATCCCTGTGGGCCACCGACGGTCTGCTGCCCGACCTGACCATCCTGCTCGACGCCGATCCCGCCGTCGGCTCAGCCCGTACCGACGCCCGCGGTCGGCGCGACCGCCTGGAGCGCGAGCCCGACGCCTTCCACGCCGCCCTGCGTGAGGAGTTCCGGGTGCTGGCGCGCCAGGAGCCCGAACGCATCAAGCTCGTCGACGCCGAGCGGCCCGTCGAGGTGGTGGCTGCGGAGGTGACCGGGCTGGTCGAGCAGCTCATTGCCGCCCGCGGGGCGGGACTGCGTCTGGAGAGCGGGGGTGCCCGAGCCAGCGCCGCCGCGGGAGCCAACTCCGCGGGCCATGGCGTCCATGCTGCCTTGAAGGCCTTCCGCGCCGTCCTTCCCCGCCGAGGCCTGCAACAGTAACGTGCCGAGGAAGTCCTGTTGACAACTAGCCCTTGACGCCGCCCTCCTGAACTCCGCTGAAGAACTGTTTCTGCGCCAGCGCGAACAGGATGATGATGGGGACGAGCGCGATGATGGTGCCGGCGGCGACGACGCGCGGGTTGGAACCGAAGTTTGACTGCAGGTACTGCATTCCGACCGTGAGCGTGTACTTCTCGGGATCCGACAGGACTACGAGGGGCCACAGGAAGTCATCCCAGGCGCCTATGAAGGAGAACAGGGCGACGACGCTGACCATACCGCGGATGTTCGGCCACACCACATGCCGGATACGCTGCCAGGTGGACGCGCCGTCAATCTCTGCGGCTTCGAGGATGTCCTTGGGGATCATCGCGCACGCAGTCGTGATCAATAGGACGTTGACGGCGCCGATCGCCCCGGGCAGGAAGACGCCGACAAGAGAGTTGGCGAAGCCGAGCGATCTGACGGTCAGATACTGGCTGGTCAGCGTGACTTCGCCCGGAAGGAGCAGCGTCGACAGGAAGATTGCCATGAAGAGGTACTTGCCGCGGAACTTCAAGATGCCCATGGCGTAGCCGGCGCAGGTGCAGAAGAAGACCTGACTGACCACTGTGGCCACACCTACGAGCAGGGAGTGCCAGGCGTACTTCAGAATCGGTATGGTGCGCGAGACCGTCGCGTAGTGCTCCAGTGTCGGATGCTCCGGAACCAGATGCGGCGGGAATGCGTAGATATTCTCGGATGCGCCCTTCAACGAGGTGGACAGCTGCCACAGGAAGGGGAAGATGGCGATTACCGCCATGAGAATGAGCAGGACATAGCGCACGACGGCGCCGGCGACAGTGGGCTTCAGAAAGTCCGACTCCCCCTTGCGCCGCCAGAAACGATCCTTGTAAGGCTTGGCGAGGGTGTGAGCGGGGGCCTCCGCGTGCTTGGCTGCTGTCGATGTCATCGCGAGGCCCTCTCACTAGCCCGTTTGGCGTTCTCGCGCAGTGCCGCCCGGTGCGCGCGGCGCTTGCGCAACCTGCTGCGCATGGCGGCTATGTCGGTGCCGTTGTTGATGAAAGCGGTCAGGAGTAGAGGCCCGATCGTTAGCAGGAAGAGCACCACGGAGAGCGCGGAGGCATAGCCGAGTTGGCCATCCAGTCCCGCTCCCTTGCGCTGAATGAGCATGACGAGGCTCATGGCCTGCCCACCGGGCCCGCCGGAACCGTTGGTGAGGATGTAGATCTCGGAGAATATGCGCATCGCGGAGGTCGTGATCAGGGCGGAGACCAGAAGCATGGCTCCTCGTACGCCGGGGACCGTGATGGACCAGAAGCGGCGAATCGGGCCGGCGCCGTCCAATGCGGCCGCCTCGTGCAGTTCGCGACCCACGTTGCCCAAGGCGGCCAAGTACACCACCATGTAGTATCCCAGCCCCTTCCAGGTGGTCAGGAGTATGGAGCACATGAGGATCCACCAGCGATCGGTCAAGAAGGAGATGCCTGTTCCGCCCAGGAACTCGATCGCCTGGTTGACGACCCCGCGTGAGTCGAACATCCATGACCAGATGATGCCCACGACAACTACCGAGGCTATGACCGGGAAGTAGTAGACGGTTCTGAAGAACGACATTCCGGGCATGTACTTCGATATCAACAGTGCCAGAAGCAGGGGGATGATTGTCAGTAGTGGAACGCACACGAGTACGTAGACGAAACAGGTGGTCAGGGCGTAGCCGACCTGTGGATCGTCCAGAATCCTCTTGAAGTTGTCCAGGCCTATGAACTGGGCGGGACGTAGCGGTCTCGCATCGGTGAAGGCCAGCATGACGGTATTGAGGAACGGCCACAGGGCGAATACCAGGACCCAGATCGTCGCCGGTGCGACCAAGATGTAGGGGGTAAGGCGTTGACGCAGACGCATGCGGTTGGCCTCCGGTGGGTGAGTGGCTGCGTGAAGCGCAGGCCCGGACGTGGGAACGGGGAGACGGGGCGGGCATGCGCCCGCCCCGTCATGGAGCGTTAAACGTTGAGATTCTCGTTGCAGTACTGAACGGCGGCATCCAGCGCTTCCTTGGCGGAGATGTCTCCCTTCATTGCGAGCGCGATCTGCTGCTGTGTGTAGGTGTCCATATCGTCGGTGTACTGGATCGGCTTGACCGTCTCGGCGCTGGACATCGCGGCCGCCGCCAGTTCCACTGCCTTTTTCATCAGGGGGTCGGAGATGTCTTCAGTGAGGGCATCCGGATCCTCATTGCCTTCGAGGGTGCCGGGCATGAAGCCCTGGGCGATCTTGACGAACTCCACCTGGTTGTCGTTATTCGTCACGTATTGGGCGAACGCGAGCGCCAAGTCGGGATTCGCCGAGTTCGCGGCAACGCTGATGCCCTGGATGTACAGCGGCGGCGTGGTGAAGCGTGCTGAGCAGTCCGTCTTGTCGAGGAGGGTCGGGGCGTCGTTTGTCAGCTGGGTGACGAACGAGCCGGTGGCCGTGGTGTATCCCACCTTTTCCTGGGTGTACATGGTGGCATTGCCGGCATAGTCGTCGTTGAGCACCTCGGCCGGCATGGCTCCGATCTCGTATAACTCGGCGTACCGGCTGACGATTTCGGCTGCCTGGTCGGTGTTGAAGGCGAATTCCTCGCCATTGAAGATGTCGACTCCGTAGTCGCTGATCTCGGTGAGGCCGGGCATGGTGGAGGCCAGGTAGACCCCCTTCTGTGCGGCGGTGGTGCACCAATCGATGTACGAGTCGAGATCGGTGGGGGCGTCGTCAATGGACAGACCGGCCTGCTCCAGCATTTCGGTGTTCCACCAGCACACGTCCGTGCCCAGGTACCACGGGTAGCCGTAGACGCCCTCGATGCCGTCGTAGGTGTAGGCGTCCAGACCGCCTTGAACGTAGGAACTCAGGAGGTCTGCGTCCGCGGCCTTCAGATCCAGCACTTGCGAGACCTGAGCGAGTTTGTAGGCGAAGCCCTCGGGAAGGTTTATGACGTCGGGTAATTCGCCGGAGTTTGCTTGCTGGAGGACCTTCTCCTCGTAGCCGTCTCCGGGCTGATCGATCCAGTTGATGGTGGTGCCGGGATTGTCGTCCTGGAAGGACTTGATGAGGTTTTCGAAGTATGGTGTGAAGCGGTCGTCCTTGAGTGACCAGGTCTGAAAGGTGATCTCGCCGGACAGCTCTCCGGACCCGGATGCGGCCCCGGTGTTCGAACCCGAGCTGTTGGAGCCGGTGGACCCGGTGCAGGCGGACAGAGTCGCTGCCGTTGTGACGGACAGGCCCATGAGTAGAGAGCGGCGGGTGAGCTTCATGGTGGACTCCCTTCGTCTTTGAAGCGGTGGCGTCCGTGCCACTGGATAGAGACTACACCGGTTTAGTACGGATTGAGTACCTCAGGGCAGCCGGAGTTCGGGCACGGTGCCCTGCAAAGCCATTCGCAGCCATTGGTCGAACAACTCCGAGTTCGGGCCGGTCGTGGAACGGCGCGCGGGATCCGCTGTGGGAAGGACGAACCGCGGCTGGTCTCCCGGTGATGCTGCGTGCGTGGATGCAGAGTCGCGCGCGGCATCGACGACTTCGCGGAAGGCGCGTCCTGCGGGCTTGATCGCTCCAGTGGAGTCGATGAGGCCGAGGGAGTACTCAAGCTCCGGGAAATCAGTCAGGTCGCGCGAGACGTCATGGGAGCACCACCAGGTGATCGCCTCCAGGTTCCGCGCTGACGGCATGCCGTCCAACCCCGTGAGGTGCGCGATGGTGTCGGTGATGAAAGCGGGCGCGTCGTTGTTGGGCACGTATGTAACCGGGGCGCCGACCTCCTGCAACCAAATGGATCGGCGCGGTCCTCCCCAGGCGCGGGCCAGCTCGACGAGATAGCGTGCGAACAGCGGCAGAGCGGGATGTCCGCTGCCGTACCGCGGGCCTACTTGCATGAACACCCACGAGTGCACCGTCGTAGTGTCTCCCAGAAGTGCATGGGCAGGCGTGAAGGGGTGGGAATCGTCGAACCACAGGTCGTCGTCGAAGGAGTGTGTGAGCTCGCCGGTGGGCCACTCCTCTCGTGCGGCCCCCAAGAGCGTGGTCAGCCAGCGTTCGGCCTCGTCGGCGCTCAGCTGTGAACGGTGCGGGTGTCGGGCGGAGGCGAACTGTATGAACTCGTTGCCCAGGCTCAAGCCGTCGGCGTGCGGGCGCGAAGAGAGCTCTCGGGCAAGAGTTCGCACCAGCCTGATTTGGCCCGACACTGCCTTCGGATCGGTGAAGAGATTCCGATCGTGCCAGCTGGTCACCCACGATGGCAGGAAATCGAATGAGGATAAGTGCCCCTGCAGTGCGTCGACGGTAACCGTGAGACCGGCCTGGCCCGCGATATCTACTACGCGCAGAACATCGTCGACGGCCGCTGGTCGGATGAGAGAGCGATTGGGCTGCAGCAGTGGCCACAACGGGAAGATCCGCACATGGTCCGCCCCGATCGACCGTATCGTGGCCATGTCTTCGGAGACGAGTGCGGGGTCCAGATCCAGCCAGGAGTGGAACCATCCCACACGGGGCGTGTAGTTGACGCCGAACCTCATTGTCAGTGGCCTCCTGCGTGCTTCGGCTTCTGACTCATCCGCACGGTTGCGATTCCGAAGGGGTGCAATTCGAAGCCCCAGGCCCCCGTCTCACCCGTGACGGGCGCTATATCAACGCCCAGCGTGGAGTCGGGATGCCCGTGCAGGTCTGTGCCGACGGCTCCGACCAGGTCTTCGGAACGCAGCGTTACGCGGGTGCGTACGCCCTCCGCCTCATACAGGCGCACGAGCACATCCCCGGAGTCGTCATCGGCCGGGTGGAGCGACTCGATGACGGCGCCGGTCGCGGTAACCAGTGGGACGACGCCGACGGCGTCACCTGGAGCGGCGCACTCCCACACCGGTAGATCCAGACGGTACGCCGCCTCTCGGGCCTGTCGTGTTCCGGCTGAGGGGAGCACTGAGAAACGGAACAGGTGGTCGCCCTGGTCCTGGTTCGGATCTGGGAAGCGGGCGGACCGTAGCAGCGATGCCCGTACCAGTGACCAGGTGCCACCGCCTTTACGGGGGTGGCGGGTTATGTCCCAGCCGTAGGTGGCGTCGTTGTCGATGCCTACGCCGCGGCCGGGTTCGCCCAATTGAATCCACTTGTGAGCGCACACCTCGAAGCGGTAAGCGTCCCAGGAGGTGTTCTCATGGGTGGGACGGCGTACGTGGCCGAACTGCGCCCCATAGGTTGCGGAGTCGGTGTGCACGTCGACGGGGAATGCCAGCTTCAGCAGTTTTTCCTTCTCGTGCCAGGAGACGTCGGCTCTGAGGTCGATCCTGTCGCCTGTCAGGGTCCATGTCAGTCGGGCGTGCGAGTTCCCGAAGGGCACCTCGACGACGGCTTGCGCCGCCCCGTTCTCCGCGCGCGTCTCGACCAGCCGGCCCGGGAGTTCATGTATGGAGGCGCGGTAGAAGGGATCCAGGTCCCAGGCGTCCCACTCGTTGGGAAAGTCGTTGGCGATCTGGAGGCAGCCGAGTCGTTGCCCGGGCGGAATGATCTCCTGGCGACTGCCGTCAACATTAAATGACAGTGAGACGACCGCTCCCGACGCATCGAGCTCCGCATGTGCGTCGTCGACTGTGAGGATCGCGCCGCCGTCCTCCAATCGCGTGATCACGACGTCGGTTTGCTCGGCCTTGGCGCTGGCGTCTGCGGCCGTCACCAATGCGGCTCCCAGAGGCGGAATCTCCACGCCGTCCACAAACTGCGATGCCGGCGCCGTGTTGAAGACCAGCCGGCATGGAGCATCGCCGGGCGCAGCGTTGTGCTCCGGGGGAGGAAGCGTCCTGCGGGGAGCGGCGGGGGCGGGCTCGGAAAGAAGAGCGGTCGGAGTCTGGTCGGCCAGAGCACGACGCGCGCTTGTGGCCAGGGCGCGCGCGGTGGCTATGACCCGCTGAAGCGCGGTTTCGGCCTCTTCGTAAACCCAGGCGATTGATGATCCCGGCAAGATGTCGTGGAATTGGCACAGCAGGGTGGCGCGCCACAGCCGGCGGAGGAGGGCGGCGGGGTAGACGTCGTCGGCGAGTAGACCACGTACCCAGGCGGTCGTGCACCAGGTCTCGGCTTCGCGCAGCGCCGCCTCGGCCTCGCGATTGCCGCGCTTGGTGGCGGCGTGGCTGGTGAGTGTTCCGCGATGCTTCTCCAGGTACAACTCCCCGACCCATACCGGAGCCGTCGAATACTCCGTGCGAGCGCGATTGAAGAACTCCTCGGAGGTCATGTGCTCCATCCGGGGCGAACCGGCGAGATCCTGACTGCGTTCTATGCGGTCGAGCATCTCGCGGACCGGGCCACCCCCGCCGTCGCCGTAGCCATAGAGGAAGAGCTCGGTGGTGGCCCGCCCCTTCTCCTTGAAGTTGCGCTGGGCGTGCTGTATCTGTTCCGCGCTAGCCTCGGCGCCATAGGTGTCCGCAGGAGGGAAATGGGTGAATATCCGTGTGCCATCGATCCCCTCCCACCACAGCGTGTGATGGGGAAACACGTCAACCTGGTTCCAGGAGATCTTCTGCGTGAGGAAGTTGTCGTAACCGGCGAGGTGGGCGATCTGCGGCAGCGCTCCGGTGTAGCCGAATGAGTCGGGAAGCCAGATCTCATGGCATACGGCTCCTAACTCGTCACGGAAGAAGGCCGTTCCCTCGGTCAGTTGGCGCACCAGGGACTCGCCCGAGGGCAGGACCGCGTCGGGCTCGACCCAGGAACCGCCGACCGGAACAATGCGACCAGCCTCAACCTGGGTCTTGAGGCGTTCGAACAGCGCCGGATCTTCCTCTTTGACCCATGCGGCGTGCTGAGCGGCGGGGAGGGCGAAGATCATGGGTGATCCGTCCTCGAGCAGGCGTATCACATTGGCCAGAGTGCGGACCGCCTTGCGCCGTGACTCCCGGACGGGCCAGAGCCAGGCGGAGTCGATGTGCGCGTGCCCGATCACCCCAAGAGTCACCGCGTCATGATCGGCGGGTGTGGCCAGGAGCGGCCTCAACAGCTCACGCACTTCAGCGGCCGCGGCGCGAACATTTGCGGGGTCGAGCCGGTCGATCGCCTCCGAGGTGCCGATCAGGACCTTCCACATGCGCGGAGAATCCTCTGGCAGTGTCCGTGCGAGACCCAACAGGGTGTCGACATCCGCGGCGAGGGCGCGCACCTGGTCGTGAACTCGGACAAGACGAGCCGTGCGGAACGTGTATAGCGGTGCACAGGACTGGGTGAACCGGGATCCCGCGGCCGTGGGCTGAAACGGAGGAACCCCGAGAAGCAGCGGGTTGGATGCGGCCTCGATGTACAACGTGAGGCGTCCTGCATCGTCCAGTAGCGTCGGTGACACGGGAACCCATTGATTCCGCGGATTGATGGCCTTGAGGATGCTTCCGTCAGGGGTTCGCACCAGTCCTTCGGCTTGGAAGCCGGGGGAATGGGAGGCCCAGCCGAGGTCGATGTCCAGCTCAAGGTGCTCGCCGCGCAGCTCGGCGGGGATCTGAACACTCACCCGGAACCAGGTAGTGCCCCACGCGGGTCCCCAGTCTCCGGGGACCGTGAAGGTGCGGTAGGGGGTGTGGGAAGACATAGCAACCGAGAAGGGGACTGGAGCGCCTGCCCCTGGGACGCCAGCCACAGGTCCGGCGTCATCGGTGACCTCCCAGGCCTCGACGTGCAAGGGGGCGATTGTCTCGAGGCCGGCCGGGCGGACCTTCTCATTGAGAATGCGGTCAATGTGCTTAAGGAGCATCGGGCGGTTGTCGTGCACGGCGGCCTCCATCGGCGCGGGCGGATGAGACGGCGAGTGTCCGTCGTCGGTGGCGGACTGCCTGATGGCAGCCCAGGCTAAACCGTGTTATGTAGGGGGTCAAGCGTTTTCGACGGAACTTCATAAGACGATCAGCTATGGCATACTGCCATCATGGAACGTCCCACCATCCGTGATATTGCGGAGGTAGCCGGTGTATCCCCATCGGCTGTGTCTTTCGCCCTCAACGGCCGTCCGGGCGTCTCGGAGAGCACCCGCAGCAGGGTGGTTGCCGTTGCGAATCAGATGGGTTGGACGCCGAATGCCGCCGCGCGGGCCCTATCTGCCTCCCGGGCGGGTGCTGTGGGCCTGGTCATTGCGAAGCCGAGCCATGCTGTCGCCGCCGAACGCTTCTTCTTCGAATTCATCGTTGGTATGCAGGGGGAGTTGGCGGCAGACGGACTCGCCCTCGTGCTGCAGATTGTCGAGACAACGGCGGAGGAGATCGCTACTTACCGCTCGTGGTGGGCGCAGCGCCGTGTCGACGGGGTTGTTGTGGTCGACCCGCGCAGCGAGGATCCGCGCTTGGCAGTTCTTGGTGAACTCGGCCTTCCGTATGTGTTGGTCGGTGAGCCGGATGTGTCCGGTATGCCCGCCGTCGTCGGGGACGACGAGGGCATGATGGACATGGTCCTGATGCACCTGATCGAACAGGGATGCGCTCGTATCGCCTACGTCTCCGGTGCCGCCGGCGTCATGCACAATGCGCGGCGCACCAACGCCCTATCCGCGTCCGGCAGGCGTGAGGGAGTCGAGATCATGGTCGTGCAGGCTCCCGACTACTCGGAGCGCTCCGGCGGTCAGGCCACTGCCGAACTCATCGGGAGCAGGCGCGTCCCCGACGCAATCATCTACGACAACGAAGTGCTCGCGGTTGGTGGTCTGTCCGTGCTGAAGCAGGATCAGAGCGACATCGGGCCCGGCGTCGCCGTCGTGTCCCTGGAGGACTCTGCCGTTCTGCGTGTACTGACTCCCGATGTTACGGCCGTTCATCGAGAACCGGGCGAGATGGGACAAACCGCTGCCAGGCTCTTACGGACGTATTTGAGTGAACAGACGTCTCAGACCGTTCGCCTGATGACTCCCACCCTCGTGGTGCGCGCCTCCTCGCGGCGCCGAGTCTCATAGTTTGTGCTGCCGCGGCCCAGTCACTGGCGTTTGGCGGCACGGTTATGTGTCGGCGCGCCCAAGGTTGGGTGGCTAAGAGTCAAAAATGATGACAAACGGGGGCGTCGACGTCCACGACGCTCTTGAAAATGGCGGAATCATGCGGATGTCGAGCCGGTGCGCGTGGCCACGCGAGCCGTTTGTCATCGATTTTGACACTCGGGCCGCTCGGCGGGACCTGAAGCTCGGTCGAGCTGTCCGCCGGCACGGGCGAGCAAGGCGGATCGGCGTGCTGAACGCGTCGGCGGTTGCCGCTAGCCTGGTGGGGTGAATCAGTCCATCCCGACGCCGGTGATCAACGGCTCATTCCCTCGCCTCCGGGTACCCGTATGAGCGTGTGGGGAGACGTCGTCGGGCAGGAGCGGGTCGTCGCCGCCTTCCGGGCGGCTGCCGAAGCCGCCCGTGTGGCCGTAGCCGCGCGCGGGGGAGGCGATTCCGGTGCCGGTGAGGCCATAGTCGCCGGTGAGGCCGGCGCCGTCGACGCCTCCGCCATGACCCACGCCTGGTTGGTGACCGGTCCGCCCGGCTCCGGCCGGTCCGTCGCCGCCCGCGCCTTCGCCGCCGCCCTGCAGTGCACAGGCGAAGTTCCCGGCTGCGGGGTGTGCAAGGCCTGCCGCGACGTGCTCAGCGGCAGCCACCCCGATGTGGTGCGCATGGCCACCGAGAAGCTCCTGATCACCATGGATGAGGTCAAGACGCTGATCGGTGAGGCGCAGCGCCGTCCCTGGACCGGCAACTGGCGGGTGATCCTGGTGGAGGACGCCGACCGCATGGCCGAGCGCACCACCAACGTGCTGCTGAAGTCCATCGAGGAGCCGCCCCCGCAGACCGTGTGGATCCTGTGTACGCCCAGCGCCGACGACGTACTGCCCACCATTCGCTCGCGCTGCCGGCTGGTGACGCTGCGCGTCCCGCCCGCCGACGCCGTAGCCGAACTGCTGGTGCGCCGCGACGGCGCCGAGCCGGAGCTGGCCGCCCGCGCCGCCCGCGCCAGCCAGTCCCACATCGGGCTCGCCCGCCACCTGGCCACCGACCCCGGCGCCTGGGAGCGGCGCCGTCGCCTGCTGCTGGCGCCCATCTCCCTGCGCAGCGTGGGGGACGCCGTGTTGGCCGCCGCCGATCTGGTCGACGCGGCCGAGGCGGAGGCCGCGCAGGCCACCACCGAACGCGACGCCGTGGAGAAGGCCGCCCTGCTGCGAGCCCTCGGGCTGGAGGAGGGCGGGCGGGTTCCGCCGTCGCTGCGCGCCCAGGTCCGGCAACTGGAAGAGGATCAGAAGCGGCGCGCCCGGCGTGCTCGCACCGACGTGCTCGACCGGGCGATGATCGACCTGTTGTCCTTCTACCGGGACGTGCTGGTGGTCCAGCTCGGCAGCGACGTCGAACAGGTCAACATCGACCTCTCCGATGCGGTGACACAGGTGGCCGCCTCCACCGGGCCGCGCCAGTCGCTGGCGCGCATCGCCGCCATCGAGGAGTGCCGTGAGCGGTTGCGCTCCAATGCCGCTCCGCTGCTGGCGGTCGAATCCCTCATGGTGCAACTGCGTCCCCAGGCCTAGGCGCTGCCAAGGAAGCCCGTCGGCTCCGCCTAACGCGGCTCGGCCGGCTGTGCCGCGGCGGTGTCCTCCGGCGCGAGCTCGGTGGCCGCCCAGGACGACAGCAGCCGCAGCGCCTCCTCGCTCGGGCTGCCCGGCTCCACGCCGTAGACGAGCATGGTCATTCCGGGGGTGGTCGCCATCGCGGCCGGCTCGTAGCACAGGTGAATCTGGCCGACGATCGGGTGATTAACCACCTTCTCATTGCGGCACACGTAGCGGACGTCGTGGCGCGCCCACAGGTCGGCGAACTCCCGGCTGCGCGTGGACAACTCACCGATGAGCGCCTGCAGGCACGGGTCGGTCGGGTCCTCGCCGGCGCTCAGCCGCAGCATCGCCACCAGGTCCTCCGCACCCATCTGCCAGTTGGGGAAGAAGTCCCGCGAACGCGGGTCCAGGAACATGAAGCGGGCCATGCTCGGGTGCTCCGCGGCCACCTCCGGGATCGGGTCCACGAACATGTGGTAATACAGCGCCCGCGCCATGGTGTTGGTCGCCACGTAGTCGCCCGAGCCGTTGCGCACCGCGGCCGGCATGGGCGTCGCGTCCAGCAGCCACTGGGTGTCCTGCCGTACGGCGCAGCTCTTGGCCCGCCCGCGACGGCGCCGCATCCGGCCCGTGGGGGTGACGGCGCGGGCGAGGTCGATCAGGTGCTGCCGCTCGGCGTCGTCCAGCAGCAGCGCGGAGGCGAGGGCCTCCAGTACCTCGTCGGAGGCGCCGGCCGCATTCCCCCGCTCCAGGCGCGTGTAGTAGTCCACACTCACCCCGGCGAGCATGGCGACCTCCTCGCGGCGCAGCCCCGGCACCCGGCGGTGCCCGGCGACGACGGGCAGCCCCACCATCTGCGGGGTCACCTTTGCCCTGCGGGTGGTCAGGAAGTCCTTGATCTCGGCGCGGGCGTCGGCGGATACGGGCGGCTGCTGGCTCATGGGATCAGCGTAGGCGCCGCCCGGCCGCCGTGGGAGGCCCGCCCAGTCCCCGTCAAGGTTCAGGTGGGACCAGAGGGGGCGGGATAGGCCCTGGGACGTGGTGACAGAGCCTAACGGCTGCGTCGCAATGGGGAGAGCTCCACGGCCGCGCGTCCGCCTGGGGGAGGGGCCACCCCGTAAGCTGCACGGGTGAAGCCGTTCAAGTTACCTGGCCGCCGCGCGCTTGCGGCACTGACCGCCGTATTCGCCGCCGCCGGCCTCGTGGCGTGTGACAGTCCGCTATCCGGTTCGGGCCCCAGTCCCTCTCCCGCCGCCCGGGCGACGGCGTCGACCAGCGCCGTGCCCGCGGGCCTGGAGGACTTCTACGCGCAGGAGGTCGACTGGTATCCGTGCGCCAACGTGGGCATGGACGAGACTGACGGCGACGCGGACTACTCCTGCGCCTACGTCACCGCCCCGCTGGACTACGACGACCCCGATGGCCAGACGATCGACCTCGCCATGAAACGGCGCGCCGCAACCGATGACGCGATCGGCACCCTGTTCATCAACCCGGGCGGCCCGGGCGGCTCGGGCGTCGACCTCGTGGAAACCGCCAAGGGCTATTTCTCCGACGAGCTGATCGCCTCCTACGACGTGATCGGATTCGACCCGCGCGGTGTCGGCAACTCGACGGCCATCGACTGCTTGACCGACGCCGAACTGGACGAGGACCGTGCCGCCTCCGAGATTGCGGAGTCCACCGCGGATGCGGACGGTGCGGACAACGAGGCCGCCGCCCAGGAGGCGGTAGTGGAGTACGTCCAGTGGTATGAGGGCAAGTGCGAGGCCAATACCCCGCCGACCTGCTCGACCACGTGGACACCATCTCCACCGCCCGCGACCTGGACATGCTGCGCGCCGTCGTCGGCGAAGACGTGCTGACCTACCTCGGCTACTCCTACGGCACCTACCTGGGGGCCACCTATGCCGAACTGTTCCCCGGCAACGTCGGGCGGATGGTGCTGGATGGCGCCATCGAGCCGACGCTCAGCGCCGGTGAGACGACCCTCGCCCAGGCGGCCGGCTTCGAGAACGCCCTGCGCACCTATGTTGAGGACTGCCAAAGCGGTGACAAGTGCCCGCTGCACGGCGACGTCGACGCCGGTGTCGCCCAGATTCAGGACTTCCTCAAGGTCACCAAGGGCGCCCCGATTCCCACCTCCGACCCCGACCGGCCCCTGACCTACTCCCTGGCCGAGTCCGCGATCCTTGGGATCATGTACCAGTCGGAGTCCTGGAGCGTGCTCACCGAGGCACTGGACCAGGCCATGAACCAGGACGACGGCACGCTGCTGCTGTTCATCTCCGACCTGTTCGCCTCCCGGGAGGATGACGGCTCCTACTCCGGCAACGGCGATGAGGCCATCAACGCCATCAACTGTCTGGACCACCCGGTGGAGGGCGACGCCGACAGCTGGGCGGCGGAACACGCGCAGCTGGAGGAGGCCTCCCCGACCTTCGGCGCCGACCTGGGCTACTCCGACCTGTTCTGCCAGACCTGGGGGCACGAGTCCACGCGCGAGCGGGCCGCGATCCACGCCACCGGCGCCGCCCCGATCCTGGTGGTCGGCACCACCGGGGACCCGGCAACCCCCTACGCCTGGTCGCAGTCATTGGCCGAGCAGCTCGACGACGGCCACCTGCTCACCTGGGAGGGCAATGGGCACACCGCCTACGGGCGCGCCGGCGACTGTGTGACCACCGCCGTCGACGACTACCTGCTGGCCGGCGTTCTGCCCGAGGCTGGGCTCACCTGCCGCGGCTGACTATTTGACCGTGAGCTCGCCGGCCAGATTGCGGCCCATCCAGGCACCGAGCTCCGCCCCGCGCAGCCCCTGGGAGGCCAGGAACTGCAGTTTGGCGTAGGTGGCCTCCAGGGTCATGTCGCCGCCGCCCACCGCGCCGGCCGCGGCCGGCCCGTCGCCGGCGGCATACCGGCCGAGCTCCACCTCGCCCTGCAGGCACTGGGACGAGACCACCACCGCCACGCCCTCGGCCACCGCCTGGGCAATCACGGCGGTCAGCTCCGGCGGCAGGTTGCCGACGCCGAAGGCCCGCAGTACCACCGCCACGGGGGGCGGCGTCAGCAGCTGCGCCAGGCGCGCGGCGCTCAACCCGGGGACGGCGTCGACGACGATCACGTCGTGCCGGCCGAAGGGGCCGGTTCCTTCCAGACGACGCCGGGCACGGTTGCTGCCGCACCGGCCGCGGTGCTGGCCGTCCAGTGCCAGGGGGCGCCGGCCAGGGCCAGCGGCGCGGCACTGGGGGAGTCGAAACCCGTCAGGCTCCAGGTGGAGATCTTGGTGGCGCGGTTGCCGGCGAGCAGGCGCCCGCCGAAGAACAGGTGCACACCGCGGGGTGCGCCCTGGGTGAGCGCCTGCAAGGCGCCGACGACGTTTGCGACGGCGTCGGAGTCGGATACTCCCAGCGGCAGCTGGGAGCCGGTGACGATGACCGGCTGCTTCAGTTCCGTGAGGGCGTAGGACAGGGCGGAGGCCGTGTAGGCCATGGTGTCGGTTCCGTGCAGAACCACAAAGGCGTCGGCAACGTCGGCATGGGCATACAGGTCATTGACGATCGATTGCCAGGTTTGTGGTGCCGCCTGGGCAGAATCAAGCAAAGGGTGCAGCGTTGTCAGAGAGGTGTTTCGGCCTTGCGCGTCAGTGCGGTCCGGGGCGATCCGCCCGGCACTGCGTGGGGGCACCGGCATGTGCTTCGGTGCGGGGAATGCGGCTAGTAGGTCGGCCAGCCAGGCTTCCAAGTCGGCACCTGGCTGCAGCCCGTGGGGGGAGTCAACCATGCCAATGGTCCCACCGGCGTAGGTGAAGTGGACGTGCATATGGACAGCCTACGCAGGCGGCGCCGCTGTGCTGTAAACCACCCGGTGTGATTGGGGTGCTGGATTGCGTGGCGGCGCCGGCAGGCGGTACCCTGCGTTTCGCCGCTTTGGCGGCAGGCCACCTTAGCTCAGTCGGCAGAGCGATTCACTCGTAATGAATAGGTCGTGGGTTCGATTCCCACAGGTGGCTCCATTGGCTCTTGCGTGCCGAGGGCTCGTGCGCGTCCACCGGTCGGCGTGCCGTATTCGGCGAGTTTCTTGCTTTAATTGCGCAGATATGCGTATCCTGTTTCGCGGGTGATTCCGTAGTAGAGGCGGAACCCGCAAATCTGTGGCAAGGAGGACCAATATGGCGCAGAAGACGCAGATTGTTCTAGTTGATGACATCGATGGGTCCGAGGCGACTCAGACCATCACTTTCGCCCTCGATGGTGTCACTTACGAGATCGACCTAAACGAGGAGCACGCAGCCGCGCTGCGTGAGTCGATCGAGGAGTGGACCATTAAGGCCCGTCGCCGCGGTGGCCGCCGCACGCTTCGCCGTCGCCCGGCAGCCGGTGTCACGCAGAAGATCCGCGAGTGGGCGCGCGCTAATGGCTACGAGGTTTCCGACCGCGGGCGCATCCCCGCTCCGGTACGCGAGGCCTACATGGCGGCCAACAACCCGAGCAACAACAACGCCTGAGCCGCGCCGTCGTCGGGCGCCAACGCCCCCCGACGCCGCCGCGCGCATTGCGCGCTCTCGTAAGCACCAGGTCCCGGGCCCTTTTAGGACTCGGGACCTGGTGGCATCTGCTTGGGCCTGGCACAATGGGCCACATGGCTTACACCCTTGTGCTGCTCCGCCACGGCGAGAGCGAATGGAATGCAAAGAACCTGTTCACCGGCTGGGTTGACGTCCCGCTGTCCGAGAAGGGGCGCGCCGAGGCCGTCCACGGCGGTGAGCTCCTCAAGGAGGCCGGCGTCCTGCCCGACAAGCTGTTCACCTCGGTGCTGCGTCGCGCCATCATGACCGCGAACCTGGCCCTGGACGCGGCCGACCGGCACTGGATTCCGGTGGAGCGGCACTGGCGGCTCAACGAGCGCCACTACGGCGCCCTGCAGGGTAAGAACAAGAAGGAAATTCGCGAGCAGTACGGCGATGAGCAGTTCATGCTCTGGCGCCGCTCCTACGACGTGCCGCCGCCGGCCATCGAGCTCGGTTCGGAGTTCTCCCAGGACACCGACCCGCGCTATGCCGGCGAGCCCATTCCCACCACCGAGTGCCTGAAGGACGTGCTTGCCCGTCTGCTGCCCTACTGGGAGGAGACGATTGTCCCCGAGATCAAGACCGGCAAGACGATCATGATCGCGGCCCACGGCAACTCGCTGCGCGCGATCGTCAAGCACCTGGACGACATCTCGGACGCGGACATCGCCGGCGTGAACATTCCCACCGGGATTCCGCTCGTTTACGAGCTCGATGAGGAGACCCTCAAGCCCATTAAGAAGGGTGGGCGCTACCTGGACCCCGAGGCCGAGGCGAAGATCGCCGCCGTCGCCAACCAGGGCAAGTGATCCGCGGCCACCCGCGTAATCGCCGGCCCACAGGGGCTTTCGCGCGGGGCGGCCAAGGTCGAACTGATCGGGCGGGGCTGAACGACGTTCATGACGTCGTTCAGCCCCGCCCGATGCTCATCTTCGGCTGCCGGCATCGGGCAACCACCGCGGGTTATCGGCGCGAACGTGGTGTTTTAGCTCGGCGGCGTGCGGGGTGGTGGTGCTTTTGCACGACCCTGGGCGACACTGCACGACCTTGGTGTGTGTTGCACGACCACCCCGGGGTCGTGAAACACACACCAAGGTCGTGGAACGCGGCCCGGGGTCGTGCAGTACATACATAGGGGCGGGATGAGTATCACCGCCACCCCGCACATAACGGGCCCCTATGTGGTTCGGCGCCGATGAGCGTCCGGAGTACGCCTCGCCGGTTACGGACCGGGCGTGCCTGGTATGAGGTGAGGCCGGGCGGGGCGCGGAAGTCGGGCAGGTGGTTCGCTTTTCACCGTCGGCTGCCTGCGGCGGTGCGGCCGGACTTCTTCATCGGGGTATGGCAGATCGGGCATGGCCCTGCGCGGGGGCCGCGGTCTTACCCACGAGTGTCGAGCACCGCCCCGGAATCACCCGCCAGGCCATATTCACCCCAGTTTTCCCGCACCACAGCAGCCAAAACCCCGATCGTCGACACCACACCCACGCCGATAACTCACCACCCCAGCCCTTGAGCGGAAAGGCATATTTCAGGACTCGCTGGGACTGGGCGGGGTGATACCCGAGACGAGGTAAGCCATGCGGCGGGCCACCGACGTGGAGTGATCACCGAAGCGCTCCAGGAAGCGCCCCATGAGCACCGCGTCGACCACCTGCTGGCGGGTCAATTCGTTTTCCGGGTCGAGGATCATCTGGAAGGACTTCCGGTGCAGCGCGTCCAGCTCGGCGTCGCGCTCCTGGATCTGCGCGGCCAGCTGCAGGTCCTGGGTCTGAATCAGACGACTGACATCATGACCGGCGCGCACGGCGGCGTCGGCCATCTGCACCATCAGCCCGAAAACCGGCTCGGGCACCGCGGGCAGCGGGTAGCGGCCGCGTGCGATCGCGGCGACGTGGCGGGCAAGGTCACCCTGCCGCTCCAGGGTCTGCGCCATGCGCAGGGCGGAGATGACGTTGCGCAGATCCCGGTCCACGGGCTGCTGGCGGGCCAGCAGCATTACGCACATGTCATCGATGTCGCGCTGGAGGTCGTTGATGCGCTCGTCGGCGTCGATGACCTGCTCGGCCACCACGATGTCGCCACTGCGCAGCGACTCCGCGGCGCGCTCGATGGCCGTGGCGACCTGTTCCGCCATGGACGCCAGATCGGTTCCCAGCTGCTTGAGCTCCTGGTTGAAGATGTCGCGCACGGCTGCCTCCCACGTGTCGGCGCTCGGGGCTCGCGAACGGCCCGCCCACCCCTCTACCCTAGGGGGCGTGGGAACCGTTTGGCTGATCATCGCCGTTGCTGTGGCCGGTGTCGCCGCGGGCGCGGCGGCAGGACTCGCGCTCGGGCACGCCACGCGCGACGCACAGGGCAACGGGATCACCTCCGGCTCGACCCTTGAGCGGGACGGCTTGATCCCGGTGCTGGCCGCGCTCAGCTCCACCGTGGTCCTGCTCGACGACGACGGCGAGGTCCTGCGCGCCTCGGCCGCTGCCTACACCTACAACCTGGTGCGCGACGACGAGGTCTGCGAGCCGCAGGTCGCCCAGATGGTCGAGCGCGTGCGCTCCTCCGGTCAGGCCGAGGAGGCCGAGATCACGGTGGCCCGCGGTCGCCTGCCCGGCGCGGGCAACTTTCACCTGCAGGTGCGCGTCGCCGGAATCGGGCGGGGCCGCGTGCTGGTGCTCATCGAGGACCGCACCGCCGCACGGCGCGTGGAGGAGATGCGGCGCGACTTCGTGGTCAACGCCTCCCACGAACTCAAGACCCCCGTCGGTGCCATCTCCCTGCTGGCCGAAACCGTGCGCGAGAACGCCGACGATCCCACGCTCGTCGTCGACTACGCCGCACGCATGAACCGCGAGTCGCACCGCCTGGAACTGCTGGTGGGGGACATTATCGAGCTGTCCCGCCTGCAGGACGGTGACGCCCTGGTCGAGCCCGAGGACGTGAGCCTGGATGACGTCGTCGTCGACGCCCTGGACCGCGTGCGGGTGGAGGCCGAGGCGAAGGAGGTCGCCCTGGTCGCGGGCGGTGCCGAGAACCTCCACGTCCTGGGTGACGCCTCCCTGCTGGTTACGGCCGTCAGCAACCTGCTGGACAACGCCATCCGCTACTCCGACCCGCGCACCCGCGTCAGCGTGGGGCTGAGCGTGGACGCCCACGACCCGGAGCTGGTGCGCATCGCCGTCGTCGACCAGGGGATCGGCATCCCCAAGCAGGCGCAGGAGCGCGTCTTCGAACGCTTCTACCGGGTGGACAAGGCGCGCTCGCGGGCCACCGGCGGCACCGGGCTGGGCCTGTCGATCGTCAAGCATGTGGCCGCCGACCACGGCGGCACGGTGGAGCTGTGGTCGGCGCCCGGGCGCGGCAGCACCTTCACCCTGGTGCTGCCCCGCCACCGCACCGAGGCGGACCGGCCCGGGCCGGACCCCGAGGCGGTCCAGGCGGTGGCCAGCGGGGCCGCCGGCGCCTCGTTCGCCGCCATCGCCGCCATCTCCGACGAGCCCGCCCGGGGGAAGGAGCAGTCGTGACCCGCATCCTGCTGGTGGAGGACGAGGAGAACTACCGCGAGCCACTGGCGCTGAACCTGCGCCGCGACGGCTTCGAGGTGGTTGAGGCGCAGGACGGCGCCGCCGCCATGGAGCGCTTTGAGCGCGCGGGGGCGCCCGGCGGCAGCGGGCCCATCGACCTGGTTCTGCTTGACCTGATGCTGCCGCGCATGTCCGGGGCGGAGGTGTGCCGCCGTATCCGCCGCAGCTCGCGTGTGCCGGTCATCATGCTCACCGCCCGGGATGCGGAGATGGACAAGATCGCCGGACTGGAACTCGGCGCCGACGACTACATCACCAAGCCATACTCCTACCGGGAACTCGTGGCCCGCGTGCACGCGGTGCTGCGCCGCACCGCGGACGATGCACCCGAGGAGCCGGTGCTGACGGCGGGGCGGGTCGCCATGGACGTGGGCCGCCACGAGGTGCGCGTGGATGGGCAGGTGGTGCCCATGCCCAAGCGCGAGTTCGAACTGCTGGAACTGTTCCTGCGCCACCCCGACCGGGTGCTGACCCGCGCCCAGATCATTGAGCGCCTGTGGGGCGCCAACTACGTCGGGGACACCAAGACGCTGGATGTGCACGTCAAGCGGATTCGCGCCAAGATCGAGGCGGACCCCAGCTCCCCGACGCTGCTTACCACCGTGCGCGGCGTGGGCTATCGGCTGGTCGCTGCCGACTGACCCCGGGCTCGTGTGAGCTAGCTCCCCGATCTTCCGGCGTTATTTCCTGATAAAATGGAGTCCCGCGACAAATTCTGGAGTGACCTCACACATGACATTTGAAGTCGGCGAGACCGTCGTCTACCCCCACCACGGAGCCGCCCGGATCATTGACATCCGCCAGCGCAAGGTCAGGGGCGAGGAGAAGACCTACCTGCAGCTCGAGGTCGCTCAGGGCGACCTGACCATTCTGGTCCCGGCCGAAAGCGTCGACCTCATCGGCGTGCGCGACGTCGTCGACGAGTCCGGACTCGAGCGCGTCTTCGAGGTGCTGCGGGCGCCGCTGACGGAGGAACCCACCAACTGGTCGCGGCGCTTCAAGGCCAACCAGGAGAAGATCGCCTCCGGAGACGTCATCAAGGTCGCCGAGGTGGTGCGCGACCTGTCCCGTCGGGACACCGACCGCGGTCTGTCCGCCGGGGAGAAGCGCATGCTGGCCAAGGCCCGGCAGATCCTCGTCTCCGAGCTCGCGCTCGCGCAGAAGACCCCCGAGGAAGAGGCCGAGAACACGCTTGACGAGGTGCTCGCCTCGGGCACGGCGGCCTGAAGGCATCCACCCCCGGTTCGTGTTGTCTTGACACTCGTCGCGGCCTGAAACCCGGCTGCGGCCACGCGGTCCCGCGACACTGGTAAGGTCCCGCGCATGTCGGATAAGACCGCTGGGATCGCCGTCGCCGTACTCACCGCCGCCGGCTCCGGCACCAGGCTCGGCGCCCGGGGGCCCAAGGCGCTGGTGGAGGTTGACGGCGAGTCCCTGCTGCACCGGGCCGCCCGCGGCCTGCTCGCCTCCGGCGTCATCGACCACATCACCATCACCGCTCCCGGCCCCGAGATCGACCGTTTCACCGCGGAGGTTGTCGACCTTGCGGGTGAAGGGGCTGTCGCCGTGGTTGCCGGCTCGCCGGACTCCCGACAGGCCTCGGTCGCCCTGGGACTGGACGCCGCGCTGAAGGCGCGCCCCGAGGCTGAAGTGGTGTTGGTGCACGACGCCGCGCGCGCCCTGACCCCGCCCGACCTGATCCGGCGCATCGTCGCCGCCGTGCGCGCGGGGCACGACGCCGTCGTCCCCGGGCTGCCCGTGGTCGACACCGTTAAGGAGGTGACCGACGCGGGGGAGCGGGTGGAGCGAGTGGTGGGCACCCCGGACCGGGCGCGGCTGCGGGCGATCCAGACCCCGCAGGGCTTCGCCCGTGCCACTCTCGAGGCCGCGCACCAGTTGGGGGCGCTCCGCGCCGCCGATGAGGCCCACGCCGCCAGGGACGACGCCGCTCTTGTGGAGGCGATGGGCGGCAGGGTCGTCGTCGTCGCCGGGGACCCGCTCGCCCTGAAGGTGACTACGCCACTGGACCTGGCTCTCGCCGAGGTACTCGCCCGCCGGGAGGGCATTCGGTCTTAGGCTCTAGGCCATGAGGCCACATATTCCTGGACGGGATGCCGAATTCACCCCGGTCGGCGCGGCGGACGGTGAGCGCGCCGCGTCTGCGCGCGGCAAGCTGCTGACCTGGCCGGTCCTCGCCTGGGGGTTGTGGGACTGGGGCTCGGCGGCCTTCAACGCGGTGATCACCACCTTCGTCTTCTCGGTCTACCTCACCAGTTCAGCGTTTGGTGATCCCGCCGCCAACGAGTCGGCCCTCTCGGTGGGTCTGGTCATCGCGGGGGCGTGTATCGCCCTGCTCGCGCCCGTCGCCGGGCAGCGCGCCGATCGTTCCGGCAGCACCGTGTTTTGGCTGGGGGCGTACACGGCGATCGTGGTCGCCGTCAGCGCGGCCATGTACTTCGTGCTGCCCGAGCCCGGCTATCTGTGGCTGGGCATCACGCTACTCGGGGTCGGCAACGTGTTCTTCGAGCTGGCCTCCGTCAATTACAACGGGCTGCTGTCCCGCCTGGCCACCAAGGACCGGGTGGGCGCCGTCTCCGGGCTCGGCTGGGGCATGGGGTACCTCGGCGGCATTGTGCTGCTGCTGATCCTGTACGTCGGTTTCATCAACCCGGAGGTCGGCTGGTTCGGGGTGACGGACGAGAACCGCATGGATATCCGTGTTTCCATGCTGGTGTCCGCCGGCTGGTTCGGTCTGTGCGCGATCCCCGTGCTGGTCACCCAGTCCGGCAAGCACGCCTGGCGGCGGTGGGCCGCGATCGAGGCCGCCGCCGGTGGGGACGAGCGCGCCCTGGCCGGGTTGGAGAGCGAGCCCGTGGATCCGGCTGAGGCGCCGGCGCGGATCATGCGCCACGAGCCCCTGGCCGCCTCCTACAAGCACCTGTGGCGCACGCTCGTGGGACTGTATCGCACCCATCCGGAGGTGCTGTGGTTCCTGCTGGCGGCGGCGGTATTCCGCGACGGGCTGGCCGGGGTGTTCACCTACGGCGGGATTATCGCCCAGAACACCTTCGGCTTCACCTCCGGCGAGGTGATCGTCTTCGCCGTTGCCGCCAATGTTGTCGCCGGCGTCGCCACCATTGCCGCCGGGCGGCTGGACGACCTGCTCGGCCCCCGTCGAGTCATCCTGGGCGCGCTGACGGTGCTGGTAGTGGCCGGCCTACTCGTGTTCGTCCTGCACACGGCGGGCGCACGGGTCTTCTGGATACTGGGCCTGGTGCTGTCCGGCTGTGTGGGACCCGCCCAGTCCGCGGCCCGCTCCTATCTGGCCCGGCTGGCACCGCAGGGGCGTGAGGGCGAGATCTTCGGCCTGTACGCCACGACCGGGCGGGCCGTGTCATTCATGGCGCCCATGATGTACGGCGCATCCATTTGGGTGGGCACGCACGTGGTAGGCGCCGATGCCGGCTACTGGGGCATTCTCGGGATCGTGACGGTGCTCGCCGTCGGCCTGCTGCTCATGCTGCGGGTCCAGGACCCCGCCGGCCACATCACCGTTGGCGAGTAATGGCGCCGTCCTCGTCTTCGCCGAGATCGGTCAAAGTTACGTGCCGAGATCGGTTGATATTGCTCGCCCACGGCCGGCCTCAGTCGTCGGAGACGGTGATGGTCACCGGGATGTTGCCGCGAGTGGCATTGGAGTAGGGGCACATCTGGTGAGCAGCCTCTGCCAGCGCCTGCGCCGCATCATGGGGCTGCGCGGGAATGACAACCTCCAACTCGACGGCCAGGCCGAAACCGCCCTCGCCGTTGGAGCCGATGGAGACCCGGGCGCCGACGCTGGAGTCACCCAGATCAGCCTTCTGGGACCGGGCGACCGCTTGCAGGGCGGAGTGGAAGCAGGCGGCGTAACCGGCGGCGAACAGCTCCTCCGGGTTGGGCAGGTTCGCACCGGAGCCACCCATCTCCTTCGGCACAGCCAGGTCGGTGTCGATGCGGCCGGTGGTTGAGGTGACGTGGCCGTTGCGGCCGTCACCGGAGGCCAGGGCTTCGATGGTGTAAATGGGGGTGATGGCGTCGGGCATGGTGAGCCTTCCTGTGCGGTGCGCTTACGTGGCGCTGATGTCTTACCGCGTCGGGCTGGGAGTCGACTGGATGCGGACTCGATGCGCATGTTCGACGGGACAGACGGGATGAAGCATCGAGTATCTCGGAAACTCTGTCAGTTCCGCAGGTCCGGGAAGTCCTCGGCGGCGTCGGACTCGCCCTCGCGGGCCGCGCGAGCCTTGTACTCGGCGCGCAGGCGGTCCAGGTCCTCCTTGGTCAGCGGGCCCTGCGTGGTACCGGCGGAACCGTCCTGGCGCGTCCAGGAGACGACCAAGCCGTCCTCGTAGCCGAAGCGCGCCAGGTGCCGACCGGCGACCTCCTCCAGGCGCGGCAGCTCCTGCGCGGAAGCCGACAGGGTCAGGACGAGTGCGTCGTCCTCGCAGGCCAGGTCCGCCACGCCGGTCACGGCCCCCTCGCGGTTGAAGGCCAGGTGACCGGTGGACTCGGCCCCATTCCACTCGCCGTCGATCCTGCGGCTCATGTGGCTGACGAGCCGGCGCCCGTAGTCGGCCGGCTTGTCGGTCGCCACGCGGGCCACCGAGCGGGAGTCGAAGTCAGGGGTCTCATTCGCGCTTACTGAACTTGTGGTCATGAGATGAGGCTAGCCTCGCGTATTGAGGTCCGCCTAGCTTTATCGCCCACGGCAAAGTGCCCGGGTTGGTGGCCCATACTGGGAATACGGCAAGTGCCTCAGGCGGGGCGACCCATGGGCGCCGCGGGCCGGTTGCTGAGCCCGACGACGACGGTCTCACTGCTACCGGAGCTCCCGGACCCGGAGGAGACCCGGGCGGAGTCATCCGGGTCTTCGGCCGTGGCCGAGCGTGAGCACGCCAGGGCGATGATGCCGGGCGCCGGCACCAGGTAACCGTCGTCGAGGTAACGCTGGTCGGCCGCGGAGACCGCGGTGTGGCCCTCAATAGCGTCGCGGTCCAGGTGTACGGCGGTGGCGCCGTCCGGGGCGACGATGTCGAAGCCGACGTCGTCCGGCGAAGAAGTGCTTCCGGAGCGCCTGGTCGTGAGGGTGTCGAGGTACCCGCGGCCGGAGGCCCGCTCGGTCAGCGCCTGGACGGTGCCGACCTGCCCGGTAGCGGGATCGAAGACGGCGTCAGTGGAGTCGGCCGAGGAACCGGCTTGGACGCGCAGCGTCCTGGCGGCGTGGTTCTGTACCGGTGCCGTGAAGTCACCCAGGGGTACGACGGATGTGGGCGCGGCGCCGGATAGGGCGTCGAGGTTGACGGCATCCAGGGGATGGGTGGTTGTCTCGGCGGTGTCCTGGCTCTGGTCCGCGAGCTTCTGGTAGACGGTGTCGGGGGCGCGGTAGCGCACGGTCCACCCGTCGACGACGACCGGGCCGCCATGGTGTCCGGTGGGGACGATGCCGTCGACGGTGGTGATGGCGGTGGGGTCATCGTCGGGCGCGAGGGTCAGCTCGCACCATCCCTCCCGGTCGCTCGGGCAGTAGGTGCCCAGGATGAGGGTCGAATGCCCGCCCTGGAAGAACGAGGCGGGCTCCCAGCCGGAGATGGCGCAGCCCCAGTCGTCCTCGCAGACCGGGAGACGTGTCTCCGGCATTGTGGCCAGGAGGGAACCATCCGTCAGCGACAACACGTCGTCGTCGACCATTAGCACGTGGTCGGTGATCTGTAGGCGGTTCTCGGTGCCTGACCAATCAGGATTGGAGTGGTGGTGCATGTGTTCGAAGGCGATGCGCCCGGTGGCGGTGTCGATGCCCACGAGCAGGGTGCGGGTCGGGCCGGCGCCGTAGGCGACGACCAGGTGTGCGCGGTTCGGGCTGAGGGCTGCGTAGCAGGACGCCTCCCGCTGGTCGCCGTCGCAGTCGGCGATCGCAATGGTTGACGCCGCGCGGGTTTGGATCCAATCGGTGTAGCCGCTGTTGGGATCGAGTCCGAGAACGCCGTGGTCGGTGATGACCATGGGGGTGAACGCTCCCGCCACGACGCCTCGGACGGGCTCGGTCTCGTCGAACACCCGCTGCCAAGCGACGTCGTCGTCGATCGTGTCGGGGACCGTCACCGGGCGCACGGCGGTCAGCCACACGGACCGGGCGCGGTCCGGGAAGGACAGGTACGGGACGATGACCGTGGAGGCGGCGATGACCAGCGTGAGAACTGCGGCGGCCAGCGCTGTCCGCGTGGGGCGCAGGTGGCGTCGGAGCGGTCGGGGTGCCGCTGGGTGCCGCTGTCGGGTCAAACGCAGCAGGACGTCGGCGGTGACGGTCAGGGCCAGCCCCGCGGCGGTGATGGTGAGTGGGAACAGCCCCGGATAATCCATGCCGATCGCCTCGGACTGTTGCAGCCACAGTCTGCCGAGGAGGACCGTCACAGCGAATGCCGGTACGACGACCAGGAGCAGCACGAGCAGAGTGACGATCCGGGTGCGGTGATGACGGGGGCGTACGCCGACCAGGTGCGCGTAGTACGCCCAGACCAGTAGGGCCACGGGCGTCAGTAGGGCGAGACCGGGGATGAGCACGTCGGCCGCGGCTTCCAGCATGCCGGGGTTGCATGATGCCTGGATCATGGCCCGGGCTGCGGCCACGACGGCGGTGATCGCTCCGCCGGCGCGCAGACCGCGCAGGACCTCGAAGGTGCTCCGGGGCTCGGCGGCGGCTTCACGCATGGACGACGGCGGAGGAGGCGGGAACTCCGGGCCTGGGTCGGGGCGGTTGCCGTAATCGGCGGATCGAGCGCCTGAGGACGGTGCTGCGTCGTGGGAGGTGGAGCCGTGGGAGGGACACATGATCCAAGGATGGCAGCTGACGGCGGACTAGGGGGCGCGGTGCGCGATTCACGACCTTGGGGTGTGTTTCACGACCCCGGGGTGGTCGTGGAACGTACCCCAAGGTCGTACAACGTCCCCAAGGTCGTTCAGAGTGCACTTCGGGTTGGTACAGCCCTCGGCTGACCGTGGGTGAGTTCCTAGCCGAGGCCGACGACCACGGTTTGGTGCTTGCTGGTTCCGTCATTGTCGTCTACGACGGCGCGGTCATAGACCAAGGTCACGACGCCGGGCGCGGGCACGGGGGAGTCGCCGGAGATGATGTCTCCATTGTCGGTGGCGAGATCGGCATAATCCAGGTGCAATGCAACCTTATTGTCGGCGTTGTGTATGTCAATTCCCGTGTATTCCACGGATATGCTTCCGTCTGGTTGCTCCGATATTTCTTTGGACTCCTCGACGGTGAGCGTGTTTAGATAGCCGGGGCCGTACGCTCGTTCGGTGAGCTCCTGAGTGGTGTTGACCTGCCCGGTGGCGGGATCGAAGACGACCTCGGTCGAAGAAGCGCCCTGCACTGTCAGCGTACAGGAGCCGTTGTTATTGAGGGGTTGAATTAGGTCGCCGAGGGGAATCGGGGCGGTGTTGTCGGCGCCGGACAGGGCGTCGAGGCTGACTGCATCCACGGGACGGCTGTGGCTTGTCCCGAGCTGGTCGCTTATTTCCTGGTTGGCGGCGTCGGGGTCGTGGAGGCGCACGGTCCACCCATTCGCTACGACTGGTCCGTCATTAACCGTGGGCAGGATGCCATTGACGGTGGTAACGGCGGTGAGGTCGTCGTCAGGGGCCACCGCCATTTCGCACCAGATGCTCTCGGGGCCCATCGGTACTGTGTTGGGGCAGTATGCTCCGAGAATGAGAGTTGAATGCCCGCCCTGCAAATTGGATGGATCGTGCAGGACAGGAGGTGTGAAGCAAGATGAATCCCCGTCGCAGCTCGGCATGGTGACTTCCGGCAGTGTGGCCAGCTGACTGCCGTCGGCAAGAGAGATAATTTCCGGGCCGGATACGAACACATGGTCGGTGATCTGTCTGCGGTACTGCGCTGGATCCGTATCGGCGGAGGAGTGATGCATGTACTCGAAATTCGCATGCCCGGTGGTGGTATTAATGCCTACGAACAGGGTGCGTCCGAAACTGGCGTGGTAGGCGAGCACCATATGTGCGTGATTGGGGCTCATGGCCGCGTAGCACGTGCCGGAGTCATGGTTGTATCCGCAAAGGCTGAATGTCGATGCCGGGCGGGTGTAGGACCAGGTGGTTTCGCCGGTGTGGGGGTCCAGGCCCTGGGCCCCGTGTTCGGTGATGACGATGGGGCCGGTTGTTCCGGAAACGACGTATCTGAACGAGTCGGACTCATTGGTGTCGAAGGCACGCTGCCACAGAATCTGCTCGCCTAGCGCGTTCGGGACAGACGCGGGGCGGAGACCAGACACCTCGATGGACCGGGCTGTAAAGGTCAGGCCCGGCAGCATGAGTGCGATGGTGGCGACGGCGATGGTGAGGACGGCGACCGCCGTCGTGGTTCGGGTGGGGCGGCGGCGTAGGAGCTGTGTGGAAGGTGTACGACTGCCGCGTTCCAGGTGCAGCAGGAGGCCGGCGGTGACTGTGACGCCGATTCCGGCGGAGACGACGGCGAGTTGGGAGAGCACTGGGTAGGGCAGACCAATGGCCTGGGAGCGCTGCCACCAGTACTTGCCGAGCAGAACTACAGCGATGGTTGAGGGAATCAGTACAAGCAGCGCGGCGAGCAGGAGCGTACGTCGGGGACGGGGACTGTCTGCCGGTTCGACTATGCAGGCGTAAAAGGCCCAGACCGTCGCAGCTGCGAGGAGCAGGATGAAGGAGAGCGAGAGCGGATCCAAGCCGCTGCTGTGTAGGCCTAACATGCCCGGGTTCCGCCAGGCCTGCCACCAGGCCCAGGCTCCTGCTATGACGGTGGCCAGTAGTCCGCCGGCGCGCAGGCCGCGCAGGATGCTGTCGCGCCGGGTTTGGTTCCGGATCCGGTTCCGTCGCGGGGACTGCGATTCGGGCGTGGTCTCGGAGGGCGGGGCGTCGTCGTTGGCCATGGCAAGAGGGTGGCAGAAGGCTCCATGCCCGGCCATGGGGCGGGCTGCCCACCGAACGCGCCATCCCTTGGCGGTATCCGCCTCTATATCAGACCGCAGACGACGATCTGTTCCTTGGTTGGGTGCTTGGCGCTGTCCACGGCGAGGCGCTCATAGACGAGTGCCACGGTTCCGGGCGCTGGCACGAGGTATCCGTTGCTGACAAGCGGGGTGTCGTTCGCAGTGGCGAAGTCTTCCGGGGAGGCGATTTGGCTGAGGCTCAGATGCAGTACCACCTTTTCGTTCAGGTCGAGGACGTCCAGGCCCGAATGGTCAACGCTCTTCTCCACGACCAGGGTGTCAAGGTAGCCGCGGCCCGTGGCCTGCTCGGTCAGATCCCCGGCGGAGTGCACCTGCTCCGCCATGGGATCGAATACGGCCGAAAGGGCCGGGCGGTAAAAGCGGTAGGCGTACGCTTCCGGATCGCGGATGCCGAGCGTGCTTGCAGCGTTGGGGGGAATAGGGCGGTCCGAGTCTCCCAGCGTTACCGGCTGTGCATCGGCATCGACGCCGGAAAGGGCATCGAGGTTGACTGCTTCAATAGAGTATCCGAGCGAGTCGGTTCCGAATCGAGTGCCAAGACTCTCATGGACGGCTGCGGGATCGCTGTAGCGCACGGTCCAACCATCGGCAATGGCGATCCCGGTGTAATCCCAGTCCTCAAATACAGGAACGATGCCTTCCACAGTCCTGGTCGCTTCGGGGTCGGTGTCCGGGGCCACGGTTATCTCGCACCACGTGGCATATTCGGAACCAATGCCGAGGTCTGAGCAGTTGACTCCAAGAATGAGGGTCGAGTGCCCACCCTGAAGGAAGGGCGAATAGATTCGGGGCGCCTCAGGATCTGAACTGTGCGCATATTTTGGCTGCTGTGCCTCACTCTGATCGCTGCCGGTGTCATGGTCCGGTAGCTCGGCCACGACGCTCCCGTCCGTCAAAGACAGAAGCTTGGTGCCCGCCGTGACGATGTTATCTGTAATCTGGATTGGAACCTCTCTGTCCCGCCAATCCGTGACGGTGCGCTCAAAGGCGACTTCGCCGGTGGTCGTGTTCAACGAGACGAACAGGTCTCCGCCGGCGCCGGCGTAGACGATTACCAGGTGGGTGCGGTCCGGCGACAGTGCCGCGTGGCAGTGCGCCTGCTCTTCTTCGTCGCAGGGCGGATTATTGGAGGCGAGAAGTGTGGTTTTAGCTTCGCGGTGGTAAGACCATGTGGTTTCGCCGGTGCTGGGGTCAAGGCCCTGAGCGCCGTGTTCGGTGATGACAATTGGTCCGACCGAACCCGGGATGACGCCATGGACCCAGTCCTCGTCTTGACGGTCGAAAACGCGTTGCCAAGCGAAATGGTCGCCGAGCGTTTCAGGCACCGGCTGTCCGTCTGTCAGGGGGACTTGGACTGATTGCGACACGTATACTTGGGACGGCGCCATCAGGGCTATGACCGCTATACCGACAGTGAGACTCATGGTGATTGTCGATGCCCGGCCTGTGTGCGGGAGCCTCAGCATGTGACGCCGTTCCTTGTAGGTTCCAGCAGTGGTTGCGTGCAGAAGAACTCCGGCCACCGCGCCGACTCCTAGTCCGGCGACGGCGACGGCGTATTGCCATAGCACCGGATAGGGAAGCCCGATATCTTGCGACTGCTGCCACCACGATCTGCCGAGCAGGTAGGTGCCGGTGCTGGGCAGTGCTCCCAGCAGAATCGTTATGACTGCAATGGATGTGCGCCTCCCACGAGGACTCGTGCGAAGATTTTCCGCCATAGAAACGGCCGCCGCCCAGAAGATCGGGGCGAGAATAGCCAGGATCAGGATGAGGGATATGTCATTGACAGACATCAGCCCGATCAACGACCAGCATGCGGCGACGACAAGCAGCATGCCCAACAACAGTACAGCCAGGATGCTGCGTCCGGGGAACAACCTTCGCTTGCGTTCTGGGAGCATACTCGTCGCTATCCAGATGGCCGAGGCGAGAAGAATCAGGACCGGGATGAGTCTGGCGTCCGGACGCAGCCATTCCGGGAGTTCCGTGTCGACGGTGATTCCACGGCGCGCCCAGGCACCGGCAATCCCCGCCATAACGGCGGCCAGTAGTCCGCCGGCGCGCAGGCCGCGCAGGATGCTGTCGCGCCGGGTTTGGTTCCGGGCCCGGTTCCGTCGCGGGGACTGCGATTCGGGCGTGGGCTGGGAGGGCGGGGCGTCGTCGTTGGCCATGGCAAGAGGGTGGCAGGCGGCCCCGCGTCCGGCCATGGGGCGGGCTGCCCGCGCCAACCGAGTCAGCGCAGCGCGGTAATAATGAGTTCGTACGAGGCGTCCCCGGTGCTCTCTACGATCGCGTGTTGATCGACGACGGCGGTCACGCCGGGAGCCCGGAGGATGTAGCCGACCCCGGAGGTCGGGAGCCAATTGGCGGCGGCGGGGTAGTCGTTCAGGTGCAGGACGACCTCACCATCCGGGCGCATCACGCTTACGCCTTCGCCTTTTGACCTGTGTACCTGGAGCGTCTCCAACCAGGCGGCTCCGGACGTCTGCCCCGCAAGCTCGGCAGCGGTATACACCCCGTCTGCGGACGGGACGATGAAGGCCTCAACCGCCGCGTCAGGTGCCGCGTCCCCGGCCGACCGCTCCGCCTTTTCGGGCCCGCCCTCGGCTGTGAGCACCCGGTACGGATGCCGAATGCGGTAGGAATGGACCGCACCGACACCGTCCAGCGGCACCGTCTCCGCGGGCTCGGAACCGGAGACAGAGTCCAGATTCACGGCCTCAAGGGGGAGGCCGCGCCCGGCCGCCCCCTCACTGGCGTCGACGTCCTCTCGAGAGCTTTGGGACAGCTCCGCGTAGGCGGCATCGGGGGCGGCATAACGCAGGACCCGCCCCTCGATGACCTCCGGGCCGCCGCTCTCTGCGGGAACGACCCCGGCGACGGTCTGGATGGCAGTGAGATCGTCATCCGGGGCGATTCGCGCCTCGCACCAGGTCGAGTTCTTGTCGTAGTCGTGGTCCGGCCGCCAGCAGGTCAGATCGAGGACGAGCGTCGCATGACCGCCGCGTGAAGGCCCCTCCAACCTCTCGCACAGCTCCACGTCGTCGCGGGGACAGTCATTGGTGAGGCCGACGTCGGGAAGCGCTCTTCCGGGAACTGTGGCAAGTCGGCTCCCGTCCTCGAGTGACACCACCTCCTCTCCCACCATGAGCACCCGGTCGGTGACGTGGACGTCAACGTGTCTCCCAGCACTGGTGCGGCTGTCCTCGCCACCGCGGTATGCATACATGTGCTCGAAGGCGACCTCGCCGGTGGTGGTGTCGAGCACGACCAGCAGAACTCCGAGCGGGCCGGCGTCGTAGCCCAAGACAAGTCTGCTTCTATCCGGGGTGAGCACCGCGTAGCACGAGGCGTCGGTATGCGGCTCGGGCACCCCATCACGTTCGCAGGGATTTCCGATTCTGCGGAGTGAGGCGGGGCGGGTATAAGACCAGGTCTGCTCGCCGGTCGCGGGGTCCACGCCCGCGGCGCCATGAGCGGTAACGATGACGGGGCCTGCCGCTCCGGCGGTAACCCCGGTTACGGCGTCGCGGTCGTCGTAGCGGATGACCCGCTGCCAGGCGACCTCCTCACCGAGGGTATCGGGCCTGAGGGCGACGGCGGCGGGCGGCACCCGCACGGACTCCGGTGCGTACATCCTCTGCGGGATGGCCAGCGCTGCGGCGCCGATGGCGAGCGTGAGGACGGTGGCGAGGAACGCCGGTCGGCTGAGGCGCCCGCGGCGCCGGGCACCGTCACCGCGGGCGGGCGCGGAGCCGCTATCCGACGCCGAAGATGACGACTTCGGACTCATCGGTCTTCCCATCCTCTGAAGTGGTGCGGTGACGTTCGACGGCGACGATCACGCCGGGCGCTGGCACCAGGTAGGCGTCGGTGTGCTCGATGCGAGCGTCGTATTCGGTCAGGTGCAGGGCAACGGAGCCGTCGGGGCGAGTGATGTCGAGGTCCCTGCCGGACCGCGTGACGGTCAGCGCATCCAGGTAAACGGCCCCCGTGCCCTGTTCTAAGGCCTGGTCGACGCCCTGTACCTGTCGCGTGGCCGGGTCGAAGACCACCGCGTCGCCGGGTTTCCCGTCCGCGCCTGCCACGGCCAGAGTGCGGGCGCCGTAGTCACGCACGGTCTGCCCCGAGGTGCCCAGCGGCACCGGTGCGGCGTCGTTGGTGCTCACGAGGGCGTCCAGGCTCATGGCCTCCAGAGGAAGGGAGAGCGGGTCCGCATCGTCGTCGCGCATGGCGGCGTAGGCGGCGTCGACGTCGCTATAGCGGATGACCCAACCGTCGACTACGGGCGGTGTCAGAACGGGGCACACGGAGTCGAGGTTGTCCCCGTCGACGGTGCTCTGCCCCTCGGCGTCGCCCGTGGTCCGGTCGATGGGTACGAAGCCGCCGACTTGTCGCGATGCCGTGGGGTCGTCATCGGGGGCCAGGGTCAACTCGCACCAACTGGTCGCGGTTTGGCCGGGGCTCCAGCAGGTCGAGTCCAGAATGAGGGTGGAGTGCCCGCCCTGGGAGCCGGGCCAAAAGCTCTCGCAGGAGCCGACGTCGGTGCGCAGGCATTGCCGGTCGCCGTCGACGACGGCCGGGTCCGGGGGCAGGGTGACCAGGACGGAGCCGTCTTCGAGCGAGATCACTTCCCGCTCGGCCATGACCACATGATCGGTGACCTGGATATGCAGGTCAACGGCCCGCTCGCTGACGATCGCGTAGCCGGTCACCTCATGGTCGAACAGCACCTCTCCGGTGCCGGTGTCGAGCCCGACCAGCCGGGTGGCGAAGTTGCTGGTGCTCGAGCTCAGCCCGAGAACCAGGTGGGTGCCGTCCGGACTCAGCACCGCCTGGCCGTGGGCCCGTTCGGCGGAGACGACGCCGTATCCGGTTACCGGCATGGTGCCTTCGGGATCGCGGTAGGACCAGGTGGTCTCACCGGTTTCGGGATCGAGGCCCATCGCGCCGTGGCCGGTGACGACAATGGGTCCAGAGGCCCCGGCCAGCACGCCCTCGACGTGGTAGATCTCGGCGTCGTCATCGTCAATGACGCGTTGCCAGCGCACCTGTTGCCCGAGGGTGTCCGGGATGTCTGCGGCCATGCCGCCCGGGGCGGTGGTGGAGACGGCCGCCGTCGTGGGGGTAGGGGAGGCCGTCGACGGCGTGGACGTCGGGACCGAGTCGGTGCAGCCCGCCAGCATGGGCGATACCAGGCCGATGGCGACGGCGGTAGTCAGAGCTGCTTCACGGATCGCCCGTGCCGGGCGAGGCGGGCGGAGGCGTGTGTCGTCGGCGGGGGAGGTGCGCATGTTCCCAGGGTGGCAGGAGGCGCCGCACCCGGCCATGGGGCGCACTGCCCGTTGGCGGGCCCGGACGCGGCTTTTGCCCGGTCAGCCGACGCCGTAAATCACCGTTTCGTAGCCCGTGGGGGCGGGGTCATTCGTGTCTGTGCGCCAGATGCTGCAGTGGTCGACGATCGCTACTGTTCCGGGAGCCTGTACGAGGTACGGAGAGTACTCGGACTCGTAGTCGAGAATCTCCTGCTGATCGGGGTAGTCCACGTGCATGGCGATGGTGTCATCGGGGTGAAGCAGATCGATACTGTCGTTCGTCCGTGACTTGGTGAGGCGCAGGGAGTCGAGATAGCCAGGACCAGAGGGGTGGGCGTCGATGTCGTCGCGGGTGAAGGCCTGCCGAGTAGCGGGGTCGAACCAGGCTTGGACGGTGGCCGGCTCGTCCGGTTCGGCGGCGCCCAGGACGGCAAGGGTGTGTGCGCCCTCGTAGTGTTCGGGGCGGTTCAGGCTACCGAGGGCGACGGGCTCGGCATTATCGACTCCTGCTAGGGCATCCAGGCTAACGGCCTCCAGAGGGAAACTGAGAGAGGTCGCCTCCTCCATCAGGTTGTGCCGACTCAGTTCCTCATAGGCGGCGTCCGGGTCGGCGTAGCGCACGGTCCACCCGTCCACGACTACAGAGTCGGATTCCCAGCGGTCAGGGTCTGGCGGGACGATTCCGCTGGCCGTGCTCACTGCCGAGGGGTCGCTGTCCGGCGCCACTTCCATTTCGCACCAGGGATAATCGACATAATTCTCTGGATCGTTGTCCGGGCTCCAGCAGGTGATCCCCAGGATGAGGGTCGAGTGCCCGGCACGGGACGGGGGCAGATAACCTCCGCACCGGGGAGAATCGTTGCGGGGGCACTCGGAGCGATTGCCTAGGTTAAGTTTCGGCGCGCGTTCGTCCGGCAGCGTGCTCAACAGGCTGCCGTCGGTCAGAGACAGCACCTCCTGCTCGACCACGAGCACGTGATCGGTGACTTGCACGCTGGGGTTCCAATAGACCCAGGGCCTACCGCGGTTCTCTTCAAGTCCAGAGAGATCCTTGTACGCATGCTCGAAGACGACCTCGCCGGTGCTGGCGTCGAGCACAACGAACTCCGTTTCCAAAGGCTGGTACCCGTAACCCAGGACCAGCCGGGTGCGATCCGGGGTCAATACCGCGGTGCAGTATGCCTGCTCGCGTGTGGAACAATTGTTGCCTATTCCGTCGAGCGTCGCGGGGCGGGTGTAGGACCAGGTGGTTTCGCCGGTGTTGGGGTCGAGTCCCATGGCGCCGTGGGCGGTGACGACTATGGGTCCTGCGGCGCCGGCGATCACGCCCTTGATGTCATCGTCACGGTCGTACTCAATGACTCGTTGCCAGCGCACCTCATCGGTCAAGGTTTCGGGGATCGGCGCGGGTTCGGTTGCGGCGACCCGTACCGATGTGGGGGCATACATCATTGAGGGGATGGTCAACGCGATGACGGCGACGGCGAGAGGCCCCGTCGTGGCGCCGGTCGCGATAGTCGTCATGCGTGGGCGTTGCTCTGCGCGTGTCGGCGCTTTAGTGGCGTGTGGCCCGGTTCTACGCAGTTGCAGGTCTGAGCCTGCGGCAACCGCGAGTCCGGCGGCGGCGACGGCGAGTTGTGCGAGCACCGGGTAGCTCATCTGGATGTCCTGCGACTCGCGCCACCACATCCAGCCGAACAGGAGCGAAGCGGCGGCGAACGATAGTGTCGGCACGAGCGCGCGTACCAGTGCACGACGCCGTTGCATCTGCGACATCGCGGGAGCAATCAGTAGCCAGACGCAGCACGCGGCCGCAACCAGGATTAGTCCGCCGCCGAGAGCAATGGTTCGGATGTCCTCGGAGAGTCGGAATGCGCCGTTGTAGTGCGCGGTCTGCCACCAGGCCCAGGCTCCTGCGCCCATGGCGGTGAGCAGTCCGCCGGCGCGCAGGCCGCGGAGCGTTTCGGTGCTGCGGCGTTGGGGTGGGGTGGGTGTGGCGGCAGCGTCGTCGCGGGAGGAGGTGCGCATGCTCCCAGGGTGGCAGGAGGCGCCGCACCCGGCCATGGGGTGGACTGCCCGTGGGCGGGCCCGGACGCGGCCGTAGCCCGGTCAGCCGACGCCGTAAATGACGAGCTCGTGTCTTAAGACGTCGCCACTGCTGTCCCAGGCGATGCGGGCATCTATAACAGTGATCACCCCGGGAGCCTGGACCAGATACGGGACGTCAATGCTCGAATAGGACGTATGCGGGGCAGGATCTTCGGAGTAGTAGTCCAGGTGCAGGGCGGCGGTGCCGTCGCTGCGCACCAGGTCTATCCCCTCCTGCTCATCCGGTTCGGTGGCCTGCAGGTCGTCGAGGTATCCCGGTCCGGAGAGGGCGGAGCCTGCATCGTCGACGTGGTAAACCGTGCGGGTGACGGGGTCGAAGCGTGCCTGCACGGTTGCCTTTTCGGTCGGTGCTGCGGCTCCGAGTACGGCGAGGGTACGGGTGCTGCGGTTGTATTCGGGGCGGTTCAGGCTGCCGAGGGTAACGGGCTCGGCATCATCGACTCCGGCAAGGGTGTCTAGGCTGACGGCCTCGAGGGGGAAGCTGAGAGTATCCACTTCCTCGGGATCCTGGTGGCGGCTCAGCTCGGCGTAGGCGGCGTCGGGGTCGGCGTAGTGCACGGTCCAGCCGCCGATGTACTCCGGTTCATCGGGAGCAGCTGCGACGCCTTCGGCCAGGGTGACAGTGGTGGGATCGTCGTCCGGTGCGGTGATCAACTCGCACCAGCGGTAATCGTAGTCCTTCGATTCTATGTCCTCGGGCTTGCCGGGGTTGTGGCAGATGGCGCCGTAAACCAGGGTGGAGTGTCCGCCCTGTGTCGGACCGGGGATGAACCGGCAAGGACTTATATCCCTATTGCGACAGTAGGATGGTTTGTCGTAATCCCACAGGAGCTCAAAGGGGAGAGTGGCCTGCAGGCTGCCGTCGCTGAGCGATAGGATCTCGTCGTCTACTCGCAGTACGTGGTCGGTGACCTGGATGCGGTTCGGATCTATGCGGGAAGAAGAGTAATATTGGAAGACGTATTCGAAGGCGACCTCCCCGGTGGTGGTGTCGAGTACGACCAGTGGTGTTCCAAGCCTGCCGGCGTCGTAGCCGAGCACGAGCCGGCTCCGGTCCGGGCTGACGGCCGCGTAGCACCAAGCGTTTATGTTGTCCCAACAGGGCTCATAGCCGAGTTTCACGGTCATGCCGCCGCGGGTGTAGGACCAGGTGGTCTCCCCGGTGCTCGGATCGAGGCCCATGGCGCCGTGGTCGGTTATGACGATGGGGCCGGCTGCCCCGGCGATTACCCCGACGATGGGTTCCGTGTCGCTCGGAATGGGAATCTGAATGGACCGTTGCCAGGTGACGGAATCGCTCAGGTACTCGGGCGCTGGTTGGGTCGGGGCGGCGGGTACCTGCACGGATTCGGTCGCGTAGTGTCCTGCGGGCAGGGCTAGAGCCGCCGCGCCGACGGCGAGTGCCAGGACGGCGGAAATGGTGGCGGATCGGGTGGGGCGGAGTAGACGGATTCGGCGGGAACGGGGCTTTGCGTGGTGGTTGCGTCGGTCGCGGATGAGGATATCCGCGACCCCCGCGGCGCCTAGGGCGATCGCTGCAACCGCGAGCTGGGCGAGCGCCGGATAGGACATCTGGATGTCCTGCGATTCGCCCCACCACGACCCGGCGAACAAAACGCTGGTCAACAGGGAAGCCACTGCCACCGTTAACAATGTGATGCTTTTCTGGATCTGGCTGGGACGTGCCAACCGGTCCGAACAGACGAATGCTCCCCACGCCAAGGTTGGGAGGATCACAACAGAGGGGACAACTGGAAGCGCAATGTCACCCTCGGGGAACGAGAATACGTGGTAATAGTGGTTGGCCTGCTGCCAGGCCCAGACGCTGGCGATCACTGCGATGGCCAGGGCGCCGAAGCGCAGACCGCGCAGCACCTCTGTGCTGGGACGCCGGGGTGGGGTGACCGAGGCGGAGGCGGGAGAGGCGTCGTCGTCGACGGGGGAAGCATCCACGATCCCCAGGGTGCCACAAGGCGCCATGGTCCGGCCATGGGGATACCCGCATGAGGCTCCGGTGCCCCACACCTTCCAGATGGAAGCTGTGGGGCACCGGTGCGGCGTCGGGAGTGCGTTTCTGGCTCTACCTTGACGGGTCAGCGGTTGTCGAAGTGGGAGTCGAAGGCGGCGTCGGGTAGGTCGTAGACGTGCTCGCGCGCGAACTTCAGGGCCATGGGGGCGCCGTGGAGGCGGTCCATGCCGGAGTCCTCCCACTCGATCGAGATCGGACCGTCGTAGCCGATCTGGTTCAGCGTACGGAAGTAGCCGTCCAGGTCGGCCTCGCCCAGGCCGGCGGAGACGAAGGTCCAGCCGCGGTGGGGGTCGTCCCAGGGCAGGTGACTGGACAGGCGGCCGTTGCGCCCGTCGAAGTGGGTCTTGGTGTCCTTGCAGTGGACGTGGTAGATGCGGTCGGCGAAGTCGGTGAGGAAGACGGCCGGGTCGATCTGCTGCCAGATCATGTGGGAGGGGTCCCAGTTGATGCCGAAGGCCTCGCGGTTGCCGATGGCGTCCAGGGTGGCCTTGGTGGTCCAGTAGTCGTAGGCGATCTCGCTGGGGTGGACCTCGAGGGCGAACTTGACCCCCTCGGAATCGAAGACGTCGATAATCGGGTTCCAGCGGCGGGCGAAGTCCTCGTATCCGTCGGCGATAACCTCGGCGCCCACCGGCGGGTACATGGCCACGTACTTCCAGATCTTGGAGCCGGTGAATCCGGTGACGACCTTGGCGCCGAGCTTGGCGGCCACCTTGGCGGTGAGCTTGAGCTCCTCGGCGGCGCGCTCGCGCACGCCCTCCGCCTCGCCGTCGCCCCAGACGCGATCGGACAGCAGGCCACGGTGGCGGAAGTCGATGGGGTCATCGCAGATGCACTGGCCCGTGGAGTGGTTGGAGATGGCGTACACGCTCAGGTTGTGACGGGCCAGGGTGTCCTTCCACTGCTGACAGTAGGAATCGTCCTCGGCGGCGCGGTAGACGTCCAGGTGGTCGCCGGCCACCGGTACCTCCAGGCCATCGAAGCCCCACTGCTCCGCCAGCGTGCACACCTCCTCGAACGGCAGATCCACCCACTGGCCGGTGAACAGGTTGATGGGACGCGGCATGACAAAGCTCCTTCGCAGACAAACGGCCGTCCGGAGGCTGATGCGGCGGCATCGCCCGATCCGAGCCCCCCGACGAATGCGAAGCTACCGATGCAGGTTCGGCCGCGGACAGGCCCAGATGCCCGCCTTCTGCGCGCATGGTGCAGAAGGCCTAGAGTGAACGCGCCTTCAGGCGTCGTGCTCGCGCAGCCAGGTCAGTGAGGCCGCGATGCCCTCGAAGATGTCGCCCGCATAGTCGTCGAACTCGACCACGCGCAGCGCCTGCGGCGCCGCACGCAGCGAGGCTTCGATGTCTACCGCGCCACGGCCGGCCGGCTGCTGTTGGGCCGTGTACTGCGCCATGACGGCGGTGATCCCCTTAATGCTTTCAGGAAGTCGCGGGGGAGTGGAGGGCAGGACGCCGTCCTTGACGTGGATTGCCCTGACCCGGTCGCCCAGGCGCCGCAGCAGTGCCGGGGCATCCGCACCGCCGAAGGTTGCCCAGAACGTATCCACCTCCAGGGCCACACCCGGCTCAAGCGCATCGGCGAACACCTCCAGCGCATGCTTGCCGCCGATCAGGGTCGCTGTCTCCCAGGAGTGGTTGTGATAGCCGAGTGTCATCCCCGCTTGCGCCGCGAGCGTGGCCGACGCATTGGTCCTTTCGGCCAGGTGGGCGACGTCGTCGGCGGTCCGCCAGCGATCCGGTGGCAGGTACGGGTCGATGAGCAGCCGGGTACCGATCTCCGTGGCCGCGGCCAGGACCTGCTCGGGATCCTCGGCCTCGATGATCGAGGCATGCGCGGTTGGTGCGGTTAGGCCAGCGGCGTCCAGGGCACGGCGTAGCCGCTCCGCCTGCTCGACGAAGGCGAAGGCCTCGACGCGGGTGTAGCCGATCTCGGCGATGCGGGCGAGGGTGCCCTCCAGGTCTGCGGCGAGGGCGTCGCGGACGGCGTAGAGCTGGACGCTGGGAACTGACATGGCGGGATCCTCCTTGACCGGTCCCGCCATCCTCGCGCGGGGGAGGGCGCCACAGACAGTGCGGGTGCGCGCGGAACTGCACGCCCCGGGCGGAAGGGGTCCTGCAAATCCCTACCTTCGGCTCCTGCAAATCCCTACCTTCAGCTCCTGCAAATCCCTACCTTCAGCTATGCTGTGGGCATGGATACGGCACAGGAAGTGGGTATTGCCTACCTCCCGCGCGCCGTGGATGCGGCGGTCAGCAAAACCCTCGAGTCCGTCGGTGCCATCGTGTTGGAGGGGCCGCGGGGATGCGGAAAGACCATGACCGGCCTACATCACGCCGGATCGTACGTTCTGCTCGACACCCCCGAGGCGCAGGCCGCCGCCGACGTCGACCCGCGCATATTGCTCGAGGGCGAGACGCCACGGCTGCTCGATGAGTGGCAGACCGTCCCGCAGGTCTGGAACCTTGCTCGCCGGGCAGTCGACTTCTCGAATCAACCTGGGCGTTTCATCCTCACCGGTTCGGCCGTGCCTACCGCCGACTCGGTGAGGCACACCGGAGCGAGCCGATTCATCCGCATCCGTCAGCGCACCATGACCTGGGCGGAGAAGGCCGGTGAACTGACAACGCCGGGTATCGGGCTGCAAGACCTCTTTTCCGGCTCGCAGCCGACACCATCAATGCGCACCACCCCGCTCGCCGATGTAGTCAACAATGTGCTTACTCCGGGCTTCCCGGCCTTGCGCACAGCCGACGCGCAGGTGCGTACCCGTGCGTTGAACGGCTACCTTCAGGACACCGCTACCACGGACCTCGGGAGACTCGCCACGCTGCGCTCTGAGCCCGTCCTCGTAGAACAGATGCTGGTGGCGTTAGCACGATCCACGGCTAGCGAGGTCTCGCAGGCAACGCTGCGCCGAGATATCGCCCGCGTGCTCCCGGCGCCGTCTGAGGCCACCGTCGCGAAACTGCTCGAGTTGCTGCAACGTGTGTTTGTGGTTGAGGCCGTGACGCCGTGGGCGACTGCGCTGCGCTCGAAGGCGAAGCTGCGCCGAAGCAATGCCTACCACCTCGCCGATCCGGCCTTGGCCGCTGCCGCCCTGGGGGCCGACGCTGCGCGCCTGACGCGCGACCTTGAGACGCTCGGCTTCCTGTTCGAGTCCGCCGTTGTCCACGATCTACTCGTTTACGCCGAGGCGGTGGGCGGCCGCGTGCATCGCTACCGTGACTCGAACGGGCATGAGATCGATGCCGTGATTACCATGCCGGACGGTTCGTGGGCCGCGGTGGAGGTCAAGCTCGGGGGAGGTCAGGTTTCCGCCGGGGCAGCGCGGCTTTCGCAGGCGGTGGCGCAGATCGACGCACCGCCGCCAGCGTTCCGGGCCGTCATCACCGGAACCGGATTCACGGCCACGTTGCCTGACGGCACGCTGACCTTCCCGCTGGATGCGCTGCGTCCCTGATCGAATGGCCGTTTGCGCGAACCGGCCGGTCAAGGTATCTCGGAGGCAGTGGTCACGGATGGACACTTCCGGCCGCTGATTCGCTATGGGGCGGTGCCGTCGTAACTCTTGCGACTGCCGCTCTCACTTTCTTGCTGATCGTGCGAAAGCCCGTCTCCGGTGCCTGGCCCGGAAGCGGCGCGGACCGTAGCGTCGTGGGCGTTCGGCGTCGACGGCGTAGGGGCACGTCCGCTCTGGACCGGAGATGACCGGGCTGGCCGGGAGCCGACGCAGACTCCCGGGTACCGGGGTTGAAAGGGCTATTCCCCCGGAACTGTGCGGTCGTCCGCGCTCGCAGTTCCGCGCGCCCGGCCCCGACCGCCTTACTTCCCACATGCAGAAGAAAGGACGGAAACATGACTCTCAAACGTGGAGTGACGCTGTACGCGCTCCAGGACGCCTACGGCCGGGGTGGCCTCGGGCGTGTTGCGTAAGTGGGTGGGGTGGTTGGCGTGGTGTGCGGAACAAGGTGAGGCCTTCGGGGTGTCACGGGTGGTGCGAGACCACACCGTGACACCACCAAAGGCCTCGGCTGTTGCGTATAGACACCTGTGCCCGTCATGATCTGACCGATGCCCGGTGGGGGCTGCTCGAGCCCCTGCTGCTCGCCCCGCCTGCTCGTGGCAGGCCCCGGGTGTATCCGCTGCGGGACATGATCAACGCCGCACGGTGGAGAACCAGGGTCGTGGCGCCCTGGCGCGACATGCCCTCCCGCTACGGGCCGTGGTGGAGGGCCTATGCCCTGTACCGGGGTCTGGCAGACCGCTGGGGTGTGGAAGCGCATTGAGGCCGCACTGTTCGCCCAGGCCGACGCCGAAGGCGGCATGCTGGCCCGGCTGCTGACCCGCCAGTTGGACCCCTGTTCCCCCGTTGGACCCCTGTTCCCCCGTTGGACCCCTGTTCCCCCGTTGGACCCCTGTTCCCCCGTTGGACCGCCGTAGCCGCCGGTTACAGCGGTCCAACGGGGCGTGGGCGGTCCAACGGGGCGTGGGCGGTCCAACGGGGCGTGGGCGGTCCAACGGGGCGGTGCAAGACCCGCTGGCGGAGAAGCTGGGCATCACCATGGCGGTTGAGGTGCACGCAGGCATGAGCTTCGACCACCCCCTCACCGCCGCCTGGATCGAGCAGATGCGGGATCTGGACAACCCACACGTCGGACTCGTGGTCGACTTCGGCATCTACTGCCACCGCTACCCCGAAATCGCTACGAACTACTTCCGTGCACAAGGGCTCAACGAAGATGTGGTTGAGTACATCGCCGACATCTACGCCTCCGGATCCGACGGTCGCCGAGCCTTCCCCCGTGCCACCGGGGAGGAGAACCGGGACGCCTACGAGTTCCCCGAGGAGCTGACACGCCTGTTCAAGTCGCCTGTGGATGAGGTGTACGCGACCAACGCCTCCGGTTACGAGAACACGTCCCTAGACACCTTGGACGAGTACCTGCCGTGGATCAAGTCCTTCCACGCCAAGTTCTGGGAAATGGTTCCCGACGGCGTCGGCGGCTACCAGGAGGCCTCCATAGACTACCCGGCCGTCGTCGCTCGCCTGAAGCAGCTCGACTACGACGGCTACCTGTGCAGTGAGTACGAGGGGCAGCGCTTCATCATCCCCGGGGACCCGATTCCCGACGTCGAGCAGCTGACCCGCCACCAGCAGATGCTCCAGGCACTGATCAACGGAGAATGAGGCAGCCGGAACCATCGCGCCCTCAAGCCGGAAGAGCCGCATTTCCTGGGGCGATCGAAATCAGGCCGGCTCGTATTGGACGATCGTCGGATCGCCGGTGGACAGGGCGATCAGCTGGGGAATGATCGTTGTGAAGTGCGCCGAGGCGTTGTGCGTCTCAATGGCGGCGTCGTCGGCCCATGCCTCCAGGAAGGTGAGGGTCGTGGCGTCGTCGCGGGCGCGCAGCAACTCGTAGGAGATATTGCCGGGCTCCGCGCGCGAGGCCTCCACCAGCTCGTGCGCCTTGGCCGTGAACTCCCCGACGGCGTCGGGCCGGACCGTGAACGTGGCGATGATGCGGATCATGGGAACTCCTTCGTGCAGGGGCAGCGGCTGCCGGCGGTGCGGCTGCGACATTACTACCGACCTCGGCACGTAACTTCAACCGACCTCGGGGAGAGAGGGGCGGGAACGGGGTCAGGCGGTGGCGGCGGTGAAGACCGAGTTGACGGCGAGCAGGGCACAGCCGCGCAGCTCGTCGTCGAGTCCGCTGCCCGCGGGCAGGATCTCCAGGTCGGTGGTGGCCAAGGACAGTGCGCGCTCGTACACGATGCGCCGGATGACGTCCAGGAACATGGGGCACCCCTGCGGCATCGGCCCGGCCAGTACCACCCGTCCGGGGTTGAAGAAGCTGACCACCATGGCCAGGGCATCGCCGACGGCGGTCGCGGAGCGCACCATCAGGGTGACGCATTCGGTATCGCCGGCGTTCACGCCGGTGACGATGTCCTCGACGGTCAGCTCGCCACGCCGATCCAGACACTCCTTCAGGTGCGGGCTCAACCCCTCCACCGCAGCTCGGTGGGCGTCACGCAGCAGCGCCCACCCGCCAGCCACGGCCTCCAGGCATCCGGTACGGCCACAGCGGCAGATCACCGAGTCAGTTCCGGAGACCTGCACGTGCCCGATGTCGCCGGCGGCGCCTGCAGCACCCAGGTGCAGGTGTCCGTTGGACATGATTCCGACGCCGATTCCGGTGCCGACTTGCAGGTAGAGGATGTTTGCCGACTCTCGCCTGCCCTGGTCGGGCAGGGTGGAGGCGTAGCCCAGCAGCATGATGTTGACGTCGTTTCCCGTGGCGACCGGCACGCCCAGGGCGGGCTCGAGGGTGCCGACGACGTCGAAGTCGTCCCAGCCGGGCATGATCGGCGGGCTCGACGGGCGTCCGGTCTCCTGGTTGATCGGGCCGGGGAGTGAGACTCCGGCCGCCCAAACCGGTGGCTCGTGGCGGCGCGTCATGTCCTGCAGCTCTTCGGCGGCCCGGGTCAGGGTCGCTTCCGGGCCGCGGGTTATGGGCCAGTCCAGGGTGCGTCGCTCCACCGGCTGCCCGGCGAGGTCTGTGACGGCGAGGCGCAGCGTCGACGTGTGCACGCCCACCGCGAGCACGAGCCCGGCCTCCTGACGGAATCTCCACGTGGCGGGCGCTCGACCCCCGGTCGAGGGCGCCGAGCCGTCCGGGGCGATGAGCCCGGCGTCGATCGCCGTGTTTATCAGCGAGGAGATCGTGTTGCGGCTCATTCCAGTCATACGCGCCAGCTGCTGCCGGGTAATCGCACGGCCCGTGCGGATGAGGTTGACGGTCAGGAGCACATCGGTGTCAATTGCGGCGATGGGACTGGACACGGCTGCCTCCCGGTGTGAATGACCGCGGCGCCGCACGGGGATGGGCGTCGACGTGCCCTCAGCCTAATTCAGGCTGAGAGACCGCGGGCCGGACGACATCGGCGAAGCTAATGCGGCTCTTCCGGTTTGAGGGTGTGGTGGTGGGGTTGTCGCGGGTGCGTGTGTCGGGGTGGTGGTGATGTTCACCCCGCCCCTATGTACTTGCACGACCTCGGGCCGCGTTCCACGACCTTGGTGTGTGTTGCACGACCACCCCGGGGTCGTGCAACACACACGAGGGTCGTGCAGCGTCGCCCTCGCACGCCGCCGGGGGCCCCGGCGCCGACATGTTCCCCACCCCTGCCTGCTTGGCGTAGGCGGCGCTGGGATCTTCGCAAGGAGTGTTCGGAGATCCCCACCCCTGCCTGCTTGGCGTAGGCAAGGCGTGCTCCCAGGCGCTCGTCGGCGCCCCCTTCGTCCAGGGATTGGACTGCCCGCATCCACTTGGACCGCCCGCCTGCGGATGGACCGCCTCAGACGCACTCTCAGACGGACCAACTGAAGAAACCGGTCCGAGTGCGGGGGTCCCGGTGCGAACCGGCGGGCCTCCCCGCGACACGCCGGACCGAGGCGCCACGCTCGTGCCGGTATCCCGTGATGGTTCGGCGCGGGGCTACGCTGCGAGGGTCGTGTTCGGGCGCAGGAGGTCGTACTCGGCCGGTCGGGGTCGTCTTCGGGTTGAAGAGGACGTGTTCGCCCGGCCGGGACGGGTCGTTCTGAGGCTCACGAGGACGTCTTCGGGCTCGCAAGGTCGTCGTCGGGCCGACGAGGACGTCTTCGACTTCACAGGGTCGTGTTCGGACCGACGACAATGTCGTCAGGCTGACGAGAACGTCGTCGGGCCGACGAGGACGGTATCAGTGCTGCGCGTTGCTGTTTGCCCGGGCGGGTCGGTGGGGACTCATCGAGGACGTGGGTTAACCCGCGACGACGTGACCCGGAAGCCACAATGATCCGGCCGGACCGACAACGACCCCACACACCCGAACCACCACACCCTCAAACCCGAAGAACCGCTAATGCCGTGATCGTGCAGAAGCGGTGTCCGGGTGCCTGGCCGCCCCCAACCGCCGCGCCATAACCTCGGTGCAACCGGGGCATCCCGAGACAGCTGCGGCTATCACCCGCGGGCAATCCCGCCCGTGGCGCCTGCCGGCCGCACTGGAACTCAGCACCCTCCAGGAACCCTCCAAGGACGGAGAGAGGACGGATACATGACTATCAAGAAGGGCGTCTCCCTGTACTCGCTGCAGGACGCCTATGGACGCGGCGGCCTCGGGCTTGAGGGCACCATCGCCGCCGTCGAGGAAATGGGCACACAGGGCATCGAGATCCTCTCCGACGAGATGATCCGCGGCGCCGCGCGTGCCAGCGAGGAGACCCTCGCCGAGTGGGACGCGATTATGGAGCGGCACCCGCTCGAGCGAGTCTCCAATGACATCTTCATCAATTCCTCGCTGTACAAGAACCGCTGGCTGACGCTTGAGGAGCAGGTCGAACTGCTCAGTGCGGACCTGCGCCTGACTCACCGGCTGGGCTTCCCACTGGTGCGCATCGTCTCCCAGACGGACCCGGCCGTGATCCGCCCGACTCTGCCGCTGGCGGAGAAGCTGGGCATCACCATGGCGGTCGAGGTGCACGCCGGTATGAGCTTCGATCACCCCATGACGGAGGCCTGGATCAAGGAGATGAAGGAGGTCGACAACCCGCACGTCGGACTCGTGGTCGACTTCGGCATCTACTGCCAGCGGCACCCGCGGGTGTCCACGAACTACTTCCGCGAGACTCTCGGGGTCAACGAGGACGTCATCAAGTACATCGACGACATCTTCGCCCGCGGCATCGACCCGCGCCAGTTCTTCCCCCGCAACCCGGACAACCCCGACGACTACGAGTTCCCGGAGGAGCTTACCCGGCACTTCCACACCTTCCAGGACCGTTTCTACGCCATGATGTCCACCGGGTATGAGAACACCTCTCTGGACACCCTGGACGAGTACCTGCCCTACATCAAGTCCTTCCACGGCAAGTTCTGGGAGGTCACCGATGAGGGCGAGGAGTACTCCATCGACTACGGCCGCATCTTCACCCGGCTCAACCAGCTGGGCTTCGACGGCTACGTGTGCAGTGAGTACGAGGGGCAGCGCTTCGTACTGCCGGGCGAGCCCATCACCGACCTCGAGCAGGTGCGCCGTCACCAGGAGCTCATGGAACGGCACTTAAGCGACGGCAAGAACGGCGGCGCCGACGCCGCCCAGAACGACGGAAAGTGAGCAGCACCCATGTTCGACGGATACATCTTTACCGAGAACTCCCTGGCCAATGTCGAGGAGGACGGCAAGAGCATCGGCTTCCAGATGCGCACCCGCATTCCCTACTACCGCGGCATTCCGCTGTCGATGGTGCACGACGTCGAGGTCGAGGTGGACGGTGAGGTCGTGCCCCGCGAGGACATCCGCTTCACCGCCGACGACGGCAAGCACTGGTTCACCCTGGGGGAGATGGAGACGGTCACCTTCTTCCGCTGGGAGTACGCCGACGAGGCCACCGTGCGCGTGCTGCACGAGGGCGGGCTCGCCCCCGGTGAGCACGAGGTACTGCTGCGGGTCTCGGCGCGCGTGGCCTATATCCCCGTGCCCTTCTCCGGCGAGATGAAGCGCACGGTCACCGTCTGAGCCGGCCCAGGCGCATCCCGACGACGGCGGCCCGGTTGGCTCCTCGCCACCGGGCCGCCGGCGTCGGACGCCAGATTCCGCAACCGCCCACAGCCCCGACCATTCCGAAAGCCGAAGGAGACTTTCCCATGAACCGTATCGACAGCCGCCATCTGGTGGTCGGGGGACGCCCCCGGCTGCTGCTGGGCGGGCAACTGCACAACTCCACCAGCTCCGACATCGAGCTCGCCCGCGTCGCCTTCGACCGGGTGGTCGAGCTCGGCGGCAACGCCGTCACCGCCACCGCCAGCTGGCACCTGGTGGAGCCCCGCGAGGGCACCTTCGACTTCACGGGCGTGGATGCGCTGATCGACCTGGCGCGCGAGCGTGGCCTGGCGCTTACCCTGCTGTGGTTCGGCGTCTTCAAGAACGCCGCCTCCACCTACGCGCCCCGCTGGGTGCGTGCCGACACCGGGCGTTTCCCGCGCGCGGAGGCCGGCGCCGACGGCGCCACCGGTGCCTTCACCCGACCCGGCACCCCCGTGCTGTCGGTGTTCTCTCCCGCTTTGCTGGAGGCCGACCGGCGCGCCTTCACAGCCCTGGCCCGCCATATCGCCGAAGTGGACGCCGACGGCACCGTGGTCATGGTGCAGGTGGAGAACGAGACCGGGCTGCTGGGCGCCTCCCGCGATCACGCGGCCGTCGCCGAGGCCGCCTGGTCCGCCCCGGTGCCGACGGCGCTGCTGGACTGGCTCGCCGCGCACCCCGAGGCCACCGGCACCGCCTCGCGGCTGTGGCGCGAGCAGGGCTCACCCGCCGCGGGCAACTGGCCCCAGGTGTTCGGGGACGGCCCGGGCGCCGACGAGGTCTTCATGGCCTGGGGCTTCGCCTCCTACTGCGAGGCGCTGGCCGCCGCCGCGGCCGAGCACCTGGACGTCGCCTACTACGCCAACGCCTGGTTGGGCCCCCAGCCGGGGCAGGAGCTGCCGGGCCAGTATCCCAGCGGTGGGCCCGTGGCCGGCGTCGTGGACGTGTGGAAGGCGGCGGCGCCGACGCTGGCCCTGCTCGGCCCCGACATCTACGTCGACGACGTCAAGGGCGCCGTGTCCGGGTACGTGCGGGAGGACAATGCGCTGCTGGTGCCCGAGTCGCGGGTGGCCGTCGGCAACGTCTTCTGGGCCGTCGGCTCGGGGGCGGTCGGCTTCAACGTCTTCGGGGTGGACGACCTGCGCCCCGACGGACAGTTCGCCGCCGCCTACCACCTGCTCACCGGGGCGGAGGGTGTGATCGTGGCGGCGCAGCGTGAGGGCCGTATCCGGCCCGTGCTGCTGGAGGCGGAGGAGACCGCCGTCGTCGAGCTGGGCGGCCTGACCTGGACCGTGCGCGGCGCCGCCGACGTGCTGAGCAAGATCTTCCTCGATGCCGGCGTGCAGGTGCGCACGCAGGCCCGCGGCGAGCAGGAGAACCTGGAGGAGGCGCTCATGCCCGCCCCGGCGGACACGCGCGCCATGGGCGTGCTGATCGACCTGGGAGAGGATGAGGTGCTGGTGATCGGCCAGGGCCTCATGCTGGAGGCGGCCGGTGCCCCGGGTGAGATCGTGGAGATCGACGACGCCGTCGAGGGCCGCTACGAGGCGGGGGAGTGGGTGAGTGGCCGCAACCTCAACGGCGACGAGCGCCTGAACCTGCTGCCGCTGGACCGCCTGGCCGCGGTGCGGGTGCGCGTGCTGCGGCGGTGCGGGTGATCGGCGCGAATGTGCGTGCGGTGGCCGGCGCGTGGTGACGGTTCGTCTCTTACGACGACGATTCGTCAGGAACGGCGACTGTGTTGTCTCATGACTTCTGGGACTGTTGGATCTCATGACATCTGGGAGTGTCAGAAGTAGTGAGATTCTGGGGCGGTGTGGGTGGGGTTGGGTTGGGGGATGGGTTATGCAGTTTCGCCGTTCAAGCGTCAGCGCATCATTGAGTTTGACTCGCGGGTTGCGGGTGTGAGCGTGGAGGAGTTCTGCCGGCAGGTGGGGGTCTCGAAGTCCTCGTTCTACCGGATCCGTAAGCGGGCCAAGCAGGAGGGACCGGGGGCGGCGCTGGTCGCCCGTTCCAGGGCGCCGCTGCACCCGGCGCGCCGTTGGGATGAGCGGGTTGATGAGCGTATCGCCCAGGTACGCCGGGAGCTGGTTGCCGACGGGAAGGATGCGGGTGCGTGGTCGGTGTGGTGGGTGCTGTCCGGGGCGGGGGCCAACCCGGCCCCGTCGCGGGCGACTATTGCCAGGCGCATGCGGGCCATGGGGCTGGTGGTTCCGGCGCCACGCAAGCGCCCGCGGGTGTCTTTCAAGCGGTTCACGCGTACCAGTGCTAACGAGCTGTGGCAGCTGGACGGTATCGAGTGGCGCATCCAGGGGCGTGTGGTGACCATCTACCAGGTCATCGATGACTGCTCCAGGGTGCTGGTGGCGCTCAAGGCGGCCTGGGGCGGGGAGACGCATGAGGCCACCCGCCAAATCCTGTCCGAGGCCTTCGACTCCTGGGGGCGGCCCGCAGCCATCCTGACCGACAACGGCAGGGCTTTCAACACTCACCGCACCACCGGATTCGGGCGGACAGAGAGGTGGCTCGCGTCGCTGGGGATCCGTCCGATCAGCGGCGCCATCGGTCACCCACAGACCCAGGGCAAGGTCGAAAGCTCCCATAAGCCCCTCCAGCTGTGGCTGGAAGCGCACCCCTACACCACCCTGGAGGACCTCAACACCGGCCTGGAGTGTTTCACCGCCTACTACAACACCGAGCGCCAGCACCAGGGGCTGGGGATAGCCATAACCCCCATACGCGTGTGGCACCAGGTCCCCCGGGCCCTGCCCAACCCCTCCCCGATCAACCTTGACGCGCTATCCGGGCCGGTGCCGCTGAGCCTGCCGCAGGCAGCCAGCACCGACCCGGCCATCACCAGCAGACAGGCCCTGAGCAACGGGACCGTGACCTACAAGGGCCGGATCATCTACGTCGGTTCCTTCATGGCCGGCCAGAGAATCGAGTTCCGCCAGTACCCCACCCGTCTGGACCTTTACGACCAGGCCGGAACACACTTCGCCGCGATCCCCTGGCCCCAGCCCACCCAGGCACAGACCCACAGCCGGGCCACCATCAACGCTTCCAAACCACCCAACAGAATCATCAGCAGGCCACCCCGCTCACCCCGCTCCCAACCGTCCCAAAACCCATGAGACTCAACCGTCCCAGAAGTCATGAGACTCAACCGTCCCAGAAGTGTGGAGACAGCACAGTCAGGAACGGCGACGGTTCGTGCGTGTTATGTCTCAGGACATCGGTGACAGTTCTGTGTCAGGACATCGGTGACAGTTCGTGGGTTGTTGGGGGTGACAGTTCTGGTGTGCTTTTGGGCGCATGAGCTCAGTCAGGAAGTCCAACAGTAGTGGTGTTGATCCGCGTGTGCGTCTGGCGATCGCCCGGTGGCCTGATGACGCCCCGCGCGGGGCGGTGACCGCATCCTTGCGACCAGCGGGCCATCGGCTGGTGGCTTCTGGAGCCTGACCGGGCCGGCGTGCTGCGGCCGTAAAGCGGGCCCTGACCCGACTTACGAGGCCCTGGTTGGTCGACTTTGCCGGAGAGACCCCCGGGCTGTCCCCGGCCCGACCCGGCCGTGGGTTACAGCGGCCGCCACCACGACCCCCAGCCCACGCTCCAACCGTGCCGGCCCCCGCGAACCACCACAAGTGTCACCGATGTCCTGATACACCAAGTGTCACCGATGTCCTGAGGCAGAACTGTCACCGATGTCCTGAGACATCACAGCGACGGTTCGTGCGTCTACCCCACGAACCGTCGCAGGAAGTGCCGAAGCGTTGGTGCCAAGTGACGAACCGTCGTCGAAACCCACGAACCGTCAGTCGAGGTAAGAGTCAAGGTCCTGGCTGCCGTGCACGATGTGGGTGACCGTGACCACCTGCTCGGCCTGATCGATGCGATAGAACACCAGATGGTTCTGGCTCGTGTGTACCGGTACTCGTGCCGGAGCGGACGAGATGGTCTGTATGCCGGGTGACGATAGGGCATGGTGCTCAGGGAGTCGACTGTCCGAATAATTGCTTCGGTCAGACGGTCAGCAGCTTCAGGCGCGTTGAGCTCGTTGATCAGTTGCGCGTTGATCGCGGCCATCGTTTGACGGACTGACTGCAGGACGACGACTTGATACATGTGAGTCGTTTATGCGCTCTGCGACTGTTCGGTCGCTCTGGCTGCCAGGAGCTCGTCAAGGTCGGCGCGGATGTCGGCCGTGGTGAACCGCTCGGTGGTCGTCTCCATCTCGACTTCCGCCGCGGCCAGCGCCTCGGTGATCTCCCGGTTAAGCGCGAGCGCCTCGTAGTGCTCGATGCTCATCACCACCATGTCGCCCACTCCGTTGCGAGTCAGGAAGACCGGGCGGTCGTCCTCATGGACAGTTGCTGAGATCTCCGTGAACTTGTTGCGCAGGTCGGAGATCGGGCGGATGACTGGCATGGGTAACCTCAGTCCCTCAGCGAAGACTCTTTATCATCAGCATGATAGCAGGTTGTGGAGCCGATCGCCAAGGTCCCGTTGTCTAGGTTGAAGTGCAACGCCTGGGGTTGGTGGTTTTGATTGTATGTTGGGTCAGGGCTTGTTGGTGGGCTTCGGCTGGTGTGTGGTAGCCCAGGACCCGTAGGGGGCGGTTGTTGATCTCGGCTGTTATGTCGGCCAGTTCCGCGACCTCTAAGTCGGTGATGTCGGTGCCTTTGGGCAGGTAGCGGCGAAGCACGCCGTTGCGGTTCTCGTTGGTGCCCCGCTGCCAGGAGCAGTGTGGGGGTCGGCGAAGTAGGTCAGTACCCCGTGGGATTCCACCAGGGTGTGGTGGGCGGCGAATTCACTACCATTGTCGTAGGTGATCGTCCTGCGCATATGGGTGGGCAGGCCATCGAGCAGGCGGGTCTGGGCGGCGGAAGTGGCGGCGGCGGTCTTGTCCGGCAGCAGGGCGGTGAGCATGAACCGGGTGGCCCGGTCCACCAGGGTGTGGATGACCCCATGCTTGCAGATGACACTGTCGGCCTCCCAGTGACCCGCCTGGGACTGGTCCCAGGCGGTGCTGGGCCGGTGGCTGACACCCACGCGCAGACGGATCGGGGCCCCCGAGGCCCTCCGCCCGCCGGCGCGGCGGCGACGCCGGTGAGCCCTGGCCAAGTAGCCGGACAAGTCCGCCGCCCGCGCCCGCGTGGCGTATATCCACGCGTAGATGGTCTCCGGACAGGCCCGCATCCGCCCATCATCGGGGTGATCCAGCCTCAGGCGGCCGCTGATCACCAGGAGACTCCACCCCCGGCGCAGCCGCTCGGTTACATAGGCGACCAGCGGATCATGGCTCATACGCGCACGCCTGCCATGGCGGCGTGAGCGCGCAGCCGCCCCGGCCCGGGAGGCCACATAAGCCCGGCCCTGATTTGCTTCAGCGTTCGTGTCCGGTTCTGGGCTGAGGATCAGACCGCATGGGTAGGGTCTTCGTGACACCTTGAGGAGGGTGCGCGATGAGCAGTGATGCTGGCACGACGAGGGGTTGGGGGGCGCCGGGCCAAGGTGTTCTTGTCGCCTTCGCCCAAGTATGAGATCTACGTACGGTTGATGCCGGTGGGAGGTCACGGTGGGGGCGGCCGCGTCCGAGGCCGGGGCGGGGCCGCTCCACGATCGTGAGGCTGCGGCAGGTCGCCAGGCAAGGCGTCCTGGACGCGCTGTCGGCCTCGCGTCCGGGCTCGTCGGGCAAGTCGGCTCGTGATTTCGAGCTTGAGCAGGCCAGGGCTGAGATCGACCGCTTGACCCGTACGGTGACGGAGCAGGCGGCGGGGCTGGTGGTGCTGGAGAAAAAAAGGGGGCTCGGTCTGATGCCCGGCGCACCGGTCCCCGCCCGGGTGGATGCACCCGCCGGGCAGGGGCTTTTGGAGCTGGTGGACTACGCCACCGGCCAGGGTTGGACGGGCCTTGGCCCTGTTTGTTGGACACGCTGATTCCGGCCCTGTGTGGCTGGGGAGAGCGAGATGATCTGACCTGTGGGTTGAAGAGTTACTCGGAGGAGCTTGCGTCGTCAGGTGCGTGGACTTGTACGAGACGACCCCGGGGGCGATGCGTGCGTGGTATCGCCCAGGACCTGGGGGTCTCCCGCGGGACGCTGCGCGGTTGGTTGCACCGTTGGGGCACCGGGCGGAAAACCGGTCCGGACGGGGCACCGGCCCAGCCCTCTCAAACCCAACAGCAAGACCGGGACGGCGCCACCTGCTCAGGCCGGCGCTGACGGTGCACTGGCGCCGGCTGGGGAGTCGGTGGAGGAGCGGGTCGCCCGCCCGAGTGGCGGAGAACGCCGCATTGCGGGCGGAGCGGGCCAAGCTGACCCGGGAGCGGGAGATCTTCCCGGCAGGCGGCCAAGCATGTTTCGCGGGGGAGACGATCCGGTAGAGGTCGCCTTCCCGGTTTCGTCGTCGACCATGCAGCCACCTATGGGGCGGGAGCGGCTTTGTGAGTTGCTCGGGGGTAGCCGGCTCCTCCTTTTACGCCTGGAAACAGGCCGGTCCCAGACGAGCCGAGCGGGCCGCGGCTGATGCCGCCCTGACTGAGCGGATACGGGCCATCAATGCTGGTGACCGGGCCATGGGCGCGCCCAGGACCCGCCGCCGAACCAGGCGACGGGATCGACAAGGGCGACGACAGACGCATCAACCGCAAGGCGGGTGGCGCGTCTGATGCGGGCCGGCGGCATTGCGGGGTACCGCAAGCGCAGGCGGGTGCGTACCACCGTCCCGTATCAGGCGGCGTCGAAGTACCCCGATCTGATGGGGCGGGATTTCACCGCGGATGCGCCCAACCGCAAGTACGTGGGCGACATCACTTACCTGCCGCTGGCTGGCGGGAGCAACCTGTACCTGGCCACCGTCATCGACCGCGTACGGCAGGCGCCTGGTCGGCTGGGCGGTGCGCGACCACATGCGCACATCCCTCGTGGTCGACGCCCTACGGGCGGCCGCGCGGACCCGCGGGAGCCTTAAAGGGGCCATCTTCCACTCCGATCACGGCAGCGTCTACACCTCCAAGGACTTCCACAAGGCCTGCAAACACCTGGGGGTTACCCAGTCGATGGGTGCGGTGGGCACCAGTGCCAACCAGCGCCCTGGCGGAGTCCTTCAACGCTGCGTTCAAGCGGGAAGTGCTCATGGACGAACGCGCCTGGCCCGACGAGCTGACCTGCCGCCGCCAGGTCTTCCGGTGGCTTACTCGCTACAACACCGTCCGCAGGCACTCCTACTGCGACAACCTGCCCCCGAACACCTACGAGAACCACCGGTGTACGAGAACCACCGGTGTGCCTCATGTCAAGGTGCCCGCGAAACTCGTTGGTGCCTCATTTAGGACTGCCCGCGAAACTGGGAGGCTCTAGGAGGCTTTCTTGACGCGGATGCCCTTGTGGACGTCGGGTAGGACGCTGGGGAACTGAGCTAGGCAGGTGCTGGTCGGTCTTGTCCTTGGCCAGAGCTATGAGCACGTCCTGGAGCTCGCCGATGCGGCGGGTGATGGCGGCCGGGCTGGGCTGGTTGCGGTAGACGATCAGCTCCCGCCTTGTGCTTGTCGGTCAGAGGCGTCGGTGCCGGGCAGCCGGCCGGGCGGGGTACGAGGAGCGTCGTATAGGCGCTTTCGTTTGCCGGCCTTGTCGGTGCCCCACCCGATGGGCTTCTTGGTGGGAGTCAGGAAGTTGGCCTGCGCGTCCACCAGCACCCACAACCGGTTCAGCACCTCCCGCTCGGCGTCGGTGCCGGTAGCGGAAGCAGCGATGGCGTAGCGGCGTACCAGGTGGTTGTTCTTGGACTCGATGGTGGCCTGGTCGTTCTTCGTGTACGGCCGACCCCGGGTGAAGAAGATGTCCAGGTCCGCTGCCCACTTGACCACCCCGTGGTTGGTGAACTCGCTGCCGTTATTCGGTAGTCCACGCCCGTGATGGGGAACGGAATCGCATTCACAGCCGCCTCCAGGGCTGCCCCGGGTGTGCTTCTCGGCGCCGCCCACGGATGGGTCGGGTGAAGGCCCCGGCCGGTGAACACGGTTGGTCATGTTCCCGATGCGGGCGAACTCGCCCCTGCGTGCACCAGGCCGCAGTGAGCGACGGTAACGGGCCTCGAAGAACCCCGCCGGCTGCACGGGCCTCGCCCGCCGGCCTTGCGGATCCTGACGGGTGTTGCGCAGCAGCGGGCCGGCCTTCGTGGCGCTCTTGCCACGCAGTTGGTCCTTGGCCCTGGCAGGGGCGAGATAACGGTCAATGGTCGCCGCGCTCATCGACACCCGGCTCACGCCGCACCTGGTGGCTGTATCGGTCCTGACCGTCTACGAGCTCGCCCGCGCCCCTCCAGCAGGTCCAGCAACAGCGGCATGGACACCTTCAAGTATTTGCCGCAACTCCCCCGCCGCTGGCCGCCCACACGCGCTGGAGGACCTTGAACTGCACCGGGTTTGATGGAGGCAGTGAACGCACGGAAGGATCACTGTCATGAGTGCTCAGAGGAAGTATCCCGAGGAGTTGCGGGAGCGGGCCACCAGGACGGCTGTGGAGGCCCGTAGGGACCCCGAGAGGTCTAAGGGGGCGAACCTGGAGGATCGCCGATGAACTGGGTGCCCCGCCCCGAGGCGCTGCGCACCTGGGACACAGGAGGGCCGAGGTCGATGCGGGCGCCCGGCCGGGAACCACCACATCCGATGCCGAGCGGATCCGGGGGGCTGGAGAAGGAAGTACGCGAGCTGCGCAGGGCTAACGGGGATCCTGCGCAAGGCGAGCGCGTATGTTTGCCCGGGCGGAGTGTGAGGCGCCGCTAGAGGTCACCGGTCTCATTCATCGACGGGCAACAAGGCGGACCTTGGGGCCTGTGCCGATCTGCCAGGCGCTGGCTAGCGCCGGTGTCAAGATCGCCCCTACCCGTCCTGCCGGGCCCGCAAGTCCCGTCCCCCCAGTGCCAGGGCGGTGCGCGGCCAGGCTCTGAAGGCCGAGATCGGGCGGGTGCATGAGAACAACTACTGCGTACTGGGCGCAAGGAAGATGCATGCGATGCGGGGCCGTCCCGAGGAATCCGCCCGGCACGGCCTGGGGCATGTGGCCCGCTGCACCGCGGAGCATCTGATGCGGGACATGGGCCTGCACGGCCACCGGCCGCGCCAAGTCGCCCAGGACGACCCGGTCGGCTCCTAAGGAGCAGTGCCCGGCGGACCTGGTCAACAGGCACTTCAGCGCTTTCAGGCCGAACGAGTTGTGGGTGGCGGACATTCCCCCACTACGTGGGAGGTACCCCCACCTACGTACGCACCCTGTCCGGCTGGGTGTACGTGGCCTTCGCTCGCCGACGTCTACTCCCGGCGGATCGTCGGCTGGCAGACGTCAACGAGCTTGTACACCGACCTGGCCCAGGGGCGCCCTGAAGATGGGTATCTGGCAGCGTAGGCGCGAAGGAGCCGCCCTTACCGGCCTGATCCACCACTCCGACCGGGGCGCGGCTGTACCGGGCGATCCGTTACGGGCAGGCCCTGCTCGGACTGCGACGCTGTGGCCACGGTGGGCTCCAAGGGCGACTCCTACGACAATGCGCTGGCCGAGGCCCTCAACTCGCTCTATAAGGCGGAGCTGATCCGAAACCGGCACTACCTCGACTCCCACGGCCCCTGGGAGGGCATCGAGGACGTTGAGCTCGCCACCGCCCAGTGGGTGCAACTGGTCGGGCACAGTCCGCCCTCACTCCGCCATCGACATGCACGCCCCGATCGAGCACGAGCAGGCATACACCCCACCACCAGACACCACCGACACCGCCGACGCGCAGACGTCGGCGAGCAGACCACCAGCCAACCAACCCCAGCCGGCAACCACCGGCGCCAGATAAAACAGCCTCCACAAAACCCGGGGCTTGACACCAATTCCAAAAGCCCCTGCCCGGCGGGTGCATCCACCCGGGCGGGGACCGGTGCGCCGGGCATCAGACCGAGCCCCCTTTTTTTCTCCAGCACCACCAGCCCCGCCGCCTGCTCCGTCACCGTACGGGTCAAGCGGTCGATCTCAGCCCTGGCCTGCTCAAGCTCGAAATCACGAGCCGACTTGCCCGACGAGCCCGGACGCGAGGCCGACAGCGCGTCCAGGACGCCTTGCCTGGCGACCTGCCGCAGCCTCACGATCGTGGAGCGGCCCCGCCCCGGCCTCGGACGCGGCCGCCCCCACCGTGACCTCCCACCGGCATCAACCGTACGTAGATCTCATACTTGGGCGAAGGCGACAAGAACACCTTGGCCCGGCGCCCCCCAACCCCTCGTCGTGCCAGCATCACTGCTCATCGCGCACCCTCCTCAAGGTGTCACGAAGACCCTACCCATGCGGTCTGATCCTCAGCCCAGAACCGGACACGAACGCTGAAGCAAATCATAGGTCACGTCACGTACCCAGTGAACACGGTTTTCGATGCCCCAGTGTCCGCGGGTCCAGGCGGCGATCTGCTCGGGCTGGGCGTCGGTCATGGGTATGGAGCAGATCAGGTAGACGACCTCGGTGGTGCGCTTGGTGGTGCCGGTACGGGTGTGGGTGGTGCGGGTGCGGCGTATCTGTAGTACTTGGGCGGCGCCGGGAAACTCGACCCACTTGGGTGCTTGTACGGCTTTGATGGTGCGGCGTACCCGCCGCCCATGGGAGGTGTCCACCCCGGTGACGGCGGGGACGCCCTTCCAGGGCAGGGCCTTGAGCTTCGCTCGCAGACCGGGCTGGTTGTTCTTGACGGTCAGCAGGTAGTCGGCGCCGTGGGAGATGATCCACTCGGCCGTGCCGGTCTGGGTGTGCAGTGCGTCAGCAGTGACCACGGCGCCGGCCAGGTCGTGGGGTGCCAGCAGGTCTCTTAGGGCGGGTATCTCACTGGTCTTGTCGGCCACGCGCTGCTGAGCCACCACCGCCCCGGTGCCCTGGTCAAGGGCGGACAGCAGGTGCGGCGCACCACCACCACCATCACCGCCATTCCCGTCTCCGCTGCTGTTGCTGCGGGCGCCGCGCATGGTCTCACCCGTCCACTGCTATCACCCTGCGTCCGTCGATGGTGCCGGTGCGGGTGAGCATCCACGAGGTGATACGAGTGTCCAGATCGTCGGCGTCCAGGCTGGCAAGGGTGCGGCGGATCGCGGGGCTCCGACGGCAGCCCCCGGTCTTGCGGTAGCCCCAGGTCGGCCAGCTCTCGGGGTTCAAGGTCGCGGGCGTGCTCCCAGATCGCCAGCAGGGTCCGGCACCCGGCCAGCACCCCCACCGCCGCCAAAGCAAGCACAGCGTCCAGGCGGTGGCGAACCCCGCGCCGGCACCGGGGGTCGGGAACACTCTTGAACACTCCGGTCAGGGGCTGGCGCGACAAGGCAGAAGTGGGGGATGATGGCACAGCGGCGCGACCTTCCGTGATGATGTTGATTTAGCACCACCTATCGTCACCGGCGGGTCGCGCCGCACCCGCACCAACACGCCGAAAACCCCTAACAACCCACCATCCAGCCAACAACTTTGCCGAGCCCCTGGGCTTGCAGGCGGCACTCCACCAGCGCCTCGTCAGGCGTTATCCGCTGACCGGTCACGGTCAGCCCCAGGGCGTCCAGTTCCAGGAAACTAGCAAGATCAGGGGCGGTGAAGGTAGCCTCGGTAATGTCGAGGTCTCTGTGATCGGTAGTGTCTAGCAACCACCAATTATCGGGGACCTCGACCCACACCCACCACCCCGACACGCGCGCCCGCACTACCCCACCACCACACCCTCAAACCGGAAGAGCCCGTATGGTCTACCTCACCCGGAGCAAGGCGCTAAGGGATGTGGCGGCGTGGATCGAATTGACCTATGATCAAAGGCGTCTGCATTCGGCGATCGGGTACCGCACACCCAACCAGTTCGAACGCGAACTATTGCAGGCCGCCACCCCGAAAGCAGCCTGACAAACACACAACAACCAAGAGTCCAAAAAACACCCAGCACTCCAGTCCAGGCGCACCACACAGGTCGTCTACCTCATCTGCTCTGTTCCGATGGAGGACGCTCAGCCCGAGACTGTTGCCGCCTGGATACGCGGACACTGGGGCATCGAAAACCGCGTCCACTGGATACGGGACGTGACCTATGACGAGGACCGCCACCAGCTGCGCACCGGCTCCGGACCCCAGGTCATGGCCATCCTACGCAACCTGGCCATCAGCCTAATCCGCACCACCTACCACGACCCCACCACCACCACCGGCATCGCCTCAGCCAACCGGGCCATGACACGCAAACCCAGCAAAGCCATCAGACTCCTAACAACCCCCTAACCACACACCGACTTTGTCGAGCCTCTGCGCTGGGTGCACTGCAGCACCACCTGTGATGTGTTGCAGACAGGATGTTGTGTGAAAAACACTACTGCTTAGCACTGAACGGTGAGATAAACTGTATTAGTGGATTGTCTCAAAGGTGTCCAAGTTGCCACGGTTGTGTATACGACGCGAATACGGTGATAGTGTTTTCCTCCGCTGTTCCAGTGAGATTGAAACCAGACTGTTTCGGAGTAGCCAGGTACCCAGAAAGTCGAATAGGAGTGTGTGCAGACATTGGATCCTCGGCGGAAACCGATTGAGCTAGTAGTGAGGTACTCCGAGTCCGAGAGTGTGTTAGCCTGTGCCGGAGCGGCGGTCATTGCGGTGAGCCCGAAGCACAGGGTTAAGGCTGCAACCGCTGCGTAGAGTTTTGATTTGATGACCATCTTGGCCTCCTCGGGGGCTTGTCAGGGAACGGGGTGAGTTAGATCCTCTGCCCAGGTTTACGTTGGGCCGCTCGTCGTCGTGGCGAACTGCCGATGTGGAAAGTATTCCACATCTTCGCCCTCGGGTCGAGCTGTTCGACAACGTTCATCTCGGATGAGATCGGCGGTTCTCGAGTGTGAGCATCGTCATGTTTGCCCGGATGTTGAACCTACGGAGGCTCAGGCAAGTTGACAAGGGAGGCGGTGTTCGGCGGATGTTCGACAAAGAAGCGGGGGGACGCGCACCGGGGCCATGGGCGTAGCAGGTGGCGCGCATAGTCCGATTGGCGCGGGTCGGCAGCCGCGAGGCCGGGTCGGTGTGGTTCGTGACAGCTCGCGGTCTCGGTGTGTTACTGGTGCCGGTCTCGGTGAATGGGGGGCTGGAACTGGGGTGGCGGTTGGAACTGGGAGGGGGTCACGCGTCCTGGCGGCGGTGGGTGACCAGCTCCTGCACGCCTACGGGGGTGCCGTGGGGCAGCCAGATGTGCATGACGTGGGCGGACAGGAGGCGATCGGTGACCATGCGGCACGCACCCTTCAGCGCATCGTCCGTGTTGCCCATGCGCACGCGCAGGCGCTCGGAGGTGGCCGGCAGGACGCGACGGCGCAGAGCCTGACCGACCGCGCGGGAGAAGAACTCGCCGGCCTCGGCCACGCCGCCGCCCAACACGACCTCCCCGGGGTTGTATGTGGTGGTCAGTACCGCCAGCACCACGGAGAGTCGGTCCGCGGCCTCGGTCAGCAGTCGCATGCACACGGGGTCGCCCTCCGCCGCGCCGCGGAAGACGTGTTCGCAGCGGATGCCTCCGGATTCGTCGAGTCGGCGCAGGTAGGAGGAGCGCTTCAGGGCCTGTGGGGTCACGGCCGCCTCCTCCATGGCGCCGCCGGAGAGCGTCGTCTCCAGGCACCCCTTGCGTCCGCAGCGGCAGGCGCGTCCCCCCGATCCCGTCATCTGGATGTGGGCGATCTCCCCGGAGGCCGCTGCGGCGCCGCGGTGCACCTGCCCGCGGGAGACGATGCCCATGCCGAGCCCCAGGCTGAGGCGGACATACAAAAGGTCCTGCGGGGCGCCGATGCGCTTCGCGGCGGCCAGCGCCAGGACATTGACCTCGTCGTCGACCCAGACCGGCAGGTCCAGCGCCTGTGCCAGTCGGCTGCGCAGCGGGAAGCCGGTCCAGCTAAGGGTGTCGGAGGCGCCGCCGGTCCTGGCCGTAGCCGGGGCGATCAGACTCCCATCGCGAAAGTCCACGGCCGTCGGGATGCAGGCGCCCACGCCCCAGGTAGGTGGAAGCTCGGGGTGGCGGTTGCGCAGTGCGGTCAGATGCTCCAGGGCGTGCCGGGTGACTGTCTGCGGATCGCTGAGAATGCCCTCCTCCCAGCTGATCCGATCGAGAATCGCACCGCTCAAGTCCGTCAGTGCCGCGGTGCTGGAACGGTAGGAGATCGACAGGACCAGGATTGTGGCCGCGGACGGATTGAAGCGCCACATCTCCGGGGCGCGCCCGCCGGTTGACACGCCCCGGCCGGCGGGAGCGAGCAGCCCGAGCTCGACGGCGGTCTTGAGTCGCCGGTCGACGGCGTTCCGGCCCAGCGTCAGGGTCTCGGACAGGTCAGCACGGGAGACGCCTTGAGGATACTGGCGTGCCTCGGCGATGAGCTCCGCCAGTTGGGAGACGTGGGCGAAGGAGGGGGCGCGGAGCGGGACTGGTGTGCTCGTCTTTGTACCCCGGGCTGGCGCTGAGGTGTCGGGCGGCTGCACGCCTTCGTGCTGGCTGTCTCGAGGTGTCACACAGGCAGTGTCCGTCCCACTTTCGTATGCGTCAACCGGAATGATGGCAACGATGCCGCGACTTATGCCTCAATCGTGCGAAACTTGAAGGCGGTCGATGTGACCCCAATACCTGGCTGTCAATGTGCTGAGGGTTTGTTTACCGTGGGTATGGCAGCTACTGCGTCGGGGCTGTGAGCGGGATGGTCGTGTGAGTGTCGAAGGCTCCACCTTATGCACGGGCAGTGCGGAAGGAGGGGGCGGTGTGCTTGTCGCCCGCGGCTGCCCCGCGTTGACTGTAGCGCAGAACGCAACGAGGTGCGGACGTCGCAGTCCCTGGCCTCGGGAGTTCCGGGCAGAGCAGCCCGCACTTCGCATCACAGAAAGGCCCGTCATGACGACGCAGTCTGCGGCACCCGCCAAGACGGGGGCCCAGGTCCCCCTCAAGGAGAAGATCTCCTATGGCTTCGCCGAGTTCGGCTCCCAATTCATCTGGACGACCGTCGGTAACTACCTCATCACCTTCTATACCGACATCGCGCTCATCCCAGCGGCAGCGGCGGCGAATATTCTGCTCGTCGCCCGTGTTCTGGACGGCATCCAGGACCTCGCCTTCGGCTACGTGGCCGAGCGTACGAAGAGTCGCTGGGGTCGCTTCCGCCCCTACGTGATCTTCGGCGCCCCGTTGCTGTCCATCACGATGATTCTGGCCTTCTGGATGCCGTTCCACGGCGGCAACGGCGCCAAGATCGCCTGGGCGGGTATCGCCTACGTGCTCCTGTGCTTCTTCTACACCGTCGCCAACATGTCCTACGGCTCACTGGCGGGTGTCATGACCACGGATTCTGGTGAGCGCGTCACCCTCAACTGGATTCGCAATATCGGTTCCCAAGCCGCCGGGCTGATCCTGGACGTGGCCACACCCTTCCTCCTGGTTTCCCTAGTAGCCTCCGATGCTGCCAAGGACCGTGGCTTCGACAACCGCTCCTACTTCCTGACGATGCTCATATTCGCCGTTATCGCGTTGCCTGCCTTCCTCATCACGGGCCTCAACGTTCGCGAGCGCATCACCATGACGGCCGAGCAGCAGAAGGTTCCCTTCACCCGGACCGTGAAGGCGGTCGTCACCAACGGTCAGCTCATGGTCGTCTTCTTCGCGCTGCTGTTCCAGCTCTTCGGCCTCTTCGGTCGCATCGGCATCATGTTCTACTACTGCCGCTGGATCCTGGGCAGCCCGCTCCTGATGGCGGGGGTCATGCTCGCCTTCCGAATCGGCACCATCATTGGCAGCGTCACTTTGCCGCCGTTCGCACTCAAGCTGGGTAAGCGCAACATGATGATGGCGTCGGTACTCTCGGGAGGCATTTTCCTCCTGCTCATCTTCTTCTTCGGGCAGACGAACCTCACGGTACTCCTCGTGCTGCAGTTCCTTTACGGCCTGTCAGGCTTCGCGGCGCCGATCGCCCTGTCCATGGTGCCGGACGCCGTCGACTACTACGAGCACAAGACCGGCGTCCGCGCCGACGGCACCTCCTACGCGACCGTCTCACTGTCCACCAAGTTCGCCAACGCGATCGGTGGCGCCGCCGCCCTGTACATCATGGGCTGGTTCGGCTATGACGGGGCCCTTGAGGTGCAGAGCGCCAGCGCGCTAACCGGCATCAACATCGCCGCTAACCTGGTGCCGGCCATCATGGCCTTCCTCGCCTTTGTCCCGCTCCTGTTCTGGAAGCTGGACACGAAGACGATGGCCAAGATCTCCGCCGAGCTCGAGGTCAAGCGTGCCGCCCGGGCCGAGGCCCTCGCCGAGGGGGTAAGCCGAGACGAGGCCGAGCGCCTCGCCGAGGCGGCCGAGCGCGCCGCCGAGGAACGCGGCGAGATCTAATTACGCCGCGGGCGGGTGCAGGCGGATGATCGGCCGCAGGGCCGGCACCCTCCTGCGCCCGCCCGACCCAGTCAACGCCGCACGACCATCCACCCGCTAACCCGCTCAACGAGGAGCCCTCCCGTGACCGCCGCCCCCGCCGCCAACCACCCAGCCACCAGCCCAAAGAGCCCCGCCGCACAGCTCACCGACGCCCAGCGCGAGCGCATCGAGTCCATCCTCGCGTCCCTTACCTGGGAGGAGAAGCTGGCGCAGGTGCAGGTCACCTTCAAGATGACCACCGAGGAGTGTCTGGAGGCGGCGCGTGCCGGTATCGGCGCCCTGTTCTGGCCCGGCAACGCGGTGGATACCAATGCGATCCAGCGCGCCGCGGTGGAGGAGACCCCGCACGGCATCCCCCTGCTCATCGGCCTGGACGTTATCCACGGCCAGCGCACCATCTTCCCCACCCCGCTGGCCATGGGCGCCTCCTTCTCCACCGCCGTCGCCCGCTCCTGCGCCGCCGTCTCCGCCGCCGAGGCCCGCTCCGGCGGCGTCACCTGGACCTACTCGCCCATGGTGGACGTCGCCCGCGACCCGCGCTGGGGGCGAGTCGCCGAGGGCTTCGGCGAGGACCCCCTGCTGACCGCCGAACTCGGCGCCGCCATGGTTGCGGGCTACCAGCACGAGCGCCTGGACGAGCCCGACACCATGGTGGCCACCGCCAAGCACTTCATCGGTTACGGCGCCGCCGAGGGCGGCCGTGACTACAACACCGTGGACATGTCCGGCCAGCGGCTCCACTCCGTGTACCTGCCGCCCTTCGCCGCCTGCGTGGACGCCGGTGTCGGCTCCGTCATGGCCTCCTTCAACACCGTGAACGGCCGCCCGGTGCACGCCAACCGCCGCCTGCTCACCGGCCTCCTCAAGGACGAGCTCGGCTTCACCGGCGCCATCGTCGGCGACGCCTCCGGCGTGGAGAACCTCATCCCCCACGGGGTGGCCGCCGACCTGCCCGACGCCGCCCGCATGTCGCTTTCCGCCGGGCTCGACATCGAAATGGGCGGGCACCTGCACGACCCGGACGCCCGCCCCGACCACCCCGCCCTCCTGGACGGGGGCGACCCGGCCCTGGTGGCGCGCGTCGACGACGCCGTCCGCCGCGTCCTGGCCCTCAAGCTGGCCCTCGGCCTGTTCGAGAACCCCTACACGGACCCCGCCGCCGAGATCACGGCCCCCACCCCGCAGCACCTGGCCTCCGCCCGCGCCGCCGCCGAGAAGTGCCCTGTGCTGCTCACCAACGACGGTTCCCTACCGATCGCCCCCACCGCCCGCCGCATCCTGCTGGCCGGCCCGGCCGCCACCCACACCGACCACCTGGGCGCCTGGGTGCAGCACTTCGCCGCCCCACCCACCCGCTCACTCGCGGACGCGCTGGCCGCGGCCCTGGAGGCCCGCGCCGCCGACGCCGGCACGCCCGCCCCCGAGCTGACGGTGCTGGGTGGGCAGGACCCGCTCGGCGTCACCGGGGAGGAGGTCGACGCCGTCGCCGCGGCCGCCGCCGACGCCGACCTGGTGATCCTCGCCCTGGACGAACCCAGCCAACTCACCGGCGAGGCCACCTCCCGCGCCGACCTGCACCTGCCCGGCGACCAGGCCGCCCTCGTCCACGCCGTCGCCGCCACCGGTACGCCCCTGGCCGTGGTGCTCGTGGCCGGGCGCCCGCTGGTCGTGGAGGACTGGATCGAGGAGCCGGGTGCCGTCCTGGCCGCCTGGCACCTGGGCACCACCGGCCCGGAGGTCATCGCCGACGTCCTCACCGGCGCCGTCAACCCCTCCGGTCGCCTGCCCATCGGCTTCCCCCGTCACTCCGGGCAGCTCCCGGCCACCTACGACGCCCACGAGAACACCGGCCGCCCCGCCACCCGCGGCGGGGAGATGGTCAAGCCCGTCTTCGACATGGGCCTGGACGGCCCCGCCAACCTCCAGGAGTTCTTCACCTCCAAGTACCGCGACCTGCCGCTCGGCCCCCGCTTCCACTTCGGCCACGGCCTGTCCTACACGAGCTTCGCCTACCGCGACGCCGCCCTTTCCCGCACCACCATCTCCCGGGCGGAGCTCGACGCCGGCGCCGCCGTGGAGGTCACGGCCGCCGTCGCCAACACCGGGGAGCGGGACGGTGAGGACGTGGTACTGCTGTTCACCCGCGACGTGCTCGCCTCGCTCGCCCCCGCCGTGCGCAGGCTCGCCGGCTTCCAGCGCGTCGCCGTCCCCGCCGGCGGCAGCCAAGCGGTCTCCTTCCGGCTGGACCGCAGCCATCTGGCGCTGTTCGGCGACGACGGGGAGGGCTGGCGCGTCGAGCCCGGCGACTTCGAGATCCGCCTCGGGGACGACCCCGACGCCGATCCCCTACTGCTGACCGTCACCGACTGACCCCGCGCACAAGCACCTGCAAGCACGTACGAGGAGGTACGACCCATGCGCTTCAACTCACCCGACGACCCCGTCGTCGTCACCGAGAGCCCCGAGAAGGTCGGCCGCGTCGCCGGCATCCACGGCGAGCGGATTCACGTCCTGGACGGCCTGCCCCAGCGCGGCCCGGAGTGGACGCCGGCGGTGATGGCTCAGGCGGACCGCTACGACCTACCCGTCGAGCCCGTCGACCTGCCCGAGGTGGCCCGCCGGGACGCTGCCGCCCCCGGCCCGCACGGGGACGTGCCCGTGCGCGTGTACACCCCGCACGAGCTCGCCGCCCCCGACGCCGCCGGCCGCCGCGGCGCCGTCGTCTGGATCCACGGGGGCGCCTTCATCTTCGGCGACCTGGACACCGCCGAGGCCGACCACACCGCCGCCCGCCTCGCCGACGCCACCGGGCTGCCCGTCGTCAGCGTCGACTACCGGCTCGCCGTCGACGGCGTCACCCACCCGGTGCCACACGACGACTGCTGGGCCGCCTACCAGTGGGTGCGCGCCAGCGGGCACGGACTGCCCACCGACCCGGCCAGGGTGGCGGTCGGCGGTGGCAGCGCCGGAGCCTGCCTGGCGGCCTCCGTCGGCCTGCACGGCCGCGACGCCGGACAGGCCCCCGCCGGCGTCTTCCTCGCCTACCCGCTGGTCCACTACCCGCTGCCGGGGCCCTCCGTCGAGCTCGCCGCCGTCCTGTCCACCCTGCCGCCGGTGCTGCTCGGCCCCGAGGGTGAGAACGACGCCCTGATGGCCCAGCTGCTGGGGCCGGAACTGACCGGCGTCGAGCACTTCGACTACGCCATGCCCGGGAACGCCGAGTCCCTGACCGGCTACCCGCGCACCTACATCGAGAACTGCGAGGCCGACGAACTGCGCGCCTCCGGGGAGCGCTTCGCCGAGCAACTCGCCCAGGCGGGCGTCGATGTGGAGCAGCACACCGTGCCGGGGGAGACCCACGGGCACCTGTCCGTGCCCGGTCTGCCCACCGCCAAGGCCACCTGCGCCCACTTCGCCGCCTTCATCGGCGACGTGCTGCGCTGAGCTCACCCCACCTCCCCCGACCACCCGCACGCTGTACACAACCGCCGTCGCACCACCGGAGTAACCAAATGACCACCACAGGCATCCCGTCCGCCGCCCCCGCCTGGGGGCGTGGCATCGAGAACCAGCGCCGCGCCAACCTCGGCGACGGCACCTACCGCAACCCCGTCATGGGTGGGGACTACCCCGACCCCACCGTCCTGCGGGTGGGGGACCGGTACTACCTGACCTACTCCTCCTTCGAGTCCAGCCCCGGCATCGTGCTGTGGCGCTCGGAGAACCTGGTGGACTGGGAACCGGTCGGCCCCGCCTGCCCGGAGCCCTGGGGCAGCGTCTTCGCCATCGACCTGGTTGAACACGCCGGCCGCTACTACATGTACATCCCCTTCATGCCCACCTCCTGGTCGCGCGTGGACGCCCCCACCATCGCGGTGATGTGGACCGACGACATCGAGGGGACCTGGCACGGGCCCATCGACCTGGGCCTGCGCGGCTACATCGACCCCGGGCACGCCGTGGGCGAGGACGGCGAACGCTACCTGTTTTTGAACGGCATCGACCGGGTCCGGCTCACCTCCGACGGCCTGGGAACCGTCGGCGAGGTGGAGCACGTCTACGACGGCTGGCACTACCCGGATGACTGGGTGGTGGAGGCCTACTCCCTGGAGGGCCCCAAGCACGTGCAGCGGGACGGCTGGCACTACCTGGTCTCCGCCGTCGGCGGCACCGCCGGCCCGGCCACCGGGCACATGGTCATCGTGGCCCGCTCCCGCAGCATCGACGGCCCCTGGGAGAACATGCCCACCAACCCGCTGGTGCGCTGCACCGACGCCGCCCAGCCCTGGTGGTCCCGGGGCCACGGCACCCTGCTGGAGGGACCCGGCGGGCAGTGGTACGTCATCTACCACGCCTACGAGCGGGGCGCGCAGGGGCTGGGTCGGCAGATCCTGCTGGAACCGGTCGACTGGACCGACGACGGCTGGCCCGTCGCCCGCGGCGGCGACCTCACCGCGCCCCTGCCCCTGCCCGGCGGCGGCAGCCAGCAGCGGCCCCACGGCGTCGCCCTGTCCGACGACTTCCACGCCCCGGCCTGGGGCTGGCGCTGGACCTTCGACCGGCCGGGTGTCGACGAGACCGCCCGCGCCGCCTTCACCGAGGCGGGCCTGGTGCTGGCCGGGAAGGGCCAGGACCCGGAGTCGGCCTCACCCATGACCGTGCGCGCCCCCGACCGCTCCTACCGGGTGGAGGCCGGCATCGAACTGCTGGACGCAGCCCGGGCGGGAGAGGACGGCGGCCCGCAGACCGGAGCCGCGGAGGGCTCCGGCGGTGAACCGGGCACGTCCGGCGGCTCGGAGACCCCCGGGACGACGGCGGGCCTGCTGCTGTTCTTCAACCACCGGCTCTTCCTCGGACTGGAACTGGCCGCCGGGCGCCTGCAGGCGTGGACCGGCGGGACCCGCACCTGGGGGAGTCAGCCGCTGCCGGAGGGCACCCGCGCCCTGGAACTCGCCCTGGAGAAGCGCGAGCACATCGTGCAGATGTACTACCGCAGCCCCGGGCAGACGGAGTGGACCCACTACCCGCTCACCCTGGAGTGCTCCGGCTACCACGCCAACACCGCGAACGACCTGGTCTCGCTGCGGCCCGCCGTCTTCGCCGCCGGACCCGGCAGCGTCCGCATCACCGACTTCCGCTACCGGGCCCTGTAAGGGCCGCACGTCACAGCCAGGAGCAAACAATGACCGCGCCCGCCGACCTGCGCCGACCCGCCACTCGCGTCGCCCTGACCCGGGCGCGCTTCGCCACCCCGGAGATGACCGACCGGCCCGGCATCCGCTGGTGGTGGCAGCAGCCGGTTCCGGTTGAGGAACTGCTCGAGGAGCTGCGGGCCATCGCCGCCGCCGGCTTCGGGGAGGTGGAGATCGCCTTCTCGCCCGGCTTCTGGGCCGACGCCGCCCAGCGTGAGGCGCTGGCCGCCGTCCTGGCCGAGGCACGGCACCTGGGGGTGGGCGTGGCCATGACGCTCGGCGCCGCCTGGCCGCTGCAAACCCCCAACACCACCCGCGGCACCGCCTACGCCGCCCAGGAGCTCCAGTACGGGGTGAGGTGGGTTGAGGGCGAGGGCCGGGCGGATGCCCGGGGCGACGCCGGCCGGGCCGCCGCCGAGATTCATGGGCCCGGTGGTGGCCGGGGCGCGGTCACCACCCCCGTGCCCGCACCCTTCGACGACGCGGAGCTGGCGCGCGGCGGGAAGCTGGTCGCCGTCGTCTCCGCCCGGGTGGTCCGACGCGGCACACCACCGCGGGTGGTGGACTCCGGCAACCCTTGGGGCAAGCCCACCAAGATCATCGAGCCCGAGCACTCCACCCTGCTGGACGAGACCACCCTGACCGACCTGACCGGGCAGGTGCGCGGTGAGGGGACCGGCGCCGTCGTCGACTGGGAGCCCGGGCCGGGGCAGTGGGCGCTTATGGCCTTCTGGAGCCGCGACAGCGAGCAGGGGGTGACCAGCTTCCTGGACGCCGCCGCCGCTCGCGCCGCCCTGGCCTACCTGGATGAGCACCAGCTCGGGCAGGCGGGTGCGGCCGCACTGAGGGCGGAGGGGTCTACCGCCACTGAGCTGTTCGAGGACTCCCTGGAACTGAACGCCGACTGCCTGTTCTGGAGCCCGGAACTGCGTGAGCGCTTCCAGGCCCGGCGCGGCTACGACCCCACCCGCTACCTGCCGCTCCTGATCGCCCACGGCCAGTGCCGGTACTGGGTGCCCGAGACGCCGCCGCGCCCCGACTTCGACTCCGCCGATCCCGACGGCGCCCCGACCTCGCTGGGGCGGCGCGTGCGCACGGACTACAACCGCACCGTCACCGACCTGTACGTCACCGACCACCTGGCCCTCATCCAGGACTGGGCCGTCGGGCACGGCATGCGGCACAAGGCGCAGGCCGCCTACGGGCAGAACCTGGAACCGGTCCGCTCCTTCCGGGAGCTGGTGCGCTGCGGCGGGCGCGCGGAGGTGGAGTCCCTGAACTCCGGGGACCGCGCGCCCATCAACATGGACCACCCGAACTGGCGCTTCGCCCTGGACTGGCAGCGCAGCTGCGTGGCCGGCGCCCACCAGGGCGGGGCCGCGCGCGTGTCCACCGAGCTCGGCGCCCAGATGGACAAGTGCTACGACTTCTCCCTGGCCGACTACCGGCACATGCTGGACAAGGAGTGGGCCGTCGGCGTCACCAAGCCCTTCGTGCACGGCTTCGCCGCCCAGGACCCCGAGGCGCCCTGGCCCACCCGGGGCCGCTTCGGCACCATCGTCTCCGAGTCCTGGAACCACCGGCACTTCCCCCAGTGGCCGCACTGGAAGGGACTGACCGACTACTGGGCGCGCGGCACCGCGGTGCTGGAGACCGGCACGCCCCGAGCGGACGTGGCCGTCTACCGGGACGGCTTCCTGACCACCGCCGCCCGCGGCAACGCCGAGGCCGACGCGACCGCCCCCGACCGGCTCATCGACGCGGAGCCCCTGGAGCGCGCCGGCTACAACGTGCAGATACTCGACCCGGTCGGCCTGGCCGAGGCAGGTGTCGTCGGCCTCGAAGCGGGGCGAGTCGTGCTCTTCCCGGAGGGGCCCGCCTACCGGGCACTGGTGCTGGATGCCGCGCTTCAGGGCGGCGCGATCCCGTCGGATGCGGCCCGTGGGCTGGCGTGCGCCGCCGCGGAGGGACTGGCGATTGTGCTCGTCGGCCGGCCGCCCACCGGGGATGCCGGTTGGGGCGGCGCCGACGCCGGCGCGGCCGTCCGTGAGGCGATCGCCTCCGCGCTCGCGGGACCGCGCGTGAAGCGGGTGGACGCCTGGGCGGAGGTGCCCGGCGCGCTCGCGGCACTCGGGGTGCGGCCCCGCGTGGCCTGGACCGGGCCGGTGCTGCTGACCCAGGTGCGTGACGCCGTCGAGGGCCGCTACGTGCTCGTCTACAACCCCGCCGCGCAGGCGGTGGCACTGCCGCTGGAGATCGAGGGGGCCGGGCGCGTGGAGGTCCTGGACCTGGACGCCGGCGAGATCACGCGTGTGGGTGCCGAGGTGGCCGGCGGGCGTACGCGGGTGGAGGCCTGCCTGGAGCCGCTCGGCTTGGTGATGTTGCGGGTCGTGCCCGCGGGGGAGGGCGCAGTGGCGGCCGCCGCGACCGCGGGGAGTGGCGACACAGCAGGCGCCGCAGCGGGTGAAGCCGGCTCCCGTGCGGTGGCCGGGGCGGTGATCGGAACCGGGGCCGTGGGCGGCGCAGCGGATGCGTATGGCGCGGGCGGCGCCGCATTGCCCGGAGGTTCGGCGGCCACCGCCCGCGTCGGTGCCGGCGGCGAGGAGTTCGTGCTGACGGACTGGAGCCTGACCGTCATCTCCGAGGAGCCCGCCGGGCCCCGCACCATCGTCCTGCCCGGGCAGGGCCCCGGCGACTGGCGCGACATCGCGGCGCTGAAGGACGTCTCCGGCACCGGCCTGTACCGGGCACGTGTGGAAGTGGGCAGTGGCGGCGACGCTGGCCGGGCTGCGCTCGCGGATGCGGTGATGACGCTTGGGGAGCTGGGCGGCAGCGCCGTGGTGCGGGTGGGCGACCGGGTCTTCGGGCCGGTGCTGCGCGACGCTGCGACAATCGCGATCGGGGGCGCGCTGTCGGCGGCCGTGGCCGCGGGCCGCGAGCCGATCATTGAGGTCGAGGTGCGCACGACGCTGCGCAACGCCACCCTCGCGGCCGACGCCTACATGACTGGCCCCTGGGCGGTGGAACACCCGAGCGTCCCCCACGGCCTCCTCGGCCCCGTCCACCTCCGCTAGCCCCTCCAGTCCCCTCCACCGAGGTCGGTAGAAGTTACGTGCCGACGTCGGTTGATGTGGCGGAGGCTATATCCGGGATGGGTGTGGTTGGAGTGGGCGCGTAGGGGCTGCACACTGGAACTGCGAGGACAAACTTGTTCAGTTCTGGTTTTTCATCGGTATTGTGCGGAAATGACGGACCGGCCGAATTTCGGTTACAGTGCTCCGGTGTGCAACGGGGACCTCGTTGCACACCGGAGCCTTTCCGCAGCTCCGGACCCGATGGGTGAAACCGCAGGATCATGCGAGTTTTGGTGGGAGTTGGACTTCTTGAGTGTGCAGCGTTGCCATCTGCTCGGTTGCGTCACCAGGCACCTGCTTGATCGAGATCCTGTTTGTCCAGGATGCTCTTGAAGGAATGCTCCGGAAAAGTGCCTTTGGCCGGGTGCTGACGTTTACCGGCGCGGGGGTGGGTGGTGTGTGCCCGGGTGCCCCGTCGGGGACGGAATGTCCGATTTCGGCACTAAGGCTGTCGGCGACCGCTGGGGCCGTTTCTGAAACCGCATGATTCCAACGTTCTGCCCATGGCCGCGGGCAACGTCGGGGCTGTTTATGCCGATCCTGGACACTTTGTGCCGCCACGCACGGGAACGAGCGCCAGCGGTGGGCCGTGGGTGGACAGGCCCCCACCCCTCCACCCGAGGCCGCCCCGGAATGCAACACCACAAACCCCGGAGCTGGAAGAGCCGGTTTGCGTCCGCCTGGGGGGACTCGCGGTCCTGCCCGGCGCCCGGTGCGCTGGCCGGCGCCGGGGAGGCCAGCCGGGCCGGCGCCCGCACCTAAACCTGGCCCCCGAATCCCCAGTTTGACTGCGTTCCTCTAGTTGGACCGTCTGGGACGGTCCAAGCAGACACGGGCCAGTCGGCCGAACCGCAAACGACCACACACCCCAGACATCACCCCAATCTCAAACCGGAAGAGCCCGTTTACCAAATCGCTCGAGCCGGTCCGACGAACCGCTCCGCGCCGCGAACGAGCACCGTTCCCGCCGGCACGTCCACCGTCGTCCTTCCCCGCTCCGCGACGACGCACACGTCGCCGTGCACCGTCGGGATGGCGCATGCAGCCCATTCGAGCTCCCCTAGCTGGGGGTCCACTGTGAACTCCTCCCAGCCTGGTGCCAGGGCCTGCACGCCCAGGATGGCCAGCACGAGCAGATCAGCGGGTCCTGCGGCCCAGCCGTGGCAGAGGCTCTTGCCGAAGGGGCGCCCGTACATCTGTGTCGGTTGCTCCCCCTCCGAGGGGAATTCTTCCCAGAACGTACTCGCCCCGGCGTCAACCAGCGGTCCCCAGATCCGCACGAGCTCGTCCACCGTCTGATGTCGCAGTCCGCGCTGCACGAGTGCGCGCAACGCCCAGGCGCGCATCGAGGGGGTTCCCGACGACGTGGCCAGGATTTGCGTTTCCACGCCCGGCGCATGCAGCGGCGTGAGCCCGGCCAGGGTGGCTAGCGTGTTCGCCAACGGTGTCGGCCGAGAGACGCCGTCAACGTATTCGCGCCATGCGCCGGTGCTGTGATCCCATGCCGCGTTGTTCAACGTCCGGGCAACTCGCGTGGCGCACTCTTCCCAGGAATGAAGTTGCCCTGCGCTAGGCGCGTCCGGAGCTTCCGCACTGCGCAGATGAGCGCCTACCCGAACCGCGCTTCGCAGCGCCCAGTACCACAGGGCTTGGAACGCCGTCGGTGTGCGCTGTGGGGCCACCTCGACGCCCCAGTCCAGGAAGACCGCTCCCGGTCCCGTATGGGGGAAGGAGGACTCGTCCTTGGTGGTGTACAGCAATCCATTGCTATTCGTCATCGCCAGCAGCGAGGTGACGACCTCGTCCAACTCCGGCGCGGTCGCAGCCAGCAACGCCTCATCGTCGAAGGCCTCCAGGTCGAGCGCGAGTGCGATGACTCCCCACAGTGTGTAATCGGCGATGCCGTTCACGTAGCCACTTTGCGGCAGGAAGAGGGCAGCAATGCCGTTCGCGGTGATACGCGAATCACCGAATGCATATGCGTTCGGGCCAATTGCGGCGGCATTGTCGGCCATCCATGGCAGGCGATCCCGCTTGATTCCGTCGACGACGAGGGTCTGCATGCAGGTACCCAGAGTCGTCGCCGCCACTGTCCACATGCGGGTCAGGCGCTCATCCGAGCACGCGAACGCTCCGCGCCGGCTGAAAGTGCGAGAACTGGCACGCACGTGCACACGTGATGCGGTAGCGCCATCCACGAGGACGTACCGTAGCCCCAGGCGGTTCCTACTGACCCAACGTCCCGGCTCCACCTGTTTCAGATCGGTATGGCACTCAGCGCACTCGGTGCCGGCCAGTGCCTCCGCGGGTGACTCGCCTGCCGTCAGCACCGGTTGCTCGGCCCCGGGTGGGCAATCGATGACAACATGCCCAAGTAAGGGGAGTGGCGCGACCCATAGTGATCCCCCATCTTCATGGGCCAGCTCGACCTCGGTGACCGGCTCGCCCGTCGCATGTGGCGGCGCCTGACCGCCGAAGAAAATGTCGGCCGGATACCAGTGCTTATCCCCCTCCAGTAGCGTCTCGACGTGGATGTCCCTAAGGGAGTTGCGTCGTTCTCCGAGGACTGTGCTGCTCTCCTCTTGACCGCGGCTGGCTGGTGCGGCGAGACAGATCGCTGGCGGTTGACCGTCCTTCGCATCGACGACGAGGGTAATCGCCTCCTCGCCGTGGAAGCACAAAGTTGTGCCGGGTTTCAGGTGCCTGACGCGCGGCGGGGGCGTGAACGAAGTCTCCGCCGTCGTGGATGCGGTCGCCTCAGACGAACTGCTACTTGCTTCCACAGAGACGACGCCGGTGGCGTCGACAAGGACTGCGGTCCCGTGTCCTCGCAGCCGGAACAAGGCGCGCAAGGCCGGGGGAGTAGCAGTCTCCGGGTAGGAGACATGACACATGGTTCGGCGACTCTCTGAAAACAGCGCCTGTAGCGCTCCACGGCCAAACTGAGCGCGCGGATAGAGCCAGGTTCGTGGCTTGGGTCCGGCAGACGTCTTAGCAGGGCCGTCCAGCCCGATCATGGGCAGTGGCGAGCGGGAGATGATCGTCTCGTAGTCGCAGGTTGGCGCCGCAGGGGTGCAGTCACCATGCGGCGCTGGCGGGAAGCTCATATCTGTACCTCACGGGGAGTCGTTGCCTCATCGCAGCGTGTCATAACCTAGTCGGCTTGCCGCACATATTGAAGCGCTTCGGAACTCTCGGCGCAAGTGGGGTGTGGTGTACGAGGTGTGTGAGCGCTGTTGGTTGCGTTGTTCGATCGTGTAAAGCCTCTGCGGTGCTGCTGAATCGCCGCAATTGTACCGTTTTGACGTAGATGCGAGCCTTGGTGCTTGACGCTGTGTGGGTCAGCGCTTATGCTTGCTTCGCAATGAAGCGCTTCAGTTTCATGGCGCACGCCACTCCAATGGAGGAGTGGCGGAGGTACCCACACATGGAGGACACCCACATGAGTATCCGTAAGTCCGTGGCCGTCCTAGCGGCCGTCACCCTCACAGGGGCGCTTGGACTCAGCGCCTGCGGTTCCGGATCTGGAGGCGACTCGGCCGACGGCGTGACCGAGCTCTCCATCTACATCGACTCCGACCCCTCATCGATCGCCCTGTGGGATCCGCTGGTGGAGTCGTTCAACTCCTCCCATGAGGACATTCAGATCTCCTACGAGACCCACCCCTCGGGATCGGAGGGGGACAACCTGATCAAGACGCGTCTGTCTACTGGCGATATGAACGACCTGTTCTGGTACAACTCCGGTTCGTTGTTGAAGGCATTGAGCCCCGACTCCACGCTCGTGGACCTGTCCGATCAGGCGTGGGCAAGTAAGGTCGACGACAACTGGACGCAGGCCGCCTCCACCGACAACGGCCTGTACGGCCTGCCGGTCGGGGCGTCCTTTGCCTTCGGCATGATCTACAACAAGGATGTCTACTCCGAGCTTGGACTTGAGGTGCCCAAGTCCTGGGACGAGTTCATCGACAACAACGAGAAGATCGCCGCTGCCGGTATCACCCCGGTTGTACAGACCTACTCCGACACCTGGACCTCGCAGGTCATGGTCCTCGGTGACGCTGCCAACGTGCTGGCCGCAGACCCCGACTGGGCCGAAAACTACACGGCCAACAAGGCCAAGTACGCTGACGAACCCGCTTTCGCCGGTTTCCAGCACCTGCAGGACGTCTATGACGCCGGCTACCTGAACGACGACTTCGCCTCCGCAACCTACGACGACGGCGTCAAGATGCTCGCCGAGGGCACGGCGGCCCACTATCCGATGTTGACTTCGAATGTATCCGCCGCCATTGGTGAGAACTATCCGGACGCTGACTCCTCGCTCGGTGTGTTCGCGATTCCTGCGGACGACGCCGCCAACACCACGCTGACCATTGGTACGCCGAACGGCATGTACATCCCCAAGAGCACGGAGGGCGAGAAGCTTGAGGCCGCCTACGAACTCCTTGACTGGCTGGCCACGCCGGAAGCTTGCACGGTAATGGGCTCGGCGATCACGGTCGGCGGTCCGTTCGTCATTGACGGCTGCGAGCTACCGGAGACTGCCACCTCGTTGGTCGATGACATGACCCCCTATTACGACGAGGGCAACACCGGCCTCGCGCTGGAGTTCCTCTCGCCGATCAAGGGGCCCTCGCTCGAGCAGATCACCGTGCAGGTGGGCTCAGGCATCTCTTCTGCGTCCGAGGGCGCTGCCCTATATGACCAGGACGTTGAGAAGCAAGCGCAGCAGCTGGGCCTCGAGGGCTGGTGACGCGTGAGCCTTGTGTGGGGGCGGGGCAGAACCCCGTCCCCACACTTCACTCGGAGGAATCATGACTGCTATCACTGCATCAACGGTGTCGAGCGGCGCCTCGAAGAACAAGACTCATCTAAAGAAGATGAAGAAGAAGGGGCGGGGCCTGGACAAGTACTACCCGCTGTACTTCCACATCCCCGCAGCGCTGTTCTTCGTCATTCTCTTCCTGGTTCCGACGGCCGCCTCGTTCTACTTCTCCCTAACGCGCTGGACTCTGTTCGACATGGAGTTCATCGGACTGGACAACTTCGTCCAGTTCTTCAAGGAGCCCTCCCTGGTGAAGGGCTTCATCAACACCTTCATCTACGCCTTCGTCACTTCAGGCACAAAGGTCGTGCTCGGGCTCGCCCTCGCCGTGCTCCTCACCTCCCAGGTCTTCGGCCGCAACTACCTGCGGTCGGTCGTGTTCTTCCCCGTGCTCGTATCTACGATCGGGGTCGGCGTAACCTGGAAGGTGCTGCTCGATCCGCAGGACGGCCTGGTCAACCGGGCCCTCGCCCTCGTCGGAATTGACGGTCCCGGCTGGCTGACCGATCCCAACCTCGCGCTCTTCTCCGTCGCCGGTGTCGACGTCTGGAAGGGGGTTGGCCTGGCCACGGTCATCTACATCTCCGGCATTGTCGCCATCCCTCACGAGTTCGTCGAGGCCGCGAAGGTGGATGGTGCCGGCGCCTGGCAGATTTTCAAGAACATCACCTTGCCGCTGTGCCGTCCGGCTACGGTCACCGTCATCATCCTCTCCCTCATCGGCGGGCTGAGGTCCTTCGACCTAATCTGGACCATGACCCGCGGCGGCCCCGGATTCTCTTCCGACGTGATCGCATCGGTCATCTACAAGCAGTATCAGGCCGGCTTCTACGGCCTGTCGACGGCGGGCAACGTCGTGCTGTTCCTCGTCATTGCGGTGATCGTGATCCCCCTCAACACGTGGCTGAACAGGAAGGGCAAGCAATCATGAGTGTCACCGCAGCATCCGCCGGAAGGCGGCGTACTCGCAAAGGGTTGGTCCCGGGGATCATCGCCATCCTTGTCAGCGTCGTGGTCTTCATCGTCCCGTTCGTCTTCATTGTGCTGACCGCGGGGAAGACGCAGAAGGAGGCCTCCCTGCTGGAGTTCTCATTGCCCACCCAGTGGGCCTTCGTGGAGAACTTCAAAACGGTGATCGCCACCCAGGACTACGTGCTGATACGTGCCTTCGTCAACTCCGCCGTCGTAACAGTGCTTGCCGTGGCGATCCAGGTGATCCTGGGCGCGATGGTCGGCTACGTCCTGCAGCGGCGCCAGTCACGGTGGAACGGCATCATCAATCTGTTCGTCATGATGGGGCTCATCATCCCACCGGCCGTCGTCCCGACCATCTGGGTACTGGATGGCCTAGGGCTGTACAAGACCCTGGCGGGGCTGATCGCCGTCCACGTGGCCTTCGGGCTCTCGTTCTGCATCCTGCTGTTCCGCGCCTTCGTCGAGACGATCCCGCGAGAACTGGACGAGGCGGCAGTGATCGACGGCGCTGGTCCGTTGCGCCTGTTCTTCCGGGTCATCTTTCCACTGCTGAAGTCGACGATCGTCACGGTGATCGTGGTGCAGGCGGTGACCGTTTTCAACGACTTCACCTACGCCTTGTACTTCCTGCCCGGGGCCGGCAACGAGACGGTTCAGCTCACGCTGTACAATTACCAATCTCAAGGCCTGAACCAGTGGAACCTCCTGTTCATGGATGTCCTGCTGATCACTATCCCGCCGCTGATCATGTACGCGTTCTTCAACCGACAGATCCAGGAGGGGATGACGGCGGGCGCTGTGAAGGGATAATGCGGACCGACGTGCTCGGGATGGGAGGAGGTGTTCTAGAGGTGCCCACGCGAACGCAGCGGTCGCCGCGTCTGCGCGATGTCGCGGATCGCGCCGGGGTGTCCCTTGGTACCGCGTCGAACGTCCTCAACCATCCCGAGCGCGTGTCCCCCGCAGCCATAGAGCGCGTGCGGGCGGCGATCGATGAGCTCGGGTTCGTCCGCAACGCCAACGCCAGCACGCTTGCCTCCGGCCGATCTGGCGCATTGGGGCTGGTCGTCATCAACCTTTCGAACTCCATGTTCGTTGACGTGGCTAGGGGAGCGCAGGCTGCGGCCCGTGCGGCCGGCCATAACCTGTTGCTTGCGGACAGCGCTGATGACTTCGGTGCCCAGGGGAGCAATGTGGACTCCTTCAACGAGGCCAGGGTCGCCGGACTGCTTCTGGCACCCATGCAGGACTCCTCGGAGCATGTGGCCCGGCTCAAGGTGCGCGGTATACCCGTGGTACTGATCAACTACGACCAGGGGGACGAGGACCTGTGCACCGTCGTCGTCGACAACGAACAGGTCGGCTACCTGGCCGTCCAGCACATGCTGGATATTGGTTGCAGGCGGATCGCTTTCGCGGCAGGCGGTGACGAGCAGTACCAACCGGTTCGGCTGCGACGCAGGGGGGTACGCCGCGCGATGCGCGAAGCCGCCGGAGCCGCCTCCTTCGAGGAGATCATGGCCGGTGGAGTGAAAGAGGGTGACGGCTTGGCCGTGGCACAGCAAATCGCCGGCCGCGGCCCCGAAACCCGCCCCGACGGGATTATTGGTGTGTCGGACTCGCTCGCGTCTGGACTGGTAGAGGGACTGTGTGATGCGGGCATTGCGGTTCCGGGTGATATTGCCGTCATGGGCTGCGACCGCAACAGCTCCGCGGGGGACTGCCGAGTGCCGCTGACCAGCATCACCATGAAGGGGCAGGAGATGGGGACTGCGGCCGTGCGCCTGCTCCTGGATGAGATGGATCGGGACGGATTCCATGTTCACCAGCGGGTTGTGCTCACTCCGGAGTTGATCGTGCGGGGGTCGACGGTACGTGCGTAGGCCTGACCCATTGGTACGGCCTTGTACCTCGTGCTCGTAATGGGCTTGGTGAGTGTCCGCCGTTGCGGCTTTCCGCTGCCGCCCCGGGAAACGCAATCGCGAGCTGGTCCGGTGTTTACTCCTGCCCACGAAAACCTAGGCTGCTCGCGGGTGAGGGCGGGCATGCCCACCTTCCGTAGCCACTTATGCACGCACGAGGCGCAAGTGTGCGTGTGTGGGCTTGGGTTCGGCTGTGGCGGCCGAGTTGAATCGATCCTGTGAGGCGGGAACGCATCCTGCCGGGCCCAGCCACCGCCGGCGGGCTCAACCCGAACACAGGAGTTCAGACATGAGCAAGAAGCTTCGCATCGGCATCGTGGGCCTGGGATTCATCGGAACCCAGAAGCACCTGGTGGGCCTGGCGCAGCACAAGGACAAGTGCGAGATCGTCGCCTTCTGCGACTTCGACATTGAGCGCGCCGAGGCCGGCAAGGCTCAGTGGGGCAACACGGACGCCTACACCACCACCGATTACAAGGACCTCGTGAGCGACGACTCGATTGATGTCATCCACGTGTGCACTTGGAACGCGAACCACTGCGAGATCACCTGTGCCGCCCTGGAGGCCGGCAAGCACGTCATGGTGGAGAAGCCCATGGCCGTCACCGGCGAGGACGCCCGCAAGATGCGCGACACCGCCAAGCGCACCGGCAAGAAGCTGACCGTCGGCTTCCAGTACCGCCAGCGCGAGGAGTACCAGTTCCTCAAGGCCCTGGCCGACGAGGGCAAGTTCGGCGAGATCTACGCCGCCAAGGCCCACGCCACCCGCCGTCGCGGCGTGCCGATCTGGGGCGTGTTCACCGACAAGACCAAGCAGGGCGGCGGCCCGCTCATCGACCTGGGCGGTCACTCCATCGACGTCGCCCTGTGGCTGATGAACAACTACGACGTCGCCTCCGTCACCGGCGTGGTTAACTACAAGCTGGCCGACAAGCCCGAGGGCAACATCGGCGGCGAATGGGACCCGGCCACCTACGAGGTCGAGGACTCCGCCTTCGGCTTCGTCACCTTCAAGAACGGCGCCTCCCTGTTCGTCGAGGCCTCCTGGGCCCTGAACATCAAGGCCGCCCGCGAGGGCTGCATCACCATCATGGGCACCGAGGCCGGTGCCGAGACCATCCAGGACCCGGCCGGCTCGGCCAACCTGATCGTCGACGTCAACTCCATCGAGGGCGGTAGGCAGGTCAACACCGGCTTCGGCGAGGGTGGAGCCTACTTCTCCGCCGGTGCCGCCGGCGAGGCCCAGACCGGCTTCGCCTACATGGGCGGCCTAGAGGCCGGCCTGTGGCTCGACGCCATCCTGAACGACACCGAGCCCTACGTGACCGCGGACCAGGCGGTCGTCGTCACCGAGATCCTCGACGGCATCTACAAGTCCGCGGCCCAGGGCGGCAAGCCCGTCTACTTCGACTGACGGCCCGACGGCGTCGCTCCCCCGGCCGGCCGGGCGCGCAGGCCCAATGGAGCCGACGCCGTCGCCTCCGAAATAACACGCCGCACCGTCCCGGCGCCGCCTCACGGCTCGCCCGACGGACAGCAACAGGTTCGGCCCCGGTCCCCACCGCGGGGCCGGGGCCGAACCGCACCACGGCCGGCTCCCGGCCGACCCATCCGCAACCCGCACTCAGAGAGGAGCGCATCAATGACCTCGCAGATCAAACGCGGAGTCAGCCTGTACTCATACCAGCACGAATACGTTCACGGCACCATGGACCTCGAGGACTGCGTCGCCGCGGCCGCCAAGGAGGGCGCGCTTGGCATCGAAACCCTAGGCGAACAGATGATCCCCGGCTTCCCGTTCCCCGGGCAGGCCGACCTGCCTGACTCCTTCTACTCCTGGTGGCAGGACCTGATGGCCAAGTACGGCACCACCCCGACCGTCCACGACATGTTCCTGGACACCAAGCGCTACCGCGGTCGCCTGCTCAACCACGACGAGATGGTCGACTCTCTCAAGCGCGACATCCGACACACCGCCAAACTCGGAGCCAAGGGCATCCGCATCATCGTCAACACCCCGCCCGAGGTCGTCGAGTCCGCCGCCCCCTACGCGCGCGACCACGGCGTGTGGATGGGTGTGGAGGTCCACTCCCCATACTCCTTCGAGGACGACTGGATCAAGCGGCATCTGGAGGTCGCCGCGCGCGTGGGCTCCGACGTCGTCGGCTGCGTGCCGGACATGGGCATCTTCGTCCATAAGCTGCCGCGCGTCGTCGTCGACCGGGCCCTGCGCGACGGCGCCGACTCGGAGCTGGCCCGCGAGATCGTGGACACCTACAACTCCCACGGCGACACCCAGGCCCTGTTCGACCGCCTGGAGCGGCAGGGGGTCGACGGCGTCACCCTGGGGCTGGCCCGCAACGGCATCCACATGATCGCCCAGCCGGTGGACTGCCTGCGCGAGCACGCCGAGTTCATCAAGCACATCCACGCCAAGTTCTACGAGATGCACCAGGCGGAGGGAACCGACTACTGGCACGAGTACTCCATCCCCTACCACGAGATCGTTCCCGTGCTGGATGAGATCGGCTACGACGGCTACCTCTCCAGCGAGTACGAGGGCAACCGCCACATCGAGGACGCCGAGCCCGTCGACTCCATCACCCAGGTGGCCGCCCACCAGGGCATGCTCAAGGCACTCATCGGAGAGGAGAACTGACATGTTCGACGAGATGATCATCCGCGAGGGAACCGTCCGCAACGTCGCCGGACCCGACGGCGAGGCGGTGGGCTTCTCCTTCGAGAGCCACATCCCCTACTACCGCGGTCTGGGGCTGTCCATGGTCGAGGTACCCGAGGTCACGGTCGACGGCGAGGCCGTGCCCGGGGAGGACCTGCGCTTCACCTACAACGGCGTGACCCGCACCTTCGACGAGCTGGCCGACGTGACCGACGTGCGCTGGGAGCTGCGCACCTTCGCGACCATCACCGTCCTGCGCCCCGGCGGCCTGGCCCCCGGCGAGCACGAGGTGCACGTGAACCTGCGCCTGCGCGTGTCCTACCTGCCATTCGTCTCCGAGAACCGCTTCACCCGCAGGGTCGCGGTGGCCTGAAACAGTGTTCACCTCACTGCTGCCTCACTAGCTACCAAACTCGAACCAACCGAAGGAATCACCCATGCCCACCAAATTCATGAAGCTCGGCTTCGACGAGCAGGTGCTGCGCCGGCTCGCCAACGACTCCGACGGCTACGTCCTCGACGTCGGCCTCAACTACTACCGCGGCACCCCGATCTCCGCCGTCGAGCGGATGGAACTGAGCGTCGACGGCGAGCGGGTCGACGACGACCGCATCCTGGTGGAGATCAACGGCAAGTTCCTGCGCCTTAAGCAGGTGCCGCTGGCCTTCACCGAGTACTGGGGCGTCAAGACCCCGATCCGCCTGCACGTGACCGGCGAGCCGCTGGCGGCCGGGCCGCACGACGTCGACTTCGTGTGCGAGGCGCGCGTCGTCTACATGCAGTTCGCCCCCGGCGTCTACGGAATGTTCGACGCCTCCGCATCCGCCACCCTCACCGTGGCCGAGAACTCTGAGAACTGAGGAGCAAGACCACCATGGCAACGATTAATGGAATTGAACAGGGCATTTCCTGCTACAGCTACACCCAGGAGTTCATCGAGAACGAGGACTGGAGCATTGACACGATCTTCGAGCACGTCGCCGCCAAGGGCGTCAGCAAGGTGGAGCTGGTCGGCGCCCAGACCTTCCAGCAGTACCCCACCCCGCGGCCCGAGGAGATCGACGCGGTGCTGGCCGCCGGCGCGAAGCACGGTGTGGAGGTCTTCTCCTACGGCGGTTACGTGGACCTGGGGCGCATCACGGGCTACCAGATGAGCCGGGAGGACATCCTCTCCGACATCCGCCTGGACATCATGACCGCCCGCAGCCTCGGCGCGAAGTATCTGCGCGCCACCGGCTTCGAGCCGGAGCTCGCCCCCGCCGTCAACGACCTGGCCGAGCGCTACGGCGTGCAGATCGGCTTCGAGATCCACGCTCCGCACACGCCGGCCGACGCCACCACCCGCGGATTCATGGAGACGATCGAGAAGAACCGGCTCGAGTCCTTCGGGCTGGTGCCCGACTTCGGCATGTTCATCGAGCGGCCCACCGAGATCGCCATCAACCGCTACGTGGGCCTGGGTGCCAAGCGGGAGACACTCGACTGGATCATCGCCAACCGCCACAACGGCATGACCGAGGAGGAGATGCAGGAGCACGTCGCCAAGAACATGGGCGGCGGCGAGGGGGAGAAGGTCGCCATCTCCGAATGGTTCGGCTACCTGTCCTTCGCGCCGGCGGAGCTCGACTCCTTCGCCGCGATGGTGCCGTATGTGAAGTACGTGCACGGCAAGTTCTACCACCTGGAACTCGACGCGGACGGCAAGGTCTTCGAGCCGACGATCCCGTATGAGAAGGCACTGTCCATACTGGCCGACGGCGGCTTCCAGGGCGCCTTCATCTCCGAGTATGAGGGCCACGCCTTCTACCTCAACGACGCCGACGAGCAGCTCGACCGCCACCTGGCCCTCGGGAAGAGCATCCTCGAGAGCCTGTGACGGACCGTCCTCGACAAGGGCGGGCGTCGCCTCGGTGAGAGGGGCGGGCGCCGGTTGGCAGCATTGACGCCGCCGTCGGCCCCGGCCCCTCTCGCCGAGATCGGTTGAAGTTACGTGCTGAGATCGATTGAAAAGGACGGCTGCTCTGGCGAATGGGGCGGCGCGAATGATGTGGGAGTGGCCCGTCGGTTCTCCCTGAGACGCAAAGGAGCGTGTCATGAGTAAAGTGCAGGAACGGAAACAAGAGACGGCGTCTGCGGGGCCGGTGGCCTCGCGACGGCGAGTCGCGCCTGTAGCGTGGTACCTGATCGCGCTCGCGGTGTTGGTGTCGCTGTCGGCCTGGAGCATTGTGCTTGATGATTGGTTCGGGGATGAGAACACACGCGCAAGTGTGATTTCCCTGTTCATGCTCGTGTTCATCTTGGTTGTGGGAACGTGGGTGCACAGGCGGACTCCGGCACGGCAACGGGTCGTGCTACGGATGGCTGAGAACAACGGGGCGGTCTTGCTAGTCTCACTCGCCGTAGTGGTCTGGCTGGGCTGGGGTGAGGTGCCTCCGATCCTCGCCGCGGTGCTCGGGGCGGCGCCGTTCCTGACCGGCCTTTGGGGTCTCCATTCCCTGCGGAAGACGACGGCGTAGAAGCATTGTGCCGTCGTCGATCGACGCGCTTTGCGGCGCTACCCATATCGGCACAGGAGCGGGCTGCGTGGGATCCGCAATCGTGCGCAGCCGCTTCAACGCTGTGTCGCGCGGCCCTGGCCGATGGCGCCGAACCTCAACGTGGGTTCGGTGTCGATGAACCTCTGCGCAATGCCAGAATCACTCTTTCCCATTACTGTTAATGTCATCAGGGACGTGGATGAGTGCGCGCTGGTAGGTGCTGTCAATGAGCGCTATCGCGTCATCGTAATTGCTCGCTTCTAGCCGCAACTCTGCTGCCATCTCCTCGTAGGCTGCACGCCAGAAACCAGGTGAGTTTGTCAGCGAGCGTGGCGGCAACTCGCCGTCGCGCGCATCAAACACGCGACGAAGAGCCTCGCCGAGGCGTTTCGGTGCCAGCAGGTCCGCCTCTACGAGAAGAACCAGATCAACCAAATCCTTCACCCTTGACGAAGGGCGATCGTGTGCATATGTCCGTGCGCAGGCGTGTAGTTTCTCAGCGGCCTGTTGATTTGGGTCAATAGCGGCTATCGTTATCGCTTCGCACCCTTGAAGTTCTGGAATTACCGGCTCAACTCGGAGTTGGTCTGCAGTATCGCCCATATCTGCGGTATTTGTTACCACGTCAAGCCTGACTGAACAGATCTCGCTGTTGTCTAGCAGGGCTCGCGTCGTGACCCTCCACGTCTCACCGGTGTTGCCGTCTGCAGTCAAAGTCTTAGAGTGCTGACCGTAAATGTCGTCCGGTCGCCAAGATCTTGGTCGAGTACTTCGTCAATCAGGTCTTGGACCTCGACGGCAGTCAATCCGTTCTGAATGTCGTGAACGACGAGGTCAAGATCCTTCGTGGTTCTTGCATGCAGGCCAAGTCGCAGTTCCATCGCGTAGCCGCCCTTGAGTACCCATCTGGGATCCGTAGCGAATCGTGCAAGCAGTCGTTGAAAGGCGAAACGCTTGATGACGACGTTCGGATCGACGCCGAGACGGCGGCCCTCGTTTGACAGTCGCTGGGTCACCGACTCCTTGTACGAACTGTCTCTCACTGTATCTCCTCAACGGCCGTGGAAACGGCCCGTTCGAGTCGTAATGCCGCCCGATCGTTGAGTCCTGCCGCTCGGTTACGCAGACGACGCGGAGTAATCACCCCGTTGGCGAGCGCCTCACGGACGGCTTGGGTCAGATGCTCCTGTGAGGAGGTGGAGGAGGCGACGTCGGCAAGCGTGCGTTCCACCGTGGTGACCCTCCAGCCGTCCCGCTCCTCCCTATCGCCTGGGGGTACCGCGCCTTCGTGAATGGAAAGGATGCCGTTTCGTTCGCGACGACCGCCGGGCACCGTTACGTTGATGCGTGCCGGGTTCACATCGGACAGGTCATGGACTGTCAGGGCGGTTTCGTGTGAGATAACGGCGTCTCGGCCGAGCCCGAGGCAAGCGCGCACGTACTCGTCATCTGCTGAGGTCGGCCAGTTGGGCAGCCGGAACACCCCACGATCAACGCGGACCCAGTTTCCGCGATCTGCATGGTACTTCTGTGCCTGGTAGGAGTATCCGACGTCTAGGGCTTGAGCCGCTGTGAAGAAACCGTGCTGACGGAAGGCGGTACCTTCTAACGAGCGGCGGAGGTCAGTCCGGGTTAACATGTGACAAGTGTAGCAGGGAAACTACAGAAAAACTTTAGTTACTCGTAGCGTATGTTGCATGAAACTAAAGGAGGGCTTAGGTGGAACGCCTACTCCAGTTCGAAGGCGCCGGTGTAGAGCTGGTAGTAGGTGCCGCGCTGCTCGATCAGCTGTTCGTGGCTGCCGCGCTCAATGATGCGGCCGTGGTCCAGCACCATGATCGCGTCCGAGTTGCGCACCGTGGACAGCCGGTGGGCGATCACGAACACCGTCCGCCCCCGCATGAGGTTGTCCATGCCGGCCTGCACCAGCGCCTCGGTGCGGGTGTCGATGGAGCTGGTCGCCTCGTCCAGGATCATCACCGGCGGGTCGGCGACGGCGGCGCGCGCGATCGACAGCAGCTGCGCCTGCCCCTGGGACAGGCTTGAGCTGTCGCCCGAGATCACCGTCTGATACCCGTGCGGCAGGCGCCGGATGAAGCCGTCGGCATTCGCCAGCTTCGCCGCCTCGATGCACTCCTCATCGGTGGCGTCCAGGCGCCCGTAGCGGATGTTGTCCATGACCGTGCCGGTGAACAGGCGCACGTCCTGCAGCACCACGCCCAGTGAGCGGCGCAGGTCCGCCTTGGCGATCTTGTTGATGTTGATGCCGTCGTAGCGGATCTTGCCGTCGTCTATGTCGTAGAAGCGGTTGATCAGGTTGGTGATCGTGGTCTTCCCGGCGCCGGTGGCGCCCACGAAGGCGATCTTCTGCCCCGGCTCGGCCCACAGGGAGACGTCGTGGAGAACCTCCTTGACGCCGTCGTAGGAGAAGTCGACGTGCTTCATAACGATCTCGCCGCGCAGCCGCGTGTAGGTGACGGTGCCGTCCGCCTGGTGGGGGTGGCGCCAGGCCCACACGTCGGTCTTGTGGTCCGCGGGCTGAACGCCGCCGTCGGCGGTCTCGACGGCGTCGACCAGACCCACATAACCGCCGTCCTGCTCGGGCTGCTCGTCGATCAGGGCGAAGACCCGGCCGGCGCCGGCCAGGCCCATGGCTATCAGCGCCACCTGCTGGGAGGCCTGGTTGATGGTCTGGGACAGCTGCCGCACCATCGTCAGGTAGGAGACGATGATGCCGACGGTGATGGTGCCCATGCCGGCGAAGCCGATGTTGGTCACCTGCAGCTGAATGAGCAGGCCGCCCACCATGGCGATCAGCACATACAGCAGGTTGCCGAGGTTGCCCATGACGGGGCCGAGGATGTTGCCGTACTGGTTGGCCTTCTCCGAGTCGGCGAACAGCTGCCGGTTAAGGGCGTCGAAGTCGGCCTTGGCGGCCTCCTCGTGGTTGAAGACCTGGACCACCTTCTGCCCGCCCATGATCTCCTCGACGAAGCCCTCCTCGGTGGCCAGCGACTGCTGCTGGGCGACCATGTAGCGCGACGAGTTCCCACCCAGGTTGCGGGTGGCGCCGACCATGATCGCGGCAACTACCAGTACCAGGATCGTCAGCCACAGGCTGTAGTAGAGCATCATCGCCAGCATGGCGGCGAGGGTCAGGGCGGACTGGATCAGGGTGGGCACCGACTGGCCGATCAGCTGGCGCACCGCGTCGGTGTCATTGGTGTAGGTCGACATGATCGCGCCGTGGGCGTGGGTGTCGAAGTACTTGATCGGCAGGGACTGCATGCGGTCGAACATGTCGTCACGCATGTGCTTGAGCGAGCCCTGCGTGACCACCGCCATGATCCGCGAGTACAGGAAGTTGGTGAGCACGCCGAGCGCGTAGACCACGCCCATGGCGGTGATGATCCGCACCAGCGTGGGCATTACGGCGTCCAGGCCCGTGCTCAGCCCGGGGGTGATCACCTCGTCGACCACCCGCTGCATGAAGATCGAGGCGACGGTGGAGGCCACCGAGGCGATCACGATGCTGACGGCGACGACGATCAACTGCCACGGGTAGTAGCGGAAGACATAGGCCAGCAGCCGGCGGGCCGGGTGTTCGATATGCGGCAGGTCGTGCGGGTCCGGCTGGTCGGCGTCGGGACGCAGGTCCCGGGGCTGCTGATTGCGGGTGCGCGCCACGGTCACGCCACCTCCTGCGTCTGGCTGGTGCGGTTCTGGGATTCGTAGATCTGCTGGTACTCGCCGCCCAGGGCCATCAGCTCCGCATGCGTGCCGCGCTCCAGGATGCGGCCGTCGTCGAGGACGATGATATGGTCGGCGTGCTCCACGGAACTCAGGCGCTGGGCGATGATGATCTTGGTGGTGTCCGGGATCTCCTCGGCGAAGGCGCGACGGATGAGGGCGTCGGTGCGGGTGTCGACGGCGGAGGTCGAGTCGTCCAGGATCAGGATCTGCGGCTTCTTCAGCAGGGCGCGGGCGATGCACAGCCGCTGCTTCTGCCCGCCGGAGACGTTGGTGCCTCCCTGCTCGATGCGAGTGTCGTATCCGTCGGGGAACTGACGCACGAACTCGTCGGCCTGGGCCAGCTCGCAGGCGTGGATGAGTTCCGCGTCGGTGGCGTCGGGATCGCCCCAGCGCAGGTTCTCCTTGATGGTGCCGGCGAACAAGACGTTCTTCTGCAGCACGACGGCGACCGCGTCGCGCAGGCTCTCCAGGTCGTATTCGCGCACGTCGACGCCGCCCACGCTCACCCGCCCGGAGGTGGCGTCGTACAGGCGGGAGATTAGTTGGATGAGCGTGGTCTTGGCCGAGCCGGTGCCGCCCACGATTCCGAGGGTGGAGCCCGACGGGATCGTCAGGTCGATGCCGTGCAGGACGTCGGCCTCGGCGTCGGCGGCGTAGCGGAAGGAGACCCCCTCGAAGCGGACCTCGCCGTCGGGAACCTCCTTCAGGCCGCCCGTGGGGGAGGTGAGGGTGGGGCGGTGCTCGATGACCTCGGCGATGCGGTTGGCGGACTCCACCGACATCGACACCATTACGAAGATGAACGCGAGCATCATCATTGATGCCAGGATCTGCACGCCGTAGGTCATCAGGGAGGAGAACTCGCCGGTGGTCAGCTCGGTCGCGCCGCTGGCCACGACCACCCGGGCGCCCAGGTAGTTGACCAGCATCAGTGCCACGTAGATGAAGAAGACCATGATCGGGCCGTTGAGCGCCAGTATCTTCTCGGCGTAGGTGAAGTCCTTGCGGACCTCCTGGGAGGCGGCGCGGAACTTCGTCTTCTCGTGCTCCTCGGTGACGAAGGACTTCACCACCCGGATCGCGGAGAGGTTCTCCTGCACGGAGTTGTTCAGGGCGTCGTACTTCTTGAAGATCCGCTGGAAGATCGGGAACACGTAGGCGGCGAGGCCAACCAGGGCGCCTCCGAGGAAGGGCAGCATGATGATGAAGATCAGTGCCAGGCGCGCATTGATCGTCAGCGCCATGATGATGGAGAAGATCACCATCAGGGGCACGCGCACGGCCACCCGGATGATCATCTGGTAGGCGTTCTGCACGTTGGTGACGTCGGTGGTCATGCGGGTGACCAGTGACGACGTCGAGAAGCGATCGATGTCCGCGAAGGAGAACTCCTGCACCCGGTAGAACAGGTCCTGGCGCAGGTTGCGGGCCAGGCCGGCGGCGGCGGTGGCGGCGCGCACGCCGGACAGGACGCCGCAGGCGAGCGAGATCATCGCCATTAGCACAAGCACCAGGCCGATCCGCAGGATCGGACCCATGGACTGGCCGGTGAGGGTGTCGATGAGCTCGGCCATCAGCAGGGGCAGGATGCACTCGAGTCCGGCCTCGCCCACCATGAACAGTGGCGCCTGCAACGATGCCTTCCTGTACTCGCGCAGGCTGCGCATGAGTATGCGTACGGTCTTCACAGAGGTCTTCTACCAGCTTCTCGGTAGATTAGGTAGTGGCCTTCAGTCGTGATTTGTGCCTGGCGGGGACAACTGTGACGGACTCCGGTGAATGCGGCCGACCTCGGCGAGGGCCGCGGCACCCTCGGGACGCCCCACCGCCATTCGGCGGTGGGAGGCGCCGAAACGGAGACCACATGGCGGCGGCCGCGCAGGTCGCTCCGGAAGATGATCATCCTGTCAACGACGACCGAAGGAGTCAGACGTGAGTGCGAAGCACCTTCCTCTTATGAATCGCCGTCGCATGCTGGGTACCAGTGCCGTGGCGCTGGTTGCGGCCGCAACCGCCGCATGCTCGGCGCCGGGATCCGGCGGAGCCTCCGCCGAAGGGTCGGCGCCCGAGGCCGTCTCCACGACCTTGCCTACCGAGCCCGTGAAGATTCGCATCATGACCAGCACCGAGGCCGCTGACGCGGTGACGGCTCTCGGCGAGGCTTTCACCGCTCAGCACAATACGGTGACCTTCGAGATCACTGCTGAGGCGAATGCTACACTGGCACAGAACATATCCCGCATCCTCACCCGCAACGATCCTCCCGAGTTGTGTTTCATGCCGGCGCTGAGCGCCGCGGCGAAGGATAAGATTGTTACCAACATGGATCCCTATGCGGAGGCCTACGGCTGGGACTCCTGGTCCCAGCCGCTGCTCGCGATCGCGCGAATGGACGACAGCGGTCAGCGGGGCGTCGGCTCCCTCTACGCGGTAGGAATCGGCTACAACGTCACCGGTATCTTCTACAACAAGGAGCTCGCCTCCGAATTGGGCGTTACGATGCCGCCCGCCACTGTGGACGAGTTCGACGCCGCCTGCGCCGCCGCGGTAGCCGCGGGCAAGAAGGCCATCGCCATGGCCGGAAAGGACGTGGGGACCCCCTACCTCCTCCAGATGCTTCAGAACGCCTACGGCGACTCGCAAGAGATCAACGACTGGATCTTCCAGAAGTCCGGGGCCACCTTTGTCCAGCCCGCGATGATTGAAGCCGCCACGAAGATCCAGGAATGGGTCGGCAACGGGGTCATTCCCTCCGACGCCGTTTCGGTCGACTACTCCACCTCAATGGCCGACTTCCAGGCCGGCGATGCGCTCTTCGTCCCCAACGGCGACTGGGAGGCCCAGCGACTCGCCTCGGTCATGGGGGACAAGGTCGGCTTCTTCCTCTTTCCAGGAGCCCAGGCGGGTGCCGATCTCAAGGCGATGGCGTCTCCCGCCAACTACGTCATTCCTGCCACCGCTGCGAACAAGGACGTCACGGCATACTTCCTCAACTGGATTCACACCGATGAGTCAGCGCGTCAGATGGTTGTCGACGCGATCGGCTGCTCCCCGGGCGGCCCCACCGACCTGCCCGTACCCACGAGTGATGTTCAGCTGGTCCAGGAGACCACCCAGGCATTCAACACCGTTCTCGAATCCGGAGGGGCGGTGGACTTCATCGCCAATGCAACTCCGGGAATCGGCATGGGTGTCATGACCCCCGAGTGCCAGGCTCTTCTGCTCGGAAAGACCACGCCCGAAGAGTTCGCCCAGGCCATCCAGGACGGGTACGAGCAGGAGTTGAACGGCTGATGGCACAGGCAGCCACCCGGGCGCGCCGACCCCGGTCTTGGAAACGAACTCTCATTGCCCTCGCCTTCCTCGCTCCGGCGGCGGGCCTGTACGGGTGGCTCATCCTGGGGTCCTTCGTGCGTGCCATCCAATACTCCTTCTACGACTGGAACGGGGTTGGGGAGGCCACCTTTGTGGGGACTAAGAACTACGTCGACATCTTCACTAACGCGTCCAAGCTCGTGACGCTGCTGCACTCCTTCGAGTTGATGGTGTTCTTCACCGGCGGAACCTTGGTCCTTGCGTTGGCAGCGGCGGCGCTGACCGGGCACGTCGCCCGTCGACGGGGCGGCGATTTGGTACGAACCGTACTGTTTCTCCCTCAAGTTATCCCCATGGCCGCCTCCGCCATTGGCTGGAGCTGGATCTACTCGCGCGAGGGGCTGGTCAACCAGATCCTCGACGCCGTCGGACTCAGTGGCATCACCAGGGCCTGGTTGGGCGATACAAAGACTGCCCTGGTTGCAATCGGGTTCATCGGGACTTGGGCCCTGCTGGGTATCACGACAATGATGCTGTCCTCCGGCATCACCAAGATCGACCAGGGACTCTACGAGGCCGCCCGTCTGGACGGTGCCAACGCGTGGCAGGAGTTCCGTGCGGTGACGCTTCCGGGCCTGCGCAGGGAGATCGTCGTGTGCGCCACCATGACCATCATTGCCGCGCTCGCCAGCTTCGACATCGTCTACATGACCACTCAGGGCGGTCCGGCGCGGGCCACCATGGTGCCAGGCGTCGAGGTCTACTTCCTTGCCTTCAGCCAGCAGAAGGTCGGTGCCGCCGCCGCCATGGGAATCGTCCTCATGGCCGTGGTCCTGCTCGTCATCATTCCGCTACAGAAGCTCAGCTCGAAGGATTGACGTAACCATGCGCATTTCACGCCGTGAGCGGTTCTCAGGTTCTGCCCTTCTCATTGCCCTGGCCATCTACACTCTCATGCCCTTCGTCGCGCTGCTGTCTGTAGCTTTGGCGCAACCGGGGACGTTGCCCGCCGGGATCTCCTTCACGGGCGCTCTGCACTGGGAAAACTTCGCCACCGCCTTCGAACTGGCCAAGTTTCCGACACTCATGCTCTCCAGCGCTCGGCTCGTCATCATTGTGGTGCCCCTGGTCCTACTCTTGTCGACCATGGCGGCCTACGCCCTTACCTGGCTGAAGGTGCCCGGATCCGCGATCTTCTTCCTGGTCTTCCTCGCGGGCCTGACCCTGCCCACGGAGAGCCTTGTGACGCCGCTCTACATCACCATGCGGGACCTTAATCTGACCAATACCGTGTGGAGCGTGGCGCTGCCGCTGGTGGCCATGCAGATGCCCTTCGGCGTGTTCTGGATGCGGACGCATTTCCTCGGCGTCCCTGGGGCGCTCGAGGAGTCTGCACAGGTCGACGGCGCTGGACCAGTCCGCACGTTCGTCAGCATCCAGCTGCCGATCGCCAAGGCCTCGTTGTCCACCCTGATGGTTATGAGCTTCCTGTGGACTTGGAACCATTTCATGCTCACCGTGGTGATGATCGACGATCCGTCTCAGCGAACTGTTGGGGGTGCACTCGCTGGCTTTCAAGGGGCCTATGCCACAGACGTCGTCATGCTGTGCGCCGCGGCACTGCTGATGATGATCCCCACGCTCCTGGTATTCATCGTCTTCCAGCGTCAGTTCAAGCAAGCGCTGCTGCAGGGCTCGGTGAAGGGTTGAACCATGGGTGAGTTGTTTTGCCGTCAGGTTCCGCTGCGTCCCGCCTATGACGCCGAGTTGGCCGGCGCCCTGGCCGTGCGAGGCTTTGTACCCATGCCCTTCGACGCGGACGCCCTGGAGGCTATGAGGACCGATATCCGCGGTTTCTCCGAGGAGATCCGCGAGGGCTACGAGGCCAGGGGCTACGTGGTCGAGGATCTCACGGTCCCCGCGGCTGACGGATACCCAATCGGCCTGGTACACACCCACGCCGCGGGGGCCAGGGATCTGCGCCCGTGCGTGTTCTACATTCACGGCGGCGGGATGATGGTGGGTACGCCCTGGGACGGCGTGACGGACTTTGAGGGCTGGATTGACGACTTCGGGGCCAGCGTCTTCAGTGTCGACTACCGGTTGGCGCCGGAGTTCACCGCCCCCACTCTGGTAGAGGACTGCTACACCGCCCTGTGCTACGTGGTCGAGCACGCCCAGGCGCTGGGGATCAACCCCGAGGCGATCGTCGTGGCCGGCATGAGCGCCGGCGGCGGGCTGGCTGCCGGCACCGCCCTGCTCGCCAGAGAACACTCAGGCCCTCCGCTCGCTGGTCAGTTGCTTATGGCGCCGATGCTCGACCCCGACGCAGACGGTGACTCCGTTCGGCAGGAGCCCCTGACGGGACCGTGGTCCGCGGAGGAGAACCGGAGGGCCTGGTCGATGGTCCTGGCCGGTACGGACCCAGGGGAGGTCAGGTTCAACACTCCCGGCCGGGTGAAGGACCTGGCGGGGTTGCCGCCTGCCCTGTTGGAGGTGGGCTCGGCCGAGACCTTCCGCTCCGAGGTCATCGACTATGCAGCCCGCATCTGGCGGGCAGGTGGCTCCGCCGAGCTGCACGTGTGGGACGGCGGCTACCACGGCTTCGAGAACCATTTCCACACCTCGGTGGGGCGGGCGGCGTTGGAGTCCCGTAACAGCTGGCTGGGGCGGATATTCGGCTACGGGCCCCAGGATAAGGTGGTTGGGTGAGGGACCTTCTGTCCAGGCTTGCCGCCCGGGATACCGAGGCCGGCGTGGCACTGCGTGTTCTGGATTATTTCGACAGTCTGGATGGCAGCGGTGCCGGGCCGGAGGCGTACTTGCGCGGGGGTGCCGCACTGACCGGGTCGGTGACGGGGATGAGCCTGCAGGACCGCGGGATCGACATCCGCGTCGACCCCGCGGGGCGTCGTCTGCCCAGCAGGTCGACTGGTCCCGAGTCCGGTTGGCCGACGGCGTGCGTCTCGCCGGACACCGGAAGCCGAATTTGGGTGGAGAATCCCGACCCCAGCACCACTGATCGCCTGGTACTTGAACGCCTGGTTCAGGGGGTGAGTCGCTGGCGCGACCGCATGGACTCATTCGCCCCCAGCCCCGCCCAGGCTTGGTCCATCCTCCTCAATGACCCGGTAGCCGCCGACCGGCGGGTCCAACTCATTAGCTCACTGCGGCTGGATGCCAACCGGACATATCGGGTCTTGGCGACCACGAAGATATCCGGAGCCGATCAGTTGAGTGCCACGACCGATATCGGTGCCGTCCGGGTGTATGCCGTCATTCAGCCCGCCTCGATCAGGTTGGACTCGGAATTCCCCGGTCACCGAGGTGGGGCCGGCCCGGCGGTGGCACCGACGGATATCATGGAGTCGTGGAGCCGAGCGCGAACGGTGCTCCGTATGGCCCCCTTCGGCAAGCTGTTGGAATGGGACCGCTTCAAGGTGATCGCCCCCCTGTTCCTCCATGCCATGCCGGAGGACGTCATGACCGATCCCACGGTGCAGCTCATCACCGCTGAGCAGATCCCGTGGCTCGAGGAGACCGTGACCGCCCTGACCAGGGCCAAGTCCGTGCGGGGCGCCTGCGTCGAGCTGGGCCTGCACCACTCCACCGTGCAGAAGCGCGTCGATCGCCTTCAGGACACCTTTGACCTCGACCTGAGTAACTCTCGTCATCTGTTCTACCTGTGGCTGGGATGCGTGGCCCAGCGCTTCGCCGTCTTCGGCACGGAACTGGACCCCTGGGCGAGGAGCGGAAATCAGGCGGGGTCCTGAGCCGGGGCCTCCCGGGCGCGCCGTCGGCCGTCCCCGTCGGTGAGGTATCAGGACACTAGTACCTGGCGCCAGGGCTCGTGCCGCCGCCGTGCCTTGATGACGAAGGAGTGGTCGGAGAAGTCCGCCTCCAGTAGTACCGCGCAGGCTCCGTCATCCCATTTGACGCTGATGCGCCCCTGACCCTGCTCCGAGACGCAGCAATGACCGTTGAAAGCTGGGAAGGTGTTGCGCAGGCGCAGAGCGGCCAGGAGCGTCTGCACCGCAGGGCGGGTGACTGCCTGCGCGATCTCCGCCTCCGAGTAGTCGTGTCGGTTGGCGGCGCGGGGATCACCGACCCGGTCCAGCGCCGCGATGTCGTTTGCGCCGAAGAGTGCCCCGACGTAGTACAGCTGTGGGATCCCGGGAACGAAGAGTTGGAAGACACGGGCGAGGAGAAAAGCGGCGTCGTCCTCCCCCAGAGCCGAGTAGTAGGTTGTCATCAACTGGTAGCGGACCTTCTTCCCGTCCCGGTGTATCGCCGGGAGAGCGGGACCGTGCCCCTTGAGGTTTGCCGTGTTGGCGTCGACCCGCTGTGAGACCAGGTCGATCTCCTCGTCACTGAGCAGGCCGGCGACGTCTACCACGCCGATTCCGTCGTGTGTGTCCAGAGTGGTGAACTGGCGGCGGGGGCAGATCTCCAGCCAGTGTATGAGATGGTCCGTGCGCCCGGTGAACAGCGCGTGCAGGGTCAGCATGGGCAGGGCGAAGTCGTAGACCCAGTGGCCCCTGTCGGCCATTTTCATCTGCGTGCGGTAGTTCTCATGTATCTCCGGGAGCATGACCGTGCCGTACGGCTGTAGTGGCTTCAGGCCGATTGCTAGGACCTCCCAGACATCGGGTTCGACGAAGAAGCAGCTGGTGCCGGGGCGCTTGGTGGCATAGGCGAAGGCATCGAACCGGATGGCCGCCACGTGTTGGGCCAGTTGGCTCAGGTTACGCTCGTAGTACGCCTGCGTGGCGGGATCGTAGGGGTCGATGTCCACCTGTTCGTCGAAGAAGGTATTCCAGATCCGCACGGTCCTCCCGTCCGCCCGGGTGAACTCCTTTACCGGGCCGCCCGGCTTGCGTCGGTAGAGGAGCTCCATGTCCTTACTCGTGGGCTCACCCTCGGGCCAAAAGTCATCCCAGTCGATGAACATGGAACGGTAGGCGGAGTCCTCTCCACGCGCCATGTAGTCGAGAAACTCGTGGGACCGGATAGAGGCATGGTTAAGCATGAAGTCGGCCATGAGGAAGTAGTCCTCGCCGAGGGCGTCAATGTCTGACCAGTCGCCGAAGGCGGGGTCGACGTCGTCGTAATCGATGACCGCGAAACCGCGGTCCCCAGAGGAGCGGAAGAAGGGCAGGATGTGGAGGCCCCCGAACGCTCCGGGCAGGTGGGTGTCCAGGGAGGCGCGCAGGCGTTTCAGGTCACCTCCCATGGAGTCCGCGTAAGTGATGAGCATGGCCTGGTTGACGACGGGCCTCATGATGACCTCCGATCATTAGGGTTGTTGGTCTGATGGGATAGACTGCGCCGTCCATAGGCGAGGAACACGGCCATGCCTATGGCCACAGGGACTATCAGGGTGAGGTACATGATCTGATACGAGGACACCGCTGAGGCGCCCGCGTCACGGAGCTGGGAGACGATCGAACCGGCAACGACCGGCATCACCAGATAGGCCAGGTCGACGCCGATGTAGTTGGTGTTGCTGGCTATGCCCCTTCGCGCCGGCTCAACGCTGATTAGGCACCAGGTCTGGACCGCGGGCTGGCAGATGCCGTAACCCAGGGCCGAGAGCACTCCGGCCACCAGAAACATGGCCAAGGAATGCGCCTGGCTGACGACGACGAACGCGAGGCCGAAAACCGCCATGCCTGGCACGATGACGACAGCCAGGCCGTGTCGGTCCGAGATGCGTCCCGCCAAGGGACGCGAGATCACGATTGTGAGGGCGTAGGCGGTGAAGAACGTACCTATATCGGCGACTCCGACGGACTCGCCGAGCAGAACGATGAAGGCGTTGATGCCCGAGTATGCCCCTGCCAGGAAGAAGATTACGATGGCCGGGACCACCGCCTCGGGTGCGATAACGGATCGCCAGGAGAAGGACGTGCCGTCGGTGCGTGCCGGCGGAGGAGCGGGGGATAGCGCCCAGGTCATCAGGAAGGCGATCGCGATGAGGCCTCCAGAGGCCAGGAAGGTTCCCCGGTAGCCGATCACGTCTAGGAGCCAGAGTCCCGTTGACGGGCCGACGGCCGTGGCCACCGCCTGGCCCAGGGAGAAGACCCCAATGCCCTGCGCCATGCGCTCCGCCGGGAGAGCCTGGCTGGCCAGCGACAGGGTGACCGGAGCCAGGAATCCCATTCCTGTTCCGTGCAGGAGACGTGCCACGAACAGGCCCGTGACACTGTTTGCCGAGGAGTAGAGGATGAAGGCAGCCATGAGAATCAGAAGCGTGCCCGCAAGCAGCCATTGGCTGCGAAGACGTAGGGTGGCCGGTCCGACCAGGGGACGAACCGCCAACGCCGTGATCGCGAAGGTCCCGGTGACCACGCCGATGACCACGGCCGAGGCGCCCAGGGACTCGGCGAACTTGGGCACCAGCGTGATCATCATGTACTGCGCGAAGTTGATGATGACATTAATGACGAAGATGATGGTGAATCCAGTCGACCAGATGCGTTGGTTGTTGACTGCGGACATGCGTGACCTCGATGCCCCTCACGGAGGCGCTCTGGTACGGACGGGAACTGCTCGGGCGCGGGGCGCAGGCGGGTGGTGTAGGCCGCACTGCGATCCGCGTCATGTGCCGAGTCAATCAGGATGCGCGCAGTGCGTGAGCCGCCATCGCGGCGCGATCAGCCGGGATATCGCCGCCGGATGGCGGCTCACGCAGGTGGGATGAGGGGCGGATAGTTGCTGCGCACCATCGGTGTGGCGGGGATGCCGTGCCGGATTCAATGACACTAGGAGAAGCTATGGCGTTGCTGACCATGAACTTCGAGAGTAGGCATCTGCGCGCGAACCAGGAGTTCACAATGATCCTGCCAGACCGCCCGCAGGCCGAGGAACCGACCGACTATTACGAGCGAGCCCGAGACCTGAAGGTTTTGTGGCTGCTGCATGGGACCTTCGGTGACCACAGTGACTGGGTGCGCAAGACGAATATTGAACGTTACGCCGTCGACAAGGGCATCGCGGTGGTCATGCCGAGTGGGCAGAACTCCAACTTCTCCAACTGGAGCGGCGCGATGCTGGGCTACGACGCATACGATTACGTCATTAAGGAACTCATGCCGCTGGTATGGAACTGGTTCCCGGTCTCACATAGGCGGGAGGACAACTTCATTGCGGGCCTGTCCATGGGGGGACGAGCCACCATCAAGTTCGCGGTCAACCACCCGGAGCTCTTCGCAGCGGCGGCGGTGCTCTCCGCCGCGCCGAAGAACTTCGATCTCCTGACCGAGGAGTACCTCGCCTCGGATGACATCTTCGCTCGGCGTCTGGCGGGCATGGTCCACAACGCCGGTGGCCTGGAGGCCTTCAAGGCATCGGAGGAGAACGTTTGGCGGATCATCGACGAGAAGGCCGCCAGCGGGGCGCTGCCGCGGCTGCGCTTCCACACTGGCGGCGATGACGACTACATAGTCCCTGATCTGATGACCTTCAAGAAGCATGCCGAGGAGATCGGCCTTGAGGCGGAGTTCGTCATCACCGAAGGGTACGGACACGAGTGGGACTTCTGGGACCGCGCTATCCGAGAGGCCCTTGAATTCTTCGATCTTGAGGATGCGTGCCTTTGAGACATCAGGAGACCCGCGACCCGCACAGCGAAAGGTGTTTCACATGACAGGAAGATCGGCATTCATTCGCCCGGGCGTCCCGGATGACGACAACCGGGACTATCTCCCAAAATCTCTGAAGAACTCCAGCATCGTCGTAAATGAGAACGGCAACAACTCCCAGCCCTTCCCTCCCCGACTGGCTGAATGCTCCGGAGAGATCGCTGACGGCGTCGTCGACCACTGGTACCTCTATGTGCCCGAGTCCTACGACCCGACGGTTCCCGTGCCACTCGTCGTTTCCCTGCACGGCGGCATGATGACCGGGTGGGCGCAGGCCGTGTACACCTCATGGACCAATGTGGCCGACCGCGAGGGCTTCATCGTGGTGTTCCCGAGCGCTGGAACCCGTAACTTCTGGACCGTGGACGTCGCTGCGGAGGACGTCGAGGCTTTCACCCGTCCGGATGCTGAGGGCATGTACTTGAACACTCCTCCCGCCAATCCGGAGGATAACCATGATCTGCGCTTCATCCTCGGTCTCATTGAGCAGTGCTGCCAGGAATACTCCATCGACCGGAGCCGGGTGTTCATGCAGGGAATGTCCATGGGGAACCTCATGACCTCCCAGTTCGCCCGCTATTTCGGGGACGTGCTGGCGGGCGCAGCCGGCTCCGGCGGCCCGGCCAAGCCCAATCTTCTCTTCGACGCCGATGGACGCCTTCTGAACCGTGCCGGTCCGCTGGCCATCTGGCAGTCGCGGCTGGACCTCGACGGGCCGCCGAAGGACGCGGGGATGGCCGTTCAGGAGGTGGTCCGTCGTAACCGGGAGTACTGGCTGGCCGTCAATGGGATCACCGAGCCTCCCGCCATCTCCATCCGAGGGGATGACAACTTCGCCTTCTATCGGGGCGGGAACGCCGATGTGGTGTTTCGGGACGTGCGCAACCGCGATCACGGCCAGACCTTCGACGATGCCGAGCTCGTCTGGGACTACCTGTTCTCGGGGATGCGTCGCCATGAGGACGGTCTCATTCAGGACACGGGGTCCGTATGCCCTCGGCAAGGTGATGACTGGGCGGTCGCGGTGGCGAACGGCTGCAGTCGTGCGTGGGTCTGCGGAGGCGTCGTCGAGCTCGGTGGGGAGGCCTTCACTTGGAGGAAGCTCAAGTACCACGGGCTGGGCGGTGACGCACTCGTGCGAGGGGAATACGTATACGTCCCCCTGAGCTTCATCGCGTGCACCTTCGACGCTGCGCTGGAGGAGTCCGAGGGAGGCGCCGTGGCGGTCTTGACGCTGTCCGATGGACAGAGCCTGCAGTTCGCGCGCGGCGGCATCGGGTGCGTGAGGAACGGACGAGTGACCTCCATGCTCGCTGAGGCCGTGCATCGTGACGGTTGCCTATGGATCTCTCTGGAGTGGTTCGCCTCCTACGTCCTCGAGTTGCGCTGCTCGACGCGTGACGGCGTGCTGTACGTGACGGACCACCACGCCAACCTGTCCACGAACATGGCGGTCCTGCTGCGAGATCTGCTCACCTGAGAGGATGCGTCTGGGAGCACACGGAGCTCGGCACGGTTCATCCCCGAAACGAGCTCTTCGTGCCCCTTGCGGTTGGTGATGCGCTGTGAGGTGTGGCCTCAGTTCCCGGACATGGCAGCCAGGGTCATCTCCATCACGCGGCTGGTGCCCTTGCCCTGCTTGCAGATGAACACGACGGCGTCGGCCACGTCCTGCGGCAGCAGCATGAGGCGGGCATCGTTCTCCTCGTGCGTGCGTCCGGCACCCACCTGGAACTCGGTGTTGGTAGCCGAGGGACACAGCGTGCACACCTTGAGCCCCTGCTCGCGGAACTCCAGGTTGAGCGCCTGCGCCATGCCCCGGTTGGCGAACTTGGTGGCGGAGTAGGCGACCTCTTGGGCATGGCCATTGATGCCGGTGACGGAGGAGACGATGATCAGCTGGGACTCCTCCTGCTTGATCATCTCGGGTACCGCGTGCAGACAGAACGCGTAGGAGGAGCGCACATTGGTGTCCATCTGCACGTCGTAGGTCTCCATGGTGGAGTCCAGGAACGGTCCGGCAATGCCGATGCCCGCGTTGGAGACGAGTATGTCGATCCGTTCGAAGGTGTCCATCGCCAGCTTGACGGTAGCGATCACGGTGGCCTCCTCGCGGGCGTCACCGGCGTGGTAGACGGCCTGGACGCCCATTTCACGGCACTGCTGGGCGATGTCCGCCAGCTTGTCCGCAGACCTGGCGGTCAGTACGAGGTTGACCCCTTCCTCGGCCAGCGCGAGGGCGGACGCCCTGCCGATGCCGGAACTGGCACCCGTGATGATCGCGGTCTTTCCGGTGATGTCCTGCATGATTCTCTCCTTGCTGTGCTTGAGGATCTTCTTGGGGCAGCTGGTCCAGGAGTCCGATCGCCGTCGAGGGGTGCATGATTCTCGCCGGCACCTCGGCGACGATGTGTCTGCTGGAACGGTCCGCACTATTCCATTCCCGCTCGGTCTTGCGCAGCGCCCGCATCTCAGCACCACCGGGCCAATTCCTCAGGTCGTATCTTCAGCGGGCCACGAGCTACTCCCGGCTTCTTCCCCGGGGAGAGTGACCGAAGTACCTCATGTAAGCCCGGTAGAAGTTACTCGTGCTGGAGTAGCCGACGCTCCGGGCGATCTCCTCCACTGACAGTGTGGTCCGCTCCACCAGGAGGGCGGCGCGTTCCATGCGCAGTTGGAGGACCAACTGGGAGAAGTTCTTCCTCGTCTCCTTACGCACCAGCGTGCTCAGGTAGTTGGGGTGGTAGCCCAGACGGTCTGCCAACGCCTGCAGGGTGACACCCCCCAAATCCCGGGACACGGCCTCAATGACTGTTGAGGACACGGGCCTGTCCGGAACCTCGATGCCTCCGCTCCCAGCTCCGGCGTCGGTTCCTTCGCTGCGTCCAGGCCTATCGTTCTCGGCTCGTCCCGTGCTACCTGTGTACTCGGCACGCCATTCCCGCGCCACCAGTTCTACCAGCGCCAGGGCCAACGGCTTGAGGACTTGCTGGGAATCGTCACGGCGGTTCGCGTACTCAACCACCATGATCTCCAGCAGCCGGCGCACGGGGGAGGAGTCGGGGATGGTGACGTGCCGGAACTCGTCGCTGAAGGCGTCGTCGCGCGGGCCCAGATAGAAGTCCAACAGCTCGGCGTCGGCCATGACCGGCGGCAGGAACTCTCGGTAGAAGGTCTGGGCGCGTATCAGCACGCCCACGATCGTGCATTGCTCGTCGACGCTGGAGCGCAGCGCGTAGCCGTGGAAGGGCTGGCCCGTATACATCTGGCCCTCGTGCACCGTCACCAGGTTGTCGGACCGGTGACTCAGCGCCCGGTAGTCACCCTGGTAGGCGTAGTTGAGGAAGAAGAACCCGTGGCGGTGGAAGCGTTCGCCGATGCTGCTGCCGCGGAAGACGCAGACCATGACTTCCTCATCGTCTCCGCCGAACCACTCAAAACCGACCTCGGCGCCGCTGGTTTCAGGCACCTCCCTGTAGGTCCAGTCGTAGAGGGGGAACTGCTCGGCGAGCAGGTCCAGCGCCCGGGGAAGTGCTGCGTCGTCGGGCGAGTTGCTGTGCACCGTATCTCCTTCACTGCGATCTGCCTGGCCGCGCGCATGACGGCGCCGACTTCCAGCAGCTGATCGGGGGATGTGCGCGCGGCTGCCGATCCTCCTCGATCGCGCTGCCATGCTAGCGGTTGGCGCGGCGGGCCACGGCGCTCGCGTTTAGTGTCCGTGGCGGCAGGGTTGGGCCGACGGTTCTGCGGGTGATGGTGACCGTCTACTACGCCGGTTCACCGTCTGCTACGCCCCTTAGGGGTCTGCTGAATGGCTGTGGGCCGTTCAGCAAAGGTCGAACCGGCGTGCCCAACGGTGAAGTGGCGTAGTAGACGCCTGGTGACGACGCGGTCAGTTCACTGGTAGCGCCGTCGGCCGGGCGCCGATCGGGGCGTGGCGGCGTGCGCCGTTAGCGCGCTCGTCTCGCGTGGTCTGCTCTGCGGCCCGCGCCTCCAGCATGGCGTTGGTGGACTCCGCAATGAAGCGGATCGTGTTGGCATCCAGTGGTGTGGTGGGGACTAGGACGAACATGCCGGTCCTTTCAGGAGGAGGAGCCCACACCCGTCGTCGAAGTGGGCGTGGACGGGGCCGGTCCACACCGTGCGCACCCGGGAACGGCGCCGGTACGGCTGGCAGGCCGCCGAACGCACGTTAGCAGCCGCGGGAGTCGAGAGCGCGTACGCGTCATATTCGGCGACGGGCCCGCCCGGCCGTCCCGATATGCCGGAACCCACTGCGACGGGCATGGCCACAGCGGCTCAGCGGAAGTCCTCGGGGGCGGGCAGTCCGGCGGACGTGGGGGAGAGGGTCTCCCAGGCAGACACCACCAGCGCGATGCCGGCGGCAGTCGCCGCCACAGCCCCGTCGGCACCCGTCCAGTGGCGCTACCAGCGGTCTGACGGCCCCGGCTCGGCTAGAACGCCCCTTCCCCGTCGGGCAGGCCGGCTCGCGCCGGGCCACGCCGCCAACGGCTGTGTTGGTTCGGTGGTGGCGGGTGTGGTTCGGCTTGTGGTGTGTTTTGTTTGGGGGGTTGACGGTGGGGTGTGGGGGTTGTTATGTTTGATCGCGCATCAAACGGGTGGTGGTCGATGGTGACCGCCGGTCTGGGTGGTGGCGTTCGTGCCGTTCGTTGGGGGCATGGTGCGGGCGGGGCCTGTTGCGGGCCTTGTTGGGCGAGGGTCGCCTAGTTCCCCGGAAGGCTGTGCGAGATGTTGTTCGCACCGAATGTTGAGTTGTTGTTTTCCGAGGCCGGCGAGGATTACGCGGATCGGATTCGGGCCGGCAGAAACCGCCGTGCTCCAAGAGGACACCGGTGACCGTATCCAACGCCGGTTCTACTAACTCGGCGCTGGTCAACGCCCCCGCCCTCATCGCGGCGCTACGAGACCGCTCATACAACGGATGGGCCGTGGTCGAAAGCGACCAAGCCCCTGACCCCGTCGAACCCATCCTCCTAAACAGCTGACACCAACAAAAAACCGGACCTACCAAAATGACCCTAAGAGCAAATGGTGGCTCGGCCTTGCCGGAGCTGGAACGATGAACGCACTCCGGGAGAATAATGACGCACTCCGGGAGGGCAATTCAGGAGGTAAGGTATGAGGAGCGCTCGACTGTCGACGTCGACGAAACTGGTCTACGGGCTTGGAGACCTAGCCTGTCAACTGATGTGGTCGCTATCGTCCAGCTACCTCGTGCTGTTTTACACGGACAACGTTGGTCTCGCTGCGGCCGCCGTGGGCGGACTTATGCTGTTCGCCCGTGTCAGTGACGCAATATTCGACCCCATATTGGGTGCCTACATCGAGCGGCACCCTACCAGATGGGGAAGATTTCGTCCGTGGCTGCTATTTGCCTCTCCGGTCATGGGGGTAATGACTGTACTTACCTTCATGACCATCCCCGGTTCCCAGAACCTAAAGCTGACATGGGCGGCGATCACCTATCTCTTCCAGGGCCTGCTGTACTCCGCCGTCAATCTTCCTTATGGTGCACTCGGCGCGGTCATGTCCCGTGATTCGCGCGAACGTGTCGACCTTGGTTCTGCGCGAACCGTCGGCATGAATGTCGGGGTGGTTCTGATCAACGCCATAACGATGCCGCTTGCGATTACGTTCAGCGGTGACGCGGACTCAACGAGCGTTCGAGGGTATACGCTCACTGCCCTGACGATGGTTCTCATTGCCGTTCCCATGCTTTGGCTTGTCTTCGCCAAGTGCCATGAAGTGATCGTGCCCGACGTGACGAGAACCCGCGTTTCACTTGCAACAACTATTCGTGTGGTTGTCACCAATGGTCCGCTCATGCTGGTGGCCTCCACGATGCTGCTCATGCTGACCGGGATATTCGGCCGCCTTGCGGTCGCCCTGTATTACTATATATATCTCATGAATCGGCAGGACCTGGTAGCGCTGCTCATGTCGCTGCCCTCCATCGCGACTGTAGTCGGCATCGCCCTTTTTACGAGGCTGTCGAGCAGGATCGGTAAGCGCAGGCTTTTAATTGTGTCGCTGATAATGACGGCGCTTCCGCTCGTATGTCTGTTCTTCGTCGACCCATCCAATGTAGTCTTCGTCATCGTGTTGAACGGCCTGTATGGCCTGTTCTTCGTGGCAACACCTCTGGCCCTGTCGATGATTCCGGATGCGATCGATTACCAGGAGGATCGTACCGGTATACGCAGTGACGGCTCGGGGTTTGCGCTTTCGAGCGTTTCAATCAAGCTGGGTTCTGCCGTTGGTGGGGCGATCGGCACATGGATACTTGCAGGGTTCGGCTACGTGGCGAATAGTGTCCAGACAGAGCATGCGGCGTTCGGTATCAATGTCGCTGTGAACCTCGTACCCGCGGCGTTCCTCATTCTGGCGGCGATTCCGATGTTCTTCTATCCCGTCACTGAAGACGTCTATGAAGAGGTCCGGGCGAGACTGGAGGCGGGCGAGGCTGATCAAGCCAGCGCTTCCTAATGCATCTTTGTGAATTGTAAATCGAATACCGTCTTTCCCGTCTACCGCGTAGCGCGGTTGTCGCCGAGTTCCATCCGAAATACCGCTGTTCCGGTTGATGAGTGTGATGGTTCGGGACCGGACGGTGGTGTTCGTACTCGGGTGCGTGAGGAGCATCTCGGACCGACGAGGAAGTCGACGTCCGTTGTTTGGATGCTCGGGCGGGCATGACGGTGGTGAGAAGTTGTCGATGCTGAGCGGGGTAGTCGGCCACGTGGGCTAGACCTCCAGAACGAGGGGACGTCTTCAAGAACGCTCTCTTCGGCCTCGTCGAGGCCCAACCTGCGTCCTCGAACATCCCGGCGGACCATGCACAGGCTCGGCGGGTGACACTGGGAAGCCGGGAAAGAAGACTGTAACCGCGCGCCTAGCGCTGACCATTAGACCAGCCGCCGCCGCGCATACACGAAGAGCATCTTCCAGGCGGGGCCACAGCATTACCGATCCCGCAGCCCAACCGCCCTGCTCGACCGTCAGAGGCCGCGCCCTCGGGAGACGAGCCTGCGTTGGCAGTTTGTCATCGACTTGCATCACCGCGCCCCTGGACGAGCTCCTGGCGCGTACGTCGAGCAAGGGCGGACGGTTGGCGTATCTAATCGCGTGTCTCGGCGAAGGCTCGTCGGGACGAACCGAACTGTTCGCTAACTCCAGCGACGGTTCGTGGGGTAGACGCACTGTGTCGTCTCATGACTTCTGGAACATCCGGAACTAATGACATGGAGCGCTAACAGTCATGAGCCTCTGCCAGAAACGCGTCAATGACGCGCCCGCCGCGCCCCCAGCGGCCAAGACGCAGACACCTGGGGTCCAGTAGGTCACTTGAACTGCAGCCGGGCCGCTGGGGGCCGGTGTAGCTTTCCTTTCGGGCCCGGGGTGAACTACGCGCCGGCGCACGGGGCGTAGCGGCGGTGCCGGGCCTGGCTACCGGAGCGTCTCCTGCTTATTCTTGGTCCGGATGTGTTGCCGCCCGGCTTCACGGTTGGTGGGTGTGATGGCGTCCTAGGAACCATGAGACCCAATAGTCCCAAAACCATGGCGACAACACGGCACGTCTACCCCACGAACCACTGCGGGAAATGGCGGAACCGTCGACCAGAACACATGTACAGACACTTCTGATCCACCGTGGTCTCGTCCACCGAGCTCATCCGGACCCGCCCATCAGCCGTTACCCAGCACTCCACTTTCCTTGTACTCGCCTCCAACGAGGCACATCGGCATCGCGCCACAATAGATCTGCCCGCATGCGTCCGCATCCGCGTACGGTTATTCCGAGTGGACTGAGCCGGGCGCCTACTGGTCTTCAGTCGACTGGCCGGTAGACGGCGTCCTCGACTCCAGGCGTGCACGAATAGCTTGGTACTTCGCCTCTGTGATCGGGTAGGCGGCGAGTGGAATGAGGGCGAGTAGAAGGATCGCCGCGGGCATCAAGTTGACGGCGACGTTCACGCCCATCAGCGCCCTCGCGGTCGGCGCCGCATCTGCGGAGTACCCGAACGCCGCGAGGCACCAGGCTCCAATGGCCCCGCCAAGCGCGGATGCAACCTTGATCGCGAGGCTGGTCATAGCGTATGACGTGCCATCACTGCGGACTCCCGTTCTGTCCTCCTGGTAATCAATCGCGTCCGGCACCATCGCGAGCACAATCGGCGTTGCGAACAGGCCGAGCCCGTACAGCATGGACAGCACGACGACGGCCACGAGGTTCGAGGGTCCGACAAAGAACAGCAACAGCAACGAGATCGAGGAGCTGAGGATTGAGATCATTACCATCCTCTTCTTGCCCAATTTCTTCGCGAATCGTGTGAAGGCGGCGATTCCGATGATCGTGAAGAGGGGCGGAATCGGCATGAGCCAGCCCGCCAGGTCTACCCTGCCTATCGAATAGATAATGTAGTACATGGCCACGGCGAGTCGGCCGAACTGACTGGTCATGGTGCAGATTAGCATCGTCGTGATGAGCATCAGGGGCCTGTTTCCGAGCACCGTCTTGAATGTGTCGATCAGCGACACGCGAGTCTCTTCCGGAACCGGCCGGACGACCTCCTTGCTAGTTACGAACACGAGCGCGAAGAGCGGCAGCGCAGCTATCGAGAACAGTGCCGCCGTTGCGGTGAATCCGCCCACGGTGGCGGCGCCGCCCCCGCCGCTGAGATGGAGCACAATCGGCATGGTGATTGCGCCGAGTATAATGCTTCCGAAGTTCGTTCCGACCATCCGGTACGAGTTCAGGGCGACACGATCTCCCGAGTCGCGAGTCATCACCGTCGCCAGCGCCCCGTACGGCAGGTTGACGACGGAGTACAGAAGCCCTTGGATCATGTACGTACAGATGGCCCACGCCAATTTGGCGCCTTCGGTGCCGGGAATGGTGCTGAAGGTTAGTACGGTGAAAATCGCGAGCGGCGGACCTCCCCAGATCATCCATGGGCGGAAGCGACCGTGCTTCGTGTATCGCCGCTCGGTGAACGCGCCCCAAATCGGATCGAAGACGGCGTCCGTTATGCGGGCGACGAACATCAGCGTGCCCACGGCGGCGGCCGCGAGGCCGACGCTGTCGGTGTAAAATAGAACAAGATAGCTGGACGACAGATTCCATACCATCTGGCCGCCGACGTCGCCGAGGCCATAGGAGATCTTTGTCGCCGTGGACAGCTTCTCCGAGGGTGGGGAGGACGGCATAGAATTAGCAGGGCTTACAGTCATGATAATACTCTCCACGTCTTTGTGGCAGTTCAGTCAATTTGCATACCGGCTGTATGTCGATGTCTCGGGGGCTGCAATCGCACCGGGTCGTGCGGCAGCGAACCACTACCGTCGGACACGCTCGGACTGGCTTGCGGCGGCGGGTCACGGCGTCTGGACCGTCGGCCCGCCGCCGCAAGCAGGACAGCTCGTCAGCGTGTCGCGAATGCCGCGTCGAAGGCGGCGCCGGGCGCGTCCCACATCGCGCGTCGGACGAACTCGAGCGCCTCGGGAGCGCCTCGCATCCGGTCCATCCCGGCGTCCTCCCATTCCACCGATACGGGCCCGGTGTATCCGATACGGTTGAGCGCACGGAAGCATTCCTCCCAGGGGACGTCGCCGTGCCCAACCGACACGAATGTCCACCCACGGCGCCCGTCATTCCATGGCAGGTGTGAGCTGAGCCTCCCGGAGCGTCCGGTTAGCCGTTTCTTGGAGTCCTTCGCATGCACGTGATAGATCTTGTCCGCGAAGTCGTCCAGGAACCCCACCGGATCGACATCCTGCCAGTTCATATGGCTGGGATCCCAGTTGATTCCGAGTTCCGGGCGATCGATCACCTCAAGCATCTTCTTGGCAGTCCAGTAGTCGTATGCCAGCTCGCTGGGGTGGACCTCAGCGGCGAAGCGGACGCCGCACTCGGCGAATACGTCCAGGATCGGATTCCAACGGCGTGAGAAATCCTCCCAGCCGGCCTCGATGAGGTCGTCATCAACCGGCGGGAACATGGCTAGGTACTTCCAGATCGACGATCCGGTGAAGCCGACTACCGTCTTGACTCCTAGTCGCTGAGCGGTGCGCGCCGTGTTCATAACCTCCTCGGCCGCACGACTGCGCACGCCCTCCGGATCGCCGTCTCCCCAGATGGCGTCCGGCAGCATTCGGTGATGCCGTTCGTCAATCGGATCGTCACACACCGCCTGGCTCTTCAGATGGTTGGCAAGCGCCACGATCTTGAGGTTGTAGCGTGCGCAGACATCCAACTTCTCCTGAATGTATGCGTCATCGGTTGCGCCCCGCCATACGTCGAGGTGGTCTCCTGCGCAGCCGATTTCAAGGCCGTCGAAGCCCCATTCGGATGCGAGTCGCGCGACCTCCTCGAATGGGAGGTCGGCCCATTGCAGAGTGAGTAGTGATACGTCACGGGTCATGATGCACTGTCTCCTTCCTTGGTTTCATCAGTGCGTTCATACGTCGGTCCAGGCCGCACGAGATGCCGCCGAGCGCTCCACCGCCGCAAGAACGCGTTGCACGCTCAATCCGTCGGCGAATGTTGGCCGTGGAGCCTCTCCCCGGGCGATCGCCTCCACCAGATCGACCACCTGGTGGGTAAATCCGTGCTCCCAGCCAATCACGTGGCCCGTGGGCCACCAGGCGCTGTAGTAAGGAGTGTCGGGCTCCGTGGCCAGAATTCGGCGGAATCCGGACTCGACGGCGGGCTCGGATCCGTCATAGTACTCAAGCACGTTGTAGTCCTCCAGGTTCCAGCGCAGCGCTCCGGAGGACCCGGATACCTCAATGGTCAGTTCGTTCTTCCGGCCCGTCGCGAACCGAGTGGCCTCGAAGGAGGCAACGGTGCCCTGTGACATGCGCCCGAGGAACCAGGCGGCGTCGTCAACCGTGACATCGCCATACCCCTCGGCGGCCTGTCTGCCACCGAGTCCACTGCCAGGGGCGGCAAGAGGACGCCGTTTCACGAAGGTCTCCAACGTTCCCGACACCTCGACGATCCTGTCATCGGCGAGGTACTGACACAGATCGATCAGATGCGCGCCGATGTCACCGAGGGCGCCGGAACCGGCCTTGTCCTTCTCCAACCTCCAGCTGAGGGGCTCGTTGGGATCGACGATGAAGTCCTGCCGGTAGCCGGTACGAATCTGCCTTATCTTGCCGATCTTACCCTCCACCACCATGCGCCTCGCCAACGCGATTGCCGGCGATCTGCGGTAGGAGAAGCCCACCATCGACTGAACGCCGCGAGCAGCAGCGCGCTCAGCGGCTTCCGTCATGGCTTGTGCCTGTTCGACGGTATTGGCCAAAGGTTTCTCGCACAGCACGTGCTTGCCGGCGTCGAGCGCGGCGACGGCGATCTCCTGGTGCAGACCGCCGGGTACGCAGATGTCGATCAGATCCACGTCGTCGCGAGTGAGCAGGTTCCGCCAGTCGCTCTCGCTGGAGCTCCACCCGAGCGCTTCTGCAGCCTCTTGCGCATGCGCCGAGTCCTTTCGACACAGGACGGCCATAGACACGTCGAGTGGCAGGTCGAAGAACTTCGGTGCCTGACGCCAGGCGTTAGAATGCGCCCTGCCCATGAATCCGGCTCCTACAATAGCCACGTTCAGTCGCCTCTTAGGCCCTGTACTATTCATGTTCTGTCATCTCCAGTTCCGTTGTCTCGTGATAATATTCATCTCGCCCTTGATCTCGTGATACGGGCGGTGTTCGTTGCCATGGTCATGCGACGACCGCTAGCTCGGTGGGACGAGTAAGGCCGCCCGAGGCATGCTGCTCGGCGATGAACTTGCATGCCCTGGATGTCAGAGCCATGATCGTCAGGGTTGGCCCGACGGTCCCATTGGTGACGAAGGAGGAGGCGTCGGTGACGAACAGGTTGGGGATGTCCCAGGTCTGATTGACGTTGTTGACGACCGACTTCTTCGGATCTGATCCCATGCGAGCTCCGCCGCATTCGTGAATCGCGGCGCCGAGGCTCTGCGACATGCGAATACCGACCTTAAAGATCTGTCGCTGCAGCGGGTTGAAGTCGGGCCAGACCTTGGACGAGTCGAGCCCCACAGTGGAGCCGATGAAGTTGATCCTGTATCCGGCATACTCCACCATCTCGCGGACAGCTCTCATCATGTCTTCGGTCATCATCCGCTCGTTCGCGCTGAGTGTGCAGTCGATCCGCGGTGCGGGAATACCCCACTTGTCCTTCACGCGACGGCTGACGCCAACGTAATTGTCAAAGCGTGGCAGCATTTCCCCCATTGCGTCTCCACCGAATACCGCCGGCACATCCGGGGGAATCGGCGTCCTGCCCCCGATGCCTTGATAGTCAAATCCACGCAGGTAGCGCTCCGTGCGACGGCCTTCCAAATTCTGGTAACGAGGAATGAGGATGCCGCCGGCCCGTCCGTGGAACGAATCCGCAGGCTGCGCCGTGTCTTCATCCCAGCATCCAGGGCGGTCCGGTACATCTGCGAAGCAGAGCGCCGTCGTCTGGTCCATGAAGTAGTGCCCGAGCAGTCCCGAGGAATTGGCCAGGCCGTCCGGGAAGCTCGTAGTCCCGGAATTCAGCAGCAACCTGATCGACTCAATCGTCGACGCTGCCAGCACAATGACGTCGCCAAACACCCGATGACGTCGCTTGGTCACGCGGTCGACGAACTCCGCGCCGGAGGCGAGGCCGGTGCGAGGATTGATCGTGATCCGGCTGACAACGGCATTGGTGCGCGTAACCAGTCTGCCAGTCCTGCGAGCAGCCGCGATACCCGGCGGAACTCGGTCCTGGAACGGCGCCTGCACACGCCACGAAATGACCTTGCGTTCAGGCCACCGTTTCTCGACCTTAGACTTGAACTCCTTCTCGATCGTGCTGAGGAAACCCGGCCCGATGTACTTACCGTCGGCGGGTTGGTCCAAGCCGTCCTTGTCTCCGTACACGCCGACGAGCTCCTCGACCCGGTCGTAGTACGGCTCGAGATCGGCGTACTCGATCGGCCAGTCCTCCCCGTATCCGTCGAGACTGGCGGCCTTGAAGTCGAGGTCTCCCATGCGCTGAAGCACGCGACCGTAGGTCTGCATCCGCCCGCCGAGCATCTTGGACCTGATCCAGAGGTACGACTGTCCCAGGGGAGTCGTATACGGATCCTCCAGGTCATTCACCATGAAGGGGCTGACTCCGCCGTCGAAGAAGGCACGGCACGCCTGGCGCACCTGACCTCGGGTCAGCATGTCTTTTGCTCGCGGGATGATATCCATACCGAGAGCTCCCGCCTGCTGCTCTGGCCGTACGAACTCCGCCTCGCTCCGTTCCGGTCCCGCTTCGAGCAGAAGCACATCCATTCCGGCTTCGGTCAGCTCTCGGACCGCGACGCTCCCGCCCGGTCCGGAGCCGACGACGATCGCATCGAAATGCCGCTCAATGTCGTGTTTCATCATCTTTCCTTCCTATCTGTTGTCGGTTGGGTTAGCGGCGCTGCGCCGAGCCGCCTCGTCGGAGGAGATAGACGCCGCGGGGCTCGGCATGGACAACGATTAGTCACTCGAGTCTGCTATTGGTTTTAGAACGTGTTGCACCTCCCATCCGTTCAGCATCGTGCTGCTTGCGGGATGGGGACTCATATCGCTTTCGACCACGATCCACCCTGCATAGCCGTGATCCGTCAGGGCCCTCATAACCGCCGCCGCGTCGACCAGTACCGGTTCTTCCGCCAGTTCGGTGAACCACCTGCCCACGCCCCGCTTCCCGCCGGCGCGGAGTACCGAGTATTCCGCGCCGGCGTTCAGGTACTCTTCACCGTTGTCAACGTCGGCCGCGTTCTTGAGATGAACGTGAATGACTCTGTCTGCGTGGTGCTCAATGAATTCGAGCGGGTTCCGACCTGCCACCACGAACTCGGCGGTGTCGAGAGCGAGTCCCGTGAGTTCTGGGTCGGTGAGTGCGAGGAGACTGTCCAGCGCGTCCGCGGTGCGCAGCGAGGACAGGAAGTCGAAATGCAGGCCGAGCCGCACGCCCATTGGAGCTATTGCGGCGCCCACCGCGTTCCACGAGTCCGCCAGCGCCTGCAGCGCAGCATCATCAAGCGGACCGGAGTGTCCTGCGTATGGAGCGGGACGAACGACGAGGACGCTTCCGCCGAGTTCGGCGAGTGCTTCTGACAGCCATGCGGCGTGCGCGACCAGCCCGTCGCGCGAGCCGGGATCCAAGGGGTCGTCACCGTGGGTGAGGTCCTCCTGATAGCCGATTGCCGGATCCCAGAACCAACTGCTGACGGACTCCAGGCCCGCGTCTTGGACGAAGCGGCGGAATCCTGCGATGGAGCCGAAGTTCGCCGCCAGCTGTGTAGGGTTGCCCAGGGGCTCCCATCTTCCGGTGCCTGCATTCAGTTCGACTCCCGAGAAACCCGAGATGGACACGACGCGCAGCGCCCGCTCGTGCTGGCGGCGACGGACGAAGTGGTCGAACTGCGGCTTGAACTGGTTGAGGGCGTACGACCAACGAATCATGACCCCTGCTCCTCACTCGCAATGCGTTCCAGCACGTTCTTGGCGTACCAACGCGAAATTGCGGTGGATTCGGCGTAGTCTCCTCCGAGCTTGTCCGCCTTATCGTGCTCCACGCCGATATAGCCCCCGTATCCGTGTTTGACGATTGCCCGCATAAGCGACTCGAAATCGACGAGGCCCCCCTCATCGCCCATTTCATAGAACCATCGTTCAGTCGTGTCCGCCATGACTTCCGCATCGGGCCTCCTGCGATAATCGCCAACCAGGTCCCGATGCCGCGTGTCCTTGAAATGGAATCCGCTCACGCGATCGGCGTACGCCCGATACAGCTCGACGGGGTCGACCCCGACGATGCAGTGCTGCGCGGTGTCCATGAACAGCTTGACAAGCGTCGGGTCGGTGTTGGAGTAGAACGTCTCCAACTCCGAACGTGAGCGGATACCGCAGAAGAACTCGTGGTGGCATGCCAGCGTCACTCCGGCATCGGCCGTTAACGCGCCGACCCGGTTCCACAGTTCGGCGGCGACCTTGATCTTGTCCTCCGTCACGGGCTCCATGTCGTAATACAAGGTGGCTGGCATTACGACGATGTTGTCCAGCTCTATCTCTGCCCAGCGGTCAATGGTAACCCTGAAGTCCTCCAGGATGTTGTCATGAGTTTCGCGGATGTGGGGCGCGTACGTGCGCTGATCATAGTCAGCTGCGTGGAATATGTTGACGATCCGTTCAAGGCTGCGCTGTTGCACGAACTCCTGGTAGTTGCTTACCGACCCGTAGTCGCCGGCGATCTGGTGCCAGCGGAAGTCGAATACATCGATCGCATCGAACCCGACGGCCGCCACTTGCTTGAGGAAGTGGTCCATGGTTCGCCGCGATTCCCATTGGTCTATTTGACCGTGAGGGGACTCGGAACGCCAATGGTCCATGTATGTCCATTTGATCATTTCGGTATGTCCAGTTCGTTTTGCAGGTACCAGCTGTTCAGGAGCGTGGTTTCGGCGGGGTCGGGGGTTTGGTCGCTTTCGACGACGGTCCATCCGTTGTACGAGTGCTCTCGTAGGGCGGTGACGAGGGTGGGGGTGTCGACCAGTCCGTTCGGAGTGCCGAGTTCGTAGAACCAGCGTTGAATGTGGTTGCCGGAGTCTCCTTGGAACATGGCGATTTCTGCGTTTGGCTTGAGGTATTGGTTGTTGCTGTCTTGGTGCCGGGTGTCTTTGAGATGGATGTGTGTGACGCGGTCGGCGTGGGCTTGGTAGAAGGCGACCGGGTCGATGCCGGCGATGGTCATTTCGGCGGTGTCGACCCCGAGGCCGACCAGTTCGGGGTCGGCTGCCCCCAGCAGGGTGGCGAGTTGGTCCGGATCGTGGATGGATGACAGGCAGTCGTAGTGCAGGGCCAGGTGCAGGCCTGCTTGACGGGCCAGGTCTCCGACCTCGTTCCACAGGTCGGCGGCGGTCTTGATCGCGTCGTCGGATAGTTTCCCGGTGATCCACGCAGGTGGGGCAGGTCGGGCTACCAGTGTTGAGGCTCCCACGGCGTTGAGAAAGTCGATGAATACTCGCGAGGTGCGGATGATGGTGGCGTGCTGGTCGAAATCGGCAGGGTTGTGGGGCATTCCGTCGTCTTCCTCGGCTGGGGCGGTGGGGTCCCAGAACATGGAGCAGACACCTTTGAGTGAGCCGCGGTGGAGGAAGTCGAGGAAACCCTCGGCCGAGCCGTGGTTTGCCAGTATCACCTCCGGGCGAGCGAGGTTGTCCCAGCGACCGCTTCCCGAGGCCAGCTCTACGTAGTCGAAGCCGGCCGCCGATGTCACCTTGAATGCGCGCAACTGGTCCTCATGGCGGGTGAAGGCGTCCATGCGGGGCTTCCACTGGTTGAGCGCGTATGCCCACTTGAGCGTGTCTTTCATTTCGTTTCCTCCCTGGCCGCGCGCTCGGCCTGGGCGAGCACGTTGTCGATGTACCACTTGGCCACCGCCGTGGCCTGCGCATAGCTGGACCCGTAGTCGTTCATGTCGGCCTCGTCGTGCTCGACGGTCAGCAGTCCATCCCACCCGGTCTCGACGATCGCCCGCATTAGCCCGGGGAAGTCGACCAAGCCGCCCCCCGCGCCCATTTCGTGGAACCATCGGCGCACGCCCCGCGACTGCCGCTCCGGATCGGGCGGGGTGCGATACAGGTCGTCCCGATCGACCTGATGAGCGTCCTTGAAGTGGAAGCCCGAGCAGCGCGCCGAGTACTTCCGGAACAACTCCACCGGGTCGACCCCTGCTATGGCGTGCTGCGCGGTGTCGCAGAAGAAGTTCACATACCGCGGGTCGGAGTAGTCGAAGAAGGTGTCGATCTGCTCCAGAGTGCGGATCGCCCCCCAGAACTCCAGGTGACAGGTCAGCCTCATTCCGTACTGGGCGGTCATCTCACCCACCCGAGTCCACAACTCGGCCATCGTCTTGATTTTGTCGTCGGTAACCGGCTCCACCTGGTAGTAGGTACATGACGGCATGACGATGAAATTCTCCACGCCCGTCAGCCCCTCCAGCTGCCCCACGGTCTGACGACAGTCCTCAATGATCCGCTCATGGGTCTGTCTGACGTGCGGCGCGGCATACCGAGTCGCCTGCGCCCACGCCCTGAACACTCCGGTCACCTTCTCCAGTCCCAGGTCCTGAATTCGATGCTCGAACGCCTTCATTGACCCGTACATCGCGGCATACTGATAGACGCTGTAGAACATCGTGTCAAGACCGCTGAAGCCAAGCGCCGCAAGCTGTTTGATGTAGCTGTCCGTGTAGTCCTTGTTGAACTGTGGAGGCTGCAGTCCCTGCGGCGTCCGTGTCAACCAGTGGTCCATGTATGACCATTTGAACTCGGTCATTCGTTTTCCCTTCAACCTTTGCTGAACATGTGTTTCAAACGATTACGTATTGCCTGTTTCACGCGCACTCGTGGACGCTGATCCACCGTAGGTACCCTGGTTTTTGGGTGCACGACACTCACAAGCCCGCCGTGTGGGTCAATAACGCACTGAGCGCGACACCTTCGCCTGTAACGGCGACACGTCGCCTTCAACACGCCTCGCGGACGCGCCCCGCCCGGGTCTACCGACTGGTGTGCAACCGGTCCAGGACGCCGCGTATGTACTGGGTGGATGCCGCACTGTCCTGCGTGGGGGTGTACTCCAGCCCTATCGGGCCGTCATACCCGGCGTCCATGATGTCGCGCAGCCGGGCGGGCCAGTCGATCGCCCCGCTGCCGGGTTCGCCACGCCCAGGCGCATCCGCGAACTGAACATACTTGACCAGCCCGCCCGCATTAGCCAACACCGCGGCGGTGTCCTCACCCTCAACCGTCGAGTGATAAAGGTCGAACAGCACCCCGAAATACGGCGAGCCCACACAACGAGCCACATAAACCGCATCGCCCGTGCGATCCACCAACGAGCCAGGATGATCCACCCGAGTATTGACCGGCTCCAACACCAGCGTGATCCCACTACCCTCGATCTGCGCGACCGCCTTAGTGAAGACCTCCGCCAGATCATCAAGCTGACTCGCCCTACTGGCACCCGGGAAACCGGTACCGCTTTGAACCACGATCCGTCGGTTCCCCAACCGACGCGCGATCTCCACACCCTCGTCCAGTCCCCGATAGAACTCGGAGTGATCCCGCGGAGGAATCATGAACTGCGTCCGCGGCTCGGCCAACTGAGCCACCAACGACACCCCCGTCTCCTCCAACGCGGCTGCCACCGCAGGAATATCCTTGGGCCGCGACGGCAAATCCCTGCCCAACGGCCCCCAGAACTCCACCGCCGTGAAACCCGCAGCCCCAGCAGCCCGAATCCGATCCGCGTAATCCTCGCCGGCCTCGGAAAACAACAACTCAACATTCGGTGCGAACAACATCTCGCACAGCCTTCCGGGGAACTAGGCGACCCTCGCCCAACAAGGCCCGCAACAGGCCCCGCCCGCACCATGCCCCCAACGAACGGCACGAACGCCACCACCCAGACCGGCGGTCACCATCGACCACCACCCGTTTGATGCGCGATCAAACATAACAACCCCCACACCCCACCGTCAACCCCCCAAACAAAACACACCACAAGCCGAACCACACCCGCCACCACCGAACCAACACAGCCGTTGGCGGCGTGGCCCGGCGCGAGCCGGCCTGCCCGACGGGGAAGGGGCGTTCTAGCCGAGCCGGGGCCGTCAGACCGCTGGTAGCGCCACTGGACGGGTGCCGACGGGGCTGTGGCGGCGACTGCCGCCTGTGCGCGCGTCCCGTGCGGCCCGCTTGTTTTCCTGTTCCTCCAGCATGGCGTTGGTGGCCTCCGCGATCGAGCGGATCGTGTTGGCGTCCAGGGGTGTGGTGGGGACGAGGATGAACATGCTGTCCTTCCGGGCGTGGCTTCGCACCCGTCGTTGAGGCGGGGTGTGGGCGGGAATCGGTCGAGTTCGAGCAGGCTCGGGAAGCGACCGGGAGGCCGTCGGCGGCGACGTTAGCAGATGCACGCGTGTTCGGCGTGCGGCGAGCACAACAAAGGCCGGAGACCCCGATGTCTCCGGCCTGGCTGTCTGTGCCCCGTCCCGTGTACTGCGGGCGCTCGGCGCTGGCGCGGCGCTACGGCCGCCGCGGGGGCTTCGGTGAGCTCACTGCTGCTCGTCGGTGGTCTTCTCGGCGAGGCGGTCGTTGACGGCCTCGGCGATGGCGCGAGCGGTGTTGGCGTCGATGGCGCTGAAGAACATGTGTTGCTCCTTTAGAAGAGTTGAATCGGTGTTGTGTGGTCCGCCGCGCGGTCCCAGCTGGATTGCCCGGATTCCCGGGCCTTCCGAATGGGCGTCCGTGCGGTGGCCGGTGGCAACACGCTATCAACGCGGGCGGCACGCAAACGTCGCCCGGTCGCGGTGACACGCACCACCGCGACCGGGAGGTTGGCGGCGGAGGGGTTGGTATTTCAACGAAAACCGGTACCGGATCGGGGTGGCGGCGGGGCCGCGCGCTTCTGCCCGCACCGGGCATTACGGGGGACCCAGGTCACTCCGGCCAGAGCGGCGCCGGGCGGCGGGCCGGGGCGACCGGTTGCGGCAGGACCGCGCGGGCGCCGCCTCCGGAACCTGCCCACCCCGCCGTTGTTGGCGCACCGAATCCGAGGCCGGCCCCGCATGCCCTGTGCCCGCAGGACTACAGCACCACGTCCTGGGTGGGGCGGGTCAACTCCCCGGCCGCGTGTGCACGGGTGATGTAGTCGCAGGCGCGGGCGGTGACCGCCATGATCGTCAGCGCCGGCCCCTCCGTGGAGCCGGTGGGGAAGGAGGCGGCGTCGGTGACGAACAGGTTCGGCACATCCCACGACTGGGCGACGCCGTTGAGCACGCTGGTGGCCGGGTCGTGGCCCATGCGCGCCCCGCCCGCCTCGTGGATGGAGACCCCCATCATCAGGCTCATGCGGATCCCGACCCGGAACATGGCGCGCTGGGCGGGGTTGAAGTCCGGCCACACGTGCTTGGAGTGCACTCCGAAGGTCGAGGCTACGAAGTTGGTCCGGTAGCCGCCGGCCTGCATCATCTCGGTGACGTCCCGCACCGCGGCGGCAACCATGGTGCGGTCGTTGTCGTCCGGACGGCACACAATGTGCGCGGCGGGGATGCCCCACTTGTCCTTCACATGCCGTGAGAGGGCCACGTGGTTGCCGTACTGGGGCAGCATCTCCCCGCCGGCGCCGAAGCCGAACATGGCGGGGGAGTCCTCCGGTACCGGCACCCGCCCGGCCAGTCCTTGGAAGGAGTAGCCGCGCTTGTAGGCCTCGGTCTGTCCGTGCAGGTTCTGGTAGCGGGGGATCAGGAAGCCGCCGGAGTTGCCGTAGAAGGGGTCCTCCTCGCACTGGGAGGAGGGACCGAAGTAGCCGGGGCGACGGGCGTCGTCGCCGAAGCCCAGCGTCATGGACTGCTCCATGAGGTAGTGCCCCACCAGCCCGTTGGAGTTCGCCAGCCCGCCCGGGTGACGACTCGACCCGGAGTTCAGCAGCAGCCGCACCGACTCGATCGCCGAGGCGCACAGCATGACCACGTCGCCGGTCACCCGGTGCTCGCGCTTGGTGCGGGCGTCGATGAAGACGGCGCCGGTGGCCAGGCCGGTGCGGGCGTTGGTAGTGATGCGGGAGACCACGGCGTTGGTGCGGATGGTCAGGCGGCCGGTCTTGCGGGCCTCGCGGATGCCCGGGGGGACGCGGTCCAGGAAGGGGGCCTGGAAGCGCCAGGCGATCACGTGTCGGTCGGGCCACCGGGATTCCACGACCCGCTTGAACTCCTGCTCCATCTCGTTCAGGTGCCCGGGGCCCACGTACCTGCCGGCGGGCGGGTGCTCCACACCGGGATCGGCGTCGCCGTACACGCCGACGAGCTCCTCCACCCGGTCGTAGTAGGGGGCCAGGTCCGCATACTCGAAGGGCCAGTCGATGCCGACGCCGTCGAGGCTGGCGGCCTTGAAGTCCACGTCGCTCATGCGCTGCAGCACGCGGCCGTAGGCGTGCATGCGGCCACCCAGCAGCCGGGAGCGCACCCACAGGTAGGGGGCGTCGAGAGGGTAGGTGTAGGGGTTGGCCAGGTCGTCCACCAGGAACCGGGAGGAGGAGTCGGAGTAGAAGGAGCGGCGGGCCTGATTGAACTGGCGGCTGCCGAGCATGCGCTTGGCGCGGGTCATGATGTCCATGCCCATGGGCTTGGGCTTGCCGTAAACCGGCGGCGTGAAGTCCTCCTCGGTCAGCTCGCGGCCGGCCTCGAGCAGGAGCACGTCCATGCCGGCGGCGGTCAGCTCGCGCACCGCCGTCGAGCCGGCAGGGCCGGAGCCGATGACGATGGCGTCGAAGTGGCGGTCGATGTTGGGGGAATCCTGCGCCTGGTGCAGGTTGCTCATGGTGTGCACGTCCTTTGTGGGGCCGGCGGAGCCCGCGGTGGCCCCGTCCGGTGATGTTTGATGCGCGTGGCGCCCGCTTGGCGTGGGCGGTCCGACCCGCGGTAGCAGCGCGTCACGGCGCTGCGAGCCGACTGAAACCACCGTATGAATCCGCCCCGATGGCGGACAACGCCGCGGCCCCGGGCTTTTGCCCCGCGCGGGCGAAAGCCGTTCTCAAGTCGACGAGAATCGGATGAAAGGCCCGGTAATGTGCGGTTTGCCGTCAGAGGAAGGACGAGGAGGTGCGACATGGACGATCAGGACGCCCGCGCCCGCGCCGGCCTGCTGTTCGACGCCGCCTGGCCTCCCTACCGCACGCTCAAGGCCCGTGCCCACGACCTGTGCCGTCGCTACAACGCGCTGGACGAACTGGACCCCGCCCGCGCCGAAATCCTGCCGCAGCTCTTCGCCGGCCTCGGCCCGGAGGCATACGTGCGCGGTCCGCTGTACGTCAACTGCGGCTTCCACACGACCATCGGCGCGCGCTTCTTCGCCAACTTCAACCTCACCCTGCTCGACGACGTGCCCGTGACCATCGGCGACGACGTCCAGCTTGGTCCCGGCGTCACCATCGCCGCCGGCACCCATCCCCTGCTCGCCTCCGAGCGCCGCCACCTGACCTACCCCGACGGTCACACCGGCGGCGCCGAATACGGCGACCCCGTCGTCATCGAAGACCGCGTCTGGCTCGGCACCAACGTCACCGTCATGCCGGGCGTCACCATCGGACACGACGCCGTCGTCGGCGCCGGCAGCCTGGTCACTCACGACGTGCCGTCCGGCTGGCTCGTCTTCGGCACCCCGGCCCGCCCGATCCGCGAGATCACCGAGGCCGACTCCGTACACAGTCCCACCTCCGCCGTCTACGGGCGACTGAACTCGCAGCGGCGCCCCGCGGGGGCGGACGGGCATTGACCGCCGGGACGGTTCGCCCAGCCCCGGCCCACGGCGTACCGCCCCTCAACGCGCACCGGCCGTGTTCGCCCGAAGCCCCGTGCCGCACGCTCACGCCGCCTCGCAACCGCACGCGATCGCCGCAGGCCGGGCCTCGTCGCTCCTCCTCGAAGAAAGCACACCAATGACTGCGGACTCCCGTATCCCCACTTCTCCCGCCCGTTCGGCGCCCAGCCCCTACCGGGTGGCCGCCGTCGTCATGATCGGCTCATTCATGTCGGTCCTGGACGGCACCATCATCAACGTCGCCATCCCCGCACTGCAACGCCACTTCGCAGCGCCCGACGGCGCCCTGCCCGCATACTCGACGGTGGCCTGGACCGTGACCGGCTACGCGCTCGCGGTGGCGGCAATCATCCCGTTGACCGACTGGGGCCTGAAGCGCATCGGCGCCCGGTGGATGTACATCGGCTCGATCACCCTGTTCACCATCGCCTCCGTGCTGTGCGCCCTCTCCCCGAGCCTCGCCTTCCTGATCGTCATGCGTGTGGTGCAGGGCCTGTGCGGCGGCTGCATCATGCCCGTGGGCACCACGCTGGTCGCTCGCGCCGCCGGCCCGAACAATCTCGGCCGCATGATGAGCCTGATGGGCATCCCCATGTTGATCGCCCCCGTGATGGGGCCGATTCTGGGCGGCTGGCTGGTGGAGGTCGCCTCCTGGCACTGGGTGTTCCTCATTAACCTGCCCTTTGGGGCGGCGGCTGCCGGGCTCGGGCTGTTCCTGCTCCCGCGCGACGACGATCGCGGCACCGTCCGCCTGGACGTGCCCGGTGTTGTGCTCATGTCTCCCGGGCTGGCGCTGACGCTGTGGGGCGTGTCCAACGCCGGCGGCGGTGCGGCCATCACCGCGCCGGTGGTGTGGGTGCCGTTGGTGCTGGGGCTGGTGATGGTGGCGGCCTTCGTGCGCCGCAGCCTGCATGCCGAGCGCCCGTTGTTGGATCTGACGATCCTGCGGCTGCGCGGTTATCGCAATGCCATCGCGCTGGCGATCTTCTTCCAGGCCGGCTTCACGGCGGACCTGCTGCTCCTGCCCGCCTACTTCCAGCAGGTGCGCGGCCTGGGTGCCATGGCGGCCGGCTTCTTCATCGCGCCCACCGGTTTGGGGGCGCTCATCACCATGCCCATCGCCTCCAACCTCGTGGACCGGCTGCCCGCCGGGCGGGTGGTGCCCTTCGGCATGGCGGCCATGTTCGCCTCGGTGCTCGCGCTGACCCAGGTGGGAGCCGACACGAGTCTGTGGTGGTTGGGGGTCGTGCTTACGGTTCAGGGGCTCGGCATCGGCGGCACCATGATGCCGGTGTCGACGGCGGCCCTGCAGGCGGTCGATCGCGAGGAGGTAGGCAACGCCACCACCCTGTTCAACATCGGCCAGCAGGTATTCGGCGCCGTCGGTATTGCGATCGTGTCCGTGCTGCTAGCGCTGTTCCTGGCGGGCACGGACGCGGGCGCGGCGGCGGTGTCCGGCGAGCTGAGCGGGTCGGAGCTGGCGAACGGCCTGGCCCAGGCGGCGGACGCCTTCGGGCGGGCCTTCTGGATGCCGACCGTTTCCATGGGACTGGCGCTGTTCATGGCCTTCCGCCTGCCCATGCGTCGCGAGCGCGCCACCATCCCGGCCACGTCCTGAGGATGCCGGTGTGCGGGGTACTGCAGACCGACCTCGGCACGTAAGATCTATCGACCTCGGCACGTAAGATCTACCGACCTCGGCGGGTGTGGCGGCGGGCGAAGTCGTGCATCAGGGCGCTCACGAAGGCCTGCTGCGCGTGGGTGGTACCGCCGCCGTGTCCGCCCGCGGCAGTCTCGAAGTAAGTCACCTTCTGTCCTAGCTGCTCCAGCCGGTGGGCCAGGGCGCGGGCGTGTGCCGGGTGCACGCGGTCGTCCGCCGCCGAGGCCAGCAGCAGCACCGGCGGATAGGCCTGTCCCGTCTGCAACAGATGCAGCGGCGAGTGCTCCCGCAGCCACGCCCACTGCTCCGGATCGTCCGGATCGCCGAACTCCACCGTCCACGCCGCCCCGGCCGACAGCTGGGTGTACCGGCGCATGTCCGTCAGTGGCGCCTCCAGGACGGCCGCGCCAATTCGCTCCGGGTACCTGGCCAGCACCTCCCCGGTGAGCAGACCGCCGGCCGAGGAGCCATACAGGCAGATGTCCTCCGGCGTGGTTACGCCGCGTGCAACCAGCGAGTCCAGCACCGCCGTCAGGTCCTCGACTACCCGCCTTCGCCCCGCGCCGGCGCCCGCCAGATGCCAACCAGGCCCGTACTCACCGCCGCCGCGCGTATTGACCACCACGTAGGTGCCACCCCGCTCCAGCCAGGCCTTCCCGGTGACGGGCTCGTATCCCGGCACAAGCGACTTCCCGAATGCCCCGTAGGCGTGCACGAGCACCGGTGGCGACGATGGCGCCGGCCTGCCGATCTGGAAGTAGGGCACCCGGGTGCCGTCCGCACTGGTGGCCACGTGCTGACTCACCCGCACTCCCCGCGCGTCGAAGCGGGCGGGTGCCTGCCGCACCACCGCCATGCCGGTGATCTCCCCGGACGGGGTCAGCCGGGCGACGGCAAGCGTTGAGGGCGTGGTCCAGCCCGACGCCGAGATCCACAGGTAGTCGGTATCCGCCGGACGCAGCGCCGCGGCGGATACCGACAGTAGTGCCCGTCCCGGACGCAACTCGGTGTCGTCGACGGCGGGGCATCCGAGCCGATCCGCCGCGCCCGTCAGGTCGATCCAGTGGTGGCCCCAGCCGTTCTGGGCGGTGTCCGCATCGGGACCCCCGCCCCGTCCGCGCGCGGGCGGCGTGCACACCTCCAGGCGGGTGGCGACGTCGTCGAGCACCGTGAGCACCAGGTGGCCCGCGGTCCAGGCGGTCGACAGCAGCGTGGATGAGGCGGAGGGCGCGAACAGGACCTCCAGCTGGCGACGCCCCGCCAGGAAGTCAGCCAGGCCGGCGCCCAGCAGGGTGCCGGCCGGATGGGTGACACCGCCCGCCTCCCAGGGGCTGCGCAGCTGAATGGTCAGCCAGTCCCGTCCGACACCGGCCAGGCTGTCCTCCGGGACCTGCAGCGGGATTGCGCCCACCGGGACCGTGTCGCCGTCGGGAGTGGCGACCGTGCCGGCGGGGGCACCGCCGTCCAACGCGGCGCGGGCGGGTCCGGTGCCCGTCGGGCAGTCGACATCGTCGGGCAGCAGCCAGATGCGTGTTTGCTGGAAGCTCGGCATGGTGGTCAGCCAGGTCCGCCCCCACGGGTCGCGGGAGGCGAAGGCGGCGACGGCGTCGCCTCCCGCGGTCACCAGCACCTCCGCCTCGTCCGGTGCCTGTCCGCGCCGCAGCCGCCGCACCTGCCGGGGGTAGCCGGCCCGCGACACCGCCCCGGGCCCGAAATCGGCGGAGACGATGACGGACTCGCCCGCGTCGTCGCCCCAGGTCATTGTCCCCTTCGACGTCGGACGGTGGAAGCCGCCGTCGGCAGGTGCGATGAGGCGGCGCGCGTCCAGGTCGTACTCCAGGGTGAGGCTCGCGTCGCCGCCGCCGGGGGAGAGGCAGACCAGCGCGCGGCGGCCGGCGCGCGGACCGGTGGTGAGCACCTGCGCCCCGCCCCAGACCAGATGTTCGCCGCTGCCGCAACCGAGTTCTGCCGGCAGGGCACCGGGCGCGTTCAGCGCCGCGAGGTCGAGCAGGGTCTCCCAGCTTGTGGGGGCGGGGGCCCTGTCGGCACGGGATGGGGCGCCGGCGGCATATGACTCCCAACTGGTGCGGCGCCAGATGCCGTGGGGATGGTCGGCGTCGGTCCAGAAGTTGTAGAGCATGCCGGCCCGGTCGGCGACGGCGGGGATCCGTTCCGGGCAGTCCAGCACCGACTTCAGGTCATTGGCCAGGCGCACGAAGTCCGGGGAGGAGGCGTACTCCTGCCGGGTTCGCTCGTTGTGGGCATCTACCCACGCTGTCGCCCGCTCCCCGCCGGCCTCGTAGAGCCAGGCGGGGGCGACGACGTCGTTGGGAGGAGACTCGCTCACGCCGTCGGCCGGCGGGGGCGTGCTCGCGGCGCCGGGTGGGGCGAGGGTACCCACGGGAGTGCGGCGGGAAAGCCGGTCAGGCCTGCTCGGGGTGGATCACCTCGTGTGTGCGGGAGGACTCCACGATGGCCTCCAGGACCGTCAGGCAGCGGATCACCGACTCGTTGGTGATTACCGGCTCGGCGACGCCGTCGACCACGTCGCGGGCGTTGCGGTAGAAGTCCATGACGTCCACGTCCACCTCGGGCAGCGGCAGCACCTCCACGGGCGGGGTGGTGGAGGCGAGGGCCTTGTAGTCGAGGATGCGCGGAGCCATCGTCTTGGTCAGGCCCACGCCCGCCTGCACGGGGGTGGCGTCGTCCTCCTCGGCGCCGGTGCGGCGCACCATGCGGCCGTTCATCTCCCAGTCCTCGATGACCACGGTGCCCTCGGCGGACTGCATCCAGAACTTGGCCTCCGGCAGGAAGGAGGTGGTGGACACGTCCACCATCGCCCGGAAGCCGTCGGCGAAGGTCAGGTGGGCGCGGAAGCCGTCGTCGACTTCGTGGCCGAGCGCGAAGGACAGCTCGCCGTAGACGTCCACCACGGGGGAGTCGACCATGGTCAGCAGGCGGTCGACGGTGTGCACGCCCCAGTCCAGGATCATGCCGCCGCCGTGCTCCGGCAGCTGCCGCCAGTCGCCGGGGATGCCGCGCGAGCCGTGGATGCGCTGCTCGAGGTAGGTGGGCGCGCCGATGAGCTGCTCGTCGTAGATCTTCTTGATGGCGTTGAAGTCGGGGTCCCAGCGGCGGTTCTGGTGCACCATGAACATCCGGCCGGTCTCCTCGGCGACGGCGGCGACCTCGCGCATCTCGGCGGCGTTCATCATGGCGGGCTTCTCACACAGCACGTGCTTGCCGGCGCGCAGCGCGGAGACGGCGTAGTCGTGGTGGGAGTCGTTGGGGGTGCAGATGAAGACGATGTCGATGGCCTCGTCCGCGAGAACCTCCTCGGCGGAGGCGTATACGTGCAGGCCGTCGGCCTCGGCGTCCTCGTTGGCGCGCGGGTCGGTGTCGTAGATGCCGACGACGTCGATGGCGACGTCGTCCAGTGCCCGCAGGTTGCGGGTGTGGTAGACGCCCTGGGTGCCGTAGCCGATGACGGCGAGCTTGTGGGCGGGGGCGGTTTGCTCAGACACGGTGACCTCCGAAAGTGTTCGCGCAGCGCGGCTGCGGTTCGCCTGCTGCAATTGGCTGCTCGCGGCGACTTCGTTGCCGCCGCCGCGTACACGGCGACAGTAGGCGGAGCATGGGCGAGCGTGTCAGGGCGGAGCGGGGGCCTTCCGCCCGGAATGGCGATAAGGCGGACCGCCTCAGGCGCCGCCGCTCCGTTGCTTGCAGGTTCGAACACGGCCCCGGGCACCTGATTACCGGGCCGGATGGCCGCGCGTGGCGTTGGGCCGTCTGAGGCTCGTGGGGAGCCCTCATGTGTTGTTGTGGCCGTTACAGCGTCGGCGGGGGTGAGACGAAGGGGCATGCTGCTAACCTGTGACCGTTTGTATGCCAATCGGTGAGCGCCGTGGTCTGTCCTGAGAAGCGGCGGCCGTGGCCGGGATTTGTGGAGGTTCTTGGTGGTTCTACAGGTTGTCCCTGAGGAGTCGAGCCGCGGCGGGGCGCTGCTGGAGGAGTGTCAGGCGGCGGTAGGGAGCGTCGATGTGAACACCGGCAGCGAGGGCGCTTTCGGTGTGCCGGTGCTGGCGTCCGCGGCGGCACGGTTCGCCTACCACTTCGAGGACCGGGCGACCCAGGGCGCGTCCCGCGCGGTGGAGCTGGCCGAGGGGTTGGTGGCTGCTCAACGGGACTTTACGAACACCGATGAGGAGGCCGCCGACGGCGCACGAGTTCTTGGCGACTCCTCGCACCAGTTCGGTCGCGGTCACTCCAATGGGACCGTGCTCGACCGTGACACCGGTCGGGTGGTCAGTTATCGCGGCCTGACTAGCTGATTCGATGACCGCGGCGCTCGTCGCTGATTGATTGGCACCGCCGGTCGCCTACGCCCGTTTGTTCTCATTTGACCTACTTTGAGAAAGAGTTCCCCTATGGTCCCCTTGTCCACGTCCTCCTCGCTAACTGGCGGAGTCTCAACTGCGGCTGCGATGGGCGTCGGCGGCATCCTGGTTGGGCAGGTGCCCGGCGATCCGGCGGCTGTTCGCGCGGTTGCGGAGGATTGGAAGAGCGCCGCCCGCAGTTTCTGGGGTGCGGCTGACCTGGCTGATTACGCCCGTGGTGCCACGCCGTCATTCCAGGGCGCTACGGCCGATGCTTTCAGGCATGGCGCCCGGGAGTTGACTCGGGCGTTGGAGCGTGATGCCGAGCGGCTAGAGGCGGGTGCGGGGCCTCTGGAGGCATACGCGCAGGTCCTTGATTCTGCGATCGCGGCGGCGGATGAGTTGCGGGAGTTTGCCGGCCGGAAGGTGCTGGCCGCCCTGGGCACCCCGGCGGCCGCGATCGTGGCCGCAGCGGTTGTGCCCGCCATCGCCCAGGCGTGGGCGGGCATACTCGCAGAGGTCAATCTCGCCGCCATACGCACCGCGGCGGCCTTGAGCACGGCGCTGGGTGCAGGGGCGCCGGGTCAGGGTGCCGGGCCGCTGGCCCAGGGTGGCAAGGGCAAAGCCGATGACGAGGTCGACTATACGAAAGACAAGACCAAGCTGACCGATGCCGAGATTGAGGCGATCAAACTCCAGCTGGATGGTAGCGAGGAATGGGACGATGTACACCAGGGGAGAGTCGGTGACTGTTATCTTATGGCGACGCTGCAGGCGTACTCATGGACCGATGACGGCAAGCAGGTCCTGCGTGAGAACATGCGGTGGGATGAATCCAAACAGGCATTCATTGTCACGCTTTACGATGATGGTAAGAAGGTTGAGGTTGAAGTCGACGACGTCTACACCTACGGCAACAGCGGGTATGACATTATCTCGGTGTACGAGCGCGCCTACGGCAAGCACTTCGGGGATGAGGCGATCAGGGATGGCGGGCACCCGGACGATGTGATTGCTGTGATCTCAGGCAACGATTCTGAGACGGTAAGAACTATCGGGTGGACGTGGAACCTGATTCCTCAGCAGCAGCACGGGTACACGAACGAGGAGTGGAATGCGATCGAGGAGGCGGTGGAGGACGGGAAGCCTGTTATCGCGACCACCGGAGGTGGTGACTTCGACAACGGTGACCAGGTTACCGCCTTGGCTGACACGAATGACGACGGCGTCATCCGCTCCGAAGATGAAAATGAGGGCGTAACCGTCGGCGAGGGGAGAAAAAGCTGGCGGCCGGATGTCGAACCTGGTGCAGAACCGGACGAAGAAGGTCAATACCGCATCGTCGGAGGAGAGTACGACGAACCAGGGGAGCGGACCGCGCACGCTTACACGGTAGTCGCCATTGACGACGAAACCGTAACCTTGTATAACCCCTGGGGGGAAAACCATCCCGCGGAAGATTATTCCACACCACCCGGAGACCTGGGAGATGGATACATACGAATCTCCCGCGAAGACTACGAGAAGTACTTCGACGTCACGACCATAGAGAAGGATGAGGAAGACTAGATGTCGCGCAGAGAATCGATGTCAGCAGCTTAGTGGCGGGCGCAATCTGTTTCTTCCCAGGGAATGCATTCTCTGACTCCGTCTTCGAATTCAAGAACGAAGTGTATCCTGCTCCCGCCACCGATATTCTGTTGTACGCCAGGCAGCCAAGAAAACTTGTTCGGATCAATAAGCGGAGCAGGCTCAACCCGCACCAGCGTCATACGTCCTAAACTCTCCACGTCAACCGACTCCCCGAGCCGCAGCTCGTAAACATGCTCAATGCGATCCAAATCCGTCCATCTCAAACGAGCCACCCACTCGTGATCCTCGGAACGTATCCCAGCCGACCTGACCGTACCGGCGTTAGTGTGCAAGCTTGGCAGTGACGGGCCAACAACCATGTATTCATCTTGCTCGGTCCCTTCTGGTAAAGGTACGGATCGCAGTGCGGGTCTGGTCCACCAGATCCACCCGCCCGTCAGTGCCACGGCTACCAGTAACAGTGTTGCCACAGCTATAAGTACGCGCTTCTTGGGTATCGTGGGCCTTCTTGCCATGAGGGTGCCTCCGGGTTGTTACCAGTCAGATTTGATGCCCCTATGATAGCGCATCCTGTTGTGTTTCGCGTACTTGCCGCTCAGCAACAGCCGTCCAACAAAAGCTGTTGCATGCCAGCCGCGTCTGTTCGAACACGCGCGCCAAGTAGTCATGTGAACGGTAGACTCTGTCGACGACGGAGCCGTGGCCTTGTTATGTAATCGACCGCAGCATGGACGGCTGCACCTTGGTCCGGGAAGACCTCCCCAATGTAAGGATACGGATTTCCCGAGCGGACTATGAGAAGTAATTCGACGTCATGACCATTGAGGACGATGGAGAATAGGTGTTAGCCTCGGTGAGTCGCAGGTCGTTATTGCTCTGGCCGCGGAGGGCAGTTATATTCTTCTATCTCACATTCCCGGACGCCGTCTTTAAAAATGAGTGTGAAGTAAAGTCTGTTTCCGCTTCCGAGTTTCGGTTTGATGCCCGGCAGCCATGATAATCTGTCTGAGTCAAATAGCGGGACTGGGTCCACCCTCACAAGTGTAATGGTTCCCAGACCTTCCACCTCGACAGGCTCCCCGAGTCGCAGCTCGTAAAGGTGCTTGGTGTGTTGCAGGTCGGTCCAACGCAGCTTCGCTATCCACTCACGGTTCTCGGAGCGCAAGCCGGCCGAGGATATCGTTCCCGCGGTCGTAAGTATCGGTGGTATCGACCCGCCTTGTACCATGACTTGGTCTGGCTCTGTTCCTTCAGGTAAAGGCACGGATCTCAGTACGGGTCTGGTCCACCAGATCCATCCACCTGTCAGTGCGGTGGCGATGACCAGGATCGCCGCGATGCTTATAAGAATGCGTTTCTTGGGCTTGGAGATCATGAGCCTCCTCGCCATCAGGACACCTCCGGTTATCGGGAGTACGCTGCCGTGCGAGCCTCGGGTGCATCGTAACTTTGCGCCGAAGCGGGGCGGCGTAGAACTTGTGTTCAATTCAATGCGCGCATCTAACAGTCGCCCATGTTGCACGGCTGTGCGGTAGGTTCCAAGTCAATACTGAGCGTCATACGGTATCCTCAGCCGGGACGTCGATGGAACACTTGATCGAGAGGAGTTGGTTCAACCGCGATTAGCGTGACCACTCCAAGTCGATCAATATGCACAGACTCGCCGAGGGGCAACTTGTAGCTCGTAGTGGCATTGTCGCTGTCAGTCCACACGACTGTTCCCACCCATTTATGTCCCTCGGATGACAATCCGCCTGGACTGATTGTTCCTGCCGTAGTCCGCTGCGGTAGCAATCCTTCCCCAAGGCGAACCTTGATCCGTTCTTCGCCGCCGGGAGGAGAAGCCACGGATCGTAGCGCGGGCCTGGTCCACCAGATCCATCCACCTGTCAGTGCGACGGCCATCACCAACGCCGCCGCTACGCTAACAAGAATACGTTTCTTGGACATGGTGCCCTCCCTGGAGTGCATACTTCCACCAGTCGGTACAATAATTACTTCGTCCCACCCGAGTTCGGCTGATCCTTAATTCCATGCATTGTGCCTGCGGGCGACAGCCGGTGACCGGCGGCCGCCCGCCGGGCGAAGGTGTGGATAAGCGCGCTCGTGGCGGCCCGCTGGGCGGAGATCGCCGTGCCTGCGTGCCCGCCCTCGGTCTGTTCCACATAGCTGACCGCGAGCCCCAGCGCACGCATCCGGTAGGCCATGGCGCGGGCGTGCGCCGGGTGCACGCGGTCGTCGGCGGTAGAGGTGAGCAGCAGCAGCGGCGGATACTCCCGGCCCGGTACCAGGGCGTGGAAGGGGGACAGGGGTCGCATGGTCTCCCAATCGTCGGGATCGTCCGGGTCCCCGAACTCGGAGCGCCACATGGCGCCGGCCAGCAGGCGCGTGTACCGCTCCAGGTCCAGCAGTGGCGCCTCCGCGATTACCCCGCCAATCAACTCGGGGTGGCAGGTGAGCATCTCTCCGACCAGCAGGCCGCCCGCGCTGGCGCCGTGCACCACCAGCTGCCCTGCCGAGGTCACCCCGCGGTCGATCAGCGAGCGCGCCACCGCAGCGAAGTCCTCCACCACCCGGTGCCGTTCCCGGGCGGTGCCCGCCAGGTGCCAACCGGGTCCATACTCGCCGCCGCCACGGGTGCACGCCACCACGTAGGTGCCGCCCCGTTCCAGCCAGGCCTTGCCGGTAAGCGGCTGGTAGCAGGGGGTCTGGCTGGTGCCGAAGGCGCCATAGCCATACAGCAGGGTTGGGCCGGGCGACGGCTCCTGTGCCGGTGAGTCCACCGCAGGTGCGCTCGCAACCGGAACCGACGTCGTCCCGCCGTCGCCGGTGCCTGCGTCCGCGCCGGCACGTGGCCGACCGATCTGGAAGTAGGGCACGCGGGTGCCGTCCGCGCTGACCGCCACGTGCTGGCTGACGCGCACTCCGCGGGCGTCGAAGCGGGCGGGCGCCTGCCGCAGCACCGACATTCCGGTCACCTCGCCGACCTCGGTGAGGCGGGCGAGCGTGAGCGTGGGCGGGGTGGTCCAGCCCGAGGCGGAGATGAACAGGTAGTCGGTGTCCCGTTGCCGCACCGCCTGCGCGGTCACCTCCAGCAGGGGCCGGCCCGGCCGCAGTTCGGTGGGGTCCGGGGCCGCGGCGGCCTCGGCTTCACTCGGGCGGTGGGCGGCCCCGGTCAGGTCGATCCAGTGGTGACGCCACTGCCGCCGGTCGGCGGCGTGCTCGCCCGCCTCCGACTCCCACCGTGACGGCGGGGTGCACACCTCCAGCCGGCCGGCGACGTCGTCCAGCACTGTGAGCACCATGTGGTGGCGGGTCCACGTAGCGGCGGACAGGAAGGACGAGGACGTGGGGGCGAACAGCACCTCCAGCCCGTCGCGCTCGCCGTGCAGCCACTGGCTCAGCGGCGCCCCCAGCAGCATGCCCGGCTCGTAGCGGCGTCCCGCCACCTCCCACGGCTCGCGCAGCTGGATCGTCAGCCACTGCGCCCCCACGCCGATGGAAGCCGACGGCGGCGCCTCGATCCGGATCGCGTCCGCGGGTACGTTCGCGCCGTCGGCCGCAAGCGCCCGCCGCGCCGCCTTCTGGCCGGCGGGGACCGCGGCGTCGTCGGGCAGCCACCAGACCCGGGTATCGCCCAGGCCGCCCATGCTCATGAGCCAGGTGCGGCCCCACGCATCGCAACTGGCCCGGGTGACGATCGCATCCGCGGCTCCGGTGATCAGCACCTCGGCGTCCCGGGGCGCCTGCCCACGGCGCAGGCGACGCGCCTGGCGCGGCAGTCCGGCCGGCGACAGCGACCCGGCACCGAAGTCGTCCGAAAGCAGGCAGGTGTCGCCGTCGGCACCCCAGGTCAGCGTGCCCTTTGAGAGCGGCTTGCGGAAGCCGCCCTCGGTCGCATCCAGGAAGCGCCGCTCGTCCAGATCGAATTCCTCGGTGAAGGTGGCGTCCGTCCCGCCGTCGGACAGGCTCACCAGGGCGCGGCGCCCTGCCAGCGGGCCGGTTTGCAGCACCTGCGCCCCCGCCCAGGCCAGGTCGCGGCCGCGCCGACGGCGCTCGGCGTCCAGGTCGAGCAGCACCTCCCACTCGGTGGCGGAGGCGTCGTCGGGGCGCGGTGGGCGGGAGGGGGCGCCGGCCGCGTACGACGCCCAGGTGGTGCGCCGCCACACTCCGCGCGGGTGGGCCGCATCGGTCCAGAAGTTGTAGACCATGTCGGCGGCCTCGGTGACTGCGGGAATGCGGTCCGGGGAGTCGAGTATCTCCTGAAGGTCCTGGGTCAGGCGCAGGTAGTCCACGTCGTCGGTGAAGGCGGACATGGTCTCGTCCGTCCGCGCCGCCGCCCAGGCCAGGGCGCGCTCGCCGGTGGGCTCGTCCAACCAGGCGGGCACCGGTGGTAGCTCGGGCGCCTCGGTGGGCTCCGGCGGCGCGGAGTCGTCTGCACGGGGCGGGGCGTCGGTGCGATCCACCGGCCCATTGCAGCACATCCCGGGCTGGTGGCGTAGCCTGCACGCTGCTCGGGCGGGAGCCGTCGACGACGCGGGGCGAACTTCCATGACGCCGGTTAGCTGGCTCTTCCGGTTTGAGGGTGTGGTGTTGGAATGCGCGGTGACCTCGGGCGCACGGGCGGCGTGCCCGCCCGCGGCGGCTCTCCGTTGGCGCTCGTTCCTGTGCGTGGCGGCCCCAAAGTGTCCAGGATCGGCATAAACGACGCCGACGTCGCCGGCGGCCGTGGGCAGAACGTTGGAATCATGCGGTTTTCAAATCGGCTCCAGCGGTCGCCGACGGCCTTTGCGCCGGATTCGGACAATCTGCCCCACGGCCAGGGCGCCCGGGCACACCACCCACCCACCAGCACCCAACCCACCCGGCCGGCAACACCCAGCACCGGCACACCCGAACCGGAAGAGCCGGTTTACTGTCGAGGACGTCCTGCCGGGCAGCGCTCTGGAGGGCCGGGCCGCGTCGTCACGGGCTAACCCGCGTCTTCGAACTGAGATGAGGCTCGTTTGCTTGTCAGGCGAGCGCGCGAGCGGGCACAATAGAGGGGAGTCACCCGGAGGCAACCGGATGACTCCCCGACGTAAGCGGCTCAGCCGAACCACTTACTGAGGGCATCCACAAGGACACCAATGGCCCGGATCAGTTGAGCGAGTGATTCGAGTATTTCGCTCAGCTTCCGGGCCATTCCCTTGTCCTTGCGGACTTTGGCATGTCGGCCTTTCGGCTTGGACACGGCCCCCACCTCCTCCCGTACCTCATCTTCTTCCCCGGCAAGGACGGGTTATAGGCGCGAACGTGTTGCTTTAGACCGGCGTGTCGGGGTGTTCTAGCTGGTTCGGCCGGCCCAGCCTTTGCGTTTCCAGAGGCCTTCTTCGGGGTTGTCGGCGCGAACGTGTGTGTGGTTCGGGCGCCCCCGGGCTCACTAGGTCCGGTTGTGTCAGTGCTTGGGTGGCGATGCGCGGTTGGGTGGCGGTGTGCGTGGCTGTTGAGCCTGTCGGTTGGACCGCTGTTCCCCGGTTGGACCGCTGTTCCCCGGTTGGACCGCTGTTCCCCGGTTGGACCGCCGTAGCCGCCGGTTACAGCGGTCCAACGGGGCGTGGGCGGTCCAACGGGGCGTGGGCGGTCCAACCGGGGCGTGGGCGGTCCAACCGGGGCGGTGCACTTCCACCGTTGGGTGCCTGCGGCGGTGCGGCCGGGCTTCTTCATAGGGGTCTGACAGATCGGGCAGAGCCTTGCTCGTGGGGACCGTGTTCTCACGGCCCGCACATCTACCCCGAAAGTCAACCACCGCCCCGGGTTAACCTCCCAGGCCATAATCACCCCGACTTCCCCGCACCACAGCAACCAAAATCCCGATCTTTAGCAACACGTTCACGCCGATAACTCGCAAGGACACTGGGTGTTCCGGGAGAAGGTGCCGGAGAAGGCGGGTTCAGTGTAACTTCGAGCACAGACGCATATCGGTGCCGACAACCGCCGGGCGGCCTAATGAGTCGTTCAGACGCCGTCGCGCACCATGCCCGCCCGCATGTGGCACGCTGGGGCCATGCGCAAGGAAGCCTTCCCACGGACCGACTGGCCCCGCGTCGTGGTCACCACCGACCCCGAGTTGGACGACCTGAACTCCATGATCCGCCTGCTCACCCACTCCGCCGAGATCGACCTGTGCGGCCTGGTGTATGCGGGCAGCAAGTTCCACTACACCGGCGACCCCGCCCGCGGCATCGCACCTCACCGCTGGCCCGCGCCCGGCGCCAGGCTCCACATCGACGAGGCCATCGACGCCTACGCGCAGGTGGAGGACACCCTGCGCGTGCACGACCCCCGCTTCCCCACCGCCGCCTTCCTGCGCTCACTGGTGCGCATGGGCAATATCACCGCCGAGGGGGAGATGGACGAGGTCACCCCAGGCTCCACGCTCATCGCGGACCTGCTGCGGGACATTGCGCTGACCCCGGACGGCGCCACGGGCGAGGGCGGTGCCCTGCTGGACGCCGCCCGCCCCCTGTTCATCCAGGCCTGGGGCGGCATCTCCACCTTCGCCCGCGCCCTGCGCACCCTGGAGGAGGAGCTTGGCGGCCGGGAGGACTGGCCGGTACTCAAGCAGCGGGTACTGGACCGGGTGGTGCTGTCCTCCTTCGGGGAGCAGGACTCGACCCTGCAGGGCTATATCCGCCCGCACTGGCCCGGCTTGGAGCACCGTGAGGTCGCCACCCTCACCTGGGGGTACACCACTCGGGACGTGCTGCTCCCCGCCGACCTCGAACTCGTCGGTGCGCAGTGGACGCGCGAGTACGTCAGTGCCCGGGGCCCGCTGGGGGCCGCCTACCGGGTGTGGGGCGACGGGCGGCGCATGGCCGCCGACTTCGACCCCGAGGACTACTTCGGCCAGGCCGGCAAGACCGAGGCGCAGCTGCGCGAGGAGGGCTATCAGGTGTGGTGCCCGGTGCAGGAGGCCGGCGCCTTCATCTCCGAGGGCGACACCTCCAACTTCACCCTGCTGATCCCCAACGGCCTGCACTCCTGGGAGGACGCCACCTTCGGCGGCTGGGGCGGCCGCCAGGTGCCGCACCCGAAGTTGCCCGACACGCTCACCTCCGACATGCGTTTCGACCTGCCGGGCCTGCCGCAGCCCGACTACCCCCAGCAGGTGGTCGACCGCGCCGCCGACGGCACCACCCCGCCCGAGTACCACATGACCCGCTGGTGGCGGGCCCTGCAGAACGAGTTCGCCGCCCGCCTGGCCTGGTCGGTGACGCCCCGCTACGAGGACGCCAACCATCCGCCGGCCGTCGTCGTCGAGCACGCCGACGGCGGCAGTGGGCTGGTGCGGCACGTGCGCCCCGGCGAGGTGGTCACCCTGACCGCCACGGCCACCGACCCCGACGACGATCACGTGCTGCTGCGCTGGTGGGCCTACCCGGAGGCCGGGCCCAACCCGTGCCCGACGCCGCCGCGCATCCGGGACGACGGCGCCGGCACCGCCGTCGTGACCGTGCCCGCCGAGGCGCGCCCCGGCCAGGCCATCCACCTGATAGTGGAGGGCACCGACACCGGTACGCCGCCGCTGACCCGCTACCAGCGCGTGGTACTGGAGGTCGGCTGAGACGCGGGGAAGAGCGGGTCAGGCGCCGTAACGGACGACTGCGGGGTGGTCGTCCAGGCTCACGCTGGATACAACGACGGCGCTGGGGTGGGCGGCGTCGTGCAGCACCCGCATGGTCACCGGGGCCCCGCCCGCCGGGTCGGCCACGCTGTAGCGCGGCCAGTTGGAGCCCGCCAGGCGCACGCGCAGGCGGTGCCCGGCGGGCAGGTGCACGCCGGTGGACCACATGTCCACCTCCACCTCCACGGGTTCTCCGGGGGTGAGCGGGTCGCGGCGCTCGGCCCCGGCGCGGGCGCTGAGCCGCAGCACGCCGTCGGTCAGCAGGGTGGAGGTGCCGTCCGGGCTCACCTCGGTCAGGGCCGCGTGCAGGTGGGCGTCGACGGCGTCCGCCGCCACCCAGGCGTGCAGCCGCACCGGGCCGAGCAGCGTCACCGGCTCCTCCAACGGCGCGCCGGTGAACACCGCTACGTCGTCGCGCGCCTCGATACTGCGCTGGTCGTGCGGGCCGGCATTCTCCGGCGGACCCATGAGCATCTGGCCGCCCGCGGTGGGCACCGGCTCGGCCGGGTCGTGCACCCAGGCGGTCCAGCCCGCCGCGGAACTCGCGGTCGCATGCGTGTCCGGCACCTCGTATCCGCTGGCGCCCGGCATGCCGGCCGCGTCCGCGGTGGCGTCGGCCGCTGAGGCGTCGTCCCGCTCCGCCTGGCCGTCGGGAGCGTGCAGCACCCCGCCCGCGCCCAGGCGCCAGGCCTGCTCGACGGCGTCGGGGGCGGGCCAGGCGGGCAGGTCGATCCACCGATCCGCCCCCATGACATAGACGCGCACGGGGTCCTCCGGCAGGCGCGCCGCCGCCTGCTCATCCCCGAGGGCCGCCTTCCAGAAGTCCAGGCTCAGTTCCCCCAGGCCGACGTCGTCGGTGCCGCCGCCGGGGAAGTCACGCCCGGCCAGATGCCCGTCGAAGGCCAGGTGCGTCCAGGGGCCGACCACCAGGCGCACGTCTCCGGGACGGCCCCGCGCGGCGGCGCCTGCGGCCATGGCCGTGAAGTTGCGCAGGGTGCCGCCCTGGAACAGGTCGTACCAGCCGGACACGTGCAGCGTCGGCACCGCCAGGTCAGCCAGCCCGTCCACCGGGTAGACGAGCCGCTCCCAGTAGGCGTCGTGCAGGGGGTGGCGCACCCAGTCGACCACGTGCCCGCCGGCCCGGTGCGCCGTAGCCAGGTCCTGCGCGGCCTGTGCGATCCCGACCCGTTCCAGGTAGGGCGCGAAGGCCTGAACCGGCTCGGGCAGTGTCTCCTGTGGGGCGTCCGGGCGCCCGTCGCGCCAAAGCCCGGTGCGCACCTGCTGGCGCGCCCACTCATACGACGGCCCCTCCAGCAGCACGCCGCCGCGCATGGCCAGGTCGTCGTCATAGGTGGAGGGAGACACCCAGGCGGTCATGGCGGCCAGGTGCTCGGTGCCGGCCAGGGCGGCGGTGAACTGGGTGGTGGTCAGGTAGGAGTTGCCGAAGGTGAGCACCCGGCCGTCGCACCAGGGCAGGGCGGCCAGCGCCGCGCGCGTGGCGGTGCCGTCCGCGGCCTCGTCGAAGTAGAAGCGGAAGTCACCGTCGGAGATGTCCGTGCTGCGGCAGGCCTGGGCGACCACTGCGAAGCCCTCGGCGATGGCCCGGTCCAGGCTTACAGCGGCCTGCATGCCCAGCACGCCCGCCATGAGGCCGGGCGTGGCCGGGTCAGCGCCGGACACCTCGGCCACCATGGGCCGCCAGGCCCCGAAGTAGGGGCACCGGGTCAGCAGCACCGGGTGGGCGCCGTCGTCGGCGGGGCGAACGACGTCGGCACGCAGCACGGTCCCGTCCGGCATGGGGAGCTCCAGCACCTCATGGATGGCGTGGGAGGCGGGGCCGTCTGCCGCAGGCAGCTTCAGGGCGGCGCGCACGGAGGCGGGGATGTTGCCGGCCGGTTCGGGCGCCGGGCCACCGGGCGACGGCGATGGCCGTACCGGGGTCCGGTCCGGCTGCGCGGCGGCTTGACTGTTGTCGGACATGATGCGGGCTCCTATTGCGCGGATTCGGCGTCGGCCAGCATGGCCAGCTCCAGGGGATAAACGACCTCGTCGACGGCGCCGGCGGGGGCGGCCGGGCCGCCGTAGCGGCGTCCGGTGCCGGCCCGTGCCCAGGGCGCCCAGCCCGGTGCGCCGTCGCGGATGAAGCGCACCCAGTCGGCGTGCATGACATCGGCCAGTGACTGCGGGCGTGGTGAACCCTGGACGCCGTCGGCGTGCGGGTGGGCCAGACAGTCGAAGACGAAGGGCACCTCCATGCAGTGGGTGGACAGGCCGCCCGCCGGCGCGGGCAGGGCCGAGCACCAGGAGAAGTCGTACACCCAGGTGCGGTCGGCCGCGACCGGGTCGGCGCCGCGCCGCCGCACCCACTGAAGTACCGGCAGGCGGAACAGGCCGTTGGAGACCACCTGGCCCACCAGCAGCTCCTCGTCGCCGGCCAGTTCCGGGTAGGTGGCGGTCAGCTGCGTGATCCGCTCCGGGCGCATGCCGGCCTCGGCCAACAGCTCCGCGGCGCCACGCCCGGCCATCTCCCCGCTCAGGGCCCGGCCAATGGGGGTGAGTTCGTGGCGCACTCCGCCGCACAGGACCGGCACATCCGCTGCCGCGGTCGCCGCGTCCAGGGTGGCGGCGGGGATGATGTCCCCGTCTACCACCGGCATGAAGGTGCGGGAGATGGCCCGGGGCGGGCGGATGAAGCGCGACAGGTCGGCGGAGACGTCGAACAGCGGGAACTCCCGGCCGAGCTGCTCCGAGACGTCCAGCACCCGTTCCTCCGACACGGAGCGCCAGCCCGCCAGGCCCGGGGTGATGCCGGCGATCTGGGCGGCCCGCTCCCCGATCACGCGGGCGTCGGCGGTGGTCGCCGCCGTCGTGCCGCCCGACTCGCAGATCACGCCGTGCAGCAGGCCGCGGGCGCGCGGGGACGCCAGTAGCACCAGGGCGCTGGCACCACCGGCGCTCTGCCCGCCGACGGTGATCCGCTCCGGGTCCCCGCCGAAGGCGGCGATATTGTCCCGCACCCACTCCAGGGCGAGGATCTGGTCCAGCACGCCGCGGTTGACCGGGGCGTCGGAGTCGGGGATCCAGCCGAAGCCGTCGAAGCCCAGCCGGTAGGAGATGGACACGGTGACCACGCCGTCGCGGTTGAAGGCGGCCCCGTCGTAGAAGGGGCTGGCCGGGCTGCCCGCGTAGAAGCCGCCGCCGTGAATCCACACGAGCACCGGCAGGCGGGCGTCCGCGTCCCCGGGTGCGGAGGTGAAGACGCTCACCGCGAGGACGTCGTCCCCGGGGATGGACGGCTCGGGGATGGCGGTGGTCTCCCCGAAGGGACGCCGCTGCGGGGTGGGACCGGGGCGGGAGGCGTCCCGCACGCCCTCCCAGCGTCCGCGGCGCACCGGCGCCAGGAAGCGGCGTGGGCCGGTCGGCGGCTCGGCGAAGGGAATCCCGTAGAAGACGGCGGAGCGGCTGAAGCGGGCGGGGGAGCCGGTGGCCGAGATGATCCGCCGCCAGACCCCGCGCACCGCCCCGCAGGGGGCCGTGACCACCGGGCCAGGGCCGGGCTCGGGGACGGCCACCGGCGTGGAAGCGGGGTGGGCGACGGGACTGGGCGCGTCGGGAGTCGGCTGGTCGGCGGGCATGTCACTTGACCTTCTTGACCGGGTAGATGGCAAGTGCCGCCAGCAGCAGCATGACCATGGCGAAGACGTAGATCATGCGGTACCCGGCGGCGCCGGCGATGCGGGCTACCAGCTGGCCGGCGATCACGGGGGCCAGCATCTGCCCGATGTTCGTGGCCGCGTTGGCCACACCCAGGTCGCGGCCCGCGGCCTCCGGGTCCGGCAGGACATCGATGAACAGGGCCTGGTCCACGGTCATGAAGGCGCCGAAGGCGAAGCCGGACAGGGCCGACATGATCAGCAGGCTCGCAACCGTGGGCCAGACGGCGGGCAGCGCATACAGTGCCATGAGCGCGAAGGAGGAGTAGATGACAAAGGGCTTGCGGCGCCCCAGCTTGTCCGACAGCCGTCCGGAGACGAGCATCATGATGATCATGCCGGGCATGGCCACCAGGCTCAGGATGGGGACCATGGCATTTGCCTCTGCCTGGGTCAGGGCCGGGCGCACATAGGACTGGAGGACGTACAGGTTGAAGGTGGTGGAGGAGGTGTAGCCGAGGAACATGAGCAGCCGGGCGAACCACACCCAGCGGTAGTCGCGGTCGCGCAGGGCGATGGTGAAGCCGATGATGAAGGTCTTGACGTCAAAGCGCGGCAGTTCCAGGTCCTTGGAGGAGCGGTCCTTGGCCAGCAGTACGAAGCAGGCGGCGCCGAAGGCCACCAGAATCGCGAAGATGTAGTAGGCGTCCAGGCCCATCGCGTTGAAGGCGTTGCCAGCGACCAGTGAACCCGCCAGGCCGCCGATCATGGTGCCGATTCCGGAGAAGGCGGAGACCGTCGCCAGACGGTTCTCCGGAGTACGGTCGGCGATGGTGGTGACCAGCGGCGCCTGCATGAAGTTCAGGGCCACCTGGGCCACCACCCAGAATATGGTGATCAGTAGGATGGTGCTGGAGTAGCGCAGTCCGATCATGAGCAGGGCGCCCACGAACCCGCCGGCGCAGATCCAGAAGGAGCGCCGTCCCCAGCGCGAGCGCCACCGGTCGGAGATGACCCCGACGATCGGCTGGGCGAACATGGTGAAGAGGGAGCCGATGGCGCTGACCACGGACATGGCACTCGCGCGGGCGCCGTCGTAATGGTTGTAGATGTCCGTCAGCTCGGCGGCGTCCGCCCCGGTGTAGGTGCCGGAGGCGAGCTGCTGGAGCACCTCTGAGGTGACGTGCGGATAGTCGCCGAAGAACGCCTGGAACTCCACCATCTGCACCTGGTTGGGCAGCAGAATGCCGGGAATGGCGGAGTAGCACGAGAACAGGAACATGCCCGCGATCGTGTAGGCGAACAGGTACTGGTAGAACGGGCGCCCGCCCAGGTACTTCATGGAGGTGCCGGGGCGGGTGGGCTCCTGGATATTTGGGTCCTTGCCCACCTGCGGGACCGTGGATGGTTGGGACATGGGAACTCCTTTGTTCTCGTGTGGATGTTTGCTCAGGCCACCAGGTGGTGGCGGCCGTGAGACAGCTCGAGGGGCGGCTCCCCCTCGCGTCCCGGCAGGGTCACCCGCGCCCGCGCCCCGACCGGGACGACGACGTCGAGTTCCAGGCGGCCCTCGCCGGCGGCGGCCGCCTGCGGCGTGACCTCGCGGCCGGACTCGTCCACCAGCCGCCAGGAGGAGGCCGCCCAGCCGTAGGGGGTGCGGTGCACGGACTCGGCGTGGGTCAGGCCCCCGCCCGGTGCCGGCGCCACCTCGATCACCCGGTAGCCGGGCTCGGCCGGCGCCAGGCCTGCGACGGCGCGCTGCAGCCAGGCCGCGACCGCCCCCAGGGCGTAGTGGTTGAAGCTGGTCATGTCGCCGGGGTTGATGGTCCCGTCCGGCAGCATGGAGTCCCAACGCTCCCAGGTGGTGGTGGCCCCCATGGTGACCGTGTACAGCCAGCTCGGGCACGTCGTCGTCAGCAGCAGCCGGTAGGCGGCGTCGACGTGACCGGTCGCCGTCAACGCCCCGGTGAGTACGGGCGTGCCCGCGAAGCCGGTGGACACGTGCCCGCCGGAGGCCTCCACCAGCTCGGCCAGCCGGTCCCCGGCAACCTGGCGGTGCTCCTCCGAACCGGTCAGGTCGAAGGTGATCGCCAGGGCGTAGGCGGTCTGCGTGTCGGAGGTCATGTGCCCGGCGCCGTCGGTGAAGCGGGCGCGGAAGCCCTCCCCGATCGCGTCCGCCAGGGCGGTGTAGTGAGCGGCGTCGTCGTTCTTGTCGAGGACGGCCGCCCAGCGGGCGACGATCCGGGCCGACTGGGCGAAGAAGGCGGTGGCCACCAGGTAGGGGTCGGTCATCGCCTGCATGGGGTTGTCCGGCGGGGCGGAGGGGTCCAACCAGTCGCCCAGCTGCATGCCGGAGTCCCACACGTGATCGTCCGCGGACAGGGAGTCCACCAGATCCACCCAGGCCTTGGCGGAGTCGTACTGCTGGGCCAGCAGGCCGCGGTCGCCGGTGGCCCGGAACAGCTCCCACGGCACCACGGTGGCGGCGTCGCCCCACACGGCTGCCGGCCGCGGCGGGGTCCAGAGTCCGCCCGAAATCACGGGCACGTACCAGGTGACGGTGCCGTGCGCGGCCTGCTCGATCGCCAGGTCCGCCAGCCATGAGGACAGCAGCCCGGTGCAGCCGTAGTGGAAGGCCGCGGTGGGGGCGAAGGCCTGGATGTCGCCGGTCCAGCCCAGGCGCTCGTCGCGCTGCGGGCAGTCGGTGGGCAGGGCGACGAAGTTGTCCCGCATGGACCACCGCGAGTTCTCGTGCAGGCGGTTCACGCGCGCGTCCGAGCAGTCGAAGGCGCCCAGCCGCTCCATGGAGGTGTGCACGACGACGGCGGTGATCGCCCCGGCCTCAATGTCCCGCTTGGCGGCCGCCGCCCCACCCGGCCAGCCGGCCACGTCCGCGTAGCGGAAACCGTGGATGGTGAAGGCGGGCTCCCACTCCTCCACGCCGTCGCCGGCCAGCGTGAAGCGGTCGGTGGCGGCGGCACCGCGCAGCGGGCGCGTACCCAGTCGGCCGTCCTCCAGCACCTCGGCGTGCCGCAGGGTGATGGTGGTGCCCGCCGGGCCGGTCACGCGGATGCGCAGGCGGCCGGACAGGTTCTGCCCGAAGTCGATCAGCACGCGCTCCGGGGCGGTCTCGATCTCCGCCTCCCCGATCGACATCGCCTGCCGCTCCTGCACCGTGACCGCTACCGGAAGCAGCGTCTCCTGCGCGCGCACCGGGGCATCCAGCGGCATGATCAGCTGCTCGGCGTCCGAGGCGCCCACGGCCACCGGCGACCATTCGGCGTCGTCGAACCCGGGGGCCGACCAGCCCGGAGTGGTCAGACGAGCGTCCACCGTCTCGCCCTCGTACAGGCCGGTGAACAGGATCTCGCCGGCGCCCGCCCGCCAGTCCGGGCCGGTGGCGACCGTGGTGCGGGTGCCGTCTGCGTGGGTGAGCTCGAGCTGGATGATGGCGGCGACGTCGTCGCCATACAGGTTGCGGTAGCCGCCGTCGAAGCCGATGTGTCCGCGGTACCAGCCGTCGGCCAGCTGAGCGCCGAGCGCGTGGCGGCCGACGCCGTCGCCGGCGGGGGAGGAGTCCAGCAGTTGAGCGGTGACGTCGTAGGCGCGGGCCACCAGGCGCTGCCCGTATACGGTCCAGCCGGGCACCAGCTCGTCGGTGCCGACGCGGCCGCCGTCGAGCTCGGCGCGGATCAGGCCGTGGGCGCTGACGTAGGCGCGGGCGGCCACCACCGGGCGGTCGACCGTGAACTCGTGGCGCACGCGCGGCGGGCGGCGGTCGCTCTCGGGGTTCTCCGGCCAGGCGGGGCCGACGGGCAGCGCCTCCCAGTCGGCGGCATCCAGCAGGCCGGCCTCGTAGACAACCGGCTCGGACCATTCGGTGGTGGCGGGCACCGCGGTCGAGGGTGCGGTGGCGGAGGCGGCTACGGCGACGCTGCCGGTCACGCGCACCCGCACCACCGCGCGCTCGCGGGAGGTGAGCGGTGCGGCGGGCCAGTCGGTCAGGACGCCGTCGGCGGTGGCCAGGGGAAGAGTTTCAGGGGCGGCGATCGGGACGCCGGCCGGGTCGGTGCGGGTGAGTTCGACCTCGGCGTCGGTGGGGGTCCAGCCGGCGGGTGCGGTGGCGATCTCCCAGGACAGGCGCGGCGCGGGAGCGGCACCGCCCAGGACATCCCCGGGGAGGTATTGCTCGAACTTGAGGTGAGTGGGGGCGGCCAGTTCGCCGACGGGGTCGGGCAGGGCGGCAGCGGTGATGGCGGGCTCGGGGACGGCGGGCCGGGCAGACGGGAGGACGCCGTCGGGCTTGGAGACTGAGACCTCGGGGAGTGGACCCGGTGCCGCGGGAGACGGGGGCTGGGACGCGGTGGCGGGCTGCTGCGGTGCGTGAGGTGCTGGTGTTGTCTGCGTTGACACGGTGTGGCTCCGTCTGCGGTGACGAGGGGCGGGCGTTGAAACGACTCAAAGGTTAATTGCGGGGAGGGTCCGAGTCAATGGGGGCAATGAGGCTCGATGGCGGCGACGTGGGTCGCTCCGCGGGCCTCCTGGTTGGCGGCAGCCCGGCAAGCGGTGTCCGAAGCGCGCGTCGAAGGCGACCCGGCAGACCCGAGGACGACCCTGGACGGGCGAACGCGTCCCCTTCGGCTCGAGAGCGCTGTCGCAGCCTCAGAACGACCCAGCCTGGACGTTCGAGCACGTCGTCCTCATCCCGGGCGCGACCCTGAACGGGCGAACACGTCCTTTTCGTCCCGAGATCGACCTTCACCCGTGCGGGTGTTCGCCGTGGTTGAAACTCGAGCCGCACTACTCCCACAGGCCGGGAACGCGGCGGGCATGCAGCGTCACGCTTGGCGGCATGTGCTCCATTACTCTCGACGTCAGTCGGGCCTCGTCATTGAGGTCTGCGTACGTCACCCGCATGAACGATCAGCCCATGGCGCCGATGGCGTCCTGACGGAGCTTCTCCTCCCAGACGTCGTTGTTGACGCCGTATTTGCTGCGGCCGTCGAACTCGATCGCCAGCCGCAGATTCGGCCAGGCGAGATCGAGGAAGCGCTGGCCGCGGCCTGCATCCAGTGTGACTTCGTGCTGCAGCTCCGGTGACGGCAACCCGAGCGCCACGACCAGCCGCCGCGTCAGGCTTTCACCGGGTGACTCCGAGAAGGGGCTCGCCATGGCGACGACGGCGCGGGCGCGCACCGCTCCCCGCCGTGGTCCTTCGGCCTCAACCGCCGCCAGCAATCGGGGGCGAATACGCTCCCACCGAGCCCTCGCCTGCTCCGGGTCGAAGCGGTCGGGGCGGCACAGCGCCCGCATGGCTGAATCGACGATCGTGATCGACTCGCGCGCAGGCAGGTCGAAGGCACAGTCGACCGCCGTTCTCAGCAGGGTCGTGACCGGTAGCCCGTTGACCACCTCCACATCTTCGGGCTGCAGGCGGGAGCGACGGCGTCTCAGACTGACGGCACGACCCGCCCCGGAAGGGTGTGGAAGGCTCGCATCCGCGAAGTCGATGGGAGCCAACGGTTGTCGGGCACGCTTGGGATTCGTAGGTACCGCGATGCGAATATCGGTTTCGCCGCGACGCAGCCAAAGGCCGTGTACGAGTGCCGCGGCCTCATGGGTGAGTACGACCGCGGATCTGGCTGAGTGAACGGCAGCGACACAGCGGGCCAGGCCAACCTCGCGCTGCTGCGCCCACACCGCCTGCCCGGGAGTCGGAAGCAGGGCGACGCCGGGAGAGATCTGCACGCGGGCGTCCACGGCCCGAGCTCTGCTGGGGCGCCCGGCGTAGGCGAACTCAATCGTGGGTAGCGGAGGCGGTGTGGGTGCGCTGCGACTGGATTGGCGGGTGTTCTTGCACGCAATAGTCGTTGGGGTGAACCCACCCGATACTGAGTTTTCGTTGGTATTATGCGGAATTGTCGGTTGGCTTGGAGTTGGGTGGTGTGGCTCCAGTGTGCAACGGGCACCTCGTTGCACACCGGAGGCGACTCATGGCTGCTGGCGGTCTCAGTAGAACCGCGGAATCGTGCGGATTGTGAGATCGGACTCTGAGGAGAAGTGTGCAATACGGCGGGCTACGGCGCGAGCGCGCACTGTTCCCCGTCACGGCCATCACCGCATAACCAGGTCTACGCCACATCAAGAGACTTGACTCGAGGAGATCGCAGCTTGTCCACGGGCGGCCGGTCGGTCCTGTGGCGAAGAATCGATGCGGGCGGCAGATAGTAAGCAGGTGGCGCCGGAGATGAATCGGGACCGCTAGCGATGGTGCTCCCATCACTTGCGGTTGACGCATGCCCTAGGTGTTGACAGCATCGCACGGACGGTCTACCTTCCGTATGTAGAACGGTCTACGAACAACTGAAGGGGCGCTGGCGCCTCCTCCGGGTCGACCGTTCACGGTTCGCGCCGTCGATGACGGTGTGCGCGTTTAGGGCCACCCGGCGGGGTGACTGCATGAAGGAAGACCAATGACAGAGAAGCCAATGCCGCCCTCTCAACTACGACCGACATCGTCGCGACGGCGTCGCCCGCTCTGGGGTGGCTGGCGTAGAGGGATACGCCGCATGATTACGCCACCGGGGCGTCTGCTGTGGCTGGGGGCATTCCTGTGTTGCGCATTGTCGTTGATGGCCGGCGGTATGCCGGTCGCCCGCGCCGCCGCGGCGCCTCTGGGGAGTGGTGAGTCGTGTGCTACTTCGACTACGGGTGCGGTTATTGTCACTGCCGAGTGCCTCGACGCTACCTACGCCGATGCTGTCATCGAATCGGAGGAGGATGTTACCTCGCCGACAACGTTGCACATTGTGCGGGGCTACTTCGAGGGGACGTCATCGCGGTTCGCCGTTTACCTGCCTCCCGCTGGGCAGTGGCAGGGCCGCTTCTTCCAATACACCTACCCGCTCACCGATGAGAACGCCGCGGATGAGACGATCCTGTTCGGTGTTAACTCCGGCGGATACACCGTCCAAGCCTCCGGCTCAAGCGGCTACAGGCACGCGGCGGCGGCCGCCAAAGTGTCCCGTGAGATCGCCGCCTCCTACTACGGCGACGATGGGCGCCATATCTACGGCTACCTGTATGGGCCCTCTGGTGGTTCCTTCCAGACCGTCGGTGCCGTCGAAAACACCACCGGCGTCTGGGACGGCTTTGTCCCCACGGTAATGGGCACGCCCGTGTCCATCCCCAATAACTTCTTCATCCGCGCGATGGGACGATTGGTTCTCGGTGACGTGCGCCAGCAGATTTCCGGCGCCGTACTCAACGGCTCCGATCCGTACGCCGGTCTGAACGATGCGCAGACCCTGATGCTGGAGGAGATGACTGCCCTGGGCGTCCAGCTCGAGGGCTGGGAGGACCCCGACTACCTTCTTGGCTACAGCTTCGATGACGGTCTGCTCGGTTATGTCGCAATGGTGAAGAGGATGGACCCGACCTACGCCGACGATTTCTGGAATGAGTCCGGCTACCTCGGCACCGAAGACTCCCCGTTGGGTGAAGTCGTCAGAGCGGCACTGGTGGATACGACTCTTTCCGTCACTGCTGTGGAGCGCGACGGCGCCGGGTCCCCGGCCGCGCTCATGACGGAGGGTTTTCCCGCTGGTGCCTTGGATGAAGGCCTCGACATGCAGGTACTGGATAACGATGGCGCCCCCGTGGGAGAGCTTGTCGGCACGCTCGACGCTACAACCGGACGCATTCACCTGGATGAGGGGAGCGATGCGGCGGCGTTGGCGGCGCTGGCGGAAGGTACACAGATCGCTGCCGACAACCGCTGGTCGATAGCGGTGCGCTCTTATTACCGCCACCAACTTCCGCCCCAGGAGGAGGGCTTCACGGTATATAACCGCTTTTACGACGACGCCGGTGAGCCGCTCTATCCGCAGCGGCAGTCGCGCATTGCAGGCATGATGGCGAGTTCGATCTCGGGTGGTGCCACCTACTCGGGCCTGTTCCAGGGGAAAGTCATTCTGGTGTCGAACTTGCAGGACGTCGACGCCTACACCTGGCACGCTCCCTGGTATGTCGAGCGCGTGCGTTCGGCCCAGGGCGATGCGGGGGTGGACGAGCGGTTGCGGATCTACGTAAACGAGAACGCCGATCACCTCGAAGGCCCGGTAACCGGCGAGAAGTCGACCCGGATCGTTTCCTACGATCCCATGGTGCAACGAGCCCTGCGTGAACTGGTGGCGTGGGTGGAGGAAGACGTCGAGCCGGCGTCTTCCACCTCATACACCGTTGCCGGCGGTCAGGTCGTCCTGCCGTCCACAGCGGCGGAGCGGGCGGGTGTGCAGCCCGTGGTGACTCTTGCTGCCGACACCACCACTGCTGAAGTCGGGCAACCGGTCCGATTCGAGGTGAGTGCCGATATGCCGGCGTCCGCAGGAGAGGTGGTCCGTATCGACTGGGAGTTCACCGGAACCGGTGATTACGTCGAGGCTATGCAGACGTCCGAGGAAAACGTACGTGCGAGTGTCGAGCACGTATTTGCTGAGCCGGGTGCCTACTGGGTCACCGTGCGGGCGACGTCGGCTGCCGCAGAAAACTCCGATTCTTTCGCCCAGGTGCAGAACCTCGCCCGGGTCCGCGTGGTTGTGCGGGAAACCGGGGGCCAGTCGGACCCGACTCCGATGTCGACACCCTCGGCCACCGATGCGGCGCCTACGCCGCTCGCGACCCGCCCCGCAGTGCAGTCGGCCTCCACCATCGCGCCGAGTACCGCAGTGACTGCGAGCGCGACAGTGCCCGGCGCCGCGGTGTCGGCGACCCCGACGCCATCTGCGGCGAGTGGCTCGGCGAAGATATTGGCCCGGACCGGTGTACCGGCAGTAGCGCTGATGGCAGGTGCTGTATCCGTTCTCGCGCTCGGCGCGCTATTGGTGGCTCGACGACGCGGCTGACTGCGTCCGGTCCGGAGGCGTGCCGAGGTCGTTCGCACGCCTCCGGGCCGTGCTGTGGGTGTCGCAGGTCGGGGCTGCCGCGCGCGAGAACAGGATGGCCCCGGCGAGGCGTCACCGGCGGGCAGGGGGAGGCGCGGTTGTGCTACGAGTCACCAACGTGGGCTCGATGATGCGCCGGGTCGGCTCAGCGCGCCCGTTGATCCGTTCCAACAGTAGGTCGATCGCTGCTTTGCCGGTCTGCTCCCCCGATTGGTCGATGGTGGTCAATGAGACGCGCCGCAAGGCCGTGGTGTGGACATTGTCGTAGCCACTCACGCTCATGTCCCCGGGGACGGTCAGGCCTTGTTCTTCGATATAATCAAGTACTCCGAAGGCGACGGCGTCGGTTCCGGCGAATATGGCGGTAGGGCGATGCCGTCGTGTGAGTGCACGTTCGGCGGCGTCACGTCCCCCGGCTTCCGAGTAGTAGGTCTCAATGACGTCCGGGGTGAGCCCGTGGTTTTCCATCGCTCGGACGAATCCTCGGCGCCTCATCGTTTGCGACAGTAGATAACCGTTCTCAACGCTGGAGAGTGGCATGGTGGTGTGAGCGATCCACTCATGTCCCAGCGACACCAAGTGGTCGACCATGAGCTGTGCGCCATGATGCTCGTCGGTGACGACGGTGTCGAAGAGTTCCGGCTCCCCGTGGAGCGCCACCGTGGTCAGGGGCATGGTCTTGGCCAGTCGATTGAGAGACGCCATGTCGAGCCTGGGGGAGATCAGAATGATGCCGTCGACTTGCAGATCCACAAGCGAATCGATGCGTCTGCGGTAGCCTTCAGGTGAAGTGCCGGCGATTGTCAGGATGTCCTGGTACTGGGTCTCGTTGAGTCGAGAGGCGATGGCCTCGGCCACCTCGAATTGGAAGGGTGAGGCGAAGTCGGTCAGCACCAGACCGATCGTCTGCGAGTTGCCACGCATGGTGCGAGCTCCGGTGCGTGGGCGGTAGTCCAGTTTCTCAATCGCTGCCTCTACCCGCTGCCGCATTTGGTCGGAGACACCGTAGGCGTTCCGGAGCACTTTTGAGACGGCGGCGACCGAAACCCCGGCCTCGGCCGCAACATCCTTGATGGTGGCGCGCTTGCGGGGCTTCGACTGGCCTGATGGTAAGGGAGATGCGGACACGTGGGCATTCTAGATGTAGTGCACCGTTCTACATAGCGTGAGATGGTGGCGTGGCTGTCGCGGTCGTTGCGCGAGATGGCAGGTCTGGGGGCTTGAGTGGCCGACTCTCGTGTATGTTGCGTCGCGAGACCATCTCCTTGACAACCGTCTTCGGAGGTTCTATCGTCGTCGTAGAACGTTGCACAGTCCGGTTGTGCAAGGTTCCGGCCGACAGTCGACGCCGACTCGGCCAGGAGTTCGTATCCCATCCGTCCAAGGGAGGACATCATGCGACTCGTCACCCGTCGCTCCATGCTCACCGGCTCCGCTGCTGTAACTATCAGTGCGATACTCGCCGCCTGCACCGGAGGAGCCAACAATACCGGCGGCGGTGCGGCCTCCGGAGGCGCCAAGGACACTCTCACCCTTGGCATGACCGCCGATATCGAAGGCTGGGATCCCAACAATCAACCCGGTTATCAGGGCTGGCCGGGAGAGGCGATTTGGGGGCTGGTGTGCCGTCCGAACGAGTTCGGCGAGCTCGAGCCCAGCCTGGCTGAATCCTGGGAGATCAGCGACGACCGCAGGAGCTTCACGGCGCACCTGCGCCAGGGCACCACCTTCTCCGACGGTGCTACAGCTGACGCCGAGGCCGTCAGAGCGAACTTCGAGTTCGCCGCTACCAATGAGGCCACGCGCAGCCTGTACGAGGGCATCACCTTCGATGTTCCTGATGCCCAGACCATCACGCTCACCTGGCCCGAGCCGCAGCCCCTCATGAATGACCGAGTCTCCCGGGTCAAACTCACCTCGCCCGATTTGATCGACTCCGGCAACCTGAACGACAAGCCCGTGGGATTCGGCCCCTATCTGCTTGATGAGGCAGGAACCACCCGCGGATCCGTGTACTCCTTCACCAAGAACGAGGAGTACTGGGAAGCCGACGCCTACCCCTACGCCAAGCTCGTCTGCAAGGTGTACGCCTCCGAGACCGCCGCGCTGAACGCCCTCAAGACCGGACAGATCGACGGCACCCTGGTTAACGCCCAGTCCTACGACGAGGTGACCGGCTCCGGGTTCGAGGTCAAGGAAATGAACGGTCAGACCACCCGGCTGCTGCTCACCGACCACAAGGGCGAGATCATCCCAGCTCTGGGTGATGTCCGCGTGCGCCAGGCCATCAACATGGTCTTCGACAAGCAGGCCATGGTCGACAACCTCTACGCCGGCCACGGCGAGGTCTCCCACCAGATCTTCCGCCCCGGTTCCACTGCATACCTAGATGACCTCGCCGACCCGTACCCCTTCGACGTAGACAAGGCCAAGTCCCTCATGGCCGAGGCCGGCTACGCCGAGGGTTTCGAGCTTGAGCTACCCACCATGGATGGCCAGAACCACGACGTGCTCATGCCCTACGTCACCCAGCAGCTCGCCGAACTGAACATCACCGTCAAACAGGTGCCGCTAACCGGAGCCAACGCCATCGGCGACCTGCTCTCGGGTACTTACCCGGTGGTGCTGTGGCAGCTGGGCAATATCGGCGACTCCGCCCAGGACATCGACATCGTGGTACGCGACACCGGCTACTGGAATCTTGAGCACCAGAAGGACGAGTACGTCGACGAACAGTGGGACATCATCTGCACCGGCACCGACGAGGAGGCCGAGGCCGCGCAGAAGGCCATCAACCAGTACATCATCGACCAGGCCTGGTTCGCCCCCATGGTCAACCCCACCTCCTTCTACGCCCACACCGCCGACGTCGTCATTGACAACGTCTCCGATATTGAAGGCCTGGCCCCCAAGCTCCGCGACTTCCAGTAAATCGCCGCACAGGCTGGAAACCAGACAGGAAGTATTGATCATGCTCACCTCGGTATTGAGGAACCTGCTGCGATCGGTGGTGGTCCTCGTGGTTGTCACCTTCGTGGTCTTCTTCCTCATGTACGGCAACGGCCCGGGCATTGCACGGGCGGTCATGGGGATGCAGGCCGAAGTCACCGAAGAGAATGTGGCCGCCAAGATGGTCGAACTAGGGCTCGACCAGCCCCTCCTGGTTCAGTACGGGCACTGGGTGCAGGGCCTGTTCACCGGAGACCTCGGCCGCTCCTTCTACACCGGCCAGTCCGTGACCGAGGCTCTGGCCACGCGCGTGCCCGTCACCCTGGCCATCACCGCTGTCGCACTCGTCCTCACGGCACTGCTCAGCGTGCTGCTGGGTGTCACCGCGGCGGTCAAGGGCGGTCGGATCGACCGGATACTCCAATTCCTTTCAATCCTTGGAACCGCGGTTCCCTCATTCATCACCTCGATCGTCTTGGTATTCCTCTTTGCGATCTTCTGGCGGGTGCTGCCGGCCACCGGCTATGTATCCCCGGACGTGTCGCCGGGAGGGTGGGCCGCATCCATCACCCTGCCCGTGCTCGCCCTGCTCATCGGCGCCGTCTCCAGCGCTGCTCAGCAGTTCCGAACCGCCACCCTCGATCAACTCGGTAAGGACTATGTACGCACGCTGCGCGCCCGCGGCGTGAGCGAGCGAGCCGTCATCTTCCGCCATGTGCTGCGCAACGCCGCTGCACCGGGACTGACCGTCCTCAGCCTCACCGTCTTCTCCCTCCTGGGCGGGGCGGTATTCATCGAGCAGGTCTTCGCGCTCCCGGGTCTGGGACAGCTCGCCAACTCCTCGGCGCAGATATTCGACGTACCCATGGTCATGGGGACCGTCCTGGTTACCGCCGTCATCGTACTGATCGTCAACTTCCTGGGCGACCTTGCGATCACCCTCCTCAACCCGAAGGCGAGAACACGATGAGCACGCCAACTCCCACAACCGAAACAAACGTCTCAGATCCTGTTACAGATACCTCCGCCGACGATGGCAGACAGACCACGGATAGCAGCGTATTACTCCGACTCCTGCGCAACCCCCTCGCGGACATCTGCCTGCTAATTGTGGCAGCGGTCGTCCTCACCGCCATCTTCGCCCCGCTGCTGGCTCGGTACGGCCCGAATGTCACCGACCTCGCCGCCACCAATGCGGCCCCGGGTACGCCCGGGCACCCGCTCGGCGGCGACGGCTCGGGGCGGGATATCCTCTCCCGCCTCATCTGGGGCTCCCGGCAGACCGTCGTCTCCTGCCTGCTCATGCTCGGCGTCTCCCTTGCAGTGGGCGTGAGCAGCGGACTCGTGGCCGGCTTCTACCGCGGCCGCTTCGAAACCGTGGCCGGCTTCGTAACCGACGTGCTCATGTCGCTGCCCTCCATCATCCTGCTCATCGCCCTGTACGCGGTCACCGGCCCGAACATCCCGGTCATGATGGCCGTCTTCGGCCTACTGACCGCGCCGACCTACTACCGCCTGGTGCGCTCTGTGGTCGTCTCGGTACGCAACGAGCTCTACGTCGACGCGGCCCGCGTTGTCGGGCTGTCCGACGCCCGCATCATCGGTCGCCACATCCTGTGGGCCGTGCGCGCCCCCATCGTCATCCAGGGCGCCTTCATCCTCGCCTCCGGCATCGGCACCGAGGCGGGAATGTCGTTCCTCGGGCTCGGCGATCCGGCCGGCGTCTCCTGGGGTGTCATGCTCCAGGTCTCCTTCAACGGCATCTACAACAACCCCGTCGCCGTCCTCTGGCCGGCTCTGGTCATTTCGGTGACCATCCTCGCCCTCATTCTCCTGGGTAATGCCCTGTCCGATGCGCTTCAGGCCTCCGCCCGGGCGCGCGTCGTCACCCGCCGCCAGCGCCGCGATGCGCTGGAGGTCACCATCGCCGCTCACCGGGACGACGTCGTCGCCGCCCCGGACCCGCAGGCCGCCGTTTCCATCCGCGGTCTGCGCGTCGGCTACACCACCGACAGTGGTTTCCGGGAGGTCGTTCACGGTATCGATTTGGATGTGCACAAGGGAGAGATTCACGGGCTCGTCGGGGAATCTGGATCCGGCAAGTCGCAGATCGCCTTCTCGGTGCTGGGCATCCTCCCCAAGGAAGCGCTCAAACTGGGCGGCACGATCATGATCGACGGCGTCGACGTGCTCGCCGACGAGGAGGCCATGCAGGCCACCCGCGGACATAAGGTCGCCTACGTGCCGCAGGAGCCCATGAGCAACCTCGACCCGTCCTTCACCATCGGCAAACAGCTGGCATACGGCATGCGCGCCGTCACCGACCTGTCGAAGGAACAGATACGGGAGCGGACCATCTCCCTACTGCACTCCGTCGGCATCGACGACGCCGAACGCGTCATGGGCCTGTATCCGCACGAGATCTCCGGTGGCATGGCCCAGCGGGTACTCATCTGTGGTGCACTCGCATGCGAGCCGGATGTCATCGTCGCCGACGAGCCGACCACCGCCCTGGACGTCACCGTGCAGGCCGAGGTCCTGGATCTGCTGCGCGAGCTCGCCCGCGAGCGCGGCCTCGCCCTCATTTTCGTCACCCACAACCTCGGCGTCGTCGCCGACCTGTGCGACACCGTCTCGGTCATGAAGGACGGGGAGATCATCGAGACTCAGGACGTCGAATCCCTGTTCGCCCACCCCCGCGAGGAGTACACGCGCGACCTGCTGTCCTCCTCCCTCAGCGTCGAGCTCATGGAGGTCGAGTCATGACCAGCACGAAGGCCCAAGCCAAGTCCACCGGCACTCCACTCCTGGAAGTCGATGAACTCGTCGTCACCTTCCCGGGTGCCAAGCGGGGTGCGGGCACCACCGTCATTCACGGTGTCAGCCTCGACCTGCACGCAGGCGAGACCCTTTCCGTGGTCGGTGAATCCGGTTCCGGCAAAACCACGATCGGCCGCGCCATTCTGGGCCTGGCCCCCGTCTCAGGCGGGGAAATCCGCTTCCGCGGCAGACGCATCTCCAATGTCTCCCGCAGTGAGCGCCGCGCCATCGCCAGAGACATTCAGGTCGTCTTCCAGGACCCGTACACCTCGCTGAACCCCGCCATGCGAATCGGCGACATTCTCACCGAACCCCTGCAGGCCGCCGGCATTGAGAACTCCCGGAAACGAGTCCTGGAGCTGCTCGACGCCGTCAACATGCCTGCGGACACCGCGGGGCGTTACCCCCGCGAGTTCTCCGGCGGCCAGCGCCAACGCATCGCCATCGCGCGGGCGCTCGCGTTGGACCCCGCCGTGATCATTTGTGACGAGCCCACCTCCGCCCTGGACGTCACCACCCAGGCCCGCGTGCTCACGCTGTTCGAGGACATCCAGCAGGCCACCGGCGTCGCCTACCTGTTCATCAGCCACGACCTCGGCGTGGTCAACCGCGTAAGCGACCGCATCGCCGTCCTGTACCAGGGACGGATAGTCGAACTCGGCGACGCGCACCAGGTGGCCACGGCACCGGCGCACGAGTACACGCGCCGGCTGCAGATGGCGGCGCCCGTCGCCGACCCGGTCAAACAGCGGTCCCGCCGCCGGGCGCGCCTCGCCCTGGCACACACCGCATGACCCCGGCGTCCTACCCGGTGGTCGTTCCTCCTCGCGTCCACCGGGTAGGGCGTTACCGCCAACCGTCCATTTATCCACCAAACCCTCCGGAGACTCCGCAATGTCCGCTCACACCGCCCCGTCAGTCGTCGATCTGCGCTTCGAGCATCATCGCGCCGCCGCACGACTACTGGCCGTCGAAACCGCCACGCCACGCCTGTCATGGCGGATCAGCGGTGCTCCCGACGGGTGGCGTCAGGAGGGCTACGAGGTGGAGGTCACCCGCGCAGGAGGGGAGGGACACGAAACCGAAGTGGCGACGGTCAAGTCCGCGGAGCAGATCCTTGTGCCCTGGCCGACGACGCCGCTGGCCTCCCGCCAATCCGCTACCGTCCGCATCCGCGTGCGCGGGAGGACGGACCACGTCGATCGCGCCGCTTTTCCCAGCGGCGCAGAAGCCGCGCAACCCGGGGCGGGCGCGCCGCCCGCGAGCGCCGAAGACTCGGCGTGGTCGCCGTGGTCCGCCCGGGTCGAGGTCGAGGCGGCCCTCCTCGATGCCGCGGAGTGGGAGGCCGCCTTCATCGCCCCGGTCGACATCGGCGGCGTCGGCGAGCGAGCGCCCGTCGTCTCCCGGACGATCGAGGTGCCAGACGGTCTACTCACAGCCCGTCTAAGGGCCACCGCCCACGGCGTCTGTGAGCCCAGCATCAATGGCGTACGCGTGGACGACTCCGTCCTCAACCCCGGCTGGACCTCCTACACCCACAGGCTCCAAGTGGTCACCTGGGACGTCACCGAACTGCTGCAGCCCGGCACCAACCGGATCGATGTGCTCCTCGGCAACGGCTGGTGGCGCGGACACCTCGGCTACCTGGGCGACGCGGCGGTATACGGCGACCGGCTCGCCCTGGCCGCCCAGCTCGAGCTCACCGCGGCCGACGGCACCCGCACTGTCATCGTCACCGACGAGTCCTGGACCGCCGCCGAGTCCGCCGTCGTCGCCGATGACCTGTACGACGGGCAGACCACGGACCTGCGTCTGGCCGACTCCGGTGCGTCCGCCCACCGAGTTGAGATCGTGTCCGCCGCCCCGTCCGGCGCCGCTCGTGGCGCGACATCTCCAAAGCTCGTTCCCCAGGCCGCGCCCCGCATCCGTCCCACCGGCGCTCTGCCCGCCCGGCGGGTCTGGAACTCGCCGAGCGGCAAGACTCTGGTCGACTTCGGACAGAACGCCGTCGGCGTCACCCGTCTGACCGTCCGCGGGCTGGAAGCTGGCACCGAGATCACCATTCGCCATGCCGAGGTCCTCGAGGACGGAGAACTCGGCACCCGCCCCCTGCGCGGGGCGCGCGCCACCGACACCTGGATCCTGCCCGACGCCGGAGAACACGTCCTCCGGCCCACGCTCACTCTCCATGGGCTGCGCTATGCCGAGGTCTCCGGTGTTCCGGACTTGGCCGCCCAGGACATCGAACTGATAATCATCGGCTCCGACCTGGAACCGGCCGGCACCTTCGCCTGCTCCCACCCGCTCCTGAACCGGCTGCATGACAACGTCGTGTGGTCGACACGCGGAAACTTCGTCTCCATCCCCACCGACTGCCCCCAGCGCGACGAGCGGTTGGGCTGGACCGGCGACATTCAGGCCTTCGCACCCACCGCCGCCTACCTGTTCGACACCACCTCGTTCTTGCAGTCCTGGCTGACCGACCTAGCAGCCGAGCAGTACGCGGACGGAGGCGTGCGGCACTTCACCCCCACCTTCGAACCGGCCGTGAGGCAGGCTCCCGCAGCCGCCTGGGGAGACGCCGCCACCCTGGTGCCCTGGGCCGTCTACGAGGCCACGGGCGACCCTGAGGTGCTGCGTGCCCAGCTGCCCTCTATGCGCGCCTGGGTGGACCGCGTTGCCGCGCTGGCCGGGGAGGACCGCATCTGGTCTGGTGGTTTCCAGTTCGGCGACTGGCTGGATCCGACCGCCCCACCGGACCGTCCGGCTGACGCGAAGGCCGACCCCGACGTGGTCGCCACCGCCTATTTCGCCCGCTCAGCCCGCGTCGTCGCCGACACGGCAGACAGACTTAACGAGGCCGTCGTCGCAGCGCATTACCGGCGTCTGGCCGATGAAGCACGTGCCGCCTTCAACCGCGCCTTCGTCACCCCCGCCGGCCGGATCCACTCCGACGCCCAGACCGTCTACGCGCTCGCCATCTGCTGGGGCCTGCTCCCGACCGCGCAGCAGCGGGCATTCGCTGGGGAACGCCTGGCCGATCTGGTGCGCCTGTCAGGATTCCACATCGCCACCGGCTTCGTCGGCACCCCGCTGGTCATCCCGGCCCTGGTCGCCACCGGGCACGCCGACGTAGCCGGCCGTCTGCTGCTCCAGACCGAGTGCCCATCATGGCTGTACCCGGTGACTATGGGGGCCACCACTATCTGGGAGCGTTGGGACTCCATGCTTCCCAACGGGGACATCAACCCCGGGGAGATGACCAGCTTCAACCACTACGCGCTGGGCGCCGTCGCCGACTGGCTGCACCGGGGCCTGGCGGGACTGTCGCCCGCAGTACCGGGGTGGGGGCACGTTGAGATTGCGCCTGCGCCCATCGACGGCGTCACCTCCGCCGCCACCAGCCACCTGAGTCCCTACGGTCGGATCGCCGTGAGTTGGGAGGTTCACAACGGCGTCCTGGAGCTCACGGCGGACCTGCCCGTTGGCGTGACCGGCACGGTCCGCCTGCCCGACCACTCACCGGACACTGCGGCCGTGGACATCGGCCCCGGCCATCATGCCTTCGCGGCGCCGCTGCCCGCCCGCGAGCGGCCGCGCCCCCGGACCGTGCGCGAACTCATGGACGACCCCGCCGCCTGGGAGGCGCTCATCGCAGTAATGGCGGACGCCGGGGACCTCACCGTCGACTCCGCCGGTCTGGCTCGTCGCATGCGACCGCTGCTCGACCGGCCGCCGTCGACTATCGCCCCCGAGTTGACGCCTGACCCCCGTTTCGCCCCACCTGGCCTGCGGGAGCGGATCGAGACCGTGATAGGTGCTGCCATCAAGGAGCTGCGATGAGCATGAACGTTCCGAACCACCCGCCAGTGGCCGGCACGAATGATGCGGATGCGTCACCTTTCCACGTCGCAGCATTTCCGTCCATTCACCCGGAGTCCCTACCGGATGCGGGGCGTGTGTGTCGCCGCACCTGCTTCACTCCCGGACGTCCCTGGTACGACACCGAGGGCAAACGCATCCAGGCCCATGGCGGATCAATCATCGTCGTCGACGGCGTCTACTACTGGTACGGCGAGAACAAGGAGCGCACCACCCCCGACGGTTCCACCTGGCACTGGGGTGTGCGCGCCTACCGCTCCACCGATCTGTACAACTGGGAGGACTGTGGGCTGATCATCCCGCCGGAGCCGGACGATCCCTCCTCCCCGCTCCACCCGGCCGCGAAGCTGGACCGTCCACACATCGTCTTCAATGCGGAGACGGGATTGTTCGTATGCTGGGTCAAGGTCATGAGCCGACACGGGCAGCGCTCCAGCGTGCTGGTTGCGGACAATCTGCTCGGCCCCTACCGGATGGCACACCGAGACTTCAAGCCGTTGGGCATGAACGCCGGCGACTTCGACCTGGTCGTGGACCCCACCGACGCCAAGGGCTACTACTACTACGAACGGGTCCACTCCGAACTGATCTGCGCCGACCTCACCACCGACTACACCGACGTCACCGGCTACTACTCCACCCACTTCCCCCGGCTGCAACCTCCCTACGTGCGTGAGGCCCCCGCATACTTCGAGCGGGGAGGGCACCACTATTTGATCACCTCTGGGACCACCGGCTACCTGCCCAACCCATCCATGGTCGCAACCGCTCCCAGCTACCACGGGCCGTGGAGTGAGCAGGGCGATCCACACGCCGGTGATATCACCGGAACCTCTTACCGTTCGCAGATCTCGTCGGTCTTCCGGCATCCGGGCAAACAGGACCTGTACATCGCGTTGGCCGACCGTTGGCTGCCCGCCTGGAACGGTGACGCCCGCCTGGTGCAGCAGGGCTTCGCCGAGCGGTTCAGGCCCATGGGCGGGCAGCGCGCCGACGCCGAGACAATCCTGGACCCCGCGCCCAGCCCCGCCGTCGAGGCCTCTCTCTATGAACTGAATGGCGCCGACACCGCCGTGGCCGACTATGTCTGGCTCCCGATTCGCTTTGACGACGACCGCGTCCGGATCGACTGGCACGACGAGTGGCGCGTCGAGGACTTCGACTGACCGCCGACTGCGGCCGCAACAGATTGCCTGCAAATGCACGACCCGATAAGGAGACCCCGAATGCACAGCGCACCCTGGTTGGACACCAGCCTCAGTCCGGCGCAACGCGCCGACCGTCTACTCGCAGACATGCCCACGGCCGAGAAACTCAGTCAGCTGCAATGCGTGTTCCCCCGCAGCTGCGACGCCGACACGGACATCCAGGCCGTTGTCGCGGGGACGCCGCTCGGAGTCGGTCACGTCACCACCCTGGAAATGCGACGAGTCACCGATCTTGCCGAGGTGGCGGCGTTCCAGCGCCGTCTCCAGGCCGAGATCATTGCCCGTCAGCCCCACGGCATCCCCGCGGCCTTCCACATGGAGGCCGTTTGCGGCGCGTATCTGCCCGGTGCCGTCTCCCTCCCCAACGGAATCGGTCGCGGCGCCTCCTTCGACCCGGAGCTGGAGAAGGAACTCGGACGGATCGTCGGCGCTCAGGAACGGGCTGTCGGCATCACTTATTCCCTTGCCCCAGTACTCGACATCGCCCGAGACCCCCGCATGGGACGTTTCGGCGAGGCCTACGGCGAGGACCCCACGTTGGCCGGTGCCCTGGGTGCCGCCTTCACCCGTGGCCTTCAGGCCGACGACGGCACCGGCCGGCGCACCGAGGCGGTTGCCAAGCACTTCGTCGGCTTCCACGGCTCAGAGGGGGGTATCCATGGTGCTCACGCACCCGTGACCGCCCGCCTCCTGCGCGAGGTCTACGCCAAGCCCTTCCAGGCTGCTATTAATGCCGGGCTCGGGGGCGTCATGCCCTGCTACAACTCGATCAATGGCGAAGTCGCATCCGGCTCCCGCAGCCTGCTCACCGGCCTGCTCCGCGAGGAGATGGGATTCACGGGTGTGGTCGTCTCCGACTACGGCGCCATCGGCAACATGCACGCATTCCAGAAGGTCGCCGCGACCTTCGCCGACGCGGGGCAACGCGCCCTTACCGCCGGCATGGATGCCGAATGGCATGAAATCCAGGGGTTCAACGATGAGCTTGCCGCCCGCTTCGACTCCGGCCGGGCGGACATGGCCGCGCTGGATCGTGCAGTGCGCCGAGTGTTGGAGGCCAAGTTCCGCATGGGACTGTTCGAGGATCCCTACGCCCGCGAGGGGGCCGGACTGACGGTCCCCTTCACCGGAGTCGCTCGCGAGCGGGCCCGTGAGACCGCCCTGCGCAGCGCCCGCGAGTCCATCGTGCTGCTGCGCAACGACGGTATCCTGCCGTTCCCCGCGACGGGCGACCGCGCCCCCGGACGCGTGCTCGTCGTCGGCCCCCAGGCCGTGAATGCCCGCTTCCACTTCGCCGGTTACACGCACGAGTCCATGGCCGAGGGCGTGCTGGCCGCGCGTGCCTCCATGGCCGGCACCATCGATGCCGACGCCGAGACAACCACCGGATACGACACGATTCCCGGAACGCCCGTCCAGTCCGACGAACGGGAGGAATTCGACGCCATCCTGGACGCCTTCCACCCCGATGCCCGCTGTATCCTCGATGAGTTGCGTGAGCGCCTGGCCAACAGCGAGATCGATTGGGTACGTGGATACGAAGTCGCGGGAGACTCCGACGCCGGGTATGAGGAAGCGCTTACGGCGGCAACGGATACAGACCTCGTCATTCTCATGCTCGGCGGCAAGAACGGGACGGGTTCCATTGCCACAATGGGTGAGGGAATCGATTCGACGGAGGTGGGTCTGCCCGCCTCGCAGGAGGGGCTGCTGCGACGGATCGAAGCGCTCGGCGTTCCCGCCATCGGCATTCACATGGATGGTCGGCCCGTCTCCTCCGATGCCGCCGATGGGCTCAGCGCCCTACTTGAGGTGTGGAACCCGGCCGAGGTCGGGGGACAAGCCATCGTTGACGTCCTGACCGGCGCCGTCGACGCTACCGGGCGCCTGCCCGTGTCCGTCGCCCGCAGCGCCGGACAAGTGCCGGTCTACTACAACCACCCCAACGGTTCCCAGTGGCATCAGGGCGAGTCGGTGGGTTTTCCCGAGTACGTCGACATGCCTCACACTCCGCGTTATGCGTTCGGATACGGCCTGTCCTACACGTCTTTCGCATACTCCGAACTTGAGTTGGACGCTGAGTCCATCGCGCCCGACGGCACTGTGTCGGCACGCGTCACGGTGACCAATACCGGGGAACGGACCGGCACCGAGATAGTCCAGCTCTACGCCACCGACCGCTACGCCACGACGACTCGTCCCGTTCAGGAACTAATCGGCTTCCAGCGCATCGAACTTGCGGCCGGTGAGTCTGCCATCGTCGTTTTCGAGGTGGCTCCGAGCCTGCTGGCCCTGCTGGACGGGGACATGCACTGGATGGTCGAGGCCGGAGATGTGGATCTGCGGGTGGGCTCCTCCAGCGATAATGTGCGTGCAGAGGCATCCTTCCGAGTCACCGGGTCCGACGCCGTCGTTGGGCGCCACCGCACTCTGCGCGCACCCGCTCGCATCGAGCAGCCGTGACGGATGCGGCTGTCATCCTCATTCACATCGTCGGAGGCGATTGCTATGAACCACTTCAGCCCGCAATCCACCCTGGGGGCGGTCCTCAGCGTGCCGCAGGCACGCGCTCTCCTTCAACACGGCATCCCGTGGCTTACCGACCTCCAGGTCGCCGTCGAACACCCCGAGTTTCCCATCGGCGGGCTGCTGGGGATCACGCTCGGCTGGGACAACCCCGCGCGTGCCGAGCTCCTCGCCGAGCTCGCCGAACTCGAGGATCCCACTGTGCTGCCCGTGCGCCGCGCGGCCCGCCCGCTCGCCGCGCCAACGCTAGAACAGCAGGCGCGAGCACGATTGAGCGCCCCGGTGTCGGCCCGCTGCTACGAGCCCGTGGAGGTAACCGTTACCATTCCCGGCGCGGGAGCCCTACTGCGTGACGTCGAGATCGCTGGAAGTGTCACCCTCACCGCCACACTCGTTGACGTCGACGCGGCCGATGTGGAGTCCGCCGGCCCGGGCGCCGATACCGGAGATACGACCGGAGGCAGCCGTATACGGACGTCCGTGAGAGTCTTCTATCGCCGCGGCGACGAGCTGGCCGCCCGCTTCCTGCCCGAGGTGTCCGGCCACTGGCGCTTGCGTGTCGACGGGATCGCTGCGGTCGCTCCGCTCGAGGCGGAAGTCGATGTCCACCCGGCGGGCATAGGTGAGCACGGGCCTGTGCGCGTCGTAGCCGGGCACTTCGCCCATGCCGATGGCCTGCCTTTCACGCCTCTGGGCACCACCGCCTACGCCTGGATTCATCAGGGTGCCGACATGCGCCGCCGCACCTTGGAGACGCTGGCGTCCAGCGGCTTCAACAAGCTCCGCATGTGCATCTTCCCTAAACATTACGACTATAACCACGCCGACCCGGAATCCGTCCCCTTTCGCTCGACAGGCCCGGGTGAGCGCGAGTGGGACTGGGACGCGTTCGATGCAGACTTCTTCGACAGGCTTGAGCAGTGCGTGCGGGAACTGGGGCACCTCGGGATCATCGCCGATCTCATCCTCTTTCACCCCTACGACCGTTGGGGCTTCGCGGAGATGACTCCGGACGTCGACGACGCCTACCTGAGGCACGTGGTCCGGCGTCTGGCCGCCTTCCCCAACGTGTGGTGGTCCATGGCCAACGAGTACGAGCTGCTGACAACTAAGCGCCTCTCGGATTGGGACCGTCTGGGGCGGATTGTGGTGGAGGAGGACCCGGTGGGGCACCCCATCGGCGTACACAACATCTTCGAGCCCTTCGACGCCTCCGCCGACTGGGTCAGTCACGTGTCCTTCCAGGGCGGAGGCTACGAGATGGGACGGAAGGTGGACGAACTGCGAAACCGCTTCGGCAAGCCGGTCGTCATCGACGAATACGGTTATGAGGGCAACCTGGAGCACGAGTGGGGAAACCTCACCGCTGAGGAGGAGCTGCGTCGTTTCTGGGAGGGCATTATTCGCGGCGCCGGCATGACCCACGGTGAGACCTACTTCCATGAGGAGGGGATCTGGTGGGCCCACGGCGGTGTCCTGCGGGGTGAGAGCTGGAAACGCATTGCCTTCCTGCGCCGGCTCATCCAGGAGGCCCCGCGTGGGCGGCTGCTGCCTGCGCCTCCCGGCCTGGGCACGAAGACTGCCGTCGATGGGGATGACTACATGTTGACCTACTTCGGCGGTGCTCAGCCCTACCGGAGCGCCGTGACGGTTCCCCAGGGCCGCACCGCGGCGATCGATGTGATCGACACCTGGAACATGACAATCGAACAAGTCGCCACCGGCGCGAGCGGAAGCGTGGAGGTGGCACTGCCCAGCCGCCCCTGGATGGCCGTGCGCGTGCGCTGCGACTGATCCAGCGGTCATTCGGAGTCGCCGTGGACGTTGATGCTCTGATGATTCACCTTGCCCACCGGAAGACCGCGGACGCATAATGGTGGGGAGCCACCCGGATGCAACCCGGATGACTCCCCGAGGCAGATAGTTCAGTTGAACCACCTGCCGAGGGCGTCGGCAAGGACACCGACGGCCCGGACTAGACGAGCGACAGCACTGATCAGTTCGCTCGTCTGCCGGGCCGTTTCCTTGTCCCTGCGGACCTTGCGACGCTTGTCCTTCGACTTGGCCACAGCCCCCACCTCCTTCCTGGCTCCTACCTTCCCGGCAAGGACATGAAGCGTTCCGGGAGGAGGTGCCGAAGAAGGCATCTCAAGCGTATATGACCGGTGTGGTAGTAATCGGAGGGTTATCGGCTATGACCGCAACGTTCATAGCGCGACGAGTTGGGCCGCCATCACTTATCTGGACGTCCCGGCGTGTATCAGGGGCTGCACGGGCTGTCTCTTTTTTCTTCAGTTACGCCACTTCGCTGTTGGGTACGCTGGTTAGCGGTTTGCTGAAGGCTCCGGAGGCATACAACCGACGGCGAACCCGCGTAGTAGACGTCCGATCAGCGCAGTAGACGCACTGGGGCCTTAGGCCCTGGACGGCTCGCGGCAATCGAACTCGGGCTCGGTTAGGAGGAACCGGTGATGAAGTACACGACCAAGAGCGGCAGGACGCTCACAGACGATGACATTGAGGCACTCGCGCGGGCGGCCGAACGCGGCGACTTTCCGGGCGAGCCGGGCGCCTTCGTCGTGGGCCCGCCCGGGCGCCCGCGGCTGTCTGAGGAGGAACTCGTAACGGTCGCCTTCAAGGTGCCGCGTTCCCGACGCGATGCGCTGGACCGCAGGGCGCAGGCGCGTGGGGAGACCCGAAGCCAACTGCTGCGCGAGATCCTCGAACGCGAACTCGCGTCCTGAATGGCGACGCTCCAATCCGCATCTTCCCTCCAGCGAGCAAACGGTCGAGGCGCTCCTTCCGGCCGCCTCCCGTGCACCTAAAGCGGTCGGTAGGCGAAGCGCTCCACCGTCGCGGTGCCGCTGATGGCGCGCACGCCCACGACCCGGCCGGTGAAGCCGCCGGCCACCTCGGTGGACAGGTAGCGGCCGTCGAACCGGCCCAGCTCTACGTCTCGCCCGTCCAGGCTCGCCCCGAGTGCGACCTACACGGGCCGAGTACGACCTGGTACGCCCGAAAACGTCCCGCACGCGCCGAGTACGACCTCGTGTACCCCAATCCCTACCGAATGATGAGGGGTTCGGGCTTACGAGGACGTTCTCGGCCGATGGGCGATGGTCGAATACGTCCTCACCGACCCCACAACCCCCTTCTTGCGCCCACCCCGTCCATGGTCACCGACAACGTCCCCTTACACCCGAGGACGACCCCCACCCACCGAATACGACCTTCCATGCCCGAACACGACCCCTGGCAACTCCGCGGCAGTCAGGCAGCCCGCCCCACAGCCACCTGCCGCAGTCGCGAGGCCAACCGAGGAGCGGCAAACAGTAGTGATGGCGCCGTTACGGATCATCCCGGAGCCGTGTACCACATACCGCGGCCTGTTAGTGCCAGGCGTACCTGATCACGCCCCACCCTTGACTGGCCCCGACCTTTACCTGCCACTTCAACGAAAAACCCCGATCCAACACACATCCACGCCGACAACACTTTCCTTGTCCCTGCGGACCCTGGGCTGATAATCCAGAACTGCAGGGTGTTCGCCGAGGAACCCCGAGCTCAGGTGGCGGGGTTGCACGCAACGACTGTTGGCATGACCCGGACTGACCCGTAGTATTTGTTGGTATTACGCGAAAAACGTGGTTGAGTTTGAAATGGATGATGATGCTCCAGTGTGCAACGGGCGCCTCGTTGCACACTGGAGGCGGCTCATGGCTGCTGGCGGTCTCAGTAGAACCGCGGAATCGTGCGGATTGTGGGATTGGGCTCCGAGGAGAAGTGTGCAACCGGTCAATCGGGCTCATTCTGCCCGAGCCTGATGTGTCTACAGCGGCTGGTAGTCGAAGCGCTCAACGGTTGCGGTGCCGCGGATGGCGCGCACGCCCACGACCCGACCGGTGAAGCCGCCGGCCACCTCGGTGGACAGGTAGCGGCCGTCCAACCGCCCCAACTCGACGTCCCGTCCGGCCATACTCACGCCCAGCACCAGCTCGTCGGGCACGCGCTGCCCGAAGAACCCCGACTCCGGTAGCTGCGCGCTCACCCACAGTCGCAGCGTCCGTCCCTGCGCCGCCTCCAAGTCCTCTGCCGCCAATTCGCCGAGAACCTGCTCGAACGGCGCCGAGGTCGCCACGCCCACAACGCGGCTCCCGTCCCAGCGCGCGGCGGCCCGGTGATCGGGGTCCAAATACACGCAGAGCTCGACGACGGCGCCCGGCTCCACCGTCAACTCCGCCTCGGCCCGCCAGCCGACGTCGCGGCACCGGGTCGCCAGCAGCGGACGCGGCGCGGCGTCGTCGTCGGGTGCAGTGATCGCCAGCGCCCCGGCCGCGTTGCGCGTCAGCGCGGTACGGGCGAGCCCGCCGGGGGAGACCCACCGGTCGGGCAGGTCCCAGGGGGCGTCGCCGTCCGCGACCGGGCCGGGCCGCCCGCGCAACTCATCCGTGAAGGCCTGCGTCGAGGCGGCGTCGCGCGCGGCGATCGCCTCCGCATAGCGGTCCTCGACGACGACCGGCCAGTCCCCCTCCCAGTCGACGCCGACCAGGAAGGTCTCCCGGCCATTGACGTGGTAGCCGGGGAAGGGCTCCAACTGGCGGATGCCCAGGTGCACCATGGCGAAGCGGCCCCCGTCCCAGCCGGCGTCGTCGAGCGGGACGAGGTCGGCGTGCCCGGTGGCCTGCACCGGATGGTCGGTGGAGCGGTGGGTGAGGATCGGGTTGCCGGGGTGCTGCTCCCACGGGCCGGTCAGCTCGCGGGCGCGCGCCATGGTCACGCAGTGGCCGACGCCGGTGCCGCCCTCGGCCAGCAGCAGGTACCACCAGCCTCGGCGCCGGTACAGGTGCGGCCCTTCGGCGTCGCGCATGCCCGTGCCCTGCCAGAGATCCACCACTTCGCCCAGACGCTCGCCGGTGTCCGGGTCGATCGGCACCGAGCGCAGCGTGGAGACCGCGGTGCCGGTCTCGAAGGACACCCCGCGCCAGCTCAGGTGGCAGATGCCCTCCTCGTCCCAGCACAGGTCCGGGTCGATGCCCGGGGTGTCAGGCACTTCCACCGGGTCGGACCAGCCGGCGGCCGGGTCGGTGGTGCGCACGATGCGCTGGCCCAGCGGGTCCTGACCCATATTGGTGACGATCACATAGAAGGTGCCGTCGTGGTGGCGGATGGTGGGGGCGAAGGTGCCCTGGGAGCCGGCGTCGCCGCCGGGCAGCGGCAGGGCGGTCGGACGCGTGTAGGCGTGGCCGACCTGCTCCCAGTGCACCAGGTCGGTGGAGCGGTGCACCGGCACGCCGGGCAGGTACTCGAAGCTGGAGTTGACCAGCCAGAACGTGTCCTCCACGCGGCAGATGGACGGGTCCGGGTAGTAACCCGGCAGGATCGGGTGAGTGGAGCGGATGGACATAGCGCTTTCTTTCTGGGGCGGGGCGGTGGTCCGGGATCGCGGGAGGGCTCCCGGACCACCGCCATGTCGACCGACCTCGGTGTGTAAGATCCACCGACCTCGGCGGAGGGGGGTGGGGGTCAGCCTTGCTGGGCGGCGGGGACTTCCGGCGCGTCCGGCGCCACCTCCGCGATCACTCCATCCAGCGCCTCCCGCACCGCCTCCATGCCGGGGATGAAGCCATACATGGTGGCCGCGCCCGGGATCACCTTCGCGGTCGAGCCGAGCTCGTGGGTGAGGAAGCCGGTGAGGGTGGCGGCCGGGTCGGCCATGTAGGCGCCGTGCTTGCCGGCCACCGCCTCCACCACGCGCGCCCAGGCCGCGTCATCGTCCATGAGGTCCCGCACCGTGCGGATCGTTCGACCGCCGTCGTGCAGCTGCTCGGGCAAGCTCACCGTGCGCTCGTGCACGCCGTGCCCGAGCGTCTCCGGCGCGGCGCCGGGCAGCACCAGCTCGGCACTCGCCCCCACCGGTACCTGCATGCTCACGTGCAGCACGTCGCCGTCGATCTCCCAGGCGGTGCGGGCGGTGCCCAGCGGCAGCCGCCGCACCACGCTCGCGGAGGTGAAGCCGTGCCCCACCTGCGGGGCCACCCGCAGCGCCCGGCCGCCGGCGCCGACGACGTCCAGGCCCGCCAGGTCGGTGATCAGCCACTGGGTGACGGCACCCAGGGCGTAGTGGTTGAAGCTGGTCATCTCCCCGGGGTTGATGTCCCCGTTGGGAAGCATGGAGTCCCAGCGCTCCCAGATGGTGGTGGCCCCCATGGTCACCGGGTACAGCCAGCTGGGGCACTCCCGCTCCAGCACGAGCCGGGAGGCCGTGGCGGCCTGGCCGCCCTTGACCAGTGCGGCCGGCACCAGCGGGGTGCCGACGAAGCCGGTGGAGATCCGGAAGGACCGCAGCCGCACCAGGTCGGCCAGGCGCCGTCCGGCACCGTTCACGCGCCGCGGCGTGTCCAGCAGGTCCCAGGCGAGTGCCTGGGCGTAGACGGTGGCGCAGTCGGACAGGATCAGCCCGTCGGCGGTGACGTAGGCATCCAGGTACGCCTCCCGCACGCTCGCGGCCAGCGCCTCGTAGTGGGCGGCGCGCTCGGCGTCGCCAAGGATCGCCCAGGCGCGGGCGGTGATGTCGGCGCTGCGGGCGAAATAGGCGGTGGCCACCACATCCGGGTCGGCCTTGGCGGCGGCCGGCTCCTCCGGCGGCGCGTCGGGATCCAGCCAGTCACCGAACTGGAAGCCGCCCCGCCACAGGTGCGAGGCCCCGGCCACCGCGTCGACGCCGTCGACGAAGCAACTCATCGCCTCCACGCTCGTCGCCAGCACAGCCGGATTCCCGGTGGCCTCGTAGACCGCCCAGGGCACCAGGGTGATGGCGTCGCCCCAGGCGCAGGTCAGCTTGTTGCCGCCGAGCACGTCGGGGGAGACCACCGGCAGGGCGCCGTCGGGCGTCTGGGCGGCGGCCAGGTCCTTCGTCCAGGAGTTCAGGAAGGCGGCGGCGTCGTACAGACTCAGGGCGGTGGGGGCGAAGGCGCCGATGTCACCGGTCCAGCCCAGCCGCTCGTCGCGCTGCGGGCAGTCGGTGGGCACGGTGATGAAGTTGTCGATCGTGGACCAGCGGGTGTTCTCCACCAGCCGGTCCACGAGCGGCTGGGAGCTGGCGAACCAGGCCGCCCGCTCCATACCTGCCGACACCACGCGGGCGGTGACGGAGGCGAGCAGGGCGTCGTCGTCGCCGGGGAAGCCCTCCACGTCCACGTAGCGGAAGCCGTGCTGGGTGAGGGTGGGGGTGAAGACCTCGGGCCGTTCGACGGTGCCGGTACCCGCCAGGGTGACACGGTCGGTGCACTCGGCGTGGCGCAGCGGGCGCGTGCCCAGCTCGCCGTGCTCGAGGACCTCGGCGTGACGCAGGGTGACCACGTCCCCCGCGTGGCCGCCGGGGACGGTCAGGCGCAGGTGCCCGGTCAGGTTCTGCCCCAGGTCCACGATGCGCCTGCCCGACGGCGTGGTGATGACCTCCACGGGCCGCACCTCGCCGACGACGGTGGGCAGCGGCAGCGTGGTCGGTTCCAGCGCCGCTTCGGGCAGGTCGAGGGTGGCGACCGGGGATTCGGCCTCCGCCTCGCCCAGCGCCGGCAGGCGCAGGTCCGTGGACTGGCCGTTGTACAGGTCGTTGGCGGTGACGTTGGAGGGGCGCCAGGTCCACGCCTCATCCGTGCCGATGACGGTGGTGTCCTGCCCGTCGCTCAGCTCCACCTGGGCCAGCAGCCACAGGTCCTCCCCATAGACGGCCTCGTGCATCGCCCAGGTCAGGTGGCCGCGGTACCAGCCATTGCCCAGGACGACGGCGAGCTCGTGCTCGCCCGGCGTCAGCGCGGTGGTGACGTCGTGCGTCTGCGCGAGGATGCGCCGGGAGTACTCCGTCCAGCCCGGGGCGAGCTCGTCCGCGCCGACCTTGACGCCGTCGATGAAGGCCTCGTAGATGCCGCCGGCGGTCAGGTGTAGGCGGGCGGTGGTGGTGCCGGCGGGGACGGTGAGGCGGCGGACCATGACTGGTGCCGGATCGGTGCGTCGGTTGCCGGGTGCGGTGATGGGGCGGGCGGTCCAGCCGTCGCGGCTCAGCAGGCCGGTCTCGACGACGGCGGGCGCCGACCAGGGCGACCAGATTCCGTCTTCCCCGGCAACGCGCACCCGCCAGGCGGCGCTCTCGCGTGAGCTCAGCGGCGGGGCGGGCCAGGGAACGAACAGTGCGTCGGCGCCCTCCAGGTTGAAGGTCTGCGGGGCGGCGGGTAGTGCGCCGACGTTCGCGCGGACGATCTCGATTTCGGCATGTGCCTGGCTCCATCCGGCGGGGGCGGTCGGCACCTCCCATGACAGCGCGGGAGTGGGGCCGGTGCCGCCGAGGACGGACAGGTCGGGGCGCTGGTGATCCACGCGCAGCCGGTGTGGGGCGGCCAGGGGGCCGACCGGATCGGTGGCGTCGGGCGCGGCGGCGGTGAGGAGTCCGGCGTTGGGTGCGCCGGCGTCGGCTGTGAGCGGAGTGCTTGAGCTCGAGCTCTTGGCGGAGGCGGCGGGCTGGCTGGGTTGGTGTGTGGTCACGGGTTCCTCCGGATCATCGTTGAACCGTTTCACGAATTGGTGTGAGCGTATTCGGCCCGCGGGGGATTCGTCAACCTTTCCGCGTGCGCGGTCGGGATGGACCGCGAGAACGGCGTGCCGAAACGCGTGGAGCGAGCACTGCCCGCTCCACGCGTTTCGGGCCGGCTAGTGCTCCGCCGTGGAGTCGTCGGCAGCGCCGGCGGGACCGCCGCAGATGAGACGTGCGACGGCGACGCCCCACTGCGCGTCCGGGTTCACGCCGGCGCCGAGCCAGCTCGAGAACACCCCGACCACCAGGTCGCGCCGCTCCGGGGCGCGCTCGGCGTCGGCACGGCCGAGAGCCCCGGGGAGCGAGTCGAGCGTCAGGTCCGTGCCGTATGCGGGCGTCCCTGGCTGCTGGCGCCACGACTCGGCCAAGGGTCCTGCGTCGTAGGCGTCGAAGCCCGTCTCCTCGACCAGTGCCCTGGCCCGCTGCATGTCGATGCTCCGGTCCGCGGCCACGGGCAGTGCGATCCGGCCTGGGGTTCCCGCGGGGGCGCCCTTGGTGGCCAGTGATGCGGAGCCGATGGCGTTCCATGCCTTGGCGACGGGACGGCCCAGCTGCTCGGACACCCACAGGCTTTCGACCGTACCGGCGGGCAGGAGGTCTTCGCCGTCTCGACCCGGGTAGTAGTTCGAGGTGTCGATGACGGTCGCGTCCTCGGGGAGATCGGACAGAAGCGGCGCCAGCGTGGGGATCGCGCTGAGCGGCACCGAGAGGATGACCACCTCGGCGCCTTCTACCGCCTGCGCGGACGTGACGGGACGGGCGCCGTCAACGAGTAGGTCGGCCGGGATGGTCTGCGGGCCGCGGGAGTTGGCGACGGCGACGTCGTGCCCGGCGGCGCTCAATGCGCGCACGATGCTGGCGCCGATATTGCCGGTTCCGATAATTCCGATCTGCATGGGTGTTCCTCTCGTCGGTTGATTGGGGTCCGTGGTGTGGCGGTGCTGCCCGCCTGAGTACGGTATTCAGAGCCTCGTGGCACCTCAAGGTGAGTGATTCTCCGTCAGGTGTTGACCTTGGAGCGGCCGATGTTGCGGAGCCCGGACCGTCCCGTACCGCCGTCGCTGCCCCAGGAGTCCGCGGTGCTTGCGTCGTCCCGTGTACTGCACGACCCCGGGCGGGGTTTTACGACCTTGGTGCCTGTTGCACGACCCCGGGGTGGTCGTGGAATGTACCCCAAGGTCGTGGAGTGTCACCGAGGTCGTGGAATGCACTCCAGGGTCGTGGTAGAGACCGCCGCCAGGACTGCGGAAACTCGGCAGCGGGTGACGGCTCCGGGGGCTGGGCGGCTAGGCCTTGCGCAGGTGTTCGGCGAAGTCGCGTACGACGCCGGCCATATCGACGTCGCGGTCCAGCAGCCACTCCGCCTGCACGCCCTCGATGAGTGCCGTCAGTTGCATGGCGGCCAGGTCCAGGTCGACGTCGGTGCGCAGCCGCCCCGCGTCGCGTTCGCCCTCCAGGTCGGCGCGCACCGCCGCCCGGAAACGCCGGGCCAGGCCGACGATGTAGTCGTGTGCGGGGTGCTCGGGGTTGACCGCCTCGGCGCGCATGACGGCGTCGAGCTGGATGAGGCCGGGAATCGTGGCGTTGTGCTCCATGACCAGGGGAAGCGCTTCGAGCAGGCCGTGCTCGGCGAAGAGGGTGGCTCGCCACTCGGACTCGGTCTCCTCGCGCCGCTTCAGAACCGCCTCAAGCAGTTTCTCCTTGTTGCCGAAGTGGTGGCGCAGCAGGGTGTGGCTCACCCCGACGGCGTCGGCGATCTGACGCAGCGAGAGGTTGTTGTAGCCCTGCTCGGCGAAGACCTCCATGGCGGCGTCGGTGATGGCGGCGCGGCGGCGCTCCCCGTTGGCGTAGCGCGTGCGCCCGTCCGGAGGGGCGACGGCGTCTGAAGCGGACACTGTCAACCTCGTCTCTGGCCAGTGGTGTGTGCGGGGGCCGGGTCCACGCGGGAGCGGTCGGCTCGGGCGCTAAGCCTAGTTGATCGCCGGCGGGGTCACCGGGCTCGGTGGGGTGCGGGTGAACGGGCCTACGGATGGGCGCAGTGGATACAGACCAACTTGGAAGTGATGTAGATCTTGACCAACATGGTGCAACTTGGGTTATGGTGTACCTGTTAGGCGCCGCGGACCGCGCGAGCGCGCCGTCGCCGGCACCGCTGCCGGCCGCATATCAAGGACGATCAATGACCACCCCACCCAGCACCAGGTACGAAGGTGCCGAAGATCCCTACGCCTCCGCCGTGGTTGCGGAGAACCACGAAGCTCCTACCGGCGAGGGCGCGTACTCCGCTCAGGCCGCGGCCATGAGCCCGGAGGACGAGGAGACCGCCCGCATCACCGCCAAGTTCGGCCGTCCGCGTAAGACCATCTGGCTGGTGATCATCGGCGCCATCGGCGGCTACATCATGATGATGGGTATGGGCACGGTGCTGCAGCTGCGCCTGTCGATCATCTCCGAGGACACCGCGACCGCCACGTACTCAACGGCGACGTCCCTGGCGGCACTCCTGATGCTGCCCCTGATTCCACTCATCGGTTCGTTGTCCGACCGCACCACCAGCCGCTGGGGCCGCCGCAAGCCCTGGATCGTCATCGGCTATCTCGTGGCGACCGCGTGCTTCTACCTCATCGGCGTGACCGAGAATCCCGCGATCATTGTGCCCGCCTACGTCGTCGGCCTCACCTTCGCCCAGGCCGGCTTCAATGCCTACGCCGTAATCCCCGTCGAGGGCATCCCCGCCAACATGCGTGGCCGGGTCATGGGGTTCATGGGCCTGTGCGGTGCGCTGGCCATGTCCGCCGCCGCCTACATCGCCTCCGCCTTCGTGGGCAACACGGTCCTACTGATGTGCATCCCGCCATTCCTCGCCATCGTGTGCATCATCCCGCTACTGGTCCTGTACAAGGACCCGCAGCACACCGCCGCGGAAGTGCCTCAGGGAGGGCTGCTGAGCATCTTCACCAACTTCTTTGTCAACCCGCTCAAGTACCCGAACTTCGGCTGGGTCTGGCTGGCCCGCTTCCTCGCCGGCATCGCCATGACCTCGTTCCTGAACTTCTTCGTCCTCTACCTGATCATCCGCCTGCACAACGACCCGGAGTCGGCCGGCAAGCTCGCCGGACACCTGTCCCTGATGAGCGCACCGATCTCGATCATCTTCTTTACCGGTTCGGGCTGGCTCTCGGACAAACTGGGTGTACGCAGACCGCTGGTGGCGCTCGCCGCGGTCATCATGGCCGGCGCCCTCGTCATGGCCGCCATGTCTAGCAACTTCACCATCTTCACCGTGGCCTGGTGCCTGTTCGCCATGGGGCAGGCCATGTACCTGACCGTCGACCTGGCCCTGTGTGCGGCCGTGCTCCCCTCGGAGGCCGATGCCGGCAAGGACATGGCGGTGTTCGGGCTGGCGCTGAACCTGCCCACGGTCATCGTCCCCGCGCTCGCTCCGACCATCCTCGGCGCCCACAACGACAACTACCCCCTCCTGTGGGGCATCGCCGCCGTGTTCTGCTTCATCGGCGCCCTGCTCATGCCCCTCATCAAGGGCGTCAAATAACCGTGCCGACGACGGCCGGCCCGCGCCGACCGCCGTCGCCGGTCGGCCGGGCGGGCTCGGCCCCGCCGCGCAACCCGCCGCACTCGTTGCGGCTTCCCCCCAACCACCGACTACGCCACGGAGATAATCGCCCCATGACCACCCCTGCATCCTCACCCGCCCCGACCGCCCCCACCACGCCCTTCCCCGAGGGCTTCCTGTGGGGTACTGCCACCGCCTCCCATCAGGTGGAGGGCGGCAACGTCAACAACGACGTCTGGCTGTACGAGCACGTACCGGGCACCATGTACGCCGAGTCCTCCGGCGACGCCTGCGACCACTACACGCGCTACCGGGAGGACATCGCCCTGCTCGCCTCCCTGGGGCTGAACTCCTACCGCTTCTCCCTGGAGTGGAGCCGCATCGAGCCGGCCGAGGGCGAGTTCTCCGCCGTCGCCATCGCCCACTACCGCGACATGCTGCGCGCCTGCCGCGAGCACGGGCTCACCCCGATCGTCACCTACCACCACTTCACCTCCCCGCAGTGGCTCATCGCCCGCGGCGGCTGGGAGGACGCCGGCACCCCGGCCCTGTTCGCCCGCTACTGCCGCCGCGTCACCGAGGAGCTATGCGACCTGTTCGACATCGCCTGCACCATGAACGAGCCGAACCTCGCCATCCTGCTGGGTGAGATGGGCATGTGCGAGCGGGAGCCCGCCCAGCGGTTCGGTAATCCCACCTGGGAGGGTGCCGCCCGCGCCCTGGGGACGACGGCGGACAAGGTCGCCGGCTTCCAGCTCTCGGCCACGCCGCAGGCCTACGAGATCAAGTGCGCCGCCCACAAGGCCGCCGTCCAGGCCATCAAGGCGGTCAAGCCCGACATGCAGGTCGGCTGGACGCTGGCCAACTCCGACTTCCACGCGGCCCCCGGCGGCGAGGAGCGGGTGGCGCGCATGAACGAGGAGAACAACTTGCGCTACCTGCGCGTGAGCGAGGGCGACGACTTCGTCGGGCTGCAGACCTACAACCGCACGGTGCTGGGCCCCGATGGGCCGGTGCCGCCCGAAGAGGGCGCCGTGCTCAACCAGGGCGGGGAGGAGATCTGGCCCTGGGCGATCGGCGCCGTGGTCCGGCAGGCCTGGGACGCGGTCAAGATGCCGATCTACGTCACCGAGAATGGGCTGAACACGGAGGACGACACCCAGCGGGTGGACTTCCTGCGCACCGCCATCGGCGAGGTCGGCGCCGCGATCGCCGACGGCGTGGACGTGCGCGGCTACATGTGCTGGTCGGCCATGGACAACTTCGAGTGGATCTTCGGCTACGGTCCCAAGTTCGGCATCATCGCCGTCGACCGGGACACGCAGGCGCGCGCCCCCAAGCCCAGCGCCCATGTGCTCGGGGAAATCGCCCAGTCCAACGGGGCGGTACTGAACCGGTAGCCGGAAACGCCGGCGGCGTCGTCGGGCCGTGAAGCCGACGGCGCCGCTCCGGCGGTCCGAAGCGCGGGCGGGCCATCGGGTCGGACCACGCCCGCGGCGCTAGACTCGATAGTGGGGCGGAAGGAGCCAACATGAGCGGCAAGGACTGGTCGACGACGGAGCTGTCGGTCCTGTACGACGTGTTTTACGAGTGTGGCACGCGGCTCGGCGGCGAGTACGTGTCTCTGGCGTATGCGGCCGAGGATGCGGGTGACGCGGAGGCGGTGGAGTTTTGGGACGAGCAGGGCCGCCTGCTTCAAAATGAGCGGCAGGCCGTTAACCCGAATGATCGCGCGATGATCGTGGCAACTATGAAGCAGTGGGACCGCACCCTTCAGTTGCTACGTTACGCACGTGCTGCCAGACCTGCTTCGGCAGCTGCATGATGGACGAGGTAACCAAGCGGAGGGCTTGGGACCGAGCATGTGCTCGGCTATTCGCTAGCGCTGCTCCGTCGCCGTCACCAGTGCTGCTATCTGTGGGCGCTCAACCTGGTGCTGGGAAGACGCGCGCGATTGGCGCAGCGCTGCGTGAGTTTTACCCCGGTGCGTCATTTGTCGATATCGTCGGCGACGATCTGCGGCAGTTCCACCCGGACTTTCCTACTCTGTCGCGTTCCGCGGACCCGGAGGCGATGCCCGCAGCGACGGCGGAGTTGTCCGGCTGGCTGGTCGGGCAGGCGCTGGCCTACGCCGCCGAGCACGGTTACTCGGCGGTGGTGGAAGGAACCCTGCGGCGTCCGGAGACCACGCTCGGAACGCTGACACAGTTCGCGAAGGCGGGTGCCCGCACGCACCTGGTAGCGCTGGGTGTGAGTGCCTTCGACTCGTGGACGGGATGCATAGACCGCTATCTGTCGGCGTTGGAGACTGGCAGGGCTGCGCGCTGGACGCCCTTGGCGGCCCACGACGCGGGCCTGATGGGAACACCGCAGACCCTGCGTGCCGCCGCTTCGAGCCCGGATGTGCACCGGCTGTCGATTGTGGATCGCGCCGGCGCCGTTCACTATGACAATCTACGGGGCGATGACGGAGAGTGGATGCAGCCGGAGCGCGCCGTCGAGGTACTCACCGAGTTGCGCAACCGCCCCGGAGACTCGGCGGAGAGGCTTGCGCGGGTCGACTCGCTCGTTGAGCGCGCGGGTGCGCTGAAGTCGGCGCCGGTTGTGCGTGAGGGCATTGCTCACGCGCTGGAATTGACTGAAACGCGTCCTGTCCGCTCGAAGGCGGATGTACTCGGGCAAATCGCAGAGCGAAGCAAACAGTTGCGTCGGGCGAATCAGTCCGGCCTCGAGCGGCCAAGTCGGCGTCCCGAGCCATTCAACCGATCGCGGTGATGGGCTCACTCAGCAAGACAGCAAGAAGGGCGAGGACCTCTTCGTCCTCGCCCTGCGTATTCCGTGGCCTTATGGCCGTCGCGGGAGCACCCGCGGGGTGAGCCGCGTCAGGCGGTCACCGTGTTGCAGTCGCTTTCAGCGCTGCTCGTTCTCGGCGGCAATCGCACGCTCGAGCTCACGCTCACGGGCGGCGGCGGCGCGGACGGCCAGATCGATGTCGAAGAACATGTTCGGTTCCTTTCGGTTGAGTTCTCCCGGCCGGTTCTTCGACCGGGGCCGGCTGGCTGTTCCTGCCGACACCCATAAATGTACCGACCGGTCGGCACCCGATCCAGTCCTGAGAGTGTGCAGTCTGTCATGCTTTCAGTAACGCCATGAAACAAGTTGCAGCCTGCGCTCCAGGCTCGCCCGCGGCGGTTATGCGACCAGCACCGTGCGCCCACTGCTCAACTCGCGCACGTCGCCGTCGGGCGTGACCAGCTCTCCGGTGACGCCGGACGGCAGGACCACCTCGTAGCGCACGGTGGAGCCGGGGGTGGCGAGCCCTGCGGCTGTGGCGTCAGCGGCAGCCTCCGCGCTGTTCGCGTCCGGCGCCGCCCGGTCGACGCGCTCCCAGGCGACCTCCACCCGGCCGAAGGGCGTGTCCCTGTGTGAGCGCGCCCAGGACACCGGCCCGCCGGTCAGCGGCGCCACCCGCACCCGCCGGTAGCCGGGCTCGGTCGGCACGATCCCGCCCAGGCGGCGGAACAACCAGTCATCCACGCAGCCGAAGGCGTAGTGGTTGAAGCTCATCGCCCCCACGGTCCCGTCCGGGGCAACGGCGTCCCAGGACTCCCAGATCGTGGTCGCCCCCTCGGCCACCTCATACAGCCAGGACGGCACCGTGTCCTGCATGAGCACCGCCCAGGCCGCGTCCGCATGCCCGGAGTCGACCAGCACGTCCAGCAGGAACGGCACCGACAGGAAGCCGGTGTCCAGGTGGTCGCCCGCCTCATGCACCAGCCGCACCAGCCGGTCCGCCACGGCCCGACGCCGCGCGCCGCCGTCCGGATCGTCGGCACCGACGATGTCGAAGGCGAGCGCCAGCACGTACATGCCCTGCAGGTCCGGGGCCATGGCGCCGTCGGCACCGATGTACTCCGCGGCCACCGCGGCCCGTACCGCCTCCCAGCGCTCCCGATAGGCGGCCGCGTCGTCCGAGTGCCCGAGGACCTGCGCCACTTGGGCGAGGGTGCGCAGCGCCTCGGCGTGGAAGGCGGCGCCGACGAACTCGCTGGTCAGGTGCGGCGCCGCCATGATCGCGTCCGGGGCGCCACTGGCCAGGGTCGACGGCGCCAGCCAGTCGCCGAAGTGCATGCGCGAGTTCCACAGCAGTCGCTGTCGGGCGGTCGTGGCCTCATCCAGGGCTTCCCAGCCGGAGGTGCGGTCCGTGTCCTCCCAGTCGGCGCCGCGCAGGCGGGGCGGCAGTTCGGTGGCGGCCTGCCGCGACTGCATCTCCACCCAGGCTCGCATGGCCGGGTAGTTGGCGCGCAGGGTGTCGACGTCTCCGTAGCGCTCCCACAGGGTAAGCGGCACACGGATGATCGCGTCGCCCCAGCCGGCCGCGGCGGTGATGCCGCCGATGCCGGGCTGTCCCTCCATGGCCGCCTGCCGCGGGGCGAAGGGGGAGATGATGACCACGCGGCCGTCGTCGAGCTGGTCGGCGCGCACGTTGCGCAGCCAGCGGGCCAGGAAGGTGTGCACCTGGGCGTTGTTGGTGGCGGCCGGGGCGAAGACCTGGATGTCGCCGGTCCAGCCGACCCGTTCCCGCTGCGGGCAGTCGGTGGGGATGGACAGGAAGTTGGCGCGCTGGGACCACACCGTGTTGGCGTGCAGCCGGTTCAGGCGCTCGTCGGAGCAGGTGAAGTCGCCCGCCGCCTCCAGGTCCGAGCCGACGACGACGGCGACCGCGTCACCCGTGCGCAGCTCGCCGGGGTAGCCGGTCACCCGCGCGTAGCGGAAGCCGTGGAAGGTGAAGGTCGGCTCGTAGGTCTCGGGCGCCTGCGGCGTGCCCGTGCCGGCCAGGACCCAGAGGTCGCGCTGGTCCTTGTTCGGGCCCTGGACGTTGGAGAAGAAGTTGCCGTCGGCGTCCAGGTGCTCGGAGTGCTCCAGGGTGATCTCGGTGCCGGCCGGGCCGACGGCGCGCAACCGCACCCGCCCGGCGATCACCTGCCCGAAGTCCAGCACCGTCTCCCCGGCCGGGGTGGTGATAACCCGGGCGGCGGGCAGCTCCAGCAGGCGGCGCACCGGTTCACCGCGGAAGGGCTCCAGGGCGGTGGCCGGGTCCAGCTCGGCGGTCGGGATGATGCGCACCGGATCCCAGCCCGAGTCGTCGAAGCCGGGGCGGTCCCAACCGGCGACGGCGGCGGCCATCCGGTCGTCGCGCTTCTCACCGATCATGATGTCGCTGTAGCGCAGTGGCCCGGACTCGGTGCAGCGGGCGGTGCGGTCCGGCCCCCAGGTCTGGTGGGTGCCGTCGGCGCGGGTGATCGACAGTTGCCACCAGCCGCGCAGCAGGGTGCCGTACTGGCCGGACTCCCCGGTGATGGTGGCTCGGCCGGCGAACCAGCCGTCGCCCAGACGCAGGCCCAACGTATGGGGCCGGGGTGTCCCGGCGGGGTCGGTGAGGGCCGCGGTGACGTCGTGGACCTCGAACTCGGTGTAGGTGTGATAGCTGGTCCACCCCGGTGCGAGCACGCTGTCGCCCACCGCGGCGCCGTCGATACTCGCCTCGATCACGCCCTGAGCGCTCAAGTACAGGCGGGCGCGGGTGATGGGGGCGGCGTCGACGTCGGTACGGGGCAGGTCTTGGCGCACGAGCTTTACCGGATGCAGCTTGTCCCCGGCCGGTACCGGTTCCTGCGGGGTGAACAGGGTGGCGAAGGAGGCCTCCGGCTCCAGTTCCACCGGCGTCTGGGTGGGCTCCACCCAGTCGGCGACGACGTCGGCCCCGTCCAGCAGGGAGGTGGAGAAGGCCGAGTCGGCCCAGGGCGAGGGCTCGGCGTCGGTGGCGGAGTCGGTCCAGATGCGTACCCGCCAGGTGTAGTCCGCATCCGAGGTCAGGGGCTCGCCGTCGTAGGGCAGCCAGGGCGAGGCGGGCGGGTCGGGGATCTCCACGCGGCCGGTGGCCCACACCGGCGGTGTGAGCGCGGTGCCGGTGGCCGGGTCGAGGCCGCGCACCTGCAGTTCGTAGGCGCTCGCGGGTGCCTCGCCCGGCACCTGCCAGGAAAGCACCGGCCGCGGCACCGCCACTCCGAGCGGGGCGTGCTGGTGGTCGACGGTCAGGTTGACGGGGGCGGGTGCGGGACCGGTTTGGGTGATCTGCATGGGGAGCTCCTTAGTCCGGGGCGGGACTTGTACGGCTGTGTTCGTCCGGGCGTGCGCGCGAACTCATGATGTCATTCGGGTGGGCTCAGGCGCAGGCTGGTCGGCGCGGGGTTCACTCGGGTCGGCCCGCTGCCAGAGGTTCCTGCGCGTCGCCCTGGGCGCGCAGCGCCTCAATGTCTCGTTCGAGGCGGAATGAGAACGCCAGAGCCACGAATACGAGCAGGAACATTGTGAACGGGATCCAGTTGAACATGAGTTGGATGGCGGTGGTAACCGACTCGGGCTGGCGCAGCCCCTCCAGATCCAGGGAGCCGTCGAATCCGGAGGCGGACAGCACCCACCCGAAGACCGCGGTTCCCAGCCCCATGCCGATTTTCTGCGCCGCGGATACGCCCGCGTTGCCCATGCCCACGGCATCAATGCCGGTGCGAAGCCGGCCGTAAGTCAGCGTGTCGGCGACGATGCCCATTGCCATGCCGCCGGCCATTCCCAGGCCGAGGCCCTTGAGAATGTTGCAGACGATCATGATGGGAACGCTGAAGCCGAACAGACCGAACCCCAGATAACCCAGTGTCGAGATTCCGATGCCGGCGATGTAGATCTTCTCCTTGCCGAATCTGGCCATGAGCAATGGGGTGGCGAACATGATGGCGAACTGTGCAATGGCCATCGAGTTGGACAACCAGCTGTACTGGCTCATGTCGTAGAAGACGTACATGCAGTAGTAGATGGCGCCCACGGCGTTGAAAATGATCACGAAGAATATCGCCAGCATCGCCACGAACATCATCACCCAGTACTTGTTGGTTACTAGGGCCTTCACGCTCTCCCAGAAGCCGGCGCCGCCGGCCGAGGCGGCGGCCTTGGTGGAGCTCCCTCCGCCCTCGTGGACGCGCTCCTTCGTGGTGAAGACGGTTACGAGGGCCAGCAGGACCATCACCGCGCAGAAGCACAGCATGGTCAGGGTGTAGGCCTGCTGGGTGTTGGGGTTCGCGGCGTCGGAGGAGAATCGCGCGAGCAACCATACGAACACGGCGTTGACGATGACGTTGCCGAGGGTCTGGAAGATCTGCTGGATGTTTCCCAGTAGACCGCGCTCGTAGGAGTTCCGCGTCATCAGTGAGATCATCGAGTAGAACGGCACCAGCATCGAGGTCATGAACACCGCGTTGACCACGTTGTACATGACGAACACGTACACGTACTTCACGGCCCCGGGCCAGTTGGGCGGCACCAGGAAGAGCAGCATGACCGCCACGGCGAACGGGACGCATACTCTGAGCAGCCAGCTGCGCGCCTTGCCCAGCCTCGACTTCGTCCGGTCGACCAGTCTGCCGACAATGATGTCCGAGACGCCGTCGAACAGTTTGGAGACGGCGATGATGGTGGAGATGACGGCCGCGTCCAGCAAGGCGACGTTCGTGAAGTACACGGTCAGGAACGAGCCGAGAATTCCGTTGATGGCGTTAATGCCCAACTGGCCGGAACCGTATCCCACGCGCTCGACCCAGCCGAGGCGGGCGTCGGGATCGTCGTGGCGTGTTGCTAGTGACGCTGACATGTGACGTTCTCCTTTGAACTGCTTGGTGCCGGCGCCGGACCAGGTGCGGGCCCGACGCCGATGTCGATTTGGGTTGTGTTTGGGGACGGTGTGCTCGTTGAGTCAGAGGCGTTGCGGGTCGTAGACGAGGTTGGGGGCATCGTCTGCGGGCGGTCCGTCGTCGGTGGCGGGTGTGACGGCGCGGGCAATGCGGGCGTCGACGTCCTCGAAGTGGAAGGGGACGCCGTCGTCGGTTCCCGCCAGGACTCGACGGCCCAGAGCCAGTAGATCCTCTAGCACCGTCGGGGCGATCTCGCCGGCGCCGTGCGAGATGAGCACGCGGTCATAGGCGCCGGTGGTGCTGGCGTTGAGGTCCAGCAGCGCCGCGAGGTAGTCGGTGACCGTGGAACTCTCGGGCAGGAACAGGAAGGTGAACTGGTTGGCGACGTCCCCGGTGATGAGCACCCGCTCCTCCTCCACCAGCAGTGCCACCGAGCCGGGGGTGTGGCCCGGTGCGGCCAGCACGGCGACGCTCAGGCCGCCGAGTTCCAGGCGCTCGCCCGTATGTAATGGGGTGATACGGGAGGGATCCACCTCCGGAGCCAGAAACACGGGGTGTCCGTGGGTGGCGGCGGCATCGGCGTGAACCTGGCGGGACTTGAGCCGATGCTCGGCGAGTACGGGCAGATCGGCGGGGTGCATGCGCACATCCGGGAACTGCGAGGCGCCGAAGGCGTGATCGACGTGTCCGTGAGTCAGCACGACCGTCAGCGGCAGGTCGGTCAGCGAGGCGACGAGGGCGGCCAGGTCGCCCACGCCGTAACCGGTGTCGATGAGCAGTGCCCGCTCATCTCCGGTCACGAGATACATGTGTGCGTCGTAGGGGCCGCGTATGCGCGTCACGTGGGGGCTGACGGGCTCAGCGACGAATGCGGGCGCGCCGACCGTGGAGGAATCATCCATTGATTCGGTCCAATCTGACTGTTGACAGCAGGTTACACGGGTAACCTCGGGGCCTACGATAGGGTGTCTGTCGCGCCGCCGCAAGTGTGATCTCCCGAACAGGGCGCCCAGGTGTACTGTCAATCCCGCGGGCGGCCACGGCATCCCGACGCGTCGGCGCGAACTCCCGCAAACAGATGGAGGCACGGATGGCCCGGGTGCTCAGCAGTGATGTGGCGAGGCGTGCCGGCGTCTCTCGCGCCACCGTCAGCTACGTCCTCAACCGCCGTGCGGACAAGAGCATCTCCGAACAGACACGGCAGCGGGTGCTCCGAGCGGCCCGCGAACTCGGCTATGTCCCGTCGGCTACAGGGGCCGCACTCGGCTCGGGGCGTTCTCGGGTGGTGCTACTGCGTGATTCGGGACGTATCCCGTCGGCGGGCCAAGAGGTGCTTCCGTTGGGCTCCCTGGCCGGACTGCTGCGCGACGCCCTGGCCCGCGAGGTTCACTCCTGGGGGATGACCCTCCTGTCTTGCGGTTCGGACACGCCCATCGCCGACGTGCTCAAACACGTGGATCCTGCACTCGTCATCGCCCCGGCGGGCCTGAACAAGGACGAGACGGACGTGGTCGCCGCGGTGGGTGCGGCCTTGGTGGATCGTGACGGGCGGGGCGATCCGCTCTCCGATCTGGTCCTCGGCCAGTTGCCGGGCTTACAGGTGCGGTATTTGGCGGCTCATGGTTTGCGTCGCCCCGCCTACCTGACCACCCGGATGCCCGGGCTGGAACCATTGGTCGCTTCCCGCAGGCGGGCCGTGTTGGCGACCTGCGAGCAGGAGGGGCTTCCCGTCCCGCGCGAGTACGCCGTCGGACCTCTAGACGAGGATGCGGTTGGCGAGTTCACGGGAGTTCTGCACGACTGGTCGCAAGCCGGGGTCGACGCCGTGGTCTGTTTCAACGATCTGCACGCGGGCCTGGCGGTGGCGGCGGCAAGAAACGCGGGGCTGCGCGTGCCCGACGAGCTGGCGGTGATCGGAGCCGACGACGAGGTGCTGGGCAGGTTCCTCGACCCGCCGCTGACCACGGTGGCTCCAGACATGGTGGCCTTCGCGCAGTACCTGGCGGCCCGCGCACGAGCAGTGCTCGATGGGACAGAGATACCCGCTGCCCCCACCACGCTGGCGCGGGTGGTCGAGCGTGCCACTGTGCCCGCACCCGCTTCCCCGACCCCCTGACTCGCCGAGATCGGTGGAAGTGGCGGCGTCGGGGAGTATTGGTGTGTGTCGCCCCGACGTGCAGGGGGAACGCCGCGCGAGCCTCAGTTCTCGACTAGCAGGCGGACCGGGCCGGTCAGGCCGTAGTCACGCACCGGCACATGGTGCGGCCGGTACGGCAGACCACTGAGCAGCGCGGAAACGTCGGGAATCCGTTCGTAGTAGCCGCGGGCCTTGAGGCGGTTGGAAAGCGAGGAGGACACGCGCACGACGACGTCGTTGCTGCCCGTGCGCAGCAGGCCGGTCACGTCCACACGGGGCGCCGAGGTGTCGAAACCGATCGGTGCGCCGCCGTTGATACTCACCGACCCCAGGCCGCCGCAGACGTCGCCAAGATCGAGCACCGGACGCCCGTCCGGCACCACGTCAAGCCTGAGCGTGGTGCGGTACTCGCCCACGCCGGAGACCTCCGGGCCGACGCCGTCCAAGTCCTTCCATGGTGCCAGGGCGGTACCGTTGGCCCGCAGACGGGTGACGGCGGTGGTGGGGAGCACCTCGCGGGTCGCGTAACCCAGGCCGCGGTCCTCCTCGATCAGCTGGGCTTCGCCGGCGTCCCAGGACTCCACCGTGATGTCCCAGTCGGAGAGCTCGGCGACGATTGCGGGTGCAGTTGCGGACTCGCCCAGGGAGTACCCGGCCGAGCGGTCGAGCGTGATGACGGCGGCCTCGCCCGGGCGTAGGCGGACTGGGACGACGGTGACATCGGAGTGACCGGGGCCGATCGGCTCGGTGTGAGCGTCACCCAGCTCGCGGAATCGGCCGCTCCACTGGTCCAGTTGGTAGGCGATGCCGGCGCCGGGAATCTTGATATTCACGCGGGTGGGCGCCTCGGTCTCGTACAGGAAGTGGTAGACGTACACATGGGTCAGGTCCCCGTCGATGCGCTCGTAGGCGAGCACGTTCTGATTCGGGACGGCGAACTCGTGGTAGCCGATCACCCCCAGCGCTCGTAGCGCCTCCACGGCGCGGGCGGGCTCATCCACCTCGGCGACGCTCGGCAGCACCTTCAGCGCCGCCATGGTCGCGGCCAGCTCCGCGTCGCGCCCGTCCAGTCCGGGCGTGCGGGCGGCCGCGGCCCCGTAGTGGAAGTACTCGCCCGTCTCCAGGCGCTTGAGCTCGCTGGCCCCGTTGACGATCAGCACCCGCAGGCCCGCGCGCGCCCATTCGAGCAGCCGGGCGGCGACGTCGGCGTCGAGCGCCTCCTGGTAGACGATGAGGGCCTGGTAGCCGGGCCCGTCCGGCTGAACGACGCCGTCGGCGAAGACCACGTCGTCGCGCAGCAGCAGCGAGCCGTCGAAGAACTCGTACCCCCAGCCGGCGTCCTGCATACCCAGGTCACGCCACCAGTGGTTCTGGCGGTCGCGCATCCACATGCGCCCGTAGGCGACCTCGTCCGGAATGCGGCGCTCGCCGTCGTAGAACATCATGCCGGAGGAGTTGTCGGTGAAGTGGTCGGTGCGCAGAATGCCCACGTCGATGCGCGGACGGCCCCGACGCAGCACCTGCTGCACGCGCCCGACGGCCCGGTTCCACAGCGGATAGAACTCGGCGGCGGGCTGGCGCGTGTCGAAGCGTTCGGAGAACATGGGCAGCATGCCCTCATGGCCGGGCCACTCGGTGCTGCCCTCGGCGCCGGCGGGACTGGACCAGCCGTGCAGGACGGTCTTGGTGATGCCGGCCGCCAGCTGCGTGTTGATGATCTGGTCGTAGAAGCGGTGGGGCAGCATGTGGTTGCGGGTGGTCGCCCCGGTCTCCGAGGAGTACTGCTTGCCCAGTAGGTGCGCCGGCCCCGCCATGAGCCGGTAGGCGTCGATCTGGGAGCCGAACTCCAGGGACTCGGTCTCAATGCCGTCCACGGCCACGCCCGGGCGGGTCAGCTCGAAGGGCAGCCCATAGGAGATCTCGGCGCGCAACGCGATGCCCTGCTCGTGCAGGAAATCGGCGAAGGGCTGGAGCATGTGCTCGATGTACAGGTCGGTAAGGGTGGCCACGTAGTCGTGGCGGACCTTGGCGACTTCGATGGCGTGTGCGGCGTCGGGTTCGAAGCGGTACCGGGTGGACACCGCCATCAGCGGTGCGGAGCGCACCAGCAGGGGCAGCCAGGGGGTGATGTCGTAGCCGCGGCGGGCGCGGAACTCCTCGGCCACGCAGCGCCCCCAGAACATGCCGCCCTCGCCCCAGGTGTTCAGTTCCAAGGAGTCCATGTACATCTGAGCGCGGGGATTGCGGGCGATATCCGCCTTGAGGGCGTCGGTGAGGACGACCTCGCGCCAGTAGTCGATTACGGCGTCGACGCCGTCACGATCCAGGTAGTTGACCGTGTAGTTGACGGACGCCGACGGGCTCGCGGTCTGCCCGGTCCCGTGCATCCAGAAGACGAACAGTCGCCAGTCGCGTGCGTCCGGGGCGCTCCAGTCCAGTGCCTCGGCACCCTCGTCGCCGGTGACGAGGGGTGTCAGGTCGGTGAGGGTGCCGACGTCGATAACCGGTGTGAGTGCTTGGACGGTGGTCGTACCCGCCGCACCGTCGGCCCCGGCCAGGGTTGCGGCACCGTCGGAGGCGGGTGTGCTGAGTCCGGAGGCTGTTGGGCCGGAGTCGGTGACGGCGGCGGCGACGACGGCGACGAGGTGCTGCCGCTTCGGCGTCACCCGGGATCCCGGCAGTCCGCCCTCGCCGCGGTCGGCGCCCAGGTCGATGCGGGGCAGAAGGCCGACACGGCGCTCGCGGACGGGCTCGTACTCGACGTCGAGCTCCTGGGAGGCGGCGGGGTCGTCCGGGGTGATGGTGGGCAGGTTGGCGTTGGACCAGTTGGTGCCGGAGGTGAAGGAGAAGGACATGCCGCGGGCGGTGGTCTCGGCGACGATCGTGTGGGAGTCGTGGGTCCACTCCTCACTGCCCCAGCCGTAGCGGGCCTCGTCGATGTTCTCCTCGGGCATGGCCAGGAACTCCATGCCCCCGAAGCCGAGGCGGTGGGCTGCGGCGATCTCGCGGCGGATGGTGGCGTCGGTGTGCAGTCCCTCGGCCAGCCACCAGCGCAGCTCCGGGCGGTACTCGATGGGCGGCTCCGCGATGGCGGCGCGCAGCGCCTCCAGTGCGGCGGGGTGGGTCACGGGATTCTCCTTTGAAGTAGTTCGGATAATCTCGACGGCGGGGCGGCTAGAACAGGTCGGTGTCGACGTTGAAGGCCTCGACGACGGCGTGCAGCTCGGCGTCGGTGACGCCCTCGCCCAGGCCGCCGGCCATGATGTTGCGGACCTCGTACATGGCGCCGGTCTCGGCGTATTCGACCTTGTCGACGGCGGCCAGGGGGGCGACGTCGGAGCGCACCATGATGCCGTGCTTGGACCACAGCACGATCACGTGGTCGCGCAGGGCGCGCACATTGTTCTCCATGAGGGTGGCCGACCCGGGCACCATGAAGTCGAGCACCTCAATGCCCTGGGGCAGCTGCACGATCGTCTCCGGCTCCCAGCGCAGGATGCGGCGGTTGAAGTCCGCGGTGTTGCGGATGTCCTTGATGTGGGAGAGCTGGACCAGGTAGGGCGGCTGGGCGTGGATGACGGCCTGGAAGTCCACACCGCGCTGAGCCACCTGGTCGTTGTGGACCGCCAGGTGGGAGTTGAACTCGCTGGTGGGGCGCACGTAGGCGCGGTCGGGGTGGGTGTACCAGGTGCCGGTGACGCCGCCCTCGTCCACGACGAAGGCGGATACGTTCGCCTCCGGGGATGCGGCGACGTCGCGCAGGCGGCAGCCCGAGCCGGTCACCAGTACGGTGCGGCCGGCCAGCGCCGGGGCGGGCAGGGGCAGCTCGGTGCCGGGGGCGACCTGCGGGAAGCGGTCGGTCAGGGCCAGTTGTTCGGCCGTGGCATTGATGGACACGGAGATGTTGCCGGCGCCGGCCTCGACGGCGCCCATGTGGTCAAGGCGGCGTCCGGCGGCGCCCATCTGGGCGAGGATCTCTGACAGGGGCATGGTGGTCACGGTGGTTGTCCTTTCCGATCGGTGTTCTTGGAAGATTGTGGATGAGTGCGGCGGGGCGCTCGTACCCCGTCGGGGGTGGCCGTTTCAGACCGGGCGGGTCAGCCTTGCGGCGAAGCGGTCCAAGCTGGCGGCGGTCAGCGGCGAGCCGACGGCGTTGAGGTGCCCGTGGGGCACGCCCGCGCAGGTGAGCACCTCGACGTCGGCCCCCGCCTGCCGCAGCTGGCGGGCAAAGGCCTCACCGGAGGCGCGCAGGTCGTCGTTCTCGCAGTTCTCGATGTAGGTGGCAGGCCAGCCCGCCAGGCGGGCGGCATCGACCACGTCCCCGGGGAAGGCATAGGCGGGTGCGCCCGCGCCGGCGTCGAGTGGGGCGCCGAGGTAGTTGGTGTTCATCGCCGCCATCATGTCGGTGGGGAAGCGCAGGATCTGCGGCATCTGCTCCAGGCGGGCGGCCAGTTCCTCGCTGGGGGTGGGCCAGTGCCCGCCGTGCGCCACCGGGTAGGCGAGTAGCGCCTGCCAGGGGGCGGCGTCGTCGTCGATGCCGTGCAGCGTCACCCCGGCGGCCAGGTTCCCGCCCGCGCTCGCACCGCCGACGGCGATGCGAGCGGCGTCGATGCCGAACTCGGCGGCGTGCCCGCGCACCCACTGGTAGGCGGCGTAGGCGTCGTCGTGCGGGACCGGGTAGTGAACGCCGCCGGTGCACAGCCGGTAGAAGACCGAGACGACGCTCGCCCCGGTGCGGGTGGCCAGGCCGCGGGCGACGGCGTCGGCCTCGGGCATGTCCAGGTCGCCGCCCATGAAGGCGCCGCCGTGGTACCACACCAGTCCGGCGCGCAGGCCCGATTCCGTGGCCGGAGAGGGTGTGGGCGGGGCCCAGCCGGGTTCGGGGCGGTAGATGCGCACCGGTATCGGCCCGTGCGGGCCCGGCAGCTCGCGGTCCTCGACGAGCGTGTGAGTGGGCTCCGGCTCCCCGAAGGGCGCTTCCCACGCCTCCATGGCTGTCAGGGCCTCCGCGGCGAAGGGCGCCCCGGCGGTCGCGGCGGGGTCGGCGGCGGCCAGATCCTCGGCGCTCGGGGCCGGGAAGTCGGCGATCAGGTGCACTCGCTCGGCGTAGGGCGGTAGGAAGCCGCCCGCCAGCGGGGCGACGGGCACGCCGTCGCGGGTAGTGGTGGGCTGCGGCGTGGGCGGGGCGACGCCGGGAGCGTCGGTCATGGGTCTTCTCCGTGTAGTTGGCGGATGGTGCGTGGGGCGCGGGCGGGGTGTGGTTTAGCCGAATAGCTGCCGCTCGGCGGCGTCCCACCCGGCGGCCGCGGCCGGGTCGGGGGCGTACTCGGTGATGTCGCAGGAGGCGCCCACCAGCTTTCGCAGTGCGGTCAGGTCGCCTTCGATCAGCCCCGCGCCGCGGGCGGCGACGACGATGTTGCCCAGAGCGGTGCCCTCGGCGGGCCCGGCCACCACCTTCAACCCGGTGGCGTCGGCGGCCAGTTGACACAACAGCCGGTTGCTGATGCCGCCGCCGACCATGTGCAGCACGCCGACGCGTTTGCCGGACAGCTCGCTCGCCTCACGCATCGCGCGCCGGTAGGCCAGAGCCAGGGAGTCGTCGATGCAGCGCACGTACTCGCCCACACTGCGCGGGCGCGGCTGGCCGGTGCGGATGGCGAAGTCGTCGATGCGGGCGGCCATGTCGCCGGGATTGAAGAAGACCGGATCGTTGATGTCGACGACGGTGCGCAGCGGGTCGGCGGCCTCGGCGGCCGCATCGAGCTCCCGGTAGGACAGCTCCAGGCCCTGCTCGCGCCAGGTGCGCACGGCCTCGTTGAACACCCACAGCCCCATGACGTTCTTCAGGTAGCGGACCGTACCGTCCACGCCGAGCTCGTTGGTGAAGTTGGCGGCCCGAGATGCCTCGGTGAGCACCGGTGCGTCCAGCTCGAGTCCGACCAGCGACCAGGTGCCGCAGGAGATGTAGGCGAAGTCGCTTCCGGCCGCGGGCACGGCGGCGACCGCGGAGGCGGTGTCGTGGGAGCCGACGGCGACCACCGGCGTCGGGCGACCGTCAGGGTCGAAGACATCGACGACGTCGCGGCGTACCGGCCCGACGACGGTGCCGGCCTCCACGACCTCCGGCAGCACGCCGTCCAGGTCCACACCGAGCTCGGTGTGCAGCCGCTCAAGCAGTGGCGCGGACCAGGCGCGCTCCCGGGCGTCGACCAGGCCGGTGGTGGAGGCGTTGGTGATCTCGGCGACCGGCCTGCCGGTGAGCCAATAGGTGAACAGGTCCGGCAACAGCAGCATGGTGCGCTGGGCGGAGCCTGCGCCTGCGGCCGAGACGACGCCCCCGTCGGCCGGTGTGGCACGGGGCAGGCCGCCGTCGCGGGACTCGGCCACCAGCTGGAAGAGCGTGTTGAAGTCCTGCACCTGCAGGCCGTTGACCGAATACATCTCGGGGGCGGGGATGGCCGCGAAGACCTCCTCGGGCACGCCCCGCGTGCGGGGACAGCGATAGGCACTCACCTGTCCGGACAACAGGCCGCTGGGGCCGAGCAGTCCGTAGTCGACGCCCCAGGTGTCGATGCCGACGGCCGACAGCGGGCCGACGTCGCGCACGGCGGCGAGCAGACCCTGGCGGATCTCGTCCCACAGGTGCAGCACGTCCCAGTACAGGCGCTCGCCGCCGGGTCCCGGCAGGGGAATGGGCCCGTTGGCGAAGCGGCGCGTCTCGGTCAGTTCGATGCGGCCGTCGGCGATGGTGCCGACCATGACGCGCCCGGAGGAGGCGCCCAGGTCGACGGCCCCGACGTGGATGGGGTGGGCGTTGGTCATGGTCGGCACCTCTCTCAGGCTCCCCAGCCGGCGGCGGTGCCGCCGACACGCTCGGAGCGGATCTTGTCCAGGTAGCCGGACTCGATGAAGGCCTTCATCGGGTCGGGGGCCAGTCCCTGGGACTCGCGCAGCTCCGCCAGCAGCGGGCGCACGTCGGTGTTGTAGGCGTCAACCAGGATGTCGTTGGCGGCCAGGACATCGCCGGCGCGCTGCGCCTGGTCGAGGGCCTCGCGGTCCACCAGGAGCGCCTTGGCGGTCGCCTCCTGCACGTTGGTGGCCGAACGAATTTCGCCGGGAATCTTCTCCTCCAGGTTGTGGCACTGGTCGAGCATGAAGTTGACACCGGAGTCGGGGGCGAGTGCCCCGGCCGAGACGATCTCGTTCATGATGCGGAACAGCTGGTAGGGGTCGGCTGCACCCACGATCAGGTCGTCGTCGGCGTAGAAGCGCGAGTTGAAGTCGAAGGCGCCCAGGCGGCCCAGCCGTAGCAGCTGGGCGACGATGAACTCGATGTTGGTGCCGGGGGCGTGGTGGCCGGTGTCGAGCACGACCTTGGCGCGGTCTCCCAGTGCCAGGCAGTGTACGAGGCTGGTGCCCCAGTCCGGCACGTCGGTGTGGTAGAAGGCCGGCTCGAAGAACTTGTACTCCAGCACCAGTTCCTGGTCGTCGTCGAGGGCGGCGTAGATCTCCGCCAGGGAGTCCGCCAGGCGATCCTGGCGGGCGCGGATGGAGTCCTGGCCGGGGTAGTTGGTGCCGTCGGCGAGCCAGATCTTCAGGGCCGGCGAGCCGGTGGCGCGCATGATGTCGATGCACTCCAGGTGGTGGTCGATTGCCTTGCGGCGGATGCGCTCATTGGAGTTGGTCAGGGAGCCGAGCTTGTAGTCCTCGTCCTGGAAGACGTTGGAGTTGATGTTGCCGATGGTGACGCCCTGGTCCTCGGCGTGCTTGCGCAGCGTCTCGTAGTCGTCCACCTTGTCCCACGGAATGTGCAGGGAGACCCGGGGGGTGACGCCGGTGTACTTGTTGACCTGGGCGACGTCGTCGATCTTCTCGTAGGGGTCGCGGGGTACGCCGGCGGTGGTGAACACGCGGAAGCGGGTGCCGGAGTTGCCGAAGGCCCAGCTGGGCAGCTCGATGGTCTGGGTTTCAAGCAGACCACGGGCCTCGGCACTGAGGTCGGACAGCGAGGGGACCGATGCGGTCATGGTTTCTCTCCGTTTCTTGAATGTGTTGGTTCGGATGGTGATGGGTTGTTGCGGCCCCGGCCGGTGGACCGGGCCATGGGTGATCAGGCGTTGGCGTTGGTGACGCGCTCGCCGTAGCGTTCCAACTCGATCTCCTCCAGGGACTTGCCCTGGGTCTTGGGGGCGCCGATGGTGCCCACCAGGGTGGAGACGACGAGGAAGCCGATGAGGATCAGGCCGTCGACGACCAGGCCGCCCTCCCACTTGAGGATGACCGGGAAGATCAGTGAGATCAGGCCGGAGGCCAGGCGAACCGCGAAGAACACGATGCCCTGAGCGGCCGAGCGGTACGGGGTGGCGAACAGCTCGGGGGACCACACCGAGTAGAAGGCCTGGGCGGACGGGCCGGCGGACAGGCCCCACACGATGGTGTAGCCGAAGGCGGTCCAGGCGGCGTCGGAGGGACCGAAGACCAGGATGATCCAGGAGACGATGGCCGCCAGCCCGCCTACCAGGAAGTGCCACCGGTAGGGGACGCGGTCCACCAGGTTCATGAAGACGAAGGTGGAGACGATGACGAAGCCCCATGACAGCATGGAGAACAGGTCGGTCTGGAGGGTCTCGTAGCCCATGGAGCTGAGGATCGTGGGCAGGAAGATGCCGTTCTGGGAGGCGGCCTGGTTCCAGCAGGTGTAGATGACGGCCAGGAAGATGAGGGCGGTGATGTTCACGCGACGGTTGAACAGCTTGCGGAAGGCGGCCCACATCGACGGCGGCTTGGCCTGGGCGCCGCCCTTGGCGTTCTGCCAGGTCTCGGACTCCTCCAGCCCCTGCCGGATGTACCAGGTGACCAGGGCGATCACGACCAGGTGGGCGAAGATGATGCGGCTGCCGAGCAGGCCCAGCGGGGCGAGGGCGGCGGCCAGGCCGTAGCCGATGAACGGGCCGAAGGACCAGGCCAGCTGCGTGGCGCCGATGTGCTTGCCGCGCTGCCCGGTGGGGGCGAACTCGGCGATGTAGGTCCAGCCGGCGGGGACGGAGGCGCCCACGGCCAGGCCGATGATGACGAAGCCGGTGAACAGCATCGGCAGGTTGGCGGTGAAGACGACGATCAGGCCGCCGAGCGCATACAGCAGCAGGTCATAGGTGTAGATGAACTTGCGCCCGTACTTGTCGCACAGCGGGCCGCCGATCAGGGCGCCGATGGCGGCGCCGAAGGCGTTGGAGCTGAAGGCGGCGAGCAGACCCGCGATGGTGCCGTCGTCGTCGGGGAAGTAGGCGGCGCTCCAGAAGCCGAGCGAGGTGGCGATGGCGATGATGGAGCCGGAGTCGATGTAGTTCGACATGGAGACGGCGGCGGTCGCCTTCCAGCCGGTTAGTGGCTTGCGTGCCACGGGTTCCTCCTTGAATCGTGGGGGACGGGGGCGGGCGGGGGCGTCAGGGAAGGTAGAAGTACTGGGGCAGGATCTCGTTGGTGCCGCCGTCGGGCTGGACGAAGTACTGGGCCATCTCCTTCTGCCAGCGGGTGTTGACCTCTTCGTCGCTCATGGCGGACTGGGCGGCGTCGACGTCGTCGGATTCGAAGTAGCCGACGACGAGCCCGTCCTCGGGGCGCAGGAACAGCGAGTAGTTGCGCCATCCGCAGCGAGTCAGGGCCTGGCGCATCTCCTCCCACACGTGCTGGTGGACCTCGACGTACTCGGTGAGCCGGTCCGGACGTACGTGCAGCAGGAAGCAGCAGCGGTGAGGGGAGCGGGCGGTGGTCGTGCTCAGCAGCTCGGTGAGGGCTGCCTGCGCGGAGGTGCCCGCGGTGGAGGCGTCGGCGCTGGGGGAGTCGGTCATGGAACGTCCTTGTTCGAGTCTTGCGCCGCTGGTTTCGCGGCGCCAACGGTGTGAACCGTTTCAACATCGGCAACGCTAGTCCGGTCCCGGGCGAGTGTCAAGGGTGCTGGGGCGTGTGCCTGCCGCCGTTGTTGCTTGCGTGTGATCTACGGGCGTGTGAGACTCTATAACATCCTGATGACGTTGATTGCGAGTGCGACCTGTGAGGGCCCGCGGAGGAGTTGGTCATGCTTGGTTTCCTGCCCGGTTCTCCAAGGTTGCGCCGTGCCGCTGTTGGTGCGGCGGCGCTGCTGCTGGCCTGTGCGCCGGTGGTGGCGTGTTCGTCTGAGTCGGACGACAACCCCTTGGGTATCCCCACCTATGATCCGGAGGCTGCGGCGTCGGCGGAGGCGTCTGAGTCCGCGGCTGCTGCTTCCGCGGAGGCTGCGGGTGTGGTGACGGCGGAGTCGCTGTCCACCGAGCGCTACGAAGTTACCTCCATCCCCGAGGATCTGGATGAGCAGCAGACTGAAGTCCTGAAGGCCTTCGTCAACTACGACCAGGTCACCTGGAACATCTGGTTCACCGGCACCGGCGTAGAAAACGCCGAACCACTCACCACCGACGAAGAATATCAGATAATCGTAAACAATTACGAAGCTTCTAGTGGAGAGATCGTTGAGGGTGGACTGAGGATTGCGATTGCTTCCGTACTCATAACATCGCCATATTCTAAGAACGCTCAGGCGGAAGTTGTCACTTGTGGGGACCAATCGGCGCTGACCGCCTACGATGCTCAGGGTAATGATGTCAGTAACCCTGAAGTCCTCCAAGGGCGCTATGAAACGCTAATCACTATGATCAATGAGGATGGAACCTGGAAAGTGTCAGGCGAACAGACTCTATCCACTAATGAGTGTGCGGTGTGAGTTATGATGATCGATAGACGTGTTTCGGCGGCTGTGATGGCGTTAGTTATCAGCCTGGCCTCTGTTGTGGCCCCTGCGCAGGCTAAAGGTATCGGGAATAATGACACTGGTTTGTCATCTGGTTCGGTGTCATCTGGCGGGGATGGTTCGGTGACGATGAGTGTGGAGGTGGAGTCTGTGTCGGCTGCTGCGGACGGGTCTGGTTCGGGTGGCGCTACGGTGTCGTCGCAGTCGGTGACGGCTGCGGTGCATCCGGTGTGCTGGTACCAGGAGGGCAGTACGGGGGCGGAGGTGGCTGAGTGGTTCGACTCCGGTGAGGCGGACGAGGATACCCGGAACTTGAACTTTGATGGGAAGAGTGTGGAGGAGCAGAAACTAGACTACCCCGACTACCGGTTGCACGCGGATGACACGGAAGGGCGCTGGTATATGCCGACGTGCTCGTCGAAGTATATGGCCGACGATGACGAGCGCAGCATTGGCGATATCGCTGAGGCGTACTATGCGGAAAATAGCCCGGTGTGGGTTCCCGCAGGCGAGTCTGCTCCCGTTCCGGAGGTGGATGGGGCGACGTTGGCGCAGGCCGCCTGGGATGCGGTGACGATCCCTACGGCGACGATCTCGTATAACCCGATGGTTGGGGATGTGGGGGCCACGATTGTGGGTATGGATACCTGGGTGTGGGCCACGGGTGATACCCCCAAGGAGGTGCAGGTGACGGCTACGGCGGGGTCTACCACCGCCACGATCACCGCCACGGCCTCGATGCTGACCCTTCAGCCTAAGGATGGCACTGCCACGTGCACCGGCTTCGGCATCCCCTGGAGTGAGGACAATGACGCCAAGGGTACGGACTGCCTGATCGTGTTCGACCGGTCCAGTGCGCACTTCAAGGACGGTGTGACTCCGGTAGACATCAAAGTGTCCTACGCGATCACCTACACGGCCACCGACGGCGCCGCCGGAACCATGGACACGCATACCACGTCCACGACCACCAGCATCCCGGTGGCGGAGATCCAGGCCCTAAACACCATACCCACCAAACAACCATAAGGCGCCGGCTAATCTCTACTTGTCGTACCGAAGGTAGCTGTGGATCGCTTGCGCTTGTGTCATTATGCGGACGGGGTGCTGGTGGGTTGGTCGTTGGCGGTCATCGGGGCCGCGGCAGGAGTATTGACGGCGTCAGAGGTTTCGGGGGTGCCGGGGTCTTGGCTGGGGTTGGGGTTTGGAATGGCGTGGTGTTCCTGAGCTTGGATGACGACGTACGTCAGCAGCTCGGGCATGACGGCCATGGCCTCCTGGGTGGTTTTGGGGCCGTCTAGGTTATTCTCTGGATGGGGAATGACCGCTGCTATTGTGAAGCCGTCTCCGAACCAGATACCGTGCACATAGTTGCTTTGGCCAGATTGCATTACCCAGAGGTAGGTGTTGCCCTCTAGTTCGGGGGTGTTGAGTTTCTGGACTCCGTTGTCGGTGTCCGCGGCCATGGTCTCATCGGTCCACTTGTAACCGTTTCCGGCGTCGTACTCGTCGTCGTGCCAGTATTCGATGAACGCGATGGTGCCGTACATTTCGTAGCCTCTGGCGTCCGTGGCCGTCGGCATGCCCGACGAAACAGTGCAACGCCTATTCCAGCCCCCATAGGCGAGTACATGGTCGCTTCCGATGTGGCTGTCAAGGATTCGGTCGAGCTCGGCGGTGTTGTAGACGTCCTGGCATACGGCCTCCGGCGGCACCGGCATCTCCTCCGGTTGATCCCAGGGACGCCACCACAAGCCGACGATACCAGTTGCGACGAGCGCCAAGACCAGCGCGATCACGATGGCGCGGTTCCGAGCGTCGTGGGCGGATTCCGGGAGGGGAGTGTCCGGTGCGGGTGCGGGAGTGGTGGATTCCATGGGTCAGGATGCGGATGGGGTGCTGGTTGCCGTTGGTTCCGTTGTGGGCGTTTCCGCCGTCGCGGTCGGTTCGCCGGTGGGGGACTTGCTTGGGTTTGGGATGGCGTGGTGTTCCTGCGCTTGGGTGCCGACGTAGGTCAGCAGCTCGGGCATGACATCCATAGCCTCCTGGGTGGTTTTGGGGCCGTCAAGGCTGCCTCCTGGGTCGCCCAGGACGACGGCAATGGTGAAGCCGTTCCCGAACCAGATGCCATGCACATAGTTCTCCGAGCCGATCTGCATTACCCAGAGGTAGCTGTTGCCCTCCAGTTCGGGGATGTCGAGTTTCTGAACGCCGTTGTCGGTGTCCGCCGCCATGGTCTCATCGGTCCACTTGTAACCGTTTCCGGCGTCGTACTCATTGTCGTGCCAGTATTCGATGAACGCGATGGTGCCATACATTTCGTAGCCTCTGGCATCCGTAGCCGGTGGCCTGCCCGACGAAACAGTACAACGCCTATCCCAACCGCCGTAGCTCTGTATCGTGGAGCTGCCGATACTGCTGCCAAGGATTCGGTCGAGCTCGGCGGTGTTGTAGACGTCCTGGCATACGGCCTCCGGCGGCACCGGCATCTCCTCCGGCTGGTCCCATGGGCGCCACCAGGCCAGGGCCCCGGCGCACAGGACCGTGATGGTGAGCACGATTGCCAGCCAGCGTTGTATTGGCCTGATTTCCCGGCTTCGTGGGGCGGTGTCGGTGTGTTTCACCAGTCGTCACCACCGTAGTATTCCTTAAAATCGTCGGTGGTGCGCCATCTTTCTGGATTGCCGTTAATACCGATTCGGTTCATGACGTGTTTGACGTCGAGGCTGTTTCCGGATCCGTCGGTTACCCAGGTGTAGAAGTTCCTTTGCTGTTCGTTAGTTTCCAATATAACGTGGTGGGCGCCGTTGGTGTCTGTGGCGTACCAGGTGGCGGTGTTGGGGTCTGGTGGGTTGTTGATGAGGCCTGCGTTGAACGCGTTGGTGTAGATGGGTGCGGGTAGGCCGGGGGTGCCTGTGGGGATGGTGGGGTTGGGCTGGGGTGTGGTTGTGGGGGTGTGGGTGATGGTGTGTTGGTCGTTGGTGTTGGTGGTGATGGTTAACAGGTCGGTGGAGGCTGCGGCTCCGGCGTTGGCCGCGTCGGTGATGTCGGTGGTGCCGCCTAGTAGGGTGAGTAGGTTCAGGGCGTCGGTGTTGCGGGCGTAGAAGTCGGCCAGGGTGTCGGTTGAGGCGCCGTGGGTGTTCATGTACTGGGAGGCATGTGCTGCCGTATACGCGGTCGTGGCACGGGCGATCTCGTAACTCGCCTCCTTTGAGGTTGAGACCACATAGACCAGTCGTGCAAGGGACGAGGTGGCGACCTGCTCGTCGGTGCCCGCGGTTGTTATAGGGAACGCCTCGTAGTAGTTGTCGGGTCCGGTGCTGGTTATGGGGAAGCGTTGGGCCAGGGCTATGAGTTCGGTGGGGCAGTTGCCCAGGATGACGCCGGTGTTGGCCTTGGCCTGGTCGGTGAGGCGGTTGGTGTGGTTGGCCAGGAGGATGATGCCCTGGGCGGTAACCCAGGTGGCGCGCTGGCCGTCCTCGCCCGTGTCGGTTCTGAGGGATGAGGCGGCTGCGAGGGCCTGGGTGAGGGCGGTGATGCCCTTGGTGCCCCAGTGCCGTCCGGTTAGCTGGTCCCACCGGGTTCGGGCCTCATCGGACGGCACCCACCCGTCACTGAAGTCATCGTCATCGCCGTCATTGTCGTTGCCGTTGTTGCCGTCGGTGGGGGCGTTGTCAGTGTCTGTGGGGGCGAGGTAGTTCAGGGCGGCGGCCGGGTCGTTGGCGAGTTCGGCCAGCTGTGCCTCCAGCGGGTCCTCCACCCACACCCGCCACCACACACCACCAGCAACCCCCGCCACGACGAGCGCCAAGATCAACACAACCACAACGACGCGACGCCGAGCGCCGCGGGTAGGTCGGTGGTCGGACTCCGGGAGGGGAGCGCTCGGGGCGGGTGCGGGAGTGGTGGATTCCATGGGTCAGGATGCGGACGGGGTGCTGGTGGGCTGGTTTCTGATGGCTGCCGAGTCCGTGGCGGGTGTATCCGCCGTGTCGGTCGGTTCGCTTACAGGGGTCTTGCTGAGCTTGGGGTTTGGAATGGCGTGGTGTTCCTGAGCTTGGATGACGACGTACGTCAGCAGCTCGGGCATGACGGCCATGGCCTCCTGGGTGGTTTTGGGGCCGTCTAGGTTATTCTCTGGATGGGGAATGACCGCTGCTATTGTGAAGCCGTCTCCGAACCAGATACCGTGCACATAGTTGCTTTGGCCAGATTGCATTACCCAGAGGTAGGTGTTGCCCTCTAGTTCGGGGGTGTTGAGTTTCTGGACTCCGTTGTCGGTGTCCGCGGCCATGGTCTCATCGGTCCACTTGTAACCGTTGCCCGCGTCGTACTCATTGTCGTGCCAGTATTCGATGAACGCGATGGTGCCGTACATTTCGTAGCCTCTGGCGTCCGTGGCCGTCGGCATGCCCGACGAAACAGTGCAACGCCTATTCCAGCCCCCATAGGCGAGTACATGGTCGCTTCCGATGTGGCTGTCAAGGATTCGGTCGAACTCGGCAGTGTTGTAGACGTCCTGGCATACGGCCTCCGGCGGTGGCAGTACCTCCTCCTCATGTTCCCAGGGGCGCCACCAGGCCAGGGCCCCGGCGCACAGGACCGTGATGGTGAGCACGATTGCCAGCCAGCGTCGTCTCGGACTACTCGTGCTTGTATCAGGGTCTTGGATGGTGGCGTTGTTGTCTGTGGTGGGTGAGCTCATGGCTGTGTGTTACCGGTGCTGGTGGTTGGTTGTGTTATTAGTCTTCGGGCAGCTAGGTTTCCTGGGGAGTGACTGCTCTCAGGCTGAGGTTCATGAGGTCGCCGGACAGGCCGATGTCGTCACCGTTGGTGGCCCACCACTGCTGGAACTGTTCCTTCTGGGTGTCATCGGTGATGGTGATGGTCTTGGTTTCCGGGTCGTACCAGGACTGCGGGTTATCGGCGCTGGGGAAGTAGCTTTCGTCTACGAGCCCGTGTTGGACGGCGACCTCGGTAATGCTGGCGTTGTAACCGGTCGCGTCGATCTGCAGGGCGGTCACGGTGTCGTTGGACACCGCCTCCCACAGTGACAGTCCGGTGGAGCCCACGGCGGACACGGCTGCGGCGGCCGGTTCGGGGATCGCGCCCACGATGGCGAAGGCCGCGCCGGCCTGCGCCCGCTCCTTGTCGCGCCGAGTACTTGAACGCTCATTGGCCTGGTCGGCGACTGCATCCACCCACGCAGCTGCCGTGCGCCCATTGGTATAGGTGCCGGTCATGCGCGTCTGCGCCAAGGTCACCTGCTCGGGGGTCGGGGTCGATCCGTCTGCGGGGAGGTCCTCTGCGGCCTCGGCGTGCGCGGCCCGCTCGGTGTAGTTTGCGATCCCCTGCCCGGCCGCGGACACCGCGTCGTCGGAGTCCGCGAAGGACGCGACCACATGCTTCAACGCCCTGCGCTTGGACTCGGCATCGTGGGCGTAGTCGTTGGCGGTGACGTAGCCGTACTGGCGGTCCGCATCCTCCAAGATGGCCATACCGGTGATCTCGGCGGCGTGGTTGCCGGTGAACACACCGAGGTTGACCTTGGTCCGCTCAGAAGACTTGGAGAATTCATGGCTGCCGAAGTACTCCAGCGCCTGGCCGCACGCCCAGGTCGCCCGCCCGTCAAGGGCGCCGTCGGTGCTCCCGCGCTGGCTTGACACCGCCGCATAAGCGGCTGTGAGTGCCTCCTCGTTGTCGCGCACCCAGGTCCGGGAGAAGAGCAGGTCGGTGCGCTCCTGTGCGGTGATGGTGCGGCCGTCCCGGGTGGTGAACGAGATGTTCGGGTCGTAGTCGGTGATCGGGTTGGTCGCGTTGCCATCCTCATCAATCACGATCGGCGGGTTGACCAGGGTAGGCGTGAAGTACTTGTCGGCAGCCTCCAGGTTGCGGCTCATGGCGAAGAGCGGCCCCGCCATCGCGTCAGCTGCATAGCCCTCGAGATATTCGCCGGTACGGGCCGCAGAAAGGTTTCCCAGGTTCATTGGGGTGTTGTCGGTGGTCTCCATGTCGCTGGCCAGGTTGACCACGAAGTCCGTCCCATAAGTCGTATCCGACACGGACATCAGTGCGGTCACCGCAGAGGCCAGGCCCTGCTTGCCGTCGGTGGTGATGACGTCGCCCACCTCCCGGCTCAGGCCGCTGGTCATGGACTCGTTGTTCACCTCCGGCTGGGAAGCGGCCGCAAACACGTGGCCCAGCGTCGTGATCACTCGTTCGAATGAAGCGTCATCCTCCTCGCTCCGCGTCACCCAGTGACCGTACTGGTTGATGTTCTTATACGCGGTCTGCGCATCTATGGTGAGGGTGAGGAACTCCTCGGTGCCTAGTGCGTCGATGAAGGCGGCTCCGTAGGTGGGGATGTCGCGGTGCTTGTCGATTTGGTCGAGGATCTCCTCGGGGGTGCGGCCTTGGGAGGAGGTGCCGTTCTCCAGTGCCTTCTGTAGCTCTGCGGCTCCGGCGTTGGCCGCGTCGGTGATGTCGGTGGTGCCGCCTAGTAGGGTGAGTAGGTTCAGGGCGTCGGTGTTGCGGGCGTAGAAGTCGGCCAGGGTGTCGGTTGAGGTGCCGTGGGTGTTCATGTATTGGGAGGCTCGTGCGGCGGTGTAGGCGGTTGTGGCGCGGGCGATCTCGTAGGCCGCTTCGGTTGAGTCTGCTACTTCGTACAGTAGGTGGGCGGTAGCCGTGGTGAGGGTCTGTTCGTCGGTGCCCGCGGTTGTTATAGGGAACGCCTCGTAGTAGTTGTCGGGTCCGGTGCTGGTTATGGGGAAGCGTTGGGCCAGGGCTATGAGTTCGGTGGGGCAGTTGCCCAGGATGACGCCGGTGTTGGCCTTGGCCTGGTCGGTGAGGCGGTTGGTGTGGTTGGCCAGGAGGATGATGCCCTGGGCGGTAACCCAGGTGGCGCGCTGGCCGTCCTCGCCCGTGTCGGTTCTGAGGGATGAGGCGGCTGCGAGGGCCTGGGTGAGGGCGGTGATGCCCTTGGTGCCCCAGTGCCGTCCGGTTAGCTGGTCCCACCGGGTTCGGGCCTCATCGGACGGCACCCACCCGTCACTGAAGTCATCGTCATCGCCGTCATTGTCGTTGCCGTTGTTGCCGTCGGTGGGGGCGTTGTCAGTGTCTGTGGGGGCGAGGTAGTTCAGGGCGGCGGCCGGGTCGTTGGCGAGTTCGGCCAGCTGTGCCTCCAGCGGGTCCTCCACCCACACCCGCCACCACACACCACCAGCAACCCCCGCCACGACGAGCGCCAAGATCAACACAACCACAACGACGCGACGCCGAGCGCCATGGCGGACCCGGAAACCGGCGCCCTGAGGGAGCCCGCGTGCCGGGGTCGAGTCAGCTCCATCGCGCTTCACCACTCCTCACCACCATAAGCATCCTTAAAATCGTCGGTGGTGCGCCATCTTTCTGGATTGCCGTTAATACCATTCTGATCGAGGATGTCTGCTACGTCGGGGCTGTTTCCGGATCCGTCGGTTACCCAGGTGTAGAAGTTCCTTTGCTGTTCGTTAGTTTCCAATATAACGTGGTGGGCGCCGTTGGTGTCTGTGGTGTACCAGGTGGTGGTGTTGGGGTCTGGTGGGTTGTTGATGAGGCCTGCGTTGAACGCATTGGTGTAGATGGGTGCGGGTAGGCCGGGGGTGCCTGTGGGGATGGTGGGGTTGGGCTGAGGTGTGGTTGTGGGGGTGTGGGTGATGGTGTGTTGGCCGTTGGTGTTGGTGGTGATGGTTAACAGGTCGGTGGAGGCTGCGGCTCCGGCGTTGGCCGCGTCGGTGATGTCGGTGGTGCCGCCTAGTAGGGTGAGTAGGTTCAGGGCGTCGGTGTTGCGGGCGTAGAAGTCGGCCAGGGTGTCGGTTGAGGTGCCGTGGGTGTTCATGTATTGGGAGGCTCGTGCGGCGGTGTAGGCGGTTGTGGCGCGGGCGATCTCGTAGGCCGCTTCGGTTGAGTCTGCTACTTCGTACAGTAGGTGGGCGGTAGCCGTGGTGAGGGTCTGTTCGTCGGTGCCCGCGGTTGTTATAGGGAACGCCTCGTAGTAGTTGTCGGGTCCGGTGCTGGTTATGGGGAAGCGTTGGGCCAGGGCTATGAGTTCGGTGGGGCAGTTGCCCAGGATGACGCCGGTGTTGGCCTTGGCCTGGTCGGTGAGGCGGTTGGTGTGGTTGGCCAGGAGGATGATGCCCTGGGCGGTAACCCAGGTGGCGCGCTGGCCGTCCTCGCCCGTGTCGGTTCTGAGGGATGAGGCGGCTGCGAGGGCCTGGGTGAGGGCGGTGATGCCCTTGGTGCCCCAGTGCCGTCCGGTTAGCTGGTCCCACCGGGTTCGGGCCTCATCGGACGGCACCCACCCGTCACTGAAGTCATCGTCATCGCCGTCATTGTCGTTGCCGTTGTTGCCGTCGGTGGGGGCGTTGTCAGTGTCTGTGGGGGCGAGGTAGTTCAGGGCGGCGGCCGGGTCGTTGGCGAGTTCGGCCAGCTGTGCCTCCAGCGGGTCCTCCACCCACACCCGCCACCACACACCACCAGCAACCCCCGCCACGACGAGCGCCAAGATCAACACAACCACAACGACGCGACGCCGAGCGCCATGGCGGGGCTGGGAACCGGGGCCCAGGGGGAACCCGGGTGCCGGGGTCGAGTCAGCTCCATCGCGCTTCACCACTCCTCACCACCATAAGCATCCTTAAAATCGTCGGTGCTGGTCCAAGTCCTTGCGCCGCCGTCGACACTGATCTGATCAAGGGCGTTTGCTACGTCGGGGCTGTTTCCTGCGCCGTCGGTGACCCAGGTATAAAAGCCTCTGTACTGTTCGTCTGTTTCTAGTGTGATGCGGTGGCCGCCGTTGGCGTCAACGGAGTACCACGAGGTGGTGGCAGGGTCGGGCGGATCGTTTATAAGCCCCGCGTTGAACGCATTGGTGTAGGCAGCTCCGAGTAGCACCGAGGGGTCGTTCGCTCCGGTCACATCAACCGTAGGCGAGCCTTCGAGACTCAAGCTGGCGTTGGCTAGTGTTGCGGGGACGTTGACACCGGGAACCAGTGACAGCAGGGTGGTTGCGGCAGTGGCGCCGTTATAGGCGCTGTCGGCATGCTCTTGACCTAGCACCGTGAGCAGAGCTAGAACACTGCCCTCGTTGTTGTAGTAGCGCCTAATAGTGTCTGTGGAGAGACCGTCCTCTGTCGCAGCCAAAGAAGTGTGCGCGGCGGTGTAGGCGGTGGTGCCCCGGGCAATTTCGTAGACGGCCTCGGGTGACGTAGACGCTTCGTATAATAGGTGGGCGATTGCATTATTCATCGCCTTCTGATCGTGACCCCAATTAGTTAGTGAGGCGCCAAGGTCGTTGCGGCTGGATGCAGCATCACCGCGAGTTGCCAAACCAATGACTTCGGGTCCGCAGTTTCCGAGCATGATGCCGATGTTGTGTTTGGTTTGCCCACGTGCCGGGATGTCTTGTGCCTCGAGGATGGTGATGCCGTTTGCCGTGGCCCAGGCGGCGCGTCGGCTGTTTTCGGTGCCGACTGGGGTGCCGGTGTTGTCTGCCGATGGGGCTCGTGAGGCGGAGGCGGCGGCGAAGACAGCTGATAGGCCTTCCATACTCAGGTCTGTCCATTTCCGGTTGGCTAGCATCTCCATGCGTTGATTGTCTTGTGCCGAGGGCGCCCAGAGGCCGTCTTCGCTGTTCCAGTCCTCTGGGGCAAGGTAGGCCAGTGACGCCTCGGTGTTGCGGGCCATGCCGTTGAGGACGGCCGCCAGCGGGTCGGTGGTGTGGTCGGGTAGGTACTTGTCCGCATAGTCATCGGTCCCGTAGTTGCCGCTGTGCCATGTGACGCCCTTGGGTTCGGCGGGCCAGTCCTCAATGGTCTCCATCAGCTCGGCCAGACCGACTAGGAAATCGGTGTCGTAAACGGTGCCGTCAGCTGTGAGGTAGGCGTCCAGCACGGTGGCGCGGCCCTCGTGCCCCTTTTCCGTGACGGCGTTGTAGATGGACGATGCGAGCGAGTACTGGTGTGGGGAGGATGGAGATGAGACGGAGGGCTGGTAGGAGGTCTCGTCGTAAAGGCTGGAGGCGGCACACATGACATGCCCGAAGGTTTCCACCATCCGGTTGATGATCTCCGGCTGTGATTGGAAGGCGTAGTTGGTGTCCTTTTGCGCTTCCAGTGGGGCATCGAGCATGTTGTCCACGCCCATGGTCTGGCAGAACGCCAGGCCGTAGGTGGGGATGTCGCGGTGCTTGTCGATTTGGTCGAGGATCTCCTCGGGGGTGCGGCCTTGGGAGGAGGTGCCGTTGGCGAGTGCTTCTTGGAGTTCGGTGGCTTCGGCCTTGGCGGTCTCTACTGACCCGGTGTTGTAGGCGTGGACGTTGTCGGCGGTGTCCATGTTGCGCCAGTAGGCGGCTTCGTCGGTGGTGCCTGGGGGTGGGTCGGGCAGGTAGTAGGTCAGGGTGCCGTCGGGGTTGGCCATGGTGATGCCGGACTCGTTGATGTCGATGGCTTCCTGGCGGCGCGAGCGCAGCTCCTCGGCGAGATCGCGCATGGTGGATGCGTAGGCCGCCATGGTCCCCGATCCGGGCCCCGGGATCAGGAAGCCGGGCAGTACCTGGGTTGCGTCGACCACGGACTGCACCGGGTCGTGGTAGTAGGCGCTGGTCTGGTTGATGCCGTTGCGTTCGTGGTCGATCGCTTCGGCGCGGTCTTCGAGGTTGCTGATGACCGTTTGCATCTTGTCGGTGTCGATCTTGATGAAGGCCATGGGGCTTGGCTCCGTGCTTTGCGGGTGGTTCAGAGGGATGCGGGGCAGGGGGTGGTTAGGTGAGGGGCCATCTGGCAAGGGCGGAGTCCTCGGGAACCATGTCCAGCCCGGCGTCGTAGAAGGCGTTTTCCGCGTCGGTCAGGTCGGAGACGATGTCGCCGATCGCGTCGTAGGCGCCGGAGTCGGCGGTGTCGATGTCGGTGCGGTAGTCGTCGGCTACCGGCGAGGTCCACACGTTCTCGTTCAGTCCGGCGTCGAAGGTCTCACTGTGCTGGCTGGTGGAGTCCGTGGTAGAGGCGGGCTCCCAGGCGTCCAGGCGGTAGCGTGAGCCCTGTGCGTAGTGCTTGACCTCTCGAATTGCCTCCAGTTTGCGGTTGGGCGCCATGCGGACGTCATCATCGTCGGCGTCGTAGGTGGGGGAGGACGGCATCGGGGTCTCAACTCTCAGATCGTATCGGGCAGGGGCAGGTGCGCGGGTAGCGGGCTGCACTCTCGGCAACGGCCTCAACCTACCCCACACATCACGCCCCCGTCACGATACGACAAGAGCGGTCGCCAGCCGTACGCCGGCACAGACGGACGACTGCCCGATGACGCCGATAGGCGGGACGTCGGCCTTGTGGCCCGGGCTTCGTCGGCTTAGACATATGCCGTCGGGGTCCATTGCCCCTATGCGTCGACCCCGAGCCGCTCCAGCCAGCGGCGCACGCCGGCGGCATCAATGTTCGCCTCCAGGCGGGTGCCGGGCCTCCAGTCGCCGGTGCTGGACAGAGCGGCAAGATCGCGGGCGCTGGCGCCGACCGGGGAGGAGAACGAGGTGCAGAACGGGATCACGGTCTTACCCGTGAAGTCATTGTTCTTCACGAATTCGTTCATGACCCAGGAGGCCTCACCCCACCAGATGGGGTAGCCGACCAGCACGACGTCGTAGCCGGCGAATCCATCCGGGGTGTCCTGCACCAGCGCCACGTGACGCAGGCTGTGGTCGACGTGCTCGCGCGAGACCCGGCTGCGCGGGTCGTTGTAGTCCAGTTCGGGCTCGGAGTAGGCCTCGGTGGGGGACAACACGAAGGCGTCGGCTCCGAGCGCACGGGTAATGGTCTCCGCCACGCGGCGGGTGTGCCCGTGGGCGGAGTAGTGCACGACGAGCGTCTTGGGTTGGGAATCAGAGGTGTTACTGGTGGGCATTCGAACTCCAATCGTCGGCAAGCGATTATACGGTCGGTTATGCGTCCTATACCGGCGTTTCGTGTTTGGGGGTGTGGCTGGTGGTGTGTTCTGGTTGGCCTGAGAACGAGTTCTGCCGAGGACGACCTCTCCCGCGCCCGCGCGCAGCCTCACGTGCCCGAAGGCCATCTCCCGTGCTCGAGGGCGGCCTGCCCGTGGACGGCCTGCGGCTCCCGGAGGCGACCTGCCGGGTCCGAGGGGGGCCTGCCGCGTGGTGGTTCCGTGCGGCCGCATCCTCAAGCTCGAGTGCGAAGCGCTGGTCGGCGCTGGTTTCTGACCTTGGGGTGTGGTTTACGACTCCGGGGTGGTCGTGATTCGCACCCCAAGGTCGTAAATCGACATGACGGCCGTCTCACGGGAGCGCAGCCGGCCGGGGAATACGGGCCCCGCCAACCCCGGGCCACGGGGGCGGGTCCCCGTCCCTGAAGCCCAGGCCCACGCCGCCGGGCGCGGGCCGGGCGCTGACCCGCACCGCCGGGCGCGGGTCAGGTGGACTGCCGAGTGCGGCGTCGGAGGGCTCTGGCACGTGGGCCGTCATTGGTCGGCGTCAGGGCGCGGCGTGATGGGGTGGTGTCGTGGGGTGGACGGTTCGTGTGTTCCGGTGACGGTTCGTCAGGTAGCAGTAACGGTTCGGCATGAACGACGACGGTTCGTACCCCTACCCCACTGTGTTGTCTCATGACTTCTGGGACTGTTGGATCTCATGACATCTGGGAGTGTCAGAAGTCGTGAGATTCTGGGGCGGTGCGGGTGGGGTTGGGTTGGGGGATGGGTTATGCAGTTTCGCCGTTCAAGCGTCAGCGCATCATTGAGTTTGACTCGCGGGTTGCGGGTGTGAGCGTGGAGGAGTTCTGCCGGCAGGTGGGGGTCTCGAAGTCCTCGTTCTACCGGATCCGTAAGCGGGCCAAGCAGGAGGGACCGGGGGCGGCGCTGGTCGCCCGTTCCAGGGCGCCGCTGCACCCGGCGCGCCGTTGGGATGAGCGGGTTGATGAGCGTATCGCCCAGGTACGCCGGGAGCTGGTTGCCGACGGGAAGGATGCGGGTGCGTGGTCGGTGTGGTGGGTGCTGTCCGGGGCGGGGGCCAACCCGGCCCCGTCGCGGGCGACTATTGCCAGGCGCATGCGGGCCATGGGGCTGGTGGTTCCGGCGCCACGCAAGCGCCCGCGGGTGTCTTTCAAGCGGTTCACGCGTACCAGTGCTAACGAGCTGTGGCAGCTAGACGGTATCGAGTGGCGCATCCAGGGGCGTGTGGTGACCATCTACCAGGTCATCGATGACTGCTCCAGGGTGCTGGTGGCGCTCAAGGCGGCCTGGGGCGGGGAGACGCATGAGGCCACCCGCCAAATCCTGTCCGAGGCGTTCGACTGTCAAGCCCCGGGTTTTGTGGAGGCTGTTTTATCTGGCGCCGGCGGTCGCCGGCTGGGGTTGGCTGGTGGTCTGCTCGCCGACGTCCTGGGCGTCGGCGGTGTCGGTGGTATCTGGTGGTGGTGGGGTGTATGCCTGCTCGTGCTGGACGGGGCTGTGCATGTCGATGGCGGAGTGAGGCCGGACGGTGTTGAACCAGTGCACCCACTCGGCGGTAGCGAGCTCGACATCGTCGATGCCCTCCCAGGGCCCGTGGGAGTCGAGGTACTTGTGGTTGCGGATGAGCTCGGCCTTGTAGAGCGAGTTCAGGGCCTCGGCCAGCGCGTTGTCATAGGAGTCTCCCTTGGAGCCCACCGAGGCCACAGCGTCGCAGTCGGACAGGGTCTGCCCGTAGCGGATCGCCCGGTACTGCACCCCGCGGTCGGAGTGGTGGATCAGGCCGGTAAGGTCGGCTCCTTCGCGCTGGCGCTGCCAGATACCCATCTTCAGAGCGTCCAGCGCCAGATCGGTGTACAAGCTCGTTGACGTCTGCCAGCCGACGATCCGACGGGAGTACACGTCAGTGACAAAGGCCACATACACCCAGCCCGACAGGGTGCGCACGTAGGTGGGGGTACCTCCCACGTAGTGGGGGAATGTCCGCCACCCACAGCTCGTTCGGCCTGAAGGCGCTGAAGTGTCTTTTGACCAGGTCCGCCGGGCATGCGTCCTTCGGTACGGACCGGGTCGTCCTGGGCGACTTGGCGCGGCGGATGCCGTGCAGGCCCATGTCCCGCATCAGACGCTCCACGGTGCAGCGGGCCACATGCCCCAGGCCGTGCCGGGCGGATTCCTCGGGACGGCCCCGCATCGCATGCATCTTCCTTGCGCCCAGTACGCAGTAGTTGTTCTCATGCACCCGCCCGATCTCGGCCTTCAGAGCCTGGTCGCGCACCGTCCTTGCCGATGGGGGACGACTCCTGGCTGCGTAGTAGGTGCTCGGGGCGATCTTGACATCGGCGCTGGCCAGCGCCTGACAGAACCGGCACAGGCCCCGCAGCTCCTCCCTGTGGGAGTCGATGCATCTCGCAGATCAGCGGGACGGGCGGCCTGGCTCCGCCGCGAAGAAAGCCGACGCGCTCCTCAGGATCGCGTTTGCCCTGCGCAGTTCGCGGTTCTCGGCCTCCAGCTGCCTGATCCGCTGGGCGTCCTCGCTCGTGGTTCCCGGCCGGGCGCCTGCGTCAATCTCGGCCTTCTTGACCCAGGTACGCAGCGCCTCGGGGTGGACGCCCAACTCCTCGGCGATCCTGCGGATCGCCCCCTTAGACCTCTCGGGGTCCCGGCGGGCCTCCACAGCCATCCGGGTAGCCCGCTCCCGCAACTCCTCAGGGTACTTCCTCGGTGCACTCATGACAGTGATCCTTCCGTGCATTCACTGCCTCCATCAAACCCGGTGCAGTTCAGACTCCTGGGGGCGGCCCGCAGCCATCCTGACCGACAACGGCAGGGCTTTCAACACTCACCGCACCACCGGATTCGGGCGGACAGAGAGGTGGCTGGCCAGCCTGGGGATCCGTCCGATCAGCGGCGCCATCGGTCACCCACAGACCCAGGGCAAGGTCGAAAGCTCCCACAAGCCCCTCCAGCTGTGGCTGGAAGCGCACCCCTACACCACCCTGGAGGACCTCAACACCGGCCTGGAGTGTTTCACCGCCTACTACAACACCGAGCGCCAGCACCAGGGGCTGGGGATAGCCATAACCCCCATACGCGTGTGGCACCAGGTCCCCCGGGCCCTGCCCAACCCCTCCCCGATCAACCTTGACGCGCTATCCGGGCCGGTGCCGCTGAGCCTGCCGCAGGCAGCCAGCACCGACCCGGCCATCACCAGCAGACAGGCCCTGAGCAACGGGAGCGTGACCTACAAGGGCCGGATCATCTACGTCGGTTCCTTCATGGCCGGCCAGAGAATCGAGTTCCGCCAGTACCCCACCCGCCTGGACCTTTACGACCAGGCCGGAACACACTTCGCCGCGATTCCCTGGCCCCAGCCCACCCAGGCACAGACCCACAGCCGGGCCACCATCAACGCTTCCAAACCACCCAACAGAATCATCAGCAGGCCACCCCGCTCACCCCGCTCCCAACCGTCCCAAAACCCATGAGACTCAACCGTCCCAGAAGTCATGAGACTCAACCGTCCCAGAAGTGTGGAGACAGCACAGTACCCCTACCCCACGAACCGTCGCCGGATGTGCCGAACCGTCGACCAGAGCGTACGAACCGTCGCTGGATGTGCCGAACCGTCGACCCGAGCGTACGAACCGTCAGGCGAAGGCGCGAACTCTCACGCAAGCACCCGAACCGTCACGCACGATCCGCCGCTGTCCGCCGTGATCCACCGAGATTCACCGAGATTCACGGTGAACTATCCCATCCCCGCTCATCGCGCCCGCCGGAGCACACACACAAACCACCACCCAGACACCCCCACCCACAAACACGAAGAGCCCCTATACCTGTAGCGGCAGTACGTATTCGCCCGCATCGTGCCGACTGGCGCTGCCCGACGGCGTTATGAAGGTGAAGGGGACCGGGCTGGTCACCCGGACGGCGTCGGCGGTGCAGGACACCGTGATCGGGCCGGCCGGGGTGGGGGCACTGCCGTGCAGGCCGGATGCCAGATCTGGCCGCGGGGCGACGACGGCGCGTGCAAAACCGGGCTGCTCCGGTCGCACTCCCAGCACGTGGCGGACCAGGTCGGACGTGGGACAGGAGCTCCAGCCGTGGCACGGCGTGCCCCAACCCCAGCACTCTCCGAAGGTGTCGTAGCCGTCGGCCAGGAACTCGCTCCACCGGCGCATATCGTCCACGACGGCGTCCGTCCTTCCGGCCGCGGCCAGAGCCTCATGCACCAGCGCGGAGGCGAAGGGCTCCGCACGCACGTGCTCGGTCTCCGTGTCCCAGGTGACCCGCTGGACGCCATGAATGTTGTCAATGATCAGTTGCTCGTCGTACACACCGTTGGCGCCGATCCAGGAGCGGACCACCAGGTGCTCGGTGTCGGTGAGCAGCCGCACCACGTCCTCAGTGCGGTCCTCCGGGACGATTCCCGCCAGCAGGGGCAGTGCGTTAGCCAACTGTGAGGCCGCCCGGGCGTCGCCGGAGCCGTCCACATGGTCCACATAGCAGCACCGCTGCGGATCCCACAGGTCCTCGAAGCCGGCCTTCACGCCGGCAAGCAGTTCGCGCGCCCAGGTGGCGTCCGCCGCGTTGCCGACGTCGGCGCTCATGCGGGCGTACTCGCCCAGTGCAAGCGCGAACAGGCCGTTGATCAGCGCCGAACGACCGTCGAGGAAGGTCGCGGACCAGTCCACGAGATTCCACTCCGAGGCGTCCGCCACCAGCCCGGAGTCGTCGACGTAGTCGGCATACCAGGTCAGGGTGCGCCGTGCAATCGTCGAAGCGGGTCAGGTGCACCAGCTGGTGCACCCAGCCGTCGCCCACCCAGGCGCGCTGCTCGCGGGTCGGGCGATCGGTGAAGGCGTCCTTGGAGTTCAGTGCCACGGTGCGCCGCCCCGCCGCATGCAGCGCGTTCAACTCGGTATTGTCACTCAAATGCCAAGGGAGTGCCTAGCAGGAGTCTGCTCTGGAGAAAAACGCGCTCCCATTCGAGTAGAAGAACGGGTTGTGTGGGTAGATCGCCTTTTTGCCCGGCGCAATTCTCATGCATCGCGAATCAAATCCGGCAATGATTATAAACTTCACTCCTCGTGTTATTTTACAGTTGTTTGTGGCCTCTACGACGCCGCCGGTCATGACGGCGTTGCCGACCACCCATGTTGATGGGTGATTTCTGACTGAGATGCAATTTGGCACCGCAGCCTGTGCTGGTGGAGAGATGGCTAGTGCGCCAGGAATTGCCATTGCGCAGGTGGCGCAGAGGATCACGAGTTTCTTCAGGGGTGAGCATTTCATGGCAGTGCTCCAGTTGGGGGTGAATGTGAAGCAGGTCATACCCCGTGCGGGGGTGTCAGGCAACCTCTCGACGAGACTCATCTCAGGTGCCGCGCGAAAGTGGTTCAGTGCCTCATCTGGAACTGCCCGGGAGAGTTGCGGATCGTGGTGGGCATGGGGAGTGGGTTGTCGATGCAGGCTAGGGCGGAGATCACTAGGAAGTACGCGGGGCCGTATGCTGAGGCTGCCCCGAGAAGGACAGGGGAGAATGCGAGTGCATGCCGCTGTTGCCGGGGCCCGCTATAGGCGCAGATGAGTTTGTCGATGGTGGTGACCGCTACAGCCAGGAGGCCCGGCGTGAACCGGGCGTCGATGAGCACGGCGCCTAACGATCGCTATCTCGCCCCGGCCAGAGCCAATGACCAGCCAGCTGCGCGGCGAGAGCACCACTGAAGCCGGTTGAAGCCGGTCCGCTTGCGCAACACCCGCCGGTAGTCCGCAAGGCCGGTGGGTGAGGCTTCGTGCAGTCCCCGGGGTCTTCGAGGCCCGTAACCGTCGCCCATGCGCCCCCGGTGATGTGCCTATGTGCGTCGAGTGGTGGTGAGCCGTTGGTCGTAGGTAGTGGCGGTCCGTGGTTCAGGGGCTTGGTCTGGGATGATGGTGCCGGTAGTCAACCTGGGTCAATGGTTGTATCTATGTTCCGTCGACAAACAGTTCTAAAGTACGGCAGCAGTAAGGAGCAAACATGGCACGGCCCTCGGTGCGTGATGTGGCCGAACGGGCGGGAGTCTCGGTCGGCACGGTTTCACACGCGCTTAACCACCCCGAACGCGTCGCCCAACCCACCCTCGACCGCGTGCGCGCCGCCATCGACGAGCTCGGCTTCGTCCGTTCCGAGGCGGCCCGCCGCCTGCGTCACGGCGGCTCCTCTCTGGTGGGCGTACTCGTCCACGACATCTCCAACCCCTTCTTCACCGAGGCCGCCCGCGGCATTGAGGACCGCCTGCGTGAGGACGGCCGTATCCCCATGCTCGGCTCCACCGACTCAGATCCGGAGCGCGAGCGCGAACTGATGACCCTGCTGGCCGGCATGGACGTGCACGGCGTCATCGTCACCCCGTCCGCCTCCACGCTCGACAACCTCGCCGTCCTCGCCGGTCGCGGCATCCGCGTGGTGCTGATGGATCACCCCCCGATTTCCGCGGAGCTGTCCACCGTCTCCGGTGACGACGTCGCCGGTGCCCGTGCCGCCGTCGCCCACCTGATCGAACTCGGCCACCGCCGCATCGGGTTCGTAAACGGCCCGCTCACGGTGCGCCAGGCGGTGGACCGGCGCGACGGCGTCATTGCCGCGCTGACAGAGGCGGGCCTGGACCCGGAGGGGGCCCTCACGGAGATCGAGGCCGTCAGCGGTGGACAGGGCTTCACCGCGGATGCCGGCGCCGTCGGAGCGGCAGCGCTGCTGGGAGGCGACCCCAGGCCGACCGCGCTGTTCTGCGCCAACGACCAGCTCGCCATCGGTGCCATGCGGGAGATTCGCCGTCGCGGCCTGAGCATCCCGGGCGACGTCGCCCTCGTCGGCTATGACGACGTCTCCGTCGCCTCCGAACTCATCACCCCGCTGACCAGCGTGCGTCAACCCATGCGGGAGATGGGGGCGGCCGCCGCCGACCTCCTGCTGTCCGCCGACGGCGCGGTGCGCCACATCGTCTTCCCGCCCGAGCTCGTGGTCCGTGAGTCCACCGCCGGCAAGTGAGTCGTCGGCCGCGGCACCGGGGTACTAGCGGAGCGCCAACCAGCCCCGTGGCCAAGCGGCGTACCGCGTGGTCACTCGGCCGCACGGCGGCCGGCGCGGGAAATCCCGGCCAGGGCCCGGGCATAACCGGCGCCGATCTCCTGCGGGCTGACCGGCACGCCGTCGTAGGACCAGCTCAGCAGATGCTCGGCGTTGAAGCCCCGCGCGCAACGCGAACAGGAACACGGCAGCGCCGGGCGCCGCATCCGGTCCACGGTGTGCCCGGCGGGGCAGGTCCCCACCCAGCGTCCCGGCACGCGCGGTGCCTCACCGCTGACCAGGCGCCTGCCGGAGGCACCGATCCGGCGGGCCTCCGCGCGCCACACGGCGTCGTGCCCATGGGCCGCACCCACGCGGGCATGAGCGATCTCGTGCAGCACGGTCTCACGTACCTCGGACTCGTCATACAGCGCCATCAGCTGCCGGGACAGAGTGATACGCCGACGGGAGTGGTCGGCCTGCCCTGCCCGGCGCCGCGCGCGGTCGAATGACACCGACCAGTCGGCGACGTCGTGCTCCTCCATCAAGAGTTGGGCCAGCGGCAGCACGTCGGGCAGGTTCACGCCCCGAGCGTAGTTGATCCATGTCGGGTCCGGACGCACTGTCGAGGCCCCCGCCGCGTCCGGCTTCGCGCAGTCGGCGCCGGCGTATGGCAACATTGCTGCGATGTCACGTCCCGCCGACCGGCCGACGCGCCGCTCCCCGCAAAGCCGCACGCGCCACACCGCCGCCGACCACCGCGCGGTACGCGGAGCATCCGCCCGCAGCCGTTCAACGGCTCCGCGCGGCACCCGGCTGGCCAGGGCGGCCAGAGCCGGGGCGCGCGGACATGGCTCCCGCCGGCGCCGCGGAGGGCGACGCCACCCCCGCCGACTCGGCCCGGTCGGCGTCTTCCTGACCGCCTTCCTGACCACGCTGCTGGTCGGATTGCTGGTGATGAACGCCGTCGACACCACGCCGGCCTCACCCGCTCCCACGGCGGCCACGAGGCCCGCCGCCATCGCTCGCGACATGACCGGCTTCGACGCCGAGCACATCATCGACGACGACGTCTTCTACGACTCCTCCGCCATGACCGCCACCGAGGTCGCCGCCTTCATCGACACCGTCAACGCGGGCTGTCAGAGCGGCGTCGACGGCACCCCCTGCCTGGCAGAGGCCACCTTCGACACCGAGGACCGCGAGGCCAGCACCGCCTGCCCCGGCGGTTACACCGCCGCCACGGGGGAGACGGCCGCCGAGGTCATCTCCCAGGTAGCCACCTCCTGCGACATCAACCCGCGCGTGCTGTTGGTCCTGTTGCAAAAAGAACAGGGACTGCTCACCGCCTCCGGGCTCACCCTGAACGAGAGCCGCTACCAGGCGGCCACCGGTTACGCCTGCCCCGACGGGCAGGAGTGCGACCCCGAATACGCCGGCTTCTTCCGCCAGCTGTATGGCGCTGCCTCCCAGTTCCAGACCTACCGGCTCGACCCGGCCGGCTTCCAGGTGGTTGCCGGCACGACCACGCAGTTGGCCTACTCGCCCGATGCGCTGTGCGGCAGCGGCGAGCTTACGCCCGCCAACCAGGCGACGGCGGGCCTGTACAACTACACGCCCTACCTGGCCAACACCGCTGCGGCCGACGGCGGCGACGACTGCACCAGTTGGGGCAACTGGAACTTCTACGGTTACTACCGCACGCTGTTCGGCGACCCCACGCCCTCGACCGCCGACTGATACGGCGCGCCGTCGAGGCGGTGCGGTGCTGGCCGCAAGCGTGTGAGGATTGCCTGCATGGATTGGCATCCGGTGCTGACGACCGTATGGGTTGTCCTGGAGTATGTGATCAAGTTCGTGGCGCTGGGGACCGTCCCGGAGAACCGTCGTCCATCGTCGTCCACCGCCTGGCTGCTGCTGATCTTCCTGCTGCCCGTGGTGGGCCTGCCCCTGTACCTCTTCCTGGGCAGCCCCTGGGTGCACGGCAAGCGCTACCAGCAGCAGCTCGAGGCCAATGCGGTCGTAAACGAGTTCGCCTCGGGGATGCCCGATGTGCCCGCCGGGGCGCGGCCGTCACCGCAGCTCAGTTCGGTGCTGCGGATGAACCGTAAACTCACCGGCCTGCCCTGTGTCACCGGGGAGGTCGTCGCCCTGCACCGGGACTCCGCCCAGACCTACGCCACCATGGCTCGCATCATCGATACGGCCCAGCACCATGTGCACGTCGAGTTCTACATCCAGAGCTGGGACGAGGTCACCGACGTCTTCTACGACGCGCTCGCCCGGGCCGCCGCCCGCGGCGTCACCGTGCGCCTACTGGTGGATCACCTCGGCTCGCGCAAGTATCCCGGCTGGAAGGACTTCGGCCGACGGCTCACCGCCGCGGGTATCCAGTGGCGGCTCATGATGCCGCTGCTGCCGCACAAACGGCGTTTCCGCCGCCCCGACCTGCGCAACCACCGCAAGGTCCTCACCATCGACGGTGAGCGCGCCTTCATCGGCTCGCACAACATCATCGACCCCACCTACCGGCTGCGCTCCAACATCCGGGCCGGACGCACCTGGGCCGACCTGTCCGTGGAGGTCACCGGGGACATTGTGGTGGAGGCCGAGACGGTCTTCGCCATGGACTGGTTCTTCGAGTCCGGCGAGGTGCTTCAGGTGCAGGACGCGCTTCTGGGGACGCCCGACGTGACCGAACTACTGGCCCGTAGGCCCTCGGTCGGCACGCCCGCGCCGCAGCCGGACCGGCCCGACGCCGTCGTCAACGCCATGCAATTGGTGCCCTCCGGGCCCGGCTACCCCACCGAACCGAATCGCCGGATGTTCGTATCCCTGATCGAGAACGCCACCCGGCGCGTGTCGATCACCAGCCCCTACTTCATCCCCGACGAGGCGCTGCTGGCCGCCATGACAACGGCCGCCTACCGCGGGGTCGACGTAGAACTGTTCGTCGGCAAGGAATCCGACCATCTGATCGTCAACCACGCTCAACGCTCCTACTACGGGGCGCTGCTCGCCGCCGGTGTGCGCATCTACCGGTACCCGGCGCCGACGGTTCTGCATGCCAAGTACCTGACGGTCGACGGCGAGGTCGGCGTCATCGGCAGCGCGAACATGGACTTCCGCTCCTTCGCCCTGAACTACGAGATGATGCTGCTTTCCTTCGGCGGCGACCTGGATGCGCTGCTCAGGGACAACGACGCCTACTACCGGCGTGTGTCCACCGAATTGACCGCTGCGGAGTGGGCGAAAGAACCCTGGTGGCGGCGCTACATCGACAACGTGTGCCGGTTGGTCTCCGCGGTCCTGTGAGGTCCCGGTTGGCGCATGGCGCCGGACGCCCGGTATTGGGCATCCCCGGTCAGCGGGCCCGCGGGCCGATGACAGGCACGGGAGTGCCGTCCCAACTGACGCCGCCGACGGTGGTCACGACCGGGCGTGCAGGCGCGACGAGAGTGTGCGGACCCATGCAGGGACGCAGGTCGAAGTCTGACGGAGTGCCCTCCTGGCGGTTCAACTGAATTGTGCAGTCGTGGAAGGAGACGTGTTCGATGCGACCTGCGGCGGCGTGGATGACGACCGCGTTGTCGCTGTGCGCCTGCACACGCTCGAAGCGCACGCCCTCAATGCACGAGTCGGCGAGGTTTGTTCCTATATCGCGCGGAACTAGGGTGAGGTGCACCGGTTCGCCAGAGCCCCACCACTCCGGCGAGAACCGTCTGGTGGAGATCGTGATGTCGCGGAAGACGATGCTGCGGGCGGTGCCCGGGTCGCGCAGCTGGAAGGCGATTCCGCGGTTGGAGCGGTTGATGGTGATGCGTTCGAAAAGAGCGTTGGCGAAGCCGCCGAAGCTCGAGGAGCCGAACTTGATCGCCGAGCTCTGGGACTCGAGCACGCAATCGCGCACGGTGAGGTTCTCGCACAGGCCGTAGCGCGCGGTCTCCTCGGTGCACTTGGCGCATATCGCGTCGTCACCGGTGGTGATGGTGCAGCCGTCGATGAGGGTGTTCGTGCAGCGGTCGATGTCGATGCCGTCAGTATTGGGCATGCGCATCTCGTTGCGGATCGTCACGTCCTGCACCGCCGTGTTGACGCACCCGACGAGATGGATCGTCCAGAAGGGCGCCCCGATGATGGTGATGTCCTTGATGAGAGGACCGCGGCAGTCCTCTAAGTAAACAGTCATCGGCCGGGGATAGTCGTAGAACCGCAGATGAGGAGCATCGCCCTGGTTCGGGGGGATGAACCGCTCGTAGCTGGCGTCGATACGGCCCCGGCCGCGCACACCGGCGCCGGTTAGGGACTTGCCGTAGATGAGTGCGCTGATCGGGGTGTCGTGACTGAGCAGCTCGAACGGGCCGGGACGCCGGGTATAGCGCTGCTCGTCCCCGCTCGCCTTCAGTGTTACGCCTTCCCCGAGGACAAGGGTGACATGGTCGCGCAGGACGAGCCCATCGACGAGCCAGGTGCCCGCGGATGACAGGACAACGTCACCGCCGCCACGGGCGGCCGCGGCGTCAATGGAGCCCTGGATCGCCCGGGTCACGGTGCACGGATCGCGTCTGGCCTCCTGGAGACCAGCCAGGGGTGCCAACGGGGTCAAACGGGGACGGGAGAAGAAAGTAGCGCTCATGGTGCGTCTCAGAATCTCACCACGATGTCCGCGCGCGCAGCCCGCCGCGATGAGTGCGAGTGCAGTCGTGACGCCGGACGAAGCTGCGAGCAGTGCCCCGCGTCCTCGACCGGGTCCCGGGCAGTAACGCGCTCGGCATGGGGGAGCGCAGTTGCTGAGCGGGACGTGGTGGCATGACCGGTACGGCCGGGTCGTTGACTCGGGCGTGCAGCATGAGGATACCCATGAAACTGAAGTTTGACAGATCGAAACAGGTCGCTTACTCTTCGTTCGATCTCGTTTGCAACGAAGGGAAGGAGATCCGCCATGCCTGCTGTTAAGGGCAAGCCGACAGTGCCCCCCACATCCATCCCACTCCCTACCGACGATGCGCAGACGTTCCCGGCGTCTTTGGCCATAACACGTCGCTCGCTGGCCAAAGGCGCCCTGTTGGCAGCATCCGGTTTGGCGCTCGCCGCCTGCGGCTCCGACGGCGACTCCTCCTCAAACTCGGAGACACCGAGCAGCTTGACGTTCTGGCTGTCCGGCGACGCCAACGAGGGCGGCGGTTACGCCGTGCTCGCCGAGGACTACGAGGCCGCCACAGGCATCCACATCGAAATCGTTGACGTCGCCTACGATGACTTCAACACCAAGTTGGTCAACGCGGCGCTAGCCGGTGACTTGCCGGACATCGGTCGTATCCCCTCGGTCGACCCGACCTTCTCCGAGGACCTTGTCGACCTCGCCGATGTCGCGAGCGAACGCAACATCATGAGTTCATTGCTGCTGCCGGACGACGACGGCAAGGTCCTCACCATCCCTGCCGCTGTTACCTCCGTTGGGCTCTTTGTAAACAAGTCCCTGTTCGAGCAGGCGGGGGTCTCCTACCCGACGTCCGAGGACGAGAGTTGGACCTGGGATGAATTCATCGAGACGACGACGAAGGTCAAGGAGGCCACCGGCGCCCGCTACAACCTGGTCATGGACCGCACATCGCACCGTCTGCGCGCCTTCCTCTACCAGTTCGGGTCCGAGGGTTTTGTTGAGGCGGACGACGGGACCTACTCCACGAACGACAACACGAAGAAGGCTCTGGAGTACTTCAGCAACATGAACGACGACGCGATCATGCCGCGTTCCGTGTGGCTGAGCGAGGACGACCCCTCCGCCCTGTTCAAGTCCGGCGAGGTCGTCGCCTACTACTCCGGCTGTTGGCAGCTCGCCGACTTCGAGGAGAACATCACCGACTTCGAGTGGGCCTCGGCATACATGCCGCAGCAGCCGACCCGTTCGACCAACATCGGTACCGGTGGCTTCCTCACCGCTTTCGATACCAATGGCAACGGTGGGGCGGCTAAGGAATTCATCTCTTGGGCGCTCGCCGAGGACCAGTACCGGAAGTACTGCAAGCTGGCTGCTGCGATCCCCGCTGTTGAGGACATGCAAGTCGACTACGACTTCGCACAGGACTCCTTCGAAATCTATGCGAAGGAGATTGCCGCGTCGCCTGATATCGCCGGCTACCAAGTGACTCAAGGCCTTGACTGGCAGAATCGCGGGCTGATCGTCGACGGCGACCCGCTGCGCGACGAGGTGATCAAGTACGTGTCCGGCGAGCAGGACGTCAATACGACGATCGACAGAATCATCGAGCAGTACGACGAGGCCGTCGCGAACGGCTGACACGACGGTTGCCGGGAGGGCGGCGTCGAGCCGCTCCTCCCAACACGTCACCGCGGGAACTCGAGGCGCCCCGGTGACAGAGGCCGACATGGCGTTGGGAAGAGCTATGGCGTCAGAAACAAACTTGGAAAGAACTCATAAGAAGCGGCGCTGGGGCAGGTCCCCGGGGACGTACCACTGGCAGCCGTTCGTCTTCGTTGCAGTGATTATTGTCCTCTACCTTGTGTTCTTCGTGTGGCCTGCCGCGAGTGGATTGTTCTACTCCTTCACGAACTACAAGGGGCGGGGCAGCTTCAGTGCGGTTGGGCTATCGAACTACGCAAAGCTGTTATCTGACAAGGACTTCTACTCGGCGCTGCTGCGCACTTTCGAATACGCGGTTATCGCCGTGCCGCTGGGGTACGTCCTCTCGCTATTCTCCGCGGTCATACTCACAAGCAAGCGTGTCGTCGGTGCGGCCCCCGCCCGCATGCTGCTGTTCATGCCGTGGCTCATCTCCCCGATCGTAGTCGGCGTCATCTGGCGATGGATGTTCGGAGAGAGCTTCGGGCTGATCAACTATCTGCTCTCGTTGGTCGGACTCGGACAGCCGTCGTGGCAGACGAGCTCGAACTTGTCCCTGGCTGTCGTGATCTTCGCTGGTGCCTGGGCGGGGACGGCTTTCAATATGCTGCTCTTCATCGGCGCCCTCAAGAACGTCTCGACCAGCGTCAAGGAGGCTGCCGCCCTCGATGGCGCCTCCTCCTGGCAGACCTTCTGGCACATCATCCTGCCGTCTATCCGGCCGACATCCTTCATGGTTATCCTGTTGAGCACCCTGGGCTCAATGAAGGAGTTCGCCCTCGTCCAGGCCGTTAACGGCGGAGGCCCCGGAACGTCGAACAACTTCATCGTCCAGTACATCTACACCACCGGTTTCTCGCGGGCGAAGGTCGGCTATGCCAGCGCTGCATCGATGGTCCTCATGGTCATCCTGCTGATCCTATCCCTCGTCCAGCTTCGCCTTAACCGTGACAACGAGGCATGATATGGCTACGAGATCCAAGCGCATCAAAGAGGGTGGCCCGCAGGAGCGCAAATCCATCACATTAACGCTCCTCATGTGGGTTGTCGCCGCTATCTACGCGTTCCCCGTCCTGTGGTTCGTCCTGTCATCATTCAAATCGAACGGCGAGTTGTTCTCGTTCCCGCTGTCCTTCCTCCCGAGGAGCTGGACGCTCGGCGGGTACGCTGAGGCGTGGACCCGTTTCAACTTCGCCAATTACTTCAAGAACACCTTCATTGTCGCGTTCACGACGACCGTTCTTACAGTCATGGTGTCGGCCGCCACGGGCTACGCCCTGGCGAAGTACAAGAACCGCTGGCTCAAAGTGCTCTTCGTCTGCCTCCTCATGACGACGATGCTGCCCACCGAGGTTATCCTCTCTCCGACCTTCCTCGTCATCCGCGATCTGGGCCTGTACAACAATCTCGCAGGCCTCATCATGCCCTCAATCATGACCGCCACCGGCGTCTTCATGTTCCGTCAGTTCTATATGGGCGTTCCCGACGAGCTCCTGGAAGCCGCTCGCATCGATGGGTCCGGAGAATTCCAGACATTCTTCAGGATCATGCTGCCGCTCGCCAGGCCCACGGCTGTTACCCTGGCCATCTTCTCCTTCCAGTGGCGCTGGAACGACTACATCTGGCCCCTCATCGTCATCTCGGACAACGACAAGTACACCCTCCAGGTCGCGCTGCGTTCGATCGTCGGCGCCGAGAACATCAACTGGTCGGTGCTGCTGTCGGCCTCCGTGATCTCGATCCTGCCGCTGCTAGTCATATACCTCGTGTTCCAGCGCAACATCATGGACGCGAACCTTGGATCCGGAATCAAGGACTGAAAGAGGTCGAGTCGTGACGGCAACGGTTGGTATGACCGCTCCGGCAGGGCCTACGGGGGTTGATCGCACCTACCTCGCTGCTCTGCATGAGAATGCGGCGTGGGAGGCCGACACCCTCCTCGCCACTGAGGAGTCGTTCCTAGCCGCGAGGCCCTCTCATAGGCGGCTTGCGCGGGCGATGAAGATCGCCGTCGCCTGCCACCTCTCGGCGGGCAGCCGGTTGCACGGCGACCGGTCACTCATCGCCTACGCCGATCGCCTGACGAGGTCCCTTGAGACACTTCAGGGTGACTCCGGCCTCTTCAGTGGCGACAATCTGGACTCTCCGCCCGACTCGTCCTTCACGGCCAACGACCTCATGGAGAGCCTCGAGCTCCTCGATGCCGACGCCGGCGACGACGTACGGGCCCTTAGCCGGCGGCTCGAGGCGATGGTACGGAGGCTCGATCCAGCCCTCCAAGCCGGCGGCGTGCACACACCCAACCACCGTTGGGAGTTGGTTGAGGCGCTCACCCATCTGGAGCGGCGTTGGCCTGACCCGGCGCGTCGTGCACGCATCGATGAGTGGCTAGCCGAGGGGATTGATGTCGATACCGACGGGCAGTACTCCGAGCGATCGGCCAACTACGCGATCGACGTCTCCAATCGTAGCCTGCTTAGTATCGCGACCGCCCTCGGGCTGCCGGCTCTCGTTGACGTCGTCGAGCACAACCTCACAACGATGACCCTGCTCACCGACCCCGCCGGGAACGTCGAGACCATGCACTCGCGCCGGCAGGATCAGCGTGGGGACGTAACCGTGAGCCTTGGGCGCTTTCACCACCAGCTTCGGCGCATCGCGATCGAGCGCAATCGCTCAGACCTCGCATGGTGGGCGCAGCGCGCCTGGGACCTCGGCATTCCCAGCGGGGGCGACGAGTTGGCCTGCGTTCTCCTGCACCCCGTGACAGCCAGTTTGATGCCGACGCCCGTGGCGCCTGCTGACGGCGTCCGGGTTCTCGACTCGGGCCTGGTTGTGCGAACACACGGAGACCAGCGCCTCGTCGTCGACGGCTACTCCGATTACCCAGCAGCGGGACGTATTGCATCCGGGCTCGCATGCAACCCGACGTTCATGCACGCCTGGCTCGGCGGCGTTGAGCTGCGCTCGTTGCGCCTCTCCCGGAACTTCTTCGGTCTCGGTCCCTTCCGGCCCACTGACTGGGAGACGAGCGATGACACGGTTGTCCTGCGAGAGAGCGCAAGCGCCGACTACTACCTGCCGCTCGACGCTGCCTCGCGTCATGAGGACGGCACCTACGACATGGAGTTCGAGGGACGCTTCGCGGCCCGGATGGCATTCTCCCGGCGCAAGACCATCTCACTTCGTCTTGACACGGAGGTGAGCATCCGCGATCTGCGCGACGGTATTGAACTCTCCGTCGACCTTAAGGGCCCTTGTACGGGAGCCTGTCTCGAGATCGCGCTCGGCGATGACGTCGAGGTCGACGGTGCCCGCGCGCTGGGGGAGGAGGCGTTCGTCCTCAACAGAACGGCGACGCTGAGCGGTAATGACGGAACCGTCATCGACGTCGTCGCCGACCGTGTGGGCCGTGTTCCGGCCTTCTATGAACCCGGTGAGGAGTACCGCTACCTCGGCGGCACCGACGCCCTGGCCGGGACCCGCCTCTACGTCACCATCGACATCCCCGGCACGCTCACGCTGCGCCTCACGCGCGCGGCGTGAGGCGGGCGGATCGCCCTCCCGGACTCGCGTCGACCGGCGTACGGGCTGAGACCACTTGATCCCAATGCCATACGTAAATCCCCAAGGAGCCAATGATGTCTTCCTTCCGGCATGACCGTCACGACTATCAATGCGGCGGTATCGCGCTCACGACGGTGCTCGTGCTGGCCATGTTCCTGATCCCCAATGCCGTCGCACAGACCGCGGCGACTGATCCGCTTGATCCCGTGCCTGCTGCTAACGGATCGTATTTCGTTGAGTCCTATTCGACGAATACGACCGCCAATCTCGCGGCGGACACCAATGCCGCGGTGAGCCTGCTCGCGGAGTTCTATGAGGTGTGGGAGCCCGGTGAGACCCCCGCCGACGGCACCATCCTCAACGAGTCCTTTCAACAGGCCAATATTGCCTACTCGGAGAACGCCACCTCCGAGCGGACCGAGGAGCAAGCGGTGCAGGCCTACCTTACAGATCGTCGCAACCAGTCTTACAGTGCGATTGACGGTCTCGGCGTGGACGCACCGCTGTTCCGACAACTCGCTAACGCCGGCACCTCCATAACGGAGGACATCCCCGCAGACTCCACGACCGTCAAGTACTCGGACACAGGGAATTCCAACGGAGCGTGGGCGGACACGGACTCGGACCTGGGCGCCGTCGTCGCACTGGTAAACGCCGTGCGCGGGGCTAACACCAGCTCGAATCCGGCGAAGCTGGCGTTCCGGTATCCGCGTCCGTTCCGCTGGAGCACGGATGTCAGAGTCGCGGACGTCCTCGGGGGCGTTGAGTTGGCGTCAGATTCACTTACGGACGGCGGATTCCCCTCCGGCCACACGAGTGCCGGCTACATGGCCTCTCTCGCTCTGGCTTACGCCGTGCCCGAGCACTACGCCGAGCTGGTCGCCAACGCCTCCACGATTGGCGACTACCGCATTATCTCCGGCATGCATTCCGCCGGCGACGTGATCGGTGGGCGCACCCTCGGGACGGCACTGGCCGCGGCGACGCTCTCGAACGAGGAGAACGCGGGCGTCAAGGAGCAGGCCGTCGCCGATGCCGCGACCGCTCTCGATGCTACCGACACGATGACCCAGGACGAGTACGAGTCTCTCCTGGCGGTCTACACGGAGCGAATGACGTACGGGCTGCCCCTCACCGACTCGACCGATGAGCCGGCGGTAGTGCCGATGGGGGCCGAGGTCCTCCTTGAGACCAGATTCCCCTACCTAAGTCGGGACCAGCGGCGCGAGGTTCTGCGGACCACCGCCATCGAATCCGGGCATGTCCTGCTCGACGACTCCGAGGGATGGGGACGGCTCAACCTCCTCGCAGCCTCCGGCGGCTACGGGTCACTCGACGGTGCGACCGTCGTGAGCCTTGATGCCTCGGCCCCCGGCTATGAGGCGGCGGACACATGGCGCAACGACATCCATGGCGCCGGGTCGCTCGAGCTCGACGGCACAGGCCGACTCACGCTCTCAGGTGACAACACGTTCAGCGGCGGCGTGACCGTGAACGGCGGCACCCTCGTTGCCGACTCGATGACCGCCGTCGGTAGCGGAGACATCACTGTCGATGACGGCGTGCTCTCGGAGACCGTCGACGAACCGGTCGAGGTGACGGGCACGGTTGCACTCTCCGACGCTGCGGAGCTCAATTTGTCGGTAGTCGCAGGGAGCGCGACGCCAGGCTCGCCTGCGAGTACTGCCACCACGTCTGCCCAGTCCCCGAGCCTCACTGTCACGGGAGACATGGCCATCGATGGGGCACTGGTAGTCTCCGGTGACACGACGGTTCTGGCCGAAGGAGGCTCGCTACTCCTCGCGACTGTGACGGGCTCCGTATCCGGCGCCTTCGACTCGATAACTGTTGAGGGCGTTGACGGATCATTCAAGATGATCTTCAGTAATGGACAACTGTGGCTCGTACGGGTGAGCACAACGATCCCGCCCAGCGCTTCTTCATCGGCGGCCACATCGGTGGCGGTGACGGATCCGAGTGCGCCCACCGACAACGCGTCCCCCAACGAGGCTACATCCGTCGTCTCGGTCGGGACGCCGGTCTCTCGCCCTCAGGATCTTGCCCGTACGGGCACGTCCGTGCTGCCCGAACTCGCTGCCGCTGCCGGCCTGGTCCTCATCGGGGCTGTCCTGACGACCAGGCGCCGGTGGCGCCACCGTGCTTGCTGAAGCCTGAGACCACTCACCGCCTATTGCCTCGTTGGTGGTCTCTGCGAGGGATGCTGCCCGGTCGGCTCAGGCGTGGGCGCGCAGCCAGGTCAGCACGGCGCGCACGCGGCGGTTGCCCTCCTCGGGCGGCAGGTCCAGCTTGGCGAAGATGTTTGCGACGTGCTTGGCCACGGCGCCGTCGGACACCACCAGGCGCTCGGCCACCTGCGAGTTGGACAGTCCCTCGGCCATAAGGGCGAGCACCTCCTGCTCACGCGGGGTCAGGCGCGTCAGCGCCGTACCCTCCGCAGCTCGGCCGCGGCCGTACGCAGCCTCCGCGCGCCGTCCATCGGCGGCGTGCGCGTCCCCCTGCGCGGCCTCGAGGCCATCACGCCGGGTGAGCTCCAGGGACGAGCCCGCACGCATGAGCCGGGACAGCACTTCCGGGTCGACCACCACCCCGCCTGCCGCCACCACGTCCAGGCTCCGCATGAAGTCGCTGACCCGGCCGACGCGCTCCTTGAGCAGGTAGCCGACCCCGCCCGCACCGGCATCGGGTCCATCCAGCAGCTCACGTAAGTAGGGTCCGGCCACGTAGGCGGAAAGGACGACGACGGGCAGTCCCGGATAAGCGGCACGCAGGGCGATGGCGGCGCGCAGACCGTCGTCGGTGCCGGTCGGAGGCATGCGCACATCGGTTACGACGACGTCTGGCAGTGCCCCCGCCGTGGCCATCTGTTCGACCTCCGTGCGCAGTGCATCGGCGTCCGCAACCTGCGCCACCACCTCATGCCCGGCCGCGGTGAGCAACCCGGCCAGGCCCTCGCGCAGGAGGGCGGCGTCGTCGGCGAGCACGATCCTCATGGGCCCATCCTGCCGTAGGCGGTGGCCCCGGTCGGAACGACGACCACGGCGCCGGGAGCGGACCGCAGTCGGACTGTGCCCGGAGCGCGCCCGGATGGGTTCAGCCCCGGGCCCATGGCGGGATCAGCGGCGCGGTCAACGTCAACCTGGTGCCGCCTCCCGGAGGCGAGTCGATCAGCAGGCGTCCGCCGACGGATTCCACGCGCTGCGTCATGCCCGCCAGGCCGGTCGAACCGGGGAAGAGCGGATCGGCGCCGCCCGCCCCGTCGTCGCCGACGGTCACGGTCAGTCCGTCTGCGGTCACGACCATCTCGACCCGCGCCTGTGCCGCCGGACCGGCGTACTTGGCGGCGTTGGTCAGCGCTTCGGCGACCGCGAAGTAGACGGTGGTCGCCACCGGCGAGGTGATGGCGGCCAGATCGTCGTCCCCTCCGACTACTGTCACGGATGTGGGCAGAGGCGCCCGTCCGGCGAGGTCGCGCAGCGCCGGTGCCAGGCCGCGTTCGGTCAGGATTGCCGGCCGAATGCCGTGCACGGTCTCCCGCAGGCTGCGCAGGGAGGCCTCGACCTCCTCCTGCGCGGAACGCACGTCCGCCCGCAGCGCCGCAAGCGCCTCGGCCTGGCGGCCCGTGGAGGCGGGGTTGCCTGAGCTGTCGGAGGGGATGACGCCAGCGGGGGCGACGGCGGGGCCCGCCGCGCGACCGGCGGGTGAGCCGATCCCCGCCAGCCGACCGGCGTGCAGCTCGGCCGCGCCCAGGTGCATGGCCGCCGCCACCAGCCGCTGCTGTGCGCCGTCGTGCAGTTCGCGTTCAATGCGGGCGCGTTCGGCGTCGAAGGCGTCCACGAGCGTGGCTCGGCCGCTGGTCAAGTGGCCGACCTCCGCGGCCAGGGCATCCAGACGGGCCTCCTCATCGGGGCGGGACAGGGCCGCGGTCATGCGGCAACGCAGATTACCTATGACCAACAGCAGTCCCAGCAGGATGATGAGACATACCAGCGCGATCGGCTCCAGCCACCAGACCTGACCGAAGGAGGTGGCCGAGTACGACCAGCCGACGAGGTCGCGCAGGCTGACTTCCAGCGGCTGCTCGGGCGAGGCGATGAAGGGGCCGACGGCCAGGACGCCAACCAGTATCCCGCCTATACCGGCGACGAAGAAGCCGACGGCGCTGAGCAGCGTGCCGCCCAGAACCAGCGGGACGTCCTGCTTCCAGAAGGCGGCCTGGACCACGCGTCCCCGCAGCCACGCCCACAGTTTCCCGGGTGGTAGGGCGCGCGGGGCGTTAGCGCCGGCAAGGCGCGCCAGGGCACGGTCGGCCTCGGCCAACAGCGGCAGCGTCAGATGAAAGGCCAGCAGTAGGGGTATCGCGGCGACCACTAGGGGCAGGAATGCCACGGCGTGAAGGAGCTCGATGAGCACCAGCATGCCGCGGCGCCCCCAGCGGTGGGGAGTTTCGCTGTGGGGTGCGATGTCGGCGGGTACGGCTGCGATGGCCATGTGTAGACCCTATGGCGGCCGACCGCGCCTTACACGGGTGCCAGCACCCGCCCGGAGTGGACCTGGCACCACCGGGCTGCCGGCGGGACGGGCGTCGGCACCAGTGACCGGACCCGGGCAACTCGGGTTTCCTGACTGCCATGGCAGCCTCAGCATCCCGAACCGACCCGGAACCGACGCAACTCGCACCGGCGGCGCAGACAGCGGCGCGCGGCCCCGCAGCCGCCCCGCTCACCGGCCCGCCCGGTGGACCGACAATCCGGCACGAGGCGCCGGCAATCGACGTGGCCGCACTCCGGCGCGTATTCACGCTGCCCGGACGGCGTCGTGCGGCCGTCACCGCCGTCGACGACGTCGCCTTACACCTGCAGGCGGGGAGTTTCACCGCCCTGGTCGGGGCCTCTGGCTGCGGGAAGTCGACGCTGCTGCAGTGCATCGCGGGACTGGACCGGCCCACCTCCGGGACGGTGCGGCTCCTCGGCACCCACACTACCGCCCTGCGCCCCCGCGACGCCGCCCGCTTCCGGGCCGACCATGTCGGCTTCATCTTCCAGGACGACAACCTCGTCTCGGCCCTGTCCGCCAGGGACAACGTCGCCCTGCCCGGGCGGCTGCGGCGGCGCCCACTGCCACGCACCGCCGTCGATGCGGCGTTGGAACGACTGGGGCTGACCGGTCAGGCCCACCACCTGCCCCACGAACTCAGCGGCGGGGAACGGCAGCGGGTAGCCATCGCCCGGGTCCTGGCCTCCCGGCCGGCGCTCGTGTTCGCCGACGAGCCCACCGCGGCACTCGACGTCGCCGCCGGTGCGGAGGTGTTGGACTGGTTGGTTGAGTTGAGCGCCATGGGCACGACGGTGCTCATGGTCACGCACGACGCCTCGGCCGCGGCACGCGCCGACGAAGTCCTGGTGATGGGAGCGGGCCGCCTCATGTCCGAGATGCCGGGCGGTGACGCCGACGCCGTCGCCCGGGCCGTCCTGCTCACCCGTGGGGCGGGTGAGGCGCGATGATGCACCTACTGTTCGCCGACCTGCGGCGGCACGCCTCCTCCTGGACCTGGGCCTGCGTGGTCGCGGTTGTGGCCGGGGCATGTGTATCCGGCCAGTTCATGGTCATGCACGGCTCGCTGCGTACGGCGTCGGCAGCCACCGGCGTCAACCAGTGGGGCATTTCCATTCGCGCCGATATGACCGACGCCGCCCACACGGTAAGCGCGTTCATCATCGCCTCCGTGGTGCTGGCGACGGCGGCGGTGCTCACTTCGACGGCCGCACTCGTGATCGCTGAGCACCAGCGGGACCATGGCCTGTGGCGGGCGTTGGGGATGCGTCCGGGAACACTGCGCGCAATTCTGCTCGGGCAGCTGGCCGTCGTTGGCGCCGTCGGCTCCCTCGGCGGCGGGGCACTCGGGTGGCCGGTCGCTCGCGCAATGGTGCCGCTGCTCATCGACCAGGAGGTGGCACTGCCCGGGACGACGCCGCAGTGGGAGACGGGTGATCTGATCTGGACCGCGGTGGTGGTCGCCGGGGCCGAGATGATCGGCGGATGGGGGCCCGCGCGGCGGGCCGCCCGGGCGACGGAGATGGAATTGATCGCCGGCCGAGGCGGTGCCGGGAACGCATGGAGTCTGCGGCGCCTGCTCGGAGTACTGACCCGAATCGCTCTGGTCGGCGGGTTCGCGACCGGAGTGGTCGCCGCGGCGGTGACGGCTCGCAGCGCCGGGGCCATGACCGACGAGGCCATCAATGCCGTCATTTTGGGGTCTTTCAGCGCTTTGGGGCTGGTGTGCGTGCTGACGCCCGGGCTGGTTCCCCTCCTTGAGCGGCTGCTCGGGCTGCTGCCGGCGCGCGGCCCGGCCTGGCTGGTGGCCACCAGGACGGCCTCCCTGCAGTCGCGCCGCTCGGCCGCCACGGTGCTGCCGTTCCTGGTGGCGATCGGACTGGTGGCGGTCATGTTCGGTGCCACGCACGCCGGTTTCGGCAACATGCGCCTGTCTGGTTTCCTGGCGATGTTCAGCCTGGCGCTGGTGACCGCCTGGAGTGGTGGTGTCGCGGTGATCGCGATGAGCGCGAGCGGCAGGCGACGCGACGCGGCGCTGCTGGAGGCGGCCGGTGCCCGGGAGCGCACGGTGCTCGCGGCGCAGGTGTTGGAGGGGGCGCTGCATGCCGGCGCAGCCGTGATTCTCGGACTGCTTGTGTCGGTGGCGACCAGCGCTTTCATGGCGGCTGCATCCGGGGCGGGCGTGCTGGCCACGATCGTCCGCGGTCCGTGGGGAGAACTCGGCGTGGTGGGCGGGCTGGCACTGGCCACGACCTGCCTGGCCGTCGTGGCCTCGGCGCGCGCAGGACGGGAACGGAGCGTCGGCGAGGTCCTTCGGGCACGGGAGTGATGGCTGCCCCGGACGTGACCTTGATCGGAAAACGCCGACGGGTATTTCGATAGTTCTCAGCTTGAGGGTTTGGCGGGGTGGCGGTTGCCGGGTGAAGGCCGCACGGTGGTTCGGATGGGCCCCGATGGGCGGCGTGCGGGCTAGGAGCCCCGCCGGGGGTGCGGTGATGCTCATGTAGTTGCCACAATCGATGACAAACACCGCCCACGCCCGCCGGGCCTGATCTGGAGCCCGCATGATTCCAAGGTTTTGTTTGCGGACGTCGACACCCGCCTGCCTCGTTTGTCATCGATTCTGACATCCCAGGCGCTCGTCCGGGAGTAGAGGACATGTTCCGCTGCGTAGTGGATGTCATCATCGTTGAGGTGGCCTCGTTGGTAGTGCTTGCGTGCGGAGCGGTGGATGTCAGGCAACGTGTGCCCACTCGCGCACGGCGGTACGGATAGCCTCCGAGCGCGTGGTGATCCCATCGGCCTCGGCGCGTGCGGTCGGGGCAGCGATCGTTTCGGCGTCCAGGCGCACAGTCAGAACCGAAGTGGGGCCGTTGCCCAGTGGCGGACGCCCACGTCGTGGAGCTGGAAGCTTGGATAGGTCATAGCCGGCCTCGGCCTCATCGGCCCAGGCCTGGATCTGGTCATCACTGACGGAGTCGCCATGTAACAGGTGCTTATCCACGGCTTTTTTGTATACGAAATTACGGGTCTGGTCGTCGACGGCGTGCGATTCCGGCGGTGAGCACGGCCCGAAGCTGCCCGGCGCCGACCTCAAGACCGCCAAGGCCGTCATAGACACGATCGGCACTGACTGAACACGCGAGCTACGCACAGAGGAGATAGCGGAGACCGCCGTGCGGGGCTCCTTCCGGGGCCTCGCGATGACGGCTCCGCTCAGACCTTGGCCAGCAGCTTGCTGATGCGCTGCACGCTGACCTTGCGGGCGGTGCCGAGCGTCTGGGCGAACAGGCTCACGCGCAGCTCTTCGATCAGCCAGCGCGCCTCAACCAGCACGGCCTCCCGCTCGGGATCCGTCGGTAGCGCCGCAGCCCGGGCCCGGGCATCGGCCAACAGCCGCTCGGCCTGCTCCACCTGGTAGGCCAGCGCCGCATCCTGGCTGGGGGAGGACTCCGCCTTACCCACGCGCATTGCCAGCGCCTGCAAATAGCGGGGCAGGTGCCGCAGCTGCTCCGGCGGGGTGTCGGCGATGAAACCGTCGTACACCAGTGCCGCCGCATGCTCGCGCACCTGCTGCAGCGTATTCAGCAGCGCCAATGAGGTGTGGGTCGACACCTCCCGCTCGACCTCCCGCTGGGCGGCGAGCGTCTTGGCGGACACCTGCGCCACGCGGTAGACCTCGTCCTCCAGCTCCTGACGCATGGTGGCCACCAGCTGCTCGAACACGGTCTGCTCCCGCACGCCGGCCAGGGGCGTGCGCCGCGCCGCGGCCCAGCGGTCGGCGATGCTCCGCGCGGCCGTCAGCTGCATGTCCTCCACCAGTGCCTCGGTGCTCCGATAGGGGCTGGCCGCGAGCGTCAGCGTCTCGGTGGGGTTCCACCGGGAGGTGATGCGGGCCGTGGGCAGGGCGGTACGCGCCAGCGTCAGCGCCGTCACCCCGGCGCCGTGCGCGCGTTCCTGGGCGACGGCGTCGGGCAGGATCCGCAGATCCGCGCCTCGCGCCCCCACGGCCACCAGCGCCGGGTAGCCGCGCACCACCAGGCCGGCCGTGCCCGGGGTTTCGATCGTGGCCGGAATCGTGGAGTGCTCCGGACCCTCCAGGCCGGTGACGTCCTTTGGCCAGTCCGTCAGTCCCGCACGCTCGGCCAGTCCCGGCCCGACGGCGCGGGTCCCCTTGTCATTCGCCGCGGGTGCGGCATTGCCCCCGGCATTTCGGGAGGCAAACGCACCCGCGTCCGGGCCGCCGCCCTGGCCGCGCCGCCTGCCGCGTCCGCCGCGACGCCGCCCCTGGGAACGCTGTGCATCGGCCATGGCCTGGGCGATGGCGCCATGCACGGCGTCGCGCACGGCCGCCTCGGTGCGCCCGGCCTGGCGGCGCTGCAACACCACCAGGTCCTTATCCCGGTCGAGTTCCCGGCCGGCCCCATCCACGGCCACGAAGGCGATGCGCAGGTGGTCGGGCAGCCGCGCGGCGGCCTCCTCCCAGTCGGCCTCGGTGATCTCCACCTGCCGCAGGCGCCCCACCGCATCCGTGAAGGCCTCCCGGAAGGGAACCCCAGGCGCCGAAGGCGCCCCCGCGCCTCCGGCCGCACCGGGGACGTCCCGGCGGATCTCCTCCCACATCTGCGCCCCGACGTCGGGCGCCGGCACCAGTGCCCGACGTACCCGCTTGGGCAGGGCGCGGATGGTTGCCACCACGAGCTCGGGGCGCAGACCCGGCACCAGCCAGTCGAAGCCGGTCGGCTCCAGACGGCCCAGCACCTCCACCGGAACCAGTACGCTCACACCGTCGTTGGGCGTCCCCGGCTCGAAGACGTACTCCAGGCCGAGCGTGAGATCGCCCTGCACCCAGGCGTCGGGGTAACCGGCGGTGTCGTCCCCGCCGGGCAGCAGCAGCTCGCGGGTGAAGTCGAACAGGTCCGGACGGTTGCGGCGCTCGCGCTTCCACCAGGCGTCGAAGTCGTTCGCGCCATAGACGTCGTCGGGCAGGCGGTCGTCGTAGAAGTCGAACAGGGCCTCGTCGCCGGCCAGCAGCCCGTGCTCGCGGCGCCGCTGCTCGACGTCGGCCAGCTCCTCCAGTAGCGCCCGGTTGCGCTCCACGAAGCCGTGGCGGGCATGCCAGCCGCCCTCCACCAGCCCGGAGCGAATAAACATCTCCCGCGCCAACTCGCGCGCATCGGCGGTGCCGACCGAGGCGAGCGTGGCCGGGCGGTCGGCCACCAGGGTCATCCCGTACAGCAGCAGCTTCTCGTGCACCATGGCGGCACCGCGGCGCGTGGACCAGTACGGCTCCCCATACACCCGGTGCAGCAGCCCGGCAGCCCCGGCCGCCTCCTCGATCCAGCGGGCATCCACCTTGGCGACCGTCCGCGCGAACAGGCGGGAAGTCTCCACCAGCTCCGCGGTCATCACCCAGTCGTAGGTCTTGCGGCGCAGACCCGAGCCCGGCCAGATCACGAAGTGGCTGCCGCGGGTGCCCGCATACTCGCGACGACGCTCGTCCCAGGTGCCCACATTGGACAGCAGTCCCACCAGCAGGGAGCGGTGGATGGCGTCCGCGCTGGGCGTGTCCGCACTGCGACCCAGGGCGACGACGGCTGCCGCCACGTCCCCGTGGGCAATGGTGGCCGCCTGCGTGCCCGGCTCCAGGCCGGCGGCCGCCGCGCGCACGGCGCTCGCGGTGGGCAGGTCGACGGGGGCGGCGGCGAGTCCCAGCGGGCGGGCGAGTTGCCGCAGCTGGTTGTACACGTCCTGCCACTCGCGCACTCGCAGGTAGTGGAGGAACTCGGAGCGGCACATGCGCCGGAAGGCGGAGCCGGACAGGTCGCGCTGCTGGGTGCGCAGGTAGCGCCACAGGTTCAGGTAGGTCAGGAAGTCGCTGGTCGGCTCGGCGAAGCGCCGGTGCAGGGCGTCGGCGGCCTCCTGATGGTCGGCGGGGCGCTCGCGCACGTCCTGCATGGACAGCGCTGCCACGATCACCATGACCTCGCTGACGCAGCCGCGTTCACCGGCCTCCAGCAGCATGCGCCCCAGTCGCGGGTCGATGGGCAGCCGGGCCAGGCGCTGGCCCACCTCGGTCAGCCGCGGCCCACGGACGCCGTCGCCCCGGCCTCCCCGCCGTCGCCCCGAGCCCTCGCGGCCGGAGGTCTCGATGGCGCCGATCTCGCCCAGCAGCTGGATGCCGTCGCGTACGGCGCGGGCGTCGGGGGCGTCCAGGAAGGGGAAGTCCTGCACGTCGCCCAGGCCGAGCGCCGCCATCTGCAGAATCACCGAGGCCAGCGAGGTGCGCAGGATCTCCGGCTCGGTGTACTCCGGGCGCGACTCGAAGTCGGACTGGGAGTACAGGCGGATGGCGATACCGTCGGCGACGCGCCCGCACCGTCCGGAGCGCTGGTTGGCGCTGGCCCGGCTGATCGGCTCGATCGGCAGGCGCTGCACCTTGGTGCGGTTGGAGTAGCGGGAGATGCGCGCCAGGCCCGGGTCGACGACGTAGCGGATGCCGGGCACGGTCAGGGAGGTCTCGGCCACGTTGGTGGCCAGCACGATGCGCCTGCACGTGTGCGCCTCGAACACGCGGTGCTGCTCGGCGGCGGACAGGCGCGAGAACAGCGGCACCACCTCGACGGCGCCGGGGGTGGAGGTGCGCCCGTGCGGGGTGTAGCGCGGACCCAGGTGGTCGATGAGGGCGGATTCGGTATCGCGAATGTCCCGCTCTCCGGCCAGAAAGACCAGGATGTCGCCGCTGCCGGCGGCCATGAGCTCGTCGACGGCGTCGAGGATGCCGGTGACCTGGTCGCGGTCGGTTTCCGGCGCGGGTTGTGCCGCCCCGGTGCCCTGCCGTCCCCGGGCGGCGGGGGAGGAGTCCTGGACGCCGGAGGCGTCGGCGTCGGGGTCGTCGGGGTCCGTGGGGTCGAGAACCAGCGGCCGGTAGCGGATCTCCACCGGGTAGGTGCGCCCGGACACCTCGATCACCGGTGCGGGCACCCGTGTGGGGCGGGACTGTGTGGTGGTGTCGCCATGTTCGGCGAGGGCGTCATGGCCGCCTCCGGCGAGTGGGGCGTCCTGCGCGGTGGGCGCGGTCTGGCCGAAGTGGGCGGCGAAGCGCTCGGAGTCGATGGTGGCGGAGGTGATGATGACCTTCAGGTCCGGGCGCTGGGGGAGGAGTCGGGCCAGGTAGCCGAGGATGAAGTCGATGTTCAGGCTGCGCTCGTGCGCCTCGTCCACGATGATCGTGTCGTAGCGGCGCAGCAGCGGGTCGGACTGGATCTCCGCGAGCAGGATGCCGTCGGTCATGAGCTTGACCAGCGTGCCCGGGCCGGTCTCCTCGGTGAAGCGCACCTGGTAGCCGACCACGCCGTCGGGGCCGATGCGGGTGGACAGCTCGTAGGCGATGCGTTCGGCCACCGAGCGGGCGGCGATGCGCCGCGGCTGGGTGTGGCCGATCATGCCGGTGATGCCGCGGCCCAGCTCGAGGCAGATCTTGGGCAGCTGGGTGGTCTTGCCGGAGCCGGTCTCGCCGGCCACGATCACCACCTGGTTCTCGCGGATGGCGGCGGCGATCTCCTCGCGGCGGGCGCTGACGGGCAGCTCCTCGGGGTAGGTGATCACGGGTACGGCGGCGCGGCGGGACTCAATCTGCGCGGGGGTGTAGCCGTGCCACTGGCGCCGGCCGCGCCGGGGGCGGGGCCCTCGTGAACGCCGCCCGCGAGTGCCATTGCCGTTGTTGCTGCCGGCTTCAGGGCGGTCCGCGCGCCGGGTTGGTCGCTCGTTGTCACTCATCAGGCCGCCTATTGTCCCCCATCCCCGTCCGTCCCGGCTCGCCACGCGTAACATACGGGTCATGCCCAGCCCCGTGACCCTCGCCGATGTCGCCAGTTCCGCCGGGGTGTCCTCCCAGACGGTCTCGCGGGTGCTCAACAACCATCCATCGGTCCGGCCGGGGACTCGCCAGCGAGTCATGGCGGCCGTGACCGCACTCGGCTATGAGCCCAACCTGGCGGCGCGGTCCCTGGCGTCGGGGTCCTCGGGCGCCGTCGGCATCCTGCTGGCCGCGAGTCTGTCCCACGGCATGTCCGAGATCTTCGCGGCCCTAGCACGCGCTGTGCATGACCACGGCAGCGAGTTCATCCTCGCCACGGCCGACGGTACAGACCCCGCGTCGGTCACTGCGGCGCTGGCGCACCTGCGCGGGTACCGGGTCGGCTCGATCGTGGTGCTCGCGCAGCGCACCGATGTGTTCGCGGTCTTGTCGACCCAGCGCGACCAGGACCGTATCATTGTGGTCATCTCGGGACAGCATGCGTTCGCGTCGCTGAGGACGGTGGGCATCGACCAGGCGCTGGGCGAGCGCCTGGCTACCCAGCACGTCCTCGACCAGGGTCGCCGTCGTCTACTGCACATTACGGGCGATCTCGCCTGGCAGGACGCCACCGAGCGCCTGTCCGCCTACCAGGCGGTCTGTGCCGAGGCGGGGGTCCCGGGGCGATGGATCGGTACGGACGCATGGACGGGTGAGACGGGGGCGCGCGTGGCCAGACGCCTGCTGGAGTCCGGGCTGCCCGACGCCATCCTTGCCGCGAACGACGACATTGCCCTCGGTGTGTGCCACGAGCTGCTTGCCGCGGGCGTTCGGGTGCCCGATGACGTGGCCGTGGTGGGCTTCGACGACATACCGCAAGCTCGCTGGTCAACCCCCTCTCTCAGCACGGTGATACAGGACTTCGACATGCTCGGGCGCCAGGCGCTGGCGCTGACCGCCGAGGCCCTGGACGGCGGCTCCCCCGAATCGATGACACTGACGCCCGAACTCGTCGTGCGCGACTCCTCGCGCCCTTGAGCGCGTCGCCCCGGTCCCTCTCCCGCGGCGGGGAGCCCGGTCGTGGACCCCTATGCGGCGAGAGTCCAGGCGCTCTCAGGCGGCGGACGCCGCGGGCTTCGGATCCTCCAGACGCAGCGTGTAGAGAGCGTAGGCGGCGCACACGGCCAGGCAGACCGCGACCACCACGTAGGAGACGGCGGCGGACGAGCGATCTATGACCCAGGACTGGACCAGCGGCATGGTGGCACCTCCGATGATGGCCATGACCAGGCCGGCGGCGCCGTACTTCGTGTCCTCTCCCATGCCCTTGAGGGCCTCGCCGTAGATGGTGGGAAACAGCAGGGAGATGCACGCCGAGAGCATCGCGACAGCGACGGCGCCGACGATATTGGCGCTCACCGTGCTGAACAGTGCCAGACACACGCCGGTCACGCAGGTGACGACCATGAGCCGACGGCCGTCGTAGCGGCCCATCAGCCACACCATGACGAAGCGGCTGACGAGGAAGACGATGAGGGAGCACTGCAGCCAGTAGCCCGCGACGGTGTCCGATACGCCCAGGGTCTCGGTGACGTAGTGGAGCATGTAGGTCCAGATGCAGGTCTGGGCGGAGATATTGAAGTACTGGGCGACCACACCGAAGCTGTAGCGCTTGTTGGCCAGCAGGCGCTTGAACCGGCTCTGGGAGGTCGTGCGGCTGACGGTCTCGGGCGGGCGCTCACGGACCTTGACAGTAGCGATGCTGATGGCCAGCAGGATGTATAGGAAGGCGAGGACGACGTAGGGTCCCATGACGGCCTGCAGCTCGTCGGAGCGGGTGGCGAGGAGTTCGGCCTCGGTCATCGCCTCGCGTTGCTCGGCGGTCGCCGGGTTGACGTTGGGCAGGATGAGGGTCGCGGCGAGCAGGACGCCGAGGTTCGAGCCGATGGGGTTGAAGGCCTGCGCGAAGTTCAGGCGCCTGGTGGCGTTGTGTGCCGGGCCCATGGCCATGACGAAGGGGTTGGCGCTGGTCTCGAGGATCGATAGGCCGGAGGCGAGCGTGAACAGAGCCGCGAGGAACACCGAGTAGGTCATCACATGCGACGCCGGGATGAACAGGAGACCGCCGGTGGCGGCGAGAGAGAGCCCGATAAGGACCCCTCCCTTGTAGCCCAGGCGCGAGTTGATCCACGCGGCTGGCAGCGCCAGGCAGAAGTAGGCGCCGTAGTAGGCGGACTGGACGAGTGAGGACTGGACGTTGTTCATCGAGAACACGGACCGGAAGACCTTGACGAGGGGATCCGTCATGTTCGCGGCAAGGCCCCAGGCGGCGAAACACGCCACCAGGAGGCCGAAGGGGATCGCCATCCCCGGATGAAGGAACCCGCGCCCGGGGGCAGTGCTGTCGCCGGGGCCGGGATCGGTGGAGGTCGTGGGGGGTACTGCGGTTGACATGGTTCTGCTCCGTTGCAGGGGTGGATTCCCGGACGCAGCCGGGGGTGTCGGGTCGAGTGCGTGCGGCTGCGGGTTCCTACAGGACTCCCTTCTTGAGGATGAGGTTGCCATACAGGGCGGTCTCTCCGGTGATGACCACCGCGGCGACGGACGGCGTGTGCTCGTAGAAGGCCATGCGCTCAATGGTGCGTACCACGACCGGCCCGGCCTCCTTCTCGGCCTCGGTCCAGATCTGCTCGTAGACGTCCCACACGGGCGGACGCGGGTCGTCACCGACGGGCTTCATGAGGGCGACCTGGTAGTCGCTGTACCGGTCCAGCGGCATGAGCCGGAGGATCGAGCGCAGCAGGTCGGGGATACCGAGGCCGTCTGCGCGCACCGTGACGGGGTGCAGGTGGTGGCCGGGGAAGTTAGCGTCGGCGAGGAGAATCTCGTCTCCGTGCCCCATTTCGAGCAGGATCTTGACGAGATCAGGAGACAGGTTGGCGGGTATATTGCGGAGCATCATCGCTCCTTTCATCGTGTGGTCGGATACGTGGTCGGTGAGGGGCAGGACGCGGTTGCGGAGCGCAGGCGCTCACGCATCGCGTCGAAGGGTGCGGCGTCTCCGGGCTCGATCCGTTGTGGAGACACCGAGCGGGCGATGACGTCGGCCCTCTCGGAGGGGGCGATGACGCCGGTGGCCTCGAGCTGGGCGAGGATGTTGCCGAGTGCGGAGGCCTCGGTCGGGCCCGCGATTACGGGGCGGTGACAGGCGGATGCAGTCATCTGTACGAGCAGAGTGTTGCGGGCCCCTCCCCCGACCAGATGGATCGGGGCGGCGGGGTCGAGTCGGTCTCCGACGACGTCGTGCAGCAGGTACGCGTAGTTGGCGTGGGCGCAGGCGAGTGACTCGAGGATGAGTCGGACGGTCTGCGCCCGGTCCGTAGGTCGCAGACCGTAGTGCTCCAGGCACCAGTTGGCGATCTTGTCGGGCATCCGGCCCGGGCGCACAAAAGCGGGGTCGTCAGGATCGATGACAGCGCCCAAGGAGTGGACCTCGGAGGCCGCGTCGAGCAGTGCCTGCGTGTCCTCCTCGTCCCAGGCCCGCTGGCACTCCTGGAGGAGCCAGAAGCCGGTTAGATTGCGCAACAGACGCACTCCGCCGTCGGTGCGGACCTCATTGGTCAGTCCGGCGCGCCTAGCGGCGTCCGTAACAACGGGTTCGGGCAGGGTCGCACCGACGAGGCTCCACGATCCCGAGGAGATGAACATTCGCACTTCTTCGGGACCAAGGCCAAGCACGTGGACGGCGCAGGCGGTGTCGTGCCCACCGGGACGGACGATGTCGATCCCCTCCGCCGTCCGGCCGGCCAGGGTGGCGTCGTCGACGATTTCCGGAAGCCAGCCCATGGGGATGCCCGCGGCCATTAGGACGGGTTGGGACCATGCGTCGGCGCCGGGCCGTGCCAGTCCTGTTGTGGAGGCGATGGTGCGTCCCACCTTGGCAGGTGCCCCCATGAGGTGGGCGATCAGGTCCGGCAGCGGGAGGAGCGTGCCCACACGGTCGGTCAGATCCGGCTCCTCGCGCAGGTCAGCGAAGAGCTGGTAGATCGTGTTGATCTGCTGCGGCAGGACCCCCGTGGCCCTCCATGCCGCGGCGGGGTCGAGCCGTGCGTCCAACTCGGCGGCCCAGCGTGAGGACCGCGCGTCGCGGTATGCGCGCGGGGCCCGCAGGAGGGTGCCGTCCGTGCCGAGGAGGCCGTAGTCGACGCCCCAGGTGTCCGTCCCGATCGAGTCGGGGAGGCGCCCGGTGAGCGTGGTCGCGGCCTCGATGCTCCGGCGCACGCCCTCCAGGATGAGTGCGAGGTCCCAGGTGAGGTACCCGTCGCGCTCCATCACCTGGTGGTGGGTGCGATGGACCTCTTGGGTGGTGACCACCCCATCCTGGTAGCGCCCCAGGACGCCGCGGACCGAACTCGAGCCGAGATCCAGTGCGAGGGCGTCGTGCCTACGGTCGTGGCTCGACTCCTGGTTGGGGTGTGCGCCGGTGCTCGTCATCGTGGTGCGTCCATCAGCGGTAGATGGGGCCAAAGGCGGCGCAGGCCCGGAAGTCGGCCCCTTCCAGGTCGGCGGTGCCGAAGGGGATCCAGGCCTTGGGACGCAGGATGTGCTCCCGCGGGATGTTGTGCATGTACACGGGGATGCGCAGCATGGCGGCGAGGGTGAGCAGGTCGGCACCGAAGTGGCCGTAGCCGGTCGCGGTGTGGTTCGCGCCCCAGTTGGCCATCCAGTCGTAGACGCTGGTGTGAGCGCCCGCGCCGGTCAGGCGGGGAACGAAGAAGGTCGTCGGCCAGGTCGGGTCGGTGCGGTCCTCGATCGTGGTGCGGACCTCATCGGGCAGGGAGACGGTCCACCCCTCGGACACCTGGAGGACCGGACCCTGGCCGGCGACAAAGTTGAGCCGCGCCGCCGTGACGGGCATGTCACCGGCGGTGACGAAGTGCGTGGAGAACCCACCGCCGGGGAAGTATTCGCGGGTTGCGGCGTGGAAGGTTGTGGTGGCCAGGTCATTGGCGATGTCCTCGTCGGTGATCTCCCACCAGTGCTTGATGACGGGATGTCCCTGTGAGTCTCGCTCCTGACCGGTGGCGTTGAGGGTGGTGGCGCCGGAGTTGCGCAGGTCAATGAACCCGTCGGCGGCACGACCCTCAAGGGTGTAGCCGGTGATGCGCTTGACCGATTCGGGGCTCCAGTAGGTGCGCACGTCGCTGAAGAGCTGGGGGCGGTGGGTGAGCAACGAGTTGAAGAGCATCGTGATGGCGTTGGCGGCGTCGGCCTCGGTGGCGAATACCTTCTCGGGATGCTTGCCGTTCCAGTCGAAGGTCGTGTTGATCATGGTCTCCATGAGATCGCCATTGGGCTTGAAGTCCGTCCACTGGCGCTGGCCCTGGAACCCCGCGGCGATGGCGTCGTGCCCGCCGGCCTCCTCGACGAAGCCCAGTTCGGCGAGCCTCGGGTTGCCCTCCATGAGGTCGCGTCCGATGAGGATCATCTTGACGCAGTAGTCGAACTGGGCGTTGTACTCCTCCTGAGTCACACGGTTGTGCTCGGGGTTGTGGTTCTCACCGATGCGCAGGTTTTCCCGGGCCCAGTCCAGGGCCTTGTCGTACTCCTCATGGTCGTAGATGCCCTGCTCAATGCGGCGGTCGATCTCAATCATGTCGATGTACTCGGTGCGCATGCCGAGGTAGTCGGCGAGGAATTGCTCGGGCGGGCGGCAGCCGGCGATGCCCATGGAGACGGTGCCGATGGACAGGTAGCTGCGTCCCTTCATGAGGCCGACGGCGAGGGCGGCGCGGGCGTAGCGCAGCAGGTTCTCGACGACGTCGTCGGTGAGTCCGGAGTCCTCGGCATCCTGGACGTCATGACCGTAGATGCCGAAGCAGGGTATGCCCAGCATGTTGTAGGCGCTGGCGGCGGCGGCCAGGGTGACCGCTCCCGGGCGCTCGGTGCCGTTGAAGCCCCAGATGGCGTGGGGGATGGAGGAGTCGAGGTCGAGCACCTCGGTGATGTAGTTCCAGGAGGCGGTGACCGTGAGATCTGCGCAGACGTTCTCGGTGCGGAACTGCTCCTTGCAGGCGTTGGCTTCGCTGACGCCACCGATGGTGGTGCTGGAGATGACGGTGCGTACCGGGGACCCGTCGGGGTACGTGAGACGGGAGGCGATGAGTTCGGCGACGTCGTTGGCGAGCCGCATCGTCTTGTCTTCGAGGGACTCGCGCACGCCCCGACGGCGACCGTCGATCAGGGGCCGGATGCCGATGGCGGGATAGGTGGTGGACATGGGCTTGCTACCTTTCGCTGGGCGTCGGTGACCAGAGACGCGCCTCAATGAGAGCGCAAACAAAGTATGTGCACCGCAAGCGGATGGCGTCAAGTAATTATTCGCAGCGTCCGGTGCTGTAGACATGAGAGCGCAAACATGGCATCGTGGGTGTGCTGCGATCTCGCGGCGGGATGCATCGCCGCGCCGCACCTCATGGAAAGGCTCATCTCGTGCTTCTTCACCACGCCCGCGAGCAGATCGCCGAGGCCTGCGCCCACCTGTCAGCAGACGGCCTCGTCGTGGGCACCGCGGGCAACTTGTCCGTACGCGAGGGGGACCTCCTCGCCATCACGCCCTCCGGCCTGCCCTACGAGGACATACGCCCCGACCTCATTGCCGTCGTCGAGTACGCCACCGGGAGGCAGGTAGAGGGGCCGCTCAAGCCGGCCTCGGAGCTCGACCTGCACCTGACCACCATGCACTCGACCGGGCTCGACGCCGTCGTCCACACCCACTCCCGCGCGGCCACGACCGTCGCCAGCCTGGAGGGAGTCACGGCCCTGCCCGCGGTGCACTACTACATCTCCATGTTCGGCGGGCCGGACGTGCGCGTGGCCGACTATGCGGTCTACGGCTCTCCCGAGCTTGCCGCCAACGTCGCCAAGGCACTTGAGGGACGCACCGCCGCGCTCATGAGCAACCACGGCTCCGTCGTCGCCGGTGCCGACCTGCGCAGCGCCTATACCCTCACTCTGGAGTTGGAGTGGGTCTGCGAGCTCTACCTGCGCACACTCGCTGTCGGTACCCCCAAGCTCCTCAGCGACGAGCAGATCGACACCGTCGCCAGGAAGATTCGCGACACAGGCTACGGCCAGTCCGCCCCTCAGGAGGGCTGAGCAGCCCGCAACAGCCTCTTCACGGCCGCCGGCGGTCACTGACACTTGGTGCCAGGACGTTCTCGGGTCCCCCGCCCATCCGCTTCCTTCCCTTCAGCGGGGTCGGTCGAGATGACCACCGAGGTCGGTCGAAGCTACGTGTCGAAGTCGGTAGAAGTCACACCCCGCGGTGTGGTCGGGTGGTGCCGGTTGACCTTTTCCGACCTTGGGGGACGGTTTACGACCCCGGGAGGGTCGTAAACCGGCTCTTCGTGTTTGTGAGGGTGTGGTGGTTCGGCTCGGGTCTTCGCGGCGGGTCCTGGGGGTGTTGAGACGCGGGGCCGGGGCGCTGGGTGCGGCGCCATAGGGCGGCCGTAGGGTGTGTTGGGTACGCCCCTTCGGTGTTTACTACTCCGGTTTGACCTCTGCTGAAGGCTCCAAAGCCCTTCAGCAGAGGTCAAACCGGAGTACTAGAGCACGAACCGGAGTAGTAGACGGCCCGGGCCACGGACACGAGGACGCTGCCGACCTCGTCTCGCGGCCCAGGCAGTAGCCGAAGCGCCCGGCCCCCGCCGCCCGACATCCTCCTAGGCCGCCAGAGCCCCGTAGTAGCCCCGCGTACTGGCTCAGCCCGAATCCAGGCCGGACCCAGACCCACGCACTCACCCCCCCCGCACTGGCGTATACACCAGTCGCCAGCACCACACCCTCAAACACGAAGAACCCGTAAAACGTCCTCTAAGGTCGTAAACCGCATCCAAAGGTCGTGCTCGCCTCGGACGGCGCGGAACGCCGGCGGCCTGCCCCAGTCACAGCACGTCCAGCATGGTGGCGACGAAGGCGTCGTAGGAGTCGGCTGCGGCCAGGCGGGCGACCTTGGCGGGATCCACCAGCGCCTTGATCACCGCGTCGAACACATCTCCGAAGGCGTCGCGGCTGTCCGCGGACAGGCACAGCATGGCGATGAGTTTGACCGGCGTGCCGTCCCAGTCGACGGGCCGATCGGCCAGGCACACGGCAATCGCAGTGCGCGCCGCAGTCATCTCAATCGTGTGCGGAATCGCGGCACCGGAGGTGAAGGCCGTGGTGGACAACCGCTCCCGCTCCTTGACCTGATCCAGGAACTCCGGGCCGACGGCGCCGGCACGGGCGAGCAGACTCGCCGCACTTTCCAGTGCGGTATCGCGGTCCTGTCCGTCCGGGATCCGGGTGAACAACTCCGGCTCCATCACCGTAGTCAGCCAGGCGGCGGCCTTGAACCGCTTGTGGCCGGCCGCGATATCCGCCGTCATCTCTCGAATTCGTTCCAGATCTGCGTCCGTCAGCAGCAGCCCCGTGCGGATCACCGGCACATCGGGCGCGTTCGGCAACGGCACTGTGCTCACAATCAGGTCGGCGGCCAGGTCGGGCCCGACGTCGTCGACGTCCGTGATCACCCGGTCCACTCGCCCGGTTCCAGCCACCGCGATCTCCACGGCGTGCATTAGGGAGACGTGGACGTCGTAGTAGCGGGGAACGACGACGGCTACGGCGACCTCGTCGTCCTGCGCGTGCATGGAGAGCAGGCGGCCGCCCACGTGGAAGGCGATGAAGCCGATCTCGTCCTCACTGACTTGGATGCCGGTCTCCACTTGAATCTGCCGGGCGATGAACACCGCCAATTCGTGCACCAGCGGGTGGGTGTTCTTCACGGACTGCCCCACCGGGATGCGGGCGGAGTCATGGTGCGCTGCCCGCTGCACCAGGCTCCGCACATGCATGGCGAGGAAGGCGATGAACCTGTCGTCCGCGAGGTCCACCAGGTAGTTCGCGTTGAGCTTCGCGACGATCCGGGTGACCATGGCCAGATAGTGCTCGTCGAGGAAGGCCCTGACCTCCGGGTTGGAAGTCTCCTCCGGATAGGCGGGGGCGGCCTTGGTCAGCAGCAGGAGCGCCAGGTAGGAGACCTCCCGCTCCGGCACCTGCACCCCGAATACTTTCGCCACCAGCTCGCTCACCGCGCGAGACACCGGGGCGAGCGCGTCGTCCGGGGGCAGCTGCGAATCGTGAACGGAGCGCCCGTGCCGCACCCGGTCGACCATGATGGCGATGTGGGCGACTAGCTCGTCGGCGGTCCACTCGTTGATGGACAACTGAAAGCCATCTAGCACTTCGCGCAGCTGCTTCTTGAAGCCCAGCAGTTCTGGCTCCCGAAGCCGGTGGGCGACTTCTGCGACGTCGATGAACTGGCGTCGACGCACGGCGGCCCCGGTGAGGATGCGCCGCATGAGACGGCGCTGCGCCGCCTCTTCCCCCTGAAGCGACAGTCGCTCGTGGTCGCGCGCCAGGCGCAGACCGAACTGGGCCACCAGCGGCCTGGCCTTGCCCAGGTCGGCCTCGATTGTGGAGTCGGAGACGTGCAGCTGCTCCGCCAGCTCGAATACGCTCACCGGCCCCTGGGCGGCGACCAATACGCGCAGGATATGTGCCAGCCGGGCCTCGGGACCATCATCCCGAGACCCGGCCGGCGCCGGCCGCATCCGTGCCCGTTCCAAAGCGCATGCATCCAGGCGGTAACCGGAGTGCGATGCGGTGATGACCCGCCCGTAGCGCTCATTGGCGGCGGTCACGTAGTTGCGGATCGTGCGCGTGGATACCGCCAGCCGCGCCGCCAGCTCGCCGGAGGAGAACGGCCGTGGCTCCTCGGAGAGGATCTGCAGCAGATCCTCGAAACTCGTCATGACGGCTCAGCTCCGCGCGGCGATCCAGTCGAGGATCGCCTCGTGATCAACGGTGTCCAGATCCGTGGCATCCACCTCCAACAGCTCGCCGAGCCGGAAGGTGTCATACCCGCGCGTGGTGCAGCGCCGGTAGAACTCCTCACGGCTCAGCAGGCCGGCGGCCTTGCTGCGATCCGGGAGCGAGTCGCCGCGGTGGTACCGGTCGACGATGTGGCCCAGATGCCGTGAGGGATCCAGGTCCCGCCGCTGCTGCCGTTCAAACAGCACCTCCAGGTCGGCGGTCAGGCGGATTGTCAACGCGGTGGCGCCGTAGCGCTCGCACAGTGCCCGCAGCGTCGGCAGCTGCTTAATGCTGAACGGGTAGTCGGACAGCACCAGCGGACGTTTGGAGTCGTCACTCATGTCGCCACTGTGAGCGTCACGGTTCAACGCGGCTTCAATCTCACCGAAGAAGATCCCGAGCGCCCTGCGGTCCAGGGCCTGCTTCTGCTCGGCGTTGTCGAACCCGTGCTCCTCCCACAGCTTCTCCTTGATGTCGTCGATGGACACCTGCGCGCAACCCGGGAAGCGTTCCCTTATGCGCGTGCACAAGTAGCTCTTACCGGTGCCGGGCAGGCCCGCGACCAGGACGAGGATTGCTCCACTCACCGTCGCCTCGCAGCTCGCCGGGGTCATTCGGGCCGACGCCCCATGAACAACGCGATCTTGTGGGCGACGATCTCACCGACGACGTCGTTGCAGGGCACGATGTTGTTGCGCAGCGAGCTGTTGACCTTGGTGGCCCCGAAGGTCTCCTGCGCCTTGCGGGTCCAGCCGACCAGCAGCTCGGTGCCGACGTTGAACTTGCGGATGCCCTTGGCGGTCAGTTCGGGGTAGTCCGCCTCGTCCACGCCGGTGCCGCCGTGCACCACCAGGGGCACGGCGACGGCGTCATTGATGCGGCCGAGCAGGTCCAGGTCGATCTTGGTCTTCGACTTGAACTGGCCGTGGTTGGTGCCGATGCTGACGGCGAGCGCGTCGCAGTCGACCTCGGCAAGGAATTGCTGGGCCTCCTCCGGCTGGGTGTACTTGCCCTCCCGGTTGCGGATGCCCTCCTCGGTGCCTCCGATCGTGCCGATCTCCGCCTCTACGGAGACGCCGTGCTCATGGGCGAAGGCGACCACGCGGCGCGACTTGGCGACGTTCTCGGTGAAGGGCAGCTGGGAGCCGTCGAACATGACCGAGGAGTATCCGGCGGCGATGGCGTCGCGGATATCGGTCAGATCGGTGGCGTGGTCCAGGTGCAGGGCGACGTCGACGATCTCGTCCTCCGCCATGGCCCGGCACACCGCCACCAGGTTCTTCATGCCCACGTAGCGGGCGGTGCCGGGAGAGGTCTGGATGATGATCGGGGAGCCCAGATCCCGGGCGGCGCGGATCATCGCGGGGACCATCTCCAGGTTGTGGGCATTGAAGGCGCCGACGGTGTAACCGAGGCGCCGGGCCTCGGCGAGCATCGGGGTGATGGGGATATACATTTGGGCGTTTCCTTTTGGGATTGAATGGGTGAACGATTGCTTCGGGCAGTGCGCCCGGCAGGGGCGCTCGTCTAGAACTGCGAGCGCATGACGCGCTTGGACAGGGCGGTCAGCTCGTCGAGCTTCACGGTCCACTGCTGGATGGCGGCGTCGTCGCGGGCCCTGGCGGCCTGCCTCAACTGGTCGTTGTAAAGCGTGAGCAGTGCGTTGTAGGCCGGGCCGAACTGCTCGCGGATCGCCATGGACGCCTCGTAGCTGTCGATCGCGGCGGTGGCGTCGCCCAGTTCCTGTTGGAGGCCGCCGAGCTCGTTGAGGAGCTTGATCCGCGCCTCGGGATCGGCCTGTTCCTCCAGCTGTGCGGTGAGCGCGGCGGCGCGTTCGCGCAGGGCCTCTTGGTCGGAAGCGGTTTGCGCCGCTGGTGTCTCAACCGCCTCGCCCGTCTCGACGGCGTCGGCGGACGCCGTCGACCGGTGCTCGGCCTGCTTCCGGTTTCTGCGGAATAGTCTCATCTCGCCGCCCTCAGAACGCGTTCATGATGGGGCGGACGATGTAGGCGAACAGCAGGCCGGCGGTGATGGTATCGACGTCGGTCGCGGACAAATTGGGGAAGCCCAGGTTCATGAAGGTGGTCACCAGCAGTGCCGGCAGCAGCGTGATGAACAGGCCGTGCACCACGCCGCCGATGATGGCGCCGCGGCGCCCGCCCACGGTGTTGCCGAAGATGCCGGCGGTGCCGCCCGCGAAGAAGTTCGTCAGCATGCCGGGCACGATCACCGCGAAACCGACGGCCGGAAGAGCCACCATGGCGATCAGGGTGCCGATCGTAGTGGTGATGAAGCCGATGACCACCGCATTGGGGGCGTAGGGGAACAGCACCGGGCAGTCCAGCGCGGGCTTGGAGTCGGGCACCAGCTTCATGGAGATACCGCGGAAGGCGGGGACGATCTCACCCAGCAGCAGCCGCACACCGGCCATCAGCACGTAGACGCCGACGACGAACTGGATGGACTGCAGGAAGGCGTACATCATGTAGTTCATGGTTCCGACCTGCTCGGCCACCGGCTCGGGTCCGGCGACCGCCGCGACGATGAGGAACAGCGGAGTCATGACCACGGCGAGGGACATGTAGGTGTCCTGCAGGAACTCCAGGGAGCGGGGGAGCTTGATGTCCTCCGTGGAGGGCTGCTTCTCGACGTTGCGCTTGCGCACGAGCCAGGCGACCCCCGCCTCAACGAGGTAACCGATGGTGCAGAAGTGTCCCAGCGCGATCGCGTCGTTACCGGTGATGCGGCGGACGATGGGCTGGGCCAGGGCGGGCATGGCGACGCAGAAGAAGCCGCCCACCACGCTGGCGGCGAGGATGAGCCCGGCACCGCGCAGTCCGGCCGCGTAGCCGAAGATGACGGTCATCGTGGACATCCACAGCAGGGCCTGACCGGTGAGGAAGATGTACTTCCACGGGGTGAATCGCGCCAGCAGGATGTTGACGACGAAGATGCCCAGGAACGCCAGCGCGATCTGCCCTCCCAGGCCCATGTTGTTGGTGGCGTAGCCGTTGACGGCCTCAATGCTCGGCACGATTCCGGTGGTGTGGAATGCCGCCTGGAACATCACGCCGAAGTACGTCAGTGTGGTCACCAGTACGGCCGATCCCGCCGAGAGCACGTAGAAACCGAGAATGGTCTTGAACGTACCCATGATGACGGCGCCGACACCCTTTTTCTGCAGGATGAGGCCGAGCATGGCGATCAAGCCGATGATGATCCCGGCCTGGGTGAGGACGTTGTTGATGATCCAGTTGATTACGGTCATGCTCGGGCCTCCTTCTCCTGCACGACCGGGAGTAGCTTCTCCGCGATCTCGGTCTTGTCAACGATGTTCTTGAGGAATACGAATGAGATAGCGGGGTCGAGCTCGTACTTCTCGATCGTGGGCTTGAAGTTCTCCGCGGAGACGATGATGTCCGCGCGCACGCCCGGGATTCCGGAAATGGCCTCGTGTCCGAGGTTGGCGCGAATGCCTGCGTCGGCTAGTACCTCTTCCGCTTCCATCTGGCAGGCCAGGCTGCTGCCGAGTCCGGCACCGCAGATGAAGTAGATATCGAGTGGTCTGGTCATGGGATACTCCTTCGTGTCGTGACCTTGCCGTTTGAAATGGGGTGGGTGCCCCAGCTCGGGTCAGTCCTCCTGCCGGAGGATTCGCTGAAATTCATCGACGGTTTTCGCCGCGATGAGCCGCTCCTGCTTCGGGCGGTCGCCGGCGATAGCGACGAATTCTCGGAGCGCTTTGAGGTGGGAGTCGTCGTCGACGGCCGCCAGGCAGAAGACGATGTCGACGGGGTCGTTCTCCGGGTGATTGAAGTTGACGGGGTCCGCCAAGGTCATGACGCTCATGGCCTGGCGCACCACTCCCGCCTCGGGCCGGGCGTGGGCGAGAACCAGGTGTGGCGAGAGCACGATGTACGGGCCGAACCGGTCAACTGCGTCGATCATTGAGTCGATGTACGCGGCGGTGATTGCACCGTCCGCGAGAAGCGGCTGGGCGACGGCGGCAATCGCCTGTTGCCAGGTCGCCACGTGCTTATGGATGATCACGTGATCATCGGTGATCAGGTCGGTCAGTGCTGTGCTCATGCGTTTGGTCCTCCGTGCGCATGAGTATCGGAGCCGGCGGCGTGAGCTGGCCAACAGAAGTTTTTCCGCCTGTGGGTGCCTTGGCGGAAAAAGTGGGCGGGGCGACGTGCCTGGTGGGTGCGCCTCGTGGATCCGACCGACCCGGGCAGGTAACCCCTGCCGACCTCGGCGAAGGTAGCGGGAGGGTCAGCGCGGGGCCGTGAGTGCGGAATTCAGCTCAAACGGCGGATGACCCACTCGGTGCTCAGCCGGGCGACCTCACGAGCGGCGTCATCGCCGTCGGCCTGTACCTGGTACAGGCGGCTGCCCTCCGGCAGGAGCGGGAAGGCCTCGGTGGCCGCCTCCGCCGTGTCCGGGAACTCCTCGGTCAGCGCGCCGTGCAGCATGAGGATGGGCCAGGGCAGATCCGCCATGGTCTTCTCCGGCGTCTGCAGGGAGACGTCGGCGAGCGTCTCCTTGCTCAGCACGTCCCACTCGCGCGAGTTGGGGTTGTCGTCGGGCAGGCGGGTCAGGCCGTGCCGGTCGAGTTCGTCGAGCTGTTCGGGGGAGAAGACGTTCTCCCACAGGATGGACTGCGGGCCGACGACGGCCCCGGCGACGACGGCGGTGCGCACCTGCGCGGGACGGGCCAACAGGGCGGCCGTGGCGCCGAAGCCGTTGGCGTGGATGGCCTGGCGGACGTAGCCGCGGTTGGCGAGCCAGGCGGACACGGCCTGCAGGTCCTCGATCTCGCCGGCCAGGGTGATCACGTCGTCGTCGGACTCACCCAGGCCGGAGAAGTCGAACTGGAGCGTGGCTAGGCCGGCGCGCCGGTACTGCTCGGCAAGTGCGTCCAGCCGATGGTCCAGGCCGTGGCGGTCGGTGAGGAAGTCGTGGGCGAGGATTACGACGCCTTCTTCGCGCGGCGGAACGGGACGTCCGGAATTGATGGCTTCTTCGTCGAAGGCATCGGGGTCGAAGGGGGCGGCGCCGTCGGGCAGGTGCATCGTCGCGGCGAGATTGATGCCGCGGGCGGTGTCGATGCGCAGATTCGGCATAGGGCAAAACTAAGGCACGGCCCGACGCAAGTCACGAGCATGGAGCGCTTCGCAGGAGCGATTGCGCTGGCAGCGTGACTATGGCGACCCGGTGTCAGCTGCAGCCGGGTGGCCGATGCCGCATCGGTGCCCGTCCCACGGATGGGACGGGCACCGACGCGCAAGCCGGTAGGCGGCCAGACGGCCTCGCCGGCACGGGCTCAGTACGAGGAGGCGTCGTCGTCGGTCTCGGCGGCGTCCTGCGCGTCCTCGGCGTCCTGCGCGCTCTCGGCCTTGAGTGCCTCGAAGGCGGCGTCGACATCCCCATCGGTGATCTGCGCGGGGCGGAGGCGCCGGGCAGGGCGGCGTTGCCGCCGGCCTTGAGGGCCGCCAGACGCGCCTCGGCCTCCAACTGCTGGTCGGAGGACTCCAGCTCGGCGAACTGTGCCTCCAGCGAGGCCCCCGCGATCTCCATCTGCCCGGCGGCCTGCGCCTCGACGCGGCGCACCTGGTCCTCGTAGCGGGACAGCTCGCTGGTGGGGTCCATGATGTTGATGGAGCGGATGGCGCCCTGCACCTTTACCTGGGCCTCGGCGTTCTTCTGCCGGGCGACCAGCTGGTCGCGCTTGGTCTGCAGCTCACCGAGCTTGGTCTCCATCTGCTGCAGACCGGTCTTGAGCTGGTCGACGACCTGCTGCTGGGAGGCGATCATCGGCTCGGCCTGCTTGGCCTCGTTCTCAGCAGCGATCTGCTTGGTCAGCGCGATCTTCGCCAGGGAGTCCCACTTGTCGGCCCCGGCGGCGTCCCCGCCGGCACGCAGCTCGTCGGCCTTGCGGGAGGCGGCCAGCGCCTTGTTGCCCCAGTCCTTGGCCTCGGCGACGTCCGCGTCGTGGTCCTTCTCCGCCAACCGCAGGTTGCCGATTGTCTGGGCGACGGCGTCGCGCGCCTCGGCGATGGAGGCCCGGTAGTCGCGCACCAGCTGGTCGAGCATCTTCTCCGGGTCCTCGGCGCGGTCGATGAGGGCGTTGATGTTGGCGCGGGTGAGCTGGGCGATGCGCCCCAGGATCGACTGCTTCTCAGCCATGTGGTTTCCCTTCGTCGTGCTCGCCCGACGGCCGGGGAGCGAATGGTATGGGTATGGATGCCCTTGCGGGCTGTATGCGTCCACCTTATGAGCAGACTATGCGCATAGGCGCAGCAGCCGACGGAGTGGGTCTGCCGGCGCCGTCACCGGGCCATACTTCCAGGAAACCGCGCCCGATCGTCGGAAAACGACCGGCATTGTCGACGACGATTCCTCTATCCGGCCCGTCTGTGGTCCGCCTACGGTGGGGCGTGCCGACGTGTGGTGTAGCCCCGAGGCGACGCGACCAGCCGATTCAGAAACGGCCGCCGCCACCACCGAAGCCGCCCCCGCGGCCGCCGCCGAAGCTGCCGCCTCCGCCGCCGAAACCACCTCCGCGGTGGCCGCCGCCGAAGGAGCCTCCCCGTGGGCCGCCGAAGCCGCCACCCCGTGGTGGCTGTGGCGGGCGCGGGCCGCCGCCCCAGCCGCCGTAGTTCCGGTTGCCTCCCAGGAGGATGCCGCCGAGCACGAGTGAGCCCAGGTCGATGCCGCCAGAGCTGGAGGACCCGCCCGACCCGGAGCCCCAGGAGCCGGATCGCCGCACGTCGGCCTCCGCCTGCGCCTGCGCCTGTGCCACCAGCGACTCCCCGGAGGTGACCTCGGCCAGGGCCGCCGTCGGGTCGGTGTTCTGCAGGGAGGTGGCGGCCGCCGCGTGCCGGGAGGCCTCGGCCAGGGCGGTGCGTGCGGGGGAGCCGACGGCGCCGCGATAGCTGGTGATGTAGGAGGTCACCGCGGAGATCTGCGAGTTGAGCCGCCCCAGGCGAGAGACCAGGGAGGCGCGGGCACGCGAGTCGTTCTCCTCCTGCTGGCGTGCCGGCGCCAGGGCGGCGTCGAGCGCCGACTCGGCTCGGGCCAGGTGGTCCAGGGCGGCCAGCGGGTCGCCGTCGGGATTCGAAGCGGCGCGGCCCTCGGCCACGGCCGCCTCGGCGTCGGCCACCAGCGGCTGCAACGACGCCGCGGGCACCTGCCCCGCCAGCCGCTGGGCATCCACCAGGTCGGCAGAGATCGAGGCGATCGCCGCCTCCAAGTCGGCGTCGGCCCGCTCCAGCCGCTCGCGCACGCCGCTCACCTGCCCGGCCAGCTCGCCCGCCTGGGCGATTGAGGCCTGGGCGATGCGCACCTGCTCGACGGCGGTGGACTGATTGCCGGCGTCCATGCTGGCCCGGGCCTGGTCCAGCGCGGCCCGGCCCGCCTCTACCAGTTTGTGGGCGCGCGCGGGCGCCTCCGAGATGGAGGTGAGTGCGCTGTCGGGGTAGGTGGCGTGGAGGGTGACCAGCAGCGTGTCGGCCGCGGTAATGGCCTGCTCGGCCTCGTCGGCGCGCTGGGCGGTCTCGGTGATGGAGCGCGGCAGGTTCTCCTCGATGCCGCGCCGCTCCTTGAAAGCCGCCTCCTGCGCCTGGATGGCGGCGGTGGCCTCGTTGCAGCGGGACAGAATCTCCTGGCAGAGCTGCCGCTGGCGGGTCTCATCCCCGGGGGCGTCGTCCAGTTGGCCGCGCAGCTCGAAGGCCAGCGCCACCTGCTCCTGGGCGGCGGTCAGGGCGGCGGTGAAGTCATCGGTGGCGGACAGGCCGAACTGGGCCTGCGCGTAGGACAACTCCTCGGCCGCGGAGCGCACGGCGTCGTCGGTGCTGACCAGGGTGGCGCCGGCGCGGGTGCGCAACGCCTCCAGAGGCTCGGCGGGCTGGACGGCCTTGCCGGCGCCCTTCTTCCGCTTGCGGCTGCGGTTGTAGGCGACGGCGCCCACGGCGCCCGCACCGACGACGGCCAGGCCCACTCCCAGGGCGGTGCCGGAGACGCCCGAGCCGGAGCCGGCGGCGTCCGCGATGGCGGTAACCGCGCCGTCGTAGTCGCCGTTCCTCAGGGCTTGTTGGATGTCGCCGCGTACGGAGTCGAGCTTGGAGTCGGACCAGACGGAGTCGTAGGCGGAGCCGCCGAAGGCGAAGCTGTTGGCGCCGTCGGCGGGCAGGTTGATCACCAGCAGCAGGTCGGTGGTGTCGAACCCGGAGGCCTCCCAGGCCTTGGCGGCGTACTGCTCGGCGGTCTGGGAGTCATCGCTCATGGTGACGATCCACAGGCCGACGCCGTCCTCAGCCAGCTCGTCTACGGCCGCCTGCGCGGCGTCATCGTCGAGGATGCCGGCGTCGTCCGTGACGTGGTCGGCAATGCGGGTTGACACCTCGGCGGGTGCCACCGCGGTGTTTACGGCACCACCGGTGCCACCGGAGGCGGTGGCGAAGGCATGCGGCCCGGCGTGTGGTGCGGCGCTCGCCGTCGCCGCGGTCCCGGCCGCGCCGACGAGCAGCACAGCGCCGAGCACGAGCCGGACGGCGCGGCGTGCCGCGGGCGTGCTCAAGGAGGCCGCGGGTCTGCGGGTCCTGCAAGAACGATAGGTGCCGGCAGAGGCAGTGGCGCCCGTGGACGGGCGGGCATTTGATCGCATCGGGGACATCGTCCCCGCTAGCAGGCGCGGCGGCAAGCGGTTTCGCCCCCGGCACGCCATGCCGGCCGACCTCGGCCCGTAAGATCAGCCGACCTCGGTGATCGGGCGGGGTGGGGAGTGCGACCGTGCGTCTTCCGGCTCACAGCTGCGACGTCGGGCTTGCGCTGACCGCGCTCGCGGCTTCAATTGTCCCCATGACCGACGCCACCGTCCCTGTCGACGCCGCGGCTCTAGCCGCCGTCCCCACGTCCACCGCCCCGATCATCACGGTGATCGAGCCCGAGCCGCATGCTCCCATCGGCCGCCTGCGCGAATGGCTGGCCGCGGAGGGGCTTACCCTGCGTATGGTGCGCCCCGAGGCCGGGGATCCGCTGCCGAGCCTGGACGACTTGGGTGATGGCCTGGTGGTGCTCGGCGGCCCCATGAGCGCCCACGCCGAGGCCGACCACCCCTGGATCACCCCGCTGCGCGACCTCCTGCACGGCGTCGTCGAGACGTGGGTGCCCGCCGTCGCCATCTGCCTGGGCGCCCAGATCGCCGCCGAAGCGATCGGCGGGACCACCGCCGCGCCCTCTCCCTACGGAACCGAGCGCGGCGTCGTCGACCTGGAGCTTAAGGATGCGGCCGCCGCCGACCCACTCTTCTCCGAGATCGTCGATGAGGCCGTCCGCGCGGCCGTGCGCGCAGGCATCTCCACCCACGACGGCACCCGGCTGCCAGTGCTCGTCTCCCACGACGACGGCGTCGTGAGCCTGCCCGCGACGGCCACGCTGCTGGCCTCCTCCGCGGGCGCGCCGGTGCAGGCCTGGCGTGCCGGCCGCCTGCTGGCGCTTCAGCACCACCCGGAGTCCACGCCGGTGCGGATGGAGCGGGTGGAGTCGCGCATAACCGCGTGGAAGCTGGGCGCGGTTGACGACGTGGAGGAGCTGAAGCATCTCTCCGACGCTGATCTTCCTGCCGAGGCGCTGGCCGCCGGGCGACGCGTGCGCGCCGACGCGGAGCGGGCCGAGCCCGTGGTCCAGGCATTCGGGCGGGCGCTCGCCCGCGTGCTGGCGCGGCAGGCCCGCGCTCATCGTCTGCACAAAGCTTCGGCGAACGTCTGAATCGGCGGTATTGACCGGTCCTCAGGGTATGGGGCTAGACGTCGATTACGCGCAGCAGCTGGGGGTCGGGGAGGCGGCCGTTGATGATGTAGTCGCGGAAGACGGGAACGGCCTGCTGGCCGGTGAAGATCTCCTCGGGGTGCAGGTGGATGGTGTAGGGCTCGGGCGAGCCGTTGTCCCAGGACAGTGGCACCCACCGGTCAGGGTCCGCGACGGGTTCACGGGCCAGCACGTAGTGGATGTAGCCTCCGTCCGGGTTGGGGACGCGGGCCTCAATCGTCAACGCCCGATTCGACCCAGCCGCCTGCATATACCGCATCTGCTCAGGATCATCATCAGCCAACTCATCAGGAAACCTCACCCTCTCCGGCAAAGGCTGAACACCCAAAGCAAACCGAGGACCCCGGTAAGAAATGTCGGGTAAGTCAGATCATGCGCGATGTCGTCGGCTATCATCTCCGGAGTCTGACGAACCTTGAATCGCTCCCCTCGCCCGTGACGAGCATCCACATTCCAAGTTACGAAGTAATTCACTATTCGCTTCCTTTCATGCTCTGAGGCGGTTGGTCAGTATTGTCTGGGTGCTTGAAGGAGTTCGACCTCGGTGATTTCGATGACGCGTCCGTCCGGCAGCGTCACCCGGGCGGGGTTGTCCGGCGAGACCAGGCTGTCGAACGGCTTCTGCTGTACTCCCCGGCGTGCACTACCGGACTTGAGTCAGGCAAGACAGGGCGGCCCGCCCCAGGGGCTTGTCAGCGCCCGGGGCGGGCCACCCTGTGAGGAGGTGGGGGTTCAGGCGTTCTTGGGCCAGGTGTCCAGGATGGTGGGGTAGGTATCGGGGCTGCCGTAGGTGAACACCGCACCGTTAGCGGTGGGGTAGGAGGCCGTGGCCAGGGCACCGGCCTGCGCCCAGTGCGGCGAGGAGGCCGGGAAGAACAGCTTCCACCCCTGCACATAGTCATACGGCTCCGGCTTATCATTGAGCGGATGATCCGAGCGGGAAAGGCCCCCGATCTCGGGATCCAGAATGTCTGCCCCCATGGCAAGCAGACGATCAGCCAACGCACCGTTGGTGGCGATAAGCTCAGCGAACTCACTACTGTGGAACTCAAGCAATACGCCACCTGTGTCAGGCTGCCACCCGCCGATCCTCACCATGATGGAGGCACCGTCGGCCCGGTCCACATCCCCAGAAAACAGCGCGAACATCACACCAGACAGGTCAGGCTCGATGTTGGCGTGCATGACGGCGAGATACTCCTCCAGGGTGGTGATCTCCGGATTTGCCGCAGCCTTCGCCTTAGACGTATCGCTCTCGCGCCACGGGTCCAGGGTGGGATGCAGGCCCCGCAACTGCTGGATCAGCTCCCAGGACCGCGCAGCCTCCTCCTCCATGCGCTCCTCCTGCCCCGGACGACGCATCCTAAAGCCAAGTTTCCAATTTGCCGCCATCGGTGGGGTCCCTCCTCGGTGTTCCTCTGCCCTGCTTAAGGGTACCAGAAGCGAATGCGCTTGGCGTGGTTTAGAAGTTCGGTGGAGTGTGCACCAACTCAATACCAGCAGGGAAATCCCCAGCGCTTTGCATGTCTTTGAGCAGGTCGAGCATTTCGGGTTCGGCCACATGCCAGCGTATAGGCGTACTGGCGCCAACCGCCCACACCGCGTCAAGTTAATCATTTGCTGAATCAACCATCTCGGTAATGACGTTGTCGCCGAATGGGGTTTTGGTGAGGTTGTAGTAGAAGCCCTTGGCGTCGTGGAGGGCACCGTCGTAGAAACCGCCGAACTCCACGCCGTCGACGTAATAGGAGTCCTTCACGGTAACCCCGGTGACCTGCTCCTCATACGCCTGGGAACGAATAGAGAGATTGTTCTCCCCCTCACCCTAGACACCTCACCGCGGGCTGGCCTGCTCCAAACCGCTTTCGAAGACGGTTGCCTCTGTCTGGCGTCATTCTGCAAGGACCTGGGGGATAGCCTCATCCAAGTACCAGGTCCAAAACTCTCGACGCGCCTCCACATCAGTCTCCTCAATCGGCTGCCAATTCAAAGCACCCGCAGCTGCACTAGCGCAGCTATAACTCGGCTCAAGCGAGTCTGGCAGCAGCTCATCGTCGTCCGTTTCCGGATCCGCGGTATCGTAATCAGGGTTACGATAACAGGCAGATATCACTGTACGTGAAGCGGCGTCAGCCACAAAGGTGGCAGGCTGAACGATGGCATCAAATGACGAGACACTGTCAAGAACGTTGTCCAAAAAGGTTTCCGCGCGCCACTCCGCCTGCTCTGGGTCGGCTTGCTCGTTGACGAGTTCTTGTGCGAGCGTAAGCATCTCGCTAACCCCTGCGTCACCAGGGAACCCCCGGTCCCAGATGTGCTGGACTCGCTTGACGCACAGAATCGCCAACTCTACACGACGCCGATAAGTGGCGTCATCGTCGTCAGGGTCCTGCATTGCGGCCCAAATACGTCTGCGCACACCAAGCGGTAGGATTGCCTCGTCGCTTGAAGAAAGCGCGGTTCTACCAGCAGATATTTCCCGATTGAGGACAGTCGTGTCGATCATGTGAGTTCACCTTCCTTGAGTGAGGCATGTTATGTACAAGGACGTATTACGGCACCTCTGTTTCGTTAAGGTTTGACGACGCTGCCATCCGGACGAAACAGCCAAGTGCCCCTCGGGTCCGTGACGCGCCATTCGCGCCCTTCGTATGCTGCAAGCTTTCGGAAGTATCCCATGCAGTCAGGGCAGATGTTTTTGGAGACGCCAATGTCCGGTTCCTTGGCGATGAGAGACTGTTGGCGCTCGGCGTGCGAAGCCTTGCACTGACCTAAAACGCCATGATCTCTGCCGCCCATGTCCACCGGCGGATGCCCGATTTCTCTTTGCTTGGCAAGCACTTCGTCGACATTCGGCTTATGGAATTCGGAAGGGCGATTGCCGCCCCATCCGCTTAATGTTTTGTTGTGGTCGGATGAAACAGCCTTTGTCCTGTTCCTTTCGGTCTTCGGCAGTTGGCGTTTTGCGTCTTGCGCTCTCCGGTAAGCAGCTTGGGACTTTGCGTTAGGGCTATTCCGCGATGGCCCGCTCTCGCTCTTACCGCCGATCACGGGCTTCGGGTCGACGGTTTTGGGCTGGGGTTTGGGCTGCGGGCTACGTGGCGACTGGCCGCCTTTACCGGCGCCCTTGCCGCTGCTGCCTTTACCACCGCCTCCGGCTCGGGGTGGGGTTCGGCCGGCCCGGGGCGTGCTGGGCGTGCGGGGTGTGTGCGGGACCGGGCCCATGTTCGCCATGGCGGGGTGGGGGCCTAGGCCCTTCAGCCCGTCGGACAGGTTGTCCATTAACGTGGTGGCTCGTTTGAACACGTCCCCCAGGCTGGAGGCGGACCTGACCACCGCGGTGACCTCACGCTCCAACCGGGTAGCCCACTTGAACACGTCCGACGCCAGGGAGGGCACCGCCCAGATAGCCGCCGCCCCCGCAGTCAGGGCGGTGGCGGCCAGCTTGATACTCAGCTTCGCCAGCACATCAGCGATCGCATCACGCACCATCTCATGCACGATCTGCACGATCACCGACGCCACCGTCAACCCCTTGGAGATACCCCCAGCCAGCGACGCCGCCAACGACAACCGGGCCGCGTTATCCGTCTGAAACGACTTATACGCATTGACCGCTTCGGAGGACTGCCCGGCCAGGCGCACCTGGATCGAGTCGGTCAGATCCACGCTGCACGTGTTCAGCTTGGTGGCGATGTTCGCCCACGTGTCCGCACCCGCAGTCACCTGACCCGGATCACCAGTGAGCTCATACAACCAGGTCTTGAGCGGATCCAGGTGCTCAATCGCCCACCCAATCGCACTGCCCAGCACCTCACCGATCGGATCAGTAACCAAAGCGACCGTGTCGGCGACCGTGCCGAAACCAGCCAGCGCGTCATCCACCCACGAATCCGTCTTCAACGCATCAACAACATCCTGGCCATCCTCAACCAGACGCAGACCCGACAACCCCGTCGACGAATCCTCCGCCTGCGCAACCAACGGATTACCACCACCGGCAGACGACCCACCACTGGCACTGCCGCCACCGAACGACCCGCCGGAGCCACCAAACCCGCCACCACCGGCGTAACCACCACCGGTGCCACCACCGGCGTAACCACCGGTACCGCCCCCGTACTCCCCAGCAGGCAAACCACCAGTACCCACACCGCTACCGTCACCGCCGCCGAAGCTGCCACCACCGCCACCGAAACCACCACCGCCGGCGCCGAAGCTGCTGCTACTACCAGCAGCCGTAGTGGCGGTAGCAGTACCGGCGGTGGCAGTAGCAGTGGTGCTGGTGGTGATGGGCTGGCCGGTGGCCGGATCACCCATCAGCTCAAAGTACTTATTCACAGGGACCCTCCAATAAAGCTACGAATTCAGGAACAGCAGCGACGCCCCAGTGCCGGGGCCACCGGCTACCAGCCGCTCAGCGCCCGGGCGCCGGCAGCAGCATCGGCGTCGGTCTCATCCAACTCCTGCGCCACAGTGCGCAAGTCCATGCCCGCCTCCTCCACACTCTCACCCGTACCGGCAACCGCGCCATTGACCGCCGTAGACAACAACGCATACGCCGGCACAAACAAAGGCGAGCACATCACCCCGAACGCGTCCGAGGCCAGGGCCTGCCCTGCGGCATCCAACGCCACGTCCACACCGTCAGCCACCCCCAGGGCGTCACCACCACCCGAACGCAGCACACCGGTATCAACCTCAATACCAGCAGTCACAATCATCAACTCCCCACGCACCGAAACGAAACGAACACTCACTCAGGCAAACACCAGACAGCCGCACGACCTCAACGCCGCCCCGACCCGCCAGGCCCATCCCAGCCCGCAGGCCGCACCGGCATGGGCGCCACCCCCCACGCAGGCCGCCCACTAGATGCGCCCCCGGCAGGACCGGAGGCGGCCGCGCCCCCACCGGCCCCACCGCCGGTGGTGTCCTGCTGGTAGGACTCCAGCACCCGGCGGCCCAGAGCCGAGTCCGCCCCCAGGGTCTCATCCACCACCAACCGCACCTGCTCGGTCGCCCGCCGACGCGCATCCGCCAAAGCCGCCATCACCGCCTCCGACAGGCCCCGCAAAGACAAGCCCTCACTAGCGGGCAGGAACGTGATCCCCACCAGCCGGCCCGCCACATCAACCTCCACACGCACCTCACGACCCCGCGAAACCCCCCGAGCCCGGATACCCTCAGCCCGCTCCTGCATTCGCGCAGCCGCCCGCGCATCCCGCCGAGACCGCTCCACATCCGCACGAATCCGCGCCAAACGCGCCTCCAGGGAAACATCCTCCACACCCGCGACGGTAACGACCCCATAACCCTCGCACCACCCAAACCCCACGTGACAATGACCACAACCCGCCACCGAGGCCACCAAGCAGCCACCACAGCGAGATCCCCGATGCCGTCTGCGCGGACTACCTGGACGCCTGTAGGTCCTCCAGATCTTCGGCGTCGACCACCTCGTAGGCGTAGCCCTGTTCTGCCAGGAAGCGCTGCCGGTGCGCGGCGAACTCCTGGTCCACCGTGTCGCGGGCGACCACCGTGTAGAAGTGCGCCTGCCGCCCGTCGTCCTTGGGGCGCACGATCCGTCCCAGCCGCTGCGCCTCCTCCTGCCGCGACCCGAAGGAGCCCGACACCTGCACCGCCACCGAGGCGCCTGGCAGGTCGATGGAGAAGTTGGCGACCTTGGAGACCACCAGTGTGCTCACCTCCCCGGAGCGGAAGGCCTCATACAGGCGCTGGCGCTCACGCACCGTCGTCGCCCCGGTGATCAGCGGCGCCCCCAGGTGCTCGGCCAGCTCCTCCAGTTGGTCCACGTACTGGCCGATCACCAGCGCCGACTCCCCGGGGTGCCGGGCCAGCAGGGAGTCCACGATGCGCAGCTTCGCCGGCGTGGAGGCGGCCAGCCGGTAGCGCTCGTCGGCCTCGGCGGTGGCATAGGCCATCCGCTCCCCGGCGTCCAGGGTGAGTCGCACCTCCGTGCACACGGCCGGGGCGATCCACCCCTGATTCTCCAGGTCCTTCCACGGGGCGTCGTAGCGCTTGGGTCCGATGAGCGAGAACACCTCGTCCTCCCGCCCGTCCTCACGCACCAGCGTGGCGGTCAGCCCCAGCCGACGGCGGGCCTGGAGGTCCGCCGTCATGCGGAAGATCGGGGCGGGCAGCAGATGGACCTCGTCGTAGACGATCAGCCCCCAGTCGCGGGCGTCCAACAGATCCAGGTGCGGGTAGACGCCCTTCCGCTTGGTGGTCAGCACCTGGTAGGTGGCGATCGTGACCGGGCGGATCTCCTTGCGTGAGCCGGAGTACTCGCCGATCTCGTCCTCGGTAAGGGAGGTGAAGCGCAGCAGTTCCTGCTTCCACTGCCGCGCCGAAACGGCGTTAGTCACCAGGATCAGGGTGGTGGTGGAGGAGCGGGCCATGGCGGCCGCCCCCACCAGGGTCTTGCCGGCCCCGCACGGCAGTACGACGACGCCGGAGCCTCCCGCCCAGAAGGCGTCCACCGCCTGGGCCTGGTAGGGGCGCAGCGCGAAGGCGTCCGGCACGCCCGCGGCCACATCCGCCGCCGAGTCCCGCAGCGCGATCGGGTGCGCCTCGCCGTCGACATAGCCGGCCAGGTCCTCGGCCGGCCAACCCAGCTTGATCAGCTCCTGCTTGAGGTGCCCGCGCTCGGAGGGGTGCACCACCACGTCCGCATCGCCCAGGCGCGTACCCAGCAGTCCCTTGGTGCGCTTGGAGCGCATCACCTCCGCCAGGACGGGGGCGTCGGTGGCGTGCAGTACCAGCCCGTGCGCCGGGTCGGTCACCAGCTGCAGCCGTCCGTAGCGCCCCATGGTCTCGGCGATCTCGGTCAGCAGGGCGTGCGGCACCGGGAAGCGCGAGTAGGTGATGAGCACGTGGACCACCGTCTCCGCATCCAGGCCGGCGGCGCGCGCGTTCCACAGGGCCAGCGGCGTGATCCGGTAGGTGTGAATGTGTTCGGGGGCGCGCTCGAGCTCGGCGAAGGGCGCGATGGCGCGGCGGGCGTCGGGGGCGTCGGGGTGGGCGACCTCCAGCAGGACGGTCTTGTCACTCTGGACGATCAGGGGGCCGTCGGGCAGGGTGGGGGAGTAGCCGGAATCTGACATGGGCGGGAGTATCGCAGCCGTGGACCGCCGCCCGCCGTGACCCAGGCGACGCCTTCACCGCCAGCGGAGCGGCGCCCACGAGAAGTGCGTCGCGGGGTCAGGAGAAGTTCTCCAAAAGGAAGGCTTCGGCCTCCTCGCACCAGATGCCATCGTTGGCTTCAACGATGTCGGCAAGAGTCGCGTATCTGCGGTCCTGGGCGGCCTTGGCTCGCAGATCGGCGAGTGCCACGAGCGGCATGGTTGCCCAGGGGTAGAAGAGCTTCTTCCCGCCGGGAGTTTCCTTGAAGTGCTCCAACGTGTGGGGAACGGCGTCGAGCCCGCCCACATGAGTGATCATCAGAGAGGGGCTCAACTTGCCCTCGGCGGTCAGCTGGAGGGCCTCGAGCATGTCCGACCGCGCCCCACCGGATGTGCCCACTACGTGCGCGGACTCGTAGTGGACGTCGTAGAAGTTGAATGTCGCGGAGAAGTCCTTGTCGGTCGGCCCGGCGAAGAAATTCAGACAGCAGTCTCGGCCCTTGAGCCGGTCCGCCATCTCCAACAGGGGGCGGCTGGCGGCAAAGACCATGATGTCGTCGAAGCCCATGCCATGGGGGGTGTGTCCGCGCAGCAGATCAACGGGGTCGTCGCAGCCCGCCGTGTTGAGGTACACCAGCCGGCGGCCCGTTCCCTCCAGCCGTTCGGGCGGCAGGAGTCGTCGCGCGCGATCTAAACGCGTTTGGTCAATGTCGGTGACGATGATCAGAGTGGGCTGGTACGGGCCGTTGAGCGCGTACTCGACGGCGGCCAGGCCCATGGGGCCCGCCGCTCCTAGGAGAGCGAGTGCCCCGCCCCTCTTGATGCCCATCTCGTGCTCGTAGACGTACTGGGTTGTGTGGTAGCTCGCATGAAAGGCGCCGATGATGCACATGAGCGGCTCGGCGAGACAGCCATTGGCCATGTAGGTGCCGTCGTAGGGGAGGATCGCGTCCTTGTCGATCGCGACCTCGGGGACGATCGTGTACGTCGCGTCCCCGCCGTAGGCCGGGTAGCTGTAACCGGGGGAGTAGCCCGAGGGCAGTCCCATAGCGGGTTGGATGACGATGCGCTGCCCCACCCGGTAGCGGCCGGTCAACTCCGAGCCGACCTCGGCGATCTCTCCGCTGAATTCGTGGCCGGTCATGACTGGGTGCTCGGCCACGTCGTCGGGCACGCGCTTGTGCTCGGCACCGAGGCAGTACGCCTTGTAGGTCGAGTAGCACATGCTCGATGCCGCTACCTTCATGAGAACCTCGCGGGGTCCGAGCGGCGGCAGCTCATTCTCGGCTAGTACCGCCTTGTGAGCGCCTGCGATGTAGACGGCCCTGGTCTTCACTTGTCCGCCTCCTGCTGGGACTCGATCCGGGAGTAGAGGTCGTCGATGTGGGCGTCGGAGAGGTAGTTCTCGATGGAGACGATCTCAACGCCCGGGTTGGCATTGGCTGCTCTCTCGGCGAGGTTCTTGTGCGTGACGATGACGTCAGCGTCGTCGGGAACCCTCTCAATGGCGGTGTTGCCGACCTCGAGGCTGATGCCGGCCTCGTCAAGCCGTTTGCGGAACAGGCTGGCGCCCATGGTGGACGATCCCATGCCGGCGTCGCAGGCGAAGATGACCTTGCCGATGGTCTTGGTCGCAACCTGCGTTCCGTCAGCCGTTACGGCCGCGAGCAGGCCCTTGCCCTCCTGCTTCATGGCGGCGCTGCGGGCTCGCGCCTGCTCGAACTCGGCGTCGCCGATGGCGGCGTCCTTGCGGGCGGAGGCGCGCAGCAGGGCTGCGTTGACGAGGAAGGAAACGAGGGTGGCTACGACGACGTCGGCGACGATGCCCAGGTGGTTGCCGCGGGGCGTGAGCATGATGTAGGCGAAGATCGACCCCGGCGAGGGGCCGGCCACCAGGCCGGCGTTGAAGACCTGCGCGGTGGCGATGCCTGAGGCCGCGCCGGCCATCATGCCGAGCAGGGTGATCGGCTTGGCGAGCACGTACGGGAAGTAGATCTCGTGGATGCCGCCGAGGAAGTGGATGATCATGGCGCCCGGGGCGGTCTCCTTCATGATCTTGTTGCCGGAGAAGAGCCAGTAGGCGATGAGCAGGCCCAGGCCGGGGCCGGGGTTGGAGGCGAGCACGAAGAAGATCGACTTGCCGGCCGTCTGGGCGGCCTGCATTCCGAGCGGGTAGTAGATGCCCTGGTCGATGACGTTATTGAGGAACAGCACCTTGGCGGGCTCGTTGAGGACAGCGACCAGGGGGAGCACGCCGGTGTTCACAAGGGCATTGATCACCCAGGTCAGACCGCTGTTTAGCGACTCGATGACGGGGCCGATGAATTTGAAGGAGATGATGCACAGGACGAATCCGATGATGCCCAGGCCGAAGTTGTTCACGACCATCTCGAAGCCGGGGCGGATTCGGGGTTGGATGATCCCGTCCCACCTCTTGATGATCCAGGCGCTGAGCGGGCCCATGACCATCGCGCCCAGGAACATCGGTATGTCGGAGCCGACAACGAGTCCGATGGTTCCGATGACGCCGGCGACGCCGCCGCGCTGGCCATGCACGAGGTGGCCTCCCGAGTACGCCAGCAATAGGGGGAGCATGTACTTGATGAGAGGATCAACTAGCGTATTGAGGCTCTCATTGGGGATCCATCCGTCGGGGATGAATAGCGCGGTGATCAGGCCCCAGGCGATGAAGGCGCCCATGTTCGGGATGACCATGGCGGTGAGGAAACCTCCGAATGCCTGCAGGCGTGCGCGTCCCGAGGGCGAGGGTGCAGTGGATTGGTGAGTGGTCATGCGTGGTCACTTTCGTGTAGAAGCCCGTCGCGATCCATGGTGAGGACGAGATCGGTGCCGTTGCGGAATGAGTGGTTGAGGGCGCGTTGGATATTGGGGCCGTCGCTGCGCTCGTAGAAGGAACGGGCGGCGTCCGTACTGAGGCCTCCCTGCACCTTGCGTGCTATGAGGCGTCTGGCGAGGAGTTCTTCGGGCGCGGCGATGAAGACGGTCAGGTCTGCATGGCGGCGAAGACTCCGCCAGCCGGGTTCGTCGAGGAGTAGCCAGTTGCCCTCTACGAGAACATGTGAGGCAGTCAGTGCGTCGCCGTCGGTGACGACGTCGTGGAGTACTCGGTCATAGCGCGGCCAGGTGATGTCCTCCCGGCGTGCCCGTATGAGCGCACGGTTCAACGCCTCTAGATCGAAGCTCTCCGGCGCCCCCTTGACGTCGGCCAATGTGATGGCGCACCCGTCACGGACGATGGTGCGTCGGTCGAGTTCCGCCTGGGGCAGGTGGAATCCGTCCATGCCCACGCATTGAAGGTCCGGGGCGAGGCGTTGTGCGAGTATTTCGGCGAGAGTGGACTTGCCGGTGCCCGGCGGGGCGGCGAGGAAGGCGAAACTGCGGCGGCTCGCGGGCGGGCGCCGCATCCAAGCCGCGACTGCCGGTTCGAGCAGCTTCGAGACGCCATCGGAGTCCTCTTGAATCTCCTGCTCGAGGCCGTTGACGACGAGCCTCATGACTCTGACGGGGTGAGGATCTGTGCCACCCGGACGGGGTCCTCGGATTCGCGGAGCTCGTTCATGAGGCCGGAGTCCATGAGCGTTTCGGCCAGGGCGGTGAGGAGGGCAAGGTGCTCTTGGGAGTCATTGGCGGCGAGGGTGAAGAAGAGCCGGATCGGCATTGAGGGGTCGTCCATAAGGGCGACGTCCTCGGTGGTTGTCAGGAGGCTGAGCCCAGTACCGAGCGCTCCCTCCTCCGGGCGGGCGTGAGCGAGCAGAACTCCGGGGGCTATGAGCATGTAGGCGCCGTTGCGCTCGAGGCCGGCAAAGACGGCATCGACGTAGGTCGGCGTGATGAGTTGGTGCTGCTCGAGGAGTGCGGCGCTGCGCCTCATGAGGTCGCGCCAGTCGTCGGGGGGTGTCTGGAGGGCAAGCATTGAGGGGTCGACTGTGACCACGGCGGTCTCCTTGTGCTCATATGAGCATCATTGCTCGTATGGGAGTACAATAAGGGTGTAGGGCCGTGCGCGTCAAGGCCGCTCGGAACATATACGCTTGCTCAGACGAGCAAGGAGGTGCCGTGCCCGACGAAACTGGCCTGATGGTCGCAGTGGCGCGCGCCTACTACGAGGCGAACGAGTCGAAGGTTGAGATCGCCGAGAGAATCGGCATCTCGCGGTTCAAGGTGGCGCGACTGCTCGAGAGTGCCCGTGAAACCGGCATCGTGCAGATCCGTATCGTTGAGCCGACCCATCCCGATGATGTTCTCGGAGAGCGCGTCGCCGCCCACCTCAACCTGCGCGACTGCGTAGTAGTACCCGGTGCCAAGGACGAGAGCACCAACCGCCAGGCGCTGGCCCGCGCAGCAGCGACCGAGATCGCCTCCATGGCCGGTCGGGGGGATACGATCGGCTTCTCCTGGGGTCGCACCGTCGCCGAGATCGGCGCCCACGTCGGCCCCCTCGCCGACGCCAGAGTCGTCGCTCTCACGGGCGCTGTCGGGACGGACTTCGCCCTCTCGCCCGTCGACATCTTCCGCTCGGTCTCAACTCACTCCGGCTCGACCACGTTGTCGATCTTCGCACCGATGTTCGTCGACTCCCCGCAGACTGCGAAGGCGCTGCGGCAAGATCCCGCCATCGCCTCCGTCCTGGCCGCCTACGCCGACCTGTCACTGGCGGTCGTCTCGATCGGCTCTTGGGACCCGCCTGTGACCCAGCTAATGGATGCGCTGAGCGACGAGGAGAAACAACAGCTCGAGTCCGGCGGGGCCCGCGCCGAGATGCTCGGCATCTTCATTGACGACCGCGGACGAATAGTTCCCTGTACGGCTCAGAGCCGTTGCATCGCCATCACCGCGGCTCAGCTCCTGCGCACACCGCGCGTTCTCGCCGTCGCCGGCGGGTCTCAAAAGGTGCCTGCGATGAGGGCGGTCGCGTGCTCAGGCCTCATAACGTCCCTGGTCACCGACAGGAGGACCGCGCAGATGCTGCTCAACGGTCCCGCCGTCGGCGAGCGGACGCTCAACCGTGCTGAACGCATCCGGGGTTGAGCGCCAGGACCGGGTCGGTTCCCCCAGCCGAAGGTGAACGCTGTCAGAGAGGATGTCATGGTCATGGCCCGGCAGGCATCGACCGCGGTAGATTTACCCGGATGAGCACCCAGCATCCGGGCACCGGGCGGCCTGAGCCCGCACCTGGCACCACCGTCGAACAGCTGGCCGCGCACCTGACGGCCCTGCCCGACCGCGACGTCGCCGCGCTTCTACTCGCACGCCCCGACCTGGTCGCTCCACCCTCCGCCTCTTTCACCGCCCTGGCCGTGCGCGCCGGCGCCCGCACCAGCGTGGACGCCGCCCTGCGTGACCTGGATGCCGTCACCGTTGCCGTCGCCGAGGCCACCGTCGCCCTGCGCTCCGTAGACCCCGCCACCCTGGCGCCCTCCCTGGGGCTCAGCGCCGACGACGTCGCCGGCCGCCTGGGCGTGCTTACCCGTCTGGCGTTGGTCATTGACACCGGCCCCGTCCCTGGGCTGGTCGACACCTTCGGTCCCCACCCCTTCGGACTCGGCCCCGCCGCCGCCGACCCGCCCGCCGCCGAGCAGCTCCCACCCCCGCTGTCCACCCTGGAACAGGCCGACGAGCCCGTCCCCGGCATTGGCGTGCTGAAGGCGTTGACCTGGGGTCCCCCGGTCGGCACCCTCAGCCCCGGCCGCAGCTCCGCCGGCACGGCCGAGCTGGTCGAGCGCGGCTGGCTCGAACGCACCGCGGACGCCGCCGGACGCACGCGCTTCGTCCTGCCGCGCGAGGTCGGCCTCGCCCTGCGCGGTGGCCGCCTGACCCGTGAGCCGCTCGCGCCCCCTGCCACCGACACCCTGGAGGTGTTGTCCGCAGATGCGGTCGCCTCCGAGTCGGTCAGTCACGCGGAGGAGATGGTTCGCCTGACCCGCGAGCTGCTGACCGAATGGGGACGCGAGGGTGGCCAGATTCTGCGCACTGGTGGAGTGGGCGTGCGGGCACTGGACCGAACCGCCGCCGCCCTCGGCCTGGAGCGCGCCGTGGCCGCCAGCGTCATAGAACTCGCCGCCGGTGCCGAACTCCTCGGCCTGGACGAGTCCGGCGCCGCGTGGGTGCCCGCGGACACGGTCCCCGCCTGGCTGGACGCCGAACTACCCGAGCAGTGGGCTGCGCTCGCCGCCGCCTGGGCCGGCTCGGCCCGCACCCCCTGGCTGGTCGGCACCCGCGCCGACGACGGCGCTCTGCGGCCCGTCCTGGGCGCCGACGTCGAGGCCGCCTGGGCGGGCCGGCTGCGCCGTCGCATCCTCGCCCTGCTCGACTCCCTACCCGCCGGAACCTCGGTCGACGCCGACTGGGTGCACGCCGCCCTCACCTTCGCCCGGCCGCGTCGGCCCCTGCCCGAGGGTGCGGTGGCGGCGGTGCTCGCCGAGGCCCAGCTGCTCGGTCTGACCGGCGGCGGTGCCCTCAGCCGCGCCGGAAGGGTTCTGGCAGCCTGCCTGCGTCCCAATGCCGGCGCCCCCGAAGCGTCCACACCCGCCGGCAGCGCCGCGGCGGACGATGCCCCCGCCGACGCCGTCGGCCACCCGGACAATCACTACGGGACACTGCTGGCCGCGCTCGAGCAGGCGCTGGCCGCCGACCTGCCTGCTGCGCCGGTCGACCTCCTGCTGGTGCAGTCGGACCTGACCGCCATCGTCCCCGGCCGCCCTGCGCCCGAACTCGGCGCCGCCCTAGAGCGCAGTAGCGAGGTCGAGTCCCGCGGCGGAGCGCTCACCGTCCGCTTCACTCCCCAGTCCGTGCGCCGCGCCCTGGACAGCGGCTGGTCCGCCACCGAACTGACCCAGGCCCTGTCCCGCTTCAGTCCCACCCCGCTGCCCAGCGCGCTCACGGTCCTGATCGCCGACGCCGCCCGCCGCCACGGGGCGGTGCGCGTGCGCGAGGTCGCCAGCGTGCTGCGCGTGGCCGACCCGGCCGTAGCCGCCGGGATCATCGCCGACGCCGCGCTCAAAGACCTGGGACTGGACCAGGTGGCGCCCGGCGTCATCCTGTCCGCCGCACCCGCCGGGGTGGTGCTGCGTGAACTGCGTGCCGCCGGTCTGGCCCCGGTGCTGGAGAACGAGCATGGCCGACTGTTGATCTCCGAACGCCCCGGGGCGGGCGCCGCCTCCCTGCCCCGGCACCGGCCCGCCCGGGAAACGAGCACGCGGTCCGCCGTCGCCGTCCCGGACGCCGGGAGCTGGCCGCGCTGGTCGGCCGTCTGCGCGCGGGGGAGGAGGCACGCCGTGCCGCGGGCGGCGCCGGCCCGATGGCGGCCACCGACCCGGTGCATGCGCTGGCACTGCTGCGTCAGGCACAGGCCTCACGGGCGCGGGTACGGCTGCGTCTGGCCGGCCCCGACGGGAACGTGCAGGAGCGCACCGTGCGGGTGCTCGCCGTCGAACCCGGCCGGGTGCGCCTGGCCGACCTGGTCAGGGAGACCGAGTTGACCGTCGCCGTCCACCGGATCGTGTCGGTCGAGGCCGGTTGAACGGCGCATTAGCCTTGTTGTTGCATCGTAACGATGTATATAGTGTGGTTGGTCAGAGTTGGCCTGGCACTGTTTACGAGCGCCTTTGGCGGGCTCGGCCGACGGCTTGACAGCCGGGATCGCCACCTGTAGCGTGCCAACATTATCGAACGCCTGTTCGATGACATGTCGATGGTTCCCTCTCCCAGACGCCGATCAAGAAGGTTCTGAACATGAGAAGAATCGCGAGCATAGTGCTGCTGTGCCTCGTGTCCCTGTCCTTTTCTGCATGCGGGTCGGGAGGCGATGGCGCGACGGGCCAAAGCAACGCGAAAACGCTGCGTGTCGGCGTCGAATGTGCCTATGCCCCCTACAACTGGGAGGAGGGAGAGCCCTCTGACACCAACGTTCCCATCAGCAATCACGAGGGCTTCTACGCCGAGGGATACGACGTGCAGATCGCCAAGTTGGTGGCGGACAATATGGGCGCGGAGCTGGAAATCGTCAAACTTCCCTGGGATGGACTGCTGGAGGCACTCAACCAGGGGCAGGTCGATGCGGTGTTCTCCGGAATGGTCGACTCCGACGAGCACAAGCAGGCGGCGGCCTTCTCCGAGATCTACGTGCCCCAGCCCACTGAGTACGGCGTGATGGTCAAGGCCGACGGTGACTACGCCTCGGCGACGGTGCCGGAGGACTTCGTCGGTGCGAGCCTGCTGGGACAGAAGGGCACCAAGCTGGACACGGTGATCGACCAGATTGACGGGGTCAACCACCTCCCTGCGGTGGACACCATCACCAACATGCTCGAGCGACTGGATGCGGGCACTACCGACGGCATTGTCATCAACCTTGAGTCCGCCGAGGCGTACCAGGCACAGTACCCGGATACGGTGGTAGTCGACTTCCCCGACGACGACGGGTTCGTCTTGGACTTCAACGGCGTGTGCGCCGGGGTGCGCAAGGATGACACGGCCCTGCTGGATGAGATCAATACGGCGTTGGCCTCCGTGTCCCCGGAGCAGCGACAGGATCTGATGGACTCGGCGATGGAGCTCGCGGGGCAGAAATGAGACGCGGCTGTAGATTCGCGACCGTTGCTGCGGCGATCGCGCTGGTCTTGCTCGCCGCAGTGGTGTGGGTGATCCCCTGGTGCCGTGAGGTTGTGGCGCTGGAAGAGAACCCTGACGCGATGGTTCCGTCCATGGTCTACATGCTGTACCACTCGCGCAGGCTTTGGCTCTCGGGCGTGTGGGGCACGCTGTCGGTGTCGGTGTTGGGAACTGTGGCCGGATTCGTGCTCGCCGTCGGCCTGGTGTTCTTGCGCATCAACGCACCCGGCAGGCGGGACTCGCGGCCGCTGTGATTCGCCAAGAGCACGGGGGTGGACTTGGTGAAGTTGTACGTGACCATCTTCAGGGGAACACCGATGATGGTGCAGGCGGCAATCGTCTACTACGCGGGTTTCAACATCGTGCGCTCGGCCATGCCCAACGCCAGCATCACCGAGGTGAACCAGCGGTGGAGCTTCTTCATGGCCGCGCTGCTGACGGTATCGCTGAACTCGGCCGCGTACCTGGTGGAGGTGCTGCGTGGAGGCGTCGGTGCCCTCAACCGGGGGCAGCGGGAGGCGGCGGTGTCGCTGGGCTTCTCGAACTGGCAGACCATGATCAAGGTGATCTTCCCGCAGGCCGTACGCAACAGCCTGCCGTCGATCGGCAACGAGCTGGTGAACAACATCAAGGGGACCTCCGTGCTGACCATCATCGGCTACACGGAACTCATGTTCGCCACCTCCTCGGTCGCGGGCTTCTACTACAAGTACCTGGCCAACTACCTGACGGCCGCCGTCATCTACCTGATCCTCACGCTGTCGCTGACCTGGCTGCTCGAAACGAGCATGCGACGCATCGGGATTGCCCAGAAGGAGATCGCCGCATGAGCGAACCGATCCTGACGATTCGCAACCTGCGCAAGTCGTTCGGAGAGCTGAGTGTTCTCAAGGGCATCGACCTGACCGTTGTGCGTGGCGAGGTCGTCAGCATCATCGGGGCCTCCGGCTCCGGAAAATCGACGCTGCTTCGCTGCGTCAACCTGCTGGAGGAGCCCGACGGTGGGTCGGTGCTGTTCGACGGCGAGGACCTGAGCGATCCTCGCACGGACCTGCGGGCGCTGCGCGAACGGATCGGCATGGTCTTTCAGGGCTTCAACCTGTTCCAGCACAAGACGGTGCTGGAGAACTGCATGCTGCCGTTGACGACGGTGCGGCGCATGAAGCGCGCCGAGGCGCAGCAGGTGGCGGAGCAGGAGCTGGAACGGGTCGGCATGTACGAGTTCCGCGACGCCCACGTGGATGAGATCTCCGGCGGTCAGGCGCAACGCGCCGCCATCGCGCGTGCGTTGTGCATGCGGCCGGAGATAATGCTGTTCGACGAACCCACCTCCGCGCTGGACCCCGAGAAGGTGGGGGAGGTGCTGAACGTGATCAAGGCGCTCGCGGACAGCGGGATGACGATGCTCATCGTCACTCACGAAATGCAGTTCGCCGATGATGTCAGCGACCGGGTCGTCTTCATGGACGCTGGGGTGATTTGCGAAGAGGGGCCACCAAGCGTCGTGTTCCGCAACCCGCGCCAGCCGCGGACCAAGGAGTTCTTGAGCCGCTACCATCTGCGCTCGTGAACGAAACCGTAGCTGGTAAGCACGTGGAGCTTTTCGTGGCGCCGCAGCCCGGCGCGCCCCTGGTGGTGCTCAATACGGTGCAAGGTGAGGGACAGGCGGTGTGGCAGGCCGCTGCATCTATTGCCGAAGCGCCCTTCTCCCTGGCGGCGGTGTCCGGCATCGACTGGAACCATGACATGTCGCCCTGGCCGATTCCGGCACTCGGCCCCGAAGACGTGCCATGCACCGGCGGCGCCGACGCCTACCTCGACGTCCTGACGGGCCAGATACTGCCGCATGCGCTGGAACGGCTGCCGGCCGCCCCCGCCTACCTGGGTCTGGCCGGATACTCGCTTGCCGGCCTGTTCGCCGTCTACGCCAGCTACCGCACGGATGTCTTCTCCCGGCTTGCGAGTGCCTCGGGCTCATTCTGGTTTCCGGGGTTCCTGGAGTACGCCGGCGCGCACCAGCCCGTGCGCCTGCCCGAGCGCGTGTACTTCTCGCTCGGGGATCAGGAGGCGAGCACGGCCGTGGAGCCGGTGCGCGCCGTCGAGGCCAACACCCGGGCGCTATACCGGGCCTATGCCGGCATGGGCGTCCAAACAGTCTTCGAGCTCAACCCCGGGGATCACTTCACCGGCGGTATCCAGCGGACCGCGCGGGCTATCGCCTGGATGGTAGGTGAGGGCGAGCGCCGGCCCGACCGTCCGCTTACACTTGAGCCGTGACTGACGCAGCGACTCAAAGGTCGAAGAACACGTCGAGCAAGCCGGTGCAGGCCGCGCGCACCGCCGTCGTCGAGCCCGCGGGCGACCGTCCCGGTGCCCTGCCCACCCCGGCCGAGCAGGCCACGGCCGCCAAGGACCGGGTGCTGACCTCCGAGGCCGCCATCGAGGCCGCCCGGGCCGCCCTGGGCGAGATCACCGAACCGGTCAGCGTCGGCCCGTACACCGCCTGCCGGCAGCTGGACAAGCGGCTGATCACCCACCTGTTCGAATGCAACCTGGCCGGCTACCGCGGCTGGCGCTGGGCCGTGACCATGACCCGTCCGCCCCGCGGGCGCACCGCCACCATCTGCGAGCTGGAGCTACTGCCCGGCGAGGATGCCCTGCTTGCCCCCGCCTGGGTGCCGTGGGCGGATCGGCTGCGGCCCGGAGACGCCTCCCGCTCGGACCGGCTGCCCCGGCGGGAGACGGACGAGCGGCTCGAGCCCGGCTGGGAGGCCACCGGCGAGGACGGGGACACCGTGGCCCTGGATGAGCTCGACCTCGGCCGCGCCCGCGTGCTGTCCGCGGAGGGTTACCGCCGCGCCGCCCAGCGCTGGTACGACGGCGACCACGGCCCCGAGGCCGACGGCGTGCGCAAGGCCCACGCCACCTGCGCCACCTGCGGGTTCCTGGTGCCCATGAGCGGGCGCCTGCGCAACACCTTCGGCGTGTGCGCCAACGAGTGGGCCGCCGACGACGGGCGCGTGGTCTCCCTCGACCACGGCTGTGGCGCCCACTCCGAAACCGACCTGCCGGATCAGGGGCCCGAGTGGCCGGTGACGCCTGCGCGCCTGGACGAGGCGGCCATGGAGCCGCTGGCCACCAACGGCACGGACCTGCGCGGCGGGCGCAGTCGCGACGAACTCACCGACCAGGAGGCCGCGCAACCGGAGCCGACCACTGTCGGCGAGGCCGAGGCCCAGGACGCGGACACCTCCGCCGACCCGACCGAGAAGACCTCGCGCAGGTCCGGCAAGTCCATTGCCGCCCAGGACGCCGCGGCTGACTCGGTCCCCGAACAGTCCCCGGAGGAGCCGGAGACTGCGGAAGAAGAGGATCCGGAGGCCACCGTGGCCTCGCGGCGCGCCGCCTCGGCTCGCGACGCCGTCGCCGACCTGGCCCTCGAGCACGCCCACCACGACGACGCCGCCGCTCCCCAGGCCGCTGCCGACGCCCTGGCCGCCCTGGAGGCCTCGCTGCCTACCCGCTCTTGAGCCTCCCCGCGCTCGCGGGCGGCACCGACCCCGCCGGGCCTGGGCGTCGGCGGCGTCCCAAGGGGTGGCCGGAGTTTCGTTGCTGCGGCCGCGTCTGGGACAATCACGACACGTGACCACACATACCCCATCTCCCACAACGTCAGCAGCGGCCGGGGCGCCGGATTCCCGCAGCGCGATCGACCGCTTCTTCCACATCACCGAGCGCGGCTCCACGGTGGCGCGTGAGCTACGCGGCGGAATCGTCACGTTCTTCACGATGGCCTACATCCTCGTGCTCAACCCGCTGGTGCTGTCCACGCCCCACGAGGGGATCGCGCCACTGGGCACTACCGAGCAGATCGCCGCCGGCACCGCCTTCGTCGCGGGCGTCATCACCATCCTCATGGGCCTGGTGGCGAACTATCCCATGGCACTGGCCGCAGGACTGGGCATCAACGCCATGATCGCCTACACCCTGGTCGGCATGAACGGCATGACCTACGCCGACGCCATGGGCCTGGTGGTGATCGAGGGCGTCATCATTCTGGTCCTCGTGCTCACCGGATTCCGGGAGGCCGTGTTCAAGGCCGTCCCGCCGGACATCAAGACCGCCATCTCGGTGGGCATCGGCCTGTTCATCGCCCTGATCGGCCTGGTGGACGCCAAGGTCGTCCGCGCCGGCGGCACCCCGCTGGAACTCGGCCTGGGCGGCTCCCTGCAGGGCTGGCCCGTCCTGGTGTTCCTGTTCGGCCTGTTCCTGATACTCGTGCTGCACGTGCGCAAGGTGCGCGGCTCCATCCTCATCGGCATCGTCGCCTCCACCATCCTGGCGGCCCTGATCGAGGCCTTCGCCCACCTGGATGCCTTTGACGAGACGACCAACCCCACCGGCTGGTCGCTGTCCATCCCCGCCCTGAAGGGGGCGCCCGTTGAGCTGCCGAGCCTGGCGACGCTGGGCCACTTCAGCCTGCTGGGCAGCGTGGAGAAGGTCGGCGTCGTCTCCGTGGTGCTGCTGGTCTTCTCCCTCATGCTCGCCGACTTCTTCGACACCATGGGCACCATGGTGGCCATCGGTGCCGAGGGCGACCTGCTGGATGAGAACGGCAACCCGCCGCGCACCCGCGAGATCCTCGTCGTCGACTCCCTGGGCGCGATTGCCGGCGGTGCCGGGGGCGTGTCCTCCAACACCTCCTACATCGAGTCGGCCGCGGGCGTCGGCGAGGGTGCCCGCACCGGCCTCGCCTCCGTCGTCACCGGGGTGTTGTTCCTGGCCAGCATGTTCATCGCCCCGGTCGTCTCCATGGTGCCCTACGAGGCGGCCACGCCGGCGCTGGTGGTGGTCGGCTTCCTGATGATGACCCAGGTGACGGACATCGACTGGAAGACCCCCGAGATTGCCCTGCCGGCCTTCATCACCATCATCATGATGCCGTTCTCCTACTCCATCACCAACGGCATCGGCGCGGGCTTCGTCTCCTACCTGGTCGTCCAGCTGGCCCGCGGCAAGGTCAAGGATATTCACCCGCTGATGTGGGTCGCCTCGGTGCTGTTCGTCATCTACTTCACGCTCGAGCCCATCAAGGCGATCCTCGGCGTCGGCTGATGGCCGGATCCGAGCGCCAGACGGCGCCCGGCGCACACGAATCGGGGGCGACGACGCGGCTACGGTCACGTCGTCGCCCCCTGTCTGTCCCCGGTGTACAGACGTACAATTGACCGATCCCAAAAAAGCGCGCATCCCAGCGGGTGCGCCCGTCGTCACACCGCGAAACTGGAGTTATCTCCCCACCGTGAGCAGCACCTTCGAGTCACTCAAGTTCCACAATTATCGGATCTGGTTCTTCGCCGCGCTCGTGGCCAATATCGGTACCTGGATGCAGCGCGTCGCTCAGGACTGGTTGGTGCTGCGCATACTGACCGACGACTCCGCCTCCGCCACCGGCGTCACCACGGCGCTGCAGTTCCTGCCCGCCATGCTGTTCAGCGCCCACGCCGGACTGGTCGCGGACCGGGTGGACCAGCGCAAGTTCCTCATCTTCACCCAGACCGCCATGGGCGTGGTCTCCCTGATCCTGGCCGCCGACGTGCTCGCCGGCCATGTGGCGCTCTGGCACGTCTACCTGGCCGCCTTCGGCACCGGGCTGGCCTCCGCCTACGACTCCCCGGCGCGTCAGATCTTCGTCGGCCGGATGGTCCCCGCCGAGAACCTGGCCAACGCGGTCGGACTGAACTCGGCCTCCTTCAACGCCGCGCGCCTCATCGGCCCGGCGGTCAGCGGCCTGGTCATCGCTTGGATCGGCCCGGGGTGGGTCTTCCTGGTCAACGCTCTGACCTTCCTGTTCCCGGCGCTGGCGCTGGCGAGCATGCGCGTGTCGGAGCTGTATGACGTCCCCCGCGCCAAACGGGCCAAGGGACAGCTGCGGGCGGGCCTGGCCTACATCCGCCACCGCACTGACATCATCGTGATCATCGCGGTGATCACGATCGTGTCCATGTTCACCCTCAACTTCCAGGTGACCATGGCGGCCATGGTGCGCTCCGCCTTCGACCTGGAGTCCGACGCCTACGGCAGCGTCTCCTCGATCTTCGCCATCGGCTCCCTGGCCGGGGCCCTGTGGGCGGCGCGGCGCAAGTCCCCGCGGGTACGCACCCTGGTGGTCGCGTCCTTCTTCCTGGGTGTGTTCACGATCGCCATGGCGCTGATGCCCAGCTACCAGCTGTTCGCGCTCTCCTCGATCCCGGTGGGCTTGTGCGTGCTGACGGTGCTCACCAGCGCCAACCAGACCATCCAGCTGAACACGGAGCCGGCCATGCGCGGGCGCGTCATGAGCATCTACATGATGTTCTTCCTGGGCACTAACCCCATTGGGGCGCCAATCGTGGGCTGGGTGTCGGACCAATGGGGACCGCGCGTAGCCATCCTGGCCGGTGGAATCGCCGCCGTAATCGTGGCGGTGGCCGCCGGCATCTGGGCGCGGCGCCACTGGCACATCGACTTCGCCTACTCCTCCACCCGCCCCTTCCTGACCACCGTCGGCCCGCGTGAACGCGCCGCAGGTAGCGCTCCTGGCGACGGCGCGGCGGGCGCCGCGGAGGCGGACACGCCCGGCGCTCCCACCGCCTCGGAGTAGCTCGCGGGGCCGGATGATCGAACCCGTCATCGGCGTCGGAGCCGGGGACCGATATCCTGTTCACGCACATGCGCATACGCCGCACCCCGGCTACGGTCAGCCGTGCTGCATCGGTCAGTGGTCATCGGAGGAGGCACCAGATGAGCGAGTTAATCGACACTACCGAGATGTACCTCAAGTCCGTGTACGAGCTTGAGGAAGATGGCGTGCTGCCGCTGCGCGCGCGCATCGTTGAGCGCCTAGGCCACTCCGGCCCGACCGTGTCTCAAACGGTCGCCCGCATGGAGCGCAGCGGCCTTATATGGGTTGCCGACGACCGCTCCCTTCAGCTCACCGACGAGGGGCGCCGTCGGGCCACCGAAGTTATTCGCAAGCACCGACTTGCTGAAAGGCTGCTCCTGGACGTGATCGGCTTGGATCGCAGACTCGTTCACGACGAGGCCTGCAGGTGGGAGCATGTGATGAGTGAGCAGGTTGAGGACCGCCTGGCGGCGATCCTGGGTGAGGTCACCTCCGACCCCTTCGGCAACCCGGTTCCCGACCGCGTCCCCACCCACCCCGCCCCCGCAAGTGACGAGATCAGCGCCGAGCGCCTGGTCCGCGACGGGCGCTCAGACGCCGTCGTCTCCCGTGTGGGAGAGCCCATCCAGGCCGACGACGTCGTCATCGCTCAGCTAGAGGATGCCCGCATTGGGGCGGCTACTCCGGTCCGGCTCACCGCCACGGTCGGCGGCATCCGCGTCAGCCGACAGGACGACGACGCCTCTGTACTCCTGCCCAGTGCCCTGGCCAGGCACCTCTTCCTCAAGCGCTGAACCGGCACGATCGGCCCGTTACCTTGTTTGTGGTCGCCGGTGAAGGAGTGCCGGTGGCTGGGCCAGCCGCTGTGGGCACGGGTGTCTTGCCCCTGTCTATGCAATGATCCGGGGGGTGTTGTCACCCATGGTGGCGGGCGGATGGGAGGCGCTGATTAGGGGAACGGACCGCTTGACGCGAGTCCTTTCGCAGGCGTGGGTGCGGGGCCGTCTGCCTGACAGGCTGACCCACCAACGCACGAGAGAGGCGCGCGGGAAGATGGATATCGAGGATGTGGAGGTCTTCGTCGGTATTGACGTGGGCAAGGCCGAGCACTGGGCCACGGCCCTGACCGGCGACGGGAAGAAGCTGTTCGACAAGGCCCTGCCCAACAGCGAGGACCGGCTACGCGAGGTCTACCAACGGCTCGGTGAGCACGGCCGGGTCCTGGTGGCTGTGGATCAGCCGGCGACGATCGGTGCCCTGGCAGTGGCGGTGGCCCAGGACATGGGCATCACCGTGGGCTACCTGCCCGGCCTGTCGATGCGCCGTATCGCGGACCAGGCCCCCGGGCAGTGCCAAGACCGACGCGAAGGACGCCGCGGTGATCGCCGACGCCGCCCGCACCATGCCCCACACTCTCAGGTCCATCGGCACTTCGGACGAGGACGCGGCCGCGTTGAGTATGCTCACCGGCTTCGGGCCTGGACCTGGCCCGCCAGGACCAGCCAGACCGAGGGGCCGTATCCGGGGCCCGTGTGCACCCAGACCCCGCCCAGCCCTCGAGACTGTGCTGGGCAAGTGGCTCGAACACGACAGCGTGCTGGAGGTGATCGCCGCCTGGCCCACCCCCGCCCGCCTGCGCAAGGCCGGGCGGGCGCGTATCGACGCCAAGCCCCGAATCCAACGGGTGCAGACGGCATGCCGCCTGGGCGCAGGCCATCACCGACGCCCTGGGCAAGCAGACCGTCGTGGTCGCTGGTACCGACGCGGCCGGGGTGGTGCTGCCCCACCCGGCACCGGCCGGCTCATCGCCCACCCGCGCCCAACGCGACGATGTCGCCGCCCAGGCCAGTGGCCCTGGCGGGTGGCCCACCCTCATTTTGCCCGGCCCCTGACCACCCGTGCCCCGGGGTGGGGGTCCCGGCCGCCGCTGTGTTCCTGGCCGAAACCGCGGGTAGAACATTCCCCACGGGCGCCCAGCTGGCCTCATACGCCGGCCTGACACCAGTCACCCGGCGGTCGGGGTCCTCCATCCGGGGTGAGGTGCGTCTCCCACGCGGGCAACAAGCGCCTCAAACGCGCCATGTTCCTGTCAGCCTTCGCATCCCTCAGATCCGACCCCGCATCCCGGGCCTACTACGAACGCAAACGCGCCCAGGGCAAGCGCCACAACCAAGCCGTACTCGCCCTCGCCCACCGCCGCATCCTCACCCTATACGCCATGATCCGCCACGGCTCCCTCTACGACCCACCAGCCCAACAACTACCCACCGCCGCTTGACAAACCACATAGGGGCACCCCCCGGCAGTGGTGCGGCGGGCCGAGAATGTTGCCCGCGCGACCCCGCCGTGGGAGATTCCACAGCGGGAGCGGCGGAGAAAACTACCCATGGACGGGGGAACTTCATTAACTTAGATGCCGCAGCCGGCACCCCTCGGCTGTGGAGGCGCCCGCGGAGCCCAAGCCTGCCGGCGCGAGCCGCCTCCGCCAACGACTTTTTCCGGCAGGCCCGGGGGAACCACTTCTCCGGCCGTGACGCTCCGGCGGACGCGGCCTCGGGGTGAAGCCCGCAGCACGCGGGCCGGGCGTCTCCCGCCCGAACCCGACAGCTAACCTCGTCGGCTCTGCAGGAGAATTCATTGTCTACAAACGTCAAGGCCCGCCACCGCAAGGCCGCGCGTCCGCTGACGCCCCTGACGGATGCCGCCCCGGTTGCGCGCCGCGGGCTTGCCGTCGCCGCCTCCTCCGGCCTGGCCCTCACCATGATCGCTTCGGGCGCCAACGCGGCCAGCGATGACGCGGATGCCACCGGCTCGGCCGGCGCACTCAGTCAGGCCGGCGTGGCCGCACTGGCCACCGACGCGCGCGAGGTCGTCACCACCAACGCCGCCATTTCGACCGGTTCGGAGACGAACTGGAGCGAGGACGTCGTCGAGGCCGCCACCGTCACCGCCACCGCCCCAGTGGTCGAAGAAGAGCCCGAGGTCGAGGAGGCTGTCGAAGCCGAGGAGACCGCAGAGGTCTCGGATACCGTGGAGGCGAGCGAGACCACCCAGGTGGCCGCCACGACCTCCACCGGCGAGGGCATGGTCGCGCTGGCTATGCAATACGTCGGCACTCCCTACGTATGGGGCGCCTCCGGCCCGTCTTCCTTCGACTGCTCCGGCCTGGTGTCCTACATCTACGCCCAGTACGGCATCAGCATCCCGCACCAGTCCGGCCAGATCCGCGCCATCGGCACGCCGATCTCCGCGGACGAGGCTCGGCCCGGAGACATCCTGTGGTGGTCCGGCCACGTCGGCCTGTACGCGGGCAACGGCATGATGGTGGACGCCACCCCCTCGAAGGGTGTGTCTTACCGGGCCGTCTACTCCGGTGTGACTTACCTGCGCGTCAGCTGACCGCACTCGCCCCGCACCCCAGCCCCGGGGAGCGGGGCGTTTTTGTGTCCGCATGGCCGGGGACGGGGCGGCAGGCGTGGACACCGCAACCGGCATGTGCGACGTTTCACGGCGGTGTGTGTGATCCCGCCGTGACGCCGGGAGGGGTCTTCGGGTAACGTGTTCACCGTTGCGGGCGCTAGCCGCTCGTGGCGCTGGAAACGAGGCCTAATCCTGCCGCTCGGTTCCGGCAGCCATATCCCACATACCAAGGCAGGAACGGGGGAACCAAAAGCGGCTCCGGCATCGACTGGAGCCTTGGGGTGAAGCCCGCGTGATGCGGGCCGGGCGTCTCCAGTCCGAACCCGACAGCTCACCTCGTCGGCATCTCAGAGGAGAACCACTACATGACAACACGCACCTCGGCTCGGCACCGCAAGGCCGCTCGGCCGTTGACCCCGATGAACTCAGTCGCTCCGGTCGCCCGCCGTGGCTTCGCAGTGGCCGCATCCTCGGGTCTGGCCCTGGGCATGATCGCTTCCGGTGCCTCTGCCGCGAACACCAACGAGGCCGCGCAGTCCGCCGGCTCACTTGAGACTCAGGGCGTGGGTGCGCTCGCCGCCGAGGCGCGCACTGCCGTCTCCACCAACGAGGCCGTGCAGGTCGCCGACTCCGTCTCCGTCCCCAGCGACGTCGAGACCGTGGACACCCCGACCGCCGAGGCCCCGGTCATTGAGGTCGAGGAGGAGCCCGAGGTCGAGGCGACCGAGGAGACCGAGGTCGCCGCCGACGTCGCTGCCACGGATGCGACCGCCGCCGACGCGGCGGGCACTACCGAGGCCACCGCCGACGCCACCCAGGCCGCGGCCACCGCCGCGCCCGCCAACGCGTCCGGTTCCTCCGTCGTCTCGATCGCCATGCAGTACACCGGCATGGCCTACGTCTACGGCTCCAATAACCCGGCCAACGGCGGTTTCGACTGCTCTGGGCTGGTCCAGTACGTCTACGGCCAGGTCGGCATCTCCCTGCCGCGCACCTCGTACGCCCAGGGCGCCTCCGGCACGATCGTGTCCGCGGCTGCGGCCCAGCCGGGCGATATCGTCTACTACGGCGGCCACGTCGGGATTTACGCGGGTGGCGGCATGATGATTGACGCCGGTAACCCGAGTGTCGGCGTGTCCTACCGCGCCGTGTACGGCTCCCCGCAGTATGTGCGCGTGGGCTGAACCGTACGCTTAACTGCTTCCTGACGTGGGGGCGGTCGGCCGTGTGGCCGGCCGCCCCCACGTGCTATCTTCAAAACGTGTTTTGGAACACGCCCGCCTGCAGGGCACAATGAGTCGGGTCGAGTACCCGATGCTCGAAGAAAGGGACACAACCCATGGCTGAAGACAAGGTCGTCCTCGTCGGAGTTGACGGCTCACCCGAATCCCTGGAGGCGGTTGACTGGGCGGTTGACCGTGCGGCTTGCAGCGGCTGGCGCGTGCACATCCTGTGCGCCTACTCCTTGCCTTCCTTCACCACCGCCTCGCTCGACGGCGGCTACGCCGCTCTGGATGACTCGGCCGTGCGCTCCGGCGCCGAAGCGGTCGTCAACGAGGCGGTCGCCCGCGCCCAGGGGCGGGGCGTAACCGTGACCAGCTCCCTGGAGACCGGAGATCCAGCCGGCGTGCTGGTTGACCTGTCCGAGGACGCCTCCCTCGCCGTGGTGGGCACTCGCGGCGGTGGAGGCTTCGCCGACCGGCTGCTCGGAACCGTGTCCTCGGCCCTACCGGCGCACAGCCACTGCCCCGCCGTCGTGGTTCCGCGCCACACGGAGGGCTCTGCCTTCACCCCCGTGCGCCGCATTGTCGTCGGCGTCGACGGCTCCGATTCGGCGCGCAAGGCCCTGAGGTGGGCGGTGCGCGAGGCCGAGGCCTGGGGCGCTGAGCTGACCGCGATCGCAGCCGTCCCCATGGCCTCTGGCGCGGGGGCGCTCGCCTGGCTGCCCGCCGCCGTTGATCGCGAGCAGGTTCTCACCGACGTGCGCTCGGGCCTGGACCGGGCCATCGCCGAGGCCACCGAGGGCCACCCCGACGTCGTGGTGCGCCGCCACGCCCTGGACGGCAACGCCGCCGAACTGATGTCCGAGTTCTCCACCGCGGTCGACCTAGTGGTGGTCGGCTCTCGCGGTCGCGGCGGCTTCTCCGGACTGCTGCTGGGCTCGGTCAGCCAGGGTGTTCTCTCACACGCTTCCTGCCCCGTCATGGTGGTTCCCGCTCGCACGCGAGAAGAGGACGTACGCGTGGGCCGCACTCAGACCACCCCCTGGTCGCGCGCCTGACGGAGACGATGCCGGTCGCGCACGCGGTCGGCACCACTCGAACCGGCGACGGAATTGGGGACGGGTTGCGATCGGGTAGGATCGCAGCCGTCCTCAGCCGGCCCTCGTAGCTCAGGGGATAGAGCACCGCTCTCCTAAAGCGGGTGTCGCGCGTTCGAATCGCGCCGGGGGCACCAGCCGCCTTCCCGCACAACCACGCGGAAACCGGGCCATCAGCGCGAACGCGGTGCTTTAGGCCGGAGTGCCGTGGAGACGCCGGGTTTCGGGATTTTTCGGTGCGGGCGTGCCGCTGTAGACCGGCGTGCTGTGAGGCTGCCCGCCGCCGGACTGCACTGTTCGGACCGCTTTCCTCTGTGTGGACCGTCAGCCTCCATTTGGACCGCCGTAGTGCGCCACTGGGGCGGTCCAAATCGGCTTTTCCGGTTTGGGGGTGTGGTGGTTGTGGCGGGCTGCGGCAGAACTGTCACCGATGTCCTGAGCCATAACACGGGGTGGGGTGTGTGGTGTGCCGGTTGGGCGTTAACGACGCTACTTAACGTTCTGCTGTACACCTGCAGTTCCTTCAGCAGACGGTTAACCGGCGTTGTTAACCCCGAAGCGGCGTAGCAGACCGGGAAGTGGCGTAGCAGACGGTCCCGCTTCCAGGCGAGCCTGTCAATGGGTTTGTGGGCGTGGCCGGGTCGCGTGGCGGGCGTGGGGCGAAATGAAGGCGGCCGGTCCGACGACGTCCTCGGCGACCCGAAAACGACCTCACGCACCCGAATACGACCTCCGGTCCCGGACAACGACCACCCACACGCAGCGCCGGCCCGAACCACCACATCCACAAACACGAAGAGCCCATTAGGTAGGCAGGTTCTCGCCGTGCCGGTGTGGCTCCGTCGGGACATCGCCGCAGATTCCCGCGCTATCGGTGAGTCGGCGCCGCCCGCCGCGGCCGGGCGGATATCGTGAGGAAATATGACGCCTCCACTGTTCTCTCTGGGCCGCAACCGGCACGACGCCGGGGCGCAGACGCGCGACCCCGAGGACGTCGACCTGCCCGCGGACCCCGCCGCGGCCACGCAGTCCGGTGGCACCCCGGTGTCAGACGCCGAGCGTCGGGCCCGTATCGACGAGGCCCTCGACGACTGGCGCCAGGAACTGGCCGACCTCGGCGGCACCTCCAGCCTCGACGCCTTCTCCGACCACGACGGCATTGTCGACCTGACCGCCGCCCACCCCTCGGGCCTCGCTCAGCTGTACGCAGGCCGCCCGACCCACCTGGGCAGCCTCGTGCGCGAGCGCGTCGCACTCGGCATCGCCCGGCAGTCCCTGCATGAACTCGCCAGCCGCACCGACCAGCTCTCCCGTCGGTTCGGCGTGGCTCCCGTGTACCTGGCCATTGGCGTGGCCGGCTGGACCGAGCCGGTACCCACAGCGGATGACGACGATGCCTTCCCCACGCCCAGCCCGGCAGACGATGCTGCCGCAGCCGGCCCCGCCGCCGCACGAGCCGCCGCGAACGCCGAGGCTGACGCCTCCGACGATGGCAGCGCCGATCCGGAGGCTCCCGAAGCGGCGCCCTCTGCCACGCCTGCCGCCGACGTGACCGACACCGACGCGCCCTCCGCCCGGCCGGTCGCCGTGCGCACCGTCAGCGCTCCCGTGCTTCTGCGGCCGGTGCGGCTGTCCAGCGCCGGCGCGGATGCCGCCCTCACCCTGGATACGTCGATCGAGGTCAACCCGGTCCTGACTCGGGCGCTGCGCCGCCATGGCTGCACGGTGGACGTCGACGTCGTCGCCCGCGCCACCCTGGCCGACGACGGCTTCACCCCGCGCGACGCGCTCAGCGGCATCGGCTCGCTCGGACGCGAGTTCCTGCCCGGCTTCGAGATCCACGAGCGGCTCGTCGTTGGTGCCTTCGTCCACCCCGGGCAGGCGCTCCTCGAGGACTTCGACGCCACCGTCGACCGCGCCCGCACTTCTGCACTCGTGGCCGCGCTCGCCGGCGACGCCGAGGCCCGGGCCGCCCTGGATGTGGCCCTGCCTGAGCCCAACCCCACCGATCGGGCCCCCGAAGATGAGCGGGGCGTGGGCGACCTGGATCCGGCTCAACTCGACGCTGTCGAGGCGGTGGGCTCCGGCGCCTCCCTGCTGCTGGACGCGCCACCCGGCTCCGACGTGGCCGCCGTCCTCGCCGCCATCATGGCCGACGCCGCGGCTCTGGGCCGCACCGTGCTGCACGTGCCCGCCACCAGCGCCGACGGGCACGCCGTGGCCGCCGCCCTGCGCGAACTCGGCCTGGGCTCCATCGTGATCGACCTCACCGAGGACCCCGCCTGGCGGCGTCATGCGGCCGAGGAAATCAAGACCGCCATGGGCGTCAACGTTCCCGACCTGGATGTGACCGCCATTGTCGGCATGCGCAACCGTCTGACCTCCGTGCGCGAGAAGCTCTCCCGCTACGTGGCCGCCCTGCACAAGCCGCGCGAACCGTGGGGTGCCTCCGCCTACGACGCGCTGCAGCAGCTCGCCGAACTCACCTCCGGCCGCGCCCGCACCAACGCCCGCGTCACCCCCGGACACCTGGAGCGCCTGAACGCCGACGGACGCCGGCGCGCGTCCGAACTGCTGCACCGAGCCCACGCGCTCGGCCTGTTCACCTCCGCCCTGGCGGATTCGGCCTGGAACGGTATGGCCGTGGCCGACGTCGACGAGGCCACCGACGCGCTGGCCCGACTGACCCGGCTCGCCGACGAGCTGCTGCCCGCCGTCGGTGAGCATATTGAGGCGGTGCACACCTCCACCGGCATCACCCGCGCCGAAACGCTCGGCCAGTGGTGTGAGCAGCTGGAAATGCTCGACGGCGTGCGCGACTCCCTGGACGTCTTCTTGCCCGAGGTCTTCGAACGCTCTGCGGCCGACATGGTCATTGCCACCGCCTCGAAGCACTGGCGCCAGGAGCACAGCGTGGAGATGGGCTATGCCGCCCGGCGCCGGTTCGTCAAGCAGGCCCGGGACCTGGTGCGCCCCGGCCGGGAAGTGGCCGACCTGCATGGGGAGCTGGCCAAGGTGCAGCAGCGCCGCGAGGTGTGGCGCCGCTACGACCCCGAGGGCGGCTGGCCGCACCTGCCGCAGGGATTGGACCAGATGCAGCGTGTGGCCGAACGCGCCCGCGACGCCGTGACCGCGCTGCAGCCGATTATCGGCGCGGACATGGTCCTGATGGACCTGCCGTTGACCGAGTTGGAGCAGCGCGCCCGCGTGCTGGCTGCCGACGACGTCACCGTCCACAAGCTCCCGGAGATCAACCGCGTGGTCACCGCCCTCAGCGACCTGGGCCTGACCCCGCTGCTGGACGACCTGGCGGCACGTGATGTGGAACCGGCACAGATCGATGACGAGCTCACCTACTGCTGGTGGTACTCCCTGCTCGGGCAGATCATGCAAGACGACCCCGACCTGGGCGGACTGGACGCGGACGCCCTCAACGACCTCGCCGTATCCCTGCGCGAGCTGGACGCCTCTCAGGCCGACTCTCTGGCCGGCCCCGTCGCCCAGGCCTGCACCCGCCGCGTCCGCGAGACCGTCGACGCCGACAAGGACGCCGCCCGTAGCCTGTACCGCGCCCTCTCGCTGGAGGAGGGGGTGCCACTGCGCGACATCATTGCCGCCCACCCGCTGGCCCTGGTCGCCAAGCCCGTGTGGATCATTCCGCCCACGCTGGTGCCGCAGGTGTTCACCGCCGACGCCGTGGTGGACCTGGCGATCCTGGACGCCTCCGCCCACGTGCCGGTGTCCCGGGTCATGCCCGCCTTCGTGCGCGCCGAGCAGGTGCTCGTCGTCGGTGATCCCCGCCGCTCAACCTCCGGGCTGGCCTCCGAACTCGGCCCGCTGCTGCCGCGGGTGACGCTGCCGACCGGCCGCAACACCCTGGATGCGGAGATTGCCGGCTTCCTCGCCGCCAACGGCTACGACGACGTCGTTGAGGCGATCCCGGCGCCGCCGGGCCGCTCCCGCCTGTCTCTTTCCCTGGTTGACGGCCGGGGCATGCCCGCTCCGGGGCACACCGCCGTTGAGTCGGTTCCCGCGGAGGTCAACCGGGTGGTCGACCTGATCATCGACCACGCCCTGACCCACCCCGAGCAGTCCCTCGGCGTCATCGCGCTCAACGCCCGACACGCCGAGGAGATCCGCCGCGCCACGACCGCCGCCGTTGCCGGCTCACCGGCCCTGGCCGACTACTTCGAGACGGGCGTATCCGAGCCCTTCGTCGTCGTGGACCTGGGGGAGGCGCGCTCGCTGCGCCGTGACCACATCATCGTCTCCGTCGGCTACGCCAAGACTCCGCACGGGCGCACGATCCACAACTTCGGGGAGGTCAGCGACCTCGGCGGCATGCTCGGCCTAGTGGACGCGCTGTGCGCCTCGCGCGGCAGCACCCAAATCGTGTCCTGCCTGGGACCCGACGACATCGACGCCGAGCGCCTGCACGCTCCCGGTGCCCGACTGCTGCGCGAGGTGCTGGTGCATGCCGCCGACTCCGGTGCGCAGTACCCGCAGCAGGAGGAGGTAGCCCCCGAGCGGCTGCTCGTCGAGCTGGCCGAGCACCTGTGGCGCAAGGGGCTGGTGGTGGTGCCCCGCTACGGCATTGAAGGCGGGGTGCGCATCCCGCTGGCCATCGGCCACCCGGACCTGCCGGGCGAACTGCTGGTCGCCGTGCTTACCGACGACGAGCAGTACGTGGCGGAGCGGAGCCTGCGTCGGCGTGACCGGCACTGGGTGGAGCGGCTCCAGCAGCGCGGCTGGCGCGTGCACATGGCCTACTCGGCGGGCGTGTTCGTCGACGTGGAGGGGGAGGCGAGCAAGATCGAGGCGCAAGTGCTGGCGGTGCTCGCCTCCCGCACCGAGGTCGCGACGGCCACCCCCCTGCCGCAGCACATGGAGGACGCCGAACCCCATCCCGTCGAACCGGCGGAGTCAAGCGCGACCGGGCAGTCGGGGAAGACGGCATCCCCGCACCAGACCCAGCTTGACGCGCCCGTGCGCGGCGAACGCCCGCCGATCGCGCAGGGGCTGCCGCTACAGGCCTACTCCGACGACCAGCTCGACGAGCTCGTCGCCTGGATCCGCTCCGACGGCGTGCAGCGCAGCGAGGCCGAGGAGGTCGAGCAGCTGCGCGACGCGCTGGCCCTGACCCGTCACGGGGCCGGGATCGACGCCGTGCTGGCCAACGCCGTGCGCCGGAGCCGCTGAACGATGGGCGACTTGCACACACACGACGCGGATGAGGCGCCCGACGTGACGGGGGCCGGTATCAGGCGTGGTAGGCGTCGCGTCGTCGCGCTGTCCCCACAGGACGCGGTCCGCGTGGCCCGGGGCGAGGCACCGCAGGCGCAGGCGGAGGCGGAGCGTCGACGCGGCACGGACGCGCTCACCGACGCGCGTTCTCGCGAGGGCGGGGTCAATGGCCGCGAGGGCTCCGACCGCGCCAATGACGCCCGGCTGCTGCGCGAAGTGCCACCCCACTGGGGCTGAGCCGCCCGCAGCGGCGAAGGCCGCGCGTGGACAAAACGAAGTGGCGCCCGCCGTAAGACGGACGCCACTTCATTTCTCCTGGCTCCGACCGTCGGCGTCACGGCCGACCGGTGGGAGCCAGTGATCGGCTCAGCCCTGCTGCTTGAGCAGGTCGCGGATCTCGGTCAGCAGCTCGACGTCGGTGGGCTCGGCGGCCTCCTCCTCTTCCTTCTTCAGGCGCGCGGTGAGCTTGTTCATCGGCGCGACGACGCAGAAGTAGACGGCGGCGGCGACGAGCAGGAAGTTGACTAGCGCGGTGATGATCGTGCCCGGCTGGATCGGGTCGGAGCCGTTGATGGAGAACTGCAACACGGAGTTGAAGTTCGGCTGCTTCACCAGGGCGCCGATGATGCCCATGATGACGTCGGTGATGGCCTGAACGATGGGGGCGAAGGCGCCACCGATGATGACGGCGACGGCCAGTTCCAGGACGTTGCCCTGGGCGATGAACTCCTTGAATCCCTTGAGCATGTGGTGCCTTTCGGTGTGGAGCGAGGGCGCAGGTGTGCCACTCGCGGAAGTCACGGTGCGGGAGCGACTCGGCAGCCCGGGGACGGGCCGCGGCCGCATGGCAAGAGGCGGGCGACGTCATGGGCTCAGCACAATGCCGAGCGCACCATTCGTGGCCGCGCCTACGATTAGGTTAGCGTCCACCGCCGGGACAGCAAGCGTAACGAGTGTGACCTTCGTCTGTGCGGTCCACCGGTCGGTATCGCCCTCCTGCTGCGTGAGCACCACCCGCGCGCCCGCACACACGACGGCGGAGGAGTTGCCCGCGTCTCCGACGGCCGCGGCGCTGCGCTCGGCCACCACATCTACCCGCGCTCCGGGCTCCGCCAACTCCGCTCCAACATCGATGGGCACCTGCACCAGCCGCTCCGACGGCGTCAGGGTGGTGGCCAGGGCCGCACTCGTCATGGACGTGGTCAGCACCGTGCCCTCCTCCAGGGCGATCGCGGCGCGACTGCCCACCACGTCCGTGTCGGCCAGGCCGGTCTCGGGCAGGGCGGACTGCGCCACCGCCCGCATCTCAATGTCCGCCTCGGTCAGCACGGCACCGGCGTTGACGTGGCGGGCCGCTACAAGCACCTCCTGCAGACCCTCCGGTGCCGGGCGGAGCACGCCGAGCGCCGCCATCACGGCGGCGGCCAGACAGACGGCGACCACCAGGTGGCGTTGCCGCCACAGCAGCAGGGACGGGCGCGTCGGGCGGCGCCCGTCGGGTTGCGGGGAGTGGTTGGAACGAGGCGTGCGGTCGGGGCGACGGCGAGGGCGAGACATGGACTCAAAGTGGCACAGCCCGCTCACGCGCGTGCCGGCCCTGTGAATGGAACGGGCGTGGGGTGTCGCCAACCGCCCCTGTGGACTGCGGTGACGGCGCGGCCGCGGCGAGGGGTGCCGACGGCGGTCAGTCCTGGTCGGTGGGGGTGCCGGCGAAGGCCGAGCCCTCCAGCAGGAACCACTCGTCGGGAGTGATGACGACGTCGACGGGCGCATCGTGCGCCTGGGCTGGCAACGGACCGGCCACCAGCTCGTCGTCGTGCACCACCGCGAACACCGGCACGCCGGCGCGGCGCAATGGCAGCACCCGGTCGTACCAGCCGCCGCCCTGGCCCAGTCGCCGGCCCGAGCGGTCGACGGCGAGTGCCGGCACGATCACGGCCTCGGCGTCGGCAATGGCGGCGGCGGGCAGCACCTCACCGCTCGGCTCCGGCGGGCGGCCGGGGGAGCGCTCCGCCAGGTCGGCGACCCCGTGGAAGTAGCCCCAGGAGCGCGCCAGGTGCGGGCCGAGCACGGGCAACAGCACGCGCGTGCCGGATTCTTCAAGTTGTTGCAGTAGCAGTCGGGTGCACGGCTCGTGGCCCACGGACACGTAGGCGGCCACCGTGTCCATGCCGGAGATGGCCTGGAGGATATGGGCGGTGAGCCGCTCACAGGTGTCGTTGTGACCGTGCTCGGGGTGGCGGTGGCGGGCGGCGCGGTGCTCGCGCAGAACACGGCGCAGTTGCTCCTTGGCGTCGTCGGCCGCCAGTGAACTGGTGTCTGGCAGGACGCGTGCCCGAGTGCTCATGACTGCATTATCGCAGGTGGTCCGCAACCCGGTTTGCTGCCGGGCCGTCCGACGCGGCCAGGTAGCCTGGTGCGCGGTACGCCCGGGAACCCGGCCGGGCAGGAGGAGGACGAAGCCCACATGCGCACTGTTGCTGAGCACCTGGCGGCCTGCCTGGAGATCGCCCGGGCCGCGGCCCCCCTGGACGTGGTGCTGCTGGACGCGGTCGGCTGCGTACTGGCCGAGGACGTCGTCGCCGACCTTGACCTGCCCGCGGTAGACCTGGCCGGACTGGACGGCTATGCGGTCGCCGCCGCCGACGTCGCCGATGCCGCGGCCGGAAGCCCCGTCACCCTGGAGGTGATGGATGCCGTGCGCGCCGGCGACATGCGCCCCACCCGCCTGGTGCCGGGCGCGGCCATCCTCATCGACTCCGGCGCCCCGCTACCACTGGGTGCCGACGCCGTGGTGCCGTGGACGGACACGGACCGCGGTGAATCCCGCGTGCAGGTGCGGGCGATGGTGACCGCCGGAGAGAACGTGCGCCGTCGGGCCGAGGACGTGCAGGCGGGCACCACCGTGCTGCCGCAGGGCTCGCGCATTTCGGCGCGTCAGATCGCGCTGCTGGCCGGTATCGGCCGCCACCGGGTCAAGGTGCATCCGGCGCCGCGCGTGGTCATCATCTCCGTCGGTGACGAACTCGTTGAGCCCGACGGCTCCCGCGAGGCCGGCGACGTTTTCGACGCCAACGGCCACGCCCTGGCGTGCGCCGTCACAGATGCCGGCGGCCAGGCCTTCCGGGTGGCGGCGGTGCCCGACGAACTGGGGGCGCTGGCGGAGACCATCGAGGACCAGTTGGTGCGCGCCGACGTGCTCATCACCACCGGCGGCCTGAGTGTGGGCCAGGGCGACACGGTCAAGGACGTGTTGACACCCCTGGGTACGGTGCGCTTCGACTCCGTGGCCATGTCGCCGGGACGCCAGCTGGGCGTGGGCACGATCGAGGGCACACCGATCTTCTGCCTGCCCGGGGACCCCGTGAGCGCGCAGATCGCCTTCGAGACCTTCATTCGCCCGGTGCTGCGGCAGATCGCCGGCTGGCAGGACCTGCATCGCGCCTCGGTGCCGGCGACGCTCGCTTCCGGCTGGCACTCGCCGGCCCGCAAGCGGCAGTTCGTGCCCGTACACCTGAGCGGTTCGCCGGCGCGCGGCTACACCGCCGAGCCGACGGGGCGGCCGGGCACCACGCGTCTACTGGCGCTGGCCCAGGCCAACGCGATCGCCGTCGTCCCCGAAGACACGCAGACCATCGTCGCCGGCGACACGCTGTACTGCCTGCTGCTCGATGCCTGACCTCCGCTTACCGACGGCGATTGGACACCTCGGCGATCTGTTACACCCGGGCGGGAACCGCTTCCCCTGGCCGGAGGTCCTGACCGAGTCGGGGGTGAGTGCGCGCGGCCTGGCGCGCGGGCCGCGCACCGTGACGCTGCGCCCCATCCGCGTAGGCGACGAGTCGGCCTGGCGACGGCTGCGCCTGGCCGACGACGCCCGACTGAGCCCCTGGGAGGCGACGCTGCCGCCGGACAGCCCCGACGCCCTCGGCAGTTTCCGCGACTATGTGCGCGCCCAGAATCGACTTGCACGCCGTGGCGAGGCCATGCCCTTCGTGCTGGAGGTGGACGGCGTGTTCGCGGGGCAGGTGTCGGTTTCCTACATCCGCTGGGGGGCGCTGGAGTGCGCGAGCGTGGGCTACTGGATCGGCGCCCCATGGGAGGGACGCGGAGTAATGACCCTGGCGGTGGCGATGGTGCTGGACCACCTCCTTGGCGCCCGGGTCGGTCTGCACCGGGTGGAGATCGACGTGCGCCCGAGCAATGCGCGCAGCCTGGCCGTGTGCCGGCGCCTCGGACTGCACTCCGAGGGGGTGCGGCGGGGGCTGATGCACATTAACGGGCAGTGGGCGGATCATGTCACCTTCGCCGTCGTCGCAGAGGACGCCCCGGCAGGCGGATTCGTGGGGCGGCTGAGGCAAGTGTGAAAGCTGTTGCACGGGTGGCGCGGGCCGGGGATTCGGAACGGAATTGCTAATGGAATCGCGGCCACAACCGGCGCCAACACGCCGCGGTCGTGCCCGAATTCCGCCGCCCGTGCCCTCTACGGTTAAGCCGTGGGAATCGAAACGTGGGCGCTGCTTGCACTCGTCGCGGTTCTCGCCGTGTACCTACTGCCATTCCTGGTCGGGCGCCGCGAGGCGATGAGTATGGCCAATGCGGAGGACCGCTACTCCTCGGGGCTGCGGCTTCTGGCCACGGGGAGCGCAGCCGTCTCCGGGGAGGGCTGCGGTGGTGGGCACGCCATGATCTTTCGACGCCGACCGGAGGTGAGGGCGATGAACAGGCCCGAAGTCAGGAATGTGCGGGCGCTGCGCAAGGAGCGTGAGCTCGTGCGCCTGCGCCAGGCGCATGAGCGCGCTCGTGAGCGCCGCCGGGTGGCCGCCTCCCACCGCGCCACGGTCGCACTGATCCTGCTCGGCGTCACGGCGGGCACAGTCGTGGTTGCCGCGGTTTCTGTGATGCCGTGGTGGGTGGTTGCCATTCCCGGTGCGCTGCTCGGGGGATCCGCGCTCGCGGGACGACGGGCGGCGCGCGCCTCGGCGGCCTCCGACCGGCGTGAGCGTCGTCGTATTGCCGCACTCGAACGGGAACTGACGGCGCTGACCGGCAGCTCCGCCGCGAGCCGGTTGCTTGCGGACGCGTCTGTTAAGGCGGATGAGCAGGCTCAGCCGCGGCATGACGCCGAGGCCCCGGCTCAAGAGACGGCTGCACAGGCGACAGACGCGCGGGAGACCGCTGTGCAGGAGACGGAAGCCGCGGCGGTGGCATCCGACGCCGTCGAACGCGACGAGCCGACCGTGGCGGCCGGTGTCCAGGAGGGATCGGAGCCGGGCGATAAGGCGACTCCGGCGGAGGCTTCCACCGAGGAGCCCACCGCGCCCCCGGAGGTCGTCGATGCTGAAACGCGCGGCGACCAGCGCGAGGCGAAGGCTCCGGCGACGCCGCCGCAGGGCTGGCACCCGGTCAGCGTTCCGGCGCCGACCTACACGCTGGCCGCCCGCGCTCCGCGTCGTAGCTATGAGCCGCCCGCGGAGGAACCCTTCGACTCTGCGCCGGTTCCCGAGCGTCCGCGCAGCGCGCACGCCTACCCCATCGCCGATCCCGAGGTGGGGGCGGATGAGCCGGTATTCCACCCCATCGACCTGGAGGCGGTGCTGGAACGGCGTCGCGCCGGTGCCTGAAACGCGGCCGGGGCGGCAACGGTTTCCGGTGCCGGCTGTCGGTGGCGTGAGTCACGGCGCTCCGACTTGCGGGCCGCCGCGGCTGCGGTGCTACCATCTACCGTGCTCAGGGGCTATGGCGCAGTTGGTAGCGCGTCTCGTTCGCAATGAGAAGGTCGGGGGTTCGAATCCCCCTAGCTCCACCGCTGAAGTGGAATTGATCGTCCCGCCCGGTTGACCGGGTGGGACGATTCGTTGTTTCAGGCGCCGGATGGACCGCTTGGCTGTGCCTGCCGTCCGTTCAGTCAATGAACAACGCTGCGGGTTATAGGCGCGAACGTGTTGCTTTAGACCGGCGTGTCGGGGTGTTCTAGCTGGTTCGGCCGGCCCAGCCTTTGCGTTTCCAGAGGCCTTCTTCGGGGTTGTCGGCGCGAACGTGTGTGTGGTTCGGGCGCCCCCGGGCTCACTAGGTCCGGTTGTGTCAGTGCTTGGGTGGCGATGCGCGGTTGGGTGGCGGTGTGCGTGGCTGTTGAGCCTGTCGGTTGGACCGCTGTTCCCCGGTTGGACCGCTGTTCCCCGGTTGGACCGCTGTTCCCCGGTTGGACCGCCGTAGCCGCCGGTTACAGCGGTCCAACGGGGCGTGGGCGGTCCAACGGGGCGTGGGCGGTCCAACCGGGGCGTGGGCGGTCCAACCGGGGCGGTGCACTTCCACCGTTGGGTGCCTGCGGCGGTGCGGCCGGGCTTCTTCATAGGGGTCTGACAGATCGGGCAGAGCCTTGCTCGTGGGGACCGTGTTCTCACGGCCCGCACATCTACCCCGAAAGTCAACCACCGCCCCGGGTTAACCTCCCAGGCCATAATCACCCCGACTTCCCCGCACCACAGCAACCAAAATCCCGATCTTTAGCAACACGTTCACGCCGATAACTCAACGTTGCGGTATGCGCCGACCGCCCGGCCCCATCGCTGATGCTGCTCGCGCTGCGGCAGGGGCCGGGCTGTGGTTGGTGCGTCGGCAGCGTTTTGCGCTTGCCACTCATTTCCGCCGCCTTGCTTGGCTTGCTTCTGACCGCGTCGACGTCGTCCGTGCGGTCAATCCTCCGACAGCACATCCTCCACTGAGGGGCGTTCATCGCGGTGCGTAGCCGGCGCGGAATCGGCCGTCAGCGGAGCGGTGCCGCGCAGCCGCAGCAGCCAGTACAGATCGATGAGTGCGATGGTGGCGTTCATGCCCACGGCGGGCCAAACCCCAAGGACCACGTTGTACGCGGTGGCTATGAGTGAGCCGGTGAGGTTGAGGCCGCGGAAGGTGCGCTGATTAGCTACCACGAGCGAGATGACGACGAGAGCGGATCCGATCCATCCGATGATTTCGAGGACTGTACGAGTGTCCACGTAAGCTCCTGGACCTGCCCGGCTGGTCAATGCCTTAGCACTGCCTTGGCACTGGTCGAGTCTGAACGCCTCGCTGCCGGGGCGCTAAAGACTATCCGGGTGTCGCATACCGGGCAAGGTGCTCCAGTACGCCTGCTTGTAGGATCACAGCGTGGAGGCGCTGTCGGACCGCGAGCTGGAGTCGATCGTGGCGCGCTTCTTCGTTGCGGAGAACGCGAGGGATTGGCGTGCGTATGCCACGTTCCTACACCCCCAAGTCGAGTGGACTCTGATCGACGGCAGCCGTGAGCGCAAGATCGTTGGGAAAGAGCGGTACCTGCATGCAATCAAGTCCGCTTACGCGAACTCCGCCACCACGTTCCGTTGTGTTGAGGCGATGAGTGATCGTGAACGGCGACTGATTGCGACGATGTTGGTCAATGATGACGGTGAGCGATCCCTAGACGTGTTCGTCATCGAGGACGGGCTCATCCGGCGTGAGTGGGAGTTCCTGCTGGGACGCTGATGAGCACGTGTGGGCGGCGGCGGGGGTGCCGGGAACGGCATCGGCCGTAAGCTGGTGCCAGGCCAAGCCGATGCCGTCGACTTGTGCCAAGGCGTTGAAGACGGCGTCCGCACCGGCTTGAATTCCATCGGAGACGTCCTCGCCCCCGGACACGATGTCGATGGAGCTGACCGTGGCAGACGGATCGCCGGCGACCGGGAACACGGCCCAGCCTTCATGCCCCTGCACGCCCTTGGCATCGGTGGGGAGTGTCGCGAGAAATCGCTCCAGGGCATGTGCAGCCAACTGTGGCGTGGGGTGGGAGACGGACACCCTCAGAATCGCCGCCGCTGTCGGATCGCGCCGGTTCCACAGCCAGTCGTAGTCCACCGCGTAGCGTTCGCGGTCGCCGCCGGAGGAGCGAGGAGCCATGTGGCTACCCTAACTGTGGCCGCGGAGCGGTGGCGGCACCTGAGTGCCGGACGTCACTTCCAATCTGTTTGACGTCATCCCGGCCGATATGCCTAAATTACTCCTCGCTGCCGCGCGGGCCTGCGGGCGAGTGCGGTGGCATGGAGAAATAGATAGTCGGGCTGCGGCATCATCGATGTCGGCGATGGACTCGAAAGAGACCGGGATCACCGATTTCGGGCTTGACGAGCGTCAGACGGTCCGGCTAATCTACTCCAGGCCTTGAGGGAAGAGGCGAGCCGGACGGCTTTCCGAAACCTTCGTGGGTGTGTTGTTTGGGATCTCGATAGTGTGTCGTGTTTGTTTGTTTTGTTGGTTTTTTGTTGGTTTCTTTGTTTGGTTTTTGTTTTGTTTGGAGAGTTTGATCCTGGCTCAGGACGAACGCTGGCGGCGTGCTTAACACATGCAAGTCGAACGGGCTGGCTCTGGTTTTTTGCTGGGGTTGGTTAGTGGCGAACGGGTGAGTAACACGTGAGTAACCTGCCCTCTTCTCCTGGATAACTGCTTGAAAGGGCGGCTAATACGGGGTGGTCTGGCCTGCCTGCATGGGTGGGTTGGTATAGGTTCAACTTTGGTTGTTCTGGTGGGGGATGGGCTCGCGGCTTATCAGCTTGTTGGTGGGGTGATGGCTTACCAAGGCTTTGACGGGTAGCCGGCCTGAGAGGGTGGACGGTCACACTGGGACTGAGATACGGCCCAGACTCCTGCGGGAGGCAGCAGTGGGGAATATTGCACAATGGGCGGAAGCCTGATGCAGCGACGTCGCGTGAGGGATGGAGGCCTTCGGGTTGTGAACCTCTTTTTCCGGTGGTGAAGGCTTGCCTCGTTTGTGGGTGGGTTGACGGTAGCCGGGTTAGGAAGCGCCGGCTAACTACGTGCCAGCAGCCGCGGTAATACGTAGGGCGCGAGCGTTGTCCGGAATTACTGGGCGTAAAGGGCTTGTAGGCGGCTGGTCGCGTCTGCCGTGAAATCCTCTGGCTTAACTGGGGGCTTGCGGTGGGTACGGGCTGGCTTGAGCGCAGTAGGGGAGATTGGAACTCCTGGTGTAGCGGTGGAATGCGCAGATATCAGGAGGAACACCGGTGGCGAAGGCGGGTCTCTGGGCTGTTGCTGACGCTGAGGAGCGAAAGCGTGGGGAGCGAACAGGATTAGATACCCTGGTAGTCCATGCTGTAAACGTTGGGCACTGGGTGTGGGGGCCCTTTTCCGGGGTTTCCGCGCCGTAGCTAACGCGTTAAGTGCCCCGCCTGGGGAGTACGGCCGCAAGGCTAAAACTCAAAGGAATTGACGGGGGCCCGCACAAGCGGCGGAGCATGCGGATTAATTCGATGCAACGCGAAGAACCTTACCAAGGCTTGACATGGGCTGGTTGCTGCCGGAGACGGTGGTTCTCTTGCTGCTTTTTGTGGTTTGGGCTGGTCTGCAGGTGGTGCATGGTTGTCGTCAGCTCGTGTCGTGAGATGTTGGGTTAAGTCCCGCAACGAGCGCAACCCTTGTCTCGTGTTGCCAGCGCGTTATGGCGGGGACTCGCGGGAGACTGCCGGGGTGAACTCGGAGGAAGGTGGGGATGACGTCAAATCATCATGCCCCTTATGTCTTGGGCTTCACGCATGCTACAATGGCCGGTACAGTGGGTTGCGATGCCGTGAGGTGGAGCGAATCCCTTAAAGCCGGTCTCAGTTCGGATCGGTGCCTGCAACTCGGCACCGTGAAGTTGGAGTCGCTAGTAATCGCGGATCAGCAACGCCGCGGTGAATACGTTCTCGGGCCTTGTACACACCGCCCGTCACGTCATGAAAGCCGGTGACGCCCGAAGCCCGTGGCCTTATGGGGAGCGGTCGAAGGCGGGGCTGGTGATTGGGACGAAGTCGTAACAAGGTAGCCGTACCGGAAGGTGCGGCTGGATCACCTCCTTTCTAGGGAGATTGTTTTGCTGGCAGGGCAGGCAGGCACTCTGTTCGTTTCCTTGTGGTTGCGTGTGTTGCGTGGCTGGGGGGCGGGCGGGACCCTCTTCTCCTCCTTCCTTCTTTTTGTTGGTTGGTTGGTGGGGTTGGGGGTGGCATGCTGTCGGGTTCCGGGGCTGCGTGTCCTGGGTTGCCTGCTGGCTTTGCTTCTGGCCTTTGGGGTTGGGGGTGGGGTTGGTTGGGTGGGTTGGTTGTGAACTGTATAGCGGACGCGAGCATCAATGATTGTTTGTTCAGCTTGTTTGCTGGTTTGTTGTTGCTTGTGGTTGTTTTGCGTGTTTTGTTGTTGTTTTGCCTGTTTTGCTTGTTTTGTTTTGCTTGTGTTTGTTTGTGTTGTTTTTTGGGCGTTCGGTGGATGCCTTGGCACCAGGAGCCGATGAAGGACGTGGCGGCCTGCGATATGCCTCGGGGAGCTGGCTTGCGGGCTGTGATCCGAGGGTTTCCGAATGGGGGTACCCGGCGCGAGTTGTGTCGCGTCACCTGTCCCTGAATTGATAGGGGGTGGGGGGTTACGCGGGGAAGTGAAACATCTTAGTACCCGTAGGAGAGGATATTCTGTGAGTAGTGGCGAGCGAAAGCGGATTAGGTTAAACCGTGGTCGTGTGATTACTCGGCAGGGGTTGCGGCTGCGGGGTTGTGGGGCGTGCTTGTGGGTTTGCTGCCGTGGGCCCGCACTGTTTGCTGGTGGGTAGCTGGATTCTCTGGGATGGGGAGCCGTAGAGGGTGATAGCCCCGTAGGTTGAACCTGCTGGTGTGGTGTTGAGCATGTTTTTTTTCCCCTTTTGTGCGTGGGGTTCGTGGAGTCTTGCGTGTGTCTGCCAGGACCACCTGGCTGCCTAAATACTTCCTGGTGACCGATAGCGGATTAGTACCGTGAGGGAATGGTGAAAAGTACCCCGGGAGGGGAGTGAAAGAGTACCTGAAACCGGGCGCCTACAAGCCGTCAGAGCCTGCCGGGCTGGTTTTCTGGTCTGTGTGGGTGGTGGCGTGCCTTTTGAAGAATGAGCCTGCGAGTCAGGGCGTGTCGCGAGGTTAACCCGTGTGGGGTAGTCGTAGCGAAAGCGAGTCTGAAGTTTGGGCGTTTTAGTGGCGCGTTCTGGACCCGAAGCGGGGTGATCTACCCATGGCCAGGTTGAGGCACGTGTAAGAGCGTGTGGAGGACCGAACCCACCTCGGTTGAAAACGGGGGGGATGAGCTGTGGGTAGGGGTGAAAGGCCAATCAAACTCCGTGATAGCTGGTTCTCCCCGAAATGCATTTAGGTGCAGCGTTGCGTGTTGCCGTGCGGAGGTAGAGCACTGGTTGGTTGAGGGGCCTTACAGGGTTGCTGATGCCAGTCAAACTCCGAATGCCGTATTGGTTGAGCGTGGCAGTGAGACTGCGGGGGATAAGCTTCGTGGTCGAGAGGGAAACAGCCCGGATCGCCGGCTAAGGCCCCTAAGTGTGCGCTAAGTGGGAAAGGATGTGCGGTCGCGGTGACAGCCAGGAGGTTGGCTTAGAAGCAGCCATCCTTGAAAGAGTGCGTAATAGCTCACTGGTCGAGTGGTCGTGCGCCGACAATGTAGCGGGGCTCAAGCGCACCGCCGAAGCCGCGGACCCCGGCCCTGGTTGGGTTGGGGTGGTAGGGGAGCGTCCTGCGTTGGGTGAAGCCCGGGGGTGACTCTTGGGTGGACGGCGTGGGAGTGAGAATGCAGGCATGAGTAGCGAGACCGGGGTGGGATTCCCCGGCGCCGTATGACTAAGGGTTCCAGGGGCAGGTTCGTCCTCCCTGGGTGAGTCGGGGCCTAAGGCGAGGCCGACAGGCGTAGTCGATGGATGACGGGTTGATATTCCCGTACCGGTGGAGTACCGCCCATGCTGACGTGCGGGTGCTAACCCACGCCGTTGCCGCTGTTTTCCTGTGGTTGGGCTTTCGGGCCTGGCTGTGGGGTGGTGGTGTGGTCTGGGGACCGACCGTGCTGGTAGGCAAGCGTGTTTTAACTGGGGTGACGCACAGAGGTAGCCTCGCGGGGCTTATGGCTTGTCCCGTTCAAGCGTGTGGCCTGGTGCCTAGGTAAATCCGGGTGCCGTGCCCTGCCCTGTTGGGTGGGGTTGGGTGAGGCGTGATGGTGACCCTGCCGGTGTGGTGGGGGATAGTAGGGTGATCCTGTGGTGCCTAGAAAAGCCTCGACGTGAGGTGCTTTACCGCCCGTACCCTAAACCGACACAGGTGGTCGGGCAGAGTATGCCCAGGCGTGCGAGTGAATCATGGTTAAGGAACTCGGCAAAATGCCCCCGTAACTTCGGGAGAAGGGGGGCCTGAGCCTTGAAGCCCCGTTGCGGGCTAGGGGTGAGGGTCGCAGGGACCAGGGAGGAGCGACTGTTTACTAAAAACACAGGTCCGTGCGAAGCCGTAAGGCGATGTATACGGACTGACGCCTGCCCGGTGCTGGAAGGTTAAGAGGATCCGTTAGTCCCACGGTTAGTGTGGGGTGAAGCGGTGAGCCTAAGCCCCAGTAAACGGCGGTGGTAACTATAACCATCCTAAGGTAGCGAAATTCCTTGTCGGGTAAGTTCCGACCTGCACGAATGGCGTAACGACTCCTCTACTGTCTCAACCATGAGCTCGGCGAAATTGCATTACGAGTAAAGATGCTCGTTACGCGCAGAAGGACGGAAAGACCCCGGGACCTTTACTGCAGCTTGGTATTGACGTCCGCCATTGTTTGTGCAGGATAGGTGGGAGACTGTGAAGCGGTCGCGCTAGCGGTTGTGGAGTCGTTGTTGGGATACCACTCTGATGGTGGCGTGCGTCTGAACCTGGGCCCGTGATCCGGGTCAGGGACAGTGCCTGGTGGGTAGTTTAACTGGGGCGGTTGCCTCCTAAAAGGTAACGGAGGCGCTCAAAGGTTCTCTCATCCTGGTCGGTAACCAGGTGTTGAGTGCAAGCGCACAAGAGGGCTTGACTGTGAGACTGACGGGTCGAGCAGGCACGAAAGTGGGAGCTAGTGATCCGGCGATCCCGTGTGGGTGGGTCGTCGCTCAACGGATAAAAGGTACCCCGGGGATAACAGGCTGATCCTGCCCAAGAGTCCATATCGACGGCATGGTTTGGCACCTCGATGTCGGCTCGTCGCATCCTGGGGCTGGAGCAGGTCCCAAGGGTTGGGCTGTTCGCCCATTAAAGCGGTACGCGAGCTGGGTTTAGAACGTCGTGAGACAGTTCGGTCCCTATCCTCTGCGCGCGTTGGAGACTTGAGGAGTGCTGTCCCTAGTACGAGAGGACCAGGACGGACGAACCTCTGGTGTGCCAGTTGTACCGCCAGGTGCATGGCTGGTTGGCTACGTTCGGGTCGGGTAACCGCTGAAAGCATCTAAGCGGGAAACCGTCTCCAAGATAAGGTCTCCGCAACCCCTCCTTGTGGGGGGTTGGTAGGCTCCCAGTTAGACGACTGGGTTGATAGGCCAGGTGTGGAAGCAGGCAGTCCCGTGTGGGGTGAATCCTGTTGCTGAGCTGACTGGTACTAACAATGGCCGACACAACACAACACAACACTCACTGCCCGGGGGGTTCCCGGCCGGGGGCCCCTTAGGTGGTGGGTGGTGGCGAGCGAAACAATTGTTTTTATGGCATGGAATCGGCAGGCACACGCCCCCCGGCCCCTTGTGTTCGGGGTGGGTGCGCGTGGGATGGCTTGACGCGTGGGGCTTCCACAAGCAGCAGTGTTCAGCCGGCAAACAACATGAGTTGGGCAGTTCTTTCAATCAGTTGGTTTGTTTTTTGCGTCCGCTGTACGGTTCACAGGCAACCCACCCGAATAGGGTGCTGATATGTGAACAGGGTGTGTGGTGCGTGCGCGAGCGTCCGCCTGGCCTGGTTGTTTCTGGGTGGGTGTGGGTTGGTGTGTGTGCCGGTGGTCATAGCGGGGTGGGTCATGCCCGGTCTTTCCTTTCCGAACCCGGAAGCCAAGCCCCCCAGCGCCGATGGTACTGCCCCCGGAAGGCGGGTGGGAGAGTAGGACACTGCCGGCACGCTCACGAACCCACACCCACAACCCGCACCCACCCCCGGGGCCCTGGCCGGGGGGCACACACCACACGCACACAACACGACACGACCCCACCAGACACCAACGCGGCAAAGCAGCCGCACCAGCCCACAAACCACGAGCCCACACAGGCCGCACACACGGAAATACGAGTGGGCAGACACCACAGCCAACGGTGAGGCGGTGTGACCTTCGCAGGCACGCCCGTACTGGCTCGAGCCGCGAACCTCAGCCGGGCACGTACTCACCGAGGGGCCCCTTGGCCGTGTGCTCGGCAACGGGGTACTCGACTGCTACGCCTGTTCGCGGTCTACTACGCCACTTGGTCGTCTGTTGAAGGGCTCCGAGGTATACAGCGGACCGTCAACCGGCGTAGTAGACGGTGAAGTGGCGTAACAGACGCCCCCAGCTCACGGGCGCCAGCCGGCATAGCATGACTTGTGGGTACTAAACCGTCACGACTCAGGTTACCCCCGGGTAGGGCCCACGGTTGGCCCCCCGGCGTCGGTTTGGACCGCTCCAGCAGGAGGTGCCCGGGGCAGGGCCCGCGGACCGCGGACTCCGGCGGGCCCTACCGTGCGGCCGAGAGCTCAGCCGCACGTACCACATGGGGCGCCGGGCCTGCCGGCCCGGGAAGTGCCCCACCGCAGTCGCGCGCAGCGGAATGCCCCGTAGCTCCAACCAGGGGGACAAGACAGGGCTACCCCGTGGACGCCGGCCCTAGATCCAAGAACTCAGCCACATGTGCCAGTGCCAGAACGTGTAGGACACGGTCTGTCCGGTCCAAATCGGCCACCACGCCACCGTGAACATCGCAGCGAGCACAATCACGCCGGCCATCAGTGCCAGTCCTTCTCCGCGCAGGCGCCAATGCGGTACGCCCGTCCAGGCTTCGGGAAGACGGGTGCGCGTTGCACGCATGCCGAAGCCGAAATATGCGGCCACGGCGCCACGTGGATAGGGGAGCCCCGGCCCAATCCGTCCCTCCGCGATCAGACGCGCCTCCTCACGCTCGGCTGCCGACCCGGGCACGGGCGTGAGCATGCCGGAAACTGCGCCCAGTGCCAACACCAGCACCAGCACCATGCACGGTTCGAACGCCACCGTGTAGAAGGTGAAGATGGTCCGGTTGGAGTAGATGAACCACGGCAGGTAAAGGCCGACGTACCCGATCAGCGGCACCCAAACGCGCCAGTCGCGGCGGCCGATTGCCAGTACCACGATCACGAAGACCAGTGCCAGCACGGCCGCCCACCAGATGGGTATGTTGCCGATCGAGGTGATGGCCTGGATACAGCGGCCCGAACCACAATCGGCGCCGGCCAGCTCCTCAGAGCCCTTCCAGTACAACGACGTCGGCCGCCACTGCACCAGCCAGCCGATCGGCTTCGACATGTAGGGATGCTCGGTGTCCAGAGCAACGTGGAAGTCGTACATCGACAGGTGGTACTCGAGCAGGTCGTTGAGGGAATCCGGTAGCCAGGAGCGTGCCACCGTGCCGGTCTCCGCGCGCTGCGCCGCCGCCCAGCCGTGGTAGTAGGCGCCGTCGTGCAAGAACCACGAACCCCAGCCGGCACCCAGATAGACGATGAAGGCCACCGGCACCAGGCGAATGAAATCCCCCATGCCGCGCGCAACGGTCCCCTCGAGGAACCAGGCACGCGCCCCGACCCGGCGCAGTGCCAACGTATCCCAGACGACCACAAGAATCCCGATCGCAGCCAGCAGGTAGGCGCCGGACCACTTCACCGAACAGGTCAGCCCGGCGGCGATGCCCGCCCCAATCAGCCACGGGCGCAGGTGTGCCCGCGGTGCCAGGGGCGCGGGCACCTCCGCAGCGATGGGCACGCCCGCGAAGTCGGCCGCCAGACGCGCCCGGGACCATTCCCGGTCGCGCACGAGGCAATAAAGCGCGACCGTCGCGAACAGGCCGATGAACCCGTCCAACAGTCCGATCCGCGACTCGGTGATCCCTACACCATCGATCGCCAGCAATACCCCGGCCAGGCCGGCGAGCAACGGCGAACGGGTCAGCCGCAGCGTGAGCCGCGCCAGCACAATCACCGTCAAAACGCCCGCCAACGCCGGCATGACCCGCCAGCCGAAAGAAGAGTCCGCGCCGAAGATCTGCATACCCAGACCGATCAGCCATTTGCCCAGCTGCGGATGCACCACATAGCTGGGGTCGGTTGTCAGCGCAGAGAAGTCTCCCTGCGCGAACAGCTCATCGGCGCCGTCGCCCCACTTGGACTCGTAGCCGTTCTGCCACAGTGCGTAGCCGTCCTTGACGTAGTAGATCTCGTCAAACATGAGCTGATGCGGGTGACTCAGGCCAATCAGCCGCGTCAGCGCCGCCACCAGTCCAGCCAACGCGGTGGGCACCCAGCCGTTGATACGCGTCTGCCGCGGCAGTTCGGTGCCAAGCGGTTCCAGTCCCAGTAGAGACCGCAGCTGGTTCTCGCTGCGTGGAGTCTCGGTCTCACTGGGCTTACCGGCGTTGGTGTCGGTCTTGGAGGCGCTGTCGGTCTCGACGACGGCAGTCGCGGCAGCTGCCGCGTGCAGGGAGCCATCGCTGGGAGAGTCTCCTGGAGTAGGGGACGCGTCGGCGCCATCCGGTGAAGCAGCACAGGGTGAAGTCACGTCTGCGAGTCTAAGGCGGCCCGTCATACTGAGCCCATGAATAACGACATGAGTGATGCCACGCCCGCGGACGACAGCGGCGCGCCGGCGGCCGAGGCCGACCGGACGGCAGAAACACGGCCGGCGGCCCCGGAGGATGTTGCGCCGCCTGCGCCTTCGGTGGACGCCGCCCCGCGCCCGGGCACGATCACCCTGGCCGCGACCCCGATCGGGAACGTCGCCGACGCCTCCCCGCGCCTGCGCCGGGCCCTGGAGTGTGCCGACCTCATCGCCGCGGAGGACACCCGCCGCCTGTTCGCCCTGGCCCGCCGTCTGGGGGTGAGCGTGGGCGGCCGCGTGGTGGCCTTCCATGAGCACAACGAGGTCTCCCGGGCCCCCGAACTGCTTGCGGCCGCACGTGCGGGCAGCGCCGTCTTGGTTGTCTCCGACGCCGGCATGCCGGGCATCTCGGACCCCGGCTACCGGCTGGTGGTGGCCGCCGTCGACGCCGACGTCCCGGTCACCGCCGCGCCCGGGCCCTCCGCCGTGCTTACCGCCCTGGTGCTCTCCGGACTGGCCACCGATCGCTTCACCTTCGAGGGTTTTCTCCCGCGCAAGGCGGGGGAGCGCGTCCGCGCCCTGACGGCGTTAGCGGATGAGCCGCGCACCATGGTGTTCCTGGAATCGCCCCGGCGCACCCACGAGACCCTGCGTGCCATGTGCCAGGCCTTCGGCGCGGACCGCCGTGCCGCACTGTGCCGGGAACTGACGAAGACGCACGAGGAGGTACAGCGCGCAACCCTGGGGGAACTCGCGGACGCCACGGCCGACGGCGTGCTGGGGGAGGTGGTGCTGGTGGTTGCCGGCGCCCCCGCCCGGGTGGTGGACCTACAGCAGGCTGCCGCCGAGGCGCTGGCCCTGGCGGACTCCGGCATGCGGCTGAAGGCTGCCGCCGCCGAGGTCGCCCCGCGGGCCGGTGCTCGCCCCAATGAGGTGTATCGGGCGGCGCTTGCCCGGCGCGACGCCGACGACGCCTAAAACGCCGGCGCCCGGAAGAGGGCTAGACGCCCTGGCCGCCGTCGGGCGGGGGCAGCGGCCGGTAGACCACCTGCTGCGGGGCCAGGCCATAACCGACCGTCGGCGTTGCGGCGGGGGCGGGCTGCGGTGCCGACATCGGTGGTGCCGGAACGACGGGCGCTCCTGCAAGCGGATACAGTCGGCTCATCATGACGCGCGTGCGACGACGTCGGCGCGCCACCAGCCAGATCGCGCCGACTACGGTGCTGGTCAGGCCCGCCACGCAGAAGGGGATCGAAGTGACGGCCATGCGCAGGCTACGGCTCCACTCCGGGGACACGTTGGACTGGTTGATGGTGATCGCGCTTGTCCCGGTGCAGGCGACGTCGTAGGTGCCGGCGTTGGTCGACCGGAAGCCGAGCACCTGGGGCGGGTCGCTGTTGTCATGATCCAGCGTATAGACATCCAGTGCCGTTCCCGCCGGGTCGAAGACCTTGCAGGCGACGTTGGCGTCGGCGGAGAAGAAGCCGTATTCGGTGTCCTCAAGCAGGGACAGCGCCGTCGACCGCCCACCCTGGTCGATCGCGACGGCGTCCTCCTCAAGCACACGCGGGGCAATCGCCACCGCTGCTGCGAACAGTGCTACCGCCACCAGCAGCGCCGCCACGCCCCCGATGGTGACGACGCGCGGCACCGTCAGTGAGGGCAGGCCGTCCGCGTCCACGCCTCGCGGGCGCTGCGGTGGTCCATTGACGCCCGGACCGGGCTGATTCCACACGGCCATCGCCTGCACCTCTACTTCCTGCCGGTACTTCCCGCCGGCGGGCCGCCGCCGACTCCCACGAGATTCAACCGTGACTTTACGTGACTTTACGGGGCGATGCCGTCTTCGTCAGCCGAACCTCACAGCCTGGTGCCTGCGGTTGGATATGCAGCCTGCGCCTGTAGAGCTCGCCTGTTGTGTGAAATGCGTATGACGAGCCAGATGATGCCGCCGATCGTCAGGGGGACGCCCAGCACCAGAAGGCTGGCGGCGGCGAGGACCCCGAATACCGCGCGCCCGATGTCCTGGGCGCCGATCAGCGGACCGAAGTACACGTCCTCGCTCACCAGCAAAGTGCTGCAGGTGATGGCGTGGTCGCCGGAGGAGGCGGGCGCAATCACACCGAACAGTCGCCGGTCATTGACGGTAATACTCGACGACGGCTTGGTCACCTCCAACTCCGTACCGTCGGCGCCGGCCACGGTGCAGCCCGAGGACCCATTGCCGTACAGCCCGTACACCTCCCCGGCCTCGAGGCGAACGGTGGTGGTCCCGTTGGCGACAATCGGCTGCAGCTCGCCTGCGGTGCGCGTGGCCGAGACCGCCACGATGATGATGGCAATGCCGGCGACCACACACAGGGCCACCCCGGAGAGCAACAGAATCAGCGGACCCTTGCGCCCCTTGGGGGCCGGTGCGGCAGGGGCGTAGGAGTTGGGGCCGGCGCCACGGGGCGCGGTCGCATAGGGGGAGCCGGGAGTCGGGGGGTAGGACATGGGTTACTCCGGTGCGGTAGAGGGCTGGTGGCGTCGGTTGTCGCGCTATCACGCTCACGATACGTGCCGTGTCGCCCGCAGGCGGCTTCCGTGAGTGACGGCGAGACGTTGGCGGGAAGCAGATCGACGTTGGTACGCCGACTATTCCCGGATGATTCCCCGGGTGGTTGCGGCGGGGCCGCGCCGGTTCGATCGGGCGCGCCTATTGTCGATAAAGTGCCAAATGCCCCCGAACGTAGCCAGCGGGAGGCCGACGAGGCCCATGCAGGTAGCGGTGATCGCTCCCCACCAACCGCAGTCGACGATCCGGAGGTCGGTCAGGCGCCCCACCGATACCTCCTGCTTCTCGTGCCCGGAACACGTGAAGGTGTGATCGCCGGTCGCTTCGGCCTCGATCACTCCGAGAATCCGATGATCGGCCACTGGCGTCTCCTCCGACGGCGGAAGAACCACGACGCCGTCCCCGTTCGGGCCGGTGACGGTGCAGTCCACGGTGCTATAACCCCACAGGCCATATGTGGTCGCCGCATCCAGGCTCACGGTGGTCACCCCAGCCGAATCCAGCGCCTGCAGGTCCCTGATGGGGCGCGCCATGGGTAGACAGATGGCCAGCCCGGCCAGCGCCACCAAACACAGGACCACGCCGATGCGCAACGGGACTCGCGGTGTTCCAGACGCAGGCGGTCGGGGCATCGTGATCTCCTCCAAGCTCGATGACGCACACCTGGCGTGCTCGTCGCCGCCACCATAGGGGTGCCGGAGCCGCAAACACAGGGGGAGAACAACCCGGGGCCGTACCCGGCCGCGGGAACGGATAGGCTGCCCCCATGAGCCGTATCCTCTCCGCCGTCGCCTGGCCCTACGCCAACGGTCCCCGCCACATCGGACACGTCGCCGGCTTCGGCGTCCCGTCCGACGTCTTCTCCCGCTACATGCGCATGGCCGGCCACGACGTCCTCATGGTGTCCGGAACCGACGAGCACGGCACCCCGATCCTGGTTGCCGCCGACGAGGAGGGAATCAGCCCGCGCGAGTTGGCCGACCGCAACAACCGGCTCATCGTCGAGGACCTGGTGGCGCTCGGCCTGTCCTACGACCTGTTCACCCGCACCACCGCCGGCAACCACTACCGGGTGGTGCAGGACATGTTCCGCACCGTGCGCGACAACGGCTACATGGTCGAGCAGGTCACCCGCTCCGCGATCTCCCCCTCCACCGGCCGTACCCTGCCCGACCGCTACATCGAGGGCACCTGCCCGATCTGCGGCGCCGCCGGCGCCCGCGGCGACCAGTGCGACACCTGCGGCAACCAGCTCGACCCCACCGACCTGATCGACCCCCACTCCCGCATCAACGGGGAGACGCCCGAGTTCGTCGAGTCCACTCACTGGTTCCTGGACCTGCCCGCCCTGGCCGATGCGCTCGGCGCCTGGCTGGACGAGCGGGAGGCCTCCGGCGCCTGGCGTCCCAACGTCATCCGCTTCTCCAAGAACATCCTGGCGGAGATCCGCCCGCGCGCCATGACCCGCGACATCGACTGGGGCATCCCCATCCCCGGTTGGGAGGACCAGCCGAACAAGCGCCTGTACGTGTGGTTCGACGCCGTCATCGGCTACCTGTCCGCCTCCATCGAGTGGGCCCGCCGCAGCGGTGACCCCGAGGCCTGGCGCCAGTGGTGGAACGACCCGCAGGCCCTGTCCTACTACTTCATGGGCAAGGACAACATCGTCTTCCACTCCCAGATCTGGCCCGCCGAGCTGCTCGGCTACAACGGCCAGGGCGAGCGCGGCGGCGAGAGCGGCGACATGGGCGTGCTGAACCTGCCCACCGAGGTCGTCTCCAGCGAGTTCCTGACCATGGAGGGCCGCAAGTTCTCCTCCTCCCACGGCATCGTCATCTACGTGCGCGACTTCCTGGCCCGCTACCAGGCCGACGCCCTGCGCTACTTCATCTGCGCCGCCGGCCCCGAGACCGCCGACGCCGACTTCACCTGGGCGGAGTTCGTGCGCCGCACCAACGGCGAGCTCGTGGCCGGCTGGGGCAACCTGGTCAACCGCACCGCCGCCATGATCCACAAGCGCTTCGGCGCCATCCCCGCCCCGGGCGAGCTGGAGGACGTGGACCGCGCCCTGCTGGACGCCGTCGCCGCCGGCTTCGATACGGTCGGCGACCTGATCCGCCACCACCGGCAGAAGGCCGCGCTCGCCGAGGCCATGCGGCTGGTGGGCGAGGCCAACAAGTACATCGCCGACACCCAGCCCTTCAAACTCAAGGGGGAGGAGGGCAGCCCCGAACACCGGCGGCTGGCCACCGTGCTGCACACCCTCGCCCAGGTGGTGGTCGACCTGAACCTCATGCTCTCCCCGTTCCTGCCGCACGCCGCCAACGACGTCGATCGCGTGATGGGCGGCGAGGGCACCATCGCCCCCATGCCCCACATTGAGGAGGTGGACGAGCTCGACCCGCAGGTGCTGCCCGATGCCTTCACCGGCCGCACCGGCTACCCGATCATCACCGGCGACTACAGCGGCGTGCCCACGTGGGAGCGCCACCCCGTGGCGGTCGGTACGCCGATCGCCAAGCCCAAGCCCGTCTTCGTCAAGCTCGACGAGGCCATCGTGGAGGAGGAGCTGGCCCGCTACGCCGACTCCCAGCCCGACGACGTCACCGGCGCATGAGCCGCAAGCACCGCGACCGCTCCTGGCCGCCCGCCGACGCCGTCGCCCCTCTGGCGGCGCCGGTCACCGACAATCACACCCACCTGCCGGTTCCCGGAGAGGCTGCCGCCGGGCCCGGCGCCGACGCGCCGCTGGACGCCGCCGAACTGGTTGCCCGGGCAGCCGCGGTTGGAGTGACCGCCCTCATTACCTCCGCCGCGGAGACCACCGCCTGGGCGCCGAGCCTCACCCTTGCGCGTGAGCTTCCCGGCGTGCGGGTCGCGCTGGCCATCCACCCCAATGAGGCCGTCGCCCACGCCCGGGTGCGGGAGATCGGCCCCGACGGCCTGGAGCCCGTGCGCCTGCCCCACCACGACGAGCCCCTGGACGAGGCGGTCAGCCGCTTGGAGGCGCAGGTGCGCGGTAACCGGGACGTCGTCGTCGCCGTCGGGGAGACCGGCATGGACCTCTTCCGCACCGGTCCGCGCGGCGCCGCCGTCCAGCGTGAGGCCTTCCGCGAACACATCGCCCTGGCCAAGCAGCTCGATCTGCCGCTGCAGATCCACGACCGCGACGCCCACGCCGACTGCATCGAGATTCTGGAAGCCGACGGTGCCCCCGAGCGGACCGTCTTCCACTGCTTCAGCGGGGGAGCGGCCCTGGCCGAGGCCTGCGCCGAGCACGGCTGGTACGCCTCCGTGGCCGGTCCCATCACCTACCCGGCCAACGAGGAGCTGCGCTCCGCCGTCGCGGCCGTGCCCGACGAGCTGCTGCTGATTGAGACCGACGCGCCCTACTTGCCGCCGAAGCGCTGGCGCGGCCGCCCCAACGGCTCCTATCTGATGCCGGACACCGTACGTTTTCTCGCGCAATTGCGCGGATACGACGAGGTGAAAATGGCCGCCGTGCTGGCCCGCAACACCGCTCAGGCCTACGGCACATGGGTGTGAAATGTGTCAGTTTGTGTTGCTGAGCCACCCGTAGTCGGTTAGCGTGATCGGCAGTTGTCAACCGTTAGGAAGAATCCCCGTGGGTCGTCACTCCCAGAGCAGCTCCTTAAGCACAACGCTGGTTGAGCTTGGGGCACTGGCCTCAAAGAGCCTCACCAAAACCTCCGACGCACATGGCCGCCGTCGCGCCGACGGCCCCGCGAAGACCTCGATTTCGCCGGCGATGTACCGGGCGGGAGGGGTGGCCGCCACCCTGTCCCTGGCGGTTTCCGGCGGCGCCTACGCCGCCACCCAGTTCGGTGACTCCGGCGTCGCCCCCCTCACCGAGTCCCAGGCGCGCATGCAGGCCCTCGCCGCCTCCGGCGAGGACACCGCCGACGCCCTGGTAGTGGGCGGCGACGTCGCCGAGGTGACCGCGGTTTCCGAGGACGAGACCGATGAGTTCGAGCAGGTGGAGCAGGAGACGGATGCTCTGCCCGAGGGTGAGACCGAGGTGCAGACCGAGGGCGTTGACGGCGTCACTCGGGTGGTCTATCGCGTAACGAGCGTCGACGGCCAGGAGGTCTCCCGCGAGGTGATCTCCCGCGTGGTCGTCAGCGAGCGGGTCGACGAGGTGGTGCTGGTCGGCACCGGCACGGCTGCAGACACCAGCGGTGAGGACGCCGACACCGAAACCGAATCCACCACAACCACGGTGGCGGCTTCCGGTGACGGCACCACCGCTGCCTCCGCCCAGTCCATCGCCCAGTCGATGATGTCCTCCTACGGCTGGGACGACTCCCAGTTCACCTGCCTGGTCAGCCTGTGGAACCGCGAGTCCGGCTGGAACTACCAGGCCCAGAACGCCTCTTCCGGCGCCTACGGCATTCCTCAGGCACTGCCCGGCTCCAAGATGAGCTCCGTGGCCTCCGACTGGGCCACCAACCCCACCACTCAGATCAAGTGGGGCCTGGGCTACATCTCCGGGCGTTACGGCACCCCCTGCTCCGCCTGGGCCCACTCCGAGTCCACTGGCTGGTACTGATCCCCGCCGCACTCGTCACCGCACCGGTCGCAACGGCCGGTCTCGGTGCGTTACATCCACCGGCCTCGGTGTGTTAGATGTGCTGGTCCCGGCGAGGACGTCGGCGGGATCGGCTGCTGTAGGGCGGCGCGGCGCGTTAGCGCCGCCCCCTCGACGGCCGCGACGATGAGCGCCACAACCCATGCGAGCAGGTACGCGAGTACGAGTCCGTAGCCGATGGCTCCTGCGGCGTCGGAGGACATGCCGGCTCGAGTGAGAATGCCGTCGAGCTCCGGCCAGTCGGTAAGTGCCGGCACCAGCGGAGGCCACAGCAGCGCCAGGGCGAGCACCACCAGCGCCGTCCGATTGGTCCACGGCGGCAGTTCCCGCCATGCATTGCTGTTGGGCGCCGCCGCGACACTGGCCAACAGCAGCTGCAGGAATAGCTGGATGAGCAGCGCGTAGGGGATGAAGAAGAGTTCCCACCCCACGGCGCCGTCAATCACGGATCCGATTACGGTCCACAACGGCAACAGCCCGCTGCACCACCACAGGTCCTTCACGCGCAACTGGATCACTCTCATATGGGCAGGTTAGGCGCGGCGTGAAAGACCGGCCATGGGGTGACCTGCCCATGCGCTGCCGCTCAAAACGCCTGGGGGCCGCCACTTCTACCGATCTCGGCACATAACCGGCTCTTCCGGTTTGTGGGTGTGGTGGGTGAGGGTGGGAGCTGTCAGCTGGGGTGCGGGGTGCGGGCCTGGTCGTTGATGCCCGCGCCGCCGGGTGCAGGCCGGCCGGGTTGTCTGGTGTGTTTTCCCGGGTGGGATCTGGCGCGTAGGTCGGCGCGGGCCCTGGCGGTTGGTACCTGTGGTTGACGGTTCGGCACTTAGCGCCGGCGATTCGTACCCTCTCGTGGCGGTTCGGCACCTAGAGGTACGTACCGTCCCATAGGAGTACGAATCGTTGATCAGAAGGTACGTACCGTCGTCGGAAGTGTCGAATCGTCGACCCGAGAAGGGTGCCCCGTCAGGCGAGCAGCCGAGTCCTCCCGCCCGGACCGCCGCATCCGAGAGGGTGAGGCCGGGACTCGCCGGGACTCGCCGGGGCTCGCCGCGTCCGCCGGGACCTGTTGTGGCCTGCCCGGGCTCGCGGCGATCAATCGCGCCCGCCCTACCCGTGCCTGCCAGAGCAGCCCCGCTGGAACGTCCACAACGACAGCCACCAGGCCCTCACTTGTACATCACCACACCCCAAAACGCGAAGAGCCACATAACCGGCTCTTCCGGTTTGTGGGTGTGGTTGGTGTTGCCGGCCTGGTGGGCTGGTTGGCGGCGGTGAGGCCGGCCGGGACAGGTGCGGGTTTGCCCGCTCGCACCGGCGCCCCGATCCGTGACTGACGTCATTGTCCGCTGCCGCGCTCTTCGTTAGCGTGAAGGCCAGTCGACGTCGAGTTCAAGGATTCGGTGGCGGCCGCCACCGACGAGAGGACCCCATGACACCCGTTAAAGATCTGCTTAAACCCGGCATGCTCCGCGCCGGAGGCGTCGCAGCGGCCCTGGCCCTGTCTGTCTCGGGCGGCGCCTACGCCGCGGTCCAGGCCGCCGCTCCGGGTGGTGACGCCGAGGCGCTCCCCGAAACCGCGGTGGTCGCCTCGGCGGCGAGTGGAGACATCGCCGCCGACGCGGACGCCGCCGATGTGCTGGTCGCGGGCGGTGACGCGACCGAGGTCTCCTCGGTATCCGAGGACGAGGTCGATGAGTTCAAGCGGGTGGAGCAGGAGACGAATGCTCTGCCGGAGGGCGAGACCGAGGTACAGACCGCGGGTGTGAACGGGGTCACCCGAGTGGTCTACCAGGTCACCAGTGTGGACGGCCAGGAGACCTCACGCGAGGTGATCTCCCGCGTGGTGGTCAGCGAGCGCGTTGACGAGGTGGTGCTGGTCGGCACCGGTTCCACCACCGAGGACACCGCCGAGGCCGCGGACGCCTCCGCCGCTGCTTCCGACTCCGCCAGTTCCTCTGGTTCCACGGCGTCCAGCTCGAGCAGCTCGACTTCCGGCAGCGCCTCGGCCGCCGACGACTCGGTGTGGGCGGCCCTGGCCCAGTGCGAGTCCGGCGGCAACGCGGCCACCAACACCGGCAACGGCTTCTACGGGCTGTACCAGTTCTCCCTGTCCACTTGGCAGGCGCTGGGCGGCACCGGCTACCCGCATGAGGCCGACGCCGCCACCCAGACCGCCATGGCCAAGAAGCTCCAGGCCCAGTCCGGCTGGGGCCAATGGCCGCACTGCGCCGCGCAGCTCGGCCTGCTCTGACCATCCGGGCGGCGCGGCACCGGCAACGCGGCGGTGCCGCGCCGCCCGGCCGTACCACCCCGCGCCGCCCAATTGGTCTCGCGGCGGCTCGATCACCGCGCCTGACATAGGCTGGGCGCGTGCCCCAATCCGACGCCCGCGACAGCGACCCCGGCCTCCTCGGCCCCGCCGACATTCGCCGCCTCGCCCGCGCCCTGGACCTGCGCCCCTCCAAGACGCGCGGGCAGAACTTCGTCCATGACGCCGGCACCGTCCGCCGCATAGTGCGCCTGTCCGGCGTTGCCCCCGGCGAGACCGTCCTCGAGGTCGGTCCCGGGCTGGGCTCCCTGACCCTCGCCCTGCTTCAGGCCGGCGCCCGCGTCATCGCCGTAGAGATCGACCCCGTGCTGGCCCGCGCCCTGCCGGTCACCGTGGCCGACCGCCTGCCCGACGCCGCAGACCGCCTGGCGGTGCTGGCCGCCGACGCCCTGACCATAACCGGGCCGCAATCACTGCCCGCCCCGCCGCCCACGCGGTTGGTCGCCAACCTGCCCTACAACGTGGCCGTGCCCGTACTACTCAACGTGCTCGCCGCCCTGCCCAGCCTGCGCACCGCCACCATCATGGTGCAGGCGGAGGTCGCCGATCGGCTCGCCGCCGCCCCCGGCTCGCGCACCTACGGGGTGCCCAGCGTCAAAGCCGCCTGGTACGGCGAGGTGCGCCGCGACGCCCGCATTGGACGCACCGTCTTCTGGCCCGCCCCCAACGTCGACTCCGCCGTCGTCACCCTCACCCGCCGCGAGCCCCCGGCCACCACCGCCACCCGCGAGCAGGTATTCGCCGTCGTCGACGCCGCCTTCGCCCAGCGCCGCAAGACCCTGCGCCGGGCGCTCGCGCCACTCGCCGGCTCGCCTGCGGCCGTGGAGGTGGCCGCCCGCGCCGCCGGCATCGACCCCGGCGCCCGCGGCGAGAGCCTGGACGTGACCGCCTTCGCCGCCCTGACCCAGGCCCTGGCCGAAGCCGGCGACCTGCCCGCCGCCCCGGGCGCCGCCGTCGCCCCGGCATCGACGCAACCGGATAGGAACCAGACATGAACCCACTGCACGCCGTTCCCGGGGCCGCCCCGCAGCCGCCCCGCTCCGGATCACTGACGCAGGTGCGCGTGGAAGCGCCCGGCAAGGTCAACCTGTTCCTGTCCGCCGGTGTCCCCGGCCCCGACGGCTACCATCCCCTGACCACCGTCTTCCAGGCCGTTCGGCTGATCGAGACCGTCACCGCGCGCCGCCAGGCCGCCGACCTGCGCGGCACCATCACCCTGACCCTGGCCGAGCCGGACCCCACCGTCCCCACCGACGCCACCAATCTGGCCGTGCGCGCGGCGGCCCTGCTGGCCGAAACCACCGGCGTGGGGGATGGTGTCGACCTGCTGCTGCGCAAGCGCGTCCCCGTTGCCGGCGGCATGGCCGGCGGTTCCGCCGATGCCGCCGCCGCCCTGGTCGCCTGCAACGCCCTGTGGGGCACTGCGCTCACCCAGGCCGAACTGTCCGGGCTCGCCGCCGAACTCGGCGCGGACGTGCCCTTCCCGCTGCACGGCGCCACCGCAGTCGGACACGGCCGCGGCGACCGGCTCACCCCCCTGCTGGCCCGCGGCACCTACCACTGGGTTTTCGCCACCTCCGCGCAGGGACTGTCCACCCCCGCCGTCTTCCGCCGCTTTGACGAGCTCACCCCCGTGGCCGCAGCCCCCGCCGATGTGCCCGCCGCGTTGACCGCCGCCCTGCGCGACGGTGACACCGCCGCCCTGGCCGCCGCCCTGCACAACGACCTGCAGCCCGCCGCCCTGGACCTGCGTCCGCAGCTGGCCGAGGTCATCGCCCTGGCCGAGTCCGCCGGCGCCCTGCGCGCGATCGTCTCCGGCTCCGGCCCGACCATCGCCGCTCTGGCACCCGACCCGACCACCGCGGCCGCCGTGGCCAACGCCCTGAATGCGTCTGGCCTGGTCGCCGGCGCCCTGCGCGCCGACGCCCCCATTTCCGGCGCCCGGATGGTGGGCTGATGGCGCACCTACTCGGCGTCGAATCCGTCCGCGCCACCGTCGGCCCCCGCATCCTGCTCGACGACGTCAACCTCGGCATTGAGGACGGCGACCGCGTCGGCGTGCTCGGCCCCAATGGCGCCGGCAAGTCCACCCTGCTGGCCCTGCTGGCCGGCACCCGGGAGCCCGACTCCGGCCGTGTCACCCGCGCCGGGGACACCCGCGCCGCGCTGCTGTCCCAGTCGGACCGGTTCGCCCCGGAAGCCACCGTGCGCACCGCCGTGCACGGTGCCGCCCCCGAGCACGCCTGGGCCTCCGACCCGGCGGTGCGCGACATCCACGCCGGCCTACTGGCCGACCTCGATCTGGACGCCCCGGTCTCCTCCCTGTCCGGCGGGCAGCGTCGCCGCGTCGCCCTGGCCGCCGTCCTGACCGCCGACGCCGACCTGGTCATCCTCGACGAGCCCACCAACCACCTGGATGTGGAGGGCGTCGACTGGCTCGCCCGCCACCTGTCCGCCCGCTTCTCGCGCCGCCGCGACGCCGGCGCCCTGGTCACCGTCACCCACGACCGCTGGTTCCTGGACGCCGTATGCAACCATGTGTGGGAGGTCGTACCCGGCGTGGACCCCGGCGGCAACCGCCCCCAGATTCCCGGGCGGGTGGAGACCTACGACGGCGGTTATGCCGCCTACGTGCTGGCTCGCGCCGAGCGCGCCCGCCTGGCCGCGACCGCCGCCGCCAAGCGCGAGAACCTGCTGCGCAAGGAGCTGGCCTGGCTGCGTCGCGGCGCTCCCGCCCGCACCTCCAAGCCGCGCTTTCGCATCGACGCCGCCGAGGCCCTCATCGCCGACGTGCCACCGCCGCGCGACACCGTGGAACTCGCCGCCATGGCCACCGCCCGGCTGGGCAAGAAGGTCATCGACCTGGAAGACGTCAGCGTTGACTACCCCGACCCCGCTGCCCCCACCGGGCGGCGAGAGGTGCTGCGCCGGGTCACCTGGCGACTCGCACCGGGCGAGCGCGTCGGCATCGTCGGCGTCAACGGCGCCGGCAAGACCACTCTGCTGCGGCTACTGGAGGGCACTCTCGCCCCCACTCGCGGGCGGGTCGTGCGCGGCCAGACCGTCGCCGTCGCCACCCTGTCGCAGACCACGCATGAACTCGACCCGCTGGCCGAGATGCGCGTGGTCGACGCCGTCGCCATGGTCGGGGAACGCACCCTGGTCGCCGGCAAGGAGCTGACGGCCGCGCAACTGGTGGAAAGGCTCGGCTTCACCCGCTCGCGCGCCTGGACGCGCGTGGGGGAGATCTCCGGCGGGGAGCGGCGCCGCCTGCAGCTGCTGCGGCTGCTGATGGGGGAGCCCAACGTGTTGCTGCTGGACGAGCCCACTAACGACCTGGACACCGACACGCTCGCCGCCATCGAGGACCTACTCGACTCCTTCCCCGGCACGCTCGTGGTCGTCTCCCACGACCGCTACCTGCTTGAGCGAGTCACCGACCACCAGGTCGCCCTGCTCGGGGACGGCGCCCTCCAGGATCTGCCCGGGGGAGTGGAGCAGTACCTGCAACTGCGCCGCGAGGCGTCCGACGCCGCACAGGCGGCCTCCCGACAGTCCCATTCCGCCCCGGCGGCCTCCGCGCGCAGTGGCGCCGCGCTGCATGCCGCACGCAAGGAACTCGCCCGCGTCGAGCGCCGCCTGGAGAAGACGACGGCCCACATCGACGAGCTGAACCGGCAGATGGAGCTGGCCTCGGCGCAGGTAGACGTGGAACAGCTCACCGAACTAGGCCGGCAGCTCGCCCAGGCCGAGGCCGAGCGGGAGGAGTTGGAGGCCCAGTGGCTCCAGGCCGCCGAAGCGGCCGAGTACTAACCGGCTGTTTCGAAGCTCACTGGCCGGGTGACTCGTTGAACACGTCCACCGGGGCCACCGCCTGGCCGAGGGAGACGATGTCATCCAGCGCGCCGGCCACCACTTCCGGGCTGGCCTTCCACGCGCGCATGACCAGGTCGACCGGAACGGTCGGCAGTCCCGCCATACGCAGCACGACCATGGCGCTGGGGTGGGCGGTTGTGCCCGGGGCGGTGTCCGTTGACACGGCCTGGAATCCGGCCGTCTGCGGCGTGGGGCGCAGCCGCTGCGGTTCGGACTGCGGAAGCAGGTCGGCGATCAGTGCGCGCTGGGTGGCCCGCCGCCCCTCCTTGGTGCCGTCGTCCTGAGCGATTACCAGGCTGAGGTCGACCGCGAAGATCTGATGCCCGCCCTCGCCGACGTGCAGCAGCCGCGCCAGGGAAACATCCCGCTCGGTGTGTCGCAGCTCCTCCAGCAGGTTCGCGAAGGCCGTGCGCCACTGGGGGCCGGTCATGTCGAGCATGCGGCTGCGGGTCTGCGCCTCCATGCGTGCCCACCCCGGCGGGGGAAACTCGGGGATGACGACCCAGCGGTCGAGGTTCGGGGAGACGGCGATCTGCATTGTGCTACTCCTTTAACAGGCCTGTGCAATATATCGGATGCGGCAGGACCTATGCTGTGTGGGTGGCCGACTCCGCTCCTTCACCGATCCCAGCCTCCCGGCGTCGGCGCGTGGTTAGCGGCATCGTGGACATCGCGATTATCGCTGCGGTCGGCATCCTGACGCCGCTGTCGCCCGCGGGTCGGCTGGCCGCGGGCCTGCTGACGGCGGCGCTGATGACTCTGGTGCAGGCGCTGACCGGTGCCAGCCCGGGGCAGTTGCTGACCTCGATACGGCTGCGGCGCGCGATCCGCCCCGCGGATCCTCCGGGGGCCGCGGCCGCCGAACGCGCCTGGCTGTTCACGCTGGCGGCCCTGCCGACATTCGGGGTGCTCCCGCTTGCCATGGTGGTGAGCATGGAGGCCGGCGGCTGGCACCGCACCTGGTATGACCGCATGGCTGGGACAATCGTGGTCGCCAAGGAGCGCAGCCCGGAACTGGTGCGGGTGGCGACGGCGAACGGGCGCCTGTTCACCGTGGCGCAGCCGACCGTGGTGGGGCGGGCGCCCGATCCGCTCCCGGGAAGGGCGAGCCGGCTATTGGTGGACTTCCAGGATGACCCATCGGTTTCCAAAACTCACGCGCTGTTGGAGCCGGTGCGCGGCGGCGTGCTCATAACCGACTTGTATTCGACCAACGGCACGCATGCGGAGGACGCCCACGGGGTTCATCGCTTGACTCCGGGGCGGGCACAGACGGTGGAACGTGGACGGCGCGTCTACTTCGGAGATGCCGAATGCACAATTCAGTAACGGCTTGGGGCGGGGGCGCCCGCTTCGGCCACAGACGGGTAGTTAGTGGTGACGGGTTACGCCGGCCATTGCGGTTGGCGCGGGTTGTCGCGTGTGAGACACTTCCCAGCAGGTGTGCCATCGCTTCGAGCCCACTGGACAACGGCTGTAAGGAGATAACGTGAGCGACGCGAACAACGAACGCGAGACTCTGTGGGCGGAAGGCGCCTGGAGCGCAGCCGTGACGCCGCGAGGGGTGTTGCTGTTGCCGCCGGAAGTGCCGGAGGAATTGGTGACTCAGCTTTGGCGCCTGCTGCGATCCCCCGACGGCGGCCTGACCGCAATTCTCGATCGACTCGTGATGGGCACCGGCGGGCACCTCGCCCGCATCCCCGACTTCGCACTGGTGCTGCTGGAGGACTCGGGGACCCACCTCGCCCTGCGCGGCACTCCGTCCCTGGAGGTTGACGGCCAGCGCCTCGACGCCGCCAAGGTGGCCACCTGGGTGGAGGCTTCGCTGCCCGGCGAACCCGGTATCTCGTTGTCCGTGCCCGGGCAGCCGGGGACAGTGCTGCGCCCCGTCGTCGACGCCGTACTGCGCGCCGGCAGGCTCCAGCTGGGCGCGCCCGACACCGGTTCCGCGGCGGAGAACACCGACAGCGAGCAGGCGGATGCCGCCGCCCCAGAGCCCGACATCCAGCCGGAGACGGTCGAGCCCGACACCCAGCCGGAGACGGTCGAGCCCGACGCGGCGCAGCCCGAGGTCGACTCCGGTGCGGGTGCCACGGACGACTCCGCCCCAGACTCGCCCCCTGCCGTGGGACGCGACTCGGAGGCAACCCCGGAGCCCGAGCAGACTGCGGAAAGCCAGGACCGCCCCGGTGACCACGACGGCTGGACGGTGGCAGACCTGCCCGAGGATCTCGTTGACGAACTCGGTCGGATGCTGCCGGACCAGCAGGAGCAGGCGGACTCTGGTTTAGCCGCGCCGTCGCCGGCGGCCCACACGGAGGTGCCTGAAACGGAGAACACCCGTATGGCCCTGTCGGTGGTGTGTCCATCTGGGCACGCCAACCCCACCAACTACGTCACCTGCCGCGAGTGCGGTGCCGAACTGACCCAGCCGGCGCGCATCATTCCCTGCCCGCCGCTCGGCCGGGTGCGCGTCTCCTCCGGCGGAGAGGTCGTGCTCGACCAGCCGGTGCTCGTGGGCCGGGAGCCGTCCCCGGACGGAGTCAGTGAACTGGGAGGCGCCACGCCGGCGCTGATTACGGTGCCCAGCCCGGAGCAGGTCATCTCCCGCAACCATCTGCTCATCCAACTCGACGAGTGGTCCGTGCTGGCTCGCAGCCTGTCCACCGCCAACGGCACCGTGCTGCGGCGCGACGGCGCCGCCCCGATGCGGATGCCCCCCACCGAGCCGGTGCTGCTGCGCAGCGGTGACATCCTCGACCTGGGCGACGGCCAGTCGCTGCTGCTGGAGGACCTGCCGTGACCCATGACCGCGAGGAGTCCCCTCCAGAAATCCCCGGATACACCTATCTGAGGGACCTGGGGCGGGGGGCTACTCGCGGGTTTACCTGTACGAGCAGCACATGCCACAGCGGGAGGTGGCCGTCAAGGTCATGAGTTGCGGCGTGGCTCTGGGCCCCGTCTCCCGCTTCGAGTCCGAGGCCAACCTGATGGCGCAGGTGTCCTCGCACCCGGCCATCCTGTCCATCTACGGTGCGGGTACGGCCGACGATGGGCGCCCGTTCCTGGTGATGGAGTACTGCCCGCCGCCGCAGTTGAGCACGGTGCTGCGCCGTGGGCCGCTGAGCGTCGCCGACGCCTTGAGCACCACCATTCAGATCGCCGGGGCGGTGGAGTCCGCGCATCGCGTCGGCATCGTGCACCGCGACATCAAGCCCGCCAACATCCTGTTCACCGCTTATCGTCGGCCGGTACTTTCCGACTTCGGTATCTCCGCCATGAGCGGGCCGCGCAGTGAAGGCGACGAGTTGCGCGGCATGAGCGTGCCCTGGGCGCCGCCCGAGCAGCTGGTCGGATCCCACCTGGCCGATCCGGCCTCGGACATCTATTCCCTGGCGGCGACCGCCTATGCGATGCTCACGGGCCGCAGCCCGTTTGAGATTCCCGAGGCCTCTGACTCTGTTTACGAGTTGTCGCGGCGCATCATCAAAGACCCGCTTCCGCCGCTGGGGCGCCAGGATGTGCCGCCGTCCCTGTACCGGGTGCTCAGCGTGGCGATGGACAAGGACCCTGCCCGACGCTACCCCTCGGCTCTGGCATTCGCACGAGCACTGCAGCAGGTTCAGGCCGAACTGGGCCTGCCCATCACCGCGGTGGATCTGTTCCACGCGGCCGGCGACGCTGAACCCATCCACGATGCCGACATCCTGTTCGACGATCCCAAGGCCACGCGCCTGGGCGTGTTCGAGCCCGTCGCAGAGGCCGAGACGCAAGTTCCCGTCGTCGACGTCCAGGCGACGGATGAGGAGCCGGGGGACGGAACGCGGCGCTCGCGGCTGTCGATCGGGATACTCGCCGCGATCGTCACGGTGGCGTTGGTCATTGCCGCCGTGGTCAGCTCACGCATGGCGGAGAACAGTCGGCCCGTCGCAACCTTCGCGACCCTTGCCCCGGCGGCCAGCGCCGACCCGCTGGGAGCATCGGTGACACCACCCCGCAACCTGGTCGGCAACCTCTCCGACGACGGTGCTACGGTCACGTTCACCTGGGAGGCGCCGGAGGAGGACTGGGACGGCAGCTTCCTGTATCGCGAGGACCTGGCTGGGGAGCGGGACCCCGCCATGCAGTCCACGCAGGCAACCACGGTCACTTTGCCGGCCCGATCGGGCAGCACCTGCATCGAGGTCTACAGCGTGCGTGCCGATGGCAGAACCTCCGCCCCTACCTCACTGTGTGTGAGCACGACGGCAGGGTAGGCGCAAAGCGCCGAGTAGTGGCGCGCCTTGGCAGGATGGGGCGGGCGCATGAGCGCCGCGGCCCGGCGGGGCCGGCGGCGGTCGTCAGCCCTCCACGCGGAAGGACGCCCGCCCGAGGATGAGGACCGAGCCGACCGGCGCGGGGGCCGGCACCTCCGGCTGCACCTGCCTGACGCTGCCCTGCTGCTCAACGCGGGTGCCGTTGGTGGAGTGCAGGTCCGTGACCCATAGGCCTCCGGGGACTGGGGCCAGGGCCGCATGTGTCTTGGAGATGGAGCGGTTGACGTCGGGCAGGATGACGCATGCCGCCTGCGGGTAGGCGGAAATGTTGTCCGGATCCCGGCCGACCACCGTGGGGGAGACCAGCGTGATCGGTGCGCCACCGTCCGCCGGCACGAGCCTGATTCGCACCGTCTCGGGTTCGGGCTTGCGGTGCGAGGTACGTCTCCGGCGGCGCGTGCCCCCGCTGGGCTGCGCCGGTTGCGTTTCGGAGCGCGCAGGCTCGGCGGCATGGGCACTGCGGCCGGCGGAGCCGACGGCGATGCCGGAGGGGGCGGTGGGGGCGTCATCGGTGGTGGCGTCCAACGCGGTGGGCACGGCCGACCAGGGCACCGAGTCGATGATCGCCGCCCGGCTGTTCGGCACGGAGGATGCCCTGGCGCTGTCGACGGTGTCCTGCACCTGCGTAATCGGGCCCCCGGATGGCATGAATGCGAAGCGCGCTTCTGAGAAGGGCCCGCGTGCGCCGGCTCCAGAGGTTGGGACGGCCTCGGGTTGCGAGGCGGGGACATGGTCAGGAGTGTGTGGATTCACGCTCACCATCCTGACGCCGGTGAGCCGATCATGCCAACCTCGGCCCTCCGGGTCCGCGGCAGCCGTGTACAGCAGCGCAATGGCGCCCAGTCCAAGCGTCGGTGCCACACATATGAAGGTGAGGTCCGCGTGAAGGAGCACGCCGACTCCCGGGGGAAGCCCGTTGCGGTCGTTGACCACACGCACATCCATGAGGCGGCCGCCCGGGCTCCAGCCGGTGCGCCCAAGGCCCACCTCGCGCACTGCCAGTACGATCACAGCCGCCAGCAGTGCCGCGATTACCCAACTACCGAGCCCGATCAGGTGTAGGAGCGTGGTGAGCACCGCGCCCGCCAGGGTACCCCCGGCCAGATCGACCAGCCCCGCGAGCACGCGCGCCCGGATGGGTGCCGGGCGGGCGGCGTCGGCATGGGGGGCGAGAGCGTGGTGGCGGGGGCCTGCGGGGTGCGCGTGACGGGGGCCTGCGCCGGGTCGGGCAGGGGCGGTGTCGGCACACCCTCGGCGCGATGCGATGCTGAAGTGGCCGTCACAGGTGTGTCCTCCTCGAAGTGCTTGGCCGCGCTCTGCGCCCAGCGGGCCGCCACAACGACCGCGGTGACAGGCGCGCCAGCAGGCGGCGCCACCACGGTCGATCGGACCCCATCACCGGGATGATGAGGTCGGCGGATTCCCAGATCTGGTTCAAATCGTACGATGACGGGTCGCCCGCCGCGAATACCTGAGCGTCGATTGCCCGCGCGAAGCGGTGAAGCTCCGCCTGAGGGAACCCCGAGGAGAGCTCGGCGGCCGCCTCTCTGCGGGTTACGCCGTCCGGCGCCCTCCTACCGAAGTCGCGGGCGCGGTCGACCACCTCGTCCCACGCCCCCAGGGCGCGTTCAACTCCCTGCCGACGGCGGCGCCGTTTACGGCGCAGCGCCTTTGCGGCGAGTATGGCCGCCAGCAGTGCCGCAATCCCCGCGACCACTGCCGCCGTGACGATCACGGCGGTGGGGACGCCGGTGACGTGGTCCTCCTCCGAGCCGTTGTTGTCATTATCGTCGTAGACCGGCGGCAGTTCGGCCGGGTCCTGCTGGGGCAGCGGGGGCTGGAGCACCTGCGGCTCGGGGTTGGACACCTTGCGGGCGCTTTGCTGTTGGGGCACCTGGTCGCGTTCGGGGGTGACGGTGAAACCGATCCAGCCGGCCTGCTCGAAGGGCACCTCCACCCAGGCACTGACGTCTTGTCCGGTGACGTCGGAGGCGTCGCCGTCGATAGCCGGATCGAAGCCCATGACTACACGCGCCGGGATCCCCAGCGAACGGCACATGAGCATCATCAGCACCGCGTACTGTTCGTCGTCGCCCACCAGGGAGTCGGCGGTGACCATGGCCGCCAGGCGGGCGGCGCCGTGCCCCGGGGCGGAGGGGCTCTTGGTGCCGTCGGAGTAGTAGCCCGTGCGCAGTGCCTGCTGGAGGATGCGGATCTGGTTGAGCGGCTCCGATTCGGAGCCGACCAGTGAGTGGGCCAGCGCCTGGACGGCCGCCGGAACATCCTCGACGGGGCCGAGTTCGACGTCGGCGAGCGCCAGCCGGGACAGGTCCGAGTCGGAGAGGGCGTCCGGGACCGCGATGTTCTCGGTCAGGACGTCGCCCGCGGCCAGTCGGGCAGTGACAATCCCGGTTGAGGAGAAGGAGTCGTAGAACAGGGAGTCCGCGATGGCATCGGCGCGAGCCCCGGAGGGGGTGATGGACAGCGCGTCGGCGACGGTGGGCACCCAAGGGTAGGTGTAGCCGTCGAGAGTGAAGTTGACGGTGACGGCGTCGGCTGTGTTTCCCGTGTTTACCGAGTTCACCGCGCCCGCCGCATTGTCTGCGGCGGAGGCGGTGTCTGTGGCCACCAGCGGCGTCCCCTTGCCGACGTGCTGGAAGTGAGAGCCGGTGCCGGCATCCTGACCGATGCGCGCGGACAGGCCGTCGTATGAGTCCAGGGCGGCGATGCGTATGCGGGCGCCCTCGGGCAGACCGGAGAGCTCCATGAGGTTGGTGGAGGCCATCTCCGTCTCCAGCGTGCGTACCAGCGACAGGGGGGTGGCGTACTCGGTGAGGTCCAGCGGCGGGGTGAACAGGTCCCGCAGCACCGTGCGGGTGTGTGGTGCGGCGGGGGCGGTGATGGCGACGGCGAGTGCAACCGCCAGCAGCAGCGCACCCGCCCGGGCCACGCCGCGACGGGTACCCGTAGCGATGCCCGAGTCGGAGTCCTCCAGGGCCTCGGCCACGCGCTCGCGCCGGCCTCGCTGCGCGGCCAGCGCCCACGTTCCGAGCACACCGGCCACAAGTACCGCGCCGATGGCGGCCGGCAGGGGCGCGTCCGCGTCACCCCAGGCGACGCCGATCGCCGCCGCGCCCAGGACTACGAATCCGGCCAGGTGGAGCCGGTCCGCCGCGATGGCACGGGTCGCCAGCACGCCTCCGGTCAGCCCGGTCAGCCACGGCAGGACCGTCATGGCGGAGAAGGCGGTCAATGGCAACGGTAGGGCGAGCGCGTCGCGCCATACGGTGATGGTGGCGGACAGGACCGTATGCAGCCCGTGCAGGTTGTGGTCAACGTCGGGTAGCAGCAAGGGGGCGAGCAGCACGTGCGCCGTCGCCGTGACGGCGAGGGTGGGCAGCGCCGACAGGTGGGCGCGGGCGGTGGCCAGGCCGATGACCACGCCCAGGATTACTCCGACCGCGGCGACGAGCATGCCGACCGTGGAGCCGAAGGGAATGATGAAGGGCACGGTGCCGATCAGCAGCAGCACGGTGACCAGCAACTGGTAGAGCCAGCGCTTTCCAAGCAGGGCGCTCATACCGCCCTCCGCATCACCGCGGGCAGCGTCTCCAGGCGGTCCAGGTCGAAGGCGGTGAGAGTGCCCAGGGTGCGGCGTCCGAATGGGCGGGACCCACAGCGCAGTGCAATCACCACCGTGTCCACCGGGGTGATGGTGCGCACGCGCCCCAGCACGGTGTCCTCGCAGCGCTGACCGGTGACCAGCACCATCACGGAGGCCTCCGGGTGGCGGGTCGTGGCTTGGCGGGCCAGCTCGTCGCAGCCGTAGGCGTCGGGCGTCTCCGTCAGCAGGCAGGAGGCGTCCAGCAGGCGCATGCCGGTGGCGGTCGGCAGCGCCTCGGTCTGAGTGAGGACGGTGACCTCGCGGCCGTCGGAGATGGCGCCCAGTGCCAGTGAGCAGGCCACCGAGATGGCGGTCTCGAAGTCCTCGGCGGTTTCGTAGTCGTCGGGCCGGGTGTCCAGGAGCACCAGTAGGTTGGCTCGATGCGTCTCCTCGAACTGACGCACCATGAGCCGGCCGGTGCGGGCCGTGGTGCGCCAGTGGACGTTGCGGCGGTCGTCTCCGGGGACGTAGTCACGCAGCGCGTGGAAGGACACGTCCGAACTTGACAGCTCCTGGGTGACGGCGCCCTCGACGTCGCGCATGATGCCGCGCAGGGTCACACCCAGCCGGATCGTACGCGGATGAATGTGCACGGTCTGCGCCTCGGTGCGATTGCGCTCGCGGCGCAGTAGGCCGACCGGGTCGGAGTTGACCGAGATGACCGGGCCGACGGTGACGACGCTGCGGCGGGCCGTGGGCAGGATGAAGCCGCGCTCGTGGTCGCCTCCCGGAGACAGCGTGGGTACGGCGAAGACGGCGTTGGCGGCTCCCACGGGCATCTCCATGCGGGTGGGCAGCAGGGGGTGGCCGGTGGGGTTGTGCACGGTCACGTGGACGATGGCGTTGTCCCCGACCGTGACGCGCCGCTCGAACAGCTCGTGGTGAACGGTGTGCCCGCCGCGCGGCAGCAGCCACAGCCAGGCGGTGGCGACGACGACGCCCAGCACCGCGGCGGCGGCCCATGCCTCCTGCCAGCCGGCCCGAACCCCGCCGGCGACGCAGATACCCAGCAGCAGCAGACACGCCCAGCCGGTTGAGGTGACTACGGCCAGGCTGCGGCGCGCAGCCGTGACCACCCCCCAGCTGCGCCACCGGGAGGTGCCGGAGCGGAGCCGGGCGGTGGCGGTGCGGGCGGTCCGCAGTGTCTCCTGCACGGTGTGCCGCATGGCCGAGGGCGTGTCGGCTTGTGTCTGCGGGGGCGAGGCTGGGCTGGCCATGAGTGTTCGCTCAGCGGGTGGTGGGGGCGGGCACGTCGGCCAGCGCACGGGTGATGACCCCGGCGGCGGTGGCGCCGGAGAAGGCGGCGTCGGGGTCCATGACCAGGCGGTGCGCCCACACCACCTCGGCGAGTTCCTTGACGTCGTCCGGCAGCACGTAGGGGCGCCCCTGCGAGGCCGCCCACACGCGTGTCACCCGGGCCATGGCGATGGCGCCACGGGTGGATACACCCAGCTGCGTGTCCGGGGATTCGCGGGTGGCCTCCACCAGGGCGCCGATGTAATCCAGGATCGAGTCCTCCACGTGGTTCTGTGACGCGATATCCGACATGGAGGCGATCGCACCGGAGGTGATGACGGCCTCCAGGCCGCGGGAGCGGTCGGGGTGATCCGAGCCCGCCAGGATGCTGGTGAGGGCCTCTCGACTGGGGTAGCCGATGGAGGTCTTCATCAGGAAGCGGTCCAACTGCGCCTCGGGCAGCCGGTAGGTGCCGGCCTGCTCAATGGGGTTCTGGGTGGCAATCACCATGAAGGGACGGCCGGTCTCGTGCTGCACGCCGTCGACGGTGACCGTCGACTCCTCCATGACCTCCAGCAGGGCGGACTGGGTCTTGGGGGAGGCGCGGTTGATCTCATCGGCCAGGAGCACGGAGGCGAAGACCGGACCGGGGTGGAACTCCCAGGCGGTGGTCTTCTGGTTGTAGATGGTCACGCCGGTGATGTCCGACGGCAGCAGGTCCGGTGTGAACTGGATGCGCGAGTGGCTGCCCTGCACGCTGGCGGCCAGGGCGCGGGCCAGTGCCGTCTTGCCGGTGCCGGGGGCGTCTTCCAGCAGGAGGTGCCCCTCGGCGAGCATGGTGGTCAGCGCCAAGCGGATCACGTCCTGCTTGCCAAGTAGTGCCTCGCCGACGTTATCTACCACCTTGTCAAAGGTTTCGGCGAACCACATCGCGTTCTCCTGGGTCATGGGCATATGGTGGGGTGCTCCTTAGTCGGGTACCGGTCTTCGTCATGGTAGATCGCATGGAGACCGCAGACGGCGTCCGGGACACAGCCGGGTTGGACAGTTAAACAACTGCCGATCTACTGCTGCGTGCAGGTGATCTGACGATCGGAATTCGGGCTACGGTGCGGGAACACATGGCGGCCCCCACCCTGTGAGTCGACCGTGAAGGATTCGGAATAAGGCTTCGTCTGTCCGTCTGCAGTGTCGCGGTAGGTGTAGCTGCAGGAGACCGTGCTGTCGGGATTGAAGCCGGACACGTCTACCACTATCCGCCAGCAACTGCCGCTGGAGAAGCCTGTCTCATCGAGGTCCTGCTGAGTGCAGGTGGCCTCTGGGATCCCCGTGGTGATTGTGAAGCTCTTCTGCGTGCCAACCGCAACGTTCGACTTCGGCAGTGTGACCGCGTTGGAGCGCACCGTGGTGGAGACGATGGACTCGTCGTCGTCCACCACCGTGCGCGCCTCCACGTAATAGGTGGCGCCCGGGGTCAGGCCGGAGAAGGAGGTGTTGTCGTCGTCCCAGCCCTTGACCTGGTTGCCGGCGGCGTCGACCAGTCGGTACTCGATCTCGAGCTCGCCGGCGTCCCAGCCGCCGCCGGAGGCGGCAACCGAGCCCTGGGTAATGGTGATCGTGGTCCCGGAGGCGGCCGCTACGGGTGCCGACGGTGCGCTGGGCTTGCCGGTGATGCGGAAGCTCTTAGATCCCGGCGTGGAGGTGGCCGAGCCGGCCTGGTTCGCGGCGGTGACGGTCACCGAGACGGCGTGTGTGCCCGCCCCCAGCGAGACCGGCACGGACACCGAGGTGTTGGCCCCGGCCTGGACCGTCTGCATGACCGAACCGGAGATGGCGACGGTGTAGCTGACGGCGTCACCGTTGTTAGCCGCGGCGGTCCAACTGATGTTCAGGTTGCTTCCGTCCCAGCTGATGCTGGGCGTGCCCGGTTTGCCCGGGGCGCCGTAGACACTGGCGCTGCCGGCCGACGTGGCCCAGGCGGACTGCCCGGAGCCGGACACCACCGCCCGCACGCGGGCGGTGTAGCTGCCCGGATTCAATCGGCCGAAGGTCGCCGAAGTCCCGGAGACCACCTGGGTGGATGACACGTTGCCTCCCTGCAGCAGCTGCACCTCATAGGTGATGGAAACCCCGCTGATGGGGGTGGCTGCGCCCCAGGAGACCGTCACGGAGCCGTTCCCGCCGGTCAGGCTCACGCCGGTGGGCGCGTCCGGGGTGACGGTCAGGGTCACCGGGGCGGAGGCGGCCGACGGTGCGGAGTCTCCGGCGGCGTTGGTGGCCACCACCTGGAAGGAGTAGGTGCCGCCCGCCGTCAGGCCGGTGGCGGCGCAGGGAGAGCCGGCGCACCGCCAGGAGCCGGCCCCGTTCACCTCGGTGACGGTGTAACCGGTGATCGCGGAGCCGTTGTCCGCCCCCGGCACCCAGGACACCTTCATGGCGGTGGCGCCGGACGGGCTGGCCGAGACCCCGGTGGGGGCGTTCGGCACGGCGGTGACCGTGACGGTGACCGTGCCGGTGACGGCACGCGAGGCGGAGCCGGTGGCGTCCAGTACCTCGTAGCGGACCACCAGGCGGCCCGCGAAGCCGGCCCCGGGCGTGATGGTGAGCGTGGTGCCGGAGGTGGTCACGTTCCCGGTGCCGGAGGTGACCTGCGGGGAGCCGGACAGGGTGATCGGCTGGTCGGGGAAGGGGTTGGTCACCAGCGTGTAGACGTCGATGCTGACGGGGGAGCCGTCGGAGGTCAGCACGGCCGGCGCCGTCGTCATCAGCGGCTGGGTGGATTCGGAGACCCGCAGCGGCAGCTGGCCGGTCACGGGGTCGTTATTGCCGTCGTCCACCGTCACCGGCAGGGTGCCGGTGGTGCCCGTCGCCGTGCCGACCTCGGCCGATACCGACACGGTTGAGCCGGACAACGAGGCGGTGAAGCCGGCGGGGGCGGAACCGATCGAGAAGGAGAGTTCGTCGCCGTCGGCGTCCTGGGTCATGGCCGACAGGTCGACGGTGACGGCGTCCTCTCCGGCGGCCACGATCACTTCGGTGGGGGTGAAGCCGGGGGGTGTGTTCCCGGTGGCCTCCACCACCACCGGCAGGGTCAGGTTGGAGGACAGGGCGCCGTCGCCTCCAGAGTCCGTCACCGTCAGGGTCACGGAGGTCTGCCCGGAGAAGCCCGCGGCGGGAGTCAGGTCCAGGGAGCCACCACCGCCGGACACCGCGGCCTCATCCAGGCCGGTTCCGGTGCGTACCGTCGCGTCGTCGGCGACGGTGGGCGTCGTGCCGACGCGGGTGAGGATGTAGTCGGCCAGATCCACGGTAGTGGTGGTGTCCGCCGGGATGCGCACCGGGATGGCGGCCGAATCCAGCCGCGGGCGCAGGTCGTCGCGGGAGGGGATGACGATGACGGCGTTCCCGGTCAGCCCGTCCTGATCGGTGATCGTGTACAGCACCAGGCGCTGCTCGTCGCCGACGCTGACTCGGATGGAGGAGTCGACCACCTCGGCGGTCGGGTCCGCGGTCGTGACGGTCAGGTCCCAGGGGGAGCCGTCGGCGTCCTGGTCGTTGTCCAGCACGGATACGGTCGCCATGCCGTCTGCGTCCACCTGGTCCACCGTGACGTAGTCGTCCACGCCGATGGGGCTGATCAGGGGAGCGTCGGCCAGCACCTGGTAGGTGATGGTGCCCACGTCCATGCCGCCGCGTCCGTCGGCGACCCGGTAGTGGGCCGTATACACACCCTCCGTGCCGGGCAGGTCTGCCACCGCCCGCCCGGAGCGCATGGAGGTCGTCAGTGCCGGGTCATCGCTCAGGGGCGCGTCCTCCATGGCGAGGGTGTCGCCGTCGGCGTCGAAGTCATTGGAGACGACGTCGGTGACCACGGTGCGGCCGGGCTGGGCCACCACCAGGTCGTCGGTGGCCACCGGAGCCGTGTTCGTCTCGGGCGCTGCGGCCACGCCCACGCGCACGGTCCCGGTGGCCTGCGCCCCGAAGCGGTCCTCGACCGTGTAGGTGAAGGTGTCGGTGCCGGTGGCCCCCTCGTGGGGGGTGTAGGTCAGGTAGGTGGAGGAGGCCTCCACGGTTCCCGACGTCGGGGTCTGGGCCAGCCCCACCAGGCTGACGGAGTCGCCGTCGGGGTCGATCCCGTCCAGCGGCACGGTGATGGCCACCGCCGAGCCGGCGACGGTGCTGGCCTCCAGGCTCTGCGGGACCGGAGCGGCGTTGGCGGCGTCGTCGCGGGCGCGCACCTCGATGTCGATCTGGCCGAAGGCGCTCTGCCCCTGGGTGTCGGACACCGTGTAGGACAGGGTGGTACGGCCCGGGGCATCGTCGGCCTTGAAGCGAACCACGTCGCCGCTGGTCCAGGCGGTGCCCAGGTCCGCACCAGCCACTCCGAGCTCATCCGCGACGCTCAGGGCCAGTCCCGAGGGGGAGGTGTCATTGTCCAGCACGGACACGGTCACCACATCGCCCACGCGCACGACGGCGGAGTCGGGGCTCGCGATCGGCACCTGCAACTCGGCAGTGGTGACCGGGACCACGGTCATGTGGCCGGTGGCGGAGGCGGTCCCGTTGGAGGCCGTGTACTCCACCTCCACACTCTGCCCGATCGCGCCGGGGGCGGATACCTGCAGCAGGGAGTGGTCCACCACCGTGACGCTCACCCCCGACTGGTCGGGGGCACTCGCCGACTGCAGCACCAAGACGCCACCCGCGGGGTCGAAGTCGTTGTTCAGCGGCGCAACCGTGGCGGAGCCTCCCTCCCGCAGCAGCACGGTGTCGTTCTCCGTGACCGGGGGACGTCCGGCTCGGAGGGCTCGACCACATCTGCGCGCACGATCCCCTGGGCCACGGCGGAGCCGGCGGTGACATCGTAGGTGACGTAGTAGGTGCCGGCCTGCTCGGCGGAGAAGGTGAAGGTGCCGGCCTGCTGGTTGACCTCCAGGTTTGTGCCGGCGGGGGTCTCCTCCACGCCCGCCAAGCTGAGCGGGTCGCCGGTGGGGGAGACGTCGTTGTCCAGGGGGGAGACCACGGTGGATGTCCCGGCGACCACCAGCACGTGGTCGGGGTTGGCAATGGGGGCGACCGAGTCAGCGGACTGTACGTCCACCGTAACGGTGCCGGAGGCGGCCTGCTGCCCGTCGGAGACGACCACGGTCAGGGTACGGGTGCCGACGGCGCCGGTCATGTCGCGCACGGTGACGGTGCCCTCGTTGGTGGTGCGCACGTCGAAGCCCTCGCCCTGCGCGGACACCAGGTAGAGGGTGTCGCCATCGGGGTCCAGCCAGTTGCCCAGCACGTCTAGGGACCCGGAGGCGTCGGCGGCGATCACCAGCGTTGGGGTGGAGATTTGCTCGGGGCGTTGTTGACGCTCCAGTCGTGTACCTCCACGGCGGCTACCGCGGAGTCGGCGCCGCCGCGCCCGTCGGAGGCGGTGTAGGGGACGGTGTAGGTGCCGGTGGCATCCTCGGGGACGTCGATGCGCAGCGCCAGGCCGGACTGGGAGGAGGTCACCTGGGCGGCGCCGGTGTCCCCCGGTTCGGCGCTGAGTACGTCGCCGTCCGGGTCGGAGTCGTTGGCCAGCACCTGCAGCACGGTGGAGCGTCCGGGGCGCACGCCCAGGGTGTCGTCATTGGCCTGGGGCGGGTGGTTCTCCTCGGTGCGCTCGGGCTGAGACTGGGCGTCGGAGGTCTCTGCCGATTCGTCCTTGTCGTCGGACTGGTCGTCGGTCTGGGAGGTGATATCGGTCCAGTCCTCCACCAGGACCAGGTTCTCGTCGGGCAGCCACACGGTTCCCTGGGTGATGTCGTTGAGGACGATCGCGTCCCGGTTCACGCGGAACACGGGCCGGGAGGAGGAGGCCAGGGCGTCGTCGCTGACGGCGTCGACGTCGTCGCCACACTGCCGCAGGAACTGGCCGGAGCCGGACCAGGCACCGTAGACACAGTCGCCCAGGCGCACAGGCTGGGCGGCGACGCCGGGAGCCGCCTCGCCGTCGGCAGAGGCCGGGATGGTGGTCGCCGGTGAGCCGTCCAGCGGGACGGACATAATCGCGGTCCGCGAGGCCACCAGGACGGCGTCGGCGCTCGGACCGGGCTGCTGCAGTACCAGGCCGGAGGTCCCCAGATCCGTGCTCGTCCCGTCAGGCAGGTGCACGATCCCGGTGCCGCGCTCGAGCACGACCGGCCGATCGCCGACGGCAGTGATGGCCAGGTCGGTGGCGTCGGTGAAGCTCAGCGACTGTGCCGAGGCCTTTCCCCATCCGGAGGAGTTCGCCGGAACCGTGGTCAGTGTGCCGGATCGGGAGGACACGGCATACAGGGAGCCGTCGGTGCCGGCCACGGCCACGACGCCTGGCATGCCCTCGATCAGGGTGGGGGCGGCGGCGAGCAGGTCAACCGCGTCGACGGTGGTGCCGGATACGGTACCGGCCTCGGCATCCACGGCGAACACCCGGTCCGCGCCCTGCAACACGGTAGTTCCGCCGGTCAGCTGCGTGCTGGTGGATAGTGCCACGGCGGTGGGATCCACCGCCGCCACCGAGCCGGCCGCCAGGTCGGGGACGAGCACGTCCTCCCCGCTTTGGGTGACGTCGAAGTCCGCGGACGCGGTGCGGATTGAGCCGTCCACCTGCTTGGACGGATAGTTCAATCGGGCCACCAGGTGCTCCGCGGTGCTGGTCACCCACACACCGCCGTCGTTGAGCGAGACATCCGCCTGGGGGACGCCGTCGTGCAACCAGGCGGCAGTGCCCAGGCAGAGCGCGGCCAGGCCCGCCAGGGCAGCGGACAGGCCCCGGCGCCGCCTTCGAGACAGTTTGAGGCTTGGCCAGCTGGAGCGGGGGAAAAGGCGCTTTGGGGCAGGCATGCCCTTCACCTGCCGGTTGCGCCCGAGTGCGTGGCGATCTCCTGTGTGAGCATGCGCCGCAGCATGCTGGAGGACGTGGTGGGCGTGTAGGGCAGGTAGACGACGGTCGCGCCGACCTCCGCCATTTGCTGCTCCAGTCGGTCGCCCTTCTCCGTGCCCTGCCAGTCGGTGCCCTTGAACAGGATGTCGAAGGGCTCGCGCTTCCAGGCCAGGCGCTTGTCCTGATCGAAGTCGGGGACGACGGCGTCGACCACCCGCAGTGCGGCGACCAGTGCCATGCGCTCATCCTGCGGCACGATCGGAGGACGCCCCTTCATGCGCTTGAGGGACTCGTCTGTGGCGACGCCCGCGATCAGACGGTCGCAGCGGGTGGCGGCCGCGGTGAGGACGTTGAGGTGTCCGATATGCAGCATGTCGAAGCCGCCGGGCACGTAGCCGGTGATCATCAGTACGCTCCCTTGCCGCCGACGACGGCCTTGAAGGTTGACAGGAAGATGCTGGCGTCCAGGCGGGCGCCTCGGTTTTCAACGTAGTGGCGGTCCAGCGCGACCGTCGAGTCCCAGGACAGGTCGGAGCGGCCCGACACCTGCCACAGGCCGGTAAGACCGGGCTTGACCAGTAGCCGTCGGCGGGCCTCGGCGTCGTACTCGGCGACCTCACTGGGCAGTGCCGGGCGTGGGCCGACCAGGCTCATCTCCCCGCGCACCACATTGATCAGCTGCGGCAGCTCGTCGATGGAGGTGCGGCGGATGAAGCGACCCACCCGGGTGATACGCGGGTCGGTGCGGTTCTTGAACAGCACCTCGTTGCCGACGTCACCACCGGCGCTCACCACGGCGGCGCGGCGGGCATCGGCATCGGTGTACATCGAGCGCAGCTTCCACAGGGTGAAGTGCTTGCCGCCCGCCCCGACCCGGGTTTGGGTGTAGAAGGCGGGGCCGGGGGAGTCCATACGTACGGCCAGTGCGGCTCCGGCCAGGATCGGGGAGGCGATCAGAAGCAGGAGGCTGCCGGCGACGCGGTCGAACACCTCCTTGGCGAGCAGCCGCGTGCGGCGCAGGCTCACGTCGATCAGACCCGTCCAGCCGTGGGTGACGGGTAGCCCGCGCATGCGTCCGGGCACCACGTCCTGCAGACCGGGGGCGACCACCAGGCGCGCACCGGTCGAGGTCAGGCCACGCATCAGGGTTACAAGATCCTCCGGGCCGACTCCTCCGAGCGTCATTACGACGTCGATGTGCTCGGCGCGGATCATCGCGTTGATCGCGTCCTGGTCGCCCAGGTGAGCGGCGGTTCGGGAGTGGTTGGTACTGGAGGAGACGTAGCCGACGACGAGGAAGCCGTCTCCGGGGTGAGAGCGCAGATCGCGCAGAATCGGCTCGGCGCCCGGTCCCATCACGATGAGCGTGCGGCGCAGGCCGTGCCCCTCCATGCGGCGGGTGCGCAACCAATTGCTTTCGATGGTGCGTCCGACGACTGCTAGCGCGAACTGCGTGGCCAGTGGCGCCAGTACCGACCCGGCGGGGAGGCCGGGGGTAAGCAGTTGCCCCAGAAGAAGTGCCACGGGCGCGGTGATCAGAGTGGCCAGGGCTACCCGCTCGCCGCCCGAGCGTGCCTGGTCGACAACATCGACGCCCAGTGCGCCCGACGCCCAGGTGAGTGACACCATCAAGATACCGGTGAGCGCGGTCAGCAGCAGCCGTGATGCCCCCCAGCTCAGGCTGATCAGCGCCACCCATACCGGAAGCACCACGGCCGTGAGGTCGCTGAGCATGATCCAGGACAGCAGATCCTGGCGCATGGTCGGCCAGTCGGTGAACAGCGGTGACGTCAGCCGCGGCAGGATCCGCGCGGAGTCCGGGTTCTGGTCGTCGTGCCCGGCGGACTGTGGTCGAGACGAAGGGCTGGTCGGGCTGGCCAAGACGACTCCAAGGATGTTTGCGGTTGCTTATGGAAGACGCGTGAGAGGACGGAGCGGAAGTACCGCTGAAATGACCTGCGAGGGCGCCGGGTTAGGCGCTGGGCGCGGGTTTATTCGTCGATGTCCCCACCGAATCTACTACCTACGCGAGGCCGTTGGGTATGAACGTGAACAGATGCACAGAAAGAGACGGCGTGAAGCTAGTGTTCGGGGCGGAGGTGGCGGCGGGGTGCTTCAAGGGCTTGGGAGGTAAGCGGCGTGATGATGCGGTTTGTAGGGTGTGTTGGGGTGGGTGTGCCGGGTTGGGTGGAGCTCTGAACGGGGTTGGGCGTAAAAGTAAAGAATTGATTATGGCGGCGACGCTGCCGTGACATTACTGAGATTTTTAGCGTGGCGGACTCGTTGTTTCTGGCGGTATATGAGCGTCGTGCGTCACATTTAGCAACTTTTTTATAACGTACGGTCACGATTTGTGTCCGCTCGAGGGCCTGGTTGGATGATTATTCGGCGGTGCTAATGCGGATCTTCCGGTTTGCGGGTGTGGAGGCGGGGGTTGGGGTGGCGTCTGAGGTGTGTGGTTGCTTGCGGTTCGATCGACTGGCCCGTGTCTGCTTGGAACGCCCGGCTCTACTTGGACCGCCGGGCTGCACTTGGACCGCCCCAGACGCACTCTCAAGCGGTCCCAGTGCAGATTCGCGGTCCAACTGGAGGGACGCGGTCCGAGTAGGGGAGCGGGAAAGGTGCGGGCGCCGGGCAGAGCCGCAAGCCCCCGGGCGGGCCCAAACCAGCTGTGCTGGTCGCCGTCGAGTGGGGTAACGCCTTGGACAGTCCCGGGCGGGCCCAAACCAGCTCTTCCAGCTTCGGGGGTTGTGGTGTTGGATTCCGGGGCGACGCCGGGTGCGTGGGCGGCCGTCGGCGGCGTCGAGCAAGCCGAACCGCCCGCCCGGGCGCCATACTCGCGGCTCCCGTGCGGCGGTCCCCTGTGCGCCCAGTGCCGCCGAGGGGCGTCCTTGGCGCCCGGCAATGCTGGTCGGGGTGAAACGGCCCGCGTGTGCCGCCGACAGGGGCTTCGCAGGCGCGCCGTGTTAGGCTCACTTTGAAGCAGGAGGAAGCCGAAAGCCGTCGTTTGTCCCCGATGCCCAGGCGTTGCGCGCGCAACGCCTTGTCGGATGCCCCGGCATACCCGAGTTGCAAGACGCAGACACCCAACGAGCAGTTATGAGCAGCAAGGCCAGCAAGAGAACCCGGATGAGCGCCTCCGAACGGCGTGAGCAACTGATCACCGTGGCCCGAGCGCTGTTCGCTGAGAAGGGCTTCGAGGCCACCAGCATTGAGGAGATCGCCAACCGCGCCAAGGTGTCCAAGCCCGTGGTCTATGAGCACTTCGGTGGCAAGGAAGGCCTGTACGCCGTCATCGTGGACCGCGAACTCACCGCCATCTCCACCACGATCACGCAGGCGCTAAAGTCCTCCTCGTCCGCCTCGGTGATCGTCGAGCGCGCCGCGCTGGCGCTGCTCACCTACATCGAGGAATCCTCCGACGGCTTCCGCATCCTGTCCGCCACCAACACCCACAGCTCGGACACCTACTCCACCCTGCTGGCCGACGTCGCGATCCAAGTGTCGGGGCTGCTCGCCAAGCAGTTCTCCACGCACGGGCTCGATCCGCGCACCGCCCCGCTGTACGCGCAGATGCTGGTCGGCATTGTGGCCATGCCCTCGCAGTGGTGGCTGGACAACCCGGCGATGAGCAAGGAAGAGGTGGCCGCTCACATGGTCAACCTCGCCTGGAACGGCTTGCGCGCCATGACCCCCAATCCCACTCTGCGCGACGTCCCGACCACGGCGGAGTAGCACGCCGGGAGCTACCGGCCTCGGCCGGAGTCGGCGCCGCGCGGGGCATGCTAACTTGTTATGTCGTTGTACTACTGATTGGAGCTCTGGATGAGCGCATCCGCGTCCCAGACGAGTCCTCGCCCCTCAATCCGGGAGAACATTCATGCCTTGGCGTCGGCGCAGAAGGCGAAGGCGGGTGCCCCGCTGTACTCCCGCCTGATCAACCGGCCCGTGGGGCGGGTACTCGCCGCCATCGCCCACCGGCTGGGCATGACGCCTGACCAGGTCACGGCGATCTCCGCCTGCTGCACCTATGTCGGCATCGTGTTGCTGGCCGTATGGCGCCCCTCGGTGCTCGCCTGTGTGGCCACATCCCTGCTGCTGATGCTCGGCTATGCCCTGGACTCGGCGGACGGCCAGTTGGCGCGGCTGCGCCATGGCGGTTCGAAGGCGGGGGAGTGGTTGGACCACGTGGCCGACGTGATCAAGCTGTCCACTATCCACGGTGCCATCGCCATCGGCCTGTTCCGGTTCGCCGACCTGTCGACCCCGGCACTCCTGCTGGTGCCGCTGGCCTTCGGCGCGGTGCAGAACATCCACTTCTTCAGCTACATCCTCACCTACCAGTTGCGCTACGCCGGAGGCACCCCTCTGGCGAAGGACGAGGGCCGCGCGGGCGTGCTTAAGTCACTGCTGTCGGTGCCCACCGACTACGGGCTGATGTGCCTGGTGCTGGTGCTGCGCTTCGCGCCCGTGGTGTTCCTGTGGGTGTACGGGCTCATGCTCGTCGGCTATGCGGGCTACGTGGTCCTGGCGCTGCCCAAGTGGTATCTGGAACTGCGGGGGCAGCGCTGATGTCATTGCCGACCCCATTCAGGCTGCTCACCGGCCCCAAGTCGCTGCTGATATACACCGGCCGCCAGGATGGTCTCGGCAACCGGGTGCGGGCGCTGCTGTCCGCGAAGGTGCTGGCCGAGCGCGAGGGACGGGAGCTGTTCTACGTGTGGGGGACGGACCGCTACTTCGGTCCGGCCATGGACGAGCTATGGCACTTCGACGCCGGGCACCGCGTGCCGCGCTGGGCCTCTCGGGCCATCTCACCGATCCACCATTTCTACGGTCCCGGACCGACGGCGATCACGGAGTCCATGCGGCGCGATCACCTGTGGCAGATCCGCTCCGGCGGGCAGCCGGTCACCTGGGACGATGGCATGCGACCGTGGACGGAGGACTTCCGCGCCCTGACCCCGGTTGCGGAGATCGCCGAACGAGTCAACCGAGTCTTCGACGACTCCCTGCGCGGGCGGCGCTACGTGGGAGTGCAGGTGCGCTCCCATACGGTTTCGCACGCCAAGACCCTGCAGTCCTCACCGGTGGAGTGGTTCGAGCAGCGCATGCGCGCGGCGCGCGAACGATTCCCCGACGTGCGCTTCTACCTGTCCTGCGACACCGCCGAGGCGCAGGAACGGATCATGAGTCGCTTCGACGGCTGCGTCGCCCTGAGTGACAAGGGCGGTTACAACACCACCGAGGGCGTGCGCTCGGCGATCGTCGACCTGTACCTGCTTGCCTCCTCCCAGCACTTCATCGCGCCGGCGTACTCGAGTTTCCCGGAGATGGCGGTTTACCTTGCCGACCACGCCATGTCTTTCGAGCGCCCCGACCAGCCGCTCACGGGGGAGCTGAGCCTTGACGCCGGACTGGTGAACAATCCCCTCAAACCTGCAATCCGCAACTGAGCGGTTGGCTATGCGCCGATGGGGGGGTGATGCGGCCGCGCTAATGGGGTCGCACCACCCAACAGTTGACGCCTTCACGCGGGGATGAGATTGCGGACCACCGCGGTCATGGCCGCCCGGTAGCCGGCGACGCTGAAGCGGGTGCGCGCCTCCTGCGCCCCGCACCGGGCCAGGCGGGCGGCGAGGTCGGGGTCGGCGGCGAGCCTGCCCAGTGCAGTCGCGAGCGCCGCGGGGTCATCCGGGGGCACGAGCAGGCCGGTGACGCCGTCGTCTACGACTTCCTTAAGGCCCTGCACGCCCGAGGCGACCAGCGGACGGGCGGCGTGCATGGCCTCCACGGCCGTATTGCCGAAGGGCTCCTGCCGCGAGGGCACGACGACGACGTCCGCCCGTTCCAGCACCGGCCAGGTCGGGTGGACATAACCGAGGAAATCCACGTGCCCGGCCAGGTCCGGTGCGGCGGCACGCTCGCGCAGCTGCGCCTCGTACCACTCATAGCCCGGGAAGATCGAGCCGGCCACCTCCAGCGAGGCGTCGACACCGCGTTCGCGCAGCAGCGCGACCGCATCCAGCAGCACGTCCACGCCCTTGCGGGGGACAGCCTGCCCACCATGGCAATCCGCAGCGGTGCGTGGGGAGCGCGTTCATGCAGCGGGGCGGGTGACTGCGGCGGGCCCGCCACGCCGTTGTGCACTACCCGGGTGCGCCCTGCCAGCAGCGGCTGCGCGGACAGCAGCGCTTGCCGGGCGGCCTCGGAGTTGGCCACGATCCGGGTGGCGGCGAGCAGTGGTGCGTTCAGACCCGCGCGGATAAGCAGGTGCTGGGTGTCCTCGGCCTCGTGCACGTGTGACAGCACCGGCACGCCGGCTGCACGTCCCGCCAGCGGCCACCACGGGATCGTCACGGTGTTGGCCAGCAGCAGGTCGGCGCCGCAGGCTTTGATCAGGCCGCGCAGCCGGGCGAGTTCGCCGGGCGCCCGCGCCGCCAGGACCGCCAGACCGCGGGGACTCAGCAGCGCCTTGCGCAGCACCGTGAAGGGGACGACGGCGACGCGCGCCCCCACACCCTCGAGTACACCCACCAGCGGACCCTCCTCGGGCAGGGCCACGTTGACGCGGTAGCCGGACTCGATCAGTCCGGTGATGGTCTCCACTAGCTGCCAGTCGGAGCCATACAGGTCGGGGGACGGGTGGGCGACCAGCACCAGGGGTGAGTCGGACCGGGGTGAGGTGGGAGCACTCATGCGGGGAATGCCCCCGTTCGCCGTCCGGAGGGGCGCCGGCGTCGGGGGCCCTGTTCGGCCAGGCGGCGGCACAGTGCCTCGTAGCGATCGGTCACCTCATCCCAGTCGTACAGGGCGGCGCGGCCGCGGGACAGCTCCCCGCGGCGTGCCTGCGCGTCCGGATCGGCCTCCGCGGAGTCGACCAGGGCGGCGACGTCGGCGTCCGTGGCCCAGTAGCGGCCGGCGTCGCCGAGCACCTCCCGGTTGAAGGGGACGTCGAACGCGTCCACGGCGGCCCCGGCGCCGATGGCGCGCAGCAGAGAGGGATTGGTGCCGCCCACGGAGTGGCCGTGGTAGTAGACGAGCGCGCCCGCGTACAGCTGGTCGAGCAGTTCCTGGTCCCAGACCCCGCCGAGTAGGCGGACGCGGGAGTCGGCCAGCTGCTCGATGCGGGCCGTGTACTCATTCGCGTAGGGGGCTGAGCCGACGACGACGAGTGGCAGTCGTGCCCCCGAGCGGACGTAGCCGTCGACGATCACGTCCACGTGGTTCTCGATCTCGAAGCGGGCCACCACCAGGTGGAAGCCGTCGGCCCGCAGCCCGAGCTCGGCCAGCCGGTCGGTGCCGACGACGACCTGCGGGGCCCCGTAGGCGATCAGGTCCGTGTCCGCCTCGAACTCCTCGGCGTAGTAGTCGGCGATGCCCTGGGCGTCGGCGATCAGCGCGTCCGAGTAGCGCACCGCCAGCGCCTCGGCCGCCCGGTAGTAGCGCCTGCCCGTGGGCCCCCATTTGCCGCGCCGCCACTCCAGGCCATCCACGTGGGTGGCCACGGGGATGCGGGCGGCGCGCAGGGCCGGCAGGAAGGGCGAGTTGGCGGCGTTGAAGACGATGGCGACGTCCGGGTGGACGCGCGGCAGCAGGTGCCGCACCGACAGTGCGGTGTGGGAGAGCGTCTCCAGGGAGCGCTTCTTCAGCGCCGGCAGCTCCACCACCCGCATGCCGCGATACATGCGGGGCAGGGGCGTGTCCGGTTCGGGGTTGCGGGAGTAGACGAGTACCCGGTGGCCCCGTGCGGCGAGGCGACGGCCGACCTCCTCGATGGCGGTCTCGAAGCCCCCGTAGCGTGCGGGCACGCCGCGGGTTCCGAGCATGGCGATGCGCAGCCGGTCGGGCCACGCGGCGGAGGCGGTGGAGCTAGCGGTCATTGGGCCTCTCTCGTGGGGTGAAGCGTTCCCGGTGGACGAGACGCAGCCCGTCGATCGCCCCGCGTACGGCGGGCACCAGGGTGGTGGTGGGATGGGTCAGCAGCTGACGGCGGCCGCCGCGCAGGAGGATCCGCCAGGACTCCTGGGGGGTGCGCCGCACCCAGCGGGCCAGTTCTCCGCGGCGTGCCCAGCGCGTACCCAGCAGCAGGCGGTTGCGGACGTTCCAGTAGTAGTAGGTAGCCGAGTGCCGCTGCCCGCCCGGCCGTTCACGCGACGTGGTGTCGGCCGCGCCGGCGGGGTCCGCCGATTCGCTGCCGGTTGCGTCTCGGCGGGGGCGCTGGGTTCCGCCCTCCACATGGCGGGCGACGATGTCGGTGTCGTTGAGCAGACGACCGCCGGCGGCCAGTACGCGTAGGGAGAAGTCGACGTCCTCCCAGTACAGGAAGTAGTCCTCCGCCAGGCCACCGGTCGCCTCCCACAGCCGGCGGGAGACCGCGAAGCAGGCGCCGGTCAGCCATTCCGCGTGACGGTGCCCCGGGATCAGAGTGGTGCGTGGAGACCGGGTGGCGCCGTCGGTCAGGTCCACGCGGTAGCCGTAGAAGACGGGCCTGCCGACATCGTCGACGATCATGGGAGCGACGAGCGTCATGGGGTCCGCCTCTACATGCGCCACGAGCGCGGCGAGCTGATCGGGGGCGATGGTCGCGTCCGGATTGAGGATGGCGAACGTCTGGGCGCCGGCGTCGAGTGCTGCTCGGACGCCCAGGTTCACGCCGGCGCCGAAGCCGAGGTTGGCGTCGGGCAGTACCGTCAGCCAGCCGTGGGCTTGGGCCTGGGCGGTCACGGCTGCCCGCTCGGCGGGGGTCGTCGCGTTGTCTACGATCACAATCCGAGGTGTCCCGGTACTCGGGGAAGCGTCGGCGGAAAGGGGGACGAGATTGGTCTCCAGCAGCTCGTGCGATCCGTAGTTGACGACTATGACTGCCGTGGAGGAGAGGTTAGTCATGCCAGCCGTATCTTCTTAACCGGGGTCCGATTGGGTGGTTGTGGTCGCAACCAAGGGGAGCGTCTCAGCGAGACCGCGTACTCGGGGGCGATGATACTATGCCAAGACTATTCACGAGTGGTCTACGCCGATGGACTACTCCCGTGATTCGTTGGGAGTTCCCCATGCCCGCAGGCCCGCTCACCCTTGACGTGGCGGTATGCACCTACAAGCGCCCCGAACGGGTGGCCGGCCTGGTGCTGCAGCTGCTCTCGCAACTGCAGGACCTGGAGGAGGTCGATGCGCGGGTGGTGATCGTGGATAACGATGCCGCGGGGTCGGCCCGTGAGCGTCTCGTCAATGCCGGCGGGGTCGGTCAGGATGGGCGCGTGCATGTGGTCGTGGAGCCCACCCCGGGGCTGTCGGCGGCGCGCAACCGTGCCCTGAGCGAGGCCGCTGAGCGCGATCTGCTGGTCTTCATCGACGACGACGAGTTGCCGGGCGACGGCTGGCTCGCCGCCCTGGTGGCGACCTACCGGAACACTGGCGCGGTCGGGGTGACGGGGCCAGTGGAGTCGGTCTTTGAGCAGCAGCCGGATCCGTGGATGGCATCGGCTCCCGTATTCCGCAGGGTGCAGCGCCCCACGGGAACGCCCATGCGCAGTGCCGCCACCAACAACCTGCTGCTGGACATGACCGTGGTGCGCCGCCTGGGACTCGAATTCGATCCGCGCTTCGCCTTCACCGGCGGGGAGGACACCTTCTTCACCCGCTCGCTGACCGCCCGCGCCGGTGCACTCGTCTGGTGCGACGCGGCTGTGGTTTCCGAGACCGTTCCCTCCGAGCGGGCCAGCCGCGAGTGGGTGCTCACCCGGGCCCGTCGTAACGCCGAGACCTGGGCCTGGGTGCGACTGCTGGACACGAGCGGCTGGCGGCGTGCCCGGCGGCGCCTGGAGTTTACGGCGCGTGGTACGGCGCTGTGGCTGGTCGGCTCGGCCCGTGCCCTGGCATCCCGAGGCGAGGATGCGGACCGTCAGGCGCAGCGGGCGCAACATGAGCACCGCGCCGCGGGCGGCCGCGGCATCCTGCGGGCGACGCTGCTGGGGCCGCACACCGCGCCCTACGCACGCTGAGACGCCGCAGCAGGTCGAATCCGCGCCCCCCGTGCGGGCCGTGGCCCAGCTCACCGGTGCTCAGGGCTGGACCCTGGTTTCATCCTCCACACTCAGCGCGGCGAACTTCAGCGCCTGCCCGGTTGAGGTGGCGCTTCCCGAGAGGTAGGTGTTGATACGGACGACGCCGCGGCGCTGGAGCCTGGGTTCAGCGTCAGTGGCCGTGGCATCCCACTCGGCGGGCGCGGAGGCCTCTCCCAACCAAACCTTGGCCCGCAGCGTGGTGGGCGAGGTGCCCGCCGCCTCGACGACGACATTCACCCGCATGCCCGGGCTGAACGTGCCCTCCACCGGGATCGTGGCCAGCGTGGTTTCCTGCGGGCCGACCCGCTTCATCAGGCTGGCGGAGAGTCTCCCATTGTCCAGGACTGTTTTCACGTAGTAGCAGTCCGAAGACCCGGCGATGCCACGTGCGGCGATCGAGACGTAGGTCCTCCCTCCCGCCCCGTTCTCGGCGAAGGTGAAGTAGGCGTTGACGCGGGTGCTTGTGGAACTGTAGTTGCGCACGGTGGCGGAGGAGCCTGCGCCGGCTTCTGGCATGGCGATGACCCCGTAGCCGTCCGCACCGCCGGTGAAACGCGCTGCGGGTGCGACCGACCAGGAGGTGCCCCAGCCGCCACTGACGGCGGTCTCGAATTGGTCGCCCCAGATACCGTCGTTCAGACGCGTGTTGCTGCCGAGGTCCGACGTGGAGGTGTCCCAGGCGGCGTTCACGAGTGCGCCCCTGTCCACCGTTGCTCCCGTCGGCAGTCCGAGCGCGGTCGCGACCGCGGCGCTGAGCGGCTTGCCCGAGTCTTCTGCCGGAGAGCCCGCCCGAATCCGGTAGTCGCCGCTGTAGTCGGTGATGGTGCTGGTCTCGCGAACAAAGATCGGAGAGTCGCCGCGATCGGCGCGAAGGTCGAGCGAGTGGGAGTCCTTGCCGGCAATCGTCAGGCCCTGCGCCTGAGACTCCTGCGTGAGCGTCTCGGACACGGCCCAGGAATCGGGGCCTAGGCCGAAGTTGGTCAGGTAGCGGTCGGAGCCCGTGCCGGAATCTATGGTTTGCGGCCGGACGAACACGTTGTAGTCGGACTCGGCGAGCTGCTCGTTGACGCCCGCGAATCTTCCCTCCGCCTCGTCCGGGCGCGGCAGGTTCCTGGATGCCTCGACCAGGATCATGTTCGTGTAGCGATGATTCTTGTTGGCGCCGGGATCGGTGAAGGCCGTCCGTGGCTTAGAGGCGATGATGTTGTTGATCAGCTCGTTGTTCAGTGAGTCCCATGCCATTGGCTTGGTGGTGTCACCGCCGTTGTATTCTCCGGCGCTCCACTTCTCGACGTAGCCGGCCGGGCAGGTATCCCACTCGCTCGACAGGTTGCATGCGTCGATGCGTCCGTCCTCGCGTACGTAGATCGGGTCGATGGTGCCGACGATCGTGTTGTTCCAGACCTTGTCGCGCGCGCTGCCGGACAGCTGAATACCGGTCTTGGATCCCTGAATCAGGTTTGAAACGATGACGTTATTCTGGCCGATCTCGTCCAGGATCGCGATGCGGTCGATGTTGATGAACGAGTTCCCCACGATCACCGAGTTGATCACACCTTCGTCCAGCCACAGGGCGTTGAAGGCGGTGGGACGCGCCTTGTTCATGCTGAGGTCGGAGGCGTCGAGGGGCTCGTCCGAATCGTCCTGCAGCGCTTGTGAGCGGTCGAAGGTATTGCCCTCGAGGCGCAGGGAATCGCTGTGAGTCAGTTTGAGGTCCGCCACTGTGCAGTAGGCGCCGCAAGCGGCGGTGATGAAACTCTTATTGCCATTCCCTGTGAATGTATTTCCGTACATGAAAAGGCGGTGAGCGCGATTCGCTCCGGCGCCGTTGCTGCCGTTCCCCGTAAAAACCGAATTCGTCACGGTGACGTCATTGGCATCGATGTGAAGTGCGGGTCCCGCCTGGGAGCCGGAGAACGTGACCCGGTCGATGCGCGAGTTGTTTGAAACATTGAAGACCATGGTCGCGTTGCCGTTCGTGCCCCAGACCGGCTCGACGTAGCTCCACGACTGGATCGGCGCGTAGTTGCTGATCGTCAGGCCGGTCACCGCCGCGCCGTCGCCGGTCATGGTGAGAGCCCGGCCGTGCTGGATTATCTCGACAGTATTGTCGCCGGGGTCGCAGCCCAGGACGTACTGCGCGCCCGTATGTGGGCCTTGCACCCAGGAGGACTCGCTGTCGGAGTTCGCCAGCCGGGAGGCGATGGCGGGGTTCTCCTCAGCGGCCAGGTCCCTGACGTAGAAGGTCATCGTCCCCGGCTTGACCTCGGCGGGGTCATCCACCTGGGTCAGCTCCTCGGCGGTTCCGTCGGCTCCAACGAAGAATACGGCCTCCGGGAAGCGAGACATATCGCCGTCCACCTTCTTGGGATTAGTGGAGGCGTCCTGGTTGAACCGCACGAAATCAGTGCGCTTGCTGGTCCAGATGCCGTTCTGGCCGGTGAAGTCGGCCCGCGCCAGCGCCTCGGTGCCGGTAAGAACGGGCTTGGTCCCATTCTTGGCCTTGAGCGTGACTCCGTTGAGGACCAGTTCACCCTCACGGTAAGTGCCGCTGTCAACCTCCACCGTGTCCCCAGGGTCAGCGGCCTTGAGTGCGGAGCCGATCGTATGGAAGGGGTGCGCTGCCGTGCCGTCCGCGCTCTTGTCGTCCGCCGAGGCGCTGACGTGGATCGTGTCCGTAGCCGCCGCGGCATGCGTGGTCGGGGCAGTGCAAAGAGTGATTGAGACGAGGGTGAACAGCACAGTAAGGGCGGGGGCGATGCGTTTCATGACGTAACTCCGACTCAGGGGGCGTGTGAGCAGCGTAACATAAGGTCTACCGCTGTGGTGATCGTCGTGTGATCGCATGTGCAGTTGTCTACGTCATGAATGGTGGCCTACTCAGGCGTCGGCGGTGTCGCGGGTGGAGTGGCCGTGTTCTGGACTGCGCCCTCGTCGTCGCTGCTTACGCGGATGCGAAGCAGTAGGAACGAGACTGCAAGGCCGATCAGGGCTCCGATGATGCCGCCGACTGCTCCGTAACGTGCCTTTGAGGGGCCGGATGGTGCAGAGGGAAGAGAGGCGGCGTCTACGTCCGTCAAAGACAGGCCCGTCTCGTCCTGGGGGTTATTGACAACTCCGATACTACCCGACGCAACGCGGTGACCTCGGCCTCGGCGATCACCTGCGCGGTCTCGGCAGACGATGCGGAAGCCGAGACAGTGATGATCAGGCTGTTGGTCGAGCTTGTCACCGTGACCGCGCGCTTCACCTCGGCCTGGTCGATCCCAGTGGTCTGCGCGACCTCCGCCAGCACCGAGTCGGATGTGCTGAGCTGGATAATCGTCGGCATCACCGTATTGATGATGTTCGTTGCGGAGGAGACGCTGCGACCCCCGTCGCTGGTATCGGCGGCAACAAGAGCGCTGGCCGTGGAGGTGTAGACCGGGCCGCTTATCGTAGCGAATACGACTCCGACGATGACGCCGAGAACGAGATGCGCCAGCCACAGTGGCGCCAACTTCAGCAGGCCGCCGATCCGGTCAGCCTCGTCTTGGCTCATGGGTGCCCCCTCATCATGCCAATCCCCGCACGAGCCACCACGCGAGCTCGGCGGGTCTCCAAGGCGTTGTGTCAGGACACCAGGTTAGCCGTGCATCCGGGCTGTGTGGGCGGGATCCGCGGTGATCCCCATCGCGACCGCTGTTCAGGCGAGTGAGAATGGTGCCTGATTTGAGGCCACCACGGGCACCGACTCGATCAGGCCCAGCCCGGGGAAGAGCACCTCAACATCGTCGTTGCCTGTGACCTCGTCGAAGACGGCGAAGGCAGCATTCAGGGACGCGTCCGCGGTGGTGCTGTTCACCGCGGGCTGCTCGCTCAGTGGGCGTAGGCCGAGTCCGCGACTGAGTGACAGCAGTCGGATCTTCCCGGGCGTGTAGCCCATGGATGCCATTTTGAAGGCGCCGGTGCAGGTCAGCAGGTCGGTGCCGGCCGAGTTCGTCGCCACGCGCAGCACCGTCTTGCCGTTCATGACAGCTGCAGGTCCGACGATCAGCTCCGCGGCGGCGGCGCATGCCGACGGTTCTGTGAAGGGGAGGCCGAGAGCCATCGCTGTGCCGCCGACGACGACCAGGCCGAATCGGCGTCGGCTCAGTGAGAATGGCATGTTTGATGTACCCGGGGCGAGGTGTCGAGCGGTCATTGACAACGCTTTCATGAAATTACCATCCCATCAACTTTTGCGCACATGGCGCCGATCGCGCCGTGGTTGATGCAGGTATCCAGCGCCCGTTGGCTTTCGCAGATGTGCCCGATGAGCGGCACACCGTATCCAGCGGCGGTCTGCCAGGCGGCGTCGCTCGCGTGCCAGGGCACCCCGAGTACGTCCCAGTAAGGCGCCCAGACGGCGGCCTGACCGCTGGTGATGTGCTCTTCGTAAACGTAACCCCAGGTGCGGAAGCCCGCCTTGCGCCAGATTGTTGCCAGCCAGGTGGCGTCGCCGAAGAACTTGAGGATCGTGTGTTCCGGATCCAGCCATGGTAGGTAGGTCTCATGTGCGGCTGCGCTGTATTTTGGGTCAACGAAGAGGACGTGGTCGTCGCCATAGGCGGCCAGTAGGTCATCGAGCCGCGTGAAGGGCTCACCCTTGGTGGTGAATCGGCGCACCTCGGCCCAGGTCATCTGGGCGACCGGCGTGGTTGGAGCGCCAGCGTCAACGCCCTGGAGATTCCGGTCGTGGACGCCCACGGGAACACCGTCGGCAGTCAGATTGAAGCTGAACTCCATGGCCGGTATGCCCCGCGTTGCGGATTCGCTATAGGCGCGCAGACTCATCTCTGGCCAGTCGGCCGAGCCTCCTCGGTGGGCGATCATCCAACTGCCCGTACGTGAAAGCAGAGTGTCCACGTCGACGCTCACCGGCTCGTTCAACACGGCCTGGGTGCTGGAGGTTGTCTGCTCATCGGCTCGACGCACGGACACGTTCACGGTCGTAGCCGAGTCCTGCGCAGGCTGTAGTCCGACCGCCGCCCACACGGTGGTGGCGGCCGTCTTGGTCTCTGTTATCGAACTTCCTGAGTCGGAGATGAGGAGAACGCGGAGGGATGACCATGCAGCGGTTGTGCTTGCCTGGCCGTCATAGACCATCTGCCCGCCCGTCACGGTAAAGGCGTTGAGCGGCACACCTTTAGATCCATGCTGCTGAGTTATGAGCAGGCCAGGAGCAGGCGCTGCTGGGCGGGTCGTCGTCCAGTTCGTGAGCACAGGAGTCGAGCCCGGTTCCACGCCCGACAGGGCCAGGAGGAGCGCTCGCTGTCGTGCGGCGTAGCTCGTACCGGAGTGCCACCATTGGGGGACAGTCACCTCGCCGGTCTGGGTGGCTCGTGTCCAAGCGATGGAGCCAGAGCGATTCGCGCTGTCGGTTCCGTCCGAGTAAGAGTGCTCCCACCCCTCCGGGACGCCCGCCTTGCCCATGTGGCCCCACTGCGAACTGGTGATCAGTACCAGTAGCTGTCCCGCCCGAGTGGAGACGGTCAGTGGGGAGCCGGAGCCGGCATAGGCCTCGGCGTGTGCTGAGGCTTCAACCTGTATCACGAGAGCTCCCTTCGTCTGTTCGGCGCCTGAAATACCATGAGCGCCGACCTTGTCTCCGCGGTAATAGCGAGATGCACGCTAGCAGGCGGCTAAGGAATGCAGGCAATCGTGTTGCCAAGGTGCAATGGTCGGTTGCGAGGCCGAGATGCGGGAGAAGCGGCGGCGAGAGTATGAGAAACTATGCCGGCGCCCGGCCGCACGGTCGGCCACGGGCGCTCTTCCGCCCTGGTGTAGAGGCAGCACGCAGGCCTTTGGAGCCTTGAGAGCCGGGTTCGAATCCTGGGGGCGGAACCGAGCCGGCACGACGCCACGCAGTCGCGCCGGCTGAATAGACGGTGCGCGGATCGGGTTGGGGCCTGGCGGCGGGCGACGTAGGATGGCATCGCCGGGCCGCCAGCGGCCTTGAGCCTCACCTTGAGATCCACTGAGAAGAGGACCCGTGGCTTCCACCTCCCCCGCCGCCGTCATCGTCATGGCCGCCGGCAAGGGCACCCGCATGCGCTCGTCCCTGCCCAAGGTGCTGCACCGCATCGGTGGGCGCAGTCTGTTGGAGCACGCCGTCGTGGCCGCCCGCGGGCTCGAGCCGGAGCACCTGGTGGTCGTGGTGCGCCACCAGCGCGACGCGGTCGTGGCCGAGCTCGCCGACTTCGCCCCGGACGCCCTTCCCGCCGACCAGGATGAGATTCCCGGTACCGGACGCGCCGTCGCCTGCGGGCTGGCGGCCCTACCCGAGGACCTGGTCGGACCGGTGGTGGTCACCAGCGGCGACGTTCCGCTCCTGGATACCGCCACCCTGCGGGCGCTCGTGCGTCAGCACGCCGAGCACGACGACGCCGTAACCGTGCTCACCACCGTGTTGGACGACCCCACCGGCTATGGGCGCATCCTGCGCGACGACGCCGGGGCCGTGACCGGAATCGTCGAGCAGCGTGATGCCAGCCCGGCTCAGCTCGCCGTCAACGAGGTCAACGCCGGCGTGTATGTCTTCGACGCCGCCCACCTGCGCCGGGCCCTGGCCACTCTGGGGACCGATAATGACCAGGGCGAGGTCTATCTCACCGACGTTGTCGCCCACGCGTACCGCGAAGGACGGGCCACCTCCGCGCTGGCCGTAACCGACCACTGGCTCGTCGAGGGCTGCAACGACCGCGCCCAGCTCGCCTCGCTCGGCGCCGAACTCAACCGGCGCGTCCTCTCGGCTTGGATGGAGCAGGGCGTCGGCGTCGTCGATCCGGCGGGGACCTGGGTGGACGTCACCGTCGAGCTCGCCCGCGATGTTCGGCTGGAGCCCGGCGTCCTGCTGCGCGGGGCCACCCGCATCGGTGAGGGCGCCGTCGTCGGACCGTACTCGGTGCTGACGGACGCCGACATCCCGGCGGGCGCCGTCGTCGCCCCCTTCAGTCTGCTCGGATCGGACCTGCCTGCCGCCGGAAGACCGGCCTGACCGACTCTTCCCACCGTCCGAGCCCAGAAATCCGGACCGCACCGGCCACGAGAGAGGAACCACGTCATGACCGGCATCATCACCAAGGGCGAGAAGCGGCTCGTCATCGTTTCGGGCCGGGCCCACCCGCAGCTCGCCCAGGACGTGGCCTCCGAGCTCGGCACCGAGGTCCTCTCCTCGACGGCCTACGACTTCGCCAACGGCGAGACCTATGTGCGCTTCAACGAGTCCGTGCGCGGCTGCGACGTGTTCGTCATGCAGTCCCACGGAGACCGGGTCAACGACTGGATCATGGAGCAGCTCATTATGGTGGACGCGCTCAAACGCGCCTCCGCCAAGCGCATCACCGTGGTCGCCCCCTTCTACCCCTACGCGCGGCAGGACAAGAAGCACCTGGGGCGCGAGCCCATCTCCGCCCGGCTCGTCGCCGACCTGTACAAGACCGCCGGCGCCGACCGCATCATGAGCGTGGACCTCCACTCCAGCCAGGAGCAGGGGTTCTTCGACGGCCCTTGGGACCACCTGTGGGCCCAACCCGTGCTGGTGGACTACATCCGCCGCCGCATCGACGTGGCCAACGCCGCCGTGGTCTCCCCGGACGCGGGACGCATCCGCGTCGCCGAGCGCTGGGCGAACGCCATGGGCGGGGTGCCGCTCGCATTCGTCCACAAGACCCGCGATGTCACCCGGCCGAACGAGTCCGTGGCCAACCGCGTGGTCGGCGACGTGGAGGGACGCTCCTGCGTGCTCGTGGATGACATGATCGACACCGGCGGCACCATCGCCAAGGCCGTGCAGGTACTGCTGGCCTCCGGCGCCAGGGATGTGATCGTCGCCGCCACCCATGGCGTGCTCTCCGGCCCCGCCGTCGAGCGCCTGTCGGGCTGCGGCGCCCGCGAGGTGGTGGTCACCGACACCCTTCCCATCGCCCCCGGCAAGCGCTTCGACTCCCTGACCGTGCTGCCGATCGCGCCGCTGCTGGCACGTGCCATCAAGGCCGTCTTCGACGACGGCTCGGTGACCAGCCTGTTCGAGTCCTGAACACGGCCGGCCGGCATGGCGGCCTCGGGCTGCAACCGTCCTTAACGCGAGAAACTGAGCCGACGGACCGGGGTGCCGGCGGTCAGCGCCGTTCCCAGTGACACCGCGGACAGGCCGCGTTCCTCCAGGCCCGTGAGCACCTCGGACAGCAACGCCACCTTGTCGACCCCGCCCACGGCTTCCTCCGTCGCCAGATCGGAGGCGTCGGCGGCACCATCGTGGGCGAGCAGGATCGCCCCGGGGACGGCGTCGCGCATGGCGCGCGCGACGCGCTCCTCGTGGGAGACGTCCTTCCAGTCCCAGGTCGTGCCGGACCACAGGACAGTGGTCAACCCCGCCGCCGACGCGGCCAGGCGGCTGCGCGGGGACTGCGCGCCGTGGGGCGGCCGGAACCAGCGCACCGGCACGCCGGCGATGTCCTCCAGTTCGGCGCGGGCGTCCCGCAGCCAGGGGGCGAGGTCGTGGCGGGGCAGGGTGGTGACCCGGCGGTGATCGAGCCCATGAAGGGCAACCTCGTGGCCCGCCTGGAGGAGGTTACGGACCAGGCCGGGGCTGCGTCGCGCCCGGGTGAGCAGCATGAAGAAGGTCGCCTGCGCGTTGTGATCGGCCAGGACGGTGGCAAGCGGCTCGGTGCTGCCGGGCAGGGGACCGTCGTCAAACGTCAGCACCACCTGACGAGAACGCGTACGCACACTCATCACTGATCCCATCACGGGGCCGAGGAGGGCGTCCGCAGGCCGTCTGAGCAATGATTTCATGGTCATCGTGAACCGTCCTCCTCGCGGCGGAAGGAACCTGGGGTGAGGGAGCGGGGCGCTCGGACCAGCCGGCTCAGGGGCTGAGTCGAACGCGCATACTCGTTCCATGACAGCCCCAGGCCGGCCAGGGTCATGCCGGCTCCGCGAGCGGCCAAGCGCCAGCCCCGCGCGTCGGCGCTCAGGTCGCGGCGTAAGGCTCCCCAGCCGGCGCGCGTCAGGCCGACGGCGACCCTGCCCGCGCCGCCTGCCAGCACGCGCGCTCGTGTCATCGGGCCGGTGCCGAAGTGCAGGTCAAGCAGGCCGGAGGTGTTGCCATGGCTGAGTTGGCGGGCCAGCACCCAGCGGCGAGTAATCCGCTCGGTGGCCACGTGGTCGACGACGATCGCATCCCGGGCGAAGACAATGCGCCCGCCCCGAGCCACCAGCGTGCGGGTCAGCAGCGTGTCCTCACCTCCCGACAGCCCCAGCGCCCCGTTGAAGCGGAGATCGCCGAGCTGATGCAGGTCGATCAGGAGGTTCCCGCAGGCGGCCGCGGGCCGTTCGGAGCCGTCGGGGAAGCGGCGCCGCTCGAAGAAGCCTCCGGCGAGGATCCAGGGGGAGGGGCGAGTCGGGTAGCGGGTGTCCACCCAGCCGGCGACGGCGGCCGCGCCCGTCTCCCGCCAGCGCTCCAACATGCGTACCAGCCAGCCGGATACCGGCGTTCCGTCGTCGTCGATGAACAGCAGGAGGTCGCGCCCCGAGGCTGATGCCTCATCCAGGGCGCGGTTACGACCTGCGGAGATGCCCGGAACCGGCTCCACCACGCAGCGCACCCCCGCCAGCCCCAGGGACTCGACGGCTTCTTTACCCGAGGCGGCCGGATCGTTGTCCACGACCAGCACGTCGACTTCGCACCACGGCGGGGCGGCTGCGGCCTGGGCGTGGACCAGCCGCACCGTCTCGCACACCTGCTCCGGGCGGTGGAAGGTGAGGATCGCGACCGTGGCGTGCATGCGGGAATCCGTCATCGCCAGGGGTGCCGGTGCGGCGCGGGGAGAAGGTGGGCAAGGTACATACTCAACTCCTTGAGCGACTCGGGACGGGGCGCAGGTTCACACGGTACATGCACCCGCATTCCTATACTGTTTAGCCCGTGAAGATGATTCGTTACTCCGGAGCGTTGATTCTGCCCCTCCTGATGGTGGCCGCATGCTCAAACTCCACGGACACCACATCGTCGGATGCGTCGGCCGCATCCAGCGTCGCGCCGACGCAGTCCACGGCAAGGCCCGCCGCGGTTCCCACCGGTGCCATGATCCCGTCGCCGGCCCCGGATGATCAGGACCAGGCGCTCGCCGATGGCGACATGAGTGCCGACTGGCTCGACCCGGTTGAGCTGACGCAGGCGGTTGCGCTCGAGGACTCCGTCACCGTGGCCATCGGCGAGCTGAGCAGTCGGCATCTCGACGCCGCGCTTCCCGACGAGGTCTCCGGCGACGGCATCATCATCCCCGTCACGGTGGCGAACACCGGCGCCGATGAGCTGTCACTTGCAGGACTCGTGGTCACGGTGGCGGCGGGTGAGGAGGATGTTCCCGCGTCACAGATGCTCTCGGCCTCGGACCAGATCCCGGCGTCGCTGGCCTCCGGCGAGGCCGTGACCATCGACATGGCCTTCGTGGTTCCGCAGGAACTACGCGAGAACGTCAGTATCGTAGTGGACCTGGGGGCGCAGAGTCGGGCGGCGGTGTTCCAGGGCGTCGCCCCCACCTCCTAAAATCACGGTTTAGAGTCGAAAGCATCTCAACATATCGGTTGGGGAGCGGTCGGACGTGATCGTGTTACGAAATGGTCCCGTACGGCGTTTTATGTGGCCATACTTCATCTTCGACGGGACCCGGCGGGACGCCTTTCCGAGACTTGCCGGCCCGTCTCTCCCCGCCCAACTCTGGAGGTTGTGTGAAACACATCGGTCTGCTTCGCCGCGCCTTGGCGCTGCTGGTCACATCTTCGCTGGTGGCCTTGCCGGTAATGGCCTCAACATCGGCTCAGGCAGCGGAGGGTGATGCCGCGGAAGTCCTGCCGGACACCGTCTCCGCCGATGCGCTCCCGACCCCACAGGTCGTCAACGGGGTCGTGCGTGATCAGGTGGTCGTCGGCAATACCGTGTACGTCGTCGGCGAGTTCACCACCGTCCGGCCGGCGGGCTCCGACGCCACGGCCACCCGCACCAACGCTCTCGCCTACGACATCACCACCGGTGATCTGCTGGACTGGGCTCCGCAGACCAACGGAGCGATCCAGTCGATTGCGGCTATGCCCGACGGCTCCCGCCTCTTCATCGGCGGGGCCTTCTCTCAGGTGAACGGCGAGACCGTGTGGAGGGTCGCCGCGATAGATCCCGTCACCGCCGAGCGCAAGCCCCTCACGGCTGCGGCGAACGCCAAGGTGTTCGCCGTGGAGGTGTCGGCCGATGGATCGACGCTATACGTGGGCGGAGCCTTTACCCAGGTGAACAACCAGGAGCGCCTGCGCTTCGCGGCCGTGGATCTGACGACCAAGAAGCTTCTTGACCTAAAGGCGAACATCCCCGACTTCAGCGTGCGTACGATCGCCGCCGAGCCGAACGGCACCGGGGTTGCCATCGGTGGCTCGTTCACCTCGGTCAACGGCTCCACCAGTCCCGGTTACGGCATGGCCATCCTTGAGCAGGACGGCAGCGTGCGTAAGAACAGGCTCACCTCCGTGGTCAAGTCCGGCAATACCTACGGCGGCATTATGGATCTGAAGGCGGATGAGCAGGGGCTGTACGGCGCCGCTTACACCCAGAACCGTTCACACGGTAACTTGGAGGGTGTTTTCCGTGCGGACTGGGCGACCGGAGACGTGGCGTACCTTGCCGACTGCCATGGCGACTCATACAGCGTGTTCCCCAGCGGTGACGTCGTCTATGCGGCGAATCATGCGCATGACTGCTCGAATATCGGCGGTTTCCCCGACAACACCAAGAACTACCATTACGTGCTCGCCTATGCCAACCATGCGACGGGCGTCGTCGGCACCAACACGGCTTCCGGTTACTACAACTTCGCCGGACAGCCGGCCACCACGAACCTCAACTGGTACCCCGACTTCACCCCCGGCACCTACACGGGGCTCGGGCAGGCAACATGGTCGGTTGACGGGAACAACGACTACATCGTCTACGGTGGTGAGTTCACCGCCGTTAACGGGGAGTCCCAGCAGGGACTGACCCGCTTTGCGCGACGTGACCTCGCTCCCAATGAGCAGGGGCCTGTGAACAAGGGTGGCAGCTACAAGCTGTCGGCGAGCAGCCCGGCTGCCGGCATGGTCAGTCTTAGCTTCTCCGCCAACTGGGACCGTGATGACAAGACACTCTCCTACGCCGTCTACCGCGACAGCCTGGACAGTGAGCCGATCTCTGTGCAGGACGTGACGGCGGGATTCTGGGAGCTTCCCGCGCTGGCCGCGTCCGATACCGTCGACCCGGGATCAACCCACCAGTATGTTGTTGTGGTCACTGACCCTTGGGGGGCGTCGACCCGTTCCGACTGGGTCACTATCACTGCCGGTGAGGGTCAGGGAATGGCCGAATACGGCAAACAGGTGATCGGTGACGGGGCGGTGAACTACTGGCCGCTTGATGATGCCTCAGGTGCCAAGACCGCCGCTGATGTCCTGGGCGGCAAGAACCTGACCTACCGCGGTTCCAGCTATACCACTGGGTCACAGACTTTCCTTACCCAGGGAGCATCGGTCACGTTCTCGCCCAGCAACGGGAACTGGTGGAATTGGTGGAACCGGAACCGGGGGCAGAGCTCGTCCTGGGCGGCGCAGACCTCCGCATCGACAGCCCCGGCTGCATTCACCGTCGAGGCCTGGTTCCGCACCAGTAGCACCAGTGGTGGCGAGATCGTCGGATTCTCCTCCCGCAGCGACGCCGAGAGCGGCAACAAGGATCGCATGCTCTACCTGAGCAACAACGGGACCGTCACCTACATGCTGTACCCGGGCTCCACCAAGGTGATCTCTTCCGCTGCGGGATACAACGACAATGCCTGGCACCACGTCGTCGCTACCACTGATCCAACCGCTGGCTCCGTGCTTTATCTGGACGGCGAGGCCGTGGCCTCGGATGCTGCGATGACCTCGGGCCAGTCCTACACCGGGTACTGGCGCATTGGTGGTGACACCAACTCGGGGCTGCCCAATGCGGGCTCGAGCGGTTACTTGGCCGGATCGATCGATGAGGTCGCCGTTTACGGGAAGGCACTGAGCGCCCAGCAGGTGGCCGCCCACCACACCCTCGGGACCACCGGTGAGCTGCCGAAACAGGATCCTGCCGAGCAGGCCGATCCCGACGACGGGCAGGACGCAGCGGGCGCGTTGGCGGATGACGTGCTCATCTCCGACTCGTTCACGCGTGAGACCGGCAGGGGCTGGGGCACCACGGATTCCGGGGCCGTCTGGACTGCCAACTACGGGGTGAGCCGTATGTCGGTGGACGGATCGGCCGGCCTGATGACGATGACCGGTGCGGGTACGGCGAACTCGGTGTCATCGCCGGTAGTTGAGTCGACCTCCACCGACTCCACCGTCGATTTCGTTCTCGACCAAATGCCCAGCGGACGTGGCGTCTATGTCAGCTATATTGGACGTGCCAATTCCTCGGGGCTCTACCAGGTTGGATTCCACACGACTGCCAATGGGACGGTGCAGATGGCGGTCTCGAAGAAGGTCGGTGGAACCGAGACGACGCTCGGCACTTCCAGGTTAAGTGCAACCTACAGCGCCGGCCAAATACTACACGTCAGGTTCGTAGTCGATGGTGCCGAGTCTACGAAGCTCCAGGCGAAGGCGTGGATCGGCGAGGTTGAGGAGCCACAGGAATGGGGCATCGAGGTGACGGATGCCGATGCGCTGCTCTCAGAGGCCGGTTCGGTGGGTCTCGTCACATATACGTCCGGAGAAGCCGATTCGTCCAGGCTCACGCTGCGAGTGGACAACCTTGTAGTCAAGAGGCTCGCGTAGCCGGCACAGTGGGCGCTCATGTATAGGGCCCCGTACCCAGAGATCGCAGATTCATGCGGGCCGGGTATGGGGCCCTATGCTGTTCGCGCAGCCACAGGTGGTAAACAAACTGCCGCGGCAATGGCCAGCTCCATATAAGGAACGATGGTGCTGAACGGCCCGAACAGACAGTTCCAAACGACGGCGACAGCGATGAAAATCATCCATCCCCGGGAGCGCAGTGTGGCCAACGTGCGCACCGATGCCAGCAAAGAACACGCGATCACGAGCAGTCCGAGTGCGAGTCCGGGAAGCGAAAACACGGCCCACATGTCGCCCAATCCGGAGTGCAGTTCGAAATGGCCGCCGCCAAGCATGTAATGCAGGACATAATTGTTGTCTGGGTCATATCCGAGAGCGTGCATGCCGTCCATCGCCACCCGAATATCGCTGTAGCGAGGTGCCACTCCGGCGCCATAGCCCCAAGGGCGGTGCTGAAACAGGGCCAGTGTTGCGCCCATCTCCGGGCGTGCAGCAGTCAGAATGTTTGAAGATGCGGACTGGGCTGCGGTGCGAGTCTGTGCTGCTTCGCCGAGGTAGCCGGCTGATGATGCTGCCAGTACCGCCGCTCCGGCGCACACTCCCAGTATGGCGATGAGAGAGACCTGTGTCCCGACAGCGGCTGTGCGCGACAAACGCACCTGGGTCCGTGCTGCGGCCGCCTGCCACGCCAGGATTGTGGCGGTGACTAGGAGGAAACCGACCGCGGATCTGGCGTCGCTGAGCAAATAAACCACCGTTAGGAGGATTGCGGCGAGCAGTTCGCTTGTGCGACTCCGCCTGTGCGCCAAAGCCAGCAGCAGCACACTGGTGGGTAGGCCGAAGGCGAACTTCCAGGGATTATCGAGTGAGACTGCGCGGATTGAGGCGTCTATGAGCAGTCCGATTGTGAAGCATGCGGCGGCAAGATCCACGCCCAGCTCCTGGGCGGCCCAAATGACTGCGGTTGCGCCGACCGGGATAGCAGCCGCTGCGAGGATCGCGGACACTGCCCCGCTCGGTACGACGACGAACTCCCCGGCGGCTGCGAGCGCCAATGCCACGCCGGCCGCAATCGCCGTCAGCGAGCACAGCATTAGTAGACCGATCACCCGCGAATGCCGTGATGCCCTCCAGGTCAGTGGCAGAAGTGCTATCGCGACGATGTCGCCCAGGTTGATGCCGAACGCCAGGCTCGTTCGCCAGGACACCGTGGCCACCACGGCACCTGCGAGCACCTTCCTCCGGGTGGGGGTCAGAGCGGCTTGCATCTTGCGGAAGTCGTTGAGCGCCGGTAGTGCGGCGGGCGGATCTCTGTCATGAGGACAGCAGCGTAGACCGGACTACGGCCGGTTGGGGCGCGGTTGTGGTGACGGGTTTGCGTGCATCGTCCGCTGTCCCGTCTCCAGGGCGAGCGTCACCGCCAGCCCCAACCATCCGCCCACGATCAACCCGATAGTTCCATAACGTGACTTGGAGGGGCCGATGAGTTGGGCGGTGGGTGAAGCGTCAACCTCCGACAGCGACAAATGTACGTTGGTGGATCCAATAGTCACGTTCATCGACGATGCATGTTCGGCGAGTGCATGGGTCGCTGCAGCGGCTATAGCCTCAGCCTGATCCGGTGAGGGGCCTGTCGCTCGTACGACGATCAACAGAGTGTCGGTGGGGTTGGAGACCGTGATGTGTGCGGCAGTCTCCTCGGCAGGGATACCAGTTTCTGCGGCCACAGAGTCGAGCATTGAGCGTGAGGTACTGATCTCGGCGAGGGTGGGGGCGACGGTATTGATGATGTTGGCGGCGCTCGTGACGTTGCTGACTCCGTCAAAGGACGAGACGGCGAGGATGCTGGTGACGGTGGAGCGGTAGACGGGGGGTGTTACCGCGGCACTCAGGACTCCGAGCACAGCCGCCAACAGGGAAAGTGCGGCGACGACGGGCCAGCGTCTGCGGAGGGCCCGAACGATGCGATCGGGAGTCACGGGTAGACCTTCCGCAGAGTCAGTGCGTGGTACTGGTGCACGACAGTCATGATGAGTTCGTTCATTCATGCAGGACGTTACCGGTCGCCTCATGTGTTCGGGGATGATCGCCGGATTTGCGTGTGCAATATCACTTGCTGATGGCTCTGCCCGTGGTTATGAGTGGCGGCAGTAGCCTCTTGGTGGGCGGGTTTCGGGGTAGCCTGGTACCGGCCCTCCAGCGATAACGGTTTTGCGCTCACGGCCCTTACGTCTTCACCAGCTACGAAGGAATCCATGCGCATTCTGATCCTCTGGGCCTCGCTCGATCAGCCCAACCTCGGCGTGCGGGCGCTCGCCGTCGGTACCCGGGCGGTCGCCGCAAAGGTGTTCCCGAACGCGGAGATTCAGATTCAAGGCACCGGGGATGGAGACGCCCCGACGTCGTTGTTCATGAGTCGGAGGGGGCTGCTCAAGGAACGCGTGACCGGCGCGCACGGCCTGTTCAACTGGCTTGCCTCCTTCGACCTGGTGCTGGACACTCGCTCCGGTGACTCCTTCGCCGACATCTATGGGCTGGAGCGCCTGCGCAACATGTCTCGTTTCCCTGAGGTCCTGCACCATCTTGGCGTCCCCCTAGTGCTCACTCCCCAGACCATCGGTCCCTTCAACACCCGGCGCGGCGCCCGTATGGCCCGCCGTGCCCTGAACCATGCCCGGCTCGTGGCCAGCCGTGATGCGCGTTCGGCCGCCTGCGCGGCGCGACTGGGACGGCCCGTGGACGTGGAGTCCACCGACGTGGTCTTCGCGATCGACCACCCGCCAGTGGCGACCACCCGGGACGTGGTGCTCAACGTCTCCGGACTCCTTTGGGACGACAATCCTCATGTCGACGCCGCCCGCTACCGGCGCGATGTGCTTGAGATCGCTCACCGCCTGCAGGCGCAGGGGCGCGCCATCACCCTGCTGACGCACGTCGTCGGGCCCGACGAGTCCGCCGGCGACAACGACCGCCATCCGCTGGCAGATCTGCAACGCGAGCTCGGGGAGGTGGAGGTGATCGTGCCGCAGGGAGCAGACGCCCTGGACCAGGTGCGCAATGCCGTCGGCTCGGCCCGAGTGGTGCTGGGCTCACGCATGCACGCGTGTCTGAACGCCCTGTCCATGGGCACCCCCGCCATCCCGTTGGCGTACTCACGCAAATTCGCGCCGCTGCTGTCCGGCATCGGCTGGGAGCACGTCGTTGACCTGCGTGGCGACGACGTCGCCGACCGCGCCCTGTCAGCGGTCGCCTCCCCCCGGTTGCAGGAGGACGTGATCGAGGTACGGCGTCGCGCCGACCGAGACCTCGCCCGCTTCACCGATGCGTTGGGAGAGCTGCTGTGAGTGGTGCCGACGCGGAACGCACGGAGCCCGCCCCCGGCCCGCGCCTTCAAGCCGGAGCCGGGGGCGGACTCGGCAAACGCGCCGCCAAGGCCGCCGGCCAGACGGTATGGACGCAGGGGCTGCGCATCCTCCTGCAGCTGGGCAACGTCGTGGTGCTGGCGCGCCTGCTTGACGACCGCGCCTACGGCGTGGTGGGCATGGTCACCGCCGTGGTCGGCGTGGCCACCATCTTCCAGGACTTCGGCCTGTCCACGGCCGCGATTCAGGGGCGCACACTCAGCCACGGACAGCGCTCCAACCTGTGGTGGCTCAACACCGCCTCCGGGGCGGTGCTTACCGGCATCGGCCTGGCCGTCTCCCCGCTGCTGGCGGCCTTCTACCACGAGCCGGCTGTTGCCGGCGTCTGCGCGGCCATCGCCCCCACGTTCCTCATGGCCGGCATGGTCAACCAGTACCGCGCGGACCTGAACCGCAAACTGCTGGTGGGCCGCCTGCTCGCCGTCGACCTGGCGGCGGCCGCTCTCGCCCTGGTGCTGGGGGCAATCACGGCCGCCTGGGGCTGGAGCTACTGGGCGCTGGTAGTCCAGCGCATTGTCAACGCCCTGGTGCCCTTCATCGCCCTGCCGATTATCGCCGGCTGGCTACCACGCTGGTACGACCGGCGCGAGCCCATGCGCGCCCTGCTGGGCTTCGGCATGCAGATGGCGGGAACCCAGATCGTCTTCTACCTGGCCTCCAACCTCGACTCGATTCTCATGGGGCGGCTCTTCGGCGCCGGCACCCTCGGCCTGTACAACCGCGCCGTCCAGACGCTGCGCACCCCGCTGAACCAGTTCCGTCCCCAGGTCACCACGCTCGGACTGTCCGTCGTCGCCAAGCTTCAGGACGACGACGAACGTACCCTCGCCTATCTGCGCCGCGGCCAGCTCGGCCTGGGGTACCCGGTGTTCCTGGCCATGGGCATCGTGGTGGCGGCCGCGCCGGCGGTCGTGTCCGTGGTACTCGGCGATCACTGGCTCAGCGTGGTTCCCTACATGCGTCTGGTGGCGATCGGGGAGGGACTAACCACTCTGGCGGTGGTCGGCGGCTGGATCTACACCGCCCGCGGGCTGGGACGGGCTTACCTGCGCTACACGCTGTTCTCCGCGGTGATCCGCCTGGCCGCCATCATTGTCGGGGCGCAGTTCGGGGCCCTGGGGGTCGCCTACGCCTACGTGGCCAGCCCGCTGATCCTGTGGCCGATCTCCCTGTTGTGGTCCGGGCGGCAATCGGGGCTCAACACCGTTCCCCTGGTTTGGAACGGACTGCGCATCTTCGCCGTCTCCGCCCTGGCCACCGCCGTGACCTGGGGACTGTGCACCCTGGCATCCGGTCTGCCCGCCATCGTCATCTGTCTGGTGGCCGTCGTCGGGATGTGCCTGGCCATGGCGCTTCTGTGGCTGGTGCTGCCCGTCGTCCGTGCCGACATGCGCGACCTGGGGACGATGACGCGCATGATGGTTAAACGCTGACGGCATACCGCCGCATCGTCGCGGCCGCAGGCCTCGTACACTCCCCACCGTGCGTCTGACTGCTCTCCTGCCCCCGCTGCTGACCGACCCCGCCATCGACTCCCTGGTTACGGCCGCCGGCAGCCGCTCGCGCACCGACCGCAGCGTCGTCGTCGCCCCCGGCGCCCGCCCCGCCGTCCTGGCCGCCATGGCCCTGGGCGCGGCCGGCGTCGACCGCGTCACCGGGGCCGGCCCGGATCCCTCGGGCCGCCTCGCGCGCCCCGGGGTGGGAGCAGCCGGCGACGGCACCCCCCTGCTGGTGGTCACCGCCACCGGGCGGGAGGCCGAGGAGCTCGCCGCCGCCCTGCGCTGCTACCTGCCCGACCCCGACGTCGCCGTCTTCCCCGCCTGGGAGACCCTCCCCCATGAGCGGCTCTCCCCGCGTGCCGACACCGTCGCCACCCGGCTGGCCGTGCTGCGGCGCCTGGCCCATCCCGAGGACGGCGCCCCGGCCGGCCCCGACGCCATGCCGGACCCGTGGCGCGGCCCCATCCGCGTGCTGATCGTGCCCGTGCGCGCCCTGCTGGCGCCGGTGGTCGACGGCCTGGGGGAGCTGGAACCGATCCACCTGGCGGCGGGAATGCGCGCCGACCTGGAGGAGCTCGCCACCCGCCTGGCGGAGGCCGCCTACACCCGGGTGGACATGGTCACCGGTCGCGGTGAGTTCGCCGTCCGCGGCGGCATCCTCGACGTCTTCCCGCCCACCCAGCCGCGGCCGGTGCGCGTGGACTTCTTCGGCGACGAGATCGAGTCCGTCTCCTCCTTCGCCGTCACCGACCAGCGCACCCTCGCCGACCTCGGTGCCGTCACCGCCACCGCCTGCCGGGAGGTGCTGCTCACTCAGCAGGTGCGTGAGCGCGCCCGGAAGCTGATCAACGCGATCCCCGGCGCTGCCGACATGCTTGAGAAGCTCGCAGCCGGCATCCCGGTGGAGGGCATGGAGTCCCTCGCCCCCGTGCTCACCGACCGCATGGTGCCGCTGCTGGACCTGGTGGGGGACCGCCTCGTGGTCCTGGCCGAACCGGAGAAGGTGCGCAGGCGCGCCGAGGACCTGGCGGCCACCACCGAGGAGTTCCTCGCCGCCGCCTGGACCTCGGCCGCCTCCGGCGGCAACGCCCCCATCGACCTGTCCGCCGCCGCCTTCGCCCACCTCGCCGAGGCCCGCGCCCTGGCCCTGTCCACGAACCGCGGCTGGTGGTCCTTCACCTCCCTGAAGGCCTCCCCGGACACCCTCGAACTGCCGCTGCGCGACCCCGAGAGCTACCGGGGGCGCCTGGACGCCGCCGTGAAGGACATCGGCGAGCTGACCCGGGGCGGCTGGAGCGTCGTCGTCGCCACCGAGGGTCCCGGACCCGGCCGCCGCATGGCCCAGCTGCTGGCCGACGGCGGCGTGCCCGCGCGCATCGTCACCGGCCTGGACGACGCCGCCGACCTGTCCTACCAGGCCCCCGACGGCGTGGTGCGCGTAACCCAGGCCTCCGCCGGGCACGGCTTCGTGGCCGAGGGACTGCGCCTGGCCCTGGTGGCCGAGTCCGACCTGACCGGCCGCGCCCCCGCCGCGGCCCGCTCCACCAAGACCCTGCCGGCCCGCCGCACCCGCAAGAGCGTGGACCCGCTGTCCCTGCGCCCCGGCGACCTGGTGGTGCACGCCCAGCACGGCGTCGGCCGCTTCGTGGAGCTGCTGCGCCGCGACGTCGGCTCCGGACGCGGCGCCGGCAAGGAGAAGGCCACCCGCGAGTACGTGGTCATCGAGTACGCCCCCTCCAAACGCGGCCAGCCGGGAGACCGGCTGCTGGTGCCCACCGACGCCCTGGACCAGGTCACCAAGTACGTCGGCTCCGACAACCCCGCCCTGAACCGCATGGGCGGCGCCGACTGGGCCAAGACCAAGCAGCGGGCGCGCAAGGCGGTGCGCGAGATCGCCGGGGAACTGGTGCGCCTGTACGCCGCCCGCTCGGCCACCACCGGGCACGCCTTCGGCCCCGACACCCCCTGGCAGGCCGAACTGGAGGAGGCCTTCCCCTACACCGAGACTCCCGACCAGCTGGCCACCATCGACGACGTCAAGGCCGACATGGAGAAACCCCAGCCCATGGACCGGCTCATCTGCGGGGACGTCGGCTACGGCAAGACCGAGATCGCCGTACGGGCCGCCTTCAAGGCCGTCCAGGACGGCAAACAGGTGGCGGTGCTGGTGCCCACCACCCTGCTGGTGTCCCAGCACGCCGAGACCTTCACCGAGCGCTACGCCGGCTTCCCCATCAACGTCGCCCAACTCTCCCGCTTCCAGACCGCCGCCGAATCCGAGCGGGTGCTGGCGGGACTGGCCGACGGGACCATCGACGTCGTCATCGGCACCCACCGGCTGATCACCGGGCAGGTGCGCTTCAAGGACCTGGGGCTGGTGGTCATCGACGAGGAGCAGCGCTTCGGCGTGGAGCACAAGGAGACCCTCAAGGCGCTGCGCACCGATGTGGACGTGCTGTCCATGTCCGCCACCCCCATTCCGCGCACCCTGGAGATGGCGGTGACCGGCCTGCGGGAGATGTCCACCCTGTCCACCCCGCCGGAGGACCGCCACCCCATCCTCACCTATGTGGGCACCTACGAGACCAAGCAGGTCAGTGCCGCCATTCGCCGCGAGCTGCTGCGCGACGGGCAGGTGTTCTTCGTGCACAACCGGGTGGAGGACATCGAGTCCGTGGCCGCCCGGCTGGCCGACCTGGTGCCGGAGGCGCGGGTGGCCACCGCCCATGGGCAGATGCACGAGTCCCGGCTGGAGAAGGTCATCGACGACTTCTGGCACAAGGAGATCGACGTGCTGGTGTGCACCACCATCGTGGAGACCGGCCTGGACGTGTCCAACGCCAACACCCTGATCGTGGACCGGGCCGACCGCATGGGCCTGTCCCAGCTGCACCAGCTGCGCGGACGGGTGGGACGCGGCCGGGAGCGCGCCTACGCCTACTTCCTGTATCCGGCGGACAAGCCGCTCACGGAGACGGCGCTGGAGCGGCTGCGCACCATCGCCACCAACACCGACCTGGGGGCCGGCATGCAGGTGGCCATGAAGGACCTGGAGATCCGCGGCGCCGGCAACCTGCTGGGCGGCGAGCAGTCCGGGCACATCGCCGGGGTCGGGTTCGACCTGTACGTGCGCATGGTCTCCGAGGCGGTGGCCGCCTATAAGAAGGCCCTCAAGGTGGGGGACGCGGGCGGAGCCGGGGCCGCCGGCGCGGACGAGGAGGACCTGGAGGACGTCGAGTTGCGCGTGGACCTGCCCGTGGACGCCACCATCCCCGAGGAGTACGTGCCCCACGAGCGGCTGCGTCTGGAGGCCTACACCAAGTTCGCGGCCGCCCGCACCGACGCGGATGTGGCCGACGTGCTGGACGAGCTCACCGACCGTTACGGGCCGGTGCCCGAGGCGGTGCGCCGCCTGGCGGCCCTGGCGCGGCTGCGGGCGCTGGCCGCCCAGCTGGGGGTGCGCGAGATCGTGGCGCAGGGCAAGTCGATCCGCTTCGCGCCGGTGAACCTGCCCGAATCGGCGCGCATGAAGGTCACCCGCCTGTACCCGGGCACGGTGCTCAAGCCCGCCACCCGCACCATCGTGGTCCCCGCGCCCGGTACCGCCCGCATGGGCGGCGGCCCCATCGAGGGGGAGGAGCTGCTGCGCTGGGCGGAGGTACTGCTGCACGCCGTCGTCGCGGGGGAGACCGACTGGGAGACCGAGGCCACCAAGTACCGCCGGCGCCGCTGAGACCGGCACTTGTATGGGCGGATGAGCCTTAGCGCCGAGGGCCGGGTGCTCGGTCCTACGCGGGGTCCCGTCGCCCGGACGAGTGCCTGGGTGAGGCCTGGGGGTCAGTCCTGGTTGCCCACCTTGCGAATGGCGTCAATGAGCAGATCCATCGTCGTGGAGGGGTTGTCCTGCGGGAACACCGTCCCGTTCCTCTTGTGACGCTCACGGAGCCGGGCGGAGCGTTTACATGCCCGCGAGACTCCCTCGGCGTTTACGGGGGCGATGGCTGTCAGGTGCTTATCCGTCGAACCGTCCGTCTCCCGGTACAGCCTCGTGGCCTCGGCGGAGGTGAGGTAGGCGTACTGGTCGGTGGTGTGCAGGAGCAGCCACAACTCGAAGCAAGGGTTGGAGACGGCGGTGTGGACCTGGTGGTGCCTGGCGAGCTCCATCGCCTTGTCCAGGTCGCCGTGTGGTGTGGGGGCCTCGACGTCGAACACGGCCCAGAACTGGTGGACGTCGGCGTCCGGGCTCGTGGCTCGTTCTTGGATGACGGCGTCGACGACCCTGCGTGGGCTGTTCCCGCGGTGGTGGACCTTGAGAAAGGTATTGCCCGTCACCTCGGAGACGTCCTGGAGCCGTTCGATGTACTCCTTCTCCGTGACGGAGCCCTCGACAAAGATGTGGACAACAGGACGCCGCGGAGTGCCGGCCACGCCCCGTCTGCGCAGGTCCTGCCCCTTGGAGCGGTCTCGGGCACTCATGGGATCAGCCCCAGGGTGCGTTGGACCTCGGAGCTCCGGATGTCCGGCAGGGCACCGAAGGCGCCGTCGAGGTAGGAGCGCTCCAGGCCTCGCGACTGCTCGACGTTCTTGCCGGAGAAGTCCGCGAGGGCACGCAGGAAGGTGGAGCCGTCGTCGTTGCGATGTGTAAGCCAGATCTCGTCTCGGTTGAGGTGATTCAGGAGGTTCGTGTCGTGTGTGGTGAAGATCAGCTGTGCGCCGCGTGGGTTCGTCTCGGGCGACTGGAACAGATGCAGGAGCTCTACGGAAAGAGCGGGGTGGAGGCTGGCATCGAGTTCGTCGCACAGCAGTATGGTGCCTCGATTCAGGGCCTCCAGCGCGGGCCCGATCTTACGTAGCCATTCAAGGGTGCCGGCCGATTCCTGATCCTGCTCGAAAGGACGCGCCAGGGTGCCCTGACCATGGACAAGGCGTAGGCGCGTCCTGGACAGTGTTCGTCCTGAGCTCCCGATTTCTTGATCTTCCCTGGATACCTCGGCATCGGTGACTCCAAGGTCTGCGTAGCGGAGCAGAGCCAGTGCTCTCGCGCGAGTATCAGGCGCGGCTTGCGCGTCGTCGAGGGCCAGATACGTTGATCTAGGTATGAACTGTCGGCGGGATAACCCAACCCCGAGCGTCTCAATGTTACGCAGAGCACTGTTCGCTTGGGTGATGTCCGTATCCTCGACAATCCGGGGCAGGAGAGTGAGAAGCAGGACCCTCCTGGTCAGTAGGCGAGTGATCTCCGATGGGCTTGGGAAACGTTCTGGATCTACCTTTACCGAGGAGCCCTCGCGCTCGAACAGGCGCCGACGATTGTTCTCGGGGAAGTAGAACAGCGCCTCGTATTCGACCTGTTCGCTGGTGACGTCCAGAAAGTACTCGAAACGGATGCCCTTCAGCAGCAGGTCCACGGTGAAGGAGGAGACAGGTTTGGGAGACTCCAGTAGGACGAAGGGGTCCACCGGGACCTCGTCGTCCCACAGCCTTAGGCTCCACCGGACCGCTGTTGACAACCAGCTCAGTCCCCGCAGGACATTTGTCTTCCCCGAGGCATTCGGCCCGAATATGCCTGCAGCGGGCAGGACGCCGACGTCGTCCGCAGACGGGTGCCGGACGATCTCCCGTTCTTCGTCGACGGCGACCATGGAGAGCTCTGCGAGGTCACGGATCGAACGGAAGTTCTCCACGCTGAATCGAAGGAGCATGCCCTCAGTGTGGGAGATAGGCGCGTTTTCGTCAATCGTGTGCGAAACGGCGGTGTCGTGCCTGCGAAACGGCGGTGTCGTGCCTGAAGCTGCCTCGGGGCGCCGCCGTGCGCCGTCGTCGCCGGGGAGAGCGAGTACGAGACCGAGGCCACCAAGTACCGGCGTCGGCGCCGAGACCAGCACTTGTTACGTGTCGAGTTCGGTACCGACTGCGGGGCGGCCGCGACGCGTCGGCGGCATACGGGCGTATGGTGGCGAACTGTCCTGCACAGCGCTCGGGACCGGTAATGGTAACCACCACCGCTTAGGAGCCAGGTCGCTGCGCCCGGAGTCCTCATCGATGTCGACCTCGCAAGGAGTAGACCGTGACCCGAACCACCACAAGTCTCACCCGGCGTGCCCGAGTACTGGGAGCCGGCGCCGCCCTGCTGCTCGGCGTCAGTGCCCTCGCCGGCTGCTCCGCACACCCGGGGCAGGCCGCCATCGTGAACTACACCGATGCCGACGGCGTCCTTCAGACGTTTACCCTCTCCGAGCAGGAGGTGCAGGACGCCACACAGGACCTCGCCGAGTACGCCGCCGCCGGCGGCGAGCAGGGACCCACCGCCGCCTTCGTCGTGACCGCGCTCGCGGATCTGCCGGCGGCCGAACAGCTGGCCGCAGAATTCGATATCGAAGTTTCGGACGCGGATGCGTTGGCCGAGTTGCAGGCGCAGAAGGATATTGACTACTCGCCCGCCGCCGTCGACACCTATCGCTATGTGCAGATAGCCAACCAGGTCTTCGCGCTGGAAGACCAGGACGCGGTCAGCGCCCGATACCAGGAACTGCATGGCGCCCTGAGTGTGGAGGCCTCACCGCGGTATCAGGGCGGCGGTGCGTGGCTGCTGCAGGATGACACCCAACTGCAGTTGGGCTGACGCAGACGGCGGCCCATGCGCCTCGACTGGGTGGAGGAGGCGCGCGGCTGCGGCGACGTCGTCGGCCGAAACCGCCGGCGCGCCGGGTGCGCGATCTCGCCGGGCGTGAACAACTGCGGAAGTGACGGGACCAATGCACTCGTGATGTGGGCCGCGGGCCGCTAGGCTGGCCCTGCATGTGCCTGTTCCCCAGGCAACACAACTTCAGCAAGGAGCATCAAGTGGCCCTCATCGAGAACGTTCACGCGCGCGAGATCCTCGACTCCCGCGGCAACCCGACCCTCGAGGTCGAGATCCTCTTGGAGGACGGCTCCTCCGCCCGCGCCGCCGTCCCCTCCGGCGCCTCTACCGGAGCCTTCGAGGCCGTCGAGCTCCGCGACGGCGACAAGGACCGTTACCTCGGCAAGGGGGTCGAGAAGGCGGTCGCCAACGTCAACGACACCATCGCCCCCGAGATCATCGGCTACGACGCCGCCGACCAGCGCGGCCTCGACCGCCTCATGATCGAGCTGGACGGCACCCCCAACAAGGGCAAGCTCGGCGCCAACGCCATCCTGGGCGTGTCCCTCGCCGCCGCGGCTGCCTCCGCCGACTCCGCCGGCCTCGACCTGTACCAGTACCTCGGTGGGCCGAACGCCCACACCCTGCCCGTTCCCATGATGAACATCATGAACGGCGGCTCCCACGCCGACTCCAACGTGGACATTCAGGAGTTCATGATCGCCCCGGTCGGCGCCCCGACCTTCCGCGAGGCGCTGCGCATGGGCGCCGAGGTCTACCACTCGCTCAAGGCCGTCGTGAAGGGCCGGGGCCTGTCCACCGGTCTGGGCGACGAGGGCGGCTTCGCCCCCAACCTCGACTCCAACCGCGAGGCGCTCGAGCTGATCGTCGAGGCCATTGAGAAGGCCGGTTACACCCCCGGCAAGGACGTGGCCCTGGCCATGGACGTAGCCTCCTCCGAGTTCTTCGACGCCGAGACCAAGACCTACCAGTTCGAGGGTGAGGCCCGCGACAACGACTTCATGGTCGACTACTACGAGAAGCTCATCACCGACTTCCCGATCGTCTCCATTGAGGACCCGCTCTCCGAGGACGAGTGGGACGACTGGAAGGCCCTGACGGACAAGATCGGTGACCGCGTCCAGCTGGTCGGCGACGACTTCTTCGTCACCAACCCCGAGCGCCTGGCCAAGGGCATCGAGCTCGGCGCCGCCAACGCCCTGCTGGTGAAGGTCAACCAGATCGGTTCGCTGACCGAGACCCTCGAGGCCGTGGAGATGGCGCACCGCGCCGGCTACAAGACGATGACCTCGCACCGCTCCGGTGAGACCGAGGACGTCACCATCGCCGACCTGGCGGTTGCCACCAACTCCGGCCAGATCAAGACCGGTGCCCCGGCCCGCGGCGAGCGCATCAACAAGTACAACCAGCTGCTGCGCATCGAGGAGGCCCTGGGCGAGGACGCTGTCTACGCCGGCGCCAACGCCTTCCCGCGTTTCAAGGCCTGAGCCGAAGCGTTAGCGGAGGCTCGGGGCGGGCACGGCGTAAGTCGTCTGCCTGAGCCGAAGCGTTAGCGGAGGCTCGGGGCGGGCACGGCGTAAGTCGTCTGCCTGAGCCGAAGCGTTAGCGGAGGCTCGGGGCGGGCACGGCGTAAGTCGTCTGCCTGAGCCGAAGCGTTAGCGGAGGCTCGGGGCGGGCACGGCGTAAGTTGTCTGCCTGAGCCGAGGCCTGCTTTCCCGGATTGGTCCCGGGGTATGCACGCGTTGATCGTGTGCGTGCCCCGGGACCGCTCTGTTTGGAGTTGTCGGACGTTTCCCGTTTGCGGGTGTGGCGGGGCGGGTGGCGGGCGTCTGGTGGAGGTGGACCGTCTGGTGGGTGTGACGGGTGGGCGGGGTGTGCGCACGGCATGTCGCGGTGGGTCGGGAGCGTCGGCTCGCCTGTCCCTTCGGGGTGGCCCGTGCACCGGGAGTCTCTAGGAGGGGCGATTGTCATGATTCGGGACAAACGGGTCCGGCGGCGTTGGCGGCCGTGAAGGAAACGTTGGAATCATGCGGGTGCCGGATGCCCCTGGTAGGTGTTGAGGCTCGTTTGTCCCGGTTGGTGACATTTCGGGCCACCACCGCACAGTGGCATGTGCGCCAACGGCAGGCCGGCTGCCGGTTGCAGCCGGCACGCCCCGTAGGCGGACAGAGTGCGGGGCCGTCTCACGGTTCAGCGGGCGACGTCGAGCCGGCATGCCCGCAGGTTGACAGCTCGGCACCCCACGACACCAGAATCCACCACCACACCCACAAACCGGAAACGCCAGTTATCGGCGCGAATGTGTGCGCGTGATCGGGGGTTTTCGTTGAAATAGTGGGGAGAACTTGGGGTTTATCGGGTTGGGTATGGCTCAGCACGACACCCCGCGACACGCCGGTCTAATGCACCACGTTCGTGCCGATGACCCCGGTGGCGGTGATGCTCACCCCGCCCCTATGTATGTGCTGCACGACCTCGGGCTGCGTTCCACGACCTTGGTGTGTGTTGCACGACCACCCCGGGGTCGTGGAGTGCGCACCAAGGTCGTGCAGTGTCGCCCAGGGTCGTGCAACAACACCGCCCCCGCACGCCGCCGGGCCAAAACACGCGTTCGCGCCAATAGCCCCGAACCACGCACGCATCTCTCCGATCGCCTTCTATTCGGACCGCGAAAGTCTCTTGGGACCGCCCGTGTCGGGTTGGACCGCCCCAGTGGCGTACTACGGCGGTCCAAATGGAGGATTGCGGTCCAAACAGGGACGTTGACGCCCCGATGTCGTCCCCGCCGTGCGGTCGTCTTGCCGCCCTGCCATCGGGCCGCCGCCCTGCCGCGGTGTCGGGGCAGTGCCGGGATACTTGCCGCTTCGTGGCCGACGCACCGGCGCCGCACGCTCGCCATGCGCACGTCCGTGAGGCAGGATCGGTTCCATGACGCCGCGCCGACCTGTACCAGCACGCCCCGGCGCCCGCAGAACCCGCTCCGGCCCCTCCCGCGACGCTCGAGCCTGCGCCGGCAGGCACACCGATAAGCCCGATACCGCCCGCAGCACTTCCCGCGGCGCTGCCGACGCCGACCACAATGCCACCTCCGCCCCCACCCACGAAGATTCCGAAGATCCGGCTCCCCGCCTGGGCGGCGCGGAGGGGCTGTCCCTGCCCATGCGCCTGCTCATCCTCGCCGGTGTGTTGGCCCTGGCCTTCGTCGTGGTCTTCCCCTCGCTGCGCGGCTACCTAAGCCAGCGCGCCCAGTACGACGCCGTGCTGGACCAGATCGATGAGGCCCGTGCCACCTCCACAGCCCTGGAGGAGGAACTGGCCCGCTGGGACGACGACGATTACGTCAAGGCCCAGGCCCGCGAGCGCCTGTCGTATGTCATGCCCGGTGAGACCACCTACGTCGTGGTCGGGGCCGACGATTTCGAGGACACCGACGCGGCCGGCTCCGCCCGGGCCGACGCCGAGGAGCGACTGCCTTGGTACGAGGAGCTGCGCGAGTCGGCGCGCGTGGCCGGACAAGTCGAACGGGAACAGGCCGACGATCCCGCCCGCCGAGGCTGGTCCACCCCCGCCCCGCAGTCCACCACGACGCCGCAGCCGGCCACGCCGTCGACCGGCGCCGACACCGAATCAGGAGACCAGCAGTGACCGTGAGCGAAGCCGACCTGGAGACCCTGCGTATGCAGCTGGGGCGTACACCGCGCGGTGTCGTCGACGTGGCCGCCCGCTGCGTGTGCGGCCGACCGACGGTGGTGCGCACCGCGCCGCGCCTGCCCGACGGCTCGCCCTTCCCCACCATGTACTACCTGACCCATCCGGCGGCGGTGCGCGGCTGCTCCACCCTCGAGGCGGAGCACCTCATGGAGGAGTTCAACCGGCGCCTGGCCGCCGAACCCGATCTGGCCGCCGCTTACGCGGCCGCTCACAACGACTACCTGGCTCGCCGCGCCGAACTGGGCAGCCCCGAGGAGATCACCGGGGTATCGGCCGGCGGCATGCCCAACCGGGTCAAGTGCCTGCACGCGCTGCTCGCGCACACGCTCGCGGTTGGCCGGGGCGTCAACCCCATCGGCGACCTCACCCTGGACGCACTGCGCGAGCGGGGCCTGTGGGACCCCGAACGCTGCTCCTGCTGAGCGCCGACCGCCGCCGTAGAGTTACCGCTGAAGCCGCCGGCACAGCCATCCGAGGGGGAGCCACACATGACCCGCGTCGCCGCCATTGATTGCGGCACCAACACCATCCGGCTGCTGGTCGCCGACGCCGTCCGGGACGAGCGCGCCGGCGCCGTCCGCCTGCGCCCCCTGCACCGCTCCAGCACCATCGTCCGCCTGGGACAGGGCGTGGACCGTACCGGGCGCCTCGACCCCGAGGCCCTGGCCCGCACCCTGGCGGTGGTACGCGAGTACGCCGCCACCTGCGCCGGCCTGGACGTGCCGCTGAACGCCGAGCACGCGCGCTTCGTCGCCACCTCCGCCACGCGCGACGCCGAGAACCGTGACGAGTTCGTCGACGGGGTGCGCGCCGCGCTGGGCATCGTCCCCGAGGTCGTCTCCGGCGAGGAGGAGGCCCGCCTGTCCTTCGCCGGCTCACTACTCGGGGCTGACGACGACGGTGCGCCGGCGGCCGGGCCCGCCGAGGCCGACCGGGCCGGGCAAGAGCCCGCCAAGCAGCGGAACGAGGCTACACACGGTCCCCGCCTCGTCGTCGATTTGGGTGGTGGCTCCACCGAGCTGGTCCTGGGCGTGGACGCCCCGCAGGCCGCCTACTCGATGAACACCGGCTCGGTGCGCATCACCGAGCGCTACCTGGCCGACGGCGTCACCCCCGCCGCGGAGCAGGCCGCCCGCGCGGAGGTGCGCGCCCTACTGGACCGGGCCGCCGACGCCGTCGACCTGGGCGCCGCCACCCGGCTGGTCGGGCTCGCCGGCACCATCTCCACCGTCACCGCCCACGCCCTCGGCCTGGACGCCTTCGACCGTGACGCCATCGACGGGGCCGAGCTGAGCATCGCGCGGGTGCTGGCATCCTGCGACGCGATCGTGCACTCCACCGCCGCGCAGCGGGAGTCCTGGGGGTACCTGCTGCCCGGCCGCCGCGACGTCATCGCCGCCGGGGCGCTGGTGTGGAGCGAGGTGGTGAGCCGGGTCGCCGCCGACACTGCCGCCGCCGGGCATCCGCTGACCACCGCCGTCACCAGCCTGTCCGACATCCTGGACGGCATTGCCATCTCGCTCCTTCCCGCGGGAGCGCAGGCATGAACACGGACGGCATACGGGCAGCCAAGCCCGCGGCCGGGACCGACTCAACGGAAGTCCCCGAGGACTCGTCGTCGGCGGGCGTCCCCGCAGACCGACGGGCAGTACTCCGGGAGGTGCAGGACCTGCGCGCCCGCCTGGAGGAGAACGGGATCGCGGTGCCGGGCTCACCGGCGTGCGCACGACCGGCCACCTGGCGGCGGGCGACGTTGGGCGGGCCGGTGCCCATGGTCGCGGTCGCCACCACCGGTGCCGACGCCGCCGCCTGCGCCGAGCAGGCCCGGGCGGCCCGCCGGGCCGGGGCGGACCTGGTTGAGCTGCGCGCCGACTTGCTGACCGCGCCGGAGGCGGCTGCGGCGACCGGGCGTGCGCGCGCCGCCACGACCATGCCGGCGCGGTGGGCGCCGCAGGAGCTTGCGGGACTGTGGTTGGCGGCCGCCCGCGCGGTGGGGGCGGAACTGTGCGGTTCGGACATGCCGGTGCTGCTGACCGTACGCACAGCCGCGGAGGGCGGCGGGCTCGACGTCGACGACGTCACCTACCGGGCCGCGCTCGCGGACGCGATTGAGCGGGTCGGCCGGGAACGCGGTGCCGCTGCCGCGGTCGACGTCGAACTGGCCCGCGGCGACCTGCCACGGCTGGTGCGGCTGGCGCGCCGGGCGGGGCTCGACGTGGTCGCCTCCAGCCACGACTTCGCCGCCACGCCGGACGACGTCGAAATGCTGCGCCGTCTGCACGCCATGCAGGACGCGGGCGCCGCGGTCGCCAAGCTCGCCGTCACCCCGGCGGATCCGGCGGATGTGGAGCGGCTCGTGGGCGTGGCGGCGCGCGCCCGCGGGGAGCTGGACATCCCGGTGGTGGCGATCGCCATGGGGGAGGCGGGCGTCCTGACCCGGCTTGCGGGCGGGGTGTTCGGTTCGGCGCTCACCTTCGCGACCGCGGGATCGGCGGCTTCCGCGCCCGGCCAACTGCCCGTGGCTCGGGTGCGGGAGGCCCTGGCGCTGCTGCACTCCTGATGTCTCCATTCGCCGAGGTCGGTTGATCTTACGTGCCGAGGTCGATCGGTATTACGCGTGTGATCGATCAGCGCCCGGGCCGTGGGGCGGGTCACCGTTGGCGGCGTCGTCGGGAAGCACCGTAATCGCGTAGAGTGGCGGCATTGCCCCGGCGAGGGATGCGCCCAGCGCATCCGTGATCGACGTGGTGGTGCCGGAAGGTGCTGCGCGTCGTCGTGCCCGCCGGACCACCGAACCGCGGGGCACGCTCCCCGCCACAACCGAGGAGAACGCATGCCCGCCAACGCCATCAAGCTTGACGCCACCGACCGCACCGAGTTCGGCAAGGGTTCCTCCCGCCGCGCCCGCCGCGCCGGCCAGGTACCCGCCGTCGTCTACGGGCACGGCACCGAGCCCCGCCACCTGCTGCTGGAGGAGCACGCCACCCGCCTGGCCCTGCGCGGCAACGAGAACGCACTGATCGAGCTGAACGTCGACGGTGAGTCCCTGTTGGCGCTCGCCAAGGACGTCCAGCGCCACCCCATCCGCCCGGGCGTGCAGCACATTGACTTCCTGCTGGTCAACCGCAACGAGAAGGTCGAGGTCGAGGTGCCCGTCGTCGTGACCGGCGAGCCCGAGCCCGGCACCATCCACATCATCGAGCTGGCCCACGTGCTCGTCTCCGCCCCGGCCATCGCCATCCCGGAGTCCATCGACGTCGACCTCACCGGTGTCGAGGCCGGCACCGCCGTCCGCGTGTCCGACCTGACTCTGCCCGATGGCGTTGAGGCGATCACCGAGGCCGACGCCGACGTCGTCAACGTCTCCCTGGAGGCCGTCGCGGTCGCCGAGGAGGAGACCCCGGCCGAGGCTGCCGAGGGCGCGGCCCCCGCCGAGGCCGAGTGACGCTCGCCGTCGCAGCCATACGCTCATGAACTCCCCTTGGCTCGTCGTCGGGCTGGGGAACCCCGGGACCCGGTACGCCCACAACCGCCACAACGTCGGACAAATGGTCATCGACGTGCTGGCCGGGCGCGCCGGGTCCCGCCTTTCCAGCCACAAGACCCACACCCGGGTCGCCGACGTGCGTCTGGGCGTCCTACCCGGCGGCGCCCCCGGACCGCGCGTCATTCTTGCCTGCACCACCGGCTACATGAACGAGTCCGGCGGACCGGTCAAGGCGCTGGCCCGCTTCTACGATGTCGACCCGGCCTCGCACCTGCTGGTCATCCATGATGACCTCGACCTGCCCGCGCACACCTTGCGACTCAAGCGCGGCGGCGGCGAGGGCGGGCACAACGGCCTGCGCTCCATCTCCCAGGCGCTCGGCACCCGGGACTACGCACGGCTGCGCGTCGGCGTGGGACGGCCCCCCGGGCGGCAGGACCCCGCCGACTTCGTGCTCAGCGACTTCCCCGGGCGGGAACGGGCGGAGCTGGCCGTCACCCTGGAACAGGCGGCCGACGTCGTCGAACAGGTGGCGGTAGACGGCTTCACCGCTGCACAACAGCGGCTGCATACGGCCTGAGCCGCCCGCCGACGTCGAAACGCCATATCTACCGACCTCGGCGCGTAAGATCGACCGACCTCGGCGAAGAGGGCGGGAGGGCGCGGTGGTGCCGGGGACTACTGGTGATCGGGGCGCATGAGGCCGGTCTCGTAGGCCACCACCACCGCCTGCACCCGGTCGCGCACGTCCAGCTTGGCCAGCACGTTACCGACGTGCGTCTTGACCGTGGTCGCCGAGACGACCAGATGGTCGGCGATCTCGGAGTTGCTCAGCCCCTGCGCCATCAGCATCAGGATCTCACGCTCGCGCGGCGTGAGGGCGGCGATGCGCGGATCCTCCCGCGCGCGCGCGCCGTCCTCGGGCAGGTGCGAGGCGAACAGCTCCAGCATGCGCCGGGTGATGCGCGGGCTGACCACGGCCTCACCGCTGGCGACCGTGCGGATCGCCTCCGCCAACTCGCCCGGCCGCGTGTCCTTGAGCAGGAAGCCGCTCGCCCCGGCGCGCAGGCCCGCGAAGGCGTACTCGTCCAGGTCGAAGGTGGTCAGGATGAGGATCTTGGTGTCCGGGCACTGCGCGGTGATCGCGGCGGTCGCGTCGATGCCGTTCATACCGGGCATGCGCACGTCCATGAGGATCACATCGGGCTTCAGGGCGCGTGCCTGTGCCAGGGCGGTGGCGCCGTCGGAGGCCTCCCCGACGATCTCGATGTCCTCGGCGGGGTCGAGCACCATGCGGAAGCCCATGCGCATAAGCGCCTGGTCGTCGGCCAGCACCACCGTGATGGGCCGCTGCCGGCGGGCGGAGTCCGCCTGCCCGGGCGGCACCGCCCCGGCGCCTGCGGTCGGGTCGGCTGCGTCGTTCACTGCGGCATCTGCCACGGCGCTGTCCCTTCGTCGTTGTCTTCCAGGCTCTCATCCCAGTGCAGGACGGCCCGCACACGCCAGCCGGTCGGGGTCGGCCCCGCCTGCACAGTGCCACCATAGACGGCGGCCCGCTCGCGCATGCCGATCAGCCCCTTGCCGGAACCGTGCAGCGGCGTCGAGCCCGGGGCGGCGTCGTTGTCGATCGTGAGGACGGCGGTGCCGGCGTGCCGGTCGACGGCGACGGCGACCGAGCGCGTGGTGGGCGCATAGCGCAGCACGTTGGTCAGCGCCTCCTGGGCGATGCGGAACAGGGTGAGCTGCAGACCCTTATCCGCGGGCAGCCTGCGGCCGGTCCACCGGTAGGTGACGGGTACGCCCGCGGTGCGGAAGCGCTCGACGAGTACCTCCAGGTCGGCCTGCTCGGGGGCGGGGGCGAGTGGCGTCTGACCGCGGGAGGCGTCGGCGTCCACGTCGGTGGCCTGCCGACGCAGGTCGGCGATCGGCTGGCTGGGCTCGACCGGGGCGACGGTGCCGGGCGGGGCGAACTCGGGAACCGGCAGCTCGCGCACGGTGGTGCCCGCGGCCGCGGGCGGCTCGACGACGGCGCTTTCGCGGGCGGTGGTGGAGGTACCCGCCCCGGTCGACTCTGCGGGCGCGCGGCGGGCCGCTGGTACCGGGCGAGTGTCGGCGTCGTCCCGGGCAGCGGGGGAGGCGACGGGGTCCTCGCGCAGCACCCCCACCAGTCGGCGCGTGTCGGCCAGGGCGGAGCGGCCGGTCTCCGCCAGTGTGGTGAGGGCCTCTTTGGCCATGGCGGGGTTGCGGTCGATGGCGGTGGCCGCGCCGTCGGCCAGGGTGATCATGACCGCGAGGGAGTGGGCGACGACGTCGTGCATCTCGCGGGCGATGCGGGAGCGCTCGTTGGCGGCGGCCAGCGCAGCCTCCTGCTCGCGGGCCAGTATGAGGCGCGATGAGCGCAGCTCCGCCTCGTGCAGCTGGGTCTCCTGGGCGCGGATCACCACCCCTACCAGCACCCCGATGATGTTGGTCAGTCCGTAGGGCATGAGCAGCCCGCCGAGGGTGTCGACCGCGTAACCGCCGAGCGCGGCCTGGCCGAACACGGTGGTCAGTGTGGAGACGGCGCAGGCCGCCCACACCCAGGCGGCCCGGTGGTGCAGGGCCAGGGTGGCCAGGGTGAAGGGCAGACCCAGCAGGGTGAAGGCGCGCAGCGCGTCGGCCGCATAGCCGATCTCGGCCACCCCCATGTCGGGAAAACCGCGGGCGACCACCGCCTCGTGGGCGAGCGGCAGGAAGGTCAGCACCGCCCAGCTGACGGTCAGGTGGCGGCGGCGGAAGACCAGGGCCAGCGCGCACACCAGGCAGGTGGCCAGTGTCAGCGGCAGCCAGGAGTGCAGCGACGGGATCTGCGCCTGCCGCAGCGGCCACAGCCCCATGAAGACGTTGAGGACCAGCACCACCACCGCGATGGCGGCGTCGGCGAGGTAGGGGTGCGCGGCTTGCCAACGCAGCACCCGGCCGGCGCTTGACGGCGTGCTCATCGCGTGGGCTCCCCTCTGCTCATGGGCTAATTGTGCCCCGGCGGCAAGTTGCCGCCGGGGCACGGGTGCGGTTCAGGCGTCGCGGCGGGCGAACAACACCCAGCCGGCCAGCAGCGGCACGATCGCCCAGGCGCCGAAGACGAGGGCCGCCTGCCACTGCTGGAGGAAGTACATGGAGTCGGCCTGCCCCCAGGTCACCATGTGGTGGAACGGGTCGTAAACGGCCATTGCCGTCTGCAGCGGCTCGAACCCCTCGAGGGTGGCGGCCCAGTCCCATTTGAGGGCCATCAGCGACAGCGGCAGGTCGATGATGAACAGGAGGGTCAGCGCCAGGGTGATCGCCCCCGCCGTGGAGCGCAGCTGGAAGCCGAGTCCCAGGGCCATCAGTGCGATCCCGGCGAAGGACAGGCCGGTGCCCCATACGAAGCCCAGGTACTCGGGGTCGGCCAGTGAGCCGGCGTGTCCGTTCATGAAGGGCGCAGATACCGCCCAGGTCACCAGCGTGGATACGGCACCGATGAGGAAGCCCAGCACTCCGACCACGAGGGCCTTGGCGGCCAGCAGCCGTCCCCGGTGGGGAACCGCCGCCAGCGAGGAGCGGATCTGGCCGGAGGAGTACTCACCGGTGATGACGAGCGCCCCCAGCACGGCCACCACGATCTGGCCGAACTGGTTACCGGAGATGACCGCGTCGGCGGCCTGGTCGGCGAGCTCGGAGCTGCCGGCGTAGCCGATGGAGATGGCCGCGCTGAGCAGCACGGTGATGCCAACGGCGATGCTCGAGGTTATCCAGGTGGAGCGCAGGGAGCGGACCTTGACCCACTCGGCCCGCACCGCCCGGCCGAAGGTTTGGCGGCAGCCGGAGGGCGCGGCGGTCGGGCGGGCGTCGCTGCGGCGGGCGGGGTGGTCGTCACGGGTGCGGGCGACGTTGGTGGGAGCGGCGTCGGTCTGCTCCCGGCCAGGGGAGACGGTTTCGGAAACGGTGGAGGTGGACATGTGGATGCTTTCGTGTGTCGATGTGGCTTGTGGGGTGCGGCGGGACGGCGCGCGGCGAGCGGCGTCGGGGCCGACGGTCAGGCTCGGGCGGCGGCCGCGGGGAGCGGCGCCGGGGCCGAGCCGGCGGTGTATTCGACGTCGTTGCCGGTCAACTCCAGGTAGGCCTCCTCCAGGGAGGCGTGCTGGGTGGCCAGCTCGTGCAGGACGATGCCGTGTGCGGCGGCGATCTCTCCCACCCGGGCGGCGGGTGCCATCGTGGTGGTCAGGACGCCGGGCTCGGGAGCCTTGGTGTCGATGCCGGCGGTGTTCAGGGCGGCGGCGAGGTCGGCTGTCTGCGGCGAGGCGACGCGGACGACGTCGTTGGTGGCGGAGGCGATCACCTCGTCCACGGGGCCGGAGGTGAGGATGCGGCCGCGGCCGATGACCAGCAGGTGGTCGGCGGTCTGCGCCATCTCGCTCATCAGGTGGGAGGAGATGAAGACGGTGCGGCCCTGGTCGGCCAGGTGGCGGCAGGTCTCGCGCACCCACTTCACGCCCTCGGGATCCAGGCCGTTGACGGGCTCGTCGAAGATGAGCACCTGTGGATCACCCAGGAGTGCGGCGGCAATGCCCAGGCGCTGGCCCATGCCCAGGCTGAAGCCTTTGACGCGCTTCTTGGCCACCGGGGTCAGGCCGGTCAGGTCCAGAACCTCGTCGACGCGGCGGGTGGGGATGCCGTTGGAGACCGCCAACTGGGTCAGGTGGGCGCGGGCGCTGCGCGAGCCGTGCAGGCCCTTGGCGTCCAGGAGGGCGCCGACCTGGCATAGGGGTGCGCGCAGGTCCTGGTAGAAGTGGCCGTTGACCTTCACGGTGCCCTCGGTGGGCTTGTCCAGGCCCATGATCAGGCGCATGGTGGTGGACTTGCCGGCGCCGTTGGGGCCGAGGAAGCCGGTGACGGTGCCGGGCTCGATCGTGAAGGAGATGTGGTCGACGGCGGTCTTGGAGCCGTAGCGCTTGGTGAGATCGACAGCTTCGATCAACGGAATCAACTCTTTTCGGGGCGGGGTGGCGCAGTTTGCGTGTTCGCGCATTTGCGCGGCGGCTGCGGCCGGATGTTTACCGGCCTGCGTCCGAACACCACCAGGCTAGGAAGTGTCCCGGGCGCCTTCATCGGCCCGGCTGGCGATTAGTCGCCGCGCCGTCCTGGGCACGCCGGAGGAGCGGGGTCCTCCTGGAGGAGGAACCTCACCGAGGCCGGGTGACGTCACCGGCGGGGCCGGTAGATATGCCGGGTGACCGGAGCCTTGAACTCCTGGTGGAGCCGGCGGCTGACCGCATTCAGGGCTTCTTCAGGAATATCGGCGATACTGCACGCGATGAGCAACCCGTACTTCTCCCGCAGCCCCGTATTCGACGGGAGCGCCGGCTCGGCGTCGTCCGTGCAGCAGCGCACTCCCAACGGCTATCCGACCATGCCGGGATACCAGCCCGGCCAGGCCGGCCCGCAGGCCACTCAGCCGTACGGCCAGGCGCCCGCCTACGGCTATCAGACCGGCGGCCAGTACAGCCAGGCGCCCGCCTACGGCAGCGTCTCCCCGCAGCAGCTCTCCGGCCTGGAGGCCCAGTACGGCGCGCCGTCGGCCACCAACGTGGACCGCGGCCGCATGACCTACGACGACGTCATTGTGCGCACCTTCGGCATCTTCGCGGTGATCCTCGCCGTCGGCGCCGTCAGCTGGATGCTGGCCACCACCGAGGCCACGGCGGGGATCGGCCTGCTGGCCATGATTGGCGGCGCGATCGGTGCCCTGGTGCTGGGCCTGGTCAACTCCGCCAAGCGCGAGCCCAGCCCGGCACTGATCATGGCCTACGCCGTCTGCGAGGGCGCCATGCTCGGCGCGTTCTCCGGCGTGCTGGAAGCGCGTTACGACGGCATCGTCCTGCAGGCGGTTCTTGCCTCGGTGGCGACCTTCGGCGTGGTGCTGGCGGCATACAAGTTCGCCGGCTTCCGCCTGGCACCCAAGGCGCAGCGCATCCTGCTGACCGCCATGGGCGGCTACCTGATCTTCAGCGTGATCAACTTCGTGCTCATGCTCACGGGCTTCGCCTCCAACCCGTGGGGCCTGCGCGGCGCCACCATCTTCGGCATTCCGCTGGGCCTGGTCGTCGGCGTGCTCGCCGTAGTCATGGCGGCCGCCAGCCTAACCATGGACTTCGAGTCCATTCAGCGCGGGGTGGAGCGCGGCCTGCCCACCCGGTACGCCTGGTCCGGCGCCTTCGGCCTGACCGTCACCCTGGTGTGGCTGTACGTGGAGTTCCTGCGCATTCTCGCCATACTGCGCGACAACTGACGCCTCGACGCCGACGACGGTGCCCGCGGTCCGGTCTCTCCGGCGCCGCGGGCACCGTCGCGTTCTGAGTGGGGCAGACGACGCCGTCGGGCCGTGCGGCGAACTGGGCGCGGCGGCGCCCCCTGCCGTAGCCTGGCCCGCATGATCAACAGCAACATGCCCACCGTTTCCGGCGCCAAGGGCGCCAAGCCGACCTTGACCTTCCCCGGGCCGGATGCCCCCGAGGGCCTGCAGGTGCAGGTGCTCGACGCCGGTGACGGCGCCGTAATCGAGGCCGGCGACACCGTCGTGTGCCACTACCTGGGCCAGGTCTGGAACGGGCGCGTCTTCGACAACTCCTACGACCGCGGCCAGCCGCTCAACTTCCAGGTCGGGGTCGGCATGGTCATCCGCGGTTGGGACGACGGGCTGGTCGGCCAGCGAGTCGGCAGCCGCGTGATCCTGTCCATCCCCTCCGAGCTCGGTTACGGTTCGCGTGGCGTGCCGCAGGCCGGTATCAAGGGCGGCGACACCCTGGTGTTCGTCACGGAGATCCTCGGCACCATGTGACGCGGACGCCCGGGCGGGTGACCGCCGCGGCGGTCCGCTCCGGGAGCGCTTATCTACTCGGTCGGAGACGCGAGTTCGTGCTCTGAGTTCATGCTCTGGTACGAGCTTTCGCCCCCGACACGAACTTTTGTACCCTGGTGTGCGGCAAAAAGGCGTACACCAGGGTGCAAAAGTTCGTAGTAGAAGGCAAAAGCTCGTAGCAGGGGACGGGGTGTAGCTGGCGGGGACGAGGCGGCGTCCTCCGGAGTGAGTCGCTGCCGCCTAGTGGGTATGCAGCTGCGCTGCTACCGCCAGCAGTAGGTCCTCGCGCCCGGTGCGGGCCACGAGCTGAGTGCCCACCGGCAGTCCTTGGGACAGCCCCGCCGGCACGGACAGTGCCGGATGCCCCGAGACGTTGAATATCGCAGTGTTGGACACCACCGGCGTCGAGGCGAGCATGGCCGCCGTCCAACCGCGCCCGCGCAGGTCCTGCGCGCCGCCGGGCAGGTCGAGCAGGGTGGGCAGCATCAACAGGTCCGCGCTTCCGAAGGCGGCCTCGACGCCGTCGCGCACGCGCTTCGCCTGACGCAGCGCCGCGCGCACCACCGGCTGCGGAATGAGCGCGCCCAGACGCGCCGAGGTCCTGGTGCGCGACTCCAGACGGTCCGGGTGCTCAACCTGCTGCGCCTCGACGTGCATGCCGGCGAAGTACAGCGTCAGGAACGGCGCGGTCGGCACCGGCCAGGCGACCCTAGCCGTGCGCACGTCATGGTCCAGCTTTCGCAGGCGGGCAGCCAGGCCATCCACGGCCTGAGCGACGGGCGGCGTCGAGCACGCGCCGGGCATGACCGCATTGGCTGCCAAGAGGATGCGTAGTCGGGGCGGTGGTGCGTCCACGGCGTCAACGAACCGCCGGGTAGGGGCATCGAGCCGCCACCGGTCCACCGGCTCGTTGCCGCTGATGACGTCCATGACCACGGCCAGGTCGTGGGCGGTGCGCGTGAGCGCCCCGAAGCCCGCCAGTCCGAACCAGTGGTCCGCCGACGGCGCCGAACTGACCCGGCCGCGTGTCGGCTTCAGCCCCAGCACCCCGCAGGCCGAGGCCGGAATGCGCAGCGAACCCCCGCCGTCGGAACCCATGGCCACCGGAACCGCGCCGGTGGCGACGGCGACCGCCGAGCCCGCAGAGGAGCCGCCGGGGGAGCGTGCAGGGTCCCAGGGGTTCAGGCAGTCGCCGTGATGGGCGGACTCTCCCACCGGGAACTGGCCGAACTCGGGCATATTGGTGCGCCCGACGATGATCGCCCCCGCCTGCCGCAGGCGCCCGACGACGGCGCAGTCCGCCCGGGCGGGACTGCTATTGCCTCGGCCGCCAAGTGTGGTGACTTCCCCGGCGACGTCGTACTCCTCCTTGACCGCCACCGGCACGCCGGCGAGCGGTCCGGCTGCGCCCGGGCCGGCTGCCGCGATGCGCCGGTCGAGGGCATCGGCCTCCCGCAGGGCGGCTTCGCGGCGCACCACGGTGAAGGCGTTGAGATCCGGGTCCAGTGCGTCAATGCGTTCCAGCGCGGCCTGGATCGTGGCCCGGGCGGTGATGCGCCCGGCGCTGACGGCACGGGCGATGTCGACGGCGTTGCGCGGAATGGTCATGCGGCCTCCGTTGATCCGGTGCTCAAGAGTGTAAGGGGGCGTCGTTATGGGCTCCGGCGGGTGGGACGGGCCCGGCGGTGGGGTAGGAGATGGGAGGCGTGAGGAGTGTGTGCCGTAATTCGGTGGGGAGATGTGAGGCGTCTCGCCTGCCGGTGAGTGGGGACGTCGTCGGCGGAATGGCGCTGTGCCGCGGGAAAACGGTAGTCCGGTGAGTGAACGCACACGGACTGTCGACATTGCTGACACTACGCTGTGGCCATTCGAAAATCGTCCGCATCCCAGGAGACGCTCATGCCCCGCTATCGCAGTGCTACCTCCACCACCGGCCGCAACATGGCCGGCGCCCGCGCCCTGTGGCGCGCCACCGGCGTGAAGGACTCGGACTTCGGCAAGCCCATCATCGCCATCGCCAACTCCTTCACCGAGTTCGTCCCCGGGCACGTGGGCCTGCGGGACGTCGGACGCGTCGTCGCCGAACAGGTGGAGGCCGCCGGCGGAATCGCCAAGGAGTTCAACACGATCGCCGTCGACGACGGCATCGCCATGGGTCACGACGGCATGCTCTACTCCCTGCCCAGCCGCGAGCTGATCGCCGACTCCGTGGAGTACATGGCGAATGCGCACTGCGCCGACGCCCTGGTGTGCATCTCCAACTGCGACAAGATCACCCCCGGCATGCTCATGGCCTCGCTGCGCCTGAACATCCCCACGATCTTCGTGTCCGGTGGGCCCATGGAGTCCGGGAAGATGGTCGCCGCCGACGGCACCACCCGCAAGCTCGACCTGATCGACGCCATGATGGACGCCGCCGACCCCACCGTCCCCGACGAGACCATCTCCGCCATCGAGCGCCTGGCCTGCCCCACCTGCGGCTCCTGCTCGGGCATGTTCACCGCCAACTCCATGAACTGCCTGACCGAGGCCCTGGGCATGGCGCTGCCCACCAACGGCTCGCTCGTCGCCACCCACGCGGACCGCAAGGTCCTGTTCCAGGAGGCCGGCCGCCGGATCGTGGAGATCGCCAAGGCCTACTACGAGGACGACGACGCCTCCGTCCTGCCGCGGTCGATCGCCACTAAGCCCGCCTTCGAGAACGCCATGAGCCTGGACATCGCCATGGGCGGGTCCACCAACACGGTGCTGCACCTGCTGGCCGCCGCCCAGGAGGCGGAGGTCGACTTCAAGATGGCCGACATCGACCGCCTCTCCCGCAAGGTGCCCCACCTGTGCAAGGTGGCCCCCTCGACCAACCTCGTGCACGTGGAGGACGTCCACCGCGCCGGCGGCATCATGGGCATTCTCGGAGAGCTCGACCGCGGTGGTCTGCTCGACACCACTACCCGTACCGTGCTGCGCGGCACCCTGGCCGACGAACTCGACCAGTACGACATCGGCCGCCCCGGCGAGGACGGCGTGCGCGACCCGCAGGCGAGCCGTGTCGACGAGGCGATCCGCACCCGCTACCTGGCCGCCCCCGCGGGCGTGCGCACCACCCAGATGTTCTCCCAGAACTCCCGGTGGGAGGCCCTGGACGTGGACCGGGAGAATGGCGCCATCCGCGACATCGCCCACGCCTACTCCGCAGACGGCGGCCTGGCCGTCCTGTTCGGAAACGTCGCGGAGAAGGGCTGCATCGTCAAGACCGCCGGGGTGGATGCCTCGATCCTGACCTTCTCCGGCCCCGCCGTCGTCTTCGAGTCCCAGGAGGAGGCCGTGGACGGCATCCTCGGCGGCAAGGTGAAGGCCGGGGACGTCGTCATCATCTCCCACGAGGGGCCTCGCGGCGGCCCGGGCATGCAGGAGATGCTCTACCCGACCACCTACATCAAGTCCATGCACCTGGGCAAGGAATGCGCGCTTCTCACCGACGGCCGCTTCTCCGGCGGCACCTCCGGGCTGTCCATCGGGCACGTCTCCCCGGAGGCCGCCGCGGGCGGGCTCATCGGACTGGTACGCACCGGCGACCGCATCGTCATCGACATCCCCAACCGCTCCATCGAGCTGGATGTGGACGAGGCGGAGATCGCCCGGCGTCGCGCCGAGGAGGAGGCCCGCGGGGAGGACGCGTGGACGCCGCACAACCCGCGTCCCCGCCACGTGTCCAAGGCACTGCGCGCCTACGGCATGCTCGCCACCAGCGCCGACCTCGGCGCCGTCCGTGATCTTAGCCGGATCCGCGTTCGCTGACGCCTGTCGCATTCGGAACTAACGCAGCTGAGCGGGTGTGCGCGTCCCGCCGTCGTCGGGGGCCGCACCCGCTCAGCGTGTGAGCGCCCAGCATGCGGTGGAGAGTATGCAGGCGACGAGTGCGGGAACGTACTTGCGCGGGTGGCGGATTACTTCGCGCTCGGACTTCCAATCGAGCAGCGGCCAGCGCCATTCCATGAGGACGGCGGCCAGGGCCGCGGATGAAGCCGCGGTGACCACGAAGACGACGTCGCTGCCGAAGTGCGCGAGGGTTGGCTCGGGAGCGAAGACGGCGACGGCTCCGCAGGCCAGGTACAGGGCCGCAAGTTGGAGGGCGTAAACGCATAGCGTGCGCCACGTACGCGGACAGGTCTTGACCACGAGCCAGGTGCTCGGATGCCGGGAGAAGTAGGCGTTGAGCGGGGTGTTTTGCACCACCATGACGGCCCCGAGCGGTAGCGCGGCACCGTGGTTGTGGAGCATTGCGTTGAACATCCAGCCGAAGGCAACCAGCGCGGCGGTGTTGATCTGCGTCATTCGGGAGCTCGCCAACTCACCGAGTACGAGGCTGGAGACGCGCGGCCCGGCTCCTCGCCTTCGTGCGGCGTCATCCACGATCTCGAAGCCGAGGAGGAAACAGACGGTGCCCTCGACGGCGAGCATCACGGCCGCAATGAGCGGATTGAGGACAATGCCAAGGACGATCCCGGCCGCCAATGCGATGAGCGCTCCCAAGCGATGGTGGCGCGTGGGGCCGCTCCAGAGCAGGAGGACCGGGGGCGCCATTCCGAGGGCGAGCAGAATCACCGTAATGGCATCGGTCCACGTGATGCTTTGAGCCGTGGAGATGAACGCGATCACGGGTAGAACGACTTCAAGGAGCACCACCAGCGAACCGATGAGGTAGGCGGCGCGAGCCAGGTCCTTGGTGGCGATCGGGAAACGTGTCAGGCCCGGCCACCGCTCGCTGTGGACCCAGGTCCAGGCGATTGATGACATGGCTGCCGCCGTGGCCAGGAAGACCCCGGCGGAGGTGACCCGCAGGTTGACCACGACGCCCAGGTGCATGCCAACCCACGCCGCGACCGCCGTCAGGATCAGGCTGGACCATATGGTCCGTTTGCTGAGGAACTCGCCCGCCACGGCGCGAGCTGCCAGAGCGCTAGTTGACGAGGGCTGCGACAGCATCGGAATCCCCAGGAGTGTCGAAGGGGCCGCTGAGTCGGCCCGCGGAGAGTACGTAGAGCCGGGTGGTGCATCGGGTGAAGGACTCGGCGATGTGGGAGCTCAGTAGTACCGCCTGCCCACGTTCGGCGGCAGCGACTATGCAGTGGTAGAGATATTCCGTTGCCGCGAAGTCGAGGAAGTCCACCGGCTCGTCGAGGAACAAGATGTCGGCCGGCGTTTGGAAGGCGGCGATGAGCGCTGCCTTTTTTCGGGTGCCGCTGGACAGTTGCCCGAATGGGGTTGACCGATAGTCGCCGAAGTTGAAGCCGTCGATGAGTTCGTCGAGCAGCTGCGGGCGTTCTCGCCGCCCATAGGCGCGGTCCAGGAAGCGAATGAAGGTGTCCAAGGACCAGGTGGGGAACGAGGTGTCGTTGGTTAAGGCGAAATAGCGCTGCTGTTTGAATGCGGGCGTATCCGGTCTGCATGCGCGTCCGCGGTACCGCATGGACCGGAACTCGTAACCCCGGTGCGCGTCGCAGAGCGCCTTGAGCATGGTGGTTTTTCCGGCGCCGTTGACGCCCAGTAACCCCACCGCCTCGCCCGCATCGAGTGTCAGCGAGACATCGGTCAGGACGGGGTCGGAGCGGTTGTACCAGGAGCGCAGCCCAACGACCTCGAAGACGTGTTCCATGATTCCCTCCTCGATCGGGTGAGGTGAAAAGCAGCGGAAACGGATGGTCGGCGTGCGGCTCAGGCCTTCGGTGATCCGGAGCGCCCTAGGAATGCGGCGGCGACGAACAGCGCCCCTAAAACAAGGCTCGCGATGGCTTCGAGGATATTGCCGATGGTGAATGCTCGAACCGCCACCGCCAGTGCTAGGAGGCCAATTACCAAACGCAGTGTGCGCCGCGAGCGAGTGGCAGGTTCAGGGGGCATTGTTGATCGCGCCTTTCAAATGTGGGTATCGCTCGCTGCAAATGTATCAGATGTATAATGAAGGCGCAAGGTGAACTGTTGAATTGGCCTTAATATGGCGATGTTAAGAGGCGCTTCCGGTTTGCGGGTGTGAGGTTCGGCCGGGGCTGTGGTGTGGGGTGGTGGTTGGGGTGATGCGGTCGTGCTCGGGTCGGCGGGGACGTCGTCGGGCCGCCGAGGACGCTCTCCTGGGAGGCGTCCTCGAGGGCCGGGGTGTGTTCTTGAACAACCCCGCCAGGGCATCCGGACCGGCTCGTCGTGCTTGTGGATGTGGCGGCCGGCGTGTCTCCGGGTGAGGAAACCGGTGGGCCTGCCGGTTCGCCACGGTGACCGCCGCCCAGCTGTCACTGATTGCACCACTTTACCTGCCCGGACGCGAGTCGCCTGATGCAAATCGTTGAAATCATGCGGTTCTGTCGGCCAAGGTTCCGGCATGTCCCAGCAAAGTGGTGCAATCTGTGACAGCTGGGAGCACCATCGGATGCTCATGGGCGCTGCGGTTTGTGGGTGTGGTGGTTCGGGCCCGCGGGTGGTCGTGCCCGGGCGCACGAGGTCGGCGTGGGGTCTGCGAGGATGTTCTGAGGCTGACGAGGACTTGTGGCCGGCGGGGATGTCCTCGGGGCGGTGTCGCGGGCGTAGAGCGAGTGGGATCAAGGCCAGCGCGCGGTCGTTGGGTACGCCCCTTCGGCGTCTACTACGCCCCTTCGTCGTCTGCTACGCCAGTTTGAGCTCCGCTGACGGGCCCAGAACCATTCAGCAGACACCGAACCGGCGTAGCAGACGACGCCAGCGCAAAGCACGCAGGCGAACCGGCTCCCGGCTCCACCCATACCCTCAAACGCGAAGAGCCAGTTAACCGTCTGCTGCAGGGCTCCGAGGCATACAGCAAACCGTTAAGTGGCATTGTTAACGTCCAACCGGCGTAGCAGAGCCCCCAGTCCACTCGCTCGCCGGCCCAGGCTCTCGACCGGCCCGTGGACACCACACCCACAAACCGGAAGAGCTCTTTAACACGAAGAGACCGCTGAGGGTGCAACCGACCTCGGTACGTAAGATCTACCGACCTCGGTGAAGGGTCGGGGCGGGGCGGGGAGGGGTCTGCGGGCTCAGCGGGCCAGGAAGAAGCGGGCGGAGGGGTCGTCCGTCTCCTCTTGGTAGGCGTAACCGAGCCGGTCCATGTGCTCGGTCAGCTCGGCGTCGTCCGGGCCGGCTTCGAAGGCCGTCAGGATGCGCCCGTAGTCGGCGCCATCGGTGCGGTAGTGGAACAGGGTGATGTTCCAGCGAGTCCCCAGGATCTCCAGGAACCGGGTCAACGCCCCGGGAGACTCCGGGAACTCGAAGCTGAACAGCCGCTCCACCAGGCCCTCCGGGGCCCGCCCGCCGATCATGGAGCGCACATGCACCTTGGCGAGCTCGTCCTCGGTCAGGTCCACCACGCCGTAGCCGGCGGCCTCCAGGTCGGCGACGATCTCGCGGCGCTCGTCGCGTCCGCGAGTGAGCCGCACGCCCACAAAGATTCGGGCCGGTGCGCCCGCGGGGGCCGAGGCGGACGCCCGGTAGTTGAATTCGGTGACCGCGCGGCCGCCCAACACGGAGGCGAAGCGCAGGAACTCGCCCTGCACCTCGGGGATGGTCACGCCCAGGATGGCCTCGCGCTGCTCGCCGATCTCGGCGCGTTCGGAGATGTAGCGCAGTTGGTGGAAGTTCAGATTCGCCCCCGACAATACGCAGGCCAGCCGCTCGCCGGAGAGGTCGTGCGCGGCCACGTACTGCTTCAGTCCCGCCAGGGCGACGGCTCCGCTAGGCTCCGGCACGGCGCGCAGGTCCTCGAACAGGTCGCGCACGGCGGCGGAGACCTCGTCGGAGGAGACGGTCACGACGTCGTCGAGCAGCTGCGCACACAGGCGGAAGGTCTCATCCCCGATGCGGCGCACCGCCACACCCTCGGCGAACAGGCCGACGTGCTCCAGCGTGACCGGCTCCCCGGCGGCCAGTGCGGCATTCAGGCAGGCGGACTCCTCGTGCTCGACGCCGATGACCTGTACCTGCGGCATCAGCTGCTTGATCAGCACGGCGATGCCGGAGACCAGGCCACCACCGCCCACGGGCACGAACACGCGGTCCAGATCGGCGTCCTGCTGGATCATCTCCAACCCGATGGTGCCCTGGCCGGCGATGACGCGGGGATCGTCGAAGGGGGCGATGTAGGTCAGCCCCTCGGCCTTGGCCAGGCGCAGCGCCTCGGCCTTGGCGGCGTCGAAGTTGTCTCCGCTCAGCAGCACCTCGCCACCCAGGGTGCGCACGGCGTCGACCTTGATGCGGGGGGTGACGGTGGGCATGACGATCAGTGCGCGCACCCCCAGCAGGGAGGCGGAGCGGGCGACCCCCTGGGCGTGGTTGCCGGCGGAGGCGGTGACCACGCCGCGCTCGCGCTCGGCGTCGGACAGTGAGCGCATGGCGTTGTAGGCGCCGCGGATCTTGAAGGAATGAACGGACTGCAGGTCCTCGCGCTTGACCTCAACCGTGTTGCCCAGGCGGGTCGACAGCGCGGGCATCGGCTGAAGAGGGGTGTGCTCGGCGGCCTCATAGACGGGGGCGCGCAGAATCTCCCGCAGGTAGCGGGCACCGTCCCAATGGGAGTTGGGGTCGGCGTGGTTTCCGTTGCTTCCGGCATCGCTCACGCTCTCAGCCTAACTGGGGGCGCGCCTTGGAAACGCACGGCCTTCTAGAAGCAAGAGCGATGAGTATGAGCAAGGTCAGTGGATAGACTGTATGTCGACGGGGACCTTTGGCCTAGAGTCCGGTCTGCTTGATTTGCTTCCAACCGTGCTTTCAAGGAGTACAACATGACCAAGATCGCCGTGATCACCGGCTCCGTTCGACCCAACTCCGTGGGCGGGCCCGTCGCTCAGTGGGTTGCCGAGAAGGCCAACACCGTTGCGGGCGTGCAGGCCGAGGTCCTCGAGCTCGCCGCCTTCAACCTGCCGGTCTTCGCCGAGGAGCTTCCCCCGATGGCCGCCCCCGCCAAGGACCCTGCCGCGGTGAAGTGGAACGAGACCCTGGCGGCATACGACGCCTACGTCTTCGTCACCCCGGAGTACAACCACTCCGTCCCGGGCGCGCTGAAGAACGCGATCGACTTCATCACCCCGTCCGTGCTGGCCAACAAGGCCGTCGGCCTGGTCGACTACTCCTTCTCCGCCGGCCACCGGCCGATCGAGGCCCTGCGCCTGATTCTGTCGAACTTCACCACCGGCGTGGTGGGGCCGCAGGTCAACCTGCACCTGGCCACCGACTTCGAGAACATGTCCAGTTTCGCCCCGGCCGCCTTCCACGACAGCGAGGTCCCCGCAATGGTCGAGGCGATCGTCGCCCAGGACCAGGCGCTGGCCGCGCTGCGCTGAATCCGTCTCGCGCTGCCCATACACGCGGGAGCCCGTCACCTCGCAAGGTGGCGGGCTCCCCGTCCATTTGGGTCTTGAGCGGCGCTCAGCTGCCTGTGTGGGCCCCTCAGGCCAGCTTGAGCTTGCGGTAGCGGTTCACCGCGGCTGCCACGTCCACCATGCGCGGGCGCACCAGGAAGGCCGGGCGACGATCCAACGCGTCCAGGCCCTCATCGTCCAGCAGCGCGTCCAGGTCATCCAGACACTGGGCCAGCGTCGACTCCCCGTCGAAGCGCTGCTCCAGCAGCGCCCGCAGGGCGTAGGCCACGGCCTCCGCCTGCCCGGACTCGACCACGCCGGCCACGTCGGAGATGTCGATGTCCTCCCGGTCCAGGGTGAGCGAGTCCGTGCCGCGGGCGCGCGTGCGCACCGGGCCGCGCTGGGTGCGCTGCGAGGGCAGTGGCACGCGCGGGGTCTGCATGGGGAAGTCCGCCAGCGCCGTGGCCTCCCGCGGCTGCGCCGCAGCGACCTCGGCGGCCCGCTCGGTGGCGTCGTGCAGCACGTAGGAGTCCAGCAGCAGCACCCGGTCGGCCACATCCAGGTAGTCCCCGGAACCGCCCATCACCAGCACGGTGGACACGCCCGCCTCGGCCAGCGCGCCCACCCGGTCCACGAACGGGGTGATCGGCTCCTGGTCGTCGGCCACCAGCGTGCGCATGCGCGCATCGCGGATCAGGAGGTTGGTGGCTGAGGTGTCCTCATCCAGCAGCAGCGCCGAGGCGCCCGCCTCGATCGACTCCACGATGGAGGCCGCCTGCGAGGTGGAACCGGAGGCATTGGTGGTGGTGAAGGAGGCGGTGTCCCTCCCGCCGGGCAGGTGGGAGATGAACGGGGTCAGGTCCACGCCCGTGACCGCCCGGCCATCCGCGGCGCGTACCTTGACGGCGTCCGGGACCGTGGCGACCAGCTCGCGGCCGTCGCCCGGCACGTGCGGGTAGACGCCGCGTTCGATCGCACTCAGCAGCGTGGACTTGCCGTGGTAGCCGCCGCCGACGATGAGCGTTACTCCGGAGCCGACGGCGGTGCCGCGCACCTCGCCGGCGTGCGGCAGGGTGACGGTGGCGGCCAGCGAGTCCGGGGCGGTCAGCGCGACGGCGCCCTCCTCCATGGGTGCATCGCTGACGCCGGAGCGGCGGGGCAGGATCGACCCGTCGGCGAGGAAGGAGACCCAGCCGTTGTCGAGCACCGCCCGCGTCAGCGCCCGGTGGTCCTCCAGGGCGGCGACGTGCGCCAGCAGGCGCTCGGCACGCTCGCCGGTCAGGTCCAGGGCCGCGTTGACTTCGCGGGTCAGGTCCAGGTTGAAGATGTTTGCGGCCTCGCGGCCGCGGATGGAGCGGCCACGGGCCGGCAGCGCCACCCGGGCGCGGATCTCAATGATGAAGTCGGGGCCGGAGGCGGCAGCCGGGGCGGGCGCCTCCTCTGCTTCAGCACCTGCGACCTCGGCAGCGTCCTCGGCGTCCTCGACGGCGTCCGGGGCCTGTGGAGCGGAGGCGGCGGACGCCGGCTCGGTGAACTCGATCTGCGCCGACGGCGCCGCAATCATGGTGTCGGCGGGCTCGGTGGAGCCGATGGCAGCGGCGAAGTCATCCGCGGCGGGCATGTCCTCTTCGGCAGCGGCCTGAGCGGCGTCATCTTCGGCGGCGGCATCATCCTCGGCGGCGGTCGCGTGGGGGCTGCTCGCCTCCTCCACTGCAACGGACTCGTCCGCGTCTTCGGCGTCCGTCTCGGTCAGCACCGTGAACAGGTCCACGACCTCGTCGGCCTGCTTTGCGGGGCCGCGCGATTCCTCCGCGTCCGCGGCGGACGCCGCGGCGGAGGCATCGGCGTCGGTCTGTGCCTCGGGATCGGCCTCGGCCGGGGCGGAGACGATGACGGAGCAGCGTTCGAGAATCTCCTGGCCGGGGCCGGCGATCGAGAGGTTGGTGCCGCGGAAACCGCGGTGCAGTTCCCGGGTGAGGAAGTCGCCCACCGCGACGCGCCGGTCGTGGGTGGACAGCAGGTCCTCCTCGTGCAGCAGCTTCAGACCCGGCAGGTCGGCAGGAACCTGAATGCGGATGCGGGTGGGCGGGGCGTAGGGGTCAGGCTGGACGTAGTCGACGTGCAGGACCCAGCCCTCGGGGGCGCGGTAGTGGCCGACCGTGTCGCGGTAGGCGGAATAGGAGCGGCCGTCGAGTACGTGCAGGTAATCCACCAGGTCGCTGAGCGTGCCCTTGCGCGGGCCCTTCTCGTGGCGGCGGCCCTCGCGCCGGTAGTCGCGGTCCCGGTCTCCCCGGTCGTATCCGCGCCCGCCGCGGTCATGCCCCCGGCCGCCCCGGTCGTATCCGCGTCCGCCGCGGTCGTCGCGCTGGTAGTCGCGTCCGCGCCGGTCGCCATAGCCGCGGTTGTCGCGATAATCGCGGTCCTCCCGGTGGTTGCGGTAGCCCCGGCCGTCGCGGTCGTAGCCGCGTCCGCCCCGGTCGTATCCCCGGCCGTCGCGGTCGCGGTTATAGCCCCGGTCGTCGCGCCGGTCGCCATAGCCGCGATCCCGGCCGTAGCCGCGCTCGCCGTCGCCCCGGTAGTTGCTGCGGTAGCCACGGTCGTAGCCGCCGGAGCCGCGGTAGTCCCCGCGGTCGCGCCGGTCGCCGCGGTCATTGCCACGGTCATATCGGTCGCGCCGGTTGCCGCGGTCGCCATAGCCGCGGTCGTCTGTGAAGTCACTGCGCTCACTCATGCCCTGATATTGGCACATTTCCGGCGCGATCCCTGCGGTGCGGTCCGCCGACGGCGAGTTGCACCCGGCACCGCGTGGGCTCCGCCACCGAGGCGGACGGCGGGCCGGGCTTACGGCAGCCCGGCCGTTGCCCGTACGGTCGGGTCGTGATCACTTCCATGAGCCTGCTGGATTGCGCGGCCTTGGTCCCTGCGTCCTGGAACCCGGCGTCCGCTGCCCTGACGGCGGCACCGGTCTTCGGAACGGTGTCGGCCGCACACAACGCAGGCTTGGCGCCGGCCATTACCGGCTTCGCCACCGGCCTGGGGCTGATCGTGGCCATCGGCGCACAGAACGCGTGGGTACTGCGCCAGGGCGTACGCCGCGAACACGTCGGGCTGGTGATAGCCATCTGTGCGCTCAGCGACTTGGCGCTCATCGCCATTGGCACCGGCGGGATCGGCGTGGTGGCGCGCCTGGCCCCCTGGGCACTGGAGGTGCTGCGCTGGGGCGGCGTGCTATACCTGATCGGCTTCGCGATCTCCAGCTTCCGGTCGGCCATGCGTCCCGGTGCGCTTGAGCAGGAGCAGGCGCGTCCGGCGTCGTCGGTGGCGCTGACGACGCTCGCGCTCACCTGGCTGAACCCGCACGTCTATCTCGACACCGTGCTGATGCTCGGCACGGTCACCAACGGCTTCGGGGCGGCCCGGTGGGTGGCCGCCGCCGGCGCCGGTACGGCGTCGATCCTGTGGTTCACGGCGCTGGGCCTGGGGGCGCGGGCGCTGTCCGGGCCGCTGTCCAGCCCACGCACCTGGCGCGTGCTGGATGTACTGGTCGGCCTGGTCATGCTGGGGGTGGCCGTCAACCTGGCGCTGGGTGCCTGAAGGCCGGGGCATTCCTCGCCGCTGCCGGCTCCGGTAGGGCGCCGGGTGGGAACGTAACGGGCCGGGTAGAGACGCTGAACGCCTCTACCCGGCCCGAACGCGTTGCCGCGGCCTCGGTGTGCTTACACCGCCTCGGGCGGCAGCACGTCCGTCTGGGCGGGCACGTTCGCGATCCCGATCGGGCAGGTGATCCCGTTGGGGCCGTGGTTGCAGTAGCCGTCGGGGTTCTTGTCCAGGTAGCCCTGGTGGTAGTCCTCCGCCAGGTAGAAGGGGCCGCCGAAGTCGGCGTAAAGCTCGGTGGCCGGCGCGATGGTCGTCACGCAGGTGCCGCGGCCCAGCCGCGTCAGCTCCCCCTGGAAGGCGGTGCGGATCGCCAGGGCGGCGTTGGCCTGCGCCGACGTGGTGGTCCACACCGCCGAGCGGTACTGGGTGCCGACGTCGTTGCCGTGCCGGTTCAGCTGGGTGGAGTCGTGGTTCTCCCAGAAGGTGCGCAGCAGGCTCTCCCCGCCCTGCCCGCACACGTCCGGGTCATAAGCCACGCGCACCGTCTCGGCGTGACCGGTGGCGCCGGTGCACACCTCCCGGTAGGTGGCGTTCGGGGTGGTGCCGCCCATGTAGCCCACGGCGGTGGCCACGACGCCGGGCTGGCGCCACAGGAAGCGCTCCACACCCCAGAAACAGCCGCCCGCCAGGTAGAGCACCTGAGTGCCCTCGGGCCAGGGGCCGTCCAGGGGAGTGCCCAGGACGACGTGGTCACCCGGGTTGGGCAGGAGCGTGGTCTCCCGGCCGGGAATCTGAGGGTTGCGGGCCGGGCGGGGGCGCGCCGTCGGCGCGGCGGCGGGAGCGGGCTGTGTAGCTGCTGTCATGGGGGTGACCGTACTCGGGGCGGCCGAGCGCGTTAAGTGTGAACCATGGGAGTACGCCGGAGGCGTATGCGCGGGCACCCCCGCGGCACCCCGGTCGAAAACGCCACGCTCGCGCCGACCCGGGAATGCGGCGCGAGGCGTGGAGTAGTGGAGTAAGAGTGGGAACAGGAGAGGAACAAGCGCGCCCCGTGCCCGCCGCGTGGGCGGGAACGGGGCGCGTTGATCGTTGGTGTGGTCTACAGCGCCTTGACGTCGATGATCTCGGCGGTTATTTCCTTGCCGGTGGGCGCGTTGTAGGTGACGGTCTCGCCGGCACGGTGCCCCATGAGGGCGCGGCCGAGTGGGGCGTCGGGGGAGAAGACCTTGACGCCCTCGGGGACGTCCGCGGTGATCTCCTGCCCGCCCAGGGCGAAGGATTGCTCGCGGCCGGCGACCTTCGCCGTGACGACGGTGCCCGCGGCGACGGAGCCGTCGAAGCTGGCGGCGCCCACCTGCGCGTGCTCCAGCATCTCGGTGAGCGTGACAATGCGGGCCTCGTTGAGCGAGGCCTCCTCGCGGGCCGCGTGATAGCCGGCGTTCTCCCGCAGGTCGCCCTCCTGGCGGGCGGCCTCCACGCGCTGGGCGATCGCCTTGCGCTCAACGTTCTTGCGGCGCTCGAGTTCCTCGGTGAGTCGGTCGAACGCCTCCTGGGTGAGCCAGGTGCCCTGCTGTTCGGTGGTCTCTTCGGCCATGGTTCCTCCTTGCGAACGGGCGGCAGAAATCCTCAGGAATCCTCAGGTGCTGTCCGGATATAAACCGCGAGTCTATACGTTCCCGCCGCCCCGTGGGTCGGCGACGGCGGTGTGCGTGGCCATGTCGGCCGGATGTCTGCGGTGGGCGCGGCGCGGTTCGCGGCCTCTCAGCCCAGCACCGCCAGATAACAGGCCACGCAGTGGCAGGCCCACGCGGCCACCGTGCACGTATGGAAGATCTCATGGAAGCCGAACCAGCGGGGGAACGGGTCGGGGCGCTTGCGCGCGTAGATGACACCGCCCGTCGTATAGACGACGCCGCCGGCCACCAGCAGCCAGAAGACCGCCGGACCGCCGGTGACCCAGAATTGGGGCAGGAACCACAGCGCCACCCAGCCGAGCAGGATGTAGAACAGGGTCGACAGCCAGCGCGGCGCCGTCGGCCACAGCAGCGTGGTGAGGATGCCGAGTGCGGCCCCGCCCCACACGATTCCCAGCACCAGGCGGGCCGTGCCGGCGTCGAGCAGTGCCACCGACAGGGGTGTGTAGGTGCCGGCGATCAGCAGGTAGATGTTGGCATGGTCGAAGCGCTGCAGCACCGTGGACACGGCGCTGGGGAAGTGGCCGTTGGAGATGTGGTAGACGCCCGAATTGGCGAACAGCAGCAGCGAGCAGGCCAGGTAGGCGGCACACGCCCACTTCAGCCCTGCACCCGGCGCCAGCACCGTCAGCACGATGCAGGCGGCCAGCGCCAGGGGAGCGGTGCAGGCGTGGATCCACCCGCGCAGCTTGGGTTTGACGGCGCGGGCGAGGTCGTTGGCGGCGCTGATTGCGGCCGCGCCGCGCGACCGGGCGGAAGTACGCATCGACGGTTCTCCTCACGTGGACGTCCCAGCAACCTACGCTACCGTAACTTACGCTTCCGTAGGTTTGTGGGGAAGGTGGGCTAGGGCTCACTCGCGGTACCCTCGGAGCTGGGCGCGCCCACCGACCCTGGTGCGGCGGCGTCATAGCGGACCGGCGCGCACAGAAAGAGACGAGCCATGGCGGGCGACAACCTCCTGTACGACCTCTACGAGCGCCGCCTGGTCGCCCAGGTCAAACCCGACCGCGTGCCCGAGCATGTGGGTGTCATCCTCGACGGCAACCGCCGTTGGGCGCGGGCCATGGGTATCGGCACCGCGCAGGGGCACAAGCGTGGCGCCGACAAGATCGAGGAGTTCCTGGGGTGGGCGGAGGATGCCGGCGTCGGTGTGGTCACCCTGTGGCTGCTGAGCACCGACAACCTCTCACGCGACCCCGCCGAGCTCTCACCACTGCTGGACATCATCGCCCACGCCGTCGACGAGTTGGCCGCCGCCGGCCGCTGGCGGTTGCGTCTGGTTGGGAATGTGGACCTGTTGCCCGCGCCCGTGGCGGACCGGCTGCGCGCCGCCGTCGCGTCCACCGCCGGGCGCGACGACGGCGGCCCCGACGACGGGAGCGTCGGCCCCGGTGCCGGATCCGCCGCCGGCGCCTCGGCGTCTGCGGCGGGGAATGCCGGTGGGCCGGGCGTGGATGGGCGCATGCAGGTCAACGTCGCCGTCGGCTACGGCGGGCGCCAAGAGATTGCCGACGCCGTGCGCTCCCTGCTGCGTGAGCGCGCCGCCGCCGGCGCCACGCTGGAGCAGGTCGCCGACTCCCTGTCCGAGGAGGACATCACCGCCCACCTGTACACCAAGGGGCAGCCCGACCCCGAGCTGGTCATCCGCACCTCGGGGGAGCAGCGCCTGTCCGGCTTCCTGCTGTGGCAGTCGGTCCACTCCGAGTACTACTTCTGCGAGGTGTACTGGCCGGACTTCCGCCGCATCGACTTCCTGCGGGCGCTGCGCGACTACGGGCGACGCGAGCGCCGATTGGGCAAGTAGCCGAGGTTTCTTCGGACGCCGGACCCCGCCGTCGGCGGTGGCGCCGTGGCTGGCCGTCGGCGGGTAGGCCCGTGACTGTAGGCCCGCGCCGACGGTGCTCCGGCCACCACGCCTCGTTGTGCTCAGCGTTCCGGCAGCGACAGCGGGTATGGTGAGCGGTATCACAGACGGGCCGGGGCCGGACGTCGGGTACAGCCCGCCGAGCACAGACGGAGACAGCCATGCGAACCTACGTCCTGGACACCTCGGTCCTACTGTCAGACCCCCGCGCCGTGTTGCGCTTCGACGAGCACGCCGTCGTGCTGCCGGTCGTGGTGGTCACCGAGTTGGAGGGCAAGCGTCACCACCCCGAGCTGGGCTACTTCGCCCGCTCCGCACTGCGGCTGCTCGACGGCCTGCGCGAGCAGCACGGCCGGCTCGACCGCCCCATCCCCGTGGGCGACCGCGGCGGCACGGTGCGGGTCGAGCTCAACGGCGCCGACGACCACGTGCTGCCCGCCGCCATGCGCCTGGGCGATAACGACTCCCGCATCCTGTCCGTGGCCGTCACCCTTGCCCGCCGCGCCCGGCAGGGAGGGGACGACGGCGAGGTCGTCGTCGTGTCCAAGGACCTGCCCATGCGTATCAAGGCCGCGGCCGTCGGGCTGACCGCGGAGGAGTATCGGGCCGAGCTCGCCAGCGAGGACATCTACTCCGGCATGACCGCTGTAACTGTCACCGCGGAGGAGATCTCCTGCCTGTGGGACGACGGCGTCCTGGACCTGTCCGGGCTGACGGACGAGGAGGCCGCCGACGACCTGGCGGCTCAACCCACCCACACCGGCGTGGTGGTGACGTCCCCACGCGGATCGGCGCTGGCCACCGTGGTCGGCGGGACCCTTCACCTGGTCGACCCCTCCCGCGAGGTCTTCGGCGTGCGCGGGCGCAGCGCCGAGCAGCGCATCGCCATCGACCACCTGCTCAACCCCGACATCGGCATCGTCTCACTGGGCGGCCGTGCGGGCACCGGCAAGTCCGCCCTGGCGCTGAGCGCCGGCCTGGACGCCGTCGTCAACCGGCACGAGCACCGCAAGGTGATGGTGTTCCGGCCCCTGTACGCGGTGGGCGGGCAGACCCTCGGCTACCTGCCCGGCGACTCGGCGGAGAAGATGTCCCCCTGGGGGGACGCGGTGTTTGACACCCTCAGCTCGGTGGTGCCCACGGACCGAATCGACCGGATCGTCGCCGCCGGGCAGCTGGAGGTGCTGCCGCTGACGCACGTGCGCGGACGCTCCCTGCACGACGCCTTCGTGATCGTGGACGAGGCCCAGTCGCTGGAGCGCAATGTGCTGCTGACGGTGCTGTCCCGGATCGGCCAGAACTCCAAGGTGGTGCTCACCCACGACGTCGCCCAGCGGGACAACCTGCGGGTGGGCCGCTGGGACGGCGTGGTCAGCGTGGTCGAGTCCCTGAAGGACCGGGACCTGTTCGCGCACGTCGACCTGGTGCGCACCGAGCGCAGCGAGATCGCCGAGCTGGTCACGCGCATGCTCGACGAGATCCCGCTGTACTGAGTGCCGAACCTGCCCGCCGCTGCGGAAGGGGCAGGGCGGGGTCAGGCGGTGTGGCTCTCCAGCTCGGCGCGGGTGGGCGGGTTGGCGCCGGCGCGGGAGACGGTGATGTCCGCGATGGCGGCCGCATGCCGCAGCACGCGCTCGAGCGCCGCGGCGTCGATGTTGCGCAGCGCCTCACGCTGCTCGGCGCCCACCAGGCCCTCGGCCCAGATGCCGTCCTCGAGCCCGCCCATGAAGGAGTCGCCCGCGCCGACGGTGTCGGAGACCACCACGGTGGGGTCGGCGGGCACCTCCATGCGCAGCCCGGAGGCGGTCACCGCCAGCGAACCCTGCTTGCCGCGGGTGACGACGACGACGGCCGCGCCCAGCTTCAGCCAGTCGCGCGCCACGGCCTCGACATCCGCGTCCTCACCGTAGAACCAGGCAATGTCCTCATCGGAGCACTTGACCACATCGGCCAGGGCGATCAGCCGCTCGACCTGCGCGCGTGCCTGCTCGGGCGTGCCCATCAGCTGCGGGCGGGCGTTGGGGTCGTAGCAGATCGTGGAGGTGGCCCGGTAGTCGGACAGCACCTGTTCGACCGTGCGTGCGCCGGGCTGGAGGACCGCCCCGATGGAGCCGGTGTGCACCAGCAGTGGCGCGGGGGCGCCCTCAGTGCGCTGCGGGTAGGGCGGATTCCAGTCCAGGTCGAACACGTAGGTGGCGGCGCGGTCGGCGCCGATGGTGGCCTGTGCCGTCGAGGTGCGCTCGGCGCCGTCGGACCCCGGTGTCAGCCGCACTCCGGAGGCCTCCAGGTGCGCCTTCACCGCCAGGCCGCGCGGGTCGGTGCCGATCCAGCAGTCCAGCTCGGCGTCGCGGCCCAGGCGGCTGAGCCCCAGGGCGACGTTGGCGGGGGAGCCGCCGGGAATGTCTTGGGCGGGTTGACCGGGGTGGATGACGACGTCGACGAGCGCCTCGCCGATGACGAGGGCGGCGCCTGCGGGGCCGGGTGCGGACATGTTGGGCTCCTCATGGTTGATGGGCGGTGGCGAGGGCGGACGGTGACAAGCGAATACGGGGCGGAAGGGCGCTCAGAAGGGTGTGGAATTGGCGTCGGGGCCGGCGGATTCGGCGGGCTCGCTGCCGTTGCCGGCGACGGCGGCCAGGCGGGCGCGTGCGTCGTCGAGCCAGGACTGGCAGCGGGCGGCCAGGGCCTCGCCGCGCTCCCACAGCTTCAGGGCCTCCTCCAGGGGAACCTGACCGGCCTCCAGGCGCTGGACGACGCCGACCAGCTGCTCGCGGGCCTGCTCGTAGGGCAGGGAGGCGACGTCGGCGTTGGCGTCTGCGGGGCCGATCGACTCAGCGGGGGAGGGTGCGCTCATGGCACCGATTGTTGCACGCGGGCGGCGGATGTGCGCCAGTTAACGCTCGGGCATGATGAATCCGGATCGAGACTCCGCGCGAACCGGCAAGCAACTGCACGCCTGGTACGCCGATGGTCTTGATGGCCCGCGCCTGCATCGCGGCGGACCACATGGGAGATACTTACCGCCTGCCCGAGTGTCTGCAGGAGGGAGTGACCGATGAGTCCTGGTTGCAAGGCTGACCGGGTCACCATCAAGGATGTGGCCCGGGAGGCCGGCGTATCCGTCACGACGGTCTCGCACGCCTTGAACAACCCGGAGGGATCGCGCGTCTCGGAGGAGACCCGCAGCCACGTCAAGTCCGTGGCGGCGGCTCTCGGCTACCGCGCCAATCCCTCCGCCCGCGCCCTGCGCACTCGACGCACGGACACGATCGCCTTGGTCGGGCGCCAACTGGCCACCACCGAACACCTGGGCCGCATGGTGCTGGGAGCCCAGGACGCCGTGCGCGCCCGCGGCGGGCTGCTCATCGTCGCCGACACGGCCGACGACGAGGACGGTGTGATCGCCACCCTCATGGACCATCAAGTCGACGGCGTCATCCTCGGTGCCCTCTACCACCAGAAGGTGACGGTGCCATCGGCCTTGGCGGGCGTGCCCACGGTGGTGGTCAACGCCTTCACCGCCGACGCCCGTTACTCCTGGGTAGTGCCGGATGAGGTGGCCGGCGGCCGCGCCGGCGCCGAGGCGCTGTTAGCGTCCGGGCACCGCCGCGTGGCCATGATCAACAATCAGGATGACATCCCCGCGGCTCACGGGCGCGCACAGGGATTCCTCGCCCGCTGCCGCGCTAGTGGCATCGAGCCCGTCGTTGTCGCCTGCACGCCGACCGGTCGCGCCGCTCACGACGCCGCCATCCGGCTGCTCGACGCGCCACCGGCACAGCGCCCCACCGGAGTGTTCTGCTTCGCCGACGCCATGGCCATGGGCGTGTACGCGGCCGCCGCCGAGTTGGGACTGCGCATACCGCAGGACCTGTCCGTGGTCGGATTCGACGACATGGTGCTGATCAACGAGTCGCTGTCCCCGCCGTTGACCTCCATCGCCCTCCCGCACGCGGAGATGGCGGCGTGGGCGGTGGAGCGGCTCTACGGCCTGCTGGACAACCCGGATGCGCAGCCGCAGAACCTGCGAATCGTCGGGCGCGTGGTTGAGCGGGAGTCGGTGACGCGGCCGGGAAGCTGAATCTGGCACTCGGCAGGGGCGGGCTCGGCGCAGGTGGGTCAGGTGGGTGTAGTCCGACCCGGCGCGGGGCGGCGTTTCGTTATTCGGGTGCGTTGGAGGCGGGCTTGGTGGTACCCACGACCTGCGCCACCAGGCGGCCCGAGGCCAGCACGCCCTCGATCAGGTCGCCCTTCTTCAGCTGCTGGGCGGAGGTGATGATGCCGCCGCCCGGGCTGCGCAGGATCGCGTAGCCCCGGTCGAGCACACCCTGGGGGGACAGGGCCCGCAGGCGGGCGTGATCGGCGCGCAGATCGGCGTCGGCCAGGGACAGCGTGGCGGACAGCGCCCGGCGCATGCGCTCGCGGGCCTGCTCCAGCTCGGCAACCCGGTCGCGCACGATGAGCGTCGGATCGGCCATCACCGGCCGGGCCAGCACCTGGTCCAGGCCACGCTGCTCGGCGTCCAGGCGGGAGCGCAGCACCGTGCGCATGCGCTCACGGGCCTGGTCCAGCCCCATGGTCTCCTCGGCCAGATCCGGCACAATGCGACGGGCCGCATCCGTGGGGGTGGACGCCCGGTAGTCGGCGACAAGGTCCAGCAGCGGGCAGTCGGTCTCGTGCCCGATCGCGGAGACGATCGGGGTGCGGGCGGCGGCCGCGGCCCGCACCAGCCCCTCGTCGGAGAATGGCAGCAGGTCCTCCACGGCCCCACCCCCGCGCGCCACCACGATCACGTCCACGCTCGGGTCGGCGTCGAGCTCCCGGATGGCGGCGGTGACCTCGCGCACCGCCTGCGCCCCCTGCACGGCTACCTCGCGGATCTCGAAGGGCAGGCCGGGCCAGCGCAGGCGGGCGTTGACGACGACGTCGTCCTTGGCCTTGGCGTTGCGGCCGCAAACCAGCCCGACCTTGCGGGGCAGGAAGGGCAGTGGGTGCTTGCGCTCGGCGTCGAACAGGCCCTCGGCCGCCAGGATCCGGCGCAGCTGCTCGATGCGGGCCAGCAGGTCGCCGATACCGACCGGGCGGATGTCGTCGGCGCGCAACTCCAGGCTGCCGCGCTTGGTCCAGAAGCGCGGTTTGGCGTGGACGACGACGCGGGCCCCCTCGGTCACCTGCACGCCGGTGGCCCGCTCGATGGCGGCCAACTCCCGGGTGAACACGGACACGGACATGGACATGTCGGCGTCTGCGTCGCGCAGGGTCAGGTACTGCATGCCCGAGCCGGGGCGCCGGTTGAACTGGACGATCTGCCCCTCCACCCACACGAAGGTCATCTTGTTGACGTACTCGTCGATCTTGGTGGACAGCAGCCGCAGCGGCCAGGGGTTCTCCGGGGTGGTCTCACGCGCCAGACGGGCCAGGGGCCGGCTCGTGCCGGGACCAGCGGGCTGGGCGGCGGGCGGGTTCAGGGGCGCCTGCGCGGGCGGCGAAGGTGTGCGGCGGGGCGAGGAGTCGGTCACGTGCTCCACTGTGCCACGTTAAACGCCGCCGGGGCGTGTTCGCCCGACCGGGTGGTGTGGCACAGTGGGGGCGTGACGATTGCTCAAGTTGCGGGTGCGCCGGATGCCGCCGGCCGGCCCGGAAAGCGCATCCTGCTGGCCTCCCCACGCGGCTACTGCGCCGGCGTGGATCGCGCCGTCGACGCCGTGGAACAGGCCCTGGCCCTCTATGGGGCACCGATTTACGTGCGCAAGGAGATCGTGCACAACAAGTACGTGGTCGAGGCGCTCTCGAAGCGGGGCGCGGTGTTCGTCTCGGAGACCGATCAGGTGCCCGAGGGGGCGCGCGTGGTCTTCTCAGCCCACGGCGTGTCCCCGGCCGTGCACGCGCAGGCGGCCGCACGCCACCTGCAGACGATCGACGCGACCTGCCCGCTGGTGACGAAGGTACACAAGCAGGCGATTCGTTTCGCCAAGGACGACTACGACATCATCCTGGTCGGTCACTCGGGCCACGAGGAGGTCGAGGGGACCCAGGGGGAGGCACCCGACCATATTCAGGTGGTCAACGGCCCCGACGAGGTCGACTCCGTACAGGTGCGCGACCCGAGCAAGGTGGTGTGGATCAGCCAGACCACCCTGTCCGTGGACGAGACCATGGAGACGGTGCGGCGCCTGCGGGAGCGCTTTCCGGGCCTGAGTGACCCGCCCGGTGACGACATCTGCTACGCCACTCAGAACCGGCAGGGGGCCGTCAAGACCATCGCCTCGCAGGTGGACGTGATGATCGTGGTCGGCTCCGGCAACTCCTCCAACTCCGTGCGACTGAAGGAGGTTGCCCTGGAGGCCGGCGCGCCCGCCGCCCACCGGGTCGACTACGCCCGCGAGCTGGATCCCTCCTGGTTCGACGGCGCGAACACCGTGGGCCTGACCTCCGGGGCCTCGGTGCCGGAGATTCTGGTGCGCGAGGTGATCGAGCGACTGGGGGAGCTGGGGTTCACCGACGTCGAGCAGGTGCGTACCGCGACGGAGAAGATCGCCTTCTCCCTGCCGAAGAACCTGCGCGCCGACCTCAAGACCGCCGCCGGCGGCCGCGCCCCGGAGCGTGACCGCCCCGCGCACGACCACACCCGTTGAACTGTCGGCCGCGCACCGGTTGGGGCGCGGCCGACAGCTCGCTGTCTGTGCACGGTTCGGGACCCGCGGAGCGCGAGGCTCAGCCGATGATGCCTGCCAGGGTATCGGCGTCGGCCACAACCCGATCGAAGGGAACCAGCCACACCGGTCCGTTCGGGGAGTCGACCTGCACCACCAGGTGCTCGGCCTGAAGGCAGTCCAGGCGTGAGGCGGTGTCGTCGCCCTGGGTCTGCCATGAGGGTTCCTCGCTGGGAATGACGTAGCCGCCCAGCGCCGGATTCGCCCAGCGCAGCAGGAGTACGCGCGCGCCGGCGCGGGCCGGGACCTCGGGGTTGGTGGCCAGCGAGGAGGCCACGCCCTTCGCCGAGCCGATGCCCACGGCTTCTGCGAGCGCGCCGTAGGTGGTGCAGATCGGGGGGCGGTGGGCGACCAGTATGGACATGGCCCGCGAGATGCGCTCGCGGGCGGAGGAGTCCGCCGCGGCATCGGCGATGGCGCGTACTCGCGCCCCGGTCAGGTGGGCTGTCTCGGCCAGCTCGGTGGAACTCAGGCCATTGGCGAGCCCGCGCAGGATGAGGCTGTCGCGCTCGTCGCGCAGCGTGCTGAGCTGCTCCTGCAGCTCCTGCTGCTTGGAGGCGAGGGTGTCCAGGTGGTCGAGTACTTCATCGCGCGCGGATGAGGCTTCGCCACGAGTGGCGTTGGCGCTGGATGGGGGGCTGCTGGTGGTTGGGGCTGCCATGTAGGAAGAACCTCCACAAGGTAGATTCAAAGTTCGCCAGGTACGCTAGGGGGCGCACCTGGAAGGTTGCTGTGAGATATCGCGTGTAACTAGTTTATGTGAATGAAAGCGCATATGTAACCCCATCGTTGCGAATCGCCGTCTCTGCGGAGCCCTGCCGCTACTCGGAGTCCGCCGCCAACTCGGCGCTGGCGAAGCGCCGAACCTGCGCGTTATCCGGGGAAACCTGCCGTGGCGTGGTCAGACCGTCGCCGAAGGTCTCGAAGGAGCGGGCCGTGACCAGTAGTCGCGACTCCATGGACCCGACCGCCTGGTTGTACGCGGTCACGGAGCGCGTCAGGGCGGAGCCCAGGGTGTCGAGATGTCTGGCGACCGTGCCGAGGCGCTCGTAAAGCGTGCGCCCGAGCTCTACCAACTCGCGTGCGTCGTCGTTGACGGCGGTGCGCGCCCATGCGGTCGCGCAGGTTCGCAGCAGCGCCAGCAGTGAAGCGGGCGTGGCCAGGGCGACCCCGTGGTCGAGTGCGTGCTCCATGAGCGTGGGATCGGCCTCCAGAGCCGCGGCCAGGATCGGTTCGGCCGGCACGAACAGCACCACCAGTTCCGGGGAGTCCTGGAGCGTGCGCGCATAGTGACGCTCGGCCAGGGCGTCGACGTGAGCGCGCAGCGCCTTGGCGTGCTCTGCCAGCAGCCGGGCCCGGCGCTCCTGCGTGGCGGTCCCGAAGTGGGCGCCGTGCCCGGAGAGGGTGCCGTCGGTAGTGGGCCCGCCGGGTGAGGCGGGACTGGGCGCGGCGGCACCGTCGGTAGTGGCGCCGTCGGGATCTGCTCCGACGGCGCAGGCCTTCAGGTAGGAGTCCAATGGCACCTTGGCGTCCAGCGCCAGGAATCCGTTGCCGGGCAGGTGCACGACGACGTCGGGCCGCGACTTGCCGCTGGCGCCCCCGCTGCCGCCGGCGCCGTTGCGGCGACCGACCACGGAGGCCACCGAGCGCTGCTCGGAGAAGTCGATATGCCGCATCATCCCGGAGGCTTCGAGCACGCGGGCGAGCTCGACCTCACCCCACAGCCCACGCGAGGAGCGCGAGCGCAGGGCGCCCTCGAGCGCCGTCGTTGTGCGCCGCAGCTCGCGATCGGACTCGGCTCCCGCGCGCAGCTGTTCGGTGAGCGTGGCGTGCTCGGCGGCGCGCTGCTGCTCCATCCGTTCGACCCGGGCGCCGACCTGCTCCAACTGGGAGCGGACCGGCGCGAGGGCGCGCAGCACGGAGCCGTCGCGCTCGGCGCGTTCCTCGGCCGCGGCGGTGCGGGCGGTCAGCTCCTCGGCGCGAGCCCGCCACTGGGCCGCCTCGGAGCGCAGGGCGGCGGCGTCGTCGCGACCGCCGGCACGGGCGGTAGCCGAGCGGGCCACCGCCAGGGCGTAACCGGCCACCGCCCCGACGAGCAGGCCGATGAGCAGTAGCAGGATGGGAAGCGCTGTGGACATGGGGCCACCATGACACGGGGCGCCGACATGAATTCCGGGCGCTTAGCGGCGGGCCGCTACACTCGCCCCGTGGCACTCACTATCGGAATTGTTGGACTGCCCAACGTCGGCAAGTCGACCCTGTTCAACGCCCTGACCCGGGCGACCGTTCTCGCGGCGAACTACCCCTTCGCCACGATCGAGCCGAACGTCGGTGTGGTGCCCCTGCCGGATGCGCGGCTGGACGCGCTGGCCAAGATGTTCCACTCCCAGAAGATCGTGCCCGCCACCGTCTCCTTCGTGGATATCGCCGGGATCGTGCGCGGCGCCAGCGAGGGGGAGGGACTGGGAAACCAGTTCCTCGCCAACATCCGCGAGGCCGACGCCATCTGCATCGTCACCCGCGCCTTCGACGACCCCGACGTGGTCCACGTGGCCGGCAAGGTCGACCCCGCCTCGGACATTGAGACCATTGCCACCGAGCTGATCCTGGCCGACATGCAGACCCTGGAGAAGACGATCCCGCGTCTGGAGAAGGAGGTGCGCGGCAAGAAGACCGACGCCGCCGTGCTGGAGGTGGCGCGGGCCGCGCTGAAGGTGCTGGAGGCGGGCGAGCTGCTGTCGGCCGCCGCGGCGGGCAAGGCACTGGATGAGGAGATCCTGCGCGAGTTCCAGCTGATGACCACCAAGCCCTTCATCTACGTGTTCAACCTGGACGACGCCGGCATGCACGACGCCGCCCGACAGCAGGAGCTCGGCGCCCTGGTGGCCCCGGCGGAGGCCGTGTTCCTGGACGCCCAGTTCGAGGCCGAGCTGGTGGAGCTGGAGCCCGATGAGGCCGCCGAGATGCTGCACGAGAACGGCCAGGACGAGTCCGGTCTGGACAAGCTGGCGCGGGTCGGCTTCGACACGCTCGGCCTGCAGACCTTCCTGACGGCGGGGGAGAAGGAGTCGCGCGCCTGGACGATCCACAAGGGCTGGACCGCCCCGCAGGCGGCGGGTGTGATCCACACCGACTTCGAGAAGGGCTTCATCAAGGCGGAGATCGTCTCCTACGACGACCTCATGGAGTACGGCTCGATGGCCGAGGTCCGCGCGCACGGGCGGGTCCGCATGGAGGGCAAGGACTACGTCATGGCCGACGGCGACGTGGTCGAGTTCAGATTCAATGTGTAGCGAGTCGGCTTAGTCGTTGTACACCTTGTCGCGACGTCCGATGGAGAAGACCTCGATCGTGACGATGTCGTCGTGGATGAGCGCGAGGATCCGGTAAGAGCCCACGCGGTAACGCCATTCGCCCGAGCGGTTCGTGGTCAGCCCCTTGCCGAAGGCGCGGGGGTCGGCGCACCCATCGAGGTTGTTCTTGATCCAGGTGGCGAGGATCCTGGCGTCAAACCGGTCCATCTTCTTCAGTTGTTTGCGGGCCCGCATGGTCAGCTCGACGCGGTACGGGCTGGTCTGCGCGGTCATGAGGTGAGTTCGGACAGGACCTCGTCGATGCTGAAACGCTCGCCGGAATCGTGCGCGATCGCCTCGCGCAGCTCCTGTAGATCGTAGGAATCCTCGATCTTCTCCAGGATCGCGGTACGGGCGAAATCGGAGACGGTTACGCCCTCGAACCGGGCGAACTTGCGGACGAGTTCGGCATCCTGCTCGTTCATGCGCACTGTCATGGTGCTCACGGTCGGCTCCTTCTCGTGGTTCGTGAATACATTGTATTCAGGCCGCCGCCGCGGGCAAGGCGCTGGACGCTGAGATCCTGGATGAGAATGGTCGGGACGAGTCCGGTGACGTTATTGACGTGGTGCGTCATGTGTATCACTCTGGGTGAGTGATCAGGTCCCTCGGTGATCGGGATACGGAGTGCGTGTGGCTGCGTGAGCCGGCCCGGCGGATCGACCCACGGATTCATCGGACGGCAAACCGGAAACTGCGTCAGCTTGATGCCGTTGTGTCGCTCAACTCGCTTCGAGTCCCGCCCGGGAATCACCTCGAAGCTTTGAAGGGTGATCGCAGAGGTCAGTACAGCATCCGGATCAATGACCAGTGGCGGATCTGTTTTGTGTGGACCGCCGCCGGACCCGAGAACGTGATCATCGAGGACTACCACTGAGGTGCACCATGACTGACAAGCTCTACGCGCCGATCCATCCGGGCGAGGTCCTGATGGAGGATTTCATCAATGCCTTCGGCGTTACGCAGCACAAGCTCGCGGTGTCGATCGGTGTGCCTCCGCGTCGGATCAACGAGATCGTGCATGGCAAGCGGGCGATTACCGCGGACACGGCGCTGCGCCTGGGGCGTTACTTCGGCGTTGAGCCGCAGTTCTGGCTCAACCTGCAGTCGCGGTACGAGCTGGAACTGGCGGAGGGCCGCATCGCCGCTGAGCTCGACGCCATCAAGCCCATCCAAGCCGCCTGAGTGCCGACGGTGCGATGGCGGTGGCTTACGACCATTTCGGAAGGCCGACGTCCTCGGCGTCGACGTGGTGGCCCTGGCGACAGGACAGGCGCGCCTCGATGGGGCTGCCACAACCCAGGTGAACCGGCTCCGGCGCAATCGGTGCCACGTCCGGCAGATGCTTGAGTCCCCACTGCTGTAGCGCCGCCAGCACGAGGACAAGATCGCGTCCCTTGGTGCTGAGGGTGTAGGCGTGTCGCTGCCTGCGGCCGGGCTCCCGGTAGGGCTCGGCCCGCAGGATGTCGTGTTCGACGAGTTTCCTCAGTCGCGCCGACAGTACCGAGCGCGGGCATCCGAGACTCTCCTCCAGGTCGCTGAACCGGCATATACCCCGGTGAATATCGCGAAGGATCAGTAGAGTCCACTTCTCGCCCAGCAGTTCCAGGCTGGCGGCGATGGGGCAGGTGGTTTGTGGTCCCGTCATGGTCTCTGACACTCCCTGATCCGTTGCGGCTGCCGATGGCGCCGCGGTCTCCTGGATGCGTGTATATGCGGCGTCGATGCGGGCGGAACAGGCTCGTCGGCTCGCCTGCAGGTGTGGCCGCATCCGTGCATGCGCGTCGCACCCGCGTACGCTCGTCGCCTGCGAGCCCGGCGCATCTCTGAGTCCGCTTTTGATACCCAGGGAGCGTAGCACTGAGCTCCACGGCTCGCGACCGGGGTGTGCAGGGGTTCTCCGTGTTTGTGGGTGTGGCGGTTTGGGCTGGGTTTGTGATGCGGTGGTCGGTTTCGGCTCGGCGAGGTCGTACTCGGGCCAAAGAGGTCGTTCTCGGGTTGGCGGAGTCGCTCTCGGTAAGTGCCGGTCTGCCGAATACGACCTCGGCGGCCCCAAACCCTCCCGAATGTGGAGGGTTTCGGGTTGGCGAGGACGTATTGGCCGAACCCGGGTCGTACTCGGGCCAAAGAGGTCGTTCTCGGGTTGGCGGGGTCGTTCTCGGATCGACGGTGTTGGTGGCCGGCGGAGGATTCGTTGGAGCCATTGAAGTCATGTGGGCGCCGGCTCGAGGCCGCGGCCTCTTGGCTGTGAATGCCAGCCGCATTGGTGACGAACTCAAGACGCCCCCGGGCGTACGTGTCCAGCATTCCAAACACGCACGCCGACCGCCGGCCCGCCGCACCCCGCAAACGCGAAGAACCTATGAAGGCCGTGCATGAAGCAGGCGGTGTCGGCTGGACTGTCCGGTTGACAGCGCAGCCGGCGCAGGCTAAGTTCGCGATCTGGACTTAGATGGTTGTCGCCTGCCGGGTCGTATCCCGATGGGAGCATGACAGAGACAGGAGCAGACGTGATGAAGGCCTACGCCCTTACCTCCTACCGCAACGGTGGGACGCTCGAGTGGCTGGACGTACCCGAGCCGGCGGCCGGTCCAGGGCAGGTGGTGGTTGAGATCCGTGCGGCCGGCCTCAACCCGCTGGATCGCATGATCGCCGCCGGGCAGTTCCGGCAGCTTATTCCCTACCGGCTGCCGCAGGTGCTGGGGCAGGAGCTCGCCGGCGTCGTCACCGAGGTTGGCCCCGGCGTGGAGGACCTTGCGGTGGGTGACCACGTGTTCGGGCGCCCGGGCATCAACCGGATCGGCACCTTCACGCGGGCCATCGCCGTCGACGCCGCCGACCTCGCCCCCATGCCCGCCGGGCTCGGCTTCACCGAGGCGGCCTCCCTGCCGCTGGTGCTGCTTACGGCCGCGCAGGCCTTCATGGAGAAGGCGCGAGTCAAGCCGGGGGACAAGGTCTTCATCCAGGGTGGTACCGGTGGCCTCGGCTCAATCGCCATCCAGGTGGCCAAGCACCTTGGCGCCACGGTTGCGACCACCGTGAGCACCAAGAACGTCGACTTGGCCCGCGAGCTGGGCGCCGACGTCGTCGTGGACTACCGCACCCAGAGGTATGAGGACCATGTCAAGGACTACGACGTCGTCCTGGACACCCTGGGAAAGGACGAGACCCTGCGCTCCATGCAGGTGCTGCGACCGGGAGGCACCATGGTCTCGGTCGTCGGTGCGCCCGACCCTGAGTTCGCGGCACAGCTGGGCAAGCCGATCCTGAAGCCGGTCATGTGGCTGATGAGTCGCGACGCGCGCCGCGCCGCCAAGCAGCGGGGAGCCGCGTACAAGTTCCTCTTCATGCGTGCCGACGGCGGCCGACTGGCGCAACTCGCCCCCGCCATTGAGGGCGGCAGCATCAAGCCGCTGGTGGGACACACCTTCCGGTTGGACGAGCTGGAACAGGCCATGGAGCTGTCCGCCTCCGGGAGGGCTCGCCCGGGCAAGATCGTCGTGGAGGTAAGGGAGTGAGCGCCGTGAAGTACTTCGACGGCCCATACGCGGACGCGCCGGTCGAGCGCATGACCGTGTACCCCAAGGGGCGCATTTCGCGTACCGGGCGGCCGGTTCCGGCGGCGGGGTGCCCCTGCTGCTCCTGAACCACCTGGCGGCCACCCTCGACGGCTGGGACCCGCTGCTGGTCGACCGGTTGGCGCAGGACCGCCCGGTCATAGCGGTGGATTACCGCGGCATGGGCGGCTCGTCCGGCTCGGCGCCCACCACGGTTGCGGGTATGGCCGACGGCGTGATCGAGTTCCTGGACGCCGCACGGCCGGAGCGGGTAGACGTGCTCGGGCTCTCGCTGGGCGGCTTCGTCACCCAGCAGCTGCTGCTGACCCATCCGCAGCGGTTCCGCATGGCCGTGCTGGCCGGAACCGGCCCGGCGGGAGGCGCGGGCATCACCAGGGTGCCGGGCCTGACCTTCTGGGCCATGGCGAAGGCGGCGCTGACCCGGAAGGACCCCCGTCACTACCTGTTCTTCCCCGTGACCGCCTGGGACAGGGCGGATGAGTTCCTGGGCCGCGTGGCGGCCTTCAAGCATCCGGACACGGCCGCGCGGGTGCCCGGACTCCTGCGCCAGCTCAGGGCCGTGCGCGGCTGGGGGCGGCAGGAGCCGCAGGACCTGTCCCGGATCGAACACCCGGTCCTGGTGGTGAACGGCGACAACGACCTCATGGTTCCCAGTCCCAACACCCTGGACCTGGGGCGGCGCCTACCCGCCGCCAGGCTCGAGGAGCTCTACCCCGGCGCCGGCCACGGCGCCATCTTCCAGGAGCCGGACCTCTTCGCCTCACAGGTCCGCGCCTTCCTGGACTGACGGAACTGTGTTGCCTGCACAGCTTTGCTCATCGGGGCGTGCCCTCCCACGGATTGACGACCGCTACCTCCAGCGGTGCGAAGTCCTTGACGTTGCGCGTCACGACGGTCAGGCCGTGGACCGCGGCGGTGGCCGCGATCAGTGCGTCGCGCTCCGGCCGCGGGTCGGGGACATGCAGGTGTGCGGCGCGGCGGGCTTGCGGAGCTCGCTGACTACATTGGTATCCAACAGGTAGCTCATAACTCCGGAACCTTCAGACCGATAGAGGCCGGCTCGAACTCGACGTCGTCATCCATGCTCAGCCTGTCCACGAGCGAGGCGCCCGTCTCCCCGAGTCGGTGGTAGTCGTTGATGGTCAGTAAAACGTAAGCCGGCTTGCCTCGGTCCGTGATGATGACCGGTCCCTCATTGGCCGCCCGCTTGGCGGCACTGACATCGTGGTTGAAGTCGCGAGCGGTGATCGAGGGCATGTCAACACCTCCTGTGTAGCTACATACCCTACGTTATGTCGGGTGTATAGCCCGTGCGAGGGGATGACGCGCCCCCTTGCATCTGACACGGTGTGAGGATGTTCCATGGAGGCATGGATCACGACGAGGGACTGCTGCGTATCGGTCTGTTTTCCAGGCTCACGGCGATCAGCGTGAGGATGCTGCGCTACTACCAGGAGCAGCGTGTACTCGAGCCCGCCGCCATTGACCCATTCACCGGGCACCGGTCCTATGCGCCCTCTCAGCTCACTGACGCGCATTGGATCGTGCGACTGCGTGACGCCGGAATGCCGGTCGGCGAGATCGCCGAGATTATGGCCAACCGTGGTGATCCGACGCGTGTGCGCGCCATCATGTCCGCCCACGGCGACCGCTTGGATGCCGAGCGGGAACGTCTGGAACGCATGAGCGCCGCGTTTGAACATATCAACGCCTATCTCAAGGAGTCGACCATGGATATCGATGTCCGCCAGATTCACATGCCTGCCATGACCGTGGCAGTCCTGCGCCGCGTCCTGCCGTCCTACAACGACGAGGGCCGGCTGTGGCAGGAGATCGTGCCGCTCATGGAGCGCAGCGGCCTGGAACTGCCCAGTCATGACGAAGGGCTGGGTGGGGCGACCTACCTAGACCCGGAGTACAGGGAGACTGATGTAGAGCTCGAGGTTTGGATCAGAGTCCCGGAACCCTTCACACCGGTAGCGCCGTTGGAATGCCGTGAGGTGCCTGCGCGCGACGTCGTGGCCGCCACGCTACATGGCGGATATGACGGCATGCCGGAGGTCACCGCGGCGATCGGCAGTTACATCGCGGCCCACAACCTTCGCACGGGACCCATGCTCAACATCTACCGGGTCGGCCCGGCGCACAACCCCGACCCGTCCACCTGGGTTACGGATGCGTGCTTCCCGATCATCGAGGAGTGACCGCGCGCCCGTGTGCGACGTCTGCGGTGTTACCGGTTCTTCCGGTTTGGGTGTGTGGTGATTGCATCGGGGCCGAGGTGTCTGCTGCGCCGGTTGGACGTTAACAACGCTACTTAACGTTCTGCTGTATACCCCAGGAGCTTTCAGCAGACGGTTAACCGGCGTTGTTAACCCCGAAGTGGCGTTGCAGACGGTGAAGTGGCGCAGCCCAGGGCTGAGTGACATACGTTGCTGGGAGCAATTCCGCCGTAGGATCCCCGCCATGGACGAGCTGACCTACCTCACCGGCCGCGGCGCCGTCGCTCCCGGACAGATCGAGGGCATGTTCGTCGGCTGGCCGTCTCCTCCCTCCCCGCAGCAGCTGGTGGCGGTCATGGACGGCAGTTACCGGCGCGTCTGGGCGCTCGACGGCGACCGCGTCATCGGCTACATCAACGCCATCAGCGACGGCGTGCTCAACGCCTTCATCCCCTGGCTCGAGGTCCACCCCGACTACCAGGGCCGGGGGATCGGCGCGGAACTGGTGCGTCGACTGCTAGCCCAGCTCGACGACATGTACGCCGTCGATCTGTGCTGTGATCCGGGAATGCTGCCGTACTACGAGAAGCTCGGCTTCGCGCGCCTGGCCGGCGCGGGCCTGCGCAACCCCCGCGCGATTATGAGCGGAGGAGCTTCAAAGACGCTCGCGGGTCTCTGAGACCGCTCGCCCACATCCCTGCCGTCCGGCAAGCGCCCGCGGCTCTACTCGGCGGACGGTCTGCGCCGCAGGCCCTTAAGCTCCGCGCGCCGTCGCTTGGCCGCCAGACGACGACGCTGGGAACCACGGGTGGGCTTGGTTGCCCGGCGCGCCACCGGCGGCGCGAGCGCACCCCGCAGCAACGCCGCCAGGCGCTCCCGCGCCGCCATCCGATTGCGGTACTGGGAGCGGTGCTCGGCCGCGGTAACCGTGAGCACCGTCCCGGTCAGGCGCTCGTTCAGGTTCTGCAGGGCCCGCTGGCGCTGCCGCTCGTCAAGCGCCGTCGTCGTCGCCAGGTCCAGGCTCAGCTGGACGCGGGAGTCGGCGGTGTTTACGCCTTGGCCGCCGGGGCCGGAGGCATGCGTGAACTGCTCGCTCAGCTCCGCCGCCGGCACCGTCAGCCCCCGCGGGCAGCCGGGGCCGGGCGGGATCGACAGGTCCTTCATGCGAACAGTGTGCGCCGGGCCTACCCTGGGCGCATGCCTACGTCCCAGCCGGCATCGCCCGTGTTCACCGCCGCGGGCAGGCACGCGCTGGCCCTGGTGGCCCGCGAGGCCCTCGCCGACGGCGTCCGCGAGGTCCTGGCGCCCCGCGTGCGCTGCACCGCCATGACCACCCCCTTCGAACTCGAGGGCCTGCACGTCACCGACGTCGACTGTGCCCCATCCGGCCTGCTCGACCCCGGCGCCCTCGCCGCCGCGCTTGCGGCCTGCGACCGGCCGCCACTGATCCTGCACGCCGAGACCTTCGGCAACCGGGCCGACGGCGTACTCCGCGCCGTGCTCGCCGCCGCCCGCTCGACCGGGGCGCGCACCGTCGTCGACGCCACCCACACGGCGCTGGAACGTTCCGAAGAACTGCTGGCAGGCGCCGAACCCGGGGCCGGTGCCGCTCACCTCAACGACGTCGACTTCCTGGTGGCGAGCCTGCGCAAGCTGCTGCCCATCCCGCTCGGCGGCGTGGTCCACGGGCTCGCCCGGTCGACGGCGCCGACCCGGGACGAGCTGAACGCGGACCTGGCCGCCGTCGCCGCGATCGCCGAGCGCCACCGGGATGTGCCCGTACTCATGGACGCCGTCGAGGACCTGCTCGACCTCGCCTGGGCGCCCGCGCCCATGCCGGGCACTTACCGTGCCCGGCTCGCCGCCCCGGGGCTAGGCGCCGAGCTCACCCGGCGTCGCGCCCGCCTGGCGCGCCTACACGCCGCCGTCGCCGATCTGGACGTCATCAACCCCGGGGCCGCCTACGAGCCGGTGATCGCCCACCCCCAAGCCGCCGCCATCCGCACGGCGCTCGCACGTGCCGGCTTCTCCCCGCCCCTGCACTGGCCCGGCGTCACCGATGGGCTCGTCGTGCTGCCCGACGATCCTCGGGCAGCAGCCATTGCACGCCGCGCGGCGGGGCCGACGGCACTGCGCGAGGCGCTTGCAGCAGGCGAAGCGAGCGGCCCCGCGGAGCCCTTCGACTTCGATGCCTTCATCTCCTCCAAAACACCGAAGACGGCATGACTGCCTACCGGCTGACGCCGGCTGCGCGCTGACCCCGGCCGCTAAACCCGCAGCACGCCGCGCCAGCCGCGCGCCCCGTAGTAGGAGTCGGCGCCGTTGTGGTAGACGAAGACCCGGCCGAAGCGCCGGTCGCCGAACAGTGCGCCTCCCAGCGCCCGGACATCCGCCGGCGTCGCCAGCCAGGTCGAGGTCTTCCGATCGAACTCGCCCAGGCTCTGCAGGTGGTGGTAGTCCGCCTCGCCCATGAGCTCGACGCCGATCGCCGCCGCCTCGCCCGCGGCGCTGCCCCGCGGCGGGTTCCGCTTGCGGGAGCGCAGGGCCTCGTCGTCAAGGCACAGGCTGCGTCGAGCGGCGGGGGTCTCGGCCGAACAGTCGTAGAAGACGAATTCGTCCGCCTGCGCGTCATAGGCGACGACGTCGGGCTCCCCGCCCGTGTCCTCCATGCGCCCGAGCGCGATCAGCGCCTCGGGATGCGCGGCCAGGCGGGCGGCGACCGCGTCCCAGGAGATGCCCTGATGTCGGTGCGGATGCGCCTCGAATCGGGCCCTGAGTACGTCGAGCATGTCGTCTCCTCCGTATGTGTTACCCCAACGTCCGGGCGCATTGTCCCCTATGCCTCGCCGGAGTGGCGAACGATGCTGCAGGTACCGCTCCCCGACACGTCACACGGCGGCAACACGCCCGGTCTCTAGGATCGCCCCATAGCAAACACACCAGGAGGAAGCATGATCAGGGTAGCGATCAACGGATACGGCAACCTCGGGCGCGGCACCGAGCAGGCAATCACCAAGAACGAGGACATGGAACTCGTCGTCGTCTTCACCCGGCGCGACCCGACCACGGTCACCACTCAGGGCGCGCCCGTCGCCCACGTCGACGACATGCCCGCCTGGGCGGACAAGGTCGACGTCTGCCTCAACTGCGGCGGCTCGGCCACCGACCTGATCGAACAGACCCCGGCCGCCGCCGCGCTGTTCAACACGGTCGACTCCTTCGACACCCACGCCCGCATCCCCGAGCACTTCGCCGCCGTCGACGCGGCCGCCAAGGCTTCTGGGCACGTCGCCCTGATCTCCACCGGCTGGGACCCGGGCCTGTTCTCCATGCTGCGGGTCCTGGGCGAGGCCGTCCTGCCCGACGGCGCCACCACCACCTTCTGGGGCCCCGGCGTCTCCCAGGGGCACTCCGACGCCCTGCGCCGCATCGACGGCGTCGTGGACGCCAAGCAGTACACCCGCCCGGTCGAGGCGACCGTCGCCGCGGTCAAGGCCGGCGACGACGTCGAACTGACCACCCGCTCCATGCACACGCGCGACTGCTACGTGGTGGCCGAGGAGGGTGCCGACCTGGCCCGCATCGAGCGGGAGATCAAGGAGATGCCCAACTACTTCGCCGACTACGACACCACCGTCAACTTCATCACCGCCGAGGAACTGGCCGCCGAGCACGCCGGCATCCCGCACGGCGGCACCGTGGTTCGCCGTGGACACACCTCCGACGGCGTCGCCGAGACCGTTAACTTCGAGCTGCAACTCGACTCCAACCCGGAGTTCACCGGCTCCGTCGTGGCCGCCATGGGGCGGGCGGCGGTGAGGCTGGCCGCCCGCGGCGAGTCCGGCGCACGCACCGTCTTCGACGTGACGCTGGCGGACCTGTCCGCCAAGACCTCGCAGGACCTGCGCGCCCACTACCTGTGACGGTGGCCGGCTCGCTGGCGTCGTCGTCGCTCGGACGACGGCGCCGGCGCGGCCGCATCAGTACGCTGTTCTTGTGACGGACGAGCGGGTACACGGGGAGTTAGGCCTCGGAGCCGTGAGCCTCTGGGGTGAGAGTGCGCCGCGGGAGTTGGCCGCCGTGGCCGCTTGGGAGGCGGACGTACTTCGGGGTGAGCGGTGACGAGCAGGATGTCGGTGCTCGCGCCAGACACACGCGTCGCATCCGTGCTACAGTGCAACCATGGTGACCGTCGAGCCGCCGATCGAGAGGCTGTCTCAGCGTGAGTTGCGCAACGAGTCCGCTCGGGTGCTGCGTGAGGTGGGAGAGGGGCGGTCCTTCGTGATAACCAACAGTGGTGTCCCGGTGGCGCGGATAGTGCCATTGAACGAGCTTGCTCCTGCGCTGCCGGTGACTCGTCCGGCGCGGCGGCGGGGCGGCTGGGCGAAACTCGGGATCGAGCGGAGGGAATCCGCGCAGGACTTCCTGCAATCGCTCGATGACCTGCGCTCGGATCGCGGGTAGTGCGCCGTGGTGAACGAAGTCGTATACGTCGATACCTCTGCCTTAGGTGCGCTGCTGGTTGATCAACCCGAGAGTCCTGCGCTGCTCGACTGGCTCGATCGGACGCCAAGCACGCTGGTCTCCAGTGATCTGCTTGAGGTTGAGTTGCGTCGTATTGCGGTCCGAGAGAGTCTTAATCAGGACGACGTGACGCGGCTCCTTGAAGGAGTGTCGTTCGCGTCCCTCGACCGGGCGGTCTTCCGCAATGCGGGTTTATTGCCGATGCCATATCTGCGCACCCTGGATGCATTGCACCTTGAGGCTGCGATCAGGCTAAATGTAGACGCGGTACTCACGTACGACCACAGATTTGGCGAAGCTGCCAGAGCTCTGGGGCTGGCGGTCATCGCGCCCGGGGCGGCCGGTGCCGCATGAGCGTCTGAGTGGCCTGTCGCCGTAGCGGCACAACCTGAGCTCCCGCGCGAGACTCGCCTCCGCGGTGACCTGTAACTTCACCGTGTCGTACCTCCCATGCGGCTTGCGACTGAGCCGACGTAGGGTGAGCCCATGAGTAACCCCGTGTCTCCGGAGCCTCAGAACGGCATCCCGAGCGACTCCAACGCCCAGAGTGGCGCACCGGCCGGCTCCGATCCGGCATCCTCGGCTCAGGCGGGTGTGCCGCAGTCGCCCGCCTACCAGTCCGCTCAGCTACCGCAGCAGGCCTATGCGGCACCGCAGCAATCCGCCGCGCCGCCCTCCGCCCAACCGGGCTTCCAACAACAGGCCCAGGCGCAGTTCCAGAACCTGCTGGCCAAACCGAGCCCGCATTTCCCGACGAATGTGCGCAATATTCTCGGCGGCTTGTCCGCGGCCACCGTGGTTGTCACGCTCCTGGCCATGTTCACCCCGTTCGTATCCATTTCCGTGTGGGGTTACTCCAACTCGATGTCACTGGCTGGGAGCCGGGACGGAGCCTTCTTCTGGATCCTGCTCATTGGCACGATCGCCGCCACGGTTCTTGTCTTCCTGCAGGACAAGGTCGCCAAGGGGGTCATGTGGGTCATCCCGAGTGTTGCCATCGTCGGCGCTCTGATGGGGTTCGGTGAGGCGCTCGGTAACAACGAGGTCTTCGACTACGGAGCCTCACGCGGTTTCGGCTACTTCATGGTCCTGATTGACGCGCTCCTGTTCATCGCAATCGCCATCTACTCGATCATGTCCCTCGTCAAGAAGGAACCCGCCGCCGCTTCGGCGTTCCCCGCCTATGGGGGCCCGCAGCAGTTCCCACAGGCCCATCAGGCTCAGCAGGGTTACCCGGCGCCTCAGCAGTGGCAGGCCAACCAGGCTCAGCCGCCCGCCGGTCCGCAGCCTTACGCTGCCCCGCAGCAGCAGTTCCCACAGGCCCATCAGGCTCAGCAGGGTTACTCGGTGCCTCAGCAGCCGCAGGTACCGACTCCTCAGCCGCAGGCGCCGCAGGGTTACTCGGCGTCACAGCAGCCGCAGCAGTCGGCTGGCCCGCAGAACCCGGATTCCGGGCAGTCGCAGGCCTAAGGTTCGCTGTCGGGCCTCGTCCGCGCGCGTTGGCGTGCGCCCCTCGCCGTATTCAGGCGAGGGGCGCGTCGTCGTTGTGAGGTCTGTTGGAGCCGTCCGCACGCTTCGACGCTACCAAGCGGCGCGGCAAGACCCGCCACTTGCGCGGACGCGCGGCTGAACACTCGTGGCGTTTCGCAATTCCGCGGTCCGCGGATAGGCGAGCGCGCGAGAAATCGGTTAACATCGATTCGATGTGAGTCGGCCTGCTTCGGCTCGTGTCGACATGAGAGGAGGGGCGTGCACGATACCTGGAACCCCTGGCACGGCTGCCGCCGCGTCTCCGAGGGCTGCGACAACTGCTTCATGATGTTCCAAGACGCCTCGCGAGGCGTCGACGGCGAGCTCATCCGCCGCGTAGGCGACGATGGTTTCCGCTACCCGCTCGCCGTCGACCGCACCGGCGCCTACAAGGTCCGCGCCGGCGAGATGCTGCGCGTGTGCATGACCAGCGACTTCTTCCTGCGCCAGGCCGACCCCTGGCGCGAGGAGGCCTGGGACATCATCCGCGCCCGCCCGGACGTGAAGTTCTTCCTGCTCACCAAGCGCCCCCACCGCGTCGCCCGTTGCCTGCCCAGTGACTGGGGCGACGGCTGGGACAACGTCATGCTCTCGGTGTCGATTGAGAACCAGCGCCGCACCGACCAGCGCCTGCCCGTGCTGCTCGACCTGCCCTTCACGCACAAGGGCGCCATGGCCGCGCCCCTAATCGGCCCCATCGAACTGGGGCGCTATCTGTCCGACGGGCAGATCGAGCAACTGATCGTGGGCGGAGAGAACTACGGCGGCGCCCGGCCGCTCGACGTCGACTGGGTCCGCTCCCTGCGCGCCCAGTGCGAGCAGGCGGACGTGTCCATGACCTTCATTGAGACCGGTTCCACGCTGATCAAGGACGGGCGCACCTACCGGATGGGCCCCAAGCGCAACCAGTCCGTGCAGGCCCACCGCTCCGGCCTGTCCTACACCGCGCAGGATCGCCGACCCTGGCGCCTGCGCGCCCCGCTCGGCTGGGAGATTCCCGCCGCCGAACTGCACGTGCCCCAATTCGACGGCGACTGCCTGAACTGCGGCTCCCGCCCCATCTGCAACGGCCTGTATCGGGGGCGCTGCGCCTGAGGCGCTTCGTTTCCCGGCGCCAAGCGCGCGACAGTCGGGGCAACCGCGGCTAGGCTCGGATCATGACGACGCTTCCCTGGTCCGCAGGACACTGGCTGAACCCGCCCGCCGCAGTCGAGGAGAGGGACGGAGACCTGCTGGTCACCGCCGTCGAGAAGTCGGATGCGTGGCGGCGCACCAGCTACGGCTTCATCGTCGACACCGCCCATGCCCTGCTGGCCCCCTTCGAGCAGAACACCGCGGTCGAGGTGGACATGACCGCCGCCTTCACCGAGAACTTCGACCAGGCCGGCGTCATGGTGCGCGTCGACACCGAGAACTGGGTCAAGGCCGGGGTGGAGTTCTCCGACGGCGCCTGCCAGCTCGGCGCCGTCGTCACTGCCGGCAACTCCGACTGGTCGGTGGCACCCGTGCCCGACTGGCAGGGCAAGCGCGTGCGTGTGCGACTCAGTCGCGCGGGCGATGCGATCACCATGCGTGCGGGGCTCATTTCGCCCGACGGCACTGCCGCCCTGCGCATGGTGCGTCTGCTGCCCTTCCCGGAGGACGCCGTAGCCGAGGCCGGCCCATTCCTGTGTGCTCCCAGTCGAGCCGGGCTGACCGTGCCCTTCCACGCCTGGCGGGTCACGGACGCGGACATCTCCCTTCACTGACTTCCCCTGGCGAGGGGATGTTCGCCTGCGGAAGGACGGATCCTCGCGCCGCAGAGGCCGTGAGGGATGTCGAGCGAACTCGGACCTATTGACTCCGGCTCGGGCGGTTGACGGAGTACCGGGCGAGCGCTTACGGTACAAGCGTTCGGGCGGGCCGGAGATGGTCGGTTATCGGACCGGCGGTTCGGGGTTCGAGTCCTCGTCGGCGCTTCGCCGGTAGCTCAAGGGTAGAGCGGTCGGCTCCGGTCATCGTGCCACGCCCGCTCGGACGGTCCACCAGGTTCACACTTGCTCGCGTACATGTGCCCGGGACCGATGACGTGGGGGCGTGGGAATCGGCGCGGTGGCAGGAACACGAGTTTGCGTCAGATACACGAGTTCCGGAGGTTTGCATGTGCCCAGCGCACGCGAAGCTCCAAAACTCGTGTCTTTGCAGAGAACTCGTGTACGAGCCGCGGCCCGGAGCCGGAGGGCTCTGAGGTGGTTCCGCGTGCTGGTAGGGGCCCGGTTCTGGCGGGCGGCGTGGTCGGACGGGTGCGTCACCTCACAAACATCACCGGCGGGGATGGATTGAGTTCCAGGTGTGTAGGGGTCTACACTACTGCGAGTCGGCCACGGCCGATATGCGCGAACGGTGCGCCGGCGGGCCGGAAGGTCTTCGGTTATCGGTATTAGTTGGTTCGACCCCAACCCTCCTCGGAGGATCCGGAGGCCGAACACACGCCCGCCTCCGCCGTTCGTGCAGCCGGAATACGGGCGCACATCTGTGCTCGTGCGGGGTGGCGGCGGGCCGAAGCCGGTCGGTTATCGCTCTCCAACAGCGCGGTTGACACCGCTTGTCCGGCGGGCAAGAACACGCCCGCCGCCACCCCGGCACATCTCATATCCCTGGAAGCAGGAAAGGAGAGGGAAGAAGAAATGGATTTCTTGAAGGGCATCAGCACTCGGCGTACGCCGCAGCGTGAGCCGGCTCGAACCGGCCAGGTGCGTAACGCCGCCGGCGGCTACGGCTTCGCGCTCGATGACGCCGCCCGCCTGCGTCGCTTCCTGATCCTTGGTGTGGACGGCGGCACCTACTACACCGACTCCCGCACGCTGGCGCTTGAGAACGCCGAGGTCCTGCACCGCATGGCGGTCGCCGACCCGCAGGGGCTGGTGAACACGATCACCGAGGTCTCCACCGCCGGTGCTGCGCCGAAGCAGAACCCGGCCCTGTTCGCCCTGGCGTACGCCGCCTCCGTGCCGCAGGCCCGTGACGCCGCGCTCGCGGCGCTGCCGCGTGTGGCCCGCACCGGGACGCACCTGTTCACCTTCGCCACCTACGTCGAGCAGTTCCGTGGATGGGGGCGCGGCCTGCGCCGTGCCGTCGGTGCCTGGTACACGACCAAGACCGCCGAGCAGCTCGCCTACCAGGCGGTCAAGTACCGCCAGCGCGACGGCTGGACACACCGCGACCTGCTGCGCCTGGCTCACCCGGCCGCCGCGGAGGCCGACATGCGCGCCACCCTCGACTGGATCGCCCACGGCACCGTCGGGGAGGAGGTGCCCTCCCTGATCGAGGGTTTCGTCAAGGCTCAGGAAGTGGATGCCGCTCGGGCCGACGCCGATGCCACCTGGGCGCGGATCGTCCGCGACTACCGCCTGACCTGGGAGATGCTGCCGGATGCGGCGCTGGCCCGGCCGGAGGTCTGGGAGGCGCTGCTCGACGCCGGGGTGCCGCTGACCGCACTCATTCGCCAGCTGCCGCGCCTGACCCGACTGGGGCTGCTGCCCGCGATGGGTGGGCGCACCGATGAGGTCTGCGCGCAGTTGACCGACACCGAGCGTCTGCGCGCCGCCCGCGTGCACCCGGTGTCCGCGCTGATCGCCCAGCGCACCTACGCCTCCGGGTTCTCCCGGCGCGGCAAGAGCGCCTGGACGCCGACGACGAAGGTCGCCGACGCCCTGGACGCCGCCTTCTACGCGGCCTTCGGTGCCGCGGAGAGTGCGGGTAAGCGCACCATGCTGGCCGTCGACGTGTCCGGCTCCATGGGTATGCCGATCTCCGGCATGGCCCTGACCGCCCGCGAGGCGGCGGCCGCGCTGGCGCTGGTGCAACTGGCCACCGAGCCGGGTTCCGCCGCCTTCGCCTTCTCCAGCGCTCGCCCGGGATACTGGCGGCCGGCCGCCATGGCCCCGCTGGACATCAGCCCCCGTCGCCGTCTCGACGACGCGCTGAAGGCGGTGGACGCAATGCCCTTCGGCGGCACGGACTGCGCACTGCCCATGCTGTACGCCGCCGAGCACGACCTGGAAGTGGACACCTTCGTCATCTACACCGATAACGAGACCTGGGCCGGTGACATCCACCCGTTCCAGGCGCTGCGCCGCTACCGCGAGCACAGCGGCATCCCCGCCAGGCTCGTCGTGGTGGGAATGACCTCCACGGGCTTTTCCATCGCCGACCCGGACGACGCCGGCATGCTCGACGTCGTCGGCTTCGACACCGCGGTGCCGAACCTGATCACGGAGTTCTCACGGGGGCTCTCAGGTGGGCTCTGACCCGCTGCGCACAGTGCGCAACCGGAGGGCGGCCGTCCCAGACGGGGACGGCCGCCCTCCGGCACGCTCAATGGGAGTATCCGATCCGTTGGCGGCGCGGGCCGCCGAGCTGCACGCCCAGGCACTCCAGGCCGACGCCCTGGCCGCCCGCTACCGGGCCGAGCGGGACGAGATTATCGACCGGCTCCGCGAGGCCGAGCCGAAGCGCTGGTCCTACACCGCCCTCGCCCAGGCACTCGGCTGCAGCCGGGAACTGATCGCACAGATCGTGCGTCGACGGCGCTGATTACCGTCCGCGGAGCAAACCACTGGCAATTGATGTCACAAGGAGGCGGTAGCCTGCACGCGTCGGTCCGCCCCCGCCCGGTCGGACCGTCAGCCGGAGCGTGTCGGAACTTCTCGATACGCCCGGGAGCACAGGGCGAAACCAACTCCGAACCGAGTATCGATGAAGCTCGACAACCACGATCTGGTCCTACGCGGACTGCTCCGCGTTCTCCCTCCCCACCTGGAGCGCTATGTCCGCAACGCCCTGGGGGATCGTTGCACACCTGAAACGCTGCGAGCTCTGCTCGCCGGATCGGGACCGGTTACGGACTTCCCCGACTTGTCAGACCTATCCACCCAGATCCGCATCCTCACCGCGCGCGGCGCCGATGGGCGCTACCTGTTGCCCCTGCCGCCGGGCGCGGGGAGCAAACTGCACGAGGTGCGTCGGTTCCGCAACGAGGCGGTACACGGTGCTCGCTTCGATGCCGATAAGACTCTGGCCGCGCTCGTCGCCGTAAGCGAGCTGCTGCGGCTCATCGGCGCCGAGACGGGACGGGCGCAGATACGCGAGCTCATAGGCAGCATCGACGACGGCCGGGGCGCACGCCGCGGCCCGCTGGACGCCGTCGACATCAAGGTCGAGTGCGTGCCCGTGATCGGCTACGCGCACGCGGTCGCAGGCCTGGAGGCGGAGGTATCCGTTGCCCTGAGCCTTCCCGACTCTGCGGCAGTCGTCCCGGGCCCCGTCGAGGCGACCGTGACCATTATTGAGGACGACGGCGGCCACGAGCTGGTCGAGCCGTGGCGGTTCACCTGGGACGCGGGCGCGCAGCGCGAACTGCACACCAGCAGGGCCTTGAAACTGAACCGGGACAACCTGGCACAGGTCGATCAGCCGGGTCCTGCTCACGTGCGCGTGGAGCTGCGCACTCGGGAGGGCGCGAAGCTGGTCCGGCGGATTGATGCCCTGTCCGCATTGCCCCCGCGCCAGTGGCAGCAGGCCGGAGGCGACTGCTGGGCCGGCCCGGCACTGGCGACCTTCGTCCAGCCCGATCAGCCTGCGGTTCAGGCGCTGGCAGCGCAGGCGCGCTTGCGCGCCGGCCTGAGTACAGCCGCCTCCGCACCTGACGACGTTGCCGACGCGGCCTGCGCCCTACTGCGCAGTCGCGGCCTGGCGGCGGATGGGGATGGTTCTCGGGGGCGGGATCCGCTTACGGTCCGCACCGCGGGCGAGGTCATGGATGCGCGTTCCGGCAGCGCGCTCGACGTCGCAGTCCTGCTGGCCGGCATCCTGGAACGGCTCGGGGGCCACCCGGTGCTGGCGCTGACGCCCGCCTCGGTGCTGCTCGGCTACGCCAGGAATGACGCGGCGAGCACGCATGGCTCCCCGGAGGCCTTCGCCGCAGGGGTGCGGCAGGGCGGCATCGGGCTGATAGACCCGGTTGCCGCGCTGCGCTCGCCCGCAGGGGTACTACACGCGCCGGGTGGCGCGGCCCAGCAGATCGTGGAGGCCGCCCTCGCAGAACTGACCCTGGTGGTTCCGGTCGCTGCCGCACGCTCCGGCGGGGCGTTGCCGCAGCCCGCGCTTGAACGCGACGAGGACGACGTCGTCGTGGAGCTGTCCCCGTCCGCCACCTGGGCGGAACAGGATGCTGCGGGCCTGCCCGCTCCGACGCCCGAGCCGGGCACCGACCGGGCGGCGGGTGCGGCACCGGCGCGCGTGGAGGAGTGGAAACGGGCCCTGCTAGACCTGTCCCTGCGCAACCCGCTGATCGACCGCACCGCGCGCTCAGCGATCGAGCTCAGGGTGCCGCCGGAACTCGTCGGCGACTTCGAGGACATCGTCAACAAGCGCGACAACCTGGCCCTCAGAGCCGCAGCGGGCTTCGGCGGCAGGCCCGCCCGGGGCGTCGCGCAGGCGGCGGATGACGCCACGGAGTTGCTGAAGGCGCACACCGTGGGTGCGGTTCTTGGAAGCAAGGAGTACGTGCGGCGCCTGCAGAACCTGGCCGCATCCGCTCGCACCACTCTGGAGGAGACCGGGGCGAACAACCTGTACCTCGCGATCGGTACGCTCGGCTGGTACACCGACGGCCAGCGTGTGCGCTCTCCCCTGATCCTGGTTCCCGTGAAGCTGGAACGGGAGGGTGACACGTTCATTGTGTCGCTGGATGAGGCCGGCGTGTCCACCCCCAACTATTCCCTGCTCGCGCGCTTCCAGGCGGATACGGGCATCGAGCTGACGGCGCTGCGCGAGCCCGAATACGACGACCACGGCGTCAATGTTGAGGCCACATTGGACAAGCTGCGTCAGCAGCTGCGTGCCGCAGGTCGCCGCGACCGCGTCGAGTCCACCGTCCACCTCGGGCTGTTCCGCTTCTCCACTTACCGCATGTGGCGGGACCTCGCGGAGGACTGGCCGACCATAACCACCAACCCGCTGGTGGCGCGCCTGCTGGGCGGCACGCCCGGCGCCGGCACTGCGGATCAGGCGGCCGGAGCCCCGACGGATCTCGATGAAGTGGTGGAGAACCTGCCCCTGGTGGCGGACTCCGCCCAGGCGCGAGTGATCGCCGACGCCGTTTCCGGGTGCAGCCTGGTGGTCGAGGGGCCTCCCGGCACGGGGAAGTCCCAGACGGTCGCCAACCTCATCTTCCGCTCCCTGGCGCTGGGGCGCACCGTCATGTTCGTGGCGGAGAAGCAGTCCGCGCTCGACGTCGTCGCCCGGCGCCTGGGCGAGGAGACCGGCATCGGGGACCTGCTGCTCAACCTGCACGATAACGGCATGCGACCCGCCCAGGTCCGTGAGGCGCTACGCAGGGCGCTGGAGCTGCAGGCGCCCGCTCACGACGCCGCAGCGATGGCGAGACTGCGCCGGCAGCTGGCGGACTCGCGCGGCGAGCTGGAGGTGTATCGCGAGCACCTGCACGCGCCGGGACAGGAGGGCAAGTCCTACTATGCGGCTCGCCAGGAACTGGTGGAGGCCATGGGTGCGGACGCGTCCGCGGCGGCGCATGCGCAGGAACTCTTCAACGCCTGCGCGGCCCGTAGCGGGCTGGACGGATTCGACGCGGACCAGCACGAGGCGCGGCTGGACGAGTACCGGCGGTTGCAGGCGAGCCTGCGCGGACGGCTGGCGCCGGAGCTGCTCGATGTGGTCCTGAGGCGTCGTGACCGTGTGCTGCGCGAGTCCGGGGACCGCGCCGAGGCGCTGCGCCGCGAGCTCGAGCGCCGGAAGGGCACTTTGAATGTCCGTGCTCTGGTCGACTCCTACTGGGACCTGATCACTGCGATCACCCCCTGCATCCTGGTGTCCCCGGACTCGGTGGCCCGTTTCTTCCCGGCGAACAGGCGTTACGTGGATATGGTGGTCTTCGACGAGGCCTCCCAGATCACCGTCGCCGACGCCGTCGGAGCCCTGGGGCGGGGCTGCACCGCAGTGGTGGTGGGGGACCCCAAGCAGATGCCACCCACGCCCTCGCCGGGCACGGCGGCCGCAACTGGTCGTAGCGCCTCCGGGGAGGACGGCGCGGACTCGATCCTCGATCGCTGCCTGGCACTAGGCCTCCCAACCCGCCGCCTGACCTGGCACTACCGCAGCCGGGTCGAGTCACTCATCGCCTTCTCCAACCGGCACTACTACGACGGAAGACTGTTGTCCTTCCCGAGCCCGCTGATGATGGCTGCAGCTCCGGACGATGGGCCGGACGGCTACGGCATCTCGTTGCGGCGCGTCAACGGCACCTACTACCGCGCAGAAACGGCCAAGCATCGCGGTATCAGGCCCAACACCAATCCGGTGGAGGCTCGGCAGATCGTAGACGAGGTCGGCAGGCGCTTTGAGGCATCGCCGCAGGCCACGCCGTCGCTGGGAATCATCACCTTCAACAACCACCAGTGCGAGTTGATCGAGGCCGAGCTGCGGAACAGCGGCCGGAAGCGCATCATTGACGCGCTGGATGCGCGCGATGGGCTGTTCGTGCGCAACCTGAACAATGTTCAGGGGGAGGAGCGCGACACGATCCTGGTGTCGGTGACCTTCTCAGCCAACGAGCGCGGAGACCTGCCGCTCAACTTCGGCTCCGTGAGCCACGCCGGCGGTCAGCGACGGCTGAATGTGGCGATCACTCGGGCTCGCAGGCAGGTGGTCGTATTCTCCAGCTTCGATCCTGAGGATCTGCACGCCGAGCGCTCCACCCACCAGGGGGTGAAGGACCTGCGCGAGTACCTGGGGCGGGCCCGCAGCGGTATCGCGCCGCACGGTCGGCCGCGCTCGGTCGCCTCCGTGGACCTGCACCGAGATCAGATCGCCGAGCGCTTGCGGGAGGCGGGCGTCGAGGTGATGTCCGGCGTCGGGCACTCGGACTTCGAGATCGACCTGGTGGTCACCGGGGCCGGGGGAACGCGTGTAGCGGTGCTGCTGGACGGGCCCGGCTGGAACCGGCGGGCGAGTGCCACGGACCGTGACCTGCTGCCGGTCGATGTGCTGCATTCCATGGGGTGGGAGCGGATTGAGCGCGTCTGGATGCCCACATGGGTGGCTGATGCGGATGCCGTGGTCGCGCGCCTGCTCGCCGCCTCCGGAGGTGCGCTGGAGCCGGCAGGCACAAAGGCTGCAGCCTCTGCCCCGCCCGCGGCGTCTCCAGCCTCGCCGTCGACGGCGCCCTCTCAGCCACGGCCGACGGCGCCGGAGACACAGGCGACAACGGCGCCGGAGGAGGACGTGGCGTCCGCGCCCCGGCCCGAGCAGACGCAGGCCGCGGCGGCGGCTGGTGCGGCCGCCCCGGAGGCCGCACCACGGACTGCTACGGAGTACCGGCAGTGGCGGCCCGAGGGCGTGCAGCCAATCGAGGTGCTCGATCGCGCCCAGGACAAGGACTCGCCGGAACGCGCACAGGTGGTTGAAACAGCTCGCGCCATCTGCGATGTCGAGTCCCCACTCACCCGGCACCGGCTGATCGTCAAGCTCTGCCGCGCCTATGGACTCACCCGGGTGGTGAAGTCACGGGAGCAGAAGGTAGATGAGCTGCTGGGCGACGCATTCGCCTACACCGATGGCGAGGGCTTCGTGTGGCGGAGCGTGGACGCCGCCCGGTTGCCCGTGCACTACCGGCGTCATGCGCTGGATCACGTGGACTCCATCGAGGAGATCCACCCCCGTGAACTGCAGGCCCTGATGCGTGAACTCCGTGCTGGCTCAGCCGGATGGGTATCTACCGAGGATCTTTGCAATCAGGCGCTCAAACGGCTCAGCGTCAAGAAGCGCAGGCTCAGCGCCAGCGGAGTAAAGGATGCCCTGACCGATGCGCTGGCGCAGGTCGAGCGGGAGGACGACGGGTGGTAGCACGGCGGGGCTGAGGGACTCGGAGGTTTGTGCTTCTGCGCGGCCCGCCACTGCGCTGAGTCGGTTCGATACGTGTCGGACCCCGCCCGTATGGTGGGGGCATGGCCCGAAAGATCACCCCCGAGGATTGGCCGGCACGAGTAGCCGACGCCGAGATCGCGGCCGTGGTCGGTGCGCCGGCCTTCGGCCGCGGACGCCGCTACGCGGAGCAGGGGCGGGTAGCCAACCTCTCCATGTCGGGCAACGGCGAGATTCTTGCCGCCGCGGTGCGCGGCGCGCAGGGGCGGATCTATCAGACCATGGTCTATGCGCGCATCTCCGGTGAGCGCGTGAAGTGGTCCGGCACCTGCTCCTGCCCGGTGGGCGGAAACTGCAAGCACACGGCCGCCCTGGTGCTGACCGCCCGCCACCTGGCGCATGCGGCCTCCGCGCCGCCCGGCGACGCCGATTGGGAACGCCGCCTGGCCCAACTGCTGCACACGCGGCAGACCGCACGCCGGGCCGTCGCCATTGAGGTGGTAGATACCGGGGCCGCTCAGCACGGCGCCGGCTCCCGCCGCACCGGCCGCTTCGGATCCGGATCCGCCCGGCCGGGCCGCCTGCACCTGCGCCCGCTGGTCGCCGGCAAGCGTGGCTGGGTCAAGCAGGGCATCTCCTGGCGCGGCCTCACGAACGGGGACCTGACCGGTGAGGTGGCCCCGGATGTACTGGCCGCCCTGACCGAGTTGGCGGTCATGGACCCCTACGGCGACTTCTACTACAGCAACTCCGTCATCGATCTGGGCGCGCTGCCGGCCCGCGTCTGGGACGCGCTGCGGCGCGCCGTCGCCGCCGGGGTGACGCTGACGACGGCCCAGCACGGCGGCAACCCGGTACGCATCCTGTCCGGCCTGCGCGCCGGCCTCGCAGTTACCCGTCAGCCCGACGGCACCGCCCTGATCGCCCCCGCATTGGACCTCGACGCCGTCGAGGGGCTCACCCTCGGCGAGGGGCAACTCGCTGAAAACCGGCCGCTGGGCAACCCCACCCACGCCTACGCGCTCACGGGTGCCGACGGCGCCCTCAACCTCATGCCGCTGGAGCCACCCCCGGATGAGGTGCTGGGGCGGGTACTGGCGCGCAACGAGCACCTCACCATTCCCGCCGTGGACGTGGACCGCTTCGAGCGTGACCACCTGGGGAGGCTCGCCACGGCCGTGCCCATCGTCGACCTCGATCCCACCCTGACCGTGCCGGACCTGGGCGCACCCGTCGCCGTGCTCCGCGTGAGCATGGACGGCTCCAAGCACCGCGCCGAGATCTCCTGGTCCATTCGCTACGAGACGGCGTCCGGCGCCAGTCGCGGCGAGGTCGCCGTCGGCAGCCTGGCGGAACTCATCATCGGGTCCGCGCCTCCGGACTGGGACCGCTCCACCGGCGCTGTACAGACGGGTTACGACGGCGCGGCCGCGGTGAGCGGCACGGGCTCTGGAAGCCAATCCCGGCAGGCCCCCTCGGCGCGCGACGCCCAGGCCGAGGACCGTCTGGCCCGCCGCATCATCGACGCCTGTACGCCGCTGGCCCCCACCCACGGCCCACTGTGGCAGCCGGGCCGCTTCACCGGCATGGACACCGCTCGCCTCATCACCCGGGCCGTGCCCGCGCTGGAGGCGATCGACGGCGTCGTCGTCGAGGTGGACGGGCAGGTGCCCGACTACCGGGAGGCCGAGGACGCCCCGCTGATCACCACCGACGTCGAGGACGACGACGACCGGCCGGACTGGTTCTCCCTGCGGGTGCGCGTAAAGGTCGGTGACGAGGACGCGCCCATCGAACGGCTGATGACGGCGGTCGCCGCCGGCGCGGACGAGGTACTGCTCGACTCCGGCAAGTGGATCAACCTCGCCAACCGTCCCGAGATCGTGCGCCTGGCCCGGCTCATGGAGGAGGGACGTGACCTGCGTGATCCGCGCTCCCGCAGCGCCGGCGACTTGTCGGTCACGCCTTTCCAGGCGGGCCTGTACGCCGAACTGGAGCAGTTGGGCGTTATCGGGGAGGCGACTCGGCGCTGGCGCGAAGGCGTCGAACGGCTCCTGGCGGTGACGGCCACGGTCGACGGCGCCGAGGGGGACGGCGCAGTGGGCGACGCTGAAGGGCAGCACGCCGTCGACATCGTGGATGCGCCGGCGCCCGCGGGACTGCAAGCCGAGCTGCGGCCCTACCAGCTGGAGGGCTACCGCTGGCTCGCCCTGCTGCAGTCCACCGGGCTCGGCGGCATCCTCGCCGACGACATGGGGCTGGGCAAGACCCTCCAGGTGCTCGCCGTGGTTCAGCGCATGGTGGAGCGGCGGGCCGCGGCCGGCCTGGCCGCCGGTGGTGCCCGGGCGGAGCCGCACGGGACCGAGCCTGCCGCGCCACCCGCGGCGGCCCCGGTGCTGGTGGTCGCGCCTACGAGCGTCGTCGGCGCCTGGGCGGAGCAGGCCGCCCGCTTCTGTCCCGAGCTGCGCGTGCGCACCGTCACCCGCACCCGCGGCAAGCGGGGGGAGGACCTGGAAGCAATCCGCTCCGGCGCCGACCTGGTGGTCACCAGCTACACCATCGCCCGGATCGAGGAGGAGGACTTCACCGCCGTCGACTGGGCGTGGGTAGTACTCGATGAGGCCCAGTTCGTCAAGAACCACAACGCGGTCACCTACAGGGCCGTGCGGTGCCTGCGCACGCCGTCGATGGTGGCGATCACCGGCACGCCGCTGGAGAACTCGCTGATGGACCTGTGGAGCCTGCTGTCCATCACCGCGCCCGGGCTGCTGCCCGGCCCGGACCGCTTCACCGAGCTGTATCGGCGGCCCATCGAGCACGGGGACGACGCCGCCCTGGCGGCACTGCGCGCTCGCATCCACCCCTTCATGCTGCGCCGCACCAAGGAGGACGTCGCCGCCGACCTGCCCGCCAAGAACGAGCAGATCCTGGCGGTGGAATTGCCTCCTGCACATCGGCGTGCCTACGACCGGCGGCTAGCGCGTGAACGGCAGAAGGTACTGGGGCTGCTGGAGGAGGACACCGCCCAGTCTCGATTTACCGCCTTGAAATCACTGACGATCCTGCGGCAGATGGCGCTCGACCCGGCACTGGTGGAGGGCACCGACACCGCCGCTGGGAGTTCTAAGACCGGCCGACGGCGCAAGCCCACCGCCAAGGTTGAGGTGCTGCTGGAGACGCTGCAGCCGGTGGTCGCCGAGGGACACCGGGCCCTGGTTTTCAGCCAGTTCACTCGCTACCTGAGTGGAGTGCGCGAGGCGCTCGAGACCGCCGGCATGCGCACCGCCTACCTCGACGGCACCACCACCAACCGGCAACAGGTCATCGACGCCTTCCGGGCCGGGGACGCCGATGTCTTCCTAATCTCGCTGAAGGCGGGCGGCTTCGGGCTGACGCTGACGGAGGCCGACTACGTGTTCCTGCTGGATCCGTGGTGGAACCCGCAGGCCGAGGAGCAGGCAGTGGATCGCACCCACCGCATCGGCCAGGACCGGCCTGTCATGGTCTACCGGCTGGTGTCCGCCGGGACCATCGAGGAGAAGGTCATGGACCTGAAGGAGAAGAAGGCCGAGCTCTTCGACCGCGTGGTGGAGGGCTCTGCCGACGACGCCGCGGACGGGGTAGCCCGCGAGGCTGTCGGCGGGGGAGCAGCTGGCACCCGTGCGGCGGCGAGCCGTGCCCGCCTGACCGCCCAGGAGATCCGTGACCTGCTTGATGCGAGTTGATCGAGGTCCGGCTAGGAGTTCGGCTGGTAGGCGACGACTTCGCCGGACTGATAGGTGACGAGGAGCAGGTCTTCGTACAAGCGATAGCTCGCGAAATCATCGAACGAACCGAGAGAAATCAGCTCTGATGAGCGCCCGGTGAGCATGTCCACCAGCATCAGGTAGCGCTTATCGCCATCCTGTATGTTGAAGCTTTGGACCTGGCCGTAGCCGGCGTAGGTCAGCGCCTGCACGGGGAAGGTTCCCGTGCACTCGCCACCAGATTCTGCATTGGTCAGGGCATTGGTCTCGCCGAGTTCGACGTCATTGCCGTTGATAGTGATTGAGTCGCAGTCCGAGTCTGTCTGCGAGACCGTATAGGTGGCGGGAGCCCAAGAGAGGTCGAGGTCTTCCAGCCACAGCCGGGCCTGTTCCCGAGTGAAAGGCGTTGGTGACCAAGGATACTCGGAGAAGTCGTACTGGTGGTCGGATTCGAATGATTCGCTGGGGGTGCCGTCGAGCTCGTACAGGTGATAAGTCGTGGGCTCCGTTGAAGCGTCGCCCTCGTATGTTAACCAGCCGTCATTCAGTTTATATGGGAATACGTACTTCTTGCCGTCAAGTCGGTTCATGTTCCCGGTCTTCAAATCGACCACGAAGTAGTCCTCATATTCAATTGAGCTGACGATTGAATAGTCGTCGGTGAGCGAATACCACATTTCCACTGCGGTGTTGGTAGGAAATTCTACCTCCCACAGCTTCTTGGAGGGGCTCGACCAGAACTGACAGGTGGTGTCAACGCAGGCGACCGCGCCGTTTGACATGATCGTTACGCGGGCGTCGGCGTCCCAGGGGGCGTCGCTGCGCGCTTGAGAATCAATGTCTATGAACGTGTTCTCGATGATGATTTGGCGGTCCCAGAGCGCCGGCCAGACAACGGTGTTGGTAATGTCCTGCGTGGTCTCCCACAGTTGCTCGGGGGTGTCTCCGGAGACGTCGTACACGGTGATGGTTGCGGTGCTGGATGTGCTGGCTACACGCACCAGTCGATCCTCAAGGAGGGCTGTGGACAACGTCTGGCCGTCGGAATCGGTTGGCGCTTTCAGGGCCCAGGCTTCTTCGAAGCCATCCAGCCAGGCCTGTGACCAGGGGTCGTCGGTGCCTCGGTTCCGGATGAACAGGGTGACGCCTCCAATGGTCAGCACGAGTACGACCACCAACGTGGCCACGAGCGCCACTCGCCTCCGCTTCGACCACGTCGGCGTGGCCTGTGGGGGTGTGGCGAGGTACCCGTAGGCTCCCGCCGGCTGCTGCTGGGGCGGGTATGGGGGATAACTCTGTGCGGCCGGGTACTGCGTCGGCGTGGCCTGTGGGGGTGTGGCGAGGTACCCGTAGGCTCCCGCCGGCTGCTGCTGGGGCGGGTACTGGGGATAACCCTGTGCGGCCGGATTCTGGGGGTAACCCTGTGCGGCGGGGTACTGGGGAGAGCCCTGTGCGGCCGGGTACTGGGGAGAGCCCTGCGCGGCCGGGTACTGCACCGGCGGTGGGTATTGCGGTTGCTGCTGCCAGGCTCCGGGTTGGTTTTGTGGCTGTTGGAAACCGCCGGCTTGAGCCTGCGGGGAAGGCATGTTGTTCCGGTTGGGCTGGGGTTGGCCAGGCTCAGTCATGTCGCCGATAATGTCACGAATAGGCCACCTGTCGGTACTGTTTGGCGCGGTTCATATGTGGTCGGTTCGACGCTTGACCGCAGACTCAGGCCAAGATGATGACGTCGCGGCGCGGGGTTTGATGACGGGCTGTTCGTGCATGTCGGTGTGGTGGCTCGGTCCCGGCGGCAGTTGCGCGGTGGTTACGTTCGGGTGTGGGAGGCCGTGTTCGGGCCGATGAGGACGTCGTCGGCGGGGCCAGGCCGGCTCTAAGAGCTCGCTGTGCCGGGCCAGTGGGGCCGGCGTATGGTGGGGCGGACGGTTCGCACGAACCGCCGACCCGAACATACGATCCGACGCGCCTGATCCACCGTGAGCCACCCTGCAGCCCTGCCCAACGCGCCACGCATCACGCCGCCGGGACGCGCACGCCAACCAGCAGCCCGGCGAACCGACCCGTCAGCCCACCACACTCTCAAACCAGAAGAGCCGGATTATGATGTGGTGGGCCGGTAGGCGAGGATTTCACCGGATTCGAGTTCGACAATGAGCATGTCTCCGAGAGGTGTATAACCTGCGAATTCTTCCCTCGTGCCAAGGGGAATCGGCTCCGAGCTGCGTCCAGTAACCATGTCCACCAGCACCAGGAATTGTTCGTCTCCGTCCGTCTTGTTGAAGCTCTGTACCTGTCCCTGTCCGGAGTGATACAGGGCCTGAAGGGCGCTGGTGGAGGTGCATGCTCCCCCGCGTCTCGCCTGGACCAGGGAGTTAGGCTCGCCGAGCACGACGTCGTTGCCGTTGATGGTGATCGACTGACAATCGTGGTCGGCTTCTGAGATGGTGTAGGTTGATGGAGCCCAGGAGGTGTCGAAGCTCTCCAGCCAAAGGCGGGCTTGTTCCCGCGTGAAAGGCGTAGGTGACCATGGGTAGGCGGAGAACGACGTGTTACGGTTGAACTTGAACGATTCGCTGAGGGTGCCGTCGGCCTCGTACAGGTCGATGGTTGCGTCGGCATGTAAGTCGCCGCTGGTGTGAACCAGCCAGCCGTCGGCGAGTGGCTGCTGGATGGTGTACTTGTCCGCGTCCAGCTGGTTTGTGGCGCCGGTGTTCAAGTCGACCACGAAGTAGTCGTAATCGGATGAGCTGGCGAGTACATGCCCGTCCACGATTGCGTACGACAGCACAGTCATCGGGCTATCCGTGGCGAAGTCGGTCTCCCACAGCATTTCGGAGGGACTCGACCAGCACCGGCAGGTGGTTTCGACACAGGCGATCGCACCCGCTGACGTGACGCTTACCCTGGCCTCCGCGTCCCAGGGGGCGGCGCTGCGTGCTTGGGAGTCGATGTCTATCAGCGTGTTCTCGACGATGATCTGACGGTCCCAGAGCCTTGTCCTGTCGACGACTTCGGTAACCTCTTGCTGGGTCTCCCACAGTTGCTCGGGGCTATCTCCGGAGATGTCGAAAACGGTGACGGTAGCAGTCGTGGACGTGCTGGTAATCCTCACCAGGCGGTTGTCGTGGACGCGCGTCGACATCTCCTGTCCATGGAAGTCTGCGGGAGCCTCGAGGGACCAGGCCTCCTCGAAGCCATCCACCCAGGCCTGCGACCAGAGGCTGTTCTCAGGGACGTCGTCGGTGCCGCGTCCCCGTAAGACGAGGACGATGGAGCCCGTGATGGCCAGTACGAGGACGACCGCCAGCGCGGATATGAGCGCCACTTGCTTCCGCCTCGGCCGTACCGGATAAGGAGTGGGTGGTGTGGCAATGTACCCGTAGGGTGTCGGCTGCTGCGCGTTCGGATATGCGGGGAAACCAGACGGGCTCTGCTGTGCGGGCGGATACTGCCCAGCGGCCAAGGTCTGCGGCGGCTGCCAGGCGCCCGGCTGGGCGGCCGACTGCGGGTAGCCGCCGGGTTGCGGCACGTACCCGTAGGGCGGCGTGCTGTATGGGCCGGGCTGGAACTGATTCGGGGAACTCACACAGCCATAATGTCACGAACAAGTCAACCGACGGTGGCTTCGGCCGGATTCATGGCTCTTCGTGCTTGGGGCGGGGTGGGTGGGGGTGTCTGCTACGCGGGTCCGACGTTAACAACGCTACTTAACGGTCTGCTGTATACCTCGGAGCCCTTCAGCAGACCGTTAACAGGCGTTGTTAACCCCGAAGTGGCGTTGCAGACGGTGAAGTGGCGTAGCAGGTGGCACCGCCTCCGGGCGCGGGGATGTCGGCAACCGCCGCGGGCACGGCGAACCGGCATGACATGGTCAGTGCGGATGTGGGTGACCACAAACCGAAAGAACCGGAGTCGTTGCAGCCGACTCGAGGCAGGGTCGCAGGCTCAGTCGGAGATGACGACACCCCGCCGCACCCAGCGGTCCGCGTGCGCCTCCTCATGCATGAAAGCGCCTACATCGGCACGGGCGATGCGCTCCCTGCCGCGCATCACCAGTGACTCTCCGATCCGATACCGCCCCTGGGCGGGGCCGTTGGTAAGCGTCGTCGGGTAGACGAGCGTCCAGTCCAAATCGGAGTCACGCAGCAACTTCTCCGCTGCGGCCTTGTTCGCGTAGATGCCGCGCAGGAAGCTGCGGTAGAGGAAGCGTTGTGGCGGCGTCGCGGTGCGGATCGTATCCCCGACCCCGAAGGAGGACAGCCAGACCAAGCGTCTGACACCGGTGGTGTGCGCGGCCTCAATGACGGCTTCGGCCGCATCGGTGAACAATCCGCCGTTGCGGGGAGAGGCGCCGCGGCCCAGCGCCGAGACTACGGCGTCGCAGCCGACCATTGAGTGGGATAGATCGTCGGCGTTGCGTGCATCCCCGACGGTGACGGCAATGCGGCCCGACTGCTTCCCCAGTTTCTCCGGGCTACGCACCAGGACGCTCACGTCGTCACCGTGGTCCAGCGCGTGGGACAGGACGTGCATGCCGGTGGGGCCGGTGGAGCCGAGGACAAGCAGTTTCATGGTGTGCCTTCCAGTTGGGCCGTGAGGCAGGGAGCTGTCAATGCGTGGATTGCTCGCAGCCTATCGGACCACACCGTCGCAGTCCCTGCATGAACCGCGATCTAGGCTGGCGGCGGTGCTGGGGAGCGTGCCCGGGGTGTATTTCACGACCCCAGCGCGCCTTCGAACATGGAGAGCCCGTCTTGTCGCAGTCCGTGTGGGCACAAATCCGGCGGCCGGTTCAGGCTTTTCCGTGGACGCTTTCAGGTGCTGTTCAAATTGCGGGTGTACGCGGCGCGCCTGCGCGCTTGCATGAATTTGTGCGACTATTTCCAGCCTGCTTTCTGGTGCTTTTCAAGTGACTCCTGGCGACGTCGGCTAGAAAGAAAAGCTTGAAGAATGCTGGCAGGTGTAGCAATTGTTTCGGAAAGCTGGGAGGAATATCCGTGGTAAATTGCAAATGCGGCCTTATTGTCTGGTGTGTGTGGTGGCAAGCACGGCGTGGTGATATTCCTATGTCAATCGTTGCCAACCGAAAGGAGAATCCGACATGTCGCGGCCAGTATTCGACGGTTCTTCCGCCCCGGATCCGGGCAGCAGTGAGCTCAACCCGCTGTTCGCCCGCCCCGGCGAGGCCTATGACCTGCCGAAGTTCCGCTTCCCCAGCGGGGAGGCGCTGCCCGAGACCGCCTACCAGGTGGTCCACGACGAGGCGATGCTGGACGGCAACGCCCGGCTCAACCTCGCCACCTTCGTCGGCACCTGGATGGACGAACGCGCCAACCGCCTGTACCTGGAGGCGGCCGACAAGAACATGATCGACAAGGACGAGTACCCGCGCACCGCGGAGATCGAGACCCGCTGCTGGACCATGCTCGCGGACCTGTGGCACGCGCCGGACCCGCGCCGCGCCATCGGCACCTCGACCATCGGCTCCTCGGAGGCCTGCATGCTGGGCGGGTTGGCGCTCAAGCGCCGCTGGCGCAACGCCCGCCGCGCCGCCGGCAAGCCCACCGACCGCCCGAATCTGATCATGTCCAGCGCCGTGCAGGTGTGCTGGGAGAAGTTCTGCAACTACTTCGACGTCGAGCCCCGGTACGTGCCCATCACCGAGGAGCACAAGGTCTTGGACGGCTACCGGCTGGAGGACTACGTCGACGAGAACACCATCGGCGTCGTGGCCATCATGGGGGTGACCTACACCGGCATGTACGAGCCGGTCGCGAAGATCGCCCAGGCGCTGGACGCCATCCAAGAGCGCACCGGCCTGGACATCCCGATCCACGTCGACGGCGCCTCCGGGGCCATGATCGCCCCCTTCATCCAGCCGGAACTGGAGTGGGACTTCCGCATCGATCGGGTGGCCTCCATCTCCACCTCCGGCCACAAGTACGGTCTGGTCTACCCCGGCATCGGCTGGGTGGTGTGGCGCGAGGAGGCCGCCCTCCCCGAGGAGCTGATCTTCGAGGTCTCCTACCTCGGCGGGCAGATGCCCACCTTCGCGCTCAACTTCTCCCGCCCCGGCGCCCAGGTGCTGCTGCAGTACTACATGTTCCTGCGGCTCGGCTTCGACGGCTACCGCCGGGTGCAGTCCAACAGCCGCGACGTCGCCCGCTACCTGGCCGACCAGGTCGCCGCCATGGGGCCATTCGAACTGTGGAACGACGGTTCGGACATCCCCGTGTTCGCGTGGCGGCTGCGCGCCGACCACGCCGACAAGTGGAACCTGTACGACCTGTCCGACCGGCTGCGCATGAAGGGCTGGCTGGTCCCCGCCTACCCGATGCCCGATGACCTCACCGACGTCACCGTACAGCGGATCGTCGTCCGCAACGGGCTCAGCCACGACATGGCCGACGCCCTCCTGGAGGACATGCGCGCCGAGGTCGCCTACCTCGACCGGCTCGACGGGCCGCTGCCCCACGAGTCGAACCGCCCCACCGCCTTCCACCACTGAGGGGTCGAAATGTCCGTCAAAACCACCGGCAGTGCTGCCGGAACCTCCTTCCCCGACGACGGCGCTCGCGCCAGCACCGCTAACGCACCCGCCTCGTCTGGCACATCCGCCTTTCGCGGTGCCCGCTCCGGCCACCCACCCGCCGGGACGCTCGGGGACCTGCCCGCGCCCGGGGCTGCCGCTCCTGCCGCACCCGCCGCCGTTGGGCCGAGCCAGGACGCGGTCCGCCCGCCCGCCTCAATGAGCGTATTCAACCTGGCCATGCTCACGGTGGTGGCCGTGGCCTCGCTGCGCTCCCTGCCCGCCATGGCCGGCTACGGCCTGTCCTCGGTGGTGCTGTACATCATCCCGGCGGTGCTGTTCATGGTGCCGACGGCGCTGGTGGCCGCGGAGCTGGCCACCGGCTGGAAGGGCGGCGTGTTCATCTGGGTGCGCGAGGCCTTCGGGGAGCGCTGGGGCTTCGTGGCCATCTGGCTGCAATGGGTGCAGAACGTGGTCTGGTACCCCACTCAAATCGCCTTCATCGCCGTGAGCCTGTCCTACGTGCTGGGCCGTGGCACGCTGGCGAACAATGGCGTGTACGTGGCCGGTGTCATCATCGTCCTGTACTGGGTATCCACCCTCATCACCCTGGCCGGCGGCAACCTGTTCGCCAAGGTCGGCTCGTGGAGCGGCATCATCGGCACGCTCTTCCCGGCCGCGCTGCTGATCATCTTCGGCGCCGCCTGGCTGATCTCCGGCACGCCCTCCCAGACGGAGCTGACGACGTCGGCGATCCTGCCGCCCTGGACGGGCCTGGCCTCCATCGTGCTGATCGTGTCCAACGTGCTCGCCTACGCGGGCATGGAGGTCAACGCGGTGCATGCCAACGACCTGGCCGACCCCGGCCGCGGCTATCCGCGCACTGTCCTGATCTCGGCGGTGGTGATCCTGGCGATCTTCATCCTGCCGACCCTGGCGATCGCGGTCGCCGTGCCCAAGGCCGGCCTCGGAGTAGTCGACGGCATCAACCTGGCCTTCAAGACCTTCTTCGACCACTGGCACCTGGCCTGGGGCACACCGGTGATCTCGCTGCTGATCGCGCTGGGCGCCTTCGCCTCCGTGGTCACCTGGATCGCCGGCCCGTCCAAGGGCCTGCTCGCCGCCGCCCGCACCGGTCTGCTGCCTCCGGCGCTACAGCGGCGCAACGGCGCCGGCGTGCAGCGTTCGATCCTGCTGCTGCAGGGCGTCATCGTGACGATTCTGGCGCTGCTGTTCGTGGTGATCCCCAACGGCAACACCGCCTTCGTCACGCTGATCGACATGGCCGCCGCCCTATACCTGATCATGTACATGATGCTGTTCGCCGCCGCCCTGCGTCTGCGCGCCACCCGCCCGCAGGTGCAGCGCACCTATCGCACACCCGCGATGGGGCTGGTGGCCGGCGTCGGCTTCGTGGCCTGTGCGGTTGCCTTCGTGCTGTCCTTCGTGCGTCCGTCCGGTTTCACCGGACTGAGCACCGTCGGCTACGCCCTGGTGGTGGGGCTGGTGATCGTGGGTCTGGGGGTGCCGCCGCTGATCTTCTACGCGCTGCGCCGGCCCAGCTGGCAGCTGGAGCCCGACCACGCCACCGGTGACGCCATCCTGGTCAACCCGCCGCATCCGCGCGCCGACTGGGCCGCGAGCGGGCCGCACACTCCCCGGCACGAGGTGCGGGCCGTCTCCCGGCACCCCGGAACTCACCCGCTGGGGCGGGCCTCGTAGCGGGAGCCCGGTAAACGGCTCGGGATGAACCGCCCGGGTTGTCGGCCTCTGCGTGGGCCCCGGCGTTGTCGTACAGGCGGCGCCGGGGCCCACGGGTGCATGATGGCTCCCATGCGCGTCACCGGCATCGACCACCTCGTACTCACCGTCGCCTCGGTCCCCGCCGCGGTCGACTTCTACACGCGCGTACTTGGCCTGGAGGCCTTCGCCTTCGACGGCGGCCGGGTCGCACTGCGGCTGGGGAACCAGAAACTCAACCTGCGTCCCGCCGACGGGCGCCTCACCCCCGAGGCCGCCGCCCCCACCGTTGGCAGCGCCGACCTGTGCCTGGTCGTCGACGCGCCGCTCGACGACGTCGTCGCGCACCTGGCCCGGACGGGAACCGAGATCGAGCTCGGCCCGGTCGCCCGCTCCGGAGCCCGAGGGTCCATGCACAGCGTCTACCTGCGCGACCCGGACGGCAACCTCGTGGAACTGGCTTCATACGACGGGCAGGCGGGTAGCCCGCCGACCGACCCCGCCGACGCAGAGGGGGAACGGGCATGACCGCGGCGCCGTCGGGCGTGACCATTCGTCCCGCCCGTCCCGACGACGAGGCGCGGGTTGCCCGCCTGCTGGCCCTGCGCGGGATCACCGTGGAGGAGGCGGTGGAACAGGCGCCGCGCATGATTGCCGCCCTACCGGTGCTGCTGCTGGCCTCCCTCCCCGCCGACGACGCCGAGCCCACCGGGGCCGGAGGCGCGGCCGCACGGTCGGCCGAGGTCGATGCGGTAGCCCACGCGGCCGAAGCTGATGACACGGCCGCCCCGGTCGCCCTGTCCGGTGCGTTTATCCTGCCCGGGGACCTGGAGGATGACCGCCCGGAGCGCTGGATGGTTTCCGGTCTGATCGTCGATCCCGGCGCCCGCAGCCGCGGCATCGGCCGTGCCCTGCTGGCCGCGGTGGGCGCCGCCGTGCAGGAGATCGATCCGGGGGAGGACCTGTTCAGTGTTGTCGAGACCGCCAACCACGCCTCCGTCGCCGCTCACCTTGCCGCCGGCTTCCAGGAGGCCGCCCACGTGGACGGCTACGCGGGCCTCGTCTTCGACGGCGACGCCCTGCTGATGCGCCTGCCGGGCACGACGGTCTAAGCGACGGGTGCGGAGTCCGAGGGCAAGCCCCTCGGTCCGAGGGGCTCAGTCCAGCAGGGGGAGCAGGTCCCGCAGGCTGGCGACCACCAGCGCTCCGGGAGCATCATCCGGCAGAGTCACCGACGTCCCCGGGCGCACCAGCAGCGCCGCGGGCATACCCGCCTCCCGGGCTGCCACCACGTCGATCGGTCGGTCGCCGACGCATAGCACCTCCGCCGGGTCGAGCCGGTGGCGTTCGGCCAGCAGCAGGTTCATGTCCGGGCTGGGCTTGCGGGCCACCCCGTCCGGGGCGCAGACGATGTCATCCATCTTCAAGTGCAGCCCCTGCAGCAGGGCGGTGGCGGAGTCGCGGTCCCGGTGTGTGGCCAGCAGGTTCAACCCGCCCAGGGACCGTACCCGCGCCATCACTTCCCGCGCCCCGTCCATGACCGGCGCGGGTTGCGTGTGCCACCGCTTCTTCAGATCGTCGTATGCCTCTTCCAGCCCGTGGGGGTCGAGGCGCCGCTCCTCGCTGAGCGTGGCGATCGCATGGGCGATGGAGTGACGGGTCAGTTCGGTCACGTGATGCAGGTGGGCGGGGTCGGCGTCGCCGAAGGCCGCCTCGCACAGCACCCGGTCGACCTCCGGGTAGGTGTCTACCAGGGTGCCGCCCATGTCCCAGATAATGTGACGCATGCAGCCATTGTCCCCGCAAAACGTCCCCGGTGCGGCCGATTCGCCCTCCCCATCCGCCCATGCCGACCACCCCGTTCCCTGGGCCATGCAAATCGCCGTCCACTACGACAAGGTCCACCCGCCCCGCCGCATCGACGTCGCGGAGGCCAGCGCCCGCGCCGTCGTGGCCCTGCTCGCCGCCCCCGAGTCCGCCCCCGGCGGCCCCTGGCACGACGCCGTGGAGTACTGGCGTGACGGGCGCATCCGCAAGTTGGTGCGCCGCGCTCGCGGTCGGCGCTGGGATGAGATTCAGGAGCTGCCGGGCGTCACCGTCGCCCAGGACGGACCGGCGGGCTGGGGGAGGGCCGAGGCGCGCGCGATCGTGCCCGGGCCCGTCCGTCCACTGCCGCCCGCGCTGGCCAAGACCCAGGTGGAGGGCACCCACTTCCCGCACGGGGGCGAGCTGCCCCCGCCGCCCGCCGCGATCACGGCCGCCGTCGCCAAGGACCCCGCCGCCGCCCGCGGGATCGTGCTCACCAGTGACTCGGCCTCGCAGCAGGCCCCGGTAACGGTTGAAGTCACTCCGCTGGAGGAGATGACCAGCGGGAAGCTGTGCGCGCAGGTCGCCCACGCCGCCCAGCTCGCCTGGGAGAGCCCGCAGCTGCCCGCCGACCTGCGGGAGCGCTGGGCCGCGCAGGGCTACCGGGTACGCGTCGTCTTCCCATCGGAGGCCTCTTGGCGGAACCGCCCGCGGCCGGTGTCGGTGGTAGATGCGGGTTTCACCGAGCTGGACGGGCCCACGGAGACCACACGCGCCTGCTGGTGAACGGCGGGTAAGCGGGCGGCGACGGCGACCGGCCTGCAGTCGCCGCCCGTCCGCGCTTACGCGGGCGGGCTCAGGCGGCTTCGCCGACGGGCTCGGGCGTGCCGCGGAACACCCACAGGCGCATCAGTGCGTACAGGTAGATCCCCTCGCAGCAGGCCGAGATCAGCCGCGCCAGCTCCGCGTTCACCCCCACCAGGTGCAGCAGGCTGGACAGGCCCAGAATGAAGATCACGTACTGTGAGACCAGGCCGACGGCGTAGCGCGACCCCTGCGAGACCAGCGAGCCGTGCGACTGGAAGTTCAACCAGCGGTTGAGCAGCAACGAGTACACGCCCGCGATCGCATAGCCCACGGTGACGGCCAGGGGGTAGAACCAGTGCAACTGCTCGTAGAACAGCGTCAGGAAGCTGATGTCGATGACGAATCCGGAGCCGTTGATGAGCGCGTAGCCGATGAAGGTCACCGGTACTCGGCGGCGCAGGAACCCCGGCAGCAGCCGGTGAATGCGGTCGATGAGGTGCCGGAATACGCGCGGAGCACGTCGCGCCGGATCCTGCAGGCGAGCATCGAAACGACGACGGGCGGCGGCTGTGGCCCTCACGGCATCCGACGTGCGGGCCGCAGGAGAGGATTGACGCTGCTCCCGCACATTTCCGGACGTCGTAATGCTCGTCATGGTGATCCTTCCAGGCGCCGCACCCGCTGCGCTCACAGGCTTGAGTTTTGTACCACCGCCGATGCCTGGCAAGTCCGTGCGGATGAAGTCTGGGTTCCGAAAGTATGAGAAAAGCCGGGTACCTCGTCCTCCCGCAGGAGGAGAGCGCTGAGTCGGGCCCGGTCGGCTGCGTGCAGCGCCGACCGAGGAGACGACAGAACGCCGTATTACCCGGCGGAGGCGACTCAGGCCGCTGCGGTGCCGTCGAGCACGGCGACGATCTCGCGGCGCAGCAGGTCCCCGCCCGCGTCCGCCGGGTGGTGCACCGTGCGGATGCCGAGCGTCGCCGCCGCGGACACATTGGTCGCGCTGTCATCCACGAACAGCGCCTCCTGTGGAGCCACGCCAACCAGGTCCAGCACCGTGCGGAAGTACTCGGCGCTGGGCTTGGCCACGCCGAGCGTGCAGGAGTAGGCATCCACGTCGCACAGTCCGTCGTACCCGAGTGCCGAGCGCATCCAGGCGCGACGCTCGTGCTGCTGATTGGTGGCCAGCACCGTGGTGTAGCCGGCGGCCCGCAGCTCGCGGACCGCCTGCCAGGCGGCCGGGTCCGGCGTGGCCCGCCACCACAGGTCGAGCAGTTCTTCCACGCTCGCGCCGAGCCGTAACTCGTCTACCAGCCGCTCAAGCAGGGTGCGCAGATCCTCGTCTCCCCTCAGAGCGGGGCCCTCCTCGGCGAGCAGGCGACGGCAGAAGCGCTCCCCGCCGCCGTTGGTCAGCGCCTGATCCCAGGGCGTGCCGATCAGCTGCAAAACGCCGTCGGCGTCGAGCAGCACGGCGCGTACCGGGCTGGTTCCGAGCGCGGGTATTTCGGGCGGGGCGGGTGAGGGGGCCGGCGTCATGAAGCGATCGTGGCGCATGATCGCCGGTTTCGCCAGCAGTACGCCAGGGAGGGGGTGAAAGCGGGCAAGGATCCAGCCGGGCGCGGGTGGCCCAAGTGAGCGTCGGCGGTCTCGGGTCTGGGGTGCCCGGGCCGTAGCTGCGCTCGTCGCTGCCCGGTTGTGGATAACCCGACGGGGACACGGCGTCGGTGGTTGACGTCACGCATTTCTTCGACTAGAAAATAATCGCTATGCATCAGTCCGGCCGCGCCGCGGCGGCCGGGCCCACGGGCAACAGTCCGCAATCCCAGCCGCAGATCCCACATAAGTCGAAGGAGACCCCGTGTCCCACTCTCGTATCGTCCACCTGCGCCGGGCCGGCACCTCACTGGTCCTGGACCTGATGCCCGACCGGCACCCGGTCGTGCGGCACTGGGGCGAGGACCTGGGTGAGCTCGATGGTGCGGCCCTCGCCGACGTCGGCATCGCCCAGAACACGGCTACCGGCTCCAACCAGACCTGGACCACCCCGGATCTGCCTGTGCTGCCGCTGCCACACTTGGGCTGGTCCGCCCGCCCCGCCGTTCTGCTGCACCGCGCCGACGGCTCGGCCTTCTCCATCCACCCCGAGAACATCACCCACACGGTCGAGGCGGTCGACGCCCCCGGCGGCCAGGCCGATCAGGTCACCTCCACCGCCACCGACCCGGTCCACGGCATTGTCCTGACCACAGTGTTGCGTCTGGAGCCCTCCGGCCTAGTGCGCCTGCGCGCCGAGGTCGCCGACGCGGCCGGCCCCGACGCCGCACCCCTCGAGGTCGACGAACTCACCCCGCTCCTGCCGGTGCCCGCCGACGCCACCGAGCTGCTCGACTTCACCGGCCACCACGCCTTCGAACGGCAGCCGGTGCGCACACCCTTCACCCCTGGCACCCGCCTGCGCGAGTCCTGGGAGGGCCGCACCGGTCACGACGCCGTCACCTGGCTGGTCGCCGGCACCGCCGGCTTCGGATGGCGCCGCGGCCGCGTCCACGCCGTACACCTCGCCTGGTCCGGCAACACCCGTGCCCTGGCCGCCCACCCCGCCCAGGGCTATCGGCTACTGGGGGCCGGGGAGCTGCTCCACCCCGGTGAGATCGTGCTCGGCCCCGGCCAGAGCTACACCAGCCCGTGGGTGGTCGGCTCCTGGGGGGAGGGCCTGGATGCACTCGCCGCCCGGGCGCACGCCCACGTGCGGGCCCTGCCCTCCTACCCCGCCCGCCCGCGACCCGTGCTGCTGAACATCTGGGAGGCCGTCTACTTCAACCACGATCTGGACAAGCTCAAGGCCCTGGCCGACGAGGCCGCCGCCATCGGCATCGAACGCTTCGTCGTCGACGACGGCTGGTTCGGCTCGCGCCGCGACGACACCTCCGGCCTGGGCGACTGGCAGGTCTCCCCGGAGGTCTGGCCCACCGGGCTGGAGCCGCTGGCGCAGCACGTGCGCGAGTTGGGCATGGAGCTGGGACTGTGGTTCGAGCCAGAGATGATCAACCGCGACTCCGAGCTGGCGCGCACCCACCCCGACTGGATCCTGTCCGACGGGGCCGGCGGCGCCGTCGAGCACCGCCACCAGCGGGTGCTGGACCTGACCGCCCCGGGCGCCTGGGACTACCTGTTCGGTGCCATCAGCGACCTGGTGGAGCGCCTGGACCTGGCCTACATCAAGTGGGACCACAACTCCACGGTGCTTGCCGCCGGGCACATGGCCCCCAACGCCGCACTCGGCACCCGCTACGGCGCCCCGGCCATCCACGACCAGACCCTCGCCCTCTACCGGCTACTGGACGCCCTCCACGAGCGCTTCCCGAACCTGGAGATCGAGTCCTGCTGCGGCGGCGGCGGCCGCATCGACCTGGGGATCATCGAGCACACCCAGCGCGTGTGGACCTCCGACTGCAACGACGCCCACGACCGGGCCAACATCAACCGCGGCACCATGCTGCTACTTCCGCCCGAACTGATCGGCACCCACGTCGGCTCCGGGCGCGACCACACCACGCTGCGCAGCCTGGACATCTCCTTCCGTGCGGCCACCGCCCTGTGGGGGCACATGGGCGTGGAGTGGGACCTGCTGAGCGCCAGCGACGCCGACAAGCAGGGCCTGGCGGAGCTGATCGGCATGCACAAGCAGTTGCGCCCCCTGCTGCACTCCGGCACCGTCGTCCACGCCGACGTCGACGAGGACGATGTCGTACGCATTCAGGGCGTCGTCGCCCCGGACCGCTCCGACGCCCTGTTCGGACTGACCAGCCTGGGACAGGCGCTCACCTGGCCCGGTGCTCCCCGGCCCCTGCCCGGCCTTGACCCGCAGCGCACCTACCGGGTGCAACTGGCTGCGCCCCTGTACGCGGGCCACGTCTACCAGGCCGCCTGGACCCGCCCCGAGGGGGTGGTCCTGCCGGGCTCGTACCTGGTGAACAACGGCCTGTCATTGCCCGTCATCCACCCCGACCACATGCTGTTCGTGCGCGTCACCGCCGTCTGAGCCGCCCCGCGCCCAAGGGCGCGCCGCCTGACCCTGGCTGCGTCGTCGCACCGGAGCGATTGACCACCAACCTGTATTTCCCGATCCAAATCCCGCCAGGAACGGAGTATCGCCCATGTCCACAGCGACCGCCGCCGCAGGACCGGCGCTGCGCAGGAAACCGAAGGATGACCGCCTACTCGGCATCGCCTTCATCATTCCCGCCGGCATCGGCCTGGTCGCCTTCTACATCTGGCCCCTGATCCGGGGCATCTGGCTGTCCTTCACCGAGTACAACCTGCTGACCCCGGAGCAGTTCATTGGCCTGAGCAACTACCAGCGCATGATCGGCGACTCCATCTTCTGGAACGCCGTCAAGGTGACGCTGGAGTACGTGCTGATCAACATCGGCCTCCAGACCATCCTCGCGCTGGTGATCGCCGTGCTCATGCAGCGGCTGACCCAGTCGACGCTGGTGCGCTCGATCGTGCTGACCCCCTACCTGGTGTCCAACGTCGTCGTCGCCATGCTCTGGCTGTGGATCCTGGACAACACGCTGGGCATCTCCAACGAGATCATCTCCGCCATCACCGGGGAGAGCGTCAACTTCTTCTCCTCCGCCCTGGCCATCCCCACCATCGCCCTGATCAACGTGTGGCGCCACGTGGGCTATACCGCCCTGCTGATCTTCGCGGGGCTCCAGTCCATTCCGGAGACGGTCTACGAGGCCGGCAAGATGGATGGCGCCAGCGAGTGGACCATGTTCTGGAAGATCACGGTGCCGCTGCTGCGCCCCATCCTGGCGCTGGTGCTGATCATGACGATGATCGGCTCCTTCCAGGTCTTCGACACCGTCTCGGTGACCACCCAGGGCGGCCCGGTCAACGCCAGCCGCGTGCTGCAGTACTACATCTACGACATGGCCTTCAGCCGCTTCCAGTTCGGCTACGCCTCCGCCATGGCGGTGGGGCTGCTCATCGTGTTGGCGGCCATCACCATTCTCCAGTACCGCATGACCCGTGCGGGCGAGACGGACCTGGACTGAGAGGAGACGAGCAAGCATGAGCGCTTTGACCACCACCGCCCCCGATGCGAGCCCCGCAGCCGAGAGCCGCCGCACCCGCAAGAACGGCATCTCCGTGGGGCGGGTGATCGCCTGGATCTTCATGGCCCTGATCATCGTCATTACGATCCTGCCCTTCTATTGGGTGCTGCGCACCGCCCTGTCCTCCAACGCCGGGATCACCTCCGACCCCACCTCGATCCTGCCGGTTGACTTCAACCTGCGCGGCTTCGCCCGCGTGTTCGGCATGCAGTCCACCGAGGAGGCCCTGGCCGACGGCGGCTCCGGCGCCTCCATGAACTTCTGGATCTACCTGCGCAACTCGGTGATCGTGGCAACGCTGGTCACCGCCGGCCAGGTGTTCTTCTCCGCCATGGCCGCATACTCCTTCGCCCGCCTGCGCTGGCGCGGCCGGGACGCGGTGTTCACCCTGTTCCTGGCAGCCCTGATGGTGCCCTCGATCTTCACGCTGTTGCCCAACTTCGTGCTGGTCAAGCAGATCGGACTCATCGACAACCTGCTGGGCGTGGCGTTGCCGACCATGTTCATGACGCCGTTCGCGGTGTTCTTCCTGCGCCAGTTCTTCATGAACATCCCCCGAGAACTGGAGGAGGCCGCCCTGCTCGACGGCGCCTCCAAGATCCGGGTGTTCTTCCAGCTGATCCTGCCGATGGCCAGCGCACCGATCTCCACCCTGGCGATCATCACCTACATCACCGCCTGGAACGACTACTTCTGGCCCCTGCTGGTGTCCTACACGGACTCCTCCCGCGTGCTGACGGTGGCCGTGGCTGTCTTCCGGTCCCAGGCGCCCACCTCCGGCACCGACTGGTCCGGACTCATGGCCGCCACGCTCGTGGCGGCCCTCCCGATGCTGCTGCTGTTCATGGTGGCGGCCAAGCGCATCGTCAACTCCATCGGCTTCACCGGAATCAAGTGAGGAACGCGAGATGAACAACAAGCTCATGCTCACTCGCCGGAGCCTGCTGACCGGCGCGCTCGCCGGCGCCACGGCGCTGACGCTCGCGGCCTGCTCTCACGGCGACGACGACTCTGCGTCCCAGACAATCGACTACTGGCTGTGGGACGCCAGCCAGGAGCCCGCGTATCAGGCTTGCGCGGAGCGCTTTAAGGAGAAGACGGGTATCACCGTCAACATCACCCAGATCGGCTGGAACGATTATTGGACCAAGCTGACGGCCGGATTCATCGCAGGCACTGGCCCGGACGTATTCGTCGACCACATCGCCAGATTCGCCCAGTTCGTCGACCTGGACGTGCTCGTACCGCTTGATGAGCAGCCGGCCTGGTCCGGGGTTGACGAGTCCGCCTTCCAGGAGGGACTGCTGGACCTGTGGAAGGGCGACGACGGCCACCAGTACGGCTGCCCCAAGGACTGGGACACCGTGGCGCTGTTCTACAACAAGGACATGCTCGCCGACGCCGGTATCTCCGAGGAGGAGATCCAGAACTGCGACTGGAACCTCGAGGACGGCGGTAGCTTCGAGCGGATCCTGGCCCGCCTGACCATCGACCAAAACAATGTGCGCGGTGATGAGGAGGGCTTCGACCCTAAGCACGTGAAGGTGTATGGCCTCGGCATTCAGAACTCCGGGTCCAACGACGGTCAGACCCAGTGGAGCCCCTTCACCGCCACGGTGGGGAACTGGCACTACGCGGACAAGGAGACCTGGGGCACCCATTACCGCTATGATGAGGAAGAGTTCCAGCGCACGCTGGACTGGTACTTCGGACTGGTGGACAAGGGCTACCTGAACCCCAACGGGGCCTTCTCCGACGCCACCAGCACCGACATTCAGCTCGGCTCGGGGTCCATCGCCATGGCGATTCATGGGGCCTGGATGTTCAACACCTTTGCGGGCCTGGATGTCAACGTGGGCATCGCGCCCACCCCGATCGGTCCCAATGGCAACCGCGCCTCCCTGTTCAACGGCCTGGGCGACTCGATTGTCAAGGACTCCGACAAGATCGACTTGGCTGCGCAGTGGGTCGCGTTCCTGGGCACGGCCGAGGCGCAGGACATTGTCGCCTCCTATGGGATTGTGTTCCCGGCGATCTCCTCCTCCACGGAGAAGGCCATCGAGGTGTTCGAGGAGACCGGACTGTCAACTGACCCGTTCACTGTGCACCTGGAGGAGGGTGGGCAGACCTTCTTCTTCCCGCTGACCTACTTTGGGGCCGACGTCAACGCGATCATCACGCCCGCGGTCGACGCGGTCTGGGTGGATCGGGTGTCGGCGTCGACACTGACCGGGTACAACGATCAGGTCAATCTGTTGTTCGAGACCTCGGCCCACGGCAACTGAGCGTCCCGCGCTCGTATTCGTGGCGATATTCGCTGCCGTAGGCAGGCGAAGTCGGGTAGTGTGAACCCGACACCAGCCATCGCGCTGGCTCGCATCGGCGTACAGGTGCAGTCCCGCACCGCGGACGCCGAACCCGGTTTTCTCAAAGGAGTACACATGGCCCAGGTCACCGCCACTATCGCCTCCAAGGTCGGCCTCCACGCCCGCCCCGCCGCGACCTTCGTCAAGGCAGTCGCCGAGAAGGGTGTTCCCGTCACCATCGCCAAGGAGGGCGGCGCTCCCGTTGACGCCTCCTCCATCCTGGGCGTCATGACGCTCGGTGCCGGCTTCGGCGACGTCGTCACCCTCGCCTCCGACGCCGACGGTGCCGACGGTGCTCTGGAGGAGCTCAAGGCCCTGCTCGAGACCGACCTCGACGCCTGACGCACTAACCGCACAAGACGCGCCACCTGCGCCCGCCTCCCTGAGACGGGTTCGCAGGTGGCGCGTCCTTTGCAGCGGGACGGCGCCGGTAAGAGCCACGGCGATGGCCCTCGGGACCCACAAGGTCCCGGGGGCTTCGCTCATTTCGCCGGTCCCGTACCGCCGGCAGGGGATTGTCGGTGTGAGTGTGGGTTATCGGCGCGAATGCGGTGCTGTAGGCCGGCGTGTCGTGGGGAGGCCGGGTTATCGGCGCGGATGTGTGTGGTTGGGGCGTGTTGTGGTCTGCCGACTGGTTCGTTCGGCCGGGGTTTTGTGTGGGTGGTGGTGTTCGGCGTCGGGGGCCGGGGTGGCTTTGCACGACCCTGGGCGACACTGCACGACCCTGGTGCGCTTTCCACGACCCCGGGGTGGTCGTGCAACAGGCACCAAGGTCGTGGAACGCGGCCCGAGGTCGTGCAAAACGCGGCCTGTGTTAGTGCGAGGCGTGCTGAATCATGCCCCACTGTTAATTGGCTCCGACTTTCCCCGCCAAGTCAACGAAGAACCTTGATCCTGCACACATGTTTGCGCCGATAACTCGCCATATCGATGTACCTCGGCATTCGGCCGGCCTGCCGCAGTGAGGTGAGAGAGAGGAAGGTGGACCGAGCCGGTAGGGTGCGCCCATGACGATCATTGCTGCGGCGGACGGCTCCGCCCTGGGAAATCCCGGCCCGGCCGGCTGGGCCTGGTATGTGGATGAGGACTGCTGGGCCGCGGGCGGCTGGGAGAACTCCACCAACAATCGCGGCGAGCTGACCGCCGTGCTGGAGCTGCTGCATGCGACGGCGCAGGCAGGCCTGGCAGGCGAGGAACTGCTCATCCAGGCCGACTCCCAGTACGTCATCAACTCCCTGACCAAGTGGATTCATGGCTGGAAGAAACGTGGCTGGCGCAAGGGCGACGGTAAGCCGGTCCTCAACGACGACCTCATGAAGCAGTTGGACGCGGCCATGCGCGGACGCAAGGTGCGCTTCGAGTGGGTACGCGGGCATGTCGGCCACCCCCTGAACGAGGCCGCCGACCAGCGCGCCCGCGCCGCCGCCACCGCCTATCAGCGGGGCGCCAGTGTGCCGACAGGCCCCGGCTGGACCCGTCCCGGCGGGAATGCGCCCGTTCCTGGTGCGGGAGAAAGCGCTGAATCGGCACAGCCCGTGTCCAAGACTGGCGGCCAGGAGGCCGAGCGTGAGCGGCGGAATCCCGCGGGCAACGCACTGCTCTTCTGAGCAGAGGACAGCACAGAAGGGCATTCGTTTCGAATGTGATGGGGGCGAGAGGTGTCTAAAAGCCTATCCTGACAGGTGCCGTAGCGGTGCTGATCGCAGCGGCGCTGCTGATCAGCGGTGGATCTGGTGGACCAGACCCGCACTGCGATCGGTTCCCTGGCCCGAAGGGACAATACATGGTGGTTGGCCCGTCATTGCCAAGCTTGCACACTAACGCCGGTACGGTCAGGTCGGCTGGGATACGTTCCGAGTATCACGAGTGGGTTGCGAGTTTGAGGTGGACGGATTTGGAGCGCGTTGAGCATGTATACGAGCTGCGACTCGGGGAGTCGGTTGACGTGGAGGGCTTGGGGCGCATGACGCTAGTGCGGGTTGATCCTGCTCCGCTTATTGATCCGAACAAGTTTTCTTGGCTGCCTGGCGTAGAACAGAATATCGGCGGCGGGAGCAGGATACACTTCGTACTTGAACTTGAAGACAGCGTTAGAGAATGCAGCCCCGGGAAGAAATAGATTGCGGTCACTACTAAGCTGTTGGCATCGATTATCTGCACGGCATCTAGTCTTCCTCGTCCTTCTCTATAGTCGTGGTGTCGAAGTACTTCTCGTAGTCCTCTCTGGATATCCGCATGTAGCCGTCTCCGAGGTCTTCGGGCGGTGTGGAGTAGTCGCCGACGGTCTTATTGTGCGCCCACGGGTTATGTAGGGTCACGGTTTCGTCGTAGATGGCTACTACCGTTCATATGACTACTTGGCACGGCGAACATGATCGACCGGGCGCGGTCGGCGCACAACGGATATTATCGAGATGCCATTGCTAGACGGCGAGTGCGAGTAGCACAACAGGATGCGCTATTATGAGGACATCAGAACTGACTGGTAACAACCCGGAGGCACCCTCATGGCAAGAAGGCCCATGATGCCCAAGAAGCGCGTCCTGATGGCCGTGGTAGCACTGTTACTGGTAGCCGCCGCGCTGACGGGCGGGTGGATTTGGTGGACCAGACCCGCACTACGCTCCGTACCTTTACCAGATGGAACTGAGCCGGACCAGGTCATGGTACAAGGAGGCTCACTTGATGCGGTGTTCACGACCACAGGTTCAGTGAGGTCGGCCGGATTACGCTCGGAACGGCATGAGTGGGTTGCCCGTCTACGCTGGACTGATTTGGAACGCGTTGAGCATGTCTACGAGCTGCGGCTAGGGGAGTCGGTTGATGTGGAGGGCTTGGGGCGTATGACACTAGTGCGGGTTGATCCCGCTCCACTAATTGACACGAACAGACTGACTTGGGTACCTGGGATCGAGGGGAAACTCGGCGGCGGAAACAGGATTTACTTCGTGCTTGAATTTGAAGACGGCGTAAGAAACTGTCGCCCGCAAGAAGAAGCTGAATGCGCACGCTACTAGATTGTCAATAACGATAATTTGTATGACACTAGTTGCTCTCACCTTTCTCTATTGTCGTAGCATCGAAGTACTTCTCGTAGTCCTCTCTGGATATCCGCATGTAGCCGTCTCCGAGGTCTTCGGGTGGTGTGGAGTAGTCACTAGCGGCGTCGTTGCGGTCCCACGGGTTATATAGTGTTACAGTCTCGTCGTCGATAGCAACCACGGTGTACGCGTGAGCGGACCGCTTTCCTTCTCCCTCGTAGTCTCCGCCGACGACTCGGTATTGGCCTTCCTCATCCGGCTCTGCGCCCGGGGTGACGTCCGGTCGCCAACTTCTCTTCCCCTCGCCGACGGTGACGCCCTCGTCCTCGTCTTCCCTGAGGATCACGCCATCATCGTCCGTGTCCGCCCAGGCGTCAACCTGATCGCCGTCACTGAAGTCGCCGCCCGAAGTTCCTGCAACGACAGGTTTGCCAGCCTCAACGGCCTCTTCGATCGTTCTCCACTCGTCGCCTGTGTATTCATGTTGCTGTTGAGGGGCGATTCCCCATCTCCGACCAGCGGTTGTCACGGTTTCTGACTCATTTCCTGAAATGGCTCCGATTGCGTCTTCCGGGCGCCCACCAGACCTGATTGCCTCGTCCCCGAAGTGCTTGCCGTAGGCGCGCTCATACACGGCGATGAGGTCAGTCCTCCCATTCCCGTTGGTGTAAACATCGGTGACTTCCACCTCCACCTTCTCGCCGTCGTCGTAGAGCGTAACAATGAACGCCTGCCTGGCCTCATCCCATCTGACGTTCTCGCGCAGAACCTGCTTGCCCTCATCGGTCCATGAATAGGCCTGGAGCGTAGCCATGAGATAGCAGTCACTGAGCAACCCTTGGTCAACGTCGTTCCAGTCCTCGCTGCCGTCCAACTGCCGCTTAATCCGCTCAATATCGGTATCAGTCAGCTCGGTCTTGTCTTTCGTATAGTCGACATCGTCAGCTTTGTTCTTGCCGCCCTGGGACAGCAGCCCTGAACCTCGCGCGTCCACGCCCGCACTCGAGGCCGTGTTCAGGGATGCTGCGGTGTGGGTGGCGGCGAGGTTGACTTCGGCGAGGATGCCGGCCCAGGCCTGGGCGATGGCGGGTACGACCGCTGCGGCCACGATCCCGGCCGCCGGGGTCCCCAAGGCGGCCAGCACGGTCCGGCCAGCGAACTCCCGCAGTTGGTCGGCCGCGGCACTGGCACGGTCAAGGACGCGGGCGTAGGCTTCCAAATGAGCCACGCCGGCCTCAAGGTCCAGCGCGTCCCGCTCCAACGCACCGGTCAACTCCCGAGCACCACGCCTGAAGGCATCGGCCGTAACCCCTGGAATGACGGCGCGGCACCACGGGCGTAGTCCGACAGGTCCGCCGCCTCCCAGAACCTGTGGGCGGTCTGCTTCCAGTCGGTGGCAACGGCACGAACAACCGCCGGATCGCCCGGCACCTGCCCCACCAGGATGCCGCCGATTCCCATGGCGGCGGCGGTCGAGACCGGCCCGGTGGCCGGTGAGGACATGGACAAGGGACTCATGGGGCAAGGATCCTTCACGCTTGGCAGGGCGGGCGCGCACGGCCGCGCGCTGCAAGGGGGTTTAGGGCTCAGTGGGTCAGGCCGTGGTAGCTGACCACGCGCCCGGTGCCGCGATCGATCACGATGCCGTTGGAGCGAGCGTGACCGAACCGGTGCGAGGACTCGCCAAGGGCTCGCGCACCGTCGGCGGCCTCGTCATCGGTGTTCGTAAAGTTCCGTTGAGCCACCACCAACCCGTCGGCCAGCTCAACCGCGCGGGACGCGCCCTGGGTCGCCCGGTCCTCGAAATGGTAGGCGAACCGTGCCGCCGCACACACCAGCACCGGCACACCAAAAGCACCCTCACCACCGGTGTTCACGTAAACCCGCCCCAACGACGCCTCACACTTCTCCAGAAACCCCCGCACACGCCCCAGCTCCTCAGGAACAACCTGCAACACCATCAGGAACCTCCATCGCGTCGGAACAGGGGCACGGCCAGAAGGACGCACCGTCAAGCCGATTGGTCTCGATACGGTCGCAGTGTAGCGTCGAATTGTTGCCGACAGTGTTCTGTCATGACTCCGTCTGGGCCTTGCCGGGATCGCCCCAAGCTGGTCCGTGGGCGGACGGCAGTAAACGGCCCGTTCCCGGCCACTGGGCCGGGAACGGGCCGTCCTTGTCTCCAGCCGGATCGGCGAGGCATGCGTTCAGATGAGCGTCATGGCCTGGCGGGCGATGGCCAGCTCCTCGTTGGTGGGGTAGACGAGCACGGCGATGGCCGAGTCCGGGGTGGAGATGATACGTCCGTCGCCGGAGCGGACAGAGTTCTTGTCGGCGTCGATCCGCATCCCCATGAATCCCAGGCGCTCCACCAGCTCGGCGCGCAGCCGGTCGTCGTTCTCGCCGATGCCGGCGGTGAAGGTCAGCGCGTCCAGGCCGCCCATGACGGCGGTGTAAGCGCCCACGTACTTGACCAGACGATGCAGGTAGATGTCCATGGCGTCGCGGGCGTCCTGCTCGCCGGCGTCGATGCGCTTCCACACCTCGCGCATGTCGTTGTCCCCGGCCAGGCCCTTCATGCCGGACTCGCGGTTGAACAGGTAGTCGATCTCGTCCACGCTCATGCCGGCCACGCGGCCCAGGTGGAACACCGCCGCCGGGTCGATGTCACCGGTGCGCCCGCCCATGACCAGGCCCTCCAGGGGGGTCAGCCCCATGGAGGTGTCCACGGCGCGTCCGGCCACGACGGCGGAGGCGGAGGCGCCGTTGCCCAGGTGCAGCACGATCTGCTTGAGGTCGTCGCGCCCCAGCATGCGTGACACCTCACCGGAGACGAACTGGTGGCTGGTGCCGTGCGCGCCGTAGCGGCGGATCGAGTACTTGTCGGCGACCTCGCGCTTAAGGGCGTAGCGGGCGGCCTCCTCCGGCAGGTCCTGGAAGAAGGCGGTGTCGAATACGGCCACGTGCGGCACGTCGGACAGCAGCTCCAGGCCCACCTCGATGCCCTTGAGGTGGGCGGGGTTGTGCAGCGGGCCCAGCGGCACCAGTTCGCTGATCTTGGCGATCACGTCCTCGTCCACCAGGGCCGGGCCGGAGAAGTAGCGGCCGCCCTGGACCACGCGGTGGCCCACGGCCACGATGTTCGCCTCGGACAGGGTCGGGCCCTTCTCGTCGAACAGGCGCAGCACCTCGGACAGGCCGTAGCCGTGGTCGGGCACCGGCTCGTCCAACTGGGTCTTCTCCCCGGCGTGCCGGTGAATGATCGTGCCGGTCTCCTCACCGATGCGCTCCACCAGGCCCGAGGCCAGGGACTGGCCGGAGTCCGGGTCGACGAGCTGGTACTTGATGGAGGAGGAGCCGGAGTTGATGACGAGGACGGTCCGGGTGGTCACAATGAGCCTTTCATACGGTCGGGTTCTGACGGACGGGGAAACGGGATGGGATCCGGCCGAAGCCGGCAGTGCCCCGGCGGGGTCGCCGGGGCACTGGGTCAGGCCTGCGCCTGGACGGCGGTGATGGCCACGGTGTTGACGATGTCCTCCACCAGCGCGCCGCGGGACAGGTCATTGACCGGCTTGTTCAGGCCCTGCAGCACCGGGCCGATGGCGACGGCGCCGGAGGAGCGCTGCACGGCCTTGTAGCCGATGTTGCCGCTGGACAGGTCGGGGAAGATGAACACGTTGGCGCGGCCGGCCACCTCCGAACCGGGGGCCTTCTTGGCGGCCACGGTCGGGTCGATGGCGGCGTCGTACTGGATGGGGCCCTCCACGGCGAGCTCGGGGGCCTTCGCCCGCACGATCTCGGTGGCCTCGCGCACCTTGTCCACATCGGCGCCCTTGCCGGAGGTACCGGTGGAGAAGGACAGCATGGCCACCCGAGGCTCCACCCCGAACTGGCGGGCGGTCTCCGCGGAGGAGATGGCGATATCGGCCAGCTGCTCGGCGGTCGGGTCGGGGTTGACGGCGCAGTCGCCGTACACCAGCACCCGGTCCTCCAGCAGCATCAGGAACACCGAGGACACGATGGACGTGCCCGGCTTGGTCTTGATGATCTGGAAGGACGGCACGATCGTGTGGGCGGTGGTGTGGGCCGCCCCGGAGACCATGCCGTCGGCGTCGCCCATGTGCACCATCATGGTGCCGAAGTAGGACACGTCCTGCACCCGGTCGCGCGCCTGCTCCAGGGTGACGCCCTTCTTGGCGCGCAGGCGGGCGAACTCGACGGCGTACTTCTCCAGCAGCTCGGGGTCGGTGGTGGATACGACGCGGGCCGCGGAGATGTCCAGACCCAGTTCGGCGGCGCGTTCCCGCACCGTGGCCTCGTCACCCAGCAGGATCAGGTCGGCGATGCCGCGGCGGGCGATGACGTCGGCGGCACGCAGGATGCGGTCGTCGTCGGGCTCGGGCAGCACGATGGTCTTGCGGTCGCCGCGGGAGCGTTCGATCAGCTCCGCCTGGAACATGATGGGGGTGACCACCTCGCTGGGCTCCACCTCCAGGGCGGCCAGCAGGCCGTCGACGTCGGCCTCCTGCTCGAAGGTGGTCACGGCGACGTCGAGCTTGCGGGACGATGCCTGGCCCAGCCCGCCCTGCAGGGGGCCGGCAACGGAGGCGGCCGCGAAGGTGTCCAGCGGCGAGGTCATAACCGGCAGCGGCAGGCGCAGGCCCTTGATCAGGCGCAGCGCGTGCGGAGCCACCTTGAAGCCGCCGTTGAGGACCAGGCCGGAAAGGTTGGGGAAGCCGGCGGAGGCCTGCGCGGCCGCCAGCGAGATCAGGGCGGCGGAGCGGTCGGCGGGGACGATCACCACCTGCCCCTCATCCAGGCGCTCCAGCACGTGGGAGACATCCATGGCGGCGATCAGTACGCCCTCCGCCTCGCGGTCGAGCAGGGCCTCGTCACCACTGATGAGAGTGCCGTCGATTGCGTTCATCACCTCGCGTACGGAGGGGGCGCTCAGCAGAGGCACCTCGGGCAGGGTCGTGGTGGTCACGCCCTCCAGGTCGGCCAGGGCGGCGGCCACATCGGCGCGCGTGTCCGCCGGGCACTTGTTGGCCACGACGGCGACGGTGCGGGCGTGGTTGTCGGCGATCTCGGCCATGGAGACCTCCACGCTGCCGCGCACATCCTCGGGGTCGCCCTGCCCGGAGACCACCAGCAGCACGGGCACGCCGATGTTCGCGGCTACGCGGGCGTTGAGCTCCAGCTCGGGATTCCCGACGACGTCGGAGAAGTCCGAGCCGTCGATGATGATGACGTCGTGATCGCGCGCGACGGCCCGGTAGGCGTCCACGATGCGGGACAAGGACTCGTCGGGGTCGGCGTGGAACTCGTCCCAGGTGACGCCGATGCACTGCGCGGCCGGGGTGGTGGAGCCGCAGCGGCGCAGCAGCAGGTCGAGGAAGGGCTCGTTGTCACGGGAGGCGACGAAGGGGCGGAACACACCCACCTTCGCCACGACTTTCGTCAGGGAGGCGACCAGGCCCAGGGCCACGGTCGACTTGCCGGTACCGGCATTGGGGGAGGCGATGTAAATGCTGCGCGCCACGGTTCAGCTGTCCTTCTTGCGTCTCGACGTCGAGTGTGGGTGCGCCGCGGGCGGCCGTAGCGCATCGGACCTAAGTCTGCCCCAACCGACGCGGTCTTGGGGGCCGCAGAGACGGCCAGCGGGTGTTTATGTCCGACTTTTTGGTCACCTTGGGGGCTCGCGGCTGCCTGGAGTGACCCTCGTCGGCCGCCCCGATCCGGCTGGGGGTGGAGCAGGGTCTAGCCGGTGAAGAGGGAGGTTTCGAAGGAGTAGCGCGAAGCGCGATAGAGGTGGTCGCCGTACTCGATGACGCGCCCCGCGGCGTCGTAGGTGGTGCGTTGGGCCGTCAGTAGTGCGGCGCGGCGGCGCTCATGCAGGGTGTCCGCCTCCTTGGCGGTGGCATTGCGGGCGCCGATCACCTGCTTGGCGGTGGCGGGCATGACTCCGCGTGAACGCAGCAGGTCATATAGACCCTTCTGCTCCAGTTCCTGGTGGGAAGGGGCGATGGCGGCGGGGAGGAGGTTGTGCATGAGGGCGATCGGTTCGCCGTCGGCGCTGCGCAGACGGCGCAGTCGGGTTACTTGGGTGCCGGGGTCTACCTCCAGGTGCTCGGCCTCCTCCGCGTCGGCTGGGTGGGTGTCGTATTCCAGCAGCCTGGTGGAGACTTGGTAGCCGGCGGCGGTCAGGTCGGCCAACAGGCTGGATAGTTCCATGGGGCGGCGCACATGCGGGGAGGCGACCACCGTGCCGGCACCGCGGCGCCGGGAGACCAGGCCTCGATCCGCCAGGGACTGTAGTGCCTGGCGTGTGGTGGGGCGGGAGACTTGCAGGCGCCGCGCCATGGAGACCTCGTCCTCGATGCGGGTCCCGGGCGTAAGGGTGCCGTCCAGTATGAGCGCGCCGAGTGTCTCCGCTATCTGTGTGTACAGCGGGAGGTCACTGGTGCGGTCAATGACAATCTCTGGCTGGTAGGGGGTGTCCGGCATGCAGGCTCTCTGGGCGGGTGATCATTGAACACATAGCGTGTCAATGAACAACATGGTACGGCGCTGCGGCGTCCGCGGGTAGGTTTGGGGACGCCAATTTCGGCTCGTGTTCTAGCCTGCTCAAGGCTGCAGGATCCTCAAGGAGATAACTATGTCCCCATCCCGGGTTGCCGTTGGCGACTACAGTCTTGAGACAATCCAGGATCTGGTCGAAGCGACTCCGCCGTCGGGTAAGAAGCGTTCGCTGGGAGTCATAGCCCTGGTAGCCACGCTTGGTTCGCTGCTTTTCGGCTACGACACCGGCGTGATCTCCGGTGCCCTCCCTTACATGTATCTGCCCGCCGACGCCGACGGCCTCGCCCTGAAGACCTGGGAGGAGGGCCTGGTCGGTACCTTCCTGTGCATCGGCGCCGCGGTGGGCGCCTCCGTTGGTGGCAAGCTCTCCGACAGGTACGGGCGGCGCCACAACATCACCATGTTGGCGATCATCTTCCTGATCGGCGCCCTGGGCTGCGCCGCCTCGCCGAGTTTCTGGATCCTGTGCCTGTTCCGGGTCATCCTTGGCTTCGCCGTCGGCGGGGCCTCCGTCACGGTCCCGGTCTTCCTCGGCGAGACCGCCCCAAAACGCATCCGCGGCACCCTGGTGGCCGTGGACCAGATGATGATCGTCTTCGGGCAATTCCTCGCCTACTCCATGAATGCCATCCTCGCCCACGCGCGCGGTGGGCCCCGGGTCACGGTCGCGAACGACGTCGTCAATTCCGCCGGTGAGACGGTCGCTCGCGCGGGCGAGACCGTCACCTGGGAGAGTGTGCAGAACCTGGCCAATGTCGTGGCGGTGTCCGGCAACGGGGTGACCTGGCGCTACATGCTGGTGCTGGCCTCGATCCCGGCCGTCGCACTGTGGATCGGTATCCGCCTCATGCCCGAGTCATCGCGCTGGTACGTGGCCAACTTGCGTATTCCAGAGGCGATCGGCTCCCTCAAGCGCGTGCGCAACGAGGAAAAGGACGGCCCCATCGCCGAGGAGATCGATGAGATGCTTCAAGTCCAGCGCAAGGAGGCCAATCAGGAGAAGTGGCGGCTGTCCCAGATCTGGCACACCAAGTGGACGCGCCACCTGCTCATTATCGGCATCATCCTGGGGCTGGCCGACCAGATGACGGGCATCAACACTGCCATGTACTACACGCCGAAGGTGCTCGCCGCCGCCGGTCTGCCCATGAGTGACGCCATCTCGCTCAACGTGATTTCCGGAGGCGTGTCCTTCATCGGCTCGGCGGTCGGCCTGTGGCTGGTTACCAAGTTCGCCCGTCGCCACGTCGGCATCTATCAGGAGACCAGCATCGTGATCTCGTTGACCCTGCTGGCCGCGGTGTTCTTCTTTCTCATTCAGCCCTACCAGAATGAGGACGGCGACATCATTGGCGCCCCGACCTTCGCACCCTTCCTGGTGCTGATCATTGTGAGCCTGTTCGTATTCGCCAAGCAGTCGGGCACGGTCAGTTGGGTTATCGTCGCCGAGATCTTCCCCAGCAAGATCCGCGGCACGGCCGTCGGACTCGCCATCGGTGCGCTGTGGATCGCCAACGCCATCGTCGCCGCCGTGTTTCCGATCATGATGGAGGGGCTGGGCGGGGCGCTGACCTACCTCATCTTCGCTGCGGTCAATGTCGTATCGCTCATCTTCTACATCAAGTTCGTGCCCGAGACGAAGTACGACTCCCTAGAGGAGCTGGAGGAGCGCTTCGAGCGGGAATACAGCTGACCTCCCGTCGCCGAAGTCAGTTGAAGTGACGCGCCGAGGTCGGTCGACGGTAACGTGCACCGACCTCGACGACGTCGGGCGGGGGCGCCGGGTTGAACGTCAGCCGGTGGAGGAGGCGCGGACAACCAGGTGCCCCTCGGCACCGACGTCCTGAGGCGGGGGAGGGTTGTTTGGCCGTCGCAGTAGGGCATCGGCCCGCTCGACGACGAGGCGCACGGCGTCGCGGGCCATCTGCTGATCCGGTTGATTCAAGCTGGTGAGCGCGAACTCCGCCCGCCGTGCCAGATAGGTGTTGTCGTAAGAGGCCAGTGGCACGCGCCCCGTGCCCTCGGGCCCCAGCTCCCGCAGCACGGCGACGGCGTCGATGGCGAGCATGTCGTTGTGGGTGATCAGCCCCATTCGCGGTGTGCCGGCGTCCAGCAGTCGGCGTATGGCGGTGCCGGCGTCGTCGTCGCCCGCTTCCGCGGTGTTCAGAACCAGTCCGGCGCTGTGGGCGGCCCGGGTCAGGGACTTCCCGCGGATCAGGCGAGAGGCGTCGTCGTCCATTCTGGGCGTCACGTATCCCAAGGAGTTGACTCCCCGCGAGAGAAGGTGGGAGACGATCTGCTCGGCGGCGTGCCGCTCGTCGATGTGGACGGCGTCGACATGTCCGCCCGGGGAGCGTCGACTAATCACGCAGGTGGGCGTCTCCTCGCCCAATGCGACCAGCTGTGCGTTCGTCAGCCACGGGGACACCAGGATTAATCCGAGTACGCGCACGCCCAGGAGGGAGTCGATGGCCCGCCGCAGACGCTCCTGATCTTCGGCGCCGACGGTGACGAAGACCGTGAGCCCCGCCTGGGCGGCGGCGGCGTCCAGGGAACGGGAGACCTGCTCGAAGAAGGCGTTGCGGAGGTTGGGCAGTACCAGGCCGATCGTGGTGGAGCGCTGGCGCGCCAGCGCCGAGGCCGCCGTGTTGATCCGGTAACCGAGCGAATCGGCCACCTGCATGATGTGTGCGCGCGTGTCCTCGGCGACCCGCGGGGAGCCGCTCAGCGCCAGGGAGACCAGGCTGCGGGATACCCCGGCGGCAGCGGCGACGTCGGACTGGGTGACGTCGTGACCGTTGGCGGCCATTAGGTACTCCATCCTGCCCGCTTCGGCGAGGATGCGGACAAGGAGACTCTAGCCGATAGCAAAGCGTGCGGAGGGCGCGGGACGCGCGGACGCCGTCGAGAGCCCGGGAGATTGTGGCGCTCGCGGACGCCGGCGTCGTCGCACCGGCGGATCCCGCTATCCTGTGCCGGTGACGACATCTCCCCATGGTGCCACCGGGGAGGAGGGCCGGATCGGCCCCGTCCTCGTGGTGGACTTCGGTGCCCAGTACGCCCAGCTGATCGCCCGCCGTGTGCGCGAGGCGAGCGTGTACTCCGAGATCGTGCCCCACAGCATGCCGGTGGCGGACATGCTCGCCAAGCAGCCGGCCGCCATCATCCTGTCCGGCGGGCCCGCCTCCGTGTACGCCGACGGCGCCCCGAGCGTGGACCCGGCCATGTTCGACGCGGGTGTGCCGGTGCTGGGCATCTGCTACGGCTTCCAGACGATGGCTCAGGCCCTCGGCGGCACCGTCGGGCGCACCGGCACCCGCGAGTACGGGCACACCGACACCGACGTCGACCCCGACTCCTGCCTGTTCGCCGGCACCCCCGTCCGGCAGGCGGTGTGGATGAGCCACGGCGACGCCGTGCAGGCCGCCCCGGCCGGATTCACCGTCACCGCCTCCACCTCGCAGACGCCCGTGGCCGCCTTCGAGGACCCCGCCCGGCGCCTGTACGGGCTGCAGTGGCACCCCGAGGTCATGCACTCGCAGTTCGGCCAGCGGGCGCTGGAGAACTTCCTCCGCGACGGCGCCGGCATCCCCGCCACCTGGACGCCGGGCAACATCATCGACGAGCAGGTCCAGCGCATCCGCGAGCGGGTGGGCGACGCCCACGTCATCTGCGGCCTGTCCGGCGGCGTCGACTCCTCCGTGGCGGCGGCCCTGGTGCACCGGGCCATCGGGGACCAGTTGACCTGCATCTTCGTGGACCACGGCCTGCTGCGCGCCGGCGAGCGCGAGCAGGTGGAGCGCGACTACGCCCGGGGCATGGGCATCCGCGTGATCACCGTGGACGAGTCCGAGCGCTTCCTGACCGCACTCGCGGGCGTCACCGAGCCCGAGGCCAAGCGCAAGATCATCGGCCGGGAGTTCATCCGCTCCTTCGAGGCCGCCCAGCGGCGCGTGATCGCGGAGGTCGGCGCCGCCGGCGGCGAGATCAAGTTCCTGGTGCAGGGCACGCTGTACCCGGACGTGGTGGAGTCCGGCGGCGGGGAGGGCGCCGCCAACATCAAGAGCCACCACAATGTGGGTGGGCTGCCCGAGGATCTGGACTTCGAGCTGATCGAGCCGCTGCGGGCGCTGTTCAAGGACGAGGTGCGTGCGATCGGGCGGGAGTTGGGCGTGCCCGAGGGGATCGTGGCCCGCCAGCCCTTCCCCGGGCCGGGTCTGGGCATTCGCGTCATTGGCGAGGTGACGGCGGAGAACCTGCGGATCCTGCGGGCCGCGGACGGCATCGCCCGCGAGGAGCTGACGGCGGCCGGACTGGATGAGGAGATCTGGCAATGCCCGGTGGTGCTGCTGGCCGATGTGCGCTCGGTGGGCGTGCAGGGCGACGGGCGCACCTACGGGCATCCGGTGGTGCTGCGGCCGGTGAGCAGTGAGGACGCGATGACGGCGGACTGGACGCGTCTGCCCTACGACGTGCTGGCCCGCATCTCCACGCGCATCACCAACGCCGTTCCCGAGGTCAACCGCGTGGTGCTGGACGTGACCAGCAAGCCCCCCGCCACCATCGAGTGGGAGTAGTCGGCGGAGTCTCCCTGACCGCCAGGCATAGCTAGCAAATAGGTATATTTTGCACCGCATAGCTGGTATGATTTGTCTTGACGGAAAGAGGCATGTCATGGCAATGAGACAGATCGCCACGAGGGTCGACGCGGAGCAGGCGGAGCTCTTCAAGGAGACCACGAGAAAGCTCGGCACTACCCCGGCGGACGTGCTGCGCATGTTCGTGACCGCCTTCAACAGTCACCGTGGCTTCCCCTACGACGTGCGCCTCTCGGAGGACGTCGAGCCGTTCGCCACCGAGGAGGACGCCACCAGGTTTGCGACAGACCTCTCCCTGAGGGCGATCAATGAGACGCGGTGAGGTTTGGACGCTGCGCGACGATGCCTACGCTAGCAAGGCGCGACCGGTCGTTGTCGTACAGAACGATGAGCTGACAGGCTTCGGATCGGTTGTCCTGTGCCTATTCACGAGCTTCGACTCGCGCGACATCCCCACGAGGGTCCCTATCGAGCCGAGTGAAGGCAATGGACTTGCGAAGCCGAGCTACGTGATGACCGAGAAGATCGTCACTGTGGACAAACAACTTCTCGGAAAGCGAGTTGGCATCCTGGGCAAGGATGACATGGCCGAGGTCTCGCGGCAGTTGGTCGTCGTCTTGGGCCTGGAATAGGCGCAGCCTGAAGGGGCTCTTCCGGTTTGGGGCGGGGGAGCTTACGCGTGGGGCTGCGTGCCCGGGGCGGAAGTGTCAATTTTGATGACAAACACTCTCGATGCCGGCGAGAGCCGACCCAGCACCCGCATGATTCCAACGTTTTGTTCGCTGCCGCCAACGCCCCCGGACTCGTTTGTCATCGATTTTGACATCTTGGCTGCCTACTGATCGGGAGTGGGTGGCCTCTTCCGCGCCGCCCTGGGGGATGGCAGTAGAGTCGGGCGCGAACCCGCGCACGCGACGACGAAGGAGACCGCCGTGGACTTCACCTCCAACCAACGCCCCGCCGACATGGAGCGCATCACCACCCCCGAGCTGGCGGACGCCTTCATCGCCGAGGCCGTCGACGCCGTGCGCGCGCAGGTCGGCGACGGCAAGGTGCTGCTCGCCCTGTCCGGCGGCGTCGACTCCTCCGTCGTCGCCGCCCTGCTCATCAAGGCGATCGGCAAGCAGCTGATCAGCGTCCACGTCAACCACGGCCTGATGCGCAAGGGAGAATCCGAGCAGGTGATTGAGGTCTTCCGGGACGGGCTGGACGCCAACCTCGTGTACGTCGACGCCACGGACCGGTTCCTGAACCTGCTGGCGGGCGTGGCCGAGCCCGAGGCCAAGCGCAAGCTCATCGGCGCCGAGTTCATCAACGTGTTCGCCGAGGAGGCGGCGAAGCTGGAGGGTGTCGGCTTCCTGGGGCAGGGCACCATCTACCCCGACATCCTCGAGTCCGCCGACGGCGTCAAGGCCCACCACAACGTCGGCGGCCTGCCCGAGGACATGGACTTCGAACTCGTTGAGCCCGTCAAGCTCCTGTACAAGGACGAGGTGCGCGTCGTCGGCCGCCGGCTCGGCCTGCCGGAGTCCATGGTGGAGCGCCAGCCCTTCCCCGGCCCGGGGCTGGGGGTGCGCTGCCTGGGCGCCATCACCCGCGACCGCCTGGAGGCGCTGCGCGAGGCCGACGCCGTCGTCCGCGAGGAGATCGAGGCCGCCGGCCAGGACATCTGGCAGTACTTCTGCGTGGTGCCGGACATGCGCGCCACCGGCGTGCGCGACGGCAGGCGTGCCTTCGACTGGCCCGTCATCATCCGCTGCGTCAATACCGTCGACGCCATGACCGCCGAGGTGCCCGAGCTCGACTGGGCGCTGCTGCGGCGGATCACCGCCCGTATCCTGGCGGAGGTCCCCGGCGTGTGCCGTGTGGCCTACGACCTCACCCCCAAGCCCGTCGGCACCATCGAGTGGGAGTAGTCGGGCTTCGAGCCGTCCCCTAAGAAGGAGAAACCATGCGTAATGAAATGACGAGCAACAACACCGTCGACGGCGGTGCGGCAAGGCGGATGGATTTCCGCAGTGACACGGTCACGCATCCCACGCCGGCCATGCGTCGGGCCATGGCGGACGCCGAGGTGGGCGACGACGTCTACCAGGACGACCCGACCACCAACCGCCTGGAGCAGCTGGCCGCCGAGATGGTGGGCAAGGAGGCGGCACTTTTCGTCTCCTCGGGCACGATGGGCAATCAGCTCGCGCTCATGTCGCACACCGTCAAGGGGCAGGAGGCCATCGTCGGCGCCGACAGCCACATATTCATGCACGAGGTGGGCGCGGCCGCGGTGCTTTCAAGCCTGAATCTGCGCCCCCTGGCCTTCCCGGACGGTGTGCCCGACGCGGCACAGATCCGAGGCGCCATCCGCTCCAGCGACATTCACGAGCCGGCCACGGGCCTGATCTGCTTGGAGAATGGGCTCGCCAATGGTCGCGTGGTGCCGGTGAGCGTGATGCGGGAGGTGCAGGAGGTCGGGCGCGCACACGGCATTCCCGTGCACCTGGACGGCGCCCGCCTGTTCAACGCCGCCACGGCCCTGGGTGTCAAGGCGAGTGAGCTGGCCGCATGCGTCGATAGCGTGCAGTTCTGCCTGTCTAAGGGACTGTGTGCGCCCGTGGGCAGCATGCTCTGCGGGGACGCCGCATTCATTGCGCGTGCCCGCAAGTACCGCAAGCTGCTCGGCGGCGGCATGCGACAGACCGGCGTGCTCGCCGCCGCCGGCATCCTCGCCATCGAGGAGATGACGCAGCGCCTGCATGAGGACCACGCCAACGCGCGTCTGCTGGCGGAGCTGCTGAACGAACTCCCGGGGGTGGAAGTCGATCTCGACGCGGTACAGATCAACATGGTGTTCGCGACCTTCGACTGGCCCGATCTTGCCGGCCTCAAGAGCTGGCTGGCCGAGCGTGGCGCCATCATCGGCCAGCCGGACGGACAAGTCGTGCGCTTCCTGACCAACAACGACGTTAACGACACCGACTGCCGCAGGCTGGTGGCGCTGCTGGAGGAGTATGCCGCTCGCTGACGCTGCCGACGGCGAGGACCCGGTCAGAACCCGGTGCCGGAACCTACAATCGCGCCCGATGACGATTGATGACGATGTGCCGGTGACACGTCCGTCACGCGCGGGGGCCGGGCCCTTGCTAAATGATGTCTCAGAGGACGCCAACGTGCCCGGCTCGCCGCTACTCGCCCGGCTGCGAGCGGAGAAGGCGGAGAGGATCAAGGGCGGCATCTACCACCGCCTCCAGATCGACCTCACCTACTCCTCGAACCGGATCGAGGGCAGTCGGCTCTCCGAGGACCAGACCCGCCTCATCTTCGAGACCCGCACGCTTGATGCCTCCGAGGGGCCGGTGCGCGTCGACGACGTCGTCGCGACCTCTAACCACTTCCGCGCCATCGACGCCGTGATCGACCACGTGGGTGAGCCGCTCACCGAGGACGCGCTCAAGCGTCTGCATCGCATTCTCAAGGCGGCGACCGGCGACGCCGCCAAGGAGTGGTTCGCCGTCGGTGACTACAAGCGCGTGCCCAACGAGGTCTCCGGGATGCCGACAACGCCGCCCGAAGAGGTGCCCGAGGCGATAGGTGCGCTCCTGGCCCGCTACGGTCCGGCTGAGCGCCATACCCTGGAGGAGATTATTGACATGCATGTGCGCCTCGAGCGCATTCACCCCTTCCAGGACGGCAATGGCCGGGTCGGCAGGCTGATCATGCTGGGTGAGTGCTTGGCAAGCGACGTCGTGCCCTTCGTCATCACCGATGAAATGAAGGCCTTCTACTACCGGGGCCTGCGTGAATGGGACTCGCAGCCCGGGTTCCTGTTGGAGACCTGCCGTGCAGCCCAGGACCGCTTCAAACAGCACCTCGACTACTTCCGCATTCCCTACGCAGAATGAGTGAGCAGCGTTGCAAGGGCGGTATTTCGCCCTAAAATCACCCGTCATGACGATCGACGACGATGCTGTACTGATTCGGCCGCTGCGCCCCGAGGAGACGCCTCTGCTGGAGGACTTCCTGCTGGAGGCCGTATACGTGCCCGAGGACTTCACCGGGCAGGTGCCGCGCAGCGTCATTTACGACGACCCCATGTGCCGCGCCCACTTCGAGGGCTTCGGAACGCTGCCGGATGACCGGGCGCTGGTTGCGGAAGTTGACGGTCGCGTGGTCGGTGCCTGCTGGGTGCGCACCACCGACTGCTACGGCCGTTTGGACGACTCGACGCCGGCATTCGCGATCTCCCTTTACCGGGAGTACCGGGGCCGGGGAATCGGCACCCGAATGCTGCGGTGCATGCTCGAACAGCTGCGGGAGGCCGGCTACGCGCGTGCCTCGCTCGGCGTCGTCAAGGCCAACCGGGCCGTGCACCTGTATGAGCGGCTGGGCTTCCGGATCGTGGGCGACGGCAGCGACGAGACCGAATGGCTCATGGTGCGTGAGCTCCAAGACGCGCCAGCCGCGGCAGGCTGATCCCCTACAGTCGGGGCGCAACGCGGCACTGCCCCGTGAACGCGGGCAGCCGGAGGAGGACCGGTATGAGTCACGCTGAACTCGCCTACTGAAGGGAGCCCGCATGAAGCTCGACAAGCGCGTCGTCGGCCTGCTCGCGGGCATCCTCGCCTGCGCCCTGGTGTGGGTCGTCCCGCTGGACGGCCTCGCGCCCATCTCCGCCGCCGGCCAGCACTGCCTGGCCCTCACCCTCATGACCGTGGTGTGGTGGGCGACGGGCGTGGCCCAGCCCGCCTACGTGTCGGCCGTCTACCTGGCCCTGCTCATCCTCACCGGCACGGCCGATACGGGCACGGTGTTCGCGTCATGGACCAAGATGCAGATGTGGATGGTGATCGGTGCCTACCTGATTGCCGCCGCCGTGAAGGACTCCGGCCTGGGCGAGCGCATCGCCTACTGGTTCGCGCTGAAGTTCGTGCGCGGCTGGACCTCACTCGTGGTCAGCATCTTCGCGCTCACCTTCATCCTGTCGCTGCTCATCCCGCACCCCTTCCCGCGCGCCTTCATGATCCTGGCGGTCATGCTCGTCATCTGCGACGCCGCCAAGATGTCCCGAGCGGACAAGATCAAGGTGGGTTTCCTCGTGTTCGCGGCGGCCGCGCCCGGCTCCATGTTCTTCCTCACCGGGGACGCGACCCTCAATCCACTGGTGGCCTCCTACGCCGCAGACGGCTGCTCCTTCATCCAGTGGTTTGTCTACATGTCGGTACCCATGCTGGTCGCGACCCTGTGCACGCTGGGCCTGGGCCTGGTGCTGTTCCGGCCCGAGACGCAGATGCGTATTGACTTCGACGAGGTGCGCGTCAAGCGGGCCGCCCTCGGGACGGTCAGCACCAAGGAGAAGCGCACAGTCATCTGGCTGGTCATCGCCATCGCCCTGTGGCTGACCGAATCCGTGACCGGGCTAAACATCGGCTTCGTCACCCTGCTGGTTGGCGCCGTCCTGGCGTTGCCCGTGATCGGCGAGGTGATCACCCCGGCGACGTGGAACTCCGTCCCCATCAGCACCCTGGTGTTCCTCACCGCCGCCATGGGCATCGGCACGGCGGGTGAGGCCACCGGCATGAACGCCTGGATCGCGAGCGTGGTGCTCCCCGACTCCGTACCCGGTAACGCGCTGGCGCTGGCCCTGCTGATCGCCGGCATCACGGTGATCATCCACATGTTCATGGGTTCGGTCATGGCCGTGCTCGGCATCTGCGTGCCGGCGTTCATTGCCTTCACCGCCGGCTCGGGCGTGAGCGACATCGCGGTGGCCATGATGGTCTTCTCCGCCATCAACATCCACTACATCCTGCCGTTCCACAACCTGCCGATCCTCGTGGGTGAGGGCGAGGACAACGCGGGCTACGGCGCCAAAGAGGCCGTGCGGCTGGGGACCCCGCTCACGGTGGTCGTATTCGTCGTCGTTATCGTGGAGGCGATCTGGTTCCACCTGTTGGGACTCATGTGAAAGCGAAGAACATTCCAATCCGAGATCGCGGTGAGCGGGGCGCGCTGCGAATCCGGAGCCTCGTGCGGGCGCGCCCACGGGAAGCCGACCGGGTAGATTGTCCAAAATCGGCACGATCGCTCCTGAAAAGGTCGTCCAGGGGATCCACACCGTTGGAATCATGCGGCTCGGCTGGTTGCTTCGCAGACGTTTGTGCCGGATTCGGACATTCCACCAGGGAGGAACCAAATGCAGGCAGCCGTCCTGATCCGCTGACCGGCGGCCGGGTGGGGTGGCACGAGCACTCCCAAGCGACGACGGCGGCCGGCCGCTTATGGGGGCGCCATCGACCGCCGTCGTCGGGAATGCGTACCGGTTCGGGCGCTCGGTGTCAGCCGCCCAGCGTGAAGCGGCCGGCGTTGATGGCGGCGATCACGCCGCCGTCGATCAGTAGGTCCGTGCCGGTGATGAAGGCCGCCTGCTCACCGAGCAGGAAGGAGCCGGCCGCGGCGATCTCATCGGAGGTGCCCACACGGCGGGCCGGGGAGGCGTCGATCATCGCCTGGTAGTTCTCTCCGGCGGCCCGGAACTCGTCGTAGGCCAGCGGGGTGACGATGATGCCGGGGCTGATCGTGTTGATGCGGGCGCCCCGATCGCCCCAGGAGGTGGCGGCCGCCGTGCGCACCCGCAGATGGTTGGCACGCTTGGAGACCATGTAGGCGACGCCGGAGCTGGCCACGGCGTCGTGCTTGAGGAAGTCGAGTTCGGCAAGTTCCTCGGTGGGAGTCAGTGCCAGCTGACGCTCGACCTCGTCACTCAGCCGCATCATGTAACCGGTCTGGCTGGAGATGACCAGGCCGGCGCCGCCGCGCGCAATGACGTTGGCGAAGACGTCGATCGCCATGGCGGTGGCAACCAGGTCGAGGGCCACGATGTGCTCGGGCGAGGACTGGTTGGGGGAGGCGCCGGCCGTGTCGATGAAGTACCGGACTTCGCCCAGGGAGGCGGCCTTGGCGGCGAAGGCCTCGACGCTGGCCCGGTCCAGAGCGTCCACCTGCTGGGTGGCCACCTCGTATCCGGAGGCGGCCAGGTCATGGGCGACGGTCTGAAGGTTCTCGGTGGAGATGTCGCCGAGCAGAATCTGCTTGCCGTTGGCGATGCGGCGAACGATGGCGGTGCCCATGGCACCGGCACCGAGCAGCGCGATGACGGGGCGGTTCTCATTGCGGTCGAAGATCATTGTGGGGTTCCTTTCAAGAAGTTGGTGGGAGGGGAGCGGAATGCGGAACGCGTCGGCGTAGGTGTTGACCGGAGTTTGCCGGCCTGGAGCCACACCGTCGCAGCCGGGGCGACCGCGGTAAGCGCAGGACTCAGTCGGCGGGGGCCCAGGCGCCGAGGTTCTTCTCCTGGTCGGCCAGGGAGACGTTGTAGAAGCGCCTGCCGTTGGCGAGTGCGGCCACGCGCTCCATCTCCGGCTCGGTCAGGGCGAAGTCGAAGATGTCCATGTTGGCGGCAATGTGCTCGGGGTTGGTGGACTTGGGGAAGATGATGTTCCCCTTCTGGATGTGCCAGCGCAGGATCACCTGGGCGGGCGTCTTGCCATACTTGGTGCCGAGCTCGGCGAAGAGCGGCTCGTCGAGCAGGCCGGCGTCGCCGTGGCCGAGCGGGTACCAGCTCTCGACGAGCGTGCCATAGGGGGCCATGCGCTCGCGCAGCTCGTCCTGCGGGTAGTAGGGGTGGCACTCCACCTGGTTGACCGACGGCTTGATGGTGGCTGCGGCCATGAGGTCCTCCAGGTTGGCGGATTCGAAGTTGGAGATGCCGATGGACCGCACCTTGCCGGCCGCGACGGCGCGCTCCATGTCCTTCCAGGCGCCCTTGTAGTCGCCGAACTGCTGGTGGAGCAGCAGCAGGTCGATGTAGTCGGTGTCCAGGCGCTCCAGCATCTTGTCTATGGCGGCCGCGGTGGCGCCCTCGCCGTACTCGCTGGGCCACAGCTTGGTGGTGATCCAGATGTCTGAGCGGTCGATGCCGCTGGCCTTGACCGCGCGGCCCACGGAGCGCTCGTTCTGGTAGGCGTGCGCGGTGTCGATGTGGCGGTAGCCCAGTCGCAGGGCCTCGGCGACGGCGGTCTCGGTGGGTTCGCCGTCGGGCACGAGGTACACGCCCATGCCGAACTGGGGGATGCGGTTGCCGTCGTTGAGGGTGAGGTAGGTCTGGTGCTTCAGGCTCGATGCGGGGGCCATGCGGGAGTCCTCTCTGCTCGTCGGTTGGTTCGTACTCAACCTAGGAGCGCGCGGGCGCGGCGTCGATGGTCTCTTTCGGTACGAATGGGTGGATAAGCAACTCGGAAGGCAACTTGGTGCCGTTAACTGCTGCGGCCCGGATCCGGGGCGAGCAGGGACATGCGGCCGAGGAGGAGAGCATCCGCTCTGGCGATGCGGCTCGGCCGGCCCTACCTGCTCGTCGTGACGCCAAAACGCCGACTGGAATGACGCCATATGCCTGGTTGAAGCGACGCCAACTGCCCGGTTAGAATGAAGCCAACTCCAGGATTGGGGTGGGTTTCGCGCTGGATCGCAGGAGGAAGTCGATGGCCGACGTGAGTTACCGGCATCGTGTCGTTGACCCGCTTATCAGCGAGATCCTGGGCTACTCAGGTGGTCTTCTCATCGAAGGCGTGCGTGCCTGCGGCAAGACCATGACCGGACGGCAGCATGCCGCATCCGAGGTCGCTCTGGACTCGGGCCTGCCGCAGATACGCGCTGCGCTTGACCTTGATCCCGCGCTGCTGCTGGAAGGGAAAACTCCCAGGCTGATCGACGAATGGCAGCTTGCGCCAGACCTGTGGAACGCGGTACGGCGGGAGGTTGACGCCAGGCAACGCCCCGGACAGTTCATACTCACCGGTTCCTCGGTTCCCGCCGAGGATGCTACGCGGCACTCTGGTGCCCACCGGATCTCCAGGGTGCGTCTGCGTCCGATGACTCTGTTCGAGCGCGGCCTGGGTGCAGGGAGCGTTTCGTTGACGGCACTGTTCGACGGCGAGGAGCCGCCACCCGCGCTTGACTCCGGCACGAGCGTCCGGGAGGCGCTGGATGCGCTGGTTCACGGCGGCTGGCCGGGTGACGTCGATGCCACCACCGCGCAGGCACAGCGGTATCTGCGCGACTATGTGGAGGACGTCGTCAGCATCGACATGGGGCGGCTCGATGGGGAGCCGCGTCGCGATCCGATCAGGTTGCGAGCGCTTCTGCGCTCGCTTGCGCGCCATATCGCCACCGAGGCTTCATTCACCACCATCGCGAAGGACGTGACGACTCAGGCGCTCAGCGCGGAGACGGCAGCGAGCTACATCAATGCCCTTAGGCGGCTCTTCATTGTCGAGGAGCAGCCTGCGTGGGCCCCGCACTTGCGCTCACGCTACGCCGTACGTACCTCGTCCAAGCTCCATTTCGTGGATCCTGCCCTGGCCGCAGCCGTCACCGGGACCTCGGCGGAGCGCCTGATGCAGGACTTGGAGACCGCCGGGTTGTGGTTCGAGTCGCAAGTTGTGCAGCATCTGCGCACCTTCGCCGAGTTGCGGGGCGGGCATGTCTACCACTATCGGGACAAGTCGGGAAAGGAGGCCGACGCCGTCGTCGAGTTCGACGACGGACGTTGGGCTGCTTTTGAAGTCAAATTGGGGCAACGGCAGATAGCGAAGGCCCAGGATTCCCTAGCCGCGTTCGTGGCGGACATCGACACGCGACGTACGCCCGCGCCGGTCTTCACCGCCGTCGTGACCGCCGACGGGCCCACCATGAAGCTGGCCGACGGCGTCCTCACCTTTCCCCTGAGCGCCCTGCGTCCGTGAGCAGCGATTGGGGAAGCGGGGGGATGCAACAACCCGTTGCTCGACGGCGTGTGCCAACTGTGCTGTTCTTGTGTGGCGGCATCACCGGGGGTCGCGGAAGAGGAGGCCGACATGGCAATCGGAGAAGTCATCGCTGAGGTTCGGGCGTTGCGGGGGATGACGCAGGACGAACTGGCGCAGCGGGTCATGGTGACCCGGCAGGCGGTCTCACGCTGGGAGACCGGCGCCACCACGCCTGGCATCGACATGTGCAAGCTGCTGGCCACCGCGCTGGAGGTGCCGGTCACCCGCCTTCTTGAGGCGCCGCCCGGGCCGCACTGCCAGAGCTGCGGCATGCCCATTCCGAAGGAGGAGCAGCACGGCAGCGAGATCGACGGGACGAAGTCTGAGGACTACTGTGCCTGGTGCTACCAGGACGGCGCCTTCGTCGGCCCGGAGACCCTGGAAGAACTGATCGAGTACAGCGCCCCGTACATGTCCGAAGGCGTGCACATCACCGAGGACGAGGCCATCTCCTACATGAGTGCGGTACTGCCCCACCTGCGGCGCTGGAAAGAGTAGTGGGCCACAGGAGGCAGCTCGCCTCAGGCGCAGCGCCCCAGGCCTTCTCGCCGAGTGGCGGAGCGGGTGCGTCTTCACCGCTACCGGGACAAGCCGAGAAAGCAGCCTGACGGAGCCTTCGCCGTGCCGGCTTCATAAACAAACGGCGTCGGGCCGGCGCCCATGACCGCAGTGATGTGTCAGGGCGCCGGCCCGGATGGAGGGGCGTAAGCGAATTACTCGACGGCGACGAAGACTTTGTCTGCAATCATGCCGGGTTGCACCGCTAGGACACCGTCCTGAGCAGTGGCCGAAGGAACCGACAGCGCTACATTGCCCGACACACTGCCCCCGTTGTAGAGCGCGGTTCCCGTATCAATGTCGTCGGGTGTCACCGCCATTGTGTCGAAACCGTCGATGGTTACTCCATCGGGAGTGACGTATGCGACGCTGGCCGAGTCGGGATACTCCCCATTGGGGTCATTGCCCAGGTAGGTGATCGAGTAGTTGATGAGTATGTACTCATACCCGTCGGCGGGTGCCTCGTTGAACTCGTTCTCGGCGAGTACTGCGTCGGTGGCGTCGAATGTCACCGAGTTCACGACTACCTTCCACTCGGCGCCGGAGACCTTCGATCCCAGCGGCAGTGGCTGCTCTCGCGTTCCCGTCTGCGCATCCGCCGCGGCGTCGTCCTCCTCGGGCGCAGCCTGCACGTCGGGCGCCGCAGAGAACGTGCTCTCAGAGCCGCCCAGGGCGTCGTCGACGGCCTCGGTAGCTGCGCCGAGGAATACCATCGGGCTCACGACGCCGCCGACCACCGCCACAATGATCGCGGTGACGGACGGCCAGAGTCGTTCGCCCCTACGGAACAGGGCAACCAGGCCGAGGATGAATGCGATCGGCAGCAGAATCCAGCCGATGACGAGCGCTCCTGGGATGCAGGCGAAGATGATGCCGACGATCCCGCACACCAGAGCGATGATCCCAATAACGCTCTGACGCTTCTTCGCAGAGTGATTGACGGGAGCGGGAGGTTGAGTAGGAGAGGTCATGTCAGCTCCTGATTGTCGGTAAACGGATGATGAGAGTTGAGGGCGGCGGCCGCCGGAAGATTATGCATGAACTCAGGGGTGCGGAAACACTCAATATCCGTTGAGGTAAATGCTATTGCGCTCTAAGCCGTTCATGCATGTGGTTGTAAATGCGGGCGACGATAAGAAGATGCAGTGGAGAGTCTTGAAAGCATCGAGTCGGGGTCGCAATGCGTCCTGTGTGATTGGGGAGAAGGTGCCGAGAGCGAGGGGGCGTCTATAATCCGAATTGCGATGCAGGCCTCAGCTGTGTCGGTCCTGCCCGCACCGCAAGGGTTGCTGGTTAATTCCGATCCGGACCTGGTCAACTATGTGGGCGCGCACGACGCCCCCATGTTCATCTGGCACTGCGCGGATGACCCGGTGGTCGATCCGCGGGAAACCACTGCGCTCGTGGCGGCGCTGCAGGCCGCCGACGTGCCGTGCGAGTATCACTTGTTTGCCCACGGCGGCCACGGCCCGGCCGCTCAGCCCTGATGCTCAGTTGCTCGCGTATCGGCCGTCCCACACCACGTGGCGGTAGTTATCCCTGTCTGTGTCGCCCTCGGTCGAGATGCACACGATCCTTGCATCCGCGCCGAGGCGCAGAGAACGCCGCAGCGGGGCATAGCAATCCCTGCGCAATAGCTCTGCCACGGTGCCCAGCGTGGCGGCACCGCTCTCACCGGAGATGATTCTCCTGTCGCTGCCCAGAGGATTACCGAGAATGCGCATGCCCGTGGCCGCGACTTCGTCGGGGATGGTCAGGAAGGCGTCGGCGTATTGATGCAGGATCTTCCAGGCGATGCCGCAGGGCTCGCCGCAGGACAGCCCTGCCATGATCGTGTGCGGATCCTTCACCGCGTGGAGCGTTCCGTCGTCGGCGGCCGCCGTACGGTAGATGCAGTCCGCCCCCTCCGGCTCCACGATCAGGACCATCGGGCGGCTCTCCCCGTAGTGGTTCGCAAGGAAGGCCGCCATGGCACCGGCCATGGAGCCCACGCCGGCTTGCAGGAACACATGGGTCGGTATGGCACCGTTCAGCTGCTCCAGGAGCTCCGCGCCCATGGTGGTGTACCCCTCCATGATCCAACTCGGGATCTCCTCGTAGCCGGGCCACGACGTGTCCTGTACCAGCACCCAGCCGTGCTCCTCGGCTTGCGCGGCGGCGAACCGCACAGCGTCGTCGTAGCTCAGATCGGTGATGCGGGCGTTGGCTCCCAGGGCCTGGATGTTCTTCAGCCGTTCTCTCGCACTCCCTCGAGGCATGTACACCACGCTTTGGAGGCCAAGGCGGTTTGCCGTCCAGGCGACACCTCGCCCGTGGTTTCCGTCCGTCGCTGTGACGAAGGTGAGCGTTCCGAGCGCCTCGCGGGTCTCATCGCTCGTGAGGACGGGGTAAGGAAGGTCGGACAGCTCCCGACCCAGGCGTTGTGCAAGGACACGCCCCATGGCATAGCTGCCGCCCAGAACCTTGAAGGCATTGAGTCCGAAGCGCTCGCTCTCGTCCTTGACCTTAAGGGAGGCGACGCCGAGGTGGGAGGCCAAGTCGTCCAGGTTGGCGAGCGGGGTCTGGCGGTACTCCGGGAAACTCCGGCACCAAGCTCGCGCGCGCTCCGCGTTCTCGAGACCGTATCTGTGGATCGGCACATTCGGGTTCTCAGGCTTTGCGCCCAGAACGGCTCTGATCGTTCCCATGCCCTGCTCCCTTGCCCTTGAAGGCGGCGTGCGTGAATACAGCGGAGCCGACTGTGCGGGCAGTCCGCAGTTACAGCCTATCCATGCTTCGCGTACTCTCCGGCGACGCGGCTCCGTTACGTGCGTGCGACCAGCCCCGCCTTTCTGACTCTCTAAGCGCTTCCCCTCGGGCGTGGCGGGCCGCCGTCGCCATCGTCCTCGACGCCGTCACGAACGCGGCGCGCATCGACAGGGCTGGCTTCTCGGGCTGCTTCGTGATCCCGTGGGAGTCATGGGCGTTGGCGCCAACTGACGCAACGGATCCGGTCCAACTGACGCAACGGATCTGGTCCAACTGACGCAACGGATCCGGTCCAACTGACGCAACGGATCCGGTCCAAGTCGCGCAATCGGGTAGGCTAGCGGCATAAAGTTGCGGGTTTCGGAAGCTGGAGGAACGAGCTATGCGCTACCTGCCACGACTCGCAGACGACCTGCTTGGCGAGGCCCTGGCGATCAGCGGTGCGGTGCAAGTCAGGGGACCGAAGTGGTGCGGCAAAACCGCTACCTCCTTGCAACAGGCCGGCAGCGTCATCTACCTCCAGGATCCTGACCGCAGTCGGTCCTACCTCGCGCTGGCGGATGCAAAGCCCTCCGCGCTGCTGGAAGGGGAGACGCCGCGACTCATAGACGAGTGGCAGATGGCGCCGCAGCTGTGGGATGCGATCCGCTTCGCCGTCGACCGTCGCGGCGAGCCGGGGCAGTTCATACTCACCGGCTCATCCACGCCGACTGTACAGGGGATGCACTCCGGCGTTGGGAGGATTGCCTCCCTGGTCATGCGGACCATGACGCTCTTCGAGTCGGAGGAGTCCGCTGGGCAGGTGTCTCTAAAGGCGCTGTTTGACGGAGAAACGGAGATAGCCGGCGTCGCCACGCTTGACGTGGAAGACATGGCGCGGGTGCTCTGCCGTGGCGGCTGGCCTGCCGCCGTCACCGCAGGTGCAGCGGTGCCGGCTGGGCGCCTGGCAAGGAACTACGTTGAGGGGTTGGTCGACTCCGACGTAGCGCGCATGGATGGTGTCACCCGGAACGCCACTCGCATGCGTGCGCTCATGCGCGCCTATGCGCGTCATGTCTCCACTCAGGCCTCACAGGCCACGATCGCGGCCGACCTCGCGGTTGATGAAGCCTCCATGGCGCCTAACACGGTAAGCGACTATCTCGACGCATTATCGCGCGCCTACGTGATCGAGGATCTGCCTGCATGGAACCCCGCGCTGCGTTCGAAGACCGCGATAAGAACCAGCCCGACCCGTCACTTCGTGGACCCATCGATTGGTGCTGCCGTCATGCGCTGGACTCCGGCTGACCTGTTACGTGACTTCGAGACCTTCGGACTGCAGTTCGAATCGCTGTGCGTGCGCGACCTAAGGGTCTACGCCGAAGCCAACGACGGGACGCTCTTCCACTACCGCGACAAGACCGGTCTGGAGGCGGATGCCGTCATCGTCCTCGCCGACGGACGGTGGGCGCCGGTCGAGGTAAAACTCGGCTCCGCGCAGCTTGACGATGCTGCTGCCCACCTGCGTCGTTTGCGGGACCGTGTGGACTTGGATCGAATGGGCGAGCCGTCCTTCCTTGCGGTGATTACCGCTGGAGCCACCGCTTACCGCCGAGATGACGGCGTTTTCGTCATCCCCCTGGCTTGTCTGCGCAACTGATACCGCGGTGCTGGCGTGATCGCGTGACGGGCATCCCGACGACGCGCCGCCGGTCAAATTCGGGAACGCGACTCCCGAATTTCGCCACTCGTGGCCGTCCGACGCACGGCGTGCTGGTCTAGCCCGGTCGGGCCGTGATGCGACTGCTCGCGTTTGAAGGTGTGGCGTCCTGCGACCGTTGGCCGGGGTTCGTCCGAGCTGCCGGTGCTCTTTCCATAGGCGCGGCCGACCCCACGGTGGCATGCGTGCCCATATCCCATGCCGCTCCTAAGTGTCCATCCGTCGCCACTTTCGTTTGACGACAACGGTGCTTTCTGTTGGAAACCGCTTCTTATCGGCGCAAACACGTTGTTCCCAGTGGGCGGTGAGGGAATGCCAAGTTGAAAATGGCGACGGATGGACACTTTCGTCGTTGTGCGCGGAAGGATTGCGGCCGTGTCGCCGGGGCCTGCGCTCGTCGGGCCGCCACGAGGGGCACTGCCAGAACCTGGCTGTGCGGGCTCCGCCCGGGGCACGCTAAGGCCGGGGCGACGGCGTCGCCGCCCCGCGCCCGAACGCGCATACCGACTCACGTACCCAAGGAGACTCTGACATGGAGTACACCAAGCTCGGAACCACGGACATCACCATCCCCCGCCTGTGCATCGGCGGCATGAGCTTCGGGGAGGTCTTCCCCGACTCCCACCAGTGGTCCATCGACCAGAGCGCCACCCAGGAAGTGATCGCCCGCGCCCTGGAGCTGGGCGTGAACTTCATCGACACCGCCAACGTCTACGCCCGCGGCACCAGCGAGGAGTTCATCGGCGCCTCCCTGAAGAACCTCGGCGTCAAGCGGGAGGATGTGGTACTCGCCTCGAAGGTCTACTTCAACGAGGGGCACCTGTCCCGGGAGGCGATCAACCGGGAGATCGAGGGCAGCCTCAAGCGCCTGGGCACCGACTACCTGGACCTGTACATCATCCACCGCTTCGACTACGACACCCCGGTCGAAGAGACCATGGAGGCGCTGGACGGCCTGGTGAAGGCGGGCAAGGTCCGTGCCCTGGGTGCCTCGGCCATGTACGGCTACCAGCTGCACAACCTGCAGCTGGCTGCGGACGCGGGCGGCTGGACTCGCTTCGCCTCCATGCAGAACCACTACAACCTGCTCTACCGCGAGGACGAGCGCGAGCTGATCCCCGTGTGCCAGCAGTACGGCATGTCCCTGACGCCGTACAGCCCGCTGGCCTCCGGTCACCTCACCCGACCCACCTGGGACTCCGACTCCGTGCGCTCCACCACCGACAAGGTCATGAGCAGTAAGTACGACCGCGACCGCGAGATCGATATGCCCATCATCGAGCGCGTGGCCGAGACCGCCGAGAAGCACGGCGTTCCCATGGCGGACGTGGCTCTGGCCTGGCACTGGGCACGGGGTGTGGCCGCGCCGATCGTCGGCTGCTCGCGGCCCAGCCGGGTCGACGACGCCGTGCGCGCCCTGGACCTGAAGCTTACCGACGAGGAGATCGCCTACCTGGAGGAGCCCTACCAGCCCCACGAGCTGGTCGGCCCGCTCGCCCGCCCCGGCGACAAGCCGCTCGCCGGCACCAGCGTGAGCAAGTAACCGAATCACGATCAGAATCGCTCCGCCCCGGCAGTAGCTAATGCTCTCGCCGGGGCGGAGTCTCGCCTCGCACATCGACTGCACACCCGCGGCGGCGGAGGACTGTCGAAGGCGGGAAAGACTGCGACAGGGCTGGACGGGCGCGCGCCTGCCCAGTAACGTCGGGCCCATGAGGAAGTAGCGATGCCCCACGGGCGCACGGAAACAGACTTAACCCATGAGGCCGTGCCCGGGGTGCAGCGTCGCTGACCTCCATACCGATCCGCCGTCGGCCTGAGCTCCCGCGCCGGCCGGTTGAATGCCGGACCCGCCTCGACGGACGCGGCATCCTCCGCGCAAGTACTGCCTTGTCGGACAGTCCTCGTTGCGAAATTGCGAACAGCCTGCACCGCCGTACGGCCTCCTACCCCTCCAGGAGGCCCGCATGCAGCTCACCCTGTCCGATATCCACCACACCTACCCCGGCACCGCCTCTCCGGCACTGTCCGGCGTAACCGCCACCTTCCCGGCCGGCTGGACCGGCGTCGTCGGCGACAACGGCTGCGGTAAGACCACCCTCGCCCGCATCGCCTGCGGGGAACTGGACCCCGACGCCGGCGCAGTGGCTCCGCGCCTGGTGTCCCACTACTGTGCCCAGGACGCCGCCGCGCCACCGCCGACGCTGATGGACTTCGCCTGCGCCTATGACGAGGTCGCCACGCGGCTGCGCCGCGACCTCGGCGTCGCCGACGAGTGGGCCTGGCGCTACGACACGCTCTCGGGCGGACAGCGCAAGCTGGTCCAGGTCGCCTGCGCGCTGTGGGAGCAGCCGGACCTGCTGGTGGTTGACGAGCCGACCAACCATGCCGACGCCGCGGCCCGCGCGGCCATCCGTGCCGCCCTGGCGCATTTCAACGGCGTCGGCATCCTCATCTCCCACGACCGGGCCCTGCTGGACGCCCTGTGCGCTCAGTGCCTGTTCATGAACGCCGGTACCGCCGTCATGCGGCCGGGCGGTTACACGCAGGGCTTCGCCCAGGCCGAGCTGGAGCGGGAGAGCGCCGTCCAGCGCCGTGAGGCGGCCAAGCGGGAGCAGCGGCGCCTGGCTCGAGAGACCCAACGACGCCGCGAGGAGGCTTCCCGCACCGCCTCCCGCCGCTCCGCCCGCAACATCGCCAAGCACGACAACGACGCACGCTTCCGTCGACGCTTAGCGGTGGTGACCGGACAGGACGGCAAGACGGGCCGGCTCGCCTCCCGCATGGAGGCCCGGCTCGCCCGCGCGAACGCCCAGGTGGAGGCCATGCACATCGACAAGCGCTACGACGCCGACCTGTGGGTCGACTCCGCCCCGAGCCGTCGTCCAGTACTGCTGCGCACACAGCCGCTCGCCCTGCTCCTGGGAGAGGCCACAACCCTGCGCACGCCGGCGCTGCACCTGAACAGTCGCGACCACGTGGCACTGGTGGGCGACAACGGCACCGGCAAGACCACGCTCGTCCGAGCGCTGCTGGCGCGGCTGCCGGAGGACACGGCGCGGCTGTATGTGCCCCAAGAACCCGACCGGGCGGCGCGGGAAGCGACGCTGGCGCGCCTGGCCGGGCTGGATGCCGAACGGCGTGGCCGGGTGCTGTTGATCGTCGCCAGGCTCAACTCCTCTCCGGAGCGGGTCCTGGAGGGGGACGCAATCAGCCCCGGCGAGATGCGCAAGCTCATGCTCGCACTCGGCGTCCTCGACCGGCCGGAGCTGATCGTCATGGACGAGCCCACCAACCACCTGGACATCGGCTCCATCCGGGCGCTGGAACGGATGCTGGCAGCATTCCCGGGGGCGCTGCTGCTCGTCTCCCACGACGCCGCCCTGGTGGAGGCGACCACCACTATAACCTGGCGGATCGGCAGGGAGAGCGCGGAAGGACTGCGGCTGGCCTTGGAGTAGTCGGCGACTCGCCGAGGAAACGGGAGAGTCATTGGGACGCAGTCGCGAAGCCAACCCGGCTCAGTGAGTCAGCGAGCCTGGGTGATACGCTGCACGTGGCGGATTTGAAGCACTTGCGCGGTGTCGGGAAAGAGGGGCAAAAGCTTGTCTGAGGCAGTGTTGGCCGTAATCTTTTTTGTGGTTCCGGTCGTCCTGTTGCTGGCGGTCGCTGTTTTTGCTTCACGCAACTCTGCGTTGACAAAGAAAGACTTGCAGAGGCTGCACTTTCGGTACATGTACGGAGCCTCGGTGGATCGTATGCTTGCGGAGTGCCCGCTCGATCTTGATTACATCAGGCGCACACGCGACTCGGGGAAAAGAGGCCGTGTGTCTGCCATCCAGTACGTGAGGAAATGGGATCCGGTCCCTCTCGAGGTTGCTGCGGAGTTCGTCGACAGGCTTTGATATTGGCCCCTCCGCGTATCAGGATCCAGGCCGCATGGCCTCGGTGCGGGCTGTCCGCAGGCGCAGAACATACCCGAGCGCCGCGCCTAGATGAGGCCGCTGGGGGAGTGCCCCACCGACCGCCGTGGAGACACGTGGTGGCCGGGCGGTAACGCGCCGCCCGGCCACCACGTCGTTCGGTTCTCTCAGTCGTACAGGAGCACCGAGATGTCCTCATCATCGATGTTGGAGGAGTCATACCAGTGTGAACCGGTGTCCACGTCCTCAACGCTCTCACCATTCGCCGCCTGCACGGCGAGGGTGACCGCCTGGTATCCCATCTGGTAGGGGTCCTGGGTCACCGAGCCGAGGAAGGCCCCGGAGCGCACGGCGTCCTTTTGTGAAGTGCCGGCGTCGAAGCCCACCACCAGCAGGTCCTTGTAGCGGCCGGAGTCACGGTCCAACTGGGAGGCGTCAGCGGTGGCGCTGATGACGCCGTTGACGGCGTCCTGGTTGGCGGCGAACAAGGCCACCAGGCCGTCCGTGGACAGGATCGAGGTGGCCGCGGACTGAATGTCCGCCTGGCTGGTGGTGGGCGGTACGGTGACGACGATCTTCACCTTGGCGGGGTTGGTCGAAGGCGTGGTCCAACGCTGCTGTCCGGACACGTCGACCGCACCGGCGAGGCCGTCAAGCTTCTCCAACTCGGTCACGAGGGTGGCGGTGAAGCCGTCCACACGCTGGACGATCGAGCCGGAGGTCGAGTCCTGTGCCAGGACCCCGATGACGGCGGGGGAGTCCGCGCTCGCGGAGGCCAGGGCGGATTGCAGATCGGCGTTGGCGGCGAGGTTGGTGGCGACGTTGCCGCCCGCTACCTCGTTGTCCGTGGTCGCGGTGGCCAGCACCGCGCCGGAGGCGTCGTCGGGCACGCCCGAGTCGAAGCCGATCACCGGGATGTTCTGGTTCTTGGCGTTCACCAGGGCGTCCTGCACGGCGTCGGGCTGGCAGGCCGCCAGGGCGATCGCGGCCGGCCGCTGGTTGACCGCGGAGGCGAGCTGCTCCACCTGCTGGGAGACATTGCTCTCCGCGTCGGGCCCATTGGTCTCCAGGTCGACGCCGAGCTCGTCGGCGGCGTCCTGCGCGCCCTTGAAGGCGGCCTGATAGAACTGGTTCTGGTAGCTCTTGGAGATGATGATGACCTTCATCTTTCCGTCCGCACCTGCGGAGCCGCCGTCGTCACTGCAAGCGGCCAGCAGGGATACCGAGCAGGCGGATACGAGCGCCGCCGTCAGTGCGGTCCTCCGGGTGAGCATGGTGGTCATGGTTGTTTTTCCTTTCATGGGGTGGGGGAGGAGAACGGTTGGCGGGATCAGGCGCGGCCGGAGCGACGCGAGCGGATGACGTCGAGCAGGACCGCGAGCACTACGACGACGCCGATGAGGACCTGCTGCCACTGCACCGGCAGGCCCATGGAGAGCAGGCCCGTCTTGAGCACGGAGATGACGAAGACGCCGATGATGGTTCCCCACAGGGAGCCGACGCCCCCGGCCAGTGAGGTACCGCCGATCACGCATGCGGCGATCGCGTACATCTCCTGACCGTTGCCGGTCTGGGGTGTAATGGAGGAGAAGGTGGCCGCGTAGATGACCCCGGCCAGTCCGCAGAAGAAGCCGTTGAGCACGTAGACCCAGAACTTCCAGCGGGAGACCACCACGCCGGACAGCTCGACCGCCTCCTCGTTGGAGCCGATGGCGTAGGTGTAGCGGCCGAGCTTGGTGCGGGTGAGGATGAACCAGGCGATTACGAAGAACGCGGCCAGCCAGAGGATGCCCACGGGCAGGTTCCCCGCCTTGTACAGGACCGTCTTGAACCAGCCGTCGTCGGAGGTCAGGCTCGGGAAGGTCTGTGTCTGCACCTGGGCGATCACCGCGCACAGGCCGAGGGAGGCGAACTGCATGCCCAGGGTGGCGATGAAAGGCGGGATATGCAGGAAGCCGACCAGGATTCCGTTGCCGATGCCGAAGGCGACCCCGGTTGCGAGTACCACCAGCAGCGCGAGGCCGATCGGAAGGTGCCATACGTTGTATGCCACGCCGCCGACCAGCGCGGAGCCGACCATCACCGTCCCGGAGGACAGGTCGATGCCCGCGGTGATGATGACGAAGGTCATCCCGATGGCCAGGAAACCGATGTAGTAGGACGAGTCGAGGATCGACACGAAGGTGCTGGGGGACAGGAAGTGATTGCCGAATACGGCGAAGAACGCATACAGGATGACCAGTGCCGCCAGCGCCATCAACTGTTGCATCGGTAGCGCACGCAGTGGGTTGTTCTTGGTGATGTTTGCGCTCATGCTGCGCGACCTTCTTCCTGCTTGGTGGCCAATTCCATGATCTTGATCTGCGTTGCCTCGGAGGCGTCCAGCTCTCCGGTCTTGCGTCCCTCGCGCATGACAACTACGCGATCGGACAGGTGGAGGACCTCATCGAGGTCTGAGGAGACGAGGATGATCGACTTGCCCCGCGTGACCAGATCGCGCATGAGCTGATAGATCTCTGCGCGCGCACCGATGTCGATGCCGCGTGTGGGCTCATCGAAGATGAGGATGTCGACGTCGCGCAGCAGCCACTTGGCCAGCACCACCTTCTGCTGGTTGCCGCCGGAGAGGTTGCGTACGCGCTGGCGTGTGGACGGGGTCTTGATGCGCAGCATGTCCACGTACTTGCGGGTTGCGCGTTGTACCGCACGTTCGTGTACGACCGTGGCGGTGGTGAAGGCGTCGTAGGAGGCCAGGACTGTGTTGTCGCTGACGGACAGGCCCGTGACCAGGCCGAAGCGCTTGCGATCCTCGGACAGATAGGCGATTCCCGCATGAATAGCGTCTTTGGGACGGTGGAAGGACACCTCGGCGCCGTTGACCTCCAGCCGCCCGGATGTGGGACGCTCCGCACCTGCGACAATCCGCATGGCCTCCGTGCGGCCGGCGCCGACCAGACCCGCGAATCCGAGGATCTCCCCGCGATGGAGGGTGAAGGACACGTCCTTGACGTCGGCGGAGGCGAGATGCTCGGCCCGCATGACGACGGGCGCGTCGGGTGCTACGTCGGAGTGGGTTTTCGGGGTGTTGACGACCTGCCTGCCCACCATCATCTCGATGATCTCGTCGAGGTCGGTTTCGGCCGTCTTGAGCGTGCCCACATGCGCGCCGTCGCGCAGGACCGTAATGCGGTCGGCGATCGCCATGACCTCGTGCATGCGGTGAGAGATGTAGACGACCGAGACACCGCGGTCCCGTAACCGTCGCACTCGCTGAAGCAACTCGGCGCTCTCGGCCTCCGACAGCGCCGCCGTCGGCTCGTCCAGAATCAGCACCTTGGTCGCCTCGAAGGACATGGCGCGCACGATCTCCACCAGCTGTGCCTTGGAGACCGACAGGTCCCGCAACAGGGTTTGCGGGGCTACGTCGACCTCGTGCTCGGCGAGCAGCTCCTGGGCACGGCGGTTCAGCGCGCGATCGGAGACCAACAGAGAGGAGGACTCCCTGCCGATGAAGATGTTCTGCGCCACGCTCAGGTCGGCCATCATGTTGAGTTCCTGGTGGACGATGGCGATGCCGGCGCGTTGGGCGTCGCGAATGGTGCGGAAGGCTGCCGGGGCGCCGTCGTACTCGTAGCTGCCCTCGAAGTCCGGGTGGATACCGGTGAGGATCTTCACCAGGGTGGATTTGCCGGCGCCGTTCTCCCCGACGAGAGCGTGCACTTCTCCTGGCATCAGGTCGAAGGACACGCTGCTGAGAGCCTGCACTCCGGGAAAGGACTTGGAGACGTCTGTCAGTCTCAACCGGGGTGGTTGTGGTGGTGCCATATCTGCTCCATTGCTTGAGGTGATCCGCGGGCGGCGGTGCCGGGCGCGGCTGGGAGGGCCGCCGAAGCGGCCGGTGGGAAGGGGTTACTGGGATGCCTCCAAGTGGCGGCGTTCCAGTACTGACAACGATGTCAATCGCAGTGACGATGGTACGGTTGGTTTCCACTCGGGTCAAGTGCGTCTTAAGAATCGGGGAGGAGACAGTGACGTCATACTCGTCTGCCGGCGCGACGCCGGGGATGCAGCGGCGGGCCACCATGAAGCAGGTCGCCCGCCTGGCGGGAGTCGGCGTCAAGACGGTTTCGCGCGTGGTCAACGGCGAGCCCAATGTCTCCGACGCCACCGCCGAGCGTGTCTGGGATGCCGTCCGTGAGTTGGATTACCACGTGGACCTGCGCGCCGGCAGCCTGCGCCGCCCCGGCGGCGCCACACGCACCATCGCCCTGTTGGTGGGCAGCGTTGACAATCCCTTCGCCGGAGAGCTCCACCGGGGTGTGGAGGACGTCGCCCGCGAGCACGATGTGGCGGTGCTGGCCTCCAGCCTGGACGAGGAGCCGGAGCGGGAGGTGGCGGCGGTCGAGGACTCCATCAGACGCCACGTGGACGGCATCATCGTCAACACCACCACGGCGGACGGGGCTGCGCTGGAGCGGGTGCTGCACCTGGGGGTGCCGATCGTCTTCGTGGATCGGGCGCCGCACGGAATCGAGGCCGACCGTGTAACCAGTGATACCCGGGCTGCGGCAGAGCGGGCGACCGCGCACCTGCTTGAGCGTGGTCACCGCCGTATTGCCCTGCTCACCGAGCGCCTGAATGTGGCCACCGCGGTGGAGCGGCAAGAGGGGTTCGCAGCCGCATTTACGTCTCGCGGCGCCGACGCCGACGGCGCCATCGTGGTGTCCGGGCTGGTAGGGGCGGGGGCGGCCGAGTGCGCCGTCACTGGGCTCTTCAATGAGCCGTGCCCGCCGACGGCGATCTTCAGTGGGCAGAACCTCCTCACCGAGGGGGCGCTGCACGCGTTGCACAATCTGGAACTGCGCAACCGGATAGCGCACGTCGGCTTCGACGACCTGCCGCTGGCGGACATGCTTCAGCCGGCGCTCACGGTAGTGCGGCAGGACCCCCGGCGCATGGGAAGGGTGGCGGCGCAGCGCCTGTTCCGCCGCCTGGAGGGTGAGGTTCTCCGGCCGGAGCACATTGTGATCCCCACGCAGTTCATTACTCGCGGCAGTGGGGAGATCGAGCCGGATGATCGACTCGATCTCCCCACATCCTGAGGTGCCCGGAATACGCGCCCGCCTACTGCGGATCTTTCAGGAAGATGCGCACCTTGGCCGAGAAGCGACTGCTCAGGAAGGCGAAGTAGCCGGCCTGCAGGGCGAGCAGCGGGATGAGGATGATCAGGAAGCGCCCGTACAGGAGCCGGGAGGCGATCCGTGCCATCACCAGGTAGTTCATGGCGAAGCCCGTGTTGACGACCGCCAGCAGCACCGGAACGGTGAACAGTACCAGCAGTTGCCTGCGCTGCACGCGCAGAATCTCCCGCAGCGACATGCCCATGCGGTGCAGGTTCCGTGTGATCGGCAGGTTGTCCCGCACGCTGGAAACCAGCCGGAAGTAGATCAGGCTGGCCGAGGCGGCCATGAAGACCGCGGAGAATAGCACGCCCACGTAGGTGAAGATCTGGTGGCTGAACTCGTCGGCGTCGATCTCATCAATGCGCGGGATGAACAGGAAGCTCTCGCCATCAGCCATCCCGACGCCGATCGTATTGCGCACGGTGGTGGAGAAGGCGCGGGCGCCGGAGTCATGCAGCGCGTCGTCGAAGTCGAACAGGTGGGCACGCATGGAGGTCGTGCGCGGTTGCTGGGAGATCTCCTGCAGTGTCTGGTCGGCGACCACGTAACAGTCAATGTTGCGCGGATTGTCGAGCAGCCGGGTGCCGGCGCCTACCACCTCGAGCTCGCCGACGCCATCCACGCCGACCGTACTCCCGGTTGTTTCGCTCGCCCCACTGATGTCGAGCGCCTGGCCGGCCGCCAGGTCGGGGTGCTCTCCGGTCACCCGGCCGTACTCCTCCTCGGATACGAACTTGGTGTCCACCAGACCCACATCGTCTCCTTCTCCCAGGAGGATGAAGTCCAGCGTGTACTGCTGATGATCGATGCCGTTGCCGTCCAGCTCCCGCTCAATGAGCGCGAGGTCCCCTGCCTCCCGATCGCTGTCGCCAAAGGCGTAGTAGGTGGCGGCGAAGGGGACGCTGGCCGTGATATCGGCGCGGACGGACATGGCCAGGGAGATGGATGCGGTGATGGCGCAGAAGGCCGCGGTGAGCAGCATGGTGGAGATGAACATGGAGGTCACCCCGCTCTTCAGGCGGTACAGCAGTGCCGAGACCCACAGCGCGTTGCCGCCGCGAAGGTAGCGGCGTGAGTGCTTCTGGATGCCGGTGATGGCCAGGAAGACGAACTGGCTCAGAACCAGGAATGTGCCCACCATGAAGCACCCGATCAGCACGTAGTTCAGCGTCTTCTCCAGGGCGCGGTCGATCAGCGCCGGGGCGGATCCTGCATAGCGCGGGTAGAAGGTCAACGCGTATCCGAGTAGCAGTACCACCACCCCGACAACGGCCAGCGGGCTGGAGAAGCGCACGCCCTTGGCCTCGTGCCCCGAGGAGGAGAGCAGCTCGAGTACGGGGCGCCGGGACAGGCCGCGAACCAGGAGCAGGGTCACCAGCACGAACACCACCGCGAATCCGATCGCCGTATCGCGGATCGGTGCCAGGGGAGTCTTCCAGGTGATGTTGGACAGGCGGACGATGCGCGCCATGATCAGTACCGACAGGTGGCCGAAGGCCGTCCCCACGAGCATGCCGACCACAATGGCGCTGGCTCCGATCAGGGAGTTCTCCGCCAGCAGCATGCGACGTAACTGGCGGCGTGACATGCCCATGGCCCGCAGGGTGCCGAAGGTGCGCCTGCGCCGATCCACGAAGGAGTAGATCGAAAGCGACAGGAACACGACCGCGAACACAAGCACGATCACCGAGGCCATCCGCATGAACAGCTGGATGCTACCGCCGCCCTGATCCAGTTCGGGGTGGTCGGCGTTGACGGCGAAGATGAAGAAGATCGTGACGGTGAAGACGCTGCTCAACCAGTAGGCGATGTAGGTCTCCGCATCGCGCAGGACATTATGCTTCGCGAACTGCCAGAGGGTCATCGTCCCTCACCGCCGATGAGCTTGAGCACGTTCAGGATCTGGTCGTAGAAGGCCAGTCGGTCGTTCTCCCGATACAGCTCGGAGTGCACGGCCCCGTCCTTGATGAACACCACCCGTTTGCACCAGCTCGCGGTGCGCGCATCATGGGTGACCACGATGGTGGATACCCCTTGGCGCTCGTTGAGATCGGAGAAGATGCGCATGACGTCCTGTGCGGCCGCGGAATCGAGATTCCCGGTCGGCTCGTCCGCGAGCAGCAGCTGCGGTCCGTGAATGATCGCCCGCCCGATGGCCGCCCGCTGCGCCTGACCGCCCGAAACCTCATGCACCCGGTGGGCCAGGACATCCCCGATGCCGAGCTGCTCCGCCACCGCCCGGGAGCGGCGTCGCATGCGGGCGGGGCTCTCATCCGATGCCAGCATGAGCGGCAGCATGATGTTCTCCTGAATGGTCAGCGTGTCCACCAGGTTGAAGTCTTGAAACACGAACCCCAGCCGTGTCCGCCGGAAGACTGCGGCCTCCTCCTCGCTCAGGTCGGCCGGATTCTGACCTCCAACGCGTACGGTGCCCGAGGTGGCCGGCAGGATTCCCGCCACCAGATTCAGGACCGTGGACTTGCCACTACCCGAGGGCCCCATGATTGCCACCAGTTCGCCCGCGCCTATGCGCAGCGAGAGCTGATTGACGGCCTTGACCCTGACCGTGTCCCCGTAAATCTTGCTCACGCCCTCCAGGGACACCACGGCCGGTCCGGGCTCGTGTGTCACGGTGTTTCGCATTGCCGTTTCAGTCATTGCTTGCCCCTTCCGTGTGTTCGGCAACTGCCGTTAAAGCTATTGCCCGCACGGGGCGCGAACCATCGAAGCGGGTGACGGTGGGTGACAATCGCTGTCACCTGCGGTGTGGTCAGGCAGCCGCGGCTGTGCTTGTGCCGAAGCGCACGGTGACGGTGGTTCCCTCATCGACGGCCGAAGTGATCTGCAGCGAGTGTCCGAGGCGTTCGAGCACCTGCTTGACCAGGTACAGGCCCACCCCGGAGGACTGCGAGCCCGCTCGACCATTTGAACCGGTGTAGTACAGGTCGCACACGCGTGGCAGGTCGCGGGGACGTATGCCGCAGCCGGTATCAATGACACTCAGCTGCGCTCCCTCCGGTCGGGCGCCGATGCGTACCTCCACCGAGGATCCCGGTTCGGAGAACTTAACCGCGTTGTGGATCAGCTGGTCCACGACGAAGCCGATCCACTTGCGATCCGTGTTCACCACGACGTCCTCGCCGGTACAGGCGACGCTCACTTCGCTCTGCAGGAACAGCCGCTGATTCTGTTGCATGACCCCACGTGCCAGATCACTCAGGTGCACCTGCTCGGTCACCAGATCGTTCTCGAAGCGCTCGATCCGGGCCAGACTCAGCACCAGATCCAACTGCCGCTGCAACCGGTCGAGCTCACAAAGAACAGGGAAGGGATCACGGCTCCCCTCGCCGTCCTGCGCCAGCAGGCGGATAACACTGAGCGGCGTCTTCATCTGGTGCACCCACTGGACGATATGGGTGCGCCACTGCTCGGTCGCCGCCTGCTGCTCCGTGAGCAGCCCCAGGTAGCGCTGGTAACTGGCGTTGCCGTGTTGGATGAAGGCATTGACGAGCGGATCGGTGGACTCCTGTCCGAGCAGCTCCTCCAGGACCCGGCCGGGGGAGCCGAGCCAGCGATACAGCCGCCGACGTCGGAAATACCGCACCGTAAGGGTCGCCACCAGCAGAAAACCGGACAGGCACAAGAAGTAGGTCATGCCGCCGGTGGTGTTGAATCCGCCAACACCTTGGTAAAGCGGTAGCAGCCCTCCCACAACCAGGACGAATAGCATCACGATGCCCAGGTGCTCGCGCAGAAACAGTCTCACGTGGTGCCTCCGCCACGCTCATCCGCGCCGACGACGAGCCGGTATCCGTATCCGCGCACGGCTCTGAGCTCAACTCCAACACGGTGTCCTGAGAGGCGGCCGCGTAGCCGGCGAATATTGACGGTGAGGGTGTTGTCCTCCACGTAGGCGGCGTCCTCCCAGGCGGAGGCGAGTAGCCGATCGCGTGAGGCCGCATCGGGATGCGCCTGCATCAGGGCCTGCAGCAGTTTCGTCTCCGTGAGTGACAGCTCGACCTCCTGGCCGCCGATGGCCGCCAGCTGCCGCCCGGGGAACAGAATTAAATCCCGCACCGTGAGCGCGTCCTCGGCATCCGCGGAACTCAAATCCCCGTAGGCGCGTCGAATCACACCACCGACCTTGGCCAGCAGTAGCTCCGGATCGAAGGGTTTGGTCAGATAGTCGTCTGCGCCCGCTTCGATGCCTCGGACCTGGTCGCCGGTGGCGTCCCGGGCGGACACGATGATGATAGGGATTTTGGAGACCTCCCTGATGCGGCGACACCAGTAGAAACCGTCGTAGCGCGGCAGATTCACGTCCAACAGGACGACGTCCGGATCGACGCGCTCGACCTCGTGCAGCAGGTTTCCGAAGTCGGATGCCGCGGTGCAGTCGTACTGGTAGCGCTCTAACAGGCCGATGATGCCGCGTGCCAGCGCCGCATCATCCTCCACCACCAGAACTCTGTACACGTGCTCAGCTCCTTCTCGGTGTTCTCGAGGTCGACCGCGGTTGCACCGACAGGCTAGTGGATGGTGCGGGCGTGTCGTCGTCGGCCAGCGAGGCGCGCAGCCGTTCCAGGAAGCGCTCCGCCATGGGGGAGTGAGCCTGCTGCCGCCGCCAGATGAGGTACATCCGCGACTCGAGTGCCGGCTCCAGCGGGCGGAAGGCCAGTCCGCTGGAGGGGCTGGTGTCCACCAGGTGGTCGAAGGTGAGCAGGTAGCCCAGGCCCTCGCGGGCGAAGACCGCGCCGTTGTAGGGCAGGCGGAAGGTGCCCTCAAGTTGCAGCTCGCCCATGCGGCTGCCGGCCCAGGCCGGGATGTCTCGTGCCCAGGACTGCTCCGAGCAGAAGAGCGGTAGTCCCGCCAGGTCGTCCACGGTGACGGCCTTCTTGCCGGCCAGGGCGTCGTCGTGCCGCAGCACCACGCCCCACCTGTCCGCCACGGGCAGGGGCAGCGTCTCGTACCGGCTGAAGCGCTCGCCGTCGGGCTCCTCGACGATCGCCGCGAAGTCGAGCAGGCCCCGGTCCAGCTTCTCGGTGACCTGCTCGGTGTCGCCGCTGGTGACGTGGTAGCGCAGTCCGGGGCACTCCTGCTTGAGCAGCTTGAGCTGGCGGGCGAGCAGACCCACCTGGTAGGACTCGGCCAGCCCCAGGTACAGATCGCCTCCGGTGATGTCACCCAGGGTAAGGAAGTCGGCCTCGATACGGTCTGCCAGGCCGATTAGATCCTCGGCCCGTTCGCGCAGCAGTCGGCCCTCCTCGGTGAGCTCGATGCTGAAGGAGTGCCTGACGAACAGCTTGTGCCCCAACTCCCGCTCCAGCGCCTTCATCTGCTTCGAAAGCGTAGGCTGCGAGACGTGCAGCTGTGCGGCGGCTCGGGTCATGTTCTCCTCCCGGGCCACGGCGGCGAAGTACCGCAGTGTGCGTATCTCCATGTCCAACAAGATATGCCAAGACGGCATGTCAGGCATGACAAACGGTCATTAGCGTCATGTTGCCCGAGTGGTTAATTTAGATGCCGGAGGCGTTCCGCACCGTAACGGGGCGCCACGCACAGCCACAGATACAGAGAACGGAGCGTCAGGAAATGAGCACCGAGAACCTCGAACTGACCCAGGAGTGGGACAAGGTCTTCCCCCAGTCCGACGCCGTGGACCATGAGAAGGTCACCTTCCACACGCGCTTCGGCATCACCCTGGCCGCCGACCTGTACAAGCCGAAGGACGCCGACGGCAAGCTGCCCGCGTTGGCCGTGAGCGGGCCCTTCGGCGCCGTCAAGGAGCAGTCCAGTGGCCTGTACGCCCAGACCATGGCCGAGCGCGGCTTCCTCACGATCGCCTTCGACCCCAGCTTCACCGGCGAGTCCGGCGGCACGCCCCGCTACATGAACTCCCCGGACATCAACATCGAGGACTTCCAGGCCGCCGTCGACTTCCTGTCCGTGCGCGACGACGTCGACCCCGAACGCGTCGGCATCATCGGCGTCTGCGGCTGGGGCGGCATGGCGCTGGCTGCCGCGGCCGCCGACCCGCGGATCAAGGCCACCGTGGTCTCCACCATGTACGACATGAGCCGGGTGGCCGCGAACGGCTACTTCGACTCCGCCGACTCCGCCGAGGCCCGCAATCAGACGCGCGCATCCGTGGCCGCCCAGCGCACCGCCGACTACCGCTCCGGCACCTACGCCCTGGCCGGCGGGGTAGTAGACCCGCTGCCCGAGGATGCTCCCGGCTTCGTCAAGGACTACTACGCCTACTACAAGACGCCCCGCGGCTACCACCCCCGCTCCCTGAACTCCAACGACGGGTGGACGGTCATCGGTGGCTCCTCGCTGATGAACGCGACCCTGCTCGGCTACATCGAGGAGATCGAGAACGCCGTCATGATCGTCCACGGGGAGGCGGCCCACTCCTACTACATGGGTAAGGACGCCTTCGCCCGCCTGCAGGGCGACAACAAGGAATTCGTCTCCATCCCCGGCGCCTCCCACACCGACCTGTACGACGGCGGCGAGAACGGCGCCATCCCGTGGGAGAGGATCACCGAGTTCCTGCGCACCAACCTCGGCTGAGTCGCATCTTCGCGCAGCTCTGAGCACTCCGGGGTGGGCCGCCGTGTGGCGGCGGCCCACCCCGCTGGCTTGGCCTCGGCCTCCGACGGCTTTGAGGAGCTTGTCCCGGGCGGCGTGCCGAGAGGAAAAGTGGTTCTTCCGGTTTGGGGCTGTGGTGGTTGTCTCGGGCTGCGGCAGGAGTGCTGCCGATGTATGGCATGGGGTGGGGTGACGTGGGGTGGGGTGTTTGGTGCGCCGGCTGGGCGTTAACAACGCTACTTAACGCTCTGCTGTATACCTCTGGGGCCTTCAGCAGACGGTTAACTGGCGTTGTTAACGCCGAAGTGGCGTTGCAGACGGCGACGCGGCGCAGTAGACGGTCCCGCTCCAGGGCGCCGGAGCTATCGGCAGCCAAGTGCAGCCAGGCCTGGCATGACGAGCCGGCGCCGTGGAGGTTTAACCCGCGTCCTCGAGCACTCCGCCCGGCCGGCGGCGAGGGTGTCCCTACCGGGCCGAGGACGTCCTCGCCAGCCCGAACACGACCCCGCCGGCCACATGTCCTCGTCAGCCTCAGAACGTCCGCGCAGACCCCACGCCGACCTCGTGCGCCCGGGCACGACCACCCGCGGGCCCGAACCACCACACCCACAATCCGCAGCGCCCGTGAGCATCCGATGGTGCTCCCAGCTGTCACAGATTGCACCACTTTGCTGGGACATGCCGCAACCTTGGTCGACAGAACCGCATGATTTCAACGATGTGCGCTAGGTGGCTCGTGTCCGGGCAGGTAAAGTGGTGCAATCAGTGACAGCTGGGCGGCGGTCACCGTGGTGAACCGGCAGGCCCACCGGTTTCCTCGCCCGGAGACACGCCGGCCGCCACATCCACAAGCACGACGAGCCGGTCCGGATGGCCTGGCGGGGTTGCTAGAGGACACGCCCCGGCCCTCGAGGACGCCTCCCGGGAGAGCGTCCTAGGCGGCCCGACGACGTCCCCGCCGACCCGAGCACGACCGCACCGCACCAACCACCACCCCACACCACAGCCCCGGCCGAACCTCACACCCGCAAACCGGAAGCGCCTGTTTACTACGCCGGTTGGGTGTCTGCTGAAGGGGTCTGGGCCCTTCAGCGGAGGCCAAACTGGCGTAGCAGAGGCCGAAGGGGCGTACCCAACGACCGCGCCCTGGCCTCGATCCCACTCGCTCCACGCCCGTGACACCGCCCCGAGGACATCCCCGCCGCCGGTGACGTCGTCGTCAGCCTCAGAACGTCCGCGCAGGACCCACGACCTCGTTTCCCGCACGCCCGAGCACGACCTCATCGTCCCGAACACGACCACCAAGTCGGACCCGTCCGCGCCGAACAGCGCGCCGAACACGACCAACCGCGAGCCCGAACCACCACACCCACAAACGCGAAGAGCCGTGAAACTATGGGCTGGCTGCGGTGAAAGTGGGCACCGATGGACATTTCTGCCGATGACTCGATGTCTGGTTAGACCGCCGCACGTGCCCGTGAGCGGCCGACACCCAGCCCGATCGCTCCGATGGCGACGGCGAACAGGGCGCATATCCCGCAGTACCCGAGCAGCGGCGTGAGCACCTGGGCGGAGGTCGAGCCGGCGTTGAAGGCGCCACCGGTGGCCAGGGTGGCCCAATATCCGGGTGTGAGCCGCGCGACCGCGATCACGGCGTCGGGCAGCATGTCCAGGGGGGCCCACGCGCCCGCTAGGACGGAGAATGCCATGCCGCCGATGACTGCGATGGCGTTCGCGGCGTTCTCCCCCAGTCGCAGTTGCCCCACGAGGAAGCCCATGGCTACTCCATTCAGGGTATACGCGGCCAGCGCGAGACCGATCACCCCCAGCCGTGGTGCCGCATCCACGATGCGATCGGCGGCGAAGACCGCAGTGCCCAGGCAGAAGAACCACAACCATGCCACCAGACCCACTAGAAGACATGCGCCCAGCAGCCCCAGGCCGCGTGAGCGGCCGGTCACGGGCGCGGAAGACACGCGGGAGTGCACGGGAGGTCGGTTGAGGGAGGCCATGAGCACCGCAATCGCTACCACGCAGAAGGCCGTCAGCGGGAACAGTGAGAACAGCGTATACAGCTTCAAGGACTCCGGCAGAGGGAGTGCGTCTTGGGTGATGAGCCGAGCGGCGGAGCCGCCGCGCATTGAACCTTTTGCCAGGGTCACGGCCCGCTCCACGGACTGTTCGGCGGACTGGGTGCCGGTGGCATCCGTGTTCAGGGCATGCAGATAGTCGTAGACCTGGTTCAGGTACGAGTTGGTGTGCACGTTCATGAGTGAGCCCATGTAGGACCGGTAGCTGACGACGGTCTTCACGGCGGGCGGCTGGGTTCCGTCCTGGGCCGCGGCCTGTAGCTCCTCGCCGAAGCCGGCGGGGATGATCAGGATGTACTGGATGCGGTCCTTGGCGGTGGCGTCCTGGAGTGCCTGTTTGGTGTCTTCCAGCGGCTGGGTGTTGCCGACGGAGCCCACGTATTCGGCCAGTGCCCGGGATACCGCGGAGTCGTCGCGGTCGATCACGGCAACATCCGCCGTCACCTGGGTGACGCCGGCGTCGGTCGCGTTGCCGGAGCCGGTCCCGACGAAGACAGCGCCCGCGCTCATGAGCACCAGGTAGATCAGGATGTAGAGGCGGTGCGCCACCAGAATCCGCAGCGAGGTCTTAAAGGTACTCATGGTTCGTCCTCCGCATGCGCATTAGGGCGATCAGCAGGAATATGACGCTCATACCCGCCAGCACGGCGCAGCTGCGAGCGAATGGCTCCAGGGAGTCGTAGTAGAGCAGCCCGTAGAAGCATCGGGTCGCCTGCCATAGGGGATTGAGCTGGGACGCCAGCGGGGCGCTGAGTTCGATGGCATTGGCTAGTCGCTGTGAGGCGGTGCCGTACAGCCCGCAGAACAGGGACAGTAGGCAACTGATTGCCGAGACTCCGCCCAGCGGCATCCGCGGGAAGGTTCCCAGGACCGAGCCGGCGGCGCAGGCCATGAGGCTGGAGATCCCGATTGCCAACAGGCATAGCGCCGTGTAGGGGCCGAAGTCCACACCCACCACGAATCGCATGAATATGAATGCCAGTACCAGGCAGGCCCAGGTGCATGCCCAGGCCGCGGAAAGCGTCCCCAGGAGCAGTCTCCAGCGCGGCAGTGCCCCCAGGTTGCGGCGCGCCGCCAGAGGCCCTGAAGGGGCGGTGATCTCCCGGATGGCGACTACCGCGATCGTCATACCCATGCCGCTGGTGAAGGCGAGCAGCGCGAAGTAATACGGCACCTCGGGCTTTCCGGGCACACGGGTGACCTGGACCTCGGTGGTGAATGCGTGGCGGCCCTGTACTGCGGCGGCGGCATCCGCGGGCGGTGCTCCCGCGGCGATCAGCGAGGTGATCTCGTCGCGGCTGTGCACGTAGGTGTCCAGCATGGCGCGCAGTACCGGGGTGGTGGACAGGTCATTGCCTTCCGGGGACAGGTGCAGCACGGGCGTGCCACTCTGGACCGCGATGTAGCCGACCACCGCGCCGTCGCGAACGGCCGCCTCGGCCTGCTCCGCGGTGTCGTAGGCCACGGGATCGAGCAGCCGCAGTTCGGCGTCGTCGGCGGAGACGGTGTCAAGGGCGCCACCCAATCCCGCCTCGGCCGCGTAGGCATCATCACGCACGATCCCGACCCGGATGGGGTCGACGGCGTAACCCGCCTCCAGCCCGGAGAACATCATCATGAACATCAGGGACAGTGCGATCGGCATGCCGAGTGTCCACAACAGCAGGATCCTGTCGCGCAGGAGTCGGAGCACCTGGTAACGGAAGACGGTGGGCATATCAGGCCGCCTCATCGCGCAGCGCCCGGCCGGTGATCTCCAGGAACACGTCGTTCAGGGTCGGCGGCTCGGAGGTCACCCGGCCACAAGTCACGTCCACCGCCGCCAGTGCCGCCAGCACGTCGGCTAGGTTGTGCGCCCCCGGCGCGCACTCGACGACCAGCTCGGGCGGCTCGTAGGTGACGGTGCGGACGTGCTCCGCTCGACGCACCGGCTCCAGCTCGCGCTCGCCGAGCTCGGCGGGGGAGACGACCTCCACGCGGATGCGCTCACCGGTGCCGATCATCGCCTTGAGCTCGCTGGCGGTGCCGCCGGCGATCTGCCTGCCCCGGTCCATGATGATGATCCGCGTGCAAAGCTGCTCCACCTCCTCCATGTAGTGACTGGTGTAGACGATGGTGGCGCCGCGGGTGTTGAGGTGTTTGATCCCGTCGAGGATGGCGCTGCGGCTCTGCGGGTCGACGGCCACGGTGGGTTCATCCAGGATGATTAGATCGGGGCGGTGCACGATGCCGCAGGCGATGTTCAGGCGGCGCAGCAGCCCGCCGGAGAGCTTCTTGGGGCGGAACCTGGCGAACCGCCCCAGGTCCACGAAGTCGATCGCCTCCTGCACCAGCTCGCGACGGCGGGCGCGATCGGAGACGTACAGGGCGCAGAAGGCGTCGATGTTCTCCCGGACTGTGAGCTCCTCGAAGACGGCCACCTCCTGCGGCACCACCCCGATTCGCCGCTTGAGCTCGTAGGCGGTGGCCGACATCGGCTCGCCGAATACGCGGATCTCGCCCCGGTTGTAGGTAAGCAGCTGCAGTATGCAATTGATCGCCGTGGTCTTACCCGAGCCGTTCGGGCCGAGCAGCCCGAGGATCTCGCCCGAGGCGACCTCCAGCGACAGCCCGTCCACGGCTACCAGCTCCCCGTAGCGCTTGACCAGGTCATCAACGACCACCGCCATGTCGGACACGTCGTCTCCTTTCGCCCGTCGATCGGGTTCGGGGCCATGGTTGCGCGAGGCGGCACGGTGCCGGAAGTGCCTGCTGTCATGAGGTGGCGGCCCGGTCGTGACAAATGTCAGGGGCTGTCACCGTCCGCGCACTCGCCGCGCCGCCGTGGCTGATAATCGGTGCGTGAGGGAGCTGACGGACAGGACCGTGGTGCTGGCGGCCTGCGTCCCCCTGGTGCTGGTGTTCGGGATGCCCACGCCGACGACGATCGTGTGGTTCCTGGTTGCCGTCACCTGCAGTGGGACCTGTGCCGCCTGGGGGCGGTGGCCGGCCGTGGGTGCCCTGCCGGCCGCCTACCTGCTGGCGGGATGCGCGGACTCTGCGGCCGCCGTGGGAGTGCCACTGGCCGTCTATGAGCTGGTGGGGGCGGTCTCGGATCGGGGCCGTTGGGCATGGGGCGGCGCGGTGATCTGTGTGGCACCCCTGGTGTTGGCGCTGCGGCGTGATTCTGGGGCCGTTGTGTCGGTGGCGGCGGCCCTGGCGGCGGTGGCCGCCCTGCTGGCGGTGCGCACCGGGCAGGTGGACCGTGCCCGCAGCGCCTTGCACGCCGTTCGGGACGATCTACAGCATCGGGTTACCGCGCTGCAGGAGACGCAGGCTCGGCTGGAGCAGGCTCAAGAGTACGAGACGCGTGCCGCGGCCTTGTCGGAGCGCACTCGGATTGCCCGGGAGATTCACGACGGCGTCGGGCACCTGCTCACTCGTCTGCTGTTCCAGGTGCACGCCGCCCAAGCCGCCCACCGGGATGACTCGGCTGCGGTGGCCGAACTGAGGCAGATTGCGCAGACAGCTGACGAGGCGCTGTCGGCCATGCGCGCAGGGGTTCATGCCCTGGATGACACGGGCGAGGACCTGGCCGTGGCTCTCAACCGGCTCGCTGTGGGCTGTGGCGTCGCGCAGGTGAGGGTCGATTGTGCTCCCGACGCGTCTCCACCGGCACTGGTGACGCGCTGCCTGGTCGCGGTGACACGCGAGGCCCTGACCAACGCCGCCCGCCACGGCGAGGCGAGGACCGCCTGGGTGACGGTCGCGGACTTCCCCGGATTCTGGCGGCTGACGATCGCCAACGACGGCTCCGTCCCGGCGTGGGCCGAGTCCCCACAGCCGCTGCTGAGCGCACGTCCGGACGCCGACGGCATGGGGCTCGGCACACGTTCCATGACCGATCGGGTCGAGTCCCTGGGGGGAACGCTCCGTATCCTGACTTCTCCGAGGTTCACGGTGCTCGCCACCATCCCGAAGGAGACCGCGTGAAGGTACTAATCGTCGACGACGATCGTCTGCTCGCCCATTCCCTGGCGACGATCCTGGGGGCCGAGGCGGATATCGACGTGGTCGGTGTGGGCGCCAGCGGCCTGGAGGCGGTAGCCGGTTTCCGAGACGCGCACCCCGACGTGGTGTTGTTGGACATACAGATGCCCGGAGCCGACGGCTTGGATGCGGCCGAGCAGATCCTCGCCCTGGATCCGGGCGCGAAGGTGGTCTTTCTGACCACCTTCGCCGACGATGAGTACATTGCACGGGCGCTGCAACTGGGGGCCCGCGGCTACCTGATCAAGCAGGACGTGGCGCAGATAGCCCCCGCGCTGCGGAGTGTCATGACCGGGATGAGCGTCCTGGAGGGGCGGGTACTCGAGCGAACCGCCGCCATGGGGATGGCGACGGGTGCGGCGACGCCCGGAGACGTACGCCCTCCGGCCTTTGCCGCGCTGACCGAGCGTGAGTACGAGGTGGTTCAGGCCATCAGCGGGGGGCTCGACAACGCCGAGACGGCGGACCGGCTGCACCTGAGCGAGGGCACGGTGCGCAATCACATCAGCGCCATCCTGGCCAAGCTCGGCCTACGCAACCGCACCCAGATCGCGGTGCTCTACTACCGCGGCTCCAAGCTTCCCTGACCGCCGATGCCCGCTATGAAACGGGGCGCGCTCACACCCGCTCGATGAACCAGCCTCGTGGTGCCTGAAGGAGCCGGGCACGGCCGGCGTCGAGGAGGGGAGTGGCCAAGTCGCGTGCCTGATCCGGCCCACTCAGGTCCAGGGCTGCGCCGATCTCGACGTCGGACAGCAGCGGGTGGGCCGCCAACAGCTCATCAACCGCCGTCGTCGTCGGGCTGACGGCGGCCGGCTGCATCCGGCCGCCGGAGACGCGCTCGAGCGCAGCGGCGAGGGCGTCGTAGTCGCAGACCCCGCCCAGCAGCATCCTGGTATCGCCGTAGCTGATCATGAATGCGGGCAGACCCCTGATGCCCAGGGCCGCTCGGCGTTCGAGGCTCGCCCGCAGGGCCGCCCTGGCCGCCGGCCCGTCGAAGGCCGCCAGGAAGGCGCCGATGTCCAGGCCGCAGGCGCGCACCACCTCCACCAGCTCCTCGGTCGCGGTGGTGGGCCGGCATTCGACGACCGTCGCGAAGCGCAGCCGGTAGAGGAAACGCTCCGCCTGGCCGGGGGCGATCAACCGGACCGCCTCATAGGCGAGGTTGAGCGGGAGCGATGAGCGCCGGGCCGGGGAGAACAGGGAGAAGCCCTCCATGTTGATGGGCATACCCGCGAGCGGCTCTTCCTCGCGGTAGATATCCGCCAGCCTGGCGTTGTAGGCGCGGATGCCGGCGGCCGCATCCAGAGTGCGCTCGGCCGGCGTCATGAAGTCGGACACGTCGCGCACCAGCAGGCCCATCGCGGTGTCGAAGTCGACCGCACCCGGGAAGTGCGTCTCCACCCTGCGCAGAGTCGGTTCGCACTCCCATGACAGCCCCATCATGGGATCGGTGAACTGGGTGATCAGCGCCTTGGGACCAACCTGTTCGGGCGCCCCGTGCCCGCTTGTAGCCACAGACATGTCCACTCCTAGGCGAAACGACGCCGGTCGAAGGTCATCCCGCCCACTGCCCAGACGGGTACGAGAGCCCTGCGCAGTCTCCTCGGCCGCGGGGGCTCCACGGCCGAGGAGAGTGGACTTACTCGAAGTCGCCGAGCGCGGGCACCTCGCCGGTCAGCCATGCCGTGTAGGCGTCGGCCTGAGCCTCCAGGTCGGCATCGGAGATGGCCATGGCGCCGGTGGTGACGAAGGGCCGCAGGAAACGGGTGCCGATCAGGTTGCTGGTCGCCTGCAGCGGACGCAGCAGGTCGGTGACCGTGTAGTGGAAGGCGCCCTCGTGGCCGTAGCGCTCGGTGGGGGCGCCGGGGGAGACGGCCACGCCGAGCTCCTTGCCGTGCAGGGCGGTGCCGGTGGAGCCGTAGGCCCAGCCGTGCTCCAGGACGTCGTCCTCCCACTGCTTGAGCAGCGAGGGGGTTGAGTACCAGTACATGGGAAACTGCCAGACGATGCGGTCGGCGGCGGTCAGCACGGCCTTCTCGGCCTCGACGTCGATGCGGAAGTCCGGGTAGAGGGCGTACAGGTCCCGGACCTCGACGGGCGTGTCGGGGGTGCCGGCAGCCCGGGCGGCCTGCGCCAGGCGCGCGTTGACGCGCGAGCCTGCGTTCAGGCGGGGGTGGAAGACGAGGACGGTGGTCTTCAAGAGAACTCCTTCGAAGAGCGGATGCGACTGGTTGGTTTGGAGGGGAGCTCCCCGGGCGAAGTATGGCCTGCCGGGGAGACCGGCTCGGATTTCCCGGCCACGAACCTAAGTGTTCGCGGGTACCGGCTGCCAGGTACTGGCAGAGCCCGGCGCGGCCTCAGGACTCCAGCAGGTCGGCCAGGGCCGGTGCCCCCATGGTCGCCTTGAACTCGGCGACCTCGTAGGTGGCGCCTTCCGGGTGGTAGATGTCGCCGGCGAGGATCTCCTCGAGCGCCGCCCGGGACTCGGCGCGGGCGAGGACGATCCCGGCGCCCGAGCGGTCCCGGCGGGGTCCGAGCAGGAGGAAGTCCCCGGACTCGACGTGGGAGGCGAACCAACGCCGGTGGGCGGCCAGGTGCTCGGCCGCTACGGCGTCGTCGACCTCTTCGGTGATGGTCAGATCGATGACGAACACGAGTGCTCCTTGAACAACATGAGTCGGCAGTCCCGCTGTGACGGGACTGCGCAAGAGCGGCGGTCGTGCTCGGCCCGGCGGAGCCGCAGCCGCGCACCTCGCCGATGGGGATAGTCTTCAAGTTGAAGTGAGCTTCAGGTCAAGCGGCCGTCGGGCGGCCGTCGTCACATTCGAAGGGTATGAGCCTTAATGAGCACTCCAGCCGCAGTCGCGGAACGCACCTACACGATCGGGGAGGCCGCCCGGGAGACCGACCTGACGACGTCGGCCCTGCGCTTCTACGACCGGGAAGGCCTCATTCCGGGCGTTGCCCGCACGGGCGGGGGAACGCGGCGCTTCACCGAGGACGACCTGGAGTGGATCCGGTACGTGGAGCGATTGAAGAAGTCCGGCATGCCCATCAAGGAGATCCGCGAATATGTGCGGCTCTACTTCGAGGGGGACTCCACGATCGAAGCGCGTCGTCGCATGGTCCAGGCGCGTCGCCGCGAGGTCCTGCGCGAGCTGGAGGAACTGCAGACCACCCTCGACTTCATCGACTACAAATGTTGGTTTTACGAGGTTGCCGCGGCGACGGGATCCTGCGACGCCCCGCGAAACATGCCGCTGGACCAGCTCCCGCCGCGGATACGGCGCATCAAGGAGAGCTGCGGCATTCACCGCTACTGACCTCGGCGGACGGAGACGCGTGGGCCCGGCGTATAGTCCCGGAGAGTCATGACAGCTTCGAACGTATTCGAGCGGCGTCTGGACGCCCGCCTCGTCATCGCCGTGGTCGCCATCGGCGTCATGTCCTTCGCCGGTGTGGTGGTGGAGACCGCCATGAACATCGCCTTTCCGGCCCTCATGGCGGAGTTCGGGATCGCCACCTCCACCGTCCAGTGGATCACCACCGGCTACTTGCTGGTGCTCGCCGTGATCATGCCGATCTCCTCCCTGCTGAACCGTCGCTTCCGCACCCGCGGCCTGTTTGTGGCCGCAGGACTGGCGTTCCTGGCTGGCACCCTGCTGTGCGCACTCGCTCCCGGCTTCGCCCCGCTCGTCCTCGGCCGCCTCATTCAGGGCGTCGGCGCGGGCATCGCCCTGCCACTTATGTTCAACCTGGTCCTGGAACAGGCGCCCCTGGAGCGGCTCGGCATGATGATGGGCATCGCCACACTAATCACCGCGATCGCTCCGGCGGTGGGGCCATCGCTGGGAGGCTTCCTCATCGGAGCCTACGGTTGGCGCTCGGTGTTCTGGGTGCTCGTCCCCTTCCTACTGGTCTCACTCCTCCTGGGCGTGGCCACGATCCGACAGTCCCATCCGACGGCGCCCGCGCCCTTCTCGCCGGTTCAGTTCCTGCTCCTGGCCACCGGTTTCACGGCCCTGGTGATCGCCACCAGCTCCGCCTCCACCGCCGGGTTCGCCAGCCCGCGCGTGCTGGGGCTGCTGGTACTCGCCGTCGTCCTCGTAGCGGCGTTCTGCCTGGTATCGGCGCGCTCGCAGGCCCCGTTGCTGCGCGTCGGGGTCTTCCTCCGCCCCGTGTTCACCCTCTCGATCCTGTACGTGGTGCTCGTCCAGGCGACCGTGCTCGCCCTGGGCTATCTGATCCCCTACTACGCGCAAGTCGCCGACGCCATGGGTGCCTTCGCGGCCGGCTGCCTGCTGTTACCCGGCTGCATCGTGGGTGCCTGCCTGACACCGTTCGGAGGGCGTGTGCTCGACGCCCTCGGCCCCGCTCGCCCGATCCGCACCGGCGCTGCCTTCGGCGTGGCGACGCTGGTTCTCTTCGCTCTGATCGGCACCTCTGGCTCGGCCACGCGCATGGCCTGGATCTATGTCCTCATGCCCATCTGCCAGGGCCTGTCCGTCTCCAACTCCATGACCAACGGGCTGCGCACGCTCCCTGACGACCTTCAGCCCGACGGCAACGCCGCTTTCAACACCATTCAGCAGCTCGGCGGCGCGATCGGCACCGCCGTGGCGGCCACGATCGTTGCCACCGCCCAGGTCGCCCGCCCCGACGACGTCGCCGCGGCTACCACCGCCGGCACCCGTATCGTCTTCTGGACCCTGCTGGGCGTCATGCTTGTCGCCGCACTGCTCGCCGTCGTCGCCACCGGGCGCCAAAACCGGCCCCTCGCCGATGCCGTCCGGTAGCCCCGGGCGCCGGCGTGATATCGGCGGGCGATTACCGGGCGGATTATTACGACAATCCTTCCCGGAGGGCGACCTGGGCACATAGGCTCGCGTCGCGTCCGGAGCGGTCGTTGTCGATCGAGCCCGGCGCCGCCTAGATCGTTCACCGTCCCTCCGAACCTCCCCGCCACTCGGCAACTCCCGATAGAAAGGCCTCTTGGACACATGGACCGCAACTACTTCGACCTGACCGGGCAAGTCGCCCTCGTCACCGGCTGCTCCTCCGGCCTGGGCGTGCAGATGGCCAAGGCGCTGGCGTCCGCCGGCGCCGGCATCGTCGCCGTCGCCCGCCGCGTGCCCCGCATCGAGGCGGTCGCCGCCGAGATCGCGGAGGAATACGGGGTACCTATCCTGGCCCTGCGCTGCGACATCACGGACACGGCCAACGTCGAGGCGGTTGTGGATGCGGTACTGGAGAAGTTCGGGCGGCTCGACATCGTGGTGAACAACGCGGGCACCGGTGCAGTTGGCCCGGCGGAGACCATCACCGACGAGCAGTTCGTCAGCGAGGTCGACATCGACCTGCTCGGCTCCTTCCGCGTGGCCCGCGCCGCCGCCAACAAGGCCATGATCCCCTCCAGCTACGGGCGCATCATCAACATCTCCTCCATGTACGGGTTGGTGGGCAATATGGTGGCCGGGTCCGCCCCCTACCACGCCGCGAAGGGCGGGATGGTCAACCTGACCCGGGCGCTGGCGGCCGAGTGGGGCAAGTACGGCATCACCGTCAACGCGATCTGCCCCGGCTACTTCTACACCGAGCTGACCGCCGATACGCTCGAATCCGAGTTCTTCCAGGAGCACGCCAAGCGCACGATCCCGCTTGGCCGCTACGGCGCGGAGGGTGAGCTCGACACCGCGACCCTGTTCCTGGCCTCGCCCGCCTCCGCCTACGTCACCGGCACGGCCATTCCCGTGGACGGCGGTTACACCGCCATTTGACAGCCGGGCGGCAGCGCATTGTCACAGATGGAGACAAACGCGCCCCGGGCCTCGAATCGCGTTTTGCGAATCGTTGGAATCACGCGGTTTCTGAATCGGCTCGAGCGGATGGTTCCGGTGTTTGTCACCGATTTTGACAGTCGGCCACTGAAAGGTCAGAGGAAGGCGCCGTTGCACACCTGGATCACCTGGCCGCGCACGGCCCGTCCCATCTTCGAGGCCAGATACAGGCAGGCGTAGGCCTGGTCCATGGGGTCGCACTCCGGCCCGGGGAAGTAGACGTAGTGCTGGGAATGCTCCAGCATCTTCTGTCCCCCAGGCTGCTCGCCGGCCTTGTTGGCCAGGTGCGCCGGAGTGACGGTGGAACCGGGCGCGACGGCGTTGCAACGAATATCCGTGTCGTTGAGCAGCATCGCCACGTTCTTCGTCAGCGTGTTCAGACCGCCCTTGGTGGAGGTGTAGGCGGCGCCGCAGAAGGGACGCTCCCCGTTGACCGAGGAGATGTTGATGATGCAGCCCGCGTTCTTTGGCCTGAAGATCTTCAGCGCCTCGCGGATGTAGCGCATGGGGCCGGCGAGGTTGGTGTTCATGACGTAGAGCATCCAGTCGTCGTCGGTGTCATCAATCGTCTTCTGCTCACCGATGCCGGCGTTGTTTATCAGGATATCCAGGTCTCCGAACTCTTCCAGCACGCGGGCGAAGACCCGCTCGGTGTCCTCCAGGCTGGTGACGTCGGCGACGACGCCGATTGCCCGTCCGCCCTTGGCGCGGATGGCCTGGACGACCTCATCGAGCTGCTCGGCATGGCGGGCGGTGACCGCGACGGCGGCCCCCTCCTCGGCGAACAACTCGGCCATCGTGCGGCCCATCCCGTAACTGGCTCCAGTTATTAGGGCGACCTGGCCCTTGAGCATCTGTGCTTCCATGATCGGATGGTCTCCTTCGAGCCGGGTGTGGCGGCGGTCGTTTTCGCCGGCTGATGCGCCGAATGCCGGCATGCGCCTTCATGCTAGGTGGTGCGGCGTGGGGCAGCGTGGTCCTGAGAGTGCTCCCCAGCGGGGGAGTGGTGGACGAGTCGGGCTTGCCTCGGCGGATACTTTCGGAGTGTGTTGTGCCAGCCTGTAACTTAGATGTGAGGCGAGGCTAAACTAGCTCGCATGACCGATGAGGGAACTGCCGCCGAGACCACTGCTTCTGACGCCACCGAACCCGTGACCGCTGGGCCGGGTTCCCCCGAACCGCCCCTGCCCTACGCCGACCGCCCCGTCGCGACCGCACCCGGCCACTGGGTGCTCGCCCGCGCGGGCAAACGCGTCCTGCGTCCAGGTGGCGCCGCCCTGTCCGCCGCCATGCTCGAGCACGCCCACCTGGTCGGCGCCGACGTCGTCGAACTCGCCCCAGGGCTGGGCCGCACCGCCGCCGAGGTCATCGCCGCCGACCCGGCCTCCTACATCGCCATCGACCGGGACCCCGACGCCGCCCGCAGGGTGGCCGCGGTGGTCGGCGATCGCGGACGTGTCCGCCGGGGCGAGGCCGCCAATACCGGCCTGCCCGATGCCAGTGCCGACGTGGTGATCGGCGAGGCCATGCTGACCATGCAGGGCGACAAGGCCAAGGCGACAATCGCCGCGGAGGCGGCCCGGGTGCTGCGTCCCGGAGGTCGCTACGCCATCCACGAGTTGGGCGTGGTTCCGGACGACATCGATGAGGCCCGCTACACCGAGCTGCGCAAGGACCTGGCGCGCGCCATCCACGTCAACGCCCGCCCCATGACGGCGGCCGCCTGGCGGCAGCTGCTACAGGAGGCCGGCCTCGTGGTCGACTGGGTGGACACCGCCCCCATGGCGCTGATGAAGCTCGGCCGCAACCTGCGCGACGAGGGCCTGGGCGGTTTTGCGCGCATCGCCCGCAACGTCATCGCCGACCGGGAGCTACGGCAGCGCATGCTAACGATGCGCCGCACCTTCAAGCGGTACGAGCAGGACATGGTGGGCATCGCCCTGGTTGCCCATAAGCCCGCGTAAAGCCGACGACGGCGGCGCCTGCAACGGTCTGCCGAACAAGACTTGGGCGGTCGGCAGACCGGCCAAGAGGGGATGTGTCAGCCCGGCGGTCTCAGTTGTCGCGGCTGTGCCCGCGCAGGCCGGCCCGCAGCGCCTCCCGGTTCAGGGCTGCGATAGCCGTCAGCGGGATGCCCGCCGGGCAGGCCGGCACGCACTCCCCGTACAGCGAGCAGGGGCCGAACAGCTCGCCCACCGCCTGCGTCATGCGCCGCGCCCGCCGGGAGCGCTCGTGGCGCCCTTGCGGCATGAGCGACAGATGCGCCAGCTTCGCCCCGGCGAACAACATGGCCGCACCGTTGGGGCAGGCGGCCACGCACGCACCACAGCCGATGCAGGCGGCGAAGTCGAGCGCCTGCTCGGCCTGCTGATAGGGCTGCGGCACGGAGTCGGCGTCGGGCGCCGTGCCCGCGGCCACGTCCACCGTTCCACCGGCGCGGATCAATTCGTCCAGGGCGGTGCGGTCCACCACCAGGTCGCGGATGACCGGGAAGGCCGCCGAGCGCCAGGGCTCCAGGCGGAAGCGCGTCACTCCGGGGAAGGCCCGCAGGTGCTGGCGGCAGGCGGGGGTGTTGTCCTGCGGTCCGTGCGGCTTGCCGTTGACGAGGAAGCCGCACATTCCGCATACGCCCTCGCGGCAGTCGGACTCGAACACGACCGGTTCGCCGCCGCCCTCAATGATCTGGTCGTTGAGGCGGTCCAGCAGCTCGAGCAGGCTCATCTCCGGCTCGGCGTCGTCCACGGTGTAGGACTCGAAGCGGCCGCGGGCGCGTGGCCCGTCCTGCCGCCAGATCTCCAGTTCCACTCTCATCGGTAATCCCTCACCTGCATCGGTACCAGCGAGAAGGTCAGCGGCTCGCTGCGGCGCGTGTGCCGACCGGAGGCGTCGGTCAGCCAGGCGGACACGGTGCACCAGTCGGCGTCGTCGCGCTTGGCCTCGCCCTCGGCGGTGGCGTACTCCTCCCGGAAGTGCGCCCCGGCGGACTCGCGTCGATCCAGTGCGTCCAGGATCATCACCTCGGCCAGCTCCAGGAAGTCGGCCACCCGCAGCGCCTTCTCCAGCTCCTGATTGAGCCGCTCTGCGCCGCCGACGATCTTCACATCCGCCCAGAACTCCTCGCGCAGTGCCCGCACCTGCTCCAGCCCGTGGCGCAGTCCCGCCTCCGAGCGGCTCACGCCGCAGTCGGCGTACAGGATCTCGCCCAGGCGCCGGTGGAACCAGACGGGTCGGTGCGTGCCGCCCACCGCCAGCAGCCGCTCCACCCGGCTGCGGGCGTCGGCGAGGGTGGCGGTCACCTCCGGGGCATCGGCGGCGAGCACGCCGGTGCCCACCAGCCCGGCCAGGTAGTTCGGCACCGACAGCGGCAGGGTGAACCAGCCGTCCACGGAGGCGCTCAGCAGGGAGTTGGCACCCAGCCGGTTGGCGCCGTGGTAGTTGTTGGACGCCTCCCCGCCCACGAATAGCCCCGGGACGGTGGACATCTGGTCGAAGTCCACCCACAGGCCGCCCATGGTGAAGTGGGCACCCGGGGCGATGCGCATGGGAACCTCGTAGGGGTCCTCGCCAGTGGCGTCCAGGTACATGTCGAACAGGTTGCCGTAGCGGGCGGCGATCACCGGCTTGCCCAGGCGCTGTAGGGCGTCGCGGAAGTCCAGGTACACGGAGTTGTGCAGCGGGCCGACGCCGTGCCCGGACTCGATCTGCTCGCGGGCGTTGCGGGAGGCGACGTCGCGCGGGGTGAGGTTGCCGAAGGCCGGATACTTGCGCTCCAGGTAGTAATCGCGCTCGTCCTCGGGGATGTCGTTCGGGGGTCGGTCGTCCCCGGGCCGCTTGGGCACCCAGATCCGCCCGTCGTTGCGCAGGGACTCGCTCATCAGCGTGGTCTTGGACTGCCAGTGCGAACTGACCGGCAAGGCGGTGGGGTGGAACTGCACCATGCAGGCGGAGGCGAAGGCCGCGCCGCGGCGGTGGGCCCGCCAGGTGGCCGAGGCGTTGGAGGCCATCGCCAGAGTGGAGTAGTGGAAGACGGAGCCGTAGCCGCCGGTGGCCAGCACGACGGCGTGCGCCGTCCAGGCCCGGATCTGGCCGGTGAGCAGGTCGCGGGTGACGATTCCCTGGGCGCGGCCGTCGGCGACGATCAGATCCAGCATCTCGGTGCGGGCGTGCATGTGCACGCTTCCGGCGGCGATCTGCTCCTGGAGCGCCTGGGCGCAGGCGACCTCCAACTGCTGGCCGGTCTGCCCGCGCGTGTAGTAGGTGCGGGACACCTGCACGCCGCCGAAGGAACGGGTGGCCAGCTGGCCGCCGTACTCGCGGGCGAAGGGGGCGCCGATGGCGTACATGTGGTCGATTACCCGCACCGACTCCATCCCCAGGCGCACCACGTCGGACTCGCGGCCGCGGTAGTCTCCGCCCTTGACGGAGTCCTTCACGAACCGGTTCAGGGAGTCGCCGTCGACCTTGCGGGCGCGGGCGGCGTTGATCCCGCCCTGCGCGGCCACGGAGTGGGCCCGCCGGGGCAGGTCGTGCAGGCTGAAGCACTCCACCCGGTAGCCCAGGCGGCCCAGGGTGGCGGCGGCCCCGCTGCCGGCCAGGCCCGTGCCGACGACGATCACGGTCAGACGCCGTCGGTTGGCGGGATTGACCAGCCGGTACTCGTCGCGCCGGCGCGTCCAGGCCTGCTCGGGCGGGCAGTCGGGCAGGTGCGGGTCCAGATCGGGGCCGACGTCGTAGAGGTTGTCGACCGGGGGTGGTACAGGGCTCATGCGATCACTCCGCTCAGCACCAGCAGGGGCAGCATGCCGTTGCAGATGGCGATGGCCAGGGCGACGGCGATGGCGATTACCAGGCAGACGCGGCGCAGCCGGGTGCCGGTGCCGCCAAGATCGTTGACGACCGACCACAGTCCCTGCGCCAGGTGCACGCCGATGAGCAGCATGATCAGGCTGTAGAAGATCGCCATGGGCGGGCGCGACAGGCTGGCGATCAGGTTCTCGTACGCATAGGCGGTCATTTGCCCGTTGGAGTGGGTGGCGGCCGTATAGCTACTGGAGGCCACCAGGCGGCCGATGGTCAGGTCGAGCAGGTGCACCGCGATAAACACCAGCATCAGGCCGCCGGTGATGATCATGCTGCGGGCTCCGAGCGTGCGCGGGCGCATGTTCTGCCTGCGGAAGGAGCCGCGGGCCTTCCGGCCCCGCCACCAAAGGGTGATGCCTCCCGTCACGTGCAGGATCAGGCAGGTGCCCAGCACCAGCCGCAGAATCCACAGCACGCCCTCGTGGGGGACGAGCGGGTAGCCGATCTCCCGCAGCCAGGCGGCGTAGTTGTTGTAGGACTCGGCGCCCTGGAATGCCTTGAGGTTGCCGATCATGTGGACGAGCACGAACAGCGCCATGATGGTGCCGGTGATCGCCATGGTCGTCTTCAGCGCGGTGTAGGACACGCGGTGCCGGTGTTGCGGACGCGGTGTGGGCAGATCGCCGCGCGGGGGCGCCTGTGATGCGCCAGCCGGTGCAGCGGTGCCGGCGTCCGGGGTGTGGGAGCGGGTTTGTGCGGGCATCAGAGCTCCCCTCGACGACGATGTCCTGCGGGCGTCACCCATGGGTGTTCAGGTACACGCTTATCGTAACGCGTGTCACAAAATGCTGGGCGCCGGTGGGCGTATGTCTTGTATGGCGACCGGCGACGTATCGCAGAATGGTCGTTTAGGGGGTACGAGCGTGAACGCCGCGGTGCCCGGCCCCGGTTCACGGCGAGGCCTGCGAGTCCCTACCGGGAGGCGGTCTGCGGATCGAATTCGATGCCCTTGCCGCCGCGGGACAGAGCCTCCACCGCCCCGGACTGGGAGTTGCGGCGGAACAGCACATTCGACGCGCCCGCCAGCGCACTGGCCGCCACCACGCGCGGCTCCTTGAACAGCCCGTGCGAGCCGGGCACCACCCCGCCCTGCGGCATCAGTGACACGCGGGTGCCCGCGGTGACGAACAGGCCGGCTTCAACCACGCAGTCATTGCCGAGCGGAATCCCCAGGCCCGAGTTGGCGCCCAACAGGCAGCGCTCGCCCAGCGCCACCCGGCGTCCGTCCCCGCCCGAGGGCAGGCCCATGGTGGAGGCGCCGCCGCCGATGTCGGAGCCGTCGCCGACGACCACGCCCTGGGCGACGTTGCCCTCCACCATGGAGCGTCCGAGCGTGCCCGCGTTGTAGTTGACGAAGCCGCCGTGCATCACGGTGGTGCCTTCGGACAGGTAGGCGCCCAGACGCACGTTCGCGGCGTCACCGATGCGTACCCCGGAGGGCAGCACGTAGTCGGTCATGCGTGGGAACTTGTCCACGGACAGCACCTGCGCGGGCCGCCCCAGGGAGGCTTGCAGGCGGATGCGCGTGGCTTCGAAGTTCTCCACCGCGCAGGGGCCCGCCGACGTCCACACCACGTTGGGCAGGCGGGAGAAGAGGCCATCAAGATTGATCGTGTTCGGGCGCACCAGCCGGTGCGAGAGCATGTGCAGGCGCAGGTAGGCGCCGGCCACCGTCTGCGGGGCGTCGTCCAGGTCGGCGGAGGTGCGCACCACCGTGGTGTGCACGCCGCGGGCCGGGTCGCGGCGCTCCATGGAACTGAGCGTGGCCAGCAGGTCGGCGTCGCCGTCGTCGGGCGCCTCGCCCAGGACCGGCCGCGGATACCAGACATCCAGGGTGTTGCCGTCGTCGGTCACGGTCGCCAGGCCGAGACCCCATGCGCTGCGAGTCGTCATGGATGCACCATACGGGACGCCGGGCGGTGGTGCACGGTGCGCACTGGGCGGTGGCGTCGTCGGGGCGCGCAGGCCGCGGTGGCGGGCGGGCCCGTCGGCGGAGTGTGCCGGGCCGACGTCGCCAGCGTCGATCGGGGCGTGCAAGAATCGCGACATGGCGCGTACCACCATTCACCTCATGCGGCACGGCGAGGTCCACAACCCCGAGGGCGTGCTCTACGGGCGCCTGCCTGGGTACCACCTCTCCGAGCTCGGCCGGCAGATGGCCGACCAGGTAGCCGACGTCCTATCCGCCTCCGGTCACGACATCGCCGCCGTGATCACCTCCCCGCTGGAGCGGGCGCGCGAATCCGGCGCCCCCACCGCGGCCGCCTTCGGCCTGACCCCAATCAGCGACCCGCGTCTGATCGAGGCCGACAACCACTTCGAGGGCGTGCCCGTGAACCGGGACCGGAAGATTCTGGCGCGCCCCGAGAACTGGCGCTACTACGTAAACCCGCTGCGCCCCAGTTGGGGGGAGCCGTACACGCAGCTGGTGGCCCGCATGAGCGACGCCGTCCGCGCGGCGATCCCGCAGGTCGAGGGGCGTGAGGCCCTGCTGGTGTCCCATCAATTGCCCGTTTGGGCGTTGCGTCTGTACCTGGAGGGGCGACCGCTGGCCCACGACCCGCGGCGGCGCCAGTGCGCGCTCGCCTCACTGACGTCGCTCACCTTCGACGGGCGCACCCTGGTGGGGCTGTCCTACTGGGAGCCGGCCGGCGACCTGCTGCGCCGCGCCGAGGACATGGTGCCGGGAACCTCCGCCGCCGCCGAGAACATCGGGTCCGGCGAGGCCGAGAATCCCAACGCCGACGACGCCGAGCGCGTCACGCGGGACGCATGACCGGCACCCCTATGCCACCGGGGTCGTTCCGACCCGAAGACGATCACTCCTCGCGTGCGGCCGCGCATGGGTCGGGCGCGGGCGAGTTGGTGCCCGCCCGGGCCGCCGACGTCGTTCCCGCCGCCCCGTCACGTCCGGCCCCGCAGCGGCCCTGGACCGGGCAGGACTTCGTGTGGTGGAACACCGCCGGCGTGCTTACCGCACTGCGGGCGGGACGCCGCCCCAACCCCGTCTCCCCGATGGTCGACCCCATTCGCGCCGCCTTCTCCGGTGAGGAGGTCATGCTGGCCACCTGCGATGCGGAGATGCTGGTGTGGCGGCGTGGCGACGCCACCTACAACCCCTCCCGGGGCTTCTTCCTGGCCGGCGGGCCGGTGGGGTTGGCGCTGACCGCCGCCTTCTTCGGCGGGCAGGCCTATCTGAATTCCCGGCGCAAGCGGGCCGCCGAGGCCGACGCCGTGGAGAAGTGGCGGCACCTGGCCTACGCCCGGCTGACGGTGTCCACTCACGGCATCTACCTGGGTACGGGTGAGGGCGTCATGCCGATCGCCTTCGCCGACGTGCAGGAGGTGCAGCTGACCGGCGTGGGTGAGGTGGTGATGGCGGCGGCCAATGCCTCCGGCTCGGCGCGGTGGAAGCTGCGCGGCCAGTGGGCGGAGCTGGTGCTGGTCATGTGGGCGACCCGGTACATGCCCGGGCACCCTCAGCTGGTGGGCCGCACCTGGCTGCCCGCCGACTGGTTCGCTCACGCCGCCGCGTGGGGCTACACCGTGGACACCTCCAACTGGCCCCGCTACCAGCCACGTGCCCTGGACTGAGCCAGGCTGGGTGTGGGATCATGACAGGGAGCCGAGCGGCGGCAACCGCCCGACTCCCCGGGAAACCGGGCGTCGCTCAGTGTCTTAAGACACTGAGAAGAGCTGTCAGGGCCCAGATCAATGGCGGAGTTGTTTGGACTACGGTCCGCCAAATCTGGGCCCTTTGCTCACCCGTCATCCCTTTCCCCTTCCGCTTCTGCGCCTTGCGGCGGTGCTTCCGCTTCTTGGATGACATGCCCAATCTCACCTCCTTACGGTGCGCTCCCCGGCTGAGCTGTGCTGAGTCGTTCCGGGGTTGCGCCGTGGAGGCAGGTCAATCATCGCAGAGGTGACCGTCCAGGCGGGTTCCTTGGCTGCCGGCGGACTGGTTCGCGCACGCCGCCGCGTGGGGCTACACCGTGGACACCTCCAACTGGCCCCGCTACCAGCCACGTGCCCTGGGCTGACGCGCCCGCGCGGGTGAAGCCGTGGCGGCGCCGGCCTCGGCGGGAGCCGTCGAGCTATTCGGTCTGCCGGGTGGCGACGGCGCGGCCGCGAGCGGCGCTGACGGCGAAGGCAGCCACGCCGATCGCCAGGCTTGCCGCCGCGATCGCGGCCCAGCGCCCCGGGTAGGTGCCCGCCGCCTGAATCCAGCCCCATGGCGCCAGCTGCCAAAGCGGCGTCGCCACCAGCACCTCGTTGCCGTCGATGATCAGGCCCATCAGGAACAGGCCCACGCCCACGCCGACCGTCACCGCCGTGCCGGCCACCTGCGCCACCGCATGCGCGAGCGCCGCCAGCATGAAGACTACGAACGGCATCACCATGAACGTGTACACGGGGGCGCCCAGTCCGCCCAGTTCGGAGTCGGTAGGGAACAGCGGCGCCCCCAGGCGGGCGATGGCCCACGCCGGAATCAGCGCCGCGGCCAGTAGCGCCATCGCCCAGGTCAGTGTCGACGCCGTCAGAGCAGCCGGTCGGGCCCGCAGCACCAGGCCCCGCCAGGCGTCGGCCTGCGCCCGCCACGCCGTCGCCCCCGCCACCCAGGCGGCAATCGGCGCGCCCGCCAGGGTGAACAGCGGCAGCGCGTACGCGGCGGAGTAGACCGCCTGCGTCAGTCCCAGGAGCCCCAGCAGCACGGCCGTCAGCATCAGCCACAGCCGCCAGGGCAGGCCGAGGGCCACCGCGCGGAAGGCACTGCGCGAGCCCGGCGATGTCAGTCCGGCCAGAACCGCAGGGGACAGGCTGTGTTGTGGTGCGTGCGCAATTCGGCCGGCTACGACCGTCCTCCCGGCGGGAACAGCATGGCCCTGGGTGAGCGCCGGCCCGACGGGCCCGGACGGCGCAGAGATCGAGGCGTCCGGTGCAGAGACCGGCGTGGGCATCGTGTCCAGCGGACCGGTCGAGGCGGGTTCGGCGGCTTGTGTCCGCGCCCAGAAACGTGGGCGACGAGTGAAAAGGCGCTGAACGGCGAGAGCCCCCGCCGCCCGGCGCGCGCCCGTGAGCGCACTAGCCCGCCGAGCCCCCAGTAGTACGGCGCCGACGCCGAGCAGGCACAACCCGGCGCTGCCCAGCGCGCCCGGCGCCACCGGATAGTTCCACACCGGTGAGCCCGCCTCCAGGGAGATGCCGTTGGCATGCACCTCCAACAGCGGCAGGGTCGGGCGCATCGCCCAGGTCCACGGCCGCGCCCACCAGGTCGGTGTCTCCGCCTGCAACGCGCCCGCGGCCGACCACACCAGCGCCAGCGCCGGGGCCAGGCCGACGGCGATGCCGCCAAGCCACTGGCCCAGGGCCAGCCCCCACACGCTCGCACCAGTGACCGATACCCACATCACCAAGGCGAACAACAGGTACTGGGACCACGGCCCCCAGCCGGCGCCGCGAATGAGTGCGTCGATGACGATCGGGGCCAGGAGGAGCGCCTGAGATACCAGTGCGGAGACGGCGAGCACGGACACCCTCGCCGTCGCCGAAAGCGCCGGAGATACGCCCCGCCAGGCGGTCCCTCCCGCCCGGTGGCGCCGTTCGCGCCAGGCGGCCATGGCACCGGTCAACGCCCCCATGGGCAGGGCGAAGGCGGCGGGGTAGGGGTTCAGCCACGGCAACACGCCGTCGTTCCAGCCGTCGGCGGTAAGGGCGGCATGCGCCACCAGCAGGGCATGCAGGGAGAAGACCACAACCGCCACCGGAATGCCCCAGGTAGCGGTGCGGCGGCTGCGCCCCAGCTCGGCGCGCAGCACGGCTCCGAGCCCCGGCAGGCGTCGCGGACGGGCACCCGGCAGGGAATCCGCTCGGGTGGTGATGGGAACTGAGGTTGCAGTGCTCATCGCCGCACCTCCTGCCCACGGCGGTCCGCGGCCCCGGTGACGGCGGCGAGGAAGGCGTCCTCCAGGTCCTGGCCGGCCACCGCGAACTCGGTCAGCGGCCCCTCATAGACCATGCGCCCACCCGCGAGCACCCCGACGTCGTCGCAAGTGCGCGCCATCTCCCCGAGCACATGGCTGGACACGATGACGGTGCGTCCACCCGCGGCCAGTTCACGCAGCAGGTCGCGCAGCCAGATGATGCCCTGCGGGTCCAGGCCGCTCTGCGGCTCGTCCAGCACCAGCACCTCCGGGTCGCCCAGCAGCGCCATCGCCAGGGCGAGGCGCACTTTCATGCCGGTGGAGAAGCTACCGGCCCGTTTGCGGCCGGCCCGCCCCAGGCCGACCTGTTCCAGCAGCGGGTCGATCACCTCGACGGTGGTGCCGGTCAGCAGACAGTGGATGTGCAGGTTGCGGCGGGCGGACAACTGCGGGTAGAACGCCGGGCCGTTTATGCTCGCCCCCACGTGGCTGAGACTCTCGCGGGTCAAGGGCCTGCCCAGCACCTCGATCGAGCCGGCGTCGGGTCGCAACAGCCCCAGCGCGGTGTTGAAGGTGGTGGACTTGCCGGCGCCGTTGAGCCCCAACAAACCGTAGACCCGCCCCGGGCGCGCGGTCAGGTTGAGTCCCATCAGTACTTTCTGCCTGCCGTAGCTCACCTCCACATTACGCAGTGCCAGCCCGGGCGGGGCGGTGAGGTCCGCGGCCGGCCGGGACGAGTCGGCGGTGGAAGCGGGAGATGACGTGGGCGGTGACAATGGTGCTGTAGCCATGAGGCCAGAATCCGCTCGGGTGCCTGCCGGCGGATCCCCACAAGGGGCACGAGCACAGCCACCGGCCGCGTAAAGGCCTCCTCCGAAAGGGGGAGAGAGGTTGCCGTCTACAGGCCTGGGTCGACCATCCCGGACCTGAGCGCGTGGATCACCAGCTCCACCCGGTTGCGGCAGCCGGTGTGTCCGAGCAGCGCCTTGACATGGGTCTTCACGGTCGACTCGGCGATGTATAGGCGCGCGGCGATCTCCGGGTTGGTCATTCCCCGGCAGACCAGCTCGAGCACGTCGCGCTCGCGGCCGGTCAGCGTCTCGCCGGGCAGGAGCCCGACCTCGGTCCTGGGACGTTCGGCGGGCTCCGCGTCGACCGGGGAAGAGACGGGCGTGGCAGCCGAATCGACCGCTGCCGCAGCCGGACCGGCTGCGGCCTGCTCGGGTTCTCCCTCCAGCGCGCGCAGTACGTAGGGGGTGATCACCGGGTCCAGCCAGGCCTGTCCGGCGGCGACGGCGTGAACGGCCGCCAGTAGGTCGGTCGGGCCGGAGTCCTTCAGCAGGAAGCCGACGGCCCCGGCCCGCAGCGCTCCCAGCACCAGCTCCTCCTCCTGGAACGTGGTGAGCATGAGTACCCGTGTGGGGCTGTCGCCGTCGCGGCCGCTCAGGGCGGTATCGGATAGCAGCCGCCGCGTGGCGGCGATGCCGTCCAGTCCCGGCATGCGGATGTCCATCAGCACCACGTCTGCCGGCTCGCCACGGCCCCTGGCGCGGCGCAGCGACTCCAGCGCCGCCCGGCCGTCATGAGCGGTGGCCACTACGGTCATGTCCGCCTGGGCGTCCAGCAGGGAACGGAAGGCCGCGACCAGGAGTTGCTGATCGTCGACGACGGCGATACGCAGCCGGTCCTGGTTCATCGATGCTCCTCGGGGTCGTGGCGGAAGTCAGCCGGGAAGACGGCGTCGAGCAGGAAGTACGCCCCGGCGTCCTCGCTCGGGCCGGCCTCCAACCGGCCCTCGACCAGACGCAGCCGCTCGGCCATACCGGTCAGTCCATATCCATGTTCGCGGCCGTTATCCCCGTCCGCGGCCAAAGTGGATACGCCGCCGGGCAACGGGTTGGTTATACGCACCCGGCAGCTGTCGTCGTGCCGGGCAATGGTGATCCGGGCGGTGCCGTCGCCGTGCCTGGCCGCATTGGTCAGGCCCTCGGTGACCACCCGAATCAATGTCAGCCGCTGCAACGCCGTCCAGGAGTCGTTCCAGGCGGCGAGTTCGGCCGCAGTGGGCAGCGCGGCTTCGACCTCCACGCCGGTGGCGCGCGCCTGTGCCACCAGTTCCGGCAGCGCGGTCAGGTCCGCCACCGGGGCCGGCGGCCCCTGAGTCGTTGAGCTGCGCAACAGGGCCACCAGTTCGCGGGTGGAGGCGAGCGCGGCCGCGGAGGCATCGCGCACCGCAGTAAGGGAATCACGGGCGGCCTCGGGGGTCCCCAGGGCGAGCCCGGTATCCGCCTGCACCTTGACCACGGTCAGGCCGTGGCCGACCAGATCGTGCAGCTCCCGCGCAACGGCCAGGCGCTCCGCAGACACCGCTTGGGCGGCGGCCAGCCGGGATGCTGCGGCGACGGTACGGTCCATGGACTCCGCGCCGGCACGTCGACTGAGCGCCCACAGGTAGGTGACGGTCACTACGAGCACGCAGGCCAGGGCGAACCCGAAGGGCGGATAGTTGAACATGTCGGCGGTATGGGGGTTGACCGCGTACACCGTCTGCGGGTTGATCACCGCCCCGACCAGTGCGGCCAGCAGCCCCGCCACGCCCCAGCGCCGGTCCGCGGCCCAGCGGGTGAGTGCATGCAACGCCGTCGGCACCGCCACGATGATCGGGGAGAGGCCGAGGTTGACCGGGGTGATGCGCAGCAGCGCCACGTAGGCCACCATCGCCAGGTAGACGACCACGCCCGAAACCGTGGGGGAGCGGTGGCGGAAGGGCTGAGCCGCGGTCACCGTCAGGGCTACGAGCACGTTCGCCACATAGGCCGGGTGCGGGCCCCAGGTGTACAACAGTGTGAAGTCGGCCAGCGCCACGACCGCCAACAGAATCGTGAGCACCGCGTCGCTGAGCGGAATCCGGTAGCGGGTGGGTCCGATCAGACGGCAGTGCCGACGCCAGTCCAGGGCGGTTGCGGCCGGGAGTCCTACTGGAGTCGCGGTGGTGACCGGAGCGTCCGCGGCGGGGACATCGCCGTCGGAGGAGCTGCCGCGAGCGGTGTCGGCGAAAGGAGTCACGATGCCGGGGAGTTGTCGGAGGGAATGACGGACGCGCACAACCCGCCGTGTTCCTCAAGCGTCAGCGCGAGGATGTAGGGAACGACATGCACGTATCCACCCTAACCGGAACCGGTCTTGCGAGTGCGGCTCCGTTGGGTAGGTTGCGGAGGGCAGCCGGTGACGGCGGTCCTGCTGGACGGGCAGCGGCTCAGGATGGCGTTGCGGTCGCCGTCGGTATCCCGTCTGTCGGGGCCGGCCCCGGGTCTGTTCTAGACTCGGGCCCGTGGCCACAGACTTTCCCGCCGAGATTGAGCAGCTCCGACACACCTACGCCTCCGTCGTCGCCGTGACGGACCCGGAGGCGCTGCGCGGACGCATCGCCGAGCTGTCCGAGCAGGCCGCCGCCCCCAACCTGTGGGACGACGCCGACGCCGCCCAGGCCGTCACCTCCGCTCTGGCGCACGCACAGGCCGACCTCAAGCGGGTGGAAGCACTAGGCGGGCGCATCGACGACCTGGAGACCATGGTCGAGATGGCGGGGGAGGAGTCCGGTGATGATGCGGCGGAGCTGCTCGCCGAGGCCGAGCGCGACCTGGTCGGCGTGCGCAAGGACCTGTCCGACCTGGAGATCCGCACCCTGCTGTCCGGCGAGTACGACCAGCGCGACGCCGTGGTAACCATCCGCTCCGGGGCGGGCGGCGTTGATGCCGCCGACTTCGCGGAAATGCTGCTGCGCATGTACACCCGCTGGGCGGAGCGTCACGAATACCCGATCAAGATCCTCAACACCTCCTACGCCGAGGAGGCGGGGCTGAAGTCCGTCACCTTCGAGGTGCACGCCCCCTACGCCTACGGCACGCTCAGCGTGGAGGGCGGCACCCACCGCCTGGTGCGCATCAGCCCCTTCGACAACCAGGGGCGCCGTCAGACCTCCTTCGCCGCCGTCGAAGTCATCCCACTGATCGAGTCCACCGACCACATCGACATCCCCGAGACGGATATCCGCATCGACGTGTTCCGCTCCTCCGGGCCCGGCGGCCAGTCCGTGAACACCACCGACTCGGCCGTGCGCATCACGCACCTGCCCACCGGGCTGGTGGTGTCCATGCAGGATGAGAAGTCCCAAATCCAGAACCGCGCCGCCGCCATGCGCGTGCTCCAGTCGCGCCTGCTGCTGCTCAAGCAGCAGGAGGAGGACGCCAAGAAGAAGGAGCTTGCCGGCGACGTCAAGGCCTCCTGGGGCGACCAGATGCGCTCCTACGTGCTCAACCCCTACCAGATGGTCAAGGACCTGCGCACCGGCTACGAGGTCGGCAACCCCGACTCCGTGTTCGACGGCGACATCGACGCCTTCATCGACGCCGGCATCCGCTGGCGCAAGCAGCAGGAGCAGGCCGCCGACTGAGCCGCAATTGGCTGGCGACGCAATCGCCTGCGTGAGTCGGCCGTACTTCGCCTAGACCGGCCTGCCGGTCGATCGGTATCACACTCGCCAACTCGTCAGCGTCGGGAATGCCCCGGCCGTGCAGCTGTCGCCCGGCACGTCACGCTCCGCCTCGCTTGGACGAGGCGACCCGGATATCGCAGGCGTCAATCGCGTCGGCCAGCCTGGCCTCGACCGCAGGCTCGTCATCGGCGCACGCCAGGACCGCGGCCGGGCGTGCGCGCAGCCCATTGACGGCGTGGACCGTCTCGCCGGGGCGGCATTCCCAAAAGACGTCGGTCCCGGCCGGGAGTTCTCTACTGAGGCTGGTGTCGACGACGGTTCCGGCGGCGGTCTCGACGAAGCGCACGCCTGCGTGGCGACCGATCTCCGGTATCGGCGGCAGCGGCTCTCCGCGCAGGGAGTCGATCAACTCGCCGTAAAAGTCCAGCCCCGGGCACACCGCAGACACCAGGTCGGGGGCGATGAAGTCTCCGCCCTGCCGGACGTGGAACTCACCCCATACGATTTCTTTCTCAGGTGTCACCCAGAACTCGACGTGCAGGTGCCCGCACCGAATCCCCAGCGCATCGATGCACGTCTGGAGCTGCTCCCGCAAGTGACATGACGGCGGGATCCTGTCGGGCCCGGCCGGCTGAAGATGGCCAGTCTCGACAAAGCTCTCGTTGGTCGTCTTGGCGGTCGTCGTGTAAACGCGGACTTGCCCGTCGACGGTGAGGCCCTCGACAGAGAACTCCGTACCTGTCACGAACTCCTCCAGACAGTAACCTCCTGCGACGACATCGGGACCAAGATCGGGCAACTCGTCCAGCGAAGCGATGTGGTGGACCCCTACGCTGCCCATCCCGGTAGCCGGCTTGACGATCCAGCCGCCGGGGCGGGAGGCGGTGTCTTCACTCCCTCTCCGGCCGCATTGCCGAACAGCGGTGTTCCGTCCGCCGCGGCCCCTATGATCCGCAGACTCTGCGGCTGACGCACACCGGCCTGACGCAGAGCCTCGCGGCAGGCAGGCTTGTCCTGGATCAGCCTGATGCAGGCATCGTCGTTGGCCATGGTCCCCAGCGCGCGGGCAAGCTGACTGTTTTGCAGCTGATAGTTCTCTCGGAGTGCGGTGGACAGCACCACTTCGCCCGGGCAGCGCGCTCGAATCTCCTGCACCGCCGCAGTGGTCTGCTCCGCGTCGAGTCCGCTCGCGTAGGGGCCGGGCACCGTGACTAAACAATCCACCGGGATGGGCGGGGTCCGGTGCTGCAAAGGCTCGTGGAAATCCACGCCGCAGATGCGCAGCTTCCGCTCCCGGCAGGACTTCAGAAAGCCTTGAAACCAGTGCGCCGACGCGTGCGACCCGGAGGTGGTGACGCCGACAAGCACCGCCCAGGCGGATGTGTCGTCTGGCAAGGGACCATTCCTCTCTTTCAAAACCGGCGTGTGCGTAGTGAACACCGGTCACCTCAATGAGCTTATTTGGTTGTGCCGGCGGCATGACGCCTGCGGGGGTCTTCGGTCCGGTCAGCGGTAAACGTCGCGGCGGTGTCCGAGCGTGACCACAACGACGACGAGTCGGCCGTCGTCGATCGTGTAGATGATGCTGAATTTACCCAAGTCGCCTACTCGTACCCGCCAGGCGGGGCGGCCTTTGAGAGGGCGGCATCCGGGAGGGCGCGGGTTGGTGGCAAGCAGAGCGATCGCACCCTGGAGCCGGCGCTGATCCCGCTTGTCGATGCGGCGCAGAGCTTTGAGCGTTCTGATGTCGAATCACGACCTTGGGGTGCGTTTCACGACCCCGGGGAGGTCGTGAAACGCACCCCAAGGTCGTAAACCGTCAACCGTCGGCGGAGACTTGGGAGGCGGTGGTACTTACGGCGGTGGCCGGTACGGGCAGGCCCGCGCACAAGGGCGATCAGGTAGATCCCGCCCGCAAAACTCGTCAAGCGTAGGAGGCAATAATGCGCCGGGATGCGGCGTCGATGGTGAGCGTGCCGCCGTGGGGGAGGATCCACTGGGGTCGAGTATGACCGAAGGGGACGCCTATGCAGACCGGTGCCTGCGTGTTGTAGTGCCGGATGACCTCAAGCGCGCCCTGGGCCTGCTCCTGCCGGTACTGCGCACGCGCCCGGGCGTCAGGAGAGGTCTGGGGACTGGAAGCGGGCGGTCGGGCTAGCAGGATGGCGGCCACGGCTTCGAGCACTCCCCGTTCCCCCAGAGAGCGCAGCATGCCCGCGACCAATTCCCGACCGGGGAGTATCTCAGAGGTTTCCAGCATCAGCACACAGCCATCAAGGGCAGTGGCATCGGCATGGATACGCCCCGCGGCGAGGCCGAGCACCAGCACCTCCAAGCATCCGCCCCAGCCGGGGCCGCTGACTGTTGCGGAAGGCCCGTCCCAAAGCCACGGCTCGGTCTGCTCGCGGACTCCGTATTCGTGCAGTGCTCGCGGATCGGCCCAGTCCTTGCCGAAGTCCTCCGAGTATCCCGGCTCGGTGACTTCCAGAGCCTCACCCGTCAGCAGTGCGGCGCGCAGCGAGGCACTATGAATGGCGTCGACCTCGGGCCCGGGGCCCAGGTGAACCTGGGTGGCGCCGCCGTGGAAGCTGCACACGCCGTGCTGCCACAGCCACTGGTGCAGGTTGGTGTTATCGGAGTAGCCGAGCACCGGCTTGGGGTCATTCAGTACGGGCTCGGCGTCAAGGAGTGGCAGAACCGTCATCTCATCGTCACCGCCCGCGGTGGCGATAATCGCGCGAATGCTCGGATCGGAGAAGGCCGCATTCAGATCGTCGGCGCGCTCACGTGCGCCGGCTCCGAGACGACGGGTCGTGGGAAACTCCACCGGCACCAGACCGGTTATGGCCTGAAGCCGCTCCAAGGCCTGTTCATGCACTGCGGGGCCGATCGCGGGCACCGCCAGCGACGGCGACAGTACCGCGATCCTGTCGCCCGCCTTGGCCTTACTGGGCCGGGTCAATACATCCATGCCTTCGCACCATAGCCGGACGGGTACAGGGCTGGAAAGGCCCTCGGGGAGGTCCCTGACGGGTCCCTGAATCCGCGGCGTGTCGTCCCTGGTTATCGTCGCAGCCCCTGGAGTCGGTGACTTGCGCCACTTAACGTGATCGGTATGAGCCCACGCGAGATCACCGGGACGGAAGCCAATACGGAACCGAAGTTGGAGGCGCGAACGAGCCGACCGGGCCCGGGCGGCGCCGCGGCACGGGTGGCGATCGCCATCGTGGTCATGGTGCTGAGCGCCACGGTACCAACGCTCATCATGGCCATACCTGGAGTGCAGGCACTGCTGGACGGAAAAGTCTTCGGCCGGAGCAGCGCAGGGTTGCTGGTGGTTTGTCTGGCGGTGCTCGTGATCATGTCCTTGGCGACGGCGTGCGCCTACCAGTGCACTAGGCTGCTGATCACTCGCCTGGACCACGCGCGTCTCTCAGATCTGGCAATGCGCCCGAGTCCGCGTGCACTGGCCTGGTGCCTGGGCATGATCGCCGTCGCCTTCGCGATCATGCCGATGGCCGGAGCCGTAGGCGAAGCGCTCGGCATCCCCCGAGTGGAGCCCGCCATGCCGGGCGACACGTGGTGGTCCGCGATCCTGATCCAGATCGCTCTGGGGTTCTTCCTGCAGGGGATCCCTGAGGAACTGGTGTGGCGTGGTTGGTTGTTCCGCTCACTCGGCTCCACCCGGACGGCGGCGGCCATATCGCTACTCGCCTTCACCGTCATGCACTTGATCTCTCAGGGCGGTCAGGAGGGGTGGGGCGAGCGCGTCATTTACCTGGCCATGCCCTTCGGCTTTGGAGCGGCAGCGATGGCGGCACGCTGGGTCTCGGGCTCGACCTGGGCGGCCGTAGGCGCGCACGGCGGATTTCACCTGTCGAATCTTTTGGCGGTGAGTACCGGCGTTCCCGTTGACGAGCCAGTCACCTGGATTGTCGTTGGCTGTCTGTGGTTGGTCGCAGGGGTGATCGTGCTGCTACTTCACCAGGCGCGCGCCGGTCGCACGTACGGTGCGGTTGAGGCCCGAGGTGCGCAGGCGAGCATCAGGCCGGGCGATCTCTGAACGGTAGTCATCCGCATGGTCCCTGGTCGCGGGTGCATGGGGGCGGCCGGGCTGATGTGCTTCGGGCCGCGACCCGACCGGGCACACGTGCACGGCGTCACTGGCCCGCGCCGTCGTCGTCGGCCCGCGGCTCCCGTAGGCTGGGTGATGGTGTGCGCCGACGACGCGATCCGCACCCCGGCGCGGCCGGGGAGCGTCGTCGTCGGGGCACGAGCGAATCCGAGAAACCCCTTTTGAAAGGCGTATCAGACCTGTGGCTGAATTCATCTACCAGATGATCAAGGCGCGCAAGGCGCACGGTGACAAGGTCATCCTGGATGATGTCACCATGGCTTTCCTCCCGGGAGCCAAGATCGGCATGGTTGGCCCCAACGGTGCCGGCAAGTCCTCGATCCTGAAGATCATGGCCGGCATCGACCAGCCCTCCAACGGCGAGGCCCGGTTGTCGCCGGGCTACAGCGTCGGCATCCTGCTGCAGGAGCCGCCGCTGAACGAGGACAAGACCGTGCTCGGCAACGTGGAGGAGGGCGTGGCCGAGCTCAAGGGCAAGCTCGACCGGTTCAACGAGATCTCCGCCGCCATGGCCGACCCCGACGCCGACTTCGACGCGCTCATGGCCGAGATGGGGACCCTGCAGGACGAGCTCGACGCCGCCAATGCCTGGGACCTCGACTCGCAGCTGGAGCAGGCGATGGACGCCCTGCGCTGCCCGCCGCCGGACGCCGAGGTGAAGAACCTGTCCGGTGGTGAGCGCCGCCGCGTCGCCCTGTGCAAGCTGCTGCTGGAGGCGCCCGACCTGCTGCTGCTGGACGAGCCCACGAACCACCTCGACGCCGAGTCCGTGCTCTGGCTCGAGCAGCACCTGAAGACCTACAAGGGCGCCGTCATCGCCGTCACCCACGACCGGTACTTCCTGGACCACGTGGCCGAGTGGATCGCCGAGGTCGACCGCGGGCACCTCTACCCCTACGAGGGCAACTACTCCACCTACCTGGAGACCAAGGAGAAGCGCCTGGAAATCCAGGGCAAGAAGGACGCCAAGCTCGCCAAGCGTCTGAAGGACGAGCTGGAGTGGGTGCGCTCCTCCGCGCGCGGTCGCCAGGCCAAGTCCAAGGCGCGTCTGGCCCGCTATGAGGAGATGGCCGCGGAGGCCGAGCGCACCCGCAAGCTCGACTTCGAGGAGATTCAGATTCCGCCGGGCCCGCGCCTGGGTAACCAGGTTCTGGAGGCCACCAACCTCAAGAAGGGTTTCGATGGTCGTACGCTGATCGACAACCTGTCCTTCACGCTGCCGCGCAACGGCATTGTCGGCATCGTGGGCCCGAACGGGGTCGGCAAGACCACCCTGTTCAAGACGATTGTGGGCCTGGAGCCGCTCGACGGCGGGGAGCTCAAGATCGGCAAGACGGTCAAGCTGTCCTACGTGGACCAGAACCGCGCCGGAATCGACCCGAAGAAGACCCTGTGGGAGGTCGTCTCCGACGGGCTGGACTACATCCAGGTCGGCCAGGTGGAGATGCCCTCGCGCGCCTACGTGGCCTCCTTCGGCTTCAAGGGCGCCGACCAGCAGAAGCCGGCCGGGGTACTGTCCGGTGGTGAGCGCAACCGTCTGAACCTGGCGCTCACGCTGAAGCAGGGCGGCAACCTGATCCTGCTGGACGAGCCGACCAACGACCTCGACGTCGAGACGCTGTCCTCACTGGAGAACGCGCTGCTGAACTTCGCGGGCTGCTCGGTGGTCATCACCCACGACCGCTGGTTCCTGGACCGTGTGGCCACCCACATCCTGGCCTGGGAGGGCACCGAGGAGAACCCGGCCTCCTGGTACTGGTTCGAGGGGAACTTCGCCTCCTATGAGGAGAACAAGGTCCAGCGCCTGGGCGCCGAGGCCGCCCGCCCCCACCGCGTCACCTACAGGAAGCTCACGCGCGACTGAGCCGAGTCAAGCCGAGCTTGCTCGAGCTTGCGAGGCGATGGAGTCGCGTTGGTTGCGGGGCGAACACGCGCGACTGAGCCGAGTCAAGCCGAGCTTGCTCGAGCTTGCGAGGCGATGGAGTCGCGTTGGTTGCGGGGCGAACACGCGCGACTGAGCCGATGCGACACTTTGTGCCCTGTTACGACGTTTTGCACCCTGGTGTGCAGCGTTTTGCCGCACACCAGGGTGCAAAAGCTCGTAGTAGACACTCGCGAGGGAATAACGCGGGAAGGGGAAGGCGGCCTGAGCCCGTCTCCGTCTCCCCGCACGCGTTGGCGTAGACAACCCGATAAAACGGGTGGGGCCCCGGATCGTTGAGATCCGGGGCCCCACCCGTTTCGCTGCCGGGCCGAAGCTCAGCTGGGCAGGCGGACGATCGGCGTCACTCGCGAGCACGGGCGCGCTGGAGTGCGACCGCGCCGGCGATCAGCAGTGAGCCTGCGCCGAGTACGAGCACCAGGCTGTTGGCGCCGGTGCGGGCCAGTGAGCGGTGCGGCGACGGCGTAGAGGAGGTGGTGACGACCACGCGGCTTGTGCTGGGGGTCGCCGAGGCGGTTGCAGCCGGGCTCTCCGACTCGCTCGGGGTCGCGGAGGGCGACTCGGAAGGAGTGGCGGACTCGGTCGGCGTGGGCGACTCGCTCGGGGTCGCGGAGGGAGCAGGAGACTCGCTCGGAGTCGGGACGACCGGCACATTGCCGCTGGCGGAGCCGCCGCCGTTGCGGAGGATCACTTCGGTCTCACGCTCCAAGGTGTTGCTGCCGAAGACCAGCGAGGCGGTGTCCGTCCACGGGCCGGCGCCGCGGAAGTTCATGGGCAGGGTGATTCGGGCGAACTGTCCCGCGGGAATTACGACCGTTCCACTGATGGTCTTGTCGGTGCAGCTGGTGACGTTCACCTGCGCGGCGGTGCCGCCGGTGGGGTCCCCCCACTCGTTGCGTCCCGTGTACGAGTGGGCGGTGGCGCTGCAGGTGAAGGTCTGGTCGGGTGAGGTGAGCTCATCACTCCAATTCAGCGTCACGGAGTCGGCTCCGGCGGCCATCTCCGGGGTGACAGTGGGTGTCTGGATGGTCACGCTGCCCGCACTGACGCCATCAGCGTCAGGTGCAGGGGCGGAGCCGAACTTGGCGAGATAACTGGGCATCTCGGTGCAGTTGCCCTCGCACACGCCGACGGGCACCTCGACGGTGGTGACCTCGCCATTGATGTTGAACGTGAGGGTCTCGGTGCTGGAAGGAGTGATCGCGCTGGTCAGCCGGGTGTCGACCCAGCCGGACAGGGACACGTCCTGGTGAGACTCGACGTAGTCGGTCAGTGTGATGACCAGGCGGCCATTCGTGCCGTCCTCATCGGCCCGGTAGGTCATGGTGGCGGCGGTTTCGCCGCTCTCGGTGTTGAGGTTCCAGGTGGTTCCGGAATCGAACCGCAGCTCGGCGGGAGTGCCGATCTCATAGGTCTGACCGGCGCAGTGGCCGTTATTGAGCGTGAGGTCGAACTGTAGCTTCAGCATTTCCCAGGCGACCGCCGTGTTTTCGGCGGACACCGGTTGATCGTTTTTGAGAAGCGAGACGTCGGGGGTCTCGGTGGTGGTGGTGCACGTGTCTTCGGCGGCGCTTGCCGAGCTGATGAAAGTAGCGGGGACGATCATCACCAGGGCCAATGCCCCGAGAGCAAGTACCGCCAGAAGGTGAGAGGCGGTGCGGGAGCGCATGGGACTCCTTTCTCATGCCGTTATCGGGAGAGTGTTTTGTATCCAGGACCGTCGCGACGACTGCGCGCTCCCGCCTTCTCGTGGTGACAACCGACGTGTCAGACAGGAGCGCGTAGGTTCGCGGCGCTAGGTCTCAATTCGGCAGCATACCCTTAACTGTGCGTCTCTAAGCGCGTTTGTGCGGCATCGCATGTAATAAGCTGTTGCGTTTATCACCAAGTCGCTAGCAACGGTGTTGCAAGCAATCTCGTGTGATGTCGTTCGTGCGCACGCCCCTTGCTGCGACGTCGGCTGGCAGTCCGAGACGGTGTCGGGCGAAGATGGTGTCGGCCCCGGCCGGCGTCGGCCCGGACCGGTGCCAGGCCGAGACTGAGCCGGCCCGGACCGGTGTTGCGTCGAGACGGTGTCAGGCCGAGGGCTGCGGATCCGCGGCCTCCGGAATCGGCCCGCCGTCGTCGCCCTCGGCCACCCGAATCGCCCAGTCGCCGCTCCCGTGCGAAGTAGCCGTCGGAGTGCGGATCATGCCCTCCTGCGCGATCGTGGAGACCAGGCGCCCGGCGGAGTCGAACACCTCCGCCCGGGCCATGGAGCGCCCGCCCTGGGAAGTGGGGGAGTCCTGCACGAACAGCAGCCAATCCCCCGCGTCGACGTCGCGGTGGAACCACTGGGCGTGGTCCAGGGTGGCCAGGCTCATGCCCTCGCTGCGCCAGGACAACCCCTGACTGCGCAGCGCGGGCTCCAGCATGACCTGGTCGCACATGTAGGTCAGCAGTGCCCGATGCACCGTCTGGGTGGTGTCCGGTGGAAGCGCCCCGCGCGAGCGCACCCACAGGTGCTGGCGGCCCTCCGTCTGCTTGCCGGGGCGCAGGTAGATGTTGCCCTCCACGTGGCGGATGTCGAAGGCGGTGGTGCGTCCCAGGAACTTGGCCACCGGGTGATCGATGGAGCGGAAGATCTCCAGCGCACTGGTCAACTCCTCCGGCGGCGGCACGTCGGGCGCCTCTAGCTGCACCTCGGTGCCCTCCTGCCGCTCCTGGAAGGAGGAGACCATCGTCAGGATCGGCGCCCCGTCCTGGGTCGTGGTGGTGCGGCGCTGGGAGAACGAGCGGCCATCATGCATCCGCTCCACCTCGAAGCGCAGCGGCTCGCCCGGCTTGCCGCCGCGCATGAAGAAGGCATGCACGGAGTGCGGCTGCCGGGGGCCGTCGCCGTCGTCAACCATCGTGGCGGCGGCCGCCAACAGGCCCTGGGCAACTACCTGTCCGCCGTAGATGCGTCCGGAGATCTGGGGAAGCGAGGAACCCGTGAACGCCTCCGTCCCGTCCCCCGCGCCGACCACCTCCTCAAGAGCGAGGATCCGTGTGACGGACCCGAGCGGTTCGGTGGTGGCGGGGGGAACGGGATACGGATGCGTCAAAGACCGAGCTCCTCCAGGATGGGCAGTTCGGCGCGCACCGCCTGCCGGGCCTCCTCGGCGGTCGCCGAGCTGGTCGCGATACCGGCAAGCCGCTGGCACTCGGCCAGGTCCACCGACTTCAGCACGGCGTCGACGTCGGGCAGGGCGCGGGCGGTCATGGACAGGCTGGCCACGCCCAGGCCCACCAGCACCGTCGCCAGTGCCGGGTCGGCGGCGGCCTCACCGCACACGCCCACCGGGCGCCCGTGCGGGGCGGCGCCGTCGCAGGCCTCCTTGATCAGGCGCAGCACGGCCGGCTGCCAGGCGGTGGAGAGGTCCGCCAGTGAGGACAGCAGCCGGTCGGCGGCCATCACGTACTGGGTCAGATCGTTGGTGCCGATGGAGGCGAAGTCGGCGTACTCGAACATCTTGTCCGCCATGATCGCCGCCGACGGCACCTCGATCATCATGCCGGCCGTCTGCAGGCCGTAGGAGCGGGCCTTCTCGGTGAAGGCCTTGGCCTCCTCCGCCGTGGAGATCATGGGGGCCATCACCCATACCTTGGCGTTGGTCTCGGCCTCGGCCTTGGCCAGGGCCTCCAGCTGATGGTCAAGAACCTCCGGGTCGCGGCGGGTGGTGCGGTAGGCGCGCACGCCCAGGGCCGGGTTGGCCTCGGTGGCGTCGGTGAGGAAGGGCAGTGGCTTGTCGGCGCCGGCGTCCAGCGTGCGCACCACCACCTTCTTGCCGGGGAAGGCCGCCAGGACCGCCTTGTAAGCCTCGACCTGGTCGTCGACGCTGGGCTCCTCGGGCTGGTCCAGGAAGCAGAACTCGGTGCGGAACAGGCCCACGCCCATGGCGTTGGCCTCTGCGGCCGAGCGGGCGGCGGCGCCGTCGCCCACGTTGGCGAGCAGCTGCACCTCGTGGCCGTCCTTGGTGGCGCCGTCCCCGTTGAATACGCGCACGCGGCTGGCCAGCTCGCGGGCGCGCCGCAGCTGATCCTCGCTGGGGTCGACGACGATGGTGCCCTTGGTACCGTCCACCAGGACGATGTCGCCGTCGGACAGCTGGTCGGTGACGGCGGAGCCGGTGCCGACGATAGCGGGGATGCCCAGGGCGCGGGCGAGGATCGCGGTGTGGGAGGTCGGGCCGCCCTCGGAGGTCACGAAGGCGACGACCTTCTCCGGGTCCAGCAGGGCCGTGTCGGCGGGGGCGAGGTCCTCGGCTACGAGCACGAAGGGCTCGGGCAGGCGGGGAATGCCGGGCATGGGGGAGTCGGTCAGCACTGCGACGATGCGGTCGCGCACGTCCTGCACGTCGCGCGTGCGCTCGGCCATGTAGCCGCCGAGCGACTCCAACATGGAGGCGAGCGTCCCCGCCGCTTCCCACACGGCCCGCTCGGGCACCAGGCGGCGCTCGCGGATCATGGCTTGCGCCGAGGAAGTCAGGGTCGGGTCGGCGGCCATCTGTGCGGTGGTCTCCAGCAGGGTGCGGCCGTCGCCCTTGGCCTCGGCGGCGGACAGCTCGAGGCCCTTCTTCACGGTCTGTGCGGCCGCGGCAACGCGGTCGCACTCCTTCTCGGTGTCACGGCTCGGATCCAACGTGGCGATCTCGGGTTCGGAAATGCCGGGGGCCATGCGGGCGACGGGGCCGGCGATGAGCCCGGGGCTCACGCCAATACCGGCTAGAGAGTTGGGGTTTGCGGCGGACGGGGCCATGCGGTTCTCCTCAACGGCGATGGAGATGAGTGTCACGGCTCATTGTGCACCGACTTGGGCGCTTGGGGAACGATTTTGCCATCGGATGAATGACGATTGACAGATAAGCGGCCCGCGGACCCGTCCCCTGAGCGCCCCGAACTGCGATAAAGTGACGGCGAGCACGAGGAACCCCGAGGAGCACGCATGAGTACTGCAGCTGAGATCGTCGCCGGCCTGGGTGGGCGCGAGAACATTTCCGACTTGGAGCCCTGCATCACCCGTCTGCGGGTGGAGGTAGTCGACCAGGACAAGGTCGACGAGGAGGCCCTGCGCGCCACCGGCGCCTTCGGCGTGGTCCGCTCCGGCCGCGTGGTGCAGGTGGTTGTCGGCCCGACCGCGGACACCCTCGCACAGGAGATCGCCGAACTCGACTGATTCGGCCGGTCGGCCGCCGCTTCCTTCCCGGCGGCCGACCCGCTCGGCCGCCGCATTGGGCCGCCGAGACCCGCCCAGCGTCAGCGGTGGGTGGGGATGAGAAGGAGCCCGGCCCGCCGTCGTCGGCGTGGGCGACTGGCGTTGGCACGGATCGTGTGAAACGCTTGCTGCAAGAGATGTTCTCGTCTGCCGTGCCGACCGCGCGGTCGCATCGGTGCAGCCGGCGGATCATCCCTTGAAATCACCTTCCCGCGCCCCATGCAACCGGGGACGCCCTCGCGCGCACGCGCGACCGAGCACGAGGCAACCGCCATGACCGACTCCAACGCCGCATCCGACATCCCCGACGAGCGCCTGAAGCAGCTTGCCGAGGCCCACGGGGTCTCCACCGAGTACTGGGACTACCACGGCAACCTCGCCGCGCCTTCCCGCACCACGCTGGTCGCCGTCCTGGGCGCCCTGGGCGTCAAGGCGAGTGACCCGCAGGAGGTCGAGGAGTCCCTGCGTGAGGTCGACATCGCCCCCTGGCGGCGCACCCTTCCCCCCACCGTGGTGGTGCGGGTCGGCACGCAGTCGACCATCCCCGTACACCTGCCCGACGGCGCTCACGTCCGGGTGCACATCAAGCTGGAGGAGGGCGACACCCTGCAGCTGCTGCAGGCCGACGACTGGACCGCCCCCCGCGAGGTCGACGGCGTGCTCACCGGCCAGGCCTCCTTCGTCATCCCCGACGATCTGCCGCTGGGCTGGCACACGATCATCGCCGACGTCGACGCCGGTCCGGACGGCGGCAGCTCCTCGGCGAGCGCCGCGCTGGCCGTCACCCCCGACCACCTCGACCTGCCCTCCTCCTTGGGAGGCCGCGGCTGGGGCGTCATGGCCCAGCTGTACTCCATACGCTCCCACGGCTCCTGGGGCATCGGCGACGCCGATGATCTCACCGAGCTGGTCGGCTTCCTGGGTGACGAGGGCGCCGACTTCCTGCTCATCAACCCGATGCACGCCGCCGAGCCCGTCGGCGAGATGACGCCCTCGCCCTATCTGCCGGTCACCCGCCGCTTCGTCAACCCCATCTACATCCGTCCCGAGAACATCCTGGAGGTCTCGCGCCTGTCCGGGCCGCGCCGCTCCCTGGTGCAGTGGGCGCATGAGGAGGTGGCCGAGGCCAACCTCAGCGCCGACGCCATCGACCGTGACACCGCCTGGAAGGCCAAGCGTGAGGCCCTGGAGGTCATCTTCGCCGCCGGCCGCTCCCGCTCCCGTCAGCGCGACTTCGAGCGCTTCCGCGACGCCCAGGGCGTGGGGCTGGAGCGCTTCGCCCTGTGGTGCGCGCTGATGGAGAAGTACGGCAGCTTCGCGGACTGGCCCGACAACCTCAAGGACGCCTCCAGCGCCTTCGTTGCGAACGAGGCCCGCACGCTGGCGGACCGCATCGACTTCTACGCCTGGTTGCAGTGGATCGTCGATGAGCAGCTGGGGCGGGCCCAGGCCCAGGCCAAGGCCTCCGGTATGAGCCTGGGGCTGATGGACGACCTTGCTGTCGGCGTGCACCCGCAGGGTGCGGACGTGTGGGCCGAGCCGGACGCCTTCGCCTCCGGCGTCGGGGTTGGCGCCCCGCCGGACATGTACAACCAGCTGGGCCAGAACTGGTCCCAGCCGCCGTGGGACCCCAACCGGTTGGCGGAGACGGCCTATGCCCCGCTGCGGGAGATGGTCGGCACGGTGCTGCGGCACGCGGGGGCACTGCGCATCGACCACGTGATCGGCCTGTTCCGCCTGTGGTGGATTCCCGACGGCCTGCGCGCCGATCAGGGCGCCTACGTGCGCTATGACCACGAGGCGATGATCGGCGTCGTCCTGTTGGAGGCGCACCGTGCCGGCGCCGTCATCATTGGCGAGGACCTGGGCACCGTGGAGCCGTGGGTCCGCGAGTACCTGGCCAGCCGCGGCGTGCTGGGTACCTCCGTGCTCTGGTTCGAGAAGGACGAGGACGACTGGCCGCTGGAGCCGGGCGCCTATCGGCACCTGGCCCTGTCCACCGTGAACACTCACGACCTGCCGCCCACCGCCGGCTATCTGGCCGACGAGCACGTGGCGCTGCGCGAGCGGCTCGGGCTGCTCACCGAGCCCGTCGAGCAGGTGCGCACCGAGGCCCGCATCGAGCGCGAGCGCATGCTGACGCGCCTGCGCGAGCACAACCTGCTGGCGGACAATCCCTCCGAGCGTGAGACCGTGGAGGCGCTGTACCGCTATGTGGTGCGCACCCCCTCGGCGCTGGTCGGCGTGTCACTGGTAGACGGTGTCGGCGAGCGCCGCGCCCAGAACCAGCCCGGCACCGACAAGGAGTACCCGAACTGGAAGATGCCGCTGGCGGACGGGTCGGGTGAAGTGGTGCTGATGGAGGACCTGCCGGAAAACGTGCGCCTGGCCAGCCTGCTGGGGGCCGTGCGCGACGAGTTCAATCGCTGAGGGCGGGTGGCTGCCGGTCAGATCCAGGTGAACAGGGGCGCGCCGGCCTCCACGTGTCCGCCCGCGGCACCGGTGGTGACCTGCGCGCCCTCGGCCTGGAGGGCGATGACCGGCACGATCGGGTTGCGGCCACCGGCCTCGACGGCGGCCGGGCACCAGGTGACCACGGGGTCGCCGACGGCGACGGCGTCGCCCTCGGCGACGTGCAGCGTGAAGCCGGCGCCTTCGAGCTGAACCGTGTCCAGCCCCAGGTGCACCAGGACACTGCGTCCCGCAGTGCCGGTCACGATGAAGGCGTGGGGGTGAATCTTGGCGACCGTCCCGGCGACGGGGGCGACCGCGCTGACCTCGCCTCCGCCCGCGCGGTCGGGGTCGATCGCCGCTCCTGGGCCGAGCATGCCGGTGGCGAAGACCGGGTCGGGAACATCGCCGACGGCGATCACGCGCCCGGCCAGGGGCGAGCGGACGACGGCGCTCTCCGCGTCCTCGGCGCCGGCGGCGAAGGTGCCTGCCGCATCGCCGTCCGATCCGGTCGGGATGCCAACGCCGCTCGATGCCTGAAACATGTGTGTCCTCCTTGGTTCGCCGCATGTCTGCCGTGACGGTGCGGGTCGGTCGACGGCATGCATATGGCGCCATCACCCAGTCGGCCGGAAGTGACCGGCGCTCCCGGCCATGGTAGCGGCAGGGTCACCCGCCCCGTCCTTGACAATCAGCGGCGCAGGGCTTGCACTGGAAGCGCCGGTTCGAACGCGTTCAAGGACGAGCCTCAATCTGGCCCTGATTTTCGCGGTCGGCGTGGCCATCGGCTTCGCGAGGAAGTCGGACGGCTCCACCGCCATTGCGGGCCTGTTCGGCTACCTGGTGCTCCAGGGCGTGTTCGGCGGCATTGTCATCGGCATCGTGGCGGCGAGGCTGTGGCAGCGGTACTACCGCATCAAATTGCCCGACAGGCTTGCCTTCTTCGGCGGTCGCCGCTTCGTCCCGATCATCACCTCGGTGGCGGCGATCGGCGTCGCCCTGGTCATGGGGCCCTGTATCCCGCCTTCAACTGGCTCATCAACGAGCAACTGGGCGGCTGGCTGATGACGGCCGGCACGGAGGGAGGAGTTGCCGCGGCCCTGGCGATTTGGCGCAGCGCCCTGCCCGCCAAGCGCAAGGCCACCGGTGCGCTGATGATCTCCGTGGCCCTGACCGCCTTTGTCACCGGCATCACCAAGCCGCTGGAGTACGCCTTCGCCTATGTCGCCTTCCCGCTGTACGCGGTCCACGCCGTGCTCACCGGTATTCAAGACCCCCGGCCGCGAGGCGGACGACGCCGACGCCTTTGCGGCCGCCCAGGACGCCGCGGCGAAGAGCTCCGGTAAGTCCGCGGCCCATTGACCGGTGCGCGTCGCAGCCCACATGTTCCGGGAAATCCGCTCCCCAGAGCCGCAGAGGGGCCGAGGGCGTGGAACCCGAGTCTCCGGATTCCACGCCCTCGGCGGCACGCGCAATTGGGCCGGTGAGTATCAGCCCTCGGCGGGGCGGGCGCAGGCCTGCACGCTCATCACGCGGCGCGTGTCGTCCAGGTTCTCGCTGACGATGCGGCGGAAGGCCGCGGGCGCATCCGCGTGGGCGGCCAGCCAGCTCTCCAGCGCCGCGGCCGGGGCGACGTCGGGCAGTCCCACGGTGGCGGACGACCACAGGCGCTCCAGCAGGTTCTCGGCCATGTGGAAGGTGCGCGAGTTCCAGATGCCGTCGGCCTCCTTGACGTACTCGGAGACGTAGGGGGCCAGCAGCTCGGGGTTGCGCTCCACCATGTTGAAGCCGGCGAGCATCTTCACCTGCGTTTCATTGGGCAGGCCGGCGTTGTCCACCAGCTCGCGCCAGGCGGCGGCCTTTGCCTCCGCGGTGGGGACGGCGGCGCGTGCTTGGGCGGCGCGCTCGCGGCCCGTGGTGGTGCGGTCGCGCGCCTCCTCCGCGGCGATCTCCGCCTCGCCACACCGGCCGGCGGCGACCAGCCCCACCAGCAGCTCCCAGCGCAGGTCCTGATCCACAACCAGGCCCGGCAGGGTGGCGGATCCGTCCAGCCAGGCGGCGACGACGTCGAGCTGGGGGGTGGTGACGGCGTGGGCGGCGACGGCGCGCACCAGCTGCAGCTGGGTGTCGCTGCCAGCCTCGGCCGCGCGCGCCAGGTCCAGCAGCGTGTCGGTAGTCGATACGGCCGCATCCCGACGCGTGGCCGGGGGCAGATAGGCCGACAGGCAGGTCGCCACCCGCGCCAGCAGCCCCTGCACCACGCTCGAGTGCGTCTCGGTGCGCAGCGCGCGCAGTGCAGCAGCCAGGAAGTCCGCGGCCGGCAGCTCGCCGTCGCGCACCATGTCCCAGGCGCTGGCCACCAGCACCGAACGCGGCAGTGAGGCGGTGAAGGCGTCCACGTGCGCCAGCCCGGTGGCGAGCGAGGCGGCGTCCAGACGCACCTTGGCGTAGGTGAGATCGTCGTCGTTCAGCAGCAGGACGTCGGGGCGGACGGTGCCGACCAGCTCGGGCACCTCGGTGCGCGCGCCGGCGACATCGAGCTCAATGCGGCCGGTGCGCTCAAGGGTGGCCGGGGCCTGGGCGCCGAGCGCATAGGCGCCCAGCACCACCCGGTGGGGGCGCAGCGACGCCGGGGAGGCCGCCGGGATCTCCTGCACGATCCCCGCGGAGGTGATCACGCCGTCGGCGTTCGTGTCCAGCTCCAGGCGCAGCGTGGTCACACCCGCCTCCTGCAGCCACACGCGGGTCCAGGCGGACAGGTCGCGGCCGGAGACCCGCTCCAGCTCACCGAGCAGGTCGGCCAGGGTGGCGTTGGCGTAGGCGTGGGCCGCCAGGTAGTTCTTGATGCCGGCGAAGAAGGACTCGCGTCCCACATAGGCCACCAGCGCGGACAGCACGGAGGCGCCCTTGGCGTAGGTGATGCCGTCGAAGTTGACCTCCACATCGTGCAGGTCGTTGATGTCCGCGGCGATCGGGTGGGTGGAGGAGAGCTGGTCCTGGTTGTAGGCCCAGTTCTTCTCAAGCACCTGGAAGGTGGTCCAGGCGTCCGTCCAGCGGGTGGTCTCGGCAACGGCGAGCGTGGAGCAGTACTCGGCGAAGGACTCGTTCAGCCACAGGTCGTCCCACCACTTCATGGTGACCAGGTCCCCGAACCACATGTGTGCCAGCTCGTGGAGGATGGTCTCGGCGCGGCGCTCGACGCGTGCCTGCACCGGCCGGGAACGGAAGATGTAGTCGTCGCGGTGGGTGACGATGCCGGCGTTCTCCATGGCCCCGGCGTTGAACTCGGGCACGAAGGCCTGGTCGTACTTGGTGAAGGCGTACGGGGTGCCGAACAGCTCTTCGTAGTAGGCGAAGCCGTTCTTGGTGATCGACAGGATCTCCTCGGCGTCCATAAACTCCGCCAGGCTCTTGCGGCAGTACACGCCCAGGGGGACGGTGCGGCCATCGGCGGCCGTGTAGACGTCGGTGGCCCCGACATAGGGGCCGGCCACGATCGCCGTGATGTAGGAGCTGATGCGCTCGCAGGGCTCAAAGGCGAAGGTGTGCGTGCCTGCGGCGGCCGGCGTGGGCGCGGGGGTGGGGGAGTTGGACAACACCGTCCAGCCCTCGGGCACGGTGACGGTGAAGCGGAAGGTGGCCTTCAGGTCGGGCTGCTCGAACACGGTGTACATGCGACGGGCGTCGGGCACCTCGAACTGCGTGTACAGGTAGGTCTCGCCGTCGGCCGGGTCGGTGAAGCGGTGCAGGCCCTCGCCGGTGTGCATGTAGGCGCAGTCGGCAACCACGGTCAGCTCATTGTCCGCGCGCAGGTCCGCCAGCGCGATGCGGGAGTCCGCGAACACCCGCTCCGGGTCCAGGGCGGTGCCGTTGAGCGTCACTGCGTGGACGGCCGGGGCGATCAGGTCGATGAAGGTGGAGGCCCCCGGGGTGGCGGTGAAGCGGACCGTCGTGGTGGAGCGGAAGGTGGCGTTGGCGGGATCCGCGGCGCCGGACAGATCCAGGACGACGTCGTAGCTGTCGGTGGAGACGACGGCGGCGCGTGCCGCCGCCTCCTCGCGGGTGAGGTTCTGACCGGGCACAAAAGCTCCTTCAGTCGTAGTGGCAGATGCTCTGGGAACCGCGGTGTGGGCCGCGACGCCCCGGGCGATTGTCCCACCGCGCGCCGGGGGCCAGAAATCGTGGCAGGCGTCGTGGGCCTGAGCCGCGCTCAAGCCGACCAGAGCGATCGGTGTGATCGAATCTGGCGGGCAAGAAAGATCGAAAATTGCGTCTTGCGCGAACTAGATGATCGATGCGATCATTTACGTACCCGCGCAGACCGCATCGGAGCGGAGCGCCTTCAATGAGGAAGTTGTGGTGACATGAACAATCTTCGATCCAAACCGCTAGCCGCTCTGTGTGCGGCGGCCGTGTCGATGGGCCTGCTCGCGGCCTGCACCCCCGGTGACGAGGGCGGATCCGGAGCCTCCGGTGGTGGAGCTGGTGTGGATGTCGTCTCGCTGGTGGACGCGGAGGGCAAGACGCCTATCGAGGACATCGAGGGTGAACTCGGCGAACCGACGGGCAGCTCAGACATCCGCCTGTGCTACATCACCAGGACGCTGTCCAACGAGTACTGGAGTTACGAACGCGATGGCTTCGAACAGACGGCGCAGGAGTACGGCGTCGAGTACCAGACCTATGCAGTCAACGACGAAGCATCGATCACTGAGCAGCTGGACAAGGCCCAGTCGGCGATGAAGTCAGGGTGCTCGGCAATCTTGGCGTCACCGATCTCCGCTACAGCTCTGGACTCGGTATTCGAGAGCGCTATCTCCCAGGGAATCCCCGTCATCATCCTCAACGATGCAGCCAGCAGCGTCGCGGGTACGGTTTACGTCGGGCCCGATGCGACGACCATCGGCGCCACCGCTGCGCAGTACATCGCGGAGAAGCTGCCGGATGGCGGGAAGGTCGCGATGATCGAGGGCGATCCGGGATCCTCGAATGCCCAGAATCGAGGAACTGGCTTCCGGGAGACGCTCAAGACGGACTACCCGAACATCGAACTCGTCGCATCGACCACGGCCAAGTGGGATACCGCTCTTGCCAAGGACACCGCGGCAGGCATGTTGACGGCCAACGAGGATCTGACGGCTATCTACTGTCAAAACGACACCATGGCACTGGGCGCCATGTCAGCGATCCAGGAGAAGGGTAAGCAGGGTGAAGTCATCCTCGTAGGCACCGACGGCATCCCGCAGGCGAAGACCGAGATCGCGAATGACAACGGATACACGGCGACCGTCTCCGAGCGTCCCACCACCGAGGGAACGAGTGGTGTCAAGGTGGCGCTGTGGCTGCTTGCCGGCAACAAGGTGCCGGCGTTCGTCGACGTTCCGGCGTTCGTTGTGGACAAATCGAACGTGAACGACTACCTGACCGGTATGCCGTGAGCCACCGTATCCGGAGCAGAGATCATGCGTGCTTCTGAACCGCTCCTAAAGGTTGAGGGAATCCGAAAACAGTTCCCGGGAGTGCTCGCACTCGCTGACGTATCCTTCGAGCTGCATCACGGGGAGGTCCTCACTCTGGCTGGCGAGAATGGCGCCGGTAAAAGCACCTTCCTACGTATCCTCGGTGGTTCGCTACGGCCAGACAGTGGACAACTCGCCATTGAAGGACGGGTCCGCAGCGAGTACACGCCCGAGTCTGCGCGGCATGACGGCATCGTCATCGCGCACCAGGAACCTGCCATCGTCCCTCAGCTTACCGTGGAGCAGAACATACTCATCGGGCTCGGGCGTGCCGCCCGCGTAGCCGCGGCGGGCGCCGTATCGGGAGCGATGGAAGACGTGCGGCGTATGGGGTTCGACTTCGACCGGAACCGCCTGATGCGGACATTGAGCCCGGCCGAACGTCACGCACTCACGATCGCGCGGGCCTTCGCCTTCGGGGCCAAGATTGTCGCTCTGGACGAGCCCACCACCGCCATGGTGGAACAGAATGCCGCCGCCGTCATTGATAGGGTTAGACAGCTTGCCCACGAAAAGCAGATCGGCATCCTGTTCGTCTCTCACAAGATGAACGAGGTCATGAAGATCTCCGATCGTGTGGTGGTACTCCGTGATGGGCGGGCGAGCTTCGACGAGAAGATCTCGGACACGACCTCACGTGACATCGTGCGAGCCATGGTCGGGCGCGAGCTGCTCGACTACCAGCGCCCCAAGCGGGACCTACGCGGCAACCCGATCCTGCTATCCGTCGACGCCGCCACCCATCCGAGGGGGGTCGGCCCGGTGTCCTTCACCGTGCGCGGTGGAGAAGTACTGGGCATCTCCGGACTCGTCGGCTCCGGTCGTACCGAGCTACTGCGGGCCATCATCCGTGCTGATCCCCGCACGGAGGCTAACGTGGCGATCGCCGGGCAGCCTCTGCGCATTCGTAATCCACAGGATGCGAAACGGGCGGGAATCGCGTTCATCCCGGAGGATAGGAAGAACCAGGGCCTGGTCCTGTTGACGGCCGCTTACGAGAACTTTGCACTTCCCAACGGACCGATTATGGGCTCCCGCATGGGAGTGGTCTCTCCGCGTAAGCAGACGAAGGTAGCGGAACAGCTGTCCGCGTCCGTTGGCCTGAGACCTAAGAATGTGCGGGCCAAGGCGCGGGACTTCTCCGGCGGCAACCAGCAGAAGATCGTGCTCGGGAAGTGGCTGACCACGAACGCCCGCGTCTTCCTGTTCGACGAGCCCACAAAAGGCGTCGACGTCGGAGGACGTGCCGAGATCTACACACTCATTGACGAGCTGACGCTTCAGGGTTGCGCAGTGGTCATTGTCTCCTCCGATATGCCCGAGATCATCGCCCTGAGTGACCGCGCCCTCGTCATGAAGGAGGGGCATGCGGTCGCGGAGTTCTCGGGAGAGAACATCAATGAGCAGAACCTCGTCGCGGCTGCGGTGGGCGTCGATGACGCTGCCGCCTGACGTGACCGACCGGATGGACGATGGAACGAGAACGGACATGAATAACATAAGAAGTAGAGCCACGGCGTGGCGCTCCCGCATCAACGCGCAGACCTTCACCATCGCGATCGCCGCTCTGGTGATCTATCTGGGATTCGGCATACTGAATCCCAGGTTCCTCGGGCTCGACAATCTACGCGATGTCGCGATCTCAGCGTGTGTCAACGGCCTTATCGGGCTCGGCATGACGTTCGTGATCATTACCGGCGGCATCGACCTGTCGGTCGGATCGATCGCGAGCCTGTCGGGCATGGTCAGTGCGGCCCTGATGGTTAACCAGGGGTTAAACCCATATCTGGGTTTCGTGGTAGGGCTCGTTGTTGGGGCTCTGTGCGGCTTGGTGAATGGCGTATTGGTCGCCCTCGTTCGACTGCCTCCGTTCATCGCTACATTGGGGACCATGTCGATATTTCAGGGTTTGGCGTACGTCGTTACCGACGGTCTTCCCGTGTACAACATTCCCAAGCCGTTCGTCATGATCTTGAACTCTCGGGTGATGGGAATACCGACCTCGGTCGCGGCTGTTGCCATTTGTGCGATCCTTTGCTGGTTCCTGTTGCGGCGCACCGTGTTCGGCCAGAATGTCATTGCCACGGGCGGCAGCGAGGAGACTGCCTGGCTCTCCGGAGTCAATGTAGCGCGGGTCAAGATCTGGGTTTACGTCCTGGCCGGCACACTGTCTGGACTGGGGGGAATGGTAGTTGTCGCCCGCATCTCGGCGGCGCAGTCCGAGGCCGGTGCCCCCTACCAGATGACGGCGATCGCCTCCTCAGTGATCGGCGGTGCAAACCTCATGGGTGGCGAGGGCTCGATCGGTGGAACGATCATCGGTGCCCTGATTCTCGGGGCGCTGACGAACGGCCTAGTGCTGCTGAGCGTGCCGAGCTTCTACGAACAGATCGTAACCGGACTGGTAGTCGTAATCGCGGTCACCTTCGACCAGGTCGGAAAGAACTGGCCGGCTATGAGACGCGGCACCAAGCGACCCAAGCGGTCCAGCCCGGTGCCGAGTGAACCCCAGGAGTCGGAGATGCACGGCAGTCAAACGGCGACGACGTCCGGAGCCGGTCATGATTGACGTGCCCGTGGTGGATGCGCACCACCACCTGTGTCGATTGGCCGACGGCTATCCCTGGTTGAGTGGACCGCCGATGCCGCGATATCACGGCGATGATACGCCGCTGCGCCGTGACTACCTCATCGAGGACTATCAAGCGGACTGCGCCGGAATCCCGGTGGTCGCCTCCGTGGTGATAGAGAACGGCGCCGCTTCGCCGCTGCGTGAAGCGGAGTGGATCAACGATGTGCTGTCGGGCAGTCGGAGCGTGCAGGTGGCCAAGGCCGACCTGTTGGATCCCGCTGCCCCGGCGCTTCTGGAACGGTATGCGAGCTTGTCGACTATCCGAGGGGTACGCGACATCCTCAACTGGGATCCTGACCCCTACTACACCCACCGTACCCGCGACGGCATCATGGACGAGCCGGTGTGGCGGGAGAACTTCGCACAGCTCGAACCGTTGGGCATGTCGTTCGACTTGCAGGTATTCCCCGGGCAGCTGTCCGATGCCGCACGACTGGCGGACGCCTTCCCCTCCACACGGATAGTCCTTGACCACCTCGGCATGCCGATCCGTCGGGACGCGGACTACTTGAGGTGGTGGGGCGGTGGACTGCGTGATCTGGCTCGGCGCGAAAACGTGTTGGTCAAGCTCTCCGGCCTAGGAACTACCGACCACCACTGGACGAAGACGTCCATAAGGGAGCCGATTCTGACCGCGATCGATGCATTCGGAGTGGAGCGTTCCATGTTCGCCAGCAATTTCCCCGTCGACTCGCTCTACTCCGACATGTCGACTCTGTACGCGGCTTTTGATGCGACGGTGGCGGACTTCACCCGAGAAGAGCGAGGCCGGTTGTTCGCCGGCACGGCGACCGATTTCTACCGCATATAGGTGAGAGACGTCGCGGATCAACACTACACGTGTCTTACAGCACCAACAGTTTCGGCGTTTGGCGCCGATGGAATAGGAGGGGTCGAATGCAGTACTCGGCCAGAATCAATTCATACATCAAACAGGGAATGAGTGTGCCGGAGGCGCTCGCTGCGATCGCCGGCGTGGACGGCGTCGGCTATGTGGATCTCAATTATCCCGAGCACTTGGTGGACGGAGGCGTCGGGGCCGTCAAAGAGGCGCTTTCTGCCAACGGACTGCGGCTGAACTCGATCGCTGTGAGATTCCGCAGCAAGTACCGATCCGGAGAGTTCACCGGGCCGGATACGAGTATATCCGACGACGCCTATGAGCTGGTAGGTGCCGGTGTACGGGCCGCCAGAGACCTCGGCAGTGACCTGGTCACCCTGTGGCTCGGATATGACGGCTATGACTACGCCTTCCAAAAGGACTTCGTGACGGCTACCAAGCGCCTTGTTTCCGTCTATCAGCGCTTGGCGGACGAGCACCCGGACATGCGCTTCAGCATCGAGTACAAGCCGTATGAGGAGCGCGTTCACACGATGATTCCAAGTAGCGGCTTCGTCCTCTACCTGCTTCAGTGTATTGATCGGCCCAATGTGGGTGCGACTCTGGACTTCTGTCACATGATCATGGCACGCGACTATCCCGCACACGCTGCTGCGCTCCTGCTCGCGGACGGAAGGCTGTATGGAATCCATCTAAACGACGGGTATGGGGGCAGTGACGACGGGATGATCGTGGGTTCCGTCCACCCATGGGAGACCCTAGAACTTCTGCACTGGCTCAGGCGTGGCGGCTATCAGGCCCCGATCTACTTTGACACCTTCCCCGTGCGGGAGGACGCTGCTGGCGAGTTGCAGGCGAATGTCGCCGCGGCTGATGCCCTCTTGGAGGTGCTTGATAGGCAGGAGCCTGATCGTTTCCAGGAGGTCGCTGAGTCCCAGGATGCGCTGCAGGTCGCCGCGCTGCGCCTGGAACTGCTGGGCAGGGGTGGGGGATCATGACCGGCGCAATTCCCATGGAAGGTGGCGTGTTGGTTGTTGGAAGCCTTAACACGGACTTCACCGTATACGTGGACGAGTTGCCCAGACCCGGGCAGACGCTCTGTGTAACTGACGCTGTTACGAGTTTTGGCGGTAAGGGCGCCAACCAAGCGATCCAGGCACGTCGGCTGGGAGTACCGGTGACATTCGTCGGCGCGGTAGGCGCCGACGACCGGGGGCGCGATTACCTCTCTCGGATGGGGTCGGAAGGAGTTGCCCTGCGTGTCACGCAGATCAACGGCTGTGCAACCGGCTTGGGATTCGTCCACTGCACTCCAGACGGGACCGTCTCATCCACGGTGATCTCCGGTGCCAACGCACGGCTCACACCAGCGGACGTGGACGCTGCGTTCGCCGCCATTCCCCGACCTGGGCTGGTTCTCACCCAGAACGAGGTCCCGGCGGACTCCGTCGTCTCCGTCGGTCGAAGAGCGCGTGACATGCACATTCCGGCGGTTCTGAATGCCGCCCCCTACGTGCCGTACGGGGACGAGCTGCATGGTCTGTTCCAGTACCTCATCGTGAACGAGGAGGAGGCACTCGCATACGCGGGATGTGAGCATGCACCGGGGGACATCGCCGGGTGGCAGCGGCTGGCTGTCGGGCTTCGGCGGATCTCGCCTGAGGTGATCGTGACCCTCGGCGGGGCGGGCTCCGTGTATGCGGGGGCGAAGGGACAAAAGGTGGTTCCGGCGCACCATGTGAATGCTGTGGACACCACGGGTGCCGGCGACTCGTTCGTAGGGACCATGTGTGCCGCGCTGGTGCGAGGACAGAACATCGACTCCGCCCTGAAGTACGCCACCATAGCGGGCGCACTCACGACCATGGGTGCTGGTGCGCAGGAGAGCATGCCTGCAGGGTCCGAGGTGTTCGAAGCGTCTAGTACTTAGGTCCCAAGCAACTCGGTGTGTGATGATCGAATCGATCGAAAAGATGGTCGAATCGATCGATCTGACTTGACCGGGTGGCGGGGCTGGGCGACGATGGTGTCGTCGGAATGATCGAACCGATCGTCGACGGTTCCTTATGTGAGTGAACCGCTCATTTTTGAGGTACAAGGAGGTATCCATGACGACTTCAACTGGAGTACCGGTACGCCGGTCTGGCAAGACCAACTGGCGGTGGGTGGTCGCCGTCGTCTGTGCTATCGGGCTCGCCATCAACTACATCGATCGCTCTGCGATCTCGGTGTCGCTGCCCTATATGACCAAGGACTTCCACATCACGCCCGGTGAACAGGGCCTGATCCTGTCCGCCTTCTCCTGGTCGTACGCGATCATGCAGATCCCCGCGGGCTCACTGATCGACAAGTTCGGCGAGCGCGTCATGTTCGGCGCGTCGGTGTTCGTGTGGTCGGTGTGCACCGGTGCCACCTTCCTGGTCAGCAGCTTCGCCATGCTGTTCGGGCTGAGACTCGGCCTCGGTATCGGTGAGTCGGGTGCCTACCCGGCATCTGCAAAGACCGTCTCCCGTTGGTTCCCCCAGCGGGAGCGTGCTCGCGCCACCTCCGTCTATGACTCAGGCGCGCGTATCGGCTCGGCCATCGCGACTCCTGTGATCGCCGGGATCATCGGCCTGTGGGGCTGGCGGTGGGTCTTCTTGATCGCAGGCGTGCTCGGGATCCTGTGGTCGCTCGGCTGGTGGGCGCTCTATCGCCGCCCGGAGCTTGTCGGCTCAATCGGTGAGGAGGAGATGGCGATCATCAACGAGGGGCGCGATGAGGAGGAGCGCGAAGCGGCTGCGGCCGGTACCGAGAAGGCCGTCCCGGTACTCATCCTGCTGCGCAAGCGCGCCGTGTGGGCCATGATGATCGGCTTCTTCTGCGTGAACTTCGCGGTGACCTTCTTCCTCACCTGGTTCCCCACCTACCTTGTGGACGAGCGTGGCTTCGACCTGCTCAAGCTTGGAGCCTTCGGCGCGATTCCCCCGATCTGCTCCATCATCGGCTCTTGGAGCGGTGGTCTGATCAACGACGCATTGCTCAAGCGCGGCTGGGGTGTCACCAGGGTCCGCAAGACCTGCCTGGTCGTCGGCATGCTGCTGTGTGCCGTGATCGGTGGAGCGGCCTTCGTCCCCACAGCGGGACTGGCGCTTGCGCTCATGTCCGTGTCCTACTTCGGTTCGGCCTTCACCATCGTGACCATCTGGTGCCTACCGGCTGACTTCGTCCCCGCCTCCACCGTCGGAGTGCTGGGCGGCACTCAGAACTTCTTCTCCAACATCGGCTCCGCGCTCAACCCGATCGTCATCGGCTTCCTGTATGGGGCTACCGGAGCCTTCGGCCTGCCGCTGCTGTTGTCCGGGGCGGTATCCGTCCTCGGCGCCCTGGTCTTCGCCTTCATGCTTCCCAAGGTCGAACAGATCGACTTCTCCAGGGACTTGGTCACCGTGTAAGCGCAGCAACAGACGAGTACCGGAGGCAGAAGGGCCTCGGCCCCGCAGTTGAGAGATGCGCTCCACACGAGTCCATTGCGGCACACGACACGAACGAACGACAACGACGAAGGGAGGTGGGACGATGCGCCTAGAGACCGTCTTAAACGACCAGGGAGACACCATGGCCATCACCGTTCGTTCGAATGCGACTGCCGAGCCCCGCACCAAGGGGGATCGGCGGCGAGCCCGGCTCGTTGAAATGCTCGGTGAGGGTACGGGCAAGCGCGCGTCGGTGAACGAGCTCGCCGAGGCGTTGGACGTCTCCGTAGTCACGATCCGTCGGGACTTGGCCCTACTGGAGAAGGACGAGGTCATTTCCCGTACCTATGGGGGCGCCTCGCTGGCCCCGGGGCGGCGGGAAATGACCATGGCGCAGCGGGAGGTCTCCAACGTCGTCGAGAAGGAGGCGATCGCTCAAGTCGCGGTGTCTTTGCTGCACGACGGCGACCTGGTGATCCTCGATGCCGGCTCTACCGCGGAACGCATTGCCGCCGCCATCGACAACCGCTTCGAACTCACCGTGGTCACCAACGGGTTGCGCTGTATCAACCGGTTGGTAGGTCAGGAGCGCGTTCACGTGCTGGTCCTCGGCGGCAATCTGCGCGGCATCAACGAGACGATCTGCGGCGGTGACGCCGAGATGACACTGTCCCGTATTTACGGAAACATCGCCTTCGTCGGCGCCGACGCCGTCAACACCGAACGCGGCATCGCCTCGCGAACCTACGACCAGTCACGGCTGAAGTCGATGATGCTCCGGCAGGCCGCCCAGGTCTATGTCATCGCCGATTCCTCCAAGCTCGACGACGCGAACGATTACCCCTACTGGTCGCCTCTGCCCCATGAATGGGCGCTGATCACCGACGCCGGTGCGACTCAGGAACAGCTCGACGCGCTCGAGGAACACGGCGCCACCACCATTCTGCTCGCCGGCGAGCAGATCCCCAAAGACTCACGTAATCCTAAGGAACAATCATGACTGTCAACACGACCGTCGACTTGAACGCCACCATGAGGAAGGCGGTACTGCACGCCCCCAACGACATGCGGATTGAGCAGGTGCCGATCCCCGAACTTGCGCCGGGGGACGTCCTGCTCAAGGTCACCGGGGCCCTTCTATGCGGCACGGATGTCCGCATCTACACCGGTCGAAAGACCCGCAACGTGACTCTGCCCTCCACACTCGGGCACGAGTTCGCCGGAGAAGTGGTAGCCGTGAACGGCGAGCTGCCTGAGGGCGTGTCCATGGGCGACCAGGTCTGTGTCTACCCGCTCGTCCCGTGCGGGACCTGCTCGGCCTGCTCCAAGGGGCACCCCAACATTTGCCGCAACCGCGTCGCCTTCGGCTACCAGCTCGACGGCGGGCTCTCCCAGTATGTGCGGGTCCCCGCCCAGGCGCGCGAGAACCTGATCCCGATCAACAACGTCTCCCCCAGGGAGGCTGCCATCGTCGAGCCCGTCTCGTGCGCCTTGAACGGCCAGAACCTGGCCAAGGTGGCCGGGGCCGACACGGTGCTGGTGGCCGGGGCGGGGCCGCTCGGCCTGATCCACATCCGCCTGGCCAAGGCGCAGGGCGTGCGCCAGGTCATCTCCGTCGAGCCCAACCAGGCCCGCCACGACATCGCCCGCGCCTCCGGGGCGGACCTGGTGCTCGCGCCGTCGGACGACATCGCCGACCGCATCCGGGACTTCGCCCCCGACGGCATCGACGTGGTGATCATGGCCATCGGCCGTCCCGAGGCCATGACCCCCTACCTCGGATTACTGGCTCCGGGAGCTCGCATCTCGGTGTTCGCCGGCTTCAACTCCGAGGCCAAGCTCGAGTTCGTCGCCAACGACATCCACTACAACGAGTACGAGATCGTGGGCGCATCCTCCTGCCGTCTGGAGAACTTCCAGCAGGTCGCCCCAATGATCAATGACGGTCGGCTGAAGGTGGCCGATCTGATCGGCACTCAGCTGCCGCTCGATCGGGCCACGGAGGCCATTGATCTGGCCGCCTCCGGTGCCGACATGCGCGTCGGCGTCGACGTCTGGGCCTAACGCCCGGCGACTCTTCTCAACCACCCCTCCGACTCGCGTTCACGACGCGAGTCCCGGTCAACGCACCCTTTTTCGACTCACTACTCAACTTCACCCAAGTGGCCCGGCGCAGGGCCGGGTCACATGACAACAAGGAGAAAACCATGTCCGTCTACTCCATCAACCCCGTCGGCACCACTCCCGCCCTGGGACGCCAGCTGCGTATGCGCCGCCTGCTCGGCACGGACGGCCGGATGATGTCGGTGGCCCTGGACCAGGCGGTCCCGCGCGGCGTTGCACCCCGCCTGGCCGATATCAAGAACACCTTCAACCGGATCATCGAGGGCGGACCCGACGCCTTCACCGTCTTCAAGGGCATCGCCGGCCACCTGCTGTGGGACACCGACATCACCGTCCCGCTGATCATCAAGGGATCGACCTTCTGCGTCGACTTCCACCCCACCTACGACGCCACCGTCGCGTCCGTTCACGACGCCATCCGCCTGGGCGCCGACGCCCTGGCCATCGGTATCTCCGCGGGCTCGGAGAACCAGGTCGCCATGCTGGAGATGATGTCTGCCACCACCGAGGAGGCTCACAAGTGGGGCATGCCGGTCATCTGCCACGCCTACCCCTCCGGTGAGCTCTGGGGCGATCGCAAGGGCTCCACCGAGTCAGTGGTATACGCGGCCCGGGCCGCCGCCGAATGCGGCACCGACATCGTCAAGACCTGGTACACCGGCTCCGCCGCGGAGTTCAAGCAGGTCGTCGACGCCGTCCCCACACCCGTGGTCGCCGCCGGTGGCGCCCCCGCCCCCAAGCCCATCAACGTCCTCGAGCAGGCCGCCGCGGTGATGGAGGCCGGCGGCGTGGGCATGACCTGCGGGCGCAACATCTGGCAGGCCGAGGACCCCGCCAAGATGGTCCGGGCCCTGCGGGCCGTGGTGCACGACGGCGTCGCCCCGTCCGAGGCCGTCAAGCTGCTGGACTGACGGCGGTCGACGTCAGCCAAGACGACAGGAAGACGGAGGTTCAATGATGAGCACATTCGTCGGAATCGATTTGGGGACCTCGGCCACCAAGGCCGTCGTCGTCGACGCCGGCGGGGAGGTGATCGCGCGCGCCCGCTGCGCCCACCCGCGCTCCCGCTCCGTGCAGGGCCGCGTTGACCCCCGGGCCTGGGAGGAGTCCATCCGCGGCGCGCTGGCCGATCTGGGACCCGCCCTTGCCGGCGCCGCCGGCGTCGGTATCGACGTCCACTGCCCGGTCGCCGTTCCGTTGGATGCCGCCGGCAAGGCCTGCGGGCTGGGGGTGGTGTGGGACAACAACATTCTGCGCTACTACTTCAACCAGTATTCGGATCAGCGTTCGCCGCAGGCGTTGGCGGCTACCGGGAACCACCCCTCGCAGTCGACCTTCATGGCGCTGGCATACCCCTATCTGCGCAACCATGACACCGACGCCTTCGCGGGCATGGCCACCTTCGGGATGGCCGGCACGTGGCTCGGCGCGCTGCTCACCGGGAAGACCGCTCTGGACCCCACGCAGGCCTCCTACTCCGGCATCTTCAACACGCTGGACCCGGCCCAGGGGTGGATCCAGGAGACGGTCGACCTGCTGGAGGTCGATCCGGGCACGCTGCCGCCGGTCAAGCACGCGGTGGAGATCCTCGGCACGGTCACGCCGGAGGCGGCCGCCGACTTCGGCCTGCCCGCCGGCATCCCCGTGTCGGTCGGCTCGGCGGACACCCCGGCTGCCTCCTATGCCCTGGGGACCAGGCCGGGCACGAAGCCGTTCTTCATCATGGGCACCACTCACGTGATCAACTCCTGCCTGGCCGCTCCGGACACCCGCGCCACCGCCCTGCAACGCTGCGGCAACCGGCCGGGCGAGTGGCTGATCAATGGGGTTACCAACGGTGGGGACGCCCTGGCCACCGGTGCGCTGGTGGCCGGCTTCGGCGAGGCCGACGGCGGCGTGGCCGGCATGATCCGCACCGCCTACGACATCTCCCGCGAGGACGCGGTCACCGCCCCGTTCTTCATTCCGCATGTCATGCGGGAGCGGGGGCCGCTGTGGTTCGAGGCGCCCTGTGCCCGGCTGGTGGACATCACCCGCGAGACCAGCCGCGCACAGGTGGCCCGCGGCATCGTCGACGGCGTGCTGCTGGTGGACCGCATGGTGCTCGGGTCCTGCGTGCCCAAGGGCTCGGGCTCCATCTACGTCACCGGGGCCTTCGGGGCGGACGAGGCCTTCCCCCAGATGCTCGCCGACATCCTGGATGCCGACCTGGACCTGGTGGACGAGTCCTACCTGCCGGCCATCGGCGCGGCGGGCATGTGCGGTGCGACGGTCACCGACGCGGTGCTGCCGGAGGTCGTCTCCCGGCGAGTGAGTCCCCGGCCGGACTGGGTGGCCATCAACGACGACCGCTGGGAGGCCTTCCGCGCCTCCTGGACCGACGCGACCGGACGCGAACCCCTGCCGGAGATCTGACCGCTCCGACCACCCAACTCCATTTGTCATTCCCTCACGAAAGGCAGTTCCATGACCACTTCGACAAATAGTGTGGAGGCTGTGAAGCCGACCAAGTCCGTGTACGTCGCCCGGCTCCTGACCGACGCCGTCACCCGCGAGCTCGACTCCCACGCCGGGCTCGGCTTCGACATCGGCCAGGAGGCGCCGCCCGCCCGGGCGGAGCTCTTGGAACGGGTGGCCGGGAAGGACGCCGCCATTGTCACGCTCACCGAGCGCATCGACGAGGAGTTCTTCACCGCGGCCGGCCCGAGCCTGAAGGTGGTGGCCAACGTGGCCGTCGGCTTCGACAACATCGACCTGGACGCCGCCGCCCGTCACGGGGTCACGGTCACCAACACGCCAGGTGTCTTGGACGGCGCCACCGCCGATCACACCTTCGCCCTCATCCTGGCGCTCGGTCGGCGCATCGTCGAGGCCGACCGGTTCATCCGCGAGGGCAATGACTGGGCGTGGGGGCCGCGCATGTTCGTCGGCCTGGACATCTCCGCCGGCGCGACCCTGGGCATCATCGGCCTGGGCCGCATCGGCCGCGCGGTGGCCCGGCGTGCGCGTGCCTTCGACATGCGCGTCATCGCCACCGACGCCACCCGCCCTCTGGGCAGCAGCGTGGACGGGGTGGAGATCGTCACCCAGGAGGAGCTGCTGGCCACCGCCGACGTGGTCACCCTGCACGTGCCGCTGCTGCCCTCAACCCGGCACCTGATCAACGCCGAGACGCTCGCTCTCATGAAGCCGGGCGCCTACCTGGTCAACTGCGCCCGCGGCGGCATCGTCGACGAGCAGGCGCTGATCGAGGCGATCGACTCCGGACACCTGCGCGGCGCCGCCATCGACACCTTCGAGGGTGAGCCCCGCGTCAACCCCGAACTGATCGCCCGTCCACAGGTCGTGCTCACCCCGCACACCGCCAGCGCCGGTGAGGCGACCCGCGACCGCATGTGCCGCCTCGCCGTCGACAATGTCCTCGCCGTGCTGGACGGGCGTGAGCCGCTCACCCCGGTCAAAGCGTCCTGACCGGGCGGCGGGCACCGCGTACACGAGACCGAAAGGGCAGCCCAATGAAACTGGTTCTGGCACCCGACTCCTTCAAGGAGAACATGACGGCACGCGAGGCCGCACAGGCGATGCGTCGCGGCGTCCTCGACGTGTATCCCGACGCCGAGACGGTCATGGTGCCGATGTCCGACGGCGGGGAGGGCTTCGTGGACGCGGTCACCGCCGCCTGGGGCGCCGAGCTCGTGGAGGTGTCCACCGTCGACGCCCTGGGCCGGCCGATCCAGGCCACCTACGGGCTCGACGGTGATCGCGCCGTCATGGACGTGGCCAGCTGCGCCGGCCTGGAGCTCATCGCCCCCGCCGACCGCGACGTCCTGCACTCCAACACCGCCGGGCTGGGAGTGCTCATCAGGGACGCCGTGGGCCGCGGGTCGCGACGCATCATCCTGGGCATCGGCGGTTCGGCCACCAACGACGCCGGCCTGGGCATGCTCACCACCCTCGGAGCCGGGCTGCGGGACGAACACGGAGCGCAGATCGCTCCTTATCCGGGGCGGTTCGAGCGGATCGCCGAGATCGACACCTCCGGGCTCGTCCCGCAGCTGGCCGAGACCCGCTTCCAGGTCGCCTGCGACGTGACCAACCCGCTCACCGGCCCTACCGGCGCCACCGCCGTGTTCGGGCCGCAGAAGGGCGTCACCTCCGAGATGGTGCCGATTCTGGACCATGCCCTGGCCCACGTCGCCCGGGTATCCGGCCACGAGCCGGAGGCGGACACGCCCGGGGCGGGAGCCGCAGGCGGGCTCGGCTTCGCCCTGCGGGTCTTCCTCGGCGCGGAGCTTGAGCCCGGAGTTGAGCTGGTGGCCCAGGCGGTCGGCCTCGCCGACGCCGTCGTCGGGGCGGACCTGGTGCTTACGGGGGAGGGGTCTGTGGACGCCCAGACCCTGGCGGGCAAGACGCCCGCCGGGGTCGCCCGCCTCGCCGCAGGGGCGGGCGTGCCCTGTGTCGTCTTCGCCGGGCGCATCAAGGCCGGGGCCGAAAACCTGCTCGAACACGGGGTGCGCGACTTGGTGAAGGTCGGTTCCCCCGACGAGCCGCTGGAACAGGCCCTGCGCCACGGCCCGGACAACCTGCGTCGCGCCGTCGGCGACTACCTGCGGCGTTGACCCCAGTAGGTGCGGGGACAGCGACCCGTCGTCGATTTACGATCTTGGGGTCCGTTTCACGACCACCCCGGGGTCGTAAATCAGCCCCGGGGGGCGTAAAGCGGCGGTGCGTAACTTCTAGTGATCGCGGCGAGTTAGTCGGCGGGAGTGCATGCCCCCGGCGTGTATCCGTATTCCGCCAGGGTCGCATAGGTCTCGTCGGTCGGGGGTGCGGTGAAGCCGTCCCCGACCGGCCCCGCGGGGACGGTCACCAGGTTCACCCCGTCGGCCGCATCCGTACCCGTGCTGCTGCGCACGGTGCGGGCCAGGCGCGCCAGGTCGAGCAGCCCGGTGCCGGAATCGACCCCGAGGTCTCCGGTCAGGGTCCAGGCGAGTGACTGCATCGCCAGGGGGTTGTGTGCCCGCTCCAATATCCCCGCCAGTACGGCGCGCATGACGACGCCGGTGAAGCGGCTGCGCCGCTCGGCACCCTCCTGCTCGGACAGCGCCACCCACCGCCCATCGCGAAGGACCTCCGGGTGGCGCGACCGCACCAGCGCCAGGGCGTCCACACCGTTGAGGCGCTGCGTGCCCGCGGCATCTATCTGGAGCCCGGAGTAGGCGTCGCGTACGGGCTCATCGACCTCGACCTCAACCCCGCCCAGGGCGTCGACGATGTCCGCGAACTGGGCCATGTCGACCGTGACCACGTGGTCGGCTGCCACACCGTAGGCGGTGCACAGGGCATCGACCGTGTATTGGGCGCCCTGCAGGAAGGACGTGGTCAGGCGCTCGTCGAACAGCTGCCCCTGTGCCACGGTCAGGTCACGCGGCAGTACCAGCACGTTCAAGCCGGAGGCGGTCGGCTGCACCAGCGCGACGACGTCGGCGCGCGCCCCGTCGCCCACCTCCTCGACGCCGCCGTAGCGGGCGGGTCCGTCGGGCAGATCGGTGCGCGAGTCGGTGCCGATAACCAGCCAGGTCTCCGCCGTATCCCCCGCAGCGGTGGCACCGCCGGAGGCACTGCCGGGCAGATCGACGTCGAAGCGGTCCAGGCGGGTCCACAGCAGACCGAGGTCTCCCACTCCGAGAACCAGCAGCACGGCGAGAACGGCGCAGATGGCGGCGCGCAGCGGGTGCCTGCGTCCCCATGTACGCGCCCGCGCCCACCAGGCGGAAAGTGCCTGGTGGGCGCGGGCGAGGAAGCCGACCGTTGTGGGCGAGTTCTCCGATGAGGTCATCACCCGGGCAGACTAGTCAGCAATCAGGCGTGACGGCGGGCGCGCAGCAGCACGGCGCCGGAGGCGAGCAGGCCGGCCGCGAGAATGGCCGGGACCAGGCCCTCACCACCGGTCTTGGCCAGCTGCTTGCTGGAGGCCTTGGCCGGAACGGCGACCGCCACGGTCGCGGAGGTGTTGTCCGCCGTCGTCGTGGTGGGGTCGTTCTGGGTGATGGCGGTGTCGTCGGAGTTGTTGTCGCGGGCGGCGAGGTTGTACGCGCCGTTCGTGACGGTGATCAGGGAGGTGGAGTCGCCGCCCTCGCCGTAGCGGGAGCCGGTCAGGCGCATCACATAGGTTCCGTCGGGGACGGAGGGGGCGGGGAAGGTGCCGTTGAAGTTGCCATCGGCGTCAACGGTGCCGGAGCCGATGGTGGCCACGGGGGTGGCGTCGGCCGACTCGGCGTCGGCCTGGCGGATCAGGGTGGCGGTGGCGGTCTCGCCCGGGGTCAGGCCCGAGGCCGTGATCTCGAAGGTCTGGGATCCGGCCGCACCACTGATCGTGTAATTGCCGGAGAAGTCGGTGCCGTCCAGGATGATCCGCTCGCCGGCCGTGTCGCTCTCGTCACCGTTGTAGCTGAGGCACTGAGCGGCCACGTACCAGGGGTCTTCGTTGGGGTCGCCACCGACCTCGGCGACGGCGGTGGACAGGTCCACGGTGGCGGTCCAGGTGCCGTCGGTGCCGGGGTCAACCGTGACGGGCGTGGAGTAGGTGGAGCCGTTCACGTCGTTGGTGAGGGCGACGGCCACCTTCCCGGGGTTCTCCGAGTTGCCGCAGCCGGAGCCGGTCACGGTGATGGACGAGTTGGGGTCGACGACGCGGCTGTCGGGGGCGTCGAGCGTGAAGCCGTCATCGGTGGTGTAGGCGAATGCCGGGGTCGATACGACGACGCCGGCGGCAACGAGCGCGGCGGCACCGATGGCGGTGATGGGGCGTCCGAGACGCATGAATCCTCCAGATGGGATAGACGAGGTGCGGCGCGGGGAGCGCCGGACTCAGCCAAGCCTTCCTTGATCTCGGTTTGAAGACAAGTCCCTTTCGTGTGATCTCTTTGTGATCCCGCTTCCATATGGTGCAACAGGTGTCACATCAGTCTCATAGCTGGGACCTAAGGCCCGGTGAGTCTGGCGTTTCGCGTTTGGGCGTTGGACCGTCTGCCCCTACTTGGACCGTCTGCCCCTGCTTGGACCGCCCACGCCCCGTTGGACCGCTGTAACCGGCGGATACGGCGGTCCAACGGGGGGACAGGGGTCCAACTGGAAGAGCGCGGTACCCCCTGCGCCTGCGGGGTCGGCCCGCCCCAATGCGCGGAGAGCCGCCCATCCGGGCCCCGCGCCTGCGTACCCCGCCCCGTCAGGCCGGCTGACTTCGCCTCACGCCGCCTCGCCCGGCCCGGCGCCTCACCAGATGCTCACGCGCTCCTCCGGCGGGAGCCACAGTGCATCGTGATCGGTGACGTTGAAGGCCTCGTAGAAGGCATCCACGTTGCGCACAATTCCGTTGCAGCGGAACTCCGCGGGGGAGTGCGGGTCGATCGTCAGCAGCAGCTCGGCGTAGTCGTCCCGGCTCTTGTTACGCCAAATGCGGGCCCAGGAGTAGAAGAAGCGCTCCAGGCCGGTGAGGCCGTCGATCACCGGCGCCTCGGCCACCGAACCGATGCCGGCGTCGGCCAGGGCCAGCGCATAGGCCTTCAGAGCGATGCCCAAGCCGCCCAGGTCGCCGATGTTCTCCCCGATCGTGAGTTCCCCGTTGACATGGGGGACGGCATCGCCGTCCTTGCCCTCGGCCTGCGCCCGCGCCACCAGCGCCGCCGGACGGTAGGCGTCGTACTGGGCAATCAGCGCATGGGTGCGGGCCTCGAAGGCCTCCCGGTCGGCCTGGGTCCACCAGTCGGTCACCTTGCCGTGCCCGTCGAAGGTGGAGCCCTGATCGTCGAAGCCATGGCCGATCTCGTGACCGATCACGGCGCCGATGCCGGCGTAGTTGATGGCGTCGTCGGCGTCCGGGTCGAAGAAGGGCGGCTGCAGGATCGCCGCCGGGAAGACGATCTCATTCATGGTCGGGTTGTAGTAGGCGTTGACCGTCTGCGGGGTCATGTGCCATTCGTCCCGGTCCACCGGGCCGCCCAGTTTGCGCAGGGCGCGGGCCAGCTCGAAGGCCTCAACCGAGCGCACCGAGCCGACGACGTCGCCGGGCGTGACCGTGACGGCGGTGTAGTCGCGCCACTTGCTCGGGTAGCCGATCTTCGGCGTGAACAGGGACAGCTTCTCCAGGGCGCGCTCGCGCGTGGCCGGGCTCATCCAGTCCAGGGCGGAGATCGACTGGCGGTAGGCCTCGATCAGGCGGGCGACCAGCTGCTCCATGCGCGCCTTGTGGGCGGGCGGGAAGTGCCGGGCCACGTACAGCTCGCCCAGCGCCTCCCCCAACGTTCCCTCGATCAGGCCCACTCCGCGCTTCCAGCGGGCCCGCAGCTCGTCCACGCCCTGCAGCCTGTGGGAGTAGAAGTCGAAGTTCTCCTCCACGAAGTCCTTCGACAGCAGGGTGGCGCGGCCATGCACCACATGCCAGGCCGCCCAGGCGCGCAGGTCCGCCAGTGGCGTGTCCTGCCACACCTGCGCCAGGTGCGCCAGGTAGTCGGGCTGCTCGACGATCGTGTGCTCCAGCAGGGTCCCCAGCGGCGCATCCGCGGCCGCGACGGCCTCGGCCACGCCCTCGCGCCAGATCCGCCAGGGGAAGGCGGGTGCGGAAGCCGTCAGGTCATCCCAGGTCGTAGGGTTGTTGATCTTCTCAATGTCGCGGCAGGCCACCACATCCCAGTGCCCCTTGGCCAACGCCGTCTCCAACGCCATGATGCGTCCGGCGAGCGCGTCCGCGCCGGCCCCCAACTGCTCCGGCAGACCCGCCAGTTCCAGCATGCGCGCCACGTGGGCGACGTACGCCTGGCGGATCTCGGCGCGGTTCTCCTCCCGGTAGTAGGACTCGTCCGGCAGGCCCAGGCCCGACTGAGCCATCCAGGTGGTGTAGCGGTCCGGGTCGTTCAGGTCGACCTCGACGTCGATGGCTACCGGCCCGACAAAACCTGCGGCCAGGTGCGCGCCCAGGGCGCGGGCAAGCGCCTCCTTGTCCGCCGCCACAAGGACCGGTTCCAGCTCGGGGGATAACGGGCCGGCACCGAGCTGCTCGACGTGCTCCTCATCGAGGAAGGCGGCGTACAGGGCGCCGAGCTTGCCCGCGGAGGTGGTGGGAACGTCGTCGTGCGGGGCGTCTGCCAACTCCTGGAGAATGTCGCGGCAGGCGGCCTCGGCGGCGTCGCGCAGCACCAGGAAGGAGCCGGTGGCCGGGCGGTCGGCGGGGATCTGCGTGCCGCTCAGCCAGCTCCCGTTGACGTGGCGGTACAGGTCGTCCTGCGGCCGCACGGAGGCGTCGGCGGCGGCGATCTCGTACACGCCCGCCAGCACGGCGGCATCGGAGTCGGCGGGCGCCGCCGGGGCGTCGGCGCCGGCGGGGGAAGCAGTCGGTTCAGTCATGGCGCAACGCTAGCCCGCGGTTGCACATCCGCCCGTATTCGCTAGCTGAGGGCGTCGGAGCTGTTCGCGTGGGGCACAATCTCCTTATGCGCATTCACATCGGTACCGACCACGCCGGATTCGAGCTCAAGGGCATTCTCGTGGACCACTGGCGACAGGCCGGACACGAGGTCGTCGACCACGGCTGCTACGTCTACGACCGCATGGACGACTACCCGGAGTTCTGCATCGCCTGCGCCGAGGCGGTGGTGGCCGACCCGGGCAGCCTGGGCGTGGTACTCGGTGGCTCCGGCAATGGCGAGCAGATCGCCGCCAACCTCGTCGACGGCGTGCGCGCCGCGCTCGTGTGGAACGAGGAGGTCGCGCGGCTCGCCCGTCAGCACAACGACGCCAATGTGGCCGGGCTGGGCGCCCGCATGCACAGCACCGACGAGGCGGTGCGGATCCTGGACGCCTTCATCGCCGAGCCCTTCAGCGGCGACCAGCGCCACCAGAACCGTATCGACCAGATGGCCGCCTACGAGGCGCGCCGCAGCCATCCCCAGGATTGAGACCAACCGCTGCGGCGCCTTAACCAGCGTGTAGCGTTCCCGGTATGCCCGAAGGTCACACCGTCCACCGCCTCGCCGACGCCCTCACCGAGTTGTACGGCGGCCAGCGCCTGGAGGTGTCCTCGCCGCAGGGGCGCTTCGCCGCCGGAGCCGCCCGCCTGAACGGGCAGATACTCCTGGGCGCGCAGGCGCACGGCAAGCAGTTGTTCCTGCCCTTCGCCCCGGCTCCCGACCTGCCCCAGGACGCCCCGGACGTGACCTGGGTGCGCATCCATCTGGGCCTGTACGGCTCGTGGACCTTCGCCGGCGACAGCGCCTTCACCGCGCCCCATTCCATTGGCGCGCCCCGCCGCAGAGTGGGGGAGCGGGGCGAGCACGCCCTCGCCCACGGCGGCGGTTCCGCGTTGTCCGGCCTAGACGGGCAGGAGCCGGCTCCCGCCGCGCCCGGACAGTGGGCCCCGCCCGAGCCCCGCGGTGCCGTCCGGCTGCGGCTCGCCGGGGAGCATGGGGTGGCGGACCTGACCGGCCCGACCGCCTGCGAGTTGCTGGATGCCGACGGCGTGGCCGCGGTGCGCCGTCGCCTGGGGCCGGACCCGCTGCGCCCGGATGCCGACCCCAAGGACTTCATCACCGGTGTTCGCCGCCGCAAGCGCACCATCGGCGAGCTACTCATGGATCAATCGATTCTGGCCGGGGTTGGCAATATCTACCGCGCCGAGGTCCTGTTCCGGGTGGGGCTGTCCCCATTCCGACAGGGCAAGCGGATCAGCGCCAAGCGGCTGCAGGAGATTTGGGACGACCTGGTGCCGCTCATGGAATACGGGGTCGCCACAGGTTTCATCACCACGGTCGACGCCGCGGAGGCGCCCGAGCCGTTGCCCGAGGGTGACGCGGAGGCCGGGCGCTGGTACGTCTACCACCGCGCGCTGCGGCCCTGCCTGCGCTGCGGCACTCGCATTGCCGAGCGGGAGGTTGGCGGGCGGCACCTGTTCTGGTGCCCCACCTGCCAGGCCTACTGACCGTGACTGACCGTTACTGCCGTCCGTCCGCCTTGCGGTGTGGCAGCAGCGCGATGATGAGCAGCGCGACGCCGATTCCTGCCAGCAGCACAATCAGCGCGGTGACCGGATCGACTTTCACGCCCACGGCGACGGCGAGCAACAGCCCGCCCAGCACCAGCAGAATCAGTCCCCACACCAGGGTGCTGGCCCGCACGCCCCGCGGGGCGGCCGGGGCCGAGGCGGTGTTCGCGCCGTTCTTCTGCGCCTCGGCGCCCTGGTTGAGCGTGCCCTTGCGCGGCGCGCTCCAGACATCGCGTTCCGGGGTGAGCGGCGGCAGGTCGTGAGGCGGCCGCGCGGCGGGGGACTCGGGCGGTTTACCGGCCGGCAGTTGCCAGGTGGTCGCCGGGTCGGGCGAGTCCGGCGCCGTCAGGGGCAGCGGGGCGGTAGGGGGATCGTCGGGGGTGGTGGTGTCCAGCTTGCGGGTCTCCTCCTCCGGGCTCGCGTCCGGGGCGACGCCGGACTCGTTACGCCCAGCGTCGGTGGTGTCCGCGACCTCCGCGGGCCGGTCATCCGGGTCTGTGGTGATCTCACTCGTGTTCTCGTTCATGGTCTTCTCCTTAAACATCCGGCCGCAGGTCAGTGAGTCGGGGTAGGCGTGGGCTCCGCGGTCGACGACGAGGTCGAGGGCCCGGCCGACGGCTCATCGGAAGGCTGCGCCGAGGCCGGGGCCGACGGCTCGGCCTGCCCGTCGGCGGCGGCCCCGGCCTCCAGGGCCTCACTCACGCAGTTGTCCCAGGCCTCGCGGCCGGCACCCGTCAAGTTGGAGACGTCATACCAGCTGCCGTCCCAGTAGTCGTCCTCGTAGGGATCCGCATCCTCTGAACCGTCCTCCGCGGCGGTCTCGGCATTCCGGGCCTCCTCCGCGGCTTCTGCGCAGATATCGGCGGTGTCGCTGTCGATGGCGTCATGCGTCATGCCGGGAACCGGGAGCCCGTCGTGGGAGTTGCCGTTGGCGTCCACCCAGTACCAGACGATCCACACCTCGTTGTTCTGGTTCCCGTACCAGGTCACTTCGCTGGGCTGCTCGGCTACGCGCACCTCTCCCGTGCCCATCTCAATGTCGAGCATCAGGGCGGTTCCGGAGGCCCGGGCCGCCGGTGAGGTGACCGAACTGGTCTCGTCCATGCTCAGGCGCGCGACGGCGTAGTTGTTGACGCTGCTCCCGTCGACCCGAAAGCGGGCCTCCTGCCAGTAGCCGCCGTCGCTGACCGGCTGGCCGTCGACGAGCCAGTCGTCCTTGAAGTCGGCGGTGAACTCACCCATGCCCACCTCCGCGTCAACGGCCAGGTTCTGGCCCGTGACGGTGCGCACCGTGACCTCGCCGACGCCGACGCTGAGCCGCGCCCGCGTGTGCGGTTCGGCGCCGGCCGGCATGTCGCGCAGGTCAAGCACGATGCTTCCCACCGCGTAGTCACCCAGGCTTACCACGTTCGCGTTGCCATCGGCGGCGGTCAGCTGCGGCTCCAGGTCGGCCCAGGTCAACGTGACGGTGTTGGTGGTGCCACCGCGGGTGGTGCTGCGTGCGCTCAGGGCACCCTCTGGCATGCTGGTGCCGATCGCCAGTACGGGCACGGCCACCATCACGGCGAGCCAGCCCGTGGCGGTCATCCAGCCGCCGCGGCGCCCACGCAGGGCACTGATGATGACGCCCGCTCCCAGCAGCGCGGTGACGGTGCCGACCATGGCGAAGCCCGCCGCCAGCGGACCCATGCTGCCGGTCGAACAGGTCAGCACGATCACGGCGATGCAGCAGCAGGCAATGCCCATAATCGCCAGCCCCAGGCGTCGACTCGGCCCGGGACGACGGGGCCGCACCGGCCGGACGGGACGGGGAGCGACGTAAGTCGGCCGGCGCGCCGCCGACGCCGGTGTGCCGGGCGCGGCCGTCGGCCTGGTCGCGGCGTGGCCGGCACCGGCCTGTGCGGGCATGGGGCGAGTGGGGCCCGACGCCGTCGGGCCGGGCATGCCCGCGGGTGCGTTGTGCGCCGCGTCTGCGCGCACGGCGCCGTCTGCCCCACCGGCTGCCCGCGCGGCAGCGGCGTAAGGGGTGGCGTGTGCCGCGGGGGCCCCGGGGGGCGGCGTCCTCACCTGCGGCCCCGCCGCCGGTGGAGCGGCGTAGGGCATGCCGGCGCCCGGCGTCGGTGAGCCCGGGGAGCCCGGAGCCGGCGGCTTTTGACGCTGCCGTCGCTGGAAGACGCGGTAGGCCCAATACACCAGCCCCACCATCAGGCAGGTCCACACCACGGGCCAGAACCCGTTGTACAGGTCCGATTCGGCCAGGCCGGTGATGTACCAGGAGGGGACCAGGCCGTGGTCGAGCAGCACCCAGCCGGCGATGAAGGTGGCCAGCGCTCCGGCGAGTCCGGCGTCGAAGTCACCGCCGACAGCCTGCTCCAAGTGGATACGGTCGTCGGACTCCTCGGGCATGAGCGCCCAGCCCAGGCCGTACAGCACCAGCCCGATGCCGCTGAAGATGGTCAACACCAGCCAGATGCAACGCACCAGGGTGGGATCCAGGCCGAGGCGGCGGGCGACCCCGCCGGCAACGCCACCGATCCAGCGCTCATTGGTGCGCACCAGGCCGGTGCGGCGCAGAGACTCGAAGAACCCCGCCGATGCCGGCCGGTGCGGGGGCACGGGCGCGCCGGCGTCGGGCGGGAAGGCGCCCTGCGGCGGCACGCCCCCAGGTGGCGCAGCACCCGGCGGCATGTCGTCCGCGGGGACCGTGCCCGGCGGAGGCACCGGCCCACCGGAGGGCTCGGGTTGTCCGGCACCGGGGCTGGGCGCCCGGTCTTGCGGCTGGTCGGCGGGCGGCTCGGTAGGGGGCACTTCACTCATGGCCCCATCCTCGGCGCCCCGGCGGCTCCAACGCGATGGGGGCTCCCCTGAGTCGCCCCCGATTCTCCCGCCCGAGTCCCTGAATTCCGTTTACGGACCTGCCTGGAGGACGGTTCCGCGTGCCAACATGGGGGCATGACCCAGACCGCCTCCGGCGCGCCCTCCGCATTCGGGGACCGGTCTGCGTCCGCGCCCTCGCGGCAGCTGCCGACGCCGACCGCCGCTCCGGTGGGCGCCGGCGCGGGGGCGCCGTCGCCCGGTCGTCCCCCGCTGCTGCGCCCGCCCTACCGGGCCGCAGCGCCGTGCCCGTCGCGGGTCGTCGCCGGCGTATGCGCGGGGATGGCCGTTCACCTGGGGCTGCCGGTCGGCGTCGTGCGGCTGGCCATGGTGCTGGCGGCGACCATGAGCGGCGCCGGCGTCCTGCTGTACCTACTGCTGTGGGCATTCGTGCCCACTGGCAACCCGCTCAGCCCGGCACCGCTGCCGCCCGCGCGAGCCCGACTGGCCGCCCGGTTGGCGGGCCGCACCGCCGATCGGCCGCTGCTGACGCCCAGGCTGCGCGGCCTGGTCGGCGGCGGCTCCCTGCTGCTGGCCGCCGCCATGATTGCCGCCTGGCGGGAGGGCGTGTTCACCGGTGGCGCCGGCCTGCTGCTACCGCTGATCCTGATCGCCTCCGGCGCCGCCCTGGCCTGGTCCCAGGCCGACGCCGTCACCGGCCCGGAACGGGACTCCGGCACCATCGTGCGCCTGGCCGGGGGCGTGCTGCTGGCGGCCGCCGGCGTCCTGCTGCTGATCGGCGACGACGTCCCGCCGCGTGAGCTGGTCAAAGGCGCCCTGACCGGTGGCGCCCTGGTGGCGGGCATCGGCCTGGTCCTGGCGCCCCTGTGGCTGCGCACCAATCGCGCCCTGTCGGACACCCGTGCCGCCGAGGCCCGCGAGGCCGAGCGCGCCGACATCGCCGCCCACCTGCACGACTCCGTGCTGCAAACCCTCACCCTGATCCGCAAGCGCGCCGACGATTCCGAGACGGTGGCGCGTCTGGCCCGCTCCCAGGAGCGCGAACTGCGCGCCTGGCTGTACACCGACCGCCCCGAGGCCGCCGCCTCCACCGCCGACGTCCTGCGCGAGCTGGCGGCCGAGATCGAGGATCGCCACGGCGTCGAGGTTGAGCTCGTGATCGTGGGGGACCGGCCCCCGGACGCGGCAACGGAGGTCGTGGTCGCCGCCGCCCGGGAGGCGCTGTCCAACGCCGTGCGCCACGGCACCCCGCCGGTGAGCGCCTACGCCGAGATCGCCGTCGACCACCTGGACGTGTTCGTCCGCGACCATGGTGCCGGCTTCGACCTGGCGGAGGTCGCCCCCGACCGTCACGGCGTGAAGGAGTCGATCATCGGGCGCATGGAACGCCATGGCGGCCGTGCCACCGTGCGCTGCCGCGAGAGCGGCACCGAGGTACACCTGTCCCTGGCCACACCGGTCGGCCCGGCCACGCCTGCCTCGCCGTCGCCCGCGTCCGGAGCCTCGGCCGGGCCGGCCTCCCCGCACTGACGGCCCACGTCGTCGCCCGCCCTCGTCCAGAACGCAGCCGCCCACTCCCATCCAGAACCAGGAGTTCCCCGTGACCCAGCCGCCCGCCTCCGATCAGCCCGAACAGCCCCCGCTGCGCATCCTCGTCGTCGACGACCACGCCCTGGTGCGCGCCGGCGTGCGCGCCGAGCTTGCCGCCGACGCCCCCGACCTGGAGGTGATCGCCGAGGCCGACGACGTCGAGGGCGCCATCGCCGCCGTTCACGCCCTGACCCCCGACGTGGTCCTGCTGGACGTGCACCTGCCCGGCGGCAACGGCGGGGGAGGGGCCGAGGTCGTCACCGCCTGCCGGGACGTGCCCGCCACCCGCTTCTTGGCCCTGTCGGTATCCGACGCCTCAGAGGACGTCGTGGGCGTGATCCGTGCCGGCGCTCGCGGCTACGTCACCAAGGCCATCTCCTCAACCGACCTGGCGCAGGCGGTGCGGCGCGTCGCTGCGGGGGACGCCGCCTTCTCCCCACGGCTCGCCGGCTTCGTGCTGGACGCCTTCGGTGCCGGGGCGGGGGAGGTCGCGGTGGCCGACTCCGAACTGGATCGGCTCTCCGCCCGCGAGCGCGAGGTCATGCGCCTGATCGCCCGCGGCTACACCTACAAGGAGTGCGCCGCGGAGCTGTTCATCTCCGTCAAGACGGTGGAGACCCACGTGTCCGCCGTGTTGCGCAAGCTGCAGCTGTCCAACCGCAACGAGCTCACCCGCTGGGCCGCCGCTCGCCGCATCGTGTAGCCGACGAGCCGTCGTCGACCACGCCCCGTGACGCGCATCCGTGCTCGGGGAAGGCAGCCGGGTCCTGCCGCCCTGGAACCGGTCATCCGGAAACGGTAGGCTGCTGGTACGCCCGGAGCGGCGGCTTCCTGGGCAGGCGGAGCGAGGTGGGAGGTATGGAGGACTTCCTGGCGGGCATGCTGATGACCGTGGTCTTCGCCGCCAGCGGTGTTCTGGTCACCGTCATCGGTGTCAAGATGAAACGCGGGACCCTCAAACCGAACTCCTTTGCGGGGGTACGCATCCCCCGTGCCTACCGCTCCGAGGAGGACTGGTATCAAATCCAGTCGGCCTGTGCGAACGCCGTACTGCTGCTGGGCTTCATATGCTTCGACTCCGCCGTGCTGTTCGTGATTCAGGCGTTCCTGCCTGAAATCATCCCGTTCGTAGTTCCGGTAGTCATAATGCTGATACAAATGGTTCTCGGCATTGCCCTGATTTGGTACGCAGCCTTGACCGCGGGCAAGGAATCGCCCAAGCGCTGAGCCGGTGACCGCGGCGCGTGCGCGCGTGACGGGGTGAATCGTGCGAAGATGACGGCCGTGACCCAGCAGGCCCCTTCGGACTCGATGCCCGAGCAGATCGCCAGGGCCGCCGCACACGTCGCCGCCGGCGGACTACTGGCACTGCCCACCGACACCGTCTACGGCCTGGGCGTGCGCGCCGACGACGCGGACGCCGTCTCCCGCCTGCTGGCCGCCAAGGGTCGTGGCCGCAGCATGCCGCCGCCCGTGCTGATCGCCGGCGTGTCCCAGCTCGACGGCGTCGTTGCCCACGTCCCGGAGGCGGCCCGTGCCCTCATGGAGACCTTCTGGCCCGGAGCGCTCACCCTCGTACTCGACGCCGCGCCGAGCCTCGGCTGGGACCTTGGGGAGACCGGCGGCACGATCGCCGTGCGCATGCCCGACCACCCTCTGGCCCTGGCCCTGCTGCACGCCACCGGCCCCATGGCCGTCACCAGCGCCAATGCCACGGGACGGCCCCCGGCCACCGACGCCGCCGGAGTGCGCGCCGCCTTCCCGGGGCGCGTCGTCGACGCCGGGGACGCTGCCGCAGGCCAGCCCGCAACCGCGGACATACTCCTGCTCGACGGCGGCCCCACCCCGGGCTCGGTACCCTCCACCATCGTCTCCCTGGCCGGGACGGCCGCGCAGGCCCCCGCGGTGCTGCGGGAGGGTGTCATCACCCGCGCGCGATTGGAGGGCGTGGACGCATGAGGGTCTATCTGCTCGTGCTGCTGGTCGCTGCGGCCGTCACCTATGTGGCCGTGCCGATCGTGCGTCACCTCGCCCTGGTCAGCGGTGCCCTCACCCCGGTACGGGCGCGGGACGTGCACTCCAAGCCGATCCCGCGGCTGGGGGGTGTGGCCATGTTCGCCGGCTTCGCCACCGCGATGGTGGTCGCCTCCCAGGTGCCCTACCTGTCCCGCGTCATCGACTCCTCGGCCTGGGCGGTGGTGCTGGGGGCGGGCCTGGTGTGCGTCCTCGGGGTTATCGACGACCTGTGGGAGCTTGACTGGATGACGAAGCTCGTGGGGCAGGTGCTGGCGGCCGGCGTCATGGCGTGGCAGGGCGTGCAGCTGATCACCTTCCCCGTCGGCGGGCTGACCATCGGCTCCTCGCGGCTGTCCCTGTTCTCGACCATCATCGTGGTCCTAGCGGTCATCAACGCCGTCAACTTCGTCGACGGCCTGGACGGGCTGGCCGCCGGCATCATCGGCATCGGCGCCTCCGCCTTCTTCCTGTACGTCTACGTGTTGACCCGCCACACCTCCCCGGAGTCCTACACCTCCCTGGCGGCCACCGTGATGGCGGCCCTGATCGGCATCTGCTTGGGATTCCTGCCCCACAACTTTCATCCCGCCACCATCTTCATGGGCGACTCCGGCTCCATGCAGCTGGGGCTGATCAGTGCCGCCGGCACCATCATCGTCACCGGGCAGATCGACCCGGGCACGCTCGGGGGGCCGACGGCGGTGCCCGTGTTCCTGCCGGTGCTCATCCCCCTGGCGGTGCTGCTGCTGCCGCTGATGGACATGATCATGGCGATTGTGCGCCGCACCCGCGCCGGCCACAGCCCCTTCCACCCCGACCGCATGCACATGCACCATCGTCTGCTCGCCGCCGGCCACTCCCACCGCCGTGCCGTGCTGGTGATGTACGTGTGGGCCGCCGTCGCCGCGTACTCCGTGGCGGCCATGGCCTTCTTCCCCCTGCGCTGGGTCCTGGCGGGCGCCGCCGTCGGTGTGGTCCTCGCCCTGGTGGTGACGGCGGACCTGATGCCCGGCGTCCGCGTCGCCTGGACGCGTCACCTGGGCGCCCGCCACGCCCGCCCCCGACGCGTCAGGGGGGAGCGGCGTTGAAGCAGAGGCGGGGGCCGAGCCAGAAGCGGTCCTTATCGCAGCGGATGTCGCAGCAGTCCCTGTTCCGCCGCACCGCGGTGCGCGTCGCCTGGGCGGGCGGTGTGATTGCCGCGGTCGCGTTGATTGCCGGCGCCCTGGCGGGCGGTGGCGCCTGGGCCGGGGCGGCGTGGGGTGCCCTGACCGGGGTTCTGCTGACCGTCGTCACCGTCATCGCCCTGCTCATCCCCTGGGACCGCTTCCCCATGCTCGCGTCGGCCGGGGTAATGGTCTCCTTCGCCGCGAAGATCCTCGTGGTGATCGGCGTGGTGCTGGTGCTCGGAGCGCACCGCGGTGCGCTGGCGCCGGGCTGGTTCTTCTGTGCCTTCGCCGCGGTGCTGCTGGGGGTGACCGTCGTCGAGGTCGTCTCGCTCGGCTCCGGCAGCCATGCGCCCTCAGGGCGTCCCGCGGGCAACAACTCGGATGATAAGACCTAAAGACTTAGGCGCGTCGGCGTGCCGAAGCGTGCCCGGCACCGTCACCTGCATCCGGGAGGCGCAATCCTCGACCGCCATGCAACGGAATCCGGGGGCCCGGGCGTGCGACCGGCGCCGAAGCGGGGTAGGGTCACTGCACCATGAGGGGAGTACCATGACCGCCAGGTGCCGGCGCTGGAGGCGGTGGCAGATGCCATCGGGCACCGCCGCTGCGGCGCGCCGCGGTAACATCCCGCAGTCCGCAATCATTCCTGAGGAGGTCCGGTGACAACGAGCGCGATCCTCGCATCCGGTCTGGCCGCGATCGTCCCGGCAGCGGACGAGGGCGGCTTCGAACCCCCCTCGATCGACGACTTCTATCCCGAGCCCTTCGCCTTCCTGGGCACGCCCTTCGAGCTCAACCGGGTCATGCTGGTGCGCATCATCATGACGCTGGTGCTGGTGGCTCTGTTCGGCATCGGCGCGTCCCGCGCCAAGGTGGTGCCGGGGCGGATGCAGAACGCGCTGGAGATGCTGCTGGAGTTCGTCCGCAAGAACATTGCGGTGGAGATCCTCGGCGAGAAATACGGCAAGCGCTACACCCCGATCATCACCACGATCTTCCTGGGCGTGTTCTTCCTGAACCTCTCCGGCGTGATACCCGGCCTGCAGATCGCCTCCACCGGCGTGGTGGGCATGCCGCTGGTCTTCGCCATCGTCTCCTACATCGCCTTCATTTACGCGGGTGTACGCACGAACGGGGTCGGGAAGTTCACCCTGCGCTCGCTGGTGCCGGCGGGCGTGCCCGGCTTCCTGTATCCCCTGATCGTCCCGGTCGAGTTCCTGTCGACCTTCGTGATGCGCCCGTTCACGCTGACCGTCCGACTCATGGCGAACATGATCTCCGGGCACCTGCTGCTGTCGCTGTGGTTCCTGGCTACCAACGCACTTTTCGTGTACGCGTCGGCGCAGCTGAAGGCCGTTGGCGTGGTCACTCTGGCGGCGGGTATCGTCTTCATCCTGTTCGAGACGTTCATCGCCGCGCTGCAGGCCTACATCTTCGCGCTGCTGTCCGCCGTCTACATCGAATCGTCGGTGCACCTGCACTGACCCGCCCCCGAACAACCCACCCACCTACCAACACTGAGGAGAAACCCCATGGGAATCACCGGTTCTATCGCGACGATCGGCTACGCCCTGGCGACCGTCGGTCCCGCCCTCGGCATCGGCATGGTCGTGGCCAAGACCCAGGAGTCCACCGCCCGGCAGCCCGAGGTCGCCGGCGTGCTGCGCACCAACATGTTCATCGGTGCCGCCCTGATCGAGGCCCTCGGCCTGCTCGGCTTCGTCGCCGGCTTCATCTTCCACTGATCGTTACGGAGTGACCAGCATGTCTGTCGGTACCGTCGTGCTGCCGGCGGCCGGGACCCCGGAGGGAATTGGTCTGTTCATCCCCGACCTGGCCGACCTGGTTTGGGGCACGATCTGCTTCCTGATCATCGCCGTCGTCCTGATCAAGTACGCCCTGCCGCGATTCAACGCGGTGCTCGACGAGCGCACCGCGAAGATCGAGGAGGGCCTGGCCCTGACGGAGAAGGCCAAGGAGGAGCAGTCCGGGGCCGAGGCCCGTGCGGCCCGGCTTGTGGAGGACGCCCGCCTGGAGGCCGCCAAGATCCGCGAGAACGCCCAGGCGGAGGCGGACAAGATCATTGCCGACGCCCGTGCCGAGGCCGCCGGCGAGGCCGGCCGCGCCATGGAGGCCGCCGAGCGGCAGATCCAGGCGGACAAGCAGGCCGCCCAGATCTCGCTGCGTTCCGACGTCGGCCTGCTGGCCACGGACCTGGCGGAGAAGCTCGTCGGTGAGCACCTGTCAGACACAGAGCTGTCCGGTCGCGTCATCGACCGCTTCCTTGACGAACTCGAGAACGCGCCGGTGAGCCCGGCCTGGTCCGCCAGAGCGGGGTCGGTCCGGTGAAAGCCGGAACCGCCACCACCCGCGCCCAAGCCGAGGAGGCCTGGGCGCCGGTCCTGGCCGCCGCCGGTGCGCAGGGGCAGGAACTCGGCGAACAGATCCTCACCGTGGCCCACGCGATCGCCTCCAACCCGCTGCGCGGCCCCCTGACGGACCCCAATCGCGAGCCGGAGCACAAGGCCGCGCTGGCCGCCCGCCTGTTCACGGGACGTGTGGACGCGCGCGTGGTGGAGCTGCTGCAGGGCATGGCGCGGGGCCGCTGGTCCCGGCCCGTAGACCTGATCAGTGCGCTGCACGACCTGGGCATCCAGTCGATTCTGGCCGGCGCCCGGGCGGGTGGCACCCTCGACGACGTCGAGCAGGAGGTCTTCGCCGTCTCCCGCCAGGTAGCCGCCAACCGGGAGATCCGGCAGGCGCTCGAGCCGGCCCGCCGCACCAGTACCGAGGCTCGTGTGCGCCTGGCCCAGCGGCTGTTCGCCTCACGCATCTCCCACCCCGCCATGACCCTGGTGGTCTGGTGCGTGCGACACCAGCCGGAGGTCGCCGTCGGCGGGGTGCCCTACAACCTGCGCCGCGTCACCGAGCTGGCCGCCGCCATGCAGAACCGGGTGATCGCCGACGTCGTCACGGCCGTGCCGCTGACCACCCGGCAGCAGACCCGGCTGCGCGACATCCTGGCCCGGCGGCTGGGATACGACGTCGAACTCAACCTGCAGGTCGATCCGGAGGTCATCGGCGGCGTGCGGGTCATGGTGCGCGACCTCGTCATGGACTCCACCGTGCGCCACTCGCTCGCCGGGCTGCGCACCGCACTGACCGGATGACCCGCCTCCCGGCGCCGACGCCACATACAAGCCAAACGAACCGCTGCGATAACGCAGCCAGCCACAGCGAAGGAGACGACAGATGGCTGATATGACCATCGCCGCGGAGGACGTTCGCTCCGCCCTGGACGAGTTCGTCGATTCCTACCGGCCGGCGGAAGTCGCCGCCGACGAGATCGGGCACGTGGTCTTCGCCGCCGACGGCATCGCCCACGTGGAGGGCCTGCCCGGGGCCATGGCCAACGAGCTGCTCACCTTCGAGGACGGCACCGCCGGACTGGCCATGAACCTGGACGAGCGCCAGATCGGCGTGGTGATCCTGGGCGACTACTCCGACATCGACGAGGGACAGGTCGTGCACCGCACCGGTGAGGTGCTCTCGGTACCGGTGGGGGACGGCTTCCTCGGGCGCGTCGTCGACCCGCTGGGCCGCCCCATCGACGGGCTCGGTGAGATCGCCGCCGAGGGGCGCCGCGCCCTGGAGCTGCAGGCCCCCGGCGTGATGGCCCGCAAGTCCGTGCACGAGCCGCTGCAGACCGGCCTGAAGGCCATCGACTCCATGATTCCGATCGGTCGCGGACAGCGACAGCTGATCATCGGCGACCGCAAGACGGGCAAGACCGCCATCGCCCTGGACACGATCCTGAACCAGAAGGCCGCCTGGGAGACGGGCGACCCGAACCAGCAGGTGCGCTGCATCTACGTGGCCACCGGCCAGAAGGGCTCCACCATCGCCTCGGTGCGTGCCACCCTGGAGGAGCGCGGCGCCCTGGAGTACACCACCATCGTCGCCTCCCCGGCCTCCGACCCGGCCGGATTCAAGTACCTGTCGCCCTACACCGGCTCGGCGATCGGACAGCACTGGATGTACGGCGGCAAGCACGTGCTGATCGTCTTCGACGACCTGTCCAAGCAGGCGGAGGCCTACCGCGCCGTATCGCTGCTGCTGCGCCGTCCGCCGGGCCGCGAGGCCTACCCCGGTGACGTCTTCTACCTCCACTCCCGGCTGCTGGAGCGCTGCGCCAAGCTGTCCGACAAGCTGGGGGGCGGCTCCATGACCGGCCTGCCGATCATCGAGACGAAGGCCAACGACGTCTCCGCCTACATCCCCACCAACGTCATCTCCATCACCGACGGGCAGATCTTCCTGCAGTCCGACCTGTTCAACGCCGACCAGCGCCCCGCCGTCGACGTGGGCATCTCGGTGTCCCGCGTCGGTGGTGACGCGCAGATCAAGGCGATGAAGAAGGTCGCCGGCACGCTCAAGATCACGCTGGCCCAGTACCGCTCCATGCAGGCCTTCGCCATGTTCGCCTCCGACCTGGACTCGGCCACTCGTCAGCAGCTGACCCGCGGTGAGCGGCTCATGGAGCTGCTCAAGCAGCCCCAGTTCACCCCCTACCCGGTGCAGGAGCAGGTCGCCAGCGTGTGGGCGGGCACCAACGGTTACCTCGACGACCTCCCCGTCGCCGACGTGCTGCCCTTCGAGCGCGCGCTGCTGGACTACCTGCGCCGCAACACCTCCATCCTGGACACCATCCGGGACACCGGCCAGCTCGACGACGACACCGAGGCGGCGTTGCGCCAGGCCGTGGAGTCCTTCCGCACCACCTACCTGTCCGGCGGGCGCATGCTGTCCGGCGAGGTTGAGGCGCCCGAGGAAGAGGTGCCCGCGGAGCACACCGCCGAGCAGATCGTGGTCAAGAGGAGCTGACCGCCGTGGCAGGGAACCAGCGCATCTATAAGCAGCGCATCCGGTCCACCGAGACGCTGCAGAAGGTCTTCCGGGCCATGGAGCTGATCGCCTCCTCCCGGATCGGTTCCGCACGCCACAACGCCCAGGAGGCCGGCCCCTACGACCACGCCCTGAGTCAGGCGGTTGCCGCCGTCGGCACCCACGCCGTCTTGGACCACCCGCTGACCCGGGAGCGGGAGGACACCAATCGGGTGGCCGTCCTGGTGCTCACCTCGGACCGCGGCATGGCCGGCGCCTACTCCGCCACCATCCTGCGTGAGACCGAGCGGCTGATCGAGCAGCTGGTGGAGGACGGCAAGGAGCCCGTCCTGTTCACCTACGGGCGCCGCGCGAGCGCCTACTTCGCCTTCCGCGGCCGGCCCGTGGAGTTCTCCTGGACCGGCGAGTCCGACCGTCCCAGCGACGCCTCCATCGAGGAGGTGGCCACCGTCATGCTGGACTACTTCCTGTCCAGCGTGGAGGCCGGGGGCGTGGCCGAGGTGCACATCGTCTTCACCCGCTTCGTGTCGATGGTCTCCCAGGTGCCCGAGGTGCGCCGCATGCTGCCGCTGACCGTCGTCGACGTCGACGGGCCCGGCGAACTCAGCCGCGAGGACCTGGCCGCCGACGTCGAGCGGGTGCGGGCCGAGCGGACCGGCGCCCAGCCCCTGTATGAGTTCTCGCCCAGCGCCGACGCCGTGCTGGACGCCCTGCTCACCCGCTATGTGCGCAGCCGCATCCGCAACGCCCTGCTGCAGGCGGCCGCCTCCGAGCTGGCCAGCCGGCAACAGGCCATGCACACGGCCACCTCGAACGCCGAGGACCTCATCGCGACCTACACCCGCCTGGCCAATGCCGCCCGTCAGGGCGACATCACCCAGGAGATCACCGAGATCGTCTCGGGCGCCGACGCCCTCGGCTCGCAATAACGGCCGCCCCACTCGATCACAGCCAACCAACCCAGTAGCTTCTGGCAGAACGGACACGGAAGAACGCATCATGACCGACACGACCCCCCAAGGGACCATCCCCGCCATCGGGCACGTCACCCGGATCATCGGCGCCGTCGTCGACGTCGAGTTCCCGCCGGACGCGATCCCCGCGATGTACAACGCCCTGAAGGTGACCGTGAACTCCACCGGTGAGGGCGACGAGACCCACGAGATCACCCTCGAGGTGGCCCAGCACCTGGGCGACAACATCGTGCGCACCGTCTCGCTCAAGCCCACCGACGGCCTGGTGCGCGGCACCGAGGTGCGCGACACCGGCGCCCCCATCTCCGTGCCCGTCGGGGACGTCACCCTCGGGCACGTCTTCAACGTCACCGGCGAGGTGCTCAACCTTGAACCGGGCGAGCGCCTGGAGATCAAGGAGCGCTGGCCCATCCACCGCCAGCCGCCGGCCTTCGAGCAGCTCGAGGCCAGGGAGCAGATGTTCGAGACCGGCATCAAGGTCATCGACCTGCTGACCCCCTACGTGCAGGGCGGCAAGATCGGCCTGTTCGGCGGCGCCGGCGTCGGCAAGACGGTCCTGATCCAGGAGATGATTCAGCGCGTCGCCCAGAACCACGGTGGCGTGTCCGTGTTCGCCGGTGTCGGCGAGCGCACCCGTGAGGGCAACGACCTGATCGGGGAGATGGACGAGGCCGGCGTGTTCGACAAGACCGCGCTGGTGTTCGGACAGATGGACGAGCCGCCGGGCACGCGTCTGCGCGTGGCCCTGAGCGCGCTGACCATGGCGGAGTACTTCCGCGACGTGCAGCACCAGGACGTGCTGCTGTTCATCGACAACATCTTCCGCTTCACCCAGGCCGGCTCCGAGGTCTCCACCCTGCTGGGCCGCATGCCGTCGGCCGTGGGCTACCAGCCGAACCTGGCCGATGAGATGGGACAGCTGCAGGAGCGCATCACCTCCGCCGGCGGCCACTCCATCACCTCCCTGCAGGCGATTTACGTGCCCGCCGACGACTACACCGACCCCGCCCCGGCCACCACCTTCGCCCACCTGGACGCCACCACGGAGCTGTCGCGCGACATCGCCTCCCGCGGCATCTACCCGGCGGTGGACCCGCTGGCCTCCACCTCCCGGCTGCTCGCCCCCCAGTACGTGGGGCAGGAGCACTACGACGTCGCCACCCGCGTGAAGTCGATTCTGCAGAAGAACCGGGAGCTGCAGGACATCATCGCCATCCTCGGTGTGGACGAGCTCAGCGAGGAGGACCGGGTGACGGTGGGCCGGGCCCGGCGCATCGAGCAGTTCCTGTCCCAGAACACCTACATGGCGGAGAAGTTCACGGGTGTGCCCGGCTCCACGGTGCCGCTGGCGGAGACCATCGAGGCCTTCCGCCGCATCACCGAGGGCGAGTACGACCACCTGCCCGAACAGGCCTTCTTCAACATCGGCGGCATCGACGACCTCGAGCGCCGCGCGGCCGAAATGGCGGACGCCTGACATGCCCGGCGAGCACAGCCTGAGTGTGGAGGTGGTCTCCCGGTTCGGGGGCGAGGCCTGGGTCGGCGCAGCCACCCGGGTCTCGGTCCCGCTGCCCGACGGCGAACTCGGCATCCTGCCCGGGCGCCAGCCGATCCTGGCGGTGCTCGGACGCGGCAACGTGCGCATCACGCCGGTCGACGGCGAGCCGGTCGCGGTGCCGGTGGCCGGCGGATTCTGTTCGGTCGACGGCGATGTGGTCACCGTGGCGGCCGACGTGGCCGGGGCGGGGGCCTCCGAGTCCAGCGCCCAGGTCACGGACGTGATCGCCGAGACCATCGTCATCCCCGGCGTGGGTATACGGGACTGATCATGAGCATGCCGGTGTGGGGGATTGTCGGTGCGATAGCGCTGGTGGTGATCATCCTCGCCGGCCTGTTCCTCACGCGGCTGCGTCATCTGGCGGGGCGCGTCGGCGCCTTCGAGTGCGCACTGCGTCCCACCGGCGGGCGGCACTGGATCAGCGGTATCGCCATCTTCGGCGACGACGACCTGGAGTGGCACCGGCTGGTGTCGTTATCGCTGCGGCCGCGTCAGCGGCTGCTGCGCGAAGACCTCGAGCTGGGCCCGGTGCACCACCGCGGTGAGGGCGGGCACGTCGTGGACGTGCCCTGCCGCTACCGCGGCGAGCGCTTCGAGCTGGCCATGGTGGAGGACTCCCATTCCGCGCTGGTCGCCTGGATCGAATCGGCGGCCCCCTCCCAGCCCACCCTCTTCTAGCTCAAGGGGGTAAGCCCCGACTTGTCCCTGTTTGGAGCGCTTGCGTCGGTTTGGACCGTCCCAGTGGCGCACGACGGCGGTCCAAACAGAGAGAAGCGCCGAATGGACTTGCGCGGTCCAAACAGGTGTTGATGGTCCGAGCCCGGGGACGGCAACACCCTTTGACTGACCAGTTGACATGTTTTGGTCAGTTAGTCAGGATGGGTTGCGGCGTACCCCGCGTCCCGGCCGCTGAATGGAGGCGCCATGATTCTCTGGCTCGACGACGCCGAAGCCTCCGATCGCTCACTGACGGGCGGCAAGGGCGCCTCCCTGGCGCAGTGTCGTCAGCTGGGTCTGCCCGTCCCCGACGGCTTCTGCATCACCACCAGGGCATTCCTCGCCGCCAGCCGGTCGGGTGCAGTTGATGGGCAGACGAATGGCACGCACCCGTTCCCACTTCCTCCCGGGTTTGAGTCCGCCCTGCTTGACGCCTATGACCGGCTGGGACGGCCCGCAGTCGCGGTGCGCTCCTCGGGTGCCGATGAGGACGGCCGCGAAACCAGCCTGGCCGGGCAGCACGACACTGTCCTGGGCGTGTCGGGCGCGGCCGCACTGCTAGACGCCGTACGCACCTGCTGGGCATCCGCCTTCAACGAGCGGGCCGCCGAGTACCGCCGCCGCCGGGAGATCACGGAGGCGGCGCCCATCGCCGTCGTCGTCCAAAGGATGGTGGATCCCGCAGTCTCCGGCGTGCTATTCACCCGCGACCCGCTCTCCGCGGCAGCGGATGCGGCGGTGGTGAGCGCCTCGTACGGGCTCGGGGAGAGCGTGGTCTCCGGTCACGTGGTGCCCGATGTCTTCAAGCTGAGTGCCAGCCCGCCGCGAATCCTCAGCCGAACCATGGGCTCCAAGGAGACTCGGATGGACCTGGGCCCGCGGGGCGTTGTCACCACACAGGTCCTCTCGGCCGAGCGCAACCGACTGTGCCTCGACGACGATCAGCTGCTCCGCCTGCTCGATATCGGAATGCGCCTGGAGGAGTACTACGGGTGCGCGCAGGACGTCGAGTGGGCGCTGTGCGACGGAGAGGTCGTGCTCCTCCAGGCCAGGCCGGTCACCGCCTTTGCCGGCCGGGCCGGCTCCGCCGCACCGCCTGCCGGACCGCGATCCATGCGCGCCCGAGCGGAGGAGTTGATCCGGGCGGACGTGGCTGAGCACCTGCCCTGCCCCTACCCCCTCGACTTGAGTGCCGCGCATCGGCTCGTCGAGGCCGTAGGGGCGCTGCTGTACCGCGCCGGCTTCAATCCTCCCGCCCCGGAGGCACTGCTTCAAGGCGACGCCGACGGCGTCATACGCCTGCATGCGTCCCTGCCGCCGCAGAGTCTGTGGGGGCTCACGCGCCTGCCCGCCGTCGTGGGGCGCAGCCTGCGCCACGATCCCGGGTGTTGGTCCCAGGAGGAGGCCGCTATCCGCAGACGCCTTGGTCGTCTCACCCGGTGCATCGATCGATGCGCGGAAGCCGATTCGGCAGCGCTCCTGCGACTTCTGGATCAAGCGGTCGACGCCGCCGCCCACGTCCTGCACGACCGCTACCGCAACTATCTCGTGCCTCTCGCCGTGAACCGGGCGGTCACCATGCGGCTGGCGGCAATGGCGGGTCTGGGAGACGGTGTGCAGGAGGAGGACCTCTACCGGGATCTGTCCTATGTAACCGCTGCGGCTAACGCGGGAATCTCCCGCCTCGGCGAGCGGATGCGCTCACTCGGACTGGAGCGGAGGCTGCTTCAGGACGGGCCGCGACCTTTCCTGAACGGGCTCGACGCCACGCCTGCGGGACGCAAACTTCTCGCCGAACTGCACCAGTTCCTCGATGACTACGGTGCGCGAGCCGGCTCGCCCTACCTGGCGTTCTCCGCCAGATCATGGCGTGAGTGTCCCGAGGACCTGATCGGGCTCATCGCGGTGCAACTGCGCGGAATGAACGCCTCGGCCCGCGAGCGGACGGAGATTGAGCCTCCGTCCCGGCCCGCCGTGATGCAGGACGTGACGGCTCGGTTGTCTGCGCCGCTGCGTGGCTGCTGGCACCGATCCGTGGCGCGGCAGCGCGCCCTGCACGTCGGACGGGAGGGCACCCTCTACCTGATCGAGGAGTTCTTCCTCCAGGCCCGCCGGGTCATGGCTGAGATCGCCGGCAGGCTGGTGGCCGGCGGTGTGCTGGAGGAGGCGGAGGACGTGGTCCTGCTCTACGACGCCGAGGTGCGTCGGGCGCTGACCCGTCCCGCGGAGGTGGGGCTGACAAGCCTGATCACTCGACGCAAGAACGCCCGTGCGCGGGCTCGGGAGACCTGGCTGCGCAGTTGCGGCGCAACAGACGCGGTTGAGTCGGCCGACTACCGACCCGCAGAAGGACTGGCACTGCGCGGGTTTCCGTCCGCGGCGGGCAGGGTACGCGGGCGCGCGCGGGTGATCCTCGAGCCGCGGGACTTCGGGCGCTTGAACGCCGGGGAGGTGCTGGTGTGCCCGTTCACCGACCCGTCGTGGACACCGCTGTTCTCCCTGGCCGCCGGCGTCGTCGCGGACGCGGGAGGGCCTCTGTCGCACGCCGCGATCATCGCCCGGGAGTTCGGCATACCCGCCGTGCTCGGTGCCACCGGCGCCACCGCGCGGATTAGCGACGGCGAACTGATCGAGGTGGACGGTTCGGCCGGCGTCGTCACCCGGATGTCGGTGACGGCCGAACCATCAATCCCACAACCTGCACCGGCGGAGGGCACCAACGGCAACCTTGGCTGACAGCGAATTGGGCTTGCTGGGCGGCGCCGGGCGCCCGAAGGCTCAACTTCACCGGACCGGTCCTGGGGGCCGGACAGTCAAGGCACCCAGCGGCAATATGATCGCCCCATGCGCAATACCCGGCACGCATCCGACGTCGGGGTGCCGACCGTCGTTTCTGCCCTCCCCGAGCGGATCCTCACGGCCGCCGCGGAACTCGTCGGTCAGCACGGTCCCCAGAAGACCACCGTCGCCGAGATCGCCCGAGCGGCCGGCGTCGGCAAGGGGACGGCCTACCTGTACTGGCCCAGCAAGGAGAAGTTGCTGCTGGCGCTGCTCGCCCACGAGCTGGTGGTGTGGATCCGATCCGTGCGCGCCGAGGTGGTGCACGATCCCGAGCGGTTGCGCCCGTCCCGTCTGGCGGTGCTGCTGCTGGACTCGTGGCGCCATGAAGTGGTTGAACTCATTGCCTCCGACTTATACCTGCGTCGAGTCCTCGCCGCGCACCGGGATTCTCGAGAGCTCCTGGAACGATCCATGCCGATGGAACTGTGTGTGCGTGTGTTGCCTCTGATGCGCCGGGAGGGACTTGTGCGCAGTGATACCGATGCGCACGAACAGGCCTACGTCTTCAACGCCGTGATGACCGGTTTCGTCGTCGGCAAGGTGACGGAGCGCGCGGACTCTGCGCTGATCGACCCGGCCGCCGTGTTGGCCCGCACAATCCGTCAACTGCTGGAGCCCGACACTGCGCCAACCAGATCACAGTGTGAACGACTGCTGCCCGAGGTACTCGAAGTGGTTGATCAGGCTGTAGCCAATCTGGAAGAGATGACGTACGGCGCAGCGGCGCCCGAGCGGACGGTCCGCACACGAGGATAGGGAGGGTCCCTCGGACCCCCTGTGACACGGCCTGCCTCGAGGGCGCGCCGAGGCGGACAATCGCTTTCATGAGCACAAAACGTCCCGTTACCGTCCTGCTCGGCGCCGGAGCCATCGGCACCGCCATCGCCCGGCGCGTCACCAACGGCGGCCACATCGTCGTCGCCGACCTGCGGCTCGAGAACGCGCAAAAGGTCCGCGAGCAACTCCTCGACGCCGGTTACAGCGCCGAGGCGACGACGACGGACCTGGCCGCCCCCGCCTCCATCCGTGCCCTGGCGGAGCACGCCGCCTCGCTCGGGCCGGTCACCCGCGTGATCCTCGCCGGAGGAGTCTCGCCGTCGCAGGCCGACATCCCCACCATCCTGCGGGTGGACCTGTACGGCTTCGCCGTCGCCCTGGAGGAGTTCGGCAAGGTGATCGCCCGGGGCGGCTCCGGCGTCGTCATCTCCAGCCAGTCCGGCTACCGCATGCCCGCGCTCACCCGTGAGCAGGACGCCCTGCTGGCGACCACCCCCGTTGACAAGCTGCTAGACCTGCCGCTGCTCGCCGACGGCGCCATCACCTCCACGCTGCACGCCTACCAGATGTCCAAGCGGGCCAATGGCCTGCGGGTGCGGGCGAACGCCGTCACCTGGGGGGAGCGCGGTGCTCGTATCAATGCGATCAGTCCCGGCATCGTCATCACGCCGCTGGCGCGCGACGAGCTCGAGGGGCCGCGTGGCGCCGGCTACCGCAAGCAGCTCGAGCTCTCCCCGGCCGGGCGCGCCGGCACGCCCGATGAGATCGCCGCGCTGGCCGGTTTCCTCATGGGGCCGGAGGCCGGCTACATCAACGGCACGGACGTGCTGGCCGACGGCGGCGTCACCGCCTCCTGGTACTACGGGCCGCTGTCCGCGGGCGGGGCGAACTGAGTGGGGTGAGCCGCGTCATACCTACCGAGCTCGGTACGTGACGTCAACCGACCTCGGCGGGTAAGTGCAGTCGACCTTGGCGGGTAAGTGCAGTCGACCTCGGTGAGGGGGAAGCGGGTAGGCTGCCGGGGTGCGCGTCGTCATCGCTTCCTGCTCCGTGGACTACTCCGGCCGTCTGGACGCCCACCTGCCCCGGGCCACCCGCCTGATCATGGTCAAGGCCGACGGCTCGGTGCTGGTCCACTCCGACGGCGGCTCCTACAAGCCACTGAACTGGATGAGCCCGCCCGCCCGCCTGGCGGAGGTCGCCCCGGACGAGGAGGACGCCGAGGCCGGCGTCACCGCCCGCTGGGAGGTGACCGCCGCCAAGACCGACGACCGCCTGGTCATCCGCCTGTTCGAGATCGTCTCAGACACCAGCGTGGAGCTCGGCGTCGACCCCGGGCTGACCAAGGACGGGGTCGAGGCCCACCTGCAGGAGCTGCTCGCAGAGCAGGTGGAGTTGCTCGGCCCCGGCTTCCGCCTGGTGCGCCGCGAGTACCCCACCCCCATCGGCCCGGTCGACCTGCTCGTGCGTGACGGGGCCGGCGCCGCCGTCGCCGTGGAGGTCAAGCGCGTGGGCGGCATTGACGGCGTCGAGCAGCTGACCCGCTACCTGGACATGCTCGACCGCGACCCGTTGCTGACCCCGGTGCGCGGGGTGTTCGCCGCCCAGCAGATCAAGCCGCAGGCGCGCGTGCTGGCCGAGGACCGCGGTATCCGCTGCGTGGTGCTGGACTACGACGCCATGCGCGGCCTGGACGATCCCTCCTCCCGGCTGTTCTGACGGGTCGGCGTAGCCCGGCGGCGCGGGACCGGGCCCGAGTCACGGCGCGTGCGCCGTTCCCTCCCCGTCGTGCCGCACCCTCGCCGGGCGTTTAGCATCTGTCCATGCCCGCCGTCCGCTCCGCAGCCCCGCGCGAGATGTCCTACCTGCGCATCCTCGCCCAGGGGCTCGTCCCCGCCACCACCGCCCCCGACGTCGTCGAGGCGGTGCGTCGTCAACTCGCCGTGCAGGGGCAGCAGCCCTCCGCCGTACCGCACGCGCTGATTCTGCGGGCCGACGGCGCCACGGGCTCGGCAGTCGACGCCGCCTTCGCCTCCGGGCACCTGGTGCGCTCCTGGCCGATGCGCGGCACGATCCACATCACCACCTCCGCCGACCACCACTGGCTGCGCGAGGCACTCATGCACCGCTCGGACGCCTGGACGCGACAGACCGAGGCGCGCCTGGGCATAGACGACGCCGTACTGGGCCGCGCCGCCGATGCCGCCTTGACGCTCATCGGCCGGGAGGGGCCGGTGACCCGAGTCCGCCTGATCGAGGCCTGGCGGGAGGCCGGTCTGCTCGATTCCGCGGATGCATCCAGCGTGAGGACCTGGCGGCGGCGACACCTGCTGGTGCGACTGCAGCGCGCGGGCCTGCTGGTGCAGGGGCCCCGGCGCGGCAATGAGCACCTGATCATGGACGCCCGCGACCTGCCCGGCGCAGACACCGGCCCCGGCGGTAGCGGAGGAGCGGCCCACGGCGCCGCCGGGCACCGCGCTGCGCTCGCGGAGATTGCCCGTCGCTACGCCACCAGTCACGGGCCGGTGAGCGCCGCCGACCTGGCCCGCTGGACCACCCTGCCTCAGGCCGAGGCTGCCCGAGCCCTGGAGGACGCCGTCGAGATCACAAACGCCGCCGCCTACCCGGTGGACCCGGACACGGCCCGTGTGCCGCTGGTGCGGGCTCGGGCCGAGGGCGGGCTGCGGGGGAGCGTGCGGCTGCTCGAAGCGGGTGCCGGGGCGCGGCCCGGACGCGACGTGCTCTACCTGCGCGCCGACCTGCCCGAGCTGCTTGAGGGCAGCCGCCGCGCCGCCGGCCGTACCTTGTTTCTGCCCTCCTTCGATGAGCTGCATGTGGGCTACAAGGACCGGTTGTGCCTGACCGACGCCGCCGGTGAGCGGCTGATCTGCCCGGCGAGCAACGGCATGTTCCGCCCGCTGCTGGTGGATCGCGGACGGGTGGTGGCCGTGCGGCCCGTGGGGGAGGGGCTGCTGTGGGCCGACGGCGCCCGCCGCTCGGCCAGGCTGGAGCAGTCCGTGGAGCGGGCGGTGCGCCGCGTCGAGCGCCGTCTGAGCCGCTGACTGCCGCGGATGTCGTCATCTCATCCACCCCAACCCCGTGAGACAACAGACGTCTGATGTTCGTGGGTGTGTGCGATAGACTCGCGGCATGAGCAACGCCGCCATGCCCGCCGACTCCGCGTCGGCCTCCTCCAATGCGCGCCACACCACAGTTGCCTCTGGCACCATGGCCGCCGAAGCGGCACCGAGCGCGCCCTTTGCCCTTCGCGGGCGCGTGGTCACCCCGCTGCAGATCATCGACGACGGTGTCGTCGTCCTCGCCGAACGCCACATCGCCTGGGTGGGGCCGGCCACGGAGGCTGCGCGGGCGGGCTGGGCGGACCTGCTCGCCACCGCTCACAATGCTCCGGAGGGCGGCTACCTGCTGCCCGGCCTGGTGGACGTGCACTGCCACGGCGGCGGCGGCGAGTCCTTCCCCAACGCGGAAACCCCTGCCCAGGCCATGACCGCCGTCCGCGAGCACCGCCGGCACGGCACCACCAGCCTGGTCGCCTCCTGCGTCACCGCCGCCCCGGAGGTGCTCAAGGCGCGCACGCGAGTACTTGCCGACCTGTGCGACGCCGGGGAACTCGCCGGGATCCACTTCGAGGGACCATTCGTGTCCGTCGAGCGCTGCGGCGCCCAGGACCCCACCTACATCACGGACCCCGATGCCGCCCTCACCCGCGAGCTGATCGCACTCGGCCGCGGACACGTGGCCACCATGACGATCGCCCCCGAGAAGCCGCACATCACCGGCGACGACGGCGTGGTCGCTGCGCTGATCGACGGCGGTGCGTTGCCCTCCTTCGGGCACACCGATGCCGAGGCCGCCCCGGTGCGCGCCGCCCTGGCCGACGCCTCCGCCCGTATCGCCGCACGCGCTGAGGCCGGCGCTCCGGTCCGCTCCGCCCGCGCCACCGCCACCCACCTGTTCAACGGCATGCGCCCCATGCACCACCGCAAGCCCGGACCCGTGCCGGAGTTCCTCGCCGCCGCCGCGGGCGGGGAGTGCATCGTGGAGCTGATCGGTGACGGCGTCCACCTGGACCCCGCCATCGTGCGCGACATGTTCGAGACGCTGGGGCGGGAGAACGTCGTGCTGATCACCGACGCGCTCGCCGCCGCCGGCGTGCCCGACGGCGACTACGTGCTCGGCTCCCAGGCCGTCACGGTTTCCGGCGGGGTGGCCCGCCTGACCGAGGGCGGGGCGCTGGCCGGCAGCACGGCGCACCTGCTCGACGTCGTGCGCACCACCTGGCGCGGCGGGGTTGACCTGGTCGACGCCGTCTTCGCCGCCTCCTGCCAGGGCGCCGAGATCCTCGGTGACGACTCCATCGGCGCACTGGAACCCGGCCTATGGGCCGACGTCGTGGTCACCGACGCGGACCTGCGCCCGGTGACCGTGATCCGCCGCGGTGAGGTCGTGGACTGACCCGGGGCCGGGCGGCGTGCAGCTAGTGCCGGTTCGGGCCGCCCTCCGTCGGGGCCGCGGGAGCTGGTCAGCCGGGCAGCCCCAGGAGCCTGTGGGTGTAGACGGCCTGCCCGGAGTGCTGGGCGGCGTCGTCGATGATCGAGGCCAGCCGCACCCCGCGAGTGACCGGCGGCGTCCAGGCCCGGTCAATGACCTCTTCAAGCGCCTGCGGCGACAGAGAACGCAGGTAGTCGCGCGCCAGGGCGTAGGCGGCGTCGAGGTAGTCGGTCAGCACCGTCAGGTCGGCCACGCGCACGAGCGCGGCCTGAGCCGGTGTGTGGCGCCAGTCCTCGGTGTCGTCCGGCAGCGGCAGAGCGAACCGCTCCTTGAAGCCGGCGGCGGTCCACAGCATTTCGGTGCCCGCCAGGGCGGAGATCTGCATGTCGATCTCGCGGGCGGTGTGCCAGGCCAGCCAGCTGAGGGAGTCGATGCGCGGAGCGAGCTCCGGGGTGGGTTGAGTGTTCGCCTGTTCCACGGTGACCCCGTTCAGGGCGCGGTCGAAGCGCTCGCGGGAGCGATCCAGTGAGGCCTCCAGCAGGCCGAGATAGGGATTGGCGTTCGTGGGGGAGTCGGTGTGCTCGCTCATGCCCCCACCGTAGGGGCGGGCCGGGATTATGGCCAGTGACTCGGTGCCACGGAATCAGGCCGGGCTCTGACTCGTAGCGGGCGCGGCCGGACCGGACGGTGTGCTTGCGGGCAGAGTTGCGGGCCGCCCCCGAGCGATCTCAGATCGGTTGGCCGCACTGGGAGCAGAAGGTGGCGTCCTCGGTCTCCAGGTATCCGCAGGAGCGGCAGCGCAGCCGGACCACCTCGGCCGGGGCGCCCGCCGGCTTAGAAGAGCCGCCGAGTGCGGTCTGCAGGGTAGGAACCTCCTCCAGCCGCATCTGATCCTGGGCGCCTTCCGACCGCTTCCACGGTTCGGCGTCGCGGGCCTCTCCCTGGGGCGACAGCACGACGCCGGAGCCGGCCAGTCCCTCCTTGCCGACGCGTCGGATCCACTGGCCGATCCCGATCAGGATGAAACCGACGAGTGAGACGGGGAAGGACCGGAACATGCGGCCGATGTCCTGGCCCGTGTCCGAAGTACCGATCCCGGAGAAGGCGCTGAAGCCGATAAAGAAGACGCTGAAGAACATGACCAGTCCCACGCCCTGGAGCACGGCCCCGCCGTAGTAGGCGACCTTGCGCCAGGTCGGCACGTCATAGCTGCGCGGCCGTCCGCCGTTGTTCGTGTACGGGGACTGCTGGTCGGGTTTCGGGCTGTTGGTCATGCGAGGACCTCCGTTTGGGGAAGGACGCCCCACCCTAACCGACCGCCCACAAAATCACGAATCGGGAACGGGAGGTAATGCGAGTCTCTCAGAGGTCCGCATCCTAGGGCGAGATCGATGCGGCGGTGCCGGATACTGACCACTCGTGCCGGTGGACGCAGCGTCAGCGACGATCTGCCGCATTGACCGTTGGATCCTGCGGCTGATCAAGAGACGTATAGACCTCCCGGGCGGCGAAGGTGGCGTTGAGAGCTTTCGGGAAGCCGCAGTAGACGGCGGCGTGCAGCATCACTTCGGCGATCTCTTCGCGGGTGATCCCGACGTTTAGGGCGGCGCCGACGTGTACTTTGAGCTGGGGCTCGCAGCCGCCCAGAGCCGTCAGCACCCCGAGGGTTACCAGCTGCCGGCTACGCGCATCCAAGCCCGGCCGGTCGTAGACGTCTCCGAAGGCGAATGCGGCAATGTGGTGGCCCATCGCCGGGTTGATGTCGGCGAGCGAGTCGATGACGGCTCCGCCTTGGTCTCCATCGATCCGGTACAAGACGTCTTGACCATGCTGTCGCCGAGCTAGGTTCTCGGTGGATGAGATGTCGTGCTGGGTAGAGTTCATGGCTGAGGTCCTTCCGAGTAGGTGGCGAGTTTGAATTCGGTGGCCGCTAGCGCGAGTTGCAGTTGAGCGATTCGATGGCGCAGCGCGTCGCGGTGCCCGGTGAGCAGAGCGACGCGGGCGGGAATCGTCTCGGGGCCCGCGTCGACCAGCTTGATGTATCGCTGGAGATCGGCAATCGACAGGCCCGAGGCCCGCATGCGAGCGAGAAAAACTAAGCGACGAATAGTCGCCGGGGTGTAACGCCGGTGACCGACCGAGTCGCGCGTGACGGTGACCAGTCCAACACGCTCGTAGTAGCGGAGCGTGTGCGGGCTGAGCTGCAGGTGCCGGGCGGTCGTACCGATATCCCAGTCCGCCGCTTGATCATCGCGGACCAGGCCTTGCAGCGCTTCGATACCGACTCCGCCGGGTGGGTCGACCGCAAGACGCAGGGCTTGTGCTAGGGCTTCCGCATCCATACTTCGAACGCTAGGACTTCGAGTGCGCTCTAAGACAATGCGGTGCCTCGGATCGGCCGACGCGGTGACACGAAATGCACCACTTTCCCCGTCCCTGTAGGTGCAGGTCACCGCTTGACCCGCGTGATTACGGGGTTTTCCTAGTGTGGCGCGAGCGGTCCGCGTGGGAAAGTGGTGCAGATTGTGACACCTTGCTCTGCGAGTAGGCTCTGCCCGTACCGGAGAAAGGAAACCATGAGCGAGCGGCAGGCATCGGAAGGCAACCGATCCACACAGCGCGGCGGTCAGAGCCCCACGGGCCCGGCCGCCACCAGTTGGATGGAGGTCGTGCGCCTGCGCACACTGCCCGCTGCCGTCGCCCCGGTCATTCTCGGCGCCGGCGCCGCCGCGGCCCTGGGCGGTTTCTCGCTGGTGCGCACCCTGCTGGCCGCGGGCGTGGCCCTGGCGCTGCAGATCGGCTCCAATCTGGCCAACGACTACTCCGATGGCGTGCGCGGCACCGATGACGACCGTACCGGTCCGCCCCGGCTCACCGCCTCCGGCCAGGTCGCTCCGCGCCGCGTGAAGTACGCGGCCTTCGGGTGTTTCGGCATCGGCGCGTTGTTCGGACTGGCCCTCGTGGCGCTCTCCGGCCAGTGGTGGTTGGTGGCAGCCGGCGCCGCCGCGGTCGCGGCCGCCTGGTTCTACACCGGCGGCTCCCACCCATACGGCTACATGGGACTCGGCGAGGTCTTCGTATTCATCTTCTTCGGGCTCATGGCCACCGGCGGCACCGTGTACGTGCAGGCCGGGAGCGTGCCCGGGTGGGTGTGGCTGGCCGCGAGCGGGATCGGCCTGATCGCCTGCTCCCTGCTGATGGTCAACAATCTGCGGGACATCGACACCGATCCGCAGCACGGCAAGCGCACACTGGCGGTGCGCCTGGGGGAGCGCGGCGCGCGGCGGGCCTTCGTCGTCATGGTGTGTACCCCGGTGGTGATGGCCGTCCTCGTGCCGGTCTGGGCGCGCGCCGACCTTACCGCGAGGGCCGCGGAGCCGGGCTCGGTGTGGAGGCTGCTCGCCCTCGTCGCGGTGCTGCTCGTGGTGCTCACCGCTGCTGCCGTGCGCACGCTGCGGCCGGTGCTGGCCGGGGCCACCGGCCGGGCGCTGATCCCCGCGCTGCGCGACGCCGGTCTGTACGAGCTGGCCTACGGCATCGTCCTGGCCGTCGTCCTGGTCGCGCTGGTGTGAGATCCGCCGGAGTTCGGCCCGACAGTTTGCACGGCTCGGATCGCGAGGGCTAGCGTCCAGGACATGGCTGACACTCACCTGATGACCCGGACCGCTGGCAGCGCCCAGGCGCTCGCGGTCATGTGTCAGGTGTGCATGTGTCGGTGCTGTCAGGCACGCTGACCCTGTCCGTGAGGCGCGACGCCCGCCGCTAGCCCGACTCAACCCCAACTCAACTCCGCGCGACTTCTGCATCATTCGGAGGCCCCGCCGGGGCGCAAACCCGACCTGGATCGAGCGCCGCGGAAACCTTGGGACGAGCCATTGCTGCCGCCGTCCGCCTGTGCCTGACAGCGATCCTCCCTTTCGGACAACGCCATTTCCGTCCGCAGCCGCGCAACGATCACGTCGATGCGCCTTGAGGAGAACCCCCATGTCCACTCCCTCCAACCCCGTCAACAACCCCGAGCACACGCCCGACTCGCCCCCCGAACCCCAGGTCGGCGGCACCCCTGATCCCCAGGCCGGCGACGTCACCGCCGAGAACGCCGCCGACATCCTCGCCGCAGACGACACCGACGCCGCGGAGTCCTCCAAAACCTCGCGCCTTACCCGGCGGCGCTTGCTCACCGTCGGCGGACTCGCCGCCGCGGCCGTGGCCGGCGGCGCCGCATGGCTCACGCTGCGGCGCACCAACTCCGGCGTCGTCGGCGCCGCCGAGGAGCTGCCGCTGGTCATCGGCGGCGACATCTGCGCCGCCCCGCTGTACGCCGCCTACCACCAGGGCTACTTCGACGACGCCGGCCTGAACGTCACCCTCGCCCGCACCCAGCGAACCGAGGACACCAAGGACGCCCTCAGCGCCGGGAAGTACATCGGCGCCCCCGGCATCTTCTTCTCCTGGCTGGAGCCCATCTACAACGGCATCAACGCCAAGCTGACCGCGGGCTTCCACTCCGGCTGCCTGGAACTCGTGGTCAACAACGACTCCCCGATCTCCTCCTACGCGGACCTGAGGGGCGCCACCATCGGCGTTCCCTCACTGTCCTCCTCGGCCTTCGCCTACTTCTCGATCGGCCTGGCCAAGGCCGGCATCGACGTGGACCCCGAGCACGGCGACATCACCTGGACCACCATCGACGAGGACTCCCTGGGCACACGCCTGACCAACGGTGACGTCGACGCCATCATGGGCTCCGACCCGGCCCCGCTGCTGCCCGTATTCAACGGCACCGCCCACGTGGTCGAGTCCAACGAGTCCGAGCCCTTCTGCTGCTCGGTGGCCCTGAACGGCGACTTCGTCGCCAACCGGCCCGACGACGCCAAGGCACTGACCGAGGCGTGGCTGAAGGGCTCGGACTACCTGGCCGCCTCCGAGGCCAACCGCAAGGAGATCGCCAAGATCGAGGTCGACAACAACTACGTGGCCGCCGACCAGTCCCTGGTGGAGCAGGTGCTGGAGACCTACGGCTGGGAGGCCTCGGCCACCGCCTTCCGCGAGGCCATCGAGCCGGGCATCGAGGACTTCAAGCTCACCGGCTACATCGACTCCAGCATCTCCGCCGCCGAGCTCGCCGACACCGTCTACGCGGACCTGGGGATCAACCGGTGAGCGCCGCACCCCGGACGAGCGTCGCGGCGGGGCAGCCCGTTCCCGCCGACGACTTGGCCCCGGCCGGCACTGCTGCGACGCCGCCCGACCGCCCCTCTGCGACCGCGGGCCGACGTGCCCGCCTGACCCGTCTCGCCGGAGCGGCGCTTGCCGTCTGGATCCTGTATGCCGCCGTCGTCGTGGCGGTGCCCGACGCCGCCGACGCGCGCACGGCCAGCACGACGCCGCTGCTCGCCGGGGTCGGCGCCTGGATCGTGGCGCTGGGCCTGTGGACGGCGGCGGCCCTGGCGCGCCCGGGCACACCCGCCGCGGGGGCACTGGCCCACCGGCTGCCCTGGATCGTGTTCTTCGGGGCGTGGTTCATCGTCTGGCAGCTGACCACGGTCAAGTCCGGGCTGCTGGACCCGCCCTACTTCGTCGCCCCGGAGGTGCTCATCGAGGCCTTCCGCGGTGACTGGACGCTGCTGGCGAGGTGCCTGGGGTCCTCCGCGCTGCTGTTCCTGACCGGCTATGCCGTCGGGTCGGTGTTGGGCTTCATCACGGGCCTGCTCATGGGCTGGTCGCGGCGGGCCGACTACTGGCTGCACCCGCTGCTGCAGACGATTGGGCCGGTGCCCGCGGCCTCGCTGCTGCCGCTGGCGGTGCTCATCCTGCCGACGACGTACGCCTCGGCCGCCTTCATCGTCGCCTTCGGGGCCTGGTTCCCCATGGCGACCATGACCCGCGCCGGCGTGCGGGCGGTGCCCCGCTCCTACATAGACGTGGCCCGCACGCTGGGCGCCAGCGAGTCCTTCCTGGTGCGTCGCATCGCCATCCCGGCGGCCCTGCCCGACATGCTCACCGGACTGTTCACGGGCCTGGGCACGAGCCTGGCGGCGCTGATGACCGCGGAGCTGGTGGGCGTCGATCAGGGACTCGCCTGGTACATCAACTGGGTCAAGGGGTGGGCCGACTACCCGCGCATGTACGTGGGCCTGGCCGTGCTCATCATCTTCTGCCGCGCGTTGATGATTCTGCTGTTCAAACTGCGCTCCTCGCTGCTGGCCTGGCAGCAGGACCTGGTGAGGTGGTAAACGATGACTGCTTCGACGCCCTCAACCGTTTCTACGACTTCTGCGCCGGCGCAGGCGGACGCAGCGGGCACCTCCACCACCGGCGCCGCGTCGCGCGGAGCGCGGGTGCGCCTGGCCGGCATCAGCCACCACTACCCGCTGCGGCACGACGTCGACCACGGCTGGGTGCCGGCCCTCATGCGACTGGTTTCCCCCGCCGCCCGGGCCCGGTATGAGGCCGAGTCCGCCAAACCGGACCAGTTGCCGGTGCTGGATGACATTGACCTGGACATCGCCCCGGGCGAGTTCGTCTCCCTGGTGGGGCAGTCCGGCTGCGGCAAGTCCACGATCCTGCGGCTGCTGGCGGGGCTGGAGACTCCCAGCCAGGGCAGCGTCGTCGTCGACGGCGAGGCCGTGACCGGCACCGCCCCCGAGCGGGCCCTGGCCTTTCAGGACGCCACGCTCCTGCCCTGGCGCACGGTGCGGGAGAACGTCGCCCTGGGGCCACAGGCACGCGGACGCCTGGAGCCGCGGCGGGTCGAGGCGGCGCTGCAGGTGGTGGGGCTGCGCGACTTCGCCGACGCCTACCCGACCACCCTGTCCGGCGGCATGGCGCAGCGCGCGGCCCTGGCCCGGGCCCTGGTCAACCGGCCGCGCCTATTCCTGCTGGATGAGCCCTTCGGCAAGCTCGACGCGCTCACCCGCCTGACCCTGCAGGACGAGATCGCCTCCCTGTGGGCCTCGCAGGGCTTCACCGCGGTGCTGGTCACCCACGACGTGGAGGAGGCACTGCGCCTGTCCAACCGCGTCATCGTGCTCTCCGAGCGGCCCGCGCACGTGGTGGAGGACATTCGCGTGCCCGAGGGGCTGGGGCGTGACGAGGCCGCCCCCGAGTTCCAGCGGTTGCGGCGCCACATTCTGACGCTCCTGGGCCGCTGACCGGGGTAGCACAGACGACGCCCGCCCCGGCAGGAGAGTCGGGGCGGGCGCCGTCGTCGGGAAGCGAAGGGGCTCAGCGGGTGGCGGCCTCCAGGGCGACCTCCGCGTCGGGCTCGTGGGTGATGCGGTTGCGCAGGTCGCGGCGCACGATTTCAATGGACCACATCCACACGATGTGGCCGAAGAACTCCGAGAAGTGCTCCGACCAGGTCTGGGCGCCGTCGATCCAAGGGAAGGGGGTGGGCGCCCAGCCCAGCAGCGGCATGACGATGACGTGCGCGCCCACGTACACGAATACGCCGAAGACGGCGCCCTGCCACAGCTTGATCCGCGGGAAGTACTCGGCGGCGATGCAGTAGATCAGGCCGAAGACGATCGCGAAGCTGAAGTGCACGATGAAGGACATGATCGGCAGCTCGTTGTTGGAGAAGGTGATCGTCAGGTGCGAGGTCTCCGGGGACATGCCGAACCACTCCAGCATCGCCTGCGGCGGGTTCGTGTCCGAGCGGATGCCGGGCGTGCGCGGCGGGAACGGCACCTCCCAGCCGAACTTGACCAGGGCGGAGAAGGTGCCGGCAATGAGACCGACGAGTGTGGCCACGCCGACGCGGCGGCGGGAGGGCTCGGTCGAGCCGAGCAGGCGGGTGATCCAGGCGGGCATGTGGGAACCTCCGGGTATTGCGGCGGGGTCGCCGCGGCGATGATGAGCAGGCGCTTGCGGCGCGCTCATCTGGGTCGACCAACGATTTCACGGCGTAGCGCCGGTGTCCAAGCGACCCGGCGGCGAAGGTGGGTGTCGAACTCGTCAACACAACTCCAGCAAGCGCATAGGGTAAAGGTGTGATCTACTACCAAAGGAACGATGAGCACGGCGGAACCGCGCTTGGTGTTGTCAGTGCCATCCTGGCGGTCGTTCTGGTGTGCGGTCTGCGGCTGGCGGTGATGTTCTCCGCGCTCTTCGTCATTGTGGACGTGGCGGCCACGGGGGCCTTCGTACTGTTGTGCTACTTCGCGGCGCTTGGAGCCGCCTGGTACAGCGCCCACCGCTTTCTGCTGTCGCCCCGGAGCGTGCAGGTGACTGAACGCGGCATGCACATCGCCAGGGATTACCTGCCCTGGCCGCGGCGGCGCGAGGAACTTCTCGTTGTCGAGAAGCGGCGTCTGGCCAGACGCCCTCACCATCGTGCCGTTTACTACACCTCGTCTGGGCGCGTACGCGTGCGCGGACTGGAGAATATGAAGCAGTACGACGACCCCGCCGTCGCACGTCAGGCGGTAGAGGACCGACTGGACCAGGTATGGGCGGCCTGTGAGTGGGCGCGTGCGGACGCGGCCAAGAGACGCCGCCAGGTGGCCGCGGAACCGGGCGCGGACGCTCAGAAGTAGTAGGGGAACGGCGACCAATCCGGATCGCGGCGCTCGAGGAAGGCGTCGCGCCCCTCGGCGGCCTCGTCGGTCATGTAGGCCAGGCGGGTGGCCTCCCCGGCGAAGACCTGCTGGCCCGCCATGCCGTCGTCGGCCAGGTTGAAGGCGTACTTGAGCATGCGGATCGCCTGCGGCGATTTGCCGGCCACGATGCGCGCGTACTCCAGGGCCCGCTCCTCCAGCTCGACGTGGGGGACGGCCTCGTTGACCACGCCCCAGCGCTCGGCGGTGGCGGCGTCGTAGGTGCGGGCCAGGAAGAAGATCTCGCGGGCCCGCTTGTCCCCGACCTGCCGGGCGAGCAGGGCGGAGCCGTAGCCGGCGTCGAAGGAGCCCACATCGGCGTCGGTCTGCTTGAAGCGGGCGTGCTCGGCGGAGGCTAGCGAGAGGTCGCAGACCACGTTCAGGGAGTGTCCGCCGCCGGCCGCCCAGCCGGATACGGCCGCGATGACGACCTTCGGCATGGTGCGGATGAGTCGCTGCACCTCCAGGATGTGCAATCGCCCGGCCCGGGCGGCGTCCAGGCGCTCGCGCTGGGCGGCGACGGCGGCGTCGTGGTCGTCGGTGGGCGCGGCCGCGGCGGCCTCGTCTACGGCGTCGGGGCGTGACGTCCCGGCGTCCGCCCCGGCAGTGGAGGTGGCCCCGGCGTCGTCGTCGCTCTTTTCGTACAGGTAGCCGTCCCGTCCGCGCACCCGCTGGTCGCCGCCGGAGCAGAAGCCCCAGCCGCCGTCCTTGGGGGAGGGACCGTTGCCGGTGAGGATGACGGCGCCGACGTCGCCGCTCATGCGTGCGTGGTCGAGCACCCGGTACAGCTCGTCGACGGTGTGTGGGCGGAAGGCGTTGCGCAGCTCGGGCCGGTCCAGGGCCACCCGCACCACCGGCAGGTCGCGCAGCCACGTGCCGTTGGCGTCGCGCTCGCAGCCGCGGTGGTAGGTGACGTCGGTGAGTGCGCCCGGACCGTCGCCGCGGTTGGCGAATCCGGCGACGTCGCGCCAGCGGAGAGGATCGAAGATCTCCGAGACCCGCTGCGGCAGCGGGTGGGGCGACGGCTCGGCAGTTGACGACTGGCTCATGCGCACAGGGTAAGGGGAGGAGACGGCGTCTTGGTCAGCCGGTGATGTAGGCGGCCATGAGTTCGGTGCGTGAGTTGTAGCCGAGCTCGTGGAGCACATCGGACACGTAGAGGCGGACCGTGTTCTGTGAGAGGTTCAGGCGAGTCGCAATCCGTTTGTTGGTCAACCCCTTCAGCAGGCAGGCGTGGACCTCTTGGAGGTGCGGCGGCAGCTTCTCGACGGCGGCCTGCGCCTGCCGCACGGCATCGCTCCGGTCCTGCTGCACCCGGTAGGCCTCTACGAGCAGCTCGGTGGGGCGGGTGGACATGACGGGCTCGCCCCGGGCGGCACGAACCAGGGCATAGGCGACCGCCTCCGGTGGCTCGTCCTTGGTGATGAACCCGCTGACTCCCTCGGCTAGGGCATCTCTGAGGGAGTCCTCCCGCCGAAATACGGTGAACATGACGACGGCGATGCCGGGATGGTTCTGAATGATGGCGCGCGCGGTGTGGGGGCCGCTCAGCCCGGGCATGTCGATGTCGACGAGGGCCACGTCGATCTCCAGATTGCCGCGGCTGAGCAGGTCCAGCGCGGTCATTCCATCCGCGGCGGTGGCGACGACGGCGACGGGCGGCTGCGCATCGATCTGCTCGGCGAATACGGTGCGGATGAGCGGATCGTCGTCCACGATCAGGATCCGCAGCGGTGGGGTTACCTCAGACATGGGACGCTCCAGTGCGTTCCGTTAGTTCGGTGGAGTGGGTCGTTCCTGGGTGATCAGGTGCCGGGGCGATCGGGATGGTTGCCAGGACGGTCCAAGACTCACCTACCCTACTGGCGACGAGCTCGCCACCGGCCTTCTCGAAGCGGCTCGTCAAGGTGGCTAGGCCGTGTCCGCCGTGCAGTTCGGCGGGGACCTCGCGGTCACGCCAGGGCGCGGTGAAGGTGATCGCCAGGTGCTTCTCGACCGGTTCGACTACCAGCGAGAGCAGATCGCCGTCGTCACTGTACTTCAGGGCATTGACGGTGCACTCGCGAATGAGTGCCGCGAGCAATCGGCTGGCTTCGGGCCCGTACCGCGGGAGAAGACGTTCGGTATTGTCCAAGTCCGCATCAAGGGTGATGGACCGCTGCGCGAGTGCTTTCCTGCTGGTGGCGACGAGTTCGGGGATGGTAGGTTCTTCGACCTGGGAATGCGGGGATGTCGCGAGGTTGTCGATGAGCGCGCGCAGGTGACCGAGGGACTTGCGCGCGTTCGCCTCGACGGCGGCTGCTTCGGACTCGTGCTCCGGGGCCGCCTCGCGCAGCTGGCGGGTCAGGATCAGTAGGTGAGTCAGGTCCGCGGCGAGGTCGTCGTGCAGGGTGTCGGCGATGTCACGGCGCAGTTGGCGGTTGAGCGCATCGGCGGCCTCGCGAGAGGCCTTGGCCTCCCGCTCAAGTGCATTCATTCGCCCGCCAACCCATTGAAGTAACAGCCCCACACCGGCGCAGATGACGGCCCAGAGTGCCATGGGAGTGAGGAGTTCCGCGGGAGTCGTCCAAGGAGACTGGGCCGCATAGAAGATTAAAAAGATACTGGCTGCTGCTGGGAAATGGCTGTAGGTGATGAGGTCGGTCACGACGACATATGTGAGGACAGACGCCCACAGAAGATGGACTCCGGGTAATAGGTAATAACAGAGCGATGGTCAGAGTCGCCGTGAACGCGACTGCGCCGACGTGCCGGTACCGTATGTAGAGCGTGAACGCGAGAACCTGCACCACTTCCCAGAACGGGGACACGATGGTCGACGAAGTGAGAAGTGTGTGCAGGTCCAGAGCGAAGACCAGTATCGCACTCAGTGCGAGTGCTGGGACTCGGGGGTGAAAGTGAAGCGCCCGTAGCGTGGAGGGGATCATTTCAAATGGCACATCAAGGGTACCGGTAAGTACCTACACCAAGGTGGGTTGGTTGATCCCTCAGGTGTGATAGTCTCCGTTGTAGGGGCAGTCGGAGCTAGTAGCGCTGCTATCAGAATGAACGTCGTTGCAATACGATGCATGTGACACTTGTTTACCATCGTCTACTCTTCTTCGATCCGGTTGCCATCTTCGTCAACGTAGTACCCTTCATCGTCGATCTCCTGGAAACTCAAGCGGCCGTCCTGAATCTCCTCGGCGAAGTGCTCGCGTGTCATCAGGCGCACTTGGCGGCCGCGCTTCATCATTTCCTCGTGGTTGAGGGTGGTGTTCCAAGGCTTCTCAAGGGTGATGATGATGACCATGTAGAAGATCCAGGTCACCAGGGTGAGGGTGAGTATTGAGGTCGACGCTAGCAGCGCAGCAGCCGTAAAGCCTGCTACGGCTGGGCAGATGAGCGAGATGACAGTCAGGGTCGGTCCCTCGGGGTCCTGCGACCGCTTGGCTCGCATGATCAGCCGCGACGCCGTCGCGTCGAGAACCTCCCGTATGACTGCGGCCACGATCGCGAATGCGACCACGCGGTCGATGGTCAGGCCCATGTGGGTCAGCGCCGACCAGATCCCTGTGACGATGCCAAGACCGAGTCCGTAGAGCAGAGCCATGAAGGCCCTCCCGGAGGCCAGCGCCCACAGCGGGATCGCCGGGCGCCAGCGGGAGCCGGATTCCTGTGTTGTGGTCGCCATGGGTTCTCCTGATTGGAGTTTGTCCGTCGATCTGCGATCAGCCGATACCTTTCAGGGTGAGTATAGGGAAAGTATGAGCCGAATCATAGACTGATCTTTGTCAGGGTTGTCGTGCGAGGCCACTGCACGAGCCGGATGTTCCGCATGGTGTCACTGCTGCCGGCCGGGATGTTATCGGTCGTCTCCCTCTGGTGCGGGGATCTTCCCGTACAGCCAGTAGAACAGCAGGAAGGAGGTCAACGCCGTCGTGGCGAGCACCAGGACCGCGGGCAGGGGCTCCACCAGCAGGACGCCGATCAGCGCCATGGCAGATACCTGCACGACGAGTTCCAGCGCCTCGCCGAGGAACTGGCCCACGTGTGACTTGGAAACGAAGTCGCCCCAGAGGATCACCACTACCAGCCAGGTCAGCATCAGAAGTGGCGGCAGCCAAACCAGCGTGAGACCACCGTACTTGGGTCTGCCGACGGGTAGAAGGGCGACTGCTGCCAGGGCGAGGTACATCGGCGCCGTGACCATGACAACCATCACCGCGAGCACGACGTACCCGCGTAATTCCTGCAGCGACCTTTTCATGCGGGACTCCTTCGGAACTAGGCGAGAAGCATCGGTTCAGAAGGTCGGTCTAATTGTTGCCTTCACGAAGTCGCAGCCACTGAATGAATGTGCCCAAGACCGCGGTTATCCACGGCGTTGGTGTCAGTGTGACCGCGCGTAGGCTGGCGCCATCGAGAATGGTGAGCGCGATGACTGAGAGCATTAATACGAGGCAAAAGCTCCCAACCAGTATCGTTATCGTTCTCCCTGAAGTGCGGTAGGTGGTTTTCATTTCCGGCTCCTCGTTGATCCTTCGGGCGTGCGCGTGGGTTGACCTCGACGCTCCGGTCGGTGCGGCAGCTGTACCGACGCCTCCTCCACCCCATTTTATGCCGCGCGGGTGTGCCCGAACAGTTGACCTTTGTCAGGTTGTTCAGCTGCCTGTTCCAGTGTCCGTCGGCGCACGCTCGAGCGGAGCGCCGTGCTCGGCTCGCCGCGCTGGCCGGGCCGTACCGGCTTCGGAGGGCGAGTTGAGTATCGTCCGGGGGTGCGTGCCATACTAGCAAGGTCTTATGGGGTTCTTCGTGTTTGTGGGTGTGGATGGAGCCGGGATCGGTTCGCCCGCGTGCTTAGCGTTGACGTCGTCTACTACGCCGGTTCGGGGTTTACTACGCCGGTTAGGTGTCTGCTGAAGGGTTCTGAGCCCTTCAGCAGAGGTCAAACTGGCGTAGCAGACGCCGAAAAGGCGCAGCAAAGGCCGAAGGGGCGTACCCAATGATCGGGCCCTGGCCTTGTCCCCACTGGCTCTACGCCCGCGACGCCGCCCCACCTCGGGTGCTCGCACCGCCAGCCTCCATACCCCCTACGAAGAAACGGTTCGCCGTCAGGCACACAGACTCCTCGCGCTCGGAGACGTGGCGGGCCAGGAGCGGCGGCTGACCAGGTGGTGGTGGACGCGTGCGCCCCAGTGGCGCACCACGCGCCGCGGTCGACGGTTCGCCACCTCTTGCAACGGTTCGTGGGGCAGACGCGCGGCGCCGGAAGTGGCGAGTCGTTGGAGCTACCTGACGAACCCCCACCCAAACACACGAACCGCTCACCCCGACGCCGACCCGAGGACATCCCCGCCAGCCCGACAATGTCCTATGACCGGCCAAAACGACCTCGCCAGCCCGAAAATGAGGGTTATAGGCGCGAACGTGTTGCTTTAGACCGGCGTGTCGGGGTGTTCTAGCTGGTTCGTCCGGCCCAGCCTTTGCGTTTCCAGAGGCCTTCTTCGGGGTTGTCGGCGCGAACGTGTGTGTGGTTCGGGCGCCCCCGGGCTCACTAGGTCCGGTTGTGTAAGTGCTTGGGTGGCGGTGTGTGGCTGGGTGGCGGTGTGCGTGGCTGTTGAGCCTGTTAGTTGGACCGCTGTTCCCCGGTTGGACCGCTGTTCCCCGGTTGGACCGCCGTAGCCGCCGGTTACAGCGGTCCAACGGGGCGTGGGCGGTCCAACGGGGCGTGGGCGGTCCAACCGGGGCGTGGGCGGTCCAACCGGGGCGTGGGCGGTCCAACCGGGGCGGTGCACTTCCACCGTTGGGTGCCTGCGGCGGTGCGGCCGGGCTTCTTCATAGGGGTCTGGCAGATCGGGCAGAGCCTTGCTCGTGGGGACCGTGTTCTCACGGCCCGCACATCTACCCCCGAAAGTCAACCACCGTCCCGGGTTAACCTCCCAGGCCATAATCACCCCGACTTCCCCGCACCACAGCAACCATAATCCCGATCTTTAGCAACACGTTCACGCCGATAACTCGAAAATGACCCCCACACCCGAAACGACCACCCACATCACAGCCTCAACCCGAACCACCACACCCACAAATTCGAAGAGCCCCTTATGTTAGAATCATTTCTATCAGGCCGTGTTCCCTGACGAGGAGGTCGTAGATGCCTTCCGTGAAGAAGATGCTCACTGTTGCCTGCGCTGCGCTTGGCGTGGTGACGGTGGCTGCCTGCGGCTCGGGCGATGATCGCGTCGCGGAGGACTCGCCCTATTACGGTTCGTTGAGTGAGTTGGAAGCCGCTTCGGATTATGCGCTGCGCATCTCGGTGACCGATGTTGAGGCGAGTGTCGTGGATGGTGCGGCGTGGGATGTTGTCCACGGTGACGTGCTTGCGAGTGATCCGAGTTTCAGTGATGAGGCGGTCACCCTGGAGATTCCAGCGGATACTGGCACGGCCGAGTCGGTTGAGATGGCGTCCGGCGGCGAGTATGCGATCTTCGTCAAAGTTTCCGATGATGGGGATGTGTTCCTGACCTCGGCGGATCAGGGTGTGTTTCCGATTTCTGACGGCGTTGCTGGAAGCAGCGATGCCGGGACATTCTCCCTAGGTGACGCGGCGAGCCGGCTCGGCCTCAGCGAGTAGCCTACGAGGCCGGCGGACGCCGGTGGAGCAGGCCGTCGCAGAAGCACATGAGGCGTCGCCCATGAGGGTGCGCGTCCGCCGGCGCACAGATGTGCGCGCGTTTCGTGAGTGCAGGCGCGTCCGCTTACGGCGCGCACAATGCCCGGTTTACAGTGCTCGCGCACACGCCCGGCGCTCGACCCGGCTAGCCTGTGCCCATGACGCTCATGACGCAGAGTCCCCAAACCGCCTCGGACCCCGCCGACCGCACGGTCATCGCGCGCTCGGCCGGCGGTGGCCGCGTCGACTCCGAGACCGGCCGCCTGCGTGAGGTCATCGTCCACCGGCCCGGGCGGGAGATCGCCCGCATCACGCCGATCAACGCCAACTCCCTGCTGTTCGACGACGCCCTGAACATCGCCCGCGCCCAGGCCGAGCACGACGCCTTCACCGCCATCCTGCGCGCCGAGGGCGTGATCGTCCACGACTTCCGCGACCTGCTCACCGAGACCCTCGCCGTCCCCGAGGCTCGTCGCCTGGTCCTGGAGGAGACCGTCGGCCCGCAGGCGGTCGGCGTGTCCACGTCCGAGGTGCTCATCGACTTCCTGGGCGGCCTGCCCGACGCCGAACTCGCCGAGGTCCTCCTGGCCGGCATCACCCGCAACGAGCTGCGCGAGCGCCTGGACCCCGGCGACGCCGCCACCCTGTTCGCCACCACCTACCTGTCCACCCTGGAGGGACAGTTCGTGGTCACCCCTCTGCCCAACCACCTGTTCACCCGCGACACCTCCGCCTGGCTGTACGGCGGCGTGTCCGTCAACACCATGGCGCTGGCCCCCCGGCGCCGCGAGGCCGTCAACTACGAGGCCGTCTACCGCTTCCACCCCGCCTTCGCCAGCCGAGTCGGCTCCGTCCCGCGTGGGGGAGGGGCGACGTCGTCGGACCGGGACCGGGGCGAGCGCGGCCCGCTGTGGGTGGAGTCGCATGGCGCCTCCCCGGCCACCGTCGAGGGCGGTGACTTCCAGGTGCTGGGCAACCGCACCCTGGTCATGGGGCTCACCCACCGCTCCAGCGCGGCCGGCGTGGAGCGCCTGGCCACTCGGCTCTTCGCCGACGGCGTCGCCGACCGGGTGATCGGCATCCATATGCCCGACCGCGCCTTCTACACCGAACTCGACGCCGTCATGCACCTGGACACCCTCATGACCATGGTCGCCCCCGACACCTACCTGCGCTTCTCCGGCTTCAACGACGTCACCACCGTGGAGATCGAACCCGGCGCCAACCACGGTTCCACCAAGGGCTCTGCCCTGCGCGTCACCGTCCACGACGGCGGCGACATGGACGCCGTCCTGGCCCGAGCCGCCGGCATCGACGCCTTCAAGGTAATCAGCCCCGACATGTCCGATGAGGCCGAGGCACTGCGCGAACTGTCTCGTGACTCCTGCAACGTCGTCGCCCTGGCGCCCGGGCGGGTCATCGGCTACGCGCACAACCAGCGGGCCAACGACGTGTTGCGCCGGGCGGGCGTGGAGGTCATCGAGACGCCCGGCGTCGAGCTGGTGCGCGGCCGCGGCGGGGCCCACTGCATGACCTGCCCGGTCACGCGCGATTGAGCCGAGTGACGCCGAGCTTGCTCGGGTGTCCGAGGCGATTGAGTCGCGTGAGAGGCCTTGCCGTACACGCGCGATTGAGCCGAGTGACGCCGAGCTTGCTCGGGTGTCCGAGGCGATTGAGTCGCGTGAGAGGCCTTGCCGTACACGCGCGATTGAGCCGAGTGACGCCGAGCTTGCTCGGGTGTCCGAGGCGATTGAGTCGCGTGAGAGGCCTTGCCGTACACGCGCGATTGAGCCGAGTGACGCCGAGCTTGCTCGGGTGTCCGAGGCGACTGCGCCGCTCACTTCCCGACGACGCTGATCTCCCGCGCCTCGTCCCAAGGCACCGTCCAACCCGCGGCATCGATCACCGTGGACAGCACCGCGGCGGTGAAGCCCCATACGAGCGGCCCGTCGTCGCGGGGAACGAAGGCGGGGCCCCGCCACACCTGTCCGCCGCTCTCCAGCACCCACGTACGCCGAGCCGCCGGATCCACGAGCGCACCTACCCCAACCCGCATCGCCCACCTCGTCTCGGTGCCGTCCAGCCGCATATCCCGAGGCGTCGCCCACCAGCCGAGCACAGGAGTCACCAGGTTCGCCGAAGCGGTCAGCGCCGCTTCCGGCAGCGCGCCGAGCACATCCACGTCGGACGGTTCGATGCCCGCCTCCTCCCATGCCTCGCGCAGAGCCGCTGCCGTGGGATCGCCCCCGTCGGTCGGCTCCAGCCCGCCGCCGGGGAAAGCGACCTCGCCGGGGTGGTGACTCACCGCCGCGGAGCGCAGCGTGAGAACGACGTCGAGGTCGTCCACCGATGCCCCCTCGCCGTCGGCGCGCACCCCGCGGGATGCCGCCTGCTCGCCCACCCCGAATAGGACGAGCACGGCCGAGCGCCGCAGGGCGCGCCCCGAGGAGCTAAGCCCCCGCGCACGCTCCCGCTGCGACTCCAACCCGTCCAAGTGGGGTGCTGCCGCCGCCACCCGGCGAAGATCATCAACCACTCCCATGGGGTGAGGCTACGACCTTCTCATAGCCGGTGACGGTTAACGGCGAGTCGGCGGTGGTGACAATGGTAACCAGCTCTGGGACGAGTCGTGTGGTGTCGGCTGACGTGCGCGGCGGCGGGGCCCACTGCATGACCTGCCCCGTCGCCCGCGACGCCGTCTGAGGTCTTCGCCGGTCCGAGCCGGAGCGCTGCCGTTTTTTCCGGATGAGGGCTTGCACCCCGTTTGCGAACACTCGCGATGAGTCTCCTCGGGCGGTTGACTCGATGTGTTCGTACCGTTACCGTGAGTTTTGATCGCTTGCGCGGTCATGTCTCTGAACCCTGCAACATCCAATATCCGCCCGGGCGCTTGAGTGCGTAGTGCTGTTTACGCAAGGCGATTCCGTGGGTGGACATGGAAGGACCTCATGAACGCGAGACTCGCTGGAAAGAACCCCAAGAGACCCCTGAGAGTGACGCTTCTGTCACTGACTGCGATCGCGGCCCTGACTGTTTCTCCGGCGGTCGCCGCGACCTCGGCGTCCGGAACCGCCGCTGCACCGGCCCCGGACGGCGCGGTCACGCCATCAGCGGCTGCCGCGGCGGTTGCCGAAGACGACGCCGCCTCAACCGCCGTCGTCGCACCCAACAGCTTCGGCCAGGAGGCGGTGCTCGCGGACGAGGCCGCGTTGGACAACATTGATGCCGAGTCCGACCAGGACGTAATCGACTACTGGACGGCCGAGCGGATGGCGCAGGCCCAGCCCGTAGACGTCGTCGCGGACTCCGAACAGCTCGCCCAGGCCGAGGCCTCGGCGCTGGCGTCCGCCGCCGATTCCGAGCCGGGAGAGGAGGGCCTCACCGAGCCCGCCGAGCCCGCCGACGACGTGCTCGCGCAGGCGCAGGCCGCCGGCCTTTTCGACGAGGACCTGCAAACGCTGACCGCGGACTCCGGCGAGGAGACTGCGGTGGTCGCGCCGCCGGTGACGAACTACTCCGTTACCAACGGCAAGCTGTTCTTCGAGGGCTATGAAAAAGAGAACGGATACTGTTCGGCGTCCGCGCTCAACACGCCGACTAAGCGCGTGATCATTACGGCGGGACACTGCGTGTATTACCAGGGGGCCTGGTCGCAGAACGTTGTGTTCGTCCCCGCCTACGACGGCCGGAAGGCGGACCCCGATCCGGTGGGAATCTGGACTGCGCGCACCCTGCGCACATTCAACTCCTGGATCGACAACTCGGACCTCTCCCACGACGTCGGAATCATTACCCTGGACAACGGCGGAGACGACAACAGAAGAATTGTCGACGCCGTCGGCGGGCACGGCCTCATGTGGAACGGCTCCAAGAGCTTCGACGTCTCAATCTTCGGCTACCCGAGCAACAAGAGCAATCCGAACGGTCGCTACAGCATGTGGGCCTGTTGGAGTGCTACCCGCGGTGACGACGATCGGGATACGGTCACAGGCTGCGACTTCGGTAATGGTTCATCGGGCGGGCCCTGGCTTGCCCAGTACAACAACCGTACCGGGCTGGGGCATGTTCGGTCGGTGACGTCCACATGGCTGGACTCGGCGGACCAGAACTGGGGGCCCTACTTCAACACCGATGTCAAGAAGATGGTGGACGCCTCGAACTATGACTAGTCCGACTAGTCCGGCGTGCGCCGATGCCGACCACCGAGCACAGGGGGCGATCATGTCGCTGATCAGACGCCGCACAATGACGAGACTTGCGCTTGCCGCGGGCATTGCGATCGCGGGGGCGGGAGGCTGCACGCAAGCGCGGGACTCACCCACCGCCTCAACCGAGCCGACCGGTCCCAATGATGCTACGGACTCGCCGACGGAGCAGGCCACAGCCACCGGTGACTCCGGAGCGGCTGGTTCAACGAGCGTTCCCGCGCCGACCGGTGATGCGACGGGCTCGGTCCAGGTGCTTCAGGCCCGCGACGACCTGGTCTCGCCCGCCGCCGTCGCGTGGGACTCGTGGGAACTGGTCGACCCGCGGACGATCGAGCTGACATTCCTGGCCGGCCCTGCGCAGTGTGAGGGCGTGAGTGCGGAAGTCCTCGAGACCGACCAGGACGTGACAATCAACCTCAGCGTCGGTACCTTGCCGGACGCCGGCGCCTGCCAGGCGATCGCGTTGACTTCAACCACGCGCGTAGCTCTCGGTGCCGACCTCGGCGACCGTACGGTCCGCCAGGACGCCGGTTGACACCCACGCGATCATGAGGTTGCCAGCCTGTTTGGCAAATGGTGCCCGGAGGTCTGCGAGTGAACGGCAGTCGGCGATGGCCGGGTTTGACTGGCGCGAAGACCGGCGGAAGCGTTGAGCCTGGGAGCTAGGGATGAAACAGATCCCCGGCGCCGATTCGTAAGGGCCCCGCACTTGGTGCGGGGTTCCTTCGTCAGACGGCCGGCGTGTTGCCGAGGCGGCCTGGTTCCTGAGAGGCTCGGGCTAAGACATCCGCGTCGTCTCAACGGTCGGCCGCCTCCTCGCCAGCCCAAACCCTGGCGCGCCGGATTCCTACATCCCTATCAATTACCCTCCAGCTGTGTAGCGCTGTCCCCCGGTCGAGTGACGAAGGCCGAGGCCGACGGAAGTGCGTCGTACTCTGTTCTGTACCGTTCTATCCATTCGTCTGCGAAAGCGTAGGCATCAGTGCTCGGTACGATGGCATAAACTGAACCGCCCCATCCTGCGCCGAAGGCTGAGGCCCCGATTGCACCCATGTCTCGGGCCAGCGACACCATTGAGTTTGTAGCTGGAACCTGGTTGTGCAAACGCTCGTTTGCTAAACTATGTGAGCGATTGACTATCGCTCCGATTGCGTTAGCGTCGGCCTTTGCGATGGCGTCGGCTCCGGCGGGCACAAGGACTAGCGACTCTATGAGGAATTGTTCAACGCGTCCTCTCTCGTAATCTGACTTTGTGAAGTTGAGCAGCCTTTTTAGTTGTGGGTCTTTCATGGCTTCACTGCCGGTGGCTTCACCGATAAGTGAACGGACCGCGCTTGCCAGCGTGGTGTCACTGCGTCCGCTGGCTTCGTTCCAACGCGCGAGTACTGTCTGCAGGGTTTCCGGTCCGCGGTTATAGTCCGCAAGCGCTGCACCGCTCTTTTCAGCTAGCACGCCGCTGATGCCGACGACGATCGACCACTGTGAGGGAAAAGTGATAAGTCGAAGTATTTGCACAGGGTCAAACTCGGCGTAGAGCAACTTGTCTCTTGCTCCACACAGTATGCCCGTATGGTCTTCGCTGCCGCCCTGCGTCCCTACACCCGTTGTGCCTGGCAGCTCGCGCCAATCCCTCCCATTCTCGACGCTGGCAAAATAGCCGGCGAGTGATAGACGATCAGGAATGTTGCGCTTCCAAACCTCCGAGGAGGACCAGCCGTTGAGGTCCGCCAAGGCGAGGGCGCACGCGCAGACAAGCGCCGAGGAGGAGCTCATACCTGACGCTGGCGGCAGGTCCGAGGTGATTGTCAGACTGGCGGGTACCGACGCGCAGAAGTTGTTAGTCAGCCGATCGAGTACCGTCTGTAAGTAGTGCCCCCAGTGGCCAACTGGCAAAGCCGAGTTGACGTTGGCTGTCAGCGACACGGGCTCACCGCCAGCTGTCGTTGTGGCCGTCAGGGTGCCCATAGCGTTGTTGGAGCGCTCGGCGCAGACGGTGACTCCCCGTTCGACGGCCCCCACCAAGACCCGTCCTCCGGCGTAGTCGGTGTGCTTGCCCAGGATTTCGATACGCCCGGGTACGCGCCAGGCGGAGCGTACGGGGGCGGAGCTGCCGAGGTAGGTCGCGTATGCGGGAGTGCCATGCTCATTCATAGGAGTACCTCGGTGGCGGCGAGACGGGCTTCGACGTCTGCGATGTCGTCACGGCATGTCAGGTCGAGTACCGGGCCGCTCCAACCGATGACTGTTACGGGAGTGTCTAGGGCGCGCACTGCGTCTACGATCTCGTACTCGCTACGCGGTGACGGTGAGATGCGGCGGCAGGCCTCGAAGATGTCTGGCATGAAGGCGAAGCAGTTCATCGAGACTTGTGCATGCGTCCCGGCGGAACTGACCGCCTCTGGCGTTGGTTTTTCGACGATGTCGACTAGCAGGCCATCTTTCGAACATATTAGTGCGAAAGACGCCACTCGCTCGGTCGGGATGTTGGAACCAGCCACGAGAGTAGCGCGGTCGAAACCGAGCAAGGCGTTGCCCTTGTGGGCGGCGAGAGCCCGGATTCCTTCCACCGGGTAGTAGTTGTCTCCGTTGATCATAAGGAAGGGGTCATCACCTATGGCTCCGGCGGCCGATACGACGGCGTCGGCGGTGCCCCGCGGCTCAACCTGGACGGCAAGCTCGACGGCGATTCGACTCAGGCTGAGCGAGTGCAGGTGTGCTGTAAAATCGTCGTGTTCGGGACCGACGACTATTACGATGCGCTCGATGCCGGCATCTGCCAGAGCACTCATGGAGTAATCGACGAGGCGGTGCTCTCCGATGGGCATGAGTGCCTTGTTGCCGCTGGCAGCAGCGGCAGCCTGGTCGGCCCTCATGATGGAGCCGCCGCTGACGGCGCGCATCCGCGTGCCCAAGCCCCGGGCGAGAATGAGAGCCGTGCGGGTGGTCGTGTCGGTCACGTCGTCAACTCAGCTCGTAGTAGGTGGCGATGGCGTCGGCAACGGTCTGCGCCTGGCTGCGGGTGGGCATCTCGCAGAACACGCGCAACAGGGGCTCTGTCCCCGAGAAGCGGATGGTCGCCCAGCCGCCATCCGTGAAGTAGATCTTGCAGCCGTCCTCCCAGACGACCTTTTCGGTCTTGTGACCAAGAACAGTGAAGTCCGGTAGGTTATGGTCCTCGAAGATCAGCGAGGCCAGCTGGCTGCGGCGCTCGGCGGTGAAGCCGTAAGCAGCCTCGACTATGACAAGCTCGCCATAGCGCTCGACAATGTCGGCATACAGCTCGGACAGAGACTTGCCGGAGGCAGCCACGGCCTCTACCAGCAGAGAACCGGCGTAGACGCCATCTTTGCCGGGTATGTGACCGCGCACGGTCAGACCGCCAGAAGACTCCCCGCCGATGATGGCGTTTGTCTCGGCCATCTTCGCGCTGATCCACTTGAAACCGACAGGCACCTCGTAGCAGGTTTGGCCGTGGGCGGCGGCGACGCGGTCGAGCATGTGGGTGGTGGACATGTTGCGCACTACCGGCCCGCTCCACCCCTTCCGGGTGAGAAGATAGTCATAGAGCAGGACGAGCACCTGGTTGGCAGTGATGTAAGTGCCGGTCTCGTCGATAATGCCCAGGCGATCGGCGTCGCCGTCGGTGGCGATACCCAAATCAGCCCCCGACTCGAGGACGGCATGACGCAGTGCCGCGAGAGTGTCCTCAGTGGGAGAAGGCACATGCCCGCCGAATAGTGGGTCGTGGCGATCGTGAATAGCCTCAACCTGGCAGCGGGCGGTGAGCAGAATGGTTTGCAGACTCGTCTCGGAGACCCCGAACATGGGGTCGAGGATGAGGTGCATGTGGGCGTTGCGGATTGTCTCGGTGTCCAGCTTGTCGAGAATCGCGTCGAGGTACTGGTTAAGCGAGGTCTGGACGGTGACGAGTGAGTGGGAGCGTGCCTCGTCGGGCGCGACGGCGCGCACGTCTGCTTCCGTGAGAGCGTTGGCGTGCTCGCTGAGAGCGTCGGTGGTGGCGAGGTCCGCGTCACGCCCGCCTGGCAGAACGATCTTGATGCCGTTATACAGAGCAGGGTTGTGCGACGCGGTCACGACCATGCCGTAGGCGGCTCCGGTTTCACGCACGGTCCACATGGTCGTCGGGGTGGGGGCGGGGCGGTCGAGGACGGTGGTGGGCACCCCGTTGCCCACGAGAACCTCAGCTGCCCACCAGGCAGCGGTGTCGGACAGAAAGCGGCGGTCGTAGCCGATGACGACGCCGCGGTCAGTTGAGCCCTCTCGGGCCATACGGTTCGCGAGTGCCTGAGTGAGAAAACGAACGTTGGCGCGGGTGAAGCCATCCGCGATGATGGCGCGCCAACCGCCGGTTCCGAACTGGATCATTGTAAGCCTTTCAAAGACGACGGGCCGGGAAAGGAAATGGAAAGTGGGGCGATTAAGTCGCCGGTTGCTATTTGCCTGAGCCGAGCGTCATCCCCTCGACTAGTCGTTTGCCAAGGATGGCATAGAGCAGGACAGTGGGAATGACGACGATGACGATTCCGGCGAACAGTCCGCCCCAGTCGGACGTGTATTGCATGGTGCCTTGAAGTGCCAGCAGCGATTGCGGAAGGGTGTATTTCTTATCATCCGTGATGAATACCAGTGCAAGGAGTGTCTCGTTCCAAAGGCCCATGAGGGTAAGCATCGCCGCTGACAGTACCCCAGGGCGTGCCAGAGGCCACATGATCTTGACGAAGGTGATCCACGCAGAGGCCCCGTCCAGAGCCGCCGCCTCCTCAAGGTCGGTGGGCAGGGAACGGAAGAAACCCGTGAGCAGAAATACCGCAAAGGGCAGGGAGGTAGCCACATATAACATGCCAAGGCTAATGCGTTCGTCCCACCAGCCGATGGTATCCCACATGAACCCGGAGAGTGCGTTCATTGCGACCCACAGGGGAATCATGACGACTTGAACAGGGATCCCGAGTCCTATCGCGAAAAAGGACGTGATTGGGCCCGCTGTTGGGACGTTGGTGCGCGCGAGCACATAGGCGGCCATCGAGGCGAGGGCCACCGTGATGATCGTGCAGGTGACGACGATGGTCAGCGTGTTGAATAGGCCCCGGCCCAGCGATGATGCAGTCCAGGCGGAGACGTAGTTGGTGAGCGAGACCCTCTTGGGGAGTTCGAGTGGACGGCTGAAGATGGCAGATCCCCCGCGAAACGAATTGAGGATGACCCATCCGAATAATGCGATGTTGAAAAGGCACCACAGTGCGATCATGAGTTTGGTGGCCTGCCATATCAGAGTGCCGAGTGTGCGTCGTATGCGATGGCGGATAGAGTGCTCGGGTAAGGGGGCGGTGCCTTTAGCGGCGACTTGTCTTGTTGTGGTGACTTCAATCGCTTCGTCCGCCATCAGAACTCCAAGGATTCGCGTCGCATGAGTCGCCGTACTCCGATGACGAACAGCGAGATGAGAATGACCATGATTACCCCCATGGCGCTACCCAAACCGAGCTGATACTGGGGATTGCGTCCTCCCGTGGTAGCCAGGAACTGAGCGATAGTCAGGGTGCGGGCCTCTGGTGCCGGCGCATCCCCAGAACCGGTGATGCCATAGATGAACTCGAAGATCTTGATCGAGTTGATGCACCAAAGCACCACGGAGACCGTCAGTACGTCCCAAGTCAGAGGCAAGGTCACGTTGAAGAATGTGCGTAGCCGACCCGCGCCGTCGAGCTCGGCCGCCTCGTAGTAGTATCTTGGAATGCGCCCGATCGCGCTCATCATGAGGGTGAGGTAATAGCCTACGCTTACCCATACGATACCGACAACGATCACTTTGAAAATGTAGTCCGGCGTCAGCCACATCCGCGCCCACGATCCCAGCCCCAGTCCGCGCAACCCGGCGTTGAGAGGGCCATCGGGGGACAGTAATAGACTCAGCGCGATACCGACGGCTATTGCGGAGAGCAGGTATGGGAAGAACATCAACGATAATGCTGCCCGGCTCCAACGCGCCTCGCGGAAAACTGCGGAGAATATGAAGGTCAGTATGAATATGCCGACGCCGCAAAGCACGAGGATGAGGAGCGTGTTGGTGAACGCCTGACGAAACAGAGCGTCCCTCCACAGCCGTCTGTAGTTCCCCAATCCGATGAACTGGGGTGCCTCGCCGCGGCCCGTCCAGGTGGTCAAGGAGATGTAGACGCCGTAGAGGGCAGGTACGATGAGGAGCCCTACATATGCAACGAGCGCCGGAAGGAGTAAGGGCCAGTAGAGACGCCGGCGAGCTGCCTGGGCAGGGGAGGCAACGGACACTGCCGCCCCTGCCCCGGGGGACGACGCGGATGTGCGGAGCCAGGCCATCACTGGTTCCCGTGGTAGGTCACTGTGTTGGCGGCCAGTTGTTCCCGGAATTGGGCGGCGTCGATTTTCGCGCCGAACAAGTCATTGACGAGGGGCTGCCAGACGTCGGTGACCCACTGCGGTTCGGCGACGCCGACGCCGTCGGTGAAGGGTACAACGTCGGAGGCCTCGGCGTACTCCCTACCGTAGTCAGCGAGCTCGGGGCTCTGGTCAATGTCAGTTCGTGCCGTGAGGTTCTTGGCGTCCGAGGCGATACGCCCACAACGTTCTTTATTGGCAAAGTAGGCCATCCAGGTTTTGGCCGCGTCCTGGTTGCGTGCCTTGATCGGGATTGCGAAGCCGGTGGGACCGGAGATCGCGATACCAGCTCCGGCGTTGTCTCCGACGGCTGGGAACTTGAAGGAACCCCACTCCACCGAGTCTGGATCGTCTCCAGATTTCTCTAGGGAGGAGGAGGCCTCGGATGGGAACCAGGTGCCCATGAGAATCATGTCGGTTTTAGTTGACTGGTCGGCGAAGGAAGCCTGTTGCGTGGGGAATTTGGTGCCCTGAAACCCTGCAGGGAAGTAGCCCCCGGCGATGAGTGTGCCGATAGCCTCGGTCGCGTCCACCCACGGTTTGGACCCGAACTTCTCGCCGGTCGCGTCCTGCGCAGCCTCTGTGATGACGCCACGTCCGCCAGCGCGCAGGAGCGCGGACTCGAGCCAGTAGGCCTCGTAATCCTTGATGTCACCGTCGAGGGCGATCGGCGTGCGCCCCGCCGCCTTGCGCTCATCGAGATAGGCGAGTAGATCGTCGAAACTCTGGGGTGGGTTCTCCACCAACTCGGGGGTGATTCTCTTGTTGAAGAAGATGGTCTCACCGGCCACGGAGTAGGGGAAACAGAAGATCTTGCCGTCGGTGCGTAATGCGTCCATAAGCGACTCGGGAACCGACTCGCCCACGGTGATGTCCTCGCCGTCGATGGGCATGGCCCACAAGTCGGTCAGATCTGCGAGATTGTCCAGGCCGAGCTTGGCGGGGAAGTCCGAAGCGGCCTGGTCAACGAGGTCTGGGGGGTTGCCCGAGTTCAGCCGCGGGACCACCTGAGTGAGCACTTCGCGACCTGCCCACTGGGCCTCAACCTGGATGCCTGTTTTCTCGGTGAAGGCCTCGAAGAGCTCTGCCAGGAGCACCTGCTGAGGCTCTCCTTGCTGCCACATGGACCAATAGGTGAAACGCTGGTCTCCGCCTGAGTTGGCGGTTCCGGAATTACCGCAAGCGGCCAGTGTGGCGGTAAGTGCAGCTGTGCTTGACAATGATATGAAGTCACGTCGCGTGAGTGTCATCACGATCTCCTTTGTTCGTGTATTTGGTACTGCAGCTTTGTGTCGCAGTCGTGGTATGTCGGTGCGGCCAAGCCGGGGTGGGAAGGCGCTCACCGTCGAGCGCCGATCTCCTGTCTCAGTAGCGCTCCTCCTGTGTTGGCGTGGTCATTGCGAAGGCATAGGCCTCGGGGACAGGGTCGTGCGTTCCGGCGAGGTGTTGATAGTCCCACCACAGGCGTTCCAGGCCCAGGTCACCCTCACGCAGGTCCGGGAGACTGAGTGGGGTCTCAATTAGTTCGCGAGCTCGCGCAAGATGCCCTGCCCGTACCCGGCCGACGCACTCTAGATACTGCACTCGGGGCAGGCCACGCACGGCGGAGGGCAGAGAGTCGATGAGGGTGAGGGCTTTGTCGATCAGGCCGATGTCGAGTAGGTGGGTGAGTGCCTCGATAGTGATGCCGTGACGATTTGGGGCAAGAGTGTGGGCACGGAGCAGGCCACGGGCGCGTGCTTCGCCGTCGGAGTCGGTGAGGGCCAGAGCGCGTAGGACGTCCGCGGTAAGGTGCGCGCGCTCTGACTTTCGCCATAGTGCACGGGCCTCTTGCGTGAAACCTGCGGCGTGAAGTGCTACCCCAAGAAGGTAGTCGCGCAACCAACTGGGCATTGCGCGTCGCAGGACGGCGATCCAATCGGGTCCGATCATCGCTGACCCGAGCAGGATTGGGTCCAGCTGGCCCGTGCGTGCAGCTTTGAGCCAAGCGCTCTGCTCGGCGTTGAGCGTATCGGTGTTGAAGGGCGTAGCCCAGGAGGCAACTCGATGTCCTGCCAGCACCTCGAGGGCTCCCCATCCCTCCCGTGCTGCGCGCTCTTCCGGGCCATCTTTGAGGGGGACGGGGGTGACCCGGGATTGTTCAAGGGAGGTGAGACGTGCCGAGGCCTCCTCCAGGCGTGCGGGATTGATGACGGCCCGCGCTGTGCGCGCTACGACTGCCTCCCACTGGTCCTCCGGGTTGTCGATGGCTACAGGGCCGTAGCACTCGGTGAAGCGGATGGAGGCGCCCGCAGAGAGGTGTAAGTGCTCCAGTTGGGTGGGGGCAAGCCCAGCCTGGATCTCGGCATAGCGGCGTGTCCTGGACAGTCGGCGTTGCCATGACCGCCCGCCCATGCCGCTTCCCCAGGTGAACAGTTTGCGCCCGTTCAGTTCGTGCGTCGAGTATTGGCAGATTCCGACGCCGTCGCCGTCCACCGCTGCAATCCATGGGATGCGTGATCGGATGCGATAGAAGTAGTCTGCGCCGCCAGCCTGACGCTGGGGGTGGGTGATGTCGCGTCCGTGATGCTCGGGGACGCTGACGATGTCGAGCGCATCGGCGTAGCCGAAGTGGAAGGCCGAGTCGGCGTCGGCAATGACTCGGGTGGAGGCGCTCTGCGGAATGGCGATGTTGGACCACCAATAGACGGGAACCTCCCGGGTGGTAGGGTTCTCCAGCAGGATGTGGGTGTAAAGGGAATCGGATCCATCAGGTAGCCAGGCGTCCAACCGCCAGGTGAGTCCGAGCATGCGCTCATACGCCCACATACGCAGGATCCGTCCACCGCGTCCATCCGGGAGGGTTCCTGCGGCCACGGGCTCGTTGGTCAGGCCCCAGTGGCCGGTGGTGCCAAGGTTCCACTCGACGCCGCCGGCGAACCAGGCGTTGCGCAGAGCGAGATTGGCTAGGTCGATTCGTTCGGGTTGGTGTAGAAGTTCACGGCCTGAACGGCGATCCGTCAGGCGCCACAGGCGTCCGCCGAGGTCGAGCAGAAACTCGGCCCGTAGCCGCTGGTTCTCCAGGATTGCGACATTGAGCTCAGACGGTGTGACGCTGCCGTCGTAGGAGTCCTGGTAGCGGTAGGGCAGGAGAGTGGGCGGACCACTTGCGTGGTGCTCCCCGACCTGCAACAGCTCCAGATCGGCGGCGGTCGGAACTCGGCGGTCTCCGCCGTCGAGGATGAGTTCGCCGAGCTCACCGAGCGACGTAACGGGGATCACCGTCGTTTCGAAGCGGATGTCTGACATGGTCCCTCCCTCGGGGCGCGGCGACCACCATGACGGTGAGCGGTTGTTTTTTGTTAGGTAGTAAGTAAACTACTTAAAGAAAAGATAGCACGTCTTGGACGTGTGCGGAAGTGCCTGGAAGGATGTCGGCTGTGGAGGACACGTCCCTTGCTGAACCGCGGCCCGCGCTGGCCGGATCGCAGCGCCACGCGCAACGGGCGAGCATCGGCCGCGGCGACCCAGGTGTGCTGCGCAGGTGGAACGAGTACGCAGTGCTTACTGCGCTGCGCGAGTCCAGCCCGCAGCGCGCATCGCAGTTGAGGCAGACGACGGGTTTGACGGTAGCCACGCTCGGGACGGTGCTGCGTGATCTCCAGAGCAAAGGGTGGGTCGCGGTGGGGACGTCGGCTCAGGGTGCCAAGGGGCGGCCCGCTCAGACGTACTCGCTGCGAGTGCCGTCCGGGTGTGTGCTCGGCCTGGATGTCGGAGCCCACGTGGTCCGAGCTCAGTGTCTCGACCTAGATGGTAAAGAACTCGCGCAATCCGAAATTCGTCTTACCGCCGGGCGGGAGGACGATGAGCGTGACGTTGCTGCCCGACAGGTCGTCGAGCAGGCGTTGAGAGGGGCGCAGTGCTGGTCGGCTGTGCTCGCCGTCGGTGGTTTCGTTGAGGAAGACGGAACTCTGGTGGAGAGTGCGGCAATCCCCTCTTGGAACGGTACACGTCCCCTTGAGCGCTTCGAGTCTCTTCTGGGGCCCGGGTGCCTCATTGTCAATGACGTGTGTGCTTCCGTATACGCGGAGCGCTGCAGGGGAGCAGCGTCCGGCTACGATGACGTTCTTCTGTTGCAAACCGGTCGGCGTCCTACGCTCGGCATCATGCACGGCGGTCGTCTCAGGCACGGTGCCCACGGGATGGCTGGTGACCTGTCGGCAGATGCCCGTGTGCCCACGGAGCACCGTCCCGGCGGGCTGGGGGAGCTCAGCGAGGGGGCGGACGCCTTGGGGCGCGCCGTGCGCGAGGCTAGCACGGGAGACCAGGTCGCCCTGGGGCGCATTCGCCGACTGATGGAGGGCATCACTCCCGCCCTGGTGACTGCGGTGGCGATTGATGATCCCGAACTGGTCGTCGTGGCCGGCGCCCTCACCCCGGTCGCGCATCTGTTCCTCGACGACATCAGAGCCGCGCTCGCTGCAGGGGTCAGGCGCCCCCCGAAGGTCGTGGTCTCGGCGAATGACCAGTTCTCCTCGGCCCAGGGGGCAGCGCTCCTGGCGCTGAATCGGGTGCGTTCCAGCCTTGCCTCGCACGACGGCGTGCAGCCTTTCACTCGGGAAGCCTTTCTCGCTCAGGAGCACCGTCCCGGGCGCGCCCTCGTATGATTTGCTTCCAGCTTTCGTGAGCTTACAGGCGGCGGTGGGTAGCTGCCGTCCTCAAAGAGGCGCTCATTGTGGGTATTCCGCGAGTGTGCGCGACATCCCTGAGGCCGTGCAATGCCCGCCATAAGTCGGGCGAGGCCGTATGCTCCGCCCTGATGCCAGTGCTACTGACAGCGGAGTAATGGGGAAGTGGCAGCGTAGCCGGTAGCCTAGTCTCGGCTCGACTCACAGTTTTGAAAGGATCCCCGCATGCCTGTCGCCATCCCGGCCCCCGACCCCGCCGTCCTCGCCTCCCTGAAGGGACGCAGCTTCCTGCGCGAACTGGACTTCACGCCGCAGGAGTGGATGACGCTGATCGGCCTGGCAGCGCAGTTGAAGGCGGACAAGCGAGCCGGCCGGGAGGCTCAGCACCTGAAGGGCAAGAACATCGCCCTGATCTTCGAGAAGACCTCCACGCGCACCCGCTGCTCCTTCGAGGTGGGCGCCCACGACCAGGGCGCCCACACCACCTACCTGGACCCCTCCGGCTCTCAGATCGGCCACAAGGAGTCCGTGGCGGACACCGCCCGCGTACTGGGCCGCATGTTCGACGGCATCGAGTACCGCGGCGACTCCCAGGCCAAGGTCGACCAACTCGCCGAACTGTCGGGCGTACCGGTGTGGAACGGGCTCACCGACGACTGGCACCCCACCCAGATGCTGTGTGACTGCCTGACCATGCTCGAGCACGCCGACAAGCCCGCGGGCCAGATCGCCTACGCCTACATCGGCGACGCCCGCTTCAACATGGGCCGCTCCCTGCTGGTGGCCGGCGCCCTGCTCGGCGCCGATGTGCGCATCGTCGCTCCCAAGGAGCTGTGGCCCGACGACGAATGCGTCACCGCCGCCCAGGCCGTGGCCGCCGACACCGGCGCCCGCATAACCCTCACCGAGTCCGTGGAAGAGGGCGTGGCCGGGGTGGACTTCGTACACACCGACATCTGGGTGTCCATGGGCGAGCCCAAGGACGTGTGGGCAGAGCGCATCGAGCTGCTGCGCGACTACCAGGTCAACGCCGCCCTGATGGCCAAGGCGGGGGAGCAGGCCAAGTTCATGCACTGCCTGCCCTCCTACCACAACCGCGAGACCACGATCGGGGAGGAGATCTACCAGGCCACCGGCATGGACGGCCTGGAGGTCACCGAGGACGTCTTCGAGTCCGAGCGCTCCATCGTCTTCGACCAGGCCGAAAACCGCATGCACACCATCAAGGCCGTCATGGTCGCCACCCTCGGCGACCCGGCCGCGACGGCGCAGGCCGACTGATCCGGGACGCCCGGTCATCCGGAGGGTTTAGAGAATCTGTAGAGGCGCTGGACTAATATCGATACAGGGTCTGGAAGATGAGGACTGATTCTAAGGCTTGCCAGCGGCTTCTGGTTGGGTTCTGTTTCGCCTTGCGGACGGTAATGGTGCTGGTCGGGTTCGCGCTGTTGCTGTGGGGTGCGCAGTGGGCTGCTATGGCCTCAGGCCTTTCGGTGGTCCGGCCGAATATGGCGGCCGACAGCGGGATGGTCACACGGATAATGAAGGGGGATGGAACATTCACTTTTGTTTGGTGGCGCTCCGCGCTGGAGGTGGCGCTCGGTTTCGTTCTCATCCCGAAATGGCACACCAAGGGACGTTATGATGTTGTGGCAGCTATTGCGGTAGCACTAAGTGTTGTTTGTGTGGTGTTCCTTATTCGTCTAACGGCGGGCGCGGGTACCTACGGTACCTGTACCTACCCAGGGTGCTGGCCGAACCCGTGGGATTTAATAGCACTGGCGGCACCATTCTTCGCGGGGCTGGCGACTCTGACAGTGATGGCTTGCTTCGCAGACCGGATCCCTCTGTGGGCGCGCTGCCTGTTTCCAACAGCGGTCTACCTGGTTGGCACGGTGCTGCTCGCCCTGGTCTGGGACCGTTGGCTGCTGCCCTTCTTCGCAGATCCGCCACCTTGGTAGTTCTCCCACTCACATGGAATCTCGCGGCATGTCATGACCTCGCATTAACACCCCGACTCGAGGAACAACCATGCACTCATCCACACCCCAAGACGCATCGTAGCCATTGCGCATGTCCCGACGCAGCCTGATCTGTGGGCTCGGTCTGGGCGCTGGCGCCCCACTGCTGGTGTCAACGGCTCCGCAGGCGCATGCCGCGGGAGTCGAAGTCAGCTTCACCCGTTTTCACCCGGAACCACAAACAAGGTAACGGGCAACCACCGGCGTGACCTGGACCGCGCTGCGCTGGGCCGACGGCTTCCATCTGTGGAAGCCGGATACCGTCGCCCTGCACTCCGTCGGGCCATCGCCGGTGCCTCGCAGACCCAGCGGCTGACCGGGCTTGAGACGGCCACCAGGGAGGACAACGCCGTCGATGCCGCCAGCAAGGTGCTCTACGGCATGGACGAGGAATGACGGCCGAACCATTGCCATTAGGCACTGATCGTCACGCCCGGCCACCACGGCCCGGCCCCCTGGCTATCCTGTCGGCGTGACCATCCCCAACCGCGGCCCGGAGTCCGCGTCCGCCCGCGTGCGCGGCGAACTCGATCTGGACGCCCTGCGCGCCGGCGTCGGCGGGGCGCTGCTGGCCGACATTGACCGAGCCGTCGCCTGGGACGTCCCCCTGAAGACCTCCTTCCGTGGCCTGACCCGCCGTGACGGCGTGCTCCTGCACGGCCCGGCCGGCTGGGGCGAGGTCGCCCCCTTCTGGGACTACGACGCCGACGCCGCCGCCCCCTGGCTGGCCGCCGCCCTGGAACAGACCACCGTCGGCAACGCCGACCTGCCCCGCCTCCGCGAGACCATCCCCGTCAACATCACCGTCCCCGCCGTCGACCCCGACCGGGCGCGCGCCCTGATCGCCGAGGCGGGCACCGCCGCCGGGCCGGCTCGGCATGCCGCCACCCCTCCCAGTGCCCTGCCAGTCACCGTCAAGGTCAAGGTCGCCGGAGCGCGCGTCTCCGACCGCCAGGCCCTGGCCGCCGACCTGGAGCGCATCGAGGCGGTCCGCGACGCCATCGGCCCGCACGGCCGCATCCGCATCGACGTCAACGGCGCCTGGGACCTGGAGACCGCCCGCAGAATCCTGCCGCTGATGAATACCGCCGCCCAGGGCCTGGAATACGTGGAACAGCCCTGCGGCTCCACGCAGGCGCTCGCCGACCTGCGTCGGCTGGTGGACATCCCCATCGCCGCGGACGAGTCCATCCGCTTGGCCGCCGACCCGCTGGCCGTGGCCCGCCTGGACGCCGCCGATGTGGCCGTCCTCAAGGTCGCCCCGCTAGGTGGCGCCCGTCGCGCCCTGGCCCTGGCTGAGCGCCTGGGCCTGCCGGCCGTCGTCTCCTCCGCCATCGACACCAGCGTCGGCATCGGCGCGGGCGTCGCGCTGGCCGCCGCCCTACCCGGGCTCAAGCACGCCTGCGGGCTGGGCACCGTCCGGCTGCTCGCCCGCGACGTCGCCGCCCCCGCCGCCATCCCCGCCGACGGCGCCCTGCCGGTGCGCCCCGTGCACGTCTCGCGAGCGCTGCTGCGCACCGCCGCCGCCGACGCCGAACTCACCGCCCGCTGGCAGTTGCGCCTGAGCCACATCACGGCCGCCCTGCAGCGCCGACGCGAGCGGGAGCGCGCCCACGCCGGCAGCGTCGTGGCCGGACTGCCCCTATGAGCGCCGCCGACTCCACGGGCCGCAACAACGCGCGGCCCGGGACAGACTCGCATCCCGAGCCGCCCTCGCTCGTGGCTGCCCGCACCGTCGTCCGCGCCCTGATTCACGCCGGCGTGCACCAGGTGATCCTCGCCCCCGGCTCTCGCTCCGCGCCCCTGGTTCCGGCCCTGGCCGCCGCCGAGCGGGACGGGAAGCTGCGGGTGCGGGTGGTCCTCGACGAACGCAGCGCCGGCTTCGTCGCCCTGGGGTGCGCCCGCGCCGAACTGCTGGCCGGGCGCCGCCGTCCTGCCGCCGTCGTCACCACCTCCGGCACCGCGGTGGCGAACCTGCATCCGGCCGTCGCCGAGGCCGACGCCGCCGGCGTACCCCTACTGCTGGTGACCGCCGACCGGCCCCACGAGGCGGTCGGCACCGGCGCCAACCAGACCACCGAGCAGACCCGCATCTTCGGGGCCGCAGCGCGCCTGACGGGCGACCTGCCCGCCGACATCACCGCCGACCTGGGGCAGGCCGGCGTGCGGGCCGTCGCCGGCCAGGTGCGCCGGGCGGTAGACGCCGCCACCGGGGCACTCACCAACGACCCCGGGCCGGCCCAGCTCAACCTCCGCTTCCGGCCCCCGCTCGCGTCCGAGCCCGGAGCGGAGACGCCCGCCGGAACCGGGACGGCCCCGGGCGTTGCACCGCCGACACAAGTGGGCCTCCCCGAGACCTCGGGCGGGCCCGCCGCGCCGATCGCTCCCGTTCCCGCCGCCCCACAGCGTCCGGGGGCTGCGGAACAACCACGGCAGAACGCGGGGAACGGGTGTCGGGAGGAGCACGGCGTCGTCGTCGCGGGCGACGCCGTCGACGCCACCGGGCGGTACGCGCGCGCCCTGGCCGAGTACCTGGACTGGCCCCTGCTGGCCGAGCCCACCTCCGGGGCGCGCGGCGGCCCCCAGGCCCTGACCCGCTACGCCGAGCTGCTGAACACCCGAGCCGGCGCCCGGCTCGCCGCACAGGTTGAGCGCGTCGTGGTCGCCGGGCACCCCAGCCTCACCCGCCCGATCGGCGCCCTACTGGCCCGCGACGACCTGCGCATCGACGTGCTGACCGGTACTGCCCGCTGGACCGACGTCGCCGGCACCGCCGCATCCGTGATGCCGCTCATGCCCGCCGCCCACCGGAACGCGCCCGCCGGCACCGCTGCGCCGTCGGCTCCCGCCGACCTGGCGGACGCCCTCGATCTGGGCCAGGGCCCACACGGCTGGACGGCGCGCTGGCACGCCGCCGTCGCCGCCCTGCCGGCCGACCCCGACCCGGCGCGCGCGGATATCCTCAGCGCGGACGCCGCCGTCACCGCCGTGTGGGACGCCGCCCTGCGCGCCCCCGTCGGCGCCGCGCCCCTTCTCGTCGTCGGCTCCTCCCTGACCATCCGCCGCCTGGACCGGCTGGCCGCGCCCGCCCGCGGCCCCGCGCCCGCCGCGATCGCCAACCGGGGCCTGGCCGGCATCGACGGCACCCTCGCCACCGCGCTCGGCGCCGCCATCACGGCCGGGCCCGTGCGCGTCGTCGTCGGCGACCTCACCTTCCTGCACGACGCCATGAGCCTGTCGCGCGGAAGCCTGGAGGCCGAGCCCGACCTACAGGTCATCGTCATCGACGACGGCGGGGGAGCCATCTTCTCCACCTTGGAGTACCCGGCCGTCACCCCGCCCGCGGACCTGGCCCGTTTCTTCACCACGCCGCAGGCCACCGATCCGGCCGCGCTCGCGGCCGCGCTGGGCCTCCGGGTGCACCGGCCCCCCGGCCTCGCTGCCTTGCGGGCGCTCCTGGACCAGCCCGTGCACGGACTGAGCCTGGTGCACGTGCGCCTCGCCGCCGAGGCGGGGGACAACAACTCCACGTGACACAGCCCGGCGCGCTCGCTCGGGCCCCACGCCCCGGTTCACAGGCAAGTCCCAGATGAGTGTCGGTGATGCCCCAGGTCGTGCGTATTAGGTGAGATTCGTTTAGTGAACGGGCCAACGGCCCAGGAGGAGAGCCATGAGCACGAACGAGCCCTTTGCCGCATCCGGCGATGCCGCGCAGTCAGCCGGCGATGAAACTCAGCAGCTGTCCGGCGATGCGAGTTCATACCAGGGTGGTTCCGGCGGCGGCTCGGTCAGCTCGGGTTACGCGAGCAGTGCGGACTACTCCAGCAGCAATGCCGGCGCGGCCGACTCGGGTTATGCCGATGCCGGCTCCTCGCCCTACACCTCCGCGCCGCAGCCGCCCGCCGGATACAGCTTCGGCCGTCCCTCCGCATCGGCATCCAGCCCCTACGACCGGCCCGCACAGGGCGGCGGCTCCGGGGCCTTCGGCCAGCCCCCCTACCAGCCGCCGACGCCCTCCACCCCTGATTCCGGCCGCCGCGGCCCCGGCTGGGGCGGCGTCATCGTCACGTCCCTGGTCACCGCGCTGCTAGCCTGCGGCGGGACCGTGGCCGCGCTGCATCACTTCGACGACGACGCTCCCACCGCCTCCGTCTCCGCGCCCACCGCGATCGCCACCGGCGCCACCACCCAGACCGTCTCCTCTACCGGTACCGCCCCCGATTGGGAGGCCGTGACGGCAGCGGTCTCCAACTCCGTCGTATCCATCACCGTCGCCCTGAACGACGGCACCGCGGTGGGATCCGGCGTGATCTACGACGCCGACGGACACATCATCACCAACAACCACGTGGTTTCCGGCGCCAGCCAGATTCAGGTGACGCTCGCCGATGGGCGCATTTTCGACGCGGAGCTGACCGGCACCGACCCGACCACCGACCTGGCCGTCATCGAACTGGTCGACGCCCCGAGTGACCTCACGGTCGCCCGATTCGGCAACTCCGACGAGCTGGTCACCGGTGAGGACGTCATGGCGATCGGCAACCCGCTGGGGCTGTCCTCCACGGCCACCACCGGCATCATCTCCGCTCTGAACCGCCCCGTGGTCACCACCCAGGAGGAAACCGAGGAGCAGTCTGGATCCGCGTTGCCCGGCCAGCTCGGCGGCCTGCTGGGGCAGTCCCAGACCACCACGACACAGGTGTACACCAACGCCATCCAGATCGACGCGGCCATCAACCCCGGCAACTCCGGCGGCCCGCTGTTCGATGAGACCGGTGCCGTCATCGGCATCACCAGCTCGATCGCCAGTCTGTCCAGCTCCGCGGACTCCTCCGCGGGGTCGATCGGCATCGGTTTCGCGATCCCCTCCAACCTGGCGCAGAAGGTCGCCGACCAACTCATCGAGACCGGCACGGCGACACACGCCTACCTGGGCGTGTCCATCGGCGACGGCGGCGCCACCACCTCCGACGGCGTCACGCGTGCGGGTGCCGAGGTCGGCTCCGTCGAATCCGGCTCGCCTGCGGATCAGGCCGGCATCAAGCAGGGTGACGTCATCACCGCGATCGACGGCAAGGCCACCAGCCAGGCGGCCGCCCTGACCGGCTTCGTGCGCCAGTACTCGGCCGGCGACGAGGTGACGCTGACGATCATTCGCGACGGCGAAGAGCTCCAGGTGCCCGTGACCCTCAAGGAGCGCAAAGACTCCTGACCGCGTGGGCCCCTGTGCCCGCTGGCCGGCTCTCCTCTTCGCCGAGGTCGGTTGAAGTAACCGCCGAGGTCGGTAGATATGGGGTTCTTCAGGTTTGTGGGTGTGGTGGTTCGGGTGTGTGGGGTCGTGGTCGGTCCGAAGACGACCCTGTGAGCCCGAAGACGTCCCCGGGCGGTCGAAGACGTCCTCATTGGCCCGAGACCCTCCCGGATGTGGAGGGTCTCGGGCGGAAAAGGTCGTACTCGACGAGTACAGGGGGCTCGAGTACGACCTTGCGTGCCCGAAGACGACCCTCACGAGCCCCACAACGACCCGGCCCGGCCGGGCGAACACGTCCTTGTCAGCCCGAGTACGACCCCGGCCGGCCGAAAACGTCCTGTTCAGCCCGAAGACGACCCTCGCAGCGTAGCCCTGCGCCGAACCATCACGGGCTGTCGGCACGTGCGTGGCGCCTCGGTCCGGCGCGTCGTGGGCAGACCCGCCGTCAACCCCTTCGGTGTTCGCACCGGGACCCCCGCACTCGGACCGCGTCACTTCAGATGGACCGCGTTCGTGCACTTGGGCCGTCTGAGAGTGCGTCTGAGGCGGTTCAACCGCAGGCAGGTGGTCCATCCGCGGGCAGGTGGTCCAAGTGGATGCGGGCGGTCCAATTCCGGGACGAAGGGGGCCGGCCAGTGCCTGGGAGTACGCCTTGCCAGAAGCAGGCGGGCAGGGGTGGGGAACGTGGCGGCGGAGGACGCCCCTGGCGGCGTGCGAGGGCGACGTTTTGCACGACCCTGGGCGACGCTGCACGACCCTCGTGCACGTTGCACGACCCCGGGGTGGTCGTGCAACACACACCAAGGTCGTCAAACGCGGCCCGAGGTCGTGCAAGTACATACGGGGCAGGGTGAACGCCACAACCACCCCACCACCACACCCACAAACCGGAAGAGCCGGATTACCCGAGTTCGCAGATACGGCGGGTGCCCGTACAGGAGCAACCTTCGCGCGCCGTTTCCGCACCATCACCCTCGATGCTATCGACGACACAGCTCTCATGACCGCGCTCCAGCCCTTTGTCACGGACGGCTGGCCAATCGCCAACGACGGCGGCGATGCGGATCGAGTGTTCATGGAACCCGCGGCGCAGCGCGCCATCGTGGAGCTTTCTTGTGGAGAGCCGTTCCTTTTCCAGCTCGCGGGGGAGCGCGCCTGGTATGCCGGTACCGGCAATCTCATCACTGCTACGCAGGTGCGAACCGGGTGGCGTGACGCCGCCCCAGAGGCCGAAGCGCACGTACAGCGCATCCTGGATCGACTCCCCGGGCGCGAACGGCAGTTCCTCGAGACCATGGCTGGTTTGGAGCCCGAGGAGCGCACCCTGACCAATATCGCCCGGGCCGCCGGCTATGCGAAGGGGACCGACGCCGGACCTACGGCGCAGCGCTTGGACCTCACCCGACGCATTATCCGCCGCACCAGGCCCTACAGCTTCCGCCATCGCGCCATCGAGGCCTACCTCACCTCCGACTGGCCCTGGTAGCCCCGGGGCTGTGCGGCGTCAACGCCGAGCGCAGCGCGGGTGCCAGCTGCGCCACGACGTCGTCGGCCGACAGCGAGGCGACCGGTTCGAGCCGCAGCAGGTAGCGGGTCAGGAACAGGCCGGAGAAGATCGTTGCCGCCGTGGCCGCTCGCCGTTCGGCGTCCGAGCCGCCGATGTGCTCGGTCAGGCGCCCGACCATCTCCGTGTGCAGATATTCCCGTAGCACCCGCAGCGCGGCCTCGGAGGTGAGGGCATCGGCGAACAGGCGGGCGAGCCCATCGCGGTAGCCGGGGCGGTCCCATGCGGACAGCGCCGAGCGCAGCAGCGCCGGCGCCAGGTGTTCCGGCGCGACCTTGGCGGAGACGATGTCGAAGCCCCGCGCCGGGCTCAGCGCCAGCTCCGCGACCGCGCGGAAAAGTCCCTCCTTGGAACCGAAGTAGTAGGTGATCAGGGAGTGGTCCACGTCGGCCTGCGCCGCAATTGATCGCAGCGACGTGCCGGCGTAACCGTCCTGTTCGAAACGCTTCCGAGCGGCGGCCAGGATTCGTTCGCGGGTGTTCGAGGGACCAGAGGGGCGGCCACGCCGTTTATTCACCACAGTAGAAATCATGGTGGGCGCAGGCGTTTCCTGGCAAGCATGAGCCCTTCGGAAGCCCTCGCCATCAGCCCCTCGGAAGCCCCCGCCATCAGCTTCCGCGAACTGCGCATGGAGTTCCGACGCCGCCGATCCCGGCCGCTGGTCGCGCTCGACTCGCTCACCCTCGACGTGGCCCCCGGCCAGGTCTTCGGCCTGCTGGGGCCCAACGGCTCCGGGAAGACCACCTCGGTGAATCTGCTATGCGGACTGCTACGGCCCACCGGCGGCACGGTACTGGTGGAGGGCATCGACGTGCGCGACGACGTCACCGCGGTGCGGGCGCGTTTGGGCGTTGTCCCTCAGGAAACCGCCCTGTACAACGACCTGAGCGCCGATGAGAATCTTTCCTTCCACGCGCGCCTGTACGGCGTCGCCCGCGCGCAGCGCCGCACCCGCATCAACGAGGTACTCGAGCTTGTCGGGCTGGAGGAGCGTCGCGGTGACCGCGTGGGCACCTACTCCGGGGGTATGCAACGCCGGCTCGCCCTGGCTCGGGCACTGCTGACCCAGCCGAGCGTCGTCGTCCTTGACGAGCCCACGCTGGGGGTGGACGTACAGTCCCGCGCCGCCCTGTGGGAACGAGTGCGACGCATCGCCTCCGAAGGCGGCACCGTACTGCTGACCACGAACTACATGGAGGAGGCACAGGCGCTGGCGGACAACCTCGCCATCCTCGACCACGGTGCGCTGATCGCCACCGGCACCCCGGACCAACTGCGCGGACGCCTCGGCAAGACCTTCATCGACGTGCGCTGCAGCCGCCCCGATCCCGGACTCGAGCATCTGGCCGGCGTCACGGGAGTCTCCTGGCGCGACGGCGTCGCCGCGGTGGCCGCGGACGGCTCACCCGCCACCACCCGCGCCATCCTCGACTGGTTCGCCGAGCACGATCCCGGGTCCGCCCTGGTGGGGGTGCGCCGCCCCGACCTCAACGACGTGTTCCTGGACCTGACCGGCAAGGCACTGCGCGACGGGGGAGAGTCATGACCGGCGCCCGGGCCGCCGTTGCCATCGCGGTTAAGGACTGGACCAGGTTTGTGCGTCAACCCTTCCTCATGGTCATCAGCGTGGTCATCCCGCTGGTGTTCATCTTCTTCTACTCCCTGGTAATCCCCGTATCCAACAACAACCCGATCATGATCGCCGACCTGGACGGCGGTCCCGTCGCAGAGCGCCTGAGCGAGGTCATGCGCACCATCCACTCCGACGAGGGCCCCTACTACGACGTGCGCACAACCGACCCCGAAACCGCGCTGAAGGCCTTCGATGACACAGAGGCGCTCGCCGTCGTCATCATTCCCGACGGGTTCTCCCAGGCCGTCGCCGCCGGGGACGCCCGGGTGGAGCTGCGGCTGAACAACATCAACTCCGACTACTCCAAGAACCTGCGTCTGCGCCTGGACGCGGCGGTGGGCGCGCTCAATGAGGAACTGGCCGGCCCGGTGGTGGAGGTGGAGGAGACCCGCTGGCTGCCCACCGACCCCACCATGCTCGGCTACATCTCCACCAGCCTGCTCCTGTTCGGCTGCCTGTACGCCGCCATGGTCAACACCGGCCTGCAGATCGCCGCGGAGTGGAACGACCGCACCGTCAAGCACCTGCTGCTGGCGCCGCTCGGACGTGGCGCGCTCGTGGCGGGCAAGGTGATTGCGGGGCTGGGGCAGTCGCTGACATCGGTGGCTCTGGTGCTCCTGGTGCTCGTGGTCGGCTTCGACTTCCAACCCAGCGGCAGCCTGCTGGCCATGGCGGGCATCGTCGGGGTGGTGCTGCTCATGGGAGCAGGCATCGGCATGGTGGTCGGAGTCGCTTCGAAGAAGACCCTGGCGACGGCGTCGGGCCTGATCACTGCGGCGGTGGCCCTCTTCCTGGTGTCAGGGAACGAGGAGTCCATGCGCGGGCTCGCCTGGGGACAGCCGATCACCGCGCTGTGGCAGCTGTCCCGGACACTGCCCACCACCTACGCCTTCATGAGTGCCCGCTCCATCTTCCTCACCGGCGACACCTCGGATCTGGCCCGCAACCTCGCCATCGTGCTGATTTCAACGGCGGCGATTCTGGGCCTGGCCGGATGGCTGCTGCGCCGCGCCTACACCCACCTGACCGGAGGACAGTGAAACAGACCATGATGCAGAGCAGCCAGACACGCCGAATCTCGGGGCACTTGGACCGCGTGGGTGCCGTCGCCCGCAAGGATCTGCGTCAGTGGGCCCGCGACCGACAGGCCCTGGCCGGCCCCATGCTCATCCCGCTGGTGCTGATGTTCCTGTGCGGCATCCTGTTCGGCTTCGGTGGAGACGAGTGGAACATCGGACTGGTCAATGAGGGGGAGGGGCCGCACGCGGCCGCCTTCGAGGCGGAGGTTCGCGGCCTGCGCAGCAACATCAGCCCCTACTTCCGCGTGGTGACCACCGACGCCGAGCGGGCCGAGCAGTTGGTGGCCGCCGGCCGCCTGCACCTGGTGGTCACCATCCCAGCCGACTTCGATGAACGCGTCGAGGCGGGGCAGACCCCGGTACTGCACACCAGGACCTACAACATCAACACCGACATGATGAAGAACGCCCGCCTGCGGCTGAGTCGCGCAATACAGGACTACGCCGCCGCGCAGGCGCCCGGCGCCGCGCCGGTCACCGTCATCCAGACAACCACCCGCTCAGACGACGTATGGCGGCGCACCTTCATCGGACACAGCGCCGTCATCCTCGCAGTCATGGTCGGCTCCGCCCTCAACGCTGCGATCATGGTTGCGCGCGAATGGGAGCACCGCACCGTCAAGGAGGTGCGGCTCGCGCCCCGGCCCCTGGGCGATGTCACCGCCGGAACACTGGTCGCCGCCGTCATCGCCGGAGGCATCAGCACCCTGGTCACGCTGGCGGTCGCGGCGGCCGTCTTCGGGGTACGCATTCCCATGGGGCGCTTACCGGCGCTGGCGGCCCTGGCCGCATTGACCTCATTGGCGTGTGCCGGGTTCGGCGTCGCGATCGGTGCCTGGCTGCGGGACTATCGCACCGTGCAGCCACTGCTCATGATCACCTTTGCGGGATCGTTCTTCGCCTCGGGCGGCTTCTCGTCGCTCGCCACCCTGCCCCGTGCGGTGCAGACATTCGACCGCTTCTGGCCACCGGCCTACGTGTTCGAGACCATGCAGGCCCAGGCGTGGATGACCGCGCCACCATCGGCGATGCCGGCGCTGACCGGCTGCGCCGTGGCCGCCGCGGTGGGAGTTGGGCTTGGGGCGTGGGCCCTGCGTCGGCGGCTATAGGCGGGCTAGCCAGTTCGAGGGCGTGGTGTCTGACGGGTCCAATCAGCATGGATCCGCTCGACGGCTAGACGTCCGCGCCCAGGGCGGTGAGCATGGGGCGCATCTTCGCCGTGGTTTCAGCCAGTTCGTCGGCGGGCACCGACTCGGGCATGATCCCGCCACCGCCGAACACCCGCGCCGGCGCCTCCGGTCCCACCCCGCCGGGCGGCAGCGCGGCACTGCGCAGCGCGATGCACCACTCGCCCTCGCCGTGCCAGTCCACCCAGCCGACCGGACCGGCGTACCGGCCCCGGTCCATGCCCTCGACCTCGGCGATGACGCGGGCGGCCGCGGCAGTGGGGGTGCCACAAACGGCGGCGGTGGGGTGCAGCGCGCCCACCAGGGACAGCGCCCCCGTGTCCCCGGCGACCACGCCGGTGATGTCGGTGGCCAGGTGCAGTACGTTCGGCAGTGTCAGCACCCGTGGCGCGGCGGCCTCCACCACCGAGCACAAGGGCTCCAGGGATGAAAGCGCCGAGGCGCGCGCGAACTCGTGCTCGGCCCGGTTCTTCGCCGACGCCGCCAGCCACTGCGCAAGTCGCTCCGCCTCGCGCTCGCGGGTCGCCGCGTCACCCGGGTGACGGCGCGCGGTGCCTGCCAGCACCCGGCTGGCGAGGCGCCGATTCTCCAGCCGTACCAGCAGCTCCGGGGTGGCTCCCACCGTGGAATCCACGGCGAAGGTCCAGCACGACGGGTAGTTCGCCCCCAGGCGCCGCAGCAGATCACCGGTCGCCAGGGGCGCTGCCGGCCTCACCAGCAGATCCCGCGCCAGCACCACCTTGCGCGCCTCGCCGACGGCTATGCGCCGACGCACCTCCGCGACGGCGGCCAGGTAGTCGGCCTCGAGCAGTGCCCCGGCCGAGACCACGGGGGCGTCGGGGGAGGGGACATCCGTCTGGGCGGACGCCGGCGGGCGCAGCCGGGCCAGTACCTCCGCCAACTCCGGGTGCGCCTCGCCATCGGCCACGGCGGTGGTCAGCCACGCCCCGGAGTCATCCAGGCCCACGAGCACGCGCGGCACCGTCAGCACGGAGACGGCGGCGGAGGCGGGGGAGAAGGCGATGGTGCCCAGGGCCACCGGGCCGGTGCCGGGCCGCACCAGCGCGTCGCGCCACCAGGAGGCGTACACGGTGGCCCGCCAGGCGCTCCGCAGCGCCTCAATCCGATCCGGCCCCTGCGCCTCCAGCCGCAGCGCCTGCCCCCAACCGACCAGGCCGCGCCCGTGCCGCACCCAGCTGACGACATCCTCCCGCCCCGCCAGGAGGTCGAGCAGTCCCGTGCCGCCGTCGCCGCCCTCCGGGGTGATGACGCCGGCGGGCAGGGCAACGGTGCGGAAGGACAGGCGTGTCGGGGCGGTGGTGGCTCGCCACGCGGACGAAGTCGATGCGGCGGGTGCGGGGTAGGCCGAGGAGTCCGGGGCGGGCCCGGGAGCGCCCACCTCAGGCCTCCGGGGCCGTCGGCGCGGCGTCGGCGGCGTCGGCGGCGGGGATCCCCGGCTTGGTGGCGCGGTGGATGGCCACGATCCCGCCGGACAGGTTCTTGTAACCCACGCCCCGCCAGCCGGCGTCCTGGATCAGTGCGGCCAGGGCCTCCTGGTCGGGCCAGGCCAGGATCGACTCGCCCAGGTAGCCGTAGGCGTCGGCATTGGAGGACACCAGCCTCCCGGCCGCCGGCAGGGCAGTGCCCAGGTAGAAGCGGTACAGGCGCCGGAACGCCGCACGCACGGGGGTGGAGAACTCGGCGATCACCAGCCGCCCACCGGGCCGAGTCACCCGCGCCATCTCCGCCAGCGCCGCCGCCGTGTCCTGCACATTGCGCAGTCCGTAGGAGACGGTGACCACGTCGAAGTCGGCGTCGGGGAAGGGCAGGGCGGTGGCGTCGCCGACCACGAACTCGATCTCGGGGTGGCGGCGGCGTCCCTCGGCCACCATGCCGGCGGACAGGTCGCAGGCCACCACCTGTGCGCCGTCGGCCGCGTAATCGACGCTGGAGGTGCCGGTGCCGGCGGCCAGGTCCAGCACCCGCATGCCGGGGCGGGCCGCGACGGTCGCGCGCGTGACCGCGCGCCACATGCGCACCTGCCACAGGCTCATGACGTCATTAGTCAGGTCATAGCGGCGCGCGACGGCGTCGAACATGCCCGCGACCTCGCGCGGGTCCTTGGCGAGAGAGGCTCGACTCATGGGCCGATCCTCGCAGATTCCGCGGCCGCCTCCGACACGCCGGGCCGCCCGCGTCGGGGGAGTGCCGGCGCCGCCGCGTCAACGGGGACTAATTCGCAAGGCAAGGTATGTCTAAATAGGTGACCCGTGCTGCCCTCCCGGGGCCGCCCCCGAGCGCGTCGGGAACACGAAGTTCTGGGAATTCCGGGGGAAAACCGCTCGGCCCGCGCCGAGCCGCCGCCCCCTGCCTGCGGCGCCGGGAACAGTCGGTAATGTCTTCGGCGGTCCCGTCTGCCTGCAGGGCCGTGGCCGTCCGGCGGCCAGCATCCCCACCCGTACGAGCGCAAACGAAGGAGGCGCGCAGTGACGACCGAGCAGCTGAGCGCCGACGTCGTAGTCGTGGGGGCCGGTCCCGCCGGATCCTCCGCCGCCTACCACCTGGCGAAGCTCGGTTTGGACGTGCTGCTGCTCGAGCGCCACGAACTCGGCCGCGACAAGGTCTGTGGGGACGGGCTCACCCCCTCCGCCGTGCGTGAATTGGTCAACATGGGTGTGGACACCTCCACCTGGCGGCGCAACCGGGGGCTGCGCGTCATCGGCGGCGGGCATCAGCTGCATATTCCCTGGCCCGAGCAGGCCAGCCTGCCCGCCTATGCGCTGGCGCGACGCCGCAGCCAGCTGGATCGGGACCTGGCCACCCACGCCGTCGTCGCCGGCGCCCGTCTGCTCACCGGCGTCACCGCCACCGCCCCCGTCACCGGCCCCTCGGGGCGCGTCACCGGCGTGCAGGTCCGCCCCACCCCGCGCCACCCCGAGCCCGGCGTCGAGGCGCCCACCACCATCACCGCCCCGCTGATCATGGACGCCGGCGGGGTCTCCGCCCGCCTGGCCACCGCCGTCGGCCGCACCCGCGACGAGCGTCGACCGCTGGGAGTGGCCGTGCGCGCCTACTTCCGCTCCCCGCGCGCCGACGACGACTGGATGGAGTCCCGCCTGGAACTGTGGGACGGACCCGCCGGCCACTCCGACCTGCTGCCCGGTTACGGCTGGATCTGGAGCGTGGGCGACGGTCTGGTCAACGTGGGCCTGGGGTCGGTGAGCTCGACGCCGGCGGCCGCCTCCACCCGTGGCATCGACTACCGCGCCGTGTTCAAGCGCTGGCTCGCGCACGTGCCCGCATCCTGGGGCTTCACCCCCGAGAATCAGGTCGGCCGCATCGCCTCGGCCGCCCTGCCCATGGCCTTCAACCGCAAGCCCCACTACGCCGACGGGCTCATGCTGCTGGGCGACGCCGGCGGCATGGTCTCGCCCTTCAACGGGGAGGGCATCGCCCAGGCGCTCGCATCCGGGCGCCTGGCGGCCGAGGCGGCGGCCCAGGCGGCGGCGCGTCCCACGGCGTCGGGCCGTGAGCTCGCCCTGTCCCAGTACCCCGCCGCCCTGGAGGCGCAGATGGGCGGCTACTACACGCTGGGCCGCATTTTCGTGGCCCTGATCGAGCATCCCGAGGTGATGCGCGTGTGCACCCGCTACGGGCTGCCCCGCAAGCGCCTCATGCGGCTCGTCGCCAAGCTCCTGTCCGACGGCTGGGAGCGCCGCGGCGGCGACGGAATCGACCACTTCATCCAACTTCTGACAAGGATGGTGCCGGCAGCATGAACCCCTACGTCTCTCTGCTCATCATGGCGGCGGTCGCCATGGTCATCGCCATCGGTGGCCTGGTGCTGTCCGCCATCGTGAGCCCCAACCGGCGCAACCGGGTCAAGGTCGCCAACTACGAGTGCGGCATCGACCCCACCCCGACCAACACCGACCACGGGCGCTTCCCGGTGGCCTTCTACCTGGTCGGCATGACCTTCATCATCTTCGACGTCGAGGTCGTCTTCCTCTACCCCTGGGCCACCGCCTTCGCGCAACTGGGCTTCTTCGGGTTGAGCGCCGCCCTCGTCTTCATCGCCCTGATCACGGTGCCCTACGTCCTCGAGTGGCGCCGTGGCGGCCTGGACTGGGAGTAAGGAGTAACCCCTCATGGACATGCACGAGTACCGGGAGAAGATGCTCCACATCCCTTCCAAGCGGGATGACCCGTACGCCCAGGCGCTGGAAAGCGTCGAGGGCCCCGGCTTCATGCTCACCACGGTGGAGAAACTCGCCGACCTGGCGCAGGCGCGCTCGCTGTGGCCGGTGACCATGGGCCTGGCCTGCTGCGCCATCGAGATGATGGCCACCGGCACGCCCCGCTTCGACATGGCCCGTTTCGGCTGGGAGGTCTTCCGCGCCTCCCCGCGCCACTCCGACGTCATGATCGTCTCCGGCCGCGTCTCCCACAAGATGGCGCCGGTGGTGCGCAACGTCTACGACTCCATGCCCGAGCCCAAGTGGGTCATCTCCATGGGGGCCTGCGCCTCTTCCGGCGGCGTGTTCAACAACTACGCCGTGGTCCAGGGCGCCGACCACATCGTGCCGGTAGACATCTACCTGCCCGGCTGCCCGCCCCGCCCCGAGATGCTCCTGAACGCCATGCTCGAGCTCACCCGCCAGATCGAGCGCAAGCCGATCTTCGCCCACCGCGAGGAGATCGCCCGCGCCGTCGAGGCCGCCGCCCTCAAGGCCACCCCCACCGCCGAGATGAAGGGGCTGCTCGCATGAGCACCGACAACGCCGCGAACCCCACAGCCGAGCCCGACGCCGTCGCCGAGACCGCCCCCGCCGTCCCGGAGATCGCCGGCAAGCCGGTGCGCGAGGAACTGCGCCTGGAGGTCATCGGTGCCCACACCGGCCAGTTCGGCGCCGCCGACGCCGGCGACACCACCGGCTACGGCGACACCACCAGCGTGGTCGCCCTCGCGCCCGCCGCCACCCGCCCCTACGGGGGGTGGTTCGACGACGTCGTCGACGCCCTGATCGAGGACCTCACCGAGGCGGGGGTCGAGCCGGCCGCCGCCATCGAGAAGGTCGTCGTCGAGCACGACGAGCTGACCGTGTTCGTCACCCGCGAGCACCTGCTGGACGTGGCCCGCCCCCTGCGTGACGACCAGGACCTGCGCTTCGAGCTGTGCCTGGGCGTCACCGGCGTGCACTACCCGGGCGACGCCGGCCGCGAGCTGCACGCCTGCTACGAACTGATCTCCCTGACCCACGGCGCCCGCGCCCTGCGCCTGGAGGTCACCTGCCCCGCCTCCGACCCGCACGTGCCCTCGCTCGTGCCGGTGTACCCGGGCAATGACTGGCACGAGCGCGAGGCCTGGGACCTGATGGGCATCGTCTTCGACGGCCACCCCAACCTGACGCGCTCGGCCATGCCCGACGACTGGGTCGGGCACCCCCAGCGCAAGGACTACCCCCTCGGCGGCATCCCCGTCGAGTACAAGGGCGCCTCAACCGCCACCGCCGACACCCGGAGGTCGTACCGCTGATGAGCAACATGCACGCCACCGGCCCCGCCACCGACTCCCTCGCCGACGGCGCCCCCCAGTTCACCGCCAACGGCGGCGACTGGGACGACATCGCCGCCCAGATCGCCGCCCGTGATGAGGAGGACCGCCTCCAGCACGACCGCGTCGTGGTCAACATGGGCCCGATCCACCCCTCCACCCACGGGGTGCTGCGCCTGCTGCTGGAGACGGACGGGGAGACGGTCACCGAGCTGCGCGCCGGCACCGGCTTCCTGCACACCGGCATCGAGAAGAACATGGAGTACCGCACCTGGGTGCAGGGGGAGACCTTCGTAACCCGCATGGACTACGTGGCCCCCTTCTTCCAGGAGGTCGGCTACGCCCTGGCGGTGGAGAAACTCCTGGGCATCACCGACGACGTCCCCGAGAAGGCGACCGTCGCCCGCGTGGTGCTCATGGAACTCAACCGGATCGCCAGCCACGTGGTGGCCATCGGCTCGGCCGGCAACGAGATGGGCGGCACCACGCTGATGACCATCTCCTTCCGCTGCCGCGAGAACATCCTGCGCGCCTTCGAAATGGCCACCGGGCTGCGCATGAACCACGCCTACGTGCGCCCCGGCGGCCTGGCCCAGGACCTGCCGGAGGGATTCACCGACTTCGTCCGCTCGGTCATGCCCAACATCAAGAACGACCTGGGCGAGCTGGAATCCCTGCTCATGGCCAACCCGATTCTGAAGTCCCGGTTCGTGGGCATCGGCGAGATGAGCCTCGCCGCCGCCATGGCCATGGGCCTGACCGGCCCGTGCGTGAAGGCGGCCGGCTACCCGCTGGACATGCGCAAGCTGCGCCCCTACTGCGGGTATGAGACCTACGACTTCGAGGTCCCCGTCTACGACAACTCCGACTGCTACAACCGGCTGCGGGTCCGCTTCGACGAGTGCTACCAGTCGCTCAAGATCGTCTCCCAGGCGCTGGACCGGCTCGACGAGATCGCCGCCCGCGGCGACGATCCGTCCAACACCGTCATGGTCGCGGACCCGACCATCGCCTGGCCGGCCCGCATGGCCATCGCCACCGACGGGCAGGGCCAGTCCCTGGAGCACGTCAAGGAGATCATGGGCACCTCCATGGAGTCCCTGATCCACCACTTCAAGCTCGTCACCCAGGGGTTCCGGGTACCGGCCGGGCAGGTGTACCAGACCGTTGAGCACGCCAAGGGCGTCCTCGGCATCCAGGCCGTCTCCGACGGCGGCACCCGCCCCTACCGGGTCCACTTCCGCGACCCCTCCTACTCCAACCTGCAATCGCTGGCCATGATGTGCGAGGGCGGCATGATCGCCGACGTCGTCGCCTCACTGTCCTCGATCGACCCCGTCCTGGGAGGCGTGGACCGCTAATGAGCACCCTTGAGAACACCCCCGCCCCGGCCGACGCCGCCGGCATCGCCCTCGGTTACGCCCCCGACGTGGCCGCGCAGCTGGACGCCGACATCGCCGAGATCATGTCCCGCTACCCGGCCGGGCATGAGCGCAGCGCCATCATCCCCATGCTGCACCTGATGCAGAGCGTGGACGGCTATGTATCCCCGGCCGGCATCGCCCTGGTCGCCCAGAAGCTGGGGCTGACCCGCTCCGAGGTGTCCGCCGTCGCCACCTTCTACAGCCAGTTCCGCCGTCACCCCGCCGGCGAGTACCACGTGGGCGTGTGCACCAACGCGCTGTGCGCCGTCATGGGCGGCGACGACGTCTGGCAGGCCGTCAGCGAGCACACCGGCCTGGGCAGCGACGAGACCAGCGCGGACGGCCGCATCAGCCTGGAGCGGGTGGAGTGCAACGCCGCCTGCGACTACGCCCCCGTGGTGATGGTCAACTGGGAGTTCTTCGACAACCAGACCCCCGCCTCCGCCGTGGACCTGGTTGAGCGGCTCGAACGCGGCGAGGACATCACCCCCACCCGCGGCCCGGAGACCGTGCCCACCTTCCGGGAGAACGAGCGGCTGCTGGCCGGCTTCGACGACGGCCGCGCCGACGAGGGCATTGCCGCCGGCGAGTCCAGCCTGCGCGGTCTGCGCCTGGCTCGCGAGCACGACTGGACCGCTCCCCGCGAGCAGCCCGCCGCCGAGGCGGCCCACACCGACGCACCCACTCAGGAGGAGGACAAGTGAGCGAGCAGACTCCCGGCTCCGCGGAGCCGACCTTCACCGCCCCGGGCACCCTCACCCCGGTCGTCACCGACATGTGGGACAAGCAGCGCTCCTGGACGTTGGACGCCTACCGGGACGCCGGCGGCTACCAGGGCCTGGCCCGCGCCAAGACCATGAGCGCCGGTGAGCTGGTCGACCTGGTCAAGGCCTCCAACCTGCGCGGCCGCGGCGGCGCCGGCTTCCCCACGGGCCTGAAGTGGTCCTTCCTGCCCGCCCCGGATGGCCTGCCCCGTTACCTGGTGGTCAACGCCGACGAGTCCGAGCCCGGCACCTGCAAGGACATGCCCACGCTGATGGCCAACCCCCACGCCCTTGTCGAGGGCGTCGCCATCACCTCCCGCGCCATCGGCGCCGACCGCGCCTTCGTATACGTGCGCGGCGAGGTCGCCCACGCCTACCGGCGACTGCTGCACGCCATCCACGACGCCACCGACGCCGGCCTGCTCGACGACGGCTTCGGCCTGGACGGCCAGCAGCCGCTGAAGATCGTGGCGCACGCCGGCGCCGGCGCCTACATCTGCGGTGAGGAGACGGCACTGCTGGACTCCCTGGAGGGACGGCGCGGCCACCCGCGCCTGCGGCCCCCCTTCCCGGCCGTGCAGGGCCTGTACGCCCGTCCCACGGTCATCAACAACGTGGAGACGATCTCCTCCGTGCCCGGGGTGCTGACCCGCGGGGCCGCCTGGTACTCCTCCATGGGCACCGAGCGTTCCAAGGGACACGGCCTGTTCTCCGTGACCGGGCACGTGGTAAACCCCGGCCAGTTCGAGGCCCCCTTCGGCATCACCATGCGCGAGCTGATCGAGCTGGCCGGGGGCATGCGGCCCGGCCACAAGCTGAAGTTCTGGGTGCCGGGCGGCTCCTCCACCCCCATCTTCGGTCCCGAGGAGTTGGACGTCCCGCTCGACTACGAGTCCGTAATCGGTGCCGGCTCCCTGCTGGGCACCCGCGCCCTGCAGGTCTTCGACGACACCGTTTCGGTGGTGCGGGTGGTGTCCCGCTGGACCGAGTTCTACCAGCACGAGTCCTGCGGCAAGTGCACCCCCTGCCGCGAGGGCACCTACTGGATGCGGCAGATCATGACCCGCCTGGAGGCCGGGCAGGGCCGGCCCGGTGATGTGGAGAAGCTGGAGGACATCGCCGCCAACATCTCCGGCCGCTCGTTCTGCGCCCTCGGGGACGCCGCCGCCACCCCGATCGCGTCGGGCATCAAGCGTTTCCGCAGCGAGTTCGAGGCCGGCTACACCACTCCCGCTGCCGAGCTGTTCCCGCCGGCGGCCTCCTCCATTGTCAACAGCCAGGCTCAGAGCGGACGGTGACCAGATGACTGACACGGTCAACATCACGATCGACGGCACGCACCTCGAGGTTGAGAAGGGCACTCCGATCATCCGTGCCGCCGAGCGGGCCGGCGTGCGCATCCCGCGCTTCTGCGACCACCCGCTGCTGTCGCCGTCGGCGAACTGCCGCCAGTGCCTGGTGGAGGTGGCCGCGCCCGGCCGCGACGGCGTGGTCCGCCCCATGCCCAAGCCCCAGCCCGCCTGCGCCACCGCCGTCTCCGACGGCATGGAGGTCTCCACCCAGGCCACCAGCCCGATGGCCGCCAAGGCGCAGGCCGGCAACATGGAGTTCCTCCTGATCAACCACCCGCTGGACTGCCCGGTGTGCGACAAGGGCGGCGAGTGCCCCCTGCAGAACCAGGCGCTGGAACTCATGGCGACCGGCGCCCAGGCGGTCACCCGTTTCACCGACGTCAAGCGCACCTTCCCCAAGCCGCTGCGCCTGACCAGCAACATTCTGCTGGACCGCGACCGCTGCATCCTGTGCCAGCGCTGCGTGCGCTTCGCCGACCAGATCGCCGGCGACCGCTTCATCACCCTGCAGGGGCGCGGCGCCGGCCACGCGGGCGGCGAGATCACCGGCGGGCTCTACTCCGAGCAGATCGGGCGCTTCGACGCCGGCGTGCTCGACTTCTACAACCCCGAAGCCACCGCGCCCACCCAGACCGTGCGCGGCGGCGAGCACCTGGTGACCGAGGACGACCTCACCGGCCCGGGCGGGCAGCCCGGCGTCGTCGACGGCACCGTCTACGGGCCCGGCACGCTCGGCGGGGCCGAGGAGCTGGACGTCTCCGGGCGCCCCTTCGCCTCCTACTTCTCCGGCAACATCATCCAGATCTGCCCGGTGGGCGCCCTGACCAGCGCCCGCTACCGGTTCCGGGCCCGCCCCGACGACCTGGTGTCCACCGACACGGTCACCGAGCACGACGCCTCCGGCTCCGCCCTGCGCGTGGACATGCGCCGCGGCGTGGTGCTGCGCCGACTTGCCGGCAACGACCCGGAGGTCAACGAGGAGTGGATCACCGACAAGGACCGCTTCGCCTTCCCCTGGTCCACCCTGGAGGACCGGCTGGACGTGCCGCTCGTGCGTGACGAGAACACCGGTGAGCTGGTGCCCACCTCCTGGTCCGACGCCCTGGACGTGGCCGCCCGCGGCCTGACCGCCGCCCGCGCCGACGGCGGGGTGGGGCTCCTGCCGGGCGCCCGCCTGACCCTGGAGGACGGCTGGGCCTGGTCCCGGTTCGCCCGCACCGTGCTGGGCACCAACGACATCGATCAGCGCGTGCGCGACCATTCCCCCGAGGAGGACTCCTTCCTCGCCGCCCGCGTGGCCGGCACCGGCCTGGGCGCGGTCACCTACCGGTCGCTGGAGAGCGCCGGCCAGGTGCTGCTGATCGCCCTGGAGCCCGAGGACGAATGCGGCTCGCTGTTCCTGCGGCTGCGCAAGGGGGTGCGCGCCGGGGGCGTCAAGGTCGCCACCGTCGCGAACCTCGCCTCGGCCGGCTCGCGCAAGCTCGACGCCGATGTCATCCTCGCCGCCCCCGGCACCGAGGCCCGCGCCGTCGCCCTGCTGTCCCAGACCCACCCGGAGCTGACCCGGGCCCTGGGGGAGGACGGCGCCACCATCCTGGTGGGGGAGCGGGCCGCCGCCGTACCCGGCCTGCTGTCCGTGGTGGACACGCTCGCCAAAGCCACCGGCGCCCGCCTGGCCTGGGTGCCGCGCCGCGCCGGTGAGCGCGGCGGCATCGAGGCCGGCCTGCTGCCGCACCTGCTGCCCGGCGGCCGCCCCGTCGCCGACCCCGCCGCCCGCGCCGAGGTCCAGCAGCTGTGGGCGCCCGGCGGCGGCCTGAACGCCCCCGACCCGCTGCCCGCGCAGCCGGGCCGTGACGCCACCGCCATCCTGGACGCCCTCGCCGACGGCGAGCTCGGCGGCGTCGTGATCGGCGGCGTCGACCTGCGCGACTTCCCCGACCCGGGCCTGGCCCGCACCGCCCTGGCCGCCTCCGGCTTCACCGTGCAGTTGGAGGTGCGCCGCAGCGAAGTCAGCGAGCACGCCGACGTGGTGCTGCCGGTGGCGCCGCCCGTGGAGAAGAACGGCACCTTCGTCAACTGGGAGGGGCGCGTGCGCCCCTTCGGGCAGGCCCACGTCTCCCGCGCCCGCACCGACCGGCAGGTGCTGGCCGCACTTGCCGCCGAGATGGGCACCGACCTGGGGGTGGACACGCTGGAGGACGTGCACGCGCAGGTGGCCGCGCTGGGCCTATGGGCCGGAGCGCGTCCAAGCGTAACCTTCAGCCCGCAGGCGCAGTCCGCCCCGGCCGCGACGGAGGCGGCGGACCAGCCGGGCCGCTCCACGGTCTCCGGCCTGGACGCCGTCCTGGCCACCCACAAGCCGATGCTCGACTCCGGCCGCCTGCAGGACGGTGAGCCCTTCCTGGCCGCCACCGCCCTGCGCCCCGTCGCCCGCGTGGGCGTCGACCTGGCCGCCCGCCTGCACCTGACCGGCGGCGAAAGCGTCGCCGTGACCGGCCCGGCCGGCACCATCACGCTGCCTGCCGCCATCGGCAACGTCCCCGACGGAACCGTCTGGCTGCCGGAGTGCTCGCCCGGCTCCACGGTCCGCCAGAGCCTCGGTGTCGGCCACGGCGCCGGCGTCTCCCTCTCGCTCACCACTGTGGACAGCCCGGAGGTGGCCCAGTGAATCCGCTCAGTGTTTCCGCTATCCCCGCCGCCCTGCCGGCGGCACTCGCCGCCCAGGGGGGTGTGGTGGCCGACTTCTCCGACGAGACCTGGTGGCTGACCCTCATCAAGGCCGTCTTCATCATCGTCTTCCTGATCCTCAGCGTGATCGTCGCGATCTGGGCCGAGCGCCGCATCCTGGGGCGCATCCAGACCCGCCCCGGCCCGAACGTCAACGGTCCGCTCGGCCTGCCGCAGCTGATCGCCGACGCCGCCAAGCTGATCATGAAGGAGGACTTCTGGCTCAAGGGCGCCGAGAAGTTCATCTACGTCCTGGGGCCGGTCATCGCCGCCTTCACCGCCTTCATGATCTACGCGGTCATCCCCTTCGGGCCGCAGGTGAGCATGTTCGGCCACTCCACCCCGCTGCAGCTGACGGACTTCCCCGTCGCCATCCTGTACGTGCTGGCCATCACCGGCTTCGGCGTGTACGGCATCATCCTCGGCGGCTGGTCCACGCACTCCACCTACCCGCTGTTCGGCGCCGTCCGCTCGGCCGCCCAGGTCATCTCCTACGAGCTGAGCATGAGCCTGTCGATCCTGACGGTCTTCCTGGCCTCGGGCACCATGTCCACCTCCGGGATCGTCGCCGCCCAGGAGCGCCTGTGGTGGGGACTGGCCATGATCCCCAGCCTGCTGATCTATCTGGTCTCCATGGTCGGAGAGCTCAACCGGCTGCCCTTCGACCTGCCCGAGGGCGAGGGCGAGCTCGTCGCCGGGCACATGGTGGAGTACTCCTCGATGAAGTTCGCCTGGTACTACCTGGGCGAGTACCTGAACATGCTCAACGTCTCGGCCGTGTGCACCACCCTGTTCCTGGGCGGGTGGCGCTCCTTCATCCTGGCCAGCTTCTGGGACGGCGCCAACTCCGGCTGGTGGCCGATGCTGTGGTTCCTGGCCAAGGTGTGGTGCGTGATGTTCCTGCTCATCTGGACCCGCGGCACACTGGTGCGCATCCGCTACGACCACTTCATGAAGCTCGGCTGGAAGTTCCTCATCCCCGTCTCCCTGGTGTGGTTCGTACTGGTTGCGATCGTCCAGGGCTACCGGGCCTTCTCCGGCGGCTCCACTCAGGGGCTGCTGCTCGTGCTGGCCGCCATCTTCCTGGTGGCCATGATCATCCTGCTGGTCCTGCCCGAGGGGGAGGAAGAGGAAGAGGCAACCACCGCCGCTGCCGGCGTGGACATCACCGTGCCGGGTGAGGAACTGGACGCCTTCGCCGGCGGCTTCCCCGTCCCGCCGCTGCCCGGCCAGCAGCTGCCGCCCTCGCCGCGTTCCCGCCGTGCCGCGCAGACGGCCGCCCCCGTGCGCGACGCCGCCAGTGACCTGGCGATTGCGGGCGCCACGACCACCGACTCCGACGTCACCGTTCAGGAGGAAACCGATGACTGACCCCACACCCCAGGCCCCCCGGGGTCGGGAGGACACCGACCACGACCAGTGGCTGCGCGACGAGCCCAGCGCCCTGGGACGCGTGTTCGCCCCCGTCGCCGGCTACGGGGTGACGCTCTCCTCCATCTTCAAGCCCACGGTCACCGAGCTGTACCCCTTCGAGAAGCCGGTGCTCATGCCCCGCTACCACGGGCGGCACCAGCTCAACCGGTACGACGACGGCCTGGAGAAGTGCGTCGGCTGCGAGCTGTGCGCCTGGGCCTGCCCCGCCGACGCCATCTACGTGGAGGCCGCCAGCAACACCCCCGAGGCGCAGTACTCGCCCGGCGAGCGCTACGGGCGCGTCTACCAGATCAACTACCTGCGCTGCATCTTCTGCGGCATGTGCATCGAGGCCTGCCCCACCCGCGCGCTGACCATGACCCACGAGATCGACGAACTGGTCGGCCCCAACCGCACCGGCCTGATCTACGAGAAGCAGGACCTGCTGGCGCCCGTCCCCGACGGCGCCCTGGCCGCCCCCCACCCCATGGTCGAGGGCACCGAGGACGCCGACTACTACCGCGGCGCCATCACCGGCCCCACCCAGGGCCAGGTCGACTGGGTGCGCGCACACCGCCCCGACGACCCGACGCTCGCCACCGCCCGCCCGGTCCCCGCGCCCCGGAAGGAGGCGGTGCACTCATGACGCCCGCCATTGCGGCCGCATCCGCCCTGCCCGCCACGCTCACCGCCTCCGGCACCGTCTCGGGCGGCGAGGCGATCCTGTTCGCCGTCGTCGCCCTGCTCACCGTCGGCTGCGGCATCGGCCTGTTGACCGCCAGGCGGGCCGTGATCGCCGCCGTGAGCATGATCATGATCATGCTCGGCCTGGCGGTGCTGTACATCGCCGGCGAGGCGCCCTTCCTGGGCATCACCCAGGTGGTCGTCTACACCGGCGCCGTCATGACCCTGGTGCTGTTCGTCATCATGCTGGTCGGCGTGGGCGGGGACGAGCCCATCGCCGCCCACTCCACCGCCACGAAGGGCCTGGCCGCCCTCTTCGGCGCCGGCCTGATCGTGGTGCTCTCCGCTGTCGTGTGGCGCACCGTCTTCCCGGCCGCCACCGGCCTGGCCGACGGCGACGCCGCCACCCCCCAGACGCTGGCCGCCGTGCTGTTCGGCGACCACGTCGTCACCATGGAGCTGACCGGCCTCCTGCTGATCATCGCCGCCGTCGGGGCGCTGACCCTGACCCACCGGCAGCGCGTGCGCCCCCGCCTGACCCAGCGCGACCGGGTGGAAGCCAAGATGCGCGCCTACGCCGAAACCGGCGCGCACCCCGGCCAGAAGCCCATGCCCGGCGTCTATGCCGCCACCAACACCGCCGCCGCCCCCGCCCTGGCCGCCTCCGGCGAGGCCCTGGAGGAGTCCATTCCCCGGGTGCTGCGCGTGCGCGGGCAGGACCTGGAACTGTCCGACGTCTCCCCGGAGATGGGCGCGGCCCAGCGTGCCGGCCGGATCACCAGCCGCGAGGACGCGAGCGTGGGCCGCTCCGGCATGCCGGCGATGCCCGGCGCGCCCGCCCCGGACGTCGTCCAACCCCTGGCCCCGGCCGAGGCGCCGGCGGACGTCGCCGACGAACCGGCAGACCCGGCCGCCCCGGCCCAGAAGGAGGAGCACAAGTGAGCGTCCCCATCACCGCCTACGTCGTGCTGGCCGGGGTGCTGTTCACCCTCGGCGCCCTGACCGTGCTGCTGCGACGCAACGCCATCATCGAGCTGATGGGCGTGGAGCTCATGCTCAACGCCGTCAACCTGGTCCTGGTCACCTTCTCCCGCCTGTACGGGGACCTGACCGGGCAGGTGTTCGCCTTCTTCGTCATGGTGGTGGCCGCCGCCGAGGTCGTGGTCGGGCTGAGCATCATCGTGTCCATCTTCCGCACCCGCAGGTCCACGTCCGTCGACGACTTGAACCTGCTCAAGCACTGAAGGAGCCCGAGACCATGACCGCATCCCCTCTCGTGCTCTCCACCGGCCTGCTGGCCGCCGAGTCCGTCGTCGGGGCCGCCGCCCCGGCCACCGGCGCCGCCGCACTGGCCTGGCTGCTGATCGCCGTGCCCGCGGCCTCGGCCGCCATCCTGCTGCTGGCGGGTCGGGCCGCCGACGCCTGGGGCCACTGGCTGGGCGTGGCCGCATCGCTCTTCAGCGCCGTCCTGGGCCTGATCATCCTCGCGCAGGTGCTCGGCCTGGACGCCGCCGACCGGGTCCTGGGCGTACCACTGTGGCGCTGGTTCGGCGCCGGCGACCTGAACGTGCAACTGGGCCTGCGCCTGGACCCGCTGTCACTGACCTTCGTGGCACTGGTGACCTGCGTCGGCTTTCTCATCCACGTCTACTCGGTGGCCTACATGGCCCACGACCGGGACCGCCGCCGCTTCTTCGCCTACCTGAACTTCTTCATCGCCGCCATGCTCACCCTGGTGCTCGGCGACTCCTACATCTCCCTGTTCATCGGCTGGGAGGGCGTGGGTCTGGCCTCCTATCTGCTCATCGGCTTCTGGAACACCGCCGATGCCGACGCCCCCCAGGCGGAGCAGTTCACCAGCCGGGAGAACGCGGCCGCCGCCAAGAAGGCCTTCGTCATGAACCGCATCGGCGATGTGGGCCTGCTGCTGGCCATGATGGCCTGCATCGCCCAGGTCGGCTCGGTCGCCTACGACGCGGTGCTGCCCGCCGCCCAGGAGGGGACCATCTCCACCGGCTGGCTGACCGCCATCGGCTTCTTCCTGCTGCTGGCCGCCTGCGGTAAGTCCGCCCAGTTCCCGCTACAGGCCTGGCTGGGCGACGCCATGGCCGGCCCCACCCCGGTGTCCGCGCTGATTCACGCCGCCACCATGGTCACCGCCGGCGTCTACCTGATCGTCCGCTCCGGTGCCGTCTTCGAGGGCGCCCCCGACGCCCAACTGGCCGTCGCCGTCGTCGGCGCCATCACCCTGGCCCTGGGAGCCGTCATCGGCTGCGCCAAGGACGACATGAAGAAGGTGCTGGCCGCCTCCACCATGAGCCAGATCGGCTACATGATGCTGGGGGCCGGTCTCGGCCCGGTCGGCTACGCCTTCGCCATCTTCCACCTGCTCACCCACGGCTTCTTCAAGGCACAGCTGTTCCTCGGCGCCGGCAGTGTCATGCACGCCATGAGCGACCAGGTGAACATGCGCCGCTTCGGCGGGTTGCGCCGCGCCATGAAGCTCACCTGGATCACCATGGGCATCGGCTGGCTCGCCATCATGGGCATTCCGCCCTTCTCTGGCTTCTGGTCCAAGGACAAGATCATCGAGGCGGCCTTCGTCGGCGACGGCGCCCGTCCCTGGATCCTGGGCACCATCGCCCTGCTGGGGGCGGGACTCACCGCCTTCTACATGTCGCGGCTGTTCTTCATGATCTTCCACGGCACTCCCCGCTGGACCACGGCCAAGGACATTGAGGGCGAGGTCCACCCGCACGAGTCCGGCTGGCTGATGACCCTGCCGCTGATCGTCCTGTCGGTCTTCTCCGTCGGCCTGGGCTGGGCGCTGAGCATCGGCGACACCTTCGTCACCTGGCTGGAGCCCGTCACCGGGCAGGCGGGCGCGCACGGCGAGCCGGTCCTCCCGGCCACCGTCATCATGGTCTCCACTCTCGCCCTGGTGATCGTCGGCGCCGTCGTCGCCTGGGTCATGTACGTGCGCCGCGCGGTGCCCACGGTGGTGCAGCGCTCCAACGTGATGGTGGAGGCCGCCCGCCACGACATGTACCAGGACACCATCAACGAGGCTGTCGCCATGCGGCCCGGCCAGGGACTCGTCCTGGCGGCCGGGGCCACGGACCACTACGTCGTCGACGGCGCCGTCGAGGGGCTCGCCAAGGGCACTGCGGCGCTGGGCCGGCTCACCGCCCGCACCGAGTCCGGCAGCGTCCGCTCCTACGCCGGCTACATGCTCGGCGGAACGGTGCTCGTACTCATCGCCGTCCTGGCCGGCAGGTTCTGAGAGGACACGACAAGCCCATGAATGCAACGTTCCCCGTACTGACCACCATGGCCATCGTCCCGCTGGGCGGGGCACTGCTGCTGTGGCTCGTGCCGCCGCTGCGCCGCCAGGGTCGGGTCATCGGCCTGCTGTTCGCCCTGGCCACCCTCGGCGTGGGAATCTGGACGCTCGCCGTCTTCGACGCCTCCCAGGCCGGCGCCATCCAGCTGACCGAGACCCACTCCTGGATTCCGATGCTGGGCGTGTCCTGGGCGCTGGGCGTCAACGGCCTCGGCCTGGCCATGCTGCTGCTGACCGCCTTCCTGGTGCCGCTGGTGCTATTGGCCAGCTGGGGTGAGATCCCCGCCGACCAGCAGGGCCTGTTCAGCGGCCTGGTGCTGGTGCTGGAGGCCTTCGTGGTGGTCATCTTCGCCGCCCGCGACGTCTTCCTGTTCTACATCTGCTTCGAGGCCATGCTGGTGCCGGTGTACTTCCTGATCGGCCGCTTCGGCGGTGAGCGCCGCCGCCGCGCCGCTCTGAAGTTCCTGCTGTACTCCCTGGCCGGCGGACTGATCATGCTGGTCGGTGTGGTGGCCCTGTACGTGTACGGGCCGCGCGGCGAGGGCGCCTACCTGGTTGAGAACCTGGTCGGCCAGATCACCGCCTCCACCACGGCCGGCCGCTGGATCTTCGCGTCCTTCTTCATCGCCTTCGCCATCAAGGCGCCGATGGTGCCGGTGCACACCTGGTTGCCGGACACCGCCGAGCAGGCCACTCCGGGAACCTCCGTGCTGCTGATCGGCGTGCTGGACAAGATCGGCACCTACGGCATGGCCGCCCTGGTACTGCCCCTGTTCCCGCGTGAATCCGCCTGGGCCGCCCCGGTGATCCTGGTGCTGGCCGTGGTCGGCATCATCTACGGCGGCCTGGCTGCCGTCGCGCAGGACAACCTCTACCGGCTGATCTCCTACACCTCCATCAGCCACTTCGGCTTCATGGTGCTGGGCCTGTTCGTCGGCAGCCAGATCGCCGCCACCGGCGCCATGGTCTACATGGTCGCCCACGGGCTGTCGATCGCCGGGCTGTACCTGGTCAGCGGCTTCCTCGCCCGCCGCACGGGCACCGTGGCCATCAGTGAACTCGGCGGCATGCAGCGAGTCATGCCGCTGATCGCCGGCACCTTCCTCATCTCCGGCTTGGCCTCCATCGCCCTGCCGGGCCTGAGCGGCTTCGTGCCGGAGTGGATGGTGCTGACCGGCACCTTCTCGAAGTCGGTGCCGCTCGGCGTCGTCGCCGTGCTCGGCGTCATCATCGCCGCCGTGTATGTGTTGCTGCCCTACCAGCGGGTGTTCACCGGCGCCCCCGCCCGTGAGCGGGTGGGCAGCGCCGACCTGGACGGACGCGAGAAGCTGGTCCTGGTTCCGGTGATCGCCGCCATGCTCGCCGTCGGGTTGGCACCCGCACCGCTGACAGACGCCTTCGAGGACGTCGCCGGCCAGGTCGCCGCGGCCGTGGAGGCCCCCGGCGAGACCGCCGCTCTGGCCACCGTGCCCACCGCCCCGGCCGACCCCGCTGTCGCCGTCGTGATCGCAGAAGGGAACACCAAGTGAGCTTCACCGCCCCGGTCATTGAATGGGCCGGCCTCACCCCGGTACTGATCATTCTGGGCGCGGGCGTCGTCGGCGTCCTCGTGGAGGCCTTCGTGCCCCGTAGCGTCCGCCCGGCCGTCCAGGTCCTCTTGAGCCTGCTGGCCATCCTCGCCTCCGCCGTCGCCCTGTCGGGCCGCTGGAGTGTTGTCGTGGCCGTCGGCAGCGGCCGGGAGCTGACCACCGGCATCGCCGAAGACCCCTTCGGGGTGGCCGCCCAGGGCATTCTGCTGGCCATCGGCCTGCTGGCCGTCCTGGTCATGGCCGACCGCACCACCGCCGACGACGGCGCCTTCGCCGCACAGGCCGCCGACCGGCCCGGCAGCGCCGAGGAGGAGGAATCCATCCACGCCGGCTGGGTCGCCACCGAGATGTTCCCCCTGACCCTGTTCTCGCTGGGCGGCATGATGCTGTTCCCGCTGGCAAACGGCATGATCACCCTGTTCGTCGCCCTGGAGCTGGTGTCGCTGCCGCTGTACATCATGGCGGCCATGGCCCGCCACCGCCGCCTGCTCAGTCAGGAGGCCGCCCTGAAGTACTTCGTGCTGGGCGCCTTCTCCTCCGCCTTCCTGCTCATGGGCGCCGCCTTCCTATACGGCGTGTCCGACTCGGTGGACTACAGCGTCATTGCCATGGCCATCGGCGGTGGGGGAGTGGCCGGCATGGACTGGCTGGCGCTGGCCGGGGTCGCCCTGGTCACCGTCGGGCTGCTGTTCAAGACCGCTGCCGCCCCCTTCCACGCCTGGAGCCCCGACGTCTACCAGGGGGCGCCGACCCCCGTGACCGGCTTCATGGCCGCGGGGGTCAAGGCCACCGCCTTCCTCGCCCTGGTGCGCTTCTACTACGTGCTCGGCGGGACGCTCGGCTGGGACCTGGCCCCCTTCCTGTGGACCGTCGCCATCTTGACCATGGCCGTGGGCACCGTCGTCGGTGTCATCCAGAAGGACGTCAAGCGCATGCTCGCCTACTCGGCCATCGCTCACGCCGGCTACATGCTCATCGGCATCATCGCCTGGAACGGGATGGGCGTGAGTGGCCTGCTGCTGTACGCGCTCACCTATGGCATCGCGACCGTTGGCGCTTTCGGCATCATCGGCCTGGTGCGCACCAGCCACGACGGTGCCCCCGGTGCCGAAGCCAATGACCTGGAGGCCTTCACCGGCCTGGGCCGCCGCAGCCCCTGGCTGGCCGGCGCCATGACCGTGTTTCTGCTGTCCTTCGCCGGGATCCCGCTGACCGCCGGATTCATGGCCAAGTTCGAGGTGTTCATCGCCGGCATCGCCGGTGGGGCCACCTGGCTGGTGATCGTCGCCATCGTCAGTTCCGTTGCCACGGCCTTCTTCTACATGCGGTTGATCGTGCTCATGTTCTTCCGGGAGCCCGACGGCGACCGCGTGGTCGTGGTCGGCTCGATGGGCCCGGCCGCGTTGACGATCGGTCTGGCGGCCGCCGCCACCGTCCTGATCGGCGTGCTGCCGCAGGCCGTGCTCGGCTCGCTGGCAGACGCCGCTATGCTCCTGCCGTGATTGGAACGCTGCCACTCAGCCTGCCGCAGCTCGAAGAACGGATTGTTCCGGAGCTCGAGACCGTCGAGACGCGCCTGCTCGAGGTCGTCAGCAGCGCTGACGCGACGATCAACCCGCCGACCTCCCACCTGGCGGCGGCCGGTGGGAAGCGGCTGCGCCCGGTGCTGACGCTGCTGACCGCCCAACTGGGCGACCCGGAGTTGGCGACGGGCGAGCTGGTGCGAGACGCCGGCGTCGCGGTCGAGTTGACCCACATCGCCACCCTCTACCACGACGACGTCATGGACGAGGCCCCGCTGCGGCGCGGCGCCCCGAGCGCACAGACCGTTTGGGGCAACTCCGCCGCCATCCTCGCCGGCGACGTGCTGGTGGCGCGCGCCTCCCAGCTGGTGGCGGCGCTGGGACCGCAGGCGGTGCTGGCCCACTCCAAGACCTTTGAGCGGCTGTGCATGGGGCAGCTGCATGAGACCCTGCCGCGCCCCGCGGGCACCGATCCGGTGGCGCACTACCTGCAGGTGCTGGCGGACAAGACCGGTTCGCTGATCGCGGTCTCGGCCCGTTACGGTGCCATGCTCACCCGAGCGGGGGAGGCTACCGAGGCGATTGTGGAGGCCTTCGGGGAGAAGATCGGCGTGGCCTTCCAACTGGCCGACGACTGCATAGATCTGACCAGCGACGCCGCCACCACCGGCAAGACGCCGGGCACAGACCTGCGGGAGGGCGTGGACACCATGCCGGTGCTGCTGCTGCGTCAGGCGCTTGCCGCCGGCGAGCTGGACGCCGCCGGGCAGTCGATCCTGGCGACCCTGTCTAGCGCCGACCTGTCCGACGACGCGGTCCTGGCCGGTCTCGTCGCCCAGCTTCGGGTGCATCCGGTGTTGAGCCGCACCCGGGAAATGGCGACGCATTGGGCGGACCAGGCGATCGCGGTGCTGAACGGACTGGAAGAGACTGTGCTGGCCGGTACCAAGGATCGTCTGGATGCCGCGGGCGTGACCGGATCTGCGCGCGAGGCCGCCCTGGCCGACGCGCGGGAGCGGGCGGCGCTGGTGCACGACGGCATGGTGCAGTTCGCCCATCTGCTGGTGGACCGCGCCGCCTGACCGTCAGCCGCGCCGAGACCGGCACAAGTAGCGCACCTGAACCGGCGGAAATGACATGGCGACAGGGATCAGTCCAGCCATGCGTTGGCGGGGTAGAAGCTGCCGCCGCATGCCAGGCCCCAAGCCGTGACCGCGATCGGCCAGTCAATCCCCACCCCGGCGACCTCGCCCAGTGGCTCGCCGGTGGTGACCGAGGTCAGCTCGACGTCGGCGGTTGTGTCCGCCCCGGCCGCGGGAACCGTGTACAGCACGTCGCCGAAAACGCAGGCGGCCTGCGGTGCCGGCCGACTCTTGTCCCAGCCGGGAGCTCCGGTGGTCGAGCTCGGTGGGTCGAGGTAGTAAAAGGGGCCGGCGGTGAAAAGAAGTTGGCGCTGGTCGCTGAATATGCCTGGCACGTGATACGAGCTGCCGATGGCATAGGACACGGTTGAGCCGTTGAAATAGGAGTCCGTGACGTCGAGGGCAATGGTCTGTCCTGTTGCCATTTCGCGGGCGTAGCAGCTGTTGTTGACGGAGCGTGTGGGAGCGCCGTAGTAGTAGAGCCAACCGTTCCAGGCGAAGAACGGTTCAGCGGCCTCTATGGATACTTCCTGTCCATCTGCCAGCGAGATGACGGAGGTTGCGCTGCTGTTGATCCTCACAGCCTCGCCGTAAAGGTCGAACGGCCCAAGGTTGGGTACGTCGGCCAGGACATCGAGCTCGACGGAGAGATCCTCGGTGGACAGACGCAGCCCCAAGGGCTGGGCGTCGTAGGAGTCGCTGGACGGATCGGCGGATAGCAGCAGGCCGGTGCGGTCCGGCGACAGGGACAGGTACAGTCCGCTGCGAAGCCCGCCTCCCGGGTGGCGCGAGCTGGTCGGCACGATGACGTCCTTGATGGGCAGCCCTTCGCTGATCGTTGTAGACGTCTCCAGAGCACCGTTAGTCAGGTTGACCTTAACCAGGCTGACCGGGAAGTTCATGGAACCGCGGATGGTTTCGCCGGGGTAGGCATAGTCAACGGCGGCTACCACGAGGTATGCGTGGGTGCCATCAATGACGGCGGGGCCAGCGCTCAGCGCCGTATAGGGAAGGCCGGGGGTGGGAGAGGCGGAGTCGTCGGAGGTGCCGAAGGGATCGAGGCGGGACGTTGCGGGAGAATCTTTGAGGTCGACCTCCTTGGTGATCAGTTCCCCGTCCTCGTCCAGGAGTACCGCCCAGGTGGTGGGACCATTGAGATCCACCACCACGGGACGCAGGCCGTTGGTTTCGGGGAGTAGGTCGTCGTTAACCTCAGCAGTACCTGCCAGGTAATGCTCGTGGACAGCGGTGATGGCGGAGGGCACATTGGCAGTGGGCCACAGTACCCGGGAGGAGAAGCCTGAGGGGCAGGAGGTGGAGGACGGTGGCGCGGGCACAGGCGGCTGCTTGATGGTCGCAGCCGGAACGGGCGAGGGGGTGGGCGCTATGACGTTGCTTTTGCCGGAGGATGAACAGGCGGTGAGGCCGGCGAGAGCTCCGGAGCCAAGGGTTGCGGCAAGGGCAGTGGCTAGGACGGTACGACGACGCATGGCTGTTCCTAAATGCCTGATGGCGAGTGTTGGGCGAGCGGTGGGTTGCTGATGTGGGATGGGCACCGGGGACGACGGTGAAGGTGCCGCTATCCGGTCGGGCTGGAGGAGGCCTGGGGTGATGCGGGGCCGGGACTGGCTGTCCCCGTGGGCTGCTGGGGGACGCCGTCGAGCCACTGTGTGGCCGCGTAGAAGCGGTCGCCTACGGCAACTCCCCAGGCGGTTACCACAGGGGAGTCATCCACTGTCACCGTCATCTCCCCGGTCTCACACGTGCCCAGGGCGTCGCCCTCCTCCCCCTCACTCAGCGAGATCATCTCCACGCGCAAGTGGCCACTAGCGTCCTCTTGGTACCAGGCATAGAGGACATCCCCGCATACGCAGGCGCCATCAGGCACCTTGTCCTCGCCATTCCAGGACACGATCGGGGTGGTCTGGCCGGGGCGTAACACACGGAGAGCTTCTATCCCCGAGGCCGAGCTCCTGCCGATCTGGATGATCTCCGGTTGATCGGAGTAGATCTCCGGCCAGTAGCTCCCATTCGATGTCTGAATGTCCATGTCCGTCACGGTGATGGCCTCTTTCGAACCGAGCTCCTGGGCACGAAGGGAACGCTCTTGCTGGTAATAGAACCAGCCATCCCGCACCAGGTGGGGGTAGGCGTCCTCAGACGGCCTGATAAGCGTGCCGTCCTCGAGGCAGACCAGCAGCCATTCCCGGCCGAATTCGGTTTTGCCCACCACGGCCTGGCCACAGGGGGAGACCATGTCGTAGCCTCGGCCGCGCAGAAGGTCGTGGCTGTCCAGCTCCACGGAGAGATCTTCGGTAGACAGACGCAGCCCGATGTGGGCGTATGTCTCCTTACGGAAGGATCCCTCGTCGGTGTCGGGAGCGCCGGTGAGTAGGAGACCGGCGCGGTCCTGTGTGAAGGACAGGCAGAGATGGCGTATCGCGCTGGCCGGCCAGCTCTCGCTTACGGTGGTTACGGCATCCAGGGACCCGTCGGCCAGGTCGACCTTAAGCAGGCTGACGAGGCAGGCGTCGTCGGGCTGGGAGTAGTACTCCTGGTTGTACGGCACGCCGGCCAAAGCGGCCACGACGGTGTAGGCGTGCGTGTCATCAATCACCGCCGGACCGGCGACGAGCATGGTCGTGGGCTGGTTGTCGTCCGGGTCGCGCTCGCCCGGCCCGGCCTTGCTGTCCGGCACTACCTGCCTAGTGGTCCACCGTCCGTCGTCGTCGAGGAGGACGCCCCATGTGGTGGGACCGTTCAGGTCCACCACCACCGGGCACATCCCCTGGACGTAGGCCGTGGCCTCGGTGGCCTGAACGGCCCCGGTAAGGAAGTGTTCGCGCACTGCGGTGACAGTGGAGCGCACGTGAGAGCCACCCGGCCACAGGTGCTGGTCGCTCAGAGCATCCGGGACGGCGTCCGGGCCGGGCGGCATGGCCGGTGACGGCGTCGGCGCCGCACTGGGGGAGTTGAAGACGGAGCAGGCGGGCAAGCCGATGAGCGACCCGACGGCACCCAAGGCGGCGGCGGTTAGAACAGTGCGTCGACGCATCGAGACTCCTACCGGGCCTGCACCCGGGGACGGGGATGGAGACGGTCCCAGTGTCCCGGGGTGCTCCCGATATGCCCATGGGCAGGGCTGCCCGCCGCCCTGTTGCTAAGACCGGCACCAATGACACCCCCGGGCTGGTAGGACGTTGTGTACCGGGAGCTGCCGGTCAGTGCAGCCAGTCGGTGGCTGCGTGGAAGGTACAGGCCCCGCCTCGGCTGTAGAAGTAGCCGGCACCGACCTCGGAGACGGCTAGCGCCTGCGGCTCACGATCGATTCCGTCCTCCTCGGTTCCGAGCCTGGCGGTGGCCAGCTCTTCGCCGGTGGCGAGATCGATCAGGTGCAGCTCATGCGCGGCGGAGGGATAGGCTGCATAAACGACATCGCGGTGGACGGCAAGCGCTGCGGGGATGGTGTCGCCGGCGTCCGCAGACAGGGATAGTGTCGCCGTCGGTGAACCGAGGGGGCGCACATCCAGCGCCGAGTCGGTGCGCACGACCGAATAACCGCCCGTCTCCCACACCGTCGGGCGCGCGTCCGGCGCGCCTACGGGAGGCTGATCGGCCATGGTCACCTCCTCGCCGGTGGTCACGTCCATGACGCGCCAGGCGTCGAAGGCCGTCTCCAGCCAATACAGCCAGCGGCCGAGCAGGTAGGTGTCGGTGTTGTTCTCCTGGGTGACCAGGTTGCCGGACTCGAGCGAGTAGACGATGTAGGGCGGGTAGGCGCCCTCGGAGTAGGGGGAGCTCGCCGTGCCTGTCAGTAGGGCGTCGCCGTTGACCTGATGGAAGGTGTCATAACCAACTTGATGCGGATCCTTAAGGGCAATCTCCATCGACTCGGTGTTGATGGCCCAAACGCGGGTGTCGCCACGGATTCTCCCGGTACCGACGCCCAGGTTGATGCCGTCGGTGTCTAGCGCCATCGCCCAGTTGCCGATCGTGGTGTCGACTGCGGCGTCGACGTCTAGCGGCAGCACTGCCACGACAGCCGCAGCCTCCAGATCCACCTTGAGCAGATGGGCCTGCCAGGCGGATTCCTGGGTCACCCCGGTGCGTACCGCCGTTACGACGACATAGCCGAAGTGGGCAGCGGCGTCGACGACCATGATTTCGTCGGTGAGAATCTGAGCCGGTCCGACCTGCGGTGCGAGGTTCTGAAGCTCTTCGGCGGAGCCCATGGCTACCAGTTCCATGGAGTCGGCGTCGGTGCCGTCGGCTGTGAAGTACCAGTAGTTCATGGCGGATGGATCCCCGTACCACCAGGTGTTGCCGCTGCTGCCCACGAGGTAGCCGCCACGGAGCCAGGTGAACGACTCGGGTCGGAAGTCTGATCCCGGCAGACTCCCGGCGTCGTCGAAGGCGGTCGGAATACGCGGGGTGGACGTTGCAGAGGGCGCTGCGCTCGCTCCGACAGTGGGCGTACGAGCGGTGGGCCCGCTCGACGGCGTCCGCGGGCGGCATGCGCTAGTCAGGGGGAATGCGGCAGCTGCCAGCATTCCGCCGAGAAGATGACGGCGCTTCATGAGACTCCTCAATCCAAACGAAAGAATTATTTCAATTCTATATCGGGCGGTGTTGGTGTGTCCCTGCCGCGGAAACGCGGCTCTTCGTGTTTGGGGGTGTGGCTGGTGGTGTGTTCTGGTTGGCCTGAGAACGAGTTCTGCCGAGGACGACCTCTCCCGCGCCCGCGCGCAGCCTCACGTGCCCGAAGGCCATCTCCCGTGCCCGAGGGCGGCCTGCCGGGCCCGTGGATGGCCTCCGTGCGGTTGTTCCGAGCGGTCGCACCCTCGAGTGCGAAGCGCTGGTCGGCGCTGGTTTCCGATCTTGGGGTGTGGTTTACGACCCCGGGGTGGTCGTGAATCGCACCCCAAGGTCGTAAAACGACATGACAGCCGTCTCACGGGAGCACAGCCAGCCGAGGAACACGGGCCCCGCCATCCCCGGGCCACGGGGGCGGGTCCCCGTCCCTGAAGCCCAGGCCCACGCCGCCGGGCGCGGGCCGGGCGCTGACCCGCACCGCCGGGCGCGGGCCAGGCGGACTGCCGAGTGCGGCGTCGGAGGGCACTGGCACGCGGGCCGTCATGGTGCGGCGTCAGGGCGCGGCGTCATGGGGTGGTGTCGTGGGGTGGACGGTTCGTGTGTTCCGGTGACGGTTCGTCAGGTAGCACCAACGGTTCGGCATGAACGACGACGGTTCGTACCCCTACCCCACGAACCGTCGCCGGATGTGCCGAACCGTCGACCAGAGCGTACGAACCGTCGCTGGATGTGCCGAACCGTCGACCCGAGCGTACGAACCGTCAGGCGAAGGCGCGAACTTTCACGCAAGCACCCGAACCGTCACGCACGATCCGCCGCTGTCCGCCGTGATCCACCGAGATTCACGGTGAACTATCCCATCCCCGCTCATCGCACCCGCCGGAGCACACACAAACCACCACCCAGACACCCCACCCACCACACCCACAAACACGAAGAGCCGGAAACGCTCGGCCTTGACTGTGATGCGCCGCCTGCATCGGTCGCGGTGCGCCACTCGTGTCGACTTCGGCGAGCGGAGCGGCGGAGCCTGGTCGGGCGAGCGGGACGCACGCCACACCGCGACCGGCGAACACCCGCATACACTTGGGCCGGCCTGAGCGGCGCACCGCCCGGTGCGCGTGGGGCCGCCCACCCGTAGTCACTAGGAACGAAGAGCAGTGAACGCACGTCCCCTCAATGTTGCCGTCATCGGAGCAGGCCCCGCCGGTATCTACGCTTCGGACATCCTGTCGAAATCGGGTTTGGACGTGAATATCGACCTGTTTGAGCGCCTCCCGGCCCCCTACGGGCTGGTGCGCTACGGCGTCGCCCCGGACCACCCGCGCATCAAGCAGATCATCGTGGCCCTTTACAAGATCCTCCAGCGCGGCGACATCCGGCTGATCGGCAACGTGGAGGTCGGCCGCGACATCTCCGTCGCCGAGCTGCACGAGCACTACGACGCCTTGATCTTCTCCACCGGCGCCGACACCGACGCCCCCCTGGACATCCCCGGGATTGACGCGCCCGAGGCATACGGCGGCGCCGACTTCGTCTCCTGGTACGACGGTCACCCCGACCACCCGCGCACCTGGCCGCTGGAGGCCCGGCAGGTCGCCGTCATCGGCGTCGGCAACGTCGCCCTGGACATCTCCCGCATCCTGGCCAAGCACGTGGAGGACCTGATGACCACGGAGATCCCGACGAATGTGGCCGAGACCCTGGCGAAGTCCCCGGTCACCGACGTGCACGTATTCGGTCGCCGCGGCCCCGCCCAGGTGAAGTTCACCCCCCTGGAGCTGCGCGAACTCGGCAAGCAGCCCGACGTGGACGTCACCGTCGACGAGGAGGACTTCGAGTACGACGAGGGCTCCCGCGAGGCCCTGGCCGTCTCCAACCAGCAGCGGCAGGTGGTCAAGGCCCTGGAGAACTACGCCATGCAGGAACCCGAGGAACTGACCGCCTCCCGCACCATCCACATCCACCTGTTCCAGGCGCCGGCCGCCATCCTCACCGACGACGCCGGGCATGTGCGCGCCCTGCGCACCGAACGCACCCGCCTCAACGGCGACGGCACCGTCTCCGGCACCGGCGAGTTCCGGGACTGGCCGGTGCAGGCCGTCTACCGCGCCGTCGGCTACGCCGGCAGCCCGATCGAGGGCCTGCCCTTCGACGCCGACCGGCACGTGATCCCCAACGCCGGCGGCCGCGTGCTCGGCGATGACGGTGAACCGCTCACCGGCATCTACGCCACCGGCTGGATCCGCCGCGGCCCGGTCGGCCTGATCGGCTCCACCAAGTCCGACGCCCAGGAGACGATCACGAACCTGGTCGCCGACGCCAACGCCGGCCTGCTGCACGCCACCACGGAGGACGAGTCCCAGGTCGGCCACGACGCCCTGCTGGCGCTGCTCGACTCCCGCGACGTGCCCTACACCACCTGGGAGGGTTGGGAGCTGCTGGACGCCTACGAACGCCACCTGGGGGAGGAGTACGGCGAGGTCACCGTCACTGGGGGCGAGTCCAAGCCGCGCGAGCGCGTCAAGGTCGTCGCCCGGGATGCCATGACCGCCATCTCCCGCAGCACCGAGGGTCCCGACGACCTCATCGGCCAGCCGGACCCCGACCGCGTGCCCGAGCGGGTCGCACACCGACTGCGGGACTGACCCGCCGCCGGGGCGGTAGGCTGTGCCGCCCAGGCCTGTTGTCCAGGCGCCAACCAGAGAAAGGCAGCCTCCCATGCGCATCGGCGTCCCCACCGAGGTCAAGGATCACGAGTACCGCGTGGCGCTCACGCCGGCAGGCGTGGACACACTGGTTCGCCACGGGCATGGGGTGACCGTACAGGCCGGCGCCGGGCTGGGCGCCGGCATCACCGATGCGGATTACCTCGACGCCGGCGCGGACATCGCCGCCGAGGCGGCCTCTGTCTGGGGCGACGCCGAAATGATCCTCAAGGTCAAGGAGCCGGTTCCGGCCGAGTTCGGCTACCTGCGCGAGGGCCTGTTGCTGTTCACCTATCTGCACCTGGCCGCCGACCGCGCGCTCACCGAGGCTCTGCTGGCGAAGCGGGTCACCGCCGTCGCCTATGAGACGGTAGCCACCGACGACGGCGGTCTGCCGCTGCTCGCCCCCATGTCCGAGATCGCGGGGCGGCTCGGGGCGCAGGTTGGTGCAGACGCCCTGCTCGCCCCGGGTGGCGGCTCCGGCGTGCTGCTGGGCGGAGCCGCGGGCGTGCGCCGTGGCAACGTCGTCGTCCTCGGCGGTGGCACCGCCGGCCTGGCCGCCGCCCGCGTGGCGGCCGGCATGGGTGCGGACGTCACCGTCATGGACGTCAACCCGGTCCGCATGCGCCAGATCGACGAACTGACCGGCGGGACGGTCCGCACGCGCTTCTCCACCCCGCTGGATGTGGCCGGCGCGGTGGCCGACGCCGATCTCGTCATCGGGGCCGTGCTCGTCCCCGGTTCTCGCACCCCCAGACTGGTGACTCACGCGATGGCCCAGGCGATGCGCCCGGGCTCGGTGCTCGTGGACATCGCCATCGATCAGGGCGGATGCTTCGAGGACTCCCACGTCACCACCCACTCCGAGCCCACCTACGAGGTGGACGGCAAGATCTTCTACGCCGTCGGCAACATGCCCGGGGCCGTGTCCTACACCTCGACCTACGCACTGACCAACGCGACCCTGCCCTACGCCGTCGCCCTGGCCGACAACGGCTGGCGCGACGCGTGTCGGCAGCGGTCCGACCTCGCCCGCGGCCTGGCCACCCACGCCGGCGCCCTGTACACGGACGGCGTCGGTCAGGCCCTGGACCTCGCCGTCGCCGACGTGGCCACTCTGCTGGCCTGAAGACGGCCCGTTCCCAGCAAGGCCACAGCGAGTGTTCATACACTCGTCGACATGACCAGCACGAACCACCACAACGGACTTAAAACGGCGGTCCTCATGGGGGACTGTGGGGGTTGCTGCTCCTGATCGGCTGGCTGCTGGCGCGCGGCACCGGCTCGAGCGTCTGGCTGCTGCTCATGCCCGCGATCGGGGTGGCGCAGACGGCATACTCCTACTGGAACTCCGACAAGCTTGCGGTGCGCTCCATGGGCGCCGTCGAGGTCAGCGAGGCGCAGCAGCCGGTCATGTACGCCGTCGTGCGCGAGCTGTCCACGGCGGCGGGGCAGCCCATGCCGCGCCTGTACGTGGCGCCGACCGTGAGCCCGAACGCCTTCGCCACCGGCCGTGACCCGCAGCACGCCGCCGTTTGCTGCACCCAGGGCATTTTACAGCTGCTCAATGAGCGGGAGTTGCGGGGAGTGCTCGGCCACGAGCTGTCCCATGTGTACAACCGGGACATCCTGACCGGCTCGATCGCCGCCGGCATCGCCGGGGTGATCTCCTCGATCGCCACCGGCATCATGTGGTTCGGCGGGGGTCGCGACCGCCGCGACTCCAACGCTATCGTCCTGCTCCTGCTGGCGCTGCTGGCTCCGCTGGCGGCCAGCCTGACCCAGTTCGCAGTCTCCCGCACCCGCGAGTACGACGCCGATCACGACGGCGCGGTCCTGACCAACGACCCGCTGGCCCTGGCCAGTGCGCTGCACAAGCTGGAGACGGGCGTGGCCGCCGCGCCCATGCCGCAGGACCCGCGCCTGGAGCCGGTCAGCGCCATGATGATCGCCAACCCCTTCGGCGGGGTGCGAAACCTGTTCGCCACCCACCCGCCGATGGCGCAGCGCATCGCCCGTCTGGAGCAGATGGCCGGCTACTGATTCGGCGGCGTGGCGCGGCCGCGGTGCCTAGGCCGGGGGGGGGAGAGAGAATCAGGGCTGCTCGGTGCCCAGACAGAACACGATGTCGTTGGTGTCGTCTCCGGTCAGGCTTCCCAGGTTGGGTTCGGTGCTGGAGCTGTAGAAGTCGAAGTTCCACACGTACCAATAGTCGTATGCGTCATCATCGACGCCGGCGTTGTAGCAGGCGTCAGGCCATGTCTCCATTTCGGAGTCCTTGACGTCGGTGAGTACCTTCAAGACCTCACGACTCCCAGTAGTGCAGTCCTGCGCCGTGGCCTCCCGGGTGGACTCGTTGATGTGCAGGCAGTCGCCCTCCTGTACGCCGGCCAACGAGATACTCGGGTCCTCGTTCACGCCGATCAGGCACAGGTCTTCATAGACGGTGGTTGTACCTGCCAAGGTGGTGCAGTCGGCTCCGGCGGCCGCGGTGACCTTGTAGGCGGCGTCGTCGGCGTCACAGTCCGTGACGTGGACCTCGCTGCTCTTTTTGCCCTCCGGTTCCTGGATGCACTCCCCGGTGGCGGCCTTGGTGGCGGGGGTGGGACGATTGAGCGAAGTCACGCCGATGATGACGCCGATGATGATGATCAACGGCACTGCGATCACAATCGTGGGGATCCGGCGTTTCTGGCGCGTGGGCTGTTGGGGCTGCTGCATGGGAGCGCCGGGTGTCGGCGTCGACATCCCGGGTTGCTGCTGACCGTACGGGGCCTGTCCGTACTGGGACTGGGGAGCGGGCTGCTGGTTGGGGCCGTAGGGGGACTGAGGTTGCGACATGGCAACGACTCTAGAACGCATCGCGTCAAGATGGGGCTGGACGTGGCACCGGCGTCGCTGTGAGCAGGGTCCTATGGCGGCGATTGGCGTGCGCCGCCGTCGGCTTGCTATCCTTCCACGGCACCGAGCGAGGACGTGAGGTCGTGAGAACGGCCTACGACGAGCCCGGAGCCCGGCGGGTTGCCCGAGCGGCCAATGGGAGCTGACTGTAAATCAGCCGCAGTATGCTACGGGGGTTCGAATCCCTCACCCGCCACCATGGTTGCGGCGTTTGCGCGCACGCAGTCAGACCCGCCCGCAAGGCGGGGCCGCGGTGAGCGAAGCCACGGCGAACGGAGTTGCGTGTGCGAATCCGATCTGCCTAAAGTTCCGCTCGTTGCCCCGATAGCTCAGTCGGTAGAGCGTCTCCATGGTAAGGAGAAGGTCAAGGGTTCGAATCCCTTTCGGGGCTCTGATACTGCGGGGGCCTACGGGCCCCTGACGTGTCATCTGGCGAGGTAGCTCAGCTGGTTAGAGCGCACGACTCATAATCGTGAGGTCGAGGGTTCGAGTCCCTCCCCCGCTACGCAAGTTCGAGCATGGCACCCCAAGGGCCGCTCGAGGATCACTGAGAGGAGAGTTACGTGGCTAAGTCCAGCGACGTTCGCCCCAAGATCACTCTGGCGTGCTCGGAGTGCAAGGAGCGCAACTACATCACCAAGAAGAACCGCCGGAACAGCCCGGACCGGCTGTCTCTGTCGAAGTTCTGCCCGCGCTGCGGCAAGCACACGGAGCACCGCGAGACCCGCTGATCATGGCGGCGCCCCCCGCGCGCACAGGCCCCGACGACTCCAGGTCGCCGGGGCCTTGCTGTACCTCCACGACGGCGACTCCGGGTGCCGCGACGGCCGCGGACATGGCCGCCGTCATAGCGCGCGTACTCATGCGCACAGCGCCGACCCCTGGGCGCGAGACGGTCGCCACCGCCCGCTCCGCGCCGTGGTCCCGTGCAACCGGCGCGGCGCAGCAGCTTCTGCCCGCAGTCCTGGCACTGGGGCGGCTGACCGAGCACCTGGTCAGCGACGGCGCCTTCGAATCGGACAGCGCCGGGCAACGGCCGCCTGAGCGCCCCATGGAGACGGGCGCGGCCGGCCTCATCCACCGCCGCTGTCGGATCGCCCCGGTCGGCGCCCAGGCTCCCGACGATCGCCCCCAGGAGCCGGGTGCCGGAGGCGCCGAGGTCGGCCTTCGTCGAACTGCTCGCGGCGGCTGGGAACTGCTGCAGGGGGCGGTCGTCGTCCGCGACGCCGGACCCGCCTGGCCCGCTGGCGCCCGCGTGACCCACGACCTGGCCCGCCGCACACCGCCGACCGCCCCTCCCGTCCCCACCGGTCCGCACCCGCCGGGTGCCGACACCGATTCGGCGCTCCGCGACGTCGATACGCCCGGGACCCTCACCATCACGGCTGCGGACGTGCGCGCCTGGGCCGACGCCACCGGCGATCACAACCCCATCCACCTCCACCCCGGTGCCGCCCACCGAGCCGGGCTGGCCGTGGGGGAGCAGGAACTCGTCGCCCACGGCTTGCTGTTGGGCGCACTCAGCCTCGCCCTCACTTCCACGACCGGCGTCGTCGACCTGCGCTTCCCCGGCCCCGCCGCACTGCCGGGCGGCGGGGTGGCCCGACTCGGCGTCCTCCCCGCCGGCGGCCTCACCATCGCCGGGCGCACCGTGCTGGTGCGGCGCTGAGCGGGCTCAGCGCGCCGGCGCGGACCACAGATCGGTCCAGGTGATGCCCAGGCGGGCCAGCAGGCGCCGCAGCAGCGGCAGAGAGATGCCCACCACACCGTGCGGATCCCCCTCGACGCCGTCGATGAAGGCGCCGCCCAGGCCGTCGATGGTGAAGGCGCCCGCACACCACAGAGGCTCCCCGGAGGCGATGTAGGTGTCGATCTCGGTGTCGCTGGGGGAGCCGAAGTGCACGATCGTGGAGGACACGCCCTCGGCGGTGGCCGCATCGCGTGCGCGCACCAGACTGTGACCGGTGTGCAGGGTGCCGCTGCGGCCGCGCATCGTCAGCCAGCGCTCGCGGGCCCGCTGCGCCGTGCCGGGCTTGCCCACCACCGCGCCATCGATCTCCAGCATGGAGTCACAGCCGACCACCACCAGGTCCGGGTCCGCCTCCACCGCGGCGGGCGGGAGGCCACCGGCCACATCCAGCGCCTTTGCCCGCGCCAGCGCCTGCACCTGCTCGGTGGGCGTGGGGGCGGGAGCATCGGCGGCCGCGTGGGCGTCGGCGAGGTCGGCCAGGACGCGGGATTCGTCGACGTCCGATACCAGCACTTGCGGATCGACACCGGCTGCGCGCAGGGTCGCCAGCCGACCGGTGGACTGAGATGCCAGAACAAGCACGGGCTCAAGCCTAGATGAGTAAGTCAGGGGTGTGGTTCGTGACCGTAGGGCGTAGTACGGGAGCGTCGGGGCAAGCCCCGGTGTCTGCGTGCGCGGCTGTCGACCCGCCCGTTGGACCGCTGTTCCCCCGTTGGACCGCCGTAGCCGCCGGTTACAGCGGTCCAACGGGGCGTGGGCGGTCCAAGGGGGCGTGGGCGGTCCAAGGGGGCGTGGGCGGTCCAACCGGAGCGGTGCCAGGCCCACAGGGGCAAGCCCCGTGGCATTTTCACGCCACCCGTGATACCCCGAAAGCCTCACTCCATCCCACACACCACGACAACACCACCACGCCAACACCACCCCGACTAACGCAACACGAACTAGCGCCGGTCTGCACGCAAGGGTGATCCGAGCAGACTCGGCTGACCGCCGTTTTCCCCTGGAAATACGCGGAAGTGGTTTCTCGGCCCGATTCCGGTGACATCGCTCCAGTGTGCAACGAGGCCCTCGTTGCACACTGGAGCACTGTCATGACACTAGAGCCGCAGGTCAAATCCGCACAATTCCGCGGATTCTGTCGCGGCGCTCACTTCTGGAGTGTGCAGACTCACCACAGGGACTCGAACAACATCACTGGGCCAGGCGCCTCGGCCGCCGAGTGGGCGCACCAATCACACCGACGACCGGCCCCAACACCGGCGCTCAAACCACCCCCTGACACCACCACCTCGGCCGTACCTTCAACCGACCTCGGTGCTCGCATAGGCTGGTGGCATGACCGCCTGCTCCCCGTTCAGCCGGCTCGTGGTGGTGGAGCGCACCGGCTCGACCAACACCGACCTGCGGCTGGCGCTGACCGGCCCCGACGGCGCCCTCGACCCCGCCGCGGCCGCCGCCTGGCCCCACCTGTCCGCCCTGCGGGCCGTCGCCCAGACCGCTGGCCGTGGCCGCGCCGACCACACCTGGACCACGCCGCCCACCGGTGCACTGACCGCCTCGATCGTGGTGCGGCCGCTAGTGCCCGCCGCCAGCCTGGCCTGGCTTCCGCTGCTGGCCGGCCTCGCCGTCGCCCGCGCCCTCGCCCCCCGCCTGGAATCGACCGGCTGGAGCGTGGCCACCAAGTGGCCCAACGACGTCGTCGCCGTGCCCACCCCTGCGGCGTTGGCGCCCGCGGAGGTGCCGGGGTGGGGGACCAGCCGCAAGGTCGCCGGCATCCTCACGGAATTGATCGGCGCGCCCGGTGGCAGCGAGGCCTCCGACTCCGCCGCCCCGGCCCGCCGGGGCGAGGCACCCGCCGTCGTCGTCGGCATCGGCATCAACCTCGCCCAGCCCGCCGCGCAGCTGCCGGTGCCCTGGGCCGCCTCCCTGACCTCACTCGGCGCCCCCGCACCCGCGGCCGCGGCGGTCTTGGAGGACTGCGGACGCCACCTGGCGGAGTTGCTCGCCGACTGGGAGGCGAGCAACGGCGACCCGGACGCCGGCGCGGGCGCGCTGGGGATGCAATTGCGCGGCGCCTGCGCCACCCTCGGACAGAGCGTGCGCGTCACCGGTCCCGCGGAGACCATCACCGGCACCGCCGTCGACCTCGCCCCCGGCCTGGTCCTGCAGGTGGGCGACGGCACCGCTGCGCGCCGCGTCGTCGTCACCGCGGGGGAGGTGACGGGCGTGCGTGCGGCGGATGTGAGCGACGGCGAGGCCGGCCGAGCCGGCGGTGCCTGACCGGAGTTTCGAATCCTTCTGTTTGCTCTAACGATTGATCGCGTGCATGTGATGTGCGCTACTCTTGCGCGGTGACCCATCAGCAGACGCCCGGCCCGAGCACCCCCGCCGGGGACTCCGATCCCGGCGAGGCCGCATCCATAGCGGGCGCCCCGGCCGACGACGCCTGGGCCACGGTTCGCGGTCACGAGCAGCGGCTACTGCAGGGGACCCCCAGCCTGAGCCTGCGGCAGATCGCCGACCGCGCCGGCACCGGGATGGATCTGGCCCGCCGCTTCTGGCGCGCCATGGGCTTCGCCGACGTCGACCCCGACGAAATCTGCTTCACCGATCAGGACGCCGTAGCCCTGCGCACCATCGCAGACCTGATCGACGAGACCGACGACGGCCTGCCGTCCGCGCACGCGCCCGGGGGCGGGCTCGCCGCCAGTAGCGTCCTGGAACTGCTGCGCGCCCAGTCCTTCACCATGGACCGGCTGGTGCTCTGGCAATTGGAAACCCTCGTCGCCGACATCTCCCAGCGCCTGCACCTGGACGACACTGCCGCGCGGCTGGTGGCCCTGGACCACATTGACGAGATGATCGACTCCCTGTCCCAGCAGTTGATCTACGTGTGGCGCCGGCACCTGGCGTCGCTGCTGGACCGCACCGACTCGGAGGTCTCCCGCCGGGGCCGGGAGGACGCCGGACCCGACTTCTACCCGCTGATCCGCTCCCTGGGCTTTGTGGACATCGTCTCCTTCACCCAGCGCGCCCAGACCATGGGCAGGCTGGAGCTCTCGGAGATGCTCGACGACTTCGAGTCCACCGCCCGCGACGTGGTCACTTCCCGCGGCGCCCGTGTGGTCAAGACCATCGGGGATGCGGTCATGTACATCGCCGACGATCTGACCACGGCGGCCGACGTCGTCACCGCGCTCGTCGATGAGCTCCAGTCGGGCCCGGAGATGATGCGGGTGCGCGCCAGCCTGGTGCAGGGACGGGTCGTCTCCCGCTCCGGGGACGTCTTCGGTCCGCCTGTGAACCTCGCCTCCCGGCTGGTGGACACCGCCGAGCCCGGTGGCATCCGCATGGATGAGGCCACCGCCATGGACATTCTCAACGGCCCGGACGCCCACAAGTACACGGTTCACCCCTGCCACGAGGTGGTTGCCAAGGGATTGGGCAACGTCACCCCGTGGGCGCTCGCCCTGGCCTGAGGCCCACCGATCCCGGGTATTCGCCCCGTCCTGAGGCGGGACACCTCCTGCGCGGGGAGGATGACGCCTGCCGCCTTGGTCGCATACGATCCTGCGCATGACGACTGTGCTTCTCGTTGAGGACGACCCCGCCATCTCCGAGCCGCTCGCCCGCGCTTTCGGCCGTGAGGGCTATGAGGTCCACGCTCACGGCACCGGCAAGGGCGCCCTCGAAGACCTGGACGGGGCGGACATCATCGTCCTCGACCTCGGCCTGCCCGACATCGACGGCCTGGACGTGGCCCGGCAGGTTCGCGCCCAGGGACTGACCATCCCCATCCTCATGCTCACCGCCCGCAGCGAGGACACCGACCTGGTGGTTGGCCTCGACGCCGGCGCGGACGACTATGTGACCAAGCCCTTCCGCCTGGCCGAGCTGCTCGCCCGCGTGCGGGCCCAGGTGCGGCGTGCCTCCGGGGAGGCGATCGAGGAGGAGCTGGTCGCCGGGAACATCCGTGTGGACATCGCCGCCCACCGCGCCTTCGTCGGCGGGGATGAGCTCCAGTTGACCACGCGGGAGTTCGAGCTGCTGCGCGTGCTGGTGCGCGGCGGCGGCCAGGTGCTGCCCACCGAGGACATCCTCAAGGAGGTCTGGGGCGAGGACCCGACCGGCACCGAGCACACGCTGGCCATGCACATCACCTGGCTGCGCCGCAAGCTGGGTGACGACGCCGATGCCCCGGCACTGCTCGTGGCCGACGGTGCCGGATACCGTTTGGCGGTCTGACCGAACGCCGGATCCGGAACCGACCACAACTCAAAGCGACCGTCTGTGAAGGCAGGGACAATGCAACGCCGAGCGATGCAGATGACCATGGCGGCGGTCTCCGTCGCCGTCCTCCTCCTGGGGGTGCCGTTGGGCGGAGCCTGGATCGCCGTCGCCCCCCGAGCCTCCTCCGACGGTGAAGACCACCTGCGGGTCATCATGGTCGTGGTACTGACCACGGTCGGTCTGGCAGCGGTGGCGCTGGTGGCCGCCTACATCGTCGCGGCCAGGGCGTCGCGGCGCATCAGCGCCCCTCTGATCTACCTGGCGGCCGAGGCCGAGCAGCTCGGATCCGGGCAGGTGCGCCCGCGGCTGCGTTCGTCCGGCATCGAGGAGATCGACCTGGTGCAGGCCGAGCTGGTGCGCAGTGCCGAGCGCGTGGCCGGTCGTATCGCCGCCGAACGCCAGTTCGCCTCCGACGCCTCCCACCAGCTGCGCACGCCCCTGACGTCACTGAGCCTGCGTCTGGAGGAGATTGAGCTGCTGTCCACGCAGGAGGAGGTGCGCGAGGAGGCCCGCGCCTGCATTGAGCAGGTGGACCGGCTCGCCGGCGTGGTGGAGGATCTGCTGCGCATTTCCCGGCGCACCGGCGGCGGCACCACCGAGGCGCTGCACCTGAAGGACCTGTTCGACCAGCAGCGCGAGGAGTGGGAGCCGGCATTCCACGAGGCGGGACGCGAGATCACCTTCACCGACGAGGTCGGCATGCCGGTGCTGGCCACGCCCGGGTCGCTGGCACAGGTGCTGGCCACCGTCATTGAGAACTCGCTGCGCTACGGCGACGGCACCACCAGTGTGAACGTGCGCAGCGCCAATGGTGGGCACGGCGTCTTCATCGACGTCGCTGACGAGGGTGAGGGCGTGGCCGAGGACATTGCCCCGAATGTGTTCGAACGCAACGTCTCCGGGCACGGCTCCACTGGCGTGGGGCTGGCGCTGGCCAAGGACCTGGTGGAGGCCGACGGAGGGCGCATCGAACTGTCCCAACGCAAGCCCGCCGTCTTCTCGATCCTGCTCAATGCCGTGCCCAAGTCCCTGGACCCCAACAATGTGCTGCCCCGGGGCGCGCTGGTGAGCGTGGGCCGTAGGCGGCGACTCTGAGCCCATTCCTGCGCGCCCCGGGCGGCGTGGTCAGAGGATGAACGGGGCGATGAGGAAGCCCAGGGCCACGCACACGATGATGGATGCGGTGCCCGGCAGCACGAAGGGGTGGTTGAGCACCATCTTGCCGACGCGCGTGGAGCCGGTGTCATCCATCTCCATGGCGGCGACCGTCGTCGGGTAATTGGGCAGCAGGTAGTAGTTCGCCACCGCCGGGTAGGAGGCCACCAGCGCCGTCCCGGGCAGGCCGAGCGCCACCATGAGCGGCATGAACGCGCGGGTGGTGGCGGCGTGGGAGAACATCAGCGGCGCGGCGAAGTAGAAGAACACCGCCACCAGCCAGGGGGCCGCCTGGAACGGGCCGGACAGGGCGTTGGAGATGGTCTCCTCATACTGGTTGACGAAGGCGTTGCCCAGCCAGGCCAGACCGAGGATGCACACGGCGGCGGTCATGCCGGCGCGGAACGTGTCCTGGGAGGCGATCTGGGTGGTCGGCTTCTTCGCGGCGGTGCAGATGATCGCGGCGGTGGCCAGCATGATGGTCATGATCGCCGGGGTGGAGCCCATCGGCGGGTCGGACATGATGTTTAGTTCGGGGGAGGAGATGGTGGCGTAGGCGACCACCGCGATGAGGGCACCCAGGAAGATGAACAGGCTGGGCACCGCGCTGGGGGCGGCCTGGTAGTCGGAGGCCGCGGCGGTGGAGGGCTTGACCAGGCCCTTGGCCTTCCGCTCGATGTAGACCGGGTCGTCCTCCAGCTCGCTGCCCTGGAAGTAGGCGACGACGGCGCCGACCATGCAGCCGATGAAGGTGGTGGGAATGACGATGGCGAGGCACTGCAGGTAGCCGATGTTGATCGGCTCCAGGGCGACGACGAGGGCCACCATGGCCGCGGAGATGGGGGAGGCGGCCACGCCCACCTGCGAGGCGACCACGGCGATGGACAGTGGCCGCGACGGGCGGATGCCGTGCCCCTTGGCCACATCCACGATGACGGGAATGACGGAGTAGGCGGTGTGCCCGGTACCGCACAGCAACGACATCAGGTAGGTGACGATCGGTGCGAGGAACACGATCTGCTTGGGGTGCTTGCGCAGTAGCACCTCGGTGAGGTGGACCAGGTGGTCCATGGCTCCGGCGAGTTGCAGCGCCGCAACCGTGCAGATCACCGACATGATGATGCCGATGACCTCCCAGGGGGCGTCATCGGTGGAGGTGTGCACGCCGGTCAGTACCAGCACCAGGATGCCGGCGCCGCCGGCCAGACCGATGCCGACACCGCCCATGCGGGCACCGATGATTATGAACAGTAAGACGACGGCCAGATGGAACCAGATCATCGTGGTCTCCTTTCGGGGTGGGGGCCAGAGCTGCCGTCGGCCGGCTTTCCGCGCAACGCCTGCGTTGTCTTCACCGGTGCTGGCCTGGCAGGGACTCAGTCAGGTGTCGTTGGGAGAAGCGGTAGGAGGATGACGACAGCCTGATGTGATCGTAGCCATACTCGGTTTGCCGTGTGCGAGTTTTGAGTGCTCGGATGTGTCAGCTTTTGGTTGTCGTTGGCCTGATAACAGTGGCGCTCCGCGTGTGAGAATCGGCCATGCTGGTCCCAACGTGGCAGTATGTAGGCGCCCGTGCGCATTCGGCGTGCGGAACGAACCGGAGGAGTGTGCGTGGAGACCGACACCTTAGTGAGGTGCCTGTGAGCGGCAGCGCGCGTCCCCTGCGCATCGGCATTATGGGCGGCACCTTCGACCCGATCCACCACGGCCACCTCGTGGCGGCCTCTGAGGTACAGGACGTCTTCAAACTGGACGAGGTCATCTTCGTGCCCACTTGGGCGCAGCCGTTTAAAAAGGACCGGCGCGTCTCTCCGGCCGAGCACCGCTATCTGATGACGGTAATCGCGACCGCATCGAACCCGCGCTTCACGGTCTCTCGGGTGGACATTGACCGGGGTGGCACCACCTACACCATCGACACGCTTCACGACATCATGGCGGAGTACCCGGGCGCCGAGTTGTACTTCATCACCGGTGCCGACGCCCTCGCCCAGATCCTGACCTGGAAGGACAACGAGGAGATCCTCTCCCTGGCGCACATGGTGGGGGTGACGCGGCCCGGTCACGTGCTCACGGACACGGGTCTGCCCGCGGACAAGATCTCTCTGGTGGAGGTGCCTGCAATGGCTATTTCCTCCACCGACTGCCGCGAGCGGGTCAGCCACGGCGGTCCCGTTTGGTATTTGGTGCCCGACGGCGTCGTCCAGTACATCCGCAAATATGGTCTTTACCGCGTGGCCGAGCGGTCGGCGTCGACGACGTCGATGACCGCCCACGTAGCGTGCGAGCAGTCCCTGAGGAAGGAGAGCGAAGGTGAGTGAGAACACCGACGTCAACCAGTCCGAGTCCGGCTCGGGGGCTGCCCCGCGTCGCAGCCGTCGTGCCATCCGGGAGGCGGAGCGCGCCGCCGAGCGTGAGGCGATGCTGACCGGGCAGCAGCCGCTGCTCACTCGCCGGGAGATGCGGCGCCTGCGTGAGGAGGCGGAGGCGCTGCAGCAGGCGCTTGAAGCCGGGGAGATCACTCCCGAGCAGGCCCGCGCCCTCCAGGATCCGTTGGCCGACCAGCCCGTCATCAGTGTGCCTGCGCACGAGGCCACCGGGCAGCACGCCGTCGCCGCGACGCCCGCCGACGCCGTTCCTGCCGAGCAGGCGACGATGCCGACTCCCGCCACCGCCGAGAGCCCGGCCGAGTCGGCGGAGCCTGAGGAGGTCGCGTCCGGGGAGCCTACGGAGGCAGAAGCCGAGGTGGCCGCCGAGTCGGAGCCTGCCTCTGCTGAGCCGGAGGTCAGCGCGCCGGAGCATGCCGGGGTGCCGGAGGCGGCCGAGTCGAAGGCCGGCGCGCCGGAGGTGAAGGAAGTCGGCGCCGACGCCGGCTACGAGGCAGATTCTGAGGTTGCCCGCAAGGCTGAGGTACCGGCGGAATCCAAAGCCGCGTCCCCCGCGCAGGCCGAGTCGTTCGGCCGGGCCGCGTCGCCGTCGGCCCCGACCCCGACGCAGACCCCCGCTGAGGAGCCCGCAGCCGTGGAGGTTCCGGCCGTCGAAGGAACGGCTGCATCCGCGGGCGCCACGCCGGTGACGGGTGTGCCCGGCGCTCCCTCCCCGCAGGCGGCCGACACCGCCCTGACCGACGCGCAGAAGGAAGAGATCGCCAGCCTGCCGACCGGGGTCCTCGAGGCGGTTGACGCCCCGATCGTGGACGTGCAGCCGGATACGGCGGCCCCCATCCCCACGCGCCGCTCCCTGCGGCACCGGCACGTCGCGGAAGAGTCCGACCAGACCGCAGACGACCAGTCCGCCGACGACCAAGCCGCCGAGCCCGTCGCGGAGGACGAAAAGCCCGCCGTGGAGGACGAAGAGCCGAAGGTGCCGACCCGCCGCCCGATCGTCCGCATTCCCGCCGCCGCCCAGGGTGTGCGCACGGTGGACACCGACACCGGGGAGCTCAGCACCGTCCAGCCGGTGATTCAGCCGGACGCGGCGCTGCAGGTCTCCCAGGACGCCGCGGGCGAGGACCGCGAGGACGAAGCCGAGGACGTCGAGGTTTATGGCGGCATCGACAACCCGCAGTGGCGCTCGCTGACCGACGCGGACGCGGCCGGCTCCGAGGCCGCGGACCAGGCCAGGACCGAAACCGCCGCGACCACGGCCCCGGCGCCGGCGCTGGCCGAGGCGGAGTCGACGCGGCGCCAAGCGGTGCAGGCACCGGCCGAGGCGAGCTCGGCGCCGACGTACGCCCAGGCCGAGGGCGGTTCGCGTGCGGGACGCACGCTGCTGATCGTGCTGCTGGCCGTGGTGATCGCGCTGGTTGTGCTCGCCGTGGTGTGGTTCCTGCGCCACAACGGCATCATCGGCTCGCTGCCGCAGGTGCTCGATATTTGGACGCATCTGCTCGTCTAGCCCGGCGCAACCAACTCGCCGGTACCGCGCTCCGCCGCGGACGTCGGCTTGGCCACACTAGGCCGCCTGCGTGTTTCATGCCGCGAGTCGGCCCGTAGAGTGGTGGGCCAACACCGATGTCTCAGCCGGAGAAGGAGCCCCGTGCCCGCTACTGAACACGCCGTCGAGCTGGCCGCCGTCGCGGCCCGCGCCGCCACCGAGAAGAAGGCGGACAGCGCCGTCGCCATTGACGTATCCGAGCGTCTGCCTTTCGCCGACATCTTCCTGATCGTGTCCGCCGCCAACGAGCGCCAGGCGCGTGCCATCGTCGACGCCGTCGAGGAGGCCATGTTCAAGGCGGGCGTCAAGGCGCGATCGCGGGAGGGGCTCGAGGAGGTCCGCTGGGTGCTCCTGGACTACGCCGACGTCGTCGTGCACGTGCTGCAGGCCGAGGACCGTGAGTACTACGGGCTCGAGCGCCTGTGGAAGGACTGCCCGCTGGTGCCTCTGCCCGAATTCGCCTCGGAACCGGCCCAGGCCTGAGATGACTACCAGACTCATCCTGTGGCGGCACGGCCAGACCGACTACAACGCCCATGCGCGCGTGCAGGGGCGCGTCGACATTCCCTTGAACGCGATCGGCCGCGAGCAGGCGCGCTCCGCCGCCTCTGGACTCGCCGCGCTGGAGCCGGTGCGGATCGTTTCCTCCCCGCTGTCTCGTGCCCAGGAGACGGCGCGTACGCTGGCCGACCTGGCCGGCATCGATATCGAACTGGATGAGGGCCTGCTGGAGCGCTCCTTCGGACGCTGGGAGGGACTCTCACGCGTCGAGATGGAGAGCCAGTGGCCCGAGGCCTATGCCGCCTGGAAGCGGGGCGAGGACCCGGCCGACGTCGGGGTGGAGACCCGACAGGCGGTGTCACTGCGCGTGGGGGCACCCTGGAACGCATCCTGGAGGAGACTCCGCGGGCCGACGGCGACCAGACCGTGGTGGTCGTCTCCCACGGCTCGGCGCTCACGCTGGGTATCACCCACCTGCTGGGGCTCGACCCCTCTGCGTGGTTCGGGTTGCGCGGCCTGGACAACTGCCGCCACGGGGTCGTTGTACCGGGGGAGCGGGTGCCCGGGTGGACGCTCGCCGAGTGGAACGTGCAGTGAGCGGTGCGGGTGCGCACGGGCGGGGTGCGCCCACCGGCGAGTCGCTGTCGGCCGGTGGGTGATGCCGGCGTGCACTGGCGGGTGAGGCACGGCACGCGTTTTTGATTTGCTCGAGGACCGTCTGACTCCGTAGAGTTTGGACGTCGCCCGCGAGGGCGAGACCCGTAAGGGGCTATGGCGCAGTTGGTAGCGCGCTTCCATGGCATGGAAGAGGTCGGGGGTTCGAATCCCCCTAGCTCCACGATCACCGCCACCAGTGGCGGGCCGATCACCCTTTCGGGGCTATGGCGCAGTTGGTAGCGCGCTTCCATGGCATGGAAGAGGTCGGGGGTTCGAATCCCCCTAGCTCCACCCAGGTTTCGCCTCCTTCAGGCCCGGATCGCCGGCGCGAATGTCCGAATCCGGCATAAACGACGCCGACGCTCCGTCGGGTCGGTTGCAGATCCGCATGATTCCAACGTTCCTTCCGGCGCGCCCGCGCGCCGCGAGCCCGTTCGTGCCGATTCTGGACATTTTCCTGCCGCCGCGACGACTGCGGCGTACTGGATTATCGGCGTGAGTGCGGCGTTCCGCCGTGCGGCGTGTGTTTTCCGCCGCGCCTGGGGCGTGGCCTGGCCGCCGGGCCGCGTGGCGGGGGCTGACACATCGGGCAGAGCTGTGCTCACGGAGCCGTGAGCTCAGTCCTCGGCCGGCTCTTCCACTCCGCGGATGGCGAGCGCAGCCGCTGGATTGACCAGCCGGACCGTGAACGCCTCGACTTTCCCGCACCACGCCAACTAAAGCCCTGATTTTAAGCAGCATGCTCACCCCGATAACGCTAAGGCCGCCCGATTCGTGTCGGAGGCGCCTGGCAGCATGTTGGTCGTGAACAGGGAGAGTTCCGGAGAGATCCTGAAGCGACGGTCCGTGACGCGTATGCGGGCTGCCGGCCGGTGCCGCCGGCCGGGGGAATATCGGTCGCTCAAGGATCGCTTGCCTTGCCCAAGGACGGTTTACGCTCACGATCGTGGACCGCGACAGCTCACCCCTGATCACAGCCACAGTCACCGCAACTGATTTAGGAGACAATGATGACGACTGAACTTACGCTGGACGCCCTGCGGAGCAAGCTCGGGGACCCGGAGTGGGCCGCGATCCGCATGGAAGCCACCTACCAGCCCAGCGGCGGGCCGGGTACGCGCGTGTATCCGCCCACCTTCCCCATAGCAAGGAGCGCTGCCAAGGACAAGGACCGCTATCTCCGGGAGCGGCGGCGCTGCGATGGTGAGGTTCGTGAGGCGGTGGTATTGGACCAGGTGCCGGCCCAGGCCAACCGCTGTGAGGAGGCCGAGGCGAGGGCCTGGCGTCAGGGTGCGGTGCGCATGCCCATGCTGCGGATGAGGCACGGAGGCGCGGCGAGCTTTGAGCTCATCGGTTTGGAGGCACCGCACCGGGCCTTCGACGCCTACTGGCGTGACTGCGAGCTCGATGGCGCCAAGTTCGATCGTACCGAGATCGGCAAGGCGATCCTGGCTGCGTCGCTGGCGGATGCGACCGCGCTGCTGACCTATGACCCCGCCACGCTCGTCTATGGCGGTTGGAACTCCCACCGCAAGGGGCGGCAGGCCAAGTTCCCGCGCCTGTACGCCAGCGAGATCGTTGGTTGGGACCCGGAGGAGGGTAAGCGCAAGGCCGGGCGCATGGACCCGGCGAACCTCACCGGATCCCGTAGTGGCGAAGGTGATGAGTGGTCCTACTCTGCCGTGAAGGCGAAGAAGGAGGACGCCAAGCTCAGCGAGATCGGACATGGCAATATCGCCCCAGACGTCGCCCATGGCGGCGTGACCATCAGCGAGGCGACTCGCACCGCCGTCCTCAGCCTTACCGCGACCCGGCGTCTCGGCTTCGGCTCCATGGAGCCTGCCGCCGTCCAGGCTGCCCGAGCACTGCTCGTCGCATTCGGGCTCCTGGGTGACCGTCTCGCCTTCGGCGACGCCGGCCTGTGGCTGCGCAGCGGCTGCGACCTGGTGATGCAGACCGAGCAGTTGGAGTGGGTCGGCCGCGGCGGTGTCGCGGAGTCATTCACGCTGTCCCCGAGCGCGGCGGTCCAGTTGTACGAGGACGCACTGCAGGCGGCCCTGGACGCCGGAGTGCCGCTGCACCTGGAGACCGTGGAGCTGAAGCCCAACGAATCCCTGGCTAAGGCGATCGAATTCAGCCTGACCAAGGCCGAGTCCACGGGGGAGTGACATGACCCTCCGTTTGGACATTACGCTCCTGAGCGAGCGCTACGACGCCGGTGGAGGGGAGGACCCGCGACTGGCGGAATGGCCTCCCCACCCGGCCCGGGTCTTTGCAGCCCTGCGGTCCGTCGCCGGCGAGGAGGAACTGGAACCGCTCGCCGAACTGGAGTGCCTGGCGCCGCCGCTGATCCATGCGTCCCCCACCACCTCGGTGGGTGAGCGGCGCACCCGGGGGTACGTCGTAACAAATGTACGCGCCAATAAGGGCGGGCATCAGACCCACCCCGCACGCACCAGCGGATTCCGGCAGCGGACCAGCAGCCTGCCCGAGGATGTCCGCGTTCAGTTCGACTGGCCGGATGACGGGATGCTGTCCGACGGCGTCGTAGCCGAACTGGACCACCTCGCCCGGCGGGTGCCGTACCTCGGTCGCTCGACGTCGTCGGCAACACTCGCCTTCAGCCGGGTGGACGATCCTTCGCCGCTGCCGGGCCTGACCACCTATGAGCCGACTGCGGGGCGCGGCCCCTTGAGTATCCGCGTGCCCTACCCCGGCTACCTCGATGAGCTCAACGCCCTGTACCAGGACAAGCAGCCCGCATGGCAGGCCGCCGGCCCGCGTGCGCGCCGCTTCTACCGTGATGTCGGGGCGGTAGAGGCTAGCGACGAGATCAGTGAGGAGACCCCTGTCATGGACGACTTCGATTCCCCCTACCCGGATCTGGTCATACTCAGATTCGAGGAGCTGCGTCCCTCCGGCCATCTGGTCCCCATTTTCACCGAGGCCCTGCGCCGCAAGGTCATGGGGCAGACGGAGGACCCACTGCCTCCCGCACTGCACGGCCACGGCACCCCCGGACTGCCGCATGTGGCCTACCTCGGGCTGCCCTTCGTGGGCAACGAGCACGCCGACGGGCAACTCATGGCCCTGGCCGTGGCCATTCCCGGGCTGGAGCATGATGAACGTCTACGCATTCTGCGGGGCATTCTCGGAGAGGACCCAGAAGGGGAGGTCGTGCTGCGCGTAAACGGATTCAAACAGAGTTTTCGGCTCCGGTACGCGCCGGATGAGACGCGGCCCTTCACTTCCACCGTCGAGCGCTGGACGGACCCCGCGCGGACGTGGGCAACGGCCACGCCCCTGGTGCTGGATCGCTACCCGAAGGACGGCGACCTTGCCGCGGTGGTGGCCGAGTCCTTCGTCAACGCCGGCCTGCCGGAACCGCGTGAAATTGAAGTGAGCAAGGAACCGCTGATGGACGGGGCCGTGCGGCTGAGACCGCAGGAGTTGCCCAAGCGGTGTCAGGGGCGCCTGTACACGCATGCGCGCGTGACCTTCGACCGTCCCGTGCGCGGGCCGGTCCTGGCCGGTGCGGGACGCTACTTCGGCGTCGGGCTGTTCGCTCCCGAGTATGAGGAGGACCGGCGATGAAGGCCACCGATTTCGCGAAGTTCATGCGGGAAGTACATGGGCATGACCCGTTCCCCTGGCAGTCCGCCGTGGTCGAGCAGGCCGTGGAACAGGGCACTTGGCCCGCGGTCGTGGACGTACCCACCGGGCTGGGCAAGACCTCCATGCTGGATGTGGCCGTGTTCCTCCTGGCACTCAGTGCCGGAGGCGACGCTCCCGCTGGCCTGGGGCGGCGTCGCATCTTCCTGGTGGTGGACCGCCGCATCGTGGTCGACCAGGCCGAGGCACATGGACGGCACATTGCGGACGCCCTGGAGGGGGCGACCGAGGGCGAGGTCCGCTTCGAGGTGGCTCGGAGACTACGCGGCCTGGCAGGAGACGCGGACGAGGACCACGCACTGCGGGTGGTGAAGATGCGCGGCGGAGCGACGTGGGATGCCGCCTGGCTGCCGCGTCCCGACCTGCCCGCCATCATCACCGGCACCGTCGACCAGGTGGGCAGTCGCCTGCTCTTCCGCGGTTACGGGGTCACGCGTGGGCGACGACCCATCGACGCCGCACTGGTGGGCACCGACTCGGTCATTATGATCGACGAGGCCCACCTGGCCCAGGCCTTCACCACCTCGCTGGCCTCCGCACATGAGGCGGACGCGACCCACCAGTTGGGACTGCCGGAGAGCTCAATCATCCACCTGAGTGCTACGAGCGCGGAGAGGCCCGAGAAGAACTCCGATGCCTGGGAGGCCTCATTCGATGAGGACGCGCATCTGCGGAATGAGACTGCCAAACAGAGGCTGACCGCGTATAAGCGCCTTACGCTCGTCGACTCCACGGAGAAGAAGATCGTCAAGGAGATGGCTGCCCGGGTACGGGACCTCCTCAAAGAGCCCGAAAAACCCGATGAATCCCCCAATGAGTCCGAGGGTGACCGGGTGCTGGTGGTGTGCAATACGGTGGCCCGCGCCCGGGAAGTGTATGAGGCGCTGACCACCGGAAGGACGAGGCTGGACGGCGTCGAGGTACTGCTGCTCATGGGGCGCTCGCGTCCGCTGGATCGCGAGGGTATCGCCGCGCGGGTCACCGAGCTGTTCGGCGCCGACCGGAAACCGGGTACGCACAAGGCGGTTCTGGTGGCCACCCAGACCATTGAGGTCGGCATCGACCTCGATGCCACGGATATGGTCACCGAGACCGCCTCTTGGGACGCCCTGGTACAGCGCTTCGGCCGGGTCAACCGGCGGGGTGACCGCGAGTCGGCCTCCATCACGGTGCTGGAGGACGGTGCCAAGAAGCCCCCCGTATACGGTCCCGCCAAGGTGGCCACGGCCGACTTCCTTCGCGAGGTCGCGCAGGATGGACTGGATGTGTCGCCCTTGGCGCTGCGCCACCTGGAGGTGCCCGATGGGCTGAGCGCACCACGGCCCCTGCTCCCGCTGCTGCTGCCCGCTCATCTGGATGCGTGGGCGAGGACAAACCCGGCGCCGACCAATGATCCGCCGGTCGACCCCTACCTGCACGGAATCGACAAGTCCACACCTCCTGTCACCATCGCCTGGCGGGCCGGGCTGGTGCGGCGCAACGAGGGGGCGGACGGCGAGGACACGTTGGAACTGCTGTCGTACGCCGGGTCTGTCGCGGATGCCATCCCGCTACGGAGCGAGGAGTGCGTGGAGGTGTCGTTCATGGCGGTACGTGCCTGGCTGCAGGAGGGCAAGTCGGAGGATCTGGCCGACGTCGATGACTACGACGACTTCGATGACGTCCCCTTCAGAGACGACGACAGCGACCGGCAGGTGCTGCGTCGCCGGGCCGACGGTTGGTGGGAGCCAGTATCGGCTCCTGACCTGCGGCCGGGAGACACGATTATCGCCCCGTGCGAGTACGGCGGCCTGGACCGCTTCGGCTGGAACCCCTCCAGCAAGGAGACCGTCAAGGACGTTTCCGAACTGGCCTCCCTTAGACGTGGGCAACCAATGTTGCGTCTGGATTCCGACCCGGGGAGCCGACTGGGGCTGCAGCCCATGGAGGGGCTGAGCGGCCTGGTGGCCGACTGGCGCAATGCGGTGGATCCGGAGGATCGCCAGACCTATCAGGATCGTCTTCATGGGGCGGCGCGTACGTGGCTGGAATCCCAAGAAAGCGATCCGGAAGAGCCATGGACGCCGGACGATATTGCGTACTTGAAAAAGGCGCTGTTGAGCGACGATGCATTTGTCTCCTCCAACGTCGATCAAAGACGTAAGAACAGAAAACGTCGGCCTTCCGACCGCAGGCAGGAGGAGCAGGAGGAGCCGATCCCGGTGCTTCGCGGAGTCGTTCGCGCAGACGACTGGCGAGGCGTTGGTACCAATGGGGATCATGCGAACGTCGCGGATGCCGACCACACGACGACTGCACCCGCCTGGCGCGCGGTCGATGAGTCGGATGTGGCGGACAGCTCCGCCCTCAACCAGCGTGTGACTCTCGCGCAGCATCTGGCGGCTGTGGGCGAGCGCGCCGAGCAGATCGCCACCAACCTGGGGTTGCCGGACGAACTGCGGCGCGTCGTCGTTGACGCGGCCCGCTGGCACGACCTGGGCAAGGTGGACCTGCGCTTCCAGGCCATGCTGTTCGACGGCAGCCGGATCGCCGCGGAACTCGCCCGGGAGCCGCTGGCGAAGTCCGGTATGCCGCCCGGGGACCGGGACCGGCATCGACGCGCCCGACGCCTCAGCGGCCTGCCTCGCGGCGCCCGGCACGAGGCCTGGTCAGAGGCGATCGTAACGGCTCATCTGGAGGGGCTCGCGGAGTCGTATCCGGGTGACGCCGAGCTGCTCCAGCACCTTATCGCCAGCCACCACGGTCATGCCCGGCCCTTCCTGCCGCCCGTTGACGACCGGGGAGATGGCGTTCTACGCGCGGCGATTGGTGAGGTCGCCGTCGATGTGCCCCTACCAGTTGGGCTGCATCTGACCGACGCGGATCGATTCGCCCGGCTCAATGACCGTTACGGCCGGTGGGGCTTGGCACTGCTGGAGGCAGTGGTGCGCTGCGCCGACATGACCATTTCCTCGGAGGGATCATGAACCAAGTCAAACTGCCCGCGCTGGTCGGTGAATCGCCGCTGGCCATTCTTGCTGCGATCGGCACGCTCCGGTTGATCCATGACTTCGTCGATGAAGGCGCTCGGCTGTCCTGGGATCCTGCGGATCGGGCACCGGTGCTGCATTCGAAGCTGCCATCGGTCGACGCCGTCGCCGAGGAACTGGCGGAGATCGTCGCCGAGATGCCCGACGATGTGGTCGTGCCCGGAGGGCCAGCGGGGTTTCCGCTGGAAAGGATAGGCACAAAAGGGTCAGATCCAATGCGGCCGTTGCCCGGAGGTATGGCGGATTTATTTGCGACTCTAACCGCAGGATCATGCGAATCAGAGGTTGACACGGTTGCGATTTGGATGGGGAGTCTCGTAACTGATCTCGTGTTTAGGAAGCCAGCAAAGAAAGGTGAGTCGCCGGTCGGCATGGTAAGCCAGTTCATTGCGGGCGCTGGACAACAAACCATAGCAACGATGCTTGAAAAGTCGCATGAAAGTGTGCGTTCCCACCCGGAGTATCTGTATCAAGCCCTTGCTGGGTGGCGCAGGGTCGAGGGTGTGACCGGCGAGTACCTGGATCATCGTGCGATCTGGAGTGCAACGGATGATCCTCGAGGTCAGAACGGGAAAATGCGCGGTGTTCCAGGTGCGACGTGGCTTGCGCTCATGTCCTACCCGCTGTGGACCACCACGGCCGCTGGAAAGCAACCCCGCACAAGTGGCTGGCACACTGCCGACCGTCGTCGGCAGGAACTGCGGTTGCCGCTCTGGCAAGAACCGCTTGGTCCGGCGGCGATAAAGGCGCTTGTTGAGCATCCGGTTCTCGAAGGCAAAGGGGAGACGAAGACACTGGACGCCGCTGCTCTCCGCCTGCTCGGGATCTTCCATGTGTGCAATGCGCATCGCCGCCAGACAGACGGCGGCAAATCAGCGGGCGTATTGGTGCCGGTGTCATGAGCGTCGACATCATCAGACCGGACCTGCCGGGCCTGCCGGAGACAGTCCCCGCGCGCATGCTGAATGAGTTCGTGTACTGCCCCCGCTTGTTCCATCTGGAATGGGTGCAGCAGCAGTTCGCCACCAGCGACGACGTCGAGGAGGGCCTGTACCTGCATCGCGTCGTCGACCGGGAGACCGGGGATCTGCCTGACAAGTCCGAGGCGTGGGACGGCCGGGTCGCCAGATCCGTGTCGCTGTCCTCACCGAGGCTCGGCCTGGCCACCCGACTGGACCTGGTGGAGGATGGCGGGGACGGCACCGTCGTTCCGGTCGACTACAAGAAGGGACATCCGAATCGAGATGGTCGCGCCTGGCCCAGCGACCGGATGCAGTCCCTGGTCCAAGCGCTGCTGCTTCGCGAGGAGGGCTACGCCGTCGAGCGGGCCGAGATCTGGTACGCCGAGACCCGACAGCGAGTGCACATAGCCGTGGACGATGCGGCAATGCAGGAGATCACGGATACCGTAGCGCGCGCATGGCGGGTGGCCTCCGACCCGGTCGCACCTCCGCCGCTGCGTGACAGCCCGAAGTGCGCCGGCTGCTCCCTGGTGGGCATCTGCCTGCCCGACGAGCTGGAGGCGCTGAAAACGCCACCAAGGCAGAGACGTCCGCTGAAGCGTCTAATGGCGCCGGTGCTGGAAGGGCGCCCGGTGTACGTGACGTTGCAGGGCGCCACGGTGGGGGTACGTAGCGACCGCCTCGAAGTCCGATCCTCCGGCGAGCTGCAGGCGAGCTATCGGCTGATAGATGTCAGTCAGGTGTGCGTGTTCGGGAACGTGACGGTATCGGCACAAGGTGTCAGGGCGCTGCTTTCCCGCGATGTTCCGGTATTGTGGTTCAGCTATGGAGGCTGGTTCTCCGGCATGGCCGAGGGGCTGCCGGGCAAGAACGTAGACCTGCGGATCGCACAGTTCCGCGCCTCCGAGGAGCAGCAGCTTGAGATCGCGCGCCGGATGATCTCCGGGAAGATCCGGAACAGTCGCACGATGCTGCGCCGCAACGCGCGTGCTGAGCTGGGGCGTGTTGGTGACCAGCTCAAGGAACTCGCCATCCAAGCAAGGCAGGCAGACTCTCCGCAGCAACTGCTCGGCATTGAGGGGACGGATGCCCGCCTGTACTTCGCGAGTTTTCCGGCGATGGTTGGGAAGGGCTCGCGTGTGGATGTCAGCGATTTCCAGGAGAACGGGCGCACGCGTCGACCACCTAAGGACCCACTCAACGCGCTGCTGTCCTTCTGCTACACACTGCTCGTGAAGGACCTGACGGTGACGCTTTCGGGTATCGGCTTCGACCCGTACTACGGAATGTTCCACAGGCCGCGGTTCGGTCGTCCGGCCCTGGCCTTGGACCTGGCGGAGGAGTTCCGGCCGCTGATTGCCGAGAGCGTCGTATTGCAGGTGCTGAACAATGGTGAGGTGGGTCCACGCGACTTCCGCAGTCGTGCCGGCGGCTGCATGCTGGAGGCGAGCGGCCGCAAGGCTGTACTCAGAGCATACGAACGCCGACTGGACCAGGAGATCACTCATCCGCAGTTCGGTTACAAGGCCAGCTACCGCCGAGTCATGGACATCCAGGCCCGGGTGCTGGGTGCGGTCATGCTGGGGGAGTTGGACGAGTACACGGCGATGGTGACCCGATGAGGACGAACCGACGCAGGTACCTCATTGCTTACGACATCCGCAAGCCGGGGCGGCTGCGTCGCATCTGCAAACTGATGGAGGCCAACGGTGAGCGGCTGCAGTACTCTGTATTCATCTGCGACCTGACCCGCAGCGAGCTTGTCCACCTGCGCGCCGACGGTGAGAGGATCATGAACCTGGATGAGGATTCGGTGGTGATTGTGGATCTGGGTGAGATCGGCGAGGATCGCTTCACGTTCGTTGGGCGTCGCCGGGGGTTGCCTACGCGGGAGGCGCAGGTTGTCTAGCGAGCGCTCGGGTGCCGGTCGGATTCCTGGGGAGCGCTCGAATTCGCGGTATGGCGGGGTTTTCTGGTGGTTGACGCTCGATGGGGCGCGATCGGATCTGGCGTTTCTGAGCCAGCGCTCGCGAGACCGCGTTGAATCGTTGACGTGCCGCGGCGTATTCTGCGAGCGGTCTTCCCGGCCTTCAAGGCCGGGCTCCATTGAGGCCCCTTAGTGGCTTCGGGGATGCGTCGCTGGTACTCCGTCTTCCCGGCCTTCAAGGCCGGGCTCCATTGAGGCGACGCGGCCCAGTCCTTCACTGTGGTGGCGACCGTGGTCTTCCCGGCCTTCAAGGCCGGGCTCCATTGAGGCAGCTCGGAAATGTGAACGTCCCACTCCTCAGTCCACGTCTTCCCGGCCTTCAAGGCCGGGCTCCATTGAGGCACCTGTCTGCCGTCAGTGCCGCCAACAAGGCCGGAGGTCTTCCCGGCCTTCAAGGCCGGGCTCCATTGAGGCGTCGGAACGCTTAGGCAGCGGACCTCGCTTCCCCATGTCTTCCCGGCCTTCAAGGCCGGGCTCCATTGAGGCCACTCCTCCAAGGTGACCCATGCGTTCTCCGACGCCGTCTTCCCGGCCTTCAAGGCCGGGCTCCATTGAGGCAGTTCTTGTTCGGCGTGGAACATCCGGCCTCTCTCCGGTCTTCCCGGCCTTCAAGGCCGGGCTCCATTGAGGCGATGCCGCGGTCCGTGAGCAGACCTTGACCCACTTGCGTCTTCCCGGCCTTCAAGGCCGGGCTCCATTGAGGCCATTGAGGTAGTGCTGTAGGAGGTAGCCGACGAATGTCTTCCCGGTCTTCAAGGCCGGGCTCCATTGAGGCGACACGATCGCCTCCAAGATCGGTCTCAGCCTGCGGGTCTTCCCGGCCTTCAGGGCCGGGCTCCATTGAGGCTATGTCTCTTCACAGTCCGTACCGTCCAGCGAAGCAGTCTTCCTGGCCTGCAAGGCCGGGCTCCATTGAGACAGTCGGCCTTGGGTGTCTGTGCGAATGTGTCCTCGGTGGTCTTCCCGGCTTTCAAGGCCGGGCTCCATTGAGGCGGCACCGCCTGGAAGCAGATCCTCTTTGATGTCGTCGGTCTTCCCGGCCTTCGGCGCCGGGGTAGATCGGGGCAACACGCCGTCTCCACCGACTACCGGGGCCGGCACTCGCGCTGCGCCCGGGTCCTGTCTTCTTCGGGCCCGGATCGCCGGAACGAATGTCCAAATCCGGCATAAACGATGGCGAGACATCGACTGCCGAGCGACCAAACCGCAAGATTTCAAGGGTCGGGGGAACGCCGATCGCCGTTAAAGGCTTGTTTATGCCGGATTTGGACAGCCCGATGCCGTGAGCGGGCAGTGGGGGTGAGCGACGGCCCGGTAGTGCGGCTGCGGGAAACGGCGGCTCGGAATGCAGCGCCAGGGTCAGGGCTTTGCAGCAGCACTGCGGCTGCAAGAAGTGGGGTGGCTGACGAGGCTTGAACTCGCGACCTCCTGGACCACAACCAGGCGCTCTACCGACTGAGCTACAGCCACCATGGGGCGACGCCGTCGCACCGAGTCGGTACTTTATCGGCTAGCCCGTGCTGGCACCAATCCGAGCCCCGTGTACTACGTCACCTTCGTTGCAGGGGAGCGAGCAGATACGGCGGGACAGCCGCCCCGCCGTCGGCCGGACTGGCTGAAACTGGCGCGGATACGGGGAACCGCCGCCGACGGCTGGATGAGCCCGGCCGGCGGCGATTCGCCGTCGGCCCGGTGCACGGACGCCGGGGGAGCCGTTGGCGTCAGAGCAGCTCCGCCGTCGGGTGCGCGACGATCTCGGCCGCGGCCGCCTGGCACTCCTCGCTCGTCGGACCCTCATCCTTGGGGAACAGCACCGCGCGGTAGTAGCGCAGCTCGTCGATCGACTCCAGGATGTCCGCCAGCGCGCGATGCCCGCCGTGCTTCTCCGGCGCGTGGAAGAAGGTGCGCGGGAACCAGCGCTTGGCGACCTCCTTGATGGAGGACACGTCGACGATGCGGTAGTGCAGGTAGTCGATGAGCTCGGGCATGTCGCGGGCCAGGAAGGTCTTGTCGGTTCCCACCGAGTTGCCGGCCAGCTGCGCGGTGTGGGCCTCCGGCACCAGGGACTTCACATAGTCCAGGACCGTGCGGTTGGCCTCCTGAAGCGTCAGCCCCTCCTTGAGCTCCTCCAGCAGGCCGGAACTGGTGTGCATCTCGCGCACGTAGTCGCCCATCTGCTCCAGGGCGGCCGCCGGGGGCTTGATCAGGACGTCGATGCCCTTATCGAGCGGCTTGAGCTCGTAGTCGGTGACAATCACGGCCACCTCGATCAGCGCATCCGTCTCCAGGCTCAGGCCCGTCATCTCGCAGTCGATCCACACCAGGGGATCGGCGGTAGTTATCTGTCGGCTCACGGTCGCCGAGTCTAGACCCGGCTGCGTGAGGCGTGGCCAGGGCCCGCATTGGTGCCCCCGCCCGGACTCGAACCGGGAACCTGCGGATTAGAAGGCCGATGCTCTATCCATTGAGCTACGGAGGCGTGCGCTCAGCGTACGTCACCGCGGGCACATGTTCCCAGTTCGGGCCCGCCCGTGGCGCCGTCCCAACTCGGCTGGTGTCGGGCTCGCCTGGCCAGAGCGGGCAACACTTGCCGACCCTCCGCCCGCCCGTGACGCCGCCTCCGCCCGCACCGACGGCGCCGCACCCGCCCGGCCGGTGCGCGCATCCGCCGCCGACGGCTCAGCCCGCCCCAACCCCACAGTGGCGGGTCGATACGGGCTTCGCCCCGGCTTCCGCCTAAGGTTGGACCATGGCTTCATCTGCTTCCCCGCTGTCCGCCGGAGAAGACGTCCCCGTCTCTGCGCTCAGCCGCGCACAGCTCATCGACGTCCTCACCGACACCGTGGGGGACCTTTCCAGCCTCGACCTGAGCCTGAACACCGACGGCGCCGAGGACGCCCGCCGCCTGCGTGCCGGCCTCATCGCCCAGATCCGCGACCACGTACTCCCACGTCTCGCCGACGCCGACATCCCGGCGATCGTCGTGGTCGGCGGCTCCACCGGCGCCGGCAAGTCCACCCTGGTCAACTCCGTGCTCCGTCAGGAGGTCTCCGACGCCGGCGTACTGCGCCCCACCACGCGCACCCCGGTCCTGGTGGTCAACCCCGAGGACCGCGAATCACTCGCCGACCACCCGATCGCCCAGGTCTGCGTCACCGTCACCTCCGCCGCGGTCCCCGCCGGCCTGGCCCTCGTGGACGCCTCCGACCTGGACTCCGTGCAGGAGACCAACCGCGTCCTAGCCGCCCGGCTGCTCGACGCCGCCGACCTGTGGCTGTTCGTCACCACCGCCGCCCGCTACGGCGATCAAACCCCGTGGGCCTCCCTGGAGGAGGCGGCCGGCCGGGAAACGCCCATCGGCATCGTCCTGAACCGCGTCCCCGTGAAGGTGCTGGCCGAGGTCCGCCGCGACCTGATCGAGCGGCTGGACGCCCTCGGCCTGGCCGAATCCCCCTTCTTCGTAGTCCCCGACGCCGGCCCCCACGAGGGCATGCTGCCGGATGCCTCCGTCAGCGAGCTGCGCGACTGGCTGCAACTGCTGGCCGGCCGCCACCGCGCCGCCGGGCTCGTGCGCCGCACCGGCCGTGGCGTGTGGACCGGTCTGCGCGCCGATCTGCTCACCCTCGCCGACGGCGTCGACGCCCAGGACGACGCCGCCGCCCGCCTGGAACAGGCCTCACAGCGCCTCCTGGAGGCGCCCAGCGCGGACCTGCGCGCCGACGTCGAGCGCGGCACCTGCGCGCAGGGCGCCCCCACCACCCGCTGGATCACCCTCGCCTCCTCCGGCGGCCCACTGGCCCCGCTCGCGCAGGGCGGCAAACTCCGCTCCGGCTGGTTCGGCCGCACCGGCAAGGCGCGCGCCGCCGCCCTGTCCGCGCTTGCCGCCGACGTCCGCGAGTCCGTCGCCTCCCGCCTGGAGGCGGCCCTTGTAACCGTTCGCGACGACGCCGCCCGTACCTGGCGGGAGGCCGGCGCCTCCGCCCGCGCCGGCGAGTTGCTTCCCACCGACGCCGACGCGACCGCCGTCGTCGACGCCTGGGCCGCAGACCAGACCGCCCGCATCACCACCCCGCCCAAGGGCCTGACCCCGCAGGGAGCCGGTGACCTGCTGATCTCCGCCGCCGCCGGCATCGACGGCGTCCGCGCCGCCGCCAACCGCCTGGGCCTCGGGCAGGCCGTGACCGACGCCAAGACCTCCCTGGCGCAGACCCTGACCGACGTGCTCGCCGCCGCCGTCCCCGCCGGCGCCGCCCGCGCGCTGGCCCCCGATCCCGCCCTGGCCGCCGCGCTGCGCCTGCGCGCCGGCGAACTCGCACCGTTCACTCGTCCCGGAGCCACCGCATGACCGCAAACCCGACCGTCGCCCCCGCCGGGGAAACCGTGCTCGACGCCGCCCACCTCCAGGCCCGCCTGGACGGCCTGCGCGCCGCCCTGGACAACTGCCCCACAGAGATCCCCGCCTCCCTGTCCCTGCCCGCCCGGGATCAACTGGACGAGGTCGCCGAACGTCTGGCCCTCGGCGTGGATCACACGGTGGTGGCCCTGTTCGGCGGCACCGGCTCCGGCAAGTCCTCCCTGTTCAACGCCCTGACCAGCCTGCAGTTCGCCGACGTCGGCGCCCGCCGCCCCACCACCGCCCATGCCACCGCCTGCACCTGGGGCGACGACGCCGCGGCCCTGCTCGACTTCCTGGAGGTGGCCGACGAGCGCCGCATCCGCCGCGAGTCGCTGCTGGACGCCACCGACCAGGACGCCTTCGCCGGCCTGGTGCTGCTGGACGTGCCCGACTACGACTCCGTCAACACCGAGCACGCCCTCCAGGTGGACCGGCTGGTGCCGCTCGCGGACCTGCTGGTGTGGGTGGTGGACCCGCAGAAATACGCCGACGCCGCCCTGCATGAGGGCTACCTGCGGGGGCTGGGCGCCCGCCAACAGGACATGCTCGTGCTGGTCAACCAGGTGGACACCCTGCCCGCCGGCGGCGTAGACACGCTGCTCGCGGACGTGCGCAGCCTGCTTGCGGCCGACGGCCTGCACGACGTGCAGGTACTGCCGGTCTCCGCGGTGCGCGGGGACAACCTCGGGGCGGTACGTGAACTGTTCCTGGAGCGGGTCTCCCGCGAGTCCAACGCCGCCCGCGCCGCCTCGGCGCGGCTTGACGCGATCGCCATGCGCCTGCGTCCCGCGGCCGCCGCGCAGCCCGTGACCACCCGCCCCGAACTGGCCGATGCCGCCGTCACCGCGCTCGTGCACGCGTGCGGCGCCCAGGCGGTGGAGGATTCGGTGCGCACCGGCCTGGCCCGCACCTTCCCGCGCGCCATGGCCCGGCCCGCCCCGCCCGCCCGCGATGCCGTCGCCTCTATTCAGACCACGTGGCTGCGGCGCACCACCGCGGGCCTGCCCGGTGCCTGGCTGCACAGCGTGGAGAACGCCGTCGCCACCCCCGAGGCCCTTGCCGCCCGCACCGCCGAGGCGGTCGGCAGCGTGCAGCTGCCCCGCCACCGCGCGCCGCTGATCGAACTGGCCTGGTGGGGCGGCACGCTGACCGCACTGATCGGAGCGGTGTGGACGGCGGTCAGCCTGATGCAGGGCAGTGCCGTCGGCGCCGGCCTGATCGCGCCGGTGACGTTGCTGATCATCATTGGCCTGGTCGTGGCGATGGTGGCGCTGTCTGCACGGCACTCGCGGGCCCGCCGTGAGGCCGACGATTATGCCCGTACCGTGCGCGCGCGGCTGGCGTCGGTGGTGGAACGCGACCTCACCCGCCCCGCCGACGGCGTGCTGGCGCGCCACCGTGCGCTCCGCGAGGCCCTCCAGGTTCCGGGTCGGTAGCGGCCCGCCGGTGGTCACCGGCGTCCACAGGTACGGCTCGTGCAGGGGGTGCCGACCCCGCATTCACAGGCCGGTGGCGGCGCGGGGTGCGGCCGCGGGACCGTTGAGGCAGCCGGCACGGTGCCGGCTTCCAACGCAAGGAGCACCCATGAGCCGTCAACTCGATCTCGTCATCCAAGGCGTCCTCGGCACCAACCCCGCCGTCACCCGCACCGCCGGCGGGCGCCCCTACTGCTACTTCCGCCTGGCCACCTCCCCGTCCTTCCGCACCGCCGACGGATGGCAGGACGGCGACACCATCTGGTTCACCGCCAAGTCCTGGGGCCCACTGGCCGAGAACCTGGGGCGCTCGCTGCACAAGGGCGATCCGGTGGTGTTGGTGGGCCGCTTCTCCCAGGAGAACTGGTCGAAGGGAACCGAGCAGTTCACCACCAACGTGTTGACCGTCTCCTGCGGCGGCCACGATTTGACCCGCGGCGAGTCGCGCTTCATGCGGATCATCCACAGCGCGAATAACGCCGAGGCCGACGACGCCGGCACGGGCGAGGAGTCGGCCGCCACCACGTCGGCCGGCTCGGCCGATACCGCCGGCCCCACCACTGCGGCGGGGACGGACGCCACCACACCGGCCGCCGCCACCTCGGCCGGCTCGGCCGCCACTGGTGCCGTCGCCGGCCCGGACGAGGTAATCCGCCCCACCGGCCAGAACCCGCCGCCGGTCGGCCCATCCCAGTCGTTTTCCGCCGCCGGCTCCACCAGCGGCCCCGCCGCCGACGCGTCCTCCTTCGACTACACGCTCGCCGACGAGGACGGGTGACCCAGCCCCGCGGCGTCGCCGGCTCAGGCCTCGGGCGCTGCTGCGGGCTCCGCGACGGCAACAAGGTCGGCCGGGTGGGCGACGTCGAACACCTCGATCAGTACTCGCGTCGCCAACTCGGCCGCCGACGCGGCGTCCACCACGCGCAGCACCATCGCATCGTCCTGTCGCTTCCAACCCAGCGAGTCCAGGGCCGCCAGGGCATCCTCCCCGAGCCGGGCCCGGCCGTCGTCGTCGAGCAGCGGCGCGGTCAGCACCACCGCGTCCGGGCAGGTCCGCACCGTCAAGACCGGTGGCAGCGGGGAGGGGGACAGGCGACGCCGTCGCCCCAGCAGTCGGCGCAGGCCGCCTTCGGGACGCGCGTAGGCGGCCGTCGCGGCGGTGACAATCGGCTCGGTGGCGGTGAGCCGCACGCCGATTGCGCCGTCGTCGTCGGGCCCGGTCTGTTGCAGCAGGTGGGTCAGAGACGGGATGAAGCGGTTCCAGGAGCCGACGTCGAGCTCTTGCCCGCTGGCCGGGGTGGGGGAGTCGTCGTCGGGATGTGTTGTTGACATGCTCGGAACGTTAGAACCCCAACGCGGGCCTCACCACACCCGCAGTCGGTGTGTCCTGGCGTGTCACGGCCGGGATTCCAAGCCTCACTGGTTACCGTGGCTTGCAGCCCCGGCGTGCCTGCGTCGGCCACGAGCAGGAAGCAACGATCCCATGATCCGATTCGACAACGTCTCCAAGGTGTACAAGCGCGGCGCCCGTCCCGCGCTCGATGACGTCTCCATAGAGATCGAGCGCGAGGAGTTCGTGTTCCTGGTGGGCGCGTCCGGCTCCGGCAAGTCCACCTTCCTGCGTTTGACCCTGCGCGAGGAGCGCCCCACCTCCGGGTCGATCCATGTGCTCGGCCGCGACCTGTCACAGATCTCCAGCTGGAAGGTGCCCAAACTGCGCCAGGAGATGGGCTTCGTCTTCCAGGACTTCCGGCTGCTGGAGAACAAGAGCGTGTTCGAGAACGTTGCCATCGCCTCCCAGGTGATCGGCAAGCCCCGCCACTACATCCTCACGGCCGTGCCCGAGGCGCTCGAGCTGGTGGGGCTGTCCGGCAAGGAGAAGCGCCTGCCGCACGAGCTGTCCGGCGGTGAGCAGCAGCGCGTGGTCATCGCCCGCGCCATGGTCAACCGTCCCAAGCTGCTGATGGCCGACGAGCCCACCGGCAACCTGGACCCGTCCACCTCGGTTGGCATCATGCGCCTGCTGGACCGCATCAACCGGCAGGGCACCACCGTGGTCATGGCCACCCACGACGACGAGATCGTCGACCAGATGCGCAAGCGCGTCATCGAGCTGAAGGCCGGCGAGGTCGTGCGCGACCAGGCGCGCGGCGTGTACGGCTCGGACCGTTGAGGCCGGCGCGCAGCGTGGATGCAAGGGCTACGAATCTCGCGAAAGAGGCATTGAGGTAACCGCATGCGATTCCGTTTCATCATCTCCGAGACCTTCAAGGGGCTCACCCGCAACCTGGTCATGACCGTCTCGGTGATCCTGGTGTCCTTCGTGTCACTGCTGTTCGTCGGTGCCTCGGTGCTGCTGCAGAACCAGATCTCGGTGATGAAGGGCGACTGGTACGACAAGGTCGAGGTCAGCGTCTACATGTGCCCGACGTCGTCCAACGCGGCCGCCTGCGCCGACGGCGAGGCCACCCAGGAGCAGATCGACGCCGTCGAGGACCTGATCAACTCCAACACGCTGGCCCCCTACATCGACACCTACACCATCGAGTCCAAGGCCGAGGCCTATGAGCGGTTCATGGCCGCCTACGGCGAATCGCGCATCGGCCGCAACGCCACCGAGGACATGATGCCGGTGTCATTCCGCATCAAGCTGGTCGAGCCGGAGAAGTACCAGGTGGTGGCCGAGCAGTTCACCGGCCGCGCCGGCGTCGAACGCGTCATCGACCAGGCGGAGACCCTCGAGCCACTGTTCGTGGTGATGAACCGGGTCTCCTGGATCACCGGGGGACTGGCCGCCATCCTGGCGCTGACGGCGGTGCTGCTGATCTCCACCACCATCCGGCTGTCCGCCATGAGCCGTTCCAAGGAGACCGGCATCATGCGGCTGGTGGGCGCCTCGAACCTGTTCATCCAACTGCCCTTCATGCTTGAGGGCGCCATCGCCGCCCTGATCGGCGCGATCGGCTCCGTGGCCGCGCTGTGGGCGCTGGTGCGCTACGTGGTGGTGGACTGGCTGTCCACCTCCCTAACCTTCACCGCCTTCATCGGCATCGGCGACGTGCTGCGGTTGGCCCCCTGGCTGCTGCTGGCCGCGATCGTCCTCGCGCTGGTGTCCTCCGCCTTCTCACTGTCTAGGTACACGAGGGTCTGATTCCCATGCTCCCAGTCCGCGCTGCAAACCGCCCGCGTCCCAGTCGCCGCACTAGACGACGGGCCCGACGTGCCGCCATCGGCGCCACCGCCCTGATGCTGGTCGCCGCCCCGCTCTCTGTCGGGGCGCTGGCAGACGAGCGTCAAGACGCCGTCGACGATCAGGCCGCCGCCCAGCAGAAGCAGGCCGAGCTGGCCTCCTCCCTGGAGGGCGTGTCCGCCGAGCTCGGCCAGGCCTACATCGACCTGCAGAACGCGGAGACCGCCCTTTCCACGGCCCAGAGCGAGCTCGACGACGCCGAGACCGTCCTGGCGCAGAAGGAACGCGAGCAGCAGACCGCAGCCGACCGCCTGGCCGTGGCAGAGTCCGACCTGGCCACGCTGCAGGAGGAATCGGCGCAGACGCAGACCACGGTGGATGAGAACACCACCTCCGTGGCCGACCTGGTGGTGGCCACCTACCAGGGCGACAGCGCCATCACCTCCTGGACCTATGTGCTGTCCTCCGACTCGGTCGACGAGCTCAGCGACCGCGCCTCCACCATGGAGATCGCCACCGGCGTGCAGGAGTCTGTCCTGTCCTCCGCCGAGGAGGACCGCGCCCAGGCCGCCAACCGCGAGGCCCGCCAGGATGCCACCACCGAGCGTGTGACCACGCTCAAAGCGGAGGCCGACGCCGCCAAGCAGGCCGCCCAGACCGCCAAGGACACCGCCCAGACCAAGCGCGACGAGGTCGCCACCCTCAAGAGCGAGAAGGAGACCGCCGCCTCAGACCTGGAGGACAAGAAGGCCGACCTGGAGGAGCAGCAGGCGCAGGCACAGGCCGACGAGGCCGCCGCCGCCGCCGAGATTCAGCGCATCGACGCGGAGAACCGGGCTGCGGCCGTCAAGTCCGGGCAGAGCGTGGCCAGTTCCGGCAGCACCGACACCTCATCCCTGGGCAGCGGCAAGATCGGGCACCCGATCGCCGGGGCCCTGGTGGTCACCTCGTCATACGGCTGGCGCCTTCACCCCGTGCTGGGCTACATGAAGCTCCACGCCGGCGTCGACCTCATGGCGTCTACCGGCACGCCCCAGTACGCGGCCGTGTCCGGCACCGTCACCAGCACCACCGACTACGGCGGCACTGCGTGCGGGAAGAGCGTGACCATCAATGGCGGCGTCATTGACGGGCAGTCCGTGCAGGTGCGTTACTGCCACCTGTCGGTGCAGCAGGTGTACGTCGGGCAGACGGTCTCCAAGGGGCAGCAGATCGGGCTGACTGGTGCCACCGGCGGGGTCACCGGACCGCACTGCCACTTCGAGGTCTATCTCAACGGGACGACTGTCGACCCCATGACCCTGCCCGGGTTCTGACGCCCGGGGCGGCCCCGGCGCTAGAGAGCAGATGAGGGCCTTGCCGACGGCGGGCCTTGGCGACCGCCGTCGGCGGCAGTAGGATGCGGCGCCGTGGCTTGACGGCCCGGGACGAGGGAAGGAGACGCCGGTGGCCAAGAAGACCGAGGGTACGAGGAAACTCACTCCGGCGGAGCGTGCCAAGGCGGCCGCCGACGCGCACAAGACCATCGCCCGCAACCGCAAGGCGACGCACGACTACTTCATTGAGGACCGCTACGAGGCGGGGCTCGCCCTGACCGGCACCGAGGTGAAGGCGCTGCGCATGGGCCGGGCCTCTCTGACCGAGGCGTGGATCGAGATCGACCGCAACGGCGAGGCCTGGCTGCAGGGCGCCCACATCCCCGAGTACCTGCAGGGCACCTGGAACAACCACTCCCCGCGCCGCAAGCGCAAGCTGCTGCTGCACCGGGCCGAGCTGGACAAGCTCGCGCAGCGGGTGCAGGCCAAGGGCTACACGATCGTGCCCCTGGAGCTGTACTTCACCGGCGGGCGCGTCAAGCTGGAGATCGCGCTGGCCCGAGGCAAGCAGGACTGGGACAAGCGCCAGGCCCTGCGGGAGGCGCAGGACAAGCGGGATGCGGCCCGCGCCATGGCCGCCGCCAACCGGCGCCGCGGCTGACGCGGGCATCTGGGCGTGACGGCGCCTGCCGGTCAGAGGGGGCGTCGCGCGCCGTCGTCGGGCTGTCGGCCGGTTGCCGACGAGCGGGTCGGTGGCGAGCGGGGCGGCTCGCCTTACCAGCGGTCGTGCACGTGGGCGCGGATGCGCCGGTCGTACAGGTCAGCCAGGGCCGCGTGCAGCTGGTCACTCAAAGGTTCCAGCGCGGCGGCCGCGGCGTTGGCGCGGGCCTGCTCGGCGTTGCGCGCGCCGGGGATCACGGTGGTCACGCCCGGCTGGTCCAGGATCCAGCGCAGCGCCACCTGGGCCGGGGTGGCGCCCGCGGGGCCGAGCTCGCGGCACAGGCCAGTGAACTCCTGGGCGGCCTTGACGCCGACGTCGAAGGGCACGCCGGAGAATGTCTCGCCGATGTCGAAGGCGGAGCCGTCGCGGTTGTAGTTGCGGTGGTCGGAGGCGGGGAAGGTGGTGTCCGCGGTGTAGCGGCCGGACAGCAGCCCGGAGGCCAGCGGGACGCGAGCGATGATCGCGGTGCTGGTGGTCTGCGCGGTGGGTAGCACCTGCTCCAGCGGCTTGCGGCGGAAGACGTTGAGGATGATCTGCACGCTGGCGCACCCGGGGCGGCGCATGGCCTCCAGGGCCTGGGCGCAGGTCTCCACGCTGACCCCGTAGGCGCGGATGCGGCCCGCCTCCACCATCTCCTCCAGCCAGTCCCAGGTGCGCTCGGCCGCGATCACCTCACTGGGCGGGCAGTGCAACTGCACCAGGTCGAGGGTGTCCACGCCCAGGTTCTGCCGGGAGCGGTCGTTCCAGGCCAGGAAGGCGTCGCGCGTGTAGTTCTCGGGGAGTTGCTCCACACGCCGGCCCATCTTGGTGGCGATGGTGAGTCCGGCGTCGGGGTGGGCGGCGGCGAAGGCGCCGACGAAGCGCTCGGAGCGGCCGTCGCCGTAGACGTCGGCGGTGTCGATGAAGGTGACGCCGGCGTCGAGTGCCGCCTGCAGGGTAGCGGTGGCGTCCTCGGCGGTGACTTCACCCCAGTCGGTGCCGAGCTGCCAGGTGCCGATGCCGATGGTGGAGATGTTGCGATCCAGAGCGGGGAGTGGGCGGTTCTCCATGACGTGCCTCCTACGAGTTTGTGCTGGTGCGGTCAGCCTAGCCGCTCCCAGTGGTTCGGTGAAACAAATCTAGTGGCGAAGGTCTCGCGGCGGGGCAGGGGGCGGCTGGTATCCTTGAGTTGCTGAGGTCTCAGCGGGTTCCCGCGCAGCACGCCGGGCGGGGAAAACTCAACAGGGGATGATCGGTTTCGACGACGGTCGTGGATTCAGGAGAAGCGGGTCGAGGATGCACAGTCATCTCGTCAACGCTCTGTGCGAACCAATAGGTGCCGATAACACTCGCACCGACTTCGCCCTCGCCGCCTGAGGCGAGCCTCGAAGTCCGTCAGCCCGGGGGAGCTTCCGCCCCGGTTCCTGGCGTCATCTAGGAAGCCACTGCTGGGGCCCCTCGCCATCGGGGGTCCCGGGACTCTAAGGTGGCTGAGCCTGTCGGCGTCCTTGTTCGCGTGAGACGCCGGGGCTGAGAAACTCAGCAGCGAACTGCACCCGGAGAAGTCCTGTTGCACCACCGTCGGACCGGGGTTCGATTCCCCGCATCTCCACCAAGAACCTGCTGGCGCTGACACGGTCACGCGCCAGCAGGTTCTTTGTTTTCTTGTCCGGCTTCGATCCTGCTTGTGAGAGTCGGGTCATCGGGTTATCGGGGTTGAGACGCTGCTTCACATGTGACTTGGTGTTGATCGTGGGTGCTGGAGGCGGTCTTCAGCACGACCTTGGTGACACTCCACGACCTTCGTGCCTGTTGCACGACCACCCCGGGGTCGTGCAGTACGCACCAAGGTCGTGGAACGCCGCCCGGGGTCGTGCAATCCACGGGCGGGGCAACCATTGCAGTCGCCCCAGGGATGCGGGGCGTCGCCGCCCCGCCCGTTGCAACATGCCCGAAACCGGCGGAGCCCGATCTCGACCGACCAGATCAGCCTGGCTGTGCTTGGCGTCGGCCGACGCCGGATGCACGGCGAGCTCCTCCACCCGCCGACCAGAACCGAGGTACAAGCAACGCGCTCACACCGACGACCCTGAGGGTTGACCCTGACACGGTGTGAGGGCACATGGTTGACTCATGGCCGAGACCACGAATCTCATGACGATCGGCGAGTTCAGCTCATTGACTCGCCTGTCGGTACGCATGCTGCGCCACTACGACGCTCACGGTGTCCTGGTACCCGTGGACGTTGACCCGTGGACGGGATACCGCCGCTATGCGCCGCACCAGCTGCGCGACGCCGCGGACATCCGGAACCTGCGCGATGTCGGGTTCGGCGTCTCCGCCATCTCCGCCCTGCTCGCCGCCCGCGGCACCCCGGCATGGTCGGCTGCGCTGGAGCTCCAGCGCGAGACCGTCGTCGAGGAGGCGCGCGCCGCCCAGGCTCGGCTGGCTCTCATCTCTCACCTCATCGAAGGAGAAACCAGCATGTCCATCACCGTCGAGCGCCGCACCATCGCGGCCATGACCATCGTATCCCTGCGCGACGTCATCCCGACCTATTCCGACGAGCATCTCCTCTGGGTCCGCATGATGCCCGAGATCACCCGGCAGGGCATCAAACCGATCGGCCCGTGCGGAGTGATCGAGCACGACGCCGAGTACACCGAGCACGATGTCGACGAGGAGATCTTCCTGCCCGTCGCACCCGGAACGACGGCCGCGGCGCCGCTGCGGGTCCACGAGCTTCCGGCCCGGGACTGCCTCGTGGCCCACATCGTCGGGCCGTACGACCAGATCACCGGGGCCCATGACCGGCTGGCCACCCGGATTGCTGCGGAGGGACTGACACCACCGGCCGACGACTCCCTGGCGGGCAAGTCGTTCAACATCTACCTCACGACGCCGGACGCGGTTCCCGCAGATCAACTCGTGACCGAGGTGTATCTCCCGCTCGGCTGAGCGTGCAGTCGCACGACAGCGAGGCCCGGAGGGATTGCGACAATTCACCTCGCCGGTGAAGCCCGGGATGGGCGAATCATCGGCGAGGTGGATTGTCCTAGGCGGAGCCTGCGCCGCCTGGCCGGTCTGAAGTAGCCAGCTTTTGTGTCGGACCTTCGTGAGACTCTGTTGGCATGGAGAGCAACTACCTGGAGGCGGTCGGGTTTCTTGCCGACTGGCAGGCAACCTACGACCTGCTTACGCCGCCTGCAATGATGGGCCTGCCGCGCAACGATCAGTTCAACCACATCGTGGTCTACCCCGACGACTCGGGGGCTAACATCTGCCTGTTCGAGACGGCGGACGGTACCTCGAGCCAGTCGCTCACTGTTGCCGGCCCTGCGCGAGTCAGCGTCGAAGGCTGGCAGGTCGTACCGGGCGTCGCCCATCTCAGCGTCCTCGACGACGACGGTGAGGAAATGACTCGCCTGCTGATGTGGGTCGATGACCCCAACATGTATCCGGTGTACGGGATTGACGCTGACGGACCGGTGGCGCGCTACGGCGACTACCGGGTTGGTGCGATCGCCGTGGACGTCGAGGTGTTCGACTCGGAGGAGGACTGGGAGAAGGCCCAGACGCCGATCAGCATGAAGGACTCGCCGGCAAAGAGGATGGACGAAGACCTGCCCGACGAGGTCTACATCGGCCCGCGGTTCGTCGCTAGCCCCTGGCTGTTCGCGCTCTACAGCGGCGAGGCCGGGCCAGAAGACGTCAGCCCCATCGGCATGCTGAAGGCCGTCTGCAATGAGGTGACGATCGTGACGAACCGCCTCACTGGAAATCAGTGGTACAAGGTGAACGCCGATTGTGGATTCCCCATCACACTGGGACTTCCCATCGGCACAACACCTGCGCCGCACCCCGGGAGCGTGGTGGATGGCAAGGCGTTTCTCACGGGTACGACGGGGTTCTGGCTAGCTGACTACGAGGATCCGTACGCGTAGTGCAGCGCGCCGGCGTCGCGGGTTCTCAGGAGGCCGGGTGCGGCAGGACCCCAGACGGAGAGGACCAGGGTGGCGTCGATCGACTACCGAATTAACCGAGGTGCTTCTCGAGGTGGTTGCGGTAGGCGGCGAGATCCGCCTCGACGTCGGGGTTCTTGAAGATGTCGAAGATGCCGAATTCGGGCAGTACTTCGAAGCCGCAGAAGCGGAACGTGCAGGTGATGTCGCTGAGCATGTCCGCCAGCGAACGCCCCTGGAGCGTCGGGTTGGACGGCTCGTCGAACGCCTCCCGCGGTGCATTCCACGTGGTGCAGATGAGCACCTTGCGCGGTGCCATTAGTCCGCCGGAGCCGTACGGCTTGGTCGGGTCCTTGCGCGTGCGGCCGTCTCCGGTCAGGAAGGTCTGATCGTGCAGACCGACGTTGAACACCTCGTCGGTGTACTTCTTCCAGATCCACGGAGCGGAGAACCAGTTGATGGGAGTCTGCACGACGACGACATCCGCGTCGAGCATCTTCTGGGCCTCTGCGGCGGGGTCGTAGCCGTCGGCGATCTTGGTCTCGGTGACCTCGTCGCCGCGGGCCTCGAAGAACTCCTTCGCGACTGCGTGTGCGGAGGCGTTGAGTGCGCCCTCCGACCAGTTGGGGTAGGGCAGGTGAGCGTTGATCAGCAGTGCTTTCATGGGTACCTTCCCCTTGCAAGCGGTGTTTGTGCGATGTCTGAATGAAGACCGTCGGATCGTATAACCGACAGGGTGTCGGTTGCAACTCAGGGGGAGACGCATGGGTAATGTGAGGGCCAGGACGGACGCGGAGGTTGCCGCACGCAGGGCGGAGATACTCGACGCGACGGCGGCCTTGCTGGCCGAGCAGGAGTACGAGACCGTCACCTTGGCCGCAATAGCCAAGAAGTGCTCGATCGCGCGCCCGTCCGTGTATCACTACTACGCCACGAAGGAGGAGGTCTATCTCGACCTGATGCGGCGCGAGTACGCCGCATGGGCGACAGAGATACGCGTGAGGTTCAAACGGAGGATGGGGCGAGAGGAGTTCTGCCGCGAGCTCGCCAAGTCGCTGCTCGGCCGCCGGCTCATCCTGCAGCTTCTCGCTATCAACGACGCCTCCCTGCGCAGCAAGTGCGGTGACGAGGCTATCGTGGACTTCCAGCGCGACATCCACCCGTTCTTCGTCGAGCTTGCGGAGGTTCTGCGCAAGCAGTTCCCCAATGCGGTGGAGTCCGAGCGTGAAATGTTCCGGACGCAGCTCACGATGTACAGCTACAGTATCTACCCACTGCTCAGCTACCCAGAGGGGTTCGTGGCGCAGGTTGGACGGATGAATCTCTACGGCGAGGTTGCGCTGATTGAGGATCTGGTGATGAAAGGTCTCATGCTCCTCAGCGCCGAACTGCCCTAGATGGGTGAGTTCGTGGGGGTGTGGTTGGTGGTCGTGTGGGGTAAGCGATCGTAGGACGGGTGTGCCTGTGGGTGGTGGGTGGGGTGTTTTCGGGGGTGGTCGAGATGTTGCTCTTGTTGGTGATTGATTCGCTTGGCCCGGCACCGCATGTTTGCACGCAAGGGTCATCCGGGCAGGGTCGGCTGAGGCCGGTTTTTCCTTGGAAATACGCGGAAGTTGCTTCTCGGCCCGATTCCGGTGACATCGCTCCAGTGTGCAACGAAGGGGTCGTTGCACACTGGAGCACGGTCATGACACTCGGATTGTGGGTGAAATCCGCATGATTCTGCGGATTCCGCCTCAGGGTTCACCCCTCGAGTGTGCAGACCCACCACAGGAGCAACGAATAACACCACTGGGCAGACGGCCGCCCCGGCCGCCAGTGGGTGCGCCGGCCACGCCAACGGCCGGGTTCAGCATCGGCGCGCGAGCTGCCCCGCGCCGCACCCCCTTACCGGAGGAAATGATTCGACTCCGGGGTGTGGGCGTGGTAGGGGGCGGGGGTGTCTTGTTTGGGCAGATGTCAGGGGTCGGTGGGCGTGGGCGGGTGGATCGCTCGGGGGCAGGGGCGGGTTCGGCTCCTACTTGGACCGCGTTGCTTCACTTGGACCGCGTCTGGGCGGTTGGACCGCCTGAGAGTGCGTCTAAGGCAGTCCGACCGCGCGCACTCGGCCCATCCGCGCGTAAGCGGTCCGACCAGACACGCACTCCGAGACAAACGCCAACCCCACCGACACCCACCCCCTGGAATCAACCATCCAGTTGAGGGACTTGGTGTCGAAGGCGGCGTCACGGGCCTTTGCGAACTTCCTGCTGGCCTGATCTCTGTGTTTCCCGCGGCGGCCGTATGACCCGGTAAATCCGGCCTACCAGTACGGTCGCCGCGGGAAACACAGCACACACCGCATACAACGCCCAGGGAGGGGGAAGCGACGCATCTGCAATGGGGTTGATGGACCAGAAGTGCAGGGCGATTCCGAGCAGGTATAGTGGATACTCGATCGGTGCCAGCAGCAGGCTGGTCCACCAGGTCTGCTTCGCCTGGAGCTTCTTGTCGAAGTGGAGGGCGATTGCGGGAAGAACAAGTGGCATCACGAGGAACACTGTGTAGAGTTCGATCACGGGCGCGGGAATGGACTCGTCCCTGATTAGTGCGAGGTGCCCAGACACGCCCAAAACCACGCAGCACGCGATATAGATTGCGACGACTGCGCCCGAGCTGAGTAATCGCCGTGCAGGCGTTGGCATGAGCGCTTATCCTTTCGCGAGCGAGGTTGTGGCCTCGAGGCTGCCAGGCCGCGTGGTGTTAGCGGTTGGTGTAGGGCTGGCAGTTCTTGTCGAGCCATCGGCGTCCGATATCGAGGTCGCCGTCAATCATGGGCACCACGATGTACGAGTGCATCTCGGCGAATTCCGGAGCGTAGGTGGTGATGGCGTTGAGGGTGGGGAAGGTGCTCAGTTGCGCCTCGGCGCTATCCATGCGCGTGGCGTCCCCGGCGTCGGCCGCGTTCAAGTACTCGTCGATCCAGCCGCACTGCCAGTACAGGGCCTCGGAAACCGCGAGGTCTCCCTCGGCCACGTGAACCACCACGCCGGTGGAGTCGGGGTCCAGCCCACTGTCCTCCAGACTGCGCCGGGCCGCCGGGTTCTCTGCGTCGGCCTCGAGGGTGAGGTCGGAGCCGTCCTGCGTCTGAACGGTGGCGCCCGCGAGTTCGGGAATGAGGTCTGCTGCTGTGGGCACCTCGACCCCGGGGGCGAAGGTCAAGTCGTCGCCCTCGAGCTCGTGATGGGCGAGCTCCTGAACTTCCGGCGCGATCGGTGCCTCAGACGACGCCGCCGGTTCGGGCGCGGCGGTCGCGGCATCGCCGCTCTTACCGATAGCGAACGGGACAGCGAGCAGGGCGATCCCGGCCAAGACGACGATCCCAGTGGTCTGCTTCTTATTCACGGCGCCTCCTCGCCTACGGGCAAGTGAACAGAACATGACCGCCCTCTTCTCGCACCCATGCGACACGCCCGCCTCGGAATTGAAGGATACGCCGCCTGGGTGCCCGTGCATGCCTTTCAACCCGGTTCTTCGAACTCGCGCGCCCAGGCGGAGCGGATCGGGGCGCCGGCACGCGTACTCTCCGCCCATGACGCCGACGACGCCACCCCGCCCGCCCTACGAGCCCGCCACCGCGCTCGTACTCCAGCGCCTCGAGGCCGCCGGCGGACTCCCGCCCCTGAACAGCTCCACGCTGACCGACCGTCGCATCCCGATCGCCCGGCGCCGCGCCGTCTATCTGGCCGCCTGCCCGGACGCGCACCTGCACGAGGCGACCCTCACTCGCGCCGACGGCACCACCATGCCGCTGACCGTCGTCACCCCGACCGACGGCGCGGCGCAGCCGGGCGCCCCACTGCTGCTGTCCATCCACGGCGGCGGCCGGGTGATGGGCTGCCGCTTCGACGACCTGGCCGCCCCGACCGCCTGGGCGCGGCGCTTCGGCGGCGTCGTCCTCGCCCCGGAGTACCGCCTGGCGCCGGAGCACCCCGCACCCGCAGCGGGGGAGGACTGCCTGGCGGCACTGGCCTGGGCCGCCGAGCACGCCGCGGACTACGGGGCGGACCCGGAGCGCATCGTCGTCGTCGGGCCCAGCGGCGGCGGGGGACTGGCCGCCTGCCTGGCTCTGACCGCTCGGGACCGCGGTGGGCCTCGGGCGCTGGGCTACCTGCTCGACTACCCGATGCTGGACGACCGCACCGGGCTGCCTGGCCCCGACGGCGCGGTGCAGCCGCCGTCGGCCCGCCAGTTCCCCGACGACGGGCTGTGGCCGGCGCACTGGAACGACTGGGCCTGGGAACAGATCCTGCCCGGCCGGCGGGGCGGAGCGGCGGTGAGCGTGCATGAGGCGGCCGGCCGCGCCGTTGACCAGCCGGGCGCCCTGGCCGGGCTACCCCCGATCTTCCTGTCCGTCGCCGGGGCCGAGACCTTCCGGGACGAGGTGGTCGCCTTCGCCGCGGCCCTGTGGCGCGACGGCGGGGACTGCGAGCTGCACGTGTGGCCGGGAGCCACCCACGCCATGGAGTACGTCAGCGCCACCTGGCTGCGCGACGGCCTGGAGACCGCGCGACTGAGCTGGCTCACCCGGCTGCTTGAGCCTGAAGACCCGCGCCTCAACCTGGCGCGGGTGATGGGGGAGGGGACCTTCCCGACGATTACGGCGGGCGAGGTCAGTCGCGGGTGAGGGCCTTCTCCAGCGGCTCGTAGTGCGCCACGATCGCCTCCCGGTAGGCGTCCACGTCCCCGGCGCGGGCCGCCTGCAGCATGGCCCGATGGGCGTTGGCGGTCTTGACGATGTCCTCCGGGCGCGGGGCATGGAGCATGGGAACCGTCAGGGTGTGAATCGCCCAGAACGCCTCCATCAGGTGGGCGAACAGCTGATTGGGTACCGGCGCCAGCAGCATCTGGTGGAAGCTGCGGTCCTGGTCGGTGAAGGTCTCCCCACGCTTCGCCAGCGCCTCCATCTCATCCACGACGGCGTCGATCTCCGCGTCCTCGCGTCCCCGCCACGCCTCGGTGACGGCCTCGGCCAGGGACGTATCCAGGGTGCGGCGCACCTGAACCACCTCGCGCAGGCTGCGGTAGTCGTCGCCCGGCTTGAGCAGCCCCCGGAAGACGAGGGACTCCACCATGGGGCGCATCGACACCTGGCCCACGAACATGCCGTGGCCGTGGCGCACCTCCACGATGTCCAGGGCCGCCAGCGTGCGGATGGCCTCGCGCACGGAGGAGCGGGACACGCCCAGGGTCTCGCACAGCTGCGACTCGGTCGGCAGCGGGTCGCCGGGCTGGAGGTGGGATTGCAGGATGTAGTCCTTGATGGCGTTCATGGCGCTGGTGGCCTGCGTGGTCGCCCCACTGCTGGCGGTGTAGGCCCCGCGCTTGATCTCCATGGCGGTCATGGCTCGCTCGTCCCCTCTTCGGTTCCGCTGCGCTCGCGCGCCTATCGCCTCCCGGTCAGGTGAGGCCGGGAGGGCTCTCAGGTCATCGTTACACATAATCCATCTTCCGTCCCGGGATTGATCAGATATCCGACGCCTGCTACATTCATTCTACCGACATCAGACAACAGATGTCCGATCTCAGGAGACCTCAATGACGATCTCGACTCCCCGCGCCTCCCGCCGCGACTTCATCCGCCTGTCCTCCACGCTGGGGCTGGCAGCCGGGCTGGCCGCCGGCCTCGCCGCCTGCGGCGGTTCCGGCTCATCCTCCGATTCCGGAGCCACGGCAGTGGCGGGCGACCCTGCCGCCAACGCGGCCGCCTCCAACGCCGACGGCACCATCACCGCCGGCATCTCCTACGAGCTGGGCACCAACGGCTACGACCCCATGACCACCACTGCCGCGCTCACCGTCGCCGCCAACTGGCACACCCTGGAGGGCCTGACCGAGCTGCACCCCGCCACCCGCGAGTGCTACGCCGCCCTGGCCGCCGACCTGCCCGCGCAGGTGGATGACACCACCTATGAGGTGACTCTGCGCGACGGCGCCGTCTTCTCCGACGGCACGCCCGTCACCGCCGACGACGTGGCCTTCTCCTTCGAACGCGTCCTGGACCCGGACAACAACTCGCTGTACTCCCAGTTCATCACCTTCATCGACTCCGTGACGAAGAAGGACGACGCCACCATCACCATCACCACCAAATACCCCTACTCGCTGGTGGCCGAACGCATCAGCGTGGTCAAGATCGTGCCCCGCGCCGCCGTCGAGGCCGACGCCGCCGCCTTCGACATGAACCCGGTCGGCACCGGCCCCTACACCATGACCGACAACGGCGCCGCCTCCCAGACCATCGTCTTCGAGCGCAACGACAACTACAACGGCCCCCACCCGGCGCTGGCCAAGTCCATGACCTGGCAGATCCTGCCCGACGACACCACCCGCACCAACGCCATCACCTCCGGCACCGTCCAGGCCATCGACGCCGTCCCCGTGGCCAACCTGGCCACCATGCAGGCGCCCATCACCGTGGCCGCCCAGCAGGGCTTCTCCCTGCTGTTCGCCATGTTCAACAACGCCACGCTCTCCGACGTCAAGGCCCGCCAGGCGATCATGTACGCCCTGGACTACGACAAGATCTGCGAGACCGGCATGGGCACGCTCGCCACCCCCGCCACCTGCTTCGTCCAGGCCGACCACCCCGCCTACAAGCAGGCCAGCACCGTCTACACCTACGACGCCGACAAGGCCAAGTCGCTGCTGGCCGAGGCCGGGGTGACCAGCATCAACCTGCTGTGCTCCGACCACGGCTGGTTCGCCTCCGTCCGCCCGATCATCCGCGAGAACCTCGAGGCCCTGGGCATCACCGTCAACTACGAGGAGAAGAAGTCCGCGGACGTCTACGCCTTCATCGACTCCGCCCAGGGCGACTGGGACGTGGTCATCGCCCCCGGCGACCCCTCCGTCTTCGGCAACGACGCGGACCTGCTCATGCGCTGGTGGTACGCCGGCGACATCTGGACCGACACCCGCCTGCACTGGAAGGGCACCGACGCCTACAACCAGGTGCAGGCCGCCCTGGACGAGGCCGTCCAGCTCGACGGCGACGCCCAGGTGGCCAAGTGGCAGGAGATCTTCGACCTGATCGCCGCAGACGTGCCGCTCTACCCGATCTTCCACCGCAAGTCGCCCACCGCCTACGACGCCGAGGCGCTGGTCGGATTCCAGCCGATCGCCCTGACCGGCCTGTCCTTCATCGACGTCGGCACCACCGCCGCCTGACCGCCCGCCTCCCCCAGTTCCGGCAAAAGGAGCACCCCAGTGTCCAACCTCCTCCGCCTGATCGGCCGCCGCCTGGTGGCGCTGCCGATCATGGTGCTGGGCGTGACACTGCTCGTATTCGTCGTCATGTCGTTCTCCTCGGCCGACCCGGCGCGCCTGGCGCTGGGGGAGGCCGCCACGGCCGACGCCCTCGAGCAGTACCGCCAGGCCCACCACCTCAACGACCCGCTGCTGCAACGCTTCTGGGACTACCTGGTGGGCCTGGCGCACGGCGACCTCGGCACCACCTTCACAGGCGTGAAGATCACCGACATGGTCGCCAGCGCCTTCCCCATCACCCTGCAGCTGACCTTCATCGGCATCTTCCTGGCCGTTATCGCCGCCACCATCCTGGGCGTGATCGCCGCCCTGTACCGGGACGCCTGGCCCGACCAGGTCATCCGCGTGATCTCCATCCTGTGCCTGGCCACCCCCTCCTTCTGGCTGGCCCTGCTGCTGATCCAGTGGTTCGGCGACATCCCCGGCGCCACCGGCACCTTCCCCTCGGTGGTCACCCAATGGGTCTCCTTCGGCGATGACCCCGGCGCCTACGCGCGGCAGATCTTCCTGCCCGCCCTGGCCGTCGCCGTCCCCAACACCGGCACCCTCACCCGCGTGGTGCGCACCGCCATGGTCGAGGAACTCGACCGCGACTACGTGCGCACCGCCATCGGCGCCGGCATCCCCAAGCACGTCGTCGTCGCCCGCAACGTGCTGCGCAATGCCCTGATCACCCCGCTGACGGTGCTGGGCCTGCGGCTCGGCTACGCCATGGGCGGCGCCGTCGTCATCGAGATGATCTTCAACATCCAGGGGATGGGACAGCTCATCTTCCAGGGCATCACCCGCAATGACGTCAACATCGTCCAGGGCGTGTCCATCACGGTCGCACTGGCCTTCATCATCATCAACATCGTCGTTGACATGCTCTACGTGCTGGTCAACCCGAGGATCAGGAGCGTCTGATGCCCCACCGCCGCACACTGGACAAGGTTGCCGCCCCCGGCCTGCGCTTCCAGGGCTGGCGCCGCCTGCCGCTGGGCTCCAAGATCGCCGTGATCGTGCTGGCCCTCATCGCCCTGATGGCCGTCTTCGCCCCGCTGGTGGCCCCCTACCATCCGGGCGCCACCGGCCTGGCCTCCGCCGAGACGGTCACCCATGTGGAGGGTGTGGGCGACGTCGTCTCCTCCGACCCCGCCGTCGCCCCCTCCGCCGCGCACCTGTTCGGCACCGACGCCACCGGCCGGGACATCTTCTCCCGCGCCATCTACGGCGCCCGCGTCTCCCTGGTGGTGGGCTTGAGCGCCACCGGCATCGCCCTGGCCCTGGCCGCGGTCCTCGGCGCCATCGCCGCCACCAGCCGCAAGTGGATCGGGGAGGTGGTCATGCGCGTGCTGGACGTGCTCATGTCCTTCCCCGGGATCGCGCTCGCGGCCGTGCTGGTGCTGGCCATGTCCGCCTCCGGGCTGCCGATGGTGGCCGTGATCATCATCGCCACGGCGGTCGTCTACACCCCACAGCTCACCCGCGTGGTGCGCGCCAATATCCTCGCCCAGTTCGGCGAGGACTACGTGGCCGCCTCCAAGGTCATGGGGGCCCGCGTCCCCTGGATCCTGGCCAAGCACGTGGTGCGCAACTGCGTCGCCCCGATCATGGTGTACGCCACCGTGCTGGTGGCCGACGCCATCGTCTTCGAGGCCTCCCTGTCATTCATCGGCGCCGGCATCAAAGCCGTCAACACCCCCACCTGGGGCAACATGCTCTCCGAGGGCAAGGCCCTGCTGCTGTCCGGCCACTGGTGGCCGACGTTCTTCCCCGGGCTGATGATCCTGATCACCACCCTGTGCCTGAACATCCTGTCCGAGGGCCTGACCGACGCCATGGCCTCCCCGCGCATCCGCGCCCACGTGGACGTCGAGGCCGACGAGGAGGCCATGCAGACCCAGCAGGCCTGGGACGAGGCCGGCCACGCCGTGCGCTCCCACGCCGAGGTGACCGCGGACGCCACCCCCGGCGGGCAGAAGAGCGCCCTGACCGGCGTCGTGGAGCCCGCCGCCGAGGAGGTTCCGCTCGCCGAGCGGTTGGCCTCCCTGCGCGACGCCGAACTGGCCCGCCACGACCGGCTCGTCTACCCCACCCCGCAGGCCGCACCCGTGCTGGAGGTGGAGGACCTGTCGATCGCCTTCCCCGCCCAGCACGGGGAGGTGAACATCGTCGACGGCGTGTCCTTCTCCGTGCGCCCCGGTGAGACCATGGGCCTGGTCGGGGAGTCCGGCTGCGGGAAGTCCATCACCTCCATGGCGGTCATGGGGCTGCTGCCGTCCAGCGCGCGCATCACCGGGCGGATCCGCTTCCAGGGCGCGACCTGCTGGAGCTGAGTCCCAAGGAGCACAACGCCCTGCGCGGCCACGAGATGAGCATGATCTACCAGGACGCTCTGTCCTCCCTGAACCCCTCCATGCTCATCCGCGCCCAGATGAAGCAGCTCACCTCCCGCGGCGGCACCCGCAGCGCCGAGGAGCTGCTCGAGCTGGTCGGACTCGACCCGGTGCGCACGCTCAAGAGCTACCCGCACGAGCTGTCCGGCGGGCAGCGCCAGCGCGTGCTGATCGCCATGGCGCTCACCCGCGATCCCAGCCTGGTCATCGCCGACGAGCCCACCACGGCCCTGGACGTCACCGTGCAGAAGCAGGTCATCGACCTGCTGAACCAGCTGCGCGAGAAGCTCGGCTTCGCCATGGTCTTCGTCAGCCACGACCTGGCCCTGGTGGCCAAGGTTGCCCACCGCATCACCGTCATGTACGCCGGGCAGGTGGTCGAGCAGGCCGCCACCGCGGAGCTGCTGACCAACCCCGTCCACGAGTACACCCGCGGTCTGCTCGGGGCGGTGCTCTCCATCGAGGCCGGATCCAAGCGCCTGCACCAGGTGCGCGGCACCGTCCCCAGCCCGCAGGAGTTCGTGGCCGGTGACCGCTTCGCCCCGCGCTCATCTCACCCCGACGTCGGCCTGAACACCCGCCCGGTGCTGCGGCCCGTGGCCGGCGCCGGCGAGCACTACTACGCCATCACGCCCGAGCTCGAGGCAGTCCTCGCCAAGGAGGCCCACTGATGCCCACCGACAAGTACGCCGGCTGGAATCCCGAGACCGATCCGGTCATCGAGCTGCGCCACGCCCACGTCATTCACAAGTCCCGCACCGGCAAGCTGTTCCGCCCCGACACGGTCCACGCCGTCAACAACGTTTCCTTGAAGGTCAAGCGCGGCGAGACCCTCGGACTGGTGGGGGAGTCCGGCTGCGGGAAGTCCACCACCGCCCGCGTCATGACCGGCCTGCAACCGCTGACTCGCGGCGAGGTCTACTTCAAGGGGCGCCCCCTCGGGCACTCCGCCGCCGACCGGCGCGCCCTGGGCCGCTCGGTGTCCGTGGTCTTCCAGGACCCGGCCACCGCGCTGAACCCGCGCATGATCGTGCACGACACGCTCATCGACCCACTCAACGTCCACGGCATCGGCTCACCCGCCGAACGCGAGGCGAAGGTCCGCGACCTGCTGCACCTGGTGGGCCTGCCGCCCAGCGCTCTGGAGGTGCTGCCCCGGCAGATCTCCGGCGGCCAGCGCCAGCGCGTCGCCATCGCCCGGGCACTGGCCCTGGACCCGGACATCATCGTCGCCGATGAACCCACCAGCGCCCTGGACGTGTCCGTGCGCGCCCAGGTCCTCAACCTGCTGCAGGACCTCAAGGCCGCCCTCGGTCTGGGGCTGGTGTTCATCAGCCACGACATCAACACGGTCCGCTACGTCTCCGACCGCATCGCCGTCATGTACTTCGGCAAGATCCTGGAGATGAACACGACGGCGGAGATCTTCGCCCACCCCCAGCAGGAGTACACGCGCACGCTGCTCGGCGCCGTGCCCTCCCTGCTCGAGGCCTGACCGCTCGTCCTCGGGGCGCTCCCCGCGTAGGCGGCATCGTATGCGGCCGGATCCACTCGGGTGGATCCGGCCGCCGCCTGTGTGCCGACGGCTGCGCGCGGCGGAAAAAGCGATTTCGGTAATCTAAATGAACCCGTTCAGTTGAGGCGGCTCATACTTCGTTCCGAAACGGTAATTCTAGGAGCCGCAGCCGGTCCGAGAAACGCTTGACGAGCGTGCGAGGGTTCGCTACCTTTATCTTGTCGGCGGATCAAAGCGGATCCGCCTACGAGGTGCTCAGGCGCGAATCAGTTCGGCACGACATTTCGAGGAGGGTCTCATGCATGCTGCGTCTGCCTGGCGTATCACTACGAATGCTCGGCGTCGTCGCTCCGCTATTCGCGAGGAGCGCGGGCCCTCTCTGACGCAGTCCTGACCCGCCACCAGCCAGAGCCGTTGGTGGCGCCCGCTGAGCCGCGGGCGATCCCCTTCCACCCCGGAAACGAACTCTCCGGGTGAAGTGCGCCCCTCCCGCCCCCGAGGGCGCTGAATGAGAACGACGTCGGGCGCCGTGCTCGGCCCGTATTGACCGGATCTCAGCGATTTCCTGGAGCGTACCCGCTCGGTGTCGCCTAATACCGGAGCCATTTTCCAGGGGGTACTGCGCTTATTTTCAGAATGGAGACAGCAAATGTATGCGGCTTCTTATGATGGCGGACTGGCGGAAACGGTTGTCGGCGCGCCCACGGGAAGCATTATGTTCGACTTCCGCGCCACCGCCGATGGCAATCTCGTAGAGATCGATGGCGGCGTGCGCGGCAGGCTCTCCGCCCGGATCAAAGGCGGCTACCTTGTCTACGAGGCCGCAGTTGACGGGAACTGGGGCCTGATCGAGGCCGAGGACACCAGGGGGGTGGCCGACGGTTACTGGCACAGCGCCGTGATCACCGTGACCGCGCGCGGCACGCGCCTGTACGTCGACGGCTATCAGGCGTTCTGCGCGACGACGACGGCGTTCCTGGGTGATCTCGGCGCCGACGCGTCCGTCCGGGTCGGTGACCTCGGCACACCGGAGATCGCCGACTTCACCGTCTCGCGATCCGTGCCTAGCGCCCGGGAGGTCATTACCCGTGCGAGAGTCGCCCAGCCGGCTGTGGAGTTCGCTGCGAACCGCCTGGACGAACTCGATGTCGCTCGTTTCGCCCAGACGCGGCGGGGAGCCGTCGACCTGAGTTTTCGCGTGCGCGGTCGCATGCAGGAGGGAACCCTGTTCGCCGCCGGTGCCGCCGGCGACGAACGCCTATCGCTGCGGGTGACACCCACGGGAATCGTCTACCGCGCGGTCGCCGGAGTCGGTCGGGTCCGTGAGGCCGTCGCACAGGGCAGATGGGGTGACGGCCAGTGGCACCGTGTGGCCGTGGTCTGCGGGCACGGGGCCGTGGACATATACGTGGACGGGTACCGAGAGGCCCATGTGCCGGGCGAGTTCTTCCTCGGCGACATCAACGGCCTCGATGAGATCGTCATCGGCCAGGACTGCCATGGCGTCCGTCTGTCGGGGGAGGTGCAAAGCGCCGCGATCTTCGAGCAGGTCCTCGGCGATGAGCAGATCAAGCGGCTCCACGGCGTCGAGCCCATACAGACTGACGCGCTCTTCGACCGGGGCTTCCACGACTCCGCCTCCTACCGTATCCCCTCGCTCCTGACGCTGACCTCGGGCACCATACTCGCAGGGGCCGACCAGCGCGTATTCAACGCCAACGACGCCCCTAACGACATCAATTTCGTTGTACGCAGGTCGCTGGACGGGGGAGAGACCTGGGGGCCGCTCCAGACGGTCATCGACTGCCCCGGTACGGGGGAGGATGCCGCTTGCGTCATCGACTCCTGCATGGTTCAGGACCCGGCGACCGGCAGGATCCACGTGTTCGTCGACCACTTCCCGGGCGGCATCGGCCAGCCCAACTGCTGGGCGTCCACGGGCTTCGACTCCAAGGGCCGCAGACTGGTTCGGGACCTCGATATGGGGCGCTACTACGTGGATGCCGACGGCGCCGTGTACACGGCAGCGGGGGATCCCACCGACTTCCAGGTGGACGCCGCACTCAACATCACCCGGTCCGGGCGCCCCGCCGGAAACCTCGATCTCGCGCCAGGGACGGACCCGGAACAGTCCCTGTTCGCCATCCCGACGTCCTACCTGCAGCACGTCTACTCTGATGACGATGGCCTCACCTGGTCGGAGCCGGAGGACCTCAACCATGCGCTCAAGGAGCCGTGGATGAGATTCCTCGGCACCTGCCCGGGAAACGGAATCGTCCTGCGTCACGGTGCGAACTCCGGCCGGATCTTGATCCCGGTGTACTTCAACAACGACCACAACTGGCTCGCCATGTGCGCCACCGTCATCTACTCGGACGACCACGGTGAGACCTGGACGCTGGCTTCCAGCCCGAACGATGGGCGGCCCACCCCTGCGGGCCCCCTCGTGCCGGCCGAGTTCACCGATGAGCAGTACTCGCTGCACGAGGCCACTATCGTCGAGCGGGCCGACGGCTCCGTGCTCATGCTCATGCGCAATCAGGATCCACGCGGACGCGTGGCGACTGCGGAGTCGCCCGACGGCGGTGTCACCTGGGGTGAAATCACCTTTGATGAGAGCCTGCCGGAGATCTGGTGCCAGCCCAACGCCGTGGCACTCACCTCGCCCGCGGGGAGGACCGGGTTGTCTTCGCCAACGCCTCCCTCATGCTCCCCTACCGCGGCTGCGGCGTGCTCCGGCTGAGCCTGGACGGGGGGCAATCGTGGGAGCGGTCCCGGACTTTCAACCCCGCGCACTACGTCTACCAGTGCATGTGCGAACTGCCCGACGGCAGGATCGGCCTCCTGTGGGAGAACGAGTGCCAGGGCCTGTACTTCTCACGCCTGCCGCTGAGCTTCTTCGGCATCCCCCTTGCCCCCGCCGAGGTGAATGAGGAGGCGCAGACCGCCGACTGACCCGTGATTTCCCTGAGCGACCGCCCCCCTGCGCTCGTCGCTCACCCCGTAGCACAAACAGCACACGTCCAATCCAAAGGAGAAGCAATATGTTCCTTTCCACCCCTCAGACCTACCCATACGCATTCAGCCGACGCGGATTCATGGCGGCTTCCGGCGTCGGCATGCTCGGCCTGCTCGCTGCGTGCGGCGCCTCCGGCTCCGCAGAATCCGAGGAAACCGGTCCGCTCAGCGGCACGGTGACCATGTGGTCCTCGTTCACCCAGGGCGCCCGCGCCGACTGGATGCAGCGGATGGCCGACGCCTTCCACACCGAGAACCCCGGCGTCACGGTCAACATCGAGCAGTTCTCATGGGGCGAGTTCAATACTAAGTGGACCACTGGACTCACCGCCGGTCAGGTCCCCGACATCTCGACCGCACTGCCGAACAACGTCGTGGAGATGATCAACGCCGAGGCTCTCGTACCCCTTGACGAGATCATCGACTCCATCGGCCGTGACCGCTTCCCGCAAGCCGCGCTCAAGGAGGGGCAGGCCGACGGCATCTCCTACTCCGTGCCTATCTACTCCCACGCGCAGGTGATGTGGTACCGCAAGGACTTGCTCGAGTCATACTCCCTGTCCGTTCCCGAGACCTGGGATGACCTGGCTGAGGCTGCCAAGACGATCGGCCGCTCCAACGACCTCTACGGCCTCTCCGTGCCCCTGGGCGCCGGGGACGTGCTGGGTGCCCGCTACCTCAACTTCTACGTGCGTTCAGCGGGAGAGCGCCTGCTCAAGGATGACGGCTCCGCGAACCTCACCTCTGCCGCCGCACTCGACGGAATCAAGTACTGGGTCGACCTGTACCGCACCGTCTCCCCGTCGGGCTCCCTCGACTACTCCGTACTCGACCAGGCCACGCTCTTCTATCAAGGCAAGACGGCCTTCGACTTCAACTCCGGCTTCCACATCTCCGGAGTGCAGGAGAATCGCCCCGATCTCAGCGAGTCGATCGCGGCCGCGCCACTGCCGCGCCTGAAGCGCACCGACTCGGTCAACTACCCGGCGGAGATCTCCAACATCCCGCTGGTGGTCTGGGAGGCGTCCGCGGTCAAGCGTGAGGCCAAGGCCTTCCTCGAGTACCTGTTCTCAAAGGACGAGTACATCGACTTCCTTCACGCCATCCCCGGCGGCATGCTGCCGGTCCTGACCGACATCGCCGAGGACTCGCAGTACCTGGACAATGAGACCATCACCAAGTACTCCGACTCGATCCAGGTCATTCAAGACCAGGTCGGTGTCGGCTCGGCCATTGGCATGGAGGAGGGGCCGCTTGTCCAAGCGGGCATCCTGACCAGTCAGGGCATGATCGAGAAGATGTTCCACTCTGTGATCATCGACGCCGTGGACATAGAGGCCGCGGCCAAGGACTGCGAGGACAAACTGAACAGCGCCTTCGAGGCGGCTGGTGCCCAGATCGGCTGAGCCGGCAGCCGACTCATGAAGGTGGTGGCGGGTGCATCCCACCCGCCACCACCGACGGGAGCGGAGACTATGAATCGCATCAAACAACTCAACTGGACTGGCATCGCCTTCGTAGCCCCATCGATAGTCGTGGTGCTCGCGCTGCTCATCTACCCGGTGCTCTCGAGCATCTGGTTCTCATTCACCGACAAGCATCTCCTGCGCACGAGTTACGACGTCGTCGGGCTCAAGAACTACCTGGCCGTCCTGACGTCGTCGGACTACTGGAACGCCTTCGGCGTCTCCATCAAGTGGACGGCTCTGTCGATCGTGTTCCAGCTGTTCACCGGCCTGATCCTCGCCCTCGCTCTGGACCGCGTACCGAGGGGATCGGCTCTGTTTCGGACCCTGCTGATCGTCCCCTGGGCGTTTCCCGCCATCATCACCGCCTTCGCGTGGAAGTGGATCCTCAACGACGTCTATGGCGTCGTCCCGAATCTCCTGACGGCCTCGGGGCTGACGGAGGCGAACATCGCTCTCCTGGGAAACCCGAGCTTCACGTTCTGGGTGGTGCTGGCCATCAACGTCTGGTTCGGTACACCGATGTTCATGGTGAACATCCTCTCTGCACTCAAGACGATTCCCCAGGAGCAGTACGAGGCCGCAATGGTTGACGGCGCCACGGGGTGGCAGCGCTTCCGCTTCATAACCCTGACCCACATCCGGGAGGTCATCGCCCTGTTGGTGATCCTCCGTGTGATCTGGATCTTCAACAATTTCGACATGCTGTTCCTGTTGACCGGCGGCGGGCCGGGCAACAGAACGACCACCCTGCCGATCTTCGCCTATCAGGAGGGGTGGAACCTGCGGCAGCTCGGAGTCGCCTCTACCGTCACCGTGCTTCTGCTGGTCTTCCTGCTACTGGTTGCGGTGGGCGCCTTCAAGATCATGAACCGTTGGAATCGAGAAAGGGGCTGAGCCATGCGTCGCGTTGGTCAGAGTCGGTGGGGAGTAGCAGGCGTCTATGCGCTGCTCACTGTTGCGTCATTCATTGCGGTGTTCCCGCTGCTGTGGGTCATCACCTCCTCATTCAAGACCTCCGGTGAACTGGCCCAGAACCCGCTGCAGCTGTTCTCCTCGTCTCCGACGCCGGAGCACTACCGAAAGGTCGTCACCGAGATCGGCTTCCTCAGGAACCTGAAGAACTCGCTGCTCATCGCCGGCTGCTCCACGGTCATCGCCGTCTTGGTCTCGCTGCTCGGCGCCTACGGCATTGTCCGGTTCTTCCCCCGCGTCGGGCGGCAGCTCACCAAGCTCCTCATCAGCACCTACATGTTCCCTCCGATCCTGCTGGCCATTCCGTACACCGTCACGATGGTCAAGCTCGGACTCATGAACAGCTACGTTGGCCTGGTGATCGCCTACCTGTCGTTCTCCATCCCGTACGCGATCTGGATGCTCATCGGCTTCTTCCAGACGGTTCCGATCGGGATAGAGGAGGCGGCCGCCGTCGACGGCGCCAGCAGGTTCAGAGTCTTCTGGCAGATCTCGGTCCCCATCATCATGCCGGGAATCGTCGCCACCGCCGTGTACACCTTCATCAACACCTTCAACGAGTTCCTCTACGCTCTGCTGTTCATCACGGACTCCGACAAGATGCCCGTCGCCGTTGGCCTGTATTCCTTGCAGGGATCGGAGGTACTCGACTGGGGCGCCATGATGGCCGCCTCGGTGATCGTCATCGTCCCCTCGGTGGTGTTCTTCATGCTGATCCAGAAGCACATCGCCGGCGGACTGTCGGAAGGGTCGGTGAAGTAACCGCCCCGTCGCTCGGTGCGCACGCTGCTCCGGGCCCGGCGCGCCATCCGTATCGGAGCGCTCGGATGCGGCGGTGGGTGGCGTGCGCGCTCCATATCTGGCACACTTACAATAGACATCAGACGTCCGATCAATTTTCAATGGAGAGAGCTTTACATGGACATCCGCTTCACCGGCGTCATACCGCCGGTCGTCACCCCCTTCAACCACGGCGAGATCGACCTGGACTCCCTCGGCCGCACCGTCGACTTCCTCATCTCCTCCGGCGTGCACGGCCTGTTCGTCGGCGGCTCCTCCGGCGAGGTCGCCTACCTGACCGACTCCCAGCGCGACGCCGTCATCGCCACCGTCGTCGAGCGGGCCGCCGGGCGCGTGCCCGTGCTGGCCGGCGCCATCGACACCACCGCGCACCGGGTCATCGAGCAGGCCAGGCGGGCCGAGGTGCTCGGCGTCGACGCCGTCGTCGCCACCTGCCCCTTCTACGCGATCAACGACGCCGCCGAGATCGCCGACCACTTCCGCGCCATTGCCGCCGCGCTGAACGTGCCGCTGCTGGCCTATGACGTGCCGGTGCGCCTGAACGGCAAGAAGCTGGGCCGCGACCTGCTCGTGGCCCTGGGCAAGGAGGGCGTGCTCGCCGGCGTCAAGGACTCCTCCGGCGACGACGTCGGCTTCCGCCGGCTGGTGGCCGCCAACGCCGCCGCCGGTCACCCGCTGGCCGTGCTCTCCGGTCACGAGTGCGTGGTGGACGGCATGCTGCTGCTGGGTGGGGACGGTTGCGTGCCCGGATACGGCAACGTGGACCCCGGCCGCTACGTGGCGCTGTGGGAGGCCGCCCAGGCCGGAAACTGGGCCGTGGCTCGCGACCTTCAGGACCAGCTGTGCGCGGGCTTCGAGATCGTCTACGTGCCGCGCGGCCGCTCCGGCGACGCCACCGGCATCGGCGCCTTCAAGACCGTCATGGCCGCCCAGGGCACCATCGACACCAATGACATGGCCTTCCCGGTGCGGGCCCTGGACGGCGAGGCCCGCGACGGCGTGCTGGCGATCGCCCGCGCCCAGGGGCTGATCTGAGATGCCCGCCGTCGCCGGCCCGGCCGACCGCCCGGTCGCGACCGCGGAGGACCTGATCGGCGTGGACGTGGGCGGCACCAAGATCGCCGCCGCCCGCGTCGCCCCCGACGGCGCCCTGCGCGGGGGCGTGCGGGAGGTGCCCACGCCCGCACACGCCGGCCCGGCCGCCATGCTCGACGCCATCGCCGGCCTCATCGTGGCCGTCGCCGACGACGGCCCGGGCACGCCGACGTCCCGGCGCCCCGGCCCGGTGGCGGCGGTCGGCATCGGCTCGGCGGGAGTGATCGACGCCGAGCGCGGCACGGTCATCTCCGCCACCGACGCCATCGCCGACTGGGTGGGCACCGACATCGCCGGCGGCGTGGCCGCACGCCTGGAGGCCGCCGGCCTGCACGGCCCGGACGGCGGGGCGCCCGCGGTGCACGTCGACAACGACGTCAACGCCTACGCCGCCGGCGAGGCCTGGATCGGGGCCGGGGCCGGGGCCGCCTGCGCGCTGGTCGTCGCCGTCGGCACCGGCGTGGGCGGGGCGGTGGTGCTGGACGGGCGCGTCCACCACGGGGCGCACGGCCTGGCCGGGGAGCTGGGGCACATGCCCAGCGCCCTGGCGGCGGGGGAGCGGTGCAGCTGTGGGCGCCCCGGCCACCTCGAGGCCGTCGCCGCCGGCCCACAGATCGCCCGCCGCTTCTGCGAGGCCACCGGCGCCCAGGACGTGACCGGCGCGCTCGCCGTGGAGCGCCTGGCCCGCGCCGGTGACCCCGACGCCCGCCGCCTGTACCGCGAGGCCGCCACCGCCCTGGGGCAGGCCATCGCCGGCGTCGTCACCGTCCTGGACCCCGACCGGGTCATCATCTCCGGCGGGCTGGCCCGCTCCGGGCCGCTGTGGTGGGAGCCGCTGCGCGAGACCGTGCGCCGCGAGCTGGTCGAGCCGGTAGCCACGGAGCTGCAGCTGCTGCCCGCCGCCCTGGGCACGACGGCGCCCATCGTCGGCGCCGCCCACCAGGCCGCCCAACGCTTGGCGGACGCCCGCTGAGCCCACCCACCGCAAAACACCTGCGCGAATCAGGAGGCACCATGACCACTCTTGACCCCGTACTCGAGCGTCTGCGCGGCGGACTGATCGCCTCCGCGCAGGCCTATCCCGGCGAGCCCATGCGCGATCCCCGCACCATGGACCAGGTCGCCCAGGCCTGCGTCGCCGGCGGCGCCGTCGGCATCCGCGCCCAGGGACTGGCCGACCTGGCCCTGATCACCCAGCACGTGGACGTGCCCGTCATCGGACTGTGGAAGGACGGTGCGGGCGGGGTGTTCATAACCCCGACCCTCACCCACGCGATCGCCGTGGCCGCCACCGGCGCGCAGATCGTCGCCCTGGACGGAACCCGCCGTCCACGCCCGGACGGGCGCAGCCTCGCCCAGACGATCACCGCACTCAAGGCCGCCCGCCCGGGCGTGCTGGTCATGGCCGACTGCGGCAGCCTGGACGACGCCCGGGCCGCCCAGGACGCCGGCGCCGACATCCTGGGCACCACCCTGGCCGGCTACACCGGTGAGCGTCCCCCCACCACCGGGCCGGACCTGGAGCTGGTGGACCAGGTGGCGGCGATCGCGCAGGTGCCGCTGGTGGTCGAGGGACGAGTGCACACCCCCGCCCAGGCGGCAGCCGCCATGGACCACGGCGCCTTCGCCGTCGTCGTCGGTACCGCCATCACCCACCCGACGACCATCACCTCCTGGTTCGTCGACGCCGTCGCCCACCGATGACGGGACCCGTGGGGCGCGTGTGACGAGTGCGGCCGAAGTGTTTGTTGTGGGCCACAAAACGGTACGCCACGCCGAGGAAAACGCCGTCGTATCTGACAAATCGCCCCATTTATGCATAGCGTTACGGCCAGCGGCACCGCTCCAAGGTGCCCAACCGTCACCTAGACGTCCAAATCACCAACCGAGAGGCAGATACATGTCCATCAACCGCACCGAGCTCATTGCCGCCATCGCTGAGAAGGCCGGCCTGACCAAGACCGACGCCGACGCCTTCCTCGGCGCCTTCCAGGACGTCCTCGTTGAGAACGTCACCAAGGGCGAGGCCGTCAAGATCACGGGCCTGATGGGTGTCGAGCGCGTCGAGCGCGCCGCTCGTACCGGTCGCAACCCCCGCACCGGCGAGGAGATCCAGATCCCGGCCGGCTACGGCGTGAAGCTGACCGCCGGCTCCGCCCTGAAGAAGGCCGCCTCCGGCAAGTGACCCCCTAGGGAACCCGGGGCGTGCGGGCCCGCCAACGGCGGCCCGCGGAAGCCAACGGATAAGGCGCGTCGTCCTACACGGGCGGCGCGCCTTCGTTGTACCCGTTCCCTGCCACCCCCTGCCCCCTCACCGAGACCGGCACTTGTTACCTGCCGAGGCCGGTCCCTGTGCCGGTCCGGGACCGGGTTCCTCCTGCCGGATGAGCCGAGGCCTGCGCCAGCCCCGATACCTTCGAGTCATGACCGCCCCGTCGCCGCTCCCGCCCCCGGGTGGGCCCGCCGTCCCCGGCCCCTGCCCCGCCCTGTTTTTCGACTCCCTGGCGAAGGCCTTCGGCCCAAAGATCGCCGTCAACCTGCTCTCCCTGGCCATTCCCGCCGGCAGCCTCTACGGCATCGTCGGCCCCAACGGGGCGGGCAAGACCACCACGCTGTCCATGGCGACCGGCCTGCTGCTACCCGATTCCGGACGCGCCCTGGTCCACGGCGTGGACGTATGGGCCGAGCCCGCCCGCGCGAAGGCCCTGCTCGGCGTGCTGCCCGACGGGTTGCGCACCTTCGACCGCCTGAGCGGCCTGGAACTGGTCACCTACTCCGGCCTGCTGCGCGGCATGCCCCGCGACGTCGTGGTTCCCCGTGCCACGCAACTGCTGCACGTGCTGGACCTGTGGGACGCCGGCACCACCCTCGTGGCCGACTACTCCGCCGGCATGCGCAAGAAGGTCCACCTGGCCTGCGCCCTGGTGCACTCGCCCAGCGTGCTCGTACTCGACGAGCCCTTCGAGGCGGTCGACCCCATCTCCGCCAAGACGATCCAGAAGATCCTCACCGACTTCGCCGCCGCCGGCGGCACCGTCGTCATCTCCAGCCACGTCATGGCCACGGTGCAGCGTCTGTGCACGCACGTGGCGATCATCGATCGGGGCCGCGTCGTCGCGGCGGGCACCACCACCGAAGTGGCCGCGGGCGCCGACCTGGAGGACCGCTTCGCCCAGCTCGTGGGAGCGCAGGTGTCGCAGGAGGAGTTGTCATGGTTGCGACCCTCGTCCAACTGAGGTGGCGGATCACCCTCAATGCGCTGCGCAACAACATCTGGGCCACCGTCGGCCTGCTTCTGGGGGCCGCCTGCGCACTGGGGATGCTGGCGCCGCTGCTGCTAGGAGCCGTTGCGCTGGGACGCCTAGATCCCACAACCGTCACCCTGGTGGCGGGGGCTCTTGGTGCCGTGGTCACCATCGGGTGGACGGTGGTGCCCCTGCTGTTCACGGGTGTCGACGCGACTCTGGACCCGCGCGCCATCGCGGCCTGGACGGCGCCCTCCCGGGCCTTGAGCACGGGGCTGGCGGTCGCCGGCGCCTGCGGGCTGCCCGGCATCATCACCGGGTTGGCGCTGCTCATCCCGGTCCTGACCTGGGCGGTGGCCGGAAGTGCGGGCGCCGCCATCCTCGCGCTGCTGCTCGCCCCTCCCACCCTGGCGACCTGCGTGCTGCTGGGACGCAGTGTCGTCGTGCGCGCGGGAGTCTCCTCCCGGCGCGGCCGGGACCTGCTCGCCGTCGTCGGCTTCTTCGCCGTCATGGCACTCGCACTGCTGCCCTCCCTGATGAACAGCCTGCTGGACATGGAGCGACTGGACTTCGGCGGCCTCGCCAGGATCGCGCGCGTGTTGGGCCTGACGCCCTTCGGCTGGGCCCTCGCGGCCCCCGGCTACCTCGCTCAAGGGCGCGTGGCGACGGCGGCGGCGCTGACCGTGGGCGCCCTGGCGCTGCCGCTGCTCCTGGCCCCGATCTGGCACCGGGTCGTGGTGCAGGCCATGACGGGGCCAGCGCAAACGCGGACGCGCTCACACGCCTACCACGCGCGTGGGATCGGGGACGCCGGCGCCGGCGCCGAAGGACTCGACGTGCTGCCCTGGCAGCGCCGACTCGAGCGGATCAGCTCCGGGCCGACGGCGGCCGTGGCCGCCCGCTGCCTGCGCTACTGGCGCTCCGACCCCCGCTATCTGGTGCAGATGGCGACGGTTGCCATAATCGGGGTGCTGTTCACCTTGGCGATATCCACCAACTACGACGCGGTGGAAAAGAACGTCGACTTCACCCCGGGGCACGCACCGGGAGCACTGCTCATCCTGGGGCCGATCACCGCCCTGATGTGCGGCTGGATGATTCACGACGACCTGGGCTTCGACTCCACGGCCCTGTGGACTCACCTGGCTGCCGGCCTGCCCGGACGCGTAGACAGGCTGGGACGGATGTTGGCATCAGCCATCTGGCAGCTGCCGCTACTGATCATCCTTCTACTGGTCGGCGGCTGGCTCACCGGTAACTGGCGCGAGGCGCCCGCCTACCTGGGGGCGGGCCTGGGCGTGTACGGCGTCGCCCTGGCCTGGTCGAGCCTGACCAGCGTGCTGCTGCCCTATGAGACGAACCCGCCGGGGGAGAGCCCCATGAAGTCGCGCACCTCCGGTACCGCCTTCATTGTGGCGTTGCTGCAGCTGCTGGGAGTACTGGTGATCGGTGTCGTCTGCCTGCCGGTCCTGGTGCCGCTGATCGTCGTGGTGATGCAGGAGGCCTGGCGCTGGGGCTGGTTGCTGCTGGTCGGCGGGGCGCTGTGGGGCGGGGGAGCCGCGTGGTACGGAGCGGTGCTGGGCGGTCGTCTGCTGGACCAGCGCTACGCGCACGTGCTCGCCACCATCCGCTCCTGGCCCGGCCACGATGCGGTCTGACAGTCGCCGCGGGCTAAACCCGGGGAAAGCTCCAAAACGCGTACGTGTGGCGGGAAGTCGTACGTGTGGCAGAGACGTGCGTGGGAGACGTCGGTAGGACATGTGGTCTCGCGCCGGCATTGTGCATTGTGCTCCAACCTCAAGGGCCCGCCTTCCCGCAACCCGTTCCCTCACGCCGTAGCATTGACGCGCGACACGGGCTCGCCGCCCGTCGGCCTCACGGATGAGGTCGCTAGGTCCGCCGCCGGAAGCAAAACCCTAAGGAACCAATATGGAGCTCGTCATCCTCGACACGGCCGAAGAGATCGCCTCCCGCGCCGCCGACGTCATCGAATCCCTGCTCAAGGACAAGCCGAACGCCGTCCTCGGCACCGCCACCGGCTCCAGCCCCCTGCCCCTGTACGACGAGCTCACCCGCCGCTGCGCGGAAGGCCGCATCTCCTTCAAGGACGTCACCGGCTTCATGCTCGACGAGTACGTCGGCCTGCCCGAGGGACACCCCGAGCGCTACGCCACCTTCATGGAGCGCAACCTGCGCTCGCGGGTGGACATGGCCCCCGGCGCCCTGCACGGCCCCGACGCGCTCGCGGACGACCTGGAGCAGGCCTGCGCCGACTACGAGGCACAGATGGCGGCCGCCGGATACTGCGACCTGCAAATCCTGGGCATCGGCGCCGACGGACACATCGGCTTCAACGAGCCCGGCGGGCCGCTGGACTCCGCCACCCACGTCGACGTGCTCACCGAGCAGACCCGCTCGGACAACGCCCGCTTCTTCGACGGCGACATCGACGCCGTCCCCACCCACTGCCTGACCCAGGGACTCGGCACCATCATGAAGGCCCGCAAGCTGGTGCTGATCGCCACCGGCGCCAACAAGGCCGAGGCCATCGCCCACCTGGTCGAGGGCGAGATCACCCCCGACTGGCCGGCCACCGTCATGCAGAACCACCCCGACGCGCTGGTACTCGTCGACCACGCCGCCGCCGGCCTGCTCAAGCAGCACTGACCCAAGCAGCACCGACCTGTAGGAGGCGGCACCCGCCGGGCGGCATCCGTCCGGCGGGTGCCGCCTCCGCCTGTCCAGGTTGCGCCTCCGCTGCCGCGGCCGCACCCGCGCTCGTCCCTTCTGTGCCTCCTGCCGGCGCGGAATCGCCGCGGTCCGGGCCGGTCCCGAAGGAGAGAGTCGCCACAGCCGCGGCCCGCGGCCGCACCTGCACGGCGGCATACACTAGGGGTCATGCGTCAGCTCACCGCCTGGCTCCAGGCCAGCACCGACCCCGCCGGCCCCGGCTCCCCCGGCACCCCGGCCGGCGAGCCCGCACAGTCCGCCGGCACCGCCGTCCTCGAACGCGAGGAGCTGAAGTCCACCGACGACGGCGACGCAGACCGCTTCGCCCACTACGTGCGCAAGGACAAGATCGCCGCCGCGGCCGCCACCGGCCGCCCCGTCGTCGCCCTGTGCGGGAAGGTGTGGACCCCCGGCCGCGATCCGTCGAAGTACCCGGTGTGCCCCACCTGCAAGGAGATCTACGAGCAGATGCGCCCCGGCGGCAACGGCGACCAGGGCGGCTCCGGCCCCAAGCGCCCGCGTTTCCCGTTCGGACGAGGCGGTCGGTGAGTCCCGCACCCCGTTCCAAGTCCCAGCACCATCCGACCCAGCCCTCCATCTTCGCCGCGGAGAACCTCTCCCCGGCCTACCCGCAGCGTGCCGCCTGGGGCACCACGCGGCCGCTGCGCGCCTGGCAGGCCGCCGCCCTCAAGCAGTACCTGGAGGCGATGCCGCGCGACTTCCTCGCCGTCGCCACCCCCGGCGCCGGCAAGACCACCTTCGCGCTGCGCATCGCCACCGAACTGCTCACCGCCGGCGACGTGCACAAGGTGACCGTCGTGTGCCCCACCGAGCACCTGAAGTATCAGTGGGCGGAGGCCGCCGCCCGGGTGGGTATCCGCATCGACCCCTCCTACGCCAACTCTCAGGGCGCGCTCGGGTCCCAATTCGACGGCGTCGCCGTCACCTACGCACAGGTGGCCGCCAACCCCAACCTGCACCGCGCCCGCACCGACCGCACCCGCACCCTGGTGATCCTCGATGAGATCCACCACGGCGGCGACGCCCGCAGCTGGGGCGACGCCATCCGCGAGGCCTTCACCCCCGCCCGACGCCGCCTGTCCCTGACCGGCACGCCCTTCCGCTCCGACGAGTCGCCGATCCCGTTCGTCACCTACACCGAGGAGGCCGGGGGCGTCAAGCGCTCCCGGGCCGACTACTCCTACGGTTACGCCGAGGCCCTGGCCGACGGCGTGGTGCGGCCGGTGATGTTCATGAGCTACTCCGGGCAGATGCACTGGCGCACCCGCGCCGGCGACGAGGTGGCCGCCCGGCTGGGCGAGCCGCTGACCAAGGACATGGAGGCGCAGGCCTGGCGCACCGCCCTGGACCCGAGCGGGGAGTGGATTCCCGCCGTGCTGGCCGCCGCCGACCAGCGGCTCACCGAGGTACGCCGACAGGTACCCGACGCCGGCGGCCTGGTGATCGCCTCCGATCAGAACTCCGCCCGCGCCTACGCGAAGCAGCTGCGCGCCATCACCGGGCAGGCGCCCACCATCGCCCTGTCGGACGACTCCGGCGCCTCCAGCCGCATCGAGACCTTCGCCGCCTCCAACGACCGCTGGCTGGTGGCGGTGCGCATGGTCTCCGAAGGAGTGGACGTGCCCCGGCTGGCCGTGGGCGTGTACGCCACCTCCGCCTCCACCCCGCTGTTCTTCGCCCAGGCGGTCGGCCGCTTCGTGCGCTCACGCGCCAAGGGGGAGACCGCCAGCGTCTTCCTGCCCTCGGTCACCCCGCTGCTGGCGCTGGCCGGAGAGATGGAGACCGCCCGCGATCACGTGCTCGGCAAGCGGGGCGCGGGGGAGGACTCCCGGTTCGGCTCCCCGGAGGACCGGCTGATCGCCGAGGCCAACCGCACCGAGAACGCCTCGGACGACCTGCTGGGCGGGTTCGAGGCGATGGATTCCACCGCCGAGTTCGACCGGGTCCTGTTCGACGGCGGCGAGTTCGGCACCGGCGCCATGGTGGGCAGCCCCGAGGAGCAGGAGTACCTGGGCCTGCCCGGCCTGCTGGAGCCCGAGCAGGTCACCGCCCTGCTGCGGCAACGGCAGAACCAGCAGATCAAGCAGCAGAAGCGGCAGCAGGCGGCCGAGCAGCAGCGCCGCGCCAACTCCGGGGTTGACGACGCCCGTCGGCGCGCCGCCGCCCGCAAGGAGCTGTCCAAACTGGTGGGCGCCTGGGCACGCCGCTCCGGGCAGCCCCACGGGGTGATTCACACCGAACTGCGGCGCGTATGCGGCGGCCCGGAGGTGGCCCAGGCCACCACCGCGCAGATCGAGGGGCGCATCGAGACCCTGCGCCGCTGGTTCGTCGGGCGGCGCTGAAAACCACTAGCCGGCGGCCCGGGCCCGACGCCGCCGCGAGCACGCCGTGGGGCGCGCGGCGACGGCGCCAGACCGGTCGAGCCGTCGGCTGCGGATCCGGGTCAGCCGCGCAGCGGCTGCCGCTGGTCGATGTCCACGTGGCGGGTCGGGATCGCCGGGTCGCCCTCGCTCAGCCGCCAGCCGTCGTAGGGCAGCTCGGCGCGTGCCACCTGGTGGCGTTCGGCGGCCGCCGCCAGCGCATCCGGGCCGCGGTGCTCCTCCACGATCACGCCGTCGCGTACCAGATCCACCTGCAGCGGCCGGGCCCCGGCCTGCTCCAGGGCGGCCAGCCCGGCGGCCTCGGAGCGCGCCGAGATGACCAGCTCCTCGGTGGCCGAGCCGGCGGCGTCGAGCACCCGGCCGGCCCACTTGCGTCCCCCCACGGTCGACTTGCCGCCGGTGGAGAACTTGGCGACCTCCTGCATCTGCCCGGTGGAGTCGGCGCGCTCGACGAGCTTGTACACCAGGGCCGCCGTCGGCCGCCCCGAGCCGGTGACCAGTTTGGTGCCCACGCCGTAGGAGTCCACCGGCGCGGCCCCCAGGGCGGCGATCGCGTACTCGTCCAGGTCGTTGGTGACGGTGATCTTCGTCGTCGTCGCCCCCAGCGCGTCCAACTGGGCGCGCACCTTGAAGGCCTCGGCCACCAGGTCGCCGGAGTCCAGGCGCACCGCACCGAGTTCGCCACCGCCGGCCCGGGCCGCCGCCACCGCGCGGGCGACGCCGCGCTCAATGTCATAGGTGTCCACCAGGATGGTGGTGCCCGGACCGAGGCTCGCCACCTGGGAGGCGAAGGCCTCCTCCTCGGTGTCATGCAGCAGGGTGAAGGAGTGGGCGGAGGTGCCGACCGTGGGGATGCCGTAGCGCATGCCGGCCTCCAGGTCGCTGGTGCCCACGAATCCGCCGACTATTGCCGCCCGCGCCGCGGACACGGCGGCGCGCTCGTGCGCCCGGCGCGCCCCGAACTCCACGCAGGGGCGACCGTGGGCGGCGATCGTCATGCGGGAGGCCGCTGCGGCCACGGCACAGTCGTAGTTGTAGATGGACAGGGCCAGTGTCTCCAGGATGCAGGCCTCGGCGAAGCTGCCCTCCACCGTCAGCAGCGGGGAGCCGGAGAAGTAGCACTCGCCCTCCGCGTAGCCGCGGATCGTCCCGGAGAACCGGTAGGAGCGCAGGTAGTCGATGGTGTCGTCGTCGACAATGCCGGCGGCGTGCAGGTAATCGATCTGGGCGTCGGTGAAGGTGAAACGCTCAACGGCGTCCAGGAGTCGGCCGACGCCGGCGACCACGCCGAAGCGGCGTGAGGCGGGCAGAGTGCGGCCGAACAGCTCGAAGACACTGGCCCGCTCGGCGACGCCGGCATGCAGCGCGGCCTGCAGCATGGTCAGCTCGTACATGTCCGTGAGCAGCGCGGTGCTGGAAGTTGCCGGGGCGGGGACGTCCCGTAGGTTGACTGTCATGACAGCCAACCTACCGCAGGCGGGCGCACGGCGGAACCGGCCGGTCGACGCATCCGACCGCGACTACGCTGGAAACATGCAGCCCGCAGTGCCCGTCGACGCCGCCTCCGCCCCCGAGGCGCAGACGCTGTCTGACGCCCACACCGCCGCCCAGCGCCTGTGGTGCACGGTGGTGCACGACGACCCCGTCAACACGATGGACTACGTCACCTGGGTGTTCCACACCTACTTCGGCTTCCCGATCCCGCTCGCCCGTCGCCGCATGCTGCAGGTGCACACCACCGGCCGCGCCGTCGTCTCCCGCGGCGCCCGCGAACGCATGGAGGTGGACGTCACCGCCATGCACTCCTACGGCCTGCACGCCACCATCGAGCCCCTCGCCGACGACGACGCCGACTCCGGCCCGAGCGCGGGCGGCCCGGACGGAGGCGGCGCCTGATGCGCGCCTTCCACCCCGAGGCCGAGGGCTGGGCCAGCGCCCTGGAACCGTGGGAGCGCGAGTACCTGGCCGGACTGTTCAAACAGATCGCCGACCTGCTCGGCGCCGACGCCCCCGCCGCCGCGGAGCACCCCGCCCCGCGTCCGGGCGAGAGCTCGCGGGACGGCAATGTGCTCGCCGCCCTCGACTTCGAGCCCGAGCCGGCCGACGCCGGAGCGTCCAGCTCGGTCCCCGCCTCCCTGGCCCCGCTGCTGGACGTGCTCCTGCCAGACGCCTCCGAGGACCCGGACGTCGCCGTCGAGGTGGCCGCCCTGACCCGCTCCCAGCTGCGGGACGACAAGCGCTCCCGCATGGAGGACGTGGTGCACGAGCTGCTCGCTCCCACCGGTCCCGGCGGGGCGGTGCTGGTGCACGCCGGGCAGGAGGGCCGCTGGCTCGGCGCCCTCAACGACGCCCGCCTGGTGCTCGCCGAGCGGCTGGACATCGACTCCGCCGACGCGGCCGAACAGGTGCACGCCCTCGCCTGGGAGGAGACGCCCGCCGGCGAGGGGGAGCGGCAGCGCTGGAACCGGGCCATGGCGCTGTCCTACGACATGCTCTCCTGGTGGCAGGAATCACTGGTGGCCGTGCTATTGAACGACGATGGAGCCGCATAGTCTCGGCGCTGTGAATGATGCGGCCATCGGGATGTTCGACTCCGGCGTCGGCGGCCTGACCGTTGCCCGCGCGGTCATCGACCAGCTGCCCGGCGAACAGGTGCTCTACATCGGTGACACCGCCAACACCCCCTACGGGCCGCGCCCGGTGCAGGAGGTGCGCCGCCTGGCCCTGAGCATCATGGACGAGCTGGTCGACTCCGGCGTGAAGATGCTGGTGATCGCCTGCAACACCGCCTCCGCCGCCGTCCTGCACGACGCCCGCAGCCGCTACACCCGCGACAAGGGCGTGCCCGTGGTGGAGGTCATTCACCCGGCCGCGCGCGCCGCCGCCCGCGTCACCCGCAACGGGCGCGTCGGCCTGATCGCCACCCAGGGCACCGTCGACTCCAACGCCTACGCCGACGCCTTGGCCGCCGTTCCCGGCGTGCACCTGTTCTCCCAGGCGTGTCCGCGTTTTGTGGAGCTGGCCGAGCGCGGCATCACCACGGGCCCGGAGGTCATGGCCACGGCCGAGGAGTACCTCGCCCCCGTCAAGGCCGCGGACGTCGACACCCTCATCCTGGGCTGCACCCACTACCCGCTGCTGGCCGGTCCCATCTCCTACGTCATGGGGGAGGACGTCACCCTGGTGACCTCCAGCCAGGAGACCGCCAAGGACGTCTACCGCGAGCTCGCCCGCCGCGACCTGCTGCGCGACCCCGATGCCCCCGCCCCCCGCCACGAGTTCCGCGCCACGGGCGACCCGGACTCCTTCGCGGTGCTGGCCCGCCGCTTCCTCGGCCCCGAGGTCGGACGCGTCCGCCGCGTCGAGCCGACCCCGACCGCCGTCGCCCCGGGACCCGAAGTTCCGCTCGCCCACGCCGGCGAGTCGGCCCCCGCCGTCGCCCCACCAGACCCCGCCCTTGTCCCCAATTCGAGCGAGGATCCCGCATGAAGCTAACCATCATCGGCTGTACCGGTTCCATGTCCGGTCCCAACGCCGTCGCCTCCTCCTACCTGGTGCAGGCCGACGACGCCGCTGGGCGCACCTGGTCGGTCGTGCTCGACCTCGGCCCCGGCGCCATGGGCCAGTTGCTGCGCTATCTGGACCCGGCCGAGTTGGACGCCATAGCCATCTCCCACTGCCACGCCGACCACATGGTTGACCTGGTGGGCATGCACGTGTTCCGCCGCTGGAACCCCGCCGGACGCCTGGACCCGGTGCTCACGCTCGGCCCGGGAGAGCTGCTGCCGCGCCTGAACGGCGTCGACGGCACGCCCGCGCAGGAGAGCTACGCCACCGAGTTCTCCTTCCGCACCGTCTCGGCGGGGCAGGGCGTGCAGGTCGGCCCGCTGACCATCACCCCGTTCCCGGCACTGCACCCGGTGGACGCCTTCGGCTACCGGGTGGAGGGACCCGGGCGCGACGGCAACCCCGTCACCCTGGCCTTCACCGGCGACACCGACCTGTGCGAGGGCATTGAGGCCATGGCCGACGGCGTCGACCTGCTGCTGTCCGAGGCCGCCTTCCTGGAGGGACGCGACGCCGTGCGCGGCATTCACCTGACCGGCCGGCGCGCCGGGGAGCTTGCCGCGGGCACCTCGGGGCGGGGCGGGCGGCGTCCTGCCGGTCGGCTCGTGCTCACCCACATCCAGCCCTGGACCGACCCGGACGATCCGGTGGCAGAGGCCGCCGCCGTCTACGACGGCCCGCTGGCGGCCGCCACTCCCGGCGCCTGCTGGGAGCTCTGAGCCGTGCAGGAATCGCCGCGAGACGAGCCCCGTCGTATCAGCTTCACGCCGCCGGTGCCCGACGGGCCGGATCGGCCCTGGACGCGCGGGCGCCGCACCCGCTGGTGGCTGGTGGTGCTGGCCGACACGATTTCGGTTGCACTGATCGCCTGCTTCGCTGCCGCGTCGGCGCATGACCTGGCTCAGGTGCCCGGACTGCTCGTTCGCGGCGCGGCGGCCGTCGTCGTCGCCTGGGCGGTCACGTGGCTGGTGCGCCGTCCCGGCGACAACCTGGAGGTGGGCTGGCCGGACGGCGGCTGGATCATTGCGCTGACCTGGGCGGCGTGGACGGGCCTGTATGCCTGGGGTGCTGCTGTCGGCGCAATTCCCGGAGCCGGTGGGGTGGCGTCGTTCGCGGTGATGCTGGCCGCATTCCTGGTGGTTTTCTGCGGCGGCTGGCGCTGCCTGTACGGCTACGTCAAGGCGCACGACTCGTTGGTCCCCAAGGGCGTGCAGCGACGCCTGGACGCCCAAGCCCGCCGCGACCGGCACGAGTAGCACACTGCAACCGGCACCGGTGGCGTGCCGAGGAAGTAACCGGTATCAATCTCCGGCGATCTCTCGCAGCGCGGCGACGTGATCCTCGAATGCCTTCAGACCGCGCGGGGTGAGCGACACCCAGACGACGTCCATGGAACGGACCACGCCGTAGTCGCGGTGGCGGCGGATGTAGTCCGCCTCCTCCAGCGCCTTGAGCTGCTTGGACAGACTGGCATCGGACAGACCAACCGCGTCACGCAGCGCGGAGAACTTCATCTCGGTACCGGTCCACACCAGGGCGCCGTCGTTCACGGCCCCGACGGACTTTAGTGTCGCGCAGATCCGCAGGCGGCTCAGCGGGTGAATCACGGGGTCAAGCACGACTGCCCTCCGGCCAGACCACGGCGGCGCAGTACCAGGCGTGAGCGGTAGCGAGCAGCACGAGCACGCCGATCAGCACCGGATGTATAGACGCCCCCCGTATGACAGCGCCTACAACCAGAACCCACGCGGTCAGGCTGTTCCGCTTCCACCACTGCCGGTCGGTGCCGATCAGATCGTCTCGGGTGCGGACCCCGGGGCGGAGGAGTTGGTTCCGCAGCAGTACATGTATGAGCACGAGTGCGGCGAGACCGCCGAGCAGCACCCAGTAGTGCTCGGTGAGTAGGGCGCCGAGCGTGGTGCCGAAGGCAATGGCGAACAACGCGACCGCCCAGGTGGCGGGATGCCATTGCGCGGCCGCACGCTCGGTGGCGGCGACGTCGCGCAGGCGGCTGCGCGCCTCGTTGGGGGACATGGCTGACGATGGGGATGAGGACACGACTACACCTCACTTTCCGATGTGGAAAGTATTATGTTTTCCGTATTGGAAAGCAAGGGGTGTTGTGTTGTTGGTTGAGTGGTCTTTCCGGTTTGAGAGCGGGGCGGCGCGCGCTCGGCGACGAGCACCCGTCCGGCGGGGCCGGTTCCGGCGTCCCGGCGGGCGTGACGGGTGGGCGGGGCGTGCGCACGATGAATCGCGGTGGATTGGGAGTGACAGTCCGTCTGCTCGGGTCGACGGTTCGGCACATCCGGCGACGGTTCGTACGTTCTGGTCGACGGTTCGGCACATCCGGCGACGGTTCGTACGTTCTGGTCGACGGTTCGGCACATCCGGCGACGGTTCGTGGGGTAGGGGTACGAACCGTCGTCGTTCATGCCGAACCGTTGGTGCTACCTGACGAACCGTCACCGGAACACACGAACCGTCCACCCCCTGACGCCACCCCCATGACGCCGCGCCCTGACGCCGACCAATGATGGCCCGCGTGCCAGAGCCCTCCGACACACCGCACTCGGCAGTCCGCCTGGCCCGCGCCCGGCGGTGTGGGCCGGGCTTCAGGCACGGGGACCTGGTCCTGTGGCCCGGGGTTGGTGGGGCCCGTGTACCTCGGCCGGCTGTGCTTCCGTGAGACGGGTGTCATGTCGTTTTACGACCTTGGGGTGCGAATCACGACCACCCCGGGGTCGTAAACCACACCCCAAGATCGGAAACCAGCACTGACCAGCGCTTCGCACTTGAGCTTGAGGATGATGCGGCCGCTCGGAACAGCGCTGCCAAATCGGAAGAACCGGTTGAGGCTCGTGTCTTGGCGCTCCACTTCGACCGACCTCGGTGCGGACGCCGGTCCCGGCAAGGCTAGGCGAGCAGGTCCCGCAGGGCGGGAGCCAGGGCGCGCAGGGCCTGGCCACGGTGGGAGATGGCGTTCTTCTCCGCCGCACTCATCTGCGCCGTCGTCCGCCCGGAACCGCCCGGGGCGTCCTCTTGAACCGGCACGAAGATCGGGTCGTAGCCGAAGCCGCCGGCGCCAACCGGCGCGTGCAGCAGCCGACCGGTCATGGAGCGCTCCACCACGGTCACTGATTCCGGCTCGCCGTCCCGGCCCGGCACCACCAGTACCGCGGCACAGGTGAAGCGCGCCGTACGATGCGGGTCGGCGACGTCGGCGAGCTGTCCCAGCAGCAGTTGCAGGTTGGCCTCGTCGTCGCCGTGGCGGCCCGACCAACGGGCCGAGAAGATGCCCGGCGCGCCACCTAGCACATCCACGCACAGCCCGGAGTCGTCGGCGACCGCCGCCAGCCCGGTGGCCTGGGCCAGGGCGCGCGCCTTGAGCGTGGCATTGGCGGCGAAGGTCAGCCCGTCCTCCACCGGCTCGGGGGCGCCGAGTCCGGCCGAGGAGATGATCTGCTCGGGAGCCAGTCCGTCCACCAGCGGCGTCAGGATTGCGCGCAGTTCGGCCAACTTGCCGGGATTGTGACTGGCCAGCACAAGCCGGGCACCTACGGGCACGGCCACCGAACCGTCGGCCGACGGCGTCGCGGCCTGCGCCGGGTTGAGCTGAGGTGCCACGGTCAGCCCTCCTCGACTCCGGCCGCCGGGCCGGTCCCGGCGGGGGACTGCGCCGCCTGCTCGGATGTGGACACGGTGAAGGGAACGTCGTCGGGACCGGCCAGCACGCGGGCCTGCAGTGCGGCCAGCTCGGCGTTGCCCTTGGTGGCCAGGTCGAGCAGGGTGCCGAGCTCGGTGCGGTCGAAGGGGGCGTGCTCGGCGGTTCCCTGCACCTCAATGAAGTTGCCGGCGCCGGTCTGGACCACGTTCATGTCGGTCTGGGCGCGCACATCCTCCTCATAGGGCAGGTCGAGGCAGGGGACGCCGTCGATAATCCCCACCGACACCGCCGAGACGGAGTCGGCAATGACCGGCTTGCCGGCGCGAGCCTTGACGTAGCCGCGGCGCGTGCCCCAGGCGACGGCGTCGGCCAGCGCCACGTAGGCGCCGGTGACGGCGGCGGTGCGGGTGCCGCCGTCGGCCTGGAGCACGTCGCAGTCCAGGGTGATCGTGTTCTCTCCCAGCGCGGCCACGTCCACCACGCCGCGCAGGGAGCGGCCGATCAGCCTGGAGATCTCGTGCGTGCGGCCGCCGATCTTGCCGCGTACGGATTCGCGGCCGGAGCGCTCGGAGCCGGCGCGCGGCAGCATCGCGTACTCGGCCGTAACCCAGCCCTCGCCGCCGCCCTTGCGCCAGCGCGGCACGCCCTCGACGAATGAGGCGACGCACAGCACGCGCGTGCGGCCGAACTCGACGAGGACCGAGCCTTCGCCGTTGACTTGCCAGTTGCGGGTGATGGAGATGGAGCGCAGCTCGTTGGGGGAGCGGCCGTCCTTACGGGTCTTGGTGTCAGTCACGCGCCCCAGGGTACCCGGGGGCTGGATTCGGGCCCGGGACCGGCGGACGGCCGGTACGGACGGCGGCAGTCCGGCATTCGTCTCCGCTCCGCCGACACCGCTGGTCGAGGCCAAGTGGTGCTGGATTTCGCGCACCGTCATTCCGCCGGCGTACAGGGCGGGTGATCACTCTCATCCAGGCCACCCAGCGCGCAGCGACCTTGGCGGGCAAGGGGGATGTGGGCTCCGACGTCGGGGCAAGATGCCCGCCAGGGGTTCAGGTCCGACATGGGCGGCGCTCCTACAGGCCAGGTCCAGACCTACCTGAGAAGCCCCGCATAGGGAGCCAACGCGCTTCCCTGATGAGAAAGGCTCACTGCTTTCCAGGCCGACATCTTCCTCAGAAGCGGCTCGCTTCAACGCTCACCCGCTCAGGCGGCGTTCGTAGCCTTCTCCGTGACATGAATCTTCTTGTCGATGAGAACGGCGCAGAGCGCGAGTATGACGAAGATTGCAGTCTTACTGATCACGGCCTGAACAGGCAGATCGACGCGCCCAAGCATCTGGACAACCGTCTGAAACACCAGAACCACGCCGACGCCCAGGCAAACTCGGAGCAGAAGCCGCAGCAGCACGTACCCGGTAAACGTCCTCCTCCGAAGATGTCCGATCGTCAAGAACATGAGCGGGGCAATAATGCCCATGTCGACGACGTAGGTCACTTCCGTTGTATAAACCTCGATGAGATCGAGTGTGCCCGAGGTCAGATAAGCGCCGACGATGTCGGGCAGCCAGGCCGCTAACAAGGCTGATCCCGTAATCACCAAGAACGCGACCGCGCCCTTCGGAGTAGCGTATTCGAAGTCCTCCGGCCGCTCCCTCAGAAGGCTTAGGGACAAGGTGACGGTTCCAAAGAAGGATAGCGAGAGCAATGCCGTGTACAGTAGGTGCAACTCGTTGAATGTCACTCCGAATGACATGCTAACGGCGTAATAGAGGGCGAGAGAAAAGAATGCGAGGAGGTTTATGCGACTGCCCATTTCGTCCCGCCTGCGGTAGTCGGCGACCACCTTTACAGCGAACGGCACAACAACAAGAAGCCAGGCACAATCCGTGCCGATGAAGATTGTCGCCTTGAAGTACGAGTCGTGCTCGTATACTCCGCCGCCCCACATCTGTATTGACTCGCCGTACTGGTTGAGGGTCTCATGAGGCGCTCCCGCAGGGAAGGACAGCAATCCCGCCCCGGCGATGACGACAATCAGCGCAATAGACAGGGATGCGAGCCAGGTCAGGCCGCTGCCGCCCGCACCGTGTGTTCGTCGTGGCTTCACCCACTCCGATTTCCCTGTCCCGGCCATGCGGATCCTCCCGCGAACGTAAACGTAATCGATCACCGGCCGCACCTTGCGTCTACATTGCACCGCCGACCGTCTGCCGCGGTGATCATAATGGTCACCCCTTGAACAGTACAAGCCTCCTTGGGGAAACAGGGTACAAGCGCCTGCTTCTGCTCAAGAAAGGAGCAGTGACCGGCAGACCTGGCGGGCGGGCCCTGTCTGACTGCGACCCGGTGGCCTCGGTGGGGTCGAAGGGCGACCTCCTTCTGGCGTTGCTCTGGCCGAGGTGCTGAACTCGCTGTGCAAGGCCGAGCTGATCCTTGGGTCGCCTCTACCTCGAAACAGTCGCCACAAAACCTGTGGCTTGATACTGGACACAAAGCTCTCCCACAACGAAAAGCGCCCACCCCGCAGGGTGAGCACGCTTCGTTGGTTGAGACGACCCCTACACCGACTTCGCATCGTGCGAGTTCGTATAAGGTCGTCATGGTGCGCCTCGGCATGCTCAACACTAACAACTGGGCGCCCCTGTTGCGGTACTTGAGACGGCTCGGGGAGCCGACTGGGGAGGGCGAACGAGACCGTCTGGTCGAACCTCCAAGCAGCCCGGGCTCCAGCGAGGCGGATGCTTCCATCTCGTCTAGCCGTACTGTCCGTCGAGTCACTCACGCGAAGCACCGTCCGGTGTCCGCCCAGACACGTGACGCCATCTTCCAGCAGGCGGGCAGCGGCCTCAGCGCTCCGGAAGTGGCTAGGCGGTACGGCGTTCACGAGGGCACCGTGCGCGCCATCTGGCGCAAGCCGAACAAGCGCGAGCGCACAAGAGGCCTACACCGCTTCACCGAGGAAGACCGCCAGCGGGCACTGGAGCTACGCGCCCAGGGTAAAACCTTCATCGAGATCAGCCTGGAGCTAGGCTTCGAACGAAGCACGGTGCGGAAGCATCTGGCCAAGGAGTGAATCCCTTCTTCAACGGGTACAAGGATCCGCGCGTGAGCCCAGCGAGAAGATGAACCCTAACCCCTCAGGCTTTACCCATAGGTTCTATGGCAAACGGCCCTCCGCATACTTCTTGCACTTGCAGGACTTACAGTTCGTAGACACATGCATGTTCACGGCAAGCCTATCCAATTGACGAACGGAATGTTCTCCAACAGAATGCCCACACTTACACAGAGGGATCATAGCGAGACACTGTTGATCTGGCTTCAGCCGAATCTTTCTGCTTAGGACCATGCTGCCATCGTCGAGACGCACGTAAGCAACCAACGGTATCGGATTCCCTGGAGCGTTTTCCCAACTCGCATACCGTTTGACTGCCGCCTCATAGTTTTCTAGCGCCCACTGCGGCGGCTCGTCGTCAGAGTTATGACAAATAGGTTGCGGGACTTGCCGAGAAACCCTCCTGCCACGGTCTATTCCAGTATCTACTTTAACCATCAGCGTGGAGGTCCGCAGCGAGTCTTCGGAGTTCATGCGCGTCGGCACTCGCCGAAACAGCCACGTTGCCCTCGGACACATCTTGGCAGGCATGACACCGATGCTGTGAATATGACGCTCGACTTCACCATAGTTGGTGACTTGGACGAAGTATCCTGGATCGCCAACCGCTCTCATAAGATCAATACGCAACCCTTTTGGCGCCCACACGAAGGCTGGGAGGGTTCTAAACAAGAACACGACGGCCGCCGCGATGACAGGAACGGCTCCAATGACCGTCGCCCAGTTTGCAGCATCGCTCAGCATTAAGCACTCCGCCTCTCGATCAGTGCGCTAGTTCTCGTTTGGCCCAAGCTAGGTAGTCTCTTCGCATCTTCTGCCATATATTCTTCCAGTTTCGTTCGTCGTGCGCCGGCGAGATCGGATGCTCAGCGAGGATCTGACAGGTAATCCAACCAAAGCGGGTGTCTTGACAGGCCAAGGCCCGCGTCTCTAGATCATACCAATCGCCACCCTCGCCGAGTGGCTCGCCCAGAAAGAGTGCCGCACGCCAGGCGTCCAGGAGCGTGGATGCTTCAGTGCTTGCATCCACGATTCCTTTGCCTTCCCTGGTCAAGTCAATAGGGATTGGACCGCGTGGCTTCAGTTCGTGACATCTACGGCAAAGGCCTCTGAGATTATCCAATGCTATAGAACCACCTTTAATGTGATCAACTTCAGTAGCCTCCACGGAGTTACAAACAACGCATAGCCCATCGTTGCGCGCAAGGACCTGTTGTCGGATGTCTTCGGGCACACGAGGACGTACGTACGCAAGGTCAAGTGCTAAGAAGTTGATGTTGTTATTGAACATCGTCATCCTAGTCATGAGGTCTCGTATTCTGTCGTCGCGAATTACGCCGCGCACATACCTCACCATCTCCGCCTGCTTCTGACAGTGCTGCGAACAGAATGCTGCGTTTTTGAACTTGACCGTCGCAGGGTCAAGCGCCTGTAGACAGTTGGCGCAGACACCCACGCGCCATGATAGGGAGGGCAGAGGTGAGTCCATACACGGAGACTGCCACCGCTACACGCGAACGAGGCGCCTTTGCCAGTTGCGTTCTCACTACAAACGCAGCAGACCACCTTCTATGTCAACAGCGCTTTGCGCCACCGCCTCGCCTGGATCACCTCACTCCATCAGCTCCCGTGGGTCCACGCCGATCTGTTCGGCGATGCGTTCGAGGCTCTTGAGGGTGAGGTTGCGTTCGCCTCGTTCGATGCCGCCCATGTAGGTGCGGTGGACTCCCAGGAGGTCGGCGAAGGCTTCTTGGCTCAGGCCTCGCTGGAGGCGGTAGGCACGCAGGTTGCGCCCAACGGTCTTCTGTAGGTCCCCAACAGCCATGACGTTGAGCCTGAACGGCCGCTACTTGAAAGTCTACAGACTTATGAGTATCGTCGACGGGCATGGAGAGGCTCTAGCGATGGGAGCGAAGCCGGACCCGAAGCTCCCAGGAGTCATCTGCCCGGAGTGGTGTACCGCAGACCATCAGATTCAGTCACCTGACGACCTGCTCCACGAGGCGCCGGCCCTGGCAGTGCCCTGCGTGCAGATACAACGCGCCCGGGGTGATGGCTCGCCGGCGCGCAGTGCAGTGCCAGCCGAACTAAGCGTCGTGCAGTACCAATACCACGGTGATACGGAGACCTGGGTGTACATAGGAGATGGGTTCACTGGCCTGGACCTGAGTCTTGAGAGTGCTCGCAGACTGGCTGTGGAGCTGAGCGCCTACCTCGACGGCCGCGTATGAATCAGCCGTCCGGGGCCACGGTTCAACCGTGGCTCGTTACTCCATGAATAAGGGCGACGCGTTGGGCGCCGCCCCTTCGGATCAGACGGGACCGTCTGGGTCTACAGCGTCCGCCTTCCTCTACGCCGAACCGCTGGCAGGCTTCAGTGACTTGGACTCCACTACGCGCAAACGGCGATCCAGATCCTCGTAGAGACGGTGGTCGGCGGTCTCGCGGCTACCTTCCTCGAGGAACACGTCATGGCGCAGTGCAGCGACCTCCTTGCGGATCTCCTCCTGGTCGGCCTCGAGCCTCTTCTGTCCGGTCTGCAAGTCCTTGAAGCGCTCGTCCATACGCAGCTCAAGATCCCTGACAACGTCCACCAGCGTCCGGTGGTCCTCACGCATGGCGGCAAGCTGCCCGTCGATCTGCTCGAACCTCTCATCGACACGTATGAACCGCTCATCAATCTGTTCGAAGCGTTGGTCGACCTGCTCGAACCGCTCATCGATCTGAGCAAACCTCTGGTCGACCTGCTCGAACCGCTCATCGATCTGAGCAAACCTCTGGTCGACCTGCTCGAACCGCTCATCGATCTGAGCAAACCTCTGGTCGACCTGCTCGAACCGCTCGTCCATCTGCTCGAACCTCTGGTCAATCTCCTTGAAGCGCTCATCAACACGCTTGAACCCCTCAGCCATCGTCCGGGCAAGTTTGTCGACAGTGCCGGCTATAGTGTCCACTTTGGTTGTCAGAGAGTCCACCCTGTCCGCCAAAGTATCTACTCTACCGACTAGAGTGTCGACTCGGCCGTTCAGTACTTTGATTTCCTTCGCTAGATCGTCATTTGTCATACATCCATTTAAACACAAGCTCGGAGTGAATACAATATCAACGATATCTACCGTCAACTTGCCTTGCGTAGGTAGCCACGACAACTTCCATTATTGGACTTGGTAGACTGCGCCCCCAGGCTAAAGCATCGACCATCAGCTGTCGCTGTGTCATAGCGAAACACTGGATAGTCAACGCGCGCCGCTGTATGTCCTCGGCGATCTGAATCGGAGACGATTAAGTAGTACTATTTGAGTTGTATTGTACTTGGATTGTCGAATGATTGCTGCTATAATCAGAGCATAGATGAAGAAACGAAATACTCAGTCATTCTCTCGGCGCTTACTCCGGATAAAAGCGGCGTTGGTGGCCGTGTCTCTAACGCTGGCTGGTGTCCTTCTCATGTTGCTGAACGGCTGGATGGCGAATCTCGACCTAGGCCCGTGGTCGTGGATGCAAGCGCTACCGCTAGGCGAGCTAGGCGGAACACTATTCGGTGCCGGCTTGTTGAGTACTCTCTTCGAGTACACCTTTCGGCGTGACCAAGAGGAGTCCACGGTTGAGCGGTTCCGCCAGATCATTCGCGAGCAGGCTCCATCCATGCGTGACGCAGTGGTCGAGGGCTTCGCTATTCACCCTGACGATCTTAAGCGGGTCGCCAATCCCGAGCTGCTGGACGACATCGCTAGCAACGTCATGTCACTGCGCCTGGGCGATGAACAGTTCGCTCGAGAGATCTACGCAGACATCCGTGACCAAGCCTTCCGCGCTTCCGAGCGGTGGTACGACGTCGAAGTTCATGTTCGGCTGTCTAGTGCACTAGACAGGAGTACCGCAGGTACTCCTGTCTTCGACGTTACTGTGGAATGGGAGTACACCACCATCCCGAGTAGTTCGGTGCGCCGCTTCGCATGCGTGTCAGATCGGGAAGAGTATCGCGAGCTACTCTTGGACCGACCTGCCACCTCGCCATGGCTCATGCAGAACCGTCCTGGCGTTGATGCATCCAGTCGCGATTCCTACGAGTTCCTGGAACTCACTGTCGACGGGCGCCCGCAGAGCATACGCCGCAGCAGCCGCAAGACTGGCCAAACCTACAGCGTCCGCCTTGATGCGGCAGCGTGCAGCGGCGAGCCGGTACGTATCCGACAGGTGTTTCGGGTAGTGACGCCAACTTGGGGACACCGTCTTTACTTTGAACTTTCTCAACCTTGCAGAGGCTTGTCCTTGGATATCGACTACACCAATACCGACATCGCATACTTGACACTAAGTGACACCGTGGCCACCAGTCGCTCCGTGCAGATCACCAGGTCGCCAACGAACGTTGCCGGACGCGTAGTCTCGATGGATCTGCCGGGGTGGCTAATGCCTAGGAGCGGTTTCTCGGCAACCTGGACGCTAGAGTCAGAACTGCCCCGCGACGAGCAACGCCGCAGGGCAGCCTGATGAAATGGTCCAAGCGCTCAGTCGCCGCCGCCCTGCATGACACTCACCTCCTGCTGTTGGCAGATTGTCTAAACATATGCTACTTATAAGTAGTACGGGTTGGCAAGTTGCCGGCGGTGGTCAGCGCGTCAGTCCATAGACCACGACATCATGCCGCACGCCGCCGTGTCGGTAACGGCCAGTCAGCGTGCCCTCGTATGCGAAGGCGAGCCCGGCAAATAGTTCCTGCGATGCCTTGTTGGTCGCCAGGATCCAGGCCTCCAGCCTCAACAACCCAAGCTCATCCAGCGCCCAGGAAATGGCGGCTTCCGCGCCTGCGCGCCCGTAACCACGTCTGCGGTCTTCTGGGCGCCAAATGCAGATGCCAACCTGCGCAACACGATTGCGCCAGTCGATGGCATGGATAGACGTCTCGCCAACGAGCTGACAGTCGTCCGCCAAGACAAAACTGTAGGCCTGGGCGAGCTGTGGACCCGCAGCGTCAACGATCTTGCGCCGGAGCTCGGCGCTACTGCGCGGGCGCCAGTACGGCGGACCATGCTGAGCCAGCTCCTCCCAATCGTGACAAGCTTCCAGAACCTGGGGAATGTGATGCTCTGCCAGAGCGTGAAGGTTGACGGGCATCAGACACCCCTACTGGTCCGGCGGCGTGAGGCGCGGATTGGGTCGCGCCGGAGCAAACATGCTACTCATAAGTCTGTAGACTTTCAAGTAGCGGCCGTTCAGGCTCAACGTCATGGCTGTTGGGGACCTACAGAAGACCGTTGGGCGCAACCTGCGTGCCTACCGCCTCCAGCGAGGCCTGAGCCAAGAAGCCTTCGCCGACCTCCTGGGAGTCCACCGCACCTACATGGGCGGCATCGAACGAGGCGAACGCAACCTCACCCTCAAGAGCCTCGAACGCATCGCCGAACAGATCGGAGTAGACGTGAGGGAGCTGATGGCCTCCCTTGACTGAGGGTCGATGCACGGAGGCGAAGGCGCCACGGAGTACTGTTCATGCATGACGCAGGTTAACTGGGAGATCCACGGCGGGGAGCAGATCGAGAAGTTCGTCGCCGCGATGATCCTGCTGCGCAATCCGCACGGTAACCTAATCACCCCATCGCAGGGTGATCGCGGCGTCGACATTCAGGTCGAGTCATCTCCCGGCATCTTTGATATCTACCAGGTCAAACGCTACTCTAGCCGACTGAAAGGCTCGCAGAAGAGCAAGATCGCACGTTCCTGGCGCACGTTTATCGAACAGACTGTGCCGCGAGTTACTGTCTCGTCGTGGAACCTTGTTCTTCCATGCGACCCGACACACGAGAACCTTGCGTGGCTCAAGGATCTCACTGCCGAGTCCGGAATTAAAGTCAACTGGATCGGCCGCGCGCAGCTCGATGGGTGGGCTTCTGACATGCCGAAACTGGTCGACTACTTCTTCGGTGATGGCAAGACTCGCACGGAGGAATTGCTTGAAAAGGTATTCGCGTTGGTCAACAACGGTCAGAGCGTAAGCGCCAACAGCGGTTCAACGATGCTTGATGGTCTGCTCAACAAGATCGATACGATCAGCTCGCTCTTGGATGAAGTTGATCCGTTCTACCGCTACGAGTGCGAAATTCGTCGCGGCTGCATCGATGAGTACACCGCCGCAGAGTCGCTCTTCAATACCACTCACAAAGACGCTTTCGCGGTATGGACGCAACGAGACAGTGATGATCATTACCTCCTCCTACATATTATTCCGCGGTGCCGCGAGTCTGCACAACTTAGCCCCATCTCAATGGACATGACACTGAAAGCCGATCCCGGTACAGCCCAGCATGAAGCATTGCAGAATTTCGTACGTTACGGGGTGCCACCCCAGAACATCGACGTCGATATCACGAATGTAGTGTCTCCGCCAGGCGGTCTGCAGCCCGGACACGGTACCATCACTCTGTTCGACGTTCCCTGTTCTGACACGCCTCTACCTCCGCTTGAACTCGCGCTCACCCCTTCCGCCGACGAGGATACGGTAGCGGTTAATATAGAAAGACTTACTGCAGGATCGGGCATTATAGAAGGAGGCTGGCACCTTACACTTATCGACGAAGCGCGAGTATTCGAACTGACTATGTTGTTCGTGTCACCCAGAAAGGCAAGCACATTCCAATTCCGCCGCGCCGACCTGACCGGTCGTATCCCGAGCGAAGTAATATCAAGCCTTCGGTTTCTCCGCCGCCTGTCTGAGGGTGGACGTTTGGAGCTCCGCGTACGAGGCGGCGGAAAAGTCCTGCTTTCACTCGACAGCAGCGACGCGGAAGACGTGCGAGCGAAATCGGCTTACGGGGTGCTTGCAGAGTATGTTGGAGCACTCGCCGAAGTTCAAAAACATGTCGTTGCACCAATTCACATACCTCCGTTTGAGGCGCTTACCGGTTCGGATGTCGACGAAATAGTACGTGCCTCGCGCCTGCTACGAGGTGAGCAATTAACCGCGACATGGGACCACGTCGAGGTCGTCCCAAGAGACGCAGATAATCTCCCCGCGTCCATTGGCGAAGAGCAAGTCATCATCAACGAGCGTGGCTTCTACATCTCGCATCAAGGACAACAATACGACACCGGCCGCAAGCTACGAGTCGTCTATGAGTCAGCGCAACTCGTAACGGCAGACCGTTCCCAGGACGATGGGCAGATGCATTTCGTGCCCGGACACAGCAACCGTGCCGTCGTTGTGCTGCTTCCCGAAGAGGGCGTCGCCATTGAGCATACGTCCGCTCCGGGCAGTGAACCTCGACAATCTACCGAGGCCACCGGAAAAGAGAGACCACGGAATCAACGTCCACTAGCCTGAGGCTTCTCTGATGGATGTCACCACCAACCCGATCCTCGACCGCCTGAGCGATGCCGAACTCCTGTGGGCCAACGGCCGGCGGGAGGGTGCGTTCTTGATGGTGCTGGTTGCTGTAGCGGCCACTGGTCGCCTGGCTCACCCTGAGATCCGCGGGGATCGCGCCAACTTCGTGGCGTTCATGAAGGACAGCCACGACTGGACGATCAGCGTCGAGTACCGCGGCGAGCAAGTCGACCTCGACCACCTGTTCTACAAGTGGATGCGCTGCGAACTAGTGCACAACGGTGGCCTGCCGGTCGACCTGCAGATCAACGAGTCATTCGCCGGCCCGCGCCGCTGTGCCGTCCGAGCAGGCGGCGCGCCGGACTACACGGTGCTCGTGTCTCCTGGGTGGTACTGGTTCTTGGCGGAGTATGTGCGGTCGACCGTAGAACGATAATAAGCGCAGCAGCGCGTGTCGTGGCAGACCGGAAGCGCCGATACTCTCTACCCACATAATAGACCAAAGCCGTCACCTAAACACTTTGCGCGTACACCTCGCTCCAGACCCCAGCTGTGCGTTGGAATCCTGGCTCGAATGAAACAACTTTACGCGCTACGCGACACCTGCAAACGATTCTTTCTTGTATTTACTATTATGCCAACTAATTCGGCCAATAGATACGAGTCCAGATGCAAGAAATCCTGCGCTTAAGACTATCGTCGCCCATCCAACACTTAACACTACAATAATGGGAAGATTAAGCGCATAGACAACACACATGATAAACATGAGTGTAGCCAAGACCATAGTCCAGAATCGAGTGCGTGCGGAGGCTCTGCGTGCAATGTCATGTACTTGGCTTCTAAGTAAGACTGTAGCCGCAACTGTAGGAAGCACCGCTATTACGGCTGCGACGCCGTCATACGCCGTGAATGGCTCATGTATCTGCATAAGCACGATACACATCAAAATATAAACAGCGGCCAAGCATACTGCCGGCACGATTAGCGCAGATCGCATAGGCGTGTAAGCGATATCGAGCCGAACTTCAGACGTTCGCTTTACCACGCTGTCGCCCACGCGTACTTCAAGAAAACTAGGTGTAGAGGAAACTCGCGACATAGTCTTGTCCATACGCCGTTTTGAGGGGCTATCGTCTTTGACGGTGACATCATATAAATCGAAGGATGCTATGCGCATGCCCGCTGGCGCCTCCACGCGTATATGATAACGCCCGTCTAGACTGCTCGGATTTCCAGATCCAACCTCGTGCCTGTAAAAGGCGCGGCCGAACTGTGCAGGACCAACTTCGAACCCGCTGGGGTAAACGAACCTACACTTGATGACTTGTTGACCGCGACGACTAAAACAGTCGACGTAAACTGCGAAAATGTGGTACTGCATAAACGCATCTAGATCGTTGACATCTACAGAGTCTAGAAAGCGCTGTACGTACGTATAATATTCGAACTCGGCCTCGTAATAGGAATCTATCTGCCTGTCTGACTCATTATCATCATCATTGGAATGCGGACGAGTCTCGCGTTCAAGCTCTTTCTCCAAGTCATTGAAGGCTTTCTGTTCGCCGTCCCGGATAGACGAAAATAGGTCGCGAGACAACCTTAGAAAGAGCTCCTGTTGGTCGGTGTCGCTGAAATCGGGTTTTGGAAACGCTTGTGTCAGCAAAATACACTCTGCCATATATGTGTTCACACTGCCGCTGACTACGGGCAAGCTTCTTCCGATGTCGTCAAAGGTGTCTAGATCCAATATCGGCGTCCGCTGTCGTAGGAGTAGTGGCAATGGAACCTGACCAGAGGTACAACCCACGTTGCATTGGTTAGCGACTTTACGGACTCTGTCGTTGTCAATCGTAAAACTGATTGACAGCTGAACTCGGTCGCGATCTAAGAACTTAACTTGATCAACCCTCCGTACCACCCAGGACCGTTCGCGCCAAAGCTCAGAAAAGAAGCGCCAGCTGTCCGGGGAGAGTTCTGCATATTTGTCCGCAACTACTAACGTCGAGACCACGTTGTCGACCTAGACTATTATCCAACGGGTTGTTTGTCGATCACTACAAGCCCACGGGAATTACAGATACCCAGGCAACATCACGTGGTAGATCTTCTCGAAGGTTCGAAGGACGCGATGCTCGTTTGCCCAATTCTTCGAGAACGCGCCGCGCCCGCTTGCAGCGTTCGCTTTTCATGTACAGTCTCATTTCTTCTAGCGTGTACCGGTGAGATTCACCTGAAGCGAACCGCCTGTCAATCTCGGCTACAAGCGCCTCCGGGTCTGGCATGTTGTCATCACCTGTTTCTATGCGTGGATCTCGGGCATTCTCTGTCATACACTACTATATATAACATGTACCGGTGCGGAAGTAAATACTACGTACGCACCTAGATGCTACTGGGGTATATTCAGTATTCCGCCAGTCGTGAAGCTAAAGAATATGGCGAGGTCTAGATTAGGGGTCGGAGCTGGGAGGGAGCGGGCAGCTTGCTGCAGGGTTTCGCAACGCATTATGCGGACGCCCTTCTGCGACGTCCACATGTTGTTGCTCCATGGCGCCTTAGCGCCGGCGGGCTTGTGACCCATGGCTACGCATACTACATGCTTCCTGGGTGGTCTGGGTGATTTCGTGAGCGAGTTGTGCCGTGATTCGGCGGTTTCGTGGGGTTTGGAGCTGGCGGCCAACTGCCTCTAGGGGCTGTGTGGCGGCGTGTCTGGCGCGGGGAGGCTCGCTTCCGGTTGCTGTCTGATCGGCCTCAGGTCTGCGGTTCGGTGTCTTGTTCTAGTCGTGCTTGGAGCTTGTTCCAGGTGACCATGCGGCGGCGGATGGTGTTCTCGGAGTACTTGCGGCGGCGGAGGAGGGCGCGGTACTGGGTGAGATCGCGTTCGGTGAGGTTGAGGACGTCCTTGTCGCGCTGGATGGCCCATTCGAAGATGTCTTGGAGGTCTGCCCAGTAGGCGCGGGCGGTGTGGTAGCCGTAGTCGAGGAGGATGTCTTCGCGTAGTTCGAAGAAGCGTTGCCAGCGCTGAGCGGTGTCGGGGCCGATGCCTGGCGGGAAGTCCATGAGGTAGTCGGGGTAGCGGCGGACGTCGGTGGCGTCGTCGGTTGGCGTGCCCGGCTCGGGTACCGGACTCGTTGGTGGGGAGTCGTTGGCGGGTTTGGCTTGTTCTGGTGCGGCTGAGGCTTCGTGGCGTGCTGGGGTGTCCGGCTGGTTCGACATGGGGCGATCGTACTCTTTCGGCGCTCTGTTTGGTGTTATCACGCTTATGCTTTGCGGCGTGATTTCAACGGTTTACCTTGGTTTGTGTCCGCATCGGCTGTTATCAGCCTGGCTGCAGGGGTCTGGCGGGTCGGGCGGACGTATCGGAGGGGATTGAGCATGTCTGGTGAGCTGGTTTCGCAGGTGCCGGAGGCGTACTCGACGGGTGTGATGCCGTTTGAGGGGCCGTCTTCGCGGGCGGTGGTGCGGGCGTCGCGGCGGGAGGTGGATTCGGTGCTGGGCCGGGCGCAGGTGGCGCATACACGTGATCAGGCGCGGGCGGTGCTGGCGTCTGGGGCGCTGAGTAACACGGCGGCTCTGGTGGGGTTGGCCGAGCAGTGCTATGAGTCCGCGCCGGCTGGTGCGCCGTATTACGAGGCGATCGTCAAGGCGTACGGGCTGGGTGCGGCGCGGGCGATCGCCGGCTTCTGAGCCCCAGGAGCGTTGGTGAGGTGATGGTGATGATGGGTTTTCTGGCCGGGGTGTTGGTGGGCGCGGCGGTGTTGGCGCTGGCGTGGTGGTTGTGGCGGGAGGATGGAGACGGCGCTTCTGGGCGTACTGCTTCACCCCGGCCGCGGCCGCCGTCCGGCCCGCATGGCGCGGGGTTGGCTCGGCGTGGCGCGGAGCGTGAGTGTGAGGCGGTGCGGCGTCGGGCGGCGCGGTTGAGGTTCGAGCAGGACGTGGCGGCGCTGCTGGCGGCTCGGGCTATGCAGGAGGCGGCGCGCCGTTTCCGGTGCCGGTAGCCGGCTGGCTTGCCTGGCACGGCGTTCGGACGGTTGCGGAGGTGGAGTCGCCCGCCGGCTGCCTGGGTGTTGTGAATTCTACAGCAAACACTTTGGTCGCCGCTTAACTTGAACCAGAGCAAGCCGCATTGTCCGCCGTCATCTTTGAGCTCCTTGTTGTATGGCCTCTTGGGGTTGTCGTGTCGGCGGGTAAGGCTTAAGCGGGACTCTTGTTTATGGGTGCTTTGTGTGCGAAAACTAGGTCAAAGCACGTAATCGGAAAGGAGAAATGATTATGAGCTACAGCGACGAGAACACGAAGATCAGCCAGCGGGATGGTGTGCCGGAGGGTGGGTTCGCCACGATTTTGGTGGATCCGCCGTGGCCGGGTCAGGGCGGTGAGGCGCACTACCGCACGATGAGCCTGGAGGCGATCAAGGCGATGCCGGTGGGCCAGTTGGCGGCTAAGGATGCGCATCTGTGGTTGTGGACCACCAATGGTCTGCTGCCGCGGGCGTATGAGGTGGCGCAGGCCTGGGGGTTCACGGTGCGTAGCCCGCTGACGTGGGTGAAGTTTCGGCTGGGGTCGTCTGGGCGCTATCAGCTGCGCAATGCCACCGAGCAGTTGCTGTTCTGCACCCGTGGTACGGCGCCGTTGGGTAGCCGGTCGCAGCCGACGTGGTTCAACGCCCCGGTTGCGGAGCATTCGCGTAAGCCGGCGGAGCAGTTCGCAATTATCGAGCGGGTCAGCCCGGGTCCGTATTTGGAGTTGTTCGCCTGGCGTCGGCCGGAGTCGCGCGCGGATTGGGCGGTTTGGGGCGATCAGATCGATTCCGACATCCGTATCCCCGGCTTCCCGGTTCCCCGCTACAGCCAGCGCGCCGGTGGCTGCGTGAAGGAGGTTCGGTGATGGGTGCCCGGTGGTTTGATGAAGGAGACTCGGATGAGTGGGGATTCGAGGGGTTGCCTGTCTGGGAGCCTTCTTCGCGGCGGCGTCGGGCTGATCGCCATTGCGATCGGGTTGAGGTGGATCGTCGAGCTGCTGCGAAGCGCTTGGATGTGGCTCGCCGGCGCAGCCGTAGTGGTCGGCGCCATCGTCGTCGTGGTGGTGTGGTGGCAGGGCCGCTGGTGAGCCGGAAACGGAGCCGGCTGTGAGTCGCCGTCGTCGTCATGCGGGAGGCCGTCCGCCCAAGTCGCGTCGGGTGCGCGTGGTTCCGGTTAGGACCGATGCGCTTGATCATCGGGCTCTGGCTCGGATCCTGATCGCCTTGTTCGCCCAGGCCGCATCCGACCAGTCCGACAACATCACTGAACGCGAAGACCGGGGGACGCGCGCCTCGCAGGGAGGCGGGCGGCAATGAGTGGCCGTCACCGGTTGCTGTGGCGAGGTATCCGGTTCGCGTTGCCGCTGGATGCGGCCACGGCTACCGGTCTTTTGGAGCGGATCGTGGTGGACCCGACGCTGGGCCGAGTGGTGCTGGAGGCGCGTGGTCGGGATGGTCGTGCCCGCTATCTGCTGGGCTCGACTGTCGGTGGTCGGTTGGATGCGGTGGTGCGTGAGCTGGCTCCGGGCACGCGCATCGTAACCGCTGCGGATTCGACAGGGCGTGGATCGGTGGATCAGGGGCTGCGGGTGGTGGCATGCCGTGCGGGCCTGCCGCTGTCGGCTGAGCGTTTGGAGGCGATCGCCAGGGCGGTGCTGGCGGCGTTGGCTACTACAGGCGCCGGTGAGGAGCTGGTGCTTCAGGTCATGATCGGCCCGCGCTACCGCCCTAGCCTGGCTCAGGGCACGCAGCCGGTGGGTTGGTTGGAAACGCTCGGGCTGATCCCGCCGCCGTCCGCTGGTGGGGAGAACGGGCGCCGGCGGCGAGCACAGGCCGCTAGCCATCGGGCCGGCGTGACCGTACGGCTGGGTGTCAAAGCGGCCTCACCGCAGCGGCGGCGACTGCTGTTGCAGAGCCTGCTGGGTGCGCTGCGGGTGGCGGAGAGCGCCGGCGTTCATCTTCGCGTCCACACCGACAGCCCGGCCCGGCTGGATCAGGCTCGTCGCCCGTGGCGCTACCCGTTGACGTTGTCCGCGCGGGAGGTCGCCTGCCTGAGCGGGTGGCCGATCGGCCAGGCCGGGCTGCCCGCAACCGGGGCCGCTCACCCCAGGCACCTGCCGCTGCTCGAGCAGCGCGACACGCAGCGTGTCTTTGCCGCCGGGGTGGATGAGCAGGCCGACCAGCGCCTGGGCATCTCGGTTCAGGATGCCCTGTTCCATACGGTGCTGCTCGGCCCGACTGGCGCCGGGAAGTCCACCGTGATGGCCAACCTCGCCCTGGCTGATATTCGTGCCGGCCGCGGAGTGCTGCTGATCGATCCCAAGACCGACCTGGTCAATGATCTGCTGGCTCGTATTCCCCGGCAGCGGCACGGCGATGTGGTGGTGATCGACCCGACCAGCCCCACGCCGGTCGGTGTCAACCCGCTAGCCGCTACGGGCAAGCGGCGGGAGCCGAGCCTGGTTGCCGACACGGTGCTGGCGACCTTCAAGACGCTGTTCGCCGACGCCTGGGGCGTGCGCACCGAGGAGATTCTCACCGCCGGCCTCCTCACGCTCGCGCGCACCCCCGATTCCACCCTGGTGGACCTACCGCTGCTGCTGACCAACCCGGGCTTTCGGCGTCGGGTGGTTGCCGGGGCGCCGGATCCGCTGGGAACCGGCCAGTTCTGGGAGAAGTACGATTCCCTGTCTGACGCGCAGCGAATGCAGTGGATCGCCCCGGTGCTCAACAAGCTGCAACCGTTCCTGATACGCCCGCACCTGCGCGCCACGCTCGGGCAGACCGCGCCCGCCTTCGACCTGGCCGATCTGTTAACTAAACGCCGGATCGTGCTGGTAAGTCTGAACAAGGGGATTCTCGGGGCCGAGTCCGCTCGGCTGCTGGGCAGCCTGATCATCGGGCAGGTCTGGCCGCTGATCCTGGCCCGAGCCGCCCTCCCGGTGGGGCGACGTCACATCGTCAGCGTGTTCATCGACGAGGTCCAGGACTACCTGGCTCTGCCCGGTGATCTGGCCGACGCACTCAGCCAGGCGCGCAGCCTCGGGGTCGCTTTCCACCTGGCGCACCAGTACCGCGCCCAGCTCCCACCGAACCTGCGCTCCGCCGTGGACACCAACGCACGCAACAAGATCATCTTCGGTCTTTCCGCCGCCGACGCCAGCGAGATCGCACGTCAAACCGTCGAGCTTGAACCCGCCGACTTTCAGCTACTGCCGCGTTTTGGTGCCTACGTGCGCGCCATCCACCACGGCCACCCGAACCCCTGGTGCCTGGCCCACACGCTGCCGCTACCACCACCAGACGGCGACCCGGTCACGCTGGTAGCTGCCAGCGCCGCCCGCTACGGGCAAGACGCCCACGTAGTCGAGGAGCAACTACTGGAACGCCTCGGCCTCACGCAAGCCGCCGCCGGCCCGCAGCCCGCGCAGGGCCAGTCACCTCAGAGCCAGGCCGTTCGGGTCGCCATCGGTCGCAGACCCCGGCATGGAGGCACCTCATGAGCTCAAAGTCGTACCGGGAGAACGAGACGCATCGGCCGACCAATCCCCGCACCAATCGGTGCCGCAACCGCCCGCCTCCTGCCGCCCCGCCACGCCGAGCACCGCCGAACAAGGGAGACGACTGTCGGTCCATCTTGGACCGCCCAGCCCGACCCCGCGGCGCCCGCACAGCCCACTTACACCAATCAACGCCCATAAGGAGCCACACCCATGAGCACCCCAAGCACCAGCGCGCGTGTCGGACGTCGCCAGCTCCAGGCCATCGCCGACCAGCTCGACACCATCGACCGCCAGCTTCTCGGGCTGCTGGCTGCGCACCGCTACGCCACCACCCGCCAACTCGCCCGAATCATCAGTCTTACCGGCCGCTACGCCTCCGACCGCTCCGCACTGCGGCAAACCAGCCGCCGCCTTAGCCGACACCGCCAACTCGGCCTGACAGACCACCTGGAGCGGCGCATCGGCGGAGCCAAATCCGGATCCACCAGTCACGTCTGGCGCCTACGCGAGCCCGGACACCGCCTCACCAGCCCCGATGCCACCGTCAGGAAACGCACCAGCGAGCCCTCCTACGCCTTCCTGGCCCACACGCTCGCCATCACCGAAGCCCGACTAATCATCGAGCAAGCCGCCCACCACGCCGGCGGCCGACTCACGCTACTGGCCACCGAACCCGAATGCTGGCGGACCTGGCACGGTCCCGCCGGCACCACACACTGGCTCAAACCCGACCTCGAAGCCATCACCACCACCGCCCACGGCGACCAAGACCACTGGCTACTCGAAATCGACCTCGGCACCGAGAACCCCGCACGCCTACTGGCCAAATGCCACGACTACCAAGCCCACCTCAACACCGGCACCGAACAAACCCTCCGCGGCTACTACCCACAAGTCGTCTGGCTACTAAACAACCCCGACCGCGCCACCAGACTCACCCAGCAAATCACTGACCAGACCACCTTCACGCCGGGCCTGTTCAAAATAATCACCAGCCCAGAAGAACTCACGCGCCTAATTCAGAACGGACCATAAAACACTGAAGCACCAGCACGCCCAGGCGAAACGATCCGCCCAGAAAAACAGGCTTGACTCTTCGCCCGTTCTGAGCGTCAATGGAAGGAGAACAACCACCACACCGAAGTACATAAACGAAAGGAGAAAACATCATGCACACTCCCGAAGAAAACATAATTTCCGGCAGTCGAGTCATCGGCTACCGCCGTATCATCCCCGATGACAGCATCGCCAGTATTAGCCGCTGCTGCCAGCAGTACAGCCTCAACAACATCGGCCTCTATTACGACCTACCAGAGAGCAGCACCGGCATCGCCCGCGCCCTGCACGTCGCCACCGACCCCGCCAACAACATCCGCTACCTGATCACCCCGAATATCGAGCACCCCACCGGAGGCAGCCAAGAGCAGTACCGCCGCCTGATCGGCGCCCTGGCAGCCACCGGCCTCGGCCTGATCATCACCGAACCAGAACCCACCCTCATCACCGTAAGGAGCAACGCATGAGCACCACCGTCCCGGACCCGCTGGTAGCCATGAGCCAGGCGCTCACCCCGAAACGCGCTGTCTCCTACATTCGCGTCTCCACCCGTGAGCAGGCCGAACGCGCTGGAGCGGAGGAGGGTTTCTCCATTCCCGCCCAGCGTGACGCCAACAAACGCAAGGCTGCGTCCATGGGTGCGCTGGTGGTTAAGGAGTTCGTGGACCGCGGCGAGTCTGCCCGCTCAGCCAACCGGCCCGAGCTGCAGAAGATGCTCACCTACTTGCATGACACGCCAGACATCGACTATGTCATCGTCCACAAACTAGACCGCCTGGCCCGCAACCGGGCCGACGACGTCGAGATCAACAAGGTCTTCGACGACACCGGCGTGCGCCTGGTATCCACCTCGGAGAACATCGACCAGACCCCCGGCGGCATCCTCCTGCACGGCATCATGAGCTCCATCGCCGAGTTCTACAGCCGCAACCTGTCCAACGAAGTCCTCAAAGGCATGGGCGAGAAAGCCAGGAACGGCGGCACCATCGGCAAGGCCCCACTGGGCTACCTCAACGTCCGCGGCCGAGACGCCCAAGGCCGCGAGATCCGCACCGTCGAGCTAGACCCCGAACGCGCGCCCCTCATGCGCCAAGCCTTCACCGAGTACGCCACCGGAACCTGGACCATCAGGCAGCTGGCCGCACACCTTGCCGCCCTCGGCCTAACCATCCCACCCACACCACGCAAACCCGCAACCGCCATCACCGCCGGCCACCTCCAAACACTGCTCCGCCACCCCTACTACAAAGGCGTAGTCACCTTCCAAGGAGTCCAATACCCAGGCAAGCACGAGCCACTGGCAGACATCGAGACCTGGGAGAAGGTCCAACAGATCCTGGACAGCCACCGCAACGGCGAACGCCAACGCATCCACAACCACCACCTGAAAACCACCGTGGTATGCGGGCTGTGCGGCTCACGGCTCCTGGTCCAGAACACCAAGAACCCCCACGGCACCATCTACCCATACTTCGTCTGCGCCCGCCGCCACCGCCTCCACGACTGCAACTTCAAAGCAGTCCTCATCGAAGAAGTAGACACACGCGTCGCAGACCTGTACCACCGCATCCACCTCCAACCCGAAGATCGCCAGCTCATCGAGCAGTACCTACACGCCGAACTCGACCAGATCCACGCCTACCGCGCCCGCGACATTCGCTCACTAACCACCCGCCGCACCAACGTCGAAGACGAACGCCGCAAGCTACTCCACGCCCACCTGGGCGGCGCCGTACCACTGGACCTCCTCAAGGAGGAACAAGACCGGCTGGGACGTGAGCTAAACGACATCGAACGAACCCTGGCCGGATACAAAGCAGACATCAACGACATCCGCGACCACCTAGCCCAGGCACTAGACCTCCTCGAAGACTGCCACCGTCTCTACACCGCCGCCCCACCCCACCTACGCAAGCAACTCAACCAAGTCTTCTTCAACCGCATCCTCATCAACCCCGACACCGACCCCGACGGCAGACTCATCACCCCACCAGACCCCACCGCCGAACCAGACCACGACCCGACAGACGCTAGCGCTACCCCGGGGACGACAGGCGAGCAGGAAGGACTAGAGAATCAAGACAAGGCACCGGCGCTGCCGCTACTAGCTCGCGGACCAAGCGGCCAACCCGACGCCGCTGGCTACCTCAACTTCCCCTTCGAGCAACTCAGCAGCCTCGGTCTGCGACGCGCCGCCCAACGCTACCTGCAGAAGCAGACCAACGACCGCGGCGAAGATGAGCCCGAGGATAACGATGCGTACCCCGGAGGCGGCTACCGCAGCCAAGACGAAGACATCCACCACGCCGTGAACGGCGAGCATCGAGCCGACACAGACAGCAGTGACTTTGGACACAAAACTCTCCCACAACGAAAAACGCCCACCCCGCAGAGTGAGCACGCTTCGTCGTATGAGACAGCCCCTACGCCAACTTCGCATGATGCGAGTTCGTATAAGGTCGTCATGGTGCGCGAGAAGGGACTCGAACCCTCACGCCCGAAGGCACCAGAACCTAAATCTGGGGCGTCTACCAGTTCCGCCACTCGCGCTCGCAGCCGCATCCGGCCGAACGTGCCCGGCACCGTGCGGTGCCAGTCGGAGCGTTCGGTCTACGGCCGCGCACAGCCTAGCAGTGGCCGGGCCCCGGATGAGACACGGGGCCGCCGGCGATGCCGGGCTCGTCATCGGCACCGTCGGCCCCGTCGGGCCCCACACGCACCTGCAGCCGACGGCGCCGGCCCCGCAGCGAGTGTGAGGTATGGCGCTGAGGTTTCGGCGTGGCCTAGAGTTTCGACATGGCGCAAGACAAATCCATCCGTACCACCGATCAACTCCCCGCCATCCCCACCCCCATCCTCGACGCCCTGGCCGCGGCCGGCGCCCCCTTCAACCCGGCCGCCGCCGTCCCCGAGCCGCAGGACGCGCCCGCACTGCGCTGGGGCATTCTCGGCGCGGGCGGCATCGCCGCCACCTTCGCCACCGACGTGCCCGCCTTCTCCTCCGGGCGGATCGTCGCCGTCGGCAGCCGCGATCGGGCTCGGGCGCAGGCCTTCATCGACGCCCACCCCGACGCCGGCAAGGGGCAGTCGGTGTGCGCCCACGGCTCCTACGAGGCGCTCGTGGGTGACCCGGACGTGGACGCCGTCTACATCGCCACCCCGCACAACTTCCACTGTGAGCAGGCGCTGCTGGCGCTGGAGGCGGGCAAGCCGGTGCTGGTGGAGAAGTCCTTCACCCGCAACGCCGCCGAGGCGCGTCGGGTCTTCGACGCCGCCCGCGCGGCGAACCTGTTCGCCATGGAGGCCATGTGGACGCGCTTCCTGCCCGGGCAGGTGCTGCTGCGGGCACTGGCCGGCAGTGGCGCGCTGGGGGAGCTGCGCTACGTGCGCGCCGAGCACCTCCAGTCGCTGGAGCATGTTGAACGCCTGAACCGGCCCGAACTGGCCGGTGGTGCTCTGCTCGACCTGGGCGTGTACTCGGTCAGCTTTGTGCACTCGCTGCTGGGCGCCCCGACGGCGCTGACGGCGGTCGGGCGACTGTCGGAGACGGGCGTGGACTTGGACGAGTCGGTTTCCATGACCTACCCGCGTGCGCTGGCGGTGGCCGTCTCGAGCATGTCCGCCGCCTCGGAGACGGCCGGCGAGGTGGTCGGCACTCGCGGCCGGGTGGTGCTGCCCACGCAGTTCTACCGGCCCGCGCCGCTGGAGGTCGTCCTGGGGGAGGGGCCGGACGCCCAGCGTCACGAGTGGGACGCCACCGTGCCCGGTGGTTTCCAGTTCCAGGCCGCCGAGGTGGCCCGCTGCATCGCCGCCGGCAGGACGGAGTCGCAGACCATGCCGTGGAGCGAGACGCTGGCGGTGCTGGAGACCATGGACGAGGTGCGCCGTCGGCTCGGCGTCACCTACCCCGGGGAGTAGCCGCCGGTCGTCGGGAGTTCAGTCGTCCAGGCCGAGTTCGCGGCGCAGGCGGTCGACGTGGCCGGTGGCGCGCACGTTGTAGCGGGCCAAGGTGACGTCGCCGTCGGCCCCTACGACCACGGTGGAGCGGATCACGCCGGTGGTGGTGCGACCGTAGTTCTTCTTCTCCCCCCACGCGCCCCAGGCCTCCATCACGGTGTGGTCGGGGTCGGACAGGAGCGGGAAGGGTAGGGACTGCTTCTCCGCGAAGCGCGCCTGCGCGGCGGGCGGGTCGGGGGAGATGCCGACGACGGCGTAACCGGCGCGACGCCATCCCTCCAGCGAGTCGCGGAAGTCGCAGGCCTCCTTGGTGCAGCCGGCGGTGCCAGCCCGCGGGTAGAAGTAGACGACCACGCCGCGCGCGGCGCCATCTCGCAGGGAGGCCAGGGAAACCGGGGTGCCGGACTGGTCGGGGAGAGTGAAGTCGGGGGCGGTGTCGCCGACGGATAGCTGAGGCACGGCGTCCTCCTGTTGCCTGCGGAACTGGTGCTGACTCCGCAAATGTAGCCCGTCGCCGATGCGTTGGGTACGACGAGGGCCGCCACCGCGGTGTTGCGGTGGCGGCCCAGGCGTGTTCAAGGCATATCCGACGGCGTCCGAGGCCTTGCGCCGAGTCGAACGCCGCCGGTTGTTTGAACCGGCCTGTGTGTCACGACAGCCGGTCTCGGCACGGGATCAGTGCCGGTTTCGCGGGACTGGCGCCCGCGGCTTACGGGCAGCGCGAGAACAGTTCAGGCGGCGAGCGCCAGAGCGTCCTGCGCGGCCTGCAACCGCTCGAGTGCGCGCTCCAGACGCGACGGCGAAGCGGTGTTGTCCAGCGACGCCAGTTCGGTGCGGGCGGCGGCGAGCTCGCGCTCGGCTGCGGCGCGGGTGTTGTTGGAGTTGATCAGGTACATCTCATCCTTCCCTTCATGGCCCCCTGCGGGCCCCTCTGTGCCGGGCGGATGGCAGGTGGTTCCTGCGACCCGGCGTTGTGATCTGGTCTGTGCGGTCCGGGGAAGTTGCGCGTCCGCGCGACGGCTTCCGTTCGGCCCGTGGTCGGAGGGCTGCTCGCCTCGCAAGTGGTGCGTGACCGCTCGAAGGGACTTGCCTACCGGCCGACGCATAAGCAACACCGCTGGCGGTGAAGGGTATTCCCACGACCGGGGGACGGAGTGGGCATGAACCGCACGGATCTCCGCGGTGGCGGGAACAATGCTCACCGGATCCGGTACAGCGCCGCAGCCATGTGCTGCTCTGCGTGGTACCCCCTCAGGGACTCGAACCCTGGACACCCTGATTAAGAGTCAGGTGCTCTAACCAACTGAGCTAAGGAGGCTTAGCCGGTCAGGCGCTTCCGCCTGGCGACGAGAAAGACTTTACGCGTCCGGCGCCGCCGAGTCCAACCGAAATGGGCTCAAAACGCCGTTGTGTGCGTGAAGTCTCAGGGCTGTCAGCTGCGTCTCGGCGCCCCGCCGTCCCCGGACGGAGCGGCGAGCAGGGCCGCGAACTGATCGGTGGCGGTGATCAGTGTGGAGAGGGTCTCCGGTTCGGCGAAGGAGTGACCGGCTGCGGCCGAGACGTGCAGCTCGGCCTGTGGCCACGCCCGGTGCAGGGCCCAGGCGGTTCCCATCGGGCAGACGACGTCGTAGCGGCCCTGGACGATCACGCCCGGAATGCCGTTCTCGGCCAGCACATGCGCGTCGGCGATCAGCTGCCCGTCGTCCATCCAGCCGGCATGGTGGAAGTAGTGGTTCTCGATGCGCGCGAAGGTGGTGGCGAAGGCCGGGTCCTGCACCTCGTCGATGTAGGCCTGGTCGCGCAGCAGCGTGGAGGTGGCCGCTTCCCAGGTGGTCCAGGCGCGGGCGGCGGGGCCGTGTACCGCCGGATCCGGGTCGGTCAGCAGCTTGTGGTAGCGGTCGATGAAACCGCCCGGGGCGGCGCCCTCGCCGGCTCCGGCCACATACGCCTCCCACTCGTCGGGCCAGATCATGTCCGCGCCGTCGCCCTCGTAGAACCAGTCGAGCTCGCGCTTGCGCAGCGTGAAAATGCCGCGCAGTACCAGTGCCAGTACGTGGCTCGGGTGACGTTCGGCGTAGGCCAGCGCCAGCGTGGAGCCCCAGGAGCCGCCGAATACCAGCCAGGACTCGATGCCCAGGTGCTCGCGTAGTCGCTCCATGTCGGCCACCAGGTGCCAGGTGGTGTTCGTGCTCAGGTCGGCATTCGGCTCCCAGGCGTGCGGCAGGGAGCGGCCGCAGCCGCGCTGGTCGAACAGGATGATGCGGTAGCGCGCGGGGTCGAAGCAGCGGCGGTGCTCGGGGGAGCAGCCGCCGCCGGGCCCGCCGTGGACGAATACCGCGGGAATGCCGTCCGGGTTGCCGCAGGCCTCCCAGTAGATGCGCTGCCCGTCGCCGACGTCGAGCAGACCCGAGTCGTAGGGCTCAATGGGCGGATAGAAGGTGCGTTGCCGGTCTGCCGTAGAGAGGGCCGGTGCGGCGGTGTCGTGCATGGGCTCATTGTGCTTGATCGCCGTCGTGACTGTTCCACGCGGACCCTCGGCGGGCGGTACCGTAGACATGTGAACGCCCCGATCGTGACTCTTGCGACCTCAGCCGACTACGCGGACCTCGATGAAGACGACCGCGGGCTGCCCGACGCGCTGCGCGAGCGCGGCATCGAGCCCCGGATCGCGGTGTGGAACGACCCCGGCGTGAACTGGGCCGACGCCGGCGTGGTGGTGCTGCGCTCCGTGCGTGACTACGCCAAGAACCGCAACTACACGGACTTCCTCGCCTGGGCCCACTCAATCAGGCGGCTGATCAACCACGCCGACGTCGTCGACTGGAACTCGGACAAGCACTACCTCAAGCGCATGGCCGAGCTGGGTGTCCCCATGATCCCCACCACCTGGCTGGAGCCGGACGCCGGCTACTCCAAGCACCAGGTCCACACCCGCTTCCCGGCGCACGGCGACTTCGTGGTCAAGCCCGCCATCTCCTCCGGCGGTCGCGGCACCGGCCGCTACACCGCCACCGACGCCAAGTCCCGCGCCGACGCCATCAACGACACCATGCACCACCTCGGTCGCGGCCGCAGCGTCATGGTGCAGCGCTACCTGGAGGAGGTCGACCGCAAGGGCGAGGTGTCCCTGGTGTACTTCAACGGCGTGCTGTCACACGCGGTGGAGAAGGCGCCCATGCTGCACCCGTCCTTCCGCTCCGTGGACGAAGTGCACGAGGAGATCGTCACCGCCCGCGAGCCCAGCGAGCAGGAATGGCTGTGGGGCGAGCGGGTCCGCAAGGCCATCCACACGATCATTAAGGAGCGTTCGGGTCGGGACATTCAGCTGCTGTTCAACCGGGTCGACGTCGTCGGCGACGGACAGGGCGGCTTCTACCTGATGGAGGTCTCCCTCATCGACGCCGGCCTCTACCTCGGTTCTGCGCCCGCTGCCCTGGACAACTTCGCCGACGCCATCGCCCAGCGCGTCTTCTGGTAGGGCTGGGGCTGCCGCGCAGGTGGCTCACGGCCCATGGCCCGACGGCAATCAACTGTGTGGGGTTGATTGAGGTTGAATCAACCGAAAATGGTTGTGTTTTGGGGATGCTGATGGGAGCATGCAGGCATGTACGTGCTCACAGTGGACCAGGTTGCGAGCCGAGCGGGCGCGGATGAAATCCCGGACCTCATCCGCTTGCTCGCTGACGTTCCTGCACTGGCTCCCTTCGAGCGTACAGTCGGAGACGAGGCACAGGGGGTGCTCGAAGACGCGGCCGCGGCCGTTGCATGTGCACGTCGTCTCCTGGCGGCCGGCGGATGGCACATCGGTCTGGGGATCGGTACCGGTGCGCTAGGTGAGCACGGGTCGCGCTCGGGAGGCGGAGCAGCATTCATCGCCGCACGGCAAGCCGTGGAGGAATCCAAGTCGTCTCGTGTGTCGCTCGCAGTCCGTACCGGTGCCGCCGATCGGGAGGCACGTACGGCGACGGCCGATGCCGAGGCGGTGCTGCGGCTTCTCGGCGTGCTGATCGGTTCCCGCACCAGGGCTCAGCGCTCGGCCCTGGCCCTTCTTGACGCCGGGCTCAGCGGCAAGGACGCGGCGAAGCGGCTGGGGGTAAGCGGCCAGGCCGTCTCCAAGCATCGGGTCTCATCGCACTACGACGAGGAAGTCGCTGCCGTGCCGGCCATCGAGCGGCTCCTCGACCGGGCGCACCGGCTGTCAATGGGGCTGGAGACATCGGCAGATATGGCGGGTGACGTATGACTCAGGCCTTGGCGAGTGTGGTTGTAGTCCTTTCCTGTTTTCTTCTCTCCATTTTCGGTGGTTGGGGGATCGTCGCACTGGTCTTGCGCTGGGCGCGCGTGCCCGAGCTGCCGCCGTCACGGGAACCTACGCCCGCAGGTTCGACTGCGCCGGTCTTGTCTCCGAGAGACGACTCCGAGTCCCCGGTTCTTCGCGGTGGCACCTGGATCGGAGTGCTTGAGCGCCTGGCGACGACGGGTGCCCTCCTGTCCGGGCATGCGACGCTGATTGCCGTGGTCGTTGCGGTAAAGGGGCTTGGGCGCTGGGCGGATCTGAAGGACAACCCCGGGTCGACGGAACGATTCATCATCGGCACGCTCGCCTCCCTGACATGGGCCGGCATATGCGGGATCATCGGCGCGGCGCTGCTGGGGTAGCACCGGACGGGTTCCGGCGGGCACGGGTCAGGGATGACTCAGGGTCGTCTCCTGCGTGAGGATGAGGCGCCGGCGGTTTGCATCGGGTAGACATGGGCTCATGCGCACACTGCTCAACATCATCTGGGTGGTTTTCGGCGGTTTCTGGCTGTGGCTGGAGTACATGTTCTTCGGCATCATCGCGTGCCTGTTGATCGTGACGATCCCCGCCGGCATCGCCTCCTTCCGCATCGCCTCTTACGCCCTGTGGCCCTTCGGCCGGGAGGTTGTGGAGATGCCGCATGCCGGGGTGATGAGCGGGTTGTCCAACGTCATTTGGTTCCTTGTCGCCGGGATCTGGCTCGCCATCGGGCACATCACCACGGCGGCCGCGCAGGCCGTCACCATCGTCGGCATCCCGCTGGCCGTCGCCAACCTGAAGATGATCCCGGTGACCTGCTTCCCCTTCGGCAAGCAGATCGTGCCCGGCCGCGGCATCATCTGAGCCGCCCCGCCTGCTGTAGTCGCCTTGGGTGCGCGGTCCTGCCCGCCGCAGCCTTGTCCGCCGAGGACACCCAGTAGTAGCCGACTCTTCGGCGCTCGGGCCGGAGTTCTCAGGTGGGGATCACGCCGGCTGGCGGCGCGGTTCGCACCGGGTGGGACTGCCTTCGATCTCTTCGAGGGCTTCTGCGCGATCACGGAGCCTGCGCAATCCGCGCAACACGGCTGTGCGATGCTTGCGGCTGACTATCCACCCCGGGAGCCGCTGCTCCATGCCCCTGCCCACGTCTGTGTCACGCTTACGGCGCAGGCCCGCTCCCAGATAGTCCATGAGGTACTCGGCATGAGCTCGATTGGCGACCCACAGGGTATGGCCGGCGCACGAGTCTGTAAGGAAGAAGGGCAGACCGTAAAGGGCGTCGCACCCGTCGGAGACCCGAGTGGAGACGGAGACGCCGGTCAGCTCCTGACGGGCGCCGCAGGTGCAAGTGCGTGATGGGCGGGAATGGGCGGACAGACGACTTCTTGTCTTCTCACGCCTACCGCAGGTGGGGCAGCGCCAAAACAGGTCCGCTGGGGTCGGCTCGACAGGCAACGGCCTATCGCCCTCCCACCGTCCGCAGCACCCGCACATCCAACCGGATGCGGCGCCCGAGGCCTGCCAGGTACAGGAGATGCAGAAGACCCCGCGCTTCACCACGTGCGCTGGTCCGGCGCAGCGAGGGCACACGACCCACACGTCCAAACGGGGCACCGCGTACAGAATCCCACCTGCCTCTGCCATTGAAAAAGACTACCTCCCGCAGGCCCGGATTCTTGAGTTCAAGGGCGCGGGTGGCCGGGTGCGGCGGTGGCCGGGGGCGTGTACTGCTCGGGACGTGGAAGGCTGGGGACATGAACAGCACCCGCACCTCCGCCCCCGAGTACGAGCATGCGCCGACCGTCATAGAACTCGGCTTGCAGGACGCGGGCGAAATCCTGACATTGCAACGGGCCGCCTACATCACCGAGGCCACGGCACACAGCGACTTCGGTCTCCCGCCCCTGACACAGACCCTGGCCGAGCTGCAGGAGGAGCTCTCCGACCCCGCCGTAACGGCGCGCGGTATCCGAGATCGCGGCTGTCTCATCGCGGCCATGCGCCTGCGCCACAAAGGCGACGCGGTTGAACTCGGGCGCCTCATCGTCGCTCCCGACCGCCAGGGACAGGGCCTGGGCACCCTCCTGCTGCGCCATGCCGAGGCGGTCTTCCCGGATGCGCGTGAGATACGGCTGTTCACCGGCGAGCACAGCGCCGCCAACATCCGACTCTACGAGCGGCTCGGCTACCGCGAGGCTGGGAGAACGACCGCAGGTTCCTACCAACTCGTCCACTTCACCAAGCCGCTCACCCGAGCCGGCCGGCGGAGGGCCTCCTGAGCGTCCGGTGCCGCCTGGCAGCCGGCGGCGCTCAGCTCTGCGGGCCGACACGCAGCAGGTGCACAACGGCGGCATCGGCCTGGTCGCATTCGGCCAGGTCCACCAGGGCTGTCAGCCGCCAGTCGTGGTCGCCCGCCGAGTCCTCCAGGATCTGGGTGGCCAACCACACGCGCCGCCCCGAGCCGGCCAGCGCCTCGCGCAGCCGCTCCGACACCCCGGCCGCCGCCAGGGCCGCATCATCCGGTGCCTCATCCAGGGGCGCCAGCGTCACCGCCCGGGCAGGCGTATCCGTGCTGATCCAGTCGTACTCGTCCCAGTAGCGGCCCAGCGCCTCATCCCAGCGGTCCTCGCCCCAGCCGGAGGCGGCATCCAGCCGTCCCAGCCCCTCGACGTCGTCGCGCGCCATGAGCTCCACGCGGCGGAACATCTCCCGGCGCACCGCCACTCGGAAGGCGTGCAGGTTGCGGGTGAACGGCAGCCTGCCGTCGGCGTCGGCCCCGAAGGCCCGCTCGGCCCCGGCCGCCCCGTCGGCGGCCTCCCGCTCCAACAGCGCCGCGCCCTCCTGGGCGTGACCGGCCTGGGCGGCACCCAGCGCCTCCCATTCGTCCAACAGGGAGGAGTCCACGGCGCGCACCAGGTCGCCCAGCCAGTCGGTCAGTTGCTCCACCTCCTCGGTGCGGTGCTCCTCGGGCACCACCTGCCGCAGCGCCCGGTAGGCGTCGGTCAGATAGCGCAGCACCACCCCCTCGCTGCGGCCCAGGTCGTAGCGGGAGATCAGGTCGGAGAAGGTCATGGCGCTCTCCACCATGTCCCGCACCACCGACTTCGGGCTCAGCTCGTACTCGGCCGCCCACGGGTTGGACTGCTTATACATCTCCAGCGCCGGAGCCAGCAGGTCCGCCAGCGGCTGTGGCCAGGTGATGTCCTCCAGGGCCGCCATGCGCTCCTCATAGTCCATCCCCTCGGCCTTCATGGCGGCCACCGCCTCGCCGCGGGCCTGCCGCTGCTGGGCGTACAGCAGCGGCCGTGGATCGTCCAGGGTCGACTCCACCACCGAGACCACGTCGAGCGTGTGCTCGGGCGAGTCCAGATTCAGCAGATCCATGGCCGCCAGCGCGAACGGGGCCAGCGGCTGGTTCAGGGCGAACTCGTCGGGCAGGTCCACGGCCAGGCGCAGCCGGGGGCGGCCGTCGGCGGCGGCCTGGGCGGAGGAGACGTGCTCCAGCACCCCGGCGGTGCGCAGGGACAGGTAGATCTCAATCGCCCGGCGCACGTGCCGGCGGTGGGCCGCCTCCGGCTCGTGCACGCGCTCCAGCAGCTGCGCCATGGCCCGCACCGGATCGCCGTCGCGCTCCATCAGGTTCAGCACCATGGTGGTGGTGACCTGGAACTGGCTGGTCAGTGTCTCCGGGGCGGCGTCGCGCAGCCGCTCGAAGGTCTTGTCCGTCCAGTTCACGCGCCCCTCGGGCGCCTGCTTGCGCACGATCCGGCGGCGCTTGCGCGGGTCGTCGCCGGCCTTGGCCAGGGCGCGGGCGTTCTCGATCACGTGCTCGGGCGCCTGCACGATCACATACCCGTGGGTGTCGAAGCCGGCGCGCCCGGCCCGCCCGGCGATCTGGTGGAACTCTCGGGCGGTCAGGTGCCGCTCCTTGGCGCCGTCGAACTTCACCAGGCTGGTCAAAACCACCGAGCGGATGGGCACGTTGATGCCCACGCCCAGGGTGTCCGTGCCGCAGATCACCGACAACAGGCCGGTACGGGCCAGGCGCTCCACCAGCCGCCGGTAGCGGGGCAGCATGCCGGCGTGGTGCACGCCGATGCCGGAGCGCAGCAGCCGCGACAGGGTGCGCCCGAAACCGGGCCCGAAGCGGAAGTCGCCGATGGCCGCCGCCAACTCCTCCTTACGCTTCTTCACCCCCAGGTCCACGCTCAGCAGCGCGGAGGCCCGCTCCACCGCCTCCTTCTGCGAGAAGTGCACCAAGTACACGGGCGTCTTGTCCTGCCCCACCAGCCGCTGCAGCAGGTCGCCGATCGGCTCAATCGCATACTCCCACTCCAAGGGCACCGGCCGCACGGCGTCGTCGACGACGGCGACCTCCCGGCCCGTGCGCTCGCGCAGGTCCCGTACGAAGAAGGACACGTCCCCGAGCGTGGCCGACATCAGCACCATTTGCGCCTGCGGCAACTCCAGCAGCGGCACCTGCCAGGCCCAGCCGCGCTGCGGGTCGGCGTAATAATGGAACTCGTCCATCACCACCGTGTCCACGTCCAGCGCCTCGCCCTCGCGCAGGGACTGGTTGGCCAGGATCTCCGCCGTGCAGCAGATGATGGGGGCGGCGGCGTTGATGGCGGTGTCGCCGGTGACCATGCCGACGTTGTCCGCCCCGAACAGGCCCACCAGCTCGAAGAACTTCTCACTGACCAGCGCCTTGAGTGGGGCCGTGTAGTAGGAGCGGCCGCCACGCGCCAGGGAGGCGGTGTGCGCGGCCAGGGCGATCATCGACTTGCCCGAGCCGGTGGGGGTGGCAGCGATGACGTGCCGACCGGACAGGATCTGGCTCAGGGCCTCGTCCTGATGCGGATACAGCGGCCGCCCGGTGGACTCGGCCCACTCGGCGAAGGCCAGGTAGACCTCCTCCGGCTCCGGGACGCGCTCCGCGTCGTCGGCGGGGATGAGGGCGTCGAGCATGACGTTGAGCGCGGGCGCGGAGGTGGCTGGCATGCGGTCATGGTCTCACGACGCTCCGCCGGCCCCGGGGCGGTCGCCCCGGTTGACGCTCCTTGACGGTCTCCCGGCTGACGGATATGGATGTGGCAGGCTTGCAGGACACCATCACCCACACGATTGGACCGGATATGGACCCCCGCAGCCGAGTAGAAGCATTTCTGGCGGACTATGCCGCCGCCCACGCGCGGGTGAAGCCGCTGTTCTATCCGCCGGATGACGAGGAGACGACCGCCGGCCGGCACTCCGCCGGTCCCGGGGGAGCCCGCAAGCGGAGCAGGGAAGGCGGCGAGAAGCGCTCTGAACCCGATCCCTTTGACGCCTGGAGCCAGGCTTTGCACGCCGTCGAAGCGGCCCACCGGACCGAGCGGTCCTGGGTTAAGCGCGTGCGCGGTTTCTCCTCGGAAAGCGACTACAGTCCACAGACCTGCAAGGTGGAGCGGGCCGAGGAGTACGGGAACTGGGCCCGGGTGCGGGTGGCGCGCACCGGCGGCCGGGGCTGGCCCATTGTTGAAGTCGTCCTGCGCAACGACTCGCGGGACTGGCTGATAGACAGGATCGACGAGTACCACGAGGATCCCGGCCAGACCCTGGTGCCGCAGGAGCTTCGCGACAGCTGGCTGCACGCGCCGGACGGGACGGCACCCTATGAGGACATTAGTCTCAGCCCGGACGCGGACGGCCCCAACCCCGGCGCACTGTTCCACGACGGCTGGTCCCGCGTGCCCGTGGACACGTTCGAGCTGGCGGAACAGGTGGATGAAATCGAAGGCCCCCTGTGGCGGCAGGCGATCGCCGAGGCCCAGCGCCGGGCACAGGTACTGGCGGTCAGGGTGCAGACCATTGGGGGCTTTCCGCACGCGGGCGTGTTCGCGGTGGGCGACGCCGGCTCGGGCGCGAACATGATGTACGCGTGTGCGTTGCGCGTGCCGCCGGGGGATGCCACCGCCCAGGCGCTGCTGGCGACGATTGAGACCGACACCGGCTCCTACGAGCGAGTCGCCGCCGTCCGGGTGCTGCTCGCCGACGCCGAGGCCGTGCACTGGCGTGCGGCCGCGCTCCTCCCAGGGTGCGGGACCGCTGTGGGCGTGGACTCGGGCACCGCCGCGATCGTCGACGCCGCCGCATACATACGTCTGACGCGGCGGCAGTGGTGGAATGTCTGGAATCCGTTCCCGGAGCGCCGTTGGGAGGATATGACGATGTTCGACTATGGCGCCGGGCCCATCGGGGTCATGACGAGCTCCGGATGGGGGACGGCACCTACGCCGTCTACTGGGGGTTCGACCGCGATGATCGTCCGGTGCAGCTCATGATCGACTACGGAGTCGTCCGGGAGGCGGTGGCGCCGCCGCTCGCACAGTCGCAGCCCTGAGTCCCAAGTCGACGGCTCGACCACCCTGGCAATGCCGACGGCGTATGAACATGTGGACGGATGTCGGGTCGCGGCGGGGTTTGTGCGATGATGCCGCGCGTTCCCGTCTCCCCACGCGGAAGGTCGCAAGCCCATGGAAGCTCTCGCCGACAGTCTGCTTTCGATCGCCGACTGGATCACCGCCCACATCACCATGTGGGTGCTGGTCGGCACCGGCCTGTTCCTGACGATCCGCACCCGCGCCGTCCAGGTGCGCCACCTGCCCAACATGTTCCGGGCGGTGAGCTCCTCGCGCGCCGGCGCTCACGGCGGCATCTCCTCCTTCCAGGCCTTCGCCATCTCCCTGGCCGCGCGCGTGGGGGTGGGCAACATCTTCGGCGTGGCCGCCGCCCTGCTCATGGGCGGGCCCGGCGCCGTGTTCTGGATGTGGGTGGTGGCCCTGGTGGGCATGGCCACCGCCTTCTTCGAGGCCACCCTCGCCCAGATCTTCAAGGTCCGCGCCGACGACGGTTCCTTCCGCGGCGGTCCCGCCTACTACATGCGATCCGGCGTGGGCAGCCCCGCGTTGGCCGGCGTCTACGCCGTCATCACCCTGGTCACCTGCGGCTTCATCATCACCTCCGTGCAGTCCAACGCCGTGGCCGGCACGCTTCTAGGCGCGATCGGCGACGACGGCTCCGCCATCGAGGGCTTCGGCGGCTTCTCCGCCGCCCAGCTGGTCATCGCCGCCCTGGTCTTCGTGTTCACCGCCATGGTGATCTTCGGCGGCATCCGCACCGTCGCCCGCGTGACCGAGTGGATGGCCCCGATCATGGCGGGCATCTACATCGTCCTGGTGTTCATCATCTGCCTGATGCACCTGGGCCGCTTCGTGGAGGTGCTCGGCCTGATCATCTCCTCCGCCTTCGCCCCCCAGCCGCTGGTCGGTGGCCTGGGCGGCGGCATCCTCGCCGCCGTCGTCAACGGCACCAAGCGCGGCCTGTTCTCCAACGAGGCCGGCCAGGGCACCGCCCCGAACGCGGCCGCCACCGCCACCGTCGCCCACCCGGTGCAGCAGGGCCTGATCCAGTCCCTGGGCGTGTTCATCGACACGATCGTGGTGTGCACCGCCACCGCCTTCGTCATCCTCATTGCCGGACCCGAGGTCTGGGGCGCCAACGGCGCCAACCCCTCCACCCTGACGATCATGGCCGTCTCCCACGAGTTGGGCGGCTGGACCATCCTGCCCATCGCGGTCCTGATCTTCGTACTCGCCTACTCGTCGATCATCGCCGCCTACGTGTACTCCGACACCAACATGTCCTTCCTGACCGGCGGCAAGACCTGGGCCACCTGGACGGTGCGCGTGGTCTCAGTCGTCTCCGCCACCGCCGGCGCCGTGCTGTCGCTCGACATCGTCTGGAACGCCGTCGACATCGCCATGGCCGTGATGACCGTGACCAACCTCGTCGCCCTGATCCTGCTGTCCAAGTGGGGGGTGGGCGCCCTGCGCGACTGGGAGGCCCAGCGCCGCGCCGGGGTTGAAGAGCCCGTCTTCGTTGGACACGACAACCCCCACCTGCCCGCCGACGTGCCCGGCGACGTTTGGAACTGACCGCCTACCGCCACCCAGCCACCGCCCCCTAGAGCCCCACCCGCAAGGAGCCCCGATGTCTCAACCCGCCATGAGCCTCGCGAACCTGGAGAACACCCTCAACCAGGTAGACGACATCTTCTACACCTACTTCCTGGCCGCCCTGCTGATCGCCGTCGGCATCTACGTCACCATCCGCACCCGCGCCGTGCAGCTGCGGCATTTCGGCTCCATGCTGCGGGCCGTGGCCTCCTCCCGGTCCGGCGCCCAGGGCGGCATCTCCTCCTTCCAGGCCTTCGCCGTCGGCCTGGCCGCCCGCGTCGGGATCGGCAACATCGCCGGGGTGGCGCTCGCCGTCGTCGCCGGCGGCCCCGGCGCCCTGTTCTGGATGTGGGTGGTCGCCCTGATCGGCATGGCCACCAGCTTCACCGAGTCAACCCTGGCCCAGATCTTCAAGGAGCGCGGCCGCGACTTCACCTTCCGCGGCGGGCCCGCCTACTACATCAAGAACGGACTCGGCTCCAAGACCTGGGGCGCCATCTTCGCCGCCATGTGCATCGTCAGCGTCGGGGTCACGGTGGTGATGGTGCAGACCAACTCCCTGGCCGGCGTCGTCAACGCCACCGTGTCCACGGTTGAGCCCTGGATGGTCGGCGTGGCCCTGGTGCTGCTGACCGGTCCGGTGGTGCTCGGCGGGCTGAAGTCCGTGGCCCGCGTTACCGAGGTCGTTGCACCCCTGATGGCCCTGGCCTACGTGCTGGTCACCATCGTGGTGATCCTGATGAACCTCGGTGAGATTCCCACGGTCTTCTGGGAGATCTTCCGCGGCGCCTTCGGCCGGGACCAGGCCCTGTTCGGCACCGCGGGCGGCATGCTCGCGGCCGTTCTCAACGGCGTGCGCCGCGGCCTGTTCTCCAACGAGGCCGGCCTGGGTACCGTCCCCAACGCCGCCGGCACCGCCACCACCAGCCACCCCGTCCGCCAGGGCCTGATCCAGTCCTTCGGCGTGTTCGTGGACACCGGCCTGGTGTGCACCGCCACCGGCCTGCTGATCCTGCTGGCCACCGACACCTACCAGCCCGGCAACGAGGGACTCGTCGGCGCCGTCCTCACCCAGCAGGCCGTCGCCGAGCACCTGGGGCAGTGGACCACCTGGCCGATCGTGGTGCTGATCTTCGTGCTGGTCTTCTCCACCGTGCTCGGTTGCTACTCCTACTCCCAGGTCAACGTCAACTATCTGGGCGGCGAGCGGCGCGCCGAGCAGGCCTTCGGCATTCTGCTCACCGCCGCCGCCTTTGCCGGCACCGTCCTGACCCTGCCGATCGTGTGGGCACTGACCGACATCGCCCTGGGCCTGCTGGGCGTGATCAACCTGGTGGTGATCGTGCGCCTGTTCCCGTGGGTGCGCGGCGCCCTGCGCGACTACGAGGCCCAGCGCGCCGTCGGCGTCATCCCGGTGTTCGTCGGCCACGGCAACCCGCTGATGCCGGGGGACACCCTGCCCGGCGTGTGGGAGGATCCCATCGCCACCGTCGACGGCCCACTCGACGCCGTCGACGACGCCCGACTGACGGGGAACTGACCCATGGACACCCTGAACGAACTACTCACCGGCGCCTCCAATCTGCTGTTCGGCACGATCCTGATCTGGCTGCTGCTGGGCGCGGGCGCCTGGTTCACCATCCGCACCCGCGGCCTGCAACTGCGTCACCTCGGCTCCATGATGCGCTCGGTGGCCGGCTCCCGGTCCGGCGCTCGCGGCGGCATCTCCTCCTTCCAGGCCTTCGCCGTGGGGCTCGCCTGCCGCGTGGGCACCGGCAACATCGTCGGCGTCGCACTCGCCCTGGTCCTCGGCGGTCCCGGGGCCGTGTTCTGGATGTGGGTGGTGGCCCTGCTCGGCACCGCCACCGCCTTCGTGGAGGCCTCCCTGGGGCAGCTGTTCAAGGTGCGCCGCGGCGACGGCACCTACCGGGGCGGCCCCGCCTACTACATGGCCCGCGGCATGCGCCTGCCGGTGCTCGGCGGCGTGTTCGCCGTCGTCTTCATGGTGGCCAACGGCCTGGCCATGCCCATGGTGCAGGCCAACGCCATGACCGCGGCGCTGGGCGCCTCCACCGGCCTCAACCCCTGGTGGGGCGCGGCCATCGTCACCGTGCTGGTCGCCCCCGTGCTGCTGGGCGGGCTGCGCTCGGTGGTACGGGTGACCGAGTGGCTGGCCCCGATCATGGCGGCCCTGTACCTGCTGCTGGTGCTGGTCATCATCATCACCCACCCGCTGCAGGCCGCCGAGGCGATAGGCGACATCTTCGCCGCCGCCTTCAACCTGCGCGCCGGCCTGGCCGGCACCGCCGGCGGCATCACCGCGGCACTGCTCAACGGCGTGCGCCGCGGCCTGTTCTCCAACGAGGCCGGCCTGGGCGGGGCGGCCTGCGCCGCCGGCTCGGCGACGGTCGCCCACCCGGCTCAGCAGGGCTTCGTGCAGGTCTTCGGCGTGCTGGTGGACACCCTGTTCGTGTGCACCGCCACCGCCCTGGCCATCCTGATCGCGGGCCGTTCCGACGGCGCCGTATACACTCCCGGCGTCACCGGCCTCAAAGATCCAAACGTCTCCGGCACCCTGACCCAGACCGCGATCGGGGCCACGCTGGGGGACTGGACCAGCTGGCCGATGACGCTGCTGGTGTTCGTGCTCGCCTACTCCACCATCCTGGGCGCCTTCTCCTACGCGGAGGTGTGCCTGGACTACCTCACCCGCACGCCCTGGGTGACGACGGCGCTGCGCGCGGCCGCCGTCGCCTGCGCCTTCATCGGCGGTGGGATCGCCCTGACCACCGTGTGGACGCTGGCGGACGTTCTGCTCGGCATCGGCGCCGTCCTGAACCTGATCGCCCTGGTGGCGCTGACCCCGTGGGCGGTTGGCGTGCTGCGCGACTGGGAGGACCAGCGCGCCCGGGTCGTCGCCGGGGTGCAGAGCGCCGCGGACGTCCGCTTCGTCGCCGTCGACAACCCCTACCTGCCCAGGCCGCTGCCCGGTGACGTATGGGATGACGACGCCGTGAGATCGCCAACATTACAGGCGGATGACGCCGTGAACTAAATACAGTGAGGACCGTTCCGCCTCATCCGCAGGCTTCGGCGCCTGCGGTTCCGGGACGGCTCAAACCGTCAAGGGGTGGTCCGCGCGACCAGCCCCCGCGCCCTCCCGCCGGCGCATCCCGACTACGTCCGGAGACCCATGAATCCCACCGTTCTGCCGACCGCCGGCTTCTTCGACGGCCCCGCCAAGGTACTGGAGAACATCTCCGATCATCTCTACGGCGACCTGCTGGCCTGGCTGCTGATCGCCGCCGGCCTGTACTTCACCTGGCGCACGCGCGCGCTGCAGCTGCGACTGTTCGGGCAGATGCTGCGAACCATCACCTCCTCCCGCGGCGCCGTCGGCGAGGGCATGTCCTCCTTCCAGGCCTTCACCGTGGGGCTGGCATCCCGCGTGGGCACCGGCAACATCGTCGGCGTGGCCATCGCCATCACCATGGGCGGGCCGGGCGCCGTGTTTTGGATGTGGTTGGTGGCCCTGGTGGGCATGGCGACCGGATTCGTGGAGTCCACCCTCGCCCAGCTGTTCAAGGTCGCTCACCCCGATGGCACCTTCCGCGGTGGCCCCGCCTACTACATCCACAAGGGCCTGGGCTCCAAGACCTGGGCGAGCATCTTCGCCGTGGTGATCACCTTCGTGTTCGGCTTCGCCTACGAGGCCACTCAGGCCAACGCGATCTCCAACGTGCTCAAGGGCACCTTCAACATCGAGCCCTGGGTCACCGCCATCGTGCTGGTGCTGATCACGACGCCCGTCGTCTTCAAGGGCATCAAGCGGGTTGCCGCCATCACCGAGTGGTTGGCCCCGCTCATGGCTCTGATCTACGTGATCATCGCCGTAGTGATCCTGGTGCTGAACGCCGGCGCCATTCCGGGCGCCCTGCTGTCCGTGTTCGAGGGCGCCTTCGGGGCGAACCAGGCATTCTGGGGGCTCAGCGGCGGCTTCATGGCGGCGGCCCTGAACGGCATTAAGCGCGGCCTGTTCTCCAACGAGGCCGGTGAGGGCTCTGTGCCGAACGCGGCCGCCACCGCCACGGTGCACCACCCGGTGCAGCAGGGCTTCATCCAGTCCATGGGCGTGTTCGTGGACACCATCGTGGTTTGCACCGCCACCGCGCTGATCATCCTGCTGTCGGGCGTCTACGACCCGGCCACCGCCGACGTTGACGCCGCCGGCACGCTGACCGTCAACTCCGTCAGCAATGTGCTCGGCCCCTGGGCCCAGTACCTCATGGCCGTGGTGGTGTTCGTCTTCGCCTACTCCTCGCTGCTGGGCAACTACGCCTACGCGGAGGTCAACATGGACTTCCTACGTGGCATGGGGCGCCGCCACTACGGGGTGCGCGCCATGATTGTGGTCGCCGCTGCACTGGGTGCGGTCGCCTCGCTGACCTTCGTGTGGAACCTGTCCGACGTCGTCATGGGACTGATGGCGATCATCAACATCATTGCGGTCCTCAGCCTGGGCAAGTGGGCCTTCGGGGCGCTGCGCGACTGGGAGCAGCAGCAGGCGGAGCTGCAGGCCGGGCTGCGGGACAAGATCTACTTCGTGGCCACCGACAACCCCTTCCTGCCCGCGCAGCTGCCGGGCGACATCTGGACCGAGGAGTCCGCGGTCCAGCGCGACCTGGACGCGGTCGAAGTCTCTGCCGAATAGGCGGGCGGATTCGGCCGGTCCGCGCGGCGCGACGGTGCTCGCGGGCCCGTGCGGTACCGCCGCACTCGTCCGCCCGCGCGGCGCGACGGCGCTCGCGGGCCCGTGCGGTACCGCCGCACTCGTCCGCCCGCGCGGCGTCAATCATCTAGGGTCATGCCATGAAGATCGCACGCTTTTCCACGGGAGACGAGCTCCGCTACGGCATTGTTGACGGCCTGCCCACCGATGAGGCGGCCCCCTCGGGCGAGTCCGCCGGCCGCCTGCTGGTGCTCAAGCGCGACCCGCTGTACACCGTCCCCGAGGCGACCGGCGAGGTGGTGCCCCTGAACGAGGCGCGCCTGGTCTCCCCGGTGATCCCACGCTCCAAGGTGGTGGGCATAGGCAAGAACTACGCGGCCCACGCCGCCGAAATGGGCGGGGAGGCCCCGGCCGACCCGATCGTCTTCCTCAAGCCCAACACGGCCGTCATCGGCCCGGACATGCCCATCGTGCTGCCCGACTGGTCGCGCGAGGTCCATTACGAGGCCGAGCTCGCCGTGGTCATCAAGACGGTCGTCAAGGACGCCTCCCCACGCGATGCCGCCGCCGCGGTGCTCGGCTACACGGTCGCCAACGACGTCTCCGCCCGCGACTGCCAGCGCCAGGACAGCACCTGGACCCGCGCCAAGGCATTCGACACCTCCTGCCCGCTCGGGCCCTGGATCGAGATTCCGGAGCCCGCGGGCGAACGCCCCGCCTTCGACCCCGCCGACGCCGTGGTGCGTGCCCGCGTGGATGGGCGGGTCGTGCAGGAGGGCAACACCGCCGACATGATCCATTCGGTTCCCGAACTGATCGCCTACGTCTCGCGCATTTTCACGCTGCTTCCCGGCGACGTCGTACTCACGGGCACGCCCGCCGGCGTCGGTGAGATCCACGCCGGCAAGCGGGTCGAGGTCGAGGTCGAGGGAATCGGCTCCTTCGGCAACCCGGTCGTGCGGCGCTGAAGCGGGCGTCCCGCCTCAGGAGCGCAGGCGGGCGACGGCGTCGACCAGGCGCTGGAGCGCCTGCCGCATGATTCCGCGCCCGGTGGCCAGGTTGAGCCGGCAGAACGACTCGTAGCCGGCCCCGAAGGCGGCCCCGTCGTTCATGACGACCCCCGGCTCGCGGCGGAAGTAGTCGGCCGGGGTCACGCCGTCGGGCAGCTCCAGGCCGGAGCAGTCCAGCCAGGCCAGGTAGGTGCCGGACGGGACCGTGAGCTCGAGGCCGTCAACCTCGGCGAGTGTCTCGGCCACCAGCCGACCGTTGTCGCGGACGTATGCGCGCACGCAGGCGTTCCACTCCTGCCCGTCGCGCAGTGCGGCCACGGTCGCCTGCGCGCCGAGCAGCGACGCCTCATTGGCCAGGTGCTTGGACAGGGGGCTGTCATTCCAGGCCCGTCGGGCTCCGGCGGAGGCGATCAGCTGCGCGCACTTGAGGCCGGGCGTGTTCCAGCCCTTGGAGGCGGCGGTGGCGGTGAAGGTCAGGTCGGGGTCGGTGCCCGGGCGTGAGGCGTAGGGGACGTGCACGGCCTGCGGGTCCAGGATCAGCGAGTTGTGGATCTCATCGGCGAAGACCGGCACCCGGTAGCGGGCGGACAGCGCGGCGACGGCGTCGAGCTCGGCGGGCGACAGCACCCGCCCCACCGGGTTCCAGGGGTTGCACAGCACCAGCAGGCCGGCGCCGGCGGCCATCGCCGCCTCGATACCGTCCAGGTCCAGCGCCCAGGTCGTGCCCGCGGCGGCGTCGGCGGCCGCGGTGCGCAGGGACGGCACCTGCACGCATTCGCGTCCGTACAGGCCAGGGTAGGAAAGGAAGGGCATGTAGGCCGGGGTCGGCACGATCACGGCGCTGCCCGGTCGGGTGTGGTGGGCGATCACCGCGCCCAGGGCGGACAGCACGTCCGGCAGCAGGCTCACGTCCTGCGCATCCACCCGCCAGCCGAAGGCCTCACCCTGGAAGCGGGCTGTTTCCTCACGGACGGACTCGGCAACCTGCGGGGGCAGGTAGCCGTAGGAGCCGTCCGTCACCGCGCGCTGGAGGACGGCGGTAACCGAGGGCGCCGTGCCCAGGTCCATCTCCGCCACCCAGGCGCCGATCACGTCACCGGGGTACATGGTCCACTTCAGTGAGCCGCGCCGCCGCATCACGTCGGGCGTCAGGGCATCGAAGGCGGCCGTGGTGGCGGCGGCATTGAATACGGGCGGGACGGCGTCGGGCGCAGGGCTGGCGGTACTCATGCGGGCAGTCTATGAAGACCGCCCGCTGCGGTGGTGTGACGGGCAGTGGCAGCAGCGGCGTCGGCGGGCGCGCGTGCGAGCCGGGCGTGGCGTGAACCATCGCCGACAGCGCCGTCGGCGGGCGCGTGTGGGAGCCGGGCGTGGCGTGAACCATTGCCGGCAGCGCCGTAGGCGGCCGCGTGTGGGAGCCGGGCGCGCGGGCGGCTAGGGTTGGCCCATCATGAGTGACGACACCGCCAATGCCCCCGCCTTCACCCCGCCCGCCCCCGGATCCTCACCGATCCGCGTCCGCTTCTGCCCCTCGCCCACGGGCACGCCCCACGTCGGGATGGTGCGCACCTGCCTGTTCAACTGGGCGTACGCGCGGCACACCGGCGGCACCTTCGTGCTGCGCATCGAGGACACCGACGCCGCCCGCGACTCCGAGGAGTCCTTCGAGGCGATCCTCGACTCGCTGCGCTGGCTCGGCCTGGACTGGGACGAGGGAGTGGCCAAGGGTGGCCCGCACGCCCCCTACCGCCAGTCTCAGCGCACCGCGCTGTACCGGCAGGTCGCCGACGAGCTCCTGCAGGCCGGCTACCTGTACGAGTCCTTCTCCACACCCGCCGAGATTGAGGCGCGCCACCGCGCCAACGGCGAGGACCCCAAGCTCGGCTACGACGGCTATGACCGCGACCTGACCGAGGCGCAGAAGGCGGCCTTCCGCGCCGAGGGGCGCCGGCCCGTGCTGCGCATGCGGATGCCGGACGAGGACATCACCTTCAACGACCTGGTGCGCGGCCCGGTCACCTTCAAGGCGGGCTCCGTGCCCGACTACGTGGTGGTGCGTGCCGGCGGCGACCCGCTGTACACGCTCGTCAACCCCGTTGATGACGCCGCCATGGGCATCACCCACGTGCTGCGCGGGGAGGACCTGCTGTCCTCCACGCCCCGCCAGGTGGTCCTGTATCGCGCCCTGATGGCGATCGGGCGCGCGCAGCGGGTGCCCGAGTTCGCCCACCTGCCCTACGTGATGGGGGAGGGGAACAAGAAACTGTCCAAGCGCGACCCGGAGTCGAACCTGCTCATTCACCGCTTCCGCGGCATGGCGCCGGAGGGGCTGCTCAACTACCTGGCTCTGCTGGGCTGGTCCCTGTCAAAGGACGAGGACGTGTTCACCCCCGACCAGTTGGTGGCGGCCTTCGACATCCGCGACGTCAACCCCAACCCGGCGCGCTTCGATCCGAAGAAGTGTGAGGCCATCAACGCCGAGCACCTGCGCCGTCTGGAGGGCGAGGACTTCCGCAACCGGCTGGTGCCCTACCTGGCGGATGTCTACCCCGACCCGGCCGATCCCGACTGGACGGCCCGTCCCCTGGTCAGCGCCACTTCCTTCGCCGAGTTGACGCAGCGCGAGCAGGAGATCCTCACCGCGGCGGCCCCACTGATCCAGACCCGTATCCAGCTGCTGCGCGAGTCCCGCGACATGCTCGGCTTCCTGCTGGTTGACGACGCCGACCTGGAGCTCGAGGAGCGGGCCGTGTCTCGGCTGAAGGACTCGGCCCCGCAGGTGCTGGACACCGCCATCGCCACGCTCGAGGCGCTGCCCGGGCCGTGGCGCACCGAGGTGCTGGAGCAGGCCCTGCGTGCCGCCATCGTTGACGGCATGGGGATCAAGCCGCGTCTGGCTTTCGGGCCGCTGCGCGTGGCCGTCACCGGCCGGCAGGTCTCCCCGCCGCTGTTTGAGTCCATGGAGATCCTGGGGGCGGAGTCCTCCCTGGCGCGCCTGCGCGCCCTGCGTGCCCGCCTGGGCTGACTGGGCTGGAACCTGCGGAGCCCGCACGTACACGAGTTCTTGGCGTTGACACGAGTTTTAGAGGTTTGCACGTGCGCAGCGCCCGCAAACCTCTAAAACTCGTGTACGCGACGTGAACGCGTGTACTTGCAGGCTCTTCAGTCCCATAGTCCCCGGCGTCGTCGGGCATTGGCGGCGACGGCGGGCGGGAACATGCTCAGGACGTCCTGACAGAGTCGGGCCGCGTCGCGCAGGTGTTCGGCGGTGAACCGTTTGAAGGTCCAACCGGATGCCTCCTGGATGAGATCCTGGCGGACCTTTTCATCCCAGGTCGTCCCCGTAACGGTGTATTTTTCGCGGCCGTCGTACTCCGCGGCGATCCGCAGCGCAGGCCAGGCGAGATCGAGGAAGAAATGGCGCCCCTGGCTAGGAATGTCGACCCGCTGCTGTAGCGCCGCGGAGGGCAGCCCGAGGGCCTCGACCTGCCAGCGCACCACGCTCTCACCTGGGGACTCCGAGAAGGGGCTGGCGATTCGGGCGACCGCCCGCGCACGGACGGCGCCCTTCCGACCGGCCTGTTCCTCCACCGCCTGCAGAAACCTGTTGCGAACCTCCTGCCAGCGATGCTGTGATCCAGCAGGGTCGCGACGATCCGGACGGACCAGGGCGCGCATGGCCGAGTCCACGATGGTGATGGATTGGCACGCCGGCAGATCGAAAGCACAGTCGACCGCGGTGCGCATGAGGTCGGTCACCATGATGCCCTGGATCATGACCAATTGCTCGCTCGGGATCTGCAGTCTGCGTCTGCGCAGGTGCACCGCTCGCACAGCCGCACCCCTCGGCGCTAGGCGGGGAGTTCTTCCGCGGCGGAATTCCATCGCAGGCAGGACGATGGTAGGTGCCGAGGGACGTCTGGGAACGGCGGTCCAAACATCTGGTTCGGCATCGCGCACCCACAGACCGTGTACCAGCGCGGCGGACTCGTGAGTGAGGGCAGTGGCGGATCGGCGCGTCTCCCATGCGCCCCGACAACGCGCCAGGCTGACCTCGCGTTTTTGCCGCCACACCTCGGCCTGTTCGGAGGGGCTGAAGTACACGCCACGCATGAGGCGCATGAGGCCGGGGCGGCTCGGCAGATGTGGCAAGTTACTTACCGCCGACAGGATGACCGGTGGGAGAGACGGCGGCGTCGGATAAGCGTCCATGCGCCGATCCTGCGGTCGGGGTGTGCGTGGTGCCACCAGGGGCGGCGAGTTCTGTGGACAAGGGGTGCACGAACCGCACCTGTGGACGCCGGTGAAGAGACCGGCGACCGGCCGATGCTCCGGCCCGTAGTCGACATACACGAGTTCTCGGCATTGACACGAGTTTTAGAGGTTTGCACGTGTACAGCGCCTGCAAACCTCTAAAACTCGTGTTCATGAGCCAAACACGTGTGCGTGCGGGCGGGCGCCGGGGCGGTGTGGCGCCATGGACTACGCACCGGACGCTGTGACCCGGCGCGGTGTGGTGCCATGGACTACGCACCGGACGCTGTGACCCGGGGCGGGGCGCACACACAGGGTGTGGCTGCACTCACGGCGATCTGACTTGGCGTTGGCGGGGAGGCCGTGTAGATTACCGATCGCTGCCCGGGCGTAAGCCGCGCGGGTGCACCAATCTCTTGGGGTATGGTGTAATTGGCAACACAGGTGATTCTGGTTCATCCATTCTAGGTTCGAGTCCTGGTACCCCAGCCGAGTGCTGAAAGCAGCCAACCAGCCCATCGTATTGATGGGCAGAGTACGGCCTCAGTACCTCGAACAATTCAATACGCACGCCCCGTTCGTCTAGCGGCCCAGGACACCGCCCTCTCACGGCGGCAGCGCCGGTTCAAATCCGGCACGGGGTACGAGCCACGGCTCCTCGCGGAGTCAGTTGGCAGGCCCCGTTCGTCTAGCGGCCCAGGACACCGCCCTCTCACGGCGGCAGCGCCGGTTCAAATCCGGCACGGGGTACCACCGAGCGCCGAGGATCCCCTCCGGAAGTCAAGCTCCCGAGGTCGGCGCCGTTCCCGACCCGGCCCACGTGGCCGGGTTTTTGTTTACCCTCCACGCAATACCGGCGATAACCAAGCCCTGCGGCGCAGGGCCTTGGCGCGGCGGGCGCCTCCGCATCCGGCACCGACACCCCGAAAACTCCGTGCGGGAGGCCCCCGATGGCTCACCCCGGCCGGGCGAGTGGCTACACTCGCCGCCGTGACCAACTTCCCCAAGCTCAGCGCCCCCGGCCCGCTCCAGGACGGAGCGATGCGCATCACCCCCCTGGGTGGCCTCGGCGAGGTCGGGCGCAACATGACCGTCTTCGAGGTCGACGGCAAGCTGCTCATCGTCGACTGCGGCGTGCTCTTCCCCGAGGAGGACCAGCCCGGCGTCGACCTGATCCTGCCCGACTTCACCTACATCGAGGACCGCCTCGACGACGTGGTCGCCATGGTGCTCACCCACGGCCACGAGGACCACATCGGCGGCGTGCCCTACCTGCTGCGTCTGCGCGAGGACATTCCCCTGATCGGTTCCGACCTCACCCTCGCCTTCGTGGCGGCCAAGCTCTCCGAGCACCGCATCCACCCGGTGCTGCGCGTGGTCTCCGAACACGAGGAGGTCTCCTACGGGCCCTTCGCCCTGGAGTTCGTGGCCGTCAACCACTCCATTCCGGATGCCATGGCGGCGATGATCCGCACCGACGCCGGCTCGGTGCTGATTACCGGAGACTTCAAGATCGACTCCCTGCCCATCGACGGGCGCATCACCGACCTGCGCTCCTTCGCCCGCTTCGGCGACGAGGGCGTGGACCTGTTCTGCGTGGACTCCACCAACGCCGAGGTCCCCGGCATGATCGGCCATGAGAACCAAATCGGCCCGGTCCTGGACGGCGTCTTCGCCGACTCCGAGCAGCAGATCATCGTCGCCTCCTTCGCCAGCCACGTGCATCGCGTCCAGCAGGTGCTCGACGCCGCCGCCCTGCACGGGCGCCGCGTCGCCTTCATCGGCCGCTCCATGGTGCGCAACATGGGCATCGCCGCCGAGCGCGGCTACCTGAAGGTACCCGAGGGGGTGCTGGTCAACGCCCGCGACCTCAGTTCCCTGCCGCCCGAGGAACGCGTGCTGATGGTCACCGGTTCCCAGGGCGAGCCCATGGCCGCCCTGTCCCGCATGGCCCACGGCGAGCACCGCTCCGTCACCGTGGAGCCCGGAGACACGGTGATCTTCGCCTCCTCCCTGATTCCCGGCAACGAGAACTCCGTATACCGGGTCATCAATCAGCTCATGCGCCTGGGGGCCCGCGTGGTCCACCAGGGCAACGCCAAGGTGCACGTGTCCGGCCACGCCTCCTCCGAGGAACTGCTGCACGTGTACAACATCGTCGGCCCCCGCAATGTCATGCCGATTCACGGCGAGATCCGCCACCTGGTGGCCAACGGGGCCCTGGCGGTCAAGACCGGCGTCGACCCCAAGCGGGTGATGCTGTGCGAGGACGGCGTCGTGGTCGACCTGGTCGACGGCAAGGCCCGCATCGCCGGCTCCGTGCCCTGCGGCTACGTCTACGTGGACGGCTCCTCGGTCGGCGAGATCGACGAGACCGAGCTCAAGGACCGGCGCATCCTCGCCGAGGAGGGCTTCGTGTCCGTCTACGCCGTCGTCGAGACCTCCACCGGCACCATCCTGGCCGGCCCGGACATTCAGGCGCGGGGCGTGGCGGAGGACGACTCCGTGTTCGACGAGGTCCTGCCCGACGTCACCAACGCGCTCGCCGACGCCCTGGACAAGGGCAACGCCGACGCCCACTCCCTCCAACAGGCCATGCGCCGCACCCTGGGCCGGTGGATCGGCCGCCGGCTGCGGCGCCGGCCCATGATCGTCCCGGTGGTCATCGAAGCATGAGCGCGCTCCGCAGCACCCTGATCAACCAGGGCGACGGTCAGCGGGCCATGCGCCGCCCCGCCTGCTTCATCTCCACCGGCTCCGTGCTGATCGATCTGCCGCTGCACGTCGAGCGCGTCCCCGCGCCGGGCGGCGCCGTCACCGCCACCTCGTCCGGCCCCACGGTCGGCGGCGGCTACACGGTCGTCTCCGCCGTCGCGCGCCAGGGGCTGCCCGCCGCCCTGGCCGCCACCCTGGGCACCGGCCCCAACTCCGCCCAGGTGCGCGAGACGATGATGCACGACGGCGTGGAACTGCTGGTGGACGAGTTGGTGGGCGACATCGGCACCTGCACCACCCTGATCGAGCCCAGCGGGAGGCGCACCTTCATCACCACCGAGGGGGTGGAGGCCGAACCCCAGCTGGAGGACCTGCAACGCATCGAGCTGCGCGAGGGCGACTGGGTTTACGCCACCGGCTACGACCTGGTGCACCGCTCCAGCCGGGACGTGCTCACCTCCTGGCTGCTGAGTCTGCCCGAAGACGTCGGGCTGGTCGTCGACCTCGGCCCCGTGCAGCCGGAGATCCCCGACCACGTGCTGTTGCCCGTCCTGCGCCGCACCACCCTGCTGACCGGGAATCACTTCGAAACCACCCAGCTGACCGCCCGCCTGGGCAGCCCCGAGGCGCTGCGCCGCGCCTGCCCCGACGGCCTGCTGGTCCGTCGCACCGGCGTGCACGGCTGCGTCATGTGGCCCGTGGGCGGCGACCGCATCGAGGTGCCCGGGTTTGCCCGCGACGTGGTGGACACCACCGGCGCCGGCGACACCCACACGGGCGTGCTGGTGGTCGGCCTCATGGACGGGCTCGACGTCGTCGCCGCCGCCCGCCGGGCCAACGCCGCCGCCGCTGAGGCCGTCAGCCGGGTCGGGCCGGCCCGCGCCCCGCGGCGAGACGAGATAGACGCGTTCCTGCGCGCCTAGCCCGGCGTGGCAGGCCCGCCGCCCGCCGAGCGCACGGGTAGCGTTAACGACACCATGGCCAATTCTCGCACCAAGACTTCGCCGCCCCCCGCTCAGCCCGCCGGCGGACGCTACCGCCGTACCGGCTGGGCGTTCGTCGTGCTGGCGCTCGCCGTCGTGATCGGACTGCGCGAGTGGTTCGGCATCTCCGGCGCCGCCGGCGGCGTGCTGCACCACATCGCCGCCGGGCCGCTGGGCGTGCTCGGAATCGCCGTGCCCGTGCTGCTGGCGGTCCTGGGCGTGGCCATGCTGCGTGCCCGCAGCTTCGCCGGCACGCCCGTGCGCGTGGCGGTCGGCTGCCTGGGGGTGCTCACCGGCGTGGCCGGCATCATCCACGTGACCTCCGGCAACCCAGCCCTCGACCACGGGATCGCCCCCCTGGAGCAGGCCGGCGGCCTGCTCGGCTGGGTGGTCGGCTACCCGCTGGCCACCCTGTTCAGTGCGGTCGGCGCGGTGATCCTGTTCGTCCTGCTGATCGTCTTCTCCGCCCTGGTCATTTCCGGCAAGACGGTCGCGGAGATCCGTGAGCGCCTGAACGAACGCCGCGCCGGCGTCGACGACGCCGGCCAGACCGCCCCCAACCTCGCCACTCGCACCCTGGGGCGGGTGCGCCGCGCCGTCGCCGGTGCGGACGAGGAGGCCTCCACCACCCGCTTGGACGCATACGACGGCGACGAGGCCTTCCGCAGCGCCATCGAGACCGACAAGCGCCCGCGTGGCAGCGGGCGGCGCAAGCGCACCAGCGCCCCCGCCGAGCTGCCCGCCGCGCCGACGCTGGCCGGCGACGACTCCGCCACCAGCGTGCTGCCCGATCCGCCCGTCGACGTGCCCCTGGACGACGACGTCCCCGCCGCCCCCGCACGCCGGCCCAAGGCGGTCAAGGCCGCCAAGGGCAACAGCAAGTCCGGCAAGTCCGCGAAGTCCGCCGGCTCCAAGCCGAATGCCGTCCCCGCGCCCCGGAGTGAGCCCGACGCCGTCACCCAGGAGACCCCCGCCGTCGCCGAACAGGACGAACAGGACTTCGCCGACGCCATCGCCCTGGGGCAGATGCAGCTGCCCGACGGCTCCACCTACCGCCTGCCCGACGAGTCCCTGCTCGAGCCCGGCCACGGACACGCCACCCGCACCGACGCCAACGACGCCATCGTCAACAAGCTGCAGGACGTGTTCACCGAGTTCGGCGTGGACGCCACCGTCACCGGCTACACGCGCGGCCCGCAGGTGACCCGCTACGAGGTCCACCTGGGGCGCGGCGTGAACGTCTCCCGGGTCACCAGCCAGGAGAAGAACATCGCCTACGCGGTCGGCTCCGACGAGATCCGCCTGCTCACGCCCATCCCCGGCAAGAGCGCCATCGGCGTGGAGATCCCCAACTCCGACCGCGAGATGGTCAAGCTCGGCGACGTGCTGCGCTCCCAGGCCGCCAAGAAGCAGACCCACCCGCTGGTGGTGGGCCTGGGCAAGGACGTCGAGGGCGACTACGTGGTCACCAACCTGGCCAAGACCCCGCACCTGCTGGTCGCAGGGCAGACCGGCTCCGGAAAGTCCTCCTTCGTCAACTCCATGATCACCTCCATCATGATGCGGGCCACACCGGAGGAGGTTCGCATGGTGCTGGTGGACCCCAAGCGCGTGGAACTGACCATCTACGAGGGCATCCCGCACCTGATCACCCCGATCATCACCTCCCCGAAGAAGGCCGCCGAGGCCCTGGAGTGGGTGGTGCGGGAGATGGACGCCCGCTACGACGACCTGGCCTCCTTCGGCTTCAAGCACATCGACGACTTCAACAAGGCGGTGCGCGCCGGCGAGGTGCAGCCCCTGCCCGGATCCCAACGGGTGATCGCCCCCTACCCCTACCTGCTGGTGGTGGTCGACGAGTTGGCGGACCTGATGATGACCGCGCCCAAGGACGTCGAGGCCTCCATCCAGCGCATCACCCAGCTGGCCCGCGCCGCCGGTATCCACCTGGTGCTGGCCACGCAGCGGCCCGTCGCCCAGGTGGTCACCGGACTGATCAAGTCCAACGTGCCCTCCCGCCTGGCCTTCGCCACCGCCTCCCAGCTCGACTCGCGCGTCATCCTGGACCAGAACGGCGCCGAGACCCTCACCGGCCAGGGTGACGCCCTCTACCTCGGTCCGGGTGCCTCCACCCCGGTGCGCGTGCAGGGCTCCTGGGTGACCGAGTCGGAGATCCGCGCGGTCGTCGAGCACGTCAAGGGGCAGTTGCAGCCCGACTACCGCGAGGACGTGATCGTCCCGGAGGTCAAGAAGCAGATCGACGAGGAGATCGGCGACGACATGGACCTGCTGCTGCAGGCCGCCGAGCTGATCATCACCAGCCAGTTCGGCTCCACCTCCATGCTTCAGCGCAAGCTGCGAGTCGGCTTCGCCAAGGCCGGCCGACTCATGGATCTGCTCGAGACCCGCGAGGTGGTGGGGCCCTCGGAGGGCTCCAAGGCCCGCGAGGTGCTGGTCCAGCCCGAGCAGCTGGAGGAGACCCTCGCCTGGATCAAGGGCGAGGGCGCCGCCCCCGGCGGCGAGGCGGATGCGGAGGCGGCCGCGCCCGCCGCGGACGCTGACGGCAGCGCCGACGCCACGACGACGACGCTGCCCACCGACCGCTACGGCTCCGACCCCCTGGAGGCCGACCGGGGCCTGAGCGAGTCGGAGTCCTGGGACGACCTGGCCGCCGAGGAGGACTCCGAGGACGCCTGGAGCCTGACCGGCCGCGGCGCCTCCTGGTGAGGTGTGCGGCGGGGATCATCTAGGCTGGAGGGCGATGAACACCACACCCGGCGAACCGGCCACCGCCCCGCAGGCGAGCGCGCCCCCATTGTTGAACATCGCCAACGTCTTGACGGTGCTGCGGCTGATCCTGGTCCCCGTCTTCATCTGGCTGATGCTCCAGCTGGGTGACGGCATGCGGCTGGCGGCCACGATCGTGTTCGTCGTGGCGGCGATAACGGACAAGCTGGACGGTCAGCTGGCCCGCTCCCGGGGCCTGATCACCAGCTTCGGGAAGATCGCCGACCCCATCGCCGACAAGGCGCTGACCCTGTCCGCATTCATCCTGCTGTCCGTGGCCGGGCACCTGTGGTGGTGGGTGACGATCATCATCGTGGTGCGCGAGTTGGGCATCACCGTCATGCGGTTCGTGATGCTGCGCCGCGCCGTCATGGCCGCCTCCCGCGGCGGCAAACTCAAGACCACGCTGCAGATGACCGGCATCATTGGGCTGCTCCTGCCCTGGACGATGTTCCTGCCGGGTGGGTTCGCCAATGTGCTGGTGGCCCTCGCCTACGCCGCCATCGGTGCCGCCCTGGTGGTCACCGTGGTCACCGGCGTGGATTACGTGCTGCAGGCCCGCCGCATCGCACGTGGGGAGGAGACCGCATGAGCGCCACCCCCGCCGACCAGAACACCACCGCGGCGTCCGCTCCCGACGGCGATCACAGCACCCTGGTGGAGGCGGCGCGCTTCCTGCTGGCCAAGGCGGAGGAACGCGGTCTGACGCTGTCGGTCGCCGAGTCGCTCACCGGCGGCCAGGTCGCCTCCACGCTGGTGAGCGTGCCCGGGGCCTCGGCCGTCGTCGTCGGCGCCGTCGTCGCCTACGCCACCCGCATCAAGGAGCAGGTCCTGGGGGTGGATGCCGCCCGCCTGGCCGCAACCGGGCCGGTCGACGGCGAGGTGGCCAAGCAGATGGCCGCGGGCGTGGCCCGGCTCATGGGCACCGATCTGGGCCTGGCCACCACCGGGGTGGCCGGGCCGGGCGCGGCCGACGGACACCCGGCCGGCACCGTGCATGTGGCCGTCGCCTCACCCTGGGGGACGCTGGCGCGCGAGCTGCACCTGTCCGGTGACCGGGATGCGGTGCGTGACGGCGCCACCACCGCGGTGCTGGCCCTGGCGGGCGCGCTGCTCGAGGCCGCCCCGCCGCCCGGCGCGGACGCCGTCGAGTAGCGCGGGCGAACCGACGGCCGGATAACCTGGGTCTTACCGACGGAACCCCCAGGCTTCTTCCAGATTTGTCGGGAAGGATCGTCTCAACGCCGCCGGGGGAGGACCCGCCGGAGGCGGGAATGAAACCGCCACACGAATGGTTGTGCCACACGATGAACAACGTGACTCACCCCCGCACCACCCGTCCCGCACGCCCGGCGGGCCGCGCACCGATGCGGCAAGCACCCGCGGCGGGGCATGGCACCGCCGTGGACAACGCGACGAACAAGCACGAGAACATCCTTCTGCGCCGCGAGATCGGCGAGGTACTGCGCTCGGTGCGTCAGCACCAGGGACGTACCCTGCGTGAGGTCTCGAGCCAGGCCCGTGTCTCGCTCGGCTACCTCTCCGAGGTCGAACGCGGTCAGAAGGAAGCCTCCTCCGAACTGCTGGCCTCGATCTGCCAGGCCCTCGACGCCCCGCTGTCCGCGGTGCTGCGTGAGGTCTCCGACCGTATCGCCATCGCCGAGGGCGTGGTCGTACCCGACACCGTCCCCGACGAGCTGGTCCGCCAACAGGGTCTGACGCTGCGCTGAACCCGTTCCGGCGGAACGCCTACGTCTTCACATCGTGCCCGGTTGTGGGCCGCTGCGGCGGCCCCTCCCGGGCACGATCGCGTCCCGGAGCCGGCCCTGCGCCATACTGCCCACGGCACTGTCCACGCCGCGATCCGCCCGCAGGGGCGTTGTCGGTGCCGCGCCGACGGCGCCCGCCCATGTCCATCCCGGCGGTGCGAAGCCGCCCACTCGACCTCGAGGAGCCGCATGAAACATTCAGAGTTCTGGCGCGCCGTCGACACCGTGTTCGGCTCCGCCTACGGGCGCTCGCTGGCGCAGGACCTGGTGCTCTCCGGTATCGGCCGCACCAGCGTGGAGGCCCTTGAGGCCGGCGTGCCGCCGCGCGATGTCTGGCACGCCCTGTGCGATGACACCGACCGCAGTGAGGCGGACCGCTGGGTATTCCGCGACGACCCGCGTCGGCGCCGCCGCGACACGCGGTGAGCACCGCTCGCATTCGAACAACTGTTCGCCTACTGTGGTCCACAGGCGACGTTCGTGCACCCCGCGGCCACAGCGGTCGCGGAGGGGTGCTGATTCATGTCAGTGGTCCGGCATAACGTCGTTCGCGAGCCCCGGAGAGGGGCTTCCGCAACCAGGACCAGCCGTATCCGCCGCGGCGGCGAGCCGCATTAGAACAGAGGAATACCAATGCCCACCGCAACTCAGACACAGGACCGCTCCAAGGCTCTGGCCACAGCCCTGGCCCAGATCGACAAGTCCTTCGGCAAGGGCTCGGTCATGCGGCTCGGCGACGACGTCCGCCCGCCCGTCTCCGTGATCCCCACCGGCTCCGTCGCCCTCGACGTCGCCCTGGGCATCGGCGGGCTGCCCCGCGGCCGCATCGTGGAGATCTATGGTCCCGAATCCTCCGGTAAGACCACCGTGGCGCTGCACGCCGTCGCCAGCGCCCAGAAGGCCGGCGGCAACGCCGCCTTCATCGACGCCGAGCACGCCCTGGACCCGGTGTACGCCAAGGCCCTGGGCGTGGACACCGACAACCTGCTGGTCTCCCAGCCGGATACCGGCGAGCAGGCCCTGGAGATCGCGGACATGCTGATCCGCTCCGGCGGGCTGGACATCATCGTCATCGACTCCGTCGCCGCCCTCGTGCCCAAGGCGGAGATCGAAGGGGAGATGGGTGACTCCCACGTCGGTCTGCAGGCGCGGCTGATGAGTCAGGCGCTGCGCAAGATCACCGGCGCCCTGTCCTCCACCGGCACCACCGCCATCTTCATCAACCAGCTGCGCGAGAAGATCGGCGTCTTCTTCGGTAACCCCGAGACCACCACCGGAGGCAAGGCCCTGAAGTTCTACGCCTCCGTGCGCATCGACGTGCGCCGCATCCAGACCCTCAAGGACGGCGACCAGCCGGTCGGCAACCGCACCCGCGCCAAGGTCGTCAAGAACAAGATGGCCCCGCCCTTCAAGCAGGCCGAGTTCGACATCCTCTACGGCCAGGGCATCTCCCGCGAGGGCGGCATCATCGACCTGGGCGTGGAGAACGGCATTGTGCGCAAGTCCGGCGCCTGGTTCACCTACGGCACCGACCAGCTGGGGCAGGGCAAGGAGAACGCCCGTGCCTTCCTGAAGGACAACCCCGAGTTGGCCGATGAGATCGAGCACAAGATCCTGGCCACCCTCGGCATCGGGGAGCCCGGCCGTGAGGCCCGCGAGGCCGCCGCGCAGGAGGAGGCGGAGAAGGCCGCCGCCGCCACCGCCCCGGCGGGCGCGAAGACCGCCGCGAAGGGCGCCGGTGCGAAGTCCGGCGGGCGCAAGTCGAAGGCGGCCGCGGCGGAAGAGGCCGACGCCATGTTCGGTGAGGACGCCGGCGGCTTCTGATGCCCTGGCTCACCCCGGACGCCCACACCGAGCAGGTCGAGGCGGCCAGGGATATCGTCCTGCGCCGCCTCGACCGCTCCGCCGCCCCACGCGCCGCCCTGGCCCAGCTGCTGGAGCGCAAGGAGGTTGATCCCGTCGTTGCCCAGGAGGTGCTGGATCGCCTGGAGGCCGCCGGCGTGATCGACGACGCCGCCTATGCCGCCCGCCTGGCACGCACCCGCTTTGCGGAGAAGGGCGCGGCCCGCCGCGCCATCGCGGAGGAGCTGCGTCGCAAGGGGCTGGGGGAGGGACACATCCGTGCCGCCCTGGAGCAGATCGACGGCGAGGACGAGGCCGCTGCCGCCCTGGCGCTGGCGCGCAAACGGCTGGCGGTCAGCCGGGGCCTGGAGCCGACCGTGCGCCGTCGGCGGGCCCTGGCCGCGCTGGGACGCAAGGGCTACTCCGCCTCCGTTGCCGCGGGCGCGGTCGAGCGGGCCCTGGCGGAGGAGTAACTCCGGCGTCGCCCCGCCGAGCACCGAAGCGGAGGCCCTGCCCGGGACCGACTGGGGCGGTCTAGGTCCTGTTGTGTAAGTGCTTGGGTGGCGGTGTGTGGCTGGGTGGTGGTGTGTGGCTGTTGAGCCTGTCGGTTGGACCGCTGTTCCCCCGTTGGACCCCTGTTCCCCGGTTGGACCGCCGTAGCCGCCGGTTACAGCGGTCCATCGGGGCGTGGGCGGTCCAACGGGGCGTGGGCGGTCCAACCGGGGCGGTGCAAGACCCACTCGCCCCCTTCGACGGGCGCACACCAGCCCACTCAAGCTGGGGCCCCGTAGCCACCAGGTACGACGAACTCGCTATCCGCTACCAGACCACCACCCACATCGCCAACACCGACCCACCGGCACAAACGACTCACACAACACGACCTAGCCCTGGTGCCTAGTCCTGCCCGGCCGTGCTCTGCGGTCGGCGTCACTGCTGCGTCGGCAGCAGATCGCGGTAGTCGTAGACGTCCACGAACGTGCTCTCGGAGCCGTCCACGATGTTGACGACGTGGTCCGAGTGCACCTCAACCGGGCCGAGGCTGTCCAGTTCCACGGCCTCGGAACGGTCGGCCGGAACCAGCCAGGTGCCGCGCACCTGCGCGTTGGACAGGGTTGATGCGAGCAGCAGGTTGCCGTCGGAGAACTCCCCGACGATCGCGGCGTCCGGGGTGGGGGCGATGTCTGCCAGGCACTCCACGGACATGTCGCCGAGGGTGACGCGAGCGAGGCCGGCATATAGTGCCGTGTCGGAGATTGTCGGGTACTGGTGGTTGTTGCCCAGCTCGCAGGCGCTGGTGTCGACCTCGACGACGGTGCCCGTATCATCCACCAGCCACAGGTCCTCATCGTGCTTCAGACCCAGGTGCGTGGGGCCGGGGATGAACCGGATGGCGTCACTGTCGGCGGTCAGCAGCTCGGTGGAGCCGAACTGCACGATGTTGTTGCTGCCGTCATTCTTGTCGACGAGTGTGAACAAAGGCACGCTGTTCCACTGGGATACGCCGCTCAATTGGAAGTCGCCCTCAGCCGAGATCAGGTCGCCCCAGGCCGAGCCCGCCAAGGTGAGGTCGGCGTCGACATGCAGCAGGCCGGAGGTCGTCGAGTCGTCCTCCATGACGATAGCGCCCACGAAGTCCTCATTCGTGCGCACGGACACGCCCGCAAGATCGGAGGCGGTGACCATCAGATCCTCGGAGACGGCCCTACCGGTCTCCACGTCCAGCCAGGTGACCTGACCGGACATGGCGTCGGTGTTCCTAAGGATGATGGCGCCGTCCTCGCTCGGCGCGTCCGGGCCGGAGAACCAGACCGAGACGACCCCGATTGCCGGGTCCAGGCTCAACCGCGCCTGCATGTCGGCGGCGCCGTCGGGCACCGCCACGGCTGCGGACCAGGCCTCGGTGCCGTCCCACAGGGTGCGACGTACCGTCAGGTCCGCGGAATCGTCTGTGCGAGGGTCGATGTAGGTGATTCCGAGCTCGTCCGCGCGGACCGTGCCCGATTCGGCCTTGAAACTGAACGTGGTCGCGGTCAGGCCTACCGCCTCGAAATTCGCGTTACCCACCAAAGGGGCCTGCGTGCCGTAGGTGGCGCGGCTCGGCGAGGCGGCAGCGGAGGAGTCGGCCTCCGTCGCCGTGGGGGAGGAGCATGCCGCCGCGGCAGTCAGGGCGGAGACGGCGACCAGTGCGGTCGTACGGCGGGGGAGACTACGAAGTCGCATCACTCAAGTTCCTGGGTCAATGGCTGAGACAATGGGCAGTAAAACAGCCACGTCACGGTTTCGCAAGCGTTATTTGCTCGGACATTGGCGGAGGTGCGGGAGGCATTGCGGCACGTGACTAGTGCTGGTATCGGCGCGTTTGGGCGCGGGTGTGAGGCGAATCATGGGTAGCGGCGCCGAGGCCGCTTTCTCCTTACGTAAGGCAACCCTTACATTTTCCCTATGAGACGTCCCGTCGCCATCACCCTCGGCGCCGCCGGCCTGGCGGCCGCAGGCGCCGCCCTCGCCGTCACCATCCGCTCGCCGCGTCCGCACGTGCCCGCCGTCGCCGTCGACCAGGGCCGCCACCGCCCGCCCCGCGTGGTCATCGCGGGCGGCGGATACGTCGGCTTCACCACCGCCCGGGCGCTGCGCCGGCGGCTGAACACCGACGAGGTCGAGATCGCCGTCGTCGACCCGCGCCCATACATGACCTACCAGCCCTTCCTGCCGGAGGTCGCGGCCGGCTCCATCCAGCCGCGCCACGTCGTCGCCTCCCACCGCCGCGGCCTGGACGGCATCACGATCCTGACCGGCTCCGTCACCGGCATCGACCACGCCCACCGCAACATCACCATCACGCCCCCGACCCCCGAATCCACGCGCGTGGTCCCCGAGCCCTACCAGCTCGCCTACGACCACCTGGTGCTGGCCCTGGGCGCCGAGGCCCGCACCCTGCCGATTCCCGGCCTGGCCGAGCAGGCCCTCGGCTTCAAGCAGGTGGAGGAGGCCCTGGCCCTGCGCAATCGCGTCCTGTCCAATATCGAGGAGGCCGCCTCCACCTGGGACCACGACCGCCGCCGGCGGTTACTGACCTTCGTGTTCGTGGGCGGCGGCTTCGCCGGCGTGGAGGCGATCGCCGAACTCGAGGACATGGCCCGGGCCGCCGTCGCCAAGATCCCCAGCGTCGAGCAGAGCGATGTGCACTTCGTGCTGGTGGAGGGCACTCGCCGCATCCTGCCGGAACTGACCGAGGAGCTGTCCGGCTACGGCCTGCAGCAGCTGCGCGAGCGCGACATCGACGTGCGCCTGTCCACCTTCCTCAACTCCTGCGTGGACGGGCACGTGGTCCTGTCCGACGGCACCGAGTTCGACGCCGACACCATCGTATGGACCGCCGGCGTCAAGGCCGCCCCGGTGCTGGCCGACTCCGACCTGCCCATCGAGGGGCGCGGGCGCGTCACCACCCTGCCCACCCTGCAGGTGGCCCGCGACGGCGTCGTCGTAGACGGCGCCTGGGCCGCCGGGGACTGCGCGGCCGTGCCCGACCTGACCAGCCAGGACCCGGCCGCCACCTGTGCCCCCACCGCCCAGCACGCCGTCCGCCAGGCGAAGGTACTGGCCGACAATCTGGCCGCCACGCTCGCGGCCGACCCCGATGCGTCGGTGGAGCTGGCCGATTACCGCCACGAGAACCTCGGCACCGTCGCCTCCCTCGGCATCGGCAAGGGGGTGGCTCGCATCCTGGGCCATAACCTGCGCGGTCTGCCGGCCTGGACCGCGCACCGCGGCTACCACGTGTACGCCATGCCCACCCTGAACCGGAAGGTGCGCATCATGATGGACTGGTTCGCCGCCGCCGTATTTCGCCGCGACCTGGCCAGCTTCGGTTCGGTGGCCGCACCGGGCGCCGCCTTCGCCGCCGCCGCGGAGCACGACGCCCGGCTGGCCCAGCAGCGTGCGCGGGCCCAGACGGACGCGACCAAGGAAACAGCGGAGTAGGCAGGCCTTACCGGGGCCGTCGTCCCGAGCGTTCCGGACGCGGCGGGACCGGCAGCGCTGGGGTCGGGACGTCGGCCACGTCCGCGGCGGTGGCAATACCGGTGACCGTGCTCATCTGCTCGCTGGTGCGGCGGGAGAGCCGGTCGGCCAGGCGCTGCGCCGCCCAGGACATGCCGAAGTTGAGCGCCACGAAGATGACGGCCGTGACGATCAGCGACGGGATCAGGTTCGCCTTGGCGCTGCCCAACAGGCTGCCTGCGGCCAGCAGCTCGGAGTAGGTGATGATGTATCCCAGGGCCGTGTCCTTCAGGGCCACGATCAGCTGACTGATCATGGCCGGCATCATCGCCACCAGTGCCTGCGGCAGCTCGATGAGCCGGCGCGAGCGGGCCGGCGTGAGCCCAATCGCCAGGGCCGCCTCACGTTGCCCGGAGGGCAGGGAGTGAATGCCGGAGCGAACCAGTTCGGCCACCACCGACCCGTTGTACAGGGTCAGGGCCGTGACCACGCCCCAGAACGCGGCCGAGGTGGCCGGCACGAAGGACGCCTGGGAGAACATGAAGTAGAAGAACAGCATGAGCACCAGCACGGGAACCGCCCGGAAGAACTCCACCACCACGGTGCTGATCCAGCGCACCGGGCGGGCGTCGGCCAGCCGACCCAGCCCGAAGACCACCCCGAAGACGAAGGCGGCCACCAGCGCCACGGCGGCGGCCCGCAGCGTCGCCCACAGGCCCGGCAGCAGGTAGTCGGTCCAGGCGGAGACGGTCAGGAAGGGCGCCCAGCGGGCGGCGGTGAACTGGTCCTTGGCGGCCAGGGCGACGATCACCCACGCCCCAAGCGCCACCAGCACCACGATGCCGATCGCGTTGCCGATGCGCTCGCGGCGCCGGGCCCGGGGACCGGGCAGGTCGAACAGGAGGGACTGGTCGTTCATCGGGCCACCGCCAGCTTCCGGGACAGAGAGGTTGTGAGCAGTCCGATCGGCAGGACGATGATGGTCCAGCCGATCGCGAAGACGGCGAAGATCGCGAGCAGGTGCTGCGGGGAGAACTCGAACATGTCCGACATCACCGAGGCCGCCTGGGACACGCCCGCGGCCGAGGCGACCGTGGTGTTCTTGGCCAACGCGATCAGGGTGTTGCCCAGCGGGGCCACCGCCCCGCGCAGGGTCTGCGGCAGGATGATCGACCCCATGGTCTGCCCGAAGCCCAGACCGATCGCACGGGCGGCCTCCGCCTGCCCGGGCGGAACGGTGTTCAGCCCCGAGCGCAGCGCCTCGCACACGAAGGTGGCGGTGTACACGCTCAGGCCGATGACCGTCAGCCAGAAGGAGTTGCGTGCCAGCCACTGGTCGCCCCAACGGCCCGAGACGACGATGCCGAGCTGTCCGTACACCCCCAGCGAGCAGGCCAGGATGATCAGGGTCAGCGGGATGTTCATGACGATGTTGGTGAAGGCCGCGGCGAAGCCACGCAGCGAGCCCATCGGACAAACCCGCATGATCATCAGGATGGTGCCGAGCAGGGCGGCGCCGATCGCGGAGAAGAGTGTCAGTTCAATGTTGACGAGGAACGCGCCGAGGACGTCGTACTGGGATAGCAGCTCACCCAATGGCTCTTCCTTTCCTTCCTGCCGATTCCGGGCCGCCTACTCGCACAGCGAGTCGTCGACCGTCGGCGGGTTGAGGGTCGCATCGGGGTCGAAGGCGGTGCCGACGTTGTCCTGAAGCAGCCGGCTCCAGGTGCCCTCGGCGATGATGTCGGTGATCGCCTGGTTGACGGCCAGGCAGCGGTCGGGGTTCCCCTGGGGCAGACCGACGCCGTAGTGCTCCTCGGAGAAGGCGTTGCCGACCACCTGCACCTTGCCCGTGTAATTGTCTTGGGCGGCGAATCCGGCCAGGATGATGTTGTCGGTGGTCACGGCGTCGACGGTGCCGGCGGCCAGGAACTCCACGCACTGGGAGTAAGAGCGTACGGGGAACAGCTGGAGGGTGCCCGTGGAGTAGTTGTCGCGGATCGTCTGGGCGGAGGTGGAGCCCTCCACCGAGCACAGGATGTGGCCATCCATGTCATCGGGACCGGAGATGTCCGAGTCGGAGCGCACCAGCAGGTCCTGCCCGGCGATGAAGTAGGGGCCGGCGAAGGTGATCTTCTCCCGGCGCGCGTCCGTGATCGAGTAGGTGCCGATGACCATGTCCACCTGCCCGTTGCGCAGCATGGTCTCTCGCTGGGCGGAGACGGCCTCCACCCACACGATCTCGTCCTCCTGATAGCCCAGTTTGGCGGCGATGGCCCGGCCCATGTCGACGTCGAAGCCGGTGTACTCCGAGCCGTCCTTGAGGCCCATGCCGGGCTGGTCGAACTTGATGCCGATGCGGATGGAGTGCGCGGAGGTGTCACCGCCGGAGCAGGCGGCCAGTCCCGTGACGCCCAGGGTCAGCCCCAGGAGGACGGCGAGCACGGCCCGGGCGCGGCGCGCCGGCCGGGAGCGGGGGCGCCGCCGTGCGGGCACATCGCGCGGGCTGCGGCGGCGCGAGTGGTTGAGGGGATGCATGCCGACCTCCTATCGGTGGGCGGTGCTAGTGGTGAGCGGATGCGGGACTTCAGTGGGTGATCAGTTTGGACAGGAAGTCCTGGGCGCGCTCGGTGCGCGGGCTGGTGAAGAACTCGTCGGGGGCGGCCTCCTCGACGATGGCGCCGTCGGCCATGAAGACCACTCGGTCGGCGGCCTGGCGGGCGAAACCCATCTCGTGGGTGACGATGATCATGGTCATGCCCTCCGCGGCCAGCTCCGCCATGACGTCGAGGACCTCCTTGACCATCTCCGGGTCCAGGGCGGAGGTGGGCTCATCGAAGAGCATCACCTTGGGACGCATCGCCAGGGCGCGCGCAATGGCGACGCGCTGCTGCTGCCCGCCGGAGAGCTGCGCCGGGAACTTGTTCGCCTGGGAGTCCACCCCCACGCGCTGCAGCAGTCGGTGTGCCTCCGCCTCGGCCTCCGGCTTGGAGACGCCCCGCACCTTGATGGGGCCCAGCGTGACGTTGTCCAGGATCGTCTTGTTGGCGAACAGGTTGAAGGACTGGAACACCATGCCGACCTCGGCGCGCAGCCGGGCGAGCTCCCTGCCCTCCTGCGGCAGTTCCTGGCCGTCGATGCGGATGGTGCCGGAGTCGATCGACTCCAGCCGGTTGATGGTGCGGCACAGGGTCGACTTGCCGGAGCCGGAGGGGCCGAGCACCACCACGACCTCCTGCCGGGTGACCGACAGGTCGATGTCCTTGAGCACGTGCAGGTCGCCGAAGTGCTTGTTGACGCCGACGAGTTCCACGAGCACGTCGTTCCCGCCCGCGGCGGCCGGCGCGGCATCCGTGATGAGTGCGTCGGCGGGGCCGGCGTCGGCGGGGCGGTTGGGCGCGGGCGACGGGGAGGTACTCATGCGGCTCATGACATACCGCGACCGTGTCGGGAATGGTCCGGCCATGTTTCCAACCTGTAACAGGCGCTGTGCGCTGGTGTTACAAATCTCACGGCTGGGGCCCGAGGCGCAGGCCCGGGGCGGCCTGGTTCTGCGGTGGGCGCCGCGGCTTCTAGACTGCGCACGATGACCATGCTTGATGTTCCCGCCACCGCCGCCCGCGCCGGCGACGACCTGCGCACTTACCACGTGCGCACGCTCGGCTGCCAGATGAACGTCCACGATTCCGAGCACATGGCCGGCCTGCTGGAACAGGCCGGATATCGCCGTGCCGAGGACGTGCCCGAGGCGGCCGCTCGCGCCACCGCCGCCGGCGACGGCGGCGCCGACGTGGTGATCATCAACACCTGCTCGGTGCGGGAGAACGCTGCCACCCGCCTGTTCGGCAACCTCGGGCAGCTCGCCGCCGTCAAGCGGGAGCGCCCCGGTATGCAGATCGCCGTCGCCGGCTGCCTGGCCCAGCAAATGGGGGAGGGGATCGTGGAGCGGGCGCCGTGGGTCGACGTCGTCTTCGGCACCCACAACATCGATGTACTGCCCGCCCTGCTGGAGCGCGCCCGCCACAACCGCGAGGCGGCCGTGGAGATCGAGGAGTCCCTGAAGGTCTTCCCGTCCACCCTGCCCACCCGGCGCGAGTCCGCCTACGCCGCCTGGGTGTCCATCGCGGTGGGCTGCAACAACACCTGCACCTTCTGCATCGTGCCCTCCCTGCGCGGCAAGCAGCGCGACCGGCGCCCCGGTGACATCCTGGCCGAGATCCAGGCCGTCGCCGCCCAGGGGGCCATCGAGGTCACCCTGCTGGGGCAGAACGTCAACTCCTACGGTGTCGGCTTCGGTGAACGCGGCGCCTTCGCCGGCCTGTTGCGTGCTGCCGGCGCAGTGGAGGGCATTGAGCGGGTGCGTTTCACCAGTCCCCACCCCGCCGCCTTCACCGATGACGTCATCGACGCCATGGCCGACACGCCGACGGTCATGCCCAGCCTGCACATGCCGTTGCAGTCCGGGTCGGACCGGATCCTGCGGGCCATGCGCCGCTCCTACCGCACCAAGCGGTTCTTGAACAATCTCGAGCGCGTGCGCGAGCGGATGCCCGAGGCGGCCATCACCACCGACCTGATCGTCGGCTTCCCCGGCGAGACCGAGGCGGATTTTCAGGCCACCCTCGACGTCGTCGAACAGGCCCGCTTCGCCTCCGCCTTCACCTTCGAGTTCTCTCCGCGCCCGGGCACCCCGGCCGCAGGCATGCCCGACCAGGTGCCGATCGAGGTGGTCAAGGAGCGCTACGCCCGACTGGACGAACTGGTGCGCCGCATCACCCAGGAGGAGAACGAGCGCCAGGAGGGCCGCGTCGTCGAGATCCTCGTGGCCGAGGGGGAGGGGCGCCGCGACCAGGCCACGGCGCGCGTCTCCGGACGCGCCGACGACAACCGCCTGGTGCACGCCGCCCTGCCGGCCGGACTGGCTGCGGACGACTACGCCGGCGGCGCCCCGCGGCCCGGCGACATGCTCACCGTCCGCGTCACCCACGGCGCCCCCCACAACCTGATTGCCGACTCCGCCCGCTGCGGCACCGTGCCCGACGGGGCGGCCGTGGACGGTGAGGGCCGAGGCGCCGGGGACCGCATCTGGCTGGACGGCGGCCCCGCCCTGTTCGAGGTGCGGCGCACCCGGGCCGGGGATGCCTGGGAGCGGCGCCGCCGCGAGGCGCACACTGCGCCCGAGCCGGATGCTGCGCCCGTGGCCATCGGCATGCCCACCATCCGCGTCGGCGCCTGACTGCCGGCTGGGCCGTAGAAGGACCTCGGCACGAAGTGGCCCTTCGTGTTTGGGGGTGTGGTGGGCTGGCGGGTGGCGGCTGGTGTGCTCGGGTCAGCGGTTGGCGCGTTGGACCGCGAAGCTCTACTTGGACCGCCCTAGACGGGTAAGTCTATGGGGTGTGGTCGGCCACGCCGTAGGGGGTTGGGCTGCGTGGTGCGGGAGCGTCCGTGGGTGGCCCGGCCAGGTCGGTAGTAGTTGCGTGCTGAGGTGGGTAGCACTCCATGTGGTCGGGCGCGGCACGTCGGCGGCGAGGTTGGTGGCGGAGCGTGTCTGCGCACTAGCGCCGGTCTGCACGCAAGGGTGATCCGAGCAGACTCGGCTGACCGCCGTTTTCCCCTGGAAATACGCGGAAGTGGTTTCTCGTCCCGAATCCGGTGACATCGCTCCAGTGTGCAACGAGGCCCTCGTTGCACACTGGAGCACTGTCATGACACCCGGGCCGCAGGTCAAATCCGCACAATTCCGCGGATTCTGTCGCGGCGCTCACTTCTGGAGTGTGCAGACTCACCACAGGGACTCGAACAACACCACTGGGCCAGCCGCCGCCCCGGCCGCCGAGTGGGCGCACTATCATTCTTCCGGCCGTGGCGAGGATTCCTGGTGCCGCTGATCTCGTTCGCCAGGACTGTTCCGCCTCTGACGTACGCGTGTCCGTCTCGCGTACGCGTTTGGAGGTTTCCTCGCGCCTGGGAGTCGGGATACTCCAAAACGCGTGCGTGAGAGCAGGAATCGTACGCGAGACGGCAGATCGTACGCCGGCCATGCCGACGACCGACTCCGACACCGGCACGCTAGCCGCCCCGCGCCACATCTCCGCACCGGAAGAAGTGGTTCGAGTTCAAGGTGTGAGTGGGCAGCTGCCCCGATGGCGGCGTGGACGTGATGGGGCAGGGTGTCTTGTATGGACAGACGCCACACGTCGGCGGGTCCGGCTCCGCCATATCGACCGACCTCGGCACGTAAGATCTACCGACCTCGGCGAGGGGCGGTGAAGAGTTCGGCGGGCAGGTCGCGCCAGGTGCGTGAGGTGGCTGCCGAGCCGTCCGCACGCAGCAGGGCGAAGTCGTAGTCGAACCCCGCGGCGGCCAGCCGGGCCGGGTCGGCCACGAACAGCGCCGTGGCCAGCCCGTCGGCGACGGCACAGTGGTCCGCCACCGCCCAGGCGGCGACGACGGCGCTCGCCCCCGTCACGGGCAGGCCCGTGCGCGCATCCAGGATGTGGTGCAGTCCCGGCCCCCAGGTGCGGCGGGATACGCCCGAGGCGCATACCGCCCCGGCGGTCAACTCCACGACGCCGACCACCGTGCCGTCCGGGTCGTCGCCCGCGCTTGCGGGCCGCTCCAGGCCGATGCGCACCGGCTGCTGGCAGCGCACCAACAGGTCGCCGCTGGCGTCGATCACATACTCCTCATGGTCGGCCGCGCGCAGCCGGGCGGCCAGCAGGTCGGCCAGGAAACCCTTGCCGGCGGCACCGACGTCGACCAGGGTCGGCCGGCGCAGCAGCAGTCGATCGCCGTCGTGGCGAGCCCAGGCCGCCCAGGTCGGACGCCCATGGATGGCACCGAGTCGGTGGGCGGCGCCGTCGCGCACCACGAAGCTGTAGTCGGCGTCGTAACCGAGCTCCACCAGGTCCGCGCCGGCCAACGGGTCGATGCGCCCGCCGGTGGCCGCATGCAGCCGGTCGTACAGGTCCAGCAGGGGAGTCGAGCCGGTCGGCAGTGCGAGCGCGACCGTGCCGTCGGGCTCTGGCGCGAGCCGCCCGGCGGCGGCCCGACGCACCAGCGACCCTGGGCGAAAGCGGGACCAGATGTTCTCGAAGGCGTCGATGTGCGCCGTGATCTGTCGACGCAGCGCGGCGGGCAGGGGGGAACGGGTGTGGACGGTCCACCGGCAGCCGGTGGCCTCGAACCGCCAGGCGTGTGCGAGCCCGCCCGGAGCGTACAAAGCACTCATTGCGTCTCCCCGGATCGATGCGACTGGTGGATCATGACGGCCTGCCAGGTCTTAATACAACAGCTTTTGACGAATCTATTTATGTAAGCCTAGTCTTTCGTTTGCAGGTCAGGCTCATCTACTATGTAGAAGGCTTGACTAACGTATCCAGTATGTGAAGGAAGCCGCCAGCATGGCCCATGCCCCGTTTCAGGACCGCCCCGCGCCCCCGCCGGTCCGCGGCGCCGTTGCGCTCGGTGCGCTACTGCTGCTGCTGACCGGGCTGGTATCCGGGCTGTGGCCGACGGCGCACGCGGCCGAGTCCGATACGGACTACGACTCCTGGTCGGCGGTGGCACAGGCCATTTCCACCGAGCTCGACGCCGCCGCCGACTCCTACGCCTCGGGCGACACCTCCGGGGCCGCCGCCGCCTTCCAGCGCGCCTACAACTCCGGCTACGTCGCCTCCAACCTGCAGGTCGTCACCACCGACAACCTCGGCGCCGACGTCGTGTCCGAGCAGCAGCAGGCCTTCACCGACCTGCGACAGGCGGCCTACGCCACCGGCAACCAGGAGACCATAGACTCCGGCGTCACCGACCTGTCCGACTCCCTGACGAGCACCACCGCCCAGCTCGACGAGCTGGCCGACCTGGCCGACCCGCGCACCTACGCCGCCGACCAGGCCGCCACCATCGCCACCCAGCGGGCCGAGCTCCAGGCCAACAAGACCCGCGTCAACGAGGGGCGCGGCGAGCGCAGCTGGGCCGAGGTCGCCGCCGAGATGAACGAACTCATCGACGCCGGCGTGGACAAGGCCGCCGCCGGCGACCGCGAGGGCGGGGCCGCCGACGTCAACAACGCCTACTACGGCTACTACGAGAAGCTTGGCTTCGAGAAGACCGTCATGTCCGCCATCTCCGGCGACCGCGTCTCCGAGGTGGAGAACCAGTTCAAGGTCGTGCGCAAGGCCATGGTGGGTGGCGGCGACATCGAGACGATCACCGCCGACGCCGAGACCCTCAAGGGCTACCTGACCGAGGACGCCGCCACCCTGGACGGCGGGGCCGCCGAGAACATCAGCCCCGTCAAGGCCTTCCTCACCGGCTCCTTCGGGCAGGCCTTCCTGATTCTGCTGCGCGAGGGCCTGGAGGCCATCCTGGTGGTCGCCGCCGTCATCGCCTACCTGCTCAAGGCCGGCATGCGGGACCGGGTCAAGTACATCTACGCCGGCCTGGTACTGGGGCTGGCGGGCTCCGGCGTGGTGGCGCTGCTGTTCGCCTGGCTGTACGACTCCGCCTCCGCCCACCAGGAGATCCTCGAGGGCGTCGTGGCGCTGATCGCCATGGTCATGCTGCTGTTCACCTCCAACTGGATGCTGTCCAAGTCATCGGTGGCCTCCTGGAACCGCTACATCAAGGACAAGACCGAGGCCTCCATCTCCGACGGCGGCTTCTGGGCGCTGGCGTCCCTGTCATTCCTCGCGGTCTTCCGCGAGGGCGCGGAGACGGTCATGTTCTACGAGGCGTTGTTCACCATGGACCCCTCCGGCTCGGCCAGCATCTGGCAGGGCTTCGCCGCCGGAGCGGCGGTGCTCGTGGTCATCTTCCTACTCATCCGCTTCACCAGCGTGAGGATTCCGCTGCGGCCCTTCTTCGCCATCACGAGTTTCCTCATGGCCGTCCTCGTCGTGATCTTCGCCGGCGGCGGCGCCCACGCCCTCATCGAGGGCGACATCATCCCGGCAACCTACCTACCGGGGTGGCCCACGTACGACTACCTGGGCCTGTACCCCTACCGGGAGACCCTCCTGTTCCAGGCCTTCATGGCCGCGCTCGTCATCGTCCTGTCCGCCGTGTCCGTGCTGCGTCACCGCCGGGTCGACGCCGCCCGGGCCGCCGCGGACGCGGACACCGACGCCGCGGCCGAGACGGCCGGGGCAACCGAATAAGAAACCCACCAACCGCAAAGGAAGACACCCCATGCGATCCCTCAAACTCGTCAGTGCGGCGGGCGCGCTCGTCCTCGTCGGGACCCTCGGCCTGGCCGCCTGCTCCTCGTCCGACGACGCCGCCGACACCTCTACCGACGCTGCCACCGAGGCGGCCGCGGACGCCGGCAACGACGCCGGATTCGAGGAGTTCAACGTCAACGACTCCCAAGTGGACCAGGAGGCCGAGGGCCAGATCAGCGTCAACCTGGTCTACTTCCAGCCGGTCGATATGGAGCCCGCCGGCGCCGCCGGCCTGGCCGCCTCCGACGCCAGCTTCCACATGGAGGCCGACGTCAGTGCCCTGGCCGACAACACCCTCGGTTACGGTGCCGGTGACTTCGTGCCCGGCCTGACCGTGGACTACTCCATCGCCCCGGCCGACGGCTCCGGCGAGGCCGTGGAGGGCACCTTCATGCAGATGAACGCCTCCGACGGCCCCCACTACGGCGCCAACATCGCCCTGGAGGAGGCCGGCCAGTACACGGTCACCATCACCATCCACAGCCCGGAGGAGAACGGCTGGGTGCTGCACACCGACCCCGAGACCGGTGTCGAGGGCCGCTTCTGGAACGAGCCCATCGAGCTCACCTGGGACTGGGACTACACCCCCATGGAGTGGTGACCCCGCGGTGACGGCGCCGCCGTCACGTGGCCCGCAGGCACGGGCGAACAGACATAGGTAACCGATACCGAGAGGAGCACCTGCGGAGTGTTGGAGCGCTTTGTCTCCGTTGTTGGAGGGGCCACCCTGCCCTTCCTGCTGTACGCCGCTCTGGCCGTCCTGCTGACGCCCGCCGTCGTTGAGGGCTGGACGCGCTCGGGCCGCTGGCGCCTGGCCTCCGCCCTGACCGGTACTGCTGCCGGACTCGTCTTCGCCGTCCTGCGGGCCACCGCCGTCATCGACCGGCGCACGGTCGTCAACATCCCCACCCTCATCGCCTGTGTGGCGATCGACGCGGCCCTGATCGTCGTACTCGCGCTGCTGGTGCGCCGCCCCACCTGGGGCGCGGACGGTCGGCTGGGTGCGGTCGCCCATCCGGTCGCCTGCCTGGCGGTCAGCCTGGCGTTCTTCCGCGCCGTCCCGAACGTGGTGCTGGGGCTGACCGCCTTCATCGAGCCGGGCGAGGAGGTCCTGTCCTCCGAAATGCTGCTGCGCCTCCTCGGATTCATCGGCGGCTGGGTGGCCGTGGCCCTGCTCGCCTTCGTCTACTACCGCACGGCCCGCCGCGCCCCGGTGCGTCCCACCCGCGTGACCCTACTGGTCTTCGCGGTCGTGTTCGGGGCGATGCACCTGGCGGAGCTGGCACGGGTACTGCAGTCCACCCACCGGATCCGCCTGAGCGGATCCGCCTTTCGCGCCATGACCTGGGCCACCAACAATGCGGGCGGGATCATCCTGCTCGCGGCGGCCGCCGTGTGGCTCGTGCCCATGGGGTTCGCCCTGGTCCGAGCGGTCGGGCGCACCCCGGCGCAGTCCAATCCGGCCCGCACCCGCGCCCTGCGCGCCGAGCGGCGCCGCTCGCGCCGTTGGGTGCTCGCCTCGGGGCTCGGCTTCGCCGCACTCGTGGCCACCCGGACCGTCGCCGTCGCCAAGGTCAACGAGGTTCCCACCCTGTCCGATCCCGAACCCTACGAGCGCTCCCAAGATGCCGCCGTCGTGTCCGCCACCCTCCTGGCCGACGGCCACCTGCACCGCTTCGCCTACGAGGCCTCCGGCGGCACCGAGGTCCGCTTCATCATGATTCTGAAGAACGGCGGCGCCTACGGGGTGGGACTGGACGCCTGCGAGTCCTGCGGGCCGGCCGGCTACTACGAGCGCGACGGCAAGATCATCTGCAAGCGCTGCGACGTGGCCATCAACCCCGCCACCATCGGCTTCAAGGGCGGCTGCAACCCCATCCCCATCGACTTCACCGTCGCCGACGGCGCCGTATCCGTGCCCCTTTCCTCCCTGGAGGACAGCGCGGAGGTGTTCGCCTGACGTGTTCTTCGCCCGCCTACTGCACCGCTCCTTCACCCGCCAACTGTGGCGCCGCTCCCTGGTCGGTCTGACCGTGGCGCTTTGCGCCTCCATCTCCGTGGCCATGCTCGGCGTCGTGCTCGACGTCGGCGACAAGCTGAACGCCGAGCTGACCGCCTACGGCTCCAACATCGTGGTCCAGCCCAAGGCCGACGCCGTCGTCTCCAGCCTGTACGAGACCGAGGAGACCACCGAGGCCACCGCCTTCATCGACGAGGCAGAGGTGCCGAACATCAAGACGATCTTCTGGGCCTACAACATCGTCGACTTCGCCGCCGAGCTCACCGGCCGCGTCGACGTGGCCTCCGCCTCCGCCCAGGCGCAGGATCTGGCCATCACCGGCACCTGGTTCGACAAGGAGCTGAATCTGTCCACCGGGCAGACCACCACCGCTGGAGTCACCACCCTGCGCTCCTGGTGGACCCTGGAGGGCGCCTGGCCCGCCGACGACGCCGACGAGGCGGTCGTCGGCTCCACCCTCGCCCAGCGTCTGGGCGTCACCACCGGCGACACCCTCACCCTGTCCACCGCGAGCGGCGAGCGGGCCCTGACCGTCACCGGCGTGTACACCTCCGGCGACGATGACGACGACTCCCTGTACGCCCCGCTGGCAGTGGTCCAGGAACTCACCGGGCACGTCGGTCAGGTCGACGAGGTGGAGGTCAAGGCGCTGACCACCCCGGAGAACGACCTGTCGCGCAAGGCGGCCCGCAACCCCAATGTGCTGTCCGCCTCCGAGTGGGAGACCTGGTACTGCACGGCCTACGCCTCCTCCATCACCTACCAGATCGAGGAGGTCATGCCCGGCGCCGTCGCCAAGCAGGTGCGCCAGGTGGCCGCCGTCGAAGGCAAGGTGCTGGAGAAGACTCAGGCGCTGATGATCCTGATGACCGCTCTCAGCCTGGTCGCCGCGGTGCTGGCCGTCGCCTCCCTGACCAACGCCTCCCTGGTGGAGCGCACCAGCGAGTTCGCCCTGCTCAAGGCGGTGGGCGCCTCCTCCGCCTCCATCAACCGGCTGATCCTGGCCGAGACCGCCGTCATCGGGGTTATCGGCACGGCCGTCGGCGCGGCGGCCGGATCCGGGATCGCCCAACTGATCGGGCGGGTGGTCTTCGGCTCCTCCATCACCATGCGGCCCATGGTGTACGTGCTGGTGGCGGTGCTGGTGGCGCTGGTGCTGGTGATCGCCACCGCCTCCTCAATGCGGACCATCCTGCGGATTCAGCCGGCAACCGCCCTGCACAAGCGGTGAGGAGGAACATGAGTACTCGCTCCGGCATCGGCCGGCCCATGACCAATCGACGCATGTTCGCCACCATGCTCATCGGCGCCATGCTGCGGCGCCGCTCCCGCGCCCTGTCCGCGATCGGCTCATCCGTGGTGGGCGCCGCCACCCTGTTCTGCCTGGCCTCCATCTGCCTGGCCGTACCCGCCCAGATGAGTGCCGAGATGCGCCAGTACGGCGCCAACCTGATCGTCACCCCCATTGACGCCGAGGCGGCTTCAACCACGAATGACTCCGCCACGACAGCCGCCACGGACGCGGCCGCCGCGACGGCGGCGAACGCCGACGGGGCGGGGGAGAGCCCGACCTCGACCGCACGCATCAGCGCCGCCGACTTGGCGCTGGTGGACGCCGCCGTCGCCGCGGCCACCGACACCACCACCGAGCAGCTGGCCACCGCCGCCTACCGCTACGAGACCATCCGCATCAACCGTTCCCCCTACCTGCTGGCCGGCATCGACGTCGACGCCGTGCGCGCGCTCAACGGCCACTGGGAGATCGACGGCGACTGGCCGCAGGCCGGGCAGGTGCTGATCGGGCTCAATGTGGCCGAGAACGCCGGGTTGAAGATCGGCTCCACCGTCAACGCCGAGTACCTGTCCAGCGACAACCTCGCCTCCGTTGGGGAGGGCGACGGCGATGCCGGGGCCTCGGCCTCCAGCTCGGCGACCGCCGCCACCAGCGACCCGGCCAAGTCCGATGAGACCGCCGCGGGCCAGGCCCAGTGGCGGGTGTCCGGCATCGTCGACACCGGCGGGGAGGAGGACGACATCGTCTACGTCCCCACCGCCGCGCTCGAGTCGCTCACCGGCACCGTCGACGCCGGCTACGACGTGGTGGAGTTCTCCGTCGACACCTCCGCCGCCGGCGTGGATGAGGCCGCCGCCGCGGTGACCGATTCCGACGCCGCCGGACGCGTGGCCGCCCAGCCGGTCTCCAAGATCTCCAGCGGGGACACCCGCATCATCACCATGCTCAACACCCTGTTCTGGGTGGTGGCCGTGGTGGTGCTGGGCCTGACGCTGGTGGGGGTGTCCACCACCATGACCGTCGTCGTGGCCGAACGCCGCAACGAGATCGGCCTGCGCAAGGCGCTGGGCGCCTCCGGGGGGTCCATCGCCACCGAGTTCTTCGCCGAGGCGGCCCTGCTGGGACTGATCGGCGGGCTGGTCGGCACCGCCATCGGTTATGGGCTGGCCGTCGCCGTCGGCCTGGGTGTGTTCGACCGCCCCATCGGCTTCAGTTGGTGGCTGGCGGCCGCCTCCGTCGCATTGACTACGCTGGTCGCCGTCGTCGCCTCATACTCTCCGGTGCGCCGCGCCTCGCGCATCGACCCCGCGCTCGTCCTCAGAGAGGAATGACATGACCGACACGCTCACCGCGCCGCGGACCGGCTCGCCGGACCAGGGCGCCGATGTGCTGCTCGAACTGCAGCACGTGTCCAAGATCTACGGCGACCTGCACGCCGTCGACGACCTCAGCCTGCAGGTGCCGCGCGGGCAGTGGCTGTCCGTCGTCGGCTCCTCCGGCTCCGGCAAGACCACCCTGATGAACATCATCGGCTGCATGGACACGCCCACCCGCGGCTCCGTGCTCCTGGACGGGCGCGAACTCGGGCGGCTCAACGCCTCCCAGCTGACCGACATCCGTAAGCACGTCATCGGCCTGGTCTTCCAACAGTTTCATCTGATCCCACACCTGACCGCCATTGAGAACGTCATGGTCGCGCAGTACTACCACTCCATGACCGATGAGAAGGAGGCGCTGGCGGCCCTGGAGAACGTGGGCCTGGGGGAGCGCGCCCACCACCTGCCCTCCCAGCTGTCCGGCGGCGAGCAGCAGCGCGTGTGCATCGCCCGCGCACTGATCAACCACCCACAGCTCGTACTCGCCGACGAGCCCACCGGCAACCTCGACGAGGCCAACGAGCAGCTGGTCCTGGACATCTTCGCCCGCCTGCACGCCGCCGGCACCACCCTGATCGTGGTCACCCACGACGCCCACGTCGCCTCCTGCGGACAGCGCCAGATCCTGCTCAACCACGGGCGCCTGGTGGGGGAGAAGCACAACGTCGGCGGTGCCGGGCGCCGCGAGAGCGACATGCTCGACTTCGGACAGGGCGAGCCGGACACCCGGGCGCGCGACGCCTCCGCGCTCCGCGGCGAGGAGGCGCAGTCATGAGGCGGCGCGCGCTGGCCGCCGTCGGCGCCGTTCTGGCCACCGCCGGCCTGGCCGGCTGTGGTGGCGGGGAGGTCACTCCCGCGCAGGACGAGTACGCCGGCCGCGCCCAGACCGAGAACCCGACGGCGCAGCCCGCCACCACCGCCGGAGCGGAGGCGCCCACCGCCTCCGCCACCCCCACCGGGGGCCCCTACGCCGACGGCGAGTACACCGTCAGCGAGGCCTACGGGGTGGTGGACGACGTGGTGGAGGAGGACTCCATCGACGTCACCCTCAGCCTGCAGGGCGGCTACATCACCGACGTGTCCGTCACCGGGCACGCCCTGACCGGCACGTCCAAGAACTACATGGCGGACTTCGTCGAGGAGATCGACGACGCGGTGGTCGGCCGCAGCATCGAGGACGCGCACGTGACCGCCCTGGCCGGGGCGTCCAAGACCTCCGCGGCCTTCAACGACGCCGTCGACGCCATCGCCGCCCAGGCCGCCGAGGCCTCCTGATAACGAAACGCGCGGGCGGCGGGAGAGGTTGGGGCTCGGCTACCATCCGCGGCCCTCGTGCCTCGGGCCGCTCCCGCCGGCCCCGCCACGCCTTCGCCCCAACCTCTCCCGCTCGCCGACAGCCTGGGGCCCGGCCCGTCATTCGCGGCCCTCGTGCCTCGGGCCGCTCCCGCCGGCCCCGCCACGCCTTCGCCCCAACCTCTCCCGCCGGTTGCGTGCCGCGCAGCCGTCCGCGAAGCCACATGGGAAACACTCGGGCTGCCCGTTACGCTGGTGTCATGCCGCAGTTCGAACCCGCCAGCGCCGCCGACGCCCCCGCAGCCCCGGCTCCGGTGGACGTCGACCGCGTCATGGACTGCGTGCGTCGCCTGGGCCTGCGCTTCTTCCTCGACGATGAGGGCGACGTCGGTATCCCCTGGCGCTACGTCACCGTCCACGCCATCTTCCAGGGCGACCGCGCCCTGCAGCTGCGCGGCGTGTGGCACCGCATCGCCGACACCGAGCACCTGGCTGAACTGCGCCGCCTGGTGGAGGACTGGAACGCCACCCGCATCGGTCCCAAGGCCTACCTGACGATTGCCGACGGCGGCGTGGTGCGGCTGCACGGGGAGGTCACCTATCCGCTGGGCGCCGGCATGACCGACGCGCAGCTCGAGGACTTCATCTTCACCGGCTGCCGGCTCATCGTCGCCCTCATGCGGGAGGCGGAGGATGTCTTCCCGGACCCCATCCGCGGAAGGCTGGAGCCATGAGCCGTCGGCCCGGCCGGCGTTGGACCGGTTTTATCGCCCGCCTGTTCGGCAAGTCCTGGGATGAGCGCGTTCCCGGCGACCAGGACAACCCGCCCGACGTGCGGCAAATCCACCGCGAGGGCGGGCGTCGGCTGCGCCACCCCGGGCCGGTGGACCTGTCCGACTTCGACATCGACTACCCCGAGCGCGTCGACACCCGAGCCGACTCGCAGTCCGGCTCGGCGCAGGTCGCCCGCGGCACCACACGCGGGCCCGACAACGGCGAATTGCCCACCCCACTGACCCTGGATCGCATCGAGGCCATGCTCACCGGTCCGATGGGCTACGGGGTGCGCCGGCACCGCGAGGATGGCCACGTATGCCTGCTGGGCACTTGGGACGGCTTCCCCTTCGTCATTGAGATTCCCGAGGGCCACGACGACTGGCTGCTGGTGTCCGGCGACTGGGAGAAGCCGGCCGGTGGGAGCGAACGCGACGAGCTGGCGGCCTCCGTCAACGACTGGAACCGCGACAAGTACTTCCCGACCGTCGCCCTCGTGGACACTCCGGCCGGTCCGCTGGTGCGTGCCACCTACCTGGTGGGGATGGAGCCGGGCGTCACCGACGCTCAGCTGCGCCTGCATCTGGACACCGCCCTGTCCTCCTGCACCCAGGCCCTCAGCCGGGTCCAACCCCTGCTGCCCGAGCTGTGAGCGCCCAGATCCCGCCGGTGCAGGTGGCGGTGGTCGGTCCCACCGCCACCGGTAAATCCGAGCTCGCCCTGGACCTGGCCGACGCCCTGGGCGGGGCGGCCGAGATGGTCAACGCCGACGCCTTCCAGCTCTACCGCGGCATGGACATCGGCACCGCCAAGCTCCCCCTCGCCGAGCGCCGCGGCTACCCCCACCACCAACTCGACGTGCTGGACGTGCGCCAGGAGGCCAGCGTCGCCGCCTACCAGTTCCATGCCCGCGCCGACCTAAAGGGCATCACCGAGCGCGGCAACCGGGCCGTCATCGTGGGCGGCTCCGGGCTGTACGTGCGCGCCGTCACCGACGCCCTGGACTTTCCCGGCACCGACCCCCGGCTGCGTGCCGCGCTGGAGGAACGCGCCCGAGTCGAGGGCACCGCCGCTCTGCGGCAGGAGCTGCAACGGGTGGACCCGGAAGCCGCCGCGCGCATTGAGCCGGGCAACACGCGGCGCATTGTGCGCGCCCTGGAGGTGGTGCGGCTCACCGGCCGTCCCTTCTCCGCCTCGCTGCCCCGCTACGCCGACCTCGTCCCCACCGTGCACCTGGCGCTGCGCTGGGACCGCGACGTCCTGAACCGGCGCATCGACGTGCGCGCCGAGACCATGTTCACCTCCGGCCTGCTGGAGGAGACTGCCGGCCTGCTCGAGGACGGCCTGCAGGAGGGCCCGACCGCGCCGCGCGCCATCGGCTACGCCCAGGCCATCGCCGTACTCGACGGCCGCATGTCACGATCGGAGGCGGTCGCCGCCACTGCCGCCGCCACCCGCAAACTCGCCTCCCGGCAGCTGAAGTGGTTCCGCCGCGACCCGCGCGTGCACTGGCTCGACGTCGCCGCCAACGGGGTCACCTGGGCGAGTGGGGAGCGTGCGCGCATCGTCGCCGAAGCCGCCCGCCTCGTGCAGGCGGCGGAGACCCACGCCCGGGCCGGACAGTGACAGCTCCGGTTAGGCAATAGGGTGACCCCATGACCATTGCCCCCGGCCTGGCCGGCCGCACCCTCATCAAGGGCCACGCCGCCGGCTCCGACCTCCTGCTGCTCGTCGACCCCGAGCGGGAGGCCGCCTTCACCGCCGCCGACGTCGCCGCAGTCTGCGACCCGCACACGGGCCTGGGCGCCGACGGCCTGGTACGGGTAGTGCGCACCGCCGCCCTGCCCGGAACCGGGGCGTTCCGCGCCGCCGTCCCCGAGGCCGAATGGTTCCTGGACTACTACCGCCCCGACGGCGCCCCCACGGCCGGCGCCGCACCCACCTACGGCGACGCCTGCCGCCTGCTGGCCGCCGTACTGGACGCCGAGGGCCTGGTGTCCCTCGCCGACGGCGCTGCCATCACCATCGGCACCCGCGGCGGTGCCCGCACCGTCACCCGCCTGGGCGAGTTGTGGGCCGTCGACGTCGGCCCCGCCCACCTGGCGGAGGTGACCGATCCGGCCGCGGACGCCGCCGCGGAGGGCTGGGACACCGCCGTGTCGATCCCGGGCCTGGCCGGGGAACGGGCCGCCCTCAGCCTGAACCTGTCGGGCCGGCACGCCGTCGTCGCCGTCGAGCAGGAGGCCGAGTTGGATGCCGCCGAGCTTGGCGATCCCGCCGCGAGCGAGTCGATCGCCTACACTCCGGCGCCGCTAACGCCTCCGACCCTGGAACTGTTGGTGCCGCTTGGCGAACACGCCGACCCGGAGACCGGCACCACCGTCGGTCGTGCCCGCGTGCGCGTGCTGACGCCGGGCGTTGGGGAGGTGCGCGCCAGCGCCGAGGCCAGCTGCGCGGCGGCGCTGGCCCTGCATGAATGGACCGGTAACGGTGCGCCCGCGGACTATCTGCTGCGCCTGCCCGGCGGCGAGGTCGGCGTGCACGTTGGCGCCGCCCCGCTCACCGACGGCGCCTCCCCGGTACTCACCGGACCGGTGAACCTGGTCGGGCGGATCACCCTTGCTTGAGCGCACGGCGGCCCCCGCCCCGGCCACCGTGAACACCGCCCGCCCCACGCCCGGCGGAGGAGCCGGCCCGGCGACCGTCGCCACCACCGGACTGATGCTGTTCGCCCTGTTCTTCGGCGCCGGCAACCTGGTTTTTCCACCGGTCCTGGGCGCGTCGGCCGGCGCACACCTGCCTGCCGTGTTGGTCGGGTTCCTGGCGACCGGGGTGGTGGCGCCGCTGGCGGCCGTGGTTGCCGTGTCCACCTCCGGAGAGGGGATCGTGGGCCTGGCCCGGCGCGTGGGGCCGCGCTTCGGTGCGCTGATGCCGCTGGCGGTCTACCTGTCCATCGGTCCGCTGTACGCGGTGCCGCGGGTGGCCACCGTCTCCTATGAGCTGGCCATTCGCCCGCTGCTGGGCCTGGCAGGGGTCGACGCGGGCCACTGGGCGCTGCCGGCCCATGCGGCAGTCTTCTTCACTGCGTCTGTGGCGGTGGCGGCCCGGCCCAGCCACCTGGCCGACACGATCGGCCGCTGGCTCACCCCCGCGCTGCTGGCGCTGATCGCCGTGCTGTGCACGGTGGTGGTCGCCTCCCAACCGGTGGTGACGCGTCCAGCCGCGCCGGACTACGCCGCCGCCCCCGTCGCCATCGGGCTCACCCGCGGCTACCTGACCATGGACGTGCTGGCGGCAACCGTCTTCGGCATCGTGGTCATCACCACGCTGCACGGCCGGGGCCTGCGCACCCCGCGCGCGGTGGTGCGGGCCACCGCCGCCTCCGGGGCCCTGGCCGCGGGCCTGCTGGCAGCGGTGTATGTGGGGCTGGCCCTGATCGGTGAGCGCACCCCGGGCGCCGCCGACGACGGCACCGCCCTGCTGCGTGCGGCCGCGGCCCGGGCACTGGGCGACTGGGGGGTAGTGATCTTCGCGGCCATCGTGTTGCTGGCCTGCCTGACCACCAGCGTGGGGCTGCTGTCCGCCTGGGCCGGTTACGCCACGGCGGCGCTGCCCGCCCTGCCGGTCCCGGCGCGGCTGCGCCCGCATGCGCAACTGCTGGCCGGCGCGGTCATCTCCTTCGGCCTGGCCAACCTGGGCCTGCGCGCCATGATCGCGGTCATCACGCCGGTGACGCTGCTGCTGTATCCCGTGGCGATCACGCTGGTGCTGGTCGCGCTCATCGACGCCGTCGCCCCCGGACACCTCCGGGCCGCCTACCGGGTGCCGGTGGGCGTGGCCGGGCTGCTGGGGCTGGTTGCGGCCCTGGCCGGCTTCGGGGTGGATGCTCCCGCGCAGCTGCTGGCGGCCACCGGCCACTGGAATGACACCACCGGTTGGATCCTGCCTACGCTCGTGGCCGGCGCCCTGGGGATTGCTGCGGACCTGCGCTCCGGGCGCTGGGGTCGCACCGCCTCCGGGCACTGATGGAGCACCGCCTGCCCAGGGGATACGGGCACCTGCGGGAGTTCGCCCAGGGATTGGTGTCAACACACCGGCCGTTTGACTATAGCCGTGGCGGCCTACTCCCCGTAGGCTGGGGCGGTGTCCGCGCGTGGCGGGCGCACCCGAAAACGGGAGGGAATCCAGGTGGCACGCAGCGCTGAGAGCGTCGACCTTCTCAAGTGCTCCTTCTGTGGCAAGAGTCAGAAGCAGGTCAAGAAGCTCATCGCGGGACCAGGCGTCTACATCTGCGACGAGTGCATCGAACTGTGCAATGAGATCATTGATGAGGAACTGGGCGCGTCCAGCTCTGGTGTCCCGCTCGAACTGCCCAAGCCGCAGGAGATCTTCGACTTCCTGAACCAGTACGTCATCGGCCAGGAAGACGCCAAGCGCGCCATGAGCGTGGCCGTATACAACCACTACAAGCGCGTCCAGATGCGTGAGCGTGCCGTCGCCGAGGGGGACGGGCTGGAGCTGGGCAAGTCCAACATCCTGCTGCTGGGGCCCACCGGCACCGGCAAGACACACCTGGCCCGTACCCTGGCCCGCCTGCTGGACGTGCCCTTCGCGATCGTCGACGCCACCGCCCTGACCGAGGCCGGCTACGTGGGCGAGGACGTGGAGAACATCCTCCTCAAGCTCATCCAGGCCGCAGACGGCGACGTCAAGCGCGCCGAGAAGGGCATCATCTACATCGACGAGATCGACAAGATCGGCCGCAAGGCGGAGAATCCCTCCATCACCCGCGACGTGTCCGGGGAGGGCGTGCAGCAGGCCCTGCTGAAGATCATCGAGGGCACCACCGCGTCGGTGCCGCCGGGCGGCGGACGCAAGCACCCCCACCAGGAGTTCCTGGAGATCGACACCACGAACATCCTGTTTATCGCCGCCGGCGCCTTCTCCGGCATCGAGGAGATCGTCCGCCAACGCCGTCGCCGCGAGGCCGGCGCCCAGAACGTGGGCTTCGGTGCCACTCTTGCCAAGGAGCAGGGTGAGGACGTGTTCGCCACGCCGGTGCGTCCCGAGGACCTGCACAAGTTCGGGCTCATCCCCGAGTTCATCGGTCGGCTGCCGGTGATCGCCACCGTGCACGACCTGGGCGTGGACGAGTTGGTGCGGGTGCTGACCGAACCGAAGAACGCCCTACTGACCCAGTACGAGTACCTGTTCAGCCTCGACGGTGTGGAACTGGAGTTGACGGACGAGGCCATCCGGGCCATTGCGACCCTCGCACTGGAGCGCAAGACCGGTGCTCGCGGGCTGACCAGTATCGTGGAGGAGGTGCTCGGGCAGGCCATGTTCGAGGTGCCCTCCATGCCGGAGGTCGGCCGCGTCGTCGTCGACGCCGAGGCCGTGCGCGGCATCGGCAGCCCCCGTTACGAGCACGGCAGCGGCACCCTGTCGGCCACCTCCAAGGGCAGGACCCGCACCGCATGAGCAGCCAGCCGCCGCAGCCGCAGGCAGGACCGGGGGCGCCGTCGGGTGCGCCCGCCCCGGTGCCGCCGCAGCTGGCGGCCTACCGGGCCACCATCGACAACCTCGACGCCGCCCTCATCCACCTGTTGGCGGAGCGCTTCCGCTGCACCCGGCAGGTGGGCCGGCTCAAGGCGGAACTACACCTGCCACCCTCGGATCCGGCTCGTGAAGAGCAGCAGGTGGCCCGGCTGCGGGCGCTCGCGGAGGAGGCGGGCCTGGACCCGGTGTTCGCCGAGAAGTTCTTCGCCTTCATCGTCGCCGAGGTGATCCGCCACCACGAGGCCATCCGGGACGGCAAAGAAGGAGACGAGTGAGCCTTTCCCGGCTCCCATGCGTCCTTCGTGGGGCGCAGAACCGATAGGACTGACGGTGGCTTTCCGAGTTCTTCGTGCTTGAGGGTGCCCTGGGCTGTCGGTGGTGGTTGGCGCGCGTGTCCCGGTAGTGCGGCACGTGGCGCGATTGGTGGGAGTGCGCGTTGGCTGGGAGAGCGCGCGGTGGATCATGCACGACGGTTCGCGCCCTCGCCCGACGGTTCGCGTGTTGCGGTCGACGATTCGGCAGTTCCTGCGACGGTTCGTGGGGTAGATGCCCGAACCAGCTAGAAGACCGGGACGCGCCGGGCTGAAGCACCACGTTCGCGTCGATGGCCCGTTATGTGCCCGGTGGTGGTGACGCTCACCCCGCCCCTATGTATGTGTTGCACGACCCGGGGCCGCGTTCCACGACCTTGGTGTGTGTTGCACGACCACCCCGGGGTCGTGGAATGTGCACCAGGGTCGTGCAGTGTCGCCCAGGGTCGTGCAAAGACACCGCCCCCGCGGGCCGCCGGTCCAAAGCACGAGCTCTGGGCGTGGGCGTGGTGTCGACGATCAGATTCTGGTTGGTGTGGTGCGGGAGAATCTGGGCGAACATGGTCTGGAGGGTGATTCCGGGGCGGTGCTCGACACTCGCGGGTATATGGGTAAGCGTGCGGACTGGTGGGAACACGGTCCCTGCGGGCAAGACTCTGCCCGATCTGCTAGGGCCAAGGCCCCGGCCAATAGCACCAGGTTCGCGCCGACATCCCCCTTCCAAGGCGTCGCGTACCCGATAGAGGCCACGGCTGCCTCCCTTGGGCTTAGCGGCTCTTCGCGTTTAGGGCTTAGCTGCCAGGGGCGTAGGCGGTCAGTCGTCCCGGGGACTCGTCGTAGGTGACGATTAGGGACGGGTTGATCAGCATGACAGTGTCATGCTCGGCACCCGAGTTACCCAGCGCGATGGGCGAGCCGTCGGACACGGTCCACATGCCGACGAGATACAGCGTCGAACTCGCACGTAAAGGAGTGGAATGGGTCATCGCCACGACCGACTGATCATTCGACAGGACAAATCGGCTGGATGTGAAGTCGCAGCTGCCGTCGGCTCCCGCGGGAACGATCTCGGCCTCGTTGACGGTGATGATCAGAGGGCACTCATCGTCGTAGGGAGAAACGGAGTCGTCGTATTCGACCTGGATCTGCTGCCCAGTCAGGTCGCCTTCGGTGAAGAACCGTTTGACCTGCTCGGCGGTAGGCCGTGGTGACTGATACAAAGGGCTGAGTGCGAGTTCTGTTGCGGGACCCAGTGAGTCCTCTAGACGCTCCGGATCTGTAATCTCGAAAACGTCTACCGGTTCGCCGTCTGGTGAGAATATTGTTACCTCATTGTCGGTAGCTGTGATCCAGCCATCGGCCAGGGAGAGAACGAGATGACCTGCCTCTAGGTCGAAGTCAATCGTTTCTCCTGAAGCAAGATCTATTGCGGTGTCATCGTTGACTAGCGCGTAGGTGGCGTCCTCTCCCACGTATACGAATCCAAGAGTCCAGGCCATAACGTAATTGTAGTAGTCCTCGATGCGGGTCTGCCACAGTTCACTTGTAGGGTTTGCCGAGGACCAGCCGGTGCAGGTTCCGTAAGCGCAGGTGAATGCGTATGTGCCGACTATTACCGGCGGGGTTGGGGACTCCCATGGGACGTCGGAGATCAGTTCGCCGGATGTGGTCAGCAACTGGCCTCCCGCGATTATGACGTCGCCCCAATACATGAAGACATTGTTTTGGGGGCCGACGTCGGTACTCCAGCTCCGGGTAGGTGTCTTGCCGCTGATGTCGTAGGCGGTTAGCCGCGAAACGTCGTCCGAGGAGCCTGTGTCAAGGGTAAGAAGCTGATTCCCGTTTGCTATGACCTGGGAGTCGGCCTCGACGTCGAGTGTCCAAACTTCATGGGCGCCATCGGCCCAACGGGAGGAAATGATCTGTTGGCTGGAGGAGTGGAGAGCGCGCAACACGGCGAAGGTGCCCACACCGGCGCATACCAGAAGTATTACGGCGGACACGGCTCCGATGATCAGGGGGCGTCTGCGCCTCTTCGGAGGGGGTGGGGGCGCAACGATATAGCCGTACGGTGTGCCCGGTACGTAGGCGTTGCCAGCTTGTGGGGGCGGTGTGGCGGCGCTCATACGGCGATACTAGAACATGGCGCCAATCACGCCTACGAGGATGTACAAATGCGCCGGGCCGGGCGCGCAGCCGGTCATCGGGACGCGTCCGGCCCGGCGGGGTCCTACTCGGCGCCGGGCGCGTAGCCCGTCGCCTCCCCGCTGGTCGGGTCGTAGGCGACGATCAACTCGGGGTTCATGAGGTAGAACTCGTCGGTGCCGAACTCGTTTTCCCCCAAGCTGATCAGCTTGCCGTCCGCGGTGGTCCACATGCCGCGCAGCGAGATGGTTGACGCGGTCTGCATGGGGGAGGAGGCGGTCATCATGACCAGTGAGTCGTCATCCGAGATCAGCAGGTACGGCGTGTAGTCGAAGCTGCAGCCCCAGTCCTCCTGCGTGGTGTCAAGCTCGGTCCCGTCTACGAGGAAGGCTACCGTGCAGGTCTCGGCGTCCTCATCGGTCCTGACCTGGGCGCGCGCCCAGCTGAGGTCACCGTCCTTCGCGAGCTTCGTGATCTGCTCGGCGGTGACGTTCGGGGCGTCGAACAGGCGCGCGGCCCCCAGTGGGTTCTCATCAGCGGCGGCCTCGAAGCTGTCCCTCTCCTTTCCGGTTGGAGAAAGCAACGTGTAGCGCCCAGTGTCGTGATCAACCTTGACCCAGCCGTCGGCAAGAGCACCTAGGCCGTACGTGTCGCCGAGGTCGAAGTCGATGACATCGCCGGTGGCGAGGTCCACCGCCTTGCTGCGGGAGACGCTCACGTAGGCTACCTGGTCGTCCTGATAGACGCGGGACGGGTCCGGGTATGCTGTGGACTGGTCGATGAAGATGTTTTCGGGCTCGTCTATTTGCTGTTCCCACAGGGAGGTACTCGGGTCGTCGGCGGCCCAACTGGTGCAGGTGCCGTCGTATGTGCACAGCAAGGCGTATTCGTCCAGAAACTCCGGGGCGTCACGGGACTCCCACGGGGCGGTGTAGGCGCCGCCGTCGGACGTCTCCAGCAGGGTGCCGCCGACGACGAGGTAGTCGCCCCAATACTCGAAGCGAAACTCATCGGTGCCTACTTCTACCTCAACGCTCCACTGCTCCTGCGGGGCGCCGTCGGCGGTGTCGTAGGCGGCAACGCTCCAAACCCCCAGCGAATCGGTGGGGGAGGCGACGGCGAGTTGGCTGCCGTTGCCTCGAATGTAGGAGTCCGGCTCCAGCTCCAGGGACCAGGTCTGGTGTGATCCCTCCGCCCAGTCGGCAGAGACACTCGCGGAGGCAGTGGCGTTGCCGGACGTGCCGCGGGAACGCAGCAGCGCACCGATGCCGACGCCAGCGGCCACCAGGACGATGACGCCCAGGACCGCCCCGATGATCAGCGGCATACGGTTCTTCTTGGTCGACGGCCCTGCGGGCGCGGGCGGTTCCGGAGAGTAGCCGACCGCTTCCTGGTTCTGGGGCGTGGGCTGAGGCGCGGCGTAGGGATCGGTGCTGGACTCGAATTGGTGCGGGGGAGGGACGGGACTCATGGGGGAAGCTTACAGGCGGCCCTTCGCGTGTCGGTGGTGAGCGGGATCAGGGCGCATCTGCAGGGGAGCCTGTCGCCAACCACCGGCACCTGGTTGATGAGAGGGGGCCGGCCCAGCCGGTCTTCCAGGATGGCGGGCCAGCCGTTCTTCCCGCCTGCTGTCACAATGAGCTCCTTCTTGTGGCCGGTGATGTCAACAGTCCCTCGGCGTCGATCACACCCAGGTCGCCGGAGCGGAAGCAGCGCTCCGGTGACTGCCCGGGCCGGGCGGGCTCGTCGTCCCGTTGGTGCCAGCCGGCGTCAAATCACGACCTTGGGGTATGTTCCACGACCACCCCGGGGTCGTGGAACATACCCCAAGGTCGTGAACCGTCAAGCGGTGTCCCTGGCAGAACCCTGCCGACGGCAACCGGCTACACATCTCCCAAGTGGGAGGGGCTGCAAGACGGTGCCCGGCAGTCGTCTCGACCGGTCTTGGTGCGTGAGCATCGGTCCCGGTGAGGCGGGGGCCGTCACACCCGGGTGTAGAGCTCGTCGATCTCCTTGGCGAAGCGCTTGGTGGCCTCATCCCGCCGCACCTTCAGCGACGGGGTGAGCAGCCCGTTGGCCTCCGTGAAGTCGCCCGGCAGCACCGTGAAGGTGCGGATGGACTCGGCCCGGGAGACCGCCTCGTTGGCGCGGGCCACGGCCCGCTCCAGGGCCGCACGCACGCGCGGATCCTTGGTGGCGTCGATCGGATCCATGTCCGGCAGGCCGTGACTGGACAGCCACAGTGGCAGCATCTCCGCATCCAGCGTCACCAGGGCCCCGATGCACGGCCGGTTGTCCCCGACCACCAGCACCTGGCTGACCAGCGGGTGCCCACGCAGCCGGTCCTCGAGCACGGCGGGCGCGACGTTCTTGCCGCCGGCGGTGACGATGAGTTCCTTCTTGCGGCCGGTGATGTGCAGGAAGCCGTCGGCGTCCAGGGTGCCGATGTCCCCACTGCGCAGCCACCGGGTGCCGCTCGCACCCGCTGCCTTCGCCGGCGCCGGGTCCGTGCCGGCGGTCTGCGCGGGCGCGGCATCGGGCAGTGTCACGAACGCCTCGGCGCTCGCCTCGGGGTTGTTGTGGTAACCGCGGAAGACGCCGATGCCGCTGATCAGCACCTCGCCGTCGTCGTCCAGGCGGACGGCGGTGCCCGGCAGGGGCAGGCCGACCGAGCCGATGCGGGTGGCGGCCGGCAGGTTCACCGTGCAGGGGGCCGACGTCTCCGTGAGCCCGTACCCCTCCAACACCGTCACCCCGGCGCCACGGTAGAAATGGCCCAGCCGCTCACCCAGTGGGCCGCCGCCGGAGATCACATGCGTGACGCGCCCGCCGAGCAGGCTGCGCAGCGTGGAGAACACCAGCCGGTCGAAGGCGGCGCGCTGGGCACGCAGTCCGCGGCTCGGTCCGGCGGGCGTGTCCAGGGCGCGGGAGTAGGCGATCGCCGTTTTGGCGGCCAGGCGGAACACCTTCTGCTTGGCGCCGGTGGCGCGGGCGTCGGCCGCGTTGTAGATCTTCTCGAAGACGCGCGGTACCGCGGGCACGAAGGTCGGTCGGAAGGAGGCCAGGTCGGTGACCAGGTTCTTCACATTGGGGGCGTGCCCCAGCACGCCGGCCGAGGAGCACACGATCGCCATCTCCACGAACCGGCCCAGTACGTGCGCCAGGGGCAGGAACAGCAGCGTGCGCGTCTCGGGCGCCTCCAGCACCTCGGGCACGTGCGCGCAGGCGTTGACGCACAGGTGGACCAGGTTGCCGTGGGTGAGCTCGGCGCCCTTGGGGCGGCCGGTGGTGCCGGAGGTGTAGACGATGGTGGCCAGGTCGGTGCTGGTCAGCTGGGCGGTGCGGGCGTCGAGCTCGGCGGCGCGCACGTCCTTGCCGGCGGTGATGAGTTCGGTGATGGCCTCCCGGGCCAGGCTCAGCACGCGCAGGTCGGCGAGCGCCGGGTCATGGCCGGCCAGCGCCGTCAGCATGGTCTCCATGGGCTGGTCCTCGACGACCACCAGCCGTACGGCGGCGTCGGTGAGGATCCAGCGGGCCTGCTCGGCGGAAGATGTCTCATAGATGGGGACGACGACGAGGCCGGCCTCCCAGGCGGCGAAGTCCAGCAGTGTCCACTCGTAGCAGGTGTGCGCCATGATGCCGAGCGCGTCGCCGGGCTCCAGACCGAGGGCGACCAGTCCAGCGGCCACCTCCCGCACCTGGTCGCGGAAGGCCTGCGCGGACATGTCGCGCCAGCGCCCTCCCACGGAGGACTTGCGGGCGATCAGTGCGCCGGTGGGGTTGGTGCGTACCCGCTCGGCCAGCGCCCAAGGTGCCGTCATGGCGGCGTGCGCCGGCACCAGCAGCGGTGTCGAATGCTCGCGCGGGGAAACGGTGGGCGCGCACGCCTCGGCGGAGTTGGTTTCCTGGCTCACTCCTGCGGCCCCTTCCTGGTGGTGGCGTAGATGTCGGCGATGACTTCGGCGTAAGTCTCCATCACCAGGTTGCGCTTGACCTTGAGCGACGGGGTGAGCAGTCCGTTGGATTCGGTGAAGTCGGAGGTGAGCACCCGGTAGGTGCGAATCGACTCGGCGCGGGAGACCGCCCGGTTGGTGCGTGCCACTGCCCGGTCCAGGGCGGCCAGCACCTGCGGGTGGGAGGCGGCGGTGGTCACGTCCATCTCCGGCAGGTTGTGGTTGGCCAGCCACTGCGGCAGCATCTCCTTGTCCAGGGTGACCAGGGCGGAGATGAAGGGCTCGCCGTCGCCAATCACCAGGACCTGGCTGACCAGCGGGTGGCCGCGCAGTCGGTCCTCCAGAATGTTGGGGGCCACGTTCTTGCCGCCGGCGGTGACGATGAGCTCCTTCTTGCGGCCGGTGATACGCACCCAGCCGTCGGAATCCACGGAGCCGATGTCGCCGGTGCGGAACCAGCCGTCGTCGGTGAAGGCCTCGGCGGTCGCCTCGGGATTGTTGTGGTAGCGGGAGAAGACACCCAGGCCGGTGACCTCAAGCTCGCCGTCGGCGCCGACGCGCACCCGGTTGCCGCACACGGGCGGGCCGACGGTGCCGATCTTGTTGCGGATGTCCAGGTTGACGGCGGTGGGGCCGATCGTCTCGGTCAGGCCGTAGCCCTCCAGGATGACCAGGCCGATACCCCGGTAGAAGTGGCCCAGCCGTTCGCCCAGCGGCCCGCCGCCGGAGATGGCGTAGCGGGCGTTGGGTCCCAGGAGGGCACGGATGGTGCGGTATACCAGCTGGTCGGCCAGGGCGTGCGCGGCCCGCAGTTGCCGGGAGGGCCCCTCGGGGGTATCCAGGGCGCGGGAGTAGGCGATCGCCACCTTGGCCGCCCAGCGGAAGGTCCGCAGCTTGACGCCGGAGCCGGCCTTGGCGTCGGCGGCGTTGTAGATCTTCTCCATCACCCGCGGTACCGCCAGCACGTAGGAGGGGGCGAAGCCCTGCAGGTCGGGCAGCAGAGTCTTGACGTCGGGGGTGTGGCCGAGCACGCCGTTGCCGGCGATGGCCAGCAGCTGCAGGAAGCGCGCGTAGGCGTGCGCCAGGGGCAGGAACAGGAGCAGGCGCGTGTCGGGGGAGTTGAGCAGCTCCGGGATCCAGCGCACCCCGTTCCAGCCCAGGCCGGCGGCCTGCCGGTGGGTGATCTCCACGCCCTTGGGGCGCCCGGTGGTGCCGGAGGTGTAGATGATCGAGTAGACGTCATCGCAGGTCAGCGCGGCCGAACGGGACTCCAGCTCCTCGCGGAGCACGCCCCGACCGGCCTCGACGATGGTGGAGATGGCGTCATGGTCCAGGGACAGCACCTTCACCGCCGCGTCGGGCTGGGCGGACGCGTATGCGGCCGCGGCCCCCCGCACCAGCTCCGCCAGGACGGCACTTTCGGTCACCACCAGCCGAACGTCGGCGTCGGCCAGAATCCACTCCACCTGCTCGGCGGAGTCCGTCTCATAGATGGGCACCGACACCAGGCCGGCCCGGGCGATCGCCATGTCCAGCAGCGTCCACTCGTAAGAGGTGTGCGCCATGATGCCCACCGAGGCTCCGGGCTCCAGGCACATTCCGATCAGCCCGGAGGCGACCCGGGCGACGTCCTCACCGAAGGCGCGGGCGGTCACCTTGACCCACGAGTTGCCCAGCTGCGTCTTGCGCTCGATCAGGGTGGCGTTGGGTGTGCGGGCGATGCGGTCGGCCAGCAGCCACGGGACGGTCCAATCCGACTCCGGCTCTTTGATCAGCGGGCTGACGGCGACGCCGTCGACGGCGGTGGGGCTGCCCGCCTCGGAGGGGACGCCGGTGGACATGGGTGCGGAGGATTGTGGGGCCACTGCAACATTCTTTCAGGTCGAGCGCCGGTTGTGCGCGGATTGGAGCGACGAAACCGGCTGCCAGTATTGGAGAAAACCTCCAGGTGGTGGATGGGAGAAGGGGCGAATCGGCCGCGGTGCGGCGGAGGGCCGGCGTGACCGGTCCCCCGCCGACACCGGGCGCGCGGATCGGTGCCCGTCAGGACTGCACGCCCGCCGGCCCGCCGTAGATGGCGTCGATGTCGGCGGCGAAGTGCTTCAGGGCCGCACTGCGGCGTACCTTCAGCGACGGGGTGAGCAGGCCGTTGGCCTCGGTGAAGTCGTCCGTGAGCACCCGGATCTTGCGGATCGACTCGGCCCGGGAGACGTGCTTGTTGGCACGGTCCACGGCGCGGTTCAGCGCAGCCAGCACCTGCGGGTGGACGGCGGCCTCGGCCACGGTCATGGGCTCCAGATCGTGCGTGCGCAGCCAGGTCGGCAGCATCTCCGCGTCCAGCGTGATCAGGGCGGCCACGAACGGCCGCTGCTCGCCGACCACCACCACCTGGCTGATCAGCGGGTGACCGCGCAGGGAGTCCTCCAGCGCAGCCGGAGAGACGTTCTTACCGCCGGCGGTGACGATGACGTCCTTGGCACGCCCGGTGATGGTCACGTAGCCGTCCCGGTCCAGTGAGCCCAGGTCGCCGGTGCGGAACCAGCCGTCGTCGGTGAATGCGGCGGCCGTCGCCTCGGGGTCGTGGTGGTAGCCCTGGAACACGGACGGGCCCTTGAGCAGAATCTCGCCCTCGGACGAGATGCGCACCGCCATGGGCGGCAGCGGCGGGCCGACGGTGCCGATCTTGGACAGCCGCGGCGTGTTCACGGCGATCGGGCCGACCGTCTCGGTCAGCCCGTAGCCCTCCAGCACCGGGATGCCCAGGCCCCGGTAGAAGTGGGCCAGGCGGGTGGACAGGGGAGCGCCACCGGAGATGATCCAGTCGGCGTTGCCACCCACCAGGGTGCGGATGCGCTGGTAGACCAGCCGGTCGGCCGCGGCGCGCTGGGCGCGCAGGGCACGGGACGGCCCGGCCGGGGTGTCCTGCGCCCGGGAGTACTCGATCGCGACCTTCGCGGCCCAGCGGAAGATCCTTCGGGCGCCGCCACCTCCCGCCTGCGCATCGGCGGAGTTGTAGATCTTCTCCAGCACCCGGGGGACCACCAGCAGGTAGGAGGGACGGAATGAGGCCAGGTCCGACAGCAGGTTCTTGGTATCGGGCGCGTGTCCCATGATCCCCTCGCCGGAGATCTGGAAGACCTCCAGGAAGCGGGCGAACACGTGTGCCAGCGGCAGGAACAGCAACAGCCGCGAACCCCGCCCCATGCCGATCTCCGGCATCCACAGGTGCGCGTTGGAGCACAGGTTGGTGAAATTGCCGTGCGACAGGACCGTGCCCTTGGGCGAGCCGGTGGTCCCGGAGGTGTACACGATGGTGGCGATGGACTCGGTGGTCAGGGAGTCGGTGCGCGTGCGCACCTGCTCGCGGGACACGTCCCGGCCGGCCTCGGTGATGGTGTGCAGGGCGCCGGTGTCCAGGGACAGGACCTTCAGGCCGTCCTGGTTCAGCGAGGCCGCGGCCGCCCGCACCAGCTCCGCGGTGGTGATGGTCTCGGCGACCACCAGGCGGGCGTCGGCGTCGGCCAGCACGTAGGCGATCTGCTCGGCGGAACTGGTCTCGTAGATGGGGACGGGCACGAGCGCCGCCGTCCAGCAGGCGAAGTCCAGCAGCGTCCACTCGTACCGGGTGCGGGACATGATGGCGACCCGGTCGCCGGGCTCGAGTCCCATACCGATCAGGCCCGCGGCCACCGAGAGCACGTCGTCGTAGAACTCCTGGGCGGTCATGTTGCGCCAGGTCTCGCCGATCTCCTGCTTGCGGGCGATCAGCGGGCGGGCGGCGGAGCGGCGCACGCGGTCCTGCAGCATGGAGGGGATGGTGGTGTGCTCGTCGATGCGGATGAGTGTGGGCGCCTGCCACTCGAGGGCGTGCCCGGGCCGACCACCGGTCGGGGCGGGATCGGAGGAGCTGGCCCCATCTGCTTGGGAGGCGGGTTCCACGGGGGTGGAGGTCATGGTTTCTTCTTCCTCGAGCCGGGGCGGCACAACGACACGGGATGGGGCACGTGCACCCCGGCTTCGGTTATGGATTACTCACCATACCGCCGGCGGGTGCTGGCTGCGTGCATTCGAGTCGTCCCGCGCCAGGCACGAGTGCGCCGTCGGGCCCGGGCGACTCCGGGCCCGACGGCGCTCGGGTCAGCGGCGCTTGGCCGGCTTGGCCGGGGGCTCCCCGAGCTCGACCGCGACCACCTGCACCGGCGCGGCGGCCTCGGCGGCCGGGGCCAGCGTGAGCTCCCCGGTGACCTTGGCGGCCTCCACCAGGTCCGCGCGCACCGTCTCGACGGCGGGGGTCGCCGGCGCGGCCACGGCCAGGGTCACCGCCAGGATCGGCGTCTTCTGGCTGGTCTTGGCCTCCGACTTCACCTTGCGCAGGGCCGCCAGGGCGGCACCGGCGTGGACGACCAACTCGGCGTCGGCGTCGCCGGCCGCCTCGCGCAGCGGTGCCGCGACGGGCCAGTTGGTCCGGTGCACGGAGCCGGTGCGGTACCAGCTCCACACCTCCTCGGTCGCGAAGGGCAGGAACGGGGCGAACAGGCGCACGAAGGTGTCCACGGCGATGGCCAGGGTGGTGCGGGCGCTGCGTACCGCGGCCGGGTCGTGGGAGCCGTCGAAGTCGTTGGCACGGTCCTTGACCAGCTCGATGTAGTCGTCGCAGAAGGTCCAGAACAGCGACTCGGTGGCCTCCAGGGCGCGGGAGTGCTCGAAGCCCTCGAAGGCGGTGGTGGCCGCGTCGACCACATCGGCCAGCGCCGCCAGCAGCGCCCGGTCGATGGGCTCGGTCACCTCGGCCGCGTTCAGGCTCGGGGCGGGGGCGGCCGCCTTGGTGGCCGCGTCGGCGTCCCACGGGATGCCCATGGACAGGGCGAACTTGGAGGCGTTGAGCAGCTTGATGGCCAGGCGGCGGCCGATCTTGATCTGCGTCTCCTCGAAGGCGGCGTCCAGGCCCAGCCGGGCTGAGGCCGCCCAGTAGCGCACGGCGTCGGAGCCGTACTGCTCCAGCAGTCCCATGGGGGTGACCACATTGCCCTTGGACTTGGACATCTTCTTGTGGTCGGAGTCCAGGATCCAGCCCGACAGCCCCGCGTTCGCCCACGGCAGGGCGCCGAACTCCAGGTTCGCGCGCACCACGGAGGTGAACAGCCAGGTGCGGATGATGTCCTGCCCCTGCGGGCGCAGGTCCATGGGGTAGACGCGACCGAACAGGTCCTCGTCGGTGAGCCAGCCGGAGGCCAGCTGCGGGGACAGGGAGGAGGTGGCCCAGGTGTCCATAATGTCCAGTTCGCCGACGAAGCCGCCGGGCTTGCCGCGCTGGTCCTCGGTGTAGCCGGCGGGCACGTCACTGGAGGGGTCCACCGGCAGGGCGGACTCCTCGGGGGTGATGACGGCGTCGTAGTCGACCTCGCCGTCCTCGCGCACCCGGTACCACAGCGGGAAGGGCACGCCGAAGAAGCGCTGACGGGAGATCAGCCAGTCGTTGTTGAGGCCCCCCACCCAGTTCTCGTAACGCACCCGCATGAAGTCGGGATAGAAGTTCAGTTCCTTCCCGCGCTCAAGCAGCTCGTCGGCCAGGTTCTTCCCGGAGGCGGGGTTGGTCCACGCCTTGCCGCCGTTGCGGATGTACCACTGGCGGGAGGTGACGATCTCCAGTGGCTTGTCGCCCTTCTCAAAGAAGTTGGTCTGGCGCACCGTCTTGGTGGGCTCGCCACGCATCTCGCCGGAAGCGGTCAGCGCCTCCACCATCACCTGGCGGGCCGAGTAGGTGGTCTTGCCCGCCATGTCCGCGTAGGCCCGGCGGCCGGCGTCGGTGGTGATCCAGTCCGGGGTCTCGGTCTCGATGCGTCCGTCCTTGCGCAGGATGGCCCGCAGCGGCAGGTTCAGGTCCCGCCACCAGTCGATGTCGGTGGTGTCGCCGAAGGTACAGCACATGGCGATGCCGGCGCCCTTGTCCATCTCCGCCTCGGGGTGCGGCAGCACGGGAACCTCCACCCCGAATACGGGGGAGGCCACGGTGGTGCCGAACAGCGGCTGGTAGCGCTCGTCGTCGGGGTGGGCGACCAGGGCCACGCAGGCGGCCAGCAGCTCCGGCCGGGTGGTTTCGATGCACACGTCGGCGGTACCGTTCGGGCCGGTCTCGATGGGGGCGCCGGCCGCGGCGGCGGTGGCTGCGGCCTGGGGGTCGACGACGTGGAAGGCCAGGCGGTGGTAGAAGCCCGGGTATTCGCGCGACTCGATCTCCGCCTGGGCGACGGCGGTGCCGAAGGTGACGTCCCACAGGCCCGGCGCCTGCGCCTGGTAGGCCTCGCCACGGGCCAGGTTGCGCAGGAAGGCGGTCTGTGCGACCTTGCGGGCGCGCTTCCCAATGGTCTGGTAGTTCTGCTTCCAATCCACGCTCAGCCCCAGGTGACGCCACAGGGCCTCGAACTGCGCCTCATCCAGGGCGGTCAGGCGCTCGCACAGCTCCACGAAGTTGCGCCGCGAGATCGGCACCTGGTCGCGGGCCTTGATGGACTTGCCCTCGCCGCCGGTGTGCGGGGGAACGAAGTCGGGGTCGTAGGGCAGGGAGGGGTCGCAGCGCACCCCGAAGTAGTTCTGTACGCGCCGCTCGGTGGGCAGGCCGTTGTCGTCCCAGCCCATGGGGTAGAAGACGGCCTTACCGCGCATGCGCTGGAAGCGGGCCAGCGTGTCGGTGTGGGTGTAGGAGAACACGTGCCCCACGTGCAGGGATCCGGAGACGGTGGGCGGGGGAGTGTCGATGGAGAAGACCTCATGGCGCTGCGCGCTGCGATCGAAGGCGTAGATGCCGTCCTGCTCCCAGCGCTCCTTCCAGGTCTCCTCCAGCCCGTCGGCGTTGACCCTTTCGGGCACGTTGGGGGAGTGAAGCTCGGAGGGCAGGAAGCGGTCCCCGGCCGGGGCGGCGGGTGTGGGCGCAGCGGATTCGGCGGCTGACTCAGACATGTGCCCGATTCTGTCACGGCCGGGCGGGCCCGCCTGCGCCAGCACCCGCGCAGGCCATGTGAGGTGGGCAACCGGCCCGGCGTTCCATTGCGAGCCGGACGCAACCGCGGCTCAGGTGGGCGACGGCGGCCGCCCCCGGGCGCTGTGGGGGCATCGGCAATGGCAGGATGTGCCTCCGGATTACAAGGCGCATGCGAGCCTTCGACTGAGAGGCCGGAACCAGGTGGGTGGGCAGCAAGAACGGATGGATATGGAGCAGGCGGGCAGTTCCCGAGCCGGGGCGAGCCCTACTTTCAATGTGCTGTGGCCGGGCGGCGAGACCGCCGCTGCGAGTGTGCGCACCACCGTGCTGAAGGCGGCGGCGCTGCTGCGCCGCCTGGGCGTTGACGTGCGCATGCGCATGCCGCAGCCGGGCACGCCGCAAGCGGAGGCGGGCCACCGCTGGGCCGATACGGTGCTGCTCCTCGACGACGCCCACGACCCGGCGGCCCCGCGGGCGCGGCTTGACGCCGTGGCGGCTGCGGCCGAGCACGTCTTCGTGTACCTAACGGGGCGTGGCCGAACACCGGCCGGCCCGTTGCCGGCGTCGTCGGCGCAGGTAGTGGTACTGAACTCCCCGGATGAGGCCGCGCTGGCCGCGGCCTGGCTGCCGCTGGCCGAGCGGGGCGCCTCGGCCGAGGCGACGGAATCGGCCGCCGCTGGCGGCGTGGAGCGGTCGCGCCGGCTATTCCGCCCGATCTCGGCGAGGAGCGGGACGAGTGGCGAGGACGAAGGCCACGACCAACCCGGCGATAACGCCGACGACCACGCCGACGGCCGCGTAACGCAGCAGTGAGGGCGTCTGCGTGACCGCGCCGACCTGCGCCGAGCTCAGCAGGGCGAGGCTGACCGGGTAGTCGTCACCGGCCAACGCCCCCAGGTCGTCGGAGGCGTGGGCGACGACGGCGTCCGCAACCGCGATCGCGTCCTCGCGCGAGGGCGCCGACACCTGAATTTCAATGGCAGGGGAGTCCGTTACCCGCGTCGCGGAGACCCAGGAGGCCACCTCGGTCGGGGACTGGCTCAGGCCCAGCTCGTCGATCACCTCCTGGGCCACCGCCGGGGAGGTGATCACCGGCAGGAAGCCGTCGGTGGCGGAGTCGGCGACGGTGGAGGCGTAGGAGTAGCCGGTCATCCCCTCCTCCGGGTCCACCTCCACCTGTACATAGGCCATCGAGCCGGCGGTGTAGGTGGGGTCGGTGGTCGCGGCGACCGCGGCCCCGGCCCCGCCGCCGACGATGCCCAGGACGATGATCCAGACCAGGCCACGGCGCACAAGCGTCATAAGTTCCTGCATTGTTTTCAAATCCTTCCCGTTTTCGGCAGGTAGGTCGGGCGGGTGTCAGGCAGCGGAGGCAGCGCTGCCCGCGGAGTTGTGAGAGATGTGCCGCAGCGAGCCGGCCAGCGCCGCGCACACCCGATCCACATCCGCGTCGCTGAGTGCGAGGTGCAGCGGCAGGGTCAGCTCCCGGGTGTAGAAGGCGTAGGCGTGCGGGAAGTCGGCGATGTCGAAGCCGAGATCGCGGTAGGCGGTCAGCAGTGGCAGCGGCTTGTAGTGCACGTTCGCCGACACTCCCGCCGCGTACAGGTCCTGAATGACCCGGTTGCGTTCGGTGACCCCGGGCACCGGCAGCGTGGCGATCGCCAAGTGGCCGGATGAGACCACGCCGTCGCCGCCGTGCTCCAGCAGCTGCACGCCGGTGTCGGCCAGGCCCTGCGCGTAGTGGGCCAGTAGCTCGCGGCGCCGCCGCAGGGTCTGCTCATAGCGTCCCAGCTGGGACAGTCCCAGTGCGGCCAGCGTGTCCGGCAGGTTGCACTTGTAGGCGGGGGCGATCACGTCGTACTCCCAGGAGGCACCGCGGGACTTGGCCAGGGCGTCCTTGGTCTGCCCGTGCAGCGAGTAGGTGCGCACCCAGCGGGCCAGCTCCTCGCGGTCGGTGGGCAGGTCGGCGCGCCAGGTCAGGGCCCCGCCCTCCGCCGTCGTGAGGTTCTTGACGGCGTGGAAGGAGAAGGCGGTCAGGTCCGCCAGGGAGCCCGCGGGCGTCCCCTCCAGCGAGGCACCCAGCGAGTGCGCCGAGTCGGAGATGATGACCGGCCGTCCCAGGGCGGCCCCCAGTCCGGTGTCGATCCGGCCCCGCCCGGCCAGGAGCGTGGCCAGGGGACGCGAGTCGAAGGGGATGCCGGCCAGGTCGACGGTGATCACCGCGCGCGTGCGGTCGGTGACCGCGGCGGCGATGCGTTCCACGCTGGGGAAGGGGGAGCCGGGCTCGGAGTCGACCATGACGATCCGGGCGCCGACGTGGTCGATCACGGAGGCCGACGCCGTGTACGTGTAGGCCGGCACGACCACCTCGTCGCCCGGGCCGGCGCCCGCGGCGCGCAGCGCCAATTCCAGGGCGGCGGTGGCGGAGCTGAGCGCGACCGCGCCGGAGGTGCCGGCCCACTGGGCCAGCTGCTCCTCGAAGCGGCGGCCGACGGGCCCGGAGGTGATCCAGCCCGAGCGCAGCACCTCCACCACCGCGTTGATGTCGTCCTCGGTCAAGGTGGGCGGGGAGAAGGGAATCATCGCAGGGCCTCCGCGGAGTCAGGAACCGGTAGGGCGGTGTCGGTGGGATCGGCGGTGGAGCCGGCGGCGACTCCGGGGGCCGGGCCGGCGGGGACGCCGTCGGGCCGGACCTGCGCGGCCCCCGCCAGCGGGTCCTCACCCACCGCCCAGGCGTGCAACTCCTCCACCTGCGGCGTCGGCTGCGGCTGTACGCGCACGTGACTCACCAGCGGATGGAAGGGGCGCTCACCGTGCTCGGAGTGCGCGACCAGGTCCTCCGACAGCTTCTCGCCGGGGCGCAGCCCGGTGTACTCAATCGGGATGTCCTTGCCGGACTGGGCGATCAGCCGGCGGGCGACGTCGACGATCTTCACCGGCTCGCCCATGTCCAGCACCATGGTGTCGCCGGGGCGGCCGAAGGAACCGGCCTGGAGCACCAGCTGGCAGGCCTCGGGGATGGTCATGAAGAAGCGCTCCACGTCCGGGTGAGTGACCGTGACCGGTCCGCCCTCCTCGATCTGCCGCTTGAAGGTCCACAGCATGGAGCCGCGTGAGCCCAGCACGTTTCCGAAGCGCACCGAGACGAAGCGCCGACCGCAGTCCAGGGCGGTCGCCGTCGTCATGCGTTCGGCGGCCAGCTTGGTACGGCCCAGCACGGAGGTGGGATCGGCCGCCTTGTCGGTGGAGATGTTGACCAGCGTCTGCACCTCGTAGCGTCGGGCCAGCTCGATCACGTTGCGCGATCCCAACGCATTGGTCTTCCAACCCTCCTCCGGGTACATCTCCAGCATCGGCAGGTGCTTGAGCGCCGCCGCATGGAAGACCACCTGCGGGCGGTGCTCGGCGAAGACCGCCTCCAGGGCAGCCCGGTCGCGGATGTCGCACAGCACCATGTCGCGGGTGTCCAGCAGGCCCTTGCCGTAGATGTCCAGCTGCACGGCGTGCAGGGCGGACTCGTCCCGGTCCAGCAGCACCAGCTCCTTGGGGCCGAAACGGTGGATCTGCCGGGCGAGCTCGGAGCCGATCGAGCCGCCGGCTCCGGTGACCAGCACGGTGCGGCCGGAGAGGTAGCCGGCGATCTGGGAGACATCGGTGTGAATCTCACGGCGGCCGAGCACCTCGGCCAGGTCGATCTCACGGATGTCGGAGATCTGCAGGGCGCGGTGGGCCAGCTGGCGTACCGGCACGATCGTCATCACTCGAATGCCGTGCTCCGCGCAGCCGGTGGTCACCGTCTTGAGCCGGTCGGCGGGGAAATCGGCGACGGCGATCACCACCGTGGAGGCGGACAGCTCGGCGCAAACGTCGATCAGATCGTCTACGCCGCCGCGCACGGGCACGCCCAGGATCCGCAGGTTGCGTTTGGCGGGGTCGTCGTCGACCAGGCCGACCGGGGTGAAGGGGGAGGCGGCGTCGAACTTGGTCAGGTGGATGATCTGCTGGCCCACCCGGCCGGCGCCGACGACGACGATGCGGTCCTGGCCGCGGGCGACGCGCTGGTAGTACTGGGAGGCCCGGTAGGTGTTTACCAGCCGTGCCGCGAAGCGGGCCGTGAGCGCGGCCAGGAGCGCCAGTGCGAAGGCGGCGGCGAGGGTGAGTGCACGCAGAGGCGTGTCGGTGATCAGCCCCCAGATCGCCGCCACCCCGAACATGACCAGGGCGGATACGCCGAACTGGGTGACGACGGCGGTGACCTCGTCGAAGGAACCGGCCGGGTAACGTCGGCGGTAAGTCAGCAGCCACAAGTAGCCCAGGCACAGGCTGACGACTGCGGCGACGGCGGCGCAGGCCAGCACGCTCAGGGCGGCGGGGGAGGCGAAGGCGTCCCCGTGCAGCCGGCAGGGCACGAACGCGGCGAGCAGCCAGAACAGGGTGTCTAGTATGGGCAGGAGCAGTGTTTGTCGATCAGGGGCGGAAGTGCTTGGTCGCATGAATGGTCACGTACCTCTCGGCTGGAGACCGACCCAGGGATCAGGGCGGCACCCTCGCGACCACGGCAACGTCGAACGCGCACAGAAGAGTGGTTTCGGCACCGGCGCAACGTCAGGGAAGCGGAACGAGGGACCATTACATTTAAAGCGCAAACGCGATTCTGGTCAAATACCAATCGTTTGACGGACACGGTGTGCGCGGGTCAGCATTGGCAGGTCATCACAGGCCTGTGCCCTGAACCCGTCTGCGCCCTGCAGCGATGACATGTGAGGAGAATCCCTGTGTCCACCGCATCCCCCTCCAGCCGCAGCCTGACCCGGGGCCTGCCCTGGGTTCTGGTCGGCAACGTCCTGTACATGGCTTCGGCGGCCCTGCTCACGCTGGTGCTGCCGCGCATCATCTCCGTGGCCGACTACGGGCTGTGGCAGCTGTACCAGCTGTACGTCATGTACTTCGGGTATGTGACCTTCGGCTACACCGATGGCGTGTACCTGCGGCTGGGCGGCCGCCGCTGGGCGGACATGCCCGGGCCACGCCTGTCTGCCGGCCTGATCCGCCTGTTCGCCCTCGACCTGCTGGCCTGCATCGGCCTGGTGGCGTGGGTGTGGGCGGTCGCCCCACCGCAGCAGCGGGGCCTGATCCTGGTGTTGGCCGGGCTGGGCGCCCTGTTCTACGTGCCGCGCACCCTGGTCACCGTGGTTCTGCAGATCGCCGGCCGGGCACGTGCCTTCGCCCTGGGCACGGTGGTGGAGCGGATGGTGACCTTCGTCGGCGTCGGTGGGGCTCTGCTGTTCGGGGTACGCGCGGTGATCGTGTTTATTGTCTTCGACGTGCTGGGCAAGGCCCTGGGCCTGGTGATCGCGGTGCTCATCGCCCGCGGGGTGTTCCTTGCTCGCCCCGACTTGAGCTGGCAGGCCACGCGGGAATTCTTCGTCGACTGCGGAGCGGGCATGTTCGTGCTGGTGTCCAACCTGGCCGCCGCCCTGATCACCTTCGTTGTGCGCTGGGCGGTGGAGGACCACTGGGGTATCGAGATGTTCGCGCAGGTGTCCCTGGCATTCCAGTTCACCACCATGTTCATGGTGCTGGTCAACTCGGTGTCCATCTCCGTATACCCGCAGCTGAGCAACCTGGACCGCGCCCACTACGCCGACGCCTATGCCACCCTGCGCTCGCGGTTCGTCACGCCGCTGGTGCTCATGCTCGGCCTGTACTTCCCGCTGGCCTGGGTGCTGGGCCTGTGGCTGCCCAACTACGGGCAGGCGATCTTCTTCCTGGCGCTGCTGTTCCCCCTGAGCGTGTACGAGACCAAGAGCAGGGGCCTGTCGGTGGTGTTCCTGAAGGTGATGCGCCGGGAGCGCCTGATGGCGGTCATAAACCTGGCCTGCCTGGGACTGGCCGTGGTGGGCACGTGGTGGACCGTCTACCTGTGGGGTTCGGTGACTGCGGCCGTGTTCCTGATTGCGATGGTCTCGGCGGTGCGCTCGATCGCTTCGGAGGTGTTGATCAACCGGCTCATTGGCGTGCCGATTCTGGCCGATACCCTCACCGAGCTACTGGTGTGTGCCGTGTTCCTGGGAGCGGTCGCCGCGGGCGGGCCGCCGCTGGGGCTACTGGCCGTCTACGCCACACTGGTCCTGTACGGCTATGTTCACCGCGATGCGCTGCCGGGTTTGGGGGGCCGGCGCCGCGGTCGACGCGCAGTCGACTAGCCCGCGTGATGCTGCCGCTGACGGTTCGCCGGGTACAACGACGGTTCGTGTCTTCCGGTGGACGCTTCGCTACTTCTTGCGACGGTTCGGCGCATGTACCCCGCTGTGTTGTCTCCTAACTTCTGGGACGGTTGAGTCTCAAGGGGTCTGGGGCTTTGACCCCGTGGTGGGTGGTGGGTGTTGCCGGCCTGGTGGGTTGGGTGCTGGTGGGTGGTGCGCGCCTCGGGCGCCCCGCTGTGGGGCAGAATGTCCGAATTCGGCACGAAGGCTGCCGGCGATCGCTATGGTCGTTTCTGAAACCGCATGATTCCAACGTTCTGGCCACGGCCGCCGGCGACGTCGGAGTCGTTTATGCCGATCCTGGACACTTTGGGCTGCCGCGCACGGGAACGAGCACCAGCGGCGAGCAACCTTGGGCGGACAGGCCCCCTACCCCCGCACCCCCGACCTCGCCCCGGAATGCAACATCACACCCCCCGGGGAGCTGGTTTGGGGGCTCTTCCGGTTTGAGGGTGTGGTGCGGGGAGGTCGTACTCGACCCGCCGGGGTCGCGTTCGGGCTGAAGAGGACGTACTCGCCCGGCGAAGACGGGTCGTTCTGGGGCTTGTAAGGTCGTCTTCGGGCACGCGAGGTCGTGTTCGGGCGTAGAAGGTCGTGTTCGCCCGGCCGGGTCGGGTCGTTCTGAGGCTCGCGAGGTCGTACTCGAACCCCCGCGCTCGTCGAATACGACCTTTTCCGCCCGAAACCCTCCACATCCGGGAGGGTTTCGGGCGAACCAGGACGTCTTCGCCCGCCCGGGGACGTCTTCGGGCTGATAAGGACGTCGTCGGGCTGATGAGGTCGTTGTCAGTGTTGCGTGTTGTTGTTTGCCCGGGCGGGCGGGTCGGTGGGGTCCCATCGAGGACGTGGGTTAGCCCGCGAGGACATGGCCCGGAAGCGACAATGACCCGGCCGGCCTGACAACGACCCCACACACCCGAACCACCACACCCTCAAACCGAAGAACCGGTTTGGGCCCGCCCGGGACTCTCGGCTCTGCGCTCGGGGCGCCGGCCGACGGCGGTAAGGCCAGCCGGGCCCGGCGCCTGTGCCTGTCCCGGGCTCCTACTTGGACCGCGATTCTGTGGTTGACCGCCTGGGGTGCGTCTGAGGCGGTCCAAGGGCAGCCCGGTGGTCCGGGTGCAGCCCGGCGGGATTGGGACCCGCCATCTCTACCAACCTCGGCCACGTAACTTCTACCGACCTCGGTGCGTAACTTCTACCGACCTCGGGGTATTACTGGTGCCGGCTTCGCGCAGCAGGGCGGCGGCCAGGGACAGCACGGTCACGCCGAGCAGCGCCACTAGCACGCTGGGCGTCAGCCAGGTGCTCAGGAAGCCGGTGGCACTGCCGCGCGGCGCCCACAACAGCGTCGGCACGATCACCAGGCGCAGGCCGTTGCGCAGCGGCTGCCCCTTGACCAGGGTGCAGGCCCAGATGCACACGGCGCCGTACACGGCTCCGCCCACCAGCACGCCTGCGTAGCCGTAGTCGTAGAAGAGCTCCGCGATGAAGGACGATCCCGTGCCGCGGCCGCTGAGGTACTGCGGCCCCAGCAGCGTGTAGGCGAAGGCGTGGGTGAAGGAGCCGCCGTGCAACGCGTGCGCGACGGTGTTGCCGTGGTAGACCTGGGCGTCGAGCAGGCGGGCGGGCAGCCCGGAGTGCAGGAACTCACCGGTGTACCAGTCCTGGGGAATGAAGTCGGCGTAGGTGTAGGCGTTGCGCACCACCGTCGAGCTCACGCCCTGGCCGTACAACAGCTGCAGGATCGGGTTGCGGCCGGCGGTGTCCGAGGCGACCGCACCGACGCCGCGCGCCGACTCCACCGCGGCCAAGGCGACCGCGACCAGCGGCACCATGACGACGCCGACGATCCGGCCCGTCCTCCCGATGCGCCAGGTGCCGGGCGGGTCCTGGCGGGCACGCACGATCCAGTAGGCGAGGATGATGACCAGGCCGCCCACGAAGGTGCCGCGCTGCCCGGTCAGCAGACTCAGTGCCAGGTAAACGGCCCAGCCGACGCTGGCGGCCGTGACCTGGCGGCGCGGCGGGAACAGGCCCAGATAGATCGTCAGCACCAGCGGCAGCATGATCTCGATGCGGCGCAGCCCGTACATGGATCCGGAGGCGTCCTCCAGATCGGAGAAGTCCGTGTAATAGGACAGGTAGCCGTTGGCCAGCACGTAGCGGGCCCGCAGCGCCACCGATATCAGTGACAGGACGAGCGTGGCCCAGTACAGGAAGCGCACGATCGACGGGTCCGCCAGCACGGTCGCGCCCTCGGGAACGCCAATGCGGGCGGAGCCGAAGCGCCCGCGGCTGGAGCCAGCGGAACCAGCGCCGCCCACCGCCCGCAGGCGCGACTTCCCTGTGCGCCAGGCACTCACGGCCAGCGCCCCGGCCAGAATGCCGACCAGGCTCAGCGCCAGGCACAGCTGCAGGTGCTCAGTCTGCCCCGGCGGCGCCTGACTGGTCTCATAGTGGAAGAAGTCCACCGTGATTTCGCGCCCCAGCAGCAGCAGGAAGAAGGACACCAGGAAGGCCGCCAGGATGGTGCGCTCGGCCATGCGGGCGGCGGCGAACAGCAGCGCGTTCAGCCACAGCAGCAGAATCAGGACCCAGGGAAGCGACGCCTGGGTGGCCAGAGCCAGGGCGACCGCCGCCAGGTTGCACAGGGTGGCGACCAGCGCCAGCCCGGGGCGGCGCGAGACAGCGCGCTCGACCCGACGGCGTCGCTCGGGCTCGCCGTTCACCGCGTCGCCGGCTGATGACTGCTGTCCCGGAGCCTGTCCGCTCATGCTCGTCCCTCCTGCGCGGCGGCGCGGGATTCCGCCTCCTCCAGCAGGCCGGACAGCTCCGCGGCGAAGCGGGTGTACAGGGCGCGCGCGTCGCAGCGCTCCTCCCAGGTGCGCCGGGCGCCGGCGCGCAGGTCGGCATAGGCATCCTCATCCAGGCCCGCGATCTGCTCAATGGCGCCCCGCACTTGCGCCGGCGTCGGATCGGCGGGCAACAGAATCCCGTTGACGCCGGTGCGCACCAGCTCGCCGGTGCCGCCCACATCCGTGGCCACCACCGGGATGCCCGCCGACAGCGCCTCCATGATCGACACGGGCACGCCCTCGGAGGCGGAGACGTTGACCAGCAGGTGGCGGGGGGAGTGCACGTACTCCTCCACCAGGTCGGCGTTGCGCACGAAGCCCCGCCAGGTGAGGCTCACGTTGGCGGGCAGCTCGGCATCGGCCTGCGCCTGCAGCTGCTCACGCAGCTCCCCCTCACCGAAGTGGTCCCACCGGACCGGCAGTTCGGTTCCGGCCAGCGCCTCGACCAGCAGGTCCAGGCGCTTGATGGGGACGATGGTCGAGCAGGATACGATCCGCAGCCCCTCCCGGCGGGGCGGCACCGCGGCGGGGACACCGTGATCGGTGGTGCCCAGGCGGGCGACGACGGCCTTGTCCGCCGCCTCCGGCTGCCGGTCCAGCAGGTAGCGCAGTCCGTGGTCCGCCACCAGGTAGATGCGGTCCAGGTCGGCCACCGTCTGTGCTCGCAGCGGCAGGTAGCCGCGGGGGAGTACTCCTCGTACAGGTCCGCGCGGTGGGCTCGTGCCACCGAGGCCGTGCGGCGGAAGCGGCGGCGCAGTCGAGCAGCCATATAGGGCTGGTAGGCGAAGCGGTAGGAGTAGAAGACCACCTCGTCGTCCGGGCCCGCCCCGGCCTCCCGGAGAAGCCGGGCGACCTGGGCGGACTCGTGGCGGGCGCGGCTGAGGAACACGAACAGGGTGACCACGCGGGAGGGGCTGAGCCGGCGGCGGCGGGCCAGGTCGGCCAGCTCGCGGTACAGGTTGGCGTCGCCCAGCACCGGGAAGGAACCGAGCAGGTAGAACAGGTGGGAGCGGAACGGGATCGCATGCGCGCGCATGCCCGCCGGCAGCGGGCGCACGTTGGCGCGCTGGTCCTCCCGTACCGACAGAGACATGATGTCCACCTGGTCGAAACCGGTCAGGTACTCCAGCTCGGTCGCCAGGAACGGCTCCCAGTTGCCCCAGGGGAAGGCGTTCGCCAGGATGACAAGTCGTTTCATGCCGCCTCCTGCAGTCGGAAGGTCACCTGGGCGGCCAGGGCGGCGGCCCGCTGCCGACACTGCTCCAGGTCCTGCCCGCGCACCACCACCTGTCCCAGACAGTCATTGGAGGAGGCGAAGCCGTCGATGCGGTCGCCTGGGCCGCGGAACAGGCTCAGGTCCACCGCCCAGTCGGGCAGGTCCCGGGGCACCAGCACGTCGGCGATGGTGCCGTGGGCGTCAGGGTCCGTGAGCATCAGTGCCAGGGCGGCGCCCGGCCCGGGTTCGCGCCGCGCCCAGGTGCCGGGCACGTCCAGGTCCAGCGCCTCCCGGGCCACCAGCTCGTAGTAGTCCAGGCCGTGCACCGCACCCATCAACTCGGGCAGTCCGTTGGCCCCGGCGCGGCCGGTCAGCTCGATCACGTACACCTGGCCGTCGCAGGCCATCAGGTCGATGTTGACGGCGCAGTCGTCCAGACCCAGCGCCGCCACCGCCGCGGCCGTGACCTCGCGAGCCTGGGCGGCCAGGTCGGCGTCGTCGAGGGGCACGTGGTGGCCGATGGGGATCGGCAGGCCGGCGGCCAGGTCGTCGCCGTGGACGGTGACGTGTATCAGCTCGCCGTCGTGCGCCAGCGCCTGCGCGCCGAACTCGCGGCCGTCCAGGAAGCGTTCGACGATCACCGTGCCGTGGCGGCTGAGGGCGTGGGCGCGATCGAAGGCGGCGCGGGCCTGTTCGGATGAGGCCACCTTGAACACGCCGGAGGAGCCCTGCAGGTCGGCGGCCTTGACCATGGCCGGCAGACCGACGGCGGCCAGGGCGGCGTCCAGTTCATCGCGGCTGGTGACCTCCCGGAATGGGGCGGTGGATACGCCGCGCTCGACCAGGCGGCGCTTCATGGCCAGCTTGTCCATGCACAGCCGGGCGGCGGCGCGGCCGATACCGCGCAGCCCCAGCTCGTCGACCACCGCGCCCAGCGCCTCCAGGCCCGTGTCCAGGCAGCTGGTGGCGACGGCGTCGACACCGGCCAGACGGGCCTCCCGGGCCACCGCGGCCGGGTCGAGCAGGTCCACGTCGATGGCCTCATCGGCCTCCTTGAGTCCCGGCGGCGGACCGGCGGTGAGGCTGGCGACTACCGCGGTGGCTCCCAGGCGCTTGACGGCGCGGATAAGCCCCAACTGGCCGCGGCCGGCGCCGATGATCAGCACGCGGCGGCCCCGCGCGGGCAGGTCGCCCGGCGTCGAGGAGGCGGGGCCGGGGGAGGCCGCCGTCGGCGTGGCGGCGGGGGAGGGGAGCTGCGCGTCGACCTCGATGCGGATCAGGTCGCGGGCCCGCTCGCAGGCGGCGACGGCGGTGACGCGGTCGGGGGCGGAGGCAACCACCACGCCCAGGCGATCCGTGCTGGAGTGCAGCGGGGCGATGGCCTCGCCGGGCTGCGCCAGGGTGATGACGGCGTCGACGCCGGGTACAGCGCGCGCCTCCTCCACCCCGTGGAAGGCGCGCAGCACGCCCTCGGGGGCGGTCAGGAAGCGAATGGCGGCGGCCCGTCCGGAGGAGGCCGGCATCTCGATCTTCTCCCCGCAGGCCTGCCGCAGCACCAGCCCGATGAAGTCGATGCCGGTGGAGCCGGGCACCACATGGGAGGAGACGAAGTCGCCGGCCATGCGGCAGCCGAACTCAATGAGCACGGGTCCGTTGTCCGTCAGCATCATCTCCACGTGGGCTGGGCCGAAGTGCATGTCCACGGCGGCCAGGCACTGGGCCACCAGGGCGTGGGCGGCGGCCAGGGTGTCGGCGTCCAGGTCGGCGGGCTGGGTGTGGCCGGTCTCAATGAAGTGGGGGCTGCCGGTGGTGTCCTTATCCGTGGTGGCGACCACGTGGTACGTACCGTCCACGCACAGCACCTCGCAGCTGATCTCCCGCCCCACCAGCAGCTCCTCCACGATCACGGTCGGCTCGTAGGAGGGAGCCAGGGCATAGTCCAGTGCCCGGGCCAGGTCTGCCTCGCTGTCCACCTGCACCACCCCGCGGGACCCGGAGGAGTCCAACGGCTTGACGATGCAGGGCAGGCCCACCTGGGCGACGGCGGCGCGCAGCTCGTCCAGGTCGGTGGCCAGGGCGAAGCGCGGGTGGGGTACGCCCGCGCGGGCGACGGCCTGAAGCATCAGCGCCTTGTCGGTACACGCCGCGGCCGTGTCCGGCGAGACGGCGGGCAGACCGTGAGCCTGGGCGACGGCCGCCATGGCCCGCACCGGCCGGTCCGTGCCCACAGAGGTGACCCCCGCCAGCTCGCGGTCGCGAGTCAGGGCCAGCAGCCCCTCCACGTCGGTGGTGGACACGGCGGCGAACTCGTCCGCCAGCGCGGCGCCGGGAACGTTGGGGTTGGCGTCCACGACCAGCGTGCGCAGCCCCAGGTCGCGGGCCCTGCGGATCATCGGCACCTGGAGCGGGGAACCACCCAGGATCAGCACCGGTGGGCGTTCGGCGGCGGGGCGCGTCGACTGGTCGGCGTCCGCGTGGGGCTGGATGGCGGGGGTTTCAGGGACGGTCATGAAGTGGCTCCTTGGTTTCCTTGACGCCGGTTCTCAGGCGGTTTCCTTGGCGTCGGAGTAGACGGACTTGCCGGTGAGCACGGTCTGGATGGTTTTGAGCACGATGCGCAGATCCAGGCCGAAGGACAGGTGATCGACGTAGTAGCAGTCGGCGGCGTAGCGCTCGGGCAGGGTGGTGGAGTTGCGGTAGAAGGCCTGGTTGTAGCCGGTGATGCCGGGCCTGACCGTGAGTCGCCGCCGCTCGTCCGCGCCCATGCGCTCCAGCGGCTTGGTCGCCAGGTTGGGGCGCGGCCCGATCAGACTCATGGTGCCGTTCAGGACGTTGAGGAACTGGGGCACCTCGTCGACGGAGGTGGTGCGCAGGAAACGGCCCACACGAGTCACACGGGTATCGGTGCGGGAGGCGACGGAGGAGGAGTCCGCGTTGCGGATATCGGGTGCGCCCACGGACATGGAGCGGAACTTGAAGATCTTGAAGGGGCGGCCGTGGCGTCCCCAGCGCTCCTGCCGGTAGAAGATGGGGCCGCCGTCGTCGAGCTTGATGGCGGCGCCCACGCCGACGGTCAGCACCCCCAGCACCGGCATGACGGCGAGGGCGGCGCCCACGTCCAGGGCGCGCTTGCCGTAGCGGGCATAGAAGGTGCGTGGTTGCTTCCAGGTGCTCAGGGTCGCCTGGTTCGCCATAGGAGTTCCCCTTTCGGAGGCTTCACCGGGGCAGCGGTCAGGAATGGGCAGGTGTCAGGAGGTAAACGGTCAGGAACAAGATGATCAGGAACAGGCACGGATCCGGTAACGGACGGGGCAAGTAGTGCCAGCTTAGCGGCTTTACGGGGGTGCGTGCACGGCGCACGCGTGAGAGATTAAGCGCCCAGCGCCCGATCCCTGGCAATGGTCGCCTGCACGCCGTCGACAACCGCGGCGGAGAAGCCCGCCCGCTCCAGCGCCACCAGCCCCGCCACCGTCGTGCCGCCGGGGGAGGAGACGGCGTCGATCAGGTCGGCGGGAGTACGGCCGCGCCCGGCGTCCCCGGTGTCGGACGCCTCGGCTTGCACGGTCAGGGCCGAGCCGAGCACCGCCTGGGTGACGATCTGAACCGCCTGCGCCTTGGGAATGCCGGCGGCCACTCCGCCGCGCGCCAGCGCCTCGATGAACTGGAACACGAAGGCGGGGGAGGAGCCCGCCAGCGCGGTGAACGCCGAGAAGTCCTTCTCCGCCAGCACCACGGTGCGGCCCGCGGTACTCATGAGGGCACGCGCGGTCTCCAGGTCGGCGGCGTCGGCTGTGGCGCCCGCCGCCAGGGCGGTCATGGACTGGCCCACCGCCGCCGCCATATTCGGCATGGCCCGCACCACGCGGGCCCTCGGGGGCAGCATCTGCGCCAGGCGCTCGGTGCTCAGCCCCGCCGCAATCGAGAGCACCAGCGGGCGGCGGGCGGCCAGCGCGTCGGCGAGGGACTCCAGCACTTCCGGCACCACGTGCGGCTTGACCGCGAGCACCACCACATCACTGGCCGCCACCAGGTCCGCCGGCGCCGGGACGTGCCGCGCCCCGGTGGCGGCGGCCAGGCGGGAGGCGGAGTCGTGTGCACTGGTCAGTAGCACGTCGGTGGTGGGCGTGCCCGCCGCGATGGTGCCGCGCACGATCGCTTCCGCCATATTGCCCGCACCGATGAAGCCGTAGACCGTCATGCCTCCAGACTAGTAGACGACCGGTAGGCGCTCGCGGTTCTTGGGTCCGGCTCCGTCGGCGGCCTTTATCGGTCTTCGTGTTCGGGTGTGTGATGGGCCGGCGGGCGGGGCATGTGTTTGGACTGCCGGGCGTGCGCGCCCCGGGGCGTCTGGGGGACGGCCCCAATGTCACTGGCATGCGCCGTCAAGGGGCCGCGGCCCCCGACCCGGCGCCCACATGACTCCAACGCCTCCGACGAATCGCCCGCGGTCGCCAGCACCGCCGCCCCGAGTACGACCTCCCGCACCCGAAAACGTCCTCCTTGGCCCGAGGACGACCTGGGCTCGGCCAAAACGACCTCGTCAGCCCGAAACGCTCCACATTCGGGAGGGTTTGGGGCCGATGAGGTCGTATTCGGCGCGTTGGCACCTACCGAGTACGACCTCGCCGTCCCGAGTACGACCTCCCGCACCCCGAAAACGTCCTCCTACGCCCGATAACGACCATCGGAATCGCAGCCCCGCCCCGAACCACCACACCCACAAACACGAAGAGCCCCTAGGTCCTGTTGTGTAAGTGCTTGGGTGGCGGTGTGTGGCTGGGTGGTGGTGTGTGGCTGTTGAGCCTGTCAGTTGGACCGCTGTTCCCCCGTTGGACCCCTGTTCCCCCGTTGGACCGCCGTAGCCGCCGGTTACAGCGGTCCATCGGGGCGTGGGCGGTCCATCGGGGCGTGGGCGGTCCAACGGGGCGTGGGCGGTCCAACCGGGGCGTGGGCGGTCCAACGGGGCGGTGTAAGACCCACTTGCCCCTTCGACGGGCGCACACCAAGCCCACTCAAGCTGGGGCGCCGTAGCCACCAGGTACGACGAACTCGCCATCCGCTACCAGACCACCACCCACATCGCCAACACCGACCCACCAGCACAAACGACTCACACAACACGACCTAGGGCCCGGTGAAAGAGGACAATGGCGGCATGAGCCAAGCCACTTCCGCCCCAGTTTCGTTCCCTACTTCGCGTCGCGCCCTGGTCACCGGGGCCTCCACCGGCATCGGCGCAGCCACCGTCCGCCTGCTGCGCGCCCACGGTTGGGAGGTGGTCGCCACCGCCCGACGCAGCGAGCGCCTGGCCGCCCTGAGTGAGGAGACCGGCTGCACCTGGGTGGCTGCCGACCTGCAGCAGCCCGCCGACGTCGCGCGCCTGGTCGAGCAGGTGCAGGCCGGCGGCCCGGTCGACGCCGTCATCAACAATGCCGGCGGTGCTCTGGGCGCGGATCCGGTGGCCACGGGCAGCGTCGAGGAATGGGCCACCATGTACGAGCGCAACGTCCTGGCGGCGCTGCGGGTCACCCAGGCGTTCCTGCCGGAAATGCGTGAGCGGGGCGGCGACCTGGTGTTCCTCACCTCCACCGCCGCGCACGACACCTACCCCGGGGGCGGGGGTTACGTGGCCGCCAAGCACGCCGAACGGATCATCGCCAACACTCTGCGTCTGGAACTGGTCGGCGAGCCCGTGCGCGTCATCGAGATCGCCCCGGGAATGGTGGCGACTCCCGAGTTCTCCCTGAACCGCTACCACGGCGACAGGGAGCGCGCGACCGCCGTCTACGCGGGCGTCGCCGAGCCACTGGTGGCCGAGGACATTGCCGAGTGCATCGTGTGGGCGCTGGAGCGGCCCGCACACGTCAACATCGACTCACTCATCGTGCGCCCCCGGGCGCAGGCCTCCAACACGGTGGTGGCCCGCGACTGAGGCGGCGTGCCCAATACACAGCTGCGCCACAGCGCCGGTACGTGGGCGATTCAGCCGCGGTGCCTAGCTTCGGCCTCGCCTCGACACTGCGAGGCCCACCGCGTACCGAAAGGACTCAGATGACCGAGCCCAGGCCCGACGACTTCGACGTCACCGCCCGCATCCCCACCCCCGACGCCTCCACACAGCACCCGACGTCGGCCGATGGAGCCGACGCGGGCTTGACGAACGACGCCGCTCCCGCACGGACCAAGCGGCAGTGTCCCTGGTACCGGCGCGCCTGGGTCGCCGTCGTCGCCGTGGTCGCTCTCGCTGCGGCCGCCTTCGGCGCCGGCTGGGGCACGAACGAGCTGCTCTCGCCCGACCAGGCCCCGGCCGGCAGCGAGCGCAGCGACTTCGACCCGCGGCAGGGCGGGCCGGGTGATGGTCAGATGCCGGGCGGCGGCCAGATGCCCGGCGGCCGGGGGGAGCAGGGTGGCGGTGCCGGACGCACCACGCCCAACGACGACGCCACCGGCGGCTCCGACGGCGGAGCCACCTCCGAGGACGGCAACAGCGCCGGCGTGCTGCAGAACGAGAACACCTCGGCCTGACCGGCGTCAGTGCCCGGGCTCGAACAGAGGGCCCAGATCGTCGACGGTGCGGCGCGCCCAGGGGGTGGCCGCGAGCAGGCCGAGGGCAGTGATTAGCGCGCCCGCCAGCGCCATCGCCACCCAGATGGGGCGGGCCGAGACCAGAGTCAGGCCGCCGTTGCCGGAGACCAGCCCGGCCAGGGCCACCCCCAGCGCGATGCCGACCTGCCGGCTGGATGCCGCCACCCCGGACGCCGCCCCCGCTTGGGACAGCGGCATACCCGCCACCGCCGTCGTCGTGATCGGCGGGTTCACCAGCCCCAGGCTCAGACCGATCAGGGCGAACAGGCCCGCCAGGGGCGGCATGCCGACGTCGTCGGGGATGACCGCCAGAACGCAGCCGGCAGCCGCCAGAATCAAGCCTCCGAGCACGAGCGGCGGCCGAGTGCCTCGCGCCGAGACGAGGCGACCCGATACGGGCGCGGCCACCGCCTGGCACAGGGCCAGCGGAATCAGGGCCGCGCCCGCCTGCAGCGGGGAGAAGCCGCGCGTCTCCTGCAGGTAGACGCTCATGATGAACATGAACCCACCTTGGACGGCGAACAGGGCCAGGGCGGTGATGACCGAGGAGGTGAACGGCACGGAGTGGAAGAAGCGCGGATTCAGCACCGGCTGACTCACGCGCCGCTCGACGACGACGAACAGCGCCGCCGCGACCACCGCCGTCGCGCCCAGCCCCACGGTCAGCGGCGCACCCAGGCCCCGTTCGGGCGCCTCGATCAGGACGGCCACCACTGCGGTGAGCAGCACCACCAGCAGCACCTGGCCGGGCAGATCGAACCGGCGGGGCACCGCGCTGCGGGACTCCGGCACGAACACCGCGGTCATGGCCAGCACCGCCAACGCCACGGGCACGTTCATCCAGAACACGGCGTGCCAACTGAAGGCTTCCACCAGGATGCCGCCTGCCAGCGGCCCCACTCCCAGGGAGACACCCACCACCGCGCCCCAGGCGCCGATCGCGCCGGCGCGGGCATGCGGTTCGGTGAAGGTGGTGGTGATGATGGACAGCGCCACCGGGTTGAGCATGGAGGCGCCCAAGGCCTGCACACAGCGGGCCGCGATCAGCAGCTCCACACTGGGCGACAATGCGCTCAACGTCGAGCCGAGGGCGAAGGTGAAAAGACCGAGGGCGAAGGTGCGCCGCCGCCCCACCCGGTCGGCGGTCGTGCCCGCCATGAGCAGGAAGGCGGCGACCACCAGGGTGAAGGCGTCCACCGTCCACTGCAGCGCGGCCGTCGAGGCCCCCAGGTCGCGGCGCAGCGCGGGCAGGGCGACGTTGACCACGGAGGCGTTCATGGTGGAGATGAACAGGCTCATGCAGCAGGTGATCAGGATCCAGGTGCGTCGTCGTGCGGGTGCGGCGCCTTCCGGTGTGGTGCTCACCGCGGTCGCATCGGTCGTAGGCACGTCCCGTTCCCTCCCGCACTGGTGCTGCGGTTGCAGCTTAGCCCGCGGCCACGGGGGCTAAGCTGACGCGCCCGCGGGCGCATTCGATACCGATTTCGCTGCCGACGGCCTCCCGGTAGCGTTGGGCGACCACGCGGGCGACCGCCGGGTGGGCGCCGATGGGAGCGGCGACGAAGCTCGCCTCGCTCCGGTGCAACGCGCGGGAGAACTTGCCCTCGGCGAGCAGATACGGGGCCACCGCAATCGTCCGCGCGCCCTCCCGGCGCCAGGAGGCCACCGCCTCCCGGGCCGTGGGCGAGGTCTTGGCCAGGTAGGCGGGCCGGACGGGAACACCGAGCTCCCGCGCCAGCAGCGCCGCCGCCTGCTCGGTCTCCCGCACGGGTCGACGCCTGAACGATCCCGAGCCGGCCAGCACGACGCCGTCGAGGCTGGTGACGGCAGCGCCGGCCTCCGCCGCTGCCTGCCGGAGGCGGTCGGCCACCGCGTTGACAATCGTGGCTTCGGGCCCCAGATGCCGGGTGGCGCTGCCGGACCCGTGCTCGGCGAGCAGACCGGGCAGGTCGTGCAGGACGTGGTAGCCCCCACCCAGGAAGAAGGGGACCACGACGGGATCGTGCAGCCCCGAAAAGGCCTCCCGGGCCGTCGGGTTTTGGAACTCCACGAAGCCGTGGCGCACGACGACTCCCGGCAGGAGGTCGGCCACTTGCGCACTGATCTGTTCGAGCACCGGGAGCGCGCCGGGCGCGCGGGTGCCATGCGCCAGCACCACCAGGGGACGCGTCTTCATGCCGCCTGCACCTCCGCGACGACGTTGGCGCGGCGGGTGCGGTACACCGTGACGGCGATGAGCGGCGCCAGCGCCGCAACCAGCGCCGACAGCGTCCACGCGGTGACCGTGGTGCTTAGACCGAGTGTCTCCAGAACCGTCACCGTATTCGTCACCACGATCAGGCCGCCGACGGCGGTTCCCAAGATCGTGCCCGGCATCCGGGACACCGCCCAGGCGGCCAGCGGGGCGGCCAACATGCCGCCGCCCAGCAGGGCGACGACGACGCCGAAGTCGATTCCGGCCGTCCCCAGCCCGAGGAGGAAGCCCAACGACGCGGTCACACTGACTATGAACTCGGCGGTGTCCACACTGCCGACGATGGTGCGCGGGGCGGTGCGGCCGCGCGACAGCAGGGTGGTGGTGACCACCGGCCCCCAGCCTCCGCCGCCGGTCGCGTCGATGAAACCGCCGATCAGGCCCAGTGGCGTCAGCAGCCGGGAGGTGTGGGGGCTGTTGCGTGAGGTAGCGCCGGTCGGCGGCCGCACGGCGAAGCGCACCAGCACATATATGCCCAGCACCAGCAGGATGGTGGCGGTCACGGGGGTCGCCGCGGCCGTGGCGAGCCGGGACAGCACGGTGGCGCCCAGGAATGCGCCGACGGCGCCGGGGACGGCGAGGCGGGCCACCAGTGCCCGGTCGGTGTTGCCCAGGCGCAGGTGGGAGACACCGGACATGAGCGTGGTCCCGATCTGGGACAGGTGGACGCTGGCGCTGGCCAGTGCCGGGCTCAGGCCGACGGCGAGCAGCAGCGAGGAGCTGGTGACGCCGTAGCCCATGCCCAGGGTCCCATCCACGAGTTGCGCGACCAGGCCGACCAGGGCGAGGAGGATGAGTGCGAGCATGATGATCCTTCAGGGCTGCCGGGGTCGTAGCCGGATGCACTAGCCGGGGACGACCCGCGTGTTCCATGCGGGGCTGACGGTGACGACGTCGCCGATGACGATGACCGCCGGAGCGGTGACGCCGACCTCGGTAGCGACGTCGGGCAGACATCGCAGCACGGTGGTGGTTACTCGCTGGTCGGGTAGGAAGCCGCGTTCGACGATGGCGGCCGGGGTGTCGGGCTCGGCCCCGGCCTGCAGGAGGATCGTGGCCGAGCGACGCAGGTGCGCCACTCCCATCAGGAGGATCAGCGTGTGGTCGCGCCGCGCCGGCACCGTGGAGACCAGCTCCTCGTGCGCGGTGACCACGGAGAAGCCCCGGGCCAGCCCCCGGTGGGTCACCGGGATGCCGGCGGCGGCCGGCACGGCGATGGCCGAGGTGACCCCGGGGACGATCTCCACGATGACGCCGGCCGCCCGGCAGGCCGCCGCCTCCTCACCGCCGCGGCCCAGCACATACGGGTCGCCGCCCTTCAGGCGCGCTACACGTTGCCCGGCGCGGGCCCGCTCCACCAGCACCGCGTTGATCTGCTCCTGCGGCAGCAGATGGTGCCCCGGACGCTTGCCCACGTCGATCACCTCCGTGCCGGGACCGGCGGCCTCCAGCAGTTGGCGCGGGGCGAGACGATCGACGACGACGACGTCGGCCCGCCGCAGCAGGTCCAGCCCGCGCACCGTGACCAGCCCCGGGTCCCCCGGCCCGCCTCCGATGAGTGCCACCCACCCGGTGCCGGGACGGTCGGTATCCGGGACGCTTTCGACCTCCTGCGCGGGCCGTCCCTCGATGCCCGGGGCCGTGCTCGTCCGGCTCATGCCGCCAGTGGTGCGGACGCGCGCTCGCCCTCGAGGTGCACCATGCCCGCGGCGAGTGTCCAGCCGTCGAAGGGGTCTACGAGTAGGAAGGCGCCGTCGCTGCGGGAGCGGGCGTAGTCGGCCACGGGGAGCGGCTCGGACAGGCGCAGGCGGATGGTGCCGATGTCGTTGAGGACCAGGGTCTGTGCGGGCTCGGCGGTGAGGTCGTCGAGGCCGAGGACGGCCTCGATCGCGGTGACGATCGCCTGGACGGTACGCGTTCCGTGTTTGACGAGGACCCGGTCTCCCGGCTTGGCGGGGTGCTCGGACAGCCAGGCTACGCGGGCGGTGACATCCCGGAGCAGTTGCGGCGGGTCGGTGGCGGCGGCGAGCAGATCACCGCGCGTGATGTCGATGTCATCGGCTAGCCGCAGGGTCACCGACTGGCCGGCGTGCGCCTCCGGCAGGGCGGTGTCCGCGAGGTCGATGGCGGTGACCCGGCTGCGGCGCCGTGAGGGGAGAACCACGACCTCCTGGCCCACACGGACCGATCCCGCGGCGACCCGCCCGGCGTAACCGCGGTAGTCGGACAACCCCTCCGGTGCGGCCCCCTGCGGCCGAATGACCAGCTGCACGGGCAGCCGGAAGGCGCCGTCCGCCGACGTGGAGTCGGCCGGAATAGTCTCCAACAGCTCCAGGAGGGCGGGACCGCTGTAGAAGGGGGTCCGCGACGAGCGACGTACCACGTTGTCCCCCTCGAGGGCGCAGGTCGGCAGCGCCCGCAGGTCCTTGACCCCCAGCTCGGCGCCGGCGGCGGCCAGTTCGGCGACGATCGCGTCGTAGACGTCGGCGGAGAAGTCCACCAGGTCGATCTTGTTGACGGCGACCACCACGTGCGGGACGTTCAGGATTGCCGCCACGGCCAGGTGTCGGCGGGTCTGCTCCACTACGCCGTGGCGGGCGTCGACCAGCAGTACCACCACGTCGGCGGTGGATGAGCCGGTGACCGTGTTGCGCGTGTACTGCACGTGGCCGGGGCAGTCGGCCAGGATGAAGGAGCGGCGGGGAGTGGCGAAGTAGCGGTAGGCGACGTCGATGGTGATGCCCTGCTCCCGCTCCGCGCGCAGGCCGTCGGTGAGTAGGGCCAGGTCGGCGTGGGTCAGGCCGCGGTCCAGGCTCACTCGCTCCACGGCGGCGAGCTGGTCGCGCAGCACGGATTTGGAATCCACTAGGAGCCTGCCGACGAGGGTCGACTTTCCGTCGTCGACGCTGCCGGCGGTGGCCAGGCGCAGCAGACCGGCGGTCGGAGACGGTTGCAGGGTGGGTTGGTCCGCTGCGGCGCGGGCGGACTCGGAGGGGGTGATGGTCATAGGTTTCTCCAGGGTGCGTGTCTGGTGGGTTCGCAGGGTGGGATGGGAATCAGAAGTAGCCTTCGCGCTTGCGGTCCTCCATGGCGGACTCCGACAGGCGGTCGTCGACCCGGGTGGCACCACGCTCGGTGAGTGTGGAGGCGGCCACCTCGACGGCGATCTCGTGGTTGTTGGCCGCCGTCGAGTCCACGGCGCCGGTGCAGGACATGTCGCCCACGGTGCGGTAGCGCACGGTGCGGGTGGTGATGGTCTCGCCCTCCTGCGGCTGGGTCACCGGGGTGACGGCGAGCCACATGCCGTCGCGCGAGAAGACCTCCCGCCGGTGCGCGTAGTACAGGCTTGGCAGGACGATGTCCTCGCGCTCGATGTAGCGCCACACGTCCAGTTCGGTCCAGTCGGACAGGGGGAAGACGCGCAGGTGCTCGCCGGGGGAGTGACGCAGGTTGAGCAACCGCCACAACTCGGGGCGCTGGTTGCGGGGATCCCACTGCCCGAACTCATCCCGCAGGGAGACGATGCGCTCCTTGGCGCGCGACCGCTCCTCGTCGCGGCGGGCGCCGCCGATGACGCCGTCGAAGCCCTCGGTGCGGATGGTGTCCAGCAGCGGGCGGGTCTGCAGCGGGTTGCGGGTGCCGTCCGGGCGTTCGCGCAGGCGGCCGTCGTCGATGTAGTCCTGCACCCGGGCGACGAGCAGGCGCGCTCCAGCGGCGGCGACCGTCGCGTCACGGTAGGCGAGCACCTCGGGGAAGTTGTGGCCGGTGTCCACGTGCAGCAGGGGGAAGGGCAGCGGCGCCGGCCAGAAGGCCTTGCGGGCCAGGTGCAGGATGACCACGGAGTCCTTGCCGCCCGAGAACAGCAGCACCGGGCGCCGGCATTCGGCGATCACTTCACGGATGATGCCGATCGCCTCGGACTCGAGGGCGTCGAGGTGATCCGCAGGGGCGCTGGTAACGCCGGTAACGCCGGTAACGCTGTCTGTGGCTGTGGTCATGGGGCTCTCCAATCGGTTCCGCGGTTTCATGTTCGGGGCGTGCGGGGTGGCGGTCACAGGTGGATGCCGCACTCGGTCTTGGCGAATCCGGCCCAGCGTCCGGAGCGGGGATCCTCGCCCGGGGCGACGCGCCGGGTGCAGGTCTCGCAGCCGATCGACGGGTAGCCGTCCGCCAGCAGTGGGTTGACGACGACGTCGTGCGCGGTCGCGTACTCCAGCAGGTCGTCGAAGCTCCAGGCCGCCAACGGGTTGAGCTTGACGATCCGGTGGTTCTCGTCGAAGGCGACCAGGGGCGCGTCGGCGCGGGTGGGGGAGTCCTCGCGGCGCAGGCCCGTGGCCCAGGCCTCGTAGCCGGACAGGGCGCGTGCCAGTGGTGCCACCTTGCGCAGGTAGCAGCACTTGGTGGGGTCGCGCTCATAGAGGCGCGGTCCGTACTCGGCGTCCTGCTGGGCGATGGTGAGCTCGGGCAGGACGTCTATGACGGTGACGTCCATGGTGCGGGCGACGGCGTCACGGGTCTGCTCGGTCTGGGGGAAGTGGAAGCCGGTCTCTAGGAACAGCGTGTCGACGCCGGGAATGCGGGAGGCTACGACGTGCGGCAGGACGGCGTCCGCCATGGAGCAGGCGACGGCCAGGGAGCCGGGAAAGGTCTCGGCCGCCCAGGCGACCACCGCCTCGGCCGAGGCGTTCGAGCCCAACCGTGCGGCGCCGTCGGCGGCGATGCGCCGCAGTTCGGCCTCGCTGCGGCGGGGGGCCTGTGCGGAGCGAGGACGGTTGGCGCCACGCGCGACGAGCCGGCCGTAGGGGTTGACGCCCGCAGGGGATGCCGTGGGGGCGGTCGCCGGGGCGCTGTCGGCCGTCAGGACGGGGATGGTGGCTGCGCGCAGCCCGGCCAGGGGCGCGATACCTTCGGTACTCATACCAGTTCCTCCTGCGGTGCCCGCTGCGCCCACTGGGCGAAGGACTCTCCCGCGGTGCGCCCCGCGGCATAGCGGCGCACGACGCGTTCGATGTAGTCGGTCAGGTCGGTGGCGGCCACCTTCAGGCCGCGCACGGTACGTCCCAGCTCGGCCTCCTCGTGGCCGGCCGACGCCAGGCCGCCTCCCAGATGCACCTGGAAGCCCGGTACCTGCTGGCCGTCGACGGTGATGATCTGCCCCTTGAGACCGATGTCGGCGATCTGGATGCGGACGCAGGAGTTGGGGCAGCCGTTGACGCTGATGGAGATCCGCCGCTCCAGGTTGAGGTCCGCCAGGCGGGCGTCGAGCTCGGCGCCGACCCGCGCGGCCAGGGACTTGGTCTCCACGATCGCGAACTTGCAGAACTCCAGGCCGGTGCAGGCCAGCAGCGAGCGCGTGAACGGCCCCGGGTCCGGGTCGATGCCGAGCTCCCGCAGGCCAGCCACGGCCTCGTCCACGCGCTCGGCCGGCACGTCCAGCAGCAGGATGTTCTGCAGCGGGGTTGTGCGCACTCGGTCCGAGCCGACCGTCTCCGCCAGGTCCGCCAGCCCCAGCATGGTGTCGCCGGACAGGCGGCCGACCGGCGGTTTGCCGCCGATCCAGTAGTGTCCGTCCTTCTGCCGGTGGACGCCGATGTGGTCGGCCTCGCCCGCGGGTGGCGCGGGGGCGGGGCCGTCGGCCAGCTCGTAGCCCAGGTACTCCTCCTGCAGGACGCGGCGGAACTTCTCCGGGCCCCACTCGGCCATGAGGAACTTCAGGCGGGCCTTGTTGCGCAGGCGGCGGTAGCCGTAGTCGCGGAAGAGCCGGATGGCGGCCCACCACACGTCGCTGACCTGGTCGGGCCGTACGAATGCGCCCAGGCGCTGCCCGAGAAATGGCGCGGTCGACAGGGCGCCGGCGATCCACAGGTCGTAGCCGGGACCGTACTCGGGATGGTTGACGCCCACGTAGGCGATGTCGTTGATCTCGTGGAGGATGTCCAGCGTGGGGGAGCCGGTGAAGGCCGTTTTGAATTTGCGGGGCAGGTTCGAGATCTCGGGGTTGCCGAGAAACGTGTCGCGGATCTGGGCCGCGGCGGCAGAGGGGTCGATGATCTCATCGGGGTCGATTCCGGCCACGGGGGAGACGAGGATCCCGCGCGGGGTGTCGCCGCAGGCCTCGATGGTGATCAGGCCGGCCTCCTCCAGTCGGCGCCACAGCTCCGGCACGGACTCGATCTGGATCCAGTGCATCTGGAGGTTCTGTCGATCGGTGACGTCCAGGGTGCCGCGGGCGAACTCGTTCGACGCCCGGCCGAGGACGCGCATCTGCTTTACGGATAGGGACTGGCCGTCCATGCGCACCCGCTGCATGAAGTACCGGTCGGACAGCTCGGCGGGGCTGAGCTGGGCGGTGCGGCCCCCGTCAATGCCCTGCTTGCGCTGGGTGTACAGGCCCCACCAGCGAAAGCGCGTGTGGAGGTCGTCGTCCGGGATCGCGTCGAAGCCGGCGGCGGCGTAGGTGGACAGGATGCGGTCGTGCGCGCCGAGCGGATCGCCGTCCTGCTTGACGACCTCGTTGGGGTTCAGGGGCTTGCGGCCGTCGATGCGCCACTGGCCGTTGGCGCGGCCGGCGCGCGGCGGGCGGATGGCGCGGCCGGCGCCGGCGTCGCTTGTGGACGGGTTCTTGATCGGGCTCATGTCTCCTCCAGGCTGGTGGTGCATGAGCGTCCGGAGTCATCGTTTCGGGGACTCGCTCCGGATCGGTGCTATCAAGTGACCGCCGGTTGCTGGCCGGGAGTGATCCACTTGGTGCCGTGCGGCTCCGGACGCCTCAGTGCGCCGGATTCCGTGTACGGCTTAGCCGCAATGGTCAGGCGCTTAACAGGCCTGACAGCACATGACTCGGGTGGAGCGCAACCACGCCCCGCGGGACTCCGCGGCGGCGAGTAGGGGATGCGCTTGGGTCATACGGCGCACACTAGGGACGCGGCGGCGGGAAAGACAACCATGCGGTCGGATCGTGAGACGACGTCTTGTCAGGTATTGGGATTACGACTGTCGGCGGTTGACGTCGGCTGCCGAAGCACGGTCGGCCGCCGACGCTTCGGCACTTCCAACGACGCTTCGGCACTTGGCATCAGCGCTTCGTACCCTTCGGTGACGGTTCGTACCCTGGAGTGCCTGTGTTGTCTCATGACTTCTGGGACTGTTGGATCTCATGACATCTGGGAGTGTCAGAAGTCGTGAGATTCTGGGGCGGTGCGGGTGGGGTTGGGTTGGGGGATGGGTTATGCAGTTTCGCCGTTCAAGCGTCAGCGCATCATTGAGTTTGACTCGCGGGTTGCGGGTGTGAGCGTGGAGGAGTTCTGCCGGCAGGTGGGGGTCTCGAAGTCCTCGTTCTACCGGATCCGTAAGCGGGCCAAGCAGGAGGGACCGGGGGCGGCGCTGGTCGCCCGTTCCAGGGCGCCGCTGCACCCGGCGCGCCGTTGGGATGAGCGGGTTGATGAGCGTATCGCCCAGGTACGCCGGGAGCTGGTTGCCGACGGGAAGGATGCGGGTGCGTGGTCGGTGTGGTGGGTGCTGTCCGGGGCGGGGGCCAACCCGGCCCCGTCGCGGGCGACTATTGCCAGGCGCATGCGGGCCATGGGGCTGGTGGTTCCGGCGCCACGCAAGCGCCCGCGGGTGTCTTTCAAGCGGTTCACGCGTACCAGTGCTAACGAGCTGTGGCAGCTAGACGGTATCGAGTGGCGCATCCAGGGGCGTGTGGTGACCATCTACCAGGTCATCGATGACTGCTCCAGGGTGCTGGTGGCGCTCAAGGCGGCCTGGGGCGGGGAGACGCATGAGGCCACCCGCCAAATCCTGTCCGAGGCGTTCGACTGTCAAGCCCCGGGTTTTGTGGAGGCTGTTTTATCTGGCGCCGGCGGTCGCCGGCTGGGGTTGGCTGGTGGTCTGCTCGCCGACGTCCTGGGCGTCGGCGGTGTCGGTGGTATCTGGTGGTGGTGGGGTGTATGCCTGCTCGTGCTGGACGGGGCTGTGCATGTCGATGGCGGAGTGAGGCCGGACGGTGTTGAACCAGTGCACCCACTCGGCGGTAGCGAGCTCGACATCGTCGATGCCCTCCCAGGGCCCGTGGGAGTCGAGGTACTTGTGGTTGCGGATGAGCTCGGCCTTGTAGAGCGAGTTCAGGGCCTCGGCCAGCGCGTTGTCGTAGGAGTCTCCCTTGGAGCCCACCGAGGCCACAGCGTCGCAGTCGGACAGGGTCTGCCCGTAGCGGATCGCCCGGTACTGCACCCCGCGGTCGGAGTGGTGGATCAGGCCGGTAAGGTCGGCTCCTTCGCGCTGGCGCTGCCAGATACCCATCTTCAGAGCGTCCAGCGCCAGATCGGTGTACAAGCTCGTTGACGTCTGCCAGCCGACGATCCGACGGGAGTACACGTCAGTGACAAAGGCCACATACACCCAGCCCGACAGGGTGCGCACGTAGGTGGGGGTACCTCCCACGTAGTGGGGGAATGTCCGCCACCCACAGCTCGTTCGGCCTGAAGGCGCTGAAGTGTCTTTTGACCAGGTCCGCCGGGCATGCGTCCTTCGGTACGGACCGGGTCGTCCTGGGCGACTTGGCGCGGCGGATGCCGTGCAGGCCCATGTCCCGCATCAGACGCTCCACGGTGCAGCGGGCCACATGCCCCAGGCCGTGCCGGGCGGATTCCTCGGGACGGCCCCGCATCGCATGCATCTTCCTTGCGCCCAGTACGCAGTAGTTGTTCTCATGCACCCGCCCGATCTCGGCCTTCAGAGCCTGGTCGCGCACCGTCCTTGCCGATGGGGGACGACTCCTGGCTGCGTAGTAGGTGCTCGGGGCGATCTTGACATCGGCGCTGGCCAGCGCCTGACAGAACCGGCACAGGCCCCGCAGCTCCTCCCTGTGGGAGTCGATGCATCTCGCAGATCAGCGGGACGGGCGGCCTGGCTCCGCCGCGAAGAAAGCCGACGCGCTCCTCAGGATCGCGTTTGCCCTGCGCAGTTCGCGGTTCTCGGCCTCCAGCTGCCTGATCCGCTGGGCGTCCTCGCTCGTGGTTCCCGGCCGGGCGCCTGCGTCAATCTCGGCCTTCTTGACCCAGGTACGCAGCGCCTCGGGGTGGACGCCCAACTCCTCGGCGATCCTGCGGATCGCCCCCTTAGACCTCTCGGGGTCCCGGCGGGCCTCCACAGCCATCCGGGTAGCCCGCTCCCGCAACTCCTCAGGGTACTTCCTCGGTGCACTCATGACAGTGATCCTTCCGTGCATTCACTGCCTCCATCAAACCCGGTGCAGTTCAGACTCCTGGGGGCGGCCCGCAGCCATCCTGACCGACAACGGCAGGGCTTTCAACACTCACCGCACCACCGGATTCGGGCGGACAGAGAGGTGGCTGGCCAGCCTGGGGATCCGTCCGATCAGCGGCGCCATCGGTCACCCACAGACCCAGGGCAAGGTCGAAAGCTCCCACAAGCCCCTCCAGCTGTGGCTGGAAGCGCACCCCTACACCACCCTGGAGGACCTCAACACCGGCCTGGAGTGTTTCACCGCCTACTACAACACCGAGCGCCAGCACCAGGGGCTGGGGATAGCCATAACCCCCATACGCGTGTGGCACCAGGTCCCCCGGGCCCTGCCCAATCCCTCCCCGATCAACCTTGACGCGCTATCCGGGCCGGTGCCGCTGAGCCTGCCGCAGGCAGCCAGCACCGACCCGGCCATCACCAGCAGACAGGCCCTGAGCAACGGGAGCGTGACCTACAAGGGCCGGATCATCTACGTCGGTTCCTTCATGGCCGGCCAGAGAATCGAGTTCCGCCAGTACCCCACCCGCCTGGACCTTTACGACCAGGCCGGAACACACTTCGCCGCGATTCCCTGGCCCCAGCCCACCCAGGCACAGACCCACAGCCGGGCCACCATCAACGCTTCCAAACCACCCAACAGAATCATCAGCAGGCCACCCCGCTCACCCCGCTCCCAACCGTCCCAAAACCCATGAGACTCAACCGTCCCAGAAGTCATGAGACTCAACCGTCCCAGAAGTGTGGAGACAGCACAGTACCCTGGAGTGCCGAACCGTCACCGGAGGGTACGAAGCGTCCACCGGAAAGTACGAACCGTCGGGTCAGGGTACCAAGCGTCGTCCCGCCGCTTAAGGGATCCCTACGGGAATTGCCACCCTACTGCGAGCCCCGCCCGGAACTTAGTTGGTAGTCGTGGGGAACCGCCTCGCGGTTGGGCCAGCGGCGGCCGGCGCGGGTGTCTTGCTCCCGTCTTACCGAATGATCCGGGGGTGTCACCGGTGGTGGGCGGATGGGGAAGCGCTGATTAGGGGAACGGACCGAGGGGTTTTGCCTTGGAGTCCTTTCGCAGGCGTGGGTGCGGGATCAATCGTCCGAGGGCTGGCCACGTAGACGCCAAGTAAGGGAGCCTGTCATGCAGGTTGACGATATCGAGGTCTTCGTCGGTTTCGGGCGTGGGCAAGGTCAAGCATGCCGAGGCCCGCGATGCGGCGGTGATCGCGGATGCTGCCCGCACCATGCCCCACACGCTCAGGTCCATCAGCACTTCGGATGAGGACGCCGCGTCCTTGTCGATGTTGACCGGTTTTGACCTGGAGCTGGCTCGCCAGCTCATCGCCCACCCGCGCCCAACGCGACGATGTCGCCGCCCGAGATAGTGGCCCTGGCGGGTGGCCCATCCTTCTTCTGCCCGGCCCCTGACCACCCGTGCCCCGGGGTGGGGGTCCCGGCCGCCGCTGTGTTCCTGGCCGAAACCGCGGGCAGAGCCTTCCCCACCGGCGCCCAGCTGGCCTCATACGTCGGCCTGACACCAGTCACCCGGCGGTCGGGGTCCTCCATCCGGGGTGAGGTGCGTCTGTCACGCGGGCAACAAGCGCCTCAAGCCAGCCATGTTCCTGTCAGCCTTCGCCTCACTGCGCTCCGACCCCACATCCCGCGCCTACTACGACCGCAAACGCGCCCAGGGCAAGCGCCACAACCAGGTCGTACTCGCCCTCGCCCACCGCCGCTTGACAAACCACACAGGGGCCCCGCGATCCCGGGATGTGGCGAGGATGACGCCGTCTGGAGCCGCCCGGGGATGGCCGGGGGCGCGGTGCGCGGTTACACTCACCGCCACAGGCGCCGACCCGGCCATCACCGGCGAGCCTCCGGAAGAACCGGGCCGCGTTCACATTTGGCGCGCTGCCCCCAGTAGAACCGGACGGGACAGCCCGTCACAGCTGCGAATCGAGCGGCCCACCCCGGCACTGCCGGAGGGGGCAAGCGAGGTGGTACCGCGGTGCGGCACCGCCGCCGGGTCATCGGCGGTCGGAGCGGCGTCGTCCTCGTGGATCCCGCGCCCCAACGGGCGCAAACGACTACGAGTGAGACGCGAGGCAAGACAAATGGCCGAAGAGCCCACCGGCACCCAGCACGCGGGCGCCGCCTTCTACCCCCTGCACCGCCCCGGCCAGAAGGTCGAGCCGTCCCCCTCCTTCCCGGCGATCGAGGAGGACGTCCTGGCCTACTGGAAGCAGGACGGCACCTTCCAGGCCTCCATCGACGCCCGCCCCGCGCTGGACGACAACGGCCACTCCAACGAATTCGTCTTCTACGACGGTCCGCCCTTCGCCAACGGCCTGCCCCACTACGGGCACCTGCTGACCGGCTACGTCAAGGACGCGGTCGGCCGCTATCAGACCCAGCGGGGCCGCCGCGTCGAGCGCCGCTTCGGCTGGGACACGCACGGCCTGCCCGCCGAGCTGGAGGCGCAGCGCGAGCTCGGCATCGACGACGTCACCGAGATCACCCGCCCCGGCGGGCTGGGCATCGAGAAGTTCAATGAGGCCTGCCGCACCTCCGTGCTGCGCTACACCAAGGAGTGGGAGGACTACGTCACCCGCCAGGCCCGCTGGGTGGACTTCGAGAACGACTACAAGACCCTCGACCCCACCTACATGGAGTCGGTCATGTGGGCCTTCAAGACCCTGTACGACAAGGGCCTGGCCTACCAGGGCTACCGGGTGCTGCCCTACTGCTGGCACGACCGCACGCCGCTGAGCAACCACGAGCTCAAGATGGATGACGACGTCTACCAGGACCGTCAGGACAACACCGTCACGGTGGGCCTGCGCCTGGAACGGCGCCTGGATGACACCCACCCCGACGCCGCCCCGGAGCTGGCGCTGATCTGGACCACCACCCCGTGGACCCTGCCGTCCAACTCCGCCGTCGCCGTCGGCCCCGACGTCGACTACGTGACCGTCCGGGTGGACGCCGACCTCGACTCCCCGGTCGCCGGGCAGGATGTGCTGCTCGCCCGCGACCTGCTGGGCACCTACGCCCGCGAGTTGGGCGAGGACCCGCAGGTGCTGGCCACCTACAAGGGGACCGACCTGGTCGGCGTGCGCTACGTGCCCATCTACGACTACTACGACGACGCCGCCCACCGCGCGGAGGGCGCCGCCCCCGGGCCGGCGGCCTGGCAGATCATCACCGCCGACTACGTCACCACCACCGAGGGCACCGGCCTGGTGCACCTGGCGCCCGCCTTCGGTGAGGACGACATGTACTCCTGCCAGCCCTACGGCATCGGCACGGTCATCCCCGTCGACGACGGCGGCGTGTTCACCAGCGAAGTCCCCGACTACGCCGGCATGCACATCTTCGACGCCAACAAGCCGGTCATCACCGACCTGCGCGACGGCACCGGCCCGCTGGCCCGCCGCGAGGCGGCCGTGCGCGCCGTACTGGTGCGCCAGCAGTCCTACGTGCACTCCTACCCGCACTGCTGGCGCTGCCGCAAGCCGCTGATGTACAAGGCCGTCTCGAGCTGGTTCGTGAAGGTCACCGCCATCCGCGACCGCATGGTCGAACTCAACCAGGAGATCACCTGGGTGCCCGGGCATGTCAAGGACGGCATCTTCGGCAACTGGCTGGCCGGCGCCCGCGACTGGTCCATCTCCCGCAACCGCTTCTGGGGCTCCCCCATCCCCGTGTGGGTGAGCGACGACCCGGCCTACCCGCGCACCGACGTGTACGGGTCCTTCGCGGAGCTGGAGCGCGATTTCGGCGTGGAGGTCAAGGATCTGCACCGGCCCTTCATCGACACGCTGGTGCGCCCCAACCCGGACGACCCGACCGGCAAGTCCATGATGCGCCGCATCCCCGACGTGCTGGACTGCTGGTTCGAGTCCGGCTCCATGCCCTTCGCCCAGGTGCACTACCCGTTCGAGAACGTGGACTGGTTCGAGTCGCACAACCCGGGCGACTTCATCGTGGAGTACGTCGGCCAGACCCGCGGCTGGTTCTACACGCTGCACGTGCTGGCCACCGCCCTGTTCGACCGGCCCGCCTTCACCACCTGCGTCTCCCACGGCATTCTGTTGGGCAACGACGGGGCGAAGATGAGCAAGTCCCTGCGCAACTACCCCGACGTCCAGCAGGTCTTCGACCGCGACGGCGCCGACGCCATGCGCTGGTTCCTGCTGTCCTCCCCGGTGGTGCGCGGCGGCAACCTGTCCGTCACCAACAAGGCCATCCGCGACACGGTGCGCCAGGTGATGCTGCCGCTGTGGAACACCTGGTACTTCTTCGCCCTGTACGCCGCCCAGGCGGGGGACGCGGGGAGCTGCTACCTCACCGACGGCGTGGACCTGGCCGACGCCTCGTTGTTCGGCCGCAAGGGCTCCCTCGACGTGATGGACCGCTACATCCTGGCCCGCACCAAGGACCTGACCGACACCGTGGCCGCGCAGCTGGACGCCTACGACGTCACCGGCGCCACCCACACGGTGCGCGAGTTCATCGACGTGCTTACCAACTGGTACCTGCGCACCTCCCGGTCGCGGTTCGTGGACGGCGGCGCCGAAGTCGCGCGCCCCGCCTTCGACACGCTCGCCACCGTGCTGCGCGTCTTGACGCAGGTGATGGCGCCCCTGGCCCCGCTGACGGCGGAGGAGATCTACCGCGGCCTGACCGGGGAGCGCTCCGTGCACCTGACCGACTGGCCGGTCCTGCCCGAGCATGTGGCCGACGGCGCCCTGGTGGACGCCATGGATCAGGCGCGCGACGCGGTGTCCGCCGCGCTGAGCCTGCGCAAGGCCGACAAGCTGCGCGTACGCCAGCCGCTGCGGACCCTGACCATCGCCACCTCCGACCCGGCGGGCCTGGCGCCGTTCACGGCCCTGATCGCCGACGAGGTCAACGTCAAGCAGGTGCGGGTGCTGGACGCCGCCGACGCCGGCTACGAGCTGACCGAGGAGCTGACCCTCAACCCGCGCGCCTTCGCTCCGCAGGTGCGCAAGTTGGCCTCGAAGCTGTTCACCGCCGTCAAGGCGGGGAGTGGGAGGTCACCGAGGACGGCGACGTTCGCTTCGACACGGTTCTGCTCGACGGCTCCCCGGTGGTGCTGGAGGCGGAGGACTCCGCCTTCACGCTGTCCACACGCATCGAGGTGCACGACGACGCCCTGTCCGCCACCGTGCTGCCCTCGGGCGCCTTCGTGGTGCTGGACACGGCGCTCGACGACGACCTGGAGGCCGAGGGCTGGGCCCGCGACCTGGTGCGGCTGCTGATGGATGAGCGCAAGGCCACCGGCCTGAACGTCGGCGAGCCGGCGCGCGCCACCTTGACGATCCCGGCGGACAAGAACGCCTGGACCGGCGCACACCTGGACCTGATCAAGCGCGAGGTCAGTTGTGTGGACCTGCAAGTGATCACCGCCGACGTGGACACCCCCAGCGCCACCGTGGCGCGGGCCTGAGGACCGAGCCGGGGGAGTACCATCCCGCGCCGCTGCCGACAGGAGGCCGAGCCCGTGTCGGCAGCGGCGCCATCCCAGCCACCCCAACCGCGCTCGCGGAAAGGACCCCAATAATGCGCTCGCCGTTTCCACGTCACAACCTCGCCTTCCTCGTGGTTGGCGGGCCCACCGTCGCCATCGACGTCGCCGGCCTGCGCCTCGTCGTCGACCCCACCTTCGACCCGCCCACCGACTACGGCGCCCTGCGCAAGACCCGTGGTCCGGCCGTGGCGGCCGAGGCGCTCGCGGACGTCGACGTCGTGCTGGTCAGCCATGCCGATCACGCCGACAACCTCGACGTCTCCGGGCGTGTCTTCGCCCTGGCCGCCCCGCGCCTGCTGACCAATCCCGGCTCGGCCCGGCAGCTCGGGGCGGGCGCCGAGGGGCTGGTCCCGTGGCAGTCCGTGGTGGTGGGGGACGGCGTCACCGTCACCGCCGTGCCCGCCCAGCACGGACCCGCGGACGGGGAGGTTGACGCCGCCGGGCACGTCAACTGCGAGGTCACCGGCTTCGTCATCCAGACGCCCGGCACCACCATCTACCTGACCGGGGACAACGCCTCCCTGGAGCTGATCGCACAGGTCAAGGCCCGCTTCGGGAGCATCGGCCATGCGGTGCTGAACGCCGGTCGGGCGACCGTGCCCGCCAAGTTCGCGGGGCGACCGCTGAGCCTGTCCGCCGAGCGGGCCAGCGCGGCAGCGCAGGTGCTGGGGGCGCCGCACGTCGTCGTCGCCCACCAGATCGGCTGGGAGCACTTCGTCGACGGCCCCGGAGCCACGCTGCGGGCCTTCCGTGATGCCGGCATCCTGGATCGGATGGACCGCACCCCCGAGGGGGAGTGGAGCTGCCCCATCGGCGAATGAGCAACCGGGTGCCGGCCCCGAATCGGGGCGGGGTTGCACGCCGCTTGCAGCCCGGCCCCGGCGTGGCGCCCGATCGTGTCCGGGCAGGCGGGGGACGCGCCTAGCCGGTGGCGTGAAGCGCAATAATTGCCTCCATAGTTCCAAGAGGGTAACGGTATTCTGTGCTACTTGCTTCGGGGCGACTTGGGACGTAGGTTGCGAGCGTTATTCGGCGTTTGACGATGGCTCTGTCAACGCCGTCCCCTGGCGAATAAGGAGGCATGAGCCCCTCACGCCCGCGCAGTGACGTCGCGGGCTGAGAAACGGTATGTCGGTGCGTTCATTGCTGTGTGCCGCGTCCCGCGCATTAGCGAAAACCATCCATGAAGCCTGTCGTTGCTCGCCCCACGCGGTCGTGCGCGCCCCTCCTGATTCAATCCCCGGTGGTCCCTGAAATGAGCCTTGATAACCACTTCTCGCCTTGTCGACGTAGTTTTATGCGTGGCGGCTATTCCTCATTCCGGGCGGGCGCAAACCCCATGCCGGAACGGGGTGGACCCGCGGCAACTGCGAAGGGGACTGCCGATCCGGGGCGTGAGGACGGGAGGCGGAGCGGTGCGCCGCGACGGCGGGCGGGCACCGTCGGCGCGAGGCGGGGACGTCGCGCGGCAATGCCCGCCTGGTCCGACCTCCCGGCGGACATGCAGAACGACGCCGTGCGTCCCTATTACGATCACCTGGTTGCGCATGAAGGGCAGTTGCGGCTGAAGCGGCTGTTCGATGTTGTTGGAGCCGGGCTCATGCTGGTCGCGCTCGGGTGGATGTTCGTCCTGCTTTCGCTGATCATTAAGCTCGACTCGCCCGGCCCTGTGTTTTTCCGGCAACAACGGGTGACCAGTTTCGGCCGCGAGTTCAAGATCCACAAGTTTCGCACGATGGTGGACCGTCCGAGCGAACCCGGGACACAGGTGACGGTGCACGCCGATCCCCGTATCACCCGGGTCGGCGCCTTCATGCGGCGTTACCGGATAGATGAGACCAGCCAGCTCATAGACATTCTGCAAGGGAACATGACCTTTGTCGGGACCCGGCCCGAGGTTCCCGAGTATGTGCGCGAGTACACGCAGGAGATGAAAGCCACATTACTGCTTCCTGCGGGAGTGACCTCCACCGCGAGCATCGAGTTCAAGGACGAGGCGCTGTTACTGACCTCGGCCGCGGATGCAGATAGGGCCTACATCGAGGAGATTCTTCCGGCGAAGATGTGTTTCAACCTGGACGATATTCGTGAGTTCAGCATCGGTCGCGATCTACGGATCATTCTGGCCACGGTGCGCGCAGTGTTCGGAGCCCACTGAAGAAAGGAGACGGCGTAATGGCAGTGGTGCCCGGACTAGTGTCGATCATCATGCCGGCGTTCAACGCGGAGCGCTTCATCGATGAGGCCGTCAAATCGGTGCAGGCGCAAAGCTATACCTCGTGGGAACTGCTGATTGTGGATGACTGCTCCACCGATCGGACCTTCGAGCGCGCGAGGCTGCTGGCGGATGCCGACGCGCGTGTGCGGTGCACGCGCTTGGAGCGCAACAGCGGTGCGGCGATGGCGCGCAACCGCGCGATGGAGATGGCCCGGGGGCAATACATGGCCTTCCTGGATGCCGACGATCTCTGGCATCCGGACAAGCTGACCCGCCAGCTGGAGTTCATGGGCAGCCACGGCGTCGCCCTGTGCTGTACCGCGTACGAACAGGTGGACGAGCACGGGGCTCCCACCGGCAAGGTCCTGACCAGTCCGAGGCGAGTCGGCTACAACCGGCTCCTGCTGGACTGCCCGGTGGGGAACTCCACGGTGATGTACGATGTGTCTCGACTAGGCAAATTCGAAGTCCCTGACATCCGGAAACGCAATGACGACGCCCTGTGGCTGCGCATGCTCAAGAGGGAGAAGTATATATGGGGTATCCCTGATGTCCTCGCCCAGTACCGGGTCCGCAGCGACTCGATATCCGCCAACAAGCTCAGTCTGGTGAAGTATCACTGGAGGTTGTATCGAGATATTGAGCACCTGAGCGTCGTGCGGTCGGTATTCCACGTGTGCGCCTGGGGTGTCATCAAGGTGCTGAGGCTGAAGTGAGTGCTCGACGATCGCTCGTATCGGGGACGCGTCGGGCAGGGAGAGTAATCGTAAGAGGATGAAGGCAACCATGGACAATCGGACTCGGCGGGAGGTCGGCGTCGGCGGCCCACTCAGGATCCTGCATATCAACTCCTCAATTTCGCGCCGCTCCGGCGTGACGAGTGTCGTCATGAACTACTTCCGGAACGTCGACCGGCGCCGGGTGATATTCGACTTCTACTATTACGCCACCCCCGATGAGACTCGGCGCGCGGAGATCGAGTCGCTCGGGGGCAGGTGCTTCCCCGGGCGCGCGGGCAAGAACATCCTGCGGATCCGCAAGGAGCTCGCGACGCTGCTGCACGAGCATCCGGGGCAGTACCCCGTCGTGCACCTTCACGATCCGGTGCTGGCCCGCTTCATCTACCCGGTCCTGCACCGAGCGGGCGTGAGGTCCATGATCGTGCACTCCCATTCCACGGCGTACTCCGACTCGAGACTGAACTCGATACGCAACCAGATCGTCTGCCGCAACATGGGCCGCTACTCCGACGTGCGGCTGGCCTGCTCCCGTAGCGCCGGCGAGTTCCTGTTCGGCGCGGGCCAGTTCGAGGTGCTTCCCAATGCCGTGGAGGTCAACAGATACCGCTTCGATCAGCGCATGCGGGACGCGAAGCGGACGGAACTCGGCCTTAACGGGCTCAAGGTCGTCGGGCACGTTGGTCGCTTCAGCGAGGAGAAGAACCACCGGTTCCTGGTAGCGGTCTTCGAGAAGCTGCTCGCACTCGAGCCCGACTGCCATCTGCTGCTCGTAGGCGACGGGCCGCTGCGTGGGGACATTGAGCGCCTGGTCGGCGAGCGGGGCCTGTCGGGGAGCGTGACGTTCCTCGGTGACCGGTCTGATGTGCCGGCGCTCTACCAGGCGATGGATGTGCTGATGCTGCCCTCCCGCTTCGAGGGGCTGCCGATGGTCGGTGTGGAGTCGCAGTGCGCGGGTCTGCCGCTGGTCTGCTCCGACAGGGTGCCGCAGGAGGTGTCCATTGGCGACTGTTCCTTCTTGGCGCTGGAACTCGGCGCCGGACACTGGGCGCAGCGGGTCAGGGACGTGCTCCCGCAGGCCGGGACCGAGGCACTCAGGGCGCAGGGCGTCGAGCAGGCGCGCAGCAGTGGATTCGACGTCGCCGCAGAGGCCGGGGCGCTCTCGCGGCGCTACCTGTCCCTGGCGCGGGGCGAGTAACGGCCATGTGGGTTCACTACGCTCTGTTCGGGATATTGGCCCTGGTGGGCGGGCTGCTCGGCGGTCGTCGTGAAGACGGGAGCCGCAAGTCGACCGCGCCCTTGCTCGTCGCCTGGCTGCTGTTCGTGGCGATGGCGGGCCTGCGTGCCAGAACGGTGGGAAACGACACCAGCCGGTACTACGACGTGTTCGAGAAGATTACTGACACGGACGGCCTGTCGGAGGCCTTTGCCGTCAGCAGATTCGAACGCGGATACGTGGTCGTCAACTACCTGATCAGCCGTATCACGGACGACTTCAATGTGCTGCTGCTAGTAGTCTCCATCTTCTCCTTCTGGTCGGTTGTGCTTTTCATCCACAGGTATGCGAGGTCGAACCCGCTGGCGTTGCTCCTGGCCTTCGGCATGTCCGTGTTCTACGACATCATGCTCGCCACCCGGCAGGGCATCGCGGCGGCCATATTCCTGCTCGCCGTACCGGCTCTGATGGAGCGGCGGCTCGTGCGCTACCTCATTCTGATACTACTTGCTGCGCAGTTCCATGCCTCCGCCATACTATTGCTCGCCGCCTACTTCATTCCGATGCTGAGGTTGAACAGCTTCCTGGACTGGGTCAAATGGGGGGCGGTCATCGGCGCCTGCACCGGTTGCCTGAGCTTGGTCCTCACCAAGGCCTCCGTATTCTCTGCGTACTACGGCCACTACCTGAGTTCGCAGTACGCGGAGGGCGGCGTCAGGATGGCCACGGTCATGGGGGTGGGGGTGCGGCTGCTCATGATCGGTCTGGTGGCGATGTGTGGATGGAACTCCGCGGTGGCGGCGGACAAGACCGGGGCCACCCGCATCCTGGTCACCTTCGCCGTCGTCGACGCCGGGATCATGATCGTCTCCCTCGGATTCAACCTGCTCGACCGCCTCGAGATGTATTTGACGCTCCCGATGGTCGTCGGCCTGGGGAATGTCGTCGCCCGCGAGCCGGGGCTGCGGAACTGGTACGTCTCGGTGCTGCTCGTACTCATAGCCTTCGTGAGTATGACGATCATGCTTCTATATCGACCCGGTTGGTACACCCTGTTTCCTTACCGAACGGTATTTGAGGAAGGAGTCTGGTAATGAATCCCGTCCATGCTTCTTATTTCGCCGCCCTCCGGTGCGCCCGGCACGGGCTGCGTCCGGCGGCGCACCTGATCAGAGGAGTGATGCGGGTGGTCTTCGCGTGTGACGTTCCCTATGCCACAAAGATTGGAAAAGGAACCCTCTTTCCCCACCACGCGCTGGGGGCTGTCATTCATCCTGCTGCGGAAATCGGCGAGAACTGCAAGGCAGGACAGAACGTGACAATCGGGAGGCGCAAGGGAATCAACGTCCTACCGCGGCTCGGCGACCGCGCCACCGTTCGATGCGGGTCGCTGATCCTCGGGCCCATTACGGTAGGCGATGACGCCGTGATCGGTGCCGGGGCGGTCGTGATCCATGACGTGCCCAGTGGCGCCACCGCCGTCGGCGTGCCGGCGCGGATCCTCGAGGGCGGGCGGGGAGACTCATGATGAAGCGGATCCTGCTCCTTGACACGTCGGTGGGCTCTTTGAACATGGGCGACGAGATCATCAATCGGTCGATCGCTGCCAACTGGCCGGAGCTGTTCGCATCGAACTATGTCATGCGCATGGCTTCGCACACCCCGACCCATACGCCGTTGCAGTACCTACTCTGTCGGCGCAAGCTCGACCCGTTCAAGACCGCGGATCTGAAATTCCTGTGCGGCACGAACGCCATGTACACCAACATGCTGCGGCCGCTGCCCGCCTGGAACATCAATTACCTGAACTGCGGCCTGGCGGTGGGAACGGTGTGCCTTGGAGTCGGGGCGGGCGTCAACAGCGCCTCGGTGAACCTCTACACGCGGGCGCTGTTCAGGAAGGTACTGGCGCACGACGTCGTGCACTCCGTACGCGACGACCGAACCAAGCGGCTCCTAGAGACCATCGGCCTGAGGGCGTGGAACACCGGTTGTCCGACGCTGTGGGGACTGACTCCCGAGCACTGCGCGAGCATCCCGCATTCCAAGAGCTCCACGGTGGTGTTCACTCTGACCTCTTATCAGCCGGACCGGGACAATGATGCGGCGATGATCGGGATCCTGCGAGAGCACTATCGCAGAATCTGCTTCTGGCCACAGGGCGTGGACGACCTCGCCTACCTGCGCTCCTTGAGCGACATGTCCGGCATAGAGGTCGTGCCGCCGAATGTCGATGCCTACCGCGCCGTTCTGGAGACCGGGGTGGACTACGTGGGCAATCGACTCCACGGCGGCATATTCGCGCTCCAGCAGGGATGCCGCGCGATCATCATCTCGATCGACTACCGTGCGCGAGAGATGGGTAAGGACTACTCGCTCACGCTAGTCGAGCGCCCGGACATCACCGTCGCGCTGCCCCGGATGATCGAGGACAGGTGGGAGACCAAGCTGGATGGTCTGGACTTCGCCCTGATCGAACGGTGGAAGGCCCAGTTCAATGTCGGGTCGTAGTCGGGGCCGCCTGGCGGAGCTCCTCGGCAATACCGTGATCTTCGGCCTGGGAAGCCTGGCGGTCAAGGTGGTCTCGCTGGTGCTCATGCCGTTGTACACGAGCGCCATGACCGCCTCGGACTATGGCGCAGCCGAGCTGCTGAACAGTGGGATCGAGATCGTTCTGCCGCTGGCGTCGCTCGGTGTCATTGAGGCGCTGTACCGCTTCTCGATAGACGAGACGGTGGGGAAGGGGGAGCTGTTCTGCAACTCGGTCCTGGTTCTCGGCGGCGGGATCCTCGTCGCGGCCGTTCTATCGACGCTGGCCTGGAGGATCTTTGATTACGCCCACGCCGTGCCCTTCTTCTTCCTATTCGCGTCTGCCTGCATCTACAAGGCGACCAGCCAGTTCGCGCGCGGGCTCGGGCACGTGCGGCGATTCGTCGGGTACGGCTTCATAAACGCCCTCGTCCTCGTTATCGCCACGTACGCATTGCTCGTTCACTTGCGCGCCGGCGTCGCCGGATACCTGTGGTCGTACTCGATCGGATACGTGGTGGCCGGTGCCGCCGCATTCGTGTGCTCGGCGGAGTACCGTTTCGTGGCGCCGCTGCGGTTCGACGGTGCGCTCCTACGCCGGATGCTGATCTACAGCCTCCCCCTGGTCCCCAATCTCCTGTCGTGGTGGATCGTGAGCGTATCGGGCCGCTATGTGGTCGTGTGGGGCAGTGGTCTGGCTGCGGCCGGGCTGTACACGGCGGCAACCAAGATGCCGTCGCTGATCAACATCGTCAGCTCCGTATTTCAGCAGGCCTGGCAATTCTCAACCGCCCGGGAGATCGGTGCGGCCGATAGTGGGTCCTTCTTTGGGCGCGTGCTGCGCGGGTACTCCCTGGTGACGCTTTCGATGGCGGGGGTGGTGATAGTACTCAACAGGCCGATCTCCGGGCTACTGCTGCAGTCGGAGTTCCAGGATGCCTGGCGCTATGTGCCGCTGCTGATGCTCGCCGCAGCCTTCGGCGTCATGTCGGTGTTCTTCGGCACGTTCTACCAGGCACTCATGAAGAGCCGGATGCTGATGATCTCGACTGCGATCGGCGCGGCCGTAAACCTGCTTCTGGGAGTCGCGCTCGTACCGGCGATGGGGCCCTGGGGGGCGTGCGTCGCCGGCGTGGTGGCATACGCGATCGTTCTCCTGGTCCGTGTACGCGACATCGCCACGCGGATAGACATGCCGATCGACCGTGCGAGAATTGCCTACCAGCTGTTGCTCCTCTCGGTCATGTCTATTTGCATGTCGTGCGAGGGAAGCATGTGGCCGGTCTTATTCGCCGGAGCGTGTCTGGTGCTGCTTTTTGTGAGCGACGTCGGGGTACTGTGTGAGTCGTTCTTGCGCGTGAGGCGGGCGTTCATGGGGCGTCCGGGAAGTCGCTAAGAAATCCCCTTATTCGCGCAATTGGTATCGAGGTGTGAGCATCGTGACCGATATGTTGGCGAACACGCCCACTGTTATTCGACATGACGGGCCCGCCTGGGCGATAATTCTATGGCTGCGCGGCCGCTCGGGCGGTGGAGCCGAGGCGGTATTACACCGTTGCTCAACAGCTCGCGCCGCGTGTTCCGCATCCGACGCATCGGCGCCGGGTGGCCGATACCGATCCCTGGAGTCTTGATCGTGAGCGTCAAAGGCGTGGCCGTGGCCGTTATGCCCGGCTCGGCACAGACCTGGCTGAAGGAGGCCGTCTACCGGCGCAATTGCGGTCTTGATCCTTCTCGGTACCGCGCCGAGCTGAAGCGGTGGCACTGCCTGCTCAAGGGACGCGCCTGCGATCTGGACCATCCCCGCTCGATGACCGACAAGATCAACTGGCTCAAGCTCTATGACTCCACCCCGCTCAAGGGTCGTCTCGCCGACAAGTACCTTGTGCGCGAGTGGGTCCGCGCAACGGTGGGGGAGGACTACCTGGTTCCCCTGCTGGGTGTTTGGGACTCGCCCGAGGAGATCGATTTCGACGCGCTGCCCGACAGTTTCGTCCTCAAGGCCACCCATGGCTCAGGCTGGAACATCGTCGTCCGCGACAAGCGCGAGCTCGACGTTGCCGGTTGTCGGCGCCGCTTGGAGGGTTGGCTGAAGCGTCGGCAGGCGATGAAGGGCGGCTTCGAAATGCACTACGAGTTCTGCGAGCCGCGGATCGTGTGCGAGCAATACCTGCAGGACGCTTCTGGAGGGCTGCGGGACTACAAGTTCATGACCTTCGACGGCGTCGTCCAGTTCGCGTTCACTGTCGACCGGGGCCCGGACGGCGTGTGCCGGGGAACCTACCTGCCTGACTGGACCAGGGCACCGTTCGAGTACATCTGTGAATCGCGCTGTTCTGGGGATGTGCCGGCTCCGGAGCGGCTCGATGAGATGCTCGCCGTCGCCGAGCGGCTCGGCAAGGGGTTCGCCTGCGCCAGAATCGACTTCTATGAGGTGGACGGACGCGTCTACTTCGGGGAGATTACCTTCACGGACGCGGACGGCCTGGCCCATTTCCGGCCCGCTTGCTACAACCTGGAGTTTGGTGACAGGCTCGTTCTACCGTCAAAGAAGCCGTTTAAGGGGGTCATGCTGTAAACGCTGCGGCGCCGATCCGCTGTTCGGCGCGGTCACATGCCAAGGCGAGTGGAGTTCGCTCGCCATGAAGGTGCTTGGGGATCTTGCGTGCTAGGCTCGGCGTGTTCGTTCACGTGCTCCCTGAAGACTACATTTCTGCGTCTGACGGCGCCGTTCCTCCCTGTCGTGATCCTAAGTCGGTGATGCGAAATGACGCTGGAGAGCTTCATATCCCTGACTCGTCGGCGCGCCGGCGTGCTGCTGGCGGTGATTGTTGCCTGCGTGCTTGCCGCCGCCGTCGTGGTGCGGGTGACGCCGGTCACCTACACCGCCTCCGCAGTCGCCTACGTCCGGGTCAATGTGCCCGTCGGAGCGCAGGACGACACGGAGGCGCACTACGCCGCAACCCAGATGGCACCCCGAAAGATCACGGCGATCGTTCCCGTCTTCACCTCGGAGGCGGTCGGCCAGCGGGTCGTGGACGCGCTTGGTCTGGATGCGACGGCCGCGAGTGTCGCTCAGTCGCTGACGGCGACGCACGCCGAGGACACGGCTACCGTAAGCGTGTCGGCGACGGCGACTTCCGCGGCCGAGGCGCGCTCGGTCGCGGACGAGGCGGTCCTCCAGGCCGCGCAGGAGGTCAGCGAGCTCGAGGGCGAGACCTCGCCGGTGGAGGTCATCCTCATGACTCCCTCCAGACTCTCCGGTGTCACGCGTTCGCCGAACGCCTGGGCCTACCTGGGTCTGGGTGCGCTCGGCGGCCTCGTGCTCGGATATCTGTGGATCATCTTCCGCGAGCTGTCGGACAGGCGCATGCACGGCGCGAAGGCTGTCATCGCAGCCGGCCGCGCCGCGCCACTCGGCGCCGTCCCATCGTCGAGGTCGATCGCCGAGGACGGCCCGCTGCGGGGTGCCGACCCGGATACCGAGGAAGAGCTGCGTCGCCTGCGGACCAATCTGCTTCACGTCGGACCGAAGGGCGACATCCGGGTACTGGTCGTGAGCTCGGCGAGGAGGCAGGAGGGGCGTACGACGGTGTCGGTAGGCCTCGCCCGCGTGATGGCCGCGCTGGGACGGCGGGTCGTCCTCGTCGAGGGGGACCTGCGCGCCCCTTCCCTGGCCCACGTTCTCGGACTGCCCGAGGACGGCCCCGGATTGTCGCAACTGCTGGAGGGTGCGGCGAGCCTCGAGGAGGTACTGGTGAGCACCTCCACGCCCGGGCTGGAGATTCTTCCCGCCGGCGCGACTCCGTCCAACCCGTCCGAGCTGCTTGCGTCCGCCGACATGTCCGCACTTTTGCAGCGTTTGAGTACTGCACACACGGTGATCATCGACTCGCCGCCGCTGCTGCAGTTCACCGACGGTGCGATTCTCGCCGAACAAGCCGACGGGGTCCTGATGGTCGTGCGATCGGCGCGGACCACCGGCGAGGACCTGAACGATGCGGTGCTGGCAGTCGAGCAGGGCGGAGCCGAGGTACTTGGAACCGTCCTCAACCGCGCGCCGGCATCCCGCCGCGGGCGTAGACGTGCTGCTGATCAGGGACGCCGAAAGTCCTGACCCGCGCGAGGCGACCGGCTTCGGGGCGATCCCGTGCGTGGTTGCCCAAAGTGTCCAGGATCGGCATAAACGACTCCGCCGTCGCCGGCGGCCATGGGAAGAACGTTGGAATCATGCGGTTTTCAAATCGGCCCCTGCGGTCGTCGACGGCCTTTGTGCCGGATTCGGACATTCCGTCCCCCGGCGGGGCGCCCGGGCGCGCGCCACCCACCCCCACAAACCGGAGTATCCCGTTTACCACTGGATGCTCACCGACTACGTGCGTTGGCGCGACCATGGGTGTATCCATGCCGGCGGGGCCCGGCTGGTCAGCCGGCTCGGTGACAATCCCCGGCAGGCCTACGAGCTGGGCAAGTCGATCTGAGAACCAGGAACACTTCAACCGAACAGGACCAATTCCCATGGAGTACGTCGAACTGAACAACGGAGTGGTGATGCCGGTGCTGGGTTACGGCACCTATTTGACCCCGCGGCGCGTGACCCAGCGCCATGTTGCCGACGCCCTGGACGCCGGCTACCGGCTCATAGACACCGCTCAGAACTACGGCAATGAGCGCGAGGTCGGGGCCGCGGTACGCGCATCCGGGCTTGGCCGCGAGGAGATCTTCATGACCTCGAAGACCCAGACCAGCGGTTACCGGTCCACCCGCGCGGGCATCGAGGATTCCCTGGCGGCCGCCGGGCTGGACTACTTCGACCTGATGATCATCCACTGGCCCAATGCCGACAGCCGCGGCACCTACCGGGCTCTGGAGGAGGCGTACCGGACCGGCCAGTTGCGCGCGATCGGCCTGTCCAACTTCAACCGGAAGCAGGTCCTGGAGATCATCGACACAGCCGACGTCGTCCCCGCCGTCGACCAGATCGAAACCCACCTGTACTGGCAGCAGTGGGGCATGCACGACTTCCTCACCTCCCACGGGATCGTCCACGAGTCCTGGTCGCCGCTCGGCGAGGGGCAGTCGGGCATGCTCCGCGATCCGGTCCTGGTGCGGATAGGCCGGACCCACGGCAAGAGCCCGGCGCAGGTGCTGCTGCGCTTCCTCACGCAGAACCGGATCGTGTCGATCCCCAAGTCGCTCAACCCGGAGCACATCCGCGAGAACCTCAACATCTTCGACTTCCGGCTCAGTGACGAGGAACTCGGCGCGATCCGAGCCCAGGACGCCAAGCGCTCTCAAAGCGGATGGCCTGCCGCGATGTCCACGGAGGAACACTACTGAGCCGCGCCAGCGGTACGCACGCCGGCGGAACGCAATGGCAGGATTACCCCATGGCCTCACCAACGCTTCCCGCCGACGACGCGACCACCGCCTCGCTGCCGCTCGACGAAATGCCCCCGGTCACCGCCTGGCTGTCCGACATGGACGGTGTGCTGGTGCGGGAGAACCGCGCCCTGCCCGGCGCGCAGCAGTTCCTGGACGCCCTGGAGCGCAAGGGCATGCCCTTCCTGGTGCTGACCAACAACTCCATCTTCACCAACCGGGACCTGTCCGCCCGGCTGGCCCGCTCCGGGCTCTCCGTGCCCGAGGAGCGCATTTGGACCTCCGCCAACGCCACGGCGGCCTTCCTGACCCAGCAGTCCCCGGCCTCCACCGCCTACGTGATCGGCGAGGCCGGTCTGACCACGGCGCTGCACGGCGCCGGCTACATCATGACCGACCAGGACCCGGAGTATGTGATCCTGGGGGAGACCCGCACCTACGACTTCAACGCCATCACCCGCGCCATCCGGCTGATCGAGGGCGGGGCGAAGTTCATCGCCACCAACCCCGACGTCAACGGCCCCTCGGACGAGGGCACGCTGCCGGCGACCGGCGCCGTCGCGGCCATGATTCAGGCGGCCACCGGTCGTTCCCCCTACTTCGTCGGCAAACCCAACCCGGTGATGATCCGGGCCGGGCTGAACAAGATCGGCGCCCACTCCGAGGCGGCCGCAATGGTGGGGGACCGCATGGACACCGACATTCAGGCGGGCGTCGAGGCGGGCCTGCGCACGCACCTGGTGCTGTCCGGCTCGACCACTCTGGAGCAGGTCGAGGCCTTCCCCTTCCGGCCCTTCGGCATCCATGGGGGCATCGGCGAACTCATCGAGCTGGTCGAGGCCGAGCGCTGAGAGGCCGGGTGGCCGAGGCCACCGCCTCTCGCCGAGGTCGGTAGAAATAACCACCGAGATCGGTCGTTGTTACCACCGGGCTGGTCAATACGGTTCCGGTTCCGGTCAGGGCGCCAGCACCTGCCCCGCCCTCCCCGGAGCCGATCATCTAGGCTGGCCCGCGTCGTCGAGCAGGAAGCAGGAACAGCAGCACATGAGCAGCAAGCAGCAACACGACCGGGGTGCTCACGCCGGCGGCCAAGCCGAGTCACACCCCGGCGCGGCCTTCGGCATCCCCGCCGGCGCCAGCGGGGAGGACGTCGTCGACGCCGTCTACGGGCCCGGCGGTACGCACTCCGGTATCGACCCCGACCTGCTGCCATATCTGGAGGCTGCCGACGCCACCGACGGGCGGTCTCTGGCCGAGGTTGCCGACGCCGATGCGGCCGCCGACCGCAGCCGCGCGCAGGCCGAGGCGGAGGACCTGGCGGCCCTGCGCGAGCTGGTGGCCGCCAACATGGTGCCCGGCGGCGACCTCGAGCGCCTGGACGCCCTGCTGGCGGAGGTCGACGACGATGAAACCGACGACTGGGAGGACTGGGAACCGGTCCTGCCCGATACCGCCCCGGACGCCGCGGTCGGCTCCGACGTCGAGCGTCACCGGGCCGACCTGACCGCGGCCGCCCACGCCGTCGAAGTGTCCCAGCGACTGCGTGAGGTTGAGGCGGAGATTCTCTCCCGCGCTCCCGAGCACCAGGTGCAGCCCTCGCTGGACCGGGTGGCCGCCGTGCTCGACATCCTGGGCCACCCCGAGCACAGCTACCGGATCGTGCACATCGCCGGCACCAACGGCAAGACCTCTACCGCTCGCATGACCGAGCGGCTGCTGGCCGCCACCGGCATGCGCACCGGGCGCTTCACCAGTCCGCACCTGGCCACCATCCGTGAGCGCATCGCTCTGGACGGTGAGCCCATCAGCGAGGAGGACTTCATCGCCGCCTGGGAGGACGTCGCCCCCTACATCGAGATGGTCGACGCCCGTTCCCGGGCCGCCGGCGGGCCGCGGCTGAGCTTCTTCGAGGTGCTCACCGTGATGGCACTGGCTGCCTTCGCCGACCACCCCGTGGACGTCGCGGTGATCGAGGTCGGCATGGGCGGTACCTGGGACTCGACCAACGTGGTTCCCGGCGACGTCGAGGTCATCACCCCGATCGGGCTCGACCACGCCGCTTGGCTCGGTACCACCCTGGAGGAGGTCGCCGCAAATAAGGCGGGCATCATCAAGGATGGCGCCACGCTGATCTCCTCCCGGCAGCTTGAGCCGGTGCAGGAGGTGATCGCCGCGGCCGCCGCCGAGCATCAGGTCGTGTGGCGTCGTGAGCTCGACCCGGAGGAGGACCCCGAGGCCCCCGACGCCGGCGTGCTGCGCGTGCTCGACTGCGCCCTGGCGGTGGGCGGCCAGATGGTTGCCTTCGCCACGGCCGCCGCCGTGTACGAGGACGTGTTCGTGCCCCTGCACGGGGAGTACCAGGCCCACAACGCCCTGCTCGCCCTGGCTGCCGCCGAGGCCGTCTTCGGCGGCCGGCCCCTGCCCGCCAAGATCGTCGAGGACGGCTTCACCTCGGTCACCAGCCCCGGTCGCCTGGAGGTGCTGCGCTCCAGCCCGACCGTGATCGTCGACGCCGGTCACAACCCCCACGGCGTCGTCGCCCTGGTCCCGGCGGTCGAGGAGGCCTTCGGCTTCCAGCACCTGGTCGCCGTCGTCGGCGCCATGCAGGACAAGGATGTGGAGGGAATTCTGTCCCTGCTGGAGCCGGCCTGCGACGCCGTCGTGTGCGTCCCCATTGACTCCCCACGTGCCATGGACACGGAGGACTTGGGTGCGGTCGCGCGCGAGGTGTTCGGCGCGGATCGGGTGGTGGTGGCCCCCACGCTGGCGGCCGGTGTGGAGCAGGCGGTGAACCTGTCCGAGGGCTTCGACGCCCCGATGACTGCCTCCGGGGTGCTGATTGTTGGGTCCGTGGTGCTCGCCGCCGAGGCGCGCGCCCTGTTCGGCAAGGCCTGAGCCCCGCCCCGGCGCGTCCGGGGCGCCGCCCAGTCCAGGAAGGCCTGGTCGGAGGTGATGGCCCGTCCCGGCGCGTCCGGGGCGCCGCACCCGGCACTACGCGTCGCCGGAACCATCTACACTCGGTCGGACCGTCGGCATTTGCGCCTGCGGACGCTCTCCAGTCCTCGCTACGACAGAAGGAACGTCATGACTGACGCCCCCGAACGCATCCTCATCCTGCTCAAGCCCGACGCCGTGGAGCGGCACCTGGTCGGCGAGATCCTGCGCCGCATCGAGGCCAAGGGCTACGAGCTCACCGCCTTGAAACTGGTGCTCCCCACCGCCGAGGTTCTGGCTGCCCACTACGCCGACCACGTCGATAAGCCCTTCTATCCCGGGGTCGTGGAGTACATGACCCGTGGCCCGGTCATCGCTGCCGTCGCCGAGGGACAGCGCGTGGTGGAGGGGGTGCGTTCGCTCATGGGGGCGACCGACCCGACGTCCGCGGCGCCCGGCACCATCCGCGGAGACCTCGGCCGCGACTGGGGCACCAACGCCATCCAGAACCTGGTGCACGGCTCGGACTCGCCCGCCTCCGCCGAGCGTGAGATCGCGATCTGGTTCCCCGAGCTGGCGAACTGAACCGAGCTGCGGACGCAGCGGGAAGGCATGTGGGGTCGCCACCAGTGCGGTGGCGACCCCACATGCCGTTCAGACCGACCTCGGTACGTAACATCCGCCGACCTCGGTGAGGGGGCGATGCGGTGAGGGGACGGGGAACGGGCCCGCTGTCAGGCGGGACGCCGGGACAGGACCTCCTTCAGGGGGACCCGGGCGCCGGTGCGCGTGACGGCCCGCGTGTAGATCCGCGCCGACAGCCACACGAATGCCGGGATGAACACCAGTGCGAGCACGAGTGCTGCCGCCTGCTCGCCCCAGGACGAGACGCCGAGCACGAGCCGCGCCGGCATCAGGAATGGGGAGAAGGGCGGCAGGTAGGCCAGCACGCGGTACAGCAGGGATGAGGAGTCGCCCAGCGCCATCACGAAGGAGAGCACGTAGGGGATCATCAGCGTCATCGTCAGCGGCATGACCGCGCTGGCCACGTCCTCCTGGCGGCTGACCAGCGCGCCGGCGGCGGCGTAGCCGACCGCGTAGATCGCGTAGCCGACGATCATCCAAACGATCATGGCGACCAGCACGGTATCGATGTCGACGGCGCCCTCGGGCAGTACGCCGCTCAGCTTCGCCGTCACGCCGGCGATGATCCCTATCAACCCGTAGGAGACCAGCACCGCGGTGCCGGTTCCGATCACCTTGCCGGCCAGCAGGGAGGTGGGCCGCACGCAGGCCAGCAGGATCTCCACGATGCGGCTGGACTTCTCCTCCACCACGCCCATGGCGATCGTCTGGCCGCCGCCCATGACGATGATGAACAGCAGGATGTCGACGATCAGCAGGACGTAGTAGCGGGCGCCGAAGTCGGCGGAGTCCTGGTCGGGCGGGTCGAGGGCCTCCACCTGGGGCACGGCCCCCGCCACCGATGCCGCCACCTGGGTGGGCTCGCCGCCCAGGGCGGTGATCTGTTCGGACAGGGCCGACTGTTGGAGCACGTTCGTTACGGCGGCGACCACCGCCTGGTCGGCGTTGCCCTCCTCGCTGACCTTCAGCGCGGGGGAGGGGCCGGTCAGGTCGAGCACCATGTCCACGTCGCCGTCATCGGCGGTGATGCCGAGCGCCGCCTCGGCGTCGGTGTCGGAGACATCGGTGACCTGGACGGTCAGGCCGTTGCTGTCGCTGACCTGGCCCAGGACCGAGACCAGTGCCGTGGTTGTTTCGGCATCGGGCGCGGAAACGCCCAGCCGGTAGGGCTCGTCCTCGCCGCCCGTCAGGTGGGCGACCACGAGGATGCCGCCGACGGCGAGGACCAGCATGATGAGTGTGGAGATCACCGCCGAGCGCTTGAACAACTGGGTGCGCAGCTCGCGGCCGGCTACCAGGCGGATCTCCTGTGAGCGGGAGATGGTGGTGTTGGAGTGTTCGGGGGCGGGCACGGCTCAGGCCTCCTGTTCGGTCGTGGGGGCGGGGGATGCGGTGGGGGCGGCAAGCACGTCGCGGAAGATCTCGGTGAGCGGGCGGGTCACGGGCCCCAGTTCGCGCAGCCGTCCCAGGCGCTGGGCCGCCTCCAACAATCGCTGTTCGTCGGGGCCGCCGGCCACGACGGTCACCCGCGCACCCTCGGCAATGGGCTCGGCGCTCGCCTCCACTCCGGGGGTTCCGGCCAGCATGGCGGTGGCGGCGCCGACGGCGGCCTCGGGCTCGCCGGCGACCTCGACGACGGCGCGCCAGCGCGGCTCGGCGCCCGCCTGCAACTCGGCCACGGTGCCGTCGGCAACCAGTCGGCCCTCCCGGATGATGACCACGCGGTCGCACAGCCGTTGCACGACGTCGAGTTGGTGGGAGGAGAACAGCGTGGGCACCCCGGCCGCGGCCCGCTCGCGCAGCACCTGACTCATCACGTCCACGGCCACCGGGTCCAGGCCGGAGAAGGGTTCGTCCAGGATCAGCAGGTCGGGGTCGGAGACCAGGGCGGCCGCCAACTGGACGCGCTGCTGGTTGCCCAGGGAGAGCTTCTGCACCTCGTCGTCGCGTCGGGCGGCAATGTCCAGTCGTTCGGTCCACTGCTCGCCGGCCCGCCGGGCGGTGTCGGCCGTCACCCCGTGCAGGCGGGCCAGGTAGGTCAGCTGCTCACCGACCTTCATCTTCGGGTACAGGCCGCGCTCCTCGGGCATGTAGCCGATGCGACGACGCTCGGCGGCGCCCACCGGCGCGCCGTCCCAGGTCACGGAGCCGGCGTCGGCGGTCAGCACCCCCATGACGATGCGCATGGTGGTGGACTTGCCGGCGCCGTTGGCGCCCACGAAGCCCACGATCTCACCGTCACCTAGGCGCAGGGACAGGGCGTCGAGAGCCTGCAGGCTCCCGAAGCGTTTGGACAGGTTCGCAATGTCGAGCACGGGCACTCCAATCGGGATGGGTAGTGTTAAGTCCGCTTGACGTGGAGAGTCTGCTCGACCGCAAGCGCTGGTGTCAAGGTCGCTTGCTGGAGCGCTCGCTGTCCCCACCGCCGTGAGGGGCGAAGCGCCGGGCACCGCGTACGCCGGTGCGTCAAGAACACCCCTCTGCGCCAGACGCACACGCCTTCCTCTCGAATACACGAGTTTTAGAGGTTTGCACGTGCGCAGCGCCCGCAAAGCTCTAAAACTCGTGAGCCTGACGCAAACGCGTGTTCATGGCGGCGGACTGCGGGTTTTCGCCCGCTTCCCGCTATCGTTGGCGTGTGCACCTCAAGACGTTGACGATGAAGGGATTCAAGTCCTTCGCCTCGTCGACCACCCTGCGCCTGGAGCCGGGCATCACCGCCGTGGTCGGCCCCAACGGCTCGGGCAAGTCCAACGTGGTGGACGCCCTGACCTGGGTCATGGGGGAGCAGGGCGCAAAGAACCTGCGCGGCGGTTCCATGGCCGATGTCATCTTCGCCGGAGCCGGCTCCCGCCCCGCGCTCGGCCGCGCCGAGGTCTCCCTGACGATCGACAACACCGACGGCGCCCTGCCCATCGACTACAGCGAGGTGACCATCACCCGCACCCTGTTCCGCGGCGGCGGCAGCGAGTACCAGATCAACGGCAACACCTGCCGCCTGCTGGACGTCCAGGAACTCCTGTCCGACACGGGCATGGGCCGGCAGATGCACGTGGTGGTCGGTCAGGGACAGCTCGACGCGGTGCTCACCGCCACCCCGGAGGAGCGGCGCGGCTTCATCGAGGAGGCCGCCGGCGTTCTCAAGCACCGGCGCCGCAAGGAGCGGGCGCTGCGCAAACTCGACTCCATGGCAGCCGACCTGACCCGGCTCACCGACCTTACCGCCGAACTGCATCGACAGCTCGGCCCCCTCGCCCGGCAGGCCGCCGTCGCCCGCCGCGCCCACGTCATCCAGGCGGAGGTCCGCGACGCCACCGCCCGGCTGCTGGCCGACGACGTCGTGCAGGTCCAGTCGTTGTTGGACGCCGGCCAGGAGGATCGGGCCCGCCTGGACCGCCGCCGCGCCGGCATTGAGGAGTCCGAGCGAGTCGCCCGCGTCCGGCTGGAAGAACTTACCGCCGTCGAGGCCACCTCCGGGCAGCGGCTGGCCCGCGCCACCGCCACCTGGGAGGAGCTGACGGGCGCCGCCCAATCCCTGGCCGCCCTGGCCGACGTCGCCGCGGAGCGCGTGCGCGGGCTGGCCGCCGCGCCGGGCCCCGCCGTCGGCACCGACCCGGAGGAACTGGAGCGCCGGGCCCAGGAGGCCGCCGCCGAGGAGACGGAACTGGCCGCCGCCATTGAGGCCGCCCGTACCGCACTGACGGACGCCACCGCTGAACGCGTCGACGCCGAGGCCGCCGCCGCCACCGCCGAGCAGGCACTCGCGGCGCTGCAGACCCGGCGCGCCGAGCATCGCGAGCTGCTGGCCCGCGCTGGGGGCCGCGTCGCTTCGGCCCGCTCCCGCCACGAGGCCGCCCGCGCTGCCGTCGAGCAGGCCCGGGCATCTCTGGCCGCCGCGGAGGGCCGCGACGCCGCCGCCGTCCGGGCCCTGGAGGAGGCCACGTCCGCCGACGCGGACCGCCCCGAAGCATCGGCCGACGCCGACCGGCCCGACACCGCGGCCGGCGAGCAGGCCCGTGCCGCCGCCGCCCACGCGGCGGCCACCGCCGCGCTGAACGCCGTCCGCGACGTCGTCGCCACCGCCACCGACACCCGTCGTGAGGCGGCCGCCGAGTTGGCCACCTGGACCGCCCGCCGTGACGCCCTCGCACTGTCCCTGCGCGCTCAGGATGCCACCGCCGACCTGACCGACGCCGGCCTGCCCGGCATACTCGGCCCGCTCGCCGGCGCGGTCACGGTAGCCGCCGGCTGGGAAGACGCCCTGGCCGGCCTGCTAGGCGAGCTGGCCGGAGCCGCGGTCGTCGCCGACACCGACGCCGCCGTCGCCGCCCTCGCCCACGCCCGCAGCGAAGACGGCGGCGGGTTGCGGCTGATCATTTCCGGTCCCGACGCCGACGGCGCGGCAGACCCGCCCGCTGCCGAACCCGCGGTCCCGGAAGCTGCCCCCGCCGGTGCTCGGCCGGCCGCCGCGCTCGTCACCGCCGAATCCGCCGCGCTGACCCGCACCCTCAACGCGTTGCTGGCCGACGCCTGGGTGGTACCCGACCTGGAGACAGCCCAGGCTCTGCGCGCCGCCGAACCCGGCGCCGTGGTCGCCACCCGCGACGGCGACGTGCTCGCCCCCACCTGGGCCACCGGCGCCGGGGAGGGCGCCTCCTCCGTGCTCGCCCTGGCCGCTGCCTACGACGAGGCCGCCGCTCGCGCCGCCGCCGCGCAGGAGGCCGAGCACGCCGCCGCCGACGAGCTCGATACCGCCCGCGCCGAGGAGGCCGCCGCGCGCAAGGCCGTCGCCACCGCGCTGGAGCGGCTGCGCGCCGCCGACGCCGAGGCCGCCCGCGTGGCCGAGAACCGCGCCCGGTTGAACTCCGCGGCCCGCGCCGCCCGCGAGGAGACCGGTCGTGCCCGCCGCGTCTTGGAGCGCGCCGAGGCGGAGGCCGCGCAGCGCGCCGCCGAACTCGCCACCGCCCAGGCCGCCCTCGCCGAGGTCGAGAACCAGGCGCCGGCGGTCCTGTCCGCGCCCGGAGGCAGGGCCGCACCCACCGGGGAGAATGACCTCGACGCCGCCATCGATGCCGCTCGCGCCACCCGTGAGACTACTGCCACAGCCGCCTCCGCGGCCCGCACCGCCGAGACGGAGGCGCGGCTGAGCCTGCGCACCGCGGAGGAGCGGGAGCGCAGCGGCCGCGGCCGCGCCGACTCCCTGCGCCGAGCCGCCCGGCGCGAACGCGAGCAGCGCGCCGCCGCCGCCCGCGCGGAGCAGGCCCGCAAGGCGCGGCTGGCAACGGCGGCGCAGGTGCGCGACCAGGCCCGCACCGCCGCCGAGACCGCTCGCACCTGGGTCGAACAGTCCCAGAGCGAACGCACCCGTATCGAGGCCGAGCGTGCCGATGCCGCCGCCGCGGCCGCCGATGTGCGCAAGCAGCTGGATGCTCTGGCCGGTGAACTCGCCGCCCTGTCCGACGCCGCCCACCGCGACGAGATCGCCCGCGCCGAGCAGAAGCTGCGCCTGGAGAATCTGGCCGAGCGCGCCATGAACGAGCTTGGCCTGGAGCTGGACCCCTTGGTGGAGGAGTACGGTCCCCACATGCTCGTGCCGGATGCGGAGGCGGAAGCCGCCGCCGAGGCCGCTGCCGACCGGGACGGTGCCGCCGACGCGCCCGACGCGCAGGAGAACACCCGGACGGGGCGGTCCGAGCCCGCCGCGCACCCGACCGGTCGGCCCTACGTGCGCGCCGAGCAGGAGAAGCGGCTGGCGCGGGCGAACCGGGACCTGGCGCGGCTGGGCAAGGTCAACCCGCTGGCCCTGGAGGAGCACGCGGCTCTGGAGGAGCGCCACCGCTTCCTGGCCGAGCAGCTCGCCGATCTCAAGCAGTCCCGCGCCGACCTGATGCGCATCGTTGAAGACGTGGACCAGCGCGTGCAGGAGGTGTTCACTCAGGCCTACGCGGACACCGCCCGCGAGTTCGCGATCGTCTTCGACCGGCTCTTCCCCGGCGGCGAGGGGCGCCTGGTGCTCACCGACCCCGATGACATGCTCACCACCGGCATCGACATTGAGGCCCGCCCCGCCGGCAAGAAGGTCAAGCGCCTGTCGCTGTTGTCCGGTGGGGAGCGCTCGCTGGCCGCCGTGGCGCTGCTGGTCGCGATCTTCCGTGCCCGGCCCTCGCCGTTCTACGTCATGGATGAGGTGGAGGCGGCCCTGGATGACACCAACCTGGGGCGGCTGCTGGACATCTTCACCGAGTTGCGCGCCTCCAGTCAGCTGATCATCATCACCCACCAGAAGCGCACCATGGAGATCGCCGACGCCCTGTACGGCATCACCATGCGCGACGGCGTGACTCAGGCGGTTTCCCAGCGGCTCTCATCCGCCACCCAGTAACCGGGGCCAGCATGCTGCTGAGCGGTCGCCGCGGGCGACTGCGAGCAACTGTGACCAACACGGCGCTGTCTGGTGGGCGACACAGCCCGCTCGCCTTGGCGGCATTGTGACAAACGGAAGGCACAATTATGCCCATGGGCTCCATGATCTTCCCCCTCGCCGTCGTCCTCGTCGCTGCCTTGATCGTGCTCGGCCTGGTCGTCGCCGAGCGCTACCCGGTCGCCACCTGGCGCGACCGGCTGCGTGACCTGGCGGGGGTGGCCCGTGAGAAGGAGGAGCCCGTCAAGGTGGTGCCGCAGGACGCCCGGCTTGAGGACCTCATGACCCGGGACGACTCCGCCGTATACGTGGGCACCGAGTCCTTCTCCGGACTCGTGGACGTGGTCGAGAAGGCCATGGACACGGCCGAGTCCAAGGCCGCCGAGGTGCGTCGCAACAAGGACGCCGCCGCGGCCCGCCGCACCCGGGAGACGGCGGCGCAGCGCTAGCGCCCCTGCCGGCGCCCGGCGTCGGGCGCACGCACTTGCCGGCCCCCGTAGGCGATCAGGCATGATGGGATCATGGATCCCTTGCTGATCGTCCTCATCGTCGTCGTCGTACTCGCCGTCGCCGGCGGTATCTGGTTCTACGCGGGGCGCAACCGCGGCGGAGAGGTGCCGCCGGAGGTCAGCGCCCACAAGCCCACCAGCGCCGACGACATCCTGCTCGCCCCGCCGCAGGAGCAGGCCCCCGCCGAAGCGGAGACCCCGGCCGGGCCGACGCCGGAGGCGGCCGCGCCCGCCACCCTGGAGCGCCCCGAGTCCATCCCCGGCCGCATGCAGCGCCTGCGCTCGCGCCTGGCCGGCGCCGGCGGCTTCGGCCGGGCCATCCTCGCTGTCATGTCCCGGGGCGACCTCACCGAGGCCGACTGGGAGGAGATCGAGGACACCCTGCTCACCTCGGACCTCGGCATCGAGGTCACCACCTCCCTGATGGACGAGCTGCGCACCCAGGCGAAGGTCCTGGACACCTCCGACCCCGCCGCCATCCGGGGGGTGCTGCGCGAAGAGCTGCTGAAGCTGGTCGATCCGTCCATGGACCGCTCCCTGAACCTGGCCAAGCCCACCCCCGCCGCGGGCTGGAACTCCGCCGACGGCGAGCCGGCCGCTGCCGTGCTCATGGTCGGGGTCAACGGCACCGGTAAGACCACCACCTGCGGCAAGCTGGCCCGGGTGCTCGTCGCCGATGGCAGGACGGCCGTCATGGGTGCTGCCGACACCTTCCGCGCAGCCGCCGCCGACCAGTTGACCACCTGGGGCGAGCGCGTCGGCGTCGAGGTCGTCCGCTCCGAACGGGAGGGCGCCGACCCCGCCTCCGTCGCCTACGACGCCACCCGCGCGGCCGCCCGCGACGGCGTGGACGTGGTGCTCGTGGACACCGCCGGCCGCCTGCAGAACAAGGCCGGACTCATGGACGAGCTCGGCAAGATCAAGCGGGTCATGGAGAAGGTCGCCCCCGTCGGTGAGGTGCTGCTGGTGCTGGACGCCACCACCGGGCAGAACGGCATGCGCCAGGCGCAGGTCTTCTCCGAGGCGGTCGGCATCACCGGCATCGTGCTGACCAAGCTCGATGGCACCGCCAAGGGCGGCATCGTCGTCACCGTGCAGCGGGAGCTGGGCGTGCCTGTCAAGCTCGTCGGGCTCGGCGAGGGCGCGGACGACCTGGCGCCCTTCGACCCCGAGGGCTTCGTAGACGCCCTGCTCGCCTGAAACACCGTTGCAATACCATGCAAGGTGTTGACACGCACGCGTCACCGGCGCGTCACCGGCGGCGAACGCGCCCCTGATTGGCTCCCTCCTGTGCGAACCCCTCGCACACTGAAGGGAGAGATCTCATGGTCCTCGACACCGGAGCCACGGCCTGGATGCTGGTGAGCGCCTCGCTCGTGCTGCTCATGACCATTCCCGCGCTCGCGCTCTTCTACGGCGGCATGAGCCGATCCAAGTCGGTCCTGAACATGATGATGATGTCCTTCGGCGGCACCGCCGTCGTCGGCGTCCTGTACATCCTGTACGGCTGGTCCATGTCCTACGGCGGCACCGACATCGCCGGCATACTGGCCAACCCGTTCGACCAACTCGGCCTGCACGGCGCCATCACCGACTCATCCGGCCAGTTCCTGCTCGACGACTACGGCGTGCCCGTCATCGTCGGGGTCGCCTTCCAGATGACCTTCGCGGTGATCACGGTCGCCCTGATCTCCGGCGCCATCGCCGACCGCACCCGCTTCGGCGCCTGGATGACCTTCGTGCCGCTGTGGGTGACCCTGTCCTACTTCCCCATGGCCCACATGGTTTGGGGCGGCGGCGCCCTGTCCGGCGACGGCTGGTTCGCCTCCATCGCCGAGCCCATCGACTTCGCCGGCGGCACCGTGGTCCACATCAACGCCGGCGTCGCCGGCTTCGTCCTGGCGGTGCTGATCGGAAGGCGCCGCGGCTTCGGGCGGATGCCCATGCGGCCGCACAACCTGCCCCTGACCATGCTCGGCTCCGGCCTGCTGTGGATCGGCTGGTTCGGCTTCAACGCCGGCAGCGCCTTCACCGCGGACGGCCTGGCCGGCCTGGCCTGGGTCAACACCTCCGCGGCCACCTGCGCCGCCGTCCTGGGCTGGCTGCTGGTCGAGCGCCTGCGCGACGGCCACGCCACCAGCCTGGGGGCGGCCTCCGGCGTCGTCGCGGGCCTGGTCGGCATCACCCCGGCCGCCGGCTCCGTCACTCCCGTGGGCGCGCTGGTGCTCGGCGTGATCTGCGGCGCCCTGTGCGCCATGGCCGTGGGCCTGAAGTACCGCTTCGGCTACGACGACGCGCTCGACGTCGTCGGCGTCCACCTGGTCGGCGGGCTCACGGGCACGGTCCTGGTCGGCTTCCTCTCCGCGGACACCGGGCTGCTGTACGGGCACGGCCCCGCCCAGCTGGTCGTCCAGGTGCTGGTCGCCCTCGTCGCCGTCGGGTTCAGCCTGGTGATCACCACCCTGTGCTGGTTCATCGTCTCCCGTACCCCGGGCGGTTGGCGGCTGTCCGCCGACGCTGAGCACCTGGGGGCCGACAAGGCGGAGCACTACGAGTCCGCCTACGAGTCGCTCACCGGCGGCCGCCTGGCCACCGTCGTCGCCCGCCGGGAGCACCGTCCCGTTACCGCCGCAGCCGAGGAGGCCTGAGCCATGAAACTCGTCACCGCAATCATCCAGCCCTACCGGCTCGACGCCGTCATCTCCGCGCTGGAACTGGCAGGCAGCAGCGGCGTGACCATCTCCGAGGCCCAGGGCGCGGGCAGGCAGAAGGGGCACACGGAGGTCTACCGCGGCGCCGAGTACCAGGTGGACTATGTGCCCAAGCTCCGCCTGGAGATCCTCACCACCGATGCGCAGGTAGAAGCCATCATCGGCGCTATCTCCGGCGCTGCCCGCTCCAGCGGTGGTGGTGCGCTCGGCGACGGCAAGATCTGGATGACCGATGTGGAGGAGGTGGTCCGGGTGCGCACCGGTGAGCGCGGCGAGGCCGCGATCTGACGCCGCCCGGCCATCGCCGTGAGGGCCCGCACGTCCCCTTGGGTGGGACGGCGCGGGCCCTCCCCGCTATCCTGAACTGAAGCGTGCGCCGTGCCCCGGCGTCGGCGCGCACCATCCGTTCCTCCAACCACCTGCGCCCCGGCGCCAAGGAAGGACCCCGCGTGTTCGGCAACCTCTCCGACCGGCTCACCGCCTCGTTCAACTCGCTGCGCGGCAAGGGCCGCCTGAGCGAAGCGGACGTGGACGCCACCGTCTCCGAGATCCGCCGCGCCCTCCTCGAGGCCGACGTCGCCCTGCCGGTGGTGCGCTCCTTCACCGCCGCCGTGCGGGAGAAGGCCAAGGACGCCGCCCGCTCGCAGGCCCTGAACCCGGCCCAGCAGGTCGTCCGCATCGTCAATGACGAACTGATCGAGGTGCTCGGTGGCGAATCCCGCGAGCTCAACTGGGCGGACCGCGGCCCCACCGTCATCATGCTCGCCGGTCTGCAGGGCGCCGGTAAGACCACCCTGGCGGGCAAGCTCGGCCGCTGGCTGAAGCAGCAGGGCAAGCGCACCCTGCTGGTCGCCTCCGACCTGCAGCGCCCCAACGCGGTCACCCAGCTGAGCGTGGTGGCCGAGCGCGCCGGCGTGGACGTGTGGGCCCCCGAGCCCGGCAATGGCGTGGGCGACCCGGTGGCGGTGGCCCGCAGCGGCGTCGAGCAGGGGCGGGCAAACGGCTACGACGTCGTCGTCATCGACACCGCCGGCCGCCTGGGCGTCGACGCGGAGATGATGGACCAGGCCATCCGCATCCGCGACGCGGTCAGCCCCAACGAGATCCTGTTCGTCCTGGACGCCATGGTCGGTCAGGATGCCGTCAACACCTCCGTCGCCTTCCGCGACGGGGTCGGCTTCACCGGCGTGGTGCTGTCCAAGCTCGACGGCGATGCCCGCGGCGGTGCCGCCCTGTCCGTGCGCGGGGTGACCGGGGCCCCCGTCCTGTTCTCCTCCACCGGCGAGGGCCTGGATGACTTCGAGCGCTTCCACGCCGACCGCATGGCCTCCCGCATCCTGGACATGGGTGACCTGCTCACCCTGATCGAGCAGGCCGAGCGGGCCTTCGACGAGAAGGAGGCGGAGGACGCCGCCGCCAAGCTCGCCTCCGGCACCTTCACCCTGGACGACTTCCTGTCCCAGTTGCGCCAGCTGCGCAAGATGGGGTCGATGAAGAAGCTGCTGGGCATGATGCCCGGCATGGGGCAGATGCGCGAGGCCCTGGAGAACTTCGACGAGCGGGAGGTCGACCGCATCGAGGCGATCGTCTGCTCCATGACCCCCGCCGAGCGCCGTGACCTGTCCATCCTCAACGGCTCGCGCCGCTCCCGCATCGCCAAGGGCTCGGGCACCACCGTGCAGGCAGTCAACGAGCTGGTCAGCCGCTTCGAGGCCGCCAAGAAGATGATGGAGGCCATGACGGCCGGCGGCGGCCCGGGCGCCATGGGCGGGCCCGGCGGCATGCCGGGCATGGGCTCGCTACCATCCACCGGCAAGCGGGCCAAGGCCCGGCAGGCCCCCAAGGGCAAGAAGCGCAAGGGCGGCAAGAAGGGGCGCTCCGGCAACCCCGCCAAGGCCGCCCGGCAGGCGCGTGAGGCGGCCGCCGCCCGCGCGCAGAGGGCCGACGGCGCCGTGGAGACCCCCGCGCCCGCCCCGGCCGGCTCCGCCTTCGGGCTGGGCCAGCCAGCCGCGGCGGCCCCCAGCTACGGCATTATGCCGGGGCAGGGGGCGGCAAACGCCTCACAGCCCCAGCCGCAGTCGAGTGACGACGAGGTAGCCGACGCCATGGCCGCCCTGCCGGAGGATCTGCGCCGTCACCTGGGCCTGTAAGCCCGCCGACGGCCACCGGCACGGCAAGGGGCTCGTCGGTCTTTCGCCGTCCGGGCCCGATCGGCAAAACCGACGCACCACGCGGACTCCGGCTCCGCCCGCTTCCCGAGCGGGCGCTGCCGCCGGCGGACCGGCGTGTGCGCACAGCCCGGAACGGCGTTCGAATCGGTCAGGACGGGGTATAGGCGATTACCTCGGAATCGACGCCCATGAGGATCAGGTCATCGGTCGTGCGTACCAGGGCTCGGCCCTTGGAACGATCCTGCGAATACTCCGGGACCAGCACCTCTCCCGACTCCGTGTCGAAGACAATGGCCCATGCGTTCACATTTGGCCGTGAACGGAGGACCAGGCTGCGACCATCGGCGGTGAGTGCCGCCATCCTCTGGTAGTAGCCGCCTTGGAGATACGTATCTATGAGCACGCTTTCGGGCAGGTCAACCTCGTTCCCGTTCAATGTGCACGCAGAAGTGTCCCGGCACTGCAGGACCACATCCGCCCAGTCGAAGTCTCCGTCGCGGTAGGCGGCGCGCAACTGCGCTAGCATTGGCAGCTCGCCGTCGGTCAGCAGCACCGTGGGGAGCTCGGCGATGACCGGGAACGGTTGTCCCTCCTCCCCGCCTGAAGTGATCAATGCGGCCTGATTCTGGGATTTGGACAGCAGCAACCAGCCGTCACGTGCTGGAATGAATACGGGGAAGCCGCCGGCGTCCGTTGATCTGGGCCAGTTACCGTGAAGTGAGCCGTCCGCCAGAGACATCAGGGAGTAGGTGCGGGTGTTTTCGGCGTCGGATTCCGTATTGGCCACGAGCGAGCCATCCTGTACGTTGCCGCTCATTCCGAAGCCGATAGTCGGATAGACCATGTCTTCCTCATAGTCCTGCTTCCACCGCTGTGATGGATTGCCATCATTCCAGTCCCAGGCGGAGCAGGTGGCGGCGGAGCTGCTGTAGGCGTGGCGACAATTGATGGCCAGTTCCTCGGCAATGGAGATGACGACGCCTGACTCATCGGCCCAGGGAGCTTGGGTCAGGTCGCCGGTCGACGGGTCGAGCAGTAGGCTCCCGGTCGCCAGATACCCGCCCCACCACTGGGCGTACTCACCCGGGTACAGCCTGTTGATGTCTTTGCCGTCAGGGTCATCGCCGGAGCGGGTCCAGAGCTCCTCGGCGCCCGTGCTGGTGAGGTGATAACCGGTGACCTTGGCGGGCGTGTCCAGGTGTCGTTCGGAGACGATCACCAGGCAGTCTCCGGCGGAGAACGCCTGCCAGTTCGGCACGTCCAGCAAATCGCCTCGACCACTGTCCAGGCGCCATTCCTCCGCCCAGCCGGTCGGGTCGGTGGGGGTGTCCAGGACGGCCGTCGTCGAGCAGCCGGTTTGTGCGGGTGGTTCCACGACGGCGTTCACGGTGCGGGGCGTGGGGGATGCGGGGCTGGGAGTGATTTCAGCTTCGGTGGCTGACCCGAACCGGTTGCCGAGAACGCTGGCGCACACAATGACGACTGCGGCGACAGCGATGATGCCGGCAGGGAGAGTCCGTGAGCGTCTGCGGCTTGATACGTACTGCGGCAGGCTGCCCGTGTTGCGCGGCGGTTGGTTGAGGCCATGTGAGTTGCGGGGTGTGCTACCGGCTGGAGGGCTCGGCCGTGTGGGGGCGGTCGGCTCCCCATCCGCGGTTGCCGGGCGCACGGGGCTGGAGCCGATCAGTTGACGTGGCGGGCGGATAGACCTGGGGGCGCCGGGAGGACGGATGCCGCGTCGGGAGAACACACTCATGCCCCAAACATTACGGTACAGTCAAGCGTGCCGGTGGATTGTCCGGATCCGGGACAAACGTGCTTGGAGTACCGGTCCTCGGTTTCAGACTCGTTGGAGTCATGCGGCTCGTCGATCGGAGACCGAGCCGGCGGCAGGCGTTTGTCCCCGATCATGACACTCGGTCTCGGACTTGCGTCCCACTCCTTGCACGTCGGCTATCTGCGCCCGCCGTCTGCGGTAACCTCGCACCCGCCCCGCCATCCCCGACGGACGGAAACCACCGTGTCCGCTGCACTCACCGAAGCCCTGTCCAATTTCGAGGGCTTCGTCTCCGGCAATATTCTGATCTGGATCCTCCTGGGCACCGGCCTGTACCTGACCGTGCGCACGCGCGCCGTCCAGCTGCGCCTCTTCGTACGAGCCCTTCGCCTCGTGGCCCACTCCCGTCACCAACGCGGTTCCCTGTCCAGCTTCCAGGCCTTCGTGATTGGTCTGGGCGGGCGCGTGGGCACCGGCAACATTGCGGGCGTGGCCCTGGCCGTCACCCTCGGCGGCCCGGGCGCCCTGCTGTGGATGTGGGTGGTGGCGATCCTCGGCATGGCGACCAGCTTCGCCGAGTCGACCCTGGCCCAGGTGTTCAAGGTCCGCAACGTCGACGGCATCTTCCGCGGCGGTCCCGCCTACTACATGCAGCGCGGCATCGGCGGTGGCCTGGGCCGCTACATGGGCGTCGTGTTCGCGGTGATGCTGGTGTTCTCCTACGGGCTCATCTTCCCGATGGTGCAGTCCAACACCATCGCCCTGACCCTGCGTGAGGCGCACGGCGTGAGCACCTCGGTCACGGCGATCGTGCTTATGGCGCTGACCGCCCCGATCCTCCTGGCCGGCATGCGGATGGTGGCGAAGGTGACCGAGTGGCTGGTCCCACTGATGGCCCTGGCCTACCTGGTGGTGATACTCGTGGTCATCGTTGTATCCATCGACCGGGTGCCCGGCGCCTTTATGGACATCTTCGCCGGCGCCTTCAACCTGCGCTCCGGCCTGGCCGGCACCGGCGGCGGGATCTTCGCCACCTTCCTCAACGGGACCAAGCGCGGCCTGTTCTCCAATGAGGCCGGCCAGGGGTCATCCCCGAACGGCGCCGCCACGGCCGACGTCGCCCACCCCGTCACCCAGGGGCTCATCCAGGCGCTGGGCGTATGCGTGGATACGATCCTGATCTGCACCGCCACCGGATTGACCATTCTGCTGTCCTCTCCGGCGGTCTACACGCCGGGGGTAGAGCCGCAGTGGGCGGAGACCACCCTGGTACAGCACGCCCTGGGCGACGCCGTGCCCGGCAACTGGGTCATCTGGTTCATGAGCTTCGTGGTGCTCACCTTCGCCTACTCCTCGGTGCTGGGCTACTCCGCCTTCGCCGAGATCAACGTCAGCTACCTCGGCGGCGGGCAACAGGCCGGCGTTGCTCTGCGTCTGGCCATGACGATCGCCACCGGGTTGGGTGCGCTGGTCACCCTGGATCTGGCCTGGGTGATGGCGGATGTGGCCCTGGCGCTGATGACGATCCTGAACCTGGTGGCGGTGCTATGGCTGTCCGGCTGGGTGGTGGCCACGCTGAGGGACTACGACGCCCAGATGCGCGACGGCGTGGCCGAGCCGGTGTTCATCACCTCCGGCAACCCGTTGCTGCCCGGTGAGCTCGACGGCGACGTCTGGACCGCCGACCGGGCCATTCTGCGACAGGACAGCCTCCACGAGGAGATCTGAACCGGTCCCGGTGCCGCCGCCGTGCGGGAGACGCCGCCGCGCCGTAAGCGGGACCACTCGGGTCGGGGGAGTGGCGGACCGCGGCATGCTCTGTGGGCGATCTCGCACCGAATCGGTGCGGTGCGGGCGTCCCACGGCTGGCATGCGGCGGCGTCGCTCTGGCAGAATGCACGGCTGTACTCGACCGTTCCCGGTCCCTCTCCCGGTGCGATCGCGTCTCGGCCCTAACCGGCCCCCGTTGCTGTAACCCCACCGGGAATCGGCATGGGCCAAACCATCGAGAACCAGGAGTTTTTTCCAAGTGGCAGTCAAGATTCGCCTCAAGCGCCTCGGCAAGAAGTTCGCACCCTTCTACCGGGTGGTCGTCGTCGACTCCCGTAAGAAGCGCGATGGCCGTGTCATCGAGGAGATCGGCGTTTATGACCCGATGCAGGAGCCCTCGCTCATCCGCATCGACTCCGAGCGGGCCCAGTACTGGCTCGGCGTAGGCGCACAGCCCTCCAACGCCGTCTTCAACCTGCTCAAGATCACCGGCGACTATCACACCTTCAAGGGCCTGAAGGGCGTTAAGCCCCGCCTGAAGGTCAAGGACGCCGAGGCGGAGGCCGCCGCCAAGCAGGCCGCCGTCAAGGCCGTTGCCGACGACGCCGAGAAGCGCAAGGCCGACGCCGCCGTCAAGCAGGCCGAGGCCCAGGCGGCCGCCGCGGACGAGGAGCCGACCGAGGCCCCCGCCGAGGAGGCCTGACGTGCTTGCCGACGCACTCGAACACCTCGTGCGCGGCATCGTCGACAACCCCGACGACGTCACCGTCACCGCCCGCACGCTGCGCCGCGGCGACCTGTTGGAGGTCCGGGTCAACCCCGATGACCTCGGCCGCGTGATCGGCCGGTCGGGACGCACCGCCCGCGCACTGCGCACGGTCGTCGGCGCGCTGGCCGACTCGCCGGTGCGCGTGGACGTCGTGGACACCGACCGCCGCTGACACCGGCGCGAAGTCTCACCAGCGCCGCCGCCCGCATCCCACCCCGGGACGCGGGCGGCGGCGTTTTCAACAGTGTCCGCCGATAACTCGATAACTCGGACGCGGAGGATTGGCGTGAGGGTGGGTTATCGGCGCGAACGTGTTGCTTTAGGTCGGGTTGTCGGCACGGACGTGTGTTTTGGCCCGGCGGCGTGTGGGGGGGCGTGTTTTTGCACGACCCTGGGCGACACTGCACGACCCTGGTGCTCGTTCCACGACCCCGGGGTGGTCGTGCAACATGCACCAAGGTCGTGGAACGCGGCCCGAGGTCGTGCAGTATCACTCTCCTGCATCAAGCCGGGACGGGCACCCTACACAAACCACGACCAACTGACACGCACACCCAGCGCTAGCGCCTACTACGAGCCTTTGTACCCTGGTGTGCGGGTATTTGCCGCACACCAGGGTACAAAAGCTCGCAGCAGAGGGTGCTTGCGGTGGTGGCGCCTGCGGTGGTGGCGCGCATGGTGGTGCTTGCGGTGGTGACGCGCATGGTGGTGCTTGCGGTGGTGACGCGCATGGTGGTGCCTGCGATGGTGACGTGCATGGTGGCGCCTGCGGTGGTGATGCGCACGGTAGGTTTGGGCGCGTGCTGCTAACCGTCGCCGTCATCGGCCCCGCCCACGCCCTCAAGGGCGAGGTGCGCCTCGAAATCCGCACCGACGATCCCGAGGGCCGGCTCGCCCCCGGCAGTGTGCTGCCCGTCGATCCCGCCACCGGCCCCGCTGCCGCTGGACACCTGACCGTCTCCCGGCTGCGCTTCGACGGCACCCGCTGGTACGCCGCCTTCGTCGAGGCCCCGGACCGCACCGCCGCCGAGGCCCTGCGCGGGGTGAAGCTGCTGGTGGAGACGGACGCCGAGGAAGCGGAGGACGACGACGCCTGGTACGCCCACGAGCTGATCGGCCTGCGGGCCATCCGGGTGCTGGCGGACGGCAGCACCCAGGAGCTGGGGGAGGTGAGTGGCCTGGAGCCGGGTGTCGCCCAGGACCGCCTGTTGGTGCGTACCCCCGACGGACAGGAGGTGTCCGTCCCCTTCGTCGAGCAACTCGTCCCCGAGATCGACCCCGACGCCGGCACCGTCACCATCGACCCGCCCGGCGGCCTGTTCCCCGGCCTGGGAGAGGCGGAGGAGGCCCGGTGAACCGCCTGGACCAGACCGAGGCCGTCGCGGCGCCGTCCCCGATGCCCGTCGCGGAGGCGTTCCCGGCGTCCGCCTCCGGGCCCCTGCGCCTGGACGTGGTGACGATCTTCCCCGACTACCTGCGCGTGCTTGACCTGTCCCTGATCGGACGAGCCCACGCCGACGGGCTGCTGGACCTGCATGTCCACGACCTGCGTGACTGGACCCACGACCGCCACCGCACCGTGGACGACACCCCCATCGGCGGTGGCGCCGGCATGGTGATGAAACCCGACGTGTGGGGCGCCGCCCTCGACGACGTGCTGGCCGCCCCCCTGCCCGCCGCCCCGGCCAGCGCTGAGGTCGCGGAGCCCACGAAGGTTGCGAGCCTGCCCGCCCCCAGGCGCGTGCTGGTGATCCCCACCCCCTCCGGTGAACTGTTCACCCAGCGCACCGCCGAGAACCTGGCGGGCGCCGACCAGCTCGTCTTCGCCTGCGGCCGCTACGAGGGCATCGACGCCCGCGTGGCCGAGCACTACGCGTCGTCCGGCGTGGAGGTGCATGAGCTCTCCATCGGCGATTATGTGCTCAACGGCGGGGAAGCCGCCGTCCTGGTCATGATCGAGGCCATCGCCCGCCTGCGCCCCGGTGTGCTGGGCAATCCCGAGTCGATCGTGGAGGAGTCCCACACGGGCGCCGGCCTGCTGGAGTACCCCGTCTACACCCGCCCCGTGGCCTGGCGCGGCCTGGACCTCGCCGCCACCGAGCCGGTGCTCCTGTCGGGCGACCACGCCCGCATCGATCGCCACCGTCGTGACCAGGCGGTGGCCCGCACCGCCGTGCGCCGCCCCGACCTAATGGCCCGACTGGACCCAGCCCGCTTGGACGCCGGCGACCGCGCCGCCCTGACCCGCAACGGCTGGGTCGCGCCGGCCGGCGCCTCCCACCCGGTGCCGTTGGTGGTGCGTCCCGCACTGGAAGCGGATCTGCCTGCGCTCGCGGACCTGGCCGCGCGCACCTTCCCCGACGCCTGCCCCAGCTTCCTGACGAGCGAACAGATCGCCGCCCACATTGCCGTGAATCTTTCCCCTCAGCGCCTGGCCACCTGGCTAGCGGACCCGCGCGTGGTCCTGACCGTGGCCGAGCTGCCCGACGGCCTGCCCGCGCCCCCCGAGGTCCCCGGCACCTCGGCGCTGCCGCCCGGCGCGTTGGTGGGCTACAGCGCGGTGGTCGCCGAGTCCCTCGACGCCGCCGGCGCACTTCCCGCCGGACTCGACCCGCGCCCGCCCTCCGTCGGCGTCCCGACCGGCCCCGACGACGTCGGTGGGTTGGCTGCGGAACTGTCCAAGGTGTACGTCGACGCCCGCCTGCGTGCCTCCGGCATCGCCCCGACCCTGCTGGCAGAGGCGGTCTGTGATGCCGCCACCATGGGGGTCACCGCGCTGTGGTTGGGCACCAATGACGCCAATCGCCGCGCCCAGAAGGCCTACCGGCGCGCCGGCTTCCGCAAGGTCGGTACCCGCACTTACGAGGTCGGCGGGGAGCGCTGCCGCGACGTCGTCATGGTCCTTAACCCGCAGGAAACGGCCGCGTAGACGTTACCTGGCCGCCGGCGGGAGGCGCACCGCGCAGCCGGCGGACGTGAAATCCGGCACGAAGCGCCGTCGTAGCCCTCTGACGGCGCGGCCCCTGTGGCAGACTGGACCGGCCTCGGGCCTCGGACCGCCCCTGCCACTGGGGAGGCGGTCAGGAGTAGGACCCGCTGGCATCCGCATGCGGCACGAGCCGCCCGACCGGCACCCCGGCCGGCGGCGCCGCCTGTTAAACGCTCGCTGACCAGTGGCACGGGCGTGGAGAGAAATCAATGACCAACCTGATCGACGAGATCGACGCCGCCTCCCTGCGCGACGACATCCCCAACTTCCGGGCCGGCGACACCCTGCGGGTGCACGTCAAGGTCGTGGAGGGGTCCCGCAGCCGCATCCAGGTCTTCCAGGGCGTCGTCATCGCCCGCAAGGGATCCGGGGTCTCCGAGACCTTCACCATCCGCAAGGTCTCCTTCGGCGTCGGCGTGGAGCGTACCTTCCCGTTGCACACCCCCACGATCGAGAAGATCGAGGTCGTCACCCGCGGTAACGTGCGCCGCGCCAAGCTGTACTACCTGCGCAACCTGCACGGCAAGGCCGCCAAGATCAAGGAGTACCGCGCCAACTGACGGCCCGGAACACTTCCGAGCCCTGGTGCCCGGGGCCCACGGGTCCCGGGCACCGGCGCATCCACCCGACCCCAGCCCTGAAACCGCCCAGCCACTATTCGAGAGGGAAACGGTGACCGCACCGCAGGAAGACGCCGAAGACCTGCCTGAAGCCGGTACCTCCGCTCCCGCGGCCGCGGATGCCACCGACGGCGCGGACGAGCTGCCCCCCTCCTACGAGCCGGTCCACCGGCCCACCCCATTGGCCGCACCCGAGCGGGCCGAAGCCGAGCCCGCGCCGCGCCGCCGCGGCTCCACCCTGCTGATCGTGCTCGCGGTGCTGGTGGTCGTCGCCCTGGTCAAGACCTTCGTGGTGCAGACCTTCGGCATCCCCTCCGGCTCCATGGAGGACACCCTGCTTGAGGGCGACCGGGTGGCCGTGACCATGTACGACGCCGACGACGTCGACCGCGGCGACATCGTGGTATTCACCGACCCGGACAACTGGCTCACCGTCACCGAGCCCACCGGGTTGAGGGGCTTCGTCCAGGACGCACTCATCGTCCTGCACCTGCTGCCCGAGGACTCCGGCCACCACCTGATCAAACGCGTCATCGGCGTGGCTGGGGACCGCATCGTCGCCGACGGCGAGGGGTCGCTGACCATCAACGGCGTCGAGGTCCACGAGCCCTACCTGAAGTCCGGCCGCTCCGCCTCCGACGTCGCCTTCGACGTCACCGTCCCCGACGGCTATGTGTGGGTGATGGGCGACAACCGCGCCAACTCCGCCGACTCCCGCTTCCACCAGGACGACGCCAACGGCGGATTCGTCCCGCTGGACGACGTGGTCGGGGTCGCCAAGGTCGTGCTCTGGCCGCTGTCACGCCTGGAGACCCTTGACGACGGTGGCGCCTTCGACGCCGTTCCCGACGCCGCCTCGAGCACCACCTCCGGGACTGGTCCGTGACCCGCGCCCGCATCCTGCCGGACCGCGCCCTGGAGGAGTGGCTGCTGGTCCGCTATCCGCTGGTCGGTGGCATGGACGAGGTCGGCCGGGGCTCCCTGGCCGGACCCGTCAGCGTCGGCCTGGCCGTCGTCTCCCGGGCCACGCCTGCTGCCTTCCCTGCGGGCCTGGCCGACTCCAAGCAGCTCACGCCCCGCCGTCGGGAGGCGCTCGTGGAGCCCTGCCGCGCCTGGGCGGTTGACCACGCCGTCGGTCACGCCGCGCCTGCGGAGATCGACGCCGTCGGCATCATCGGCGCACTGCGACTGGCCGGGCAGCGGGCCCTGGCCGAGGTCGCCCTACGCGGTCACCTGCCCGGCGCCATCATCCTGGACGGCACCATGAACTGGCTGCGCCCTGCCCCGGCCGACGCGGCCGAGCAGACCACGGCGCCGGCTGCGGTGACGCCGGTGGGGCCGGCCGCGTCCGTTGCAGTAGCGTCCGCCGCGCGGCCCATCCCGTCCGTGTACACCTCCGTCAAGGCGGATGCTCACTGCGCGGTGGTGGCCGCCGCATCCGTTCTGGCCAAGGTGGAGCGCGACGCGCTCATGACCGCCCTGCCCGACCCCGGCTACGACTGGACCCGCAACAAGGGCTACACCTCGCCGGCCCACATCGAGGGCCTGGCCCGCCTGGGCGCCAGCGATCAGCACCGCCGCTCCTGGCACCTGCCCGGACTGGATCGCTTCACGGCCCGGGCTGCCGGGGCCGACCCCGCGCCGCTGCGCGCCGCCGCCCCGGTACAGGCGCCGACCCGGACCGTGGCTGTGGCCGACGCGCCCGCGGGACCTGCTGCCGGAAGGGACGCCCATTGGGCATGATGGACGGGTGAGTGCTGAAGATCTGGAGTCGTATGAGAACGACTTGGAGCTCGACCTGTACCGCGAGTACCGCGATGTCATCTCCCTGTTCTCCTATGTCGTCGAGACGGAGCGCCGCTTCTACCTGGCCAACGCCGTGGACGTGCAGGTGCGCACCAACGGCGGCGAGGTGTTCTTCGAGCTGACCCTCGAGGACGCCTGGGTGTGGGACATCTACCGGGCCAGCCGATTCGTGAAGTCCGTGCACGTGGTCACCTTCAAGGACGTCAACGTCGAGGAGCTGACCAAGCCGGAAATGGACATCCCTTCCTGACCGGCCGCCGGCCCTGAAATGACCGCGCGGAGGATTCACCAGATCCCACAGGCATCGTTCGTGCACCCCTAATCCACAGAGATCAAATCGCGCGCTGGCCCCGCCACGCCCCCACGGGCACGCTGGTGGTGGAGGTCAAGCCCATGCAACCAGCACCAACCACTACGCCGACCGACCCGCGCCGGCTCATCGGTCAGCGCGGCGAAGCCATTGCCGCCCGCTATCTGAGCGACTCTGGCTGGCGCATTCTGGACCGCAACTGGCGGCCCGGCCCCGGCCTGCGCGGCGAGGTGGACATCGTTGCCCTGCAACCACACCCCGACGGCCTCGGCACGCTGGTGATCGTGGAGGTCAAGACCCGCACCTCCGCCGTCGCCGGACCGCCGGCTGAGGCCGTCGACGCGCGCAAGCTAGCCCGCCTGCGCACCCTGGCCGTCGCCTGGGCCGCCACACACCCGGTGCCGCACGCGGGGCTGCGCCTCGACGTCGTCTCCGTTCAGTTGCGTGCCGGCCGTCCCGCCCTGCTGCGCCACCACCGGGGAGTGGGGGATTGAAATGGGCCTGGCACGCACCCTTGCCGTCACCCTGACCGGACTGGCCGGACACCTGGTGGACGTGGAGGCCCACTCCGCTCACGGACTGCCCGGATTCACCCTCGTCGGCCTTCCGGACGCGGCCATACGCGAGTCGCGCGAGCGCGTCCGGGCCGCCCTGTCCACCTGCGGAGTCACCTGGGGCGAGCACCGGCTGACCGTCAATCTCTCTCCGGCCGACCTGCCCAAGACCGGGACCGGCTTCGACCTGGCCCTGGCGCTTGCGGTCCTGGGCGCCCGCGGCCAGCTGCCGGCTCGTGCCATCGCCCACATGGCCCGCACCGTCTACATCGGGGAACTCGGTCTGGACGGCTCCATCCACCCGGTCCGCGGCATCCTGCCCGCCGTGCGCGCCGCCGCCGATGCCGGCGTGACCGAGGTGGTGGTGGCCTCCGGCGCGGGCCGGGAGGCGGCCCTGGTACCGGGCGTGGACGTGACCGCCGTCAGTCACATCGGCGAGTTGCTGGAGCGCTACGGCGGGAAGCTGCCCGGTCGGGCCCGCGAACTCATGCGCCGCGCCCGCCGTGAGGCGGCCCACGCTCCCCGCCCCGCCGGAGGCCGAGACCGGGTGCGCGAACCCGACCTGGCCGATGTGGTGGGACAGACCCAGGCGCGTCATGCCTTGGAGGTCGCCGCCGCGGGCGGACACCACCTGCTGCTGATCGGCCCGCCGGGCGCCGGCAAGACCATGCTCGCCGAGCGCCTGCCCTCCATCCTGCCGCCCCTGAGTCCCGACGACGCCGTCACCGTCACCTCCATCCATTCCCTGGCCGGAACCTTCAACGCCGACGCCGGCCTGCTCACCCGCCCGCCCCTGCGCGCGCCCCACCACACCGCCACGCGCGCCGCCGTCGTGGGCGGCGGCACGGGCACACCCCGCCCCGGTGACGTGTCGCTCGCCCACCGCGGCGTGCTGTTCCTGGACGAGGCCCCCGAATTCTCCGCCGGCGTGCTCGACTGCCTGCGCCAGCCGCTGGAGTCCGGAGTGGTGACCATCGACCGGGTGGGCGGGCGCGCCACCTACCCGGCCGCCTTTCAACTGGTGCTGGCAGCCAACCCCTGTCCCTGCGGGCGCGCCACGGGGCGTGGTCTGGAGTGCACCTGTACCTCTTTGCAGCGGCGCCGTTACTTCTCCCGCCTGTCCGGCCCCCTGCTGGACCGGGTCGACATCCAGGTGGAGGTCGCCGCCGTCACCGCCGATGACCTGGCCGCCGGAACCGCAGGCGAGCCCAGCGCCGTCGTCGCCGCCCGCGTCGCCGAGGCGCGCGCACGGGCCGCCCGGCGGCTGGCCGACACCCCCTGGCGACTGATGGGGGAGGTCCCCGGGAGCTGGCTGCGCTCGCCCGCCTCCGGCACCGACCCCTCTCTGCTCACCCCGCTCATGACCGCCCTGGACCGGGGCGACCTGACCCTGCGCGGCGTCGACCGGGTGCTGCGGCTGGCCTGGACCCTGGCCGACCTCGGCGCCCGCCCCGCGCCCACCCCCACCGATATCGGCGCCGCTCTGGCGCTGCGCACGAGAGGAGCCCGCCCATGAGAGCCGCGAACACATCCGCCGCCGGCTCCACCGCACACGTCGCCTGCGCGGACCCACCGCCCGCCTCCGATGTCGGCGTCGAGGCCACTGTCGATGGCGACGCCGAGGCCCTGGCCCGGGCCACCTGGTCGCGGCTCGCCGAGCCCGCAGACGCCCACGCCTGCGCCCTGGTCGGCCGCCTCGGTGCCACCGCCGCCCTGGACTGGCTCACGCATGAGGCCCTCGACGCCGACGGGGAGCCCCGGCCCGCCCCACGTCCGCCGCTGCCGCCCCACGGAGACGCCGCCCGCGCCAGCGCGGACTGGGCCACGGCCGCCGCCCGTTGGGCCCCGCGCCTGCAAGGCCTGGACATCCGCCGCGAACTGGATGTGTTGGAACGCCTCGGCGGCAGCCTGCTCATCCCCACCGACCCGGGGTGGCCCACGGGGCTGAACGACTTGGAGCGCCCACCCCATTGCCTATGGGTGCGCGGCGATCCCGCCCTACTCGTCGCCCGCCGGGGCGCCGCCGACGTCGCCCTGCCGCGGGCCCGCGAGGATCTGGTGCCGGACGGGCCCGGCGCCGGATGCGCGCTGGCGCTGGTCGGGGCGCGCGCCTCCACCGACTACGGCGAGCACGTCACCTTCGATATGGCCAGTGGGCTGGCAGCGAAGGGTGTCGTCGTCGTCTCCGGTGGCGCCTTCGGCATCGACGCCGCCGCCCACCGTGGCGCCCTGCGCGCCGGCGTCACCGTGTCCGTGTCCGCCGGGGGAGTGGACCGCCTCTATCCGGCCGGCAACGCCGACGTGCTGGAGGAGGTTATCGCCACCGGTGCCCTGGTCGCCGAGGTGCCGCCCGGCTGCCAGCCCGGCCGCCACCGCTTCCTGACCCGCAACCGGCTGATCGCCGCCATGAGCGACGCCACCGTCGTCGTCGAAGCGGCATGGCGCTCCGGGGCCCTGTCCACCGCCCATCACGCCCTGGAGGTGAGCAGGCCGGTGGGGGCCGTGCCCGGGCCGGTCACCTCCATGGCGTCGGTGGGCTGTCACCGGCTGCTGCGGCAGGGCGCCGTCTGCGTCACCGACGCCGACGAGGCCCTGGAACTGGTCGCACCCCTGGGAGCCACCGACCCCGATGCGGCCAAGGCCGCGGACCCCGCCAATGCGGGATCCGGGCTGCTCGACGGCCTGGATGGGCCCGCGGCCGTCGTCCTGGACGCGCTGCCCGCCCGCGCCGAAGCCAGCGTGGAGTCGATCGTGCGCGCCGCCGGGCTCACCGAACGCGAGACCATCGCCGCCCTGGGACTGCTGGAACTCGAGGGCCGGGTGGAACGCCGTGGCGCCGCCTGGCGCCGCGCCCGCGGGCACCGGTGAACTCGATGCCGGTTGGCACCGCTGCCGCCCCAGCGCCGACGAGTCTTACCGGACCACCCCTCGTCAATGCCCAGTAGCCGCCTACCGCCCGAGCACCGACAAGTCTCACCACCCTATGTCTCGGCGTGACGGCGCCTCGCGGACTCGTCCGATTGGAGGGTGCTCTGTATCTCGGCTCAAATGAACGGAGCACAGTCGGAAGGAGCCATCGTCGTAGTTCGAGGATGGAGGACGAGAATACCGCCGCATCAGCTTTATTGGCTCGGAGTATCATCGCGGCGTGATCCAGGTGGGGGCAATGTTTGGGGGGAAGCGGTAGGAGTCATCTCGAGCTGTCGTACAGTGCGATGACCCTCGAGGCTGCTTTGGAGATTGCTGACGGCTGGAAGTATCCACCACCGTATGACGTCTATTACATGACGGCGGATCCAGAGGACTACGAGGAGTTCGTGACTCCCGAGAAGTGGCCCGACGTCCTCATGCAAGTCCGCTCAAGGGGCGAGCTGTTCGGATTCTTGTCCGCCGACGTCGATGATGGTGAAGGCGTGTTGGAGATTGGGGTGGGGATGCGGCCTGATCTCACTGGTCGTGGCCTCGGGTTAAGCTTCATGAAGTGTAATCTGGGCTGGCTGGAGGAGAATCTACCTGGTCGGGAGATTCGCTTGAGCGTGGCCTGCTTCAATGAGCGTGCAATTGTGGTGTACCGTCGGAGCGGATTTCGTAGAGTGCGTTCCTTTAAACAGGTTACCAACGGGGGAGTCTTCGACTTCATTGAAATGAAGTATGAGGGGCGTCAAGCGGCGGTCCGGTAATCTTCTGCCGGTTGCACGTATCGGCCTGCGGGGACTAATCCGCCTCTTCGTGTTTGTTTGGGGTGTGGTGGGTTCGGGTGGACGTGTATGTGTGGGTGTTGGTGCCAGGCGGGGGTGGTTAGGGACTGGTCGGGTGAGTGCCCCGGGGTGGCGCACGCTCGATCACCTTGCCGCTCCGACCGGTCGGGTGAGTGCCCCGGGGGGTGGCGCACGCTCAATCACCTTGCCGCTCCGACCGGTCGGCGGGTTTTGCCTGGTATTTCAATGATCTTGGTTTTGGGCAGGCGGAGGCCCATCGGCTCCCATGCGCGCCGCGGGGATCACCGCACATGGGAGCCGGCCGCACTGTTCACCGGTTGATGTGTTATCCGCGTAATAACGCCAAATCGCTAGAACAGCTCCACAACTGAGCGTGCCGCGCGTGCTCACGCCGGACCCACCCGGGCGCGGGTTCGGCGCCATGCCCCGGATCGGGGCGTCCTGGTCGTCGCCGGGCCCACCCGTGCGCGGGTTCGGCTCTTGGCGTTCGAGGGCGTGATGGCGGGGAGGGTACGGGTGTGCGGATGGTGGGGTGCCGACGGTTGTGAAGGACTCGCGGCTGCGCACTGCGTGGTGCCGGGCGGAGGCCGGAAATGTCCACATTCGGCACTAACGCCGTCGATGCGGATGCAGTCTGATGCGGCATCCGCATGATTTCAACGTATTGTTCGCGGCCGTTGACACGGCTGGCACCGTTCGTGCCGAATCTGGACATTCCACTGCGGCCTACACCCCGGATCGGCCCACCACAACCGCCAAGCCGAAGGCGCCACTAATCCGCCTCTTCGTGTTTGTTTATGGGCGCGGGCCCGGGCTGCTGTGTGGTGGTCGTGTTCGGGGCCCTGTTCGACAAGAGCCGGCCCGCCAGGTGGTCGTGTTCGGGTGTGGGAGGTCGTGTTCGGGCTGACGAGGTCGTGTTCGGCGGGCGCCGGTTTGCCGAATACGACCTCGTCGTCCCCAAACCCTCCACATTCGGGAGGGTTTCGGGTTGACGAGGTCGTTTTGGTCGAGCCCGGGTCGTTGTCGGGCTGATGAGGACGTTCTCGGGGCGGCGGGGACGATGTCGGGCCGGTGGAGGGCGGCGTCGGGGGCGGCGTCAGGCGAAGGCGTGAACGTTGACCCGAACGCACGAGCCGTCGTGCCTGGCCCACCGCGGTCCAGCGCGCACCCCCAGCCAACGCGCACTCCCACCAATCGCGCCACGCACCACGCAACTGGCACGCGTGCGTCCACCACCCCCGGCGACCCGCTGCCCATCAGCCCGTCGCGTCCCCAAGCACGAAGACTTGGTAAACACCGAGGGGGCTAAGTAGACCCCACCCGTCCGTGGCTTCCCCACCCGGTGATCGGCGCTGCGGCGCCCAGTGGTGGACGCAGCCGGCACCTACCCCTTGTCTCAGCGCCCGATGTCGCGGCGTGATAGCGCCACACAGGCGACTGCGACCAGCAGGGCACTGAACCCCCATAGCAGCGCCAGGCCGCCCCAGTCGACGCCATTGCTCAGAGGGCGCTCGTCGAAGGCCCAGTAATACGGCGACAGGTGCACGAGCCAGTCCAGATCGGCGGACATGCCGCCGATTGCGTTTAATGCGTAGCCGAGCGCGGCCACCGTGGCGCCGGCACCGAGCGACCAGGCGCTCCGGCCTGTCAGCGCGCCGGCCGCCAGCGCGGCAGTTCCGGAGAGCACGGCGAGACCCGCCCAGGAGGCCGTTGCAGCCAGCACGTTGGGGATGGACAGCGCCAGCTCGACGACTGGGTTGAGCACCAGTAACACAGCTACCGTGACGAGGGAGAGCACAAGCACCCGTATGACCAATGCGGCGGCGGTCTCTGCCACGTACTGCACGCGGCCCACGGCGTGAGCGAGCGTGAGCTCCAGGCGTCCGCTCTCCTCCATGCCCGCAATGAACCGCGCACCCCAGGCGGTGGCGGCAATGGCTCCGAGCGCGAAGCCGAGCAGCCCGAAGAAGGTGGCTTGGGCATAGCCCGCACCCGTGGCGATCTGGTCGTACCCCAGGAGGGACACGAGCTCCGTGGGCAGGGTGTCGAGGATGTCCGCGAGTTCGGGCGTCTGCAGCGACGGGTAGACCGGCAGGTACAGAGCCAGCACCGCGGCGAGTGCGACGCTCCAGCCGAGCAGCGAGCGGGCGCCCTCGGCCAGGTGCCGGCGCAGGATCGGCACGGCGGCGCGGGATTCCGCACCGGAAATGGCGGCCCGCGTGTTGGAAGCGCTCATGCTGACTCCTCCTGCTCCTCCTGGGCGTACAGGTTGAGGATCGACTCCTCCAGATCGGGCTCTTCGATCGTGAGTTCCTGAACCGTGAATCGCGACAGGGCCTTGACGAGTTCGTCCGCCCGTCCGCGGAACGCCCCCTGAACGCGCAACTGGTTGCCCGGCGCCGGCTCGATCTGCAGATCACTCAATATCCCGGGCTCTGCCAGGCCGCCGCGAATCTCCCGCGCGGTGACCTCACTGAGCACCGCGCGCACTCGGGATACGGCCGCCGGGCGTAGGGAGGAGACCTCGCCCTCGGCCACAACGCTGCCGTGGGACAGCACGGCAGCCGCATCCGCGGCATGCTGAATCTCGCTGAGGATATGAGAGCTGAGCAGCACGGTCTGTCCGGCGTCGCGTGCCTCCCGTACCAGGTTCAAGAATTCGCGCTGCATGAGCGGGTCCAGTCCGCTGGTGGGCTCGTCGAGGATCAACAGCTCGGGGGAGTGCATGAACGCCTGGATAAGCCCAAGCTTCTGCCGGTTCCCCTTCGACAGTGACCGCACCGGGCGACTCAGGTCAAGATCGAGGCGTTCGGCCAGGCCCTCGATCCGACCTGGGGCGACCGGGCCGCTGAGCTCGGCCAGATGCTTCAACAGCGCGGCGCCGCTGGTGCGTTCGCCCAGGTTGAGCTCACCCGGCAGGTAGCCGATGCGACGGCGCAGCTGTGGGTGGTCCGTGGTGGGCGAGGCGCCGAGCACGGAGATGCCGCCGCTGCTGGGGCGCATGATGCCGAGCAGCATGCGCAGCACCGTGGTCTTGCCGGCCCCGTTGGGGCCGATCAGTCCGTACACGCAGCCGCGCTCGACCCGCAGATCGATGCCCCGCACCGCATGCACGTCTCCGAAGCGCTTGTGAAGCGAATGAGTGGCGATAACTGCCGACATGAGTCCTCCCGAGCCGACGGCATGCGCCCATTCGGCACCCGGCGGGCGCGAAGTGCATCTCTGAGTACGCTACGGAGGCAATATGGGAGGGTCAATACCGGTCCGTGAGCCGGACACCGGGCCTGGTCACGTGTTCCCTGGCTTGTCGGGGCGAACATTGTCCGAATCCGGGACAAACATACTTGGAGCACCGGCCCTCGATTCCAGAATCGTTGGAATTATGCGGCTTCAAGATCGGCGACCGGTCCGGCGGCGTGCGTTTGTCCCGGATGGCGACAATGCCGGTCGTGGCGGCGCTCAAGGGCCGAGCCGCGTCCCACCCACATCCTCAAACCAGAAGAGTCACTAGACTGATGGCGTGCGCGCGGATCCCAAGGCTGGTGAGGCCTCCTCGGCGGCCCCGGCGGTGGGACGACAGATGAGGCCGACGAACGGGAGCAGGTGCGGTACCCGGGCCGGGCTGCTGGACGCGTTCGCCCGCTACCTGGACCTGCAACGCGGCCTGTCGGCGCACACGGTGCGCGCCTACCTCGGCGATCTGGCGGAGCTGCTGACCTTCCTCGGCGTCGGCGAGGGAGACGACGAGCCGGTGGGGCCCGCCCTGGGCAGCCTGGACCTGCCGGACCTGCGCGCCTGGCTGGCCACCATGTCCGCCGACGGCGCCGCCCGTGCGACTCTGGCCCGCCGCGCCGCCGCCTGCCGCACCTTCTCCAACTGGGCCTACCGCAACGGACTGCTGGGGGCCGACGTCGCCGCCCGGCTGCGCTCGCCCCGCGCCGATGCTCGCCTGCCCTCCGTGCTCACCCCCGCCCAGGCCGCCGTCTTGCTGGACGCGGCGGCCGACGCCGTCGCCGCGGCCGGGACGACGGCGGATGGCGGCACCGATGCCGAGCTGGCCAGGGCACTGGCGCTGCGCGACCGGGCGATTCTGGAGATCCTGTACGCCACCGGCGTGCGCGTGTCCGAACTGTGCGCCCTGAACCTGGGGGACGTGGACGCCGCGCGTCGCACCATGCGGGTACTGGGCAAGGGGAACAAGGAACGCACGGTGCCCTACGGCGGCCCCGCCGCCGCGGCCCTGGAGGACTGGGCGGACGCACGCCCCGCCGTAGCCGCCGCCGACGCCGGAGCGGCCCTGTTCCTGGGCGCCCGCGGTCGCCGCATCGGGCCGCGGGCCGTACGCGAGATTGTCCACCGCACGGCCGCCCGCGCCGGCGTGCCCGACCTGGGCCCCCACGGGCTGCGCCACTCGGCCGCCACCCACGTGCTCAGCGGGGGAGCGGACCTGCGCAGCGTGCAGGAACTGCTCGGGCACTCGTCGCTGGCCACGACCCAGCGCTACACGCATGTATCCGCCGAGCGCCTGCGCGCCGTCTACGCCCAGGCCTTCCCACGGGCTTGACGACCCGGCTACCGAGTATGCGACACCGACCCCGCTCGGCCCGGCCGGCAAGTCGGCCTCCAGTCAGCCCAGCGGCTTGAGGCGGATCACCGCGGGCTGAAGCAGGCGCAGCGGGTTGACGTAGGTCTTCGGGCCGGTGCGGGCACCCCAGTGCAGGGCGTCGGCGCCGTCGGCGCGGTGGCCGGATTGCAGCGTGCCGATCACCTGGCCGCGCGCAACCGCCTCGCCGGCCTCGACGCACGGATCCACCGGCTCGTAGGTGGTGCGGATGCCGTCGGCATGGTCGATGGACACCACCGGTCGTCCGGCCACCATCCCCGCGAAGGCGACCGTCCCGTCCGCGGCCGCCAGCACCTGCGAGCCCGCCGCCAGCGCCAGGTCCACGCCGCGGTGCCCGGAGCCCCAGACCACCGCAGGCGGATCGAAATCGGCCAGCACCGTCGTCGCCATGCCCGTCGGCCAGGCGTAGCGCACCCTCGTGGCCACCACCCCCGGCAGCGGCGTGGCGGGTTCCGCCGCCGTCCCGGCCGCGAATGCCTGCAGCGGGTTCGGCTCGCCGCCCCGCCAGGCCATCACCACCTGCCGCGGCACGGTCGCGGACCCCAAGGATGTTGCGTCCACTCCGGAGGCCGGCGCCGGCGACAGGGCGAGGGCGGCGCCGACGGTAAGCGCGGCCCAAGTCGCCGCCAGGCGCCGGGCCCGACGTCGCGCCCCTCCCGGGCGCGGTGGAGGGGGACCGCCGGATGAGACCTCGCCGGGGGAGCGGTCGGCCGGATCCTGGCGGGTGTGCCCGCCCGGGGCCACGGGGGAGTGCCCATCCGTGGCGGTCGTGTTGACGGTAACGGCTGAAGCGGAGGTGCCGACGGCGGTGTCGGCGGCTGTGAAGTTGCTCATGGACACCAGCGTGCGCGGGTACGCACCCGAGCGCACCTGCGGCATGGTCCGCCTGTGGATAACCGATCCGGTTGGATGTCGCCAATCGGACCTGTGGACGCCGGTACGCCAATCCGAAGGTGCCCGCCCCTCCGGCCGAGCGCACCCGCCCACGGACTCACCCCGCTGTGGCCTGCGGATTCGTCCCGTGCCACGAGGCTTGCCCGGCGGCCCCGCCCGCATGATCCGCGCCGGCGCTGTGATAACCTCGCGCCCGCAGCCCCGCGCGGGTTCGGCGGCCTTAGTCGATCCGTTGCGTGGCTGACTTCGCGTGTCCGCGCCCGTTCCGCCGTCGGCGGGGCGGGAACGTCCTTTCGAGCGCCACGGCCGAGGTCCCGCATTGCGTAAGCACGGTGGGTGGCCCGGCGTCGCGGGCACCAGGCCCCATGCCCGGCCTCCGGGCAGCCGCGCCCCGCCCACGGGGCCTCCGGTCAAAGGGGAAAACCACCCATAACCGGGCGCCCCGTCCGCACCGCGGCGGGCCGCCCCTCGACTGCGCGCCCGCCGGGCGTGCCTGAAAGGAACCTCATGGCGATTGTCACCATGCGCCAGCTGCTCGAGAACGGTGTGCACTTCGGCCACCAGACCCGCCGTTGGAACCCCAAGATGAAGCGGTTCATCCTCACCGAGCGCAACGGCATCTACATCATCGACCTGCAGCAGTCGATCGACGGCATCAACACCGCCTACGACTTCGTCAAGGAGACGGTCGCCCGCGGCGGCAACATTCTGTTCGTCGGCACCAAGACCCAGGCCCAGGCCGCCGTGGCCGAGCAGGCCCAGCGCGTCGGCATGCCCTACGTCAACCAGCGCTGGCTGGGCGGCATGCTCACCAACTTCACCACCGTGCGCGGTCGCCTGGACCGCATGAAGGAACTCGAGCAGATCGACTTCGACGACGTGGCCGGCTCCGGCCACACCAAGAAGGAACTGCTCATGATGCGCCGCGAGAAGGACAAGCTGGTCAAGACTCTCGGCGGCATCCGCGACATGGCCAAGCCGCCGGCCGCCATCTGGGTGGTGGACACCAAGAAGGAGCACCTGGCCATCTCCGAGGCACAGAAGCTGGGCATCCCCGTCGTCGCCGTGCTGGACACCAACTGCGACCCCGACGAGGTCACCTACGCCGTCCCCGGTAACGACGACGCCATCCGCTCCGTCGCGCTGCTGACCCGCATCATCGCCGACGCCGTCGCCGACGGGCTCGTGTCGCGCTCCGCCGGCCGCGCCCGCACCGGTGAGGAGGCGGAGGTCCCCGCCGCCGAGGCCGAGCCGCTGCCCGAGTGGGAGGCCCAGCTGCTGGCCGGTGCCGAGGCCGAGGCCGCCCCGAGCGAAGAGTCGGTCACCGAGGCTGCCGCTGAGTCGGCCACCGAGGCCGTCCAGAGTGAGGCTCCGGTGGCTCCTTCGGATAGCGAGCCTGCTCCCGCCGAGCAGGCCTGAGTCCAGTAGCCGCCCGTTCACTCCAATCTCAGCAATTTCAGGAGATATCCATGCCCAACTACACCACCGCTGACATCAAGGCGCTGCGCGAGAAGACCGGCGCCGGCATGCTCGACGTCAAGAAGGCGCTCGACGAGGCGAACGGTGACGCCGAGAAGGCCATCGAGATCATCCGCGTCAAGGGCCTGAAGGGCATCGCCAAGCGCGAGGGCCGCTCCGCCTCCGCCGGCCTGATCGCCGCCAAGGTGGTCGACACCGACGACGCTCAGGTGGGCGTCCTGGTGGAGATCAACTCCGAGACCGACTTCGTCGCCAAGAACGAGAAGTTCATCGAGTTCGCCGACAAGGTCCTCACTGCCGCCATCGACTCCGGTGCCGAGACCGCCGAGGCGCTGGCCGAGGTCGCCGTCGACGGCACCACCGTCAAGGAGCTCACCGACTCCATGCAGGCCGTCATCGGCGAGAAGATCGTCGTGCGCCGCGTCGGCCGCCTGGCCGCCGACCACGTCGAGCTGTACCTGCACCGCACCAACCCCGACCTGCCCGCGCAGGTGGGGGTGCTGGTCGGCACCGACGCCAAGGCCGCCGAGGTCGCCCACGACGTCGCCATGCACGTGGCCGCCTACTCCCCGCTGTACCTGGACCGCGACTCCGTCCCGGCCGAGACCGTGGAGAAGGAGCGCGCCATCGCCGAGGAGACGACCCGCGCCGAGGGTAAGCCCGAGAAGGCCATCCCGAAGATCGTCGAGGGCCGTATGAACGGCTTCTACAAGGAGAACTGCCTGGTGGACCAGGCCTACGCCAAGGACCCCAAGACCACGGTCGGCAAGGTCATCACGGCCACCGGCGGCAAGCTGAACGGCTTCGTCCGCTTCCGCGTCGGCGCCTGAGCTGACGCGATCAAGCACCGGGGTCCCCGTGAGCGCATGCTCGCGGGGACCCCGTGTTATATCTCGGGTGCTTACGGGCGCTCAGGTCACCAGTATTTCGACGAGCCGGTTCCAACTGGTGCCGTGGGCAACGAGGTACTCATTCAGGCGGGCGTCGTCCTGCTCCAGTGCGGCCGCCGCCAGATGACGCGCGGAGACATCGGAGTCGACCGCCAGCGCGACCGCCCGCACCGAGGCCGCCTTGGCGCGGTCGTCGAAGCCGATCGGCCGGGGCAGTAGCCGCCCCAGGCCGCGGCGGGGAGCGTCGGCGGTCGCCTCCTGCACCAACTCCTCCCAGCTCAGTTGGTGGGGCGTGCCGACGAGCGCCTCCACCTCGGGGCTGGTGCGGAGCGCGGCGACGAACACATCCAGGGGCTCGGCGTTGCCTGCCCCCCGTTCCTTCGCCACCGCGCGGGCGTCCTTGAGCACCGTCTTGGCGCTCTCGTCCATTCCTGCCATGATCATTCCTCCGTTTCGGCGGGACTTTGAGTGGTTGTGTTGAGGTGTTTGGCGGCCGTCCGGCTGTCAATGCGTACCGCGTACCGCGAGGCGGACCAGCTTGCGAGGGCGATGTGCAGCAGTGCCCACGAGGCCAATGCGGTGGCCCCGACTTGAGCGGCGATTGCCACAAACCCGGGTGCCAATGCTGCCGTGCCCTGGCCGACGGCGAGGACCAGCGGCCCTCCGAGGGCGGCAAGCCCGCCGACGCCGCTGGTCAGGTGGTTCGAAATGCCTCGCGCTGCTAGGAGCGCGGCGGACACGGAACACGCCGCGGCGAACAGCGGCCAGGTGAATGCGCAACCGAGTGCGATGGCCACGGCACCGCCGGGCAGGCGAGCCTGGGCGCCGCCGAGGACGGTCAGCAGGCAGATCAGGCACGTTTGTAATGCGGGCAACAGACAGCTCCACGCACCCACGTACAGTGCGTTACAGCGGGTACTGCTCGCCGCAGAGAACAGGGGGTAGCGTGCTTCCGCTAGGGCGCCGTCCAGCGCGCATGAGGAAGCTGCAAATCCGCCTACGATCAGGAACGCGATTGGCCACCACTCCGGGAGCAGCCAACCGATCAGCCGGCCGACCCCATAGGCCGCCAGCGCCTCGAATACGAGGACCCTGCCGGAATGGCGGCGTCCCGCCTCCCACCACTGGCGGATTACTAAGGCGGCCGCCCCACGGACGACGGCGGGCATGTTCCCGCTGGACGCATGTGCCGGGCGCATAAGGGCCAATGCCGCCGAGGCGTCCCGACTCTCGGCCAGGTCGAGGATTGCGGCCAGCTGGTACGCGGGTGCCGCCCACAGCGGAGTCAGCCCGGGCGCCACCGCGATCACCACCGCGTAGATCAAGGCGGCGGCAGCGGCGAGCAGTATGGCCGATCGCCAGTGCCCGGTCAGCGTCATGAAGATGTCGCCCAGCAGGTTCAGTGCCCTCACCCCCTGTTCCGACACGCGGGCGAGCACACTGCATACCAATACTGTCGTCGGACTCCACCATGCCAGGGTCAGGAGCGGGCGCGTGCGGGGAAAAGCCCACGTTGCGCAGCCGCAGGCCAAGCGCGCGCTGGTCATCCAGACTCCGAGACTGCTCAGGACTGTCCACAAACACAGGCGCGACTCCAGTTCCGCCCACTGCGTGGGGGCCACCCCGGAGAGTACGGCGGCCAGGTACAGGCCGCCGATTACGGAGGCCGACAGACGGGCGAGAATGCCCGCGGTTAGTGATACGCGAATCAAGGAGCCGGAGTCCACAACGCCGATATCACCGGTGCCCAGAATGACGGGAGGCCGGGCGACTGAATGGGTGCCCCAGACCGTGAGGGCACCGACCAGTACGGCGCCGAGCACATCTCGCAGCAGCCAGTCGGGGATGGCAGATGCGCGCCCGGATGGGGGCGCTACCAGGATCCAAAGCAACCGGCCGCTGACGACCACCACGGCGATACCAGCAAGACGCCCCGGCCAGCTCTTAAGCAGTCCGACCGCCTTGTGTCGAACGCCGCGCAGACGGGCCTCCAGCAGTACCAGTACCAGTCGCGAGACGTGCTGTCGGGCACGCTGGCGCGCGGCGGTGGGAACAACGTCGGCGGTCATGGACTCGTCCCGTCGAATTCGGCCAGCCGGGGTCGGGAATCGGAGCGGCGGCTGACGGCGGCGAAGGCGGCCTCGAAGGCAGTCTTGTCGGGGGAGGGCTCGCCGAGACGCACGAACTGGGTGGGCGTGCCGGAGAACACGAGCTCACCGTGGTCCAGGACCAACAGCTCGTCGGCTACCCGCTCGGCGATGTCCAGCCGATGCGTCGACACCAGCACGCAGCACCCCTGGTCGCGCAACTGCTCCACCAGCGACATGAGCATCTCCTGGCCCGCCGGATCGAGCCCATCGAAGGGCTCATCCAGGACGAGGACTCGCGCGCCCTGGCGCACCGCGCAGGCGAGCATCAGCCGCTTCTTCAACCCCTTCGAGAGTTTGCTGGCCAGCAGGTCCGCGTGCTCATCAAGTCCCAGCGCCTTCAGAAACTGTTCCTCCTGCGCCCGGCTGAACCGGCTGAGGCCGAACAACGCCTCCACCAGCCGCAGATGCTCGCGCACAGTCAATAGCGGGTATACCAGCGAAGAGTCGGGAACGTATCCGACAGTGCGGTCCGCGAGCGCGCCGTCCTCCGGCAGCACGATGCGAGCACTCCCGCGGCTGATGGACTCGTGTCCGACGAGGATCCGCATAAGCGTGGTCTTGCCCGCCCCATTGGGGCCGAGGAGGCAGGTGATGGCGCCGTAGCGGACATCCAGGGTGACCTCGTTCAGAACCGTGGGCCCGCCGAAGCGTTTGCTCAGCGCGCGTACCTCGATAGCGTTGGCGTCAGTGTCTTGGCACGTCGTCCTGTCGGTCAGGTGCCGACATTCCTCCGGGGATGACGCCTCGCTGAGTCTGAATCCGAACACGGCTGCTCACCCCGTCGATATACGCTTCGTCACTCCCTGACTCTATCGTTACCTCCGGCGCGGAACCACCCTGTGCAGGTAGGCTGTGCGCAGCGCCCGCATCGAAGCCGCTGAACCGTCCGCACCCAGCAGGAGGCACCACGCATGAGCGAGTCCCCGGACCGCGACGACCGCATCGCCCACGGCACCCATCCCCGGCGGGTGCTATTGAAGCTCTCCGGTGAGGTCTTCGGCGGTGGGGCGGTCGGCCTGGATGCCGACGTCGTCGCCGACGCCGCCCAGCAGATCGCCACCGCCATCAAGCAGGGCGTGCAGGTAGCCATCGTGGTCGGCGGCGGCAATTTCTTCCGCGGCGCAGAACTGTCCGCCCGGGGTATGGATCGCGCCCGGGCCGACTATATGGGCATGCTCGGCACGGTGATGAACGCGCTCGCCCTGCAGGACTTCATCGAGAAGGCCGGTGTACCCGCCCGGGTCCAGTCCGCCATCACCATGACCCAGGTCGCCGAGCCCTACATTCCCCTGCGCGCCATCCGCCACATGGAGAAGGGCCGCGCCGTCATTTTCGGCGCCGGCGCCGGCATGCCCTACTTCTCCACCGACACCGTCGCCGCCCAGCGCGCCCTGGAGACTCACTGCGACGAGCTGCTGGTCGGCAAGAACGGGGTCGACGGCGTGTACACCGCGGACCCGCGCCGCGACCCCGAGGCCGTCAAGCTCGACCGCCTCACCTATGCGCGCGCCCTGGCAGACGGGCTGCAGGTCGCCGACGCCTCCGCCTTCGCCCTCAGCCGCGACAACGCCCTGACCATGCGCGTGTTCGGCATGGGGGAGCCCGGCAACATCACCCGCGCCCTGCTGGGGGAGGACATCGGCACCCTCGTCACCCGCGACTAGCCTCCGGCCGCGCCATCCGCGCGGCGCCCTCCGCGCTCGGCCGTACGGGCGAACGCGCCAAAGGCTGAACCACAGCCGACCGACAGCCCATCAACACTGCTAACAACCGAAGGAACCAACCATGATCGACGACGTCATGCTCGATGCCGAGGACAAGATGGACAAGGCCCTCGACGCCGGCAAGCACGAACTCGCCGCCATCCGCACCGGCCGCGCCAACCCGTCCATGTTCAACGGAATCGTGGTCGACTACTACGGGGCGCCCACGCCCCTGCAGCAGCTCGCCTCCATCACCATTCCCGAGGCCCGTTCCGTGATCGTCAGCCCCTACGACCGCGGCGCCATGAAGGAGATCGTCACCGCGATCCGCGAGTCCGACCTGGGCGTGAACCCCACCGACGACGGCACCGTCATCCGCGTGACCCTGCCCGTGCTGACCGAGGAGCGTCGCCGCGACTACGTCAAGCTCGCCCGCTCCCGCGCGGAGGAGTCCCGCGTGCAGGTGCGCGGTGTGCGCGCCAAGGCCAAGAAGGAGCTGGAGGCCATCAAGCGCGACGGCGAGGCCGGCGAGGACGACGTCAAGCGCGCCGAGGCGGAGCTGGACGCCCTGACCAAGCGCTACGTCGAGCAGATCGACGCCGCCCTGGCCACCAAGGAGTCCGAGCTCCTCGAGGTCTGAGCCCCGCCTCGCACCCCGAACCGCACCAGTACGCCGCCCACCGTGAGCCTGTTGTCCACCCTGCTCGCCCCGCCGCCGACGCGCAACCGCGCCCCCCTGCCCGCCACCGGGCGGGCGGGACGCAACCTGCCCGCCGCCGTCGGGGTCGCCGTCGTCCTGATCGGGGCGATCCTGGCCTCGCTGGTCTTCAACAAGATCGTGTTCGTCGGCGTGGTGGTCGTGGCCGTGTGCGGAGCCCTGTGGGAACTGGCCGGTGCCTTCGCCCGCAAGGGCATCCGACTGCCGCTGGCCCCGCTTTGGATCGGCACCCTCGGGGTGGCGGTGTGCGCCTGGCGGGCGGGCGCGGAGGCCGCCCTGGGCGCCTACATCGCCACCGCCGGCGCCTGCGTGGTTTGGTGCTTCCTGGATCAGGCGGAGGCCGAGTCCGGCACCGCCCTGGAAGAGGCCGGCCATGATGTGCTGCGCACCGAGGCCCACGACGCCGTGCGTCGCTCCCGCTCCGTGAACGCCTCCGCCTCCGTGTTCGCCGCCACCTACCTGCCCTTCCTCGCCGGGTTCGCCGTGCTGCTGGTCGCCCAGACGCACGGGGTCGGCAAGGTCCTGACCCTGATCGCCCTGCCGGTCGCCAACGACACCGGCGGCTGGCTGGCCGGCATCAACTTCGGCAGGCATCCCATGGCGCCGAGCGTGTCGCCGAAGAAGTCCTGGGAGGGCTTCGCCGGCTCCCTGCTGGCCGCCGTCGGCGCCGGCGCGGTCTGCCTGTGGGCGTTGGACGGGCCGGTGTGGGCGGGCGCGCTGCTGGGCGCCACCGTGGTGGTCATCTCGACGCTGGGCGACCTGGGGGAGTCCCTGCTCAAGCGCGACCTCGGACTGAAGGACATGGGCACCCTCCTGCCCGGCCACGGCGGTCTCATGGACCGGCTCGACTCCATCCTGGTGGCCGCCCCGGTGGTCTACGTATTCAGCCTCCTGGTCGGGTGACCCGGCGATGCACCAGATGCGGCGCCGTCGCCCCGGGACTGTGACCGACGCCGTGGCAGTGGCGGCTTGGCACGAGTACGCTGCCGCTTCGGCCGCTCGTGTCCGCGAACGCGCTCGACTCTCACAAACGGAAGGATCATGGCCCCAGTGAGCAGCACCTCCGCCGTCATCCGCGCACGCGGCCCACGTGCCGGGGCCGCCCGTACGGCCACGCCGCGCCGCGACTCCGACCGCGTCCAGGTGCTGCCCACCGATCAGCCGCCCGAGGGCGCCACCAGCCCCGACGCTCGCCCCCGCCTGTCCTTCGCCGTTCCCCGCGCCCGTGGCAAGGCCCCCGGCACCTGGCCGACCTGGACCTGGCCGGCCGCAAGCAGGCACTGCGGGAGGCCGGTCTGCCCGCCTTCCGCGCCGACCAGCTCTCACGCCACTACTTCACTCACTTCACCCGCGACGCCGCCGACATGACGGACCTGCCCGCCGCCCAGCGCGAGCAACTGTGCGCCGAACTGCTGCCCGACCTGATCCACGAGGTGCGTGCCCTGCGCGCCGACGGCGGCCGCACCATCAAACACCTGTGGGAGCTTTACGACGGCGTGCGCGTGGAGTCGGTGCTCATGCGCTATCGGGACCGCACCACCCTGTGCGTCTCCTCCCAGGCCGGCTGCGGCATGGCCTGTCCCTTCTGCGCCACCGGCCAGATGGGGCTGACCCGGAACCTGTCCACCGGGGAGATCATCGAGCAGATTCGTCACGCCGCCGCCCTGTCCGAGGCCGGCGGTCTGGCCGGTGGCCCCGCCCGCCTGTCCAACGTCGTGTTCATGGGCATGGGCGAGCCGATGGTCAACTACAAGAACGTGGTGGCGGCCCTGCACCGAATCATCGACCCCGCCCCGGAGGGCTTCGGCCTGTCCGCCCGCGGCGTCACCGTCTCCACCGTGGGCCTGGTTCCGCTGATCCGCAAGCTCGCCGGTGAGGGCCTGCCGGTCACCCTGGCCGTCTCCCTGCACGCCCCCGACGACGAACTGCGCGACGCCCTCATTCCCGTCAACTCCAAGTGGAAGGTCGGCGAGCTGCTGGACGCCGCCCACGACTACTTCGAGGCCACAGGCCGGCGCGTCTCCATCGAGTACGCCCTGATCAAGGACATGAACGACCACGCCTGGCGCGCGCAGCTGCTGGCCGACGAGCTCAACCGCCGCGGCCACGGCTGGGCCCACGTGAATCCCATTCCCCTGAACCCCACCCCCGGCTCCATCTGGACCTGCTCCGAGCAGGAGGTCCAGGAACGTTTCGTCGACACGCTCCGGCGTGCCGGCATCACCACCACGGTGCGAGACACTCGTGGCAGCGACATTGACGGCGCCTGCGGCCAGTTGGCCACCGAGGTGCTCAAGCAGGAAAGGGCGGCGCACACGCGATGAGCGACATGTTCCCCAGGGTCGGCATGCTTAAGCAGGGCTACCGCGTCGAGCAGGTGGACGGCTACTTCGAGACCGCCCACGAGATCTACGACGCCGGCGAACTGGCCGAGATGGACTCCGAGGGGGTGCGCACCGTCGCCTTCGACATCGTCCACGGCGGCTACCGGCCCGACGCCGTCGACGCCGCGCTGGACCGGCTCGAGGCCGCCTTCCTGCAGCGCCGCCGCGCCGAGTACGTGGCCACCAACGGCCGCAAGGCCTGGATGGACCAGGTGGCCCAGTTGGCCACCACCCTGTACCCGCGGCTGCTGCGCCCGGCCGGTGAGCGCTTCGCCCCCGCCGCCCGGCGGGGGTACGAAAAGGAGGCCGTCGACGCCCTCATGGACCGCATTGCCGCCTACTTCGACTCCGACGGCGCCCTGACCTCCACCCAGGTGCGTGCCGCCGTCTTCCCCGCCGCCCGCGGGGACAAGGCCTATGACGAGGCCAGCGTCGACCGCTTTCTCGCCCGGACCGTCGAGGTCCTGCTGTCGGTGGAGTAGGGCACACCATGACCGCAACCGCTTCGGGTGATCCCGCGCGCGCCGTCGTCCTGCTCGGCTCCACCGGTTCCATCGGCACCCAGGCCCTCGAGGTCATCGACCACCTGGCCGCCCACCCCGGCGCCCCGGGTGAACCCGGCCGGGTCCCGGCGCCGCGCGTGTCCGGTTTGGCCGCCGGCGGCGGCCGCCTGGAACTGCTGGCCGAGCAGGCTGTCGCCCACCGCGTGCCCCGCCTGGCGGTGTCCGCCTCCGCCGGCGACGTCGTACCCCGGCTGCGCGCGGCCCTCGCCGACGCCGCCGCCCGTGCGGGCCGGCCCGACCCCGTCACCGCGATCCTCTCCGGCCCCGACGCCGCCACCGAGCTGATTCAGGCCGCCGGCGTGGGGGAGGGGGACGTGGTCCTCAACGGGATCACCGGCTCGGTCGGCCTGGCACCCACCCTGGCCGCCCTGCGCTCCGGCGCCACCCTCGCGCTGGCCAACAAGGAGTCCCTGGTGGTCGGCGGTGCCCTGGTCAAGCGCGCCCTGCGCCGTCCCGGACAGGTCGTGCCCGTCGACTCCGAGCACTCGGCCATCGCCCAGGCCCTGCGCGCCGGCGTCCACGAGAAGGGGCTGACCAGCCCCGACGTCACCGGCCGCAGCGAAGTGCGACGGCTGATCCTGACCGCCTCCGGCGGGCCCTTCCGCGGCCGTACCCGCGCCGAACTCGCGGGCGTCACCGCCGCCCAGGCCCTGAACCACCCCACCTGGGCGATGGGCCCCGTGGTCACCGTCAACTCCTCCACCCTGGTCAACAAGGGGCTGGAGCTGATCGAGGCGCACCTGCTGTTCGACGTCGACCCCGCCGACATTACCGTGGCCGTACACCCCCAGTCCGTGGTCCACTCCATGGTCGAGTTCATCGACGGCGCCACCATCGCCCAGGCCTCCCCGCCGGACATGCGCCTGCCGATCGCGTTGGGCCTGACCTGGCCGCACCGCCCCGACCTGGCCGGCCTGGTCCGGCCCCAGCCCTGGACCGATCCCACCGCCTGGGCCTTCGAGCCGCTCGACGCCGATACCTTCCCGGCCGTGGACCTGGCCCGCGCCGCCGTGGCCGCCTCACCCACCCACCCGGCCGTCTTCAACGCTGCCAACGAGCAGGCCGTCGCCGCCTTCCTGGACGGGCGCCTGCGCTGGCTGGACATCGTCGCCATCGACGCCGCCGTGCTGGAGGCCCACACCGGGCACGCCGACCCCGGCCTCGATGACGTGCTGGCCGCCGACGCCTGGGCGCGCGCCCGCGCCGACGAGCTGATCGCCGCCCGTACCCGCTGACCAGGAGACCCCTTGAGCCACACCCTTGCCTACATCCTGGGCATCGTCATCCTCATCATCGGCATCGGCCTGTCCGTCGCCCTGCACGAGTTGGGCCACATGCTGCCCGCCAAACACTTCGGCGTGAAGGTACCCGAGTACTTCATCGGCTTCGGCCCCAAGCTGTGGTCCACCCGCCGCGGTGAGACCGAGTACGGCATCAAGGCCATCTGGCTGGGCGGCTACGTGCGCCTGCTGGGCATGCTGCCGCCCGCCCGCCCCGGCCACCCGGACAAGCCCGGCTCCATGGTCGCCGAGGCGCGCGCGGAGTCCCTGGACGAGCTTGGCCCCGACGAGCAGGACCGCGCCTTCTACCGCCTGAGCGTCCCGAAGAAGCTGCTGGTCATGGCCGGCGGCATCCTCACCAACCTCGCCCTGGGCGTCATCTGCCTGACCGTCGCCCTGGGGGTGATCGGGCAGCCCGCCTACACCGCCACCCTCGCGTCGGTGTCCGAATGCGTCTCCTCCGACATCGACGCCGGCGCCGCGTGCACCGACGCCGACCCCACCTCCCCGGCCGCCGCGGCCGGATTGCAGGTAGGCGACACGATCGTGTCCTGGGACGGTGAGCCCACCGCCACCTGGGCCGAGGTGCAGGCGGCCATCGCCGCCTCCGGCACCGAGCCGGCCGACGTCGTCGTCGAGCGCGATGGGCAGGCGCTGACCCTGACCATCACGGCCGTGGAGGTGCCCCGCACCGTCTACGACGCCGAGGGCAACCCCGCCACCGACGCCTCCGGAGAGGTGATTACCGAGCCGCGCCCGTATGTGGGCATCGGCCCCTCGCTGGGAACGGTGCGCACCCCGGCCGGGGAGATCCCGCGGGTGGTGGGTGACGCAGTCGGACAGACCCTGAAGGCGATCGTGACCCTGCCGGCGGGCCTGTACCACGCCGTCGCCGCCGGACTGGGCCTGGAGGAGCGCAACGCCGAGGGCCTGGTCAGCCTGGTCGGGGTGGGGCGCATCGCCGGGGAGGTGTCCAGCGCTGGCACCGGCACGGATATGGGTCTGCCCTTCTCGGTGCGCCTGTTCTCCATGCTCAGCCTGCTCGGCTCGCTGAATCTGGCCCTGTTCGCCTTCAACCTCATTCCGCTGCTGCCGCTGGATGGCGGGCACGTCGCCGGCGCCTGCTGGGAGGGCATCCGTCGCCTGTGGGCCCGCGCTCACGGCAACCCCGATCCCGGCTACGCCGATACCGCCAGGATGCTGCCGGTCGGGCAGGTCGTCTTCTACCTGCTGATTCTCATGGCCGTGCTACTCATCTGGGTTGACATCGTCGCGCCCATTTGAGCGGTGGGCGGCGCGGGCTGCGGAAACGCCGCCCCGGGAGGCGAATCGCACCCCGGTGTGAGCCGGCCACCACGGCGACCGCGCTCGCCCGGTGCCATACTGTGAGGCGTGACAGAAGCGATCGCCCTAGGCATGCCAACCGTGCGTGAGGAGCCCCCGGTGCTGGCGCCCCGCAAGCCCACCCGCAAGATCCGCGTCGGTGACGTGGAGGTCGGGGGCGGAGCCCCCATCTCCGTGCAGTCGATGACCACCACCAAGACCCACGACGTGGGGGCGACCCTCCAGCAGATCGCGGAACTGACGGCGGCCGGCTGCGACATCGTGCGGGTCGCCTGCCCCACGGACAAGGACGCCGAGGCCCTGCCGATCATCGCCAAGCAGTCGCGCATCCCCGTCATCGCCGACATCCACTTCAACCCCAAGTACGTGTTCGCCGCCATCGAGGCCGGCTGCGGGGCCGTGCGCGTCAACCCCGGCAACATCCGCAAGTTCGACGACAAGGTCGCCGAAATCTGCAAGGCCGCCTCCGACCACGGCACCTCCCTGCGCATCGGCGTCAACGCCGGCTCCCTGGACCCGCGCCTGCTGAAGAAGTACGGCAAGGCCACCCCCGAGGCCCTGGTGGAGTCCGCCGTCTGGGAGGCCGGCCTGTTCGAGGAGTGCGGCTTCCACGACTTCAAGATCTCCGTGAAGCACCACGACGTGGTCACCATGGTGCAGGCCTACCAAATGCTCAGCGAGCGCGGCGACTGGCCGCTGCACCTGGGCGTGACCGAGGCCGGCCCGGCATTTCAGGGCACCATCAAGTCCTGTGCCGCCTTCGGCATCCTGTTGGCGCAGGGCATCGGCGACACCATTCGCGTGTCCCTGTCCGCCCCGCCCGTGGAGGAGGTCAAGGTCGGCACCAAGCTGCTGGAGTTCATGGGGCTGCGCGAACGCAAGCTGGAGATCGTCTCCTGCCCGTCATGCGGGCGCGCCCAGGTGGACGTGTGGTCGCTGGCCGAATCCGTGGAGGAGGGGCTGAAGGACGTGTCCGCCCCGCTGCGCGTGGCCGTGATGGGCTGCGTCGTCAACGGCCCCGGTGAGGCCCGCGAGGCCGACCTCGGCTGCGCCTCGGGCAACGGCAAGGGCCAGATCTTCGTGCGCGGCAAGGTCATCAAGACGGTTCCCGAGGACCAGGTGGTGGACACGCTGCTGGAGCAGGCCCAGATCATGGCCGAGCAGATGCGCTCCGAGTTCGGCGAGGCGGCTCTGGCCGGCACCTCACCGAGTGTGGTCGCCAGCGTCTGAGCCCGCCCGTAATGCCCCGATTCCTGCAACCGCCCGCATCCGCGTGAACCTGTTCGGCCGCCGCCCGACGTCGCCGCTCACCCCGCTCGACCCGGCCCAATTGGACGGGCTGCTCGAGTTGTGCGCCCTCGACCCGGTCGCCGGCGTCGCCCTGGCGCACCAGGTGCTGCGCTGGCCCAGTTGGGCGCGCGGGGATGTGGTGGTCGCCGCCGACCCCTGGCGGCCTGTGGCCGGCGCCTGGGCCACCGGCTCACTCATGCCCTTCGGCCTGGCCGCCCGGCCGGAGTTGGGACACCCGGGCGCCGGGGACGAGGTGGCCCGCGCGCTCGCGGACCACGCCTTCCGGCGCCTGACTCGCCGCGGCTCGGTGGCCGGACCGGTGGCGGACGTCGCCGCCGTGTGGGAGCACCTGGCGGCGGCCGGCATGCGCTCGCGGGAGGAGCGCTGGGAGCAGCCGCTGCTGGTGGCGCCGCGGGGGACGGGCGGCACGTTGGCGGCCGACGCCCTGGCACGGCGCCCGGAACTGGCCTGGGTGGCGGCGGGGGTGCATCGGGCGGCGCCGACGGAGGAGGCGCTGGTGCTGCCGGCGAGCGTGGCCATGTTCACCGGCGAGCTCGGCTACGACCCGACCACCTCCGGGTCCTCCTACGCCCGGCACGTCGGCTGGCTGGTGGGCTCCGGCCGCAGCTATGTGCTGCTCGACGACGGCGCCGGCGGTCCCGTCGGGCAGGATGCGGTTGCCGGCGGGGGAGCCGCCGTGGCCTTCAAGGTCGACGTGGGCTCCCTGTGGCTGCGGCCGGGCGGCTCGGTGGCGCAGTTGACCGGTGTGTGGACCCGCCCGGACCTGCGCGGGCGCGGCATCGGCTCGGTGGCGCTCGCAGCCGTGGTGGACGCGGTGCACCGCGACCACGTGGGTGCCGACGGTGCGGTGAGCCTGTACGTGAACTCCTTCAACGCTGCCGGCCTGGGGCTGTACTACGGTCTGGGCTTCAGACGCGTGGGCACCTTCGCCACCGTGCTGCTGTGAGGGAGAGCGCGCCTGTGCGTGTTTTCTGCCGCAGGAGTGTTGGCCTCATTGCTTGTGAGCGAGTCTGTTGGCGTCCCCCAATCTGTTCGACTCTTCCTGATGCCGCAACATGCGCACTATTTCACCTAGTGACCGAGCGATGTTTACGAGCGTGCAGGTTCCAACAATGATACCGATGAAAACAACTAGATCCTGGATTAGAGTCCAGTAGTCAACCCAAGTCGTCATGGCTCCTCGACACCCTCCTTTGTCCCGATTCCGTCAGTGCTCAGTAGTAGGACGACGTTGTGAGATGTGAACCGTACGATGTGACGTACATTCCCCTGGTGTGGGTTCCCTAACCGCCGTAATTAGCGAAGTCTCCGAGGACGAGAATTCTGTTCGAGGCGACTCGCTGAGCGCGGAAGGAGCCACCGCCATAGGTCGTATCACCGCCTGCGCCCCAGAAATTAGTGATCCGTGACCCGTAGCTTGGCTAGATGCCGTATACTCCTGGTCGGCAGTGAAGGAGCCGTCGGCATAGATCTTGACGTGAATGATAGATGTGCCCGATGTTCTGTCCTCTGTAATGATGGGAGCGCTTCCCTCCTTGTCGGCGTCAAGCGTCTCGTCGTTCTTGACCTTGTCGATCGCGTACTGCTGCAGTTCGGATGGAACCCCGTATGAGGTCAACCAGTCCCGCGGTGCTTGTTCATCGGCGGTTGTCGCGGCTTGGCTCGGCGGCGCGAGCAGTGCCAGGCAGAATACGGCAATCAATGCGGCAATCTTGATGGGGGGCACATGATGATCTCCTTCGACGTTGAAGTGGCGAGAAATACCCCACATATAGAGTATAGCATGCAACTGTCAACTGTGGGTATGGAATCGGTGAGTGGATGCGGGAAGACGTCGAGGTCGTGTTATATAGGTCGTTTGAGCCAGTGATCGATGCTGGCGATGTGGGTGGTGGCTTGGTAGCGGACGGCGAGTTTGTCGTACCTGGTGGCCATGGCCCGGTTCTGCTTGAGCTCGCCGAAGCAGCGATCTACGGCGTTGCGGTCCTTCTGTTCTCACGCCACCCGTGATACCCCAAAGGCCTCACCCTATCCCGCACACCACGCCGACTTGCACAACACGACCTAAAGCAACACGTTCACACCGATAATCGGGTGCTTCCGGTTTGCGGGTGTGAGGTCCGGCCGGGGCTGTGGTGCGGGGGTGGTGGTCGGGGTGATGCGGTCGTGCTCGGGTCGGCGGGGACGTCGTCGGGCCGCCGAGGACGCTCTCCCGGGAGGCGTCCTCGAGGGCCGGGGCGTGTCCTCTAGCAACCCCGCCAGGCCATCCAGGCCGGCTCGTCGTGCTTGTGGATGTGGCGGCCGGCGTGTCTCCGGGCGAGGAAACCGGTGGGCCTGCCGGTTCACCACGGTGACCGCCGCCCAGCTGTCACTGATTGCACCACTTTACCTGCCCGGACACGAGCCACCTAGCGCACATCGTTGAAATCATGCGGTTCTGTCGACCAAGGTTCCGGCATGTCCCAGCAAAGTGGTGCAATCTGTGACAGCTGGGAGCACTATCGAATGTTCATGGGCGCTGCGGTTTGTGGGTGTGGTGGTTCGGGCCCGCGGGTGGTCGTGCCCGGGCGCACGAGGTCGGCGTGGGGTCTGCGAGGATGTTCTGAGGCTGACGAGGACTTGTGGCCGGCGGGGTCGTGTTCGGGCTGGCGAGGACGTCCTCGGCCCGGTAGGGGCGTCCTCGCCGCCGGCCGGGCGGAGTGCTCGAGGACGCGGGTTAAACCTCCACGGCGCCGGCTCACCACGCCAGAACGCCTGGCCTGGCTGCACTTGGCTGCCGATAGCTCCGGCGCCCGGGAGCGGGGCCGTCTACTGCGCCGCTTCGCCGTCTGCTACGCCACTTCGGGGTTAACAACGCCGGTTAACCGTCTGCTGAAGGCCCCTGGGGTATACAGCAGAGCGTTTAGTAGCGTTGTTAACGCCCAGCCGGCGCACCAGACACCCCACGCCACCCACCCCACCCCATGCCATATCCCAGGACATCGGCAGCACTCCTGCCGCAGCCCGAGACAACCACCACACCCCCAAACCGGAAGAACCGATAATCGGGGCCCGGTGAGGAGTCGAGCGGCTTAGGCGCCGGGAATGACTCCGGGAATGAGCATGGTTGTGCTCTGACGGCGCTGTGCCAAGGGGCGATCGCAGGTGACCAGTAGCCCGCCATGGGAGTGGGCCAACTCAGCCAGGTATGTGTCCGTGACTTGTTTGTGCCCATGAACGTCATTCATGTCGATGTCCGCATACGATGCGTCGTCCGGCCAAAAGGCCCATTGTTCCAGCAAATGGAGATGGTTCAAGGCGGCTTGTGATGTCTTTATGGAGTAACCGCAGCGGACCATGTACCGGCAATAGGCCCCCTCGGTGATGGGGCTGAGCACGAACACCGCCTCATCCGGGCAGGACACCAGCCAGGCGCGAGCCGGATCGTGGTGTTCGTGCTCCGGAACCAGCAAAGCTACGAGGACATTGGCGTCCAAGAGATACGTAGTCATTCGGAATCCGCCAGAAAGGCATCAACATCTGCCGCGGTGACCCGATGTCCAACATGCATGACCGGAAGATTGGTCTCGGGATCGATCTCTAGGGGCGTCTCGGGCTCGAGTTGTTCTAAACCGCGACGCGTCAGATCCGCCACCAGCGAGGATATGGAAGTCTTCCTTTCCTCGGCGAGCCGTTTGATCTGGCTGTGTACGGCGGGTGGCAGATCGACGGTAGTGCGCATGACTGCATCATACAGTGATGTGTTATGAGTGCACCAGGTGTCTGGTGCACTCACAGCGGGCGTCGCCGTCACTCGGCATCCAGCAAGGCGCGTAGCTGCCGGGTGTATTCGGCGAAGGCCGCGCGGCCTCGAGGCGTGAGCGAGACATACGTGGCGGGCATGCGCCCGGAGAAGGTCTTGTTCTGCTCCACGTACCCCGCCTCCTCCAGCCGTGACAGGTGGGTGGACAGGTTGCCCGCCGTCATGCCCAGCAGCTGGCGCAGACGGGGGAAGACCAGGGCGTCTCCCTGGGGGACCGCGGCCAGGGTGGCCATGATCCGCAGGCGGGACTGGGCGTGAATGACCGGGTCGAGCGGTTCGCTGGTGGGCATCGTCAGTCCCGCACGGCTGCGCTCTGACGGCGGCCGAGGAGCGCCGTCAGGATCCCTGCCGCCAGGAGGCCACCTCCGCCGGCCAGGGCCATGATGGCCCACAGCGCGTGTCCGCCGACGACGGTGGCCGCTGTGGTGACTACCAGTATCCAGCCGCCGGTGACGGCCATCGTGGTCTCCTCCCAGATGGCGGCTCCGGCGAGGAACAGTACCCCGACCACCAGGCACGGCAGGGCGTTGGCGACGATTGAGCCCACATTCGCCGCCTGGGCGGTCCCCAGTTCGTTGAGGAATGCTCCCAGCCTGGCGGTGGTGGTGAAGGCCAGGATCATGCCGCCCGCCCAGGCCAGTCCGTACAGCATGCCGATCCAGGAGGTGCGGCCGCGCAGTCCGCGTGAGCGTCGGGCGATGTATACGCAGGTGAAGACGGCGGCGGCCGCCAGGCAGCCCATGAAGGCTAGCCAGGAATTGCGGGGGAGTTCATAATCGCCGCCCACGCTGAGACCGCAGACGCCGTACCCGATCAGCCAGGCCAGGCCCCAGGCGAGGTAGAGCGGGGCGGAGTGGACCTCCATGTGCCGTAGGTAGGCGGTTTGCTGCTCGCTGATGGTGGCGAGTGCGGCGGCGGGCTCGAGTCCGCCGTCTGCGTTGTTGGGGGAAACCGGTGTCGGGTCCATGACTGCTCCTTAAGTAGAACAAAGTGGTTGGCCACGCAAACCGCTGCTTTAAGTGTACACGAACTAGTTTGTGACGCAAACCCATGGTGCTCGGTCTGTTTTCATCGGTTGCGGCGCTCGTCGGGTGCGGCTCCGCCTCGACGCGGGCCGTGCCGGCACTTGGCCTCGGCCGGTTGACTCCCGTGGCGGCGGGTCTTCGACTTGGCCCCGCGCCGTCAGCACGTAAGATCGGCCCCGTGCTTCAGACCATGTCCAAGGCCTTCATCCGAACCCTGCGCGAGGACCCCGCCGACGCGGAGGTAGACAGCCACAAGCTGCTGGTGCGCGCCGGCTACATCCGCCGTACCGTCCCGGGCGTCTACACCTGGTTGCCGCTCGGCCTGCGCACCCTGCGCAAGATCGAGGCGATCGTCCGCGAGGAGATGGACACCATCTCCCAGGAGGTGCTCTTCCCGGCACTGCTGCCCGCGGAGCCCTACAAGGCCACCGGCCGCTGGGACGACTACGGGCCCACCCTGTTCAAGCTGACCGACCGCAAGGACGCGGACTACCTGCTGGCACCCACGCACGAGGAGATGTTCACCCTCCTGGTCAAGGACCTGTACTCCTCGTACAAGGACCTGCCGGTGTCCATCTACCAGATCCAGACGAAGTACCGTGACGAGGCCCGCCCGCGCGCCGGCGTCATCCGCGGCCGCGAGTTCGTCATGAAGGACTCCTACTCCTTCGACATCGACGACGCCGGCCTGGAGGCCTCCTACCAGGCGCACCGCGCCGTCTACCAGCGGATCTTCAAGCGGCTGGGCCTGGAGTACGTGATCGTCAACGCCATGAGCGGTGCCATGGGCGGCTCCCACTCCGAGGAGTTTCTGCATCCCTCGCCCATCGGTGAGGACACCTTCGTGCGTACCGACGGCGGCTACGCGGCCAACGCGGAGGCGGTTACCACGCCGGTGCCCGCGGACGTGGACGCCTCCGGGGTCGGTCCCGCCCATGAGGTGGATACGCCCGACACCCCCACCATCGAAACCCTGGTCGACTTCGTCAATGCTGAACACCCACGCGCCGACGGGCGCGCCTGGATCGCCGCGGACACGCTCAAGAACGTCGTCGTAGCCCTGACTCACCCCGGCGGTGAGCGGGAGCTGCTGGTCGTCGGTATTCCCGGGGACCGCGACGTCGACATGCGGCGCCTGGAGGCCGCCGTCGCCCCCGCCGAGGTGGAGATGGCCACCGACTCCGACTTCGCCGCCCACCCCGAGCTGGTGCGCGGCTACATCGGCCCCGCCGTCATCGGCCCCAATTCGCCGAAGCGCCGCGTGGAGCGGGACGCGGAGGGCAATGAGGTGCTCACCGGCTCGGTGCGCTACCTGCTGGACCCGCGGGTGGTGCCCGGCACCGCCTGGGTCACCGGTGCCAACGCCCCCCAGCGGCACGTGCTCGACCTGGTGGCCGGCCGCGACTTCACCGCCGACGGCACCATCGAGGCCGCCGAGGTGCGTGAGGGCGACCCCGCCCCCGACGGCTCCGGCCCCCTGCACCTGGCCCGCGGCATCGAGCTCGGGCACATCTTCGCCCTGGGACGCAAGTACGCGCGCGCCCTGGACCTGACCGTGCTGGATGAGAACGGCAAGTCCCGCATCGTCACCATGGGCTCCTACGGCATCGGCGTCACCCGCGCCCTGGCGGCCCTGGCCGAGTCCAACAACGACGAGCAGGGCCTGGCCTGGCCCATCCAGGTTGCCCCCTACCAGGTGCAGGTCCTGGCCACCGGCAAGGACGACGCCGTCTTCGAGGCCGCCGCATCCCTCGCCGCCGCGCTGGACGGGGCCGGGGTGGAGGTCCTGTACGACGACCGCCGCAGGGTCAGCGCCGGCGTGAAGTTCAAGGACGCCGAGCTGCTCGGCATGCCCTTCATCGTGGTGGTCGGGCGCGACCTGGCCAAGAACGGCACCGTGGAGATCCGCGACCGCCGCAGCGGCGAGCGGGTTTCCGTGCCGGTGGCGCAGGCCGCCGACCGCGTGCGCGAACTGGTGCAGGCGGCGCTGGCCGGGGACGATGCCGCCCGCCCATAGCGGGGCGATCCGCCCGCCGCGCCCGCTGTCCGATTGGACTCTGACGGCGAACTTGCGCGGCTATCAGGTGGACATGCTGCGCGCCGTGGATCCCGTCGACGGCGCGCGTCTGCACCTGGTGGCGCCACCGGGATCCGGCAAGACACTGATTGGCCTGGCCCTCGCGCGCGCCAACGGGCGGCGGGCTCTCGTACTGACCCCCACCACCCTGATCCGTCAGCAGTGGTGTGAGCATGCCAGGGGGCACTTACGCGACGTCAACGGCCGCCCGCCACGCGTGCGCGACCATGTGAGCGACGGCGAAGATGCATCCCAAGACGACTACGGCTCCACGGTCCCCGCAGACCTGACGGTACTGACCTACCAGTCCCTGGCCGTGGTCGACACCGCCGCGCCCTGGCGGGCGGCCGCTCGAGAGCGCTGGCTCGAGGAACTCGCTGACTCCGGACAGGCTCCGGGCGGCGCCGAGGCGTGGCTGGAGGACCTGGCCGCGAAGAACCCTGCGGCCTACCGCTCCGGCATCTCCCGTCGAGCCTCCGCCGTTCGCGCCTCGCTGGCCTCGCTGGACGCCGATCACCTGGCCTCCCTGCTGCATCCGACGGCCCGGGCTCGGATAGACGCGCTGGTGAAGGCGGGCGTGGCCACCGTCGTCGTCGATGAATGTCACCATCTGCGCGCCCACTGGGCGGCCGTCATCCATTACCTGCTGGCCCGTCTCGACTCGGTCGGCGCCCGTCCCACCCTTATCGGGCTCACCGCCACGCTCCCGTCTGTGGAGGATCGTTCCCGCAGCCGGTACCAAGCGCTGCTGGGCGAGGTCGACTACGAGATCCCGGTTCCCGCCGTAGTTCGTGCCGGCTGTCTCGCACCGAGCCGCAGCCTGGTGCGCTTCACCCTCCCGGATCAACAGGAACGGGCATTCCTGGCCGACGCCGGTGCCGAGTTGGACCATCGCCTCGATGAGCTCCTGCTGGCCCCGGACGGTGTGGACTTCCTGGTGCACACCGTGGCGCCTCCCGTGGATGATCTGCCCGAGCCGACGGCCACCGACGACGACGCCCTCACCGTCCGCCTGGTAGCCGGCTTTGACGCCGATCCGCAGGCCGCTATCGCGGCCGGAGCACTGCTGCGCGACCGCCTGGGCGAATATGTCCCCACCGAGCAGACGACGGCGCTGGTGCCTCTCCTGCCGGCCACCCGCGTGCTGGACGTGGTCGAGAACCTGGAACTGCTCGGCCGGTACGCGTTGACCCGGCTGCTGCCCGTCCCGGGGCGCCGCCGTCAGTGGCAGGATGTCAAGGAGCTGTTGGCCGGCTACGGCTACCGGCTCACCGACTCCGGACTGCGTCCCGGCCGCTCGCCACAGGACGCGATATGCGCGGCATCCAGGGCGAAGGATGTAGCCGTCGTGGACATCCTGCACGCCGAACACGCTTGCCTCGGGGACAGGCTGCGCGCCGTGGTGGTCACCGATGCGGCCGAGCGCTCGGCCGCCCACCGCGCTCTGGACGTCCTCGGACCGCCCACCGGCTCGGAGGAACGGGCCTCACGCGGCGGTGCATTGCGCTGTTACATGACGATCCTGGCCGACGCCCTGGTGCGTGAACTGCACCCCGTGCTTCTGACCGGCCGACACTTGCAACTCGCCTCGGCCGACCACGAGCTGCTCGACCGTTTGCGTGCCGACACCGGATTGGAACTGCCCGCAATCGACGACGGCTGGACTCTGCGCGTGCAGGGCGTGGGTGCTGGCACCGCTCGACTCGTGCGCGCCGTGAGCACGCTGATGGACCGGGGAGCCGTGCAGCTCGTCGTCGGCACCCGCGGCCTGTTGGGGAGGGGTGGGACTGCCCGGCCGTTAACACCCTGATCGACTTGACCACCGTGACCACCGCCACTTCCGTTCAGCAGCTGCGCGGGCGCACGCTGCGGCTCGACTCCGCCTGGCCCGACAAGACCGCCCACAACTGGTCCGTCACCTGCCTGCTGCCCCGCCGGGCGGGAGCGGGCCCCGGAGGCGACCTGGACCGGCTCCGGCGACGCCACGAATACCTGTGGAGTGCCGTCCCCGATCCCGAGGCCGGTACCGCCGCCATTCGCACCGGGCTGGACGCCGCCCTGGAACCGCACCAGTGCCGCCTGCTCGGCGCCGTCGCGGGCGGCGCAGATGCCGACATTGTCGGTGCCCTCAATGCCGCGACGGTGCTCGGCCCCCGCGAGTGGGAGCGACGTGCCTGGAGCACCCCGCCGTCCGCCACCGTCGCAGAGGAGCGCGTTTCGGCACTCGAGAGCCTGGGCGAGGAGGCGCAGACGGTGGTACTGACCGCCGAGGACGGGTTGCTACGGCGCGGCGATCCCGCCGAGCTGTGGTACGGCGCAGCGTGTAGCGTCCTGGCCGGACTCATCGCCGCCGGTCGCATTGACGCCGATGCCGGTATCGGGGCCCTCAGCCTGACGGAGGCCGGCGCGTCGCGCATCGCCTTCACCGGCGGGGCCGCCGCCGACCGCAGACTGGCAGCGGACACCCTCGTCGAACTGGTATCCGCACCGAAGCACCGTCCACGGTTCGTGCTCGAGGTGCCCCGCTGGACCCTGCGCGTGACCACCCCGCCCGGGAGGCTGCGACGACTGCTCGCCCGCGGCCTGGACGCCCTGGACCGGGTACGTGGACGCGACCGCCTGTACCTGGCGGTACCGCGCACCCTGGGGCGATCCCGACGGGTGGTCACGGCCTTCGTCGAGTCCTGGAGTTTGCAGACCGGTCCTTGTCGCCTGCGCCTGGTGCGTGAAGAGGGGGACCTGCACGCCCTGGTCGCGGCGCGGGGACCACTGGGCGCCGGCGAACTGGTGCATGCCGTGCGTGAACGCGCCTGGATCGATGCTCCGCCCCCTCAGGCGGAGTAGCCGGGCAGCGGGTCGTCCGCGGCGGCGCCCCACGCGCGGGCACGCTCCGCCGCATACAGGGCCGCGTCGATCGCCGCCTCGGTGGCCTCGCCGCCCGCCGGGGCGACCTGCGCCAGTTCCGTCTCCTCCACCCGCAGCCACGCCTGCCGCGCCCAAGTGACGTCCAGGGAGGTGGCGGAGTCCGCCGCCTGCGTCGGGGCGGCGTAGGCCGCCAGCCGCGTGTCCTCCCCGCCCAGCGCCAGCGACGCGCTGATGACCGCCTTGGTGTAGACCACGTCCGCCTCGGCACGGGTGCGGGCCTCGTCACTCGAACGCGCGGCCACCTCCTCCAGCGCATAGCGGGTCGCGTCGTAGGCGGCCAGCAGCACGCCGGGCAGTGCCTCGGCCAGGGCCGAGGCGTCACGGCCGCTCACCTCCACCGCATCCGCATTGAGCGTGCGCGCCTGAAGCGACCACGCCACCGCCAGGGCGGCGTACAGCCGTGCCGTCGCGGCATCCTCGCAGGCGGCCGCCGCCGCACGCGCCTGCCACAACCCGTCGGTCAGGGCGGAGACCAGGTCGTCGACGTCGGCATCCGCGGCGGCCGACGGCGCAGGGGAGACCGTCTCATAGGTGGTGGGCACCGGCGTCGCCCACGGGTCCCACACCCCGCCCAGGGCCTCCAACTGGGTCCGAGCCGCCACGGCGATCGCATCCGCCTGGGCGGACTGCTGCCCGCCCGAGCGGGCGACCACGTCCGCCGTTGAGCCGATCAGCGTCGTCTGTCGGGCCAGCGCGTCCCGCATCGCCTCCTGAGCGGGCACCGTCGGCAGCGAGGCGGGCGAACCCTCACCCAGGCGCACCCCACAGGCGGCGGTCGCGGCCACCGCCGCCAGCGCTCCCGCCCGGCGCAGCAGCACCCGGCGGGGGAGCGCGCCGACCGGAGCCGATCCGGGCCGGTGTGAACCGCCGGCGTGGGCGGCACGGCATGCGGCAGGCTCTGGGGAGGGCGCGGCGGAATCGGTGGCGGGCGTCGGTGTCATGTGGTCATCCTCGCATGGGCGGGTAGCATGGTGGCGATCAACCGATCCGACTTGAAGAACTCAGACACAATCCGCCCCCACCGGGCCCATTACGGGAGGAACCTCCATATGACCGACGCGTCCGCCCGGAGCCAGGAGCAAAGCCTGCATCAGCTACTCGCCCCCGTCGTCGAGCAGACCGGGCTCTTCCTGGAGGACGTGCGCCTGGCGCGGGCCGGCAAGTACACCACGCTGCGCGTGGTCGTCGACCTTCCCGACGGACCCGGCGACCTCGACCTGGACACCCTCGGCGAGGCCACCCGCGCGATCTCCGACGCCGTCGACGCCGCCGACCCGGTCGCAGGCCAGTACACGTTGGAGGTGTCGACCCCCGGCGCCGAGCGGGAACTGCACACACCCCGCCACTTCCGCCGCGCCGTCGGCCACCGCGCGGTAGTCACCACCGCCGAGGAACAGGCCCTGGAGGGCGAGGTCACCGCCGCCGACGCCGACACCGTCACCCTCACCGTCGACGACTCGCCCCGCACCATCGCGCTCGCGGACATCGCCACCGCCCGTATGGTCGTGAGCATGTAAGCGGCCCCAGCCCCGCCCCGGCGCCCCGCCCGGACCCAGCCGGCGACGCCGACCGCACCCAGACGAGACAAAGGAATTAGGAATCATGGACATCAACATGCCGGAGCTGCGCGGCGCAGCCGACGAGCTGGGCATCGACCTGGACAATCTGCTGCCCGCCATTGAGGACGCCATCCTGGGCGCATACAGCAAGGTCCCCGGCGCCATCCGCGGCGCCCACGTGGAGATCGACCGCAAGACCGGGCACATGACCGTACTCGCCCCGGAGGTCGACGAGAACGACGAGCCCACCGGCGAGTACTTCGACGATACCCCTGACGACTTCGGCCGCATCGCCCAGGCCACCGCCCGCTCGGTGATCGTGCAGCGCATCCAGGACCGGCGCGACTTCGAGGTCCTGGGCGCCTTCAAGGACAAGGCCGGCGAGCTCATCTCCGGAACCGTCGAGCAGGGCCGCGACCCGCGCCTGGTCTACGTGCGCCTGGACGACGAGCACGAGGGCATCATGCCGCCGCACGAGCAGGTGCCCGGTGAGCACTACCGGCACGGCGACCGCATCCGCGCCTACGTCACCGAGGTGTCCCGTGGGCCCAAGGGAGCCCAGATCATCCTCTCGCGCACCCACCCGGGCATGGTGCGGGGACTGTTCGAGCGCGAGGTCCCGGAGATCGCCTCCGGTGACGTGCAGATCGTCTCGGTCGCCCGCGAGGCCGGGCACCGCACCAAGGTCGCGGTCAGCGCGCGGGTGCGCGGCGTGAACGCCAAGGGCGCCTGTATCGGCCCGATGGGGCAGCGAGTGCGCGCGGTCATGGCCGAGCTGGGCGGGGAGAAGATCGACATCGTCGACTACTCCGAGGACCCGGCCCGCTTCGTCGCCAACGCCCTGTCGCCCGCGCGCGTCTCCTCCGTCACCGTGCTCGACGCCGAGGAGCGCTCCGCCCGCGCCATCGTCCCCGACTTCCAGCTGTCGCTGGCGATCGGCAAGGAGGGGCAGAACGCTCGCCTGGCGGCCCGGCTGACGGGCTGGAAGATCGACATTCACGCCGACACCGAGTCCGGTGAGGTGACTCCCGGCCACGACTCCCGTGCCGACGACGTGACTGGTCCCTCAGCGCCCGGCGCTGAGGACTGACGCCCAACCCGGTTACACTTGCTTTCGGCCTGCCTACGGGCAAGCGTCGGGCCCCGGCTCGGCGCTCCGCGGCGGGCAGTCGACAGCGAGCGGAAGGACGCGGCCAGCCGGTGGTCAAAACCCCCCACGTGCCCGAACGCACCTGTATCGGCTGCCGCGGCAAGGCCCCCAGGGCGCAGTTGCTGCGCCTGACCCTGACGGACAGTGGCGAGCTGGCCGTCGACGCCCGGGCAATCCGGCCCGGACGCGGCGCCTGGATCCACCCGGACCCGGAATGCGTCAATCTCGCTGAGCGCAGGCGCGCCTTTGCGCGTGCCCTGCGCATGAGCGGGTCACCCGATGTGGCCCCCGTGCGCGACTGGATCGGCCTTCACGGGGCGGATCACGGCCGCGCGTACACGCCGTCCCCGACCGGGGTCGGCACGACCGATAGCAAAGGCGGGTAGGAAGCTGATGGGCACCCGATGAGTACCCGGCGATGAGCTGCCTCTACTAGCACCCACCCTGTTCGGGGTGGGGAACCGGACAGGAGAAAAGTGGCAAAACCACGCGTTCATGAGCTCGCGAAGGAGCTCGACCCCACTGGCAAGAAGATCACCTCCAAGGTGATTCTGGCCTGGCTCAAGGATCAGGGAGAGTTCGTCAAGGCGGCGTCCTCCACCGTTGAGCCCCCCGTTGCGCGCCGGGTCCGCGAGCATTTCGCCGCGCAGGGCGGCGAGTCCAAGACCCCCAAGCCGACCGCCCCCAAGGGGGCCGCGTCGGCACCCAAGCCGGCGGCGCCCAAGCCAACCGGCCCGAGGCCGTCGGGGGCCGCCCCGAAGCCGGCCCCCGCCGCGCCCAAGCCGGCTGCGACCTCGGCCGCACCGACACCGAAGCAGACCTCCTCCGCGCCCAAGCCCGCGGCGCCCAAGCCCGCGCATCCGGCTCCTGGGCCCCGGCCGGCGCACCCGACGTCGACCCCGGGCGCCGAGGGGACTGCCCACCCGGCCGCGCCGACTCCGGGCCCCCGCCCGAGCGCACCCACGCCCGGCCCCCGCCCGGGCGGCCCGCGTCCGGGCAACAACCCGTACGCCACCTCCCAGGGCATGCCCCGTCCCGGCGGCTCCCGTGGCCGCGGCAAGGGCGGCCGTTCCGGCGGCCCGCGTCCGGGCAACAACCCGTACGCCACCTCCCAGGGCATGCCCCGTCCCGGCGGCTCGGGTGGTCCGCGTCCGCAGGGTGGACGCCCCGGTCAGGGCGGTCCACGTCCGGGACCGCGTCCCGGCGGTAGTGGCGGCCCGCGTCCCGGCGGTTCGGGTGGTCCGCGTCCACAGGGCGCGCGCTCGGGTCAGGGTGGCCCGCGTCCGGGCCCGCGTTCCGGTGGTCCGCGCCCCAACCCGGGCATGATGCCGGGCCGCTCCTCGGTGGGGCGTCCCGGTGCGCCGTCCCGCGGCGGTCAGGGCGGCCGTGGTGGTCGTCCCGGCTCCGGCGGTCGCGGAGGTTCCGGCGGCGGCGGTCCCCGTGGCGGCTTCGGCGGCCCCCGTGGCGGTCGTGGCGGTCGTGGCTCCACCCAGGGCGCCTTCGGGCGCGGTGGTGGTGCCCCGCGGGGCCGTAAGTCGCGTCGGGCCAAGCGCCAGGAATTCGAGCAGCAGAGTGCGCCGACGATCGGCGGCGTCGTCGTCCCCCGCGGCGACGGCTCCACCCCGGTGCGTGTGCGCCAGGGCGCCACGCTGACCGACCTGGCGGAGAAGATCAACGCCAACCCGGCGGCGCTGGTGACCGTCCTGTTCCACCTCGGGGAGATGGCCACGGCCACCCAGTCGCTGGACGAGGACACCTTCGCCCTGCTGGGGGCCGAACTGGGCTACGACGTCCAGATCGTCTCGCCCGAGGACGAGGACCGTGAGCTGCTGGAGTCCTTCGACATTGACCTGGAGGCCGAGGAGGCCGGCGAGGACGACGCCGAACTGCTGCCGCGCCCGCCGGTGGTCACGGTCATGGGCCACGTCGACCACGGTAAGACCAAGCTGCTGGACGCCATCCGCTCCACCGACGTGGTCGCCGGCGAGGCCGGCGGCATCACCCAGTCCATCGGCGCCTACCAGGTGCGGGTGCACCTGGGTGATGAGACCCGACCGATCACCTTCATCGACACCCCCGGTCACGAGGCCTTCACGGCCATGCGTGCCCGCGGTGCCGAGGTGACGGACATCGCCATCCTGGTGGTCGCCGCCGACGACGGCGTCATGCCGCAGACGGTGGAGGCCCTCAACCACGCCCAGGCGGCCGGTGTGCCGATCGTCGTGGCCGTCAACAAGATCGACAAGGAGGGCGCCAACCCGGAGAAGATCCGCGGCCAGCTCACCGAGTACGGTCTGGTGCCCGAGGAGTACGGCGGCGACACCATGTTCGTCGACATCTCCGCCAAGCAGCGCACCAACATCGACGGCCTGCTGGAGGCGGTCCTGCTGACCGCCGACGCCGCCCTCGACCTGCGCGCCAACCCGAACACGGACGCCCGCGGCGTCACCGTGGAGGCGAAGCTGGACCGGGGCCGCGGTGCCGTCGCCACCGTGCTGGTCCAGCGCGGCACCCTGCACGTCGGCGACCCAATCGTCGCCGGCAGCGCCTATGGGCGCGTGCGCGCCATGTTCGACGAGTACGGCAACCCGTTGGAGGAGGCCGGCCCGGCCCGGCCCGCCCAGGTGCTGGGGCTGACCAACGTGCCCAGCGCGGGCGACTCCTTCATCGTCGCTCCCGACGACCGCACGGCCCGGCAGATCGCCGACCGACGTGAGGCCGCCGGGCGCGCCGCGGAGTTGGCCAAGCGCCGCAAGCGCGTCTCCCTGGAGAACCTCACCGATGTCCTCAAGGAGGGCAAGGTCGATACCCTCAACCTCATCCTCAAGGGCGACAGCTCGGGTGCGGTCGAGGCGCTGGAGGACTCGCTGCTCAAGATCGACGTCGGCGACGAGGTGGCCCTGCGGGTCATCCACCGCGGCGTCGGCGCCGTCACTCAGAACGACGTCAACCTGGCCACGGTGGACTCCGCCGTCATCATCGGCTTCAACGTGCGCCCCGCCGTGCGTGTTGCCGAGCTGGCCGACCGCGAGGGCGTCGACATGAAGTTCTACACGGTCATCTACAACGCCATCGAGGACGTCGAAGCGGCCCTGAAGGGCATGCTCAAGCCGGTCTACGAGGAGGTCGAGTTGGGCACGGCGGAGATCCGCCAGGTCTTCCACTCCTCGAAGTTCGGTTCGATCGCCGGTTCGATCGTCCGCTCCGGTGTCATCAAGCGCGGCGCCAAGGCCCGCCTGGTGCGCGACGGCGTCGTGGTGAACGGGGACCTCACGGTGGAGACGCTGCGCCGCGAGAAGGACGACGTCACCGAGGTCCGCGAGGGCTACGAATGCGGTATCAACCTCAGCTTCCGTGACATCGCCGAGGGCGACGTCATCGAGACCTGGGAGATGCGCGAGAAGCCCCGCGACTGACCGTCGGGACCGCCGCCGGCTAACACACCGAGACCGGCACTTGTAACGCGCCGCGACCGGTAGAAATGACGCCGGTGCCGCCGACTCCTTCGGGAGTGGTGGCACCGGCGTCATCTGGCTCCCGGACACCCGGGCTTATGACTGGGGCATTGGCGTGAGCGTGGTGTTCCGGGCCGGCGTGTCTGGGTAATTCGTGTGGGTGTGGTGCTTCAGAGCAGCGTGTCGCGGGGCGGCGGTCAAGTGTCGGGCTACTGCCGCCGGGCGGTTCGGCCCGGCCGCGTCATCCGGCCACCGATGACAAGCACGGCAAGGATGGTGGTGGAGTCTTCAACCTGCTCGGCTGAGAGCCGGGGGTAATCGGGCCTCCGTGAAGCGTTAATGCTTGCCAGGGCGCGGCCGGTGCGCCAGCTGCCACAGCAGGTCGGTGACGAACACGACCACCGCGACCCACACCAGCGCCGTCGAGACCCAGCGTGCCGGCGAGATCTCCTCGTGGAACACCGCCCAGGCGAGCAGGAACTGCATGACCGGGGTGATGTACTGGCTGAGCCCCACGATGGACAGCGGCACCCGGCGCGTGCCCGCGGCGAACAGCAGCAGCGGCGCCGCCGTCACCGGGCCCGCCAGCACCAGTCCCGCGGCCAGGCCCGCAGACGCCGTCGTCCCCTGTAGTGCGCCGTGCCCGCCGGCGTAAAGCCAGGCGAAGTAGGCCAGCGCCACCGGTGTCATGCAGCCGCTCTCCACCGTGAGTCCGGTGAGCGCGTCCACCCTCCCGCCGACGCGCTTCTTCACCAGCCCATACAGGCCGAAGGACAGCGCCAGCGACAGCGAGATCCACGGCAGTGATCCCTGCGCCACCACCAGCACGGTGATCGCCACCACCGCAACGCCGACGGCGACACCTTGGGCCCGGCGCAGCCGCTCACCCAGGAAGATCGCCGCGAGCACCACCGTTACCAGCGGGTTGATGAAGTACCCCAGGGCCGCATCCGCGGTGCGGCCGGAGTTGACCGCGTAGACGTACACCAGCCAGTTCACCGACACCAGCAGTCCGCTGGCCGCGAGCGTGCCCAGGATTCGCGGCGTCGCGACCGCCGTGCGCAGGGCAGGCCAGGAGCGGCGCAGCGCGGTCAGTCCCAGGCAGGTGGCCAGCGTCCACACCAGGCGATGCCCGATGATCTCAACGCTGCCGGCATCCTGCAGCAGGCGGAAGTACAGGGGAACAGGCCCCACAGCAGGTAGCAGCCGAGCACCATCGCCACGCCGGAGGTGTCCCCGGTGCCGGCGGCGGTTCGCGCCGGTGCCGGCGTTGCGACGGCGGTATGAGACTCGGGAGCGGGGGAGGCGGAGTCGGTCACGTGTGGCTTTCCTGTTCGGCGGGAGGCAGTGCGCACGAGCCTGATTCGCGCGGCATGGCGCCCGCAGGAGTCGGGATGTCGGCAGGAACGTTAGCGCGCCCGGCGCCATGAACACGTGTTTGCGTCATGACCACGAGTTTTGGAGGTTTGCACGTGCCCGGCGCCTGCAAACCTCCAAGACTCGTGTATGTGAGACGAACTCGTGTATGAGACGCGGCCCGGAGCTCTGGCGATCGCGCTGGCGGTGGTGCAAAATGATCCGTCCGCCGGTTTCCGGTACACGGTGCGGGCGCCGTCAGCACAGTACTTGCAGCCGTGACCCGAACCACCAGTAGTCGATCCTTAAGGAGCCCTCATGGCCGACGCCGCCCGCGTCCGCAAGGTCGCTGACCGTATTCAACAGACCGTCGCCCGCCTCCTGCAGGGCAGGATCAAGGACCCCAGGATCGGCTTCGTCACCATCACCGACGTGCGCGTCACCGGTGACCTGCAGCAGGCGACCATCTTCTACACCGTCTACGGCACCGACGAGGAGCGAGAGGAGACGGCCGCCGCCCTGCGCTCGGCCACCGGTCTGATCCGTTCCGAGGTCGGTCGGGCGCTCGGCATTCGGCTGACCCCGTCGATTGCCTTCCAGCTTGACACGCTGCCCACGCAGGCGCAGGCCTTCGAGGACGCCCTCGCCCAGGCACGCGCCCGCGACGAACAGATTGCCCGCACCTACGCGGGCGCCACCTACGCCGGCGACGCCGACCCCTACCGCCACGACGACGAAGACGAGGGGGACGACTACGCCGCAGACAATGACGACCCGGCGCAGGCGGCAGGTGACGCGGACCAGGACGACTACGAGGCCATCGACCACGATGACTACGAACCGGCCGAAGCCGACGCCGATGAGGAGGGGACCGGGGCGTGAGCAACCCCGCAAGCCGACCCACCGGACGGCGCATCGACGTCCCCCGCGGCTCCGTCACCTCCCCGGATGGGCTGCTGGTGGTGGACAAGCCCGCCGGCATCACCAGCCACGACGTGGTCGCCATGACCCGCCGCCTGGCCGCCACCCGCAAGGTCGGCCACGCCGGCACCCTGGATCCTGCCGCCACCGGGGTGCTGCTGCTCGGCATCGGTCGGGCCACCCGGTTCCTGACCTACCTGGTCGGCGCCGACAAGACCTACCGGGCCACGGCCCGCCTGGGGCAGACCACCCTCACCGAGGACGCCGACGGCGAGCTCACGTCCGCCGCCGGCTGCCCGCCGGGCCCCGACCTGACCGCCCGGATCGACACCGCCCTGGCCTCCCTGACCGGCGAAATCATGCAGGTGCCCTCCGCGGTATCGGCCATCAAGATCGACGGGGTGCGCTCCTATGCGCGCGTGCGCGGCGGGGAGGACGTCGACCTGCCGGCCCGTCCGGTCACCATCCACGCCCTCACCCGCAGCGGAGCCCCACGGCCGACGACCGCCGCTGACGGCACCGCCGTGGTCGACGTCGACCTGGAGGTGCACTGCTCCTCGGGGACCTATGTGCGCGCCCTGGCGCGTGACCTCGGCACCGCCTTGGGCTGTGGGGCGCACCTGACCGCGCTGCGCCGCACCGAGGTGGGTCCCTTCACGGTCGCCGAGGCGGCGACCATCGCCTCCCTGTCCGCCGTCGTCGCCGCCGGGCAGACCCTGCCCGTGCTGCCCCTGGCCGCCGTGGCCCGCCGCTGCTTCCCCGCCGTCGCCCTGGACGAGGCCGAGGCGCGCGCCCTGCGCCACGGTCAGCCCCTGCCCACCGCGGTGCTCGACCGGGCACAGCCCCCGGGGCATCGGGTTGTTTCCAAGGCCGCCGCGCCGGGCGTGGCCGCCGGGTTCGACCCGGCGGGCGGGCTCGTGGCACTGTTGGCACACAAGGGCGAACACGCCCGTCCCGTGCTCGTGCTGCCGAACTGATGCGGCCGCCTCCGCGCCGCACCCGGACACCCTCAACCCAGGAGACACCTTTGAACCAGACCACGATCGCCCACATCCCGCGGCACCTCGGCGACGTGGACTGAGGCGGCGCACCGTGGAGATCTGGTATGGCGCCGAGCAGGTGCCGGCAGCCCTGAGGGATCCCTCCGGCCCCGGCAGCATCGTCACCGTAGGCGTGTTCGACGGCGTGCATCGCGGCCACCAGGCGATCCTCGCCCGCGTCGTGGAGCGCGCCCACCATGCGGCCACCCCCGACGGGCGTCGGCCGTGCACCATCGCGTTGACCTTCGACCCGCATCCGGTGGCGGTACACCGCCCCGCCACACGGCTTCCACTGATCACCTCGCTCGCCGACCGCCTGGAGTCCCTGGCGGCCACCGGCTTGGATGCGGTGCTCGTGGTCCACTACACCCTCGACTTCGCCGACCAGGGGCCGGAGGAGTTCGTGCGCGACTGGCTCGAGGGCCTGCTCGGAGCGCGGGCGATCGTGGTCGGTGACGATGTGCGTTTCGGTCGCGACAACAGCGGCGACGCCGCCACCCTGCGCCGGATCGGTCGCGCCGACGGCGTGGAGGTGGAGATCGTCTCCGACGTCGTCGCCCCCACCGGCCGCCGCTGGTCCTCCACCTGGGTGCGTGAACTGCTGGAGGCCGGCGACATGCGCGGCGCCGCCGAGGTCCTCGGCCACGTCCACCGGCTGCGCGGCACGGTCATCCACGGGCACCGCCGCGGCCGCGAACTCGGCTTCCCCACCGCGAACCTGGACGCCGCCACCGCCGGCGTGGTCCCGCCCGACGGCGTTTACGCGGGCTGGCTGGTGCGCTCCCCCCAGGCGGGGGTGGCCGGCGCCGCGGGGGAGGAGCGCCTGCCCGCCGCCATCTCCATCGGCACCAACCCGACCTTCGACGACGTGCCCGACCGCACCGTGGAGGCGCATGTGCTGGGGCGCGCGGACTTGAACCTGTACGGGGAGGTCGTGGTGATCGAACTGGTGGAGCGGCTGCGCCCCATGCTCGCCTTCGACGGCCTGGAGCCGCTGCTGGCGCAGATGCGGCAGGACGTGATCGACACCGCCGCGGTGCTGGACGTGCCCGTGCCCGAGCCCATCCGCCCCGAGGACGTCACCGCCCTGTGACGGCAGGGGGGCGCCGACACTGGGCGATGCCGCTCCGCTCGGGGCATCACTGCCGCGGGTGGGCGGAGAAGAACTCCCACATCAACTGCGAGGCGTTGATCTCCTGGGTGATCGTGCCCAGGGCGGACAGGTCCGCGCTCGTGCCGGGCCAGGTGTGACCGCCGGCGTCCACCGTGTACAGCCCCACCTCGGTGCCGCTCTCGCAGGAGCCGTAGCGGGTCAGGGACACGTGGTCGCTCACCTGGTCGGTGGTGGGCTCGGCGGTGCAGCCGTCCAGCTCCGCCCAGGTGCTTACGGCCGTCTCGACGCCGTAGCCCCAGCGAGGATCGTCGTTGCCGTCATAGGGGTTGACCACGTCGTCGGTGCCGTGGAAGGTCAGCACGGAGACCGGCTGGTCCGGGGTGCAGCTCGAGGGGTCGATCGTGGTCAAGTCGTCCGCGGTGGCCTTGCCGGCGCGCAGACCCGCGACGGGCGCGATGGCGGCGATCAAATCGGGGCGCTCGCAGGCCAGGGCGCTGGCCATGCGGCCGCCCCCGGAGTAGCCGGTCGCGTAGACGCGGTTGGGGTCCACGCAGGCCTGCTCCGACAGGGACTCGACAACCGTGGTCAGGAAGGCGACGTCGTCGCGGGCGTCGTCCGCCGGGTACTCGCCGGCGGTGGTGGGCACGCCGGGCACGTTCCAGGCCCAGTTGCCGTCGGGCAGCGGGTCGTCGGTGTCCAGGGCGATGGCGGCGGTGGGCTCGGCGACGATGAATCCGTCGGCGTCGGCGTCGGCCACGGCATCGAGTTCGCTGATCTGTGCCTGGGAGACGCCGTTGGAGTTGGAGCCGTGCAGGTCAAGGACCAGGGGGAGAGGGGAATCGGGGTCGGCGTCCTCGGGCACGTGCACGCGGACCGGGTAGGTCTCGTCCTCGAAGACGACGTCGACGGTCTGCGTGCCCGACAGCGTGCGGCTGCAAGGCGACACCATGGTGCCGGTGCCGGAACTGTCGGCGCCGGCGGTGCTTGACGAGGTGGGCTCGGCACCGCATCCGGTGACCGCGACCGGGGCGAGCACAACCAGCGCGGCGATGAGCGATACGAGCACAGGCCGAATACGTGCGGAGGGTTTCAATGACTGCTGCGCAGGGGATAGCAAGGGGACTCCTCAGGGAAACAACGATGTTTGCGGTGCTGCAGGTAACGCCAGTATAGGCGGCGGGGCCGGCTGCATGTGCCCGATGCCACCGGCCGGTGGGCGAGGCGCGCGGCCCGCGGCTGATATGGTTGCCCAGCCGTCGATCGGCCGCGGGAGTGTCATGCCCGGGAGAACCAGCCCCGGCGCTCCGCGCAACGAGAAGATCAGGAGTCATCGTGTCGATTTCCCCCGAACGCAAGCAGGAGCTCATTGCCGAGTACGCCACCCACGAGGGCGACACCGGCTCCCCGGAGGTCCAGGTCGCCATCCTGTCCGAGCGGATCTCCAACCTCACCGAGCACTTCAAGACCCACGCTCACGACCACCACTCGCGCCGCGGCCTGTACCTGCTGATCGGTAAGCGTCGCCGCCTGCTGGACTACCTCGAGCGCGAGGACATCGAGCGCTACCGCAAGCTCATCGCCCGCCTCGGCATCCGCCGCTGAGCGACAGCGCGCCAGGACTACACAACGGGCCCCGGTCTCCACAGTGGAGACCGGGGCCCGGCGCGTGGTGGTTGTCCGGCCATGCGCTGCCGGACCCGGGGCGAATTGATCTCGCACCAAGCCCCCCGCGGTGCCCACTCCGGCGGGGCGGGACCTGACGGTTCGTACCTTCAGGACGACGGTTCGTACTTCTTCTCGACGGTTCGGCACCCCGGGGTACGAACCGTCGCCACGAGTGCCGAAGCGTCCGAGCCGAGTGCCGAACCGTCACGTGAAGTGCCGAACCGTCGCCCACGGGGCCACCCGCACCACCACACCCTCTCGAACACGAAGAGCCTGAGGGCGGGGCGCGCCGACGTCCACCAGGCGGTATCGACGCGTCCGGCGCGACTCACAGCAGTGAGCGGTACAGCGCCTCAATGTCCTCACGGGTGGCCGGGCGCGGGTTGCCGGGGGTACACACGTCGGCGAAGGCGTCCTCGGTCAGCGCGGCGATACCGGACTCGTCCACGCCCACCTCGCTGATGCGCGTGGGGTTGCCCAGGTCGCGGGTCAGCTGGGCGACGGCGTCGACGGCGGCCTGGCGCGCCTGGTCCAGCGGCATGGTCTGCGCGTCGGCCACGCCGAAGGCCTCGGCGATGTCGCGGTACTTCTCGCCGGTGTACTCGGCGTTGTAGGCCATGATCGGGGCGAGCAGGATGCCGTTGGCCACTCCGTGCGGAGCGTTGTAGCGGCCGCCCAGTGGGTGCGCCATGCCGTGCACCAGGCCCAGGCCCACGTTGGAGTAGGCCATGCCGTTGATGTAGGCGGCCAGCCCCATCTGCTCCACGGCGTCGGCGTCGCCCTCGGCCGCCTTACGCAGGTTCTTCGCGATCATTTGGATGGAGCGCAGGCACAGGGCGTCGGACAGCTCCCAGGCGCCGGGGGTGATGTAGCCCTCGATGGCGTGGGTGAGGGCGTCCAGGCCGGTGGCGACCTTCAGCCCACGCGGCATGCCGTCCATCAGGTCGGGATCCACCACGGCGATCACGGGGATGTCGTGCGGGTCGACGCACACGAACTTGCGCTGGTTCGCGGTGTCGGTGATGACGTAGTTGATGGTGGTCTCCGAGGCGGTGCCCGCGGTGGTGGGCACCCCGATGATGGGCGTGCCCGGGTGCTTCGTGGGGGAGGCCCCCTCCAGGCTGAGCACGTCCTCGAACTCGGGGTTGGTGGCGATCACCGAGATCGCCTTGCAGGTGTCCTGCGGGCTGCCGCCGCCCAGGCCGATGAGGATGTCGGCGCCCGAGTTGCGGAAGGCGGCCAGACCTGCCTGTACCTTCTCCACCGGCGGGTTGGGCACGACGTCGGAGAAGATCTCCCAGGCAATGCCTGCGGCGTCGAGCAGGTCGGTGATGCGCGCGGCGGTGCCGTTCTCAGCCAGGACCGGGTCGGTGACGATGAAGGCCTTGCTCAGTCCACGGGCGGTGATCTCGGTGGGGATGTTGGCGATGGCGCCGCGTCCGAAGTAGCCGGTCTGGTTGAAGATCATGCGGTAGGTCATAAAACGCTCCCTTGGGTTTCGGATCGCCGGCGCGTGGCCGGCAGACGAGGTGGGTGATCCACCACCACGCACTTGAAACGATTGCATAAGGCTTGCCTCAAATGGAAGGCACGAAAGTCCCGAGCCCTCGGCGCGTCCTATTTCACGTCTCCCGGCCGTTCCGTCACCCCCGCGCGCGCGGGCGCCACGGTAGGATCTAGCCGTCCGTCCTCAAGCTAGTGGCAGTGGCAGTGGGTTTTCCGGGCGCCGGCAGGTGCTCCGCCGAACACGCCCTCCCGGATCGGTTCCGGAACAGCCCGCACTACCGGACGCGGATGGCGCCGGCAGCGGCGTCGTCGGCCCGGAAGGCAGCTACGGGGAGTGGACCCGGTGGCCGGGACAGACCCGGTAACCGGACGGCACGGCCCGTCGGTTTTCGGTGGTGGCCTCCGGACCAGCGCGTGCGCAGCTCCGTGGGCCTCGATCGAAGGCCACGGTCGGCCTAACGATCGACACAGAAAGAGACACGCAACATATGTTCCTTGATGACCCCGAGGTCACGGCCGCCGAGGCCGTGATCGACAACGGCCCCTTCGGCAAGCGCGTGGTCCGCTTCGAGACCGGGCGCCTGGCCAAGCAGGCCGCTGGCAGCGCCATGGCCTACCTGGACGGTGAGACCACCGTGCTGTCGGCCACCACCGTGGGCAAGCACCCCAAGGACCAGTTCGACTTCTTCCCGCTCACCGTGGACGTGGAGGAGCGCCAGTACGCCGCCGGCCGCATCCCCGGCTCCTTCTTCCGCCGTGAGGGCCGCGCCGGCACCTCCGCCATCCTCGCCTGCCGTCTGATCGACCGCCCGCTGCGCCCCTCCTTCGTCAAGGGCCTGCGCAACGAGGTGCAGGTGGTTGAGACCGTGCTGTCCATCCACCCCGACGACGCCTACGACGTCCTGGCCATCAACGCGGCCTCCATGTCCACCCAGATCGCGGGCCTGCCCTTCTCCGGCCCCGTCGCCGGCACCCGCCTGGCCCTCATCGACGGGCACTGGGTGGCCTTCCCCCGCTACTCCGAGCTTGAGCGCGCCACCTTCAACATGGTGGTGGCCGGGCGCGTGCTGGAGGACGGCGACGTCGCCATCATGATGGTTGAGGCCGGCGCCACCGAGAACGCCTGGGACCTGATCGCCGCCGGCGCCACCGCCCCCACCGAGGCCGTCGTCGCCGAGGCCCTGGAGGCCGCCAAGCCGCACATCAAGGTCCTGTGCGAGGCCCAGATGGAGGTCGCCAAGCACGCCTCCAAGCCCACCGCCGACTTCCCCCTCTACCTGGACTACACCGACGAGCAGTACGACGCCGTCGAGAAGGCCGCCGAGGCCCACGACCTGGCCGCCGCCATCGCCACCGAGGGCAAGCAGGCCCGCGACGAGGCCACCGACGCCGTGCGCGACGCGGTGCTCGCCGACCTGGCCGAGGCCTACCCGGCCGAGGAGGACGCCAAGGCCCTCAAGGCCGCCTTCCGCTCCGTCACCAAGAAGCTCGTGCGCCACCGCACCCTCACCGAGGGCGTGCGCATGGACGGCCGCGGCCTGAAGGACATCCGCACCCTGGCCGCCGAGGTCGAGGTGCTGCCCCGCGTGCACGGCTCGGCCATCTTCGAGCGCGGCGAGACCCAGATCATGGGCGTGACCACCCTGAACATGCTGCGCATGGAGCAGCAGATCGACGACCTGTCGCCGCTCAAGCACAAGCGCTACATGCACCAGTACGTCTTCCCGCCCTTCTCCACCGGCGAGACCGGCCGCGTCGGCGCCCCCAAGCGCCGCGAGATCGGCCACGGCGCCCTGGCCGAGCGCGCCCTGGTGCCGGTGCTGCCCAGTCGCGACGAGTTCCCCTACGCCATCCGTCAGGTCTCCGAGGCCCTCGGCTCCAACGGGTCGACCTCCATGGGCTCGGTGTGTGCCTCCACCCTTTCGCTGCTCAACGCCGGCGTGCCGCTGCGCGCCCCGGTGGCCGGCATCGCCATGGGGCTGATGCACGAGGAGATCAACGGCGAGACCAAGTGGGCCACGCTCACCGACATCCTCGGCAGCGAGGACGCCTTCGGCGATATGGACTTCAAGGTGGCCGGTACCCGCGACTTCATCACCGCCCTGCAGCTGGACACCAAGCTGGATGGTCTGCCCTCCGACGTGCTGGCCGGTGCGCTCGCCCAGGCCCGCGACGCCCGCCTGTTCATCCTGGACGTCCTCGCCCAGGCGATCGACTCTCCCGACGAGATGGCCCCCACCGCGCCGCGCGTGCTGAGCGTGCACATCCCCGTGGACAAGATCGGTGAGGTCATCGGCCCCAAGGGCAAGATGATCAACCAGATCCAGGAGGACACCGGCGCCGAGCTGACGGTCGAGGACGACGGCACCGTCTACATCGGCGCCTCCGACGGTCCGTCCGCCGAGGCCGCCCGCGACGCCGTAAACGCCATCGCCAACCCGCAGATGCCGGAGATCGGCGAGCGCTTCGTCGGCACCGTGGTCAAGACCACCACCTTCGGCGCCTTCGTGTCGCTGACCCCCGGCAAGGACGGCCTGCTGCACGTCTCCCAGATCCGCCGTCTGGTCGGCGGCAAGCGCGTGGAGAACGTCGAGGATGTGCTGGGCGTGGGCGACAAGGTCGAGGTCGAGCTGGCCGAGATCGACCAGCGCGGCAAGCTCAGCCTGCACGCCGTCCTCAACGAGGAGCAGCAGGCGGCCGAGGATGAGGCCAAGGCGCGCCGCGCCGAGCGCAGTGAGGGCGACGGTGAGCGTCGGCCGCGCCGCCGGCGCGAGCGCACCGACGAGGACGGCGAGCGCCGCGAGCGCCGCCCGCGCCGCCGCCGCATGCGCACCGTGGAGGCCTCCGAGGAGGAGTGACCGATCCGGTTGACCCGGTGACAACCTGGGGCCGGGCTCCGCGCGATCACGACGATCAACCGGAGCCCGGCCCCCCCTTTTCTTGCTTCCTCCCCTACTCTCTTCACCGAGATCGGTAGAACTTACGTGCCGAGGTCGGTAGAACTTACGTGCCGAGGTCGGTAGAACTTACGTGCCGAGGTCGGTAGAACTTACGTGCCGAGGTCGGTTGACGTTACGTGCCGAGGTCGGTTGTTTTAGCGACGGGTCGGCCGACGGCGGGTGGGATTCGTCCGAGACCGGCAGGAATGACGTGCCGAGGTCGGTCGTCTAGGCTCGTGCGGTGACCACTCCCGCCCCGACCGGCCCCGAAACCAGCTTCGCCGAAGCCGCCCTCGACCGCGCGCCCGCGGGTGCCACCGGCACCGAACTGCGCCTCGTCGACGACGGCGCCACGATCCGCCGCTCGATCCTGCCCGGCGGGGTGCGGGTGATCACCGAGCACGTGCCCGCACTGCGCTCGGCCTCACTGGGCATGTGGTTCGGCGTCGGCAGCCGCGACGAGCGCGCCGGCCAGGAGGGCTCCACCCACTTCCTGGAGCACCTGCTGTTCAAGGGCACCGCCACGCGCAGTGCCCACGACATCGCCGAGGCCTTCGACATGATCGGTGGGGAGTCCAACGCCGCCACCTCCAAGGAGCACACCTCCTACTACGCCCGCGTGCTCGGCCCGGACGACCTGACCGCCCTGGACGTGCTCGCCGACATGGTCACCTCCTCCCGCTTGGACCCGGGCGAGGTGGAGACCGAACGCGGCGTGATCGTCTCCGAGCTGGCCGACGCCGCCGACGACCCCGCCGAAATCGCCCAAGAGGCTTTCGCTCGCGCCGCCTTCGGTGACGACACCCCGCTGGGGCGCCCCATCGGCGGCACCTACGAGACGGTCTCGGCGGTTCCCCGCGACGCCGTATGGGAGCACTACCAGCGCACTTATGCCTCCGACACGCTCGTGGTCGCGGCCGCCGGCGCCGTCGACCACGACGAGATCTGCGCGCGCGTGGCCGCCGACCTGGCCGCCGCCGGCTGGGACACCACCGGCGTCGTCGCCCCGCGCCCGCGCCGCTTCGAGACCGAACCCGCGGCGGAGCTGACGGTTCATGACATCACGGTGAACCGGGAGGCCGAGCAGTCCCACGTCTACCTCGCCTGCCAGGGCATTCCGGCGCTGGACGAGCGCCGCTGGACCATGAGCGTGCTCACCACCATCCTCGGCGGCGGCATGTCCTCGCGCCTGTTCCAGGAGATCCGCGAGAAGCGCGGTTTGGCCTACACCACCTACGCCTTCGACACCCCCTACGCCGGGGCGGGCGCCTTCGGGCTGTATGCCGGCTGCGCCCCCGGCGACGTCGATGAGGTGCTGACCGTCATGGCCGGCGAGTTCGAGTCGCTGGCCGCCGACGGCGTCACCGAGCGCGAACTGGAGCGCGCCCGCGGGCAGATCCGCGGCTCCATGGTGCTCGGGGGAGAGGACTCCCTGGCGCGCATGGGGCGGCTGGGACGCGCCGAGGTCGTCACCGGCCGCCTGCGCTCCATGGAGGAGAACCTGCGCCGCCTGGACGCGGTCACCGCCGACGACGTGCGCGCCCTGGCGGCCCAGCTCGCCGCCCAGGAGCGCTGCCGCGTGGTGGTCGGGCCGGGTGCCAGACATACCGGAGCCGAGTCATGAATTCGCCAGATCCCGCCGCCACACTCGTTCTCACTTCGGAGTGCTTTGATGACGCCGGTCGCTTCGAGACGAGATACACCGGACGCGGTGAGGACGTCTCACCGGTGCTGCGGTTGCAAGGGCTGGATGCCCGCGCGAAGACTCTGGCGGTTACGCTCGAGGACCTGACTCATCCGTTGTTCGGAACCATGGCCCACTGGGTGGCGTGGAACATTCCCGCGAGCGAGCTGATCCCCGGGGCCATCCCGCCGGGTCGTGTCAGTCCCGGCACCGGGATAGTCCAGGGGATCGCCTACGGCCTGCACCGGTACCGCGGACCGAAGCCTCCCCGCGGTACCACCCACACCTACCGCTTTACCGTGTATGCGCTTGACACCGTACTGCGGCTTTCCGAATGGAGCCGGCTCTCCGGGCTCAAGCGGGCCATCGCCGGGCACGTGCTCCAGCAGGCAGGACTGACTGGTACCTACGAATCCCGTCTACGACCGCGCCGCCCGGGCGCTTGAGCCGAAAAGTGTCCAGAATCGGCACAAACGCCGCCGGAGCTGCTGAGCGCAGGTCGTAAAACCGCATGATTCCAACGATCCAGAAACCGTCGGAAAGGGTCTGAGGGCTCGTTTGTCCCGAATTTGGACAACCCTGGCTAGGATGCCCACATGAGTATTGCCGTTGCCGTAGTCGGCGCCGCCGGGCGCATGGGATCGACCGTCTGCCAGGCCGTTCAGGACGCCGACGGGCTCGAGCTCGTCGCCCGTCTCGACGTCGGCGACACCATCAGCGCCGAAACCCTGAACGGTGCCGAGGTAGCCGTCGACTTCACGGTCCCGGCCGTCACCGAGGCCAACGTCCACGCCCTCATCGACGCCGGCGTGGACGTGGTGGTGGGCACCACCGGTTGGACGGACGAGTCCTACGAGCGCGTGCGCGAGCACCTGGCCCGCCCGGAGGCGGCCGGCCGCAGCGTCATCATCGCCCCGAACTTCGCCCTGTCGGCGGTGCTGACCATGAGCTTCGCCGCCAAGGCCGCCCGCTATTTCGAGTCCGCCGAGGTCATCGAGCTGCATCACCCGAACAAGGTGGACGCCCCCTCCGGCACCGCCATTGCGACCGCCCGCGGCATCGCCGCCTCCCGCGCCGAGGCGGAACTGGGGCCGGTGCCCGACGCCACCGAGACCGACCCGGACGGCGCCCGCGGTGCCGTGGTCGACGGGGTGCACATTCACGCCGTGCGCCTGCGCGGGCTTACCGCCCACGAGGAGGTTGTGCTCGGCAACCCCGGCGAGCAACTGACTATCCGCACCGACTCCTTCGACCGTGCCAGCTTCATGCCGGGTGTGGTGCTGGCTGTGCGTGAGGTCGGCGGACGCGGGGGCCTGACCATCGGCCTGGACCAGCTGCTGGACCTCTGACGGCGCCCGGGGCTGCCCGGGCGCCGCGCGTCGACTCGAGGCACGCACGAGCGACGGCGCGTGCCGGCTTGGCCCGGTCGCCCGACGCCGTTACAGCACGGCCGCCCAGCAGTCCTCAATGACGCCCTGCCCGACCGGTAGCCGGCGGAAGGACTCGGTACGCGTCAGACCGGCGCCGTGCAGGAACCCGGCCAGCGATTCGTCCCCGCGCACCGCCCACACCAGCAGCACCTCGGCGCCCTGGGCGCGCGCCTGATCTGTGGCGGCGGCCAGCAGCCGGGAGCCGTGCCCACGGCGCTGCTGCTCCGGGGTGACGCCGATAGCAGTGATCTCCAGGCCCCGCTCGCTCGTGAGGGCCGGGTTTGCCGCCGCGTCGTCGCCGACTCGGCTCGTCTCGCCCGCGGCCCTCGTCGCATCCGTGCCCTCGGGGAGGGGGCGACGCCGATCAGGCCCGCCACCTCGCCGCCCTCATCCACGGCCACGAGTACGCGGTGCGCCGGCGACGGCGGAGCCACCACCGCCTGCTCCCAGCCGGCGGCGATCACCGGTGCTGCCATCATCGCCTCGACTCCCGCCGGCAGCGGCGCGTCGTGGGCGTCCGTATACGCGGCGCGCAGCGAGGCCAGCATGGCGGCGCCGTGCACCCGCCCGATCGCGTCCAGGTCCGCGGCGGTGGCCTCACGCACGAAGCCGGCGGCGGATGGGGAAGAAGACGGCGGGCGGGGCGATCCGTCGGGGAGGCGCGTATCAGTCATGTCGCCGAGCCTATGCGCCCGTGCGGGCCGAAGCCGCCTTCACCCCGCATGCTCGCCCGTCGCATCCGCAAATGCCCCGCCTCCGGCCGCTCACTGTGCGACCGGAGCCGCCGCCGGAGCGGCAATACCGTTACGCTGCTCACTATGAGCACTCTCCCCAGCCGGTCCTTCGGCTCCGTCGGCGTCGCCATGGTCACCCCCTTCACCCCGGAAGGGGAGATCGACGTCGAGGCCGCCCAGAAGCTGGCCGTCTCCCTGGTCGATGACGGGGCCGACATGATCCTGCTGGCCGGCACGACGGGCGAGGCCCCCACCACCCACCTGCCGGAGAAGCAGACGCTGCTGCGCGAGGTGAAGGACGCGCTCGCCGGCCGGGCCATGCTCGTGGCCGGCGCCGGCTCCAACGACACCGCCCACGCGGTGCGCATCGGGGTGGGCTCCCAGGAGGCCGGCGCGCAGGGGCTGCTCATCAACGCCCCCTACTACAACCGCCCCAGCCAGGAGGGCGTCTACCGGCACATCATGGCGGTGGTCGAGGCCACCGACCTGCCGGTCATGATCTACGACATCCCCGGTCGCACCGGCGTGAAGATTACCGACGACACCCTCGCCCGCCTGGCCGAGCACGAACGGGTCCTCGCGGTCAAGGACGCCACCGGCGACGTCGAGCAGGGATTCGAGCGCATGGAGGCCACCGGCCTGGAGTACTACTCCGGCGACGACGGGCTGAACTTCGCCTGGCTCACCCACGGTGCCAGCGGCGTCGTATCCGTGGTCGCTCACGCCGACGCCCACTCCTGGCGGGAGATGATCCGCGAGGTCGACGCCGGTGACCTGCCCGGCGCCCGCGCCGTGGCCCAGCGCATGCGCCCGTTGGTGCGCGCCATCATGGGTGGCGGCCAGGGCGCGGTGATGGCCAAGGAGGCGCTGGCGTTGCAGGGGCGCATCCCCAGTGCCACCGTGCGCCTGCCCCTGGTGCGCGCCACCGCCGCCGAGGTCGCCGCGCTGCGTGACAGTCTCGAGGCCGCCGGGCTGCTCTGAGCCCGCCGGGCTCGCTGGCTCCGATCCAGCCGGCTCCGTACGCCGCCGCGCTCAGGCGCCGTCGACGCGGCCGAGGATCTGCTCGCGCACCACGCGGCGCAGGATCTTGCCGATCTGGGAGCGCGGCATCTCCTCGATGATCTCCAGGTGACGCGGCAGCGCGTAGTGGGGGAGCACCCGCTCGGCGTGGGCACGCACCGTCTCCAGGGTGACCGCCCCGGCCGGCGTGCCCGGCTCCAGCACGACCGCCGCGCACACCAGTTCCCCATTCGCCCCACCCGGCAGCCCGACGACGGCGACGTCCGCGACGCCCTCCAGGCTCAGGATCGCCGCCTCCACCTGGGAGGGGTAGACGTTGAAGCCACCGGTGAGGATCAGCTCGCGCCGCCGGTCGGCCATCCACAGGAAGGAATCCTCCCGGCGCACCATGTCCCCGGTGCGCAGCCAGCCGCCGGGCAGCATGGCGGCCGCCGTCGCCTCCGGGTCGTCCCAGTAGCCGGCGAAGACCTGCGGTCCGCGCACCAGCAGTTCGCCCGGCTCCCCGTCGGGCACCTCCCGCCCGGGGTCCGGGGCGTCGGGGTCAACGACACGCACGTCGGTCGACGCGAAGGGCAGCCCCAGCGCCCCCAGGCGGCGGCTGGGTCCCATGGGCGTGCCCGAGACGATCGGGCTGGTCTCCGTCATCCCGTAGCCCTCCACGAAGTAGCCGCCGGTGGCGGCCTCCCACTCCGCCCCCACGGCCGGCGGCATCGGGGCCGCCCCGCACACGCCGTAGCGCAGGGTTTTCAGGGACACGCCCTTCTTCTGGGCGCCCCGCAGGATCCGCTCGAACATCACCGGCACGCCCACGAAGAACGTGAAGGGGCGGCGCTGGTGGGCCTCCAGCACCTGGCTGACCGAGAACTTCGGCAGCATCACCTGCGTGGCCGCCTTCTGCACCGCGCAGAACACGTTGAAGGTCAACCCGAAGGCGTGGAAGAAGGGCAGCAGCGCCAGGAAGGTCTCCCCGCCCTCGTGCAGCATCGGCACCCAGGCGATCGCCTGGTTGGCGTTGGCGCGCAGGTTCTTGTGCGTGAGCATCGCGGCCTTGGGCATGCCGGTGGTGCCGCCCGTGTGCAGCAGCACGGCCACGTCATCCCCGCCCGGCTGCGGCCAGGAGGCCTCCAGCCGCGCCGCATGGGCCACCTCCCGGTCCCAGGAGCGCACGCCCGCCGGCAGCGATTCGGCCCGCATAGAGGCGCGAGTCTGGCGCGCCCTGGCCACGGGCAGGTGCAGGGCGGCGCGCAGCCGGGCGGGCATGGCGGCGGCCAGGTCCACACTGAACACGGTGCGCCCGGCCAGCGGGTCGGCTCCCGGATCCGTGCCGCCGGCCGCCGTCGACGCCGGATCCAGCACCAGTTCGACGCCCTTCTCCCAGGCGATCACCACCCGCGCGCCGTGGTGGGCCAGCTGGGCGCGGATCTCCTGCGCGGGGGCGAGCGGGTTGTGCTCGGCGACGATCGCCCCCAGTCGCAGCGCCCCGTAGATCGCCACCACGTGCTGCGGACAGTTCGGCATGAGCAGGGCGACCCGGTCGCCGGCCTTGACGCCCGCCCGGCGCAGCAGGCCCGCGGCGCGCTCGGAGGCCTCGAGCAGCTCACGGTAGGTCAGAGTTGCCCCCATGAAGTCCAGTGCGACCCGGTCCCCGTAGAACTCGGCGGCCGTGCGCAGCAGCTCGCCCAGTGGAGTCTCGGGGACCTCAATGACGGCGGGGATATTCGGCTGGTAGTGCGGGCGCCGGTACCGCTCGGCGTCCTCCACGTCGCTCACCGGGTCTGCTCCCCGGCACTGGTGCCCTGCTCGGGCTCACCGCGGCCGACCTCACCCAGGCGCTCCACCAGGGCGGTGGCGGCGGACTGGGAGGCGGCGGCCGCCGTCGCCGCCGCACCCGCGGCCGCCTCCCGGGCGGCCAGCAGTTCCTCGCGCACCACCCGGCGCAGCACCTTGCCGATCTGGGAGCGCGGCATCTCCGTCAGGATCGCCACCTGGCGGGGCAGCGCGTAGTGGGACAGGGTCTTCTCCGCCCAGGCGCGCACCTGGTCGAGCGTGACCGTCTGCCCGTCCTTGGGCAGGATGGCGGCCACCACGGACTCGTTGCCGGCCTCTGCCGGCAGCCCGACGACGGCGACCTCCTCCACCTGCGGCATGGAGCGCACGGCCGCCTCCACCTCGCTGGGGTAGATGTTGAAGCCGCCGGAGATGATCAGTTCCTTGCGGCGGTCGGCCATCACGTAGAAGCCGTCGTCCTCCTGGCGCACCAGATCCCCGGTGCGCAGCCAGCCCCCGTCCAGCATGACGGCGTCCGTCTCCTCGGGGTTCTCCCAATAGCCGACGAACACCTGCGGGCCGTGAACCACCAGCTCGCCTACCTGGCCCGGTTCCACCTCCACCTCGGGGTGGTCGGGGTCGACCACGCGCACGTCGGTGGACGGGTAGGGCACGCCCAGTGCGCCGGGCCGCCGCTCGGGGGAGATCGGGTTGCCCAGGATGATGGGTGCCGTCTCCGTCATGCCGTAGCCCTCGATGATGACCCCGCCGGTGGCCTCCTCCCAGGCGTCGGCCACCGCCTTGGGAGTCGGCGCCGCCCCGCAGACGGCGATCTTGCAGCTGGACAGGTCGGCGCCGGTCTCCCGGGCGCGGGTAACAATCCGATCGAACATGACCGGCACCCCCGGGAAGAAGGTGGCCGGGTGCCGCTTCCAGGCGGCCAGCACCATGTCGGCCCCGAACTTGGGCAGCACCACCTGGGTGGCGGCCAGCCCGACGGCACACAGCAGCGACAGGCTCAAGCCGAAGGCGTGGAAGAAGGGCAGCACCGCGTAGAAGGTCTCCTGACCGACCTCGCAGGTCTGGGAGGCCCACGCCAGGCTCATCTCCGCGTTGGCGCGGGCGTTGGCGTGAGTCAGCTGGACCGCCTTGGGGGTACCGGTGGTGCCGCCGGTGTACAGCAGCACGGCGACGTCGTTCACGTCCGGCAGAGGGTGGCCCGAGGGCAGCGGCGGGGTGGTGGCGACCAGGTCGTCCCAGGAGGACACCCCGGCCGGCACTCTGCCGCGCAGCTCGTGGCGTTGGGAGCGGGCGGCCGCCACCGGGAGCTTCAGAGCCAGTCGGCTGCTCCACGGCAGCCCGCGGGAAAGGTCCACGGACAGCACCCGCGCCTCGGCCATGCCGGCGCGATCGAGGGAGCCGACGGCCTGCACGATCCGCGCCAGCGACTTCTCCCAGGCGATGATCACCCGGCCGTGGTGCATCTGAATCTGCTCGCGGATCTGGGCGGCGGGGGCCAGCGGGTTGTGCTCGGCGACGATCGCCCCGAGCCGCCAGGCGGCGTAGGCGATCACGACGTGCTGGGGACAGTTGGGCAGAATCACCCCGACGACGTCGCCGCGGCCCACGCCCAGGCGGCGCAGCGCCTCCGCGGCCCGCGTCACCTGGTCACTCAGTTGCCGGTAGGTGGTCGCCTGCCCCATGAAGTCCAGGGCGATCCGGTCCGGGAAGCGGCGGGTGGCGTCGTCGAGCATGCGGGAGAGCGGCTCGGTGACGGGCGCGATCACGCTCGGGATGCCGGGGGCGTAATGGGGGCGCTGGTATTCGGAGGAGTCGCCCCGGGTGCGGGCCTGGCGGCCGGCGTCGGCGGCCTGGTCAAAGCTGCTCATCGTTCCCTTTCCCGAGTTTCCCACCCTGGCCTGGCGGTTGACCGGGCGGGGAGTCGTAGCCTACGCAACCGTAACCTACGGTCGCGTAGGTGTGTGGGCGCGTGACAAGTGTGCGACCTGTGGTTTGACGCTCACTGCCGACCCGACCATCGGCACGCTAGCGCGCCGACCTGTGCGCTGGCCGTGAGCCGGCTACAGGCCGGCGGGAAGCGGCAGACGGGAGACCACGCGCAGACGCCGCGTCGGCCGCGTCATCGCCACGTACAGGTCGCCGGGGCTTGATTCCCCGATGGCCGCCGGGTCCACCAGCACCACCACGTCGAACTCCAGCCCCTTCGACAGCCGCGGCCCCATCACCGCCAGTCGACTGCGCAGAATGTCGCCGCCCGGCGCCTCCATCGCGGCCGCCAGCGCCGGATCCTGCGCCAGCAGGGCGGCGACCTGTCGCGGCTGCGGGGCGATCACCGCGATGCGGCCGGCACTCTTGCCCACGGCCGCATCCAATGTGACCGACTCCGCCGCCACCGCCTCACGCAGGGCCTGGCCCCAGGCGGCATTGGCCGCCTCGTCCCGCCCGGCGGCGGGGGAGTCGGAGAGATCGTCCACCGCGAGGCAGTCGGGCAGGTCGCGTACCGAGCTCACCGGGTAGTTCACCGGCGCGCCGAGCCCCGCGGCCACCTGCTCGGCCGCCCACATGATCGTCGCCGGTGTGCGGTAACAGACGGTCAGCGCCTCCTCACGCAGCGGCGTCGCCGCCGCCAGCGCCCGGGAGCCGCGCCCACCACGGCGCTTGGCCGGGCGCGTGCCCAGAGCCGATAGCACGTGCCGCCACGAGCCCGGGCGGCTCGGACCGGAGTACTGGGCCAGGTCGCCCACGATGGTGAAGGAGCGCACCGGGCAGCGGCGGGCCAGTGCCCGCCACGCCATGGCACCCAGCTCCTGCGCCTCGTCGACGACGACATGTCCGTAGGTCCAGCTGCGGTCGGCCCGTGCCCGCTCCGCCAGCGTGAGGGACGGCCCGGACTCCTCGACCCGGTCGGCCAGCATCTCGGCGCTGACCATGCCGTCCCCGAGCTCCTGCGACTCGATCGCCTGCGCCGCGTAGGCGACCAGCGACTCGTGGCGGCGCGCCTCCAGACGGGCGCGGCGGGCCTCGGCGTCCTCACTGGGCCCCAGCAACTCGGCCAGTTCGTCGATCAGGGGCACGTCCGCCTCCGTCAATTCGCTGCCCGCCGGTCGCTCCAGCAGCCGCCGCTCGGCCGGCCGCAACTCCGGGGCCACCCGGGCCAGCAGGTCCGGGTGAGACCACAGTCGCTCCAGCAGGCCGACCGGCGTCGTCGGCATCCAGCACAGGTTGATCTCCCGACGGGCGTCACGGGCGGTGCGAATATCCTCCCGGATCCAGGCGCGCGTGTCGGCGTCGGTGGCGTCCTGGTGGGTGGCGGCGGCGAACTGGTCGGTCAGGCGCTCCAGCAACCACAGCACGAAGGTCTCGCGCGCCAGGTTGTGGGGCTTGCCCGAGCGCCGGGCGCGGGCGGCCGCCTCCCGCACGTCCGCGGGCAACAACTGCAGGTGGGTGCCCTGCACCACGATGTCGCGGGGCGCGTCCGGCACCCGCTGCAGCCCGCGCACCGCCCGGCGCAGAATGTCCGTCCACACCGACCGGGACTTCAGCTCGGCCACCTCGCCCGGCTCGGTGCCGCGGGCGTGCACGCCGGGCACCAGGTCCGCCAACGTGGTTGAGACCACGCCCGTTTCCCCCAGGGAAGGCAGCACCTGCTCGACATAGCGCAGGAAGGTGCGCGACGGGCCCACCAGCAGCACCCCGGAGCGCTCCAGGCGCTCGCGTTCGGCGTAGAAGAGGTAGGCGACCCGGTGCAGGGCCACCGCCGTTTTACCGGTGCCGGGACCACCCTGCACCACCAGCACGCCCTTGCCGTCACCGGTCACCACCCGGTCCTGCTCGGCCTGGATCGTGGCGACGATGTCGCCCATGCGCCCGTCACGGGCCGCGGACATGGCCGCGATCAACGCGCCCTCACCCTGCAGCCCGTCAATGGCCATATGCGTCTGCGCGGCCTCGGGGTCGGCCGCGGCCAGTGCGGCAGGTCCGCCCGCCGCGGTCACGTCGATCAGCTCATCCTCCAGACCGATCACGCGGCGCGCACGCGTGTCGATGTGCCGCCGCCGCACCAATCCCATCGGGGCGGAGGCAGTGGCCTGGTAGAAGGCCCGCGACAGGGGAGCGCGCCAGTCCAGCACCACCTCGCGGTGGCGGACATCCTGCAGGCCGATACGCCCCACGTAGTGGCGCAGGCCCGCCGCGGTCACGTCGCCATCCCCATCCGGGGCGGCGGGGGCGGGGTCGTCGGCACTATCAGCAATCGGCTGCGCCATATCCATGCGTCCGAAGACCAGCCGGTCCTCCACCCCCTCCAGGGAGGCGATCAGGTCGGAGTAGTGCACCGCGTAGGCGTCCCGCTCACCGCGCGACTGGTGCGTCCCCGAGGCGCCCCGCGCCTGCGTGGCCGTCAGTGAGCGGCGGGCCGCGCCCAGCTGCCGGTCCAGTTCGCTGTAAGCCAGATCCACCACCTCCTGCTCCGCTGCGATCTCGCGGTCACGGGCGGACGCCATGGTCGGACGCTGGTCGTCCGACTCGGTGGCCTCGGCCGGTTCGGGGCAGGGATGATGCTGGCTCACATGACCTCGCTAGGCGTTGGGCCCTCACCGGTGCGGGCCAGGGCCCGACGGCGGCGGCGGAGAAGAAGTAGTCGTGTACGGTGGTGGTCGGCGCAAGGCCTCCGCACGAGGCGGCACCCGAGCCGACGGGGATCGTCCATTATCTCCCCGGCGACCCGCCTCGCCAGCTACGCGTCATCTTGTTCGCCCGGAGGGGACGCGTAGGGGACCGCCGGTTTCGGGGATGGCGGGGGAATCCGCTTCGTGGCTTACGCCGGAGCCCACCGGACGGGAACACAGGCCGCCCTCCCGGTGTTGCACCAGCCGACGCATGGCCGTCCGCGCGGCCCGCAGCGGGCCACGTGCGAGATGCGCCTGCATGAATACGAGCGCTGAAGGCGCGAGAGGAGGAGCGATGCGACAGCTATACACCGTGGAGCACCCAGCGGGTGAGCCAGTCTCGCCGCGCGTGCTCCTGCACTACTTCGACGGAGCCATGGACGCCGGCCACGCCGGATCGCTGGCCGTGGACCAGCTGGTGATGACCCTGCCCCACACCCGCGTGGCCACCTTTGACATCGACTCCCTGCTCGACTACCGGGCCCGTCGGCCGGTGATGACCTTCGACCACAACACTTACAGCGACGCCGCCATGCCCGAGCTGGTCCTGGACCTGCTGCAGGACGACGACGGCGAAGACCTGCTGCTGCTGCACGGCTCGGAACCCGATTACCGCTGGCAGGAGTTCGCCGACGCCGTAATCCACCTGGCCGTGTCCATGGGGGTGAGCCAGGCCGTCGGCATCAGCGGCATCCCCATGGCGATCCCGCACACCCGCCCCACCTACGTGCACGCCCACGGTTCGCAGCCGGACAAGCTCAACTCGCAGACGGAGGTGTTCGGCCGGGTCGAACTGCCCGGTTCCATGGGCGCCTTCCTGGAGTTGCGCCTGGGCGAGGTCGGCATCGACTCCCGCGGCCTGTCCGCCTCCATTCCCCACTACATCGCCCGCGACGACTTCCCGCAGGGTGCCGCCGCGCTGCTGCGCGCGGTGGCTGAAAACACCGGCCTGGCCCTGCCCCTGGGCGACCTGGAGGCGGCCGCCAACGTCAACCGCGCCGAGATCGACGCGGAGGCCGCCCAGCAGCCCGAGGTCAGCGCCGTCGTCTCGGCGCTCGAGGCCCAGTACGACGCCATGCTGCAGCAGGCCGAGGACTTAGGCTTCGAAGGCACCCCCACGCTCGACCTGCCCAGCGCGGACGAGATAGGCGCCCGCCTGGAGGCCTTCCTGGAGGCGAACGAAAACACCTCCGGCGACGGTCTCCAGCACTAGCGCGGCCCGAGCCGCGCTCGCGGCCGGTACCGTCCCGGGCTGCCCCGCGGGCGGGCTCTCGGCCCCCCTTAACTGGGCTGCGGCAGCGCCGGGTCGTTCGGCCGCCAGGTGCGCACCGGCAGCGGCAGGCGCCGCACCGCCCGCTCCACGGCGTCCAGTTCCGGCGGCGTGAACGGTTGCGCGCGGGCCACCAGCACCAGGTTGCCGCGGCGCCGGCCCCGCACCACGGCCGGGTCACCCACCACCAGCACCCCGCCGAACACGGCGCACAGGTGCGCCAGCTCCGCCGCCACCACGTCGCGCGGCGGGCAAACGGTATTGGCCAGGTACAGTCCGCCGGGCGCCAGCAGCCGGCGGCATTCGGCCAGGAACTCGCGCCCCCGGCAGGCGCCGGGAACCATGCCGCCCGCGAACACGTCGCGCACCACCACGTCCCACGCCTCGGCATGCAGCGTGCCCACCACCTGGGCGGCGTCGCCCACGCGGATGCGCAGCCGCGGCGCGCGCGGCAAGTCGAACCATTCGCGCACCTTGCGGGCCAGCACAGCGTCAATCTCCACCGCCAACTGGGTCGAGCCCGGCCGGGCGGCATCCCAGGCGCGGGCCAGGGCACAGCCGGCGCCGCCCAGGTGCAGTGCCCGCAAGGGTTCACCCCGCCCACACAGCGCCGAAACGACCGCGTCCATCTGCTGGAGGTACTCGAAGTCCAGGTGCGTGGGGTCACGCAGATCGACCCAGGAGGACTCGGTGCCGTCTAGTAGCAGCAGCACCCCGGTGTCCCGCAACTCCAGGCGCGCCGTCGCGCAGGAGGTCTCCACCGGCCCCGTGGGCAGAGCCGCGACGCGGACGGCGGCGTCGGTGCCGCGGCGGCGCTGTTTGGAGGAGCGGGCGGAGGATTGACTGCGTGTCACAGGGGCACGTTATCGTGGCCGCGTAAGACGTCGCCCAGTCAGCCCCGGGTACGGGGCACGGCGGGGATACGCGGGGGAGGGCGGATATGAGCCGGGCACCGCGGGCCGAGAGCGCCCGCCGCTCGTGGGGCGAGGACGACTCCGCCACCCCCATTCTGCACGTGGACATGGACGCCTTCTTCGCCTCGGTGGAACTGCTCGAGCACCCCGAGCTGGTCGGGCGTCCCGTCATCGTCGGCGGCCGCGACGGGCGCGGCGTGGTCTCCGCCGCCTCCTATGAGGCCCGCGCCTACGGAGTCAGCTCGGCCATGCCCATGAACGAGGCCATGCGCCGCTGCCCCCAGGCCGTGGTCCTGCCGGTGCGCCACGGCGTGTACTCCGCCGTCTCCCGGCAGGTGATGGGCATCCTCGGTGAGGTCACCCCGTTGCTGGAACGCGTCAGCGTGGACGAGGCGTTTCTGGACGTCTCCGGCGCCCGTCGCCGCATGGGCTCTCCGGTGACCATTGGGCATTGGATTCGACGCCAGGTGCGCGAGCGCGTGGGGGTACCCGCCTCCGTCGGTATCGCCTCCACCAAGTTCGTGGCCAAACTGGCCTCCGCTCACGCCAAACCCGACGGGCTTCTGCTGATTCCTGCGCAGGCAACCCAGGACTTCCTCAACGTGTTGCCGGTGGGCGCCCTGTGGGGAGTGGGGGAGAAGAGCGCTCAGGCGCTGGCCCGCTGGGGCATCACCGACGTGCGGCAGTTGGCCGCCACCGATGTGCGCCGCCTGGAACGCATCCTCGGCCCGGCGGCCGCCCGCCACCTGCACGATCTGTCCCACGGCGTCGATCCGCGTCCGGTCACCCCGCAGCGGGAGGAGAAGTCCGTCGGCACCGAGAGCACCTTCTTTGACACCATCACCGATCGTGAGCACGCCCGCCGGGTGCTGCTGGACCAGGCTCACCAGTGTGCCGCCCGGCTGCGCGCGGGCGGACTGCGGGGCCGGGTGGTGGTGCTGAAGGCGCGCGGCGCCGACTTCGTCACCGTCACCCGCTCCCGCACATTGGGGGTGCCCACCGACCTGGCGCGCGACATCTTCGCCGTCGTGGAGTCGCTGTTCAACGCCCTGCCCACCCCGGGCGGCGGCTTCCGGCTGCTCGGGGTGCGGGTGGAGGGCCTGGCCCGCGCCGACGACGGCGTCCAGTTGCTCCTGGACGATGACCCGCGCCGCGGCGCCCCCGAGCGCGCCGCCGACGCCGTACGCGAGCGTTGGGGCAGCACCGCCCTCGCCCCCGCCAGCCTGCTGTCCCGCCCCCGGGAGCCCGATCAGCCCGACCGTCCTGCGCACTGAGGCGGCCGCGGCGCACGTGTTTCGCGGCGCCGATCCGCCGCCGTCCGGGCGGGGGTCGGGCGCCCGCGATTCGGGAAGAACCCCGCGTCGTACGTTGTTTTCTGGGCAATGGGACGGGCTGGTTTTCATCCTGTGACGACAACCGCCTATCCTGGATGTTGTTCAGGCGGGTTGGCCGAGACGACCCTCCGGCCGTCCATGTGAGCCCACAACCGGAAGGGAGGCGTGCCATGGCATTGTCGGAACGCGAGCAGCAGGTGCTGCGCGACCTTGAGGAACAACTCAACGACGAGGACCCGTCGCTGGCCGAGACCATGCAGCATGCCGAAACGGCACTGCGGCGCCCCTCACCACGCCGCATCGGCGCTGGGGCCGCGCTGCTCCTGCTCGGCCTTGCCGTCGTGATCGGCGGCGTGGCCGCCGGCAGCAGCAGCGTCGTGTCCATCCTGCTGGGCGTGCTCGGATTCGCCCTAGCCGTGTGGGGGGTCACGCTCATGCTCTTCCGCCCAAGCTCTAAGGCGACCGCGGCCGGCGTCGGCAACGCGAAGCGCTCCTCCTTCATGGAGCGCCAGTCAGAGCGGTGGGATCGCCGCCGCGACGGCCAGAACTGACCACCCCGGGCGCATTACGGCGGGGCCGCACCTCCCGCAGGAGGGTGCGGCCCCGCCGTCGCTCGCGTCTCAGAGGGCGAGCGCGGCGACGTAGGCGTCGTTGATGGCATCGCCGACCTTGCGCGGTTTGACGCAGTCGCCGACCCGGATGACCTCGGCGCCGGGGACGGCCGCGGCGAGAGCATCGCCCGCGCCCGTGGCGGGCTTGAGCCCGAAGGCCGTGATGACGGTGTCGGCCTCGACGAGCTCCTCGGCGCCCTCGGTGCCGGTGACGCGCACGCCCTCGGGGGTGATCTCCTTGACGAGGGTGCGGGTGCGGATCTCGACCCCGTGCGCCTCGAGCTCGCGCAGCAGCGAGATCCGGTTGAGCATCAGCATGTCCCCGGCGATCTCCTCGACCATCTCGAGGATGACGACCGCGTGGCCCTTTTGGGCGATCTCGAGGGCCGCGTCGGCGCCCGATAGGCCACCACCGCACACGACGACGCGCTGGCCCAGGGGCGCCCCGCGGTGGAAGGCGAGGACGTCGACGGGGCGCGCCCCGGGGGCGACGGCGACCGATTCGGGTACGAAGGGGTGCGAGCCGTTGGCGAGGACGAGGACGTCGGCGCCGGTGAGGACCTCATCCTCGACCGTGACTTCGTGGCCCAGGTGGATACTCACCGTCGGGATCTGCTCGAGCTGGCGCTCCCACCAGCCGATCATGCGGAACAGCTCCCGCTTGAAGTCGGGGGTCGCCGCCGGCAGGAGGACACCGCCGATCCGGTCGCCCTTCTCGTAGATCTCGACGCGGTGCCCACGCAGCCCGGCGACGCGCGCGAACTCGAGCCCCGCCGGGCCGGCGCCCACGACGACGACGCGCTTGGGCTCGGTGACGCTGCCGGGCTCGATCACGCGCTCAAGCTCGAAACCCGCCTCGGGGTTCACGGCGCAGGCCACCGGCAGCCCGAAGAAGGCATTGCCGGTGCACATCTGGTTGCAGCGGATGCAGGGGCGGACGTCGGCCCGGCGGCCCTGCTCGAGCTTGACGACGAGGTCGGGGTCGGCGATGAGCGGGCGCCCCAGGGCAACGAGGTCGGCGCTGCCCTCGGCGATGAGCCGCTCGCCGATCTCGGGGGTGAGGGAGCCGCAGGCGGCCACGGGAATGGAGACGACCTCCTTGACCCTGGCGGCGGCCTCCCACATCGGGGCGTCGCCGAGGTAGTACGGCGGAAAGACGTAGTCCATGGCCTCGTAGGAGCCGTCGTCGCACAGGATCATGTCGAGCCCGCCGGCCTCGAGGGCTTGGACGAGCGCCTGGGTCTCCTCCCAGGTGCGCCCGCCCTCGAATCGGTGGTTGACCGAGATGCGGAAGGAGACGATGCAGTCGGGGGCGTTGTCCTTGATGGCGCGCAGGCACTCCACGGCGAAGCGGGCGCGGTTCTCTGGCGAGCCGCCGTACTCGTCCGTGCGGCGGTTCCACAGCGCGCTCATGAACTGGTCGACGAGATAGCCGGTGTGCCCGTGCAGGTCGATGGCGTCGAAGCCGGCTTCGGCGCCGCGGCGTGCCGCCTCACCCACGCGCTGGACGATGAGGCGGATCTCCTCGGTCGTCAGGGGGCGGCAGCGGCGGGACGGGTCGAAGAAATAGGTGTTGTCCGAGGACGAGACCGGCTCCATCCCGAGCTCGTCGTAGTACTGGTTGTTGCGGCCCAGGCCAGGGGTGAGTTGCAGTGCGGCGAGGCCCCCGCCGGCGTGGACGGCCTCGGCGATACCGCGCAGGCCCGGGATGCAGTCGTCGGAATCGACCCGGGCCAGGCCCTTGTGGATGGGCTCAAGCTCGGACTGGACGAAGTTGATGCCGGTCATGACGACGGCGGTGCCGCCCACGGCGCGCGCCCCGTAATAGGCGGCCTCGCGCGGGGTGGACAGTCCGTCCTCGGTGCACATCTCGGTGCCCATGGGCGGCATGAGGACGCGGTTGCGCAGGACATGACCGGCGATCGTCAGGGGCGACAGGAGGTGGGGGTAGGCGGTGTCCGGTGCGGTGGTTTGGTTGGTGGTCGAGGTAGTGGGGCTGTTGGCGGTGAGCATGGCTGGCTCCTCGGATGTCGACGCTGACACTGTGTCAGTTCACCGCGAAGTCGTGAGCAGCGCCACTACCTAAGGTCTCCATTGGCTGAAACGCAACCCGCCCGGGCGGGTGCGGGGCGTCCGTCGGACGTCCCTCCACTTTCCTCCACGGGTGGTTCCGGGCGGGGGTGCCGGGCGTCCGCCACACACCGGCACCGCCACCGCCGGCACCTCCGTTTTCCCCGGCCTGGTCCCGTTATCCGATCTCGGCCGACGGGTGGCCTCCCCGGTGTCGCCATCCCCGCCGTCCCTGCTCGCGCTGCCGTCCGCGGCCCGACGTCGGTCGACCTCGCCACGCCCATGCCGTCCCGCGCGCCCCTTTCCCTCCACTTTCAACCACCTCAGTATGAGCCCGTGATTCCGGGGAAAACTCCGTCCCGTTGGCCGCCTCGACGCGATCATGACCCCAGTTTGCGACCTCAGAGTGGAAGAAAGGGGAGCGAAGTGGAGTAATGTGGGGCACGTTGGATCGTCGAGGGGAGAGGAGTGAGGTCCGCATGTTCTTGGGTACCCACGCTCCCCGCCTCGATGAGAAGGGCCGGCTCATCCTTCCGGCGAAGTTCCGTGAGGAGCTCGCCGGCGGTGTGATCCTCACCCGCGGCCAGGAGCACTGCATCTACGCCTTCACCTCCGCCGAGTTCGAGCGCATGTACGCCCAACTGCGCGAGGCCCCCCTGGCGCAGAAACAGGCGCGCGATTACGTCCGCGTCATGCTCTCCGGCGCCGACTCGCAGATCCCCGACAAGCAGGGGCGCATCACCATCCCCGCGCCGCTGCGCGCCTACGCCGGGCTGGGCCGCGATCTTGCGGTCATCGGCGCCGGCGCACGCGTGGAGATCTGGGACGCGAAGGCCTGGGAGACCTACCTGGCCGCACAGGAGCAGGTCTTCGCCGACACCGCCGAGGAGATCATCCCCGGGTTCTTCTGACCCGCCCCGAACACCTCGGCCGTACAACTGCATAACGCCGTCAGGCATGGGCCCCAGCCGCCCCAAACCCCCGGAAGTCCACCGGCAACGGTTCCGTTCCGTGAGGTCTCCGCCCGCCGCAGCGTCCGACGCCTCTTCCCCGGCGCCGGAACCCGCGGGAGGAGTCCTGGCAGAGCGGCGCCACCGGCGGCCCCACGCCCAACAGCACCCGAGTACCCCGCACGTCGCAATGCCGACGTCGTGGCAATCCGAACCAGGAGAGGAGGACACCCGTGAGCGACGCCCCCGCCGCGCAAACGCCGGCTGTCGCGCAGCCGGCCCCCGCCGACGCCGCCGGCCGCCACACGCCCGTCCTCCTGGAGCGCTGTCTGGACCTGCTCGCCCCGGCCCTGGAAGTCGCCGCACCCGTCATGATCGATTGCACGCTCGGCATGGGCGGACACACCGAGGCCGCCCTCGAGCGCTTCACCAACCTCACCGTGGTCGGCATCGACCGCGATCCCCAGGCCATCGCCCTGGCCGGCGCCCGCCTGGCCCGCTTCGGGGACCGCTTCCGCGCCGTGCAGGCCACCTACGACGCCGTCGACGCCGTTGCCCGCGACGCCTCCCGCCGTCCCGACCGCACCATCGACGCCATCCTCATGGACCTGGGGGTCTCCTCCCTCCAGCTCGACGACGCCGACCGCGGCTTCTCCTACGCCCAGCCCGCCCCACTGGACATGCGCATGGACCAGACCGGTGGACGCACCGCTCAGGAGCTGCTCGACGGCGCCGACGAGCGCGAGTTGACCCGCATCCTGCGCACCTACGGCGAGGAACGCTTCGCCCCGCGCATCGCGGCCGCCATCGTGCGCCGCCGCCGCGCCGGCCGGCCCGTCACCACCACGGCCGAGCTGACCGAGCTGGTACGTGAGGCCACTCCCGCCGCCGCGCGCCGCCGGGGCGGGAACCCCGCCAAACGCACCTTTCAGGCGCTGCGCATCGCCGTCAACGGTGAACTTGAGCTGCTGCAGCGCGCCCTGCCGCGAGCCCTCAACTCGCTGCGGGTGGGCGGGCGCATCGTCGTCGAGTCCTACCAGAGCCTGGAGGACCGCATCGTCAAACAGGCCCTGGCCGCCGGCGCCTCCCCTGGCGCGCCCGTCGACCTGCCCGTCGTCCCGGAGGGACTGGAACCCTACCTGGAGCTGGTCACTCGCGGCGCCGAGCAAGCGGATGCCGCCGAGCGGGACGCCAATTCGCGCAGCGCCTCGGTGCGCCTGCGGGCCGCCACCCGCATCCGGCCCGTCGCCGAGGCCCCCGCCCCTTACCCCGCCGACTCCACTACCGCCGCAAAGACTCGAGGAAGGAACCGCCGATGACCACTGTCAACGCTCAACGCAGCGCCGCGGCCAATCCGTCCTGGCGTGCGCTCACCGACGGCGCGACCGCTCGGGCCGCGCGCCGCCCCGCCTCGCGCCCGGTGGGCGAGAGCTCCGCGCGGCCGGAACTGCGCGTGGTGCGCGGCGTTGTCCCCTCCCGGCGCACCCTGCCCTTCCTGGTCCTGGTCATCGGCATACTCGCCTGTGCGCTGGTCTCCAGCATGCTGCTGAACGCGCGCATGGCGGACACGGCCTACAAGATGAAGACGGCGCAGGTGGAGTTGAACGTGCTCAACGACCACATCGAGACCGTGCGGGCCGACGTGCAAGAGGCCTCCGCCGCCGACAGGCTGGCCGCTCGAGCCGCGGAGCTGGGCATGGTTCCGGCCGCCGCCCCCGGCGTCGTCGACCTGGCGGACTCCACCCTGGCGGGCGGCACCGCCGCCGAGGCGGACGACGCCCAGTGAACCCGGTCAACCCGAGCCGACGCCGCGTCCTGCAACTCATGGGGCTGGCGGGATTCGGCGCACTGACAGGCAGGACCGCCTGGCTGCAGGTGGTGGATGGTCCCGAGCTCGCCACCACGGCAAAGGCCGAACGCACCGTCGCCTGGGTCAACCGGGCACCACGGGGTGACATCCTCGGCCGCGACGGCACGGTGCTGGCCTCCTCTGCCGTCTCATACGACATCGGCGTTAATCAGCTCAAGATTGCCCAGTACGAGCGCAGCGAAGAACGCGCCGACCCCGCCACCGGGGAGATTCGCAGCGTCGTCGTCGGCCACGGCGCCGCCGCAGCTGCCGAGCAGATGGCCGAGATCCTGGGCGTGGATGCCCAGGAGCTCGGTGCCCAGATGGTGGGGGAGTCCACCTACGTCGTCGTCGCCGAGGCCGTCGCCCCGGACACCTGGCGGCGCATCAACGCGCTGTCGATCCCCGGTGTGGAACCGGACCAGCGCACCCGACGCACCTACCCGGCCGGCTCGGTAGCCGGAAACATCCTGGGCTACACCTACGAGGGAACCGGCCGCACGCTCATCGGCTCCGCCGGCCTGGAACTGACACAGAACGACGCCTTGACCGGCGTCGACGGCCTGGGCCGGGTGGAGGTCGGCAAGTCCGGTGCCATCATCCCCACCGGCGAGCAGAAAGAGGTGCCCGCGACCGCGGGCGACAGCGTGCGCATGACCATCAATCCCGACCTGCAGGCCGTTGCCCAAGAGGCCATCGACGAGGTGGTCGACGCTCAGGGCGCCGACTGGGGCTGCGTGGTGGTGATGGAACCTTCCACCGGGAAGCTGCTGGTGCTCGCCGACTCCGACGCCGTCAATCCCGCCAAGCCGTCGGAAACCCCGGAGGCATCCCGCAACGCCCGCTCGGTCCAGGCCATCTTCGAGCCCGGCAGCGTCGGCAAGGTGATCACCTTCGCGGCCGCCCTCGAGGAGGGCACCATGAGCCCGGAAGACACCTGGACCGTTCCCTACAGCTGGACCGCCGCCAACGGGCAGGCCTTCCACGATTCCCACTACCACGAGACCCAGACACTCACCTCCGCCGGAGTGCTGGCCGAGTCCTCGAACGTCGGCACCGTCCAGATCGGTGAGCAGCTCGACGACGCCGTGCGCTACGAGTACCTCAAGCGTTTCGGCTTTGGCACGCTGACCGGCATTGAGATGCCCGCCGAGTCCGCCGGCATGGTCGCCGCCGCCGCGGACTGGGACGACCGCACCCGCTACACCACCATGTTCGGCCAGGGCATCGCCGGCACCGCCCTACAGGCCGCCCAGGTGCTCGCCACCGTCGCCAACAAGGGGGTACGGGTGCCGCCGCGCGTGGTGGACGCCTGGATCGACGCCGACGGTAACGAAACCCCCCAGGAGACTCCCGCGGGGGAGCGGGTAATCAGCGAGGCCACCGCCGAGGCCCTCACCGAGATGCTGATCGGTGTCACCCAGGAGGGCGGCACCGCCGAGGCCGCCTCCATTGACGGCTATCTGGTGGCCGGCAAGACGGGCACCACCGAGATCCTCGCCGAGGACGGCACGGTGGCCTCCTTCGTCGGCTTCACCCCCGCCCGCGACCCGGCCATCGCCGTCGCCGTCATCGTTTATCGTCCCCGCGACACCTACGGCGGCACCGTGTCCGCCCCCGTGTTCCGCAAGGTTGCCCTGGCCGCCATGCACTCCCTGGGGATTGCCCCGGACCCCAGCATTATCGCAGCCGAAGCCGCCGCCGAGGCGGATGCGGCGGTCGAGGCCGCACAGTCCGAAAGCACAGGCGACGAAGGATGAGTACCCTCGTCCTGGCAGCTGCCGCCCCGCGCCTGGCGGCTGTAACCGTCCTGTCACGATAGATTGGGGACCTATGAGCAACCACGCCTACGAGTCGGCCGCACGGCTGCGCCCACACCGGTGCGCGTCCACGCTCCTGAGCGACCTCGCCCGGGACTTCGCGCTGACCCCCGCCCGGCGTGAAGACGGCGGCACCGACTCGGTGGAGGCGCTGGAGGTGAGCGGTGTCAGCGTCGACTCCGGCGACGTGTCCGCCGGGGAACTGTTTACCGCCCTGCCCGGATTCAAGACGCACGGTGCCGTCTACGCCCCCGAGGCCGTGGCCGCCGGCGCCGTCGCCGTGCTGACCGACCCGGACGGCGCGGCCATGGTGCACGCCAACTGCCCCGGCATTCCCGTGCTAACCCATCCCGATCCGCGCGCCGTCGTCGGTCCGCTCGCCGCCGCCGTCTACCACCACCCGGCCGAGCAGCTGCTGACCACCGCCGTTACCGGCACCAACGGCAAAACCACTACCTCCTACTTCCTCGACGCCATGCTTACCGCCCACCGGGGCGCCTGCGTGATTGCCGGGACCGTCCAACTGCGCGTGGGAGACATTGCTGTCGAGTCCCCGCGCACCACCGTGGAGGCGCCGGTACTGCAGCGCATGCTCGCCCTGGCTGTGGAGGAGGGTGTGGGCGCCGCCAGCCTAGAGGCCTCCAGCCACGCGATCGTGCTACACCGCCTGGACGGGATGGTGGTGGACGTTGCCGGGTTCACCAACCTTCAGCGCGACCACTTGGACTTCCACAAGACCATGCCGGAGTACCTGGACGCCAAGGCGCAGCTGTTCACCCCCGAGCACGCCCGCCGCGCCGTCATCTGCGTCGACGACGAGTGGGGCGCGCAGTTGGCCGACCGCGTCGCCGCCGGACAGGTCCCCGTCGATCGGGTACGCGCCTACCCCGTCCCCGGCGGTCAGGATGCCGCCGGCGCCGACTGGTGGGTCAGCGACGCGGCGGTTTCCATGACCGACTCCGCCACCACCTTCACCCTTCACGGCCCCGACGGGCAGACCATCGCCGCCGCCTGCCCCCTGCCCGGGCTCGTCAACGTCCAAAACGCCGCGCTTGCCCTGGTGATGGCGATCCGCGCCGGAGTCCCGGCCGAGACCGCCGTGGCCGCGCTGGCCACCGCCCACAACATCCCCGGCCGTATGCAGCGCATCAGCCAGCGCGACGGCGTGCGCGGCACCTGCATCGTCGACTTCGCCCACACCCCCGACGCCATGGAGCTGACCCTCCGGGCCGTCCGCCAGATCACCCCCGGCCGCCTGATCGTGGTCTTCGGCTCCGACGGCGACCGCGACCGCGGCAAGCGGCCCATGCTCGGGGAGGTCTGCGCCCGGCTCGCCGACGTGTTGGTGGTCACCGACGAGAACCCCCGCAGCGAGGACCCGCAGTCCATCCGCGACGCGATCCTCGCCGGCGTGCGCAAGGTTCGTCCCGACCTGCACGACGTGGAGGAGATCACCACCTGGCGGGGTGACGCCGTGCGCCGCGGAGTCGAGCTGTGCGGCCCCCAGGACACCGTCATCGTCACCGGCAAGGGGCATGAGCCCTTCCTGGAGATCGCCGACGAGTTCATCCGCTACAACGACGCGCCCGTCATGCGCGAGGCGGTCCTGGACAAGTGGGGAGAGCCCGCATGATTGACCGCCCCCTGACCGAGGTTGTCGCCCTCACCGGCGGCACCCTGGTGGACGCCGAGGCCGTTCCCGCACCGGGGGCGACCGTGTCCGCGGTGGTGACGGACTCCCGCCGGGCCGCGCCCGGCACCCTGTTCGTCGCCCTTGCCGGTGAGCGCACCGACGGGCACGCCCACGTCGGCACCGCAGCCGTCGCCGGGGCCGCCGCCGCGCTCGTCAGCGACGTGGACGCCGCCCGTGCCGCCCTGGCCGACGCCGGTGCCCGCCTGCCGCTGATCGCGGTTCCGGACACGGTGACCGCGCTCGGGGCACTGGCCCGCGGGCACCTGGCCGACCTGCGCCACCGGGCCGTGCAGCGCGGCCAGGCGCTGACCGTCGTGGCCGTCACCGGCTCGGTCGGCAAGACCACCACCAAGGACCTGACCCGGCAGCTGCTCGCCGCCCAGGGCCCCACCGTCGCCCCGATCGCCTCCTTCAACAATGAGATCGGCCTGCCGCTCACCGTCCTGGAGGCCGACGCCGACACCCGCTACCTGGTGTTGGAGATGGGCGCCTCCGGCCCCGGTCACATCACCTACCTGACCGACATCGCGCCGCTGGACGCCGCCGCCGTGCTCATGGTCGGTCACGCCCACATGGAGGGCTTCGGCTCGATCGACGGCGTGGCCCGCGCCAAGGCGGAGATCGTGCGCGGGCTTTTGCCCACCGGCACCGCCGTGCTCAACCACGACGACGCCCGCGCCGCCGCCATGGCCGAGCTCGCCCCCGCGGTGCTCACCTTCTCCGCCGCCGGCGCCCCCGAGGCGGATATCCGCGCCACCGCGGTTGAATTGGACGCGGATGCCCACGCCGGCTTCGAGCTGCACCTGCCGGGGATCGCCCCCCGCCGCGTCCGCCTGGCCGTCCCCGGCGCCCACAACGTGGCCAACGCCCTGGCCGCCGCCGGCCTGGCCGTGGCCGCCGGCGCCGACCCGGCCGCAGTCGCCGCCGACCTCGGCGCCGCCCGCCTGGAGAGTCCCCACCGCATGGACGTGAACCACCTGGGGCGGGACGTGCTGCTGATCGACGACGCGTACAACGCCAACATCGATTCCATGACGGCCGCCTTCGACTCCCTGGCCACGTTGGCCGGCGGCCGCCGGCGAGTCGCCATCATCTCAGAGATGCTGGAGCTGGGGGCCGCGTCCGTGGCCGACCACGTCCGCACCGGACAGCTGGCCGCTCAGGCCGGTGTCGGCCTGCTGATCACCGTCGGCGCCGGCGCCGCGCCGGCCGCGGTATCCGCCCGAGCCGCAGGCGTAACGGTGCTGGAAATGCCCGACGCCGATGCCGCCCAGGCGGCCCTGGATGCCCCCGACGGCCCGCTGCGCGACGGCGACGCCGTCCTGGTAAAGGGATCCAACGGGTCGGGCGCGTGGCGCCTGGCCGACCACCTCCGAGACAGTCTCAAGGAGATGCACGCCCAATGACAGCAATCCTCGTGTCCGCGGCGGTCGGCCTGCTGATCACCCTGTTCGGCACCCCCGTGCTCATCCGCTTCCTGCACAAGCGCGAGTACGGGCAGTTCATCCGGCAGGACGGCCCACAGGGCCACTTCACCAAGCGCGGCACCCCCACCATGGGGGGACTGGTCATCATCATCGCCACCGTGCTCGGCTACGCGGCGGCCAACCTCAGTGAACTGCGCACGCCGCGCGCGAGCGGTGTGCTGCTGCTGTTCCTGATCGTGGGGCTGGGACTGATCGGTTTCCTGGACGACTTCGCCAAGATCTCCAAGCAGCGCTCCCTGGGCCTGAGCCCCTGGCAGAAGATTCTCGGCCAGGCCTTCATCGGCATCACCTTCTCGGTAGCCGCCCTGAACTTCGCCAACCGCAACGGGCTCACCCCCGCCTCCACGCGCATATCCTTCGCCCGCGACTCGAATCTGGATCTCGCCTTCGCCGGCGCCGTCGGCGGCATCATCCTGTTCACCATCTGGTCTAACTTCCTGATCACCGCCTGGTCCAACGCCGTCAACCTCACCGACGGGCTGGACGGCCTGGCCGCCGGTTCCTCCGCCATGGTGTTCGCCGCCTACACCCTCATTGGCGTGTGGCAGACCAACCAGTCCTGCACCTACGGGCACGGCGACGTGGTCGCCACCCTGTGCTACCAGACCCGGGACCCGCGTGACATGGCCATGATCGCCGCCGGACTCATGGGCGCCTGCTTCGGCTTCCTGTGGTGGAACGCCTCGCCGGCGAAGATCTTCATGGGCGACACCGGTTCCCTCGCGCTGGGCGGCGCCGTGGCCGGGCTGTCCATTCTCACCCGCACGGAGTTCCTGGCGGTGCTCATCGGCGGACTGTTCGTGGCCGAGGTCGTCAGCGACATCGTCCAGGTGGTCTCCTTCAAGTCCACGGGCAAACGCGTGTTCCGCATGGCCCCGCTGCACCACCACTTCGAGCTGGGCGGCTGGACCGAGGTCAACGTGGTGATCCGCTTCTGGATCGTCACCGGCGTGTTCGTGGTACTCGGCCTGGGCCTGTTCTACGCCGAATACCTGGTGTCCTGAAAACCTGCCGTGCGCCCGCCGCCGCGGCCAGCCCGCGGCCCAAGTAGCCGAAACGTGAAGCAGAGGTCATGCAAGCAGACATCTCCAGCAGCACCGGGGTCGCGGCACTCGCCGGGGCGCGCGTGGGCGTGGTCGGGCTCGGCCGCACCGGACTCGCCGTCGTCGACGTACTGACCGGCCTGGGCGCCCGCGTGTCCGTATTCGACTCCCGCCCCGGCGCCATCGACGCCCTGCCGGATGCGCTCGGTGCCGACACGGCCGTCGGCCTGGCCGGCGCCACCGCAGGCGACGACGCGCACATCGCCGCCGCCGTCGCCGACTCCGACCTGCGCCTGCTGGTGGTCTCACCGGGTGTGCCCGCCACCGGTCCCGTCCTGGCCGCCGCCCGCGCCGCCCACATCGAGACCTGGAGCGAGATTGAGCTGGCCTGGCGCCTCCAGCGCGCCTCCGCCCGCCCCGACGTGCCCTGGCTGGCCGTCACCGGCACCGACGGCAAGACCACCACCGTCGGCATGCTCGCGCAGATCCTTACGGCCGCCGGCTTGAACGCGTCCGCGGTAGGCAATATCGGCGACCCCGTCATCACCACCGTCGCCGCCGGGAGGGCGGACGCCCTGGCCGTGGAACTGTCGAGCTTCCAGCTGCACTCCACCCACACCCTCAGGCCGCTGGCCGCGGCCTGCCTCAACCTCGCCCCCGACCACCTGGACTGGCACGGCTCCCTGGACGCCTACCGGGCAGACAAGGCCCGCGTCTACGCCCGCACCCGCCGGGCCGCCGTCTACAACACCGCCGACGCCGCCACCCTGACCATGGTGGAGGACGCCGATGTGGCCGAGGGCTGCCGCGCCATCGGCTTCACCACCGCCATCCCCGCCCTCGGGCAGATCGGCTGCGTGGAGGACCTGCTCATAGACCGCGCCTACCACCCCGACCGGCGCCGCAGCGGGGCCCAGCTCGCCACCCTGGACGACCTGGCCCACCTGGCCCCCGGCGGCGACGCCACCCGCCTGCCCGCCCACGTCGTCGCCGACGCCCTGGCCGCCGCCGCCCTGGCCCTGGCCACCGACGCCGTCGCCGCCGACCCGACCGCAATCGCCCGCGGCCTGCGCGCCTACCAGCCGGGCGCTCACCGCATCGTCACCGTCGCCGAGGCCGGTGGCGTTACCTGGATCGACGACTCCAAGGCCACCAACCCCCACTCCGCCCAGGCCGCCCTGACCGCCCTGCCGCCCGGCACCGGCGTGTGGATCGTCGGTGGTGACACCAAGGGCGCCAGCTTCGACGAGCTCGTGCGCGCGGTCCGTCCGCACCTGCGCGGCGCCGTCGTGATCGGCCGGGACCAGCGCGCCGTGGCGGGGGCGTTGGCCCGCCAGGCTCCGGGCCTGCCCGTGACCACGATCCCGGACGGGAACCCCCAGGACGTCACCGACGCCGCGGTGGCCGCGGCCGCCGCCCTGGCCCGCCCGGGCGACACCGTCATGCTTGCGCCCGCCTGCGCCTCCTGGGACCAGTTCGACTCCTACGCCCAGCGCGGTGACCTGTTCGCCCAGGCCGCCGCCCGGGCCGCCGACGGCGAGGTTCGGCACTGACATGGCCGCCGACAAGCCCACCCCCCGCCGCCGCGGGTCCGATCGCCGGCGCCGCCTGCGGGGCAAGGACGGCCCGGTCAAGGGCGAGGGCAGCACCCTGAGCTACTACGCCCTGCTCATCGCCACGCTGGCTCTGCTCGCGTTCGGACTCATCATGGTCTTCTCGGTGCAGTCGGTCACCACCGCCGCCGAGGGCGGCAACGCCTTCACCGCCTTCACCAAATACCTGGCGTTCGCCGCCGTCGGCCTGGTGGGCATGGTGGTGCTCTCCCGGCTGCCGCTGCGGGCACTCAAGCGCCTGGCCTGGCCCGCGCTGCTGCTAGCCTTCGCGCTGCAACTGCTGGTGTTCGTGCCCGGCATCGGCATCGACGTGTACGGGAACCGGAACTGGATCGCCCTGCCCGCCGGCCTGGGCACCGCCCAGCCCTCGGAGTTCATCAAGCTGGGGCTGTGCCTGTACCTGGGCGCCACGGTCTCCGCCCGGCGGGACGCCTTCCTGGGGGGCGTGAACAGCTGGCCCAAGTTCGCGCGCTTTGGCGGCTGGATCCTGCTGCCCGCCGGCATCGGCATTGGCCTGGTCATGGCCGGTGGCGACCTGGGCACCGTGATCGTGCTGACGGCCCTAGTTGCCGGCGCCCTGTGGCTGGGGGGACTCGGCTGGCGCTGGTTCGCCGCCCTGGGGCTGGTGGGCATGGTCGGCTTCGCGGGCGCCTCCATGCTGTCCGCCAACCGCCGCGCCCGCATCCTCGCCTGGCTGCATCCGGAGCGCTACGACCCCCTCGACGTCGGCTACCAGCCCCTGCACGGGCGCTACGCCCTGGGTACCGGAGGCTGGTGGGGGGTGGGTCCCGGCTCCTCCCGGCAGAAGTGGGGCTACCTGACTCAGGCGGACTCCGACTACATCTTCGCCGTCCTCGGGGAGGAGTTCGGACTGGTGGGAACCCTGCTGGTGATACTCCTGTTCGCCGTGGTCGGCTGGTGCTGCCTGCGCATCATCCGTCGCTCCGACTCCCTGTACGCGGCCGTGGTCGTCGGTGGCATCATGACCTGGATCGTCGGCCAGGCCCTGATCAACATGTCCGTGGTGGTCGGCCTGCTGCCCGTGCTGGGCGTACCGCTGCCGCTGATCAGCGCGGGCGGCTCCGCGCTCGTGTCCGTGCTGTTCGCCGTCGGGGTGCTGCTCGCCTTCGCCCGCAACGAGCCCGGCGCGCCCGAGGCGCTGCGCTCCCGCAGCGGCGCCGTACGCCGTACCCTGGCCGTCATCGCCCCGCGCAGGAGGAAACGTGTCTGACACTCCCACCCCCGAACCCGCCGCGGACGGCCCCACCGGCCGGCCGCTGCGTGTGCTGCTGGCCGGCGGCGGCACCGCCGGTCACGTCAACCCCCTGCTGGCGACGGCCGCCGCCCTGCGCGACGACACCAGCGGCGGCGACCCGGACACCGACATCCTGGTGCTGGGGACCAAGGAGGGGCTGGAGGAACGGCTCGTCCCCGAGGCCGGCTACCCCCTGGCCCATGTGCCGCGCGTGCCCATGCCGCGGCGTCCCACCGGCGACCTGCTGCTGCTGCCACGGCGCCTGCACCGCGCCGTCGACGCCGCCGGCCAGGCCATCGCACAGGTTGGTGCCGACGTCGTGGTCGGCTTCGGCGGATTCGTCTCCACCCCCGCCTACCTGGCGGCCCGCAGCGCCGGCGTGCCTGTGGTCATCCACGAGCAGAACGCCCGCCCCGGCCTGGCCAACCGGCTCGGGGCCCGCTGGGCCGCCGCCGTCGCCCTCACCTTCGCCTCCACCCCGCTGGCCGCCACGCACGGCCGCACCGAGGTCACTGGCCTGCCGCTGCGCCCCGCCATCGGCGCCCTGGCCGCCCGTCTCAATGACGATGCCGACGCCGTCCGCCGCGAGGGTGCCGCCGCCCTCGGCCTGGACCCGGCCGCCCCGACCCTGCTGGTCACCGGCGGATCGCTGGGCGCCCAGCACCTCAACGAGGTCCTGTGCGACTGCGCCGCCCGCCTGCCGGAGAACCTGCAGGTGCTGCACCTGACCGGCCGCGGGAAGGACGCCCCGGTGCGCGCCGCCCTGGAGCGGGCCGCGGCGGGCGCCCCCGGGCTGTTGGAGCGCTACCACGTGCTGGACTACCTCACCACCATGGAGCAGGCCTATGCGTGCGCCGACGGCGTCATCTGCCGCTCCGGCGCCGGCACCGTCGCCGAGCTCACCGCCCTGGGGCTGCCCGCCCTCTACGTTCCCCTGCCCATCGGCAACGGGGAGCAGCGCCTGAACGCCGCCGACTGCGTGGCCGCGGGCGGCGGGACGCTGGTTAACGACGCCGACCTGAGCGGTGACGACGTGCTGGCCTTCACCGGCCTGCTCACCGACCCGACCCGCCGCGCCCAGGCCGCGGCTGCCGCCGCCTCCACCGGGGTGCGCGACGGCGCCGCCCGTCTGGCCGCGCTGATCCGCGCCGCCGCCGGCCGCGTGCCCGGCACGGCGCAGGCCGACGAGAACCAGGAGCCAGGCCAGTGACCAATCCACAGCTGTCCAACCCCGCCGCCGGAGCGGACCAGGCGCACACAGACAAGGCGCCCACGGATCTGGCCGGTCACGCCTTCCACCTGATCGGCGTGGGCGGCGCCGGCATGAGCGTGGTGGCTCAGATCCTGGCGGCGCGGGGCGCCGCCGTGACCGGCTCGGACGCCCACGGCGGCGACGCCTACGAGCAACTGCGTCAACAGGGCCTGAAGGTGCACCTGGGCCACGCCGCCGCCAACGTGCCGGAGGCCGCCACCGTGGTGGTGTCCACCGCCATCAAGGAGACCAACCCGGAGCTGCGCGCCGCCCGCGAACGCGGCCAGGAGGTCATCCACCGCTCCCAGGCCCTCGCCCTGGCGGCCCGCGGTCGCGATTTCGTGGCCGTCGCCGGTGCCCACGGCAAGACCACCACCTCCGGCATGCTCGCCCAGGCGCTGTCGACCGCCGGGCAGGACCCCTCCTTCGCGATCGGGGGAGTGGTCCGCTCCCTGCACACCGGCGCCCACTACGGGGCCGGGCCCGCCTTCGTCGCCGAGGCCGACGAGTCCGACCGCTCCTTCCTCAACTACGCCCCCACCGTCGAGATCGTCACCAACATTGAGCCCGACCACCTCGACAACTACGGCACCCCGGAGGCCTTCGCCGCCGCCTTCGTCGACTTCGCCGCGCGCCTGGTCCCCGGCGGACTGCTGATCGCCTGCGCCGACGACCCCGGCGCCCTGGACCTGGCCCGCACGGCCGCCGCCGCCGACACCCGCGTGACCACCTACGGCACCACCACCCCCGCGGACATCCCCGGCGGCCCGGTGCCGGGTGCGGCCCACGTGCGCGTGGAGGTGATCGTCCGCAGCGCCACCGGCACGCAGGCATCCCTGACCCGCTGGGACGCCGACGCCGTCGCCGCGGGCTCCGGCCCGAGCTCGCAGCCGGTGTCGCTGGAACTGTCCCTTCCCGGCGACCATGTCGCCCTGGACGCCGCCGCCGCGTGGGAGGCCGGCTGTGAGCTGGGCGTGCAGTCGACGGCCATGGCTCGTGCCCTGAGCGAATTCGGCGGCACCGGGCGCCGCTTCGAGGATCGCGGTGAGGCGGCCGGGGTCCGCGTCATCGATGACTACGCCCACCATCCCACCGAGATCGAGGCGCTGCTGGCGGCTGCACGTGAGGTCGCCGACGCCCGCGGTGGGCGCGTGGTGGCCCTGTTCCAGCCGCATCTGTTCTCGCGCACCCGCAACTTCGCCGACCGCTTCGGCGCGGCCCTGGCCGGCGCCGACCGCGTGATCGTCACCGCGATCTACCCGGCCCGCGAGGCCCAGACGGACTTCCCCGACGTCACCGGCCAGATCGTCGTCGACCGCACCCCGGGCGACGCCCGCTACATCGCCGACCCGTATGCCGCCGCCCGGGCGGCCGCGGCTGCCGCCCAACCCGGCGACCTGATCCTGACCATCGGCGCGGGTGACGTCACTCGGCTGGGCCCCGTCATCCTGGAGGCGCTCGCCGAGCGCAGCGCCTCGGCATGATGCGCAAGCCGACCCCGCCGCGCCCGCGCGGCCCCGAAACGGAACCGGAGCCGGATTCGGCCGCGGCCGAATTGAGCGTGCACGATGACGGCGGGCCCGCCCTTCCCGTCCGGGGCGAGCACCGCGACCGGGTCGTGTCCACCGGGCTGACCGACCGGCTCGATGAGCGCCGTCGCGCCCGCCGCCGGCTGCGTCGCGGTCGGCTGGTGCGTGCCGTCGCCCTGGTGGCGGCCTTGGTCCTGCTGGGGTGGGGGGCGCTGTTCTCACCGCTGCTGGCCCTGCGCACCACCGACATCACCGTGACGGGAGCCGACGACACTGTCGATGCCGCCGCGGTGCAGCAGGCGCTCGCCGACCACGCCGGCCAGTCCCTGCTGCGGCTGAATGTCGGCGCCTTGGGCGATGAGGTTGCCGACTCCCTGGTGCGGGTGAAGTCGGCGGCGGTGACCCGCTCCTGGCCGCACGGCCTGGCGGTGCGGCTGACCCTGCGGGTGCCCGTCGCCGCCCGGCCCACGGATGCCGGATACCAGGTGCTCGATGGTGAGGCCGTGGTCCTTGAGACCGTCGAGCAGGCGCCGGACGACCTGGCCGTGATCCAGACCCAGCCGGGGCAGGAGCTGTCCGAGGCACAGGTTTCGGCAGTGACCGAGGCGATCGGCAGCCTGGACGCCGACGTACGCGCACAGGTTGCCAAGGGCGCCGTCTCGGACACCGGGCAGGTGACCTTGACGTTGACCGGCGGCGCCACCGTGGTTTGGGGGCAGTCCACCGACAACGAGCTCAAGGCACGGGTGCTGGCGGTGCTGCTCGACCAGGAGGCGCAGACCTACGACGTGTCCAGTCCGCACAGTCCCACCACCTCCTGACACGCCGAACTCAAATACGCCTGCGGCGGGCCAGGGGCCCATAGCGTTGGGCACGTCATCGGAAGAATGACATAAGTATAGACCTCGACTTCAGGTTGAAGGTTGAGGGGAGTCCTTGGACTCGGCACCAAACGCGGAGGCAGACAGTGGCGGAATCGCAGCACTATCAAGCAGTCATCAAGGTGGTGGGCGTCGGCGGCGGCGGCGTCAATGCCGTCAACCGCATGATCGAGGCCGGCTTGCGCGGCGTCGAGTTCATCGCCGTCAATACCGACGCGCAGGCGCTGCTCATGTCCGACGCCGACACCAAGCTCGACGTCGGCCGCAACCTCACCCGCGGCCTCGGCGCCGGCGCCGACCCGACCATCGGCCGCAAGGCCGCCGAGGACCACGAGGACGACATCCAGGAGGCCCTCGAGGGCGCCGACATGGTCTTCGTCACCGCCGGCGAGGGTGGCGGCACCGGCACCGGTGCCGCCCCGATCGTCGCCAAGATCGCCCGCTCCCTGGGCGCGCTGACCATCGGCGTGGTCACTCGGCCCTTCGCCTTCGAGGGGAGGCGGCGCGCCATGCAGGCCGAGGACGGCGTCACCAACCTGCGCGCCGAGGTGGACACCCTCATCGTCATCCCCAACGACCGGCTGCTGCAGATCGCCGACCGCAACATCAGTGTCGTCGACGCCTTCAAGCAGGCCGACCAGGTGCTGCTACAGGGTGTCCAGGGCATTACCGAACTCATCACCACGCCCGGCCTGATCAACGTTGACTTCAACGACGTCAAGTCCGTCATGCAGGACGCCGGCAGCGCCCTGATGGGTATCGGCTCCGCCACCGGCGAGGATCGTGCCCTGACCGCCACCGAGCAGGCCATCGCCTCCCCGCTGCTCGAGTCCTCCATCGACGGCGCCCACGGCGTTCTGCTCTTCTTCCAGGGCGGCAGCGATCTGGGACTGTTCGAGATCTCCGAGGCGGCCAACCTGGTGCGCGAGGCGGTCCACCCCGAGGCCAACATCATCTTCGGCAACGTGGTCGACGGCGCCCTTGGTGACGAGGTGCGCGTCACCGTCATCGCCGCCGGCTTCGACGAGGAGGGCCCCGCGGACTCCGCTGCCGACGCGGCGGCCCCTCTGTCGCGCGCGGCCGCTACGGCCCGCCCCGCCCCTAGCCCCGCCACCCCGGCGCGCGGCGCTCACGCGGCCGAGAACCCGATCACCCGCCCCGTTCCGGCCGTCCCCGCCCCCACTACGGCGGAGGTGCCGACCTACGTCGACGACTCCCAGCCCGAGGCGGAGCCGGAGCTGACCGTGCCTCGGGTCATCGGCGTGGACGCCGAGAAGGACGACATCGACCTGCCCGACTTCCTGCGCTGAACCGTGGCGGAAGGGGCAGTAGCGGATGCGCTGATCGCCGTCGACATGGGCGACGGCGCCCGCGGCTACTTCACCACCCGCGCGCCCGCACCGGCGGGGGAGGGCGGCCCGTATGCGGGCTTCAACCTCGCCCTCCACGTCGGTGACGACTCCGTCCGGGTTGAGGCTCACCGCCGCCGCCTCGCTCGGGCGCTGGGCGTTGTTCCCGACGCGGCGGAAGCCGCGCCCGGTGCCGGTGGCCGTGCAGGCATCGCCTGGATGAACCAGGTGCACTCGGCCCGCGTCGCCTCCGCCCAGGCCGACGCCGTGCCCACTGCCGATGCGCTGGTCCTGGATACCCGCACCCCACCCGCCGGCCCGGGCGGCTCCGGTCCGCTCCCGGCGGCGGCCGCGGCCGTGCTCGTGGCCGACTGCGTACCGCTGCTGCTGGCCAGCGCCGACGGCGCCGCGGTTGCCGCCGTCCACGCCGGCCGCCGCGGGTTCCTGGCCGGAATCGTCCCGGCGGCCGTGGCGGCCCTGGTCGCCGTCGGCGCGGAGCCCGCCGGCATCCGCGCTGCCATTGGACCGTCGATCTGTGGCGCCTGCTACGAGGTGGGCGCCGCGCTGCACGCCGAGGCCGCGGACCGTGAGCCCGCCTGCGCCAGCACCACGCGCTGGGGCACGCCCGGCATCGACCTGGCCGCCGGCATCACTGCCCAACTCGAACGCGCCGGCGTACGCCACATTCTCAACGTCCACCGCTGCACCTACGAGCAAACCGAGCTGTACTCCTACCGGCGCGACGGCGTGACCGGTCGTCAGGCCGGGATTGTGCTGCCGGCACCGGCGTAACGGCGCCGAATGGATACGGACGCGCCGATATCCGATGACACGCCGCAGTGAATCAGCCGCCAGTCCGTCGGCGCCCGATACCGTCAGCCTCGTCCGGACCGCAGGGAACCGGACGGACAAGGAGCAACTCTCATGAGCGCACTGCGTAAGATGACCAATTTCCTCGGCTACTCCGAGCCGATCGAAGAGGACTACGCCGACGCCCCCGAGGACACCCACGTGGACTTCACCCAGGGCCTGGCCGATGACTACACGGACCACGACGCCGGCAACGTCTACGAGGCCCCCTTCGAGGAGACGCCCGCCTCGGCGGCGACCCCGGATCTGCGTCGCATCGTCACCGTGCACCCCTCCACCTACAACGAGGCCCGGGTGATCGGCGAGTCCTTCCGGGATGGCGTACCGGTCATCGTCAACCTCACCAACATGAGCGAGTCCGACGCCCGCCGCATGGTCGACTTCTCCGCCGGGCTGGTCTTCGGGCTGCACGGCGCCATCGAGCGGGTCACCCCGCGCGTGTTCCTGCTGACCCCGACTTCGGTCGAGATCGACGACGGCGAGGGCGCCGATGACGCCCACGGTCGCTTCTTCAACCAGAGTTGATCGGGCCGACCTGCGCAGCCCATGACCGCAATTGTCGTCTCGATCATTTCGAGCCTGCTCAACCTCTATATTCTGATCCTGCTGATCCGTGTGGTGTTGGATTGGATCCAGCTGTTCGCTCGTAGCTGGCGCCCCACCGGCGTCGTGCTGGTTCTGGCCAATGCCGTCTACGGGCTTACCGACCCGCCGCTGCGGCAGATCCGCCGCTTCGTGCCGCTGGTGCGCCTGGGCGGCGTCGGCATAGACCTGAGTTTCCTAGTCCTGTGGTTCGGAATCGTCATCGTCCGGCGCCTGCTCCTGCTGCTGGTGTGACGTTCAACGCGGTCGCTGGATCGAGGATGCGGCAGGAATTCAGCCCGAAGGCGACATACATCGCCGCATGTGATGGTAACGTGACATGTGGTCCGCCCCATGGCGCTAACGCAACACGGGGTGTGGCCGGTCCCTTCCGATTTAACTCGCATCAGGAGCTGAGCATCCCGACAGCATGAGGGCCGGTTCTCCGGTGCCCAATCAGTCCACCCCACGACGCTGAGGAGATCATCATCATGCCGCTGACCGCGGACGACGTCCTCAACAAGAAGCTTCCGACCACCCGGTTCCGCGAAGGATACGGGCAGGAGGCAGTTGACGAGTTTCTTGATGAGGTGATCGCGGCCATGCGGAGTCTTGAGAACGAGTTGGCATCCGCGAAGGCCCGAGTTGCGCGCCTGGAGCGCGCCAATGCAAGGCTAAGGGGGCAGGCAGGGGCGACACCGGGCGCGTGACATGCGCCTCCGAATGTGGCCTGAACCTGGAGTTCAGGTAATCTGTCCGCATGAGTCGCCGGTCATCCGGTGCTCGTGGCATCTTCCGTAACGACACCGAGGTGACGACTATGACGCTGCTAACCGCAGACGACGTCCTCAATAAGAAGTTCCAGGCAACCAAGTTCCGCGAGGGATACGAGCAGGACGAGGTCGACGAGTTCCTTGATGAGGTCGTCGAGTCCATGCGTCAGCTTGAGGCCGAGAACGCCGACCTGAAGGCCAAGCTTGAGGCCGCGAACGCCCGCATCGCCGAGCTGGGTGAGGGCGCCCCGGCCGCGCCGGTCGCCGCGCGGGAGACCACGGTGGTGGAGCCCGTCGTCGAGCCGGCTCCCGTCGTGCCGGTCGCCGACGAGTCCCAGGAACCGGCCGCCGCCTCCGGCATGCTCGAGCTGGCCCAGCGCCTGCACGACGAGCACGTCGCCAACGGCAAGGCCGAGGGCGAGCGCATCATCGCCGAGGCCCGCGCCACCGGTGAGCAGGTCGTGCGCGAGGCCGAGGACCAGCGCAACCGCACCCTGGCGCAGCTGGAGAAGGAGCGCTCCGGCCTGGAGCACAAGATCGACGAACTGCGCCGCTTCGAGTCCGACTACCGCACGCGCCTGAAGAGCTACCTGCAGAACCTGCTGACCACCGTCGAGGACGGCAACGCGTCGGCCGCGCCCAGCCTGTAACGGCAGCGCCGACGCCGCAACCGCGTCATGACATCCGCCGGTCGGGGCGGCGGGCCCAGCCGGGCCGCCGCCCCGACCGGGTTCGTCTCTGCCGGGCGGTGGCAAGCCGCATCCACCCGTTGAACTCCACGGAGGACCATGAGCGAGACTCCCGAACCCGTCACGCCGATCCGGCCGACCTCCGCCGGCACGCCGGACACGCCGACCTCCGCCGGCATGCCGGAGGCGACCAAGACGGCGTCCGTCCGGCGTCCGCACCGCCCCCTGGCGGCGTTGTGGACGCTGGCGGTCGCGGTGGTGGCCGTGGACCAGCTGACGAAGGTGTGGGCGGTAGCAGCCCTGTCGGATGGGCACCGCGTGCGCGTGCTGGGCGACTGGCTGACGCTGACGCTGCTGCGCAACCCCGGCGCCGCCTTCTCCTTCGCCACCGGTCAGACCTGGATCTTCGCCCTGATCGCCATCATCGTAACCGTGGTGGTGATTCGCATCTCCCGACGACTGGGCTCCATGTGGTGGGCGGTCGCGCTCGGCCTGGTGCTGGGCGGCGCGGTGGGCAATCTCATCGATCGCCTGGTGCGCGCCCCCGGCGTGCTGCGCGGATACGTGGTGGACTTCATCGACTACGGCGGCTGGTTCGTGGGGAATGTGGCCGACATCGCCATCGTCGGCGCCGCCGTCATCATCATGGTGTTGTCCGTGCGCGGCCGCGAGTTGGACGGCAGCCGTGCTGGCGAGGGGCGCGGTCGGCATGCGGAGACCGACGCATGAGCCTGCGGCTGCTGCCCGTTCCGGACGGGCTCGTGGGGCAGCGGCTGGACGCGGCCCTGGCCCGCATGACCGGGCTGTCCCGCTCCAAGGTTGAGGCCCTTTGCGCCGCCGGCCGGGTCCGCATCGACGGCGCGGCCGCGGACAAGGCGCAGCGGCTGGAGGCCGACACCACGATCGAGGCCGACCTGCCCGACCCGCGCCCGCCCGCCCCGGCTGCCACCCCGGTGGAGGGCATGGGAATCCTGTACGAGGACGCCGACATCGTCGTGGTCGACAAGCCCGCCGGCGTGGCCGCGCACCCGTCGGTCGGCTGGGACGGTCCCGATGTGCTCGGCGCGCTGCGAGCCATGCACATATCGGTGGCCACCTCCGGCGCCGCCGAGCGACAGGGCATCGTCTCGCGGCTGGATGTGGGCACCTCCGGCGTCATGATCGTCGCCAAGGGGGAACGGGCCTACTCGGTGCTCAAGCGCGCCTTCCGTGAGCACACCGTCGACAAGGTCTACCACGCCGTCGTCCAAGGCCACCTGGACCCCTCCTCCGGCACGATCGACGCCCCCATCGGCCGTCACCCCGGCAGGGAGTGGAAGATGGCCATCATCGACGGCGGGCGCGAGTCCATCACCCACTATGACGTGATCGAATTAATGCCCCGCGCCAGCCTGGTGGAGGTCCACCTGGAGACCGGCCGCACCCACCAGATCCGCGTGCACATGGCCGCCGTCGGCCACCCCTGCGTGGGAGACGCCACCTACGGGGCGGACCCCACCCTGAGCGCCCAGACCGGCCTGAGACGCCAGTGGCTGCACGCCACCGAACTGACCATCGCCCACCCGCTCACCGGCAGACGGATGACCTTCCACAGCGATTACCCCGAGGACCTGACCCGGGCCCTGGAAGTCCTACGCCTGCCCTGAACCGCCTGCCGCCAATGACCGCACCTGACCCGACCGGCCACCCGCCGCTGCGCATCACGCCGCTGCGCGCCGTCGTCGCCCCCATCCGCTTCGCCACCGCCCGCGGCGATGATGCCGACCCCGCCCTCGACGAGCTGCGCCGCGCGGTGGCGGACGTGCGTCTGGAGGTGTTCGTGGACGAGCAGGACGTCCCCCTCGCCCTGGAGATCGACGCCCGCGACTTCGCGGCCACCACCATCCACGTGCTCGCCTGCGGCGCGGACGGCGCCCCACTGGGCGCGGCGCGCCTGCTGCTGGAACCCGACCGCCCCGGGCAGGTCCACCTGGGACGCCTGGCCGTCAGACGCCCCGCCCGACGCACCGGGCTGGGGGCGCGCCTGGTCGCCGCCGTCGAGCAGGCCGCCCTGCGGTACGCGTCCGTGGAGGGCGCCGTCACCGTGTTGCTGGCGGCGCAGGAAACGGCCATGGGCTTCTATCGGCGCTGTGGCTACCGGGTGGTCACCGGGGAGCGCTACCTGGATGCCGGTATCTGGCATCAGGACATGGCCCGCACGCTCACACGCTCCTAAGATGAGCCGCATGGCAGACACGAGCGTTGCGCAGACGGTGGACGAGCAGACCGACGGCCAGGAGCCCTACGACGACTTCGTCCACCTGCACGTTCACACCGACTACTCCATGCTCGACGGCGCCGGGAAGATCAAGAACTACGTCGCCGAGGCCAAACGGCTGGGGCAGCGTGCCCTGGCCATCACCGACCACGGCTACATGTTCGGCGCCTACGAGTTCTACGCGGCCGCCAAGCAGGCCGGTATCAAGCCGATCATCGGGGTGGAGGCGTACATGACGCCGGGCACCTCCCGCTTCGACAAGACCCGTGTGTTCTGGGGAGACGAGTCCCAGCGCTCCGACGACGTCTCCGCCCGCGGCTCCTACACGCACATGACACTGCTGGCTCGCGACGACGAGGGCCTGCACAACCTCATGCGGCTGGACTCCTACGCCTCGCTGGAGGGGCAGTGGGGCAAGGCGCCGCGCATGGACCGCGAACTGCTGTCCCGCTACTCCGCGGGCCTGATCGGCTCCACCGGCTGCCCCTCGGGCGAGGTGCAGACGCGCCTGCGGCTGGGCCAGTACGACGAGGCGCTGCGGGCGGCCGGGGAGTTCCAGGACATCTTCGGCAAGGACTTCTTCTACGTGGAGTTCATGGACCACGGGCTGGAGATCGAGCGGCGCGTCACCAAGGACCTGCTGCGCATCGCAAAGGCGTTGGACGCCCCCCTGCTGGCCACCAACGACTCCCACTATGTGCGTCCGGAGGACCGCACCGTGCAGGACGCGATGCTGTGCATCAACTCCGGCTCGGTGCTCTCGGACCCCGACCGCTTCAAGTTCGACGGCGACACCTACTATCTGCGTCCCGGCCGGGAAATGCGGGCCCTGTTCAAGGAGATGCCGGAGGCCTGCGACAACACGCTGCTGGTGGCCGAACAGTGCAACGTCAACTTCCAGACGGTTGACGATGGCGTGTCCTACATGCCGGCCTTCCCCGTGCCCGAGGGGGAGACCATGGAGTCCTGGTTCATCAAGGAATGCTGGAAGGGCATGGACCGCCGCTTCCACGGCGACATTCCCGAGGACTGCCGCAAGCAGGCCGAGTATGAGATCGGCGTGATTGTGCAGATGGGCTTCCCCGGCTACTTCCTGGTGGTGGCCGACTACATCAACTGGGCCAAGCGGCAGGGCATTCGCGTGGGCCCGGGCCGCGGCTCCGGCGCCGGCTCCATGGTCGCCTACGCGATGGGCATCACCGAACTCAATCCCCTGAACCACGGGCTGATCTTCGAGCGCTTCCTCAACCCCGAGCGCATCTCCATGCCGGATATCGACGTCGACTTCGACGAGCGCCGGCGCGACGAGGTGCTGGAGTACGTCAAGCACAAGTACGGCGCGGACAAGATCAGCCAGGTGGTCACCTACGGCGTGATCAAGGCCAAGCAGGCCCTGAAGGACTCTTCCCGTGTCATGGGTTACCCCTACGCGGTCGGCGACCGCCTGACCAAGGCGATGCCGCCGTCGGTGATGGGTAAGGACATCACCATCAAGGGCATGTTCAACCCCGAGGACCCACGCTACGGGGAGGCCCAACAGTTCCGCGACCTGCACACCGAGGACCCCGACGCGCAGAAGATCGTCGAGCTGGCCGGCGGCCTGGAGGGGATGACCCGCCAGTGGGGCGTACACGCCTGCGCGGTCATCATGTCCAGCCGGACGCTGACGGACATCATCCCCATGATGCAGCGGCTTCAGGACGGCGCCTACATCACCCAGTTCGACTACCCCACCTGCGAGCACCTGGGGCTGCTCAAGATGGACTTCCTGGGGCTGCGCAACCTCACGGTCATCTCCGATGCCCTGGACAACATCGTCGCCAACGGCAAGCCGGCTCTGGACATCGACAACATCTCCCTGGACGACCACGAGACCTACGCGATGCTCGCCCGCGGGGAGACCCTGGGCGTCTTCCAGCTGGACGGCTCCGGCATGCGCACCCTGCTGCGGCTGATGAAGCCGGACAACTTCGAGGACATCTCCGCCGTCGGCGCCCTTTACCGGCCCGGCCCCATGGGCGCCGACTCGCACACCAACTACGCCCTGCGCAAGAACGGCATGCAGGAGATCGTCCCCATCCACCCCGAGCTCAAGGACGTTCTGGATCCGATCCTGGGCACCACCTACGGCCTGATCGTCTACCAGGAGCAGGTCATGAGGATCGCCCAGGAGCTGGCGGGCTTCTCCCTGGGCAAGGCAGACAAGCTCCGCAAGGCCATGGGTAAGAAGAAGCCGGAGATCCTGGCCAAGGAGTTCGTCGGCTTCCGGCAGGGCATGTTGGACAACGGCTACTCCGAGGAGGCCATCCAGACCCTGTGGGACGTCGTCGTCCCCTTCTCCTCCTACGCCTTCAACAAGGCTCACTCGGCTGCCTACGGCGTGGTGACCTACTGGACCGCCTATCTCAAGTGCCACTACGCGACCGAGTACATGGCGGCCATTCTCACCTCCCAGAAGGATAACAAGGACAAGCTGGCCGTCTACCTGGGCGAGTGCCGCCACATGGGTATCAAGGTGCTTCCCCCGGACGTCAACGCCTCGCGCGCCCAGTTCTCCGCCGTGGGCGAGGACATTCGCTTCGGCCTGGGCGCCATCCGCAATGTCGGTGCCAACGTCGTCGACGCCATCGTGCAGGCGCGCGAGCAGAAGGGCGACTTCACCAGCTTCGAGGACTTCCTCGACAAGGTCCCGGCGGTGGTGTGCAACAAGCGCACCATCGACTCCCTGATCAAGGCCGGCGCCTTCGACACGCTGGGCAAGTCTCGGCGCGCCCTGCAGGCCTGCCACGAGGACTTCGTCGATGAGATCATCGGCGTCAAGCGCAACGAGGCCGCCGGCCAGTTCGACCTGTTCGCCTCCCTCATGGGGGAGGGGGGCGGCGAGTCCGCCGATGCCGGCTTCGGTTCCGGCCCGGTCTTCTCCTCGGAGGTGCCCGACCTGCCCGAGTGGGACAAGAAGGAGAAGCTCGCCTACGAGCGTGACATGCTCGGCCTGTACGTCTCCGACCACCCGCTGCTCGGGCTGGAGAGCGCCCTGTCCAAGCTGGCCGACACCGAGATCTCCGACCTCATCGAGGACGACGACCGGCCCGACGGCGCCATGGTCACCATCGCCGGGCTGATCACCTCGCTGACCCGCAAGACCACCAAGCAGGGCAACCTGTGGGCCATCGCCCAGATCGAGGACCTGGGCGGCAGCATCGAAGCCCTGTTCTTCCCCTCCACCTACCAGACGGTCTCCACGATGCTGGCCCCGGATACGGTGGTGACCCTGCGCGGGCGCCTGAACCGGCGCGACGGGCAGGTCGCCCTGTACGTGCAGGAGATGACGGTGCCGGACGTGTCCAGCGCCACGCACGAGGCGGTGACGATCACGCTGCCGACCAACCGCTGCACCGGCCCGCTGGTGGAGCAGTTCAAGACGGTGCTGGAGAAGCACCCGGGCATGTCCACCGTGCGGCTGACGCTGACGAGTCCCGGCCGTGAGGTGCGCACCCAATTGGACAACTCCCTGCGCGTGGAGGCGTCTGCGGCCTTCTACTCCGACATCAAGGCGCTGCTGGGCCCCGGCTGTCTCAAGCGCTGACCGTCGGCCTGCTGCGACCCTTTGTGCCCTACTACGAGCTTTTGCACCCTGGTGTGCGGCAATTTGCCATACACCAGGGTGCAAAAGCTCGTACCAGACGGGTTTTGCGTGTGTCAGTGGTACGTGGCTCGGTGTGCTCGGCGGCCTACAACCACAGGTCCTTCCGGCGTCGTGTCAGGCGCGCCGCGGATGGTGGGAACAAGTCCACCAGCCGTCGCCCGAAGGACTCGCGATCGCGCAGGTCGCCCCACTCGACGCGGTGTACCTGCCAGCCCCCGGCGTTGCGTAGTCGCATCTCCCTGTGCTTCTCATCGCGAAGGTCGCTGCTGGCGCGGTACTTGCCATAGCCGTCGAACTCCAGGGCGAGGCGATATTCGGGCCAGGCGAGGTCCAAGAAGTACTCGGCCATCTCGCCGTCATCGAGCCAGCGTTCCTGTATCTGTGGATCCGGTAGGCCGACGGCGTGGACCACTCCGCGCAGCATGCTTTCGCCGGGAGACTCCGCTCGCGGGTCGGCGATGTCGACGACGGCGCGTGCTCGCCGTTTGCCGGCGCGCAGTCCCTGCTCCTCAATCATCGCTTTCAGCGTGTCAATCGCGGCAGTCGCGGAGAGATCGCCGCAGCAACGACCGGTGAAGCGGTCGGGTCGGCAAACAGCGCGCAGAGCGGAGTCAACTACCACGATCGCGTCAAGCGCGGGCAGGTCAAAGGCACAGTCCATGGCGGTGCGCAGCGGTGTTGTCACCCGCAGGCCGCCGACCACACGGACGTCGTCTAGAACCGGGGCGGTCGTCGAGCGAACGGCAGCGACGCGCCGGCCGGAGTGCCCGCTGTTGGCATGAACATATGTCTGCTGGGGTAGGGGCCTGCGCGTGCGCGAATGGTTGTGCGGTACTGCGACGCGGATGTCGGGCTCGGCACTGGGGATGGCGATGCCCTGGACAACCGCAGCTGCCTCATGCGTGAGACTGATCGCCGAAGTATGGGCATGCAGCACGGCCTCGCACCGTGCCAGCGTTATGTATTGCCGCTGCGACCACAGTGGAGCAGCCGAGTCCGGACGCGGCACATAGGCGCCCCGATCCACTGCTATCAGGTTGTCCCCGGCGGGTAGGGAACGGCGCGTGCGCTCGGCGGTGAACTTGACGGAGGGCAGCGGTGGAGGTGTCGGGTAGGACTGCATGGTTCAAGCCTGCGGCGGTTGCGAGCAGTGGGTTCCGAGGGCTGTTGATGGAACGCCCGTGGGGTGTCGTGAGTGTTCCCTGTGGACGCCGATGAGATCACACGGCCGTGTTGCCCCGGTGCGGGCTACTGCTCTACTGCGAGCTTTTGCACCCTGGTGTGCGGCTATTTGCCATACACCAGGGTGCAAAAGCTCGTACTAGACGCCGCACGCAGGCGGCAGTCGGGTTACCGGGGGTGGGCGGCTCAGGGCGCGGCGGTCACGACGGCGCCGGCCGCACCCATCGGCAGGTCCACGACGACGACGTCGCCGTCGGCCAGGCGGTGCCCGCGCCGGGTCTCGACTTCGCCGTTTACCGTGACGTCGCCGGACTGGATGGCGATGCGGGCGTCGGCTCCGTCGTCCACTAGGCCTGCGAGCTTGAGGAACTGCCCGAGCTTGATCTCGCCGGAGACGGGAACGGAGGGGAAGGCGGATGCAGACATGCGCTCATTTTGACAGGGCCGCACGGTATTCGCAGCCGCGAGCCCTGACCTCCGCCCACGCCTGCGTCAGGATCTGGGAGGATGAACGGGTGTCATCGTCTGCGTCTGGGACATCGCCCGAGCCCGAGCTGCCTGCGGGAGGCGAACTCGCGCTGACCGTGGGGGAGCGCTACCCGGTGGGTGAGCGCAGGTACACGCTGACGCCGCGGCTGGCCGAAGCCGTGATGCGTGCTCGCGAGGTGCTGATCGACGTCGCCGCGCACCGTGAGGTCATCACCTACGGCGAGCTCAGCGAGGCGATCGGCGGCACCGTCCTGCCTCGCCACATGGGCCCGCTGCTGCACATGCTCGGACACGACTGCGCCGAGCGCGGCGAGCCGAGCCTGCCGGCGTTGGTGATCAACCAGGCCAAGGGTGAGGTCGGCACAGCCGACGACGCCTGGGCGCCGCCCGAGCGCAGTGCCTGCTGGGACTACTGGGCCCAAGGATGAACGAGGACCACGGCGTGGCGCCGCAACCGGTTTAGCCAACACCCCGGGTGCTCGTCGGAGTGATACATCACGACCAACACCCGGGGTGGGGACGTCACGGGAACTCAGCCGAACTGTGCCACGATCTCCTCGCGCGCGGCCTGCTGATCCTTTGCGTTGGACATGTCGACCTCAAGGACGTCCTGGTAGCCCAGTCCATCGGCGGTGGCCTTGAGGTCTTCCCATAGGGAGTCGAACTCGGCCTCGTCGCTGGCAAATGCCATCTTCCAGGAGCTTTCAACGATGACGGACTTTACCTGGTTGCGCAGCGACTCGGTCTGTGAGTCATCGTCGGGAGCCACGTAGCTAGCGCCCGGGGCGACCGCCAACATGTCGTTGTCCTGGAGGTACTGCATTGTTGTCGTTGCGCCGCCCATCTTGGCCGACCAGTCCTCGGAGAGTGGGTTAGCGGTGGTCTCCTGGTATGTCTCCCACATCTTGTAGTTGAAGGGGTAGCCGGTTTCGGGGTCGATGTCGTTACCGAGTACGGTCGTTACGTTGAGCCACGAGGCGCCTTCCTTGTAGGTGCCGGTTCCCCAATCGCTGGGGACGTCCGCGTCGTCGCCCAGGAGCGCCTCGCGGCCGAAGTCCGTGAGCTCGGGCTTGCCGTCGGCGTTGATATCCCAGGTGAGGCCCCGCGGCCCTGCAGCGCCCATCGTCTGGCTGGAGTTGCAAGATACCCCCTCCGAGCTGTACAGCCAGTCGAGGAAGGCTGCGGCGCGGTCCGGGTCGCTTACCTGTGAGCCAATAGCGATGATTTGCTGGCCGCCGACCGCTTCGGCACCGTAGGAGAAGACCTTCATGTCCGCGAGTGGGGCGATCTCGAAGCCCTTACCGGCCGCCATGTGCTCCTCGGTGTTGTATGCAGACTGACCCTGCCAGGGCCAGAATGAGAAGAGGACCTGGCCGGCCTGCATCTTGGAGAACAACGTGTCATAGTTCTGCGTCGTCGAGTCCGGATCGACGATACCAAGCTGATTCGCGTCGAAGAACCACTTGAGCACACGGCGGTACTGGCCATCATCGTCGAGGATTCCCTGGAAGTCGGAGCCATCAGCTTTGGCGAGTACGAACCCGATCTCGTCATAGCCGTAGTAACACACCGGCTGCTTGGCGTTGTTCATCATGTTCCCGTCCCAATCCTTGAACAGGGAGATGGCGTAGGTCTTCTTACCATTGTCCGCGGTGGGCTGGGCCTCCTGCATCTGCTGCAGTACCGGAAGCAGGTCTTCGAGAGTCGGGATCTCCGGGTAGCCGATCTGTTTGTAGAGGTCCCAACGCACGAAGGGACCGAACGTCGGGTCAATGCCTTCGCTGGGTTCAGTAGGCTTGAGCGTCGAGATCTGGGTGGGCAGTCCGTACAGTCCGTCCTTGTCCTCGTTCAGCTTCTGGACTGCCGCGTCGAAGCGTGCCACATTCTTCATGGCGCCGTATACCGGCGTGAAGTCCATGAGCAGGCCGCCGTCGATCAGCTCATTCATTTGCTTACCAACACTGACCACCACAATGTCACCCAAGTTGCCCGCCGTGACGCGCGTGTTGTACAGCGTGTCGCCACCTCCGGCGACGTTGGGCGACACCAAGTTGAGAGTGAGGCCATAGCGGTCCGAGACCATCTTGCCGAACCAACCGGGTTGCTCGCCCGCCTGGTTGGCGAGGCCGTCGAACACTTCGAACTTAGCCGTGTCGGACCACGTGGTTGGGAATGCGGTGGCATCCGCGTTGCTGAACGATGAACCGGATGCGTTGTTCTTGCCGCATGCTCCCAGTGTCAGCAGGCCGAACGCGGCGCTTGCTCCGACCAATAGCGATCGGCGTGAGATTGAGGTGGCCATGTGCATCTCCTTTGATGGGGTGAGGAATAGTGGATGGCTGGATGACTGAAGAAGTGCTGACTAGCCTTTGACGGCGCCGAGCATGATTCCCTTGACGAAGTAGCGCTGGAACATCGGGTATACGAAGAGAATCGGCAATACGACAACGACCGCTACGGTGGTTCTGATCGAGGTCGCCGTCTGGGCAGTTGCCGCCGCGGCGACGGAACCGAGGTTGCCCCCGGACTGCTGAGCCATTTGAGCGAGGCTGTCCGCCTGATTGATGTAGGTGTACAACAGGTACTGCAATGTGTATAGGCTCTTGTCAGTTATGTACATCAGGGTATCCTGGAAGCTGTTCCATTGCGCCACCGCGGAGAAGATCGCGACCGTTGCCAGGATCGGGGTCATGTTCGGCAGCATTATGCGAGCGAATACTTGTACGGTGCTGGCGCCATCGACCTCGGCGGCTTCCTGCAGCTCGTGGGGCATCGACTCGACATAGGTTTTCACGAGAATGATATTGAAGGGCTGGACGATAGCCGGCAGGATGTACACGAGAAAGTTGTTGGTAAGTCCTAACGCGTACATGACGATGAAGACGGGAATAATGCCTGCGTTGAAGTACATGGTGATGACGACGAGCCGATACCATAAGGCACGCTTCCACAAGCGCTCCTGGGTGAACATGAACCCCAGATATGCCGACGCAAGTACGGTACATGCGGTCCCAATCACGGTTCGTGCCACGGACACGGCCGCGGCCTGCGAGAGTCCGCTGAGTTGGAATACGCTGGCGTAGTTGCTGAAATGGATTCCCTCTGGCAGCCAGCGCACGTCGCCCAACGCGGCGACGTTGTTGGCGCTGATCGAGTTGATGATCAGGTAGTAGAAGGGATATCCGCAGACGAAGGCGAGCAGGGCCGCACCGGTGTAGTTGGCGATGTGAAAGGCAACATCTCCGCGGGTGCGCTTCATGCGGCGGGCCTGCGGAACTGTGGGCCGCTTGGACTTGAGCATTGTTCTACACCCCTCAGATGAGCGAAGTTCCGCGCAGGCGCTTCGACAGGCCGTTTACAGATAGAAGGAGTACGACGGATACGATCGACTTGAGCATGCTGATCGCGGTCGCGAGGGATAGGTTATTGCCGCCCATGCCGACGTTGTAGACGTACAGATCCAAAACCTCGATGTGCTGCTTGTTGAAGGCATTCTGGAACACGTAGTACTGTTCCATGCCGTTGTTCAAGATGCTTGCGATCGAGAGCATGAGCAGCACGAAATAGGTGGGGAGTAGCTGTGGGATGGTGATGGACCACATGGTCCTAAACCGCCCGGCGCCGTCAACCTTCGCCGACTCATATAGGGATTGGTCTATTCCGGAAATGGCGGCCAGGTACATGATCGAGCCCCATCCGAGTCCTTTCCACAGTCCCCATGCGGTCATTTTGAGCCAGACGTGTGAGCCGGAGTCCAGGAACTTGACCGGTACGTCGATGAGCCCGAGCGACAGCATCGTCGAGTTCACCATTCCGGTTGACGAGAATAGTGCGAATGCGATCATGTAGACGAGTACCCACGAGATGAAGTTCGGGAGCGTGGTCAGCGTCTGGACGAGGTTCTTGAACCACTTGGCCTGGATTTCGTTGAGCAGCACGGCGAAGCCCAGGGGGAGTACCGACGTCGCGATACCAAGGAAGCTCATCCCCAGCGTGTTGGCGAGCACCCGCAGGATCTGATGCACCTGGGTTGGTGATTGGACCAGCATCCGGAACCACTGGAGCCCCACGAACTCAGAATTGGCCAGGCCGCGGGCCGGCCTGAAGTCGAACAGCGAGTACACCCATCCGAGCAGTGGCAGGTAGCTGAACAGCAGTACCAGGACCAGGAACGGTGTGATCGACAGGAAGAGTTTGAACGACTTGGGACGACGGTGCTGCGGCTGGTCGGTTTGCGCGTGGCGACGTGAGCGCCCGGCTTTCTCGTTGGCGGCAACGACCGACGCCGGCGCTGGTGGCAATGCCATGATTACTCCTTATCGATCGTAGCGGTTCGATGATTACCGGATGCGTTGCTGCGTCCTTGCAGATGATGGCGGACCGTCTGATCTCGCTTAGTTTCCAAGGGGGTTGCCGACTCCCTACGTCGACTCAGCGTACCCGCGTTGTGCGGTCTGGTCAACCGTGAGTGTCGATACGCTTCGACGCTGTTGATGTCTAGCATTCGGCACCCGCAACTCAAGACAGGCTGGCGTAGAGGGGAGCCGCGACGGCTGTTTGTATGAGTGCACCGATGGTGAGTCCGACCGTCAGAATCAAGATCAGGGACACGGGCACAGCGATGGCCACCGCTATCTCGGTGACCGGAACCAGAACAAGTAGGAGGGAGCGTCCGGGCGCGGCAGCCGGGAGCAGTAGCGAATTGTGGATGGTGGTTCGTGCAGGCGCAGTGCGGGTTGCAACCAGGAGCATGCCGTGCGCTGTGCTTGCCGCGAGATACAGCGTGAACAACCCGGCCGCGAGAGCTGCGATAGTGCCTGCCGCTCCGCCTACGGACCACCAAAAGCTGATGGCGAACAGCGCCAGGAGAGCTGGAAGACAAAGGGTCCAGAAGACGACGGTGCCGCGTATCTTGTCGGACTTCAGTGCAGCCATGTAGGTGCGTAACATGTCGGTGTCGGGATCGGTGCGCACTGCATCCATGGTTTCTAGAAGCGCGCTGGTTGCGGCCCCGATGGTTAGCACCGGTATGCAGGTGACGACGTAGATGAGATTGAGTGCTACCAGTGTGAAGAAGCTCGAAAGACCCCGGACGGTGCGGTTATCAACAGGCTCCACTTGGTGCCTCCCCTGCTCGAATACTCATGCCAACGTGATCCGCAGGCAGGTTGCCCACCGTGTCGCGGACGGGGGTACAGTAACGACGGTCGTATCGCCATCTGCGTGGAATTGCAGTGGTCCGCTGCCGAGCATGTTGACTGTGCTCAGTTTGGCGCCGACGTGCAGGGTAGTAGCCGGAATCGAGTCTGCGCCGGAGAGGCCGAACGCGTACAGAGCTCCATCACGCTGCGTGAGGTGCCAGCTCAGATCGTCGTCGGACGTTACGGATGGCGGGTTCTCGGGCGGGCGGGTGGAGTAAATGCCCTCGCCGCAGACCTGCATCCACTCGCCCAGATCTCGCAGGAAGCGCCTGACTGAAGGAACCATCCGCCCGCGTGCGTCGGGCCCGATGCCGATCAGGTAGTTACCGCCACCGGCGACGATCCTCACCAGGTTGCCGATCGTCTCGGCAGTTGACTTGGCGGGATCATCCGGTCGCATCGCGCACCACTCCTTGGTGAGGGAGATACACGCCTCCCAGGGCACCCGCAACGGAGTTGACGGAAGCTGCTGCTCCGGGGTCAGGTAGTTCTGGTGTGGCCCCGGAACCTCTCTGTCAACCACGAGAATGCCTGGCTGCGCTTTGCGTGCGGTACGCGCGATGCCGTCGATGTCAATCGGCTCCTTGGGCGCGCAGACCCAACCTCCATCAAGCCAGAGTACCGAGAATGGGCCGTAGCCGGTCAGGATCTCCTCGATCTGGTCACGGGTGAACTCCACGAAGCGGTTCCATGCCCGCGGATGGGTATGGATGCTGTAGTTGTGGAAGCGATCTTTGATTGGTACAGATCGGTTCCAGTACTCCGGGCGCGACCAGTCCGCCTTGGAGAAGTACGCTCCCATTTCCAGGCCGTTGTCGCGGAAGGCCTCGGTGACTTCCCGGAGCACATCACGTCGGAGGCCGGACTCTTCGGACGTGCACTTTAGATTGGTGTACTGGGAGTCGTACATGCAGAACCCGTCGTGATGCTTTGTGGTGAATACGCAGTACCGCATCCCAGCCGCTGCGCAGGCACTGGCCCACTCTTGCGCATCGAAGTCTTCGCCGGTGAACGTGCGGGCTTGGTCGTAGTACCAGGTGTGGTACTCGGCGTCGGTCCCATGCCAATCCTCGGGCGGGTCTGTGAACCAGCCGAGGTCTTCGCGGTGTAGGGACCAGGACCCGCCCTGCCCGATAGAGGTATAGATCCCCCAGTGGATGATGACGCCTACCTTGAGGTCTTGCCAGTGCCCAAGGCTCTGCCTGACCAACGGATCTGACGGCCAGACATACTCGGGCGCGGGCTCGTGCTGTACAGCTCCTGCTGCCGCCAACGGGGCTGGCGTGAGATCGGCCTCGGTGGTCATTATTGGTACTCCCTGTTGAGATCAGATTCGAGGTGGGTGGAGTCGTCGGCGGGCTTGTGAATGGCAACTGACACCGCATGGGCTGCATTGGGCTGAAGCCGAATGACTGTGCAACTCCCGGCCCTAAGCAGGCCACCTTCGGAGAGGTCGATACCGCTCATCAGGTCGACGCCAGGCGCGGTGACGTCGACGTCGATCTCGCCATCGTGCATCAGGAAGAGGTAGTCGGCGTCGCGGGAACGCCGTACAACCGCTTCAATCCCTAGCGGAGCAGCGCCAACGACGGTCGGCTTGACGTCGGCGTCGTGCAGAATGAGGCACCACAGGTCCTGCAACGAAGGCCGCGTAAGCTGCGCGGAAACGTACCATGCGGACCCGGCGCCTGCCCGGGCCCAGGTTATCGCCGGCAGACCGGCAAGCGGGCCTTCCGCATATGAGTACACGGAACGTGCGTGCGTAAGGTGCACGTGTTCGGTCCAGGCAACGGCGTCCAACGGCTTTCCCCGGGCGCTGAGCAGCCTGTGCCGCACGCCCGGCTCGAGCGGGCACAGCGCCTCGGAGTAGGCCCCCAGCAGATCGCGCAGGCGGCCTGGATAGCCGCCGGGTAGCACCCGCATATTCGAGTCGGCCAAACCACTGAGATAGGTGACCACCACCGTTCCGCCGGTGCGGGCGAAAGCGCTGATCCAGGCGGCGGTTTGCTCGTCCATGGGATACAGGCAGGGGACGACCAGCAGGCGATAGGAGTCCAGTGAGGCGCCGGGGGCGACGAAGTCGGTGGCGATTCCGAGCCGGCGTAGGGCGCGATGGGTCGCGCGCAATTCCTTCGCATAGATGATGTCCGCACTGGGCAGGTCAGGAGTCTGAAGCGCCCACCAGCCGTCGGCGTGCCACACGATCGCAACGTCAGCGTGGACGATCGGTCCGTCTACGGGCGGCAGATGGACCTCGTCTAGGCGTTTCAGGATCTGTCCCAGCTGCACGACGGTGCGAAAGCCCTCACTGTCGACCCCGGCGTGGGGGAGCATTCCCGAGTGCCACTGCTCGGCACCGGCTGTCGAGGCTCGCCACTGGAAAAACATGCATGACTGCGAGCCGCGTGCGATGTAGCCCAAGCTATCGCGGATGGTGCGTTCGGGGGGCTTCGGTAGAGCCCTGCCGCGCAGCTTGATCTGCGTGGCATTCTGCTCCATGAGTATCCAAGGGCCGCCGCTCCAGGAGCGCGCCAGGTCGGAACCGTAGGCGACGTGCGCCTCGGCCTCGTGAGAGGTGGAGTCCAGGTAATGGTCGAGGGAGATAACGTCCAAATCCTCGGCCCAGGACCACTGCTCGAGGTTGTTCCAGTCCGGGAGCATGAAGTTGGTGGTGATAGGGACCGTGGAACCGGCCGCGCGTATCTGTTCTGCCTGCTCCAGGTAGGCGTTGCGCATCTCATCGGACGAATACCGGCGGAAGTCCAGAACCAGCCCGGGATTGGGCAGATACTGTGTGGCGACCGGCGGCAGGATCTCCTCCCAGGAACCGTAGCGCTGCGACCAGAAGCTGGTGCCCCAGGCGTCGTTCAGATTATCGAGGTCGCCGTACTTGTCCTTGAGCCAGTGACGGAACCCGCGCTCGGCATGCGGGCCGTAATCGATGGTTCCGTACTCATTGTGCACGTGCCACCCCCGCAGTGCCGGATGCTTGCCATAGCGCTCGGCCAGCAAGCGGGAGATACGTCGGCATGCCTTGCGGTAGGCAGGGGCCGCAATGGCATAGGTGTCACGTGAGCCGTGGCGCAGCTGGACGCCGCTGGGCGTAACGGCGAGGGCGTCGGGATGCGCCAGGGTGAACCAAGGTGGGGGAGAGGCAGTCGGGGTCGCCAGAAAGAATCCGATACCCGCGTCAGCGAGTAGCTCGATCGCGTCATCGAGCCAGCCGAATTCGTAGTGGCCCTCGCGGGGCTCCATGGAGGCCCACGAGAACGGGCAGACGGTTACGGTGTTCACGTGGGCTTTTCGCATGAGGGCGACGTCTTCCCGCCACACCTCACGCGGCCACTGGTCGGGGTTCCAGTCCCCTCCGTACAGGAGGTGCCCAGGGTCGAACGGCTGATGGCACGTACTCACCGGGAGCCTCCTTCACTTCCGACCAAATCGATCGGCACGGAGCCCTCGCGGGCGAACAGCCCCAGGGAGTGCACGTCGTAGACGCGTCGGATGAAGCGGCCTCCGTCTGCGCAGTCAACGACTTCGCCGTCTATGAGGTGTCGCCAAACTCCCCGCGGCAGGTAAACGTCGACCGCACCGTCCGGACGGAATACGGGTGCTACCAGCACGTCGGGCCCGAGCATGTACTGCAGATCCAGGTCCCGTGCGGCGGGATCACGCGGGAACTGCATGAACATGGGACGCATCATGGGATGACCGTGCTCTCGGGCGCCCTCCGCGGTGCTGAGCAGGTACGGTCGCAGCCGGTCCTTGAGCAGCGCGAACTCGCGCATGACATCGACGCTCTCGTCGTCGAAGAGCCAGGGCACCCGGTAGGAGTTCGAGCCGTGCAGCCGAGAATGGGAGCTCAGCAGACCGAAGGCGACCCAGCGTTTGAACAGCAATGGGTCCGGCGTCCCCTCAAAGCCACCGATGTCATGGCTCCAGTAGCCGAATCCCGATGCGGCCAGCGACAGCCCACCGCGCAGACACTGAGCCATGGCGGGGTAGCTGGACTCGCAGTCCCCACCCCAGTGAACCGGGAATGCCTGGCTGCCGGCGGTCGCGGAGCGCGCGAATAGCACCGCCTCGCCGGTTCCGCGCCGCCGCTCAAGCAGACGGAACACCGCTTCGTTGTAGCGGCGAGTGTAGAAGTTGTGCTCTCGCAGCGGGTCCGATCCGCCCGCCCACATCACGCCGTCCACGGGAACCCGCTCGCCGAAGTCGGTCTTGAAGCAATCGACGCCGTCGTCGAGCAGTTGCTCCAGCTTGTCGGTGAACCAAGCGGTGGCATCGGGGTTGGTGAAATCGACCAGGCCCATGCCTGCTTGCCACAGGTCGGTCTGCCAAATCGCGCCGTCGGCACGCCGCAGCAGATAGCCGCGGTCTGCGGCCTCGTCGAATAGCCGGGATTGCTCGGCAATATAGGGATTGATCCAGGTACATACGCGCAGGCCTCGAGCGTGTAGCTTGTCAATTAGACCGCGAGGATCCGGGAAAGTCGCGGGATCCCACGCGAAGTCCGACCAGTGGAAGCCGCGCATCCAGAAGCAGTCGAAGTGGAACACGGAGAGCGGGATGCCCCGCTCGGCCATCCCGTCAACGAATGACAGGACGGTGTCCTCGTCGTAGTTTGTGGTGAAAGAGGTCGACAGCCACAGGCCGAAGGACCACTCGGGGAGCTTAGCCGGGCGACCGGAACGGGCGGTGTACCGCTCCAGTACTTCCAGCGGCTCCCCACCGCCGTAGATCTCGTACCGCAGCGTCTCGCCCGGGACGGAGAACTGGGTGGCGGAGACGTTCTCGGAACCGATTTCGAAGGAGACGGGGCCGGCGTCGTCCACGAAGAGTCCGTAGCCCTGTGAGGAAAGCAGGAAGGGGATGTTCTTATATGCCTGCTCAGAGCTGGTCCCTCCATCGGCATTCCACACGTCGACCGCCTGACCGTTCCTGACGAAGGCGCCGAACCGCTCCCCGAGGCCGTAAAGGCGCTCTCCCGGGCCGAGACTCAGCTGTTCGTACACGTAGGGGCCACCCGCCGCAAGATGGGTGTCAAGTGGTTGTGCACCGTCGTCATAGTCTCCGCCGGTCGGCCCTGAGGTCGGGCGCACGCGGGCATAGCCCACGGAGCGCTCCGTGGACGCGGTGAGGAAGGCCCCGTCCCAGAAGTACTCGACTAGCCAAGGCCCATAAAGGCGAACGCGGGCCTCAAGCCGTCCCGAGCGCAAGGTGACCGAAGACCCATCGTCCGCCCGCCTCACCTCGGCGTCGACCTCGCTTCCTGGCATGAGGGGGAAGGCCGGAGTCGGCGTCGGGGTGCCACCGTGATGGGTGATACGTACACCGATTACGTCGGTCGCCGGTGCGTCGAGGGTGATTGTGAATACCGGGGTGTTGAGCGTGTCGCCTCGTGAGGCAATATGGCGTGTGGGGGCGAATACGCGCAGGGAGTGACCATCTTCGGCAATGTTTACGTCATATACTTCGCTGGGGTGGAGAAGTGTGACGTTATCGCGGGTAAGCCAGTAGCCGTTTGAAAACTTCATGAAGATATCTTTCCTTGGATCATTCAGGGGTTTGTGCTGGGTGTTTAATTCGCTGCGGCTTCTATACCCAACAGGGCGATTGGGCCGCTGAGGCGAATGCGCACTCGACCCACGTCATAGGGATCTTCCGCACTGACGGTAAGTGGGACCCGGAGCGGCTCACCCGTGATGGCGTCAACGACTTCGGCCGCTGGAGACGTGATAGCGCAGGGATCCGCCAGCCGGCGCGTCCGGAGCTCGGAGACCCGCGTTCCCGCGGGCAGGATGAAGTCGCAGGTACCGCTGCCTGCCTCAGGCCTAAGTTCTTCCCCATGCGCCGGGGAGGCGGCCGCGCGGACGAGGCCGGATAGATCTTCGGCGCGACTCGTGTCGATGAAGGCGGGTGCGGCCGAGGCCGTCTGAGGCCGCCGGGTGAGGTCAGTGGGCAGGACGAATACACGCTCGAAGACGGTTGTTTCCTGGGCGCTGGAGCGGGCGATGCGAACTCGGAACGGGCCGTCGGGGAGTTCCCAGGCAGCGGTATCAGGTGCGAAGACCTCGAGGCGATCGAATGGGATCACGAGATCGACCGAGGCGTAGTCCTGCCCGGGCATGATGGTGGCGGTGGCGAAGCCAACCAGACGGGTATCCGGCGTGTGCAGCGGACGGCGGCCGAACGCACTGGTGGGCAGATCGGCGTATACCTGGACCACGTCACGGAGGGGGCCCCGCGTACAACGTTGCCGTGGCGCGGCGATGTCGACGTGCACGTTGACCGCGTGCGGACCCAACTCCAAATCAGCCCGCTCCCAATGCGCAGCGTCAAGCGACAGGCCGTGCCCGAAGGCGAACCGGTGCGGTTGGCCATAAAGGTAGGTCGACCCGGTCCGCACTATGTTGTAGTCGAGCAGATCGGGTAGAGCCGAGTCGATTGGCCAGGTTTGGGCGAGCCTGCCAGAGAAGTCTTGCGCGCCGGTCAGGACGTCGGCGAGCGCCTCGCCTTCGCTTTGGCCCAGATGAGATGACCAGATCACCGCATCAATGCCGTCATCTGCCCCCTCGAGGTCGTAGGGGTAGGAGGAGATGATGAGGAGCACGGTTGCGACGTCCTCGGGGAGTTCCCGCAGTCGTCGTACGAGTGCCTTATCCGGCTCGGAAAGGTGCGTGTGCGGCCGATCCTCGGTTTCGCGGCCGTGCACGTAGGGATTGTTCCCGACGACGGCGATTACGACGTCGGCCCCACGGGCGGCGTCGGCGAACGCCTTTTCTGGAGTCTGCATAGACTGCGCCCGGAAGGGCACGCCACTGTCAGCCCCGGTGCCGCGAAGCGTGAGGGCGCCGGAATGGTGCTCAACCCCGACGTAGCGTCCGCTAGCGCGATGGATCAGGAACCAGTGGCCATCCGAGAACTGCTCGCGTCGAAATAGTTCCTGGCTCACCCACCCGCCGATTGCCTCCGCCTCGAGGGCGAGCTGGCCATAGTCGTCGGGGCGGAGGTAACGACCGTTTTCGCCGCGTAGAGCAATGACGTTCTCGCCGAAATCGATCATCTCGAGGAGGACGGGTTGAGCCGAAACCTGCGGGCCATCTGCCTGCGGACGGCTGAGGCGCAATGATCCGTCGTCGCCGACGAAGACATACTCCGAGGCAGTGCCCGTCGCGGACTGCCCACGCCGGTACGACTCGGACGACACCGATAGGCGAATCGCTTCGATGGCTTTGGTGGCCTTTACGGGTACCTGCTGCCGCGTCGACAGCTCATCCACGAGTGACACCGGGGCAATGAGGTCTCCCGAGTACCAGTCGTGGAGCACCTCGTGGGCCCGATTGCCGATCACAGCGACGGCGCTTTGGGGGGCGATGGGTAGTGCAGCACGCCCGCGCGACCCATGTGTCAGAAGTACGATGCTGCGTGTCGCCACCTCCCGAGCGACGGCGCATGCCAGCGGGCGGTCGATAGCTGGCGTGCTTTCACGCGGAGGCTGGCCCATGAGCGAATCGAACTCTCCGGTGCGTGCGCGCGCCACCAGCTGCCTGACCACGGCATGGTCTATGTCTGCGGTCGTGATCAGTCCGTCTTGCAGTGCTTGCGTAACGGCGGCGATCGTTTCGCCGGGGTCGGAGTCGTGGTCGGTGAAGGAGTCCACCCCGGCCCGCAGCATCGCCGCGTACGCCGCGGGAGCGTTGGGAAGCACTTTCTCCGATCTCCAAAGGTTGCTTGGGGCACCCGCATCGGTCACGACGAAGAGCAGGTCCGGCTCGGCTACGGCGGAGCGCAGCCTGGTGTTGACCAGCTCGCTCAGATGGGCGGGGCGGCCGTTGACGAGGTTGTATGAGAGCATCACGGACCCCGCTGCGCCCCGCCGCAAGGGGGTGAGAAACCCGGGAAGCTCATACTCCTCAAGGAGCTGTGGGTCTAGCTGTGAGGATGTGGCCGAGCGGTCGGTCTCATTGGAATAGGCGAGGAAATGTTTGAGTGTGGGCACGGTCGTCCAGTGCTCGCCCTCGCCCCGGAGCCCCGTCGCGTAGCCGGTGGCAAGCTCGGCGTTGAGCAGGGGATCCTCCGTGTAGGCCTCTTCGGTCCGACCCCAACGCGGGTGCCGAAGGGTGTTCACCACCGGCGCCCATACGGTCAGGCTGATGTTGGGATCCGCTTGCTTCATTTGGCGGACTTCGGCCGCGACGACCTGGCCGGCTCTGCTGAGCAGGTCGGGGTCCCATGTTGCCGCCATTCCAACCGGTTGGGGAAAGCTCGTGGCTGGTCCACGCCAGGCCACACCGTGAAGCGCCTCGGTGCCGGTTACGAAGGGGCCGATTCCGAGCCGCTCGACGCCCGGGGAATACTGGTGGAGGAAGCTGATGCGCTCGTCAATAGTGAGCTGGGCCACTGTCTTGCGGGCCCATTCGAGCCGCCTGGTGTCGGCGGTTCCCGAGAATTCGTGCGGGTGCTGCGTACGGCGTTTCGTCATTGAGTGCCTCCGTGCGTCGGCGTGCACCGGCGTGGTGCGGTCGGTGTACGAAGCATATTATCGAATCGCTTCGACGATTTCCAGTTGCGCTAACGGTCTCCGTTAGGGGTGCATCTGCGCGTGGCCCCGATCAGCGCGTGGTCTCGCGACGGGTGAAGCGGGGCGCAAGGAGCTGCGCGGAGGGAGCGAGTTCGGCGTCGTCCACCAGATCGAGGGCCATGGTCACGGCTGTGGCTCCGATTGCCTCGATTGGCAGTGTGGTGCCCGATACTTGCCAGGGGCCGTCTGACGCCACATCTTCCGGAGCGATCGCGGTTACTTGGAGCGCGTCGGGGATCTGAATGCTGAGATCTCGAAGTACACGTCCGAGGGGGGCCAGCAGGGCTTCATGGTGAACGAAAAGGGCGTCGGGCGCCTCGGGGCCGGTCAACGCTTGTTCAGCCCACTGAAGGATTGCAGGGTAAGAGGCGGGGAGCTCAACGACGTCGCCAGTCAGGTCGAAATCGTCCAGGCCATCGCGGAAGCCCTCAAGCGAGCGTCGCTGGTAGGTGAACACAGGCTCGCGCGCCTCCTGAGGCGGGCGGATCATGTAGATCTTGCGCGCACCGGTGCTGTGGAGCTCTCGTACGCACAGCGCAGCGGCTTCGCGGAAGTCGAAGTCGACGCATGCAAGGCCGTAGGTGCGCTTCGGGTAGCCGATGAGGACGACCGGCTTGCTCAGCTTGCGGAGGAATCCCATGCGTGGATCGCTATCGCTGACGTCCATTACTACGAGGGCGTCGGCCTTGCCCTCTTCGATAACCCGTTGAGTATGATCGGCATCCTCCCCGGTGACCAGGAGGATGTCTACGTCTCGTTCATAAGCGGTGCCGAGCATTGAGCGGACGAACTGCATGATGACGTGTCCGTTCGCTCCGGGACGCAGCGGAACCGCGACGGCGAGAATCGAAGCGCGATTGAGTGCTAGGGCGCGCGCGGACGCCGTCGGGTGGTATGACAGCTTTTCGATGGCTTCCTGTATACGCTCGCGTGTAGCGGGAGAAATGGGTCGCTTGCCACTCAGGGCATAGCTCACCGTGCTCAGGGAGACGCCCGCTTCACGGGCGATGTCGCTCATCGTTGCCATGTTCCAAGTCGCTGTTCTTGTTTTGGAAGAAGGAAGCCGAAGTGGAGCCGAGGCGGACGCCATTGCCTCGACGAACCCAGCTAAACCTACATCGGCTCATCCGGCGAGCAACAGCGGCGGGCGGGGCGCGCCGCAGCCCGCCCCGCCCGCCGTCCGGGAGACGTCGACTAGAACACCTCGGTGGCCGTGCGCTCCAGCGGCAGGGCGGCGACGAAGCGCTCGAGATAGCGGTCGTACTCGGCGACCTCCGCGGGTGTGGGGACGATGGTGGTGACTTCCAGATCGGCGAAGATGCGCTGCTCCAGGTAGTCGGCCAGTTGCGTTCCGTCGCCCCACAGCAGGAAGCCGGCCAACAGTGCCATGCCCCAGGCGCCTCCCTCCGCGGCTGCCTGACCGACCGACACGGGGGTGTCGAAGGCGGCCGCCAGGACCCGCTGCGGGATCTCGGGCGTCTTGAAGATGCCCCCATGGGCGAACATGGAGTCGATCGGCGCGTCGGCGTTCTGCTTGAGGATCTTCAACCCGTAGGCCATGGAGGCGAAGGCGGCAAACAGGTGTGAGCGCATCAGGCCGGCCAGGGTGAACCGGATGCCGGGCTGGCGCAGCGTGAGCGGGCGCCCCTCCGGCAGAGAGACGATGGCGTCGCCGGACAGGAAGTTGTAGGACAGCACCCCGGCGTCATCCATATTGCCCTCGGCGGCGGCGCCCAGGAGAATGTCGAACAGCGGGCCCCGCTGGATGGGGTGGCCGATGGCGTCGGCGAACTGGGAGAAGATCTCCACCCAGGCGTTCAGGTCGGAGGTGCAGTTATTGGCGTGTGCCATGGCCACCGGCGCTCCGGACGGGGTGGCCACCAGGTCGATCTGCTCCACCAGGCTGCGCAACGGCTGCTCCAGCACAATCATGGCGAAGGCGCTCGTGCCCGCGGAGACGTTGCCGGTGCGTGGGCGCACCGAGTTGGTCGCGACCATGCCGGTGCCGGCGTCGCCCTCCGGCGGGCACAGCCTCGCCCCGGGCTGGAGCGTCCCGGTGGGATCGAGCAGGCGGGCCCCTGCGGGAGTAAGCCGACCGGCGTCCTGCCCGGCCAGCGCGATCTCCGGCAGGATGTCGGCCAGCCGCCACGGCATGTCGACCAGCTGGTCGAAGGCGCCGAGCATGCCGGCGTCGAAGGAGCGTCCGTCCGGGCCGATGGGGAACATGCCGGAGGCCTCGCCCACGCCCAGGATGTGGCGGCCGGTGAGCCGGTAGTGGACGTAGCCGGCCAGCGTGGTCAGGTGGGCGATGCGGGTCACGTGCTCCTCGCCGTGGGTAATGGCGTGGTGCAGATGCGAGATTGACCAGCGTTGCGGGATGTTCAGCCCGAACAGTTCCGACAGGGTGCGGGAGGAGTCCTGGGTGAAGGTGTTGCGCCAGGTCCGGAAGGCCGCCAGCAGTTCCCCGTCGGCGTCCAGGGGGAGGTAGCCGTGCATCATCCCGGAGATGCCAATTGCCCCCACCTCGGACAGCGGTGCGCCGTAGCGCTCCCGGTAGCGATCGGCCAGGTCGGCGTAGGCGGCCTGCAGGCCGGAGACGACGGCGTCCATCGAGTAGGTCCACACGCCGTCGACCAGCTCGTTCTCCCAGGTGAAGCCCCCGTCGGCCAGCACGGTGCCGATGGAGTCGATGAGTACCGCTTTGATGCGGGTCGAGCCGAACTCGACGCCGAGGGCGGTGCTGGCCGAATCGATGTTTGCGGGGGTGGTTGCTGCGGTCATGCGGAGCTCCGTTGCTGATTGGTGTGTTGCTGCCTTCCGGCCGGGTGCGACGTCGCGCCCGGCCGGGCCCATGGGCGCCATGATAGTGGGACCGGCCACGAATTGTGAACGTTCACTGTGGGTGACGGCTCGCGCGGTGGAAGTCTCCCGGCGTACACCGGTGGACAGCTCGGCGGCAATATCGTGTCCCGCTCGCGTAGCTCGGCGACTCCCGGCACTCGCCGAGTCTCCGGTAAGCCCGCCGAATTCGTGTCGTACCTCCTGGATATCTTCCGCATATGACCGAGCCCACTTCCGATCCGCATCCAGCCGATCCGCAGTCCGCCGATGGGCGTGCCGACCCGTCCGCCGGTGACGGCATGACGTCCCGCTCCATGCCGGGCGTGCCCTACCTGTTCGATACCGGGCTGGTCCTGCCGACGGCGCTGGTAACCCGGGCCGGTCCGCACACCGCCTTCGTGCGCGTCTTTCCCCTCGACGCGACGGCGCAGGTGGCCGCAACCGCGCGGCGGGCCGGGTTTCGCCTGAATCGGGCTACACCCGAAGCCGACTGGCTGCTCCTGGCCGACGTCGACGGCCTGGCGGACGCGCGCCTGGCGGCACTCGCGGACGCCCTCAACGCCGCAGGATTGCGCGCCTTCGCCGACGCGGGCACCGGGCTGCCCGAGCCACGTGCGGGCGAGCGCGGTCGGCCGCGTCGCCTCGGCACGCGACGGCCGGAGGCGGCGGACGGCACCGTGTTCGTGGAGGTGAGGTTGCACGATCCGCTGTTCGGCAACGGTCCCGAGGCGCCTCCATCTGCGCAGACGGTCGTATACGGCCCTTCCGAGGATCTGGAACTGTTCCAGGAGGCGGCCGCGGAGCGCTTCGTCATTGAGCCGGTGCCCGAGATCGGGGGAGTGGCAGCGCTGTGGATCGACCATGCGGAGGTGGCGGCGGGGCTGACCAGCATCGAGGCCCTGGTGGAGGAACTCGACGCCGCCCTGCGGGAGTGCGGCCTGCAGGGGCCCGTGCACATCGTCGATCGGCGGGATGCGCCGGCTGGGGGCGGAGGATGATAAGGGCCGGCCTCTCGGCAGCACCTGGATCCTGCCACCAAACTGGTATCATTCTTGAGTGGCTATGACTCTGCGGCTGAACGAGCGCCAGGATCGACTTCTCAGAGAGTTGGCCGCGGCGCAGAACATCTCTAAGCAGGAGGCCGCTGCGCGCGCGATTGTGGAGACGGCCGAGCGCCACCTGCATCAGGAACGGCTGGCCGAGCTTTCCGAGCAGACTCGGACCCGTTACGCCGATCTCCTGCGGAGGCTCGGTGAGTGAGGGTACGTTTCCTCGATTTGGAAGACCTACTTGCACTCGCAGCCGACCTCGGCGTGCGGGAGGTACGGGATCTGGGTTTGTTGGCCGCCGCAGCGCAGCGGCCAACGACCACTCTTTACGGACACGACGCATACCCGACTTTGGCGGCGAAGGCGGCTGTCCTCCTGGAATCGGTTGTTCGTAACCACGCGTTGGTCGATGGGAATAAACGGCTCGGGTGGCTCTGCATGGTCGTTTTCCTGGGACTCAACGGCGTGGAACTGGACGTCGATGACGACGAGGCCTATGACCGCGTGGTGGAGGTTGCTGCGGGGCGAGTCGAGTGGCAGCGGATAGCGAGCTGGCTGAATGCAAATGGAGTGCCTTAACGGTTCAGCCCGGCCGTGGCGGTGGCCCGGGCCAGGGCGCGCAGGTCGGCGGCCGTGCGGTCGGTGCCGTCACTGCGACGCGGCAGGCCGTGCACGGCCGCGACCCACTGCGGGTCAAGCGCGCTAGCACCCAGGTAGCTGCCCGCGATCGCACCGGTTATGGCCCCGACCGTGTCCTTGTCCTGGCTGGCCTGCACCGCCCGGTCCAACAGCAGATTCATCCAGACGCGCGCCACCTCCCCGCGGTCACCGCTCATGGCCGCCGCGGAGCGGTGGCCGGCGCGGTTGGCGAAGATGAAGGCGAGTGTCGCGTGTCCGAGTGCGTGCACCGCGAAGCCGTCGCCGGCCGGCGGGGCCTGGTAGTGGTCCGCGTCCAGAATCCCGCCGTCGAACAGGTCATGCCAGTACTCGCGACGCTCGGCGGGAATCAGGTCCAGGGTCGCCAAGGCGTTGGCCCCGAAATACGGCATCCCCTGCCACGCCGGTGCCATCACGTTGGCACGGATCATCTCGGCCTGAATCACGCAGGCGTCCCCGGCCAGGGGATCGGCGTGCGTCAGCTCGGCGACCGCTCGGGCGGCGGCGGCCGTCGCACTGCGGTCGCCCAGGCGGGTCAGGCCCACGACCCCGTTGCGCATCAGAGCACCATTGCCCGCCGTCCGGCCGGTGCGCGCATGCAGGTCCGCGGCGGCTGCCCGCATCCGGGCGGCGATTCCCGGCGCAGCAGCGGTGTCGGCGACGGCGTCGATCACCGCGCGGGTCTGGGCTCCCACATCGGTGGCGCCGTCAACGGTCACCCAACGGCACCAGCCGCGCGCAATCTCATCTAGGGCCGCGTCCTCGGTCAGGTCCGCGCCCGTGGCCGTAATCTCGGCGATGTACAGGGACATCTGAGTGTCGTCGCTCCACTCGCCCGGTGCATAGTCGCCGAAGCCGCCGCCGAGCAACTGCGCGGGACCCTCCAGGGGCACCTCGCCCGGTTCGTAGGGCACCCCCATGACATCGCCGACCGCCTGCGCCAGCAGCACGCCCTCAATGCGGTCCAGTTGGGAGTCGGTCAGGGCGCCCGCGGAAGCGGAGTTCGGGTTGGCGAGTCTCATGACGGCAGCGTAGGGGGCGAATGGTTTGGCTGTACGAGGAGTCGAACACCGCGGCCCGCTACCGGATCGGCTCCAGCGCCGGGTGCCGCAACAGCCCCTGGACGCCGTGCGCGGTCCAAATCGCGCTCACCGAGGCGATCAGGCTGGCTGGGCCCTGCACCCGCAGTGGTGAGGTATCGTCAAACTCCAGGATCAGGGTGTCCTCATTCAGAGCGGGATAGATGCCCACGGCACCGCTGAACCAGAAGGACAGCCACCTGCCGTCAAGATGATGAATGAGAATGCGCTGATCGGTCACCAAGCATCTGGTCATCTGCCCCTCGCGCCATTGGGCGGCGGCCTGACGCAGGGCAGCATTGCGACGTGCGCGGTTTCCCAGCGCCGTCGCACCCAGGCCGGCGACTACGAACAGGGGAGAGCCGGAGAAGAAGGCGCTCGACTCCCAGTAGGTGACCTCCTGGCCGTAGAACCGGGAGTAGTGCGCGGAGCCGTTGAACAGGATTCGCTCGCCGTGATTGAGATTGACGTCCCAGGCCGGGCCGAGGTCCAAAGACTGTGTCGTTGCCAGGTCCGTGGCCACCGCCCGTGCATGCTCAATCGCCATCTGATGGTCATGCACCATCGCCAGCATCCGCGCCTCGCGGCGCGTGGGGTGTCCATGCGCGAAGCGGTAGGCACGCCAGTGCCGCCAGGTGCAACGCCCAAACCGGCTCATCGCCTGCCACACCAGGAACAGGAACAGCGGAGGGGCGGCCAGTACGAGCAGGAGCTGGCCGCCGTCTTCCGTCTCGGCTCTCCACGCCGGGAACAGGGCTGTGGACATGAATACCCACACTGCGATCGCAGCCAGCGTGTAGCCGATCCAGTGGACATGGTCACGCCAAACCGGGCGCGAGGGGAGCGGAGAACGCGGAGAACGGAGGGAATTGCGCATTGGGCACCTCAGGTCGGAACGGTCGGGACCGGACATAGGGCCCTGCAATGGATACGCAGCGGCGCCTGCCGTCCGGTCTCCGGAGACGCACTCACGGTAACGCCGGCATACGACACGATTGTCCGGCGCTTGTGGATAACCCCGTGCTCAGGTGTCTGTCGCCCGGCCTGTGGAAAGACGGCGCAACCCTGGGCGCTCGTGCGATGCTTGCCCCAGCGCCCGCGCGTCGTCGCCCGAAGAAGGAGCTTCCGTGACCACCCCAACGACCGGCTCAAATCCCGACTCCCACTCCGACGTCCCCGTCGACGCCGAGCCCGCCGTCACGCTCTACCCGCAGGACGACGGCCCCACCCTGGGGGCCACCTCAGCCCCCGTGATCGAGGTCGACGGCCGCCTGTTCAAGGACCTGGCCCGCACCGGGACGCTGCTGCCCTACGAGGACTGGCGGCTGCCCGCCGCCGCGCGCGCCGCCGACCTCGCCTCCCGGATGAGCCTGGAGGCGATCGCCGGGCTCATGCTCTACTCGCCCCACCAGCCGGTCCCCAACCCCGGCGTCGGCCCCTTCGCCGGCACCTACGGCGGCCGCCCCTACCCGGAGGCCGGCGTGCCCGCCTGGGCACTGACCGACCAGCAGCGCGCCATGCTCACCGCCGACCACGTCCGTCACGTGCTCGTCTTCACCCTCCAGGATGCGGATACCGCCGCCCGCTGGAACAACGCCATGCAGGCGCTCGCGGAGTCCGAACCGCTGGGCATCCCGGTGAACACCTCAACCGACCCGCGCAACGGTGCCGCGGAGGCCTCCGGCGCCGAGTTCGCCACCTCCGCCGCCGATGTGTCCCGCTGGCCGGAGGGATTGGGCATGGCCGCCCTGTTCGAGCCCGACCGGGTGGCCGAGTACGCCGCCATCATCTCCCGCGAGTACCGGGCCCTGGGCATCACCACGGCGCTCGGCCCCCAGATCGACATCGCCACCGACCCCCGCTGGATGCGGCTGCAGGACACCTGGGGGCCGCACTCCGGCCTGGTGGCCGACTACACCCGCGCCTACTGCGACGGCATGCAGACCACTCCCGACGGCACCGGCGCCGCCTTCGGCCTGACTCCGGGCCACGCCGACCTGCCGCCGACGGCCGTCTCCTACGCCGACCCCGGCTGGGGCGGCGCGTCGGTGTCAACCATGGTCAAGCACTGGCCCGGCGGCGGCACCGGTGAGGGCGGCCGCGACGCCCACTACGGATTCGGCAAGTTCGCCGTCTACCCCGGCGGCAACGAGTCCGAGCACGTGCGCTCCTTCGACGCCGCCTTCCACCTGGACGGCCCCACCGGATCGGCAGGCGCCGTCATGCCCTATTACACGATCTCCTGGCATTACCGCACCCCCGACGGGAAGGTGCTCAACGGCGAAGGCGCTCCGACGCCGCCGCGGGCCAACGCCTACAACCGCGCCATCGTCCACGACCTGCTGCGCGAGGGCCACGGCTTCGACGGCGTGGTGTGCACCGACTGGGGCATCACCGCCGATCCCGACCCGGAGATCGACCACTTCGGTCAGCGCTGCTACGGCGTGGAGGACCTGGATGTGGCGGGCCGCCACCAGCTGGCCATCGACAACGGCGTGGACCAGTTCGGCGGCAACAGTGAGGCCGCCCCGATCATCGAGGCCTACCGCCGTATCGTCGCCCGCGACGGCGAGGCCACGGCCCGCGCCCGCTTCGAGGCCTCCGCCTCGCGCCTGCTGCGGGTCTTCTTCCGCGCCGGACTGTTTGAGAACCCCTACCTCGACCCGGCCGGATCCACCGCCGTCGTCGGCTGCGAGCCCTTTACCGCCGCCGCCCGCGCCGCCCAGCGTGACAGCCTGGTGCTGCTCAAGAACCGTAGCGCCGTAGCCGTTTCCGACGACGCCGCAGACGATGCCGCGCCGGTGCTGCCGCTGGGCGCCGGCGTGCGCCGCGTGTGGGTGCCCACGCGTCATGTGGACGCCCAGCCCGGCTTCATGCGCGGCGGCGAGCCCGCCCGGGACATCGACCCCTTCGACGCCGCCGCCTCGCCCTACATGCGGGCCGACACCCCGCAGGAGGCCGACGCCGCCGTCGTCTTCATCGAGTCGCCCCTTTCCAACCCGTACTCGACGGCGGACCGTGACGCCGGCGGCAACGGCTACCTGCCGCTCACGCTCCAGTACTGCCCCTACACCGCCGCCACGGCCCGCCCCCGCTCCCTGGCCGCCGGCGACTTCCGTGAAACCGGGGACCGCGCCTACCGCGGCAAGACCAACCGGGCCGCCAACGCCACCGACTTGGATGCGGTCATCACCGCCCGCGAGTCGATGGGGGACCGGCCCGTCGTCGTGGTGGTGCGCATGCACAACCCGGCCGTGCTGGCCGAGCTTGAGCCCTACGCAGACGCCATCGTGGTGGACTTCGGCGTGCAGCAGCGGGCCGTGTGGGAGCTGCTGGCCGGCGATTTCGAGCCCAGGGGGCTGCTGCCGATCACGCTGCCGGCATCCATGGAGGCCGTCGAGGCGCACTGCGAGGACCTGCCCTTCGACTACGCGGCCTACACCGACGCCGCCGGGCACGCCTACGCCTTCGGGTTCGGCCTGAACTGGTCCGGCGTCATTGATGACGTGCGCACCTGCCGCTACCGGAGCCGGTAGGCTCTCACCATGCTGCTGAACCGCATCGACCTGCGTGACTCGAACCTGACCGCCGGGGAACTGGCGGCGGCCCTGCCGCGTGCCGACCAGGATGTCGCCGCCGCGCTGGTGGCCGTGGCTCCCACCATCGCCGACGTGCGTGAGCGTGGCGCCGCCGCGCTGCGAGACGCCGCGGAGCGCTTCGACCACGTGCGTCCGGCCCACCTGCGGGTGCCCGCGTCGGCCCTGCAGGCGGCCCTGGACGGGCTGGACCCGCAGGTGCGCGATGCCCTGGAACTGGCCATCGCCCACAACCGTGCCGGGCACGTCGCCCAGCTGCCAGTCGAGCGCGACACCGAGATCATCCCCGGAGGGCACGTCATCCAGCGCTGGATCCCCGTACGCCGGGTGGGCCTGTACGCACCCGGCGGCCTGGCCGTCTACCCCAGCTCCGTGGTGATGAACGCGGTCGCCGCGCAGGTGGCGGGTGTGGAGCAGATCGCCCTGGCCTCCCCGCCCCAGGCGGATTTCGACGGCCTGCCCCACCCCACCGTGCTCGCGGCCTGTGCGCTGCTGGGAATCACCGAGGTCTATGCGGTAGGCGGTGCCCAGGCCATCGCCATGTTCGCCTACGGCGCCGAGGCGGCCGACGACGTCGATCGCGCCGACTCCCTGGCCGGCGGCGGCGACGGGCGCATCCTGTGCGAGCCGGTCGACGTCGTGGCCGGGCCCGGAAACGTCTATGTGGCCGCCGCCAAGCGGGCGGTGCGCGGCGCCGTCGGCATCGACGCCGAGGCCGGCCCCACCGAGATCGCCATCGTCGCCGACTCCGGCGCCAACCCGGAATACGTCGCCGCCGACCTGCTCTCGCAGGCCGAGCACGACCCTAACGCCGGCTCGGTGCTGATCACCGATTCTCCCGCCCTGGCCGACGCCGTGGACACCGCGCTGGCCCGTCGCCTGGACGCCACCCGTCACCGGGAGCGCGCCCACACCGCCTTGACCGGCAGGCAGTCGGCGATCGTCGTGGTGCGGGATTTGGAGCAGGCAATTGCCGTCGCGGACGCCTACGCGGCCGAGCACCTGGAGATCCAGACGGTCGACGCCGCCGCCGTCGCCCGCCGTATTCACAACGCGGGCGCCATCTTCGTCGGCCCCTACTCGCCGGTCCCGTTGGGCGACTACCTGGCCGGCTCCAACCACGTCCTGCCCACCGGTGGCACCGCCCGCTTCGCCGCCGGACTGAACGTCATGGCCTACCTCAAGCCGGTTCAACTCATCAACTACGACGCCGATGCACTGGCCGCGATGACCGCGCCGCTGACCGCGCTGGCCGAGTCCGAGAACCTGCCCGCACACAGTGAGGCGGCCCGCGCCCGGCGGTGCTGAATTAGTGATGTTGAATTGAGGGTTCTAAATTGGCGGACACCAATTCAGGTTTCGCTTGCATGAATCCAGGTTGCCTCATTCAACGGGGTGACTAGCAAATAGGAGATGCCGCACATCTGTGGTATTGGTGAGCGTTCGCGACGGTATTCCCGGCTGAACTGTGTTACCTTGTTCAGGTAAGTACACGAGGTCAACCTGACATCGCTTGTGTGCTGCTCCCTGGTCCCTGTCCCTGAATGAGTTAGCATGCCCTTTCTACTGTTTGCGCCCGGTGTGGGCTGCTCGGATTCCGGCGGGTTTCCTGGAGGATTGCAAGTCCTCGCCCGTGTGTCGCTCGATTTGTCGGGCTTCGGTTTCCTGGTGATCGCCCTGTTGTTTCTTGCTCTCAATCTTTACGGATCCCTCGCGTACCGCCGAGCCCGCGTTGCCGACGCGAGCGGGGCGCCGACAACGCAGACCCCCGAAGGCATCGGCCAACCCCGCGAGCCGGGAGCGGCTGCGGCATGAGTCGGGATCAGTTCAGTCGGGTCATCGCCAACGAAGGCCTCGCGGCCGCTCTGGACGCGGTCGGATTCTGGGCCGCCGTCTGCATGGTGGTGGTGGCGCTGACCTACATGCTGGTGCTGGCGTGTGGTGCCTATACCCTGGCCGGGAGGCGCAGGCGCGCCGGGCAACGGGAGCGCATGTCACCGCCGTTACCGCATCCGGTTGGAACACCACTGCAGATCGTGGTGCTGATGCCCTGCCTCAACGAGGCCGCAGTGATCGGGCCATCGGTGGCGCGTCTGCTGGAGGACCCCAATCCGGCGCTGCACGTCCTGGTGGTTGACGACGGGTCGGATGATGCGACGAGCGAGATCGTGAGCACCATCGCCGACCCGCGCGTCGCGTTGCTGCGACGCGATCCGCCCAACGCCCGGCAAGGAAAGGGCGAGGCACTTAACCACGCTGTGGAGATCGTTCGTGAGCGATACCGGGACATCGATCCCGAGCACGTCATAGTAGGCGTAGTCGACGCCGACGGGCACCTCGACCCCACCGCCTGGGACGTGGTGCGCGGCGCCTTCCGCGACCAGACCGTGGGTGCCGTCCAGCTCGGCGTGCGCATCTCCAACCGCGGCGGTTCGTTGTTGGCCCGGATGCAGGACATCGAGTTTGTCACCTTCACGTCGATCTTTCAGCAGGGGCGCCGCCGCATGCGGAGCGTCGGCATGGGGGGAAACGCCCAGTTCGTGCGGCTGGCCGCGCTGAACGCGCTGGGAAGGAGTCCCTGGACGCGGTCCCTGACGGAAGACTTCGACCTGGGAATCCGGCTCAACGGCACCGGATGGATCAACGAGTTCAGGGGCGACGCCGCAGTGCATCAGGAGGGCGTCACCTCCCTGCGGCGGCTGATTCGCCAGCGCACCCGCTGGTTCCAGGGCAATCTGCAGGCCCGTAACCTGCTGGGCTTCATCGCCCGGCACCTACGGGGCCGCGCCCGTGCGGATACCCTGTGGCAGGTACTGAGTCCCTACCTGCTGCTCGTCGGCTCCCTGATGGTTGTCTCATTCCTGCTGATGCTGACGCTGTGCATTATCAATGTGATTCGTGGTGTGCCTCAGCAGTGGTCGTGGGTGCCCGGTACATATCTGCTGGCCTTCGGGCCGTCATACCTGTATGCCCTGGTGTACTGGCTGTATGCGCGCGAAGAGGGCGCAGGGCCTGTGCGCTGCGTGGCATGGTGCCACGTCTTCGTGCTCTACGGCCTGCTCGCAGGAGTCTTCGGCTGGCGAGCGCTGGCGCGTGAGTTCTTGGGCAGGTCCGGCTGGGCCAAGACAGCCCGTGAGGCGGAGCACGGTTCCGCACCCGAAGTAGTCACTCAGGAGGCCCAACCATGACCGACACCGCTGGAAGGTCTCGGCGACGCCGCCCGCGCAAGCTGTCCGCAGCGGTGTTAGCGATTGTTATGGCAGCGACCCTTACCGCTGCCGGGCTCGTCAGGGGTGAGGAAATGAACTGCACGGCCTGGGACCTGGTGTTCGACGGGTACGGCTCGGCGTCGTGCAGCGGCAAGACGGTGAGCCTCAGGCCTGCTTCCGCCTCCGCGGCGGACGAGACCCACGCGGGACTGGCCGTCTCACGCGAAGTCAGCGTGGCCCCGGGACGGGTCACGACCTTCGAGGCGAATATGTTCACCCGCAGGCAGCTCCGGCGGGGCAGCACCCCAAATCCTTGGGAGGTCGCCTGGCTGATATGGAGCTATCAGGACAATGACCATTTCTATGCGCTCGTGCTCAAACCCAACGGGTGGGAGGTGTCCAAACAGAATCCCGCCTACCCCGGCAAACAGCAGTTCCTGGCCTCCGGCAACACTCCACGCTTCGCCGTCGGTCGGGAGCACCACGTGGACATCACCATTGACACCACCGCAAGCGGCAAAATGACCGCTGCCATCACGGTGGACGGCGAGCATCTGGTTTCCGTGACCGACACCGACTACCCCTACCGGTCCGGTACTGCGGCCGCCTACACCGAAGACGCCGACGTCGACGTGACGATCACGCCAACCAAGCCCTGAGCAGCTATTACATCCGCAAGGCCAGTCTCATCCATACCCTTGAAACCCCTGAGGAGACACATGCAAAACACCTTGGCCACCACTGCGGCGGGTGCCCGCCCACGCGTGATGCTGGTGTACGGAACCCGGCCCGAGGCCATCAAGATGGCCCCACTGGTGCGCGCCCTGCAGCACGACGAGCGTTTCGAGCCGGTAGTCGTCGTCACCGGCCAGCATCGCGAAATGCTCGATCAGGTCAATGACTTCTTCGGCATCATCCCGAACGTGGATCTCGACATCCACCGCCCCGGCCAGAGCCTGACGCAGGTAACCGTGGGGACACTGGAGGGGGTGGAGCGCGCCATTGAGCAGCTCAGCCCCGATCTGTTGGCGGTCCAGGGAGACACCACCTCCGCATTCGCCGCCGGCTTGGCGGGGTTCTACCACCAGGTGCCGGTGGCGCATGTGGAGGCCGGGCTGCGCACCGGATCCATCGCCTCCCCATACCCCGAGGAGGCCAACCGGCGGCTGCTGACACGGGTTGCCTCCCTGCACCTGTGCCCTACCGCGCTGGCCCGCGAAAACCTGCTGCGGGAGAACACCGATCCCGCAGACGTCGTAGTCACCGGCAACACCGTCATTGATGCATTACTGGACGCCGTGGCCAGGCCGGTGCCGTTCACTGATCCCGCCCTGGCTGATGCCACGGCCGATACCAGTCGACGAGTGGTGCTGGTGACCGCGCACCGCCGTGAGTCATGGGGGTCGCCGATGCAGGCAATAGGTCGCGCGGTCGCCCGCGTGGCACGCGCGCACCCCGACGACCTCATCGTGCTGCCCGCCCACCGCAACCCCAAGGTGCGGGCGGCAATCCTGCCGCATATCGAGGGATTGGACAATGTGGTCGTCACCGAGCCGCTTGAATATGGGCAGTTCTGCACTCTCATGAACCGTGCCCACCTGGTGCTCACCGATTCCGGTGGTGTGCAGGAGGAGGCGCCGGCCCTGTCCAAGCCGGTCCTAGTCATGCGGGAGAACACCGAGCGCCCGGAGGCCGTCAGCTTCGGGGTGGCCCGACTCGTCGGCACCGACGAGGAGACGATTGTCGAAGCGGTCGGCACCCTGCTGGACGACGCCGATGCTCACGCGCGCATGGCGAATGCCGCCAACCCGTACGGCGATGGGCGGGCGTGCGCCCGCGTCATCGCCGCCATGGCAGCGTTGGCCGGTGTGGGCGAGCGTGTGTCGGACTTCACCCCTGAAAGAAACATTCCCATCACCAAGGAGAACTGAGTGCTTCCCAGATTCCTGAATCGGCGCCGCAGCACCGTCCTCGGCCTGATGCTGGTGGCAGCCCTGCTGGTACCTGCCACCACTGGCCCCTCCGTGACCGCCGTAGCGGCCGAGACCGAACCTGCCATAATCCCGGTCGACATCACCCAGGAGGCGGCGGTCGAGGCGCCGCCGGAGCCCGTGGCGGCCGCCGACCAGACTCTGCCGCTGGTGGCCGCAGGCGTCGTCGACGAGGCGGAGCTAGCCCGGCCGGTCAAGGCCGCCGACGCGGACGCCGAGATACGCGACCTGCCGGCCAACGTCGCCCTGCCGGCGTCGGCACGCACATTCTCAACCGAACAGGCCGGCCCGGCCCGCACTCTGGTGCTGTTCGACTCGACCGGTGAGTACGCGCACCTGGGCGAGTACTACGCTTTAGGCATGGGCATGCTGGCCTCTCACTCGGGCACGGTGACGGCCATGCCGGTGACCGACTATGTCGCCGGCCTGGCCGGCTCTTTCACGGCGGTCATCTATTCCGGATCCACTTATGACGAGCCGTTGCCCCGGGCCTTCATCGAGGACGTCCTCACCGGTGACGTGCCCGTGCTGTGGTCCGGCTTCAACATCTGGCAGCTGGCAGCCGACACCCAGGATCGCGCCACCTTCACCACCCGGTATGGCTGGGACGCGGCCAGTTCGTACATAGACTCCACCGACACTGTCACCAGCATCGCCTACAACGGGCAGAATCTAGCCCGCAACGCCCTCAACACCGGCGGCATCCTCGCCCCCCGGATCACCAACCCGGAGCAGGTCACAGTCCTGGGGGCCGCCAACTGCTCCGACGCGGCGGGCACGGCGACCGACTGCGCGTCCATTGCGCAGTCGACCGGCAGCTCCTTCCCGTGGGCACTGAAGTCCGGAAACCTCACCTACATCGGCGAGATCCCCCTGTCCTACCTCTCGGAGCGAGACCGCTACCTGGCCGCCGCAGACATCGTGCTCGACATCCTCCAACCCGGGGCGGCCACCATCCGGCAGGCGGCTGTACGCATCGAGGATGTCAGCCCCGCCACGACGGGCACTGAGCTGCGCACCATCGTCGACTACCTGGTCGGGGCGGGGGTCCCGTTCCAGATCGCCGTCGTGCCCGTGTACACCGACCCGGGCGGGGTCTACAACGACTCGGTCCCCGAAACCATCACCCTGGCGGACAATCCGGAATTGGTCGAAGTGCTTGCCTACGCCGTCGCCAATGGCGGCACTTTGATCCAGCACGGCACCCGCCACCAGTTCTCCGACTTGAGCAACCCGTACAACGCGGTGAGCACGGACGACTTCGAGTTCATCCGCTCCTGGTGCACCGACTCGAACGACAACACCGCGCCGGCGGTTGCCTGCGCCAACGACTCCTGGGTACAGATCGGCGGCGACCTGCCCGGCACCGGCACCGCCTGGGCCACCCAGCGGGTGCTGGAGGGCAGAGCCGTCTTCACCCAGGTCGGTCTGTCCGAGCCGACGGTATTCGAAACGCCCCACTACGCGGCCACGGCCGCCGCCTACAACGGCATTAACCAGGTCTATCAGGTGCGCTACGAGCGCGAGCTCCTGCACGCTGGCCTACTGACCGGCGGAACCGGCGGAAGCTTCGACTACTTCGGGCAGTTCTTCCCCTACGCCGTCAATGACCCCTACGGCAGCCATGTGCTGCCGGAGAACCTGGGCAATGTGGAACTGGAGTCCTACAACCAGCACCCGCCGCGCCTGCCCGCGGACATCGTGGCCGCGGCGCACGCGAACCTGGTGAACACCCACGCCACAGCCAGCTTCTTCTTCCACCCCTACTACGACGTCTCGCTCTTGCAGGAGATCGTCGAGGGCGTCCGCGCGGAGGGCTATACCTTCGTACCCGCCACCGAACTGAGATGACACGGACCGCAGATGACTGCCGGAGATGATGGCGTCCGCGACGGCCCCGGGAACCGCGATACCGACGGTTCCCGGGAGCCGGCGCGGCGGCCACCGCTGAGCCGGCGCCGCGTCATCGGCCTGTTCATAGCCGCCGCAGCCACCATTGTTGCGGCGGTCCTGGCGCGTGTGCGACAACTGGCGGCGCCCCGAGACCCCACCGCACCAACCGGCTCCACCTGGGGCACGGGCGGCCTGGTGTTGCTTGATATCGCCGGGGCCGACGGCGAGCTGCTGGACTTCGACGGTGTGCTGGAGGTGCAGACCAACGGGGGCGGCGAGGACGCTCGCGACGACGCCCTGCTCGACGCCGAAACGCTTGAACTCATCGAACTGGCGCCCCTGCAAAGGCACGCCGAGGCCAGCGCTGCTGTCCAGCTGCCCGCAGGGCGCACCGCTTGCCTGAATCTGTCCTGGCCGACTAGTCACGGCTACTCGGCGCTGTTGGTGGACCTGCCCGGCCCCGGGCACTATGCCCTGGCCGAGCTCGCCGCCCGCGGCCTGCACGAGGCGCAGGAGGATGTCCAGACGCGGATGCGGGCCACCGGCAGTGAGGCGCGGGAGGTGGACGTGCTCCGCACCCGGACCGCCCGGGCCTTGCAGGAGTGCGATGCCGCGGCGGCCCCCGCCGAGCGCGCCATCAGTGCCAACTCCGCCCTGGAGGCGGCAACCGCGGCGCAACTCGCTCAGGACGAGGCCGCCTCCGGGCTGGGGCCCGAAGACGCGATGTTGGGCGTGACTTTTACGGCTGCTCCTGCATCGGGACGGTCTGCACAGGCCGTGTCCCGCCTGGAAGGTGCGGGCCGGACGGTGCTGGTGCGGATCGTCGTCGAGGACACCGACGCGGTCGATGAGATGGACGGGTGGCGGCGGTGCGTCACCGAGCTGCACGAGGCAGGCGCCCAGGTCATGGTGCAGATCTGCGACTCCCAGGCACTCGTCGACTTTGACGAGGCCGCCTGGACGCGGCGGATCGCTGCGCTCATCGCCGCGTTCCCCGACGCCGACGCCTGGGAGATCGGCAACGAGCTCGCAGGGGAGTGGGCCGGCTCCGATGCCGTTGAACGGACCCTGCAGGCGGCCCGCGCCCTGGCTGCCGACCCGGCGACGGCCTCCGCCCCCCGGCTGCTCACCCTGTACTACCAGCTGGGGCAGGGCACGGCCACGGAGTCGGTCATGTCCTGGGCCGCGGCCAACCTGGGGGAGGAACTGACGGAGCTGACCGACGTCGTGGGGCTGTCCGTCTACCCGCAGTGGCACCCTCTGGGTTCCGGCGCCCGGCGCGTCCTGGACGCTCTGGGACGGGTGGTGGGCGACAAGCGCACGGCGCTGACCGAGCTCGGATACGGGGCGGAGGATCTGAACGACGGGCCGTGGTGGTTCGGCTCCCCCGACGACGTCGAGGCCGGCCGGGCAGCGGTTGCCCGGCATCTCACGGCCGCCGCGCTTGGACAACCTCGCGCTTGGGCTGCGCCGCTGTGGTGGTACTACCTTCAGGATGAGGGGGTGATTGCCCCCGACACGCAGGACGCGCCGGGCCTGTCGGGGCAGGAAGACGGCGAGGACGGCTCCGGCGCGGTGGCGCAGGACCTGGTTGAGGCGGCGCGCATCGAGGCCTCCGACTGACTCCGGATGCCGATGCCGGGTCGGGCACTAGCCCAATAGGGCCACCGAGGCGACGGCCCGACTCAGCGCTGTCCCAGAACCAGCGGGTGGACCGAGGCGGCGCCCGCCCGGCGCAGCAGCCGGGCAGCGACGGTGAGCGTCCAGCCGGAGTCGGTCCAGTCGTCCACCAGCACGACGGGGGTCCCCTTCAGGCGCGCCAGCGCGCGCGGGGACCAGTTCTCCAGCGTCAGGGACCCGGCGACCTCGGCCAGCCGGAAGGCGGACCCGACGTCGTGCCGCCCCGGCTCTCCGCGCACCCCGATGATCCCCAGCGGCACGGCCCCCAGGTGCCGGGCCACGGCATGCCCCAGGTGCCGCACGAGGTGTGTGCGCGTGCGTGAATCGACAATCACCACGGCCAACTCACCCCTGGGCGCGTCCGTGTCGCCCTGCGCGGATCGGGGTCCCAGCTCGGCGGCGAGCCGATCGGCGACCTCCAGCGCGGGAGTGCGCAGGGCAGGCGGCACCTCGCCGTCGCTGGGCGATTCGAACAACTCGCGTAGGGACGCGGACACCCCCAGCCCGTCCAGGCGGCCGACGGCGAGCCCCGGCGTCGGCCGGTCGTCGTCGGGGATGGTGCCCTTGAGCGCGGGCAGGCCCAGCCGATCCATGCCGCTCGGCCAGCGCCTGCGCGGCTCGAGCACAACGCCCACCCGGGCCAGCGCCCGGCGGGCGGCGGCCACCTCCTGCTCGCCCGGGGCGCGCGGAAGATCCAGCCCGCCGCACAGGTCGCAGGCGCCGCAGCGCCAATCCTCGGTGAGTTCGGGATCGTCGAGCACACCGCGCAGGAAGGCCATGCGACATGCCGGCTCCGCCAGCGCCTCGTAGCGCTTCATGAGCTCCTGCTCCGCGTCCCGCGCCGCCTCCACCCGCGCGTAGCGCGCCGAGTCGTAGCGCCAGGCGACACCGGTAGTCTCCCAGCCGCCGCGCACCCGCCGTACCGCGCCGTCGACGTCGAGCACCTTGAGCATCGACTCAAGACGCGCGCGCCGCAGCGGCACCACGGCCTCAAGGGCATTGGTGCTCAGCGGCCCGCCCGCCTCCTCCAGCGCGGCCAGCACCTCGCGCACCGCATCCTCGGGCGGGAAGCCCTGTGCGCCGAACCAATTCCAGATCGCGCGGTCCTCGGGCCCCGGCAGCAGGATCACCTCGGCACGCTCGACCCCGCGCCCCGCCCGGCCCACCTGTTGGTAGTAGGCCACCGGTGAACTCGGCGCCCCCATATGCACCACGAAGGCCAGGTCCGGCTTGTCGAAGCCCATGCCGAGCGCGCTGGTGGCCACCAGCGCCTTGATCCGGTTGTCCTTGAGCTCCTCCTCCAAGCGCTCCCGCTCCGCGGAATCCGTGCGCCCCGTGTAGGCGGCGACCTTCAATCCCGCCTCCTGCAACTGCGTGGCGACCTCGCCGGCCGCCGACACCGTCAGGCAGTACACGATTCCTGAGCCGGGTGTGTCCCGCAGGTAGTCGGTCAACCAGGCCAGGCGGCTGGCGGCATCCGGCAGGCGTCTCACCCCCAGGTGCAGGGAGTCGCGGGCGAGTGTCCCGCGCAGCACCAGCACCTCGTTCTCGGCTGCCGCACCGGCGGTCGCATTCCCCACCCCCGCCGGTGCGCCGAGCTGCTCGGCGACGTCGGCGCTGACTCGGGCATTCGCCGTCGCGGTGGTGGCCAGTACCGGCGTCCCCGGCGGCAGCTGCACCAGCAGGGTACGAATACGTCGGTAGTCAGGGCGGAAGTCGTGTCCCCAGTCGGAGATGCAGTGCGCCTCGTCGATCACGACCAGCCCGGCGTCGGCCGCCAGCTGTGGCAGCACTCCATCCCGGAAGGTCGGGTTGTTGAGACGCTCGGGGGACACCAGCAGTACGTCCACCTCCCCGCGCCGCACCTGCGCCTCGATCTCGGGCCACTGCGGGGCATTGACCGAGTTCATGGTCACGGCCCGGATGCCGGCGCGTCGGGCGGCCGCCACCTGGTCGCGCATCAGTGCCAGCAGCGGGGACACGATCACCGTGGCGCCGGCGCCCGTGCGGGCGCCGGCGGAGGGGATGGGAGCGCCCGGGCGCCAGTCGGCCCAGCCCTCACGCAACAGCACGGTGGCCACGAAGTAGACGGCGGACTTACCCCAGCCGGTCCGTTGCACCACCAGCGCCCGCCGCCGCTGCACCACCAGTGCCTCAATGGCGCGCCACTGGTCCGTGCGCAGGTGCGCGTCTGTCCGGCCGACCAGGTCGCGCAGCACCGCCTCGGCGCGCTCGCGGAGCGGCGTGGTTCCGGAGACGGGTGCGGACGGGGATGCGGCGGGCGTTCTGGTCGAGACTGGCCGGATCATGGACGCCACGCTAACCCGGACGCGCCCGCGCCCAGGGTACCGAGTGGTGGGCAGACCTTGATAGGGTGCGAGTGCACCATCCAGAGCGGCTGAGAGACCTGGCTCGTCGACGCCGCAGCAACCACGCCGTCGGCATGCGTCCGGCGGTGCGGTGCTCCCGCCAGGACCGATGGAAGGACCTGAAATGGCCAAGCAAATCCGCACCACCCATGTCGGCTCCCTGCCCCGCACCGAGGCACTGCTGGAGGCGAATGCCGCGCACGCGGCCGGCACGCTCGACGACGCCGGACTCGCGGCGGTCGTCGCCGAGCAGACCGACGCCGTCGTCGCCCGGCAGGCCGAGATCGGCCTGACGATCGTCAACGACGGCGAATACGGGCACGCCATGACCGAGAAGGTCGACTACGGCGCCTGGTGGTCATACTCCTTCACCCGCTTCAGCGGCCTGGAGCTACTCGACCAGCTGCCCGAGCGCAAGCCCACGCCGGCCGGCAAACTCGAACTCGACGCCATGACCGACCGCCGCGACTGGGTCGCCTACGCCGACGCCTACGCCGACCCCACCTCCGGCATCCACCTGGCCACACGCAGGCCCTGGGTGTTCCCGGTGGTCACCGGCGAGATCCGCTACACCGGTCAGGACATCGTCGCCCGCGACATCGCCGCACTCAAGCACGGGCTCGAGAGAGCCGGCAAGCCGCTGAGCGAGGGCTTCGTTGCCTCCATCAGCCCGGCGTCGGCGGCTCGCGTGGGCAACTACTACTACGAGGACGACGAGGCCGCCGTCTGGGCCTGGGCGGACGCCCTGCGCGAGGAGTACCGGGCGATCACCGACGCCGGACTCACGGTCCAGATCGACGCCCCCGACCTGGCCGAGTCCTGGGACCAGTTCATCACCGAACCGCCCCTGGAGGACTACCGCCGCTTCTCCGCCGTGCGCATCGAGGCCCTCAACCACGCCCTGGAGGGCATCGACCCCGCCCAGGTGCGCTACCACGTGTGCTGGGGCTCCTGGCACGGGCCGCACTCCACCGACCTCGGCTTCGACAAGATCGTGGACCTGGCGCTGTCCGTGAACGCCAACGGATTGAGCTTCGAGGCTGCGAACGTCCGCCACGAGCACGAGTGGAAGATCTGGCAGGACACCTCCCTGCCCGACGGCAAGTACCTGATCCCGGGCGTCGTCTCCCACGCCACCAACGTGCTGGAGCACCCCGAACTGGTGGCCGACCGCATCGAGCGCTTCGCTCGGCTGGTCGGACCCGAGCGCGTGGTCGCCTCCACCGACTGCGGCCTGGGCGGACGCGTGCATGCTCACATCGCCTGGTCCAAGCTCGCCTCCCTGACCGAGGGCGCCCGGCTGGCCTCCGCGCGTCTGTGAGCGCCCTCCCAGCCGCTGCGCTCTAGGGTGCGGCCGTGGAGATACTCGTCATCGCGGTCGCGGGCCTGCTCGTCATCGCCGCCGGCAACCAACTCGCCCCCAGGGTCGGCGTAGCCTCCCCGCTACTGCTGCTGGCCCTGGGGGCGGGTGTCGGTTTCCTGCCGTTCGTCTCGGCGATCGAGCTGGATCCCGACATCGTCCTCGAAGTGGTGCTGCCGCCGCTGCTGTTCTCCACCGCGGTGTCCATGCCCGTGATGGACTTCCGGCGCGAACTGCGCGCCGTCGCGGCGCTCGCGGTCGGACTGGTCGCCGTCAGCGCCACCATCATCGGCTTGGTGGTGCACGCCGTAATGCCCACGATCGCCCTGCCCTGGGCGATCGCCCTGGGGGCGGTGCTGAGCCCCACCGACGCCGTCGCCATCACCGTCGCCCGCGGCTCGGGCGTCTCCCAGCGGATCATCACCATCCTGGAGGGGGAGGGGCTGTTCAACGACGCCACCGCCCTGATCCTGCTGTCCTCCGCCACGGCCGCGGGCATTGCTCACAGCGCCGACGCCCTGCAGCCGGCCGCGCTCGTCTCCGGCTTCCTCACCTCGCTGGCCCTCGCCCTGGCCATCGGCTGGGCGGTGGGGGAGGGCAGCATCCGGGTCCGCTCCCGCATCACCAACCCGACGGCGGACACGGTCGTGTCCTTCACCATCCCCTTCCTGGCGTCCCTGCCCACAGACTATCTGGGCGGTTCCGGGCTGGTCGCCGCCGTCGTCGCCGGCCTGGTCATCTCCTTCCGCAGGCCGCGACTGCTGCCACCCGCCCACCGGCAGACCGCCCAGCAGAACTGGCGCACCATTGAGCTGATTCTGGAAGGCGGCATCTTCCTGTTCATGGGGCTGCAGGCATACGGGATCGTCCAGGACGTGGTCGACGGCGGCTTCGGCCTGCGCGCCGCCGTGCTTCTGGCAGCCGGAACCGGCGCCCTGGCCGTCCTGGTGCGGGTGGCCTTCGTGGCGCCGCTGCTGGTCTGGCTGCGTCGCGTGCGTCGCCGCCACCGCCAGCATCTGGAGGAGGAGCGCCAGCGGCTGGAGCGCTTTGAGACGCGCCTGGAGCAGGCACGTGACATCGACGACGAGCTGTTGGCCAAACACGGCCTGTCCGCGGAGCAGTGGCACCAGGCGGTCACCGGTTGGCGCGACCGGCTGGAGCGCGGCCAACGGCGTCAGCGGCGCCGGGGAGCCGACCTGGACTACTTCACCGCCGATCCTCTCGGGCCACGTGAGGGGGCGGTGATCGTGTGGGCGGGCATGCGCGGCGCCGTAACCCTGGCCGCCGCCCAGACCCTTCCCCTAACCACACCCAACCGGCCGTTCCTGCTGCTGGTGGCCTTACTGGTCGCCAGTGGGTCACTGGTCATCCAGGGACTCACACTCGGCGGTGTCATCCGGCTGGTCCGCCCGCGCATGGCCTCTCGCACCGCCGATGATGCCGAGCGCGAGCGGTTGCTCCGGTTACTGGGCGACGCCGCCACCAGCCGGCATGCCGACGCGCTCACCCCCGCCGAGGCGCGCGAACTCGCCATCGAGACCATCCGTGTGCAGCGCCATGCCCTGCTCGATGCCCGCGATGAGGGTCTGTTCTCCTCCAGCAGCCTGGAGTATGCGCTCGAACGCTTGGACGCCAAGGAGATCCTGCTGACCACCGCGGAATAAGACGCGTGCCGGGACCGGGCGGACTCCGCGTAGACTCGGCCCGTGACCGTTCTCCCGCTGCGGCCAGATCTACACGGCTGCGAACCCTACGGCGCCCCCGAGCTGGACGTGCCGGTGCGCCTCAACGTCAACGAGAACCCCTACGCGCCCAGCCCGGCAGTGGTGGCAGACATCGCCGCGGCCGCCGGGCGAGCGGCGGCCGGCCTCAACCGCTACCCGGACCGCGACTTCCCCGATTTGCGCGCCGCCCTGGCCGACTACCTGGCCGCCGAGTCCGGCGTGCGCCTGGACTGGCAGCAGATCTGGGCCGCCAACGGCTCCAATGAGGTCATGACACATGTGCTGCAGGCCTTCGGCGGGCCCGGACGCACCTGCCTGTCCTTCACCCCCACCTACTCCATGTACCCCGAGTACGCCCGCGACACCTTCACCCGCTACGTCACCGGGCCACGGCTGGAGGACTTCACCGTCGACGTCGACGCCGTCGCCGCGGCCATCGCGCGCGAGCACCCGGCCGTGGTCATCCTAGCCAGCCCCAACAACCCCACCGGCACCGCCCTGCCGCTCGACGACGTGGTTGCCATCCTCGAGGCCGCCCGCGGCCAAGGCCCCGTCGACGCGGCGGCAGGCGACGACGGCGCCACCGACTGCGTGGTGGTGATCGACGAGGCCTACGCGGAGTTCCGCCGCCCCGGTGTGCCCAGCGCACTGGAGCTGCTGGAGCGCACCGACGGCGATGGCGCCCCCCGCTACCCGCACCTGGCCGTCACTCGCACCATGAGCAAGGCCTTCGGCATGGCCGGGCTGCGGCTGGGATATCTGGCCGCCTGCCAGCAGCTGGTGGACGCGCTGCGCATCGTGCGCCTGCCCTACCACCTGTCCGCGCTCACTCAGGCCGCCGCCCTCGCTGCTCTGGATCACCGGGACGAGCTCATGAGTCAGGTCGCCTCCCTGCGCGACGAACGCGACCGCCTGGTGAGCTGGCTGCGCGCACAGGGCTGGACCGCCTACGACTCCGATTCCAACTTCGTCCTGTTCGGGCCCTTCACCGACCGGCGGGCGGTGTGGCAGGGGCTGCTCGACCGCGGCGTCCTGATCCGGGTCGTCGGCCCGGAGGGGTACCTTCGGGTCTGCGTCGGCACGCCGGCAGAGATGGCCGACTTCCGTACCGCCCTCACTGCCGTCACCAGCGACGGCCCGCACCAACCGGACCGCAACGGCCAGAACCTGGAGGAGAATCCCGCATGAACCGCACCGCCCGCATTGAACGCAGCACCAGCGAGTCCTCCGTCGTGGTCGAGCTGAATCTGGACGGCACCGGCAGGACCGACATCTCCACCACCGTTCCCTTCTACGACCACATGCTCACCGCCCTGGGCAAGCACTCCCTGATCGACTTGACGGTGCACGCCTCCGGCGACACCGACATCGACGTGCACCACACCGTGGAGGACACCGCCATCTGTATCGGCGAGGCCCTGAAGACCGCCCTGGGGGACAAGCGCGGCATCCGCCGCTTCGGCGACGCCCTCGTGCCCCTGGACGAGGCCCTGGCCCAGGCCGTCGTCGACATCTCCGGCCGCCCCTACCTGGTGCACGACGGCGAGTCCGAGGCCTTCGTGCACCACCTGATCGGGGGGCACTTCACGGGCTCCATGGTCCGCCACTGCCTGGAGGCGATCGCCTACCACGCCGGCATCTGCCTGCACGTGCGCGTCATCTCCGGGCGCGACCCCCACCACATCGCCGAGGCCGAGTTCAAGGCCCTGGCCCGCGCCCTGCGGACCGCCGTCGAACCCGACCCCCGCGTGGACGGCATCCCCTCGACCAAAGGCGCTTTGTGATGCGTGACGACCACTCCGACGACTCCGCCGGCCGCCGCGACGACGAACCCGATATCGACGCCGAGTTCGCCGCCATGATGGAGGGTCTGAACCTGCCCGCCGACCTCTCGGACGCTCCGGAGGACACCGGCCCGGTTTCGCCCCACGACGTGCCGCACAACACCTACGGTCCCGCCGACGCGGACCGCCCCAACGCGGTCAAGATCGCCGTCGTACTCACGCCCCTGGCCAGCGCGGAGGCCCTGGCCGCACTGTGCGCCGCCGGCGGCCTGGACTGCACGGTGGTGCCCTCCTCCTCAGGCGCCATCGCCGTCAAGGAATTCGTCTCTGCGCACGCGGAGTGGGACATCACCGAGCTGCTGGGCGGCGCCGAGACCGAGCCCGCCGAAGCCGCCGAGCTTGCCGCCGCGCTGTCACGCCTGAGCCGCGTCGGCGTGGTGCTCATGACCGCCGACCTGGCCACCGACGTCGGTACCGAGGCGGGACTGTCGGGCACCATCACGGCCCGCCGATACCAGCACGGCCAGGCGGGGGAGGAGACCAGTGCTGGGCTGCTGCTGGCCTCCGCCGACCAGACCCTTGAGGACATTCTGCTCGGCGCCCTCCGCGCGGAGGAGGCACCGGGCGCCCTCAAAACCAGCGAGGTCAAGCCCGGCCGCATGATGCGCTGGCTGGGCCGCGGGATGCGTCCGCGCGGAGGCGACCAGGGCCGGGGTGACCCGTCCGGGAACTGACATGGAGGCCGCGGCCCCCACGGGTGTAGGTAGTGTGGGCCCCGTGAGGCAACCACACGTCGTCGTCCTGTCCTACGGAAGCGGAAACGTGCGCTCGGCCGTGCGCGCCCTGGAGCGCGTGGGCGCCACCACCGAGCTGACCGCGGATCCGGAGGCGGTGGCCAACGCCGACGGGCTCGTCGTGCCCGGCGTCGGCGCCTTCGCCGCCGTCATGGAGCAGTTGCGCGCCGTCGATGCCCCCCGGATGATTGACCGGCGGCTGGCCGGCGGACGACCCGTGCTGGGCATCTGCGTGGGCATGCAGGTCATGTTCGAGGCCTCCACCGAGCACGCCGCGGGCTCCGAAGCAGTCCCTGGACTGGCGCAGTGGCCCGGCACCGTTTCCCGCCTGCAGGCGGACATCGTCCCCCACATGGGATGGAGCCAGGTGCGCCCACCCGCCGGCACGGTCCTGTTCGACGGGTTGTTCGACGCCTCCGGGTCCGAACGCTTCTACTTCGTGCACTCCTACGCCGCCAAGACGGACCCGGCCACGCTGCTCGGACCCGGTCACACCTCCCCGCCCCGTGCCACCTGGGCCACCCACGGCGAGGACTTCGTAGCCGCCGTCGAGAACGGGGCGCTCAGTGCCACGCAGTTCCACCCCGAGAAGTCCGGGGACGCCGGGGCGCAGTTGCTGCGCAACTGGCTGACCACCCTCTGAACGCTCACTCGCCAACCCCGCCCCCCAAGGAGACCACCCATGCTCACCCTTCTTCCGGCCGTCGACGTCGCCTACGGCAAGGCCGTCCGGCTGCTGCGCGGCGAGGCCGGCAGCGAGACCGACTACGGCAACCCCGTCGACGCCGCCCGTGACTGGGTGGCGGCCGGCGCGCAGTGGATTCACCTGGTGGACCTGGACGCGGCCTTCGGACGCGGCACCAATGCCCCCCTGCTCGCCCGGATCGTCGGCGAGGTGGATGTCAAGGTCGAGCTGTCCGGCGGCATCCGCGACGACGCGTCGCTGGACCGGGCCCTGGCCGCCGGGGCCGCACGAGTGAACCTGGGTACGGCCGCCCTGGAGGACCCCGAGTGGACCGAACGGGTCATCGCCGAGCACGGGGACAAGATCGCGGTGGGCCTGGACGTGCGCGGCACCACCCTGGCCGCCCGCGGCTGGACCCAGGAGGGCGGGGACCTGTGGGAGACCCTGGCCCGTCTGGACGCCGCCGGCTGCGCCCGCTACGTGGTCACCGACGTCACCAAGGACGGCACCCTCATGGGGCCGAACATCGACCTGCTGCGCCAGGTCTGTGAGCGCACCGCGGCCTCCGTGGTCGCCTCCGGCGGCATCGCCCACCTGGACGACCTGCGCGCGCTGGCCCGCCTGGAGAGCTACGGCCTGGAGGGTGCCATCGTCGGCAAGGCGCTTTACAACGGCAACTTCACCCTCCAAGACGCACTGGCCGTCTGCCGCGGCGAAGGGGACCAGGAGGCGCACTGATGCCCGATTCCCCCGACATCCCCGACGTGCCCACCGAAGGCAACGGCTCGGAACTGAATCCGGACCTGCAACTGGCGGCCGCCCTGGCCGCCCGCAACCGGCTGGAGCAGCTGCTGGCCGCCCCGACCCCCTTCGCCACCGACGACGGCGCCGCCGACCCTGCCGTGACCGCCGCCCTGGAAGCACAGGGACTGCCCCGCCACGAGTACCTGGACCGGCTGCTTGCCGCGCTGGCCGCCAGTCGGCTGATCGTGCCGGTCGCCGCCCACGCCGTCGGTGGGCCCACGCGCATCCACCTGGGGCGAAACGCGCCGGCCGTCCCCGTGCACGAGCCCCACACCGCCGACCCCGCCGAGGACGCCGCGGACCTGGCCGTCCAGCTGCCCGACGGGCACCGCGCCCTACCGGTGTTCACGTCCGCGGCGGCCGCCGCGGCCTGGCGTGAAGATGTGCGTCCCGTGCCCGTGACCCCGCGTCGCGCCGCAGAGGTCGCCTGCCTGCTAACCGACCAGTTGTGGGTACTGGACCCGGGCACGCGCGACCTGCGCCTGCCCCGGCCCGCCGTAGTCGCCCTGGCCGGGGGAGAGGACTGGATCCCGTCGTGGCGCAACCAGCCGGTGCAGGCCGAGGTGGCCGCTCAGTTGGGCGCCATCGATGGGGTGACCGGGGTTGCCTTCGCTCCCGGCGAGGACGCCGAACTGCGCGTGTTCATCCGCGTGGACGCCTCCGCCGGCACGCCCGCCGTGGCCGCCACCCTGGAGCAGTGCCAGTACGTGATGGTCAACCCGGCCTGGGGTGAACTCATCGACACCGTGGAGTTGTGCCCCGTCCCCGCTTGACGGGGCCCCGGCGTGCGGGGCGTATGGGCAGACTCACGTTCGCACTCCGCCGCCCGGCGCGCCCACAGCGGGCCGGGCCTGCTAATATCGGGCACCGACCGGCCGGAGGCTCCGTCTCCGGCACGCAAGCGGAGAAATCCCACCTGGGTTCCCGAAGGGAGCCGGGTCATGCGAGGAGCGATCCTCGCGGTCGCCGCCCTCTTGGGCTCTGCGGCCGTGCTCCGACGAGCACATGAAAGGCCTTCGCGCGCGTATGCGGCGAAGGCCTTCTTCGTTGCGGCGGTCACCACTTCCAAGAGTGAGGAACAGTCATCAGCGAGCCCCGTATCAACGAACGGATCCGCGTCCCCGAGGTGCGACTTGTCGGCCCCAGCGGTGAGCAGGTCGGCATTGTCCGGGTGGAGGACGCTCTCCGCCTGGCCGAAGAGGCAGGTCTCGACCTCGTAGAGGTCGCTCCCGACGCACGCCCCCCGGTGTGCCGGCTCATGGACTACGGCAAGTTCAAGTACGAGTCGGCCATGAAGGCACGCGACGCCCGGCGCAACCAGGCCAACACCCAGCTCAAGGAGATCCAGTTCCGCCCCAAGATCGACGAGCACGACTACGCCACCAAGATGGGGCACGTCGAGCGCTTCCTCAAGGGCGGGGACAAGGTCAAGTGCATCGTCCGCTTCCGCGGACGCGAGCAGTCCCGCCCGGAGCTGGGTATTCGGCTGCTCCAGCGCGTAGCCGAGGAGGTCTCCGAGCTGGGCACCATCGAGTCCCACCCCCGTCAGGACGGCCGCAACATGGTCATGGTCCTGGCTCCCACCCGCAAGAAGGCGGAGGTCAAGTCCGACCAGCGCCGTCGCCGCGAGGCGGCACGCGCCAGCCGCCGGGCCGAGAAGCAGGCCGCCAAGGCGGCCCGCGAGGCCAAGGCGGAGGCGAAGGCCGCCGAGGCGGCGAGCGGGGGCGAGTAACAGCGCCCCAGCACCAGCCCGCCGCCGGCGGGTAAGTCACGACCCAGCCCCGTCACCCGACGAGGTCAGCAGCCCCCGACCCAAGCGGCGCCGGGGACCGAGAATGAGGAAATAAACATGCCGAAGAACAAGACGCACTCCGGTGCCAAGAAGCGCTTCCGGGTCACCGGCAGCGGCAAGCTCATGCGCGAGCAGGCCGGTAAGCGCCACCTGCTGGAGGTCAAGTCCTCCCGCCGCAAGCGCAGGCTGTCCCAGGACCAGGCCGTCTCCCCGGCCGACGCCCGCCAGGTCAAGAGGCTGCTCGGTCGCTGACCGGCCCATAACACTTAAAGGAGTCATCACATGGCACGTGTGAAGCGGGCTGTTAACGCCCAGAAGAAGCGTCGTACCGTCCTCGACCGGGCCTCCGGCTACCGCGGTCAGCGCTCCCGCCTGTACCGCAAGGCCAAGGAGCAGGTCACCCACTCCGGCGTATACGCCTTCCGCGACCGCCGCGCGCGCAAGGGCGACTTCCGTCGCCTGTGGATTCAGCGCATCAATGCCGCCGCTCGCGCCGAGGGCATGACCTACAACCGGTTCATCCAGGGCCTCGGCCTGGCCGGCGTGGAGGTCGACCGCCGCATGCTCGCCGAACTGGCCGTCAACGAGCCCGCCGCCTTCAAGGCGCTTGTGGACACCGCCCGCAAGGCGCTGCCCGCGGACGTCAACGCCCCCAAGGCCTGAGCCATCGGTGCCCGACACCGTCGGGCGCATCCGGCCGCCGCGCGCGGCCGCAACACTTGAGACGGCTCCTCACCCATGACTCCACCAACCGGCGGGGCACGGGGGAGGGGCCGCCTCGTTTTTCCCGGTAACCTGCCGCTCATGAGCACGAGCGCGATCCTGAACAATCCCACGGCCACCCGCATTACCCGCGTGGCCGGACTGGTCCGCCGCGCCGCCCGCAGCAAGTACCGGCGCTTCGTGGTGGAGGGTCCGCAGGGCGTGCGCGAGGCCGTCAACTACGCCGCCGGGCACGTGCTGGACGTCTACTTCACCGAGGAGGCGGCTCGGGCTCACGCCGATATTGCCGACGCCGCCGCTTCCGCCGGGCTGTACACCCACCTGGTGACCCCCGAGGTCATGCGCGCCATGAGCGCGGACGCCCAGGGCGTACTCGCCGTCGTCGATACTGGGGCGGTGGCGGTGCCACCGGAGACGGAGGCCGGCGGGGGAGGAACCGGGGCGGCTTCTGCCGGCACGGAGGCCGACACCGTCGGGAGCGAGGCGGGGCTCCCCTCCGATTCCACCCTGGCGGCGGCCCTGTCCGGGGCGCGCCTGGTGGCGGTGCTCACTGAGGCGCAGGATCCCGGCAATGCGGGCACCATCATCCGCGCCGCCGACGCCGCGGGCGCCGACGCTGTCGTGCTCGTCAAGGGCGGCGTGGATCCGACGAACCCAAAGGTCGTGCGCGCCACGGCCGGCTCCCTGTTCCACCTACCGGTGCTGGCCGGCGTCGAACTGTCGGACGCTGTGCGGGCACTGCGGGCGGCGGGGCTGAGGCTGCTGGCCGCCGACGGGCACGGCACCGTGAGTCTGTTTGACGCCGAGGCGGAGTTGGCGGCGCCGTCGGCCTGGCTGCTGGGCAACGAGGCCCACGGGCTTGCCCCCGCGGCCCTGGACGCGGCGGATACGGTGGTCTCGATCCCCATCTACGGTCGGGCCGAGTCCCTGAACGTCGCCTCCGCCGCCGCCATCTGCCTGTACGCCAGTGCCCGGGCGCAGCATCTCGGTTAAGCGCGTCGAGCCGCGTCTCAACCACCGAGACGGTGCTGTGATGCTGCTCCCAGCACGTCCGAATGCTGAATACCCGCGCACCTGTTCCCAGGTCTCGAGTGCTACTGTGCGTCCGGCGAGCACCGTGCGGTCCACCCGGATTGCGGTCGGTCGCCGCGAATCCGAACCGGAGGGAAACAGTGGTCATGCGAATGTGTTGCTGTAGCTGTCGCTGAGGCAGCTCCAGTCCCATTCGCCCTTTAACCCTTTAATACGAGAAGAGGCTCCTATGCCTGCTCCCGCCAACCCTTCCATCCCTGAGCGCCCGCTCGTGCGCATCAGTCACGTCAGCAAGTACTACGGCGACTTCAAGGCGCTCGACGACGTCTCGCTGGACATTCACCGCGGTGAGGTGGTCGCCGTCATCGGCGCCTCCGGCTCCGGCAAATCCACTCTGTGCCGCACCATCAACCGGCTCGAGACGATCCAGTCCGGCACCATTGAGATCGACGGCGAACTCCTGCCCGAGGAGGGGCGTGAACTGGCCCGCCTGCGCGCCGAGGTGGGCATGGTCTTCCAGTCCTTCAACCTGTTCCCGCACCGCACGGTGCTGGACAACATCACCCTCGCGCCCACCCGCGTGCGCAAGGTGCCCAAGGCCGACGCCGAGGATCGCGCCCTCCAGCTGCTCGAGCGTGTGGGGCTTGCCGACCAGGCCGGCAAGCGCCCGCCGCAGCTGTCCGGGGGACAGCAGCAGCGGGTGGCGATCGCCCGCGCCCTGGCGATGGACCCCAAGATCATGCTCTTCGACGAGCCCACCTCCGCCCTGGACCCGGAGATGATCAACGAGGTCCTCGACGTCATCAAGGACCTGGCCGCCGAGGGCATGACCATGCTCGTGGTCACCCACGAGATGGGCTTCGCCCGCTCCGTCGCCGACCGCGTCGCCTTCATGGACGGCGGCCAGATCGTCGAACTCGCTGCGCCGGCGGACTTCTTCGCCGCCCCGCGCACCGAGCGCGCCCGTGACTTCCTGTCCAAGGTACTCAGCCACTGAGCTGGGCATTAACAACCGCTATAGCTGCTCCTTCAGCCACAGTCGAAAGGAACCCCCCATGTCTGTTCTTACCGGCCTGTCTCGCCGTACCCTGCTGACCGCCGCCGGCGTGGCCTCGCTCGCCGCCGTGCTGGCGGCCTGCGCCGATTCCAGCGGTGATGACAGCGACTACGACGCCGTCATCAACTCCGGCCCCGTCGCCGCCGACGACGTCGTGGCCGCATCCACCTGGGCATCGGCGGTCAAGGACGCGGGCGTGCTGAAGACCGGCGGCACCAAGACCTCCGAGGTGTTCTCCCTGGAGGACCCCGCTACCGGAAAGATCACCGGCTTCGACGCCGCCCTTGCTCAGGTCTTGGCCCGCTACATCATCGGTGGGGAAGACGCCCGCTCCCTGCTGGAGGTCACCCAGGTCACCTCCGACACCCGCGAGACCATGATCGAGAACGGACAGGTCGACGCAGTCTTCGCCACCTACACGATTACCCCGAGCGCGCCGAGAAGATCTCCTTCGCCGGCCCCTACTATTCCTCCGGTCAGTCCGTCCTGGTGCGCGCCGACGACTCTGAAATCAACGGCGTCGACGACCTGGCCAGCGTGAAGGTTGCCGTCCAGTCCAACTCCTCCTCCGGCCCCGCCCTGGACGAGGCTGCGCCCGACGCCGAGCAGGTGCAGTTCACCGATCACGCCAGCTGCGTCGCCGCGCTCGAGGCCGGCCAGGTGGACGCCTACGTCGTCGACCAGTCCCTTGAGCTCAGCGAGGTGCAGTCCAACGACGCCGTCAAGATCGTCGGCGACCCCTTCACCGAGGACCCCTACGGCATCGGCTTGCCCAAGGACTCCGACGCCCAAGAGTTCGTCAACACCTTCCTACAGACCATTTACGACGACGGCACCTGGAACGCCATCTGGGAGGCCACGATCGGCACCATCATCGGTGGCGAGGCACCCGAGCCGCCCGCCATCGGCTCCGTCCCCGGCTCCGAGACGGACGCCGCCACCGCGGCGGCTACCGACTGACCTCGGTCGGACGGCTCGGGCCAACATCAATCCGCTCGCAAAGCACGGTGGGTGGGGCGGCCCGCCTTCCGAGGCGGCCGCCCCAACGCTCCGGAGGAGGCGCCCATGAACGTCATCACCGATAACCTCGGCATGCTCGGCCAGGGGTTGGTCACGACCCTGACAATCGCCATCATCGGCTACGCGTGCGCGCTCGTCGTCGGCACGGTGATCGCGATCTTCCGCGTCAGCCCGATCCCGCCGCTGCGCGCGCTCGGTGCCGCCTGGGCGACGGTGGCCTGCAACATCCCGACCCTGTGCCTGATGATCCTGGCCGCCTTCGCCGCGCCGCGGGCCGGCGTGCCCCTGTCCCTGTTCGCCGCGGCCGTCACCGCGATCGTCTTCTCCGCCTCAGGATTCGTGTGCGAGACGGTGCGCTCCGGCATCAACTCCGTGTCCAAAGGTCAGATCGAGGCGGCCCGGGCCCTGGGCATGCCCTTCGGGCTGATCATCGGCGCGGTGGTGCTGCCCCAGGCTTTGGCCCGCACCATTCAGCCACTGGTCAACATCTTCATATCCTGCCTGATCGGCTCCTCCCTGGCCGCCGCGATCGGCGTGCCCGAGTTGACCAACGTCACTCAGCAGCTGAACCTGCGCTACGCGCAGGCGGTGATCACCTTCCTCACCTCCGGACTGACCTACTTGGCCATTGCCTTCCTGGCCACCAAACTCGGCGGCCTGCTCGAGCGCCGTATAACCGGACGGGAGGCCCACGCATGAGTGCCCTGACCACGCCGACCCCCGCCCGCACATCCGGCGCCGCCGACGCCGATCTGCTCTTCGACGCTCCGGGCCCCAAGGGACGGCGCCGCATCCTCATCGGATCGGTGCTGGTGACCCTGATTGTCCTGGCGCTCGCCGCAGCGGCTCTGTTCCAGCTCGGCCAGGCCGGCCAGCTCGCCTACCCCAAGTGGCGCTACTTCCTGGGGCAGTCGGTGGTCGGCTACCTCGGGCGCGCCCTGGCCGACACCCTGCTGGTCACCGCGGTGGGTGCGGCCCTGTCCTTTCCGCTGGGCATCCTGTTGGGCTGGGCACGCATGAGCCGCTCGACGGCGCTGCGGTCCGCGGTGGGAGCGTGGATCGACGCCATGCGCGCCATACCCATGCTGCTGCTGATCTACTTCTTCCTGCTGGCGGTGCCGCGCTGGGGACTCACTCTGTCTCCCTTCTGGATGCTCACCGTGCCCATCGTCATGTGCTCCTCAGCGACTACGGCGGAAGTATTCCGCTCCGGGGTGCTCGCGCTGGAACGCGGTCAGAGCGAGGCCTCCCAGGCACTGGGACTCAACGCAGGCCAGGCAATGCGGCTGGTGCTGGCACCGCAGGCACTGCGGCTAATGCTGCCGACGTTGATCACCCAGCTGGTGACCATTCTGAAGGACTCATCATTGGGATATGTGGTCGCGTACACGGAGCTGATGTACGCCGGGCGCCTGCTCACCTCGTCGGCACGCGTCACCGCGCACCTGGACGTCTATCTACCCGCCTACGTGATCATCGCGGTGATCTACGTGCTCATCAACTGGGCGCTGGGCGTGCTGGCCAGGCGCGTCGAGGCGCGCACCCGCTGAGACGGCCTGTTCGAGAGCCGCTGGTGTCACTGGATGCACCACTTTTGATGGTCGAGTAGTTAGGACACCCCTGGATGTCGGAGGAGGAGCCTGATGCTTATGTGGAGCCGACCGGGAAAGTGGTGCATCTGGTGACAGGAAAGCGGTGTGGTCCCGGAAGCGGTATGCCTCTGGACTATGCGCGCCACCTCCAGTAGCCCGCCAGCGCGACGGTCAGGGCGACGGGCAGATGAGCATGGGCGCGCAGACGCGACTCCGCGACTGATGCGGTGATGACCGGGAGGGGCTAGCCGACGAATGACGCGATGGCGGTTACAGCAGCCAGGGCCAGCATGCCCAGGCAGTTGATCCACAGCTCGCGGCCCATGAACCCTGCCCTGACGTGGGCGACGACGGCGCATAGGAAGTAGCAGATCACGCCCGTGCAGGCGGCGAGCGCGACTCCCGGCACGTGCAAACCGATAAGCAGGCCGACGGCCGCCAAGACCTTGATGACTATAAGAGTCCACCACCACTGCCGTGGAAATCCGACTCCGGTGAGGCAGTTACGGATGAAGGAAGGAGGTCGCAGCGACAAGGTGGCGTCACCCAGCAGTACAACTGCGAGGAGGATCACCAGCCACGGAAAGTGAGGGAGCAGCGTCATTGGTTGTGCTCCTCGTTGGAGGCTGTCAGGAGCGGGCGGACCGCGTCGCGCACTCGGCTACAGAGTGCGTCTATCCCGGTTCCTGGCAGGGATGCCCATTCGAGAAGCGCGCCCAGGTAGGCAAGATACGCAGTTGTGGCACGCTGTTTGGCGGCCGTCATCGAGCAGCCGGTAGCCGCGGCAAAGACGTCTTGGAGTTCGTTGATCAACTCCTCCCGCAGTTCGCTGAAGACTCTCGAACTGTGAGCGCCGGAGATGAGCACCGCTCCGTAGGACCGGGCGAGGTCTGGGCTACTGGCGAACAGCTCGATGAAGGGAAAGAGGATATCGAGGATCGCCTCCGAGCCGCCGTTAACACCTTCGGACTGTACTGGCGCGTGACTGGTTCGCGGGGAGGTGGTGTGCAGGGCTTCTATGTGTTCGTCGAAGCATGCAACCAGCAAGCCACTCTTGTCTCCGACGTGCATGACGGTGCCCACGCTGACAGCAGCGTCTGCCGCGATGTCTTTGATGGTCGTCGCACGGAAGCCTCTCTCCTCGAACAGTCTTCGGGAACTTGCTAGGACCTTGGCTCTGGTGGCGGCACGGGCTTCAATGCGCGTGGGCACGAACTCTCCTCGGGATTGCCGTGAATGTGTTCATTGAACGGGTTCGTTGAGCGTGTTCAGTAAGAGTAGCCTGCGTCCGGCTTGAGTGCAATACCAACACCAACGATGAGTTGGGGGTGCCGAGGTGCTAGCCGCCGGTGCGTAGGCGCACACCACCGACTGCCGCTATTCACGGGCGTGACATGCCCCAATCGAGGCGGATCATTACTATCTCAGCCGTCAGATCCTCGAACGGTCATGGGTTGGCCGATTAGGAGAACAGATGAGCAAGATTCGTGTCGCCATCGTCGGCGTGGGCAACTGCGCGTCGTCGCTGGTGCAGGGCGTCGCCCACTACGCCGACGCCGAGCCGACCGACAAGGTCGGCGGCCTGATGCACGTCCAATTCGGCGACTACCACGTCTCGGACATCGAGTTCGTGGCCGCCTTCGACATCGACGCCGCCAAGGTCGGACTTGACCTGGCCGACGCCATCAACGCCTCCGAGAACAACACCATCAAGATCGCCGACGTCGCCCCCACCGGCGTGAGGGTGCAGCGCGGCGTCACCCTCGACGGCTTCGGCAAGTACTACCGCGAGACCGTTCAGGAGTCCAGTGAGCCTCCGGTCGACGTGGTCCAGGCGCTCAAGGACGCCCAGGTCGACGTTGTGGTCTCTTACCTGCCCGTCGGCTCGGAGGAGGCCGATCGCTACTACGCCCAGTGCGCCATTGACGCCGGCTGCGCCTTCGTCAACTGCCTGCCGGTATTCATCGCATCCGATCCGGCCTGGGCACAGAAGTTCACCGACGCCGGCCTGCCGATCATCGGCGACGACATCAAGTCTCAGATCGGCGCCACCATCACCCACCGGGTGCTGGCGCGTCTGTTCGAGGAGCGCGGCATCACCATCGACCGCACCTACCAGCTCAACGTCGGCGGCAACATGGACTTCAAGAACATGTTGGAGCGCGAGCGGCTGATGTCGAAGAAGATCTCCAAGACCCAGGCGGTCACCTCCAACGTCTCCACGCAATTCGCCGAGAAGGACATTCACGTCGGCCCCTCCGATTACGTCGGCTGGCTGGACGACCGCAAGTTCGCCTTCGTACGCCTGGAGGGGCGCAACTTCGGCGGCGCCCCCGTCAGCCTTGAGTACAAGCTCGAGGTCTGGGACTCCCCGAACTCCGCCGGCGTGGTCATCGACGCCATCCGGGCCGCCAAGATCGGCCTGGATCGCGGCATCGGCGGTCCGCTGCTGTCTCCGGCATCCTTCTTCATGAAGTCTCCGCCGGAGCAGCGTCCCGACGAGGAGGCCATGGACTCTACCGAAGCCTTCATCCGGGGTGAGGTCGAGCGCTGATCGCTCGTTCCGCCATGCACACACGCAGGTCGGCCCGCAGCAACTCATGGCTGCTGCGGGCCGACCTGCGTACTTGTGAGTCAAGCCGGTCGTCGTGCTGACCGCGTTTGTCCAGTTGGACCGCGTTCTTCTACTTGGACCGTCTGAGAGCGCGTACAAGGCGTTCCAAGTGGGTGGGCACTTCAAGGCGAAGCCCGGCGGTGCCCTGGGAATCAATCATCTGGGGGCGGTCACCGTCAGCCCTCGTTGCAGCGCATCTTGTTGCATTTCCCGGTCGTAAGTGAGGAGTAGGTCGGAGCGCACGTTCAGGGCAACTGCGAGGTTGATCGCGTCTGCCGCACGCAGCCCCGCCGTGTCTCGCGCTGCGTTGAGCAGATGTTCCCGCGGAGGTATCCAGGTAGCAAATGGTCATTGCTCGCCGCGCAGATCGTCCAGTACATCTTTTGAACTGAGGGCGCGCGTGTTTTAAGGCGTTGAAGTCTGTGGGGACCGCTGGACGCGTAGCTCTTTGCCTACGCAGTAGAGCGAAGCGGTCGTGAGTAATAGGTACAAGTTCAGCCACGGGACGTCCGTTGTTGGTGATCTCAAAACTCTCGCCGGCCTCCACTCGGCGGAGGATTGCGGCGCTGTCGTTCCGTAGCTCGCGGTGTGGAATCGTCGTCATGGTCATCGCTCCGTAGCAAGCGGCATGCATCACCTGCTTGAGCATCCGACGCGGGTTGCATCCCATGGTGGCGAATCAATCCTGTGAGCGCGCTACTGATCCCGGTTCTGGTGTGTATCGAGCTCCATCAACAGCGTTCTCAAGGCGGTCCGTCCGGCGGGGGAGAGGGAGCTGCGGATGCCGGAGTCCAGCGCTTCGGCCGCCACAGCAGCACTGGCGAGCAGCCGCCGCCCCTCGGGGGTGATTTCGATCTTGTGAGTCCGGCGATCGCTGCGGCTGCGGGTCTTGCTCACGGCTCCGAGGTCCACGAGTTGGTCCACCAGCGTGACCACCAGGCTCGGTGCCACGTGCAGCTGGGTCGCGATCTGACGCTGCGAGGTCGCCAGCCCGGCGTCTATGACGGCCAGCAGGCCCACTTGTTTGTGGGACAACCCGGACGGCGCGATCCTTTCGGAGAAATCCCGGGTGATCTGTGCGCCGAGCATGCCCAGCCGAAAACATGCGGCGGACAGGATCGCCTCGCCGCCATCCTCTGCGCTGCCGGCCCCTGTTGTCTTCATGGTTATGATGGTACTCTATTGAATCATTCAATATTGAACGATCTAGCTAGGTGGTTGGCATGCCGTGGTGGTTGGCGCTTCTCAACTCAGTCATGGGAGTCGCGTCGGTGATTGCTGCTGCGGCGGCGTTGCTCCGCCCGGAGCTGCTGGCGCCTGGCAGCGCAGGCGGCGACGCTGATCGCTTCTATCCGGCGATGTATGCGGCCAGGGCGGTGCCGCTTGGTGCGGTGGTTGCGTGCGTCGTCTGGTTGACGCCCGTGTATCCGCTGTCCCAGTTCGTCTTGGCCGTTGCCGCGCTCGCTCAGCTCGGTGATGTGGTGGTCGGTGTTGCGTGTCGGCAGCCTGGCATGGCGGGCGGTGCTGTCGCTGCGGCCGCATGTCATCTGGCCGGTCTTGCCGCGCTTCAGTAAGCAGTTCAGACACCTGACAGGTCGCGCCGTCGGTAGGCCACCAGGCCGACGGCGGTACCGAGGACGCCGATAGCCGTCTGCACCGCCAGCGGTACCCAGTTGGGGCCGCCGACGACGTCGAGGTAGTGTCCCAGCACGCTCAGGTCCTGCGCCCAGGTCGGCAACTCCACCAGTCCACCGAAGAAACGAGCGAACACGCTCCAGGCAAGTACTGCCCACACGACCCCGAAGCGCCGTGGCGCCACGCCGACCACCGCCAGGGCAATGCCGATCGCCGCCAGCGCTCCGGGCAGCTGGGTGACGGTGAACACGAATGCCCGCCCCACGGCGTGGTCCTCGGCGAGTTGAGAACCCGTCGCGGCGGCTAGCACACCGCCGGAGAGCGCCAGCAGGCCGAAGGCCTCAACCGCGGCCACACCGCCCACTACCGCGAACTTTCGGGTCCGTGACAGCCCGACCGCGTAATCGACGTCGATCAGCCCGGACCGTTCCTCCAGAACGATGACGTTGATTCGCTGCACCGCGGCCACCGCGACGAGTAGGACGGTCATTATTGTGAGCAGCGACAGGTACTGCTGGATCGGACTGCCGGCGGCCATCTTCCCGACATATGAACCGGTCGCCGAGCCCGGCTTCAGCAGGCCGGTGAGGTTGCCCGCCATGGCACCGAACAGTGCGGAGAAGAAGGTCACCGCCGCCGCCCATGCCAGTGTTGTGCGTGTGGACAGGCGCGTTAGTAGGTCGGCGTAGCCGTGGATCCGCCAGCGGCGCCCGCTGGTGGCCCGGTCGGGCAGGTAGCCGCCGGCATACTCCCGGTGGGCGTACAGGGCTCCGGCCGCCGCCACTAGGACAACACATATCGCGGCGCATGCCGCCAGTGGCATGGGGTCGTCGTCGGTGTAAGGGGCGACCAGGTCGCGCCAGCCCAGGGGTGTGAGCCACCGCAGCCAGGTGAGCTCCCATTGGTCGGCGGCCACCCGCAGCGCGAACCCTGTGGCCAGGGTCACCAGGGCGAGCAACCGCGCCTGACTCGCCCGCCGATACAACTGACTGCCCAGCGCCGTCAGACCGATGAAGGCCCAGCCGGTCACCGCGACCGCGCCCGCCAGCATCCAAGCCCCAACAACCGTCATCTCGGTCACGAATCGAGCCACGCCGGTCAGAACCATGCCGACGCCGAGTCCGAACCCCGCAACCGCCCCGGTGCACACAAGCACCGGCGCTGCGAAGGGAGTCGCCCACCCCACTCCCGCCGCATGCTGTACCTCGACCAGGCCGTCCTCCTCGTCGGCGCGCATCGTCCTGGTGACCAACAGCACCGCCATGAGACTCACGCAGAACAACAGGTAAGTGCCCGTCTCCCACTGCACCAATTGCCCGATCCCTCCCGGCAGCGGCAGGACGCCGTACAGCAGGCGGGTGCCCGGCGTGTCGCGCATGCTCTGTACGAGCAGTTCCCGGGCCTGCGGCGAGGGATACACGCGTTCATACGCCGGGGGAGTGACAGCCGCCAGCAGCCATGGGGGCAGGCACCAGGCCAGGACCTGCCACCGCAGGCGTCGCCACAGTAGATGCACGGAGGGATACAGCCCATGGAGCACAGTTCCCTGCGGCCTGGGTGCGGCGCGCATCCGTACGGGAAGGCGCTCGGCGCGAGTTGTCACAAGCTGACCCGCTTCCCGCCGGCGGACCGGTGGATCGCCGCCGCGAAGTCTGGGTCGGCCAGCATCAGGTCGAGCAGTGCGCCGGTGAAGCGCCGGTGGACTTTGAGCGGATAGCTTATGGTCGAGAGGACTCCGGCCAAATCCCATAGGGCTCGCCCCAGCGCGCCCTCGGGAAGGTCGTTCAGGATGGCCAGCGAACTCTGCTTGTGCCGCAGGGCCAGTGCCCACGACTCCTGCGCCAGCTCGACTGCACCGGCCTCACCCGTCTGCTCCAATTCGGCGAAGGCGCATATCTGTCGGGCGCACGTGTCGCGCTCGGCGGCGTCGAGCTCCGCAATGAACCGGCTCGCACTGGCGGGAATCATCTCGCGCGCGGCGAGCGCCATCATGAGGCGCCGTTCCCCGGTCAGGACCTGCAAGGCCCGGTCCCCGGCCGGGGCCTCCAGGTCGCGTATCCGGCGGGCGACGTCGTCGTAGAAGCAGGTGAGTGCAGTGGGCAAAGGTGAGGGAGGGCCGCCGCCGGCAACCCGGGCGATGAGCTCATCGACGCGATCGGCCTGTTCACGCAGCGCCCGCTGCCGTTCCTCGATGTTCTCACGTGCCGAACGCAGGTCCCGCAGGATTGCCTCGCGATCCGTGCCCCGCGCATCCGCGGCGAGAATCTGTGCGACTTGGGTCAGGGACAGGCCGCGGTCCGCCAGCCAGCGGATGCGCAGCAGCCGGGCCAGATGTTCGACGCCGTAGTCCCGGCGCCCTCCCGCCGACGGCGGTACCGGCAGCAGGCCGAGCCGGTGGTAGTGGCGTACCGCCCGTGTGGTGGTGCCGGCGAGGTCGGCCATTTCCTTGACACGCATGCCCACATCCCAGCAAGCGACCCTGCGTCGCTGTCAATTGCCTGGCAGAGGCGGTACGCACGTAGCCCTCGATTCACCCGGCTCTACTCAGGTTGCGGCGTCGGTAGGCCACCAGGCCGACGGCGGTACCGAGGACGCCGATAGCCGTCTGCACCGCCAGCGGCACCCAGTCCGGGTCGCCGACGACGTCGAGGTAGTGCCCGAGCACGCTCAGGTCTTGCGCCCAGGTCGGCAGGTCCATCATGCCGCCCAGCAGCCTGGCGAAGGCGCTCCAGGCGATCACTGCCCACACGACGCCGAAACGTCGCGGCGCCACGCCGACCACCGCCAGGGCAATGCCAATCGCTGCCAGCAGGCCGGGCAGCTGGGTGACGGTGAACACGAAGGCCCGCTCCACTGCATGATCCTCGGTCACCTGCGTGGCCGTGACTGCGGCCAGCACGGCCCCGCACAGCACCAGTAGAATCGTCCCCACCGCTGCCGCCGAGACTGCCTGCATCAGGAACAGACGCCGGCGCGGCACCCCGACGGCGGCCTCGGCCTCCACCAGTCCGGCGTCCTCATCGGCGGCGAGCCGACCCGCCTGCCCAGTCGCCGCCACCGCGATCAGCAGCACCATCATCACGGTCATCAGCGACATGAACTGTTCCATCATGTCGGCGCCGGCCTGTACCAGCATGTTCACGTATTCGGCGATGCGCTCGTCCCGCATCATCTCCAGGATGCCCTCGGTCATAGAGCCGAACAACGCCGCGAAGCAGACCACCGCCGCCGCCCATGCCAGTGTTGTGCGTGTGGACAGGCGCGTGAGTAGGTCGGCGTAGCCGTGGATCCGCCAGCGGCGCCCGCTGGTGGTCCGGTCGGGCAGGTAGCCGCCGGCATACTCCCGGTGGGCGTACAGGGCTCCGGCCGCCGCCACTAGGACAACGCATATCGCCGCGCATGCCGCCAGTGGCATGGGGTCGTCGTCGGTGTAAGGGGCGACCAGGTCGCGCCAGCCCAGGGGTGTGAGCCACCGCAGCCAGGTGAGCTCCCATTGGTCGGCGGCCACCCGCACCATGAAGGCAACCCCAACACATGCCAGGGCCAGCGGGCGGGCGCCGGCGGCGCTGCGCGCCAACTGGCAGGCTACGGCGGCCAGGCCTGCGAAGCCCCAGCCGACGACGGCGGTCACTCCGGCCAACGCCCATCCGCCCGCCGCTGGAAGCGACTCGATCTGCGCGGCCTCGGCCGCGAGCGTGCCGCCCACCAAGGCGGCCAGGACGCCGACCGCCGCCCAGATAACCAGCACCGGGGCGAGGAAAGGTACCCACCTCCCAGTGCCCGCGCTCCGCAAAAGTTCGATCAGACCCTCGTCCTCATCCGCGCGTAACAGGCGGCAGGTCAGCAGCACCGCCATAAGCGCGGTGCACACCAGCAGGTAGGTGGCCCCCTCCCACTGCACCAGCTGGCCGATGGTGCCCGGGGCGGGAAGCTCGCCGTACAACAGGCGCGTGCCCGGGGAGGCCCGCAGCGCCTCGACCACCGCATTGCCGCCCCCACCACCGGCGTCGCCGGCTGCGGAGAAGTAGGCGTCCTGATAGGCCGGCGCGAAGGACGCCAGGCCCAGCCACAGGGGCAGGATCCAGGCGAGCGCCTGCACACGCAGCCTCCGGGCGGTCAGGCGCAGGGCGCGGCCCAGGCCGCGCAGGTCGTTGCGCAGGTTCATCCGCGCACCTCCTCGTAGTGACGCAGGAACAGGTCCTCCAGGCTCGCCGGCCGGCAGATCACGTCGGTGGCTCCCTGCGCGGCGACGGCCGCCAGTACCGCCGGTACCTGGGCGGCGCCCACCTGCACGCTCAGGCGGCCGTCCTCCACAGTCAGCTCGTCCTCCAGCTGCGGCAGCGACGCGGCTATGCCGCGCAGCAGATCCGCATCGCCGCCGACCTCGATCTGGGTACGGGCCAGCTGCTGCAGTCGGGCCAAGTCGCCCTGCTCCACCACACGGCCGTCCTTGATGATCGTCACGGCGCTGCACAGGCGCTGCACCTCGGCGAAGATATGGCTGGACAGCAGCACGGTGCGCCCCTGGGCCGCGGCCCGGGTTACCTCATCCATGAAGACCTGCTCCATCAGGGGGTCCAGGCCGCTGGTCGGCTCGTCGAGAATCAGCAGGCTTGTCGGTGCGGCGAGTGCCGCCACCAGTGCTACCTTCTGCCGGTTGCCCTTGGAGTAGGTGCGTACCTTCTTGGTCGGGTCCAGGGCGAAGCGGTCTATCAGCTCCTCCTCCCGGGCGCGGTCCCGCTTGCCGCGCAGACCTGCCAGGGCGTCGAGCGCCTGTCCGCCGGTCAGGTTCGGCCACAGCGCCACATCCCCGGCCACGTATGACACTTCCCGGTTGATCTGAGGTGCCTCACGCCGGGGATCGCGCCCCAGCACGCGCACCCTGCCGCTGTCGGGGTGGTACAGGCCCAGTAGGGTGCGAATGGTCGTGGACTTGCCCGCTCCGTTCGGGCCGAGGAAGCCGTGCACCTGACCGGCGGCGACCTCCAGGTCCAGCCCGTCCAGGGCGGTGAAGCGCCCGAAGCGCTTGACCAGGCCCTGCACCCGAATCGGGGTTCCGGACGGACTCGTGGCGCCGACGGCGCGGCCCCTGTCTCTGCGTGTTGTCATCAATGGCGTCCTTTCATGAGAGTGCGGGTGGTGGGATCGGAATCAGGGACGGTCCGGAACAGGAGCCGCTCACAGTGCGGGCTCATCGCCGGCCAGGCGCCGGATGACGGCGGCGAAGTCCGGGTCCGCCATGAGCAGCTCCAGGAAACGGTCGAGGTACAGGTGCTGTGCCGGTCCGGTGTAGGTGTCGGTGATCATCTGGGTCAGCCGCCAGGTGGTGCGACCCGGCGACCCAGTCGGGAAGTCCGCGAATGCGGCCAGCGCCGTACGGCGGTGTCGGAGGGTGTACTCCCAGGTCTCCGCGGCCAGATCGAGGGCGGCGGTCCGGGCGGCTTCCCCATGCAGCTGCTCCAGGCGGGCGATCTGGGCGTAGATGCGTACGCCCGCCTCCCACTCGGCGCCATCCAGCTCGGCCAGGAAGGTGCCGATGCTGTCGGGGACCAGGGCCAGGGCGGCCAGTGCCGTCACCACCTGCCGTTCGGCGCGCAGTCCGCGGCTGTTCAGTCCCTCCTCCTCCAGGCGTGCCTGCACGGCGTCGTAGAAGCGCACCAGCAACTGGGGGATCGGCTCCAGCCCCTCACCGTCCTCGACCCGGGCGATCAACTCGTCGATGCGGGCCTCCTGCGCCTGCAGCTCGCGGCGGCGCGCAATAACCGTGTCCCTAGTGGCCCGCAGGCTGTGCAGTACCGCCTCGCGGTCGGCGCCACCCGGATCCTGGGCGAGCACCTCGGCGATCTGCGCCAGGGGCAGCCCGCCGTCTGCGAGCCAACGGATCCGCATGAGCCGGGCCAGGTGCATTACGCCGTACTCCCGCCGCCCGCGCACGGTCGGCGGCACCGGCAACAGTCCCAGGCGGTGATAGTGACGCACCGCCCGCGGGGTTGTTCCGGCCAGATCGGACATCTCCTTGATGCGCATGCACCCATCCCAACAGGTGACGTAACGTCACCGTCAAGACCCGCCCGCGTATGCGTCCGCGCAACGCTGTAATGCATCGCCCACGGGCGAGGGCACGCTCTCAGGCGCGCATCTGAGACGATTTCGGGCCCTGGCGCGGCGCGGACTAATCTGGACCCGGAGATTCCCGACTCATCTGGTGGAAGGCAACCGCATATGACTGACGCCCCCGGCGCCCTCTCGCCAACGGACGAGGCCGGCGTCAACGCCCTCGTCGCCCAGGCCATCGCCGCCATCGACGCCGCCGCCGACCTCGCTGCGCTGAAGGAGGCGCGTTTGACCTACGCCGGCGACGCCTCCGCTCTGGCCCTGGCCAACCGCGAGATCGGCCGGCTGCCCGACCGTGCCGCCAAGGCGGCCGCCGGCAAGCTCCTCGGCGGCGCGCGCGGCCGTATCTCCGCCGCCCTGGCCGCCCGCCAGGAGGTGCTTGAGGCGCAGGCGGAGGCAGACATGCTGGCCACCGAGGCCGTCGACGTCACCGTCCCCACCGACCGCGCCGCCGCCGGCGCCCGCCACCCCCTGGATGTACTCGTCGACGAGGTCTCCGACTTCTTCACCGCCATGGGCTGGTCGATCGCCGAGGGGCCGGAGGTCGAGCACGAGTGGTTCGACTTCGACGCCCTCAACTTCGACGCCGACCACCCCGCCCGCCAGATGCAGGACACCTTCTACATCGATGGCGCCTCCGTGGGGGGCGCCCCGGGCGCCACCGCGAACCTGGTCTTGCGCACCCACACCTCGCCCGTGCAGGCGCACGTCATGCTCGCCCAGGCCCCGCCGATCTACGTGGCCTGCCCCGGCAAGGTCTTCCGCTCCGACGAGCTGGACGCCACCCACACCCCGGTCTTCCATCAGGTAGAGGGAATCGCCGTGGACAAGGGACTGACCATGGCACACCTGAGGGGGACCCTGGACCACTTCGCCCGCGCCATGTTCGGGCCCGAGGCGCGCACCCGGCTGCGCCCCTCCTACTTCCCCTTCACCGAGCCCAGCGCCGAGATGGACCTGTGGTTCCCGCAGAAGAAGGGCGGCGCCGGCTGGATCGAGTGGGGCGGCTGCGGCATGGTCAACCCCAATGTGCTGACCGCCTGCGGCATCGATCCCGAGGAGTACACGGGTTTTGCCTTCGGCATGGGCCTGGAGCGCACCCTCATGCTGCGCCACGGCATCGCCGATATGCATGACATCGTCGAGGGCGATATCCGCTTCTCCCAGCAGTTCGGCACCACCGGAAGGGGTAACTGACATGCCGTACGTCCCGATCGAGTGGCTCCGTGAGCACGTCGATGTTCCCGTTGGCACCACCGCCGCCGAACTGGCCGCCGACCTGGTCAAGGTGGGCCTGGAGGAGGAACGCATCGTTCCCCCCGCCGTCACCGGCCCCCTCGTCGTCGGCCGGGTACTGACCCGTGAGGCCAAGGAACAGAAGAACGGCAAGATCATCAACTACTGCCGCGTCGACGTCGGCCAGTACAACGACGCCCCCGGAACCGGCAAGGAGCCCTCCGAACTGCCCAGCCGCGGCATCGTGTGCGGTGCCCACAACTTCGAGGCCGGCGACCACGTGGTGGTCTCCCTGCCCGGCGCGGTCCTGCCCGGCGACTTCGCCATCGCCGCCCGCAAGACCTACGGGCACATCTCCGACGGCATGATCTGCTCCGAGCGGGAGCTCGGCCTCGGCGACGACCACTCCGGCATCATCGTGCTCGAGCGCTGGCTGGCCGCCCACGGTCGCGACGGCGAACCAGTCCCCGCCCCGGGCAGTGACGCCATCGGCCTGCTCGGACTGGGGGAGGAGGTCCTGGAGATCAACATCACCCCGGACCGCGGCTACTGCTTCTCCATGCGCGGCGTGGCTCGCGAGTACTCCCACGCCACCGGTGCCGCCTTCACGGACCCGGCCGACGCCACCAACCCCGAGCGCTTCCCGCAGGGCATCGCCCCGGCCGGGGCGGACGGCTTCCCCGTCCACTTCGCCGAGGACACCGCCCCCATTCACGGTCGCCCGGGCGTGGACCGCTACGTCGCCCGCGTGGTGCGCGGCATCGACCCCTCCGCCGCCTCCCCGAAGTGGATGCAGGACCGCCTGATCGCCGCCGGCATGCGCCCGATCAGCCTGGCCGTGGACGTGACCAACTACGTGATGCTGGACCTGGGCCAGCCGCTGCACGCCTTCGACCTGAACAAGCTGGCCGCCCCGATCGTGGTGCGCCGCGCCCGGCCGGGGGAGACCCTCGCCTTCCTCGACGAGGTCACCCGCAACCTGGACGGCGAGGATCTGTTGATCACCGACTCCCCGTCCGGGGAGGGCTCCCGGCCGCTGGTGCTGGCGGGCGTGTTCGGCGGCGCGGAGACGGAGATCGACGCGGAGACCACCGACGTGCTCATCGAGGCCGCCCACTTCGACCCTGTGTCCATCGCCCGCTCCGCCCGCAGGCACAAGCTGCCCACCGAGTCCTCCAAGCGCAACGAGCGCGGCGTGGACACCGAGCTCGCTCCCGTGGCCGCGCAGCGCGCCGTGGACCTGCTGGTCCAGTACGGTGGCGGCACCGCCGATGCGGTCGCCACCGACGTCAACCGCACCGTCGCGCCGCAGCCGATCACCATCCGCGCGGACGCCGCGCAGCGCCTGACCGGTGTCGCCTACGGCACCGCCCGCGTCACCGAACTGCTGCGCGCCATCGGCTGCACGGTTGAATCGGCCGGAACCGCCGTCGACGGCGTGGAGCTCCTCGCGGTCACCCCGCCCACCTGGCGGCCGGACCTGGTGGGCGCCGCCCACTTCGCCGAGGAGGTCGCCCGGCTGGACGGCTATGACAACATCGCCTCGATCGTGCCGGTGGCACCTGCGGGCACGGGCCTGACCTTCCGGCAGCGCGCCCGCCGCGACGTCGTGCGCGCCCTCGCCGACGCCGGCCTCACCCAGGTGCTGTCCTACCCGTTCATCGGCGATGTGCACGACCGTCTCGAGCTGCCCGCCGACGATCCGCGCCGAGTGGCGGTGCGCCTGGCCAACCCACTGGCCGACGATGCTCCGCTGCTGCGTACCTCCGTGCTCGACTCGCTGCTCGAGGTGGCCCGCCGCAATGTCTCACGCGGCCTTGAGGACGTGGCCGTGTTCGAGGTCGGCTCCGTCACCCATCCGGCCGGGACCGTGCCGGCGCCCATCCCGGGTGTGGACCACCGCCCCTCCGACGCGGAGATCGCGGCGCTGAACGCCGGTATCCCGGCCCAGCCCACGCACGTGGGCGTCGTCCTGGCCGGAGACCGGGAGCGCGCCGGCGTGCTCGGTACCGGCCGCCCCTGGGATTGGGCCGACGCCATCGCACTGGTGCGCACGGTGGCCGGCGCGCTCGGGGTAGATGTCGAGGTCGGCGCCCCGCAGACGCCCTACGCCCCCTGGCATCCCGGCCGCACCGCCGAGGTGCGCCTGCCCGCCGTCCGGCAGGGCCGCGAACTGGTGCCCGGAGCGCTGATCGCCCACGCCGGTGAACTGCACCCGCGCATCGCCCGCAACATTGGGCTGCCACCGCGGGCCTGCGCCATCGAACTCGACCTGGAGCCGCTGCTGGCGGCAGCCGCCGACGCCGGCGTCCTTCAGGTGCGTCCCGTGTCCACCTTCCCGGCCGCCAAGGAGGACGTCGCCCTCGTCGTCGATGAATCCGTCACCGCCGCCGCGGTTGAGCAGGTGGTGCGTGAGGCTGCCGGAGACCTGGCCGATGAGGTGCGCCTGTTCGACGTCTTCCGCGGCCCGCAGCTCGGGGAGGGACGTAAATCGCTGGCCTTCTCCCTGCGTCTGCGCGCGGCCGACCGGACCTTGACCGCCGAGGAGACCGCCGCGGTGCGCAAGCGCGTGGTCAAGCGCGCGGCCAAGCGCTTGGGCGCACAGCTGCGCGCCTGATTGTGGAGGTGGTCACGGATGGCGGTTCGTCGGACGGACCGCCTGCCGGAACCGTCCCCGCACGGTGATACTGACGCCATGAGAATCCTGCTCACGTCTTCCTCCCGCCACGGGTCCACCGACGAAGTCGGCGCGGCGATCGCGCAGGAGCTGCGCGCCGCGGGCCACGACGTCGACCAGTCCCACCCCGAGGACGTCACCGACGTCGCCGGCTACGACGCGTTCGTGCTCGGCAGCGCCGTGTACATGACCCGCTGGACCGCGGAGGCCATTGACTTCACCCAACGGTTCAGCGAATCCCTGCACTCCCACCCCGTGTGGGCGTTCTCGGTGGGCCTGTCCGGCCTGCCCAAGGGCAAGGTCTCTGACCCGCACCGCATCGGCCCGGTGCTGCTGTCCATCGACCCGGAGGATCATGCGACCTTCCCGGGCCGCTTCAACCCGGCCGAACTCTCGCTGCGGGAACGCTCAATCGCCCGCATGGGCGGCGCCTCCGAGGGGGACTTTCTCGACCTCGACGCCGTGCGCGCCTGGGCCGACAAGATCGCCCAGGACCTGGCCGCACGTTGAGGGGCGCCCGGTAGGCATCGCTCCGCGCTGCCTGCGGGGTCTGGTGACACATTCCCGGCGGATGTGAGTAAGCCGACCCGGCTCCAGCGCCCGCCCAGCTGTGCATATGTATCCACTCGGATGTATGGTTCCGGCGTGACATGGACAGCAGCGGTCGCCGGAGCGACCGGGTACGCGGGCGGAGAGGTCCTCCGCCTGCTCGCCGCACATCCCCAGATCGAGATCGGCGCCGTCACGGCCAACGCCTCGGCCGGCACGCGCCTGGGGCAGCACCACCCGCACCTGATCGGCCTGGCCGACCGCGTGGTGGCCCCCACCGACCCCGAGCATCTGGTCGGACACGACATCGTCGTGCTGGCCCTGCCCCATGGCGTGTCCGGCGCCGTCGCCGCCGCGCTGGAACAGGCGGACGGCCCCACCCCCATCCTGGTGGACTGCGGCGCCGACCACCGGCTCACCGACGCCGCCGCCTGGCAGCGGTTCTACGGCACCGACTACGCCGGCGCCTGGACCTACGGCATGCCCGAGCTCCTCCACGCCGGCGAGACCGTGGCCGGCGCCCAGCGCGAGCAGCTGGCCACCACTCGGCGGATCGCGGTGCCCGGCTGCAACGTCACCGCCATCACCCTGGCCGCACAACCCGGCGTCGCCGCCGGACTCATCGACCCGGGCCGCTTGAACGCCGTGCTGGCCGTCGGCTACTCCGGTGCCGGCAAGGCGCTCAAGCCCCACCTGACCGCCTCCGAGGCCCTCGGCTCCGCTCAGCCCTACGCCGTCGGCGGCACCCACCGGCACATCCCCGAGATCATCCAGAACCTCCAGGTCGCCGGCGCCGCCCCGGACTCCGTGCGCCTGTCCTTCACCCCCGTGCTGGTGCCCATGAGCCGCGGCATTCTCGCCACCGTCACCGCCCCGGTCACCGCGGCCGTCAGCGGCAGCGATGACCCCGATGCCGTGCTGCGTCAGGCCTGGGAGCGCGTCTACGGCCCCACCGGAGCCGGTGAGGCGCTCATTCACCTGCTGTCCGCGGGCGTCTGGCCGGTCACCGGCGCGGTCGCCGGCACCGGCGTGGCCACCGTGCAGGTCGCCTACGACGCCGCCGCCGGCGTTGCCGTGATCATCTGCGCCATCGACAATCTCGGCAAGGGCACCGCCTCGGCCGCCGTCCAGTCCCTCAACCTCGCCCTCGGCCTGCCCGAGGTCACCGGGGTCATCACCGAAGGAGTCGCCCCGTGAGCGTCACCGCCGCCGCCGGTTTCCGCGCCGCCGGGATCAGTGCCGGACTCAAGGAGTCGGGCAAGCGCGACCTCGCCCTGGTGGTCAACGACGGCCCCCTGGATGTAGCCGTCGGCGTGTTCACCACCAACCGGGTGGTCGCCGCCCCGGTGCGCTGGTGCCGCGAAGTACTCTCCGGTCGGCGCGGCCCGGCCAACCGCGCCCGCGCGGTCATCCTCAACTCCGGCTCGGCCAACGCCTGCACCGGTCCCCGCGGGGCCGCCGACACGGCAGCCACGGCCGCCCGCGTTGCCGAACTGCTCGCCGACTTCCGCCCCGGCACCGCGGCCGACTCCGTCCTGGTGTGCTCCACCGGAGTGATCGGCGTGCCCCTGGACATGCCCAACCTGCTGGACGGCGCCGCCACCGCCGTCGCATCCCTGCAAGACGGCCCGGAGGCCGGCCACGACGCCGCCACCGCCATCATGACCACCGACACCGTCTCCAAGGAGGAAGCCCTCCACCTGGACGGCTGGAGCATCGGCGGCATGATCAAGGGCGTGGGCATGCTCGCCCCCGGCATGGCCACCATGCTCTGCGTGATCACCACCGACGCCGTCGTCGACGCCGACGCCGCCCAATCCGCCCTGTCCCGGGCCGCAGCCCGTACCGTCAACCGCATCAACTCCGACGGCTGCATGTCCACCAACGACACCGTGCTGCTGCTCGCCTCCGGCGCCTCCGGCAGGGTACCGGTGGCGGATGAATTCGACGCCGCCGTCCAGGAACTGCTGGGCCGCCTCGGGCGCCGGCTGGTGGCCGACGCGGAGGGCGCCACCCACGACATCGCCATCACCGTCACCGGCGCGGTCACGGAGGCCGCCGCCGAGGCCGCCGCCCGCACCGTCTCGGCCTCCAACCTGCTCAAGTGCGCCGTCGCCGGCGAGGACCCCAACTGGGGGCGCGTCATCTCCCAGCTCGGTACCGTCCCCGAGGCGGTGTGCCCCTTCGACCCCGACGCCGTCGACGTAGCCATCAACGGGGTGATCATCTACGCCCACGGGGCCCTCGGGGCGGACCGTTCCGTCGTGGACATGACCCCGCGCGAGACCCGCATCGACATCGCCCTGAACGCCGGCGACGCCGCGGCCACCGTTTGGACCAATGACCTCACCCACGGATACGTAACCATCAACGCGGACTACACGACATGACCACCACCGCTCTGCCCACCTCGCTGACTCCCACCCAGAAGGCCTCCGTCCTGCTGGAGGCCATGCCCTGGCTGCGCGCCTACAAGGGCGCCACCATCGTCATCAAGTACGGCGGCAACGCCATGGTCGACGACGCCCTCAAGCGCGCCTTCGCCCAAGACGTGCTCTTCCTCCATCAGGTGGGCCTGCGCCCCGTCGTGGTCCACGGCGGCGGCCCCCAGATCAGCGCCATGCTGGCCCGCCTCGGCATCGAGTCCGAGTTCAAGGGCGGCCTGCGCGTGACCACCCCCGAGGTCATGGATGTGGTGCGCATGGTGCTCACCGGCGGCGTGCAGCGCGAACTGGTCAGCCTGCTCAACGAGTCCGGATCCGCTGCCGTCGGCATCTCCGGTGAGGACGGCGGTCTGCTGCGCGCCCGCCAGCGCCTGGCCACCGTGGACGGCGAGAGCGTCGACGTCGGCCTGGTCGGCGACGTCGTCGAGGTCGATCCCCGCTCCGTGACTGAACTGCTGGACCAGGGACGCATCCCGGTGGTGTCCTCGGTCGCCCCGCTGGTCGCCGACGCCACCACCGTGCTCAATGTCAACGCCGACACCGCCGCGGCCGCGCTCGCGGTGGCCCTGAAGGCGCAGAAGCTCATCATGCTGACCGATGTGGAGGGCCTGTACTCCAACTGGCCGGAGAAGGACTCGCTGGTCTCCCGCATCGGCGCCGACGCGCTCGAGGCGCTCCTGCCCGAACTGTCCAGCGGCATGGTGCCCAAGATGGAGGCCTGCCTGCGGGCCGTGCGCGGCGGCGTCGGCCAGGCCCACGTCGTCGACGGCCGCCAGCCGCACTCGATGCTGCTGGAGATCGTTACCGACGACGGCGTCGGCACCGTGGTCCACCCCGACGTCATCCCGCAGTCCCGCACGAAAGGAGGAGCCACGCTATGAGTACGCCCGCAACCGCGGCGACCGCAGCCGCCGACCCCAATGAAACCTGGCGCACCCGTTACGCGGCCGCCGTTATGAATACCTTCGGCACCCCCGCTCGCGTGCTCGTGCGCGGAAGCGGTGCTCACGTCTGGGACGCCGACGGCAACGAGTACGTCGACCTGCTGGCCGGCATCGCGGTCAACTGCCTGGGCCACGCCCATCCGGCCCTGGTCGCCGCGGTCACCGAGCAGCTGGGCACCCTGGGACACATCTCCAACCTGTTCACCTCTCCGGCGCAGATCCGCCTGGCCGAGACGCTGGACGCCCTGGTGTTCCCCGGTGCGCGGCAGGCCTCCCGGGTCTTCCTGGCCAACTCCGGCACGGAGGCCAATGAGGCGGCCTTCAAGATCGCCCGCCGTCACGGCGGCGCCGCCCGCCCGCGTATTCTCGCCCTGGAGGACGCCTTCCACGGCCGCACCATGGGGGCGCTCGCCCTGACCCACAAGGCCGCCTACCGGGAGCCCTTCGAGCCGCTGCCCGGCGGGGTCGAATTCATCCCCGCCGGTGACGTCGACGCCCTGCGGGCGGCTCTGGGCCCGGACGTGGCCGCCCTGTTCGTCGAACCCATCCAGGGGGAGGCCGGGGTACGCCCGCTGCCCGCCGGTTACCTGGAGGCGGCCCGCGAACTCACCACCGCCGCGGGGGCACTGTTGATCCTCGACGAGGTGCAGACCGGCATGGGGCGTTCGGGCGCCTGGATGGCACACCACCTGCTCGCCCCCGGCGTGGTCCCGGATGTGGTCACCCTTGCCAAGGGACTGGGTGGAGGAATGCCGATCGGGGCCGCGGCCGCCACCGGGGAAGCGGCCCAGTTGCTGGGCCCGGGCCAGCACGGCACCACCTTCGGAGGCAACCCCGTGGCTGCGGCCGCCGCCCTGGCCGTCATCGACACGATCAATAAGGAGGGGCTGCTCAAACGGGTCACCGAGCTGGGGGACCGGTGGGCGGCGCGGTTGATTGCCGTGCCCGGCGTGACCGAGGTGCGTGGCGTCGGGCTGCTGCGCGGCGTGGGCCTGGCCGACGGGGTCGGCCCGGCCGCCGAAGTCGCCGCCGAGCTCGAGCAGCGCGGCTTCATCGTCAACCCGCCTCGCCCCGATACGCTCCGCCTGGCTCCGCCCTTCATCCTGTCCGACGCCGATGCCGACGCCTTCACCAGCGTGCTCGCCGACGTCCTGGCCGAGCGGGCGGCGGCATGAGCGCCCGGCCCGAAGCCCCGGCCCACGAACCCGGATCGGCCACGCCCGCAACCAAGGCCGCCCGCCACGCCCTGATCACGCGGATCCTCGGCCACGAGCGCATCCGCTCCCAGGCCGAGTTGCGTGAAGCACTGGCCCGCCGCGGCGTGGCCACCACCCAGGCCACGCTCTCACGCGACCTGGTGGAGTTGCGCGCCACCAAGGTCCGCGGCGCCGGCGGCACCCAGGTGTACGCGATCCCCGAGGCCGGTGCGCCCGGACAGGTGCCGGCCGCCGGCAACGACGGCGAGCCCCTGGCCGAGCACACCACCGCCCGCCTGGCCCGCTGGTGCGCCGACCTGGTGGTGACCGCCGAATGGGCCGGCAACCAGCTGGTCCTGCGCACCCCGGCCGGTGCCGCTCAGCTGCTGGCCGGCGCCGTCGACGACGCCATGCTGCCCGGCGTGCTCGGCTGCATCGCCGGAGACGACACCGTGCTGGTGATCACCCGCTCGGAGGCGGTCGCGGCCGATGTGGCCGCGCACCTGCTGGCCCTGGCGGACCCGGGCCAGCGCGGCTGACCGGCCCCTCCCACCCCGACCATTTCCCCATCAACGACCCGTCTTACGCAGACACCACAGAGAAAGAAACGGAACGCATATGAGCAACCACAAGGACCGCGTCGTCCTCGCCTACTCCGGAGGCCTGGACACGTCCGTCGCCATCGGCTGGATCGGCGAGCAGACCGGCCGCGAGGTCGTCACCGTCGCGGTCGACGTCGGCCAGGGCGGGGAGGACCTGGAGGTCATCCGCCAGCGCGCCCTCGACTGCGGCGCCGTGGAGGCCTATGTGGCGGACGCGAAGGACGAATTCGCCACCGAGTACTGCATGCCCGCCCTGAAGGCCAACGGCCTGTACGAGGGCAGGTACCCGCTGGTCTCCGCCCTGTCCCGTCCGGTCATTGCCAAGCACCTGGTGCGGGCCGCCCGCGAGTTCGGCGCCAGCACGGTCGCCCACGGGTGCACCGGCAAGGGCAACGACCAGGTGCGCTTCGAGGTGGCCATCACCTCCATGGCCCCGGACATGAACTGCATCTCCCCGGTGCGTGATCTCGCCCTGACCCGCGACGTCGCCATCGAGTATGCCGAGAAGCACGACCTGCCGATCGAGACCACCAAGCACAACCCCTTCTCCATCGACCAGAACGTGTGGGGCCGCGCCATCGAGACCGGGTTCCTGGAGGACCTGTGGAACGCCCCCACCAAGGACGTGTACGTCTACACCGACGACCCCACCTACCCGCCGCTGCCCGACGAGGTCGTGATCCACTTCGAGCAGGGCGTGCCCACGGCCATCGACGGCAAGTCGGTCACCCCGCTGCAGGCGATTCAGGAACTCAACCGGCGCGCCGGCGCCCAGGGTGTGGGACGCATCGACATGGTCGAGGACCGACTGGTCGGCATCAAGTCCCGCGAGATCTACGAGGCCCCCGGCGCCGTCGCGCTGATCGAGGCGCACCAGGCCCTGGAGGCCGTCACCCTGGAGCGTCTCCAGCGTCGCTACAAGCGGCAGATGGAGCAGGCCTGGAGCGACCTGGTCTACGAGGCCCAGTGGTACTCGCCGCTCAAGCGCTCCATGGACGCCTTCATTGAGGACACCCAGCGCTACGTGACCGGTGACATCCGCATGGTGCTGCACGGGGGCCGCGCCACCGTCAACGGGCGTCGCACCGACACCGGCCTGTACGACTTCAACCTGGCCACCTACGAGACGGGGGACACCTTCGACCAGTCCTCCTCCCGCGGTTTCATCGAGATCTACGGCATGCAGTCCAAGCTCGCTGCCGCTCGTGATGTCCGCCTCGGCAACGGCGTCACCTTCTAGCGCCGAAACCGGCATCAATAACGGCACCGGCGGCCGACCGTACATTGACCGTGCGGTTGGCCGCCGGCCGCGTCGGCGGCTCCGATTGCCTATTCGGGCTCCGATTCCGCCTCGGCGAGGAGCGCAAACGATTACGCTTCGGCTACAGCAGGGCGGTACGACATCATGTCGCATCGCCTCAGCCGCGTAGGCACCGCCTCGACCCGCGCGGCGGAGAATTATGAAAGCAATACCGGCAAGGAGCAGCGTGCCAACCGATGACCGCGCCCGAGTTACCGCAACGGTACGCGGCTCACGCCGCCCGCTGTTGCCCGCCCTGGGAACCTGGGCCTTCTTCCTGACCTTCTCCGGCCAGGGGGTGCGTGATCTCGTCGGCTGGTGGGCCTTCGGCGTGATCGCCGCCCTGAGCGGCGTCGTGCTCCTGCTCGTCTTCCTTTATGAGGGTCACCGCGTGCCCTGGCGCGCTCTGCCCCCGGTGACAACCGCCTACGTCGTCGTCTGCGTGCTGAGCATCATCTGGTCCCAGTATCGCCGCGAAACCGCCCTCGCGGCGCTGCTCATGCTTGCCACCAGCGCGGCGGGCGTGCTGCTGGCATGCGGCCTGTCACTGCGACAGCTGACCGATGCCCTCAGCCGCTCCCTCGAAGCCACCCTTGTGCTGAGCCTGCTGCTGGAGGCCTGGGTGGCCCTGGTATTGCACCACCCGCTCATCCCCTTGTACATGCGCGACTGGGATGAGGTGCCGATCTCCTACTACTGGGTCAACGGGGACTTGTTCAACGGCGGCCCGATTCAAGGCATTGTCGGCAACCGCAACCCGCTGGCATTCATCGCCCTGCTCACCCTGTTGTGCGTCGCGGTGCGCTGGGCCGACCGGCGGGTGCGTCCGCTGGGACTGGTGACTTGGACGGCCGTGTCCCTGCTGGTGCTGGTGCTCGCCGGATCGGCGACCGTTTCCGTGGCCCTGATCGTGTGCGCCGCCGTGTGCCTGCTGTTGTGGCTGGTGCGGCACGCTCCGCCCCGGCTGCGCCCGGCCATACTCATGAGCGCGGCAGCCCTGGGGGTGGCGCTGGTCGCCGCGGCGGTCGGTCTCCACTCACAGGTGACGGCGGCCCTGGGACGCAGTACGGATATGTCCGGCCGCTGGGAGATCTGGCAGCGGGTTCTGGACCTGTGGGAGAAGCACACCATCCTGGGCTGGGGCTGGATCATGTACTGGGTGCCGTGGCTGCCGCTTTTCGCCACCCTCGTGGTCCGCCCGGACGGCACCCCCACCATGAGTGCCCACAACGCCTACATCGAGGCGCTGTTCCAAACCGGTGTGGTCGGGGCAACGCTCGTCGTCGTCCTGGTCGTGCTGCTCCTGTATCGCTCCTTCCGCTTGGCGCTGCGCTACGTCGACTCCGACGCCTCGGTGCTGCTACCCGCCCTGCTCATGACGGCGATGACCGTACAGTCCTTCACCGAGTCCCGGCTGCTGAGCGAGGGCAACTGGGTGCTCGTCTGCGCCCTGGGCACCTGGTTGGGTCTGCACCGTCTCTACGAACGCAACCGCGGCGATGGCGAGGCCGACGGCCGCGGCTCATCCGCGCGTCAGAGCCACCGAACTCTCTCGCGACGCCGATGACGGGCCGCGGACCGAGCGTCCTGTGTCGGTCCGGGCAGCGGACCCGCTCCCGGTCGGCCGTCACGATGAGTCATGATGGCCCCATGACGAGTCAGCCGCCCCAGACCCCCTCCACTCCCGCATCCTCACCGAACGGCATCAGCCTATGGGGCGGCCGTTTCACCGGCGGGCCCGCCGATGCCCTGGCGGCACTGTCGGTTTCCACGCACTTCGACTGGCGCCTGGCCCGCTACGACATCGCCGGTTCGCGCGCACACGCCCGCGCCCTGTCCACCGCCGGGCTACTCGACGCCGTCCAGCTCGACGGCATGCTCGCCGCCCTGGACCGGCTCGAGGACGACGTCGTCTCCGGCGCCTTCGCCCCGACGCCCGCAGACGAGGATGTGCACACCGCGCTTGAACGCGGCCTGATGGAACGAGCCGGCGCGGATCTGGGCGGCAGGCTGCGTGCAGGCCGTTCCCGCAACGATCAGATCGCCACTCTGATCCGCATGTACCTGCGCGATCAGGCCCGGCACCTGGCCGGCTTGGTCCTCGACGTCGTCGATGCGCTCATCGACCAGGCCGCCGCGGCCGGCGAGGCCATCATGCCCGGCCGTACCCACATGCAGCACGCCCAGCCGGTGCTGGTCGCCCATCAACTGCTCGCCCACGCCTGGCCGCTGATGCGCGACGTCGAGCGGCTGCAGGACTGGGACGCGCGCGCCGCCGTCAGCCCCTACGGATCGGGTGCCCTGGCCGGCAACACGCTCGGACTCGACCCCGACGCCGTCGCCGCCGACCTGGGCTTCGACGCCGCCTGCGAGAACTCCATCGACGGCACCTCCGCCCGTGACACGGTCGCCGAGATGTCCTTCATCCTGGCCATGACCGCGGTGGACGTCTCCCGCCTGGCGGAGGAGATCATCATCTGGAACACGAAGGAGTTCGACTTCGTCACCCTCGACGACTCCTTCTCCACCGGCTCCTCCATCATGCCGCAGAAGAAGAATCCCGACGTCGCCGAGCTCGCCCGTGGCAAGGCCGGCCGCCTGATCGGCGACCTGGCCGGGCTGCTGGCCACCCTCAAGGCCCTGCCGCTCGCCTACGACCGCGACCTGCAGGAGGACAAGGAGCCGGTCTTCGACGCCGTCGACACGCTCGCCGTGCTGCTGCCCGCCGTGTCCGGCATGGTCGCCACCATGCGCCTGAACTATGAGCGCATGGCGCAGTTGGCGCCGCAGGGCTTCTCCCTGGCCACGGATATCGCCGAGTGGTTGGTCAAGCGGGGCGTGCCGTTCCGTGAGGCCCATGAGATCTCCGGTGCCTGCGTGCGCGCCTGCGAGGGGCGCGGCATCGAACTGTGGGACCTGACCGATGCGGACTTCGCCGCCATCGATCCGCGGCTGACGCCGCAGGTGCGCAGCGTGCTCTCCGCCGAGGGATCCGTCGCCGCCCGGGCCGGTCACGGAGGGACCGCCCCGGTGCGCGTGGTCGAGCAGTTGGCTCGCGCCGTCGAGCACTCCGCCGAACTGCGCGTGTTCTCCTGGGAGGGCTCCCTGCTCGACGGTCCCGCCGACGCCGGGGCGGAGGCCGGCGGGACCACCGTCCGGGAGTCGTAGGGACGGGCACATGACGTGGTCGGAGGCGGTGGGGACGGAATCTCCCCGCGATGACCCCGCCGGCGCGCCGGGCGTGCCCGCGGACGTTGCCCGGCTGCTTGCCGACGACCCGGTCGACGTGGCTCCGCGGCTGCTCGGCGCGGTGCTGACCACCAACTCACCGCAGGGTGTGGTGTCGGTGCGCCTGACGGAGGTCGAGGCCTACCGGGGTGAGGCGGACCCGGGCTCGCACGCCTACCGCGGCCGCACCGCCCGCAACTCCTCCATGTTCGAGGCCGCCGGCGCCATCTACGTCTATTTCACCTACGGCATGCACTACTGCGCGAATATCGTCTGCGGGCCCGCCGGGCGCTCCCGCGCCGTACTGCTGCGCGGCGGGGAGGTTACGGACGGACTCGACTTGGCGCGTCGGCGTCGGCCCGCCGCCCGCACCGACCGCGATCTGGCACGTGGGCCGGCCCGCCTGTGTCAGGCACTCGGTCTGACCCGGGACGACGACGGCGTCCGGCTCGGTCCGGCGGGCTCCCGCGTGGTCCTGACGCTGCCCGTACCGGGAGGCGCACCGGACCCTGCTCGTATCTGCACCGGCCCGCGCACCGGTGTGTCCGGCCCCGGCGGCGACGGCGTCGTCTTCCCGTGGCGCTTCTGGATCGACGGCGAGCCGACGGTCTCTCCCTACAAGCCCGCACGTCCACGCAGCCGGGGCGGGAGCAGACGATGAGCGCCGCAGGCACCGCGCATTCCAACCGCTACTGGAACCACAATGCGGCCTTCCACAACGAGCTCGTGGCGGACGCCGCCCGCCGCGGCGGGCGGGCCCTGGACGTGGGTTGCGGTGAGGGACTGCTCATGGAACGGCTCGCGGCCGTGTGCGACCAGGTCGTCGGGATCGAGACCGATCCGGATACCGCGAGCCGTGCTCGCGCGCGCCTAGCCGGACTCCCCGGAGCCGATGTGCGGCAGGCAGACGTGCTGGCCCCGGGCGCGGCCGACGGCCTTGGAGAGTTCGACACCGTCACCTGCGTGGCGGTCCTGCACCACCTGCCGCTGGAAGTGGGGCTGGAGCGCCTGGCCGCACTGGTCGCTCCGGGAGGTCGGCTCCTGATCGTCGGGCTGGCCGCCAACGCCTCTGCCTGGGATTGGGCGTTGAGCGCCATGAGCGTGGTACCTATTCGGATCGCGAGCCTGCTGCACGGTGAAAGGCGCGATGTCGGCGTGCCCACGGCGCCGGCGCGCGAGTCGCTGCAGGAGATTCGCGCGGCGTCCGCCCGGATCCTGCCGGGGTCCCGGATGCGTCGTCGCTTCTACTGGCGCTACTCACTGGTCTGGGACCGCCCGATGGGGGCGGGGCAATGACCGGCGACCCGCTGCCGGTGCGCGACCTACTGGCGCTCCTGCACGCCGCGCTGGGGGAGACTCCGGTATGGCCCGCGCGGACCCCCTTCGAATACGTGTGCGGGATCGTGCTGGTGCAGAACACCGCCTGGACGAATGTCGAGCGCGCCCTGGCGCTGCTGCGGGACGCCACCGACTTCGAAGCGGAGAAACTGCTGCGCCTGACCGATGCGGAACTGACCGCGCTCATCCGCCCGGCCGGCTTCATGCGGGCCAAGTCGCGTTCGCTGCGCGCCTTCGCCGCCTGGATGCTGTCCGCGGATGGTAAGGCCGCGTTGGAGCTGGACGACGACGCCCTGCGCGCCGCGCTGCTGTCCTTGCCCGGTATTGGGCCGGAAAGTGCTGATGTGGCGGCGCTGATGGTCTATGGCAGGCGTCGTTTCATCTTCGACGCCTACGGGCGGCGTCTGCTACGGCAGGCCGGCTACGCCGTCGGCCACGACTACGAGACCACCAGGAAGGCCCTTGAGGCCCGCATCGATGCCGAGGGACTCAGCCATGCGGAGCTCGTGGACCTCCACGGACTGATCATCGAAGCCGGCAAGCGCGCCCGGGCGGCCGGCGGCTGGGAGGCCTACGGCCCCATGATCGGCATTGCCGCGGCGCGGCCCCGATAGGTACTGCGTGCATCCAGAAGACGGAGGGGAGCCGTGGCGCCGATATCGCTGGAGGCGCATGTCCGCTCTCCTGACACTTCGTCTGGCATGCGGCACGGCCGTGGCAGACTAGCCCGCGCCGGGCAACCGCCCCGGCCCCGGCCCGCATGTGCCGGGAGAAGACATGGGAAGGCACAGGACCGTGACCGACATCCTGGACGAGTTGCAGTGGCGGGGCCTCATCGCCCAGCACACCGACATCGACGCGCTGCGCGCAGCGCTGAACGCCGGACCGGTCACCTTCTATTGCGGCTTCGACCCGACCGCGCCTTCCCTGCATCACGGTCACCTTGTCGCGGTCAAGGTCATGCGGCACCTGCAGCTGGCCGGCCATCATCCGCTGGCCCTGGTGGGAGGTGCGACCGGGCTCATCGGTGACCCGCGTGCGAAGGGGGAGCGTTCCCTCAACACCAAGGAAGTAGTTGCCGAGTGGGCGCAGGGGCTGCGTGAGCAGCTCGAGCATCTGCTTGACTTCGACGGCGACAACCCGGCGCGCATTGTCAACAACCTGGATTGGACCGCTGGGCTGAGCGCGATCGACTTCCTGCGGGACCTCGGCAAGCACTTCCGCATGGGCACCATGCTGTCCAAGGACATCGTTGCCCGTCGGCTGGCCAGTGAGGAGGGCATCTCCTTCACGGAGTTCAGCTACCAGATCCTCCAGGCAAATGACTACCTGGAGCTATACCGCCGCTACGGCTGCACGCTGGAGGTCGGTGGCAATGACCAATGGGGCAATCTTGTGGGCGGCATGGACCTGATCCACAAGGTCGAGGGTGACTCGGTGCACGTCATGACCAACCCGTTGATCACCAAGGCCGACGGGACGAAGTTCGGCAAGAGCGAGGGCGGGGCCATCTGGCTCAACCCGGAGATGCTCAGCCCCTACGCGTTCTACCAGTTCTGGCTGCAGGTCGACGACGCCGATGTGGTGCGTTTCCTCAAGGTCTTCACCTTCCTGCCCCGTGAGGAGATTGAGCGGTTGGAGCAGAGCGTGGCGACCAACCCGAAGGCACGCGAGGCCCAGCGCGTTCTGGCGCACGAGGTGACTACCTGGGTTCATGGGGCGGACGCAACCGCGCAGGCGGAGGCCGCCACCGCGGCCCTGTGGGGGAGAGGCGAGCTGACCGCATTGGACGAGGCGACGCTGACTGCCGCAACCGCGGACCTACCGGCCGCCCCCCTCGAGGTGGGCAGTTCGACCATCGTCGACCTGCTGGTTGCCACCGGGCTGGAGCGGGGACGCAACGCTGCCCGCAAGACGGTGGCGGCAGGCGGCGCATACCTCAACAACGCCAAAGTGACCGACGAGGACGCGCCCGTGACGCAGGAACAACTGCTGGCGGGCGGCGTTGTGTTGGTGCGGAAGGGACGGCGCAACCTGGCGGTTGCCAGGCAGTCCTGAACCGCTGAGACGCGGAGCGACGGCGGTGGCGACGGCGTGTGGCTGTTGTCACCGCCGCCGCGTTTGACCGAGCCGGACGGTCTGCGTAAAGTCTTCCCCTGTCGCCGCCGCGGGGATGACCCGGGGACGGCGGCAGGAATGAACTGAACAGGGCCGCTGGTCGAGATCGGAATCACGGGATTCCGATTTGACCCGAATCAGGCGGCTCGCTAAAGTTCTTCCGGCGCTTCCGAGATGAAGCATTCAGCCGTAAGGCGATGTGAAAACTCGGTGGGTGTGTTGTTTGGGATCTCGATAGTGTGTCGTGTTTGTTTGTTTTGTTGGTTTTTTGTTGGTTTCTTTGTTTGGTTTTTGTTTTGTTTGGAGAGTTTGATCCTGGCTCAGGACGAACGCTGGCGGCGTGCTTAACACATGCAAGTCGAACGGGCTGGCTCTGGTTTTTTGCTGGGGTTGGTTAGTGGCGAACGGGTGAGTAACACGTGAGTAACCTGCCCTCTTCTCCTGGATAACTGCTTGAAAGGGCGGCTAATACGGGGTGGTCTGGCCTGCCTGCATGGGTGGGTTGGTATAGGTTCAACTTTGGTTGTTCTGGTGGGGGATGGGCTCGCGGCTTATCAGCTTGTTGGTGGGGTGATGGCTTACCAAGGCTTTGACGGGTAGCCGGCCTGAGAGGGTGGACGGTCACACTGGGACTGAGATACGGCCCAGACTCCTGCGGGAGGCAGCAGTGGGGAATATTGCACAATGGGCGGAAGCCTGATGCAGCGACGTCGCGTGAGGGATGGAGGCCTTCGGGTTGTGAACCTCTTTTTCCGGTGGTGAAGGCTTGCCTCGTTTGTGGGTGGGTTGACGGTAGCCGGGTTAGGAAGCGCCGGCTAACTACGTGCCAGCAGCCGCGGTAATACGTAGGGCGCGAGCGTTGTCCGGAATTACTGGGCGTAAAGGGCTTGTAGGCGGCTGGTCGCGTCTGCCGTGAAATCCTCTGGCTTAACTGGGGGCTTGCGGTGGGTACGGGCTGGCTTGAGCGCAGTAGGGGAGATTGGAACTCCTGGTGTAGCGGTGGAATGCGCAGATATCAGGAGGAACACCGGTGGCGAAGGCGGGTCTCTGGGCTGTTGCTGACGCTGAGGAGCGAAAGCGTGGGGAGCGAACAGGATTAGATACCCTGGTAGTCCATGCTGTAAACGTTGGGCACTGGGTGTGGGGGCCCTTTTCCGGGGTTTCCGCGCCGTAGCTAACGCGTTAAGTGCCCCGCCTGGGGAGTACGGCCGCAAGGCTAAAACTCAAAGGAATTGACGGGGGCCCGCACAAGCGGCGGAGCATGCGGATTAATTCGATGCAACGCGAAGAACCTTACCAAGGCTTGACATGGGCTGGTTGCTGCCGGAGACGGTGGTTCTCTTGCTGCTTTTTGTGGTTTGGGCTGGTCTGCAGGTGGTGCATGGTTGTCGTCAGCTCGTGTCGTGAGATGTTGGGTTAAGTCCCGCAACGAGCGCAACCCTTGTCTCGTGTTGCCAGCGCGTTATGGCGGGGACTCGCGGGAGACTGCCGGGGTGAACTCGGAGGAAGGTGGGGATGACGTCAAATCATCATGCCCCTTATGTCTTGGGCTTCACGCATGCTACAATGGCCGGTACAGTGGGTTGCGATGCCGTGAGGTGGAGCGAATCCCTTAAAGCCGGTCTCAGTTCGGATCGGTGCCTGCAACTCGGCACCGTGAAGTTGGAGTCGCTAGTAATCGCGGATCAGCAACGCCGCGGTGAATACGTTCTCGGGCCTTGTACACACCGCCCGTCACGTCATGAAAGCCGGTGACGCCCGAAGCCCGTGGCCTTATGGGGAGCGGTCGAAGGCGGGGCTGGTGATTGGGACGAAGTCGTAACAAGGTAGCCGTACCGGAAGGTGCGGCTGGATCACCTCCTTTCTAGGGAGATTGTTTTGCTGGCAGGGCAGGCAGGCACTCTGTTCGTTTCCTTGTGGTTGCGTGTGTTGCGTGGCTGGGGGGCGGGCGGGACCCTCTTCTCCTCCTTCCTTCTTTTTGTTGGTTGGTTGGTGGGGTTGGGGGTGGCATGCTGTCGGGTTCCGGGGCTGCGTGTCCTGGGTTGCCTGCTGGCTTTGCTTCTGGCCTTTGGGGTTGGGGGTGGGGTTGGTTGGGTGGGTTGGTTGTGAACTGTATAGCGGACGCGAGCATCAATGATTGTTTGTTCAGCTTGTTTGCTGGTTTGTTGTTGCTTGTGGTTGTTTTGCGTGTTTTGTTGTTGTTTTGCCTGTTTTGCTTGTTTTGTTTTGCTTGTGTTTGTTTGTGTTGTTTTTTGGGCGTTCGGTGGATGCCTTGGCACCAGGAGCCGATGAAGGACGTGGCGGCCTGCGATATGCCTCGGGGAGCTGGCTTGCGGGCTGTGATCCGAGGGTTTCCGAATGGGGGTACCCGGCGCGAGTTGTGTCGCGTCACCTGTCCCTGAATTGATAGGGGGTGGGGGGTTACGCGGGGAAGTGAAACATCTTAGTACCCGTAGGAGAGGATATTCTGTGAGTAGTGGCGAGCGAAAGCGGATTAGGTTAAACCGTGGTCGTGTGATTACTCGGCAGGGGTTGCGGCTGCGGGGTTGTGGGGCGTGCTTGTGGGTTTGCTGCCGTGGGCCCGCACTGTTTGCTGGTGGGTAGCTGGATTCTCTGGGATGGGGAGCCGTAGAGGGTGATAGCCCCGTAGGTTGAACCTGCTGGTGTGGTGTTGAGCATGTTTTTTTTCCCCTTTTGTGCGTGGGGTTCGTGGAGTCTTGCGTGTGTCTGCCAGGACCACCTGGCTGCCTAAATACTTCCTGGTGACCGATAGCGGATTAGTACCGTGAGGGAATGGTGAAAAGTACCCCGGGAGGGGAGTGAAAGAGTACCTGAAACCGGGCGCCTACAAGCCGTCAGAGCCTGCCGGGCTGGTTTTCTGGTCTGTGTGGGTGGTGGCGTGCCTTTTGAAGAATGAGCCTGCGAGTCAGGGCGTGTCGCGAGGTTAACCCGTGTGGGGTAGTCGTAGCGAAAGCGAGTCTGAAGTTTGGGCGTTTTAGTGGCGCGTTCTGGACCCGAAGCGGGGTGATCTACCCATGGCCAGGTTGAGGCACGTGTAAGAGCGTGTGGAGGACCGAACCCACCTCGGTTGAAAACGGGGGGGATGAGCTGTGGGTAGGGGTGAAAGGCCAATCAAACTCCGTGATAGCTGGTTCTCCCCGAAATGCATTTAGGTGCAGCGTTGCGTGTTGCCGTGCGGAGGTAGAGCACTGGTTGGTTGAGGGGCCTTACAGGGTTGCTGATGCCAGTCAAACTCCGAATGCCGTATTGGTTGAGCGTGGCAGTGAGACTGCGGGGGATAAGCTTCGTGGTCGAGAGGGAAACAGCCCGGATCGCCGGCTAAGGCCCCTAAGTGTGCGCTAAGTGGGAAAGGATGTGCGGTCGCGGTGACAGCCAGGAGGTTGGCTTAGAAGCAGCCATCCTTGAAAGAGTGCGTAATAGCTCACTGGTCGAGTGGTCGTGCGCCGACAATGTAGCGGGGCTCAAGCGCACCGCCGAAGCCGCGGACCCCGGCCCTGGTTGGGTTGGGGTGGTAGGGGAGCGTCCTGCGTTGGGTGAAGCCCGGGGGTGACTCTTGGGTGGACGGCGTGGGAGTGAGAATGCAGGCATGAGTAGCGAGACCGGGGTGGGATTCCCCGGCGCCGTATGACTAAGGGTTCCAGGGGCAGGTTCGTCCTCCCTGGGTGAGTCGGGGCCTAAGGCGAGGCCGACAGGCGTAGTCGATGGATGACGGGTTGATATTCCCGTACCGGTGGAGTACCGCCCATGCTGACGTGCGGGTGCTAACCCACGCCGTTGCCGCTGTTTTCCTGTGGTTGGGCTTTCGGGCCTGGCTGTGGGGTGGTGGTGTGGTCTGGGGACCGACCGTGCTGGTAGGCAAGCGTGTTTTAACTGGGGTGACGCACAGAGGTAGCCTCGCGGGGCTTATGGCTTGTCCCGTTCAAGCGTGTGGCCTGGTGCCTAGGTAAATCCGGGTGCCGTGCCCTGCCCTGTTGGGTGGGGTTGGGTGAGGCGTGATGGTGACCCTGCCGGTGTGGTGGGGGATAGTAGGGTGATCCTGTGGTGCCTAGAAAAGCCTCGACGTGAGGTGCTTTACCGCCCGTACCCTAAACCGACACAGGTGGTCGGGCAGAGTATGCCCAGGCGTGCGAGTGAATCATGGTTAAGGAACTCGGCAAAATGCCCCCGTAACTTCGGGAGAAGGGGGGCCTGAGCCTTGAAGCCCCGTTGCGGGCTAGGGGTGAGGGTCGCAGGGACCAGGGAGGAGCGACTGTTTACTAAAAACACAGGTCCGTGCGAAGCCGTAAGGCGATGTATACGGACTGACGCCTGCCCGGTGCTGGAAGGTTAAGAGGATCCGTTAGTCCCACGGTTAGTGTGGGGTGAAGCGGTGAGCCTAAGCCCCAGTAAACGGCGGTGGTAACTATAACCATCCTAAGGTAGCGAAATTCCTTGTCGGGTAAGTTCCGACCTGCACGAATGGCGTAACGACTCCTCTACTGTCTCAACCATGAGCTCGGCGAAATTGCATTACGAGTAAAGATGCTCGTTACGCGCAGAAGGACGGAAAGACCCCGGGACCTTTACTGCAGCTTGGTATTGACGTCCGCCATTGTTTGTGCAGGATAGGTGGGAGACTGTGAAGCGGTCGCGCTAGCGGTTGTGGAGTCGTTGTTGGGATACCACTCTGATGGTGGCGTGCGTCTGAACCTGGGCCCGTGATCCGGGTCAGGGACAGTGCCTGGTGGGTAGTTTAACTGGGGCGGTTGCCTCCTAAAAGGTAACGGAGGCGCTCAAAGGTTCTCTCATCCTGGTCGGTAACCAGGTGTTGAGTGCAAGCGCACAAGAGGGCTTGACTGTGAGACTGACGGGTCGAGCAGGCACGAAAGTGGGAGCTAGTGATCCGGCGATCCCGTGTGGGTGGGTCGTCGCTCAACGGATAAAAGGTACCCCGGGGATAACAGGCTGATCCTGCCCAAGAGTCCATATCGACGGCATGGTTTGGCACCTCGATGTCGGCTCGTCGCATCCTGGGGCTGGAGCAGGTCCCAAGGGTTGGGCTGTTCGCCCATTAAAGCGGTACGCGAGCTGGGTTTAGAACGTCGTGAGACAGTTCGGTCCCTATCCTCTGCGCGCGTTGGAGACTTGAGGAGTGCTGTCCCTAGTACGAGAGGACCAGGACGGACGAACCTCTGGTGTGCCAGTTGTACCGCCAGGTGCATGGCTGGTTGGCTACGTTCGGGTCGGGTAACCGCTGAAAGCATCTAAGCGGGAAACCGTCTCCAAGATAAGGTCTCCGCAACCCCTCCTTGTGGGGGGTTGGTAGGCTCCCAGTTAGACGACTGGGTTGATAGGCCAGGTGTGGAAGCAGGCAGTCCCGTGTGGGGTGAATCCTGTTGCTGAGCTGACTGGTACTAACAATGGCCGACACAACACAACACAACACTCACTGCCCGGGGGTTCCCGGCCGGGGGCCCCTTAGGTGGTGGGTGGTGGCGAGCGAAACAATTGTTTTTATGGCATGGAATCGGCAGGCACACGCCCCCCGGCCCCTTGTGTTCGGGGTGGGTGCGCGTGGGATGGCTTGACGCGTGGGGCTTCCACAAGCAGCAGTGTTCAGCCGGCAAACAACATGAGTTGGGCAGTTCTTTCAATCAGTTGGTTTGTTTTTTGCGTCCGCTGTACGGTTCACAGGCAACCCACCCGAATAGGGTGCTGATATGTGAACAGGGTGTGTGGTGCGTGCGCGAGCGTCCGCCTGGCCTGGTTGTTTCTGGGTGGGTGTGGGTTGGTGTGTGTGCCGGTGGTCATAGCGGGGTGGGTCATGCCCGGTCTTTCCTTTCCGAACCCGGAAGCCAAGCCCCCCAGCGCCGATGGTACTGCCCCCGGAAGGCGGGTGGGAGAGTAGGACACTGCCGGCACGCTCACGAACCCACACCCACACCCACATGTGTGCCCCCGGGGCCCCGGCCCGGGGGGGCACACACCACACGCACACAACACGACCGCGCACCAGGGCCCGCACACGGCCGTCCACACGCCACACCCACAGACGGACCTCTGGGCGTCCGAACGACACCACGAACACACGCGGCCGGAAGACGTCGCCCAAAACGGGCACCAACGGCCGTCCGACTCCGATATCCTCGCGGTACAGGCAGCAGGCGGAATTGGAGGAGGCTGCGATGACTTCGGTTGCGTGCGGGATTGATATCGGCGGTTCAGGTATCAAGGGTGCGCGTGTGGATCTCGACACCGGTGAGTTCATTGGTGACCGCATTCGGATCGAGACGCCACAGCCGTCCACACCGGATGCCGTGGCGGAGGTTTGTAAGCAGCTACTTGACGGCCTCGGCATCAGCGAGCACGTACCGGTAGGTATCGCCTTCCCGGCGCCTATCGTGCACGGCACAATCCCCTTCATTGCGAACCTCGACGACTCGTGGGCGGGAGTGAACCTCAACGAGCTGATGCTGCAGCACCTTGGGCGCCCCGTGACCGCACTGAACGACGCCGACGCCGCCGGCCTGGCCGAGGTCGCCTTCGGGGCCGCCAAGGGCGTCGCCGGAACGGTCATCGTGACCACGCTAGGTACCGGCATCGGCTCCGCCATCATCGTCGACGGCACCCTGGTGCCGAACACTGAGCTCGGCCACCTCGAGATCGACGGCTATGACGCTGAGAAGCGCGCCTCCTCGGGGCAGAAGGAGCTTCAGGACCTGTCGTGGAAGAAGTGGGCCAAGCGGCTGCAGCGGTACTACTCCCACGTGGAGATGCTGTTCTCACCGGACCTGTTCGTCGTTGGTGGAGGCGTGTCAAAGAAGCACGAGAAGTTCCTGCCCAGACTCGACCTGAAGACTCCCATCGTTCCGGCGCAGCTGCTGAACACCGCGGGCATCGTGGGTGCTGCGTACCAGGCGTCGCGAGAGCAACACGACTGAGTCGGCGGATGTGGCCAAGTTCGTCGAATCTGCCCACGGGCTTACGCTGCTGCCATGAGCGATTCATTCACTGAGCCGATGATCGGGCCCGTGTCCACGGTCCTCATCCCCGTGACGACAGACGGTCAGGTGGAGCCGCGCTTCGGCCGTGCACCACGCGTCGCGGTGGTAAACGTCTCGGATGGGGTGATCACTCGCTGGCAGGAGTTCCCTGTCGGCTGGGACGTCGCCCATGACGCCGGCACCGAGGGCTCACATCACGCTCGCATTGTCCGGTTCCTTAACGAGCATCGCGTCGACACGATCATTGCCGAGCATATGGGCGCAGGCATGCGACGCGTGGTGGGGCGTATGGGAATCCTCCTGCTGCCCACGCCCGGCGGCAACGCCCGTGCGGCGGTAGCAACCGCGTTGGCGGTGGCCGCTGCAGGAGACGCCGGAGCCGATCCTCGCTGAACGGTGCGGCGTATATACCGACACATACGCAAGCGGCGGGCCGAGCACCGTAAATGGGTGCTCGGCCCGCCACGCGTCGTCGCCTGGCGTCATGCAACAGCAGCTCGACGGCGATGGTTTGGAATCAGCTCAGGGCAGCGGCGACCGCGAGCTGGAGCGAATCCTGGAAGCGGGTCTCTCGTTCGGCTGCGGTCATGTCACCGGAGTGGTCCAGCAGGTGGTCGGAGATAGTCAGCACCGCCAACGCCTGCTTGCCGAACTCGGCCGCCACCCCGTACAGGGCTGCCGCCTCCATCTCAACGCACAGGGTCCCGTAGGCGGACAGACGCTCCGTTTGCCCCTCGGGCGTGAAGTAGAAGTGATCGCGGGAGATGATCGTGCCGGTGTGCAGCCGCTCGCCCATGCCGGCCTCGACGCCCGCGCGATAGGCGGCCATGGCTAGGCGGAAGTCGGCGACGGCCGAGAAGTTCACGCCGGGGATGCGCAGCTGGTTCATCGCCGAATCGGTGTGGGCTCCGGTGGCAATCACAACATCACCCACATGCACCTGCTTGCCGATGCCACCGGCCGTGCCCACGCGAATGATTCGCTCAACCCCATACTGGCTGAACAGTTCAGTAGCGTAAATGGAGAAGGACGGCTGCCCCATGCCCGACCCCATCACCGACAGCGGCTTGCCGTCTACGGTGCCGGTGAAACCGAGCATGCCACGCACATCCGTAACCAGGCGGGCATCATCCAACAGTCCCTCCGCGATGCGCTGGGCGCGGCGCGGATCTCCGGGCATCAGCACCGCAGGGGCGAAGTCGCCGGGCTCGGCGGCAATGTGAGGCGTGGCCATGGTTGTCCTTTCAGTTGTCCGTCAACGTTGCGCTGTCAGCAGCTCCGGCGGTGCCGAGCAGTGCTGCGAGTGCGACAGGCCAGTCTCGCACATGCCGTGCCAGCTCGGGGGTGGAGATACCCAAGTCGTGCCATCTAAGGCTCCTGTCCGGATGGCGGGACGTCATAGGCAGGTGCTCCATCTGCGACTATCGTCCTAGCGATTCTAGGCCTGTGCCTTCGGCACCGGCGGCCGGCTTGCCGGTTACCCACAACCCGGAAGGTTCTTAATGCCATCCAGCCCCGGATCCTCAACCGCCGTACAGATGCCCGCACGCGAGCAGTGGAGCGGACAACTCGGATTCCTCTTGGCTGCCATCGGATCCGCGATCGGTCTGGGCAACATCTGGCGCTTCCCCGGCACCGCCTACACCAATGGCGGTGGCGCTTTCATGATCCCCTACATCATCGCCCTGTTGATCACCGGCCTGCCCGTGCTCTTCCTCGACTACGCGCTCGGACACCGTTTCCGCGGTTCTGCTCCGGCCGTCTTCCGCCGGGTATCCAAGCGGTTCGAGTGGCTCGGCTGGTGGCAGGTGTTCATCTGTTTTATCATCATGACCTATTACGCCGTGATCGTAGCCTGGGCGCTACGCTACACGGTGTTCTCCTTCACCACCGCCTGGGGCGACGACGCCGCAGGCTTCTTCAGCGACTACATCGGCCAGACCAGTCTGGCCGACCCTTCCACCCCGGCGTACTCGCCGGTTCCGATCCTGGGGGTCGCCATCCCGCTGGCGCTGGTGTGGGCCTTCGGCATCTTCGTCGTGGCCCGCGGCATATCTCGCGGCGTGGAGCGCGCCAACCGGGTATTCCTGCCCGTACTGGTAGTCATGTTCGTCATCCTGGTGATCCGGGCCATCTTGCTGCCCGGAGCTACGGACGGCCTGAACACTCTGTTCACCCCCGACTGGAGTCGGCTGACTGATTACACCGTGTGGGTGGCCGCCTTCGGACAGATCTTCTTCTCCCTGTCCATCGGCTTCGGCATCATGCTCACCTACGCCTCCTACCTCAAGCGCCGTTCCAACCTGGTGGGTACCGGCTTCACCGCCGCCTTCGCCAACTCCTCCTTCGAGATCCTCGCCGGTATTGGCGTGTTCGCCACGCTGGGGTTCATGGCCCATGTCGAGGGCGTGTCGGTGGCCGACCTTGAGGGCATCCAGGGCGTCGGGCTTGCCTTCATCACCTTCCCGACCGTCATCTCGCAGATGCCGGGCGGTGCCTTGTTCGGTGTCCTGTTCTTCGCCTCCTTCTCAATGGCGGGGCTGACCTCCTTCATCTCCATCCTGCAGGTGGTCGCTCCCGCCATCGGTGAGAAGCTCGGCCTGTCCAACGGCAAGGCCACGCTGGCGGCCGGACTGCCCAGTGCCGCGCTGTCATTCATCCTGTTCAGCACCGGTTCGGGACTGTGGGATCTGGATATCGTCGACGCCTACATCAACTACATCGGCGTGGTCGGCTCCGCCATTGTCATGTGCGTCGGCCTCGGCCTGGTGCTGCGTCGGCTGAAGGAGCTGCAGCGTCATCTCAACCTGGTCTCCGACACCCGCATCATTGGCGGCTGGTGGCGTGGCCTGGTGGCGGTAATCGCCCCGCTGCTCCTGGGCTACATGTTCGTCCAGAACGTCTGGTCCTATGCGACCAACGGCTATGACGCGTATTCCGCCGGTCTGCAGGGTGTGTTCGGATGGGGCGTGATCTTCCTCGTCGTAGTCGCCACGATTGTGTTCACACGCATGCCCTGGCGCACGCCGGTAGACGACTACGCGCCTCTTAACCTGGATGTGCTTGAGGAGGTGAAGTGAGATGACCGGACCGGCAATCGCCGTAATGCTCGTCGCCATCGTGATCATCTGGGGCGGTCTGGCCGTCTCCGTGACGGCCCTGGTCGTGCGCGGACGCCGTGAGGACGTTGAGGCCCGGGAGGCCGCGCTGGCTGCCGCCCACGAGCACCTCAAGCACCCGCAGGACGATCGGTGAGGATACGGGACACTCCCGCGCCCGGACCTGGTTTCGTAGCAGCGCAAACGTGCGCCACAATGCACCCCATGCGCTCGACTCCGCTGCGGCCCGCCGCCGCCGACACACCCGCTGCACCCCGGCTGGTCGCCTTCGACCTGGACGGGACGCTCGCCCCCTCCAAGTCGCCGATGCCCGAGCCCATGGCCACTGCGCTGCGTGCCCTGCTGGACGTCGTGCCCGTGTGCATCATCTCCGGTGGTCAGATCGGGCAGTTCCGTGAGCAGGTACTCGCCCGTCTGAACGCCAGCGACGACGAGCTGGGTCGGCTCCACCTCATGCCCACCTGCGGCACCCGCTACTACACGCACAATCCCGATGACGGCGACTGGACGCTGGTCTACGCCAACGACCTCACGCCCGCCCAGGTTGAGCAGGCGTGCACCGTCGTCGAGGCGGAGGCCCGCCGTCTGGGGCTGTGGGAGGAGCACACCTGGGGACCGGCCCTGGAGGACCGCGGCAGTCAGATCACCTTCTCCGCCCTGGGACAGGAGGCACCGTTGGACGCCAAACAGGCTTGGGACCCCACGGGGGAGAAGAAGGGCCGCCTGCGTGACGCCGTCGCCGCCCTACTACCAGACCTGGAGGTCCGTTCCGGCGGCTCCACCAGCGTGGACATCACCCGCAAGGGCATCGACAAGGCCTACGGCATGAACCGGCTCGCCGAGGTCACCGGCATCCCCTTGAAGCAGATGCTGTTCGTGGGTGACCGGCTGGACCCCGAAGGCAACGACTACCCGGTCAAAGCGCTGGGCGTGCCCTGCCAGGCGGTGGACACCTGGGAGGACACGGCCACATTCGTCGCGGACCTGGCCGCGCGCCTAACGGCGGGGGAGCGGAGCTGACCGGCGTGCCTAAGGCTCGGCGGGACACCCGCGGCGTTCTCACCGGACGGCTCGGCCAGCTGCATGACGGCCCTCGCCGCTGGTGGCGATCCCGTACGGCCCGGTTCCGCAAGGGCGTGCGCACTGCCCTGCTGCTGCTCCTGAGCACGCTGGCGTCGCTGGCGATTGGTGTGTCCACCGCGACCGCGTCCTCACCCCTGGGACCGCACGAGGCCGAATGGTCGGTCACTCTGGACTCCACACTCACCGTCGACCTCGGTCCACTCGGCTCGGTGGTGCTGGACTCGCCTGCCGGTTTGCTCGGTGTCGAGGTGGTCGTCGGCGAGATCCCGGGAGAGCCCGATCCCGACGCCGTCTCCCCCGACACCCTCGGCCAGGCGCTCAGCTCGGACGGAGCCGCCTACGTCGCCCTGGTTGCCCACCCCGAACTGACGATCGAGCGCGGCCTGCGGGCCCTGGCCGACGACGCCCTGCGGCGCGCCGGCCTGGTCGAGTCGGTACTGCTGAGTCTGGTTACGGTCGGACGCCTGGCCGGACCGCGACCGCCTCGCCGCAGTCCACGCCGCCTACCCCGCAACGCCAAGGTCCTGGCGTTCGCGTCCGCCGCCGCGGTCGCGATCGCCGTCGTCGTCCCGGCCGTGCGCAGTGGCCCGCAGCCGGGCGCCCGGCTGGAAGTACTTGCGGGCACGCCTGTTCAAGACGCGCGTCTGTCCGGACGGGTCGCCGACATCGTGCAGGCATATGGTCCGCGCGTTTCCGCCTTCCTGGAGGAGAACACCGCCTTCTACACGGCCGCCGAGCAAAACCTGCGGGTGGCGTGGCAGGCCTCCGCCGCGGTCGACGGCGCCGTCGACGTCACCGCGGTCGACGGCGCGGTGGATGAGGACGCTGTGGCGGAGGCCTTCCGGGCGGCTTCCGCCCGCGGTACCACGCCGATGGCGGTAGCCACTCCCGAGATCGCCCCGCTGCCGACGGCCACCCCCGAGGCCAGGCCCACCGCGGCCCCAACCACCCCGGTCACGGGCAGCTGGGCGGTCGACCAGGGGGAGACCACCACCGCGGTGCTATCCACCGACCTGCACTGCAACCTCGACGTCATCGCCTTCACCGGCCTGCTGGACGAGCTCGCGGGCGCCGACATCCACATGGATGACGGCGACCTGACGATGACCGGCAGTCAGCCCGAGTCGATCTGCGTGGACGCCCTGTCCAACGCGGTCCCCGCCGGCGTCGCCCGGGTAGCCACCATCGGCAATCACGACTCCGAATCCACCGCCGAGCGACTGCGCGCCCAGGGGTGGACCGTCACCGACGGCACCGTGCGGGAGGTGGCCGGGCTGAACGTACTCGGCGACGTCGACCCCGACCGCACCTCCGCCAGTGGCACCGTCCCCCGCGGGAGCGAGGATGCAGCCGGGCTGGGCGCTCGCCTGGCCGAGGTCTCCTGCCAGGCGGAGCACGCAGGCAACCGGGCCGACGTGGTGCTCATTCACCAGCCCTACACTTTCGATCCGCTGATCGCGGATGGCTGTACCCCGCTGCTGCTCGCCGGCCACGTTCACCAGGAACGGGGCGTGACCACCACCGACGGCGGAAACCTCGCCGTCACCCAGCTGGTCTCCGGCGCCGGCAAGGGCGGTACCTCCATCGGTGAGGTCACCGACGACGCCTACCTGCACCTGCTGTCCTTCAACGCCGACGGCGACCTGCTCGCCTGGCGCACCGTGACCCTGCACCCGGACGCCTCGGTGACCGTGGGCGCCTGGGAGGCGGTGCCCGCCGCGCAGGAGGCCGACGACCAGGCTGCGCAGAAGACGGACGATACGGTCGAGCAGAACGCGGAGGCCGCCCACGGCGGAGACAGCGCAGCCGACTAGGCCGCGCAGGCGGGCGGCCCCTGCCGCCGTCGGCCGGCGTGATCAACGCCGATTCGCGCCAAGACGGCCGTGAGGCACAATTGGGGCGCGCGTCCCGGAGCGGCCGGGGCGCGCCCATGTCCCCGGGAGAGGCTGAGGAGATCCGGCGATGACACACGTGCCCACACAGGCCGAGGTCGACGCGATGATCGACGCGATGAGTGAGGAGGAGCTGGACGCCTATCTGGCCGGCGAATCCAGCCTCGCGGTTGGTGCGACCGCCCCGGACGTGAACGCCGGCGGGCCCGAAACCGACGCCACCGCTACCGGCGCCCCCCGCTCCTACGCCGTACTGCTCGTGATCGGCTCCCTGATCGGCATCGGCGCCTGCTGGGAACTGATTGCCAGCCAGATCAGCCAGTTGCGCGACCCCGACGCCGCCCTTGTCTGCGACGTCAGCCCGCTGGTCTCCTGCGGGGACTCCTTGAATGCGTGGCAGGGCAATCTGCTGGGCGTGCCTAACGCCTTCGTCGGCGGCATGGCCTTCGCCGTGCTGACGCTGATTGGGATGTTGCTCGCCGCGGGGGTGCGGCTGCCCCGCTGGGTCTGGTGGGGCCTGGTGGCCGGCACCGTCTGCGGTATCGGCTTCGTGGCCTGGTTCCTGGCCACATCGGTGCTCACCTTCGGCAAGCTCTGCCCGTTCTGCACCCTGATCTGGCTGGTGACCATACCGATCGCCACCAACACGTGGGGGCGCGCCGCCGCGGGCGGGCACTTGGGGCTGCCTCCCGCCGCCTCTCGTCGGCTGCTGGCCGGGCGCTGGTGGATCGCCGGGGCCATGTACGCCGTCATCGCCGTCATCGTGCTGGTGGCGTTCTGGGACGGTTGGGTGGCGATGCTCCGGTGACGGCGGCCGCCCAGACCCCGGCCGACAGTTCGGCCGTCACCCAGGACTACCTCAAGGCCGTATGGGCGGCCAGCGAATGGGGCGGCAAGGGCGCCTCCATCACCGGCCTGGCCCGGCGCATGGGGGTGGCGCCGTCGACCGCCTCGGAGAATGTGGCCCGCCTGGTGGAGGCGGGACTGCTCGAACACGCCCCCTACCGGGCCGTCACCCTGTCCGACCGCGGGCGGCGCCTGGCACGGGCAATGGTGCGTCGGCACCGCCTGCTGGAGACCTACCTGGTGGCGGCGCTTGGTTTTGAGTGGGATGAGGTCCACGCCGAGGCGGAGGTGCTCGAGCACGCGGTCTCCGACCGGCTGCTGTCCGCCCTCGACGCCGCCCTGGGGCATCCGGCCCGGGACCCGCATGGCGACCCCATCCCGGCGGCGGACGGCAGCGTCGTCGTCCCCGCCCTGTGTGCCCTCGAAACCCTCCAAATCGGGCAGTCCGGAGTGGTGGGCCGCATCCGGGACGACCCGGCCCTCCTGAAGCAGCTGACCCGCGCCGGCATCGGGCTGGACACCCGCATCGTCGTCTTCGGGCGTGATGGCTCCGAGGACGGGCGGCCCACCAGCAGCGTGCGCGCGGTGCGGCCCGAGGGCGACACGGCGGCGGACCCGGTCGATGCCGTCGTCCCGGCGGGGAGCCTGTGGGTGCTGGCACCCTCGGAGCCGGCGGAGACACTGCCACAATCATCTACGCTGGGTCTGTGACCGACACAACCAGCCCCGCACCATCCGTGTTCACCAAGATCATTGGCGGCGAGCTGCCCGGGCGCTTCGTCTGGGCCGACGAGCTCTGCGTCGCCTTCGCCACCATCGCCCCGCACACCGACGGGCACGTCCTGGTCGTGCCCCGGCAGCAGGTCGTCTCCTACGTGGACGCCTCCGACGAGCTCATCGCCCACCTGGCCATCGTCGCCAAGCGCATCGGCCGCGCCCAGACGCGCGTGTTCGACGCCGCGCGCGCCGCCGTCATGGTGGTGGGCTACGAGGTGGACCACCTGCACCTGCACGTGCTGCCCATCCGCGCCGAGGCGGATGTGGCGCCGGCAGCCGCCCGGCACGACGTGCCCGCCGCCGAACTCGACGCCGCCATGGAGCGCCTGCGCGCGGGCCTGCGCGAAGACGGCTGGGGCGGGAACGTACCCGCTGCCCTGGGCTCCCCGGCCCTGGCCTGAGGCCCCTCCGAACCTGCGCGCGCGTCGGACCGGCCCGGACGTGACCGGCGTCGCGGCTCCACCAATCGGACCGGCACCGGCGCCGGGCCGGGTGGGGGATAGGCTGGCCCGCAGCAACGGGGCCGCGCGCCGTTCGGCCTGCCCGCCGACGGCGCAGCGGCCCCGCCCCATCCACACGACCTAAGGGAGCACTCCCGCGATGACGGAGAACAGCCGGGCGCAGCAGACCACCGACAACCCCACGCCATACCGGTACACGGCCGACCTGGCCGGACGCCTGGAGACCGCCTGGCAGGACCGGTGGGAGCGCGAGGGGACCTTCAACGCCGGCAACCCCGTCGGCGCCCTGGCCGGCCCCGACGCCGCCAAGGAGAAGTTCTTCCTGCTGGACATGTTCCCCTACCCCTCCGGTAAGGGCCTGCACGTGGGGCACCCGCTGGGCTACATCGCCACCGACGTCGTGGCTCGCTTCACCCGCATGACCGGCAAGAACGTCCTGTACACCATGGGGTACGACGCCTTCGGCCTGCCCGCCGAGCAGTACGCCGTCGCCACCGGACAGCATCCGCGCATCTCCACCGAGGCCAATATCGCCAATATGCGCCGGCAGCTGCGCAGGCTCGGCCTGTCCCACGATCCGCGCCGTTCGCTGGCCACCATCGACGTTGACTACGTGCGCTGGACCCAGTGGATCTTCCTGCAGGTGTACAACTCCTGGTTCGACCCGGACGCCCCCCGCCGCGACGGCCGCGGCACCGGCGCCGCCCGCCCCGTGAGTGAACTGATCGAGAAGCTCGCCTCCGGGCAGATCCCCACCCCCGACAGGCGCCCCTGGGCGGAGCTGACGCCGGGGGAGCAGGCCGACATCGTCGACTCCCACCGGCTCGCCTACGTCTCCTCAGCCCCGGTCAACTGGTGCCCCGGACTCGGAACCGTCCTGGCCAACGAGGAGGTCACCAGTGAGGGCCGCTCCGAGCGCGGCAACTACCCCGTATTCAAGCGAAACCTGCGCCAGTGGATGATGCGCATCACCGCCTACGGCGACCGGCTGGCCGAGGACCTGGACACGGTGGACTGGCCCGAGAAGGTCAAGACCATGCAGCGCAACTGGATCGGCCGCTCCGAGGGCGCCGAGGTGACCTTCGCCCTGCCCGAGGCCGACGCCGTCGGCGCCAGCCAGAACGAGCTGACCGTCTACACCACGCGCCCCGACACCCTGTTCGGCGCCACCTTCATGGTGGTCGCCCCCGAGCACCCGCTGCTGGGCGGCCTGTCCGGAGCCAGCCCGGAGCAGGATGCCGCAGCCCTGACCGTGCCGCAGGCCTGGCCCGAGGGCACCCGTGACGCCTGGACCGGCGGCTACGCCACCCCGGCCGAGGCGGTGGCCGCCTACCGGGCCCGCGCCGCCCAGGCCACGGAGGCCGAGCGCACCGACACCGAGCGCACCAAGACCGGCGTCTTCACGGGGCTGTTCGGTACCAACCCCGTCAACGGCGCACAGGTGCCCGTCTTCGTCGCCGACTACGTGCTCATGGGTTACGGCACCGGTGCCATCATGGCCGTCCCCTCAGGTGACCAGCGCGACTGGGACTTCGCCCGCGCCTACGACCTGGACGTCATCGCCACCATCGCCCCGCCGGAGGGATTCTCCCTGGACGAGGCCGCCTGGACCGGTGACGGGCAGATCATCAACTCCGCCAACGCCGAGATCAGCCTCAACGGCATGGGCAAGGACGAGGCCAAGGCCGCCATGACCGCCTGGCTGGAGTCCAGGGGTTACGGGCACGGCGCCGTCACCTACCGACTGCGCGACTGGCTGTTCTCCCGCCAGCGCTACTGGGGCGAGCCCTTCCCGATCGTCTGGGACGAGGACGGTCGCCCCCACGCCCTGCCGGAGTCCATGCTTCCGGTGGAGCTGCCCGAGGTCAGCGACTACTCCCCGCGCACCTACGACCCCGACGACGCCACCTCCTCCCCGGAGGCGCCGCTGGGCAAGGCGAGCGAGTGGGTGGAGGTCGAGCTCGACCTCGGTGACGGGCTCAAGACCTACCGGCGCGAGACCAACACCATGCCCCAGTGGGCCGGCTCCTGCTGGTACGAGCTGCGCTACATCGACCCCACCGACGCCGAGCACCTGGTCGATCCCACCAACGAGGCCTACTGGATGGGGCCCCACCCCGAGGCCGGGAATACCTCCGGCGGCACCGACCTGTACGTCGGCGGCGTCGAGCACGCCGTCCTGCATCTGCTCTACTCCCGCTTCTGGCACAAGGTGCTCTTCGACCTGGGGGTCGTGTCCTCCTCCGAGCCGTACCACAAGCTGTTCAACCAGGGCTACGTGCAGGCCTACGCCTACACCGACGCCCGGGGCCAGTACGTGCCCGCCGACGAGGTCGAGGAGACCCAGGACGAGGCCGGCAAGCCCGTCTTCACCTGGCAGGGGCAGCCCGTGAGCCGCGAGTACGGCAAGATGGGCAAGTCCTTGAAGAACATCGTCACCCCCGATGACATGTACGACGCCTACGGCGCCGACACCTTCCGCGTCTACGAGATGAGCATGGGCCCGCTCGACCAGGACCGCCCCTGGGACACCCGCGCCGTCGCCGGCGCCCAGCGCTTCCTGCAGCGGCTGTGGCGCAACGTCGTCGACGAGACCAGCGGCGAGGTGACGGTGTCCGACGCTCCCGCCGATGAGGCCACCCGGCGCCTGGTCGCCCGCACCATCGTGGGCGTGCGCGATGACTATGAGGGCATGCGCCTGAACACAGCGATCGCCAAGCTGATCGTACTCAACAACCACCTCACCGGTTTGAAGACCGTGCCGCGCGAGGCCGTGGAGGCCCTGGTGCTCATGGCCGCGCCCGTCGCCCCGCACATCTGCGAGGAGATCTGGCAGCGCCTCGGGCACACCCGCTCGCTCGCCCACGAGCCCTTCCCGGCCGTCACCGACGAGACGCTGCTGGCGGCCGAGAAGGTCACCTGCGTGGTGCAGGTCAAGGGCAAGGTTCGCGACCGCCTGGAGGTCGACCCCGACATCGACGCCGCCGAGCTGGAGAGACTGGCCCTGGCCGCCCCCGGCGTGGTCCGCGCGCTGGACGGCCGCGGCGTGCGCAAGGTGATCGTGCGCGCCCCCAAGCTGGTGTCCGTCGTCCCCGAGTGAGGGGGCGGCGCCTCGCCGGGCGCGTGTGGTTGTCTCGGCGGTTGGCTATTAGCCGGTCACAGGAGGATGCACACGCCGATGACGACCACCAGGTTGATCAGTATGAAGACTGCGAGCGCCCGCCCGACCGGGTGCCCGTAGTTCAGGTCGACGCCGACGCCGGCGCGTTTGGGCACCAGCAGCGAGGGGTCCGCGCGGTTGACGTAGAACAACCCGCCGAGCCACAGCTCGTCGTCGTCGGGGGAGTCGGCATCCACGGGTGTGAGCCGGCGTGTGAACCGCCGGGAGAGTCGGATCAGGTCGGCGATCATCCACATGATCAGCAGGCAGGTGACCGTCACCGTGATAGCCAGCCACCAGCGCGCGGCGGCCGGTGACTTCGCAAGCGGCAACACCAGGATGCCGGCGAAGGAGACGCCCGTGGCCAGGGCCAGCGGTCCCATCACCCGGTCGATCAGGTGCGCCTGGGCGAGGGTGAGCCGTCGAGTTCGGCTCCGGTCGCCGTCGACGGGGATGCTCGCGAGCAATCTGCGGCGGACGATTCTGGTGCACAGCGCCACCACGGCGACCAGACCGAGGCCGATGGCCGCAGGCAGTAGCACCTGCAGGGGACTACGCCGCGCCCAGCCGTCGACGGTGCCGTCGGCTCCCCAGTGGATCGGCAGTGGGTCGGGCAGCGTGTCGTAGCGCAGTAGTACGAAGACCGCGGCGACCAACAGTAGGAGCACCGAGGCGACGTACCAGGGCATTGCGCCGCCGGATTCCTCGGGGGTGCCGATCGGGGCCAGCTTTCGCACCCGCCGGTCCTCGTACCAGCCCTCCTGCCGTTTGGCCTCGATGATGGGCAGGCGCACGACCGTCCAGGACGCGAAACCCGCGCCCAACTGCGCCAACATGACGATCACGGGCAGGCCCGGGCGGCTGGCGGAGATGCCGCTTAAGTGCAGCAGCGCAATCGCCGCCACCGCGACGGCGGCGCCGACCAGGCAGCATCTGTGCCATGCGCGAATGGCGCGACGCACGACCGGTGCGTTGACGTGGTCGGCGGGTACCGACACGCCCAGTGGGAGCGTGTCCCGGGAGATGGCCGGAGTCGCCCAGAACGCCAGGCCCAGCACGACGGCGGTCAAGCTCATGCTTACGGTGTAGGCCAGCATTAGCGTTCGCTCCCCACCGGTGAGAGCGTGTCGAGCTGGTGGGCGGCGGCGTCGAGGATCTGCTTCTCGGCCAGGCCGTGTGCGCGGGCCTCGGCCAGTAGCGTGCGCAGCCGCGACTGCCACGCGGCGGCCTCGGTCCAGTCACCCGCAGGAGCGATGACGGTGCCGGACTTGGCATTGGTGACAACCAAGCCCTCGGCGCGCAGAAGATCGTAGGCCTTGGAAACGGTGGCCGGGTTGATGGCGAAGGCTCCGGCGAGGGCGCGCACGGAGGGCAAACGCCGTCCGGGCGGCAGCTCGCCGCGCGCAATTCCTTCCACGATCCGGTCGCGGATCTGCTGGTAGATCGGGGTGGGGGACAGGGGGTCGATTTCCAGGTCCATGCTGCGAACTCCCGGTGAGGGCACGACGAACTGATCTGTACTGCTAATACTAGTACAGATGGTGCAGGTGGGCCAGGTGCGTCGACGCGATACGCGCTGGGGTCAGCGGCCGCGCAGGATGTTGCCGAGGATGGAACGGGTGATCTGGCGGCCGGCGGAGCCGATCAGCTTCTCCACCTCGCGCTGACGCCGCTCGGCGGCCCGCTCCCGGGCCCGCTGCTCGCGCTCGGCCGCCTTCTCCGCCTCACGCTGCAGCCGCTCGGCGGTGCGCTGGGCCTCCCGGGCGGCCTGGGCCTCGGCCTTCGCCTGTGCCTTAGCCGCCTCCTGTGCGGCCTTCTCCGCCGCGGCCTGGGCCTCGGCCGCGGCGCGGGCCGCCTCGGCGCGGGCCGTCTCCTCCTCGGTGCGCTTGGCCAGCAGCTCGTAGGCGGACTCGTTGTCCACCGCGGTGGCGTACCTGGGCATGAGTGGCGAGGCCGAGAGCACCGACCGGATCGTGGCCGGCTGTGCCGGACCCATTACCGCGGCCGGAGTGTTCACGACGACGGGCGCCACCGGCGCGGGACGGCCCTTCTCATCCAGCACCGATACCACCGCCTGGCCCGTACCCAGGCCGGTGAGCACTCGAGTCAGGTCCAGTGGGGAGACCGGGAAGGTGGATACCGCCTGCTTCAGCTTGGCGGCGTCGGCCGGCGTATGGGCGCGCAGCGCGTGCTGGATGCGGCTGCCCAGCTGGGCCAGCACGGCCTCGGGCACGTCCGTGGGGGACTGGGTGATGAACACGATGCCGACTCCCTTGGAGCGAATGAGTCTCACCGTGCGCGTGACCGCCTCCAGGAAGGCCTTGCTGGCACCCTCGAACAGCAGGTGCGCCTCGTCGAAGAAGAACACCAGCGCCGGCTTGTCCGGGTCGCCGACCTCCGGCAGCACCTCGAACAGCTCGCCCAGCAGCCACATCAGGAAGGTGGAGAACAACGTCCCCTGGGACTGGATGTCCGCCAGTTCCAGGGACGAGATGACGCCGCGGCCGTCGGCGGCGGTCCGCAGCAGGTCGTGCACGTCCAGGGCCGGCTCCCCGAAGAAGACCGAGCCGCCGGCCGCCTCCAAGGCGGAGACCTGCCGCAGGATCACCCCCGCCGTCGCGCTGGACACCCCGCCGATGCCGCGCAACTCCTGCTTACCGGGCTCGGTGCCGGTTAAGTAGTCGACCACGCTGCGCAGGTCCTTCAGGTCTATCAGCGCCAACCCCTGCGCATCCGCCCAGTGGAACACCAGTTCCAGTGCGGAGGTCTGCGTGTCATTAAGCCCGAGAACGCGGGAGAGCAGCACCGGCCCGAAGGCCGTCACCGTGGTGCGGATGGGGGTCCCGGTGGAGGCGCCCGCTGCGGTGGCCGGCTGCGCCGCCGTCCCCTCCGAATCCCCGAGGGTGAACAACTCCAGCGGGAAGGCCCGCCCCTCCCACGCCTGCCCGGTGGCGGCGTTGCGAGCCGCGAGCTTGTCGGAGGCGGCGCCGGCCTCCGCCAAACCCGTCAGGTCCCCCTTCACATCGGACAGGAACACGGGCACGCCGGCGGTGGACAGTCCTTCCGCCAACAGTTGCAGGGTGCGCGTCTTGCCGGTACCGGTGGCGCCGGCGACCAGGGCGTGACGGTTGAGCAGACCGAGCGGGATGCCCACGTTCACCCCGGGCACCGGGATCGGCTCCGACGTCTTCGTCCCGGCCGGGTGCGGCTCGTCTTCGGTGGGGTAGTCCAGGTAGGTACCCACCGGCAGTACGGGGCCGGCGAAGGCGTATCCGTCCCGCACGCGGGCGGCGTAGCCGGAGGCTGCTTCCGACTCCACCGCCGGGGCGTCCTGCGGCTCCGTTGCTGCGGGAGCCGCAGGCGCCGTGGCGGCCGGGTCCGCCGAGCCGGGCGTGCGAGCCTCCATCTGAGTCGGCGCATCGAGCGGTTGAGGCGAGGACTCGACGGCGGGCTCGGTCTGAGCGGCCAGCGCAGCCTCCAACGCTGCCTGTGCGGCGGCCGCCTTCGCCGCGGCGGCGTCCGCGGCCGCTTGCGCCGCCGCGGCCTTGAGGCGGGCGATCTCGGCTGGGTCGGGTGTGGGACTCGTCATGCCCGCATCGTATGCGGCCATGCAATTCCAACGCGAGGTCGGTTGAACTTACGTGCCGAGGTCGGTAGTTGTTACGTGCCGAGGTCGGTCGATAAGGGATACCGGCCGTTGTTCACCGGCCCGGTAGGTGAGTTTGAGCCGCCATCGCGCGGTTGCATAGGTCCGGCGCATTTGCGTCGCCGATCCGTGCGACGATGGGAGGCATGAGCCGGTGTCACTTCGGCGTGTATGCCCGCATAGTCGAGGGCGCGCGCATGCTCTGTGTCCGTAAGACGCGCGGACCGTACATGGGGCTGTGGGATCTGCCGGGTGGAAGACCCGAGCCGGGCGAGTACTGGGAGGAGACCCTGCGCCGTGAGTTGAAAGAAGAAGTGGGTATCTCGTCCTTCACGGTGCAGGGTATGCGACGGGTGGAAGTCCACGTGACCGAGGACTCGTGCGGCAACACCATCGACTTCTACCACTACGGGGTGGTGGCAGATGTGGCGCTCGCGGAGGAACTGCCGCCGCTGGCCCCGACCTCGTCCGACACCGGTGGTTACCAGTGGCGTCGGCTCGACGAACCCTCCTGCCTGAGCGCCCTCGCTCTCCTCGCGGCCAGGGTGCCCCGGGTGTGAAACGGCCCGGCGGGTTAACAGACTCTCCAGGTTTACGGGTTGGCGGACGGCGGCTCGTGGCTCGCTGTACCCGCAAGTCGGAAGCGCCGGTTGACAGGGTATCGGCGTCGGAGGCTTACGCTTCGAGCATGTCGCTCACGGTGGTCACCGACTCGGCAGCCTGTCTGCCCGCTGCGCTCGCGGATGCGCGCGGCATCATCGTCGTTCCCCTGCATACCGTGGAGGCGGACGACGGCGCGGCGACGACGGCGCGCCCGACGGTCGCCGAACTCATTGACGCCTACCGTCTGGCCGCGCGGCGCGGCGACGAGGTGCTCGCGGTGCATGTCACGGCCGCCCTGTCGGGCACGGTCGAAAACGCCCGGACGGCGGCGCGCGAACTGGCCACACAGGGGATACCGGTCACGGCCCTGGACTCCGGGGCCTCGGGCGGCGCACTGGGGCTGGCCGCCCTGGCCGCCGCCGAGGCCGACGACGCCCGCCGCGGTGCCGCCCGCGCCCGCGAGTCGGCGGCCCGCTCCAGGCTGTTCTTCCTGGTTCAGGACCTGAACCACCTGCGGCGCGGCGGCAGGCTCAACCGTGGCACCGCCTTCGTCGGCGGAACCCTGGGCATTCGCCCCATCCTGACCACCGGGCCGGAGGGAATCGGCGTAGTCGAGACGGTCCGTGGTGCCGCCCGTGCCCGCCGCCACCTGATCGCGCAGGCCGTGCGTGCGGCGGGTGGAACCGCCCTGACCGGCCCGCGGCCACCCGCCGCGCCGGTGCGACTGGCCGTTCACTACGGCGACGATCCGGCCGACGGACGCGCCCTGGAGAACGATCTGGCAGATGCCATGGTCGAGGCCGGAGCCGTCGTCGAGTCCATCATGCGTTCACCCGCCGACCCGGCCAGCCGCGTCCACCTGGGCCCCGGCGCCCTGGGCATCGTCGTCGCCCCGCACCTGGAGCCGCCGCGCTAGTACACGCGCCGCCAGTGTCCACAGGCACCGTTCGCCGCACCCACCGCCGACGCCATCCACAGTCCCAAAGACGGGGCGACCCCAGTCGCCCTACCGTCGGCGCATGAGCGGCAAACGGGTGGCGGACCGGGTGGGCAAACGCCCCCTGACGGACTTCGTGCGCATCGCCTGCTCCACCGACCCGATCGAACCGGTGCGGCGCCCGCGGCGACTCGCCCTCGCCCCCAGGGCCGCCATCGGCATCGGCGTCGCCCTGGTGACACTGGCACTCGTTCTCGCCCTGCGCACGGTGCTGGTCGCCCCCAAGCCCCACAGCCGCGATGCCGCCACCACTTCGGCTGCCCCCGCGGCGACCGTCCCGGCTACCGATCCACTGGGAACCGTCGCGCCGGCCGGAGCTGAGGCGGGTGGGGAGGTGGTGGTGCACGTCGCCGGCGCCGTCACCAGCCCCGGCGTGGTCGTGCTGCCAGCGGGTGCCCGCGTCGTCGACGCGATCGCCGCCGCGGACGGCGCCCTGCCCGACGCGGACACCGACCAGCTCAACCTCGCCCGCATCCTCTCCGACGGCGAGCAGGTGCGTGTGCCGCACCAGGGAGAGGACGCCTCCAACTGGAACCTGGACGACGCCACCGCGGCGGGAACGAGCGCCGCGGGGAATGACGGCGGCGCCGAAGCCACCGGCGGCCGCGTCAACATCAACACCGCCACCGCCGCCGAACTGGAAGGCCTGACCGGCATCGGACCCGCCCTGGCCCAGCGCATCGTCGACTACCGCACCGAACACGGCCCCTTCACCGCCGTCGACGAACTCACCGACGTCTCCGGCATCGGCGCCGCCAAGCTCGAGGCACTCCGAGACGAGGCGACCGTATGAACAGCGATCGCATGAGCGCCAGGGCGGTCGGCGCGCGTCGGCACCGCGCCCACCGCACCGAGACCGCCCCCTGGGACGATCCCGCCACCCTGCGCCGCCTGTCCCCGAACCGGCGTGCGCGGCACGCCATCAGCGACAGTGCCCCACCGCCACTCGACCTGCGGCTGGCTCCCGCCGCGGTCGCTGCCTGGGCCGGCGCCTTCTGGGCGATCGGCCTAGGCGGAGAACGGCCCTGGCTGCCCGCGGCGGTCGGTGCGGCCGGTGCCGTGCTGGCAGCAATCCCCCTGGCCGTGGCCGGTGCCGGTTTCCGTCCGCCCCGGCACCGCCACGACCCCAGGCCCGGCGCCAACGCCCCCGACGGCTCCGCGATCGGATCGGTGTCCGCCTCACTGCTCGTACTGGTGCTGGCGGTCGCAGCGGTGCTCGCGGCCACCGCGGCCGGCTCCTGGGCTCGCAGCCGCGATCCACTCACCCTTGCCGCCGCGCAGGAGCGCACCGTCATCCTGACCGGCACGGTCACCCGCACACCGCGCGCCACCGCCACCGCACGCTGGACGACCGTCTTGACCACGCTCGCCGTCGACACCGTCGACGGCGCCCGCTCTCGCCTTACGGCAACGGTTCTGGGAGACGCCGACTGGTTGAAGGTGCCCATGGGCGCACCGGTGCGCGTACAGGTGCGGCTGCGGCCCGCGGACCCCGGCGGCGCCGAGGCCGCCATCATCGGCGCCAACGCCGCAGTGACCACCACCGGCCCCGCCACCGGGGTGCTCGGCACCGTCGCCTCCCTGCGTGACGGGCTCATCACCGCCGTCGGGCCGGAGCCCGCCCGGACGAAACCCGGGAGCGGGACCCGGGTGACCTGGCCGGCCGGCGCCCGTGCCCTCGTGCCCGGCGTCGCCCTCGGGGATGACCACGCGCTGCCCACCGAGGTGCGCGAGGACATGCGCACCGTGTCCATGACCCACTTGACGGCGGTCTCCGGTGAGCACGTAGCCATCGTCCTGGGCCTGGCGCTGACCGGACTGGGCATCCTGCCCCGGTGGGCGCGTGCCGGCGTCGGCGCCCTGGTCCTGGCCGGGCTGGTGGTGTTGGTGCGTCCGGACGGCTCCGTGCTGCGGGCGGCCGCCATGGGCGCGGTCATGCTGCTGGGCGTGGCGGCGGGAAGACGCTCCGCCTCTCTGCCGGCCCTGTGCACCGGGGTGATCGTCCTGCTGCTGGTCGACCCGTGGCAGGCCCGCGACTACGGCTTCGCCCTGTCCGTGCTGGCCACCGCCGGCATCCTGCTCGGCGCCGCCCCGCTGACCGCCGCCCTGTCCCGCCGCCTGCCGCGCCCGCTGGCCGCCGGCCTGGCGCTGCCGGTGGTCGCACAACTCGCCTGCGCCCCGGTGCTGGTACTCCTGCGTCCGAGCGTCGGCATCTGGTCGGTGGCGGCCAATGTGCTCGCCGCCCCGCCCGTGCCCGTAGCCACCGTCTGCGGCATCCTCGCCGCCCTGGTGGCGCCGTGGTGGCCGCAGGCCGCAGCGGTGATCGCGTGGCCGGCGACGGCCTCTTGCGCCTGGCTGGCGCTGGTGGCCCGAATGTGCGCCCGCCTTCCGGGCGCTGCCCTCGCCTGGCCGGGGCAGTTGGGCGGGGCGCTGTTGCTGGCCGGCATAGAGGCGGCGGCGATCGCGGCCCTGTATCGGCGTGGCCGGCGGCGCGAACATGGCACCGGTCGCCGTGGCAGGCTATGAGCCATGGCAACCTCCCGAACCTCCCGCGGCGGCCGCCGCGCCCCCACCGGACCCGCCTGGGACGAGGTCGAGCTCGCGCCGATCGTGCTGATCCGGGCGGGGGAGGAGCTGCTCGCCGACCGGGCCGTATCGCGGCTCGAGGCCCAGGCGCGCCGACGGGACCCGGCCACCGAGGTCACCATCGTCCAGGCCGCCACCTACGAGGCCCACCAGCTGGACACGCTGGTGTCGCCATCCCTGTTCGGAGAGCCCAAGCTCGTGCTCATACCCGCCCTGGAGCAGATGACCGACGCGCTGCTGACGGACCTGCTCGCCTACGTGCCCGCGCCCGCCCCGGATGTCACCGTGATCCTGCGGCACAACGGCGGCCAGCGCGGCAAGAGGCTACTGGACGCGCTCGGCAAGTCCCCCTACCCGGTCTGCACGATCCAGGCCGTGAAGTCTCCCAAGGACAAGGCCGCCCTGGTGAGCGCAGACGTACGGCGGGCCGGGCGCCGCATGGACCCCGACGCCGTCGGGGCGCTGGTTGACGCGCTCGGAAACGACCTGCGGGAACTGTGTGCGGCCGCCGAGCAACTCATATCCGACACGCAGGGCACCATCACCGTTGACATCGTCAACACCTACTACGCCGGTCGCTTCGAGGCCACCGGCTTCACCGTCGCCGACGCCGCCGCGGCCGGGAACGTCGCCCAGGCCGTCACCGCCCTGCGGCACGCCCTGGCCACCGGCACCGACCCGGTGCCCATCGTCGCCGCCCTGGCCATGAAGATCCGCCAACTCGCCCGGGTCGCCGCCATGGGTGGTCGCCGTGGCATGACCGCCCGCGACCTGGGCATGGCGCCGTGGCAGGCAGACCGCGCCCGCCGCGAGCTGGCCGGCTGGTCCGACGACGCCCTCGCCGTGGCGATCCAGGCGGTAGCCCGCGCCGACGCCGAGGTCAAGGGCGCCTCCCGCGACCCCGTCTACGCCGTCGAGCGGGCCGTTATCACCATCTGCGACGCCCGCCGCGGAAGAGTGCCGGTGCGCTCCTCCTAGCGCCGGACCCAACGCCGGGTGGCGGGCCGCCCGCTGCTCAGGACTGCGCGATGGCGGCCAGAGTCAGCGCGGTGCGCATTGCCGCGCACGCCGCCTCGTAACCCTTGTCCTCGTCAGAGCCGGGGCCACCGCAGCGGGCGAGCGCCTGGGCCTCGTCGTCGCAGGTGAGCAGGCCGAAACCCACCGGCACCCCCGTGTCGAGGGCAACCCTGCTCAGCCCGTCGGTGGCGGCTCGGCACACGTAGTCGAAGTGCGGAGTGCCGCCGCGGATGACCACCCCCAGCGCCACGACGGCATCGGCCCCGCCTCGCGCCGCGGCGGCGGCGAGGATCGGCAACTCGAAGGAGCCGACGGCCCGCACAACGTTAGCCCGCGCCCCGGCGTCCTCGATAGCGCGCAGGGCCCCCGCGAGCAGACCGTCCATGACCTGCTCATGCCACTGGGCGGCGACAACCGTCACCTTCATTCCATGCGCGCGCGGTGCACTCTGCTCCGGCGCCCCGGTTCCACTCATCGTGCTGCTCCTTCGGTCTCGTTGATGCTGCTGTCGCCGGTGCGGTCGCCGCTGTCGTCCAGCGCCGGTCGGTCACTGGAGGCCGTCTCCTCGGAGGGCAGGGCAGCCGACGGGGGAGGTGTCCCGCCGGCGTCGAGCCCCGTGAACAGGTGCCCCATGCGATCACGTTTGGTGCGCAGGTAGGTGAGGTTCTCCCCGTTGGCGAAGGTCGGCGTCGCCCGCCGGGCGGACACGCTCACCCCGTAGCGCTCCAGGCCCGCGACCTTGTCCGGGTTGTTCGTCATGAGCTCGACCGAGCGCACGCCGAGGAACCTCAGCACCTGGGCGGCGGTGGCATAGCTGCGCGCATCGGCCGGCAGCCCCAGTGCGACGTTGGCGTCGAGGGTGTCCATGCCCCCCTCCTGGAGCGCGTAGGCGCGCAGCTTGTCGATGAGCCCGATGCCGCGCCCCTCATGATCGGAGGCATAGACGAGCACGCCGCGTCCGCGGGCGCTGATCGTCTCCATGGCGGCGCGCAGCTGCGGCCCGCAGTCGCAGCGCAGGGAGGAGAGGACGTCGCCGGTCAGGCAGGCGGAATGCACCCTGGTGAGGACGTCCTCGCCGTCGCCGATACTGCCGCACACGAGCGCGAGGTACTCGGCGCCGTCGACCCGGCTGCGCAGGGCATGAGCGGTGAACTCTCCGTGGGCGGTGGGCAGGTGCGCCGTGACGACCTCCTCGACGAGCTCCTCGTGCAGCCACCGGAAGTGTTCGAGCTCGCCTACCGAGATCATGGGTATGGAATGCGCGTCGGCCAACTGACGCAGCTCGTGGCGGCGCGCCATGGTTCCGTCGTCGTTGACGACCTCGACGAGGACCCCGACCGGGCGGTGACCGGACAGGCGCATGAGGTCGATGGCGGCCTCGGTGTGCCCGCGGCGCGCAAGAATCCCTCCCCGGCGGGCGCGCAGCGGGAAGACGTGGCCGGGGTGGACGAGGTCGGTCGGTACGGAGTCCGGGTCTGCCAGGACGCGGATGGTGCGTGCCCGGTCGGCGGCGCTCACGCCGGTCGTAACCCCGTTGCGGGCGTCTGCGCTTAGCGTGAAGGCCGTTCGCTTGGGGTCGGTATTGCGATCAGTCATCATGGGGATGTCCAGGCGATCGAGCTCCTCCGCCGTCGTGGGCACGCAGATGATTCCCGTTGAGTGGCGGACGGCGAAGGCCAGTTGCTCGGCGGTGGCCGTCTGTGCCGGGAAAATGAGGTCCCCCTCGTTCTCCCGGGCCTCGTCGTCGACGACGATCACCATGCGGCCTGCGCGAAGCGCGCCGAGGGCCTGCTCGACGGTGTCGAAGCGGATGCCGGCAGACGTGCCCGCGGGACCGGCAGTCGGATCGTCCCGGTGCTCCATGGGGCGGGTGCTGTCGGGCATGCTCACGCCTTCTCCCGATCCGACCCGGCGGCGAGGAGCCGTTCGACGTACTTCGACATGACATCGACCTCCAGGTTCACCCGATCGCCCGGCGCTCTGATGCCGAGGGTCGTGCGGCGCAGAGTCTCTGGAATGAGGCCGACGGTGAAGGACGGCCCGCCCCGGTCCGGGGCCTTGCCATTCCCGGTACCGTCGTCGACGTCGACCACGGTCAGGGAGACCCCGTCGAGGGCGACGGAGCCCTTGCCGGCGACGTAGCGGGCGAGATGCCGGGGCAGGCCGAGGCGCACGAGGTCCCAGTGCTCCCCGTGCCGGCGGTCAAGGATGTTGACGGTTGCGTCGACGTGTCCCTGGACGACGTGCCCGCCCAGGCGGTCACCCGCGCGCAGCGCCCGTTCGAGGTTGACGTGGTGGTCGGGGGCCAGGTCGCCCAGGTTGGTGCGGGCGAGCGTCTCCGCCATGAGGTCCGCGGTGAAGGCGCCGTCGTGCAGTTCGGTGACGGTCAGGCAGCAGCCGTTGACGGCGATGGAGTCGCCCTCCCGCGCGTCCCGGGTGACCGTCGGCGCGTCGACCGTGAGCCGGGCGGAGTCTGCCATGGTCTCGAGCCGGACGACCCGTCCGAGCTCCTCAACGATTCCCGTGAACATCAGTGATTCTCCTCAGCGTGTTGTGGGGGAGTGGGTGGAGTCATGGATGAGGGGACGGTTGTGGTGGCGAGGTCTGTGCCGCCGAGATCACCGGTCACGCGGATCGCAGGATCGCCGCCCGCGTCTAGAACCTCGACGTGAACCTGCCCGAGGCGCAGGATGTCGGCGATCGTCGACACTCCGAAGTCAGCTGTGGCGGCGAGCCCGGCGCCGAGCAGCGCGGGCGCGATGTAGGCGACCACCTCGTCGATTACGCCCGCGCGCAGGAAAGCGGCCGCGAGGGTGGGGCCGCCCTCCAGGAGGACGTGGCGGATCTCGCGGGCGGCGAGGGCGTTGAGTACGGCGTGCGGGTCGCGCTCCGATAGCAGGAGGTGATTGTCGTCGGCGAGCACCCGCGCGGTGGGTGGGACGGGACGCGAGCCGACGACGACGCGCAGCGGCTGAAGTCTGGCCGGTGCCGGTTCACCCGCCTCGTCACGGATGGTGAGTGCCGGGTCGTCGGCGAGTACGGTGCCGGTGCCCACCATGATGGCATCACAGTCGCGGCGCAGGCGGTGTGCGTCGTGTCGGGCCGCCGGAGGGGTGATCCAACGGCTTGTCGCATCGGCAGCGGCGATGCGGCCGTCGAGGGTCGCCGCGAGCTTCCAGGTCACCATGGGACGGCCGGTCCTGACGGCGAAGAGCCAGGGGCGCATGAGCCGTGCGGCCTGCTCGGCGCACAGGCCGCGCTGGACGCGGACCCCGGCGGCTGCGAGGGCGGCCGCACCGCCCCGAGCCTGCGCGGTGGGATCGTCCAGGGCGTAGATGACCTTGGCGACCCCCGCGTCGAGGAGCGCCTGAGAGCACGGGCCGGTGCGGCCCTGGTGATTGCAGGGCTCAAGCGTGACGACAGCGGTGGTGCCGCGCGCGCTGAAGCCCGACGCCGCCAGGTTCTTCAGGGCATCGACCTCGGCGTGGGCGGTGCCGGCGCCGCGGTGGTGGCCCTCGGCCAGGACGTCTCCCGTGCGGGAGAGAATGACGCAACCGACCCGGGGATTGGGACCGGCAGGGACGTCGGGGGAGGCGGCTGCGTCGAGGGCGCGGTGCATCGCGGCCGTCTCCGCAATCGAGAACGCGGTCATGTGGTCCTCTCCCTCGGGTGCGCTGGGGGAGAGGACGCGCGGGCGCGTCGGCCAACGGCCACATGACGCGACATCGCGTGTCCCGTGTGCGCTTCCCATCCGGACTTTTACCGTCGGTCCAGGAGTTCCACCTGGTCAGCCGACCGCAGAAGCGGACGGGTCGCGGACTGTCACCGCCGGTTCGGACTTACACCGACCCCAGAGCACACGAGAATGTCTCGTTGCGGCGAATATACCGAGACATGGCGATTGACACCAGCGATTTCGGTGGGGAGAGGGAACAGGCCGGGTTACTTCTTGCGATATAGGGACTTCGTGGCGAAGACCGGCTCGTTGGTCACCTGAATCCCCAGGGAGCGGAAGATGCCCTCGTCCACCGGTCCCAGGATGGTCGAGGTGTGCACGTCGCAGCCGCGCAGGCTGCCCAGCTCGTCCAGCGCGCGGGCGGCGTTGGCATCCCCGTTGGCTGACACCGCCAGCGCGATCAGTACCTCGTCGGTGTGTAGGCGCGGGTTGCGGCTGCCCAGGTGGCGGGTCTTGAGCGTCTGGATCGGTTCGATCGACTCCTTGGCGAGCAGGTCGACCGTCGGGTCTATGCCGGCCAGGCGCTTGAGGGCGTTGAGCAGCATGGCGGAGGAGCAGCCCAGCAGCGGGGAGGTCTTGCCCAGCGCGATGGTTCCGTCAGGCAGCTCAATGGCCGCGGCCGGCGCATCGGTCGCAGCGGCCAACTCCAATGCCGGTTTGACGACGGAACGGTCCTCCTTGGCAATGCCGAGCTTGCTCATCAGCAGGGCGATCCGCCCGGACTGGACCGGCTCGAGCATGTCCCGCTTCTCCGCCACCAGCGCCTTGTAGTAGCGGCGGATCACCTCCTGTTTGGAGGCCTCCCGGCACACGTCGTCGTCGCTGATGCAGTAGCCGGCCATATTCACCCCCATGTCGGTGGGGGAGGCGTACGGGGAGGTGCCCATGATCTGCTCGAACAGGCGTGAGAGCACCGGGAACACTTCAACGTCGCGGTTGTAGTTGACGGTCTGCACGCCGTGGGTGGCCAGGTGGTAGGGGTCGATCATGTTCACGTCGTCAAGGTCGGCGGTGGCGGCCTCGTAGGCGATGTTGACCGGGTGGTCCAGCGGCAGATTCCAGATGGGGAAGGTCTCGAACTTGGCGTAGCCGGAGGAGATGCCGCGCACGTGGTCGTGGTAGATCTGCGACAGGCAGGTGGCCATCTTTCCCGATCCCGGCCCCGGCGCGGTGACCACCACCAGGTCGCGGGACGTCTTGATGTACTCATTGCGCCCGTACCCCTGGTCGGAGACGATGCGCGCCACGTCGTTGGGGTAACCGGGGATCGGGAAGTGGCGGTAGACGGTGATGCCGAGCTTCTCCAGTTTGCGCTTGAACTCGGCGGCCTGCTGGTTGTCGTCGGTCCACTGGGTGATCACCACGCTGCCCACATACAGCCCGTAGTCGCGGAAGGCATCCACATGGCGGAGTACCTCGTCCTCGTAGGAGGTGCCGTGGTCGGCGCGGATCTTGTGGCGGGCGAAGTCCTTGGCATTGACGGCGACGATGATCTCCACGTCGTCGGCCAACTCGGCGAGCATCACGATCTTGTTGTCGGGGGTGAAACCGGGCAGGACGCGGGAGGCGTGCATGTCGTCGATGAGCTTGCCGCCGAACTCCAGGTAGAGCTTGCCGCCGAACTGGGCCCGGCGTTGTGCGATTCGCTCGGACTGCAGTTTGAGGTATTTGTCCCGGTCGAACCCGATGCGCATGCGTTCTCCTCACGGTCGCCTGAATGTGCGGCCGGGCGGGAGGGCGCCGGCCTGAGGAATCGTAACGCCGTCGGAGCGGGCCACGAGTACGGGTCCGGAAGACGGAAACCAGGAAGGGCGCCTCCCAGTTGGGAGACGCCCTTCCAGACGCATTCGTGCGCGCGCCGGGTCACATGGCGTTGACGCGCTTGGCCAGCTTCGACTTGCGGTTGCGGGCCTGGTTGCGGTGAATGACGCCCTTGGAGACGGCCTTGTCCAGCTTGCGGCAGGCCTTGCGCAGGTGCTCCTCGGCGGCCTGCTTGTCGCCGGCCTCGACGGCCTCGCGCGTCCGGCGCACGTAGGTCTTGAGCTCGGACTTGACGGACTTGTTGCGCAGGCGGGCCTTCTCGTTGGTCTTGATGCGCTTGATCTGAGACTTGATGTTCGCCACTGTGAGTGAAGCTTTCTGGTGTCTGAATGGTCAATGGCCGGAGAGAGGGTTGGCGCCGCGGGCGGACTTGAGGTGGTGGAAGCACCCGGCAGGCCCGGTCGCCGGACCCCGAAGCCGGCCAGGCCAGAGGTCCAAGCGCACTTTAGCACCGGATACACCGGCAATACTCGGTCGAATACCGGCCGACGACGTGAAGTGCGTCGCGCCGCAGCCACCCGTGGCGGGTGATCAGGACCAGTGCGCCCGCAGAGCGGTAACGACGCCGTCGAAGGTTGACCGCTTCATGGTGGCGCCCTCGCGGCGCACCACATCCGGCTCGACGAGCAGCAGGCGGTCCAGGCGCACCTCGCTGGGGCGGCCCTTGGAGTCCCAGGGCCCGGTGCCGACGTCGTGCCAGTAGCGACCCCAGCGGGCCTCCTGGGCGGCGTCAAGGTCGTGGTCCTTGCTGGTCAACTGGGCGGCGACGAGCCGCTTGCCGTGGTGGGCCAGGACGAGCACGGGACGGTCCTTGCCCTGGGTGGCGTCCTCCTCGAAGGGCACCCAGGTCCACACCACCTCGCCGGGGTCGGCGTCGCCGTCGGGATCGGGGGAGTAGGTGAAGTCCGGAAGTCCCAGGGAGGCGACGTCGTAAACGCCGACGCCGTCGTGCGCGCCCGTGCGGGGGCTGTGTGCCGGCGCCTGGGGGTGGGAGACGGTGTGCGCGGCACTCTTGGACGCACCCGCCCGCTTCGCCTCAGGCCGGGACGAGCTGCGCTTGCGCGACTTCTCCCGGGTGCTCAGCTCCTCCTCTAGGGCGTCGGTTACGGTCCGTTTGGCGCTGGAGGTAAGAATCCGGGCGATCCGCTTGAGCAGTGGGGAGGGCATGAGCCGACCCTACCGTCACGCATACGGTTCTCCACCACACGTACGACTTCCCGCCACACGTACGCGTTTTGGAGCCATGCGACTGCTAGAGGCGGGAACCTCCAAAACGCGTACGTCAGGGGCAAACGCGTACGCACGGCGGGGCGTAGGCCTACGCGCGAGGGGCACTCCATCAGACCCGAGGCGTTGCCCGCCGGGCCATGCGCGCCAGCAGCGCCCAGAAGACCGCGCAGCCCGCCACGGCCCAGGCCAGGACCGGACCGATGCCGGCCCAGTCCAGGCCGCCGGCGTCGGTGAGGGCGCTCGAGCCGAGCGTCAGCGCCCGCGTTACCAGCGAGTACGGCCACAAACCCGCCAGTGTCTGCGCCTTGTAGGCGACCCCAATGCCGATCACCGCACCGGCCAGCCCCAGGGCCACTGGCGCGGCGAAGGACCGCATCCGCATCGACAACAGGGACTGCAAACCAACCAGCGGCACCGCCGCCACCACCGCCAGTAGTGCCGAGACCGCGAAGCCGATGGGCAGGCCCCCAGCCAGGTGCAGGAACACAATGCCGGACAGCCAGGTGAGTGCGATCAGCAGCAACTGCATGGCGGCCACCGGCATCAGGATCACGCCCGTCTTCGCCAGGGCGACCGCGGCCGGAGAGTGCGGTGTCGTGGCCATGTAGTTCCAAGACGAGCCCCGATGCTCCGGGCGCCACGCCGCCGCCAGCAGCAGGGCGACCGCGATCGAGAAGAAGAACAGGCCGTAGAACAGGGTGACTTGACCGACGAAGGTCTCCCAAGTAGGCGACAGCACCTCCTGATTCATTGCGAAGTTGACCGATCCGGAGATGACGGTGAGCACCGGCAGTACCGCCACGACCCACCACACCAGGGACCTGCGTAGCTTGAGGGCCTCCACGGCCAGCAGGGCCGGCCAGGTGCCTTTTTTGGCGGTCGGCGTCGAGGTAACCGAAATGGGGACGGGAGTACCGCGTGAAACACTGGTTGCGGGCACGGGGCTCACCTTTCGATGCGGTCGAGGCGGGAAGTGATTGCGTAGAAACAGGCGGCGGCCAGCCCCAGAAACCCGGCTATCCAGCCCAGGGGTGGGCGGGCGACCATGACGTCGCCGGTGCCGACCTGGGAGATGGGGCAGATCATCGCCCAGTACCCCCATGGCAGCAGCCGCGCGAGCCAGGCCGGGGCGAGGAACATGTACACGCCGATGAAGGCCCCCACCAGCCCGAGGCCCACACACGCAAGCTGGTTGTCGAGCACGGCCGCGAGCAGAACATGCAGCGCGCACATGGCCAGGTCGACGCCGATCAACAGGGCGGTGTATCCGGCCCATATCCCGATCGGCAGCGGCACGGTGGCGCCGGCGGTGCAGGCTGCCAGTATTAGCGCCAGCGTCTGCAACGCGAGTGTCGGCACCAGCACGAGTGCCAGGGTGGCGAACTTGGCCCGACACAGCCGCCCGGGCGTCAGGCCGGCCGTCGCAGACAGGTACCAGCCGCCGGATGCGTGCTCAATGTCGGTCAGGCGGCTGGCCAGTACGGCCACCAGGATCGGCGAGAACAGGGCGTTGATCAGCGCATACTGCAGCAGGATCCCCTCCCACGGGTGGGCGGCCGGATCGTTCAGGCCCGCCCGGGAGGACGCGGACAGCGGCGCGGCGAACGCCACCGCCGTCACACCCAGCACGGTCACGATCGGCGTGGTGCGAAGGCGCCGCAGCTTGGCCAGTTCCATTCGCACGGCGACGCGGAAGGACCCGCCCGGGCTTTGCGGCGGTACGTAACCGCCGCAGCCGTGGCGCCCGCGGGAGGGCATGGCGACTGTCGGCTGTGCACCCATCACAGCGCCCCCGCTCCGCCGGTCAGGTCCATGAAGACGTCCTCCAGGCTTTGGGGCTCACGCCGCAGCTCATACACGGGGACGTCCGCGGCCACCAGCCGCCGCACCAGCTCGGCGGCGGCCCCGGGAGACAAGCCGGGAATTCGTACACCGGCGTCTGTCACGACCGTCGTCGCAGGCGGCTCCGGGGCAGGGCGGTTGCCTGCGGCACCGTCCAGGCCGGCCAGCATTGTCGGGGTGAGGGCCTGTGGCCGGGGCGTGACCAGGAGCAGGTCCGGCACCGAACGGCGCATGAGCTCGGCACGCGTGCCCTGGAAGACGAGCCTGCCGGCCGACAGGACGCCGAGCACGCTCGCCATGCGGTCGATCTCATCGAGCAGGTGACTGGAGACCATCACCGTCACGCCCTCACCCGCCAACGACACCAGCAGATTGCGCACCTCCTCGATGCCGGCCGGATCAAGGCCGTTGGTCGGCTCGTCCAGGATGAGGAGCTCCGGCTGGCGGGCCAGCGCCATGGCGATCCCCAGCCGCTGCTTCATACCCATCGAGTAGGTCTTCACCAGGCGGTCCCGATGGCCGGTCAGACGCACCAGGTCAAGGGCCCGGTTCACCTGGGCATCGCTGAGCCCGAGCATGCGCTGCACCAGGCGCATGTTCTCGGCGCCCGTCAGGTGCCCGTAGCCGGGCGGCTGCTCGATCATGGAGCCGGTGCGCGCCATGAGCCCGCCGCGACTGCGCCGATCCAGCGGGACGCCGAACAGGTTCACGCTTCCAGACGTCGGTGTCAGCAGGCCGAGCAACAGCTTCATGGTCGTGGACTTGCCGGAGCCATTGGGGCCCAGGAAGCCGTAGACGACGCCGCGGGGAATGACAAGGTCGAGGTGGTCGACAGCGGTGCGGGCGGCGGCGCCCCTGCCGAAGATCTTGGTCAGGGCACCGGTGGTGACGACGGCGTCCGGGAACCGCGCCGCGGCGTCGCCCCCGGTGGGTCCGGGGCGGGTGAGGGTGACTGTGTTCATGCCTTGCAGCATTCCCGCGCCCGCGGTCGTCGGCATCAGGCCCGGGGCGGAAGTTCGGGCGCGCTTGGTCGCCGGACTCATACTCGGGTATGAAGACCCGGCCCCCGCCGTGCCGCTACCGTCGCATACCGGACAGCGCTCCGTGGAGGGCAGGCCCCTTACACAGGTAGGGAGAGGCGGGGATGAGGATGCGCGACGGCGAGGCAGCGGGGCGTGGCCGGCGGGCGCCGGCCGTGCCGGACAGCGGTGTGCGGCGGTGGCCGCCACGGGGGCGTCCGGGTGTGGCCGACATGCTGCTGGCCGTCTCCCTGGCCTATGTGTGCGCATGGAATCCGCCCATGATCACGGAGCAGCCGGCCGGCGCTCTGCGCAACGCACTCGTCGACTCCGGTGCCTACGTCATCATCCTCGCCGTGTGCTGCGTGGCCATCGCGCTGCGCCGCCTCGCCCCGACCGTCGCCGTTGTCGCCGTCGGAGTGGCGCTTGCCGCTCATGTACTGATCTTTGACGGGCTCTCCATCCTCGCCATCGTCGCCTGCCTGGTGGCGGTGGAGACCTGCACGAGTCGTGTCCCGCGCCCCCACGCCTGGCCGCTGGCGGCCCTGGGCTACCTCGGTGGCGCGGTCGGCGCCCTGCGCGCGGACAAGCTGATCGACCCGCCCACCCCGGGCACCGAGCTGATCGTCCTCGCGGTGAGCTGGGCGTTCATCACCGTCGCCGTCCTGACCGGCCTGCTGCGCCGACGCGCTCGCGAGCGGATCGAGCAGGCCCTGGAGCGGGCAGAGGTACTGGCCGCCCAGCAGGAGGCCGAACGACGTCTGGCCGTGGTGGCCGAGAGGCAGCGCATCGCCCGGGACGTGCACGACCTGCTGGGGCACTCGCTGTCCGTCATCGGCATGCAGGCCGAGGGCGCCCGGGCCGTCCTGACTACCAATCCCGCGGCCGCCGCCGAGGCGCTGGCGGTGATCGGGCGGACGAGCCGGCGCTCGGTCTCCGAAGTGCACTCACTGGTCGACATGCTGCGCGCCGACGTCAACGAATCCCCCTTGGCCCGGCCCTCGCCGCAGTCGGACGGGAGCGCGGCACCGGGCGGCTCGAGTCCGGGCCTCGACGACGTGCCACGGCTCGTTACGGGTGCGCGGCGGGCGGGCCTGCCGCTCACCCTCGACCTGCGCTGCGACGCCGAGCCGCCGGCCCCGGTGGGGGAGGCGGCGTACCGCTGCGTACAGGAGGCGCTGACCAACGTGATGCGCCATGCCGCATCCGCGCCGACCAAGGTCCGGGTGCGGGGCGAGGACGGCGGAGTCGATATCGTCGTCGAGAATGCGGAGCCCATATCGGCCGGAGGCGGTGCCGCTGGCGCACTGGACGACGACACCCGGCGGGGAGCGGGGCTGCAGACCATGCGCGAACGAGTGGTGGCGCTCAACGGCCGGTTGTGGGCCGGGGAGCGGTCGGAGGGCGGCTGGCGCGTGCACGTCACCCTGCCGGCGCCGCCGCACCTCACCCAGGCGCAGCCGGGACAGGCCGCATGAACGGCATCATCAGGGTCGCGCTGGTGGACGACGAGCCGCTGTTCACCGCGGGGCTGGCCATGCTGCTGGGGGCGCAGCCGGACATCGAGGTCGCCTGGCAGGCCGGCGACGGTCGCCAGGCGCTGCGGTGTGCGCAGAGCGATCCCGTGGACGTGGTCCTGCTGGATGTGCAGATGCCGGGCCTTGACGGCCTGGCCACGACCCGCCGCCTGATTGAGGCGGGAGCCCAGGGCCGCATCGTCATACTCACCACCTTCGACACCGACGGCTACGTCATGGGTGCCATCGAGGCCGGCGCGGCCGGGTTCCTGTTGAAGAACACGGCCCCGGAGCGGCTGATCGAGGCGGTGCGCACCGTCCATGGCGGCGACTCGGTCATCTCGCCCGGACCGACGCGGCGGTTGTTGACCGCCGTACGCGCCGGCCAGGTGGAGCAAACCCGGTCCCAGCCGCCGCCGCTGCCCGGTGGGCTCACCGAGCGGGAGACGGAGGTACTCGCGCTGGTGGCCCGGGGGCTGACCAACCAGGAGATCTGCGACCGGCTGTGGCTGTCCATGGCGACGGTGAAGACGCACATCTCCCACCTGTTGGCCAAGACCGGGGCGCGCGACCGGGTGCAGTTGGTGCTACTGGCGCTGCGCACCGGCGTCGTCGAGCTTGATGAGCTGCTGATCGAGACAGAGGCGTGAGCCAGTCCTGAGACAGCCGTGAGGCAGCTCCGGCACCCGATGGGGCCTCGGGGAGGCCGCGCAGGCCGTCCTGACCTGCGTCGGCGGCTGCGGCCGAGCCGCCGACGGGCTTAGAACAGTCCTCCGAAGACCCAGCCGAACAGTGCCTGGGCGTAGAGCAGGCCGGCCACCAGGTTGCAGACTGTGCCGGCGAGGAACACCAGCACGGGCTTCCAGCCGGCCTCCCGCAGGGCACCGACGCGGAACTCCAGGCCGATCGACACGAAGGCCAGTGTGAAGAACAGGGTCTGGAGCGCTTTGGCGGAGGCCAGACCGGTGCTCAACCAACTGCTCTCGTCCGCGACCAGGCCGGGCGCGGCGGCGGCAATGGCGGAGACCAGCACCGACGCGGCGATGAAGCCGAGAACGAACTTCGGGAAGCGCTGCCAGACCTCGCGCCAACCGGGGCGGGTAGCAGAGGCGGCGGTGCCGTCGGCGTCACGGCGGTCCACGCGCAGGGTGAACCAGAGGGACAGGCCCACGGCAACGAAGCCGATGAGAGCGTTCTGCGTCATCTTCACAATCGCGGCGAACTCGAGCACGTCCTCGCCGGCGACGGCCCCCGCGGCGGTGACTGCCGCCGTGGTGTCGATGTTTCCGCCGATCCAGGCCCCCGCCACCGGCGCGGACAGTCCCAGGAGGGCGGCGAGCCACGGCAGCAGGAAGATGCTCGGCAGGGCGAAGACCACGACGAGCCCGGCCGTGTAGGCGAGCTGCTCGCGCTTGGCGTTGACGGCACCCGCCGCCGCCACGGCGGCCGAGACCCCGCAGATCGACAGGGCCGTGGCCAACAGGGCCTTGAGGTGCGGTTCGACGCGCAGCAGGCCGGCGATCCACCAGGTGAACAGGAAGACCGTGGAGATCATGAGCAGGGCCTGAATGATCGCCGGCGCCGCCGCGGAGACGATCACGTTGATGTTGACGGTCGACCCCAGGAGTACGAGCCCCGTCTTAATGAAGAACTCGGTGCGGAACGCCGCCGAGAGGCGGTCGATGACGCCGAGCGCCGACAGGAGGGCATTGGCGACGAATCCCAGGGCGATGGCGTAGACGGGGAACTCGATCGACCCGGCGATTCCGCCGAGCCAGGTCCCCTCGCTCCAAAGGGGGACGTGACTGTCCAGGTAGTCGACGGCGGCGGCCAGGCCGACGACGACGATGACACCGAGCAGCGTCCAGCCCGGGGAGGTGGCCTCCGGGCGGGCGTCCGGGGTGGGCTCGGCGGCGGGGCCGGCAGCAGTGGGCGCGGGCGTGTTGACGCGGGCGGGAGCACTCATCACAACCACCCCGAGATGTTCGGGATGATGCCCAGCAGGGCCAGAACGAGCAGGCCGAGTCCGGTGATGGTGGCCACCCAGTCCTCGCTCAAGGAGAACTTTCCGTCCCCATCGGGCGGGATGACGGTGGTGGGTGGGACGTCCACGTGGCCGTCCGCGGCCTTGGTATTACGGCCGGTGTTACTGGTAGGGGACATGGGCAGACCTTTCGGGTACTGCTGCGTACACGTCAGGACCTGCCCCGACAAGTGGGGCCCGTTAGAGGGACAGACACAGGAGGAGTCGTCGGCAGGCACCTGCCGACGCAGCTCGTGTCAAGGGAAGGGCGTGTCAGTCGGCAGCGGTGATGCGGATACCGCGACACATACACATCTCGGCCGCGCCGAAACGGCCGCCGACTGCACGGACGACCGAACGGAGCGGGAGAGTACTGAACACAGCTCGGACCATAGGACAGGGCGGAGCCGACAATCCAGGCCCGTCCGCATGGCGAACTGCGGTGATTCTCGGCACGCAACTGGCTGTTTGTGTTTGTGGGTGCGGTGGTTCGGGCGCGGCTGGTGGTGTGGTGGTCGGGTTCGGGGCCCTGTTCGACGTGAACCGGCCCGCCAGGCGGTCGGGTTCGCGTGTGGGAGGTCGTGTTCGGGCCGCCGAGGTCGTATTCGGCCGATCGGAGGGCGGCGTCGGGCCGGCGGAGGGCGGCGTCGTGGGGTGGACGGTTCGTGTGTTCCGGTGACGGTTCGTCAGGTAGCAGCAACGGTTCGGCATGAACGACGACGGTTCGTACCCCTACCCCACGAACCGTCGCCGGATGTGCCGAACCGTCGACCGCAACGTACGAACCGTCAATGGAACGCACGAACCGTCAGGCGAAGGCGTGAACGTTGACCCGAACGCACGAGCCGTCGTGCCTGGCCCACCGTGCTCCAACGCGCACCCCCACCAATCGCGCCACGCGCCGCGCAACCGGCACGCGTGCGCCAACGGCCCCCGGCGACCCAACGCCCATCAGTTCACCACACCCGCAAGCGCGAAGAGCCACGTAACTTCTACCGATCTCGGCACGTAACTTTTACCGATCTCGGCGGGTGGCGGCCTTCATGGTGGCGACGAAGTCGCGCAGCTCGGTCTGCAAGGCCTGAACCGCAGCGGTGTACTCGGGGGAGTCCTCGCCGGACTCCTGCGCCAGGCGGGCCAGCGTCGGCACGTGGGACTCGATGATCTTCACGGTCGCCGATCCGGAGATGGCCCCGTCGGCGCCCGCGGCAATCGCCTCGGCCACCTGCTCGGGGCCGGAGATGCCGAAGCCCAGCATCACCGGTGCGGCCGCATCCTGCCGCAGCCGCGCCACCGACTGCGCCAGGCCTACGCTTGAGGAGGCGCGCTCGGTCCCGGTCACCCCGGCCCGGGAGACCGCGTACACGTAGCCGCGGGAGGCCTTGGCCACCGCGTCGAGGGTCTGGGCGGTCGCCGACGGCGGGGCGATGTACACGGCGTCAATCCCGGCGGCCTCGGCGGCGGCGGAGAACTCCGCCGACTCGCGCACCGGCACGTCAGGCAGCAGCACCGAGTCGATGCCGGCAGCGGCGCAGCGGGCGTAGAACTCCTCCAGCCCGATCGCGAAGGGCACATTGCCGTAGATGAGCATGCCGATGGGCAGCTGAGGGTGGCGTGCACGCACGCGCGCCACCACCTCCAGACAGTCGGTTAAGCTCACCCCGGCGTTCAGCGCGCGCAGGTGTGCGCGTTGGATCGTCGGGCCGTCGGCCACCGGGTCGGAGAAGGGCGTGCCCAGCTCCAGGGCATCAGCACCGCCGTCGATCAGCGCCTCGATAATCGCCTCGGAGGCTGCGGGGGTGGGGTCGCCGACCATGACGAAGGGCACGAAGGCGCCCTCACCGGCGTCGGCCAGGCGGGAGAACATGGCGGGATAACGGCTCATCTCAGGCCTCCTCAGGCTGGTGAGTCGGCGCTGCCGACTCTGCGTTCGCCCCGGCACGTGCCAGCGACAGGTACTCGGTGCGCTTGCCCATCTGCTCCACCATGGCGGCGGCCCGGGCGACGGCGGAATCCTCGGAGAAGCTGCCGCCCAGGCGCATGCGCACCTGCTCCAGGTCCTTGTCCCCGCGCCCGGACAGGCACACCAGCAGGTGCGGTGTGGAGGCGTCGGCGGGCGTCTCGCGGGCGATCTTGAGGGCCTGGGCGAGTGCGTGGGCGGATTCCAGGGCCGGGATGATGCCCTCCCAGCGGCTCAGCAGCCGGAAGGCCTCCACCGCCTCGTCGTCGGTGATCGCAACGTACCGGGCCCGCCCGGAATCGGCCAGCCAGGCGTGCTCGGGCCCGACGCCGGGGTAGTCCAGCCCCGCCGACACGGAGAAGGACTCCTCCACCTGCCCCTCCGGGGTGCGCATCAGATAGCTGCGTGCCCCGTGCAGGATACCGGTGGTGCCGTTGTTGATCGGGGCGCCGTTGCGGGGCGTGTCCAGCCCCTCGCCGGCCGGCTCCACGCCGATCAGGCCGACGCCGACGTCGTCGATGAACTCGGAGAACATGCCGATCGCGTTCGAGCCGCCGCCCACGCAGGCGATCACCTGATCGGGCAGGCGCCCGGTCAGGGCCAGGATCTGGGCACGCGCCTCAAGGGAGATGCAGCGGTGGTACTCGTGCACGATCGTGGGGAAGGGGTGCGCGCCTGCGGCCGTGCCCAGCAGGTAGTGGGTGGTGGCGAAGGAGGCGGTCCAGTCGCGCAGGGCCTCGTTGACGGCGTCCTTCAGGGTGCCGGCGCCGCTGGCTACGGGCACCACCCGCGCCCCCATCAGCTCCATGCGCTCCACATTGGCGGCCTGCCGCACCACATCGGTGGCGCCCATGTAGATGGTGCAGTCCAGGCCCAGCAGCGCGCACACCATCGCGGTGGCGGTGCCGTGCTGGCCGGCGCCCGTCTCGGCGATGATGCGGGTCTTGCCCATGCGCCTGGCCAGCAGTGCCTGCCCCAGCACCTGGTTGCCCTTGTGGGCGCCGCCGTGCACCAGGTCCTCCCGCTTGAGGAAGATGCGGGCGTTGCCCTCGCGGGGCAGGTTGTGCAGCTCCGTCACCGGGGTCGGGCGCCCCAGGTAGCGGCGCATGAGCTCGTCCAGCTCGGCGGCGAAGGACGGGTCCGCCTGGGCATCGATGTAGGCATCCTCCAACTGGTCCAGGGCGGGGATCAGCAGCTCCGGCACGTACTGGCCGCCGTAGGGGCCGAAGTAGGCGCACAAACGCGGGTGCGTGTGGTCGGCGTGCTCCCGCTGCGCCCGGGCGGCGTCCGCCCCGGCCACCCGTTCAGCGGCTTGGGCGGCGTCGCGTGCCTGACCGCGTTCGGGCGCCGGCACGGCGGTGGCCAGCACCTCGGCCACCACGCCCGGGTCGGGCGCCGCCGACAGGGCCGAGCCGATCAGCAGGGCATCCACCTGCCCGGCCAGGCGCCGCACGTCGTCGGCCGTCTGCACCCCGGACTCGCCCACCAGCACCACGCCCGACGGCGCCAGCGGTGCCATCTGCTCCGTGCGGGAGATGTCGGTGGCCAGGGTGCGCAGGTCGCGGTTGTTGATGCCGATCACCTGCGCCCCCAGGGCGGCGGCCCGGTGCATTTCCGCAGGCGTGGACACCTCCGTGAGCACCTCCATGCCCAGCGAGTGCGCCAGCTCCGCCAGCTCGGCGTAGACGTCGTCCGGCACCACCGAGAGCATCAGCAGGATCGCGTCCGCCCCCAGGCTGCGGGCGGCCAGCACCTGCACGGGGTCCACGATGAAGTCCTTGCACAGCACCGGCACGTCCACCGCGCCGCGCACGGCGGCCAGGTCCTCGAAGGAGCCGTTGAAGCGGTCCGGCTCGGTCAGCACGGACACCGCCGCCGCCCACGGCGCGTAGGCGCGCGCCAGCGCGGCCGGGTCGTAGCTGGAGCGAATCGTGCCGCGTGAGGGGGAGGCGGACTTGCACTCCATGATCAGGGCGGGCCGCGGGCTCGCGTGATCGCCGCTGCGGGTGCGCAGGGCGTCGGCGAAGGAGCGCCGGGAGGGCTCCAGCTGCTCGGCGCGCAGGTGCCCGAAGCGGGCGCGCAGTTCGGGCAGGCGCTCGCGCCGTGCGGCCACGATCGCATCCAGGACGGTGCCGGTGGCGATCAGCCGCTCGTCCACCGGACGGCGCTGAGGCCGGGCACCGCCGGCGTTGGGGGCGCCGCTCATCGGGCCTCACCCTCCGCGGCGGCCTTGGTCATGGAGTCCAGGTGCTCGGCGACCCGGCCGCTGGCCAGCTGGTCCAGGGCCATGCGGGTGCCGTCGGCCAGGTTGTCTGCCGGACCGGCCAGGTACAGCAGGGCGCCGGCGTTCACGGCGATCGCGTCGCGGTGGGCGGGTTCGCCCCGGCCGGCGAAGACCTCCCGCAGCAGGGCGGCGTTCTCCTCCGGCTCGCCGCCCAGCACGTCGGCAAGGTCGTAGGTGGACACACCCAGCTCCTCGGGGGTGACCTCATAGGCCTTGACCCCGCGCGGGGTGGCCTCCCGCACCTGGGTGGTGCCGTGCACGGCGATCTCATCGGTGCCCGCGCCGTGCACGATCAGGGCGCGCTTGCGGCCCAGCTTGACCATGGTCTCGGCGATCATGTCCAGGATGTCCGGGTCGGCCACCCCCATCAGCTGGTAGGTCAGGTGGGCGGGGTTGAGCAGGGGGCCCAGCACGTTGAAGATCGTCGGGGTGGCCAAGGCCTTGCGGATCGGGGCCACGTGCCGCATGGCCGGGTGGTAGGCCTGGGCGAACAGGAAGGTGAAGTGGTCACGGGCCAGGATCTCAACGGCCCGCTCCGGAGCCACGTCCAGGGGCAGGCCCAGGGCGGCGACGACGTCGGCGGCGCCGGTCTTGGAGGACACGGCCCGATTGCCGTGCTTGGCGACGGATACGCCCATGGAGGCGGCCACGATGCCCGCGCCGGTGGAGATGTTGATGGTGCCCACGCCGTCGCCGCCGGTGCCGACGACGTCCACCAGCGGGAAGGTGACCTCGGGGAAGGGACGGGCGGCGTCGCGGAAGGCGCTCGCGGCGCCGGCCACCTCATCGGCGGTTTCGCCGCGGGCGTGCAGGGCGGCCAGTAGGGCGGCGGTCTCGGCCTCGGACAGGTCTCCGGCGCCGAGCGCGGCGAAGACGATGCCGGTCTCATCCTGGGTCAGGCGCCGGCCCTGGATGACGCCGCGCAGCAGGCGGTGCGCGTCCTCGGCGTCGGCCACCGCGGGGGTATGCATGGCGTTGTTCTCAGCGGGTGCGGGGGTCATGGTGTGCTCCTAAAACAAACAATGGGGTTGATGATTCGGTTCTGAGGAATTGCGTGGGGGCGGGGACGGCGCCGGTCAGGTGATCGCGGCGGCGGCCAGGCCGGCGGTAAGCGCGTGCAGGATGGTGGGGCCCTGTGGGGTCAGCACGGACTCGGGGTGGAACTGCAGCCCGACGACGGGGCGGGAGCGGTGGCGGGCCGCCATCACAATGCCGGGGCCGGCGGGATCCTCCGCCCCGGTCACCGCCAGTGGCGTGAGCGCCGCGGGCAGGGCGCGCGTGCCCAGGGAGTGGTAGCGGGCCACGTCCAGGCGGCCGTCGGGGAGGGGCCGGAAGGCCGGGTCGGCGCGCCCGGCCTCGGTCAGCTCCACGCGCACGCTGCGGCCGTGCACGGGCCCGACCCGGTCGATGGAGCCGCCGCAGGACTCGACGATCGCCTGGAAGCCCAGGCAGATGCCGAGCGTGGGGATGCCGCGGTCCAGGGCGGCGGCGATCAGTTCCATCAGGTTGCCGGAGGCGCGCGGGTGACCGGGGCCGGGGGACAGGCACAACACCGGGCGCTCGCTGCGGGCCGTTTCGGCGTGTGCGTCGCCACCGGCGGCGGGTTCAAGCGCGTTCAACACCGTGGCGGCGGGGGCCGTATTGCGGTAGACGGCGATATCCGCTCCCAGGGAGGCGAACTGGTCCACCAGGTTGTAGACGAAGGAGTCGCGGTTGTCGAGCAGGACTACGCGCATTTCAGCGCCTCCCTTCCGGCCGGGCGGCGCCATTGCCGGAGTCGATGACGAGCTGGGCTCCCTGGGCGGCGGCGACGGCCGCCAGCACCGCGCTGGCCTTGTGGACGGTCTCGGCGGCCTCGGCGGCCGGCACCGAGTCGGCGACCACGCCGGCCCCGGCCTGCACCAGCGCCGTGCCCCCGCGCACGAAGGCGGAGCGGATGACGATGCAGGTATCCAGTTCGCCGTCGCCCCGGAAGTAGCCGACCGAGCCGCCGTAACTGCCGCGCCGCACCCCCTCGGCGTCGCGGATCAGCTCGGCCGCCCGCAGCTTGGGGGCGCCGGTAAGGGTGCCCATGGTCATGGAGGCGCGGAAGGCGTCCAGCGCATCCAGGTCCGGGGCCAGTTGCCCGGATACCTCCGAGACCAGGTGCATGACCCGGCTGTAGCGGTCCACACGCATCAGGTCCCCGACCCGGCGCGTTCCGGGCACGGACACCCGGGCGACGTCGTTGCGGGCCAGGTCCACGAGCATCACGTGCTCGGCGACCTCCTTGGCGTCGGTGCGCAGCTCAAGTTCCAGGCGCGTGTCCAGCTCGTGGCTGATCCCCCCGTCTGGGACCAGTCCGCGCGGGCGGGTGCCGGCGATCGGGCGAATGGCGACCTGTCCGGTCTTGGCCGAATGCAGTAGGGCGGACTCGGGGGAGGCGCCGAGCAGCTCGAAGTCGGGAGCGCCCACGTAGAACATGTACGGGCTCGGGTTGGACTCGCGCAGCGCATGGTAGGTGGCCAGCGCGTCCGGGCAGGGCAGGGTGAAGCCGCGGGCGGGCACCACCTGGTACACGTCCCCGGCGGCGATCGACTCCTTCATGGACTCCACCACGGCGGCGTAGTCGGCGTCGGACTGGGTGGGGGCGGCATGCAGGACCGGGTGGGCGGCCTCCTCAGCGGCGTCCTGCGGGGCGGGGGGCGGAGTGGCCGCGTCCCCGGCGGCGAAGGCGTCCGCGGCGGCGGCCAGTGCGTCCAGGCGTGCGGCGAGACTCGCGGCATCCACCGAGGCGCCCACCAGGGTCGCCACACGGGTGGGGTGGTCGATCACCAGGATGATGCGGGCGTCGTAGAACAGGTAGTCGGGGCAGGTGTTGGCGCCCATGGCGACCTCGGGCAGCGTCTCGAAGGTCGCCAGGTAGTCGAAGGCGAAGACTCCCGCCTCCAGCGGCAGGTGCGGGTGATCCACGTCGGCCGCAGCCAGCACGCGCAACGGCTCGATGGTGGAAGTCGCCTTTAGGCGCTCGCGCTCCTCCAAATCGTTCGCGACGGGCGGGAAGGTGAGGGTGAGGCTGTCCGCGGCGTCGTCGGTGACGTGGGCGGCCAGGGCGGTGCGCAGCCGGTCCAGGGCGGCGGCGCCGTCGGCGGGCGCCTGGGGGAGGACCTCGGCGACGACGGCGTTGCCGCGGCAGGTCAGGCGGGTCGAGGACTCCAGGACGGCGATCGTCGTGCGGGAGGCCTTGGTGGCGATGTCCACCGACTCCAGCAGGACGGTGTCCAGCGGCCGCGGCTCGCCGGTGTCCGCCGTGGTGGCGATCAGGCCGGTGCGGGCCAGGTGCTCCAGCAGGGTGCCGCCGTCGTGCTGGTAGCGCACCGACCGCGTCAATACGGAGGGTGGGGGAAGCGTCATCGGTTGCCTTCCTGTTCGTGCCACCGGTGGGATTCGCCCCGTATGCGAAGAGCCCGCCAGGTGACGAGCTCTTGTGATCCGGCGCCGGCTATGCGGCGTGAGTGGCTCGCCCATTGGGGAGCCACCACCACTGGCTGGTGCGGAACGCGGTCATGGCGGCAGGTTAGACCGGCGTGCGGGACGGGCCAAATCGGTGACACGTGGTGAGACGGGCCGGGCGGACGGAGAACAGGCAGAACATGCGCCCGGGCCGACAAATTGTGCGGCATCGGGCCCGGGAATGTGATCGGAGCCATAAAGTCTTGGGTGCCAACGATGGCCCGCTCGCCGCCGCGCCGACGACCGACGCGCTCCCGCCGAGCCGCAAGCCCCTCGGGGCACGACCCGAACGACCCGAACCCAACCTGTCCAAGGAGACCATTGTGCTCCAGCTCATCATCAACATACTGACGCCGATTCTCGGCGGCATGGGAGTCTCATCGGCGGACGTTGAGACATATGTCCATGAATGCTCCGGCTACATCTACACGCTCCTCGTCATCATCCTGGTTGCGATCGCGGTGGCGATCGGCGCGCACTGGCTGGCCAAGAAGGGGGACCGGCACCTGTGGCGCTGGGGCGCCGGCCTGACCACGGTTGTGGCCGTCGTCGTAATCGGCAACCTGGTGGTCTTCGGTCCGCTGTACTCGACCGTGTCCATCCTCGTCAATGTGCAGGGCAGTGTCTCGGACGCCTCGCGCGCCGCCTCGGAGGAGATCATCGGCCGCGTCGGCGACGAGGGATTCGTGCTGGCCGAGAACGACGACGGACTGTTGCCACTTCCGGCCGAGACCACCAACCTCAACGTCTTCGGGTGGGCCTCCACCATCCCGATCTACGGCGGCACCGGCTCCGGCGCTGCCGACATGTCCAACGCCACCGGCGTCCTGGACTCCCTGCACGACGCCGGATACGCCACCAACGACACCCTAACGCAGCTGTACACCAGCTACCGGGACACCCGCGAGTCCCAGGGCACCACGGGCACGATCGGCTTCACCGACTGGACCCTGCCGGAGCCGACCGCCGACGTCTACACCGACGAGGTGCTGGGTGAGGCCAAGGACTTCTCCGACACCGCCGTGGTGGTGCTGGCCCGCTCCGGCGGTGAGGGGCAGGACCTGCCCACCGACATGAAGGCCGTGATCGACGGCGACTACGCCAAGATGGCCGAGACTGTTGCCGGAGGTAATGAACGTTACGGCTACTTCAACGCCGAGTACACCAACAACGGCGACTACGACGACTTCGAGGCGGGTGAGCACTACCTGCAGCTGTCACGTACCGAGAAGGACATGCTGCAGATCGTCAACGACAACTTCTCCCAGGTGATCGTGCTGATCAACTCCAACAACACGATGGAGCTGGACTGGCTGGACGACTACCCCTCCATCAAGTCCGTGCTGCTCGCCCCCGGAACAGGCCAGAACGCCATGGGGGCGCTGGGACGCATCCTGTCCGGCGAGGTCAACCCCTCTGGGCACACCGTGGACATGTTCGTCAACGACCTGACCACTACGCCCGCCTACAACAACTACGGCAACTTCACCTACACGAATGTGGATGACCTGGTGGAGCAGTACACGGCGGCGGACCCCGGCTTCCAGGGCGTACTCGGCCGCGTGAGTTACAACGAGGGCATCTACGTCGGCTACCGCTACTACGAGACCGCCTACGACGACGCCGTGGAGGGCTTCGACTACGACGCCGCCGTGCGCTACCCCTTCGGCTACGGGCTGTCCTACACCGACTTCACCCACGAGATCACCGCCTTCAATGCTGACGGGGACGAGGTGCAGGTGACGGTCACCGTCACGAACACCGGTGACGTGGCCGGCAAGGACGCGGTCGAGCTGTACTCCACGCCGCCGTACACCGACGGCGGCATCGAGAAGGCCTCCGTGAACCTGGTCGACTTCGCCAAGACCGAGCTGCTCGATCCCGGTGCCACCCAGGCGATCGACTTCGCGATCCCCAAGGAGGAGCTCGCCTCCTACGACTCCTCCGCCCTGAAGACCGCCGACGGCGGCTACGTGCTGGAGGCCGGCGAGTACACCATCTCCGCCCGCTCCGACTCCCACACCGTGCTGGACTCCGAGACCTTCACGGTGGACGCCGACGTGGACTACTCCGCCGAGGGACGCGCCTCCGACTCCGAGGTCGCCACGAACCGCTTCGAGGACTACTCGGCCGGTAATGTCACTTACCTCTCCCGCGCCGGCGGATTCGCCAACTACGACGAGGCCACCGCCGCGCCGACCGCGGAGGACCTGACCATGACCGAGGAGGAGAAGGCCTTCATCGACTCCTACTCGGTGGCCAACTACAACCCGGCCGATCACGAGGACCCTGATGCGGTCATGCCCACGACCGGTGCGGACGGCGACCTGAGTCTGCGCGACATGACCGGACTCGCCTACGACGATGAGCAGTGGGACCGGCTGCTGGACCAGCTCACCGTCGAGGAGATGTCCGAGCTGGTCGCCGTCGGCGGCTTCCAGACCGTTGGCATCGGCTCCATCGACAAGCGGGCCGCGCTCGACTCTGACGGGCCCGCCGGCCTGAACGACTGGGTCATCGGCGTGATGGGCACCCCCTACCCGGCCGAGGTGCTCATCGCCCAGACCTGGAACACCGAGCTGGCAGGTGAAGTCGGCGCCGGCATCGCCCAGGAGTTCGCCGATGCGCACATCTACGGCTGGTACGGCCCCGCCATGAACACCCACCGCACCGCCTTCGGCGGACGCAACTTCGAGTACTACTCGGAGGACGGCGTGCTCGCCGGCAAGATCGCCTCGGCAACCACCAATGCGGCGGCGGCCAAGGGCGTATACGGCTACATCAAGCACTTCGCGATGAACGACCAGGAGATCAACCGCTGCACCTTCTTGCAGACCTTCGCCACGGAGCAGACGATGCGGGAGATCTACCTCAGGCCCTTCGAGATCGTGGTGAAGAACCGGGCGGAGGGGCCGTATGCGGTGATGTCCTCCTTCAACTTCATCGGCAATCGCTACGCCGGCGCCAACGCCGACCTGCTCAACGGCGTCCTGCGGGACGAGTGGGGCTTCGAGGGCATGGTGCTGACCGACTGGTACGGGTCCTACGGCTACCAGATCACCATGGACTCGGTGCTCAACGGTAACGACATCATGCTGGGCATGGGCTCCCAGGCCCGCTCGGAGATCGAGAACCAGGACTCGCCGACCATGGTGACGGCGCTGCGGCAGGCCTCGAAGAACGTGCTGTACACGGTGGCCAACTCCGGCAACTACAGCGTGGAGACCGATGATGGCGGCCTGGACCGGCTCACCACCATGGCGATCATCATCGATGTGGTGACGGGCCTGCTGTGCGTGGGCGCGATGACCGCCGTCGTGTTGCGGTGGCGTTCGAGGCGGGCCAAGGCCCGGGCGAGCGCCGACTGAAACGGCGACGCTGATCTGGCAGGTGCGCGGGTACCTCGTCCGTCAGGACAGGTGCTCGCGCACCTCGTCCATGTCCTTGTCGCCGCGGCCGGACAGGTTCACCAGCAGCAGCGGTTCGGTGGCGTCGGGGTGGTCGGTCTCGGCATATTCGCGGGCCAGTTCGAGTGCCTGGGCGACAGCGTGCGCCGACTCCATGGCCGGAATAATGCCCTCGTGGCGGCTCAGCAGACGGAAGGCCTCCAGTGCCTCGGCGTCGGTGATGGCCACGTACTCGGCCCGCCCGGTGTCGGCCAGGTGGGCGTGCTCCGGTCCCACCGAGGGGTAGTCGAGTCCGGCGGAGACCGAGTGTGAGGGCAGGACGCTGCCGTCGTCGTCGAGCATGACGAAGGAGCGCATGCCGTGCAGCACGCCGGTGCGGCCGGCGTTGATGGGGGCGCCGTGCTCGCCGGTGCCCAGTCCCCGTCCGGCCGGCTCCACGCCGATCAGCCGCACCGATGGGTCATCCAGGTAGGCGGCGAAGGCGCCGATCGCGTTGGAGCCGCCGCCCACGGCCGCGATGACGGCGTCGGGCAGGGCGCCGTAGCGCTGAAGCACCTGGCGGCGGGACTCCCTGGAGATCACTTCCTGGAAGTGACGCACGATCGAGGGGAAGGGATGTGGCCCGGTGGCCGAGCCCATCAGGTAGAAGGTGTCCTCCAAGCGGGTGCACCATTCGGCGAGGGCGGCGTCGATCGCATCCTTCAGGCCCGCTTGTCCGGCGGTCACCGGCACCACGGTGGCCCCCATCAGCTCCATGCGCTCCACGTTGGGGCGCTGCCGCTCCACGTCGTGCGCACCCATGTAGATGGTGCACTCCATGCCCATCAGCGCGGCCACCATGGCGGTGGCGGTGCCGTGCTGACCGGCGCCGGTCTCCGCGATCAGCCGTCGCTTGCCCATGCGCCTGGCCAGCAGCGCCTGACCGAGCGCGTTGTTGCCCTTGTGGGCCCCGCCGTGAGCCAGGTCCTCCCGCTTCAGTAGGATGCGGGCGCCGCCGGTCAGCGGCAGGTGACGGCACTCGAAGACGGGTGTCTCGCGCCCCAGGTAGGTTGCCCGCAGGTCCGCAAGCTCGGCCTCGAAGGCTGGGTCCGCGACGGCCTCGGTGTAGGCGGCCTCGAGTTCGTCGAGCGCGGGCAGCAACTCGGCGGGGACCTCCTGGCCGCCGAAGCGACCGAAGTAGGCGGGTAGAAGCGTGTGGCGCGGAGTGTCGGTGCCGGGTGCGGGCGGAGTGTAGCCGGGCGCGTCGGGTCCGAGCGGCCCGGTCGGCACACGGTTGGCGGTGGGGGCCGCCCCGGGAAGGGCGGTTTCTTGGTCTGCGGGGGTGCGCATGGGTGCCTCCTTGCTGTCTCCAGCGCTCGACGGCGGTCGCGTGCGTGAGGGTAAGGGCGCCGCGGGCGGTGGGCAAAAGGAATCCCGGGCGTCTCACATGACGGGACAACGGCCCGGGTGGTGGATTGGATGCAGTTTATGCGCCGCGACCGACAGTTCCTGCTGTAGTCCGCCGCAGGAATGGGCTGTGACTCATACGATGAGGGAGTTCGGGCATCCCCGGCGACGGTGCCGCTGCGTCCCGAGACTTCACAACCGCGGTGAGGAGTTCGTCGTCGGTACGTCTCCGGCAGACTCGCCCGAACGCGCGGCCCCACCTCCCACCGGGGCGGGCCGCTGAGCCCTGAAGAACCCTGCAAGGAGAGATCAATGAGGATCACATGTGGAAGGAGCCTAGCCGCCGTTGCCGTGGCTGCGGCTCTGGCATTGACAGGATGCACCTCCGGCGGTTCCACCGCCGACGCGACCGCATCCTCGAACCTGGAGAACAACGGCAACACCTACATCACTCAGGAACTGGACGATGGTCAAACCAGGTTCACCAGAGTCGTCAACCCCAACGGGGGCCAGGTACTGAGCTACTCGGCCGACGGCGGCATGACCATCATTGAGCAGGTTGAGGGCGAGTACACCTATGCCTTCAAGGACTTCAACGGCAACGGCGAGCTCGACCCCGCCGAGGATTGGCGGCGGACGGGGAGCGAGCGGGCCGCCGACTACGCCACCGGCCTGTCCAAGGAGCAGATGGCCGGGCTGATGCTCTTCTCCGCTCATGAACGCGCGCCCGAGGACGGGTTGACCGCCGAACAACAGCAGTACCTGTCCGAGTCCTACCTGCGGGCAGTGCTGAACGCGGGCGGTTCGGACGTGACCGCCAACGTGCAGTGGGTCAACCAGATGCAGGCCTACGTGGAGACTCTCGCCTCCGCCGACACCCCCTACATCCCGGTCAACTTCTCCTCCGATCCGCGTTCGGACGCCTCCGGTGACGGCGCCTTCACGGGGGTTGGTGAGATCTCCAGCTGGCCCGGATCATTGGGGCTGGCCGCCACCTTCGATCCCGACACGGTGCTCCAGTTCGGGCAGATGGCCTCACAGGAGTATCGGAGCCTCGGTATCGGTACGGCCCTGTCCCCACAGATCGACCTGGCCACGGAGCCCCGGTGGCTGCGCGTGTCCGGAACCTTTGGTGAGGACGCCGAGATGGCCGGGGCAATGGCCGCCAACTACGTGGCCGGCTTCCAGGGCACGTACACGCAGGACGGCGGCGAGGGCGACTGGGGCACGGACTCGGTGGCGACCATGATCAAGCACTGGCCCGGTGACGGCGCAGGCGAGGGCGGGCGCGAGTCCCACACCAATGCCGGCAAGTACGAGGTCATGGTTGGGGGCAACTCCGCCGAGCACCGGTCGGTGTTCCAGCAGGCGCTGGAATCTTCGGCCGTGATGACTTCCTACTCGATCACCCTGAACGCCGAAGGCGAGCCCGAGTACACCCAGCGGATGGGCTCCTCCTATGACGACGGTAAGCTCTCCGAGCTGCGTGATGACAACGCCTACGAGGGCGTCGTCGTCACCGACTGGGGAGTCACCCGCGCCACCACCGACCCCGACGATCCGGTTATCGCCACCGGCTGGGGTGCGGAGGACCTGAGCGTCGAAGAGCGTCACTTCCAGATCATCAAGAACGGTACCGACATGTTCGGCGGCAACAACGACGCCGCCCCCGTACTGGCGGCCTACGACCTATGGCAGGAGGCGTACGAGGCCGGGGAGTTGGACATCGACGCCCAGACCCGCTGGCAGCAGTCGGCGGCGCGCATCCTGACCATGTCCTTCAACATCGGCGCCTTCGATGACCCGTTCCTGGATCTGGCCGCGTCCCAGGCACAGGTGGGATCGCAGGACAAGGTGACGGCCGGCCAGGAAGCTCAGCTCAACTCCGTCGTGACCCTCAAGAACGACGGCGCCATCACCCTGGATCCGGAGGCGGACTTCTCCGACAAGACGGTCTACATCCCGCAGACTTACGACACTGGATTCAACAGTGCCTTCAGCGAGGCCGAGTACACCGAGGGACCCTCCCTCGACGTGGAGGTCGCCGAGCAGTATTTCGGCAAGGTCGTCACAGACGAGGTCGAATACGACGCCGACGGACACGTCACCGGCTATACGGCGCCCGACCTGACCGATGTGGACCTGGTGCTCGTGGGCATGCGCTCGCCGATCAACGGCACCAGCTTCTCCAAGGCCGGCTGGAACGAGGAGGAGGACAGCTGGTACCCACTCTCCCTCCAGTACGGCACCTATACCGCCGATGGGGAAAACGTCCGACGCACCTCCATCTCCGGGGACATCCTCGACGACGGCGGCCGGGAGAACCGCTCCTACTACGGAGCCACCTCGGCGATCTCCAACGCCGCCGACCTGGACGCCTTCAACCGGGCCGCTGACGCGGTGGCCGCCTCGGACCGGGACATCCCCGTCGTCGTGGCGCTCAAGGCCACGAACCCGGTGGTTCCCGCAGAGTTCGAGGCTCGCGCCGACGCCATCGTCGTGGGTTTCGGAGTCGCCGACGAGGCCCTGATCAGGATCGCGCTGGGCCTGCACGAGTCCAACGGCCGCCTGCCCATCCAGTTCCCCGCGGATATGGACACCGTGGAGGCCAACCAGGAGGACGTCCCGAAGGACTTGACCCCCTACACCGACTCCGCGGGCAACGCCTATGACTACGGTTTCGGCCTGCACCTGGACGGCTCGGTGATTGAGGACTGAGCAAGTGACCTAAGGGGGTGAGGGCGCGCGGGCGCGGGCAGACAACTCTGTCCACGCCCGCGCGAAGGCTCGGCTAGCTCCAGAAAATGGTGTTCACCATATTTGCCCACGCCTCATACTCCGGACCGGTCCAGCCGGTGCCCTCCGGTGCGGCGGGGTCGCGGTGGAAGGCCGTCGGATTGGCGGCCGGCCCCTGGAGCAGCACCTCCCGCAGGGGCTTGGCGCACTGGAAGTTGAGCGCGGACTGCACCCGGTTCAGCCCCCGGTTGAGCTCCCGCGGGTCACCCGGACGCTTGCCCGGGAAGCGGCCCTCGGCGGTGGCGCGCAGCAGATAGAGAGCCAGGTTGGGGGTGGAGAACCAGTTCATGTTGAGTTGTATCTTCCGCCCGCGCTGGTCGCGCACGACCGACGAGCGCTGCCCGGTGGTCGAGAACGAGGCGATCTCCTGATGGGGGATCTGCACAGCGCGGCCGCGCCAGTCGGTGCCGGCGATCAGCGTGGGAGCGTCGATGAGGCTGCAGTTGCGATAGGCGGCCAGGGTATAGCAGCAGTAGCCGATACAGACCAGCGCGAGCGCGGCGATGATCGCTACAGCCTTCAAATCATCAGTCAGGGGCAATGTGACGAAGACGAGGAGCGCCACACCGCAGCCGAACAGGATGACCAGGCCGATTTGGGCCCTCGCGTCGGGGCGCTGGACGGGGTACTCATAGGTGGTTGTCCCCGCCCCGGGCACGGGCTCGGTGATGCGTGCCTTGTCCGGGCGGGCTCCACCGCGCAGGAGGGGTAATGTCAGCAGCACCATGATGATGCTGAGTGCGTAGACGGCGATCATGATGAGTATGCGTGTGGTGCTCATGGATCCTCCTGGGACGCTCGATGATCGCGAGGTGGCCTTGGACTGACGTTTGACAGGTTATGCGCACGAACCGACAGATCGAGCGGTCAAGACGGTGTAGCGGACTGATATCGACCGAGAATACGACTGCATGTCAATGGCCGGTAGTACGCGGTCCCGGACGCCCAGTGATGGCGGTTCGAGGCCCGTCCCGCCGGTGAGCATCCCCATCCCCCTCGCAATCCCATGCGGGGAACACAGAGAGGTGTCCCGACAGTGTTGTCGATCAACTGGAACGACGTCTGGAACGTGGTGGCGAGCCTGCGGCCGCAACTGATCGCCATCGGTGTGGCGCTGCTGGCGGCGCTCATCATCACGATTGTCGCGCGCAGTCTCAACAAGCCGACCCGCAAGCTCGTGCGGTCCACCACCTGGATCGTGGCGGTGGTCGCCATCGCGGTTGCCGTGACCGGCATGATGTACGGCGGTCTGAAGACCATCCTTGACCTTTCCTCCGGCTCCGGCACGCTGACCGAGCAAACCAAGGCCTCCGTCGAAGAACTCGGCAACACGATCTCCGACGAGGGCATGGTTCTGCTGAAGAACGACAATGCCGCGCTGCCGCTCGAAGACGGCTCCGCCATCAACGTGCTCGGCTGGGCCTCCACCAACCCCGTCTACGGCGGCACCGGATCCGGCTCTCTCTCGCCAGACAACCCCACGACCTCTCTACTGGACGGCCTGCACAACGCCGGATTCGAGACCAACACCGAACTGAGTGACCTCTACAACGACTACCGCGCCGAGCGCCCCGAGGTCGGCATGTTCGCCGCCGACTGGACCCTGCCGGAGCCCACCTCCGAGGCGTACACCGACGCCGTCGTGAGCTCCATTCAGGACTTCTCCGACACCTCCGTGGTGACCATCGCCCGCTCCGGCGGGGAGGGCTTCGACCTGCCACTGGACGTCAACGCCGAGGTCGCCGCCAACGACGCCTTCTCCTACACCGACAACTCCACCACCCAGACCGACTTCGCCGACGGGCAGGGCTACCTGGAACTCACCGCCCCCGAGCGCGACCTCATCCAGCTCGCCAAGGACAACTCCGAGACCGTGGTTGTTGTCTACAACGGCGCCAACGCCTTCGACCTGTCCGATCTGGCAGCCGACCCCGAGATTGACGCCATCATCTGGGCCATCCCCGGCGGTCAGGTGGGCTTCAACGCCCTGGGGCGCATCCTCGACGGCGAGGTGAATCCCTCCGCCAAGACCCCCGACACCTTCGCCGCGGACCTGAAGGCTTCTCCGGCCGCCAACAACTTCGGTGATTTCACCTACACCAACATGGAGGAGTACGGCCAGTCCTCGCCCTTCACCGACGCCACCACCTACCCCGCCTTCGTCAACTACGTGGAGGGCATCTACGTCGGCTACCGCTGGTACGAGACGGCGGCCGTCGAGGGCGTCATCGACTACGACGAGGCCGTCACCTATCCCTTCGGCTACGGCCTGTCCTACACGACCTTCACCCAGGAGATGGGGGAGTTCAGCCGCAACGCCGACGGCACGATCAGCCTCGACGTGACCGTCACCAACACCGGAGACACGGCCGGCAAGGACGTCGTGGAGGTCTACTACACCGCGCCCTACACCAATGGCGGTATTGAGAAGTCGGCCGTGAACCTGGCCGCCTACGGCAAGACCGGCCTGCTGGAGCCAGGCGCCTCCGAGACCGTCACCGTCACCTTCGCCGAGGACGACATGGCCTCCTACGACTACCTGAACGCTCGCGCCTATGTGCTCGAGGCCGGCGACTACACCATTTCCCTGCGCTCGGACTCCCACACGGTGATCGACGAGCAGACCCTCACGGTCGATGCGACCATCACCTACGACTCCGACGACAACACGCACAGCGGTGACGCCATCGTCGCCACCAACCAGTTCGACGCCGCCGCCGGTGACGTCACCTACCTCTCCCGGGCGGACTCCTTCGCCAACTACGAGGAGGCCACCGGCGCCCCGGCCAGCCTGGAGATGTCGGAGGAGCACCGGGCGGCCTTCGTCGCCAACTCCAACTACGACTCCACCGCCTTCGATGACGACTCCGACCAGATGCCCACCACCGGCGCCGACAACGGCCTGGTCCTGGGTGACATGTACGGCCTGGACTACGACGATCCCAAGTGGGACCAGCTGCTCGACCAGCTGTCCGTCGCCGACATGAACAGCCTGATCGCCAACGGCGGCTACGGTTCCGTGGCCGTGGACTCCGTTGGCAAGGTGCGTGTGTCCGACGTGGACGGGCCCGCCTCGCTGAACAACAACTTCACCGGCGTCGGCTCCATCGGCCTGCCGTCGGCGGTGTCCGTCGCCGCCACCTGGAACCAGGAACTGGCGCACGAATTCGGCACCGCCATCGGCACCATGGCCCACGACATGGACGTGGCCGGCTGGTATGCGCCGGCCACCAACACTCACCGCTACGCCTACGCGGGCCGCAACTTCGAGTACTTCTCCGAGGACCCGGTCCTGGCCGGCACCCAGGTCGCCCAGGAGATCCAGGGCGCCAAGGAACTGGGCGTGTACGCCTTCATCAAGCACTTCGCCATGAACGACCAGGAGACCAACCGCACCAACATGCTGGCCACCTGGTCCAACGAACAGGCGATCCGCGAGATCTACCTCAAGCCCTTCGAAATCGGCATCAAGGACGGCGGCGCCGGCGCGGTGATGACCGCCTTCAACTACATCGGCACCACCTATGCCGGAGCACTGCCCGAACTGCAGCAGACCGTGCTGCGTGACGAGTGGGGCTTCCGCGGCATGACGCTGACGGACTACTTCGCCGGCTACGGCTACCAGAACGCCGACCAGCTCACCCGCAACGGCGGTGACATGATGCTCGCCACCACGGACATCACCGTCAACTCCGTGCAGAACACCTCCGCCACCGGAGTGATCGCCATGCGGGAGTCCGCGCACAACATCCTGTACACCGTCGCCAACTCCTGGATATACCAGGACGGTCAGCCGGATGTGCAGCGGGCCTCCTGGGAGTACCTGACCTGGGGCGTCCTGGCCGTGCTCGGCATCGGCCTGCTCGCGCTCGAGGCACTCGCCATCCGCCGCTACCGGCACCGCCGGGCGGAGGCCACCGCCGCCGTCGAGAGCTCCGAGACGAAGTAATCGGCGCGTGGGGCGGGGCGAGGAGGCCGCTTCTCGCCCCGCCCCAGTCGGCGACCCGCACTGGAGCCACACGCTTCGGTACCCAACCCATTCAGACCACCCGTCAAGGTAAGGAACACGCCGTGACCGCCACCGCCTCGGACCTCACCCTTCTAGAGGCAGCCGCCCTCCTCTCGGGCGCCTCCGAATGGGACTCGCGCGCCCTGCCCCAGCGCGGCATCCCCTCCTTCGTCCTGTCCGACGGGCCGCATGGCGTGCGCCGCCAGCTCGGCAGCGGCGACCACCTAGGCATCGCCGCCTCCGAGCCCGCCACCTGCTTCCCGACGGCGGCCACGGTCGCCAACTCCTGGGACCCGGATCTGGCCGAGCAGATGGGCGCCGCGCTCGGACAGGAGGCACTCGCACTCGGCGTGGACGTACTGCTGGGGCCGGGGATGAACATCAAGCGTTCCCCGCTGTGCGGACGCAACTTCGAGTACTACTCCGAGGACCCCATCCTCGCCGGCCGCATGGCCGCCGGCCTCGTCCGCGGCATCCAGTCACGGGGCGTGGCCGCCACCCCGAAGCACTTCGCCGTCAACGGTCAGGAACTGCGCCGCATGGCCTCGGATTCCGTAGTCGACGAGGCCACCATGCGCGAGATCTACCTGACCGCATTCGAGGTCGTCGTGCGCGAGGCGCACCCGCGCGCACTGATGAGCTCCTACAACCGGGTCAACGGCACCTATGCCAACGAGCACCCGCAGCTGCTCACCGACATCCTGCGTCGAGAATGGGGCTTTACGGGGCTGGTGGTCTCCGACTGGGGCGGCTCCAATGACGCCGCGGCGGCCGCCGCGGCCGGCTCCTCCTTGGAGATGCCCGCACCGGGGCTGCACTCCGCACGGGAGGTCGTCGCCGCCGTCGAGGAGGGGCGCATCAGCCGTGAGGCCGTCTACGCGCGGGCCGCCGAGGTCATTGCCATGGCCACGTCCGCGCCCTCGGCCAGGACCGCCCCGGAGGACCGGCCGACCTTCGACGTCGACGCCCACCATGCCCTGGCCCGCCGGGTGGCCGAGGAGTCCATCGTGCTGCTGCGCAACCAGGACGGCATCCTGCCGCTGGCCCCGGGCACACGCGTCGCCGTCATCGGTGACATGGCCTCCACGCCCCGTTACCAGGGCTCGGGCTCCTCGCAGATCAACCCGACCCGGCTGGAGACCACCCTGGAGGAGATTGCCGGTACCGGTCTGGAGCTGGTCGGCTACGCCCAGGGCTACGACCGCCAGGGCAAGCCCGACCAGGCCCTGCTCGACGAGGCGGTCGCCCTGGCCGGGCGGGCGGAGGTGGTACTGGCCTACATCGGGCTGGATGAGCTGTCCGAATCCGAGGGCCTGGATCGCCCCCACATGCGCCTGCCGCAGGCGCAGACCCGGCTGCTTGCCGCCGTCGCCCGTGCCAACCCCAACGTGGTCGCCGTCGTCTCCGCCGGATCCGCGGTGGAAACCGACTGGGAGGAGCACACCCGGGCCGTGGTCCACACCAGTCTGTCCGGGCAGGCCGGTGCCGGCGCTGCACTGCGGGTACTCACCGGCGCGGTCAACCCCTCCGGCCGCCTGGCTGAGAGCTACCCGGTGCGCTACGAGGACAACCCCACCTCCGCCTGGTTCCCGGCCACGGGGGAGCTCGCCCTGTACAAGGACGGCCCCTACGTCGGTTACCGCTACTACACCACCACCGGCACGCCCGTGGCCCACCCGTTCGGCTTCGGACTGTCCTACTCCAGCTTCGAGTACTCCGGGCTGAGCCTGGACAAGGGCGGCGCGCACCTGACGGTCACCAACACCTCCGCCGTCGACGGCACCGAGGTGGTCCAGCTGTACGTCACCGCCCCCGACGGCGTGTGGGGGCCGGACCGCGAGCTGAAGGGCTTCGCGAAGGTCCCCGTGGCGGCGGGGGAGACGGCGACAGTGACCATCCCCTTCGATGACTACACCTTCCGCCGCTACTCGGTGCGCGAGGGGCGCTGGGTGCACCCGGCCGGAACGTGGCGCGTGCGGGTGGGGCGCAACGCCGATGACCTTCCGCTCGAGGCCCCCTGGGAGGTGGACGGCGACCCGGTCGCCCCGGCCGACCCGGCCCTGGGCCACTACCTGGACGGCACCGTCACCGATGCCACCGACGCCGAGTTCGCTGCGCTGCTCGGACGACCTGTGCCGCAGCCGGAGACATCCGGCCGCATCGGCCCCAACAGCCCCATCTCCGACCTCGCCCACGGCCGCAGCCGCATCGGCAAGCTGGCCGTCAAGATCCTGGAACGCCAGAAGGCCAAGGCCGACGCCTCCGGCAAACCCGATCTGAACATCCTGTTCATGCTCAACATGCCGCTGCGCGCCATGGGCAAGATGACCGGCGGCATGGTGTCCGCCGAGATGGTCGACGGCATCGTCGACTTCGCGGGCGGCCGTGGGCTGCACGGCCTGCGCACCATCGTGGGTGGTTTCTTCCGCAACCGGCGCCAGGACAAGGCCACCCAGAGACGGCTTGATGGCCCCCGCTGACTCCGTCGGGCCCGGGGGATACCGGTCCCGCCTCTAATCCATCTAGTTCCCGTCGCTAAAAGAGACAACAGAAACCGAGACCACGCATGAAATCGATCACCGCCTGGTGGCACCGCTTCGAGGAGCGGCACGAGACCATCGCCCAGTTCATCGTCTTCTTCATCCTGTCCAACGGCGTGACCCTGCTGCAGCTGATCCTGATGCCGGTGTTCCGGTGGATCTTCGGATTCACCTCGCTCCAGGGCACCACCTTCCAGTTCCTGCCGGTCGGGTCCTCGGGCGGCAGCCCCGTCTACCTGTTCGACTACGTGGCCGGCCCCATCCAGGCCGACGGCTCCGGCGGTGGTCTTGCCTACTTCCTGGCGGTTGAGATCACCCTGCTGATCGCCCAGGTGATCAACTTCTTCGCCCAGCGCTCCATCACCTTCAAGTCGAACTCCTCCATCTGGAAGGCGGCCTTCTGGTATGCGCTGGCCTACGTGGTCATCACCATCGTGGCCGCCGCCCTCCAGGTGCTGTACAAGGAGCCCATCTACTCCTGGTGCAAGGGCACGCTCGGCGCCTCCACCGGTGAGACCGTGGCGGACGTGGTCACCATGATCATCAACGCGGCCATCTCCTTCTGGGTGTTCTTCCCGATCTTCAAGGTCATCTTCAAGCGCGTGCCCGAGGATGCGGACGCACAGTCGGAAGCAGACACTCAGGCCGGGGTGCCGTCGGTACACTGAGCCGGGCACGGTCCGGTAGGGTCATGCACGTCAATCACCAGGAGCGCCTCGGGCGCGGGTCGGGCGACTGCCCGATGACCGCGGTACGCCGGGACTCCGTCTAACAAGGAGATCCGCACGGTGACCGCTAGCCCGCTCATCACGGTCGTAGTCCCCGCGTATAACGCCGAGGACTGCCTGGGCCGTTGCCTGTCCAGTCTCGTGGCGGCAGATGATGGGAGCGGCGCCCTGGAGATCATCGTCGTCGACGACGGTGCCACGGACGGAACCGGCGCCCTTGCCGACGCCTACGCCGCGGCGCACACGGCCATCGAGGTCATCCATCAGGAGAACAAGGGGCACGGCGGTGCCATAAACACCGGGGTCGCCGCGTCCCGGGGTACCTGGCTGAAGGTGTGCGACGCTGATGACGCCATCGATCCCGGCGCCCTGCGCACCCTGCTCGCGGCCCTGCGCTCGTGGCAACGGGACGGCAACGAGCCGGACCTGGTGGTTACCAACTTCGTGTACGTCCGTGAGGGCACGCCCGCCTGGTACCGGCTCCGCCACGGACCCGCCCGCCGGGGCCCGCGGGGGATCAGGCCCGGCCGCCACGTCGTGCGCTTCCGGGGGCTGCTCCCGAGCGGACGCATTGGCGGCTGGGACGACGTCGGACGCTTCCGCCCCGACCAGTACCTCATGATGCACTCCCTCGCCTACCGACGGGAGGTGCTGGAGCGCTCCGGAATGCGGCTGCCCGAGCACTGCTTCTACGTGGACAACCTGTTCGCCTTCGAACCGCTACGCCACGTGCGCACGCTGACCTACCTGGACCTGGACCTGTACTACTACACGGTTGGGCGGGCCGGGCAGTCGGTCGCCGACGACGTGATCGTGGCACGCCTGGACCAGCACGACCGGGTGAACGCGCTCATGCTGGAGGCGATGCCCCACGAGGGCGACGTGCCGAAAGCACTGCTGCGCTACCTGGTGCACATCTACACCATGAGCGCGGTGGTGATCACGACCATGGCGCTGCGCTCGGGTACGCCCCGCAATATCGCCATAAAGCAGCAGCTCTGGGAACGTCTGGATGCCACGCGCCCCGACGTGGCCCGGCGGGTGCGCCGCTCCGTCATGGGACGGCTGATGACGCTGCCGGGGCGCCCCGGGGACTGGGTGCCGGTGGCCGGTTACAAGGTGGCTCGCCGAGTACTGGCCCTGAACTGAGAACGGGACCGGAGCCTTCCTTGGGGCCGGGAGTGGGGCTTCACCACACCCCAAACACAGGATCACAACGCCCGACCTCGGTACGTAGCCTCTACAGGTCTCGGTGTGTTACCGATGCCGGTCTCGGTGAGGGAGCGCGGTGGGGATCGGCAGCAGTACGCGCAGCATGAAGGTGCCTTGTGTACTCTCTCCCGCGGTGACCTGCCCGCCGTAAGCCTCGGCGGCCGCGCGAATGGCGCCGAGGCCGTACCGGTGCGCGCCGCCACTCGCCCCGGCGCGCCGTGGGGGCTCGCCGTCGGTGGACATGACCTGCCCGCGCGCCAGCGGATTCTCCACCTCGATCAGTACGAATCCGCGGCGGGTACGCACATCAACACGGATCCACCGGTCGGCGTCCCCGCTGCTTGAGACCGCGTCCAGGGCGTTGTCCAGAGCGGTGCCAACCAGCGTGGCCAGGTCCGCGGCGGCCATGAAGCCGAGCGCGGCACCATCGGCGATCGTGGTCATGGTGACGCCGGCCTCCGAACAGACCTGCTCCCGGTCGGTCAGAATCACATCGAGCACGGGGCTGCCGGTACGCACGAACACCTCGTAGGGGCGCACGGACGCCTCCAGTTCGCCGAGCCGGTCCAGGCGAATCGTGGGGTCCGGCTCTGCGCGCACCGAAGCGATCATATGCCGCAGGTCGTGGTACTTGCGGTTGACGATGTCGATGGCCCGCTTGGAGGTCAGGTACTGCTCGTACTGTGAGCGCAGCAGCGCCTCGGTGCCGGCAAGTTCGAAGGAAGCCCGGTTTTGCAGGTCCACCTCCCGCTGGGCGTACAGGATGATGAATCCGCACAGATCCACGAGTGTGCGGATGTAGAAGACCTCGGCTCCCAGCCGCCCGGAGAAGGGGGTGGCCGTGCTGAGGAAACTGAGATTGGACATGGCGAAGGTAATAGCGGCGATTGCCGCCGCCCCGGCCACGGTAGCGGTGGTGGGAACGACCTCGCTGCGGAACCGGGGCCGCTCCAGCAGGTAGACGGCCCCGAGCACGACGCCGTCGACGACGATTGCACAGAGCGCCGCCGGCCGCGTGCCGGCATGCCCGTCGAGGAGGAACACCTCCAGTTGCCACTCGAGGGAGGCAACCAGCTCGGCGGCGACGAAGGCTCGCACCACCAGATAGGTGGAGCGTCGCAGCGACCCGTTCAGCGCCAGGTGCAGGATGCTCCACATGGCGGCGACCGCCCCCAGCATGCCGGCCAGCCACAGCGAGATCGGCAGGCGCGCGGCAAGCACCTGGTAGACGCACAGTGCCGGCAGCGCCGCGGTCATCACGGCGGCCCCGCGGCGTCGGGAGTCCTGCGGCCGCCACGTAGCCAGCACGTACAGCAGGCATGCGCCCCACTCGGCCAGCGCCGTCCACAGTCGGGGGATGTCTGGTAGCGCCTCCTGAATCACGTAAGGGTCCCAGATACGTGCTCGGTCAAGGCGCGCATGAACTCCTTCTTACGGGGACGGGAGATGCGCAGCGCCTCGCCGGTGCTCATAACGGAGTCCTGCTCCCGCACTGCTACCACATGGCGCAGGTTGACGATGTAACAGGAGTTCGAACGAAAGAAGCCGTGGGGCGCCAGCTGCGGCTGCATTTGCTTGAGTGATCCGGTAAGAGTGATGACACCGTCGGTCAGGTGCACGTCCAGGCGGTGACCGGAGGATTCCAGGTAGACGATGTCACGCACGTGCACGCGCCGCAGTCCCTGCCCGTCCTTCAGCACGACGCTGGCGTTGTCCTGCCGGCTCAGCATCGCCAGGGCGCGGTTCAGCTCGCGGGCCAGGGAGGCGTAGGGGAAGGGCTTAACCAGGTAGCCGAGGGCGGAGACCTCGTAGCCGTTGATCGCGTACTGCTGTGCGGCGGTGATGAAGATGATGATGACGTCCGGGTCGGTACGACGCACTGCGCGGGCGAGCGCCAGGCCGTCGGTTCCCTCCATCCGGATATCCAGCATGAGGATGTCGTAGACCGGACGGAACCCGTCCAGTAGGGCCTGCCCGTCGTCGAACACGGATATTCGCAGTTCCAGTTCTCGCTCGCGCCCGAAGCGGTCGAGGTAGTCGGACAGGACACGGCGGTGCCGGGCATCGTCTTCAACGACGCCTACGCGGAGTACGGGAGTCGAGCTCGTATTCACTTTCATTGGTGGCTTTATGGTGGTGCTTGGGTACTGTTACCGGAGCGAGGGGAGCTTGACGGAAGGCGGCGTGTCAGGGCCGCGCGTTCGAAGGAGCGCCGAAAGTAACAGTTGAGACCATGCTAGTGTACCGGCGCTGCGGGGAACCGCGGTCTCACCGGAGTCCGCTATCGCTGTGGACACCCACCGGGCCGAATGTTCGTTGGGTATCGGTGTCAGGAGTTACTGGCAGGCGATGGGTGAGGCAATCGTTGAGCTACGACGGAGGGCGCAGGCGTTGCGGGCGGATCTAGTAGTGGTCGGTTCGGGGCTCTTCGGTGCGACGGTCGCCCAGCGTGCCGCCGAGGAGCTGGGTGTGCACGTGGTCGTGGTCGAGCGCCGCGAGCACGTAGGCGGTAATGCCTACTCCTACCGGGATGCGGATACTGGCATCGAGGTGCACCGCTACGGCTCCCACATCTTCCACACCTCCAACGAGCAAGTGTGGGCCTATGCGAACCGCTTCACCGCCTTCAACGACTACCGGCACCACGTCTACGCCAACCACGCAGGCGAGGTCTACCCGCTGCCCATCAACCTGGGCACCATCAACCAGTTCTTCCGCGCCGCCCTCGGCCCGGAGGCGGCCCGAGGGCTGATCGCCGAGCATGCTGCCGAGATCACCGGAGAGCCCGCCAACCTGGAGGAGAAGGCGATCACCCTGATCGGGCGCCCCCTGTATGAGGCCTTCATCCGCGGTTACACCGCCAAGCAGTGGCAGACCGATCCCACCCGGCTGGACGCCTCCATCATCACCCGCCTGCCGGTGCGCCTGAACTACAACAACCGCTACTTCTCCGACCGCCACGAGGGCATTCCCACCGGCGGCTACGGGGCCTGGGTGGGGCGGATGCTGGATCACCCGAGAATCGAGCTGCGGCTGGGGGAGGACTTCCTGGCGGGCGACGGTCCAGTCGGCCGTGACGCCTGCGTGGGGCAGGTGCCGGTGGTCTACACCGGCGCCGTGGACCGCTTCTTCGGTCACCGGCTCGGGGCCCTTACCTGGCGCACCCTCGACTTCGAGACCCGCATCCTGCACACGGGTGATTACCAGGGCGCCGCGGTCATCAACTATCCCGACGCCGAGGTCCCCTACACACGTGTTCACGAGTTCCGCCACTACCACCCCGAGCGCAGCCACCCGGACGACGCCACCGTGATCATGCGGGAGTACTCGCGCATGGCCGGCCCCGACGACGAGCCCTACTACCCGGTGGGGACGTCGGCCGATCGTGAACGTCTGTCCCGCTACCAGCAGTTGGCGGCCGAGTTGGAGGCGCAGCGGATCGTCTTCGGCGGGCGCCTGGGCTCCTATCGGTACTTGGACATGGACCGCACCATCGCGGCGGCACTGGAGTGCTTCGAGCAGGTGGTGCGGGCGTGGTTCCGGGCGTGAGGGGGAGCAGGCGGCGATCCGCTCTGTCTAGATGATGTGCTGGCCGAAGTCACGGTCTTGACACGAGCAGGTCACGATGGTTAGGTGACGTCCAGTTCACTGACTGGCTCGTTGTGAGCGAGTTGATCCCTTGACGCTCTGGAGGTTTATTCGTGGTGGATGCGGATATCCATATCGTCGGCGGTGATCTGGAGATGCTCGCCTCCTCCCTGGAGGAGCTTCGCGACGGGATCGGGGCCCTGGACGTCTCCGGACCCTTGGAGAAGGTCGGCGCGGCCATGCCGGGTTCACTGAGTTCAGGGAGCGCCGGTACCGCCGTGAGCGGGCTGGAGAGCCGCAGGACGTCCCTGGGAGGCCGCTACAGGGATGTGGGTGCTGGCGTCCACCCACCGGAGCAATGACGAGTTCGTGGCCCAGGGTGCTGCAGCGCTGGGGGCCGCCGTCTCAGCGGCCGCAGGTAACCAGTGGGCGCGCGCTAAGGGGCTGATGTGAGGTGGCGATGTGGAGCGAAATCCTGACCTGGAATCCTGAGCCGCTGGTCGATGCCTCGGATGGGCTGAGGAGGCTGCACACCTCCATGGCGGAGATGGGGGATGACGCGCAAGCCGCGAGCTCGCGGGTGGCGTCTAGGGCACCCAGTGTGGAGGCCGCGCTTGGCGCGCTGCGCCGGTGCGCGACCGCTCACAGCGAGATGACCGAGCGGATCGGACTCCTCACGCGTGCCACCGCCGACGCCTGCGAAGGCGTGGCCCAGGTGCGGCGCAGGGTACTCGCCTGTCAGGACTTCGCTGATGCGCACCCCTACCTGACGCTGGGCGCTGACGGCTCGGTGTCGGTGTCCCTTGCCGAGGCGGCCAGTAGCGGCGCCGGGAAGGCCACCGGCAGCGCCGTGGTGGCGGCGGCAGGCCCGGTGAGGATGGTCGCTGTGGGGCTGGGCGGGGCCATGGTGGAAGCCGCCCAGGCGCAGGCCCACGCAGCCGAGCTGGAGGAGATGGTCTCCTCCGCTTTGACGCTGGCCACCCAGGTCGATGAGGACTATGCCACCGTCCTGGCCGGCTCGAGCTATGACAGCCCGGATCACGCCCGGTCGGGACGGAAGTGGACTGACCCTCGGGACAAAGAGGACAGCCGCAGGAACACAGAGGACAGCGCCAGGAAAACGGAGAGTAACCGCAGGAGTGGGAACGAGGATCCTGAGACGCAGGGCAAGACGGAGCTCGGCGACCCGGTTCCCGGGGAGCATGCTGAGATGCCGGGGGTGACTCCCTGGGTCTATCCGGGGGATACGGTCAATGAGGGGTCCGGCCTATACGGAAGTCGGCCAGCAGATCCGTTTGATTATCTTGTCCACGATGCGGCCATGATCGGCGCGGTTGCCAAGGCCTCGGACTGGCCGGACGCGTCAAGAAATCTGCTGCACTACCTGGGGAACAGCGGGGAACCACAGGAACTCGACGCCGACCGTATGCTGGAAGATGTTGACGGGTTGGATACAGCGGCGCAAAAACGCGCCTCGAGGATGGCTGACGAAGCTTTAGACGACGCTCAGGCCTCGGGCGTGACCGGGCCGGTCACCTATCCTTTCACCACCAAGTGGGAGGGGTACTACATCAGAGCCGAGGAGGATCAGAACTGGTTCTATGCCACGGGCGGCTGCAACTACGCTACGGATGGGACCGTCACGGTCTACCCGCCCACGGCAGACAACCCGGAATGGACCTACTCCTATGACTACCGTGTGCACGTGGCCGACCGATACAACTGGGATGGCAACAAGTCGACGCAGATCGGTCCTTTCGATGTCAGCGATAGCCAGCTCCAGGAGCTGCACCGCGCTGGGTTGGCCCAGGAGTATGACATGTCGGGTGAGTCGTCGGTTATGCATGGGAGTGGGTCGTGAGTGGGGGTGATGTGTGGTGAGGCGTCCGGTTTTGGCCGGTGAGGAGGTGACCGGCCGGCAGGTGCTCGTCATTGTTGCCGTGTTGGTGGGTATTGGGGTGTTCTGGGTGCTTTTCACCGTGGGGTATTTGTTTCTTTCGAGTGTGCAGGTTGAGAGGTCGGAGGCTAGGGCGTCTGCGTCCGCCAGTGCCGCTGGGGTGCAGGTGGGGGCGCCGTGTCCGGCGGATGTGGAGCACCTGGATGAGATTCTGGCTGTCGGGCAGGGTAATAGTTTGCCGGAGGGTGCTGAGGTGGTGTCGGTTGAGCCCGCGGTGAATTTTGCGGATGCCATCCCGGGTGGGTGGGGCTACGTTATTGAGTTCACGGCCAGTGACCAGGCCATCCGCGACTACATTACGGATCGTGTCGGTTATAACGGTGACTACATTGATGACGACCCGATGGCCGATCCTAATGCTGACGGCGCCGAGGACGTGGATCTCAGTGGGGTGACCGATCCATGGGAGGCTGGTTTTGGGAACGCGCACCTCTTTCTCGAGCGTCCTTTGGGTCGTGGGTGGCTAGTGATCCGCGGGGCGGCAGGTGACATTACATGTCGGGTGAGTCGTCGGTTATGCATGGGAGTGGGTCGTGAGTGGGGGTGATGTGTGGTGAGGCGTCCGGTTTTGGCCGGTGAGGAGGTGACCGGCCGGCAGGTGCTCGTCATTGTTGCCGTGTTGGTGGGTATTGGGGTGTTCTGGGTGCTTTTCACCGTGGGGTATTTGTTTCTTTCGAGTGTGCAGGTTGAGAGGTCGGAGGCTAGGGCGTCTGCGTCCGCCAGTGCCGCTGGGGTGCAGGTGGGGGCGCCGTGTCCGGCGGATGTGGAGCACCTGGATGAGATTCTGGCTGTCGGGCAGGGTAATAGTTTGCCGGAGGGTGCTGAGGTGGTGTCGGTTGAGCCCGCGGTGAATTTTGCGGAGGCCTACCCGGGTGGGTGGGGCTACGTTATTGAGTTCACGGCCAGTGACCAGGCCATCCGCGACTATACGGAGACTTATACTATGGTCTCTGGCAATCTTATCGAGAAGCACGCGGAGGCGACGCATGTGTCGATGACTGATGGGCTTGAAGATATTGACCTAAGTAACATATCCAACCCGATGAGTACTGATTTTGGGAACGCTACACTGGTTCTTGAGCGTCCTTTGGGGCGCGGGTGGCTCGTGATCCGTGAGGGCAGCATGTGACGGGCTTGCCGTCGGGCATCACACCCATGCCGGCACGGCAGCCCGCCCACCGCGTGGGAGACTTGGCGTAGGTTTCTGTCCCGCGCCCCGGGACGCAGGTCCGAGGGCGCCGTAATGGAAGGCTTCCGTGTCACCGATCCCTACGTCCGAGCAGGCCACAAGCGTCGCCCCCGCGTCCACCGAGCAGGCCCAGATCCGCAACTTCTCGATCATCGCGCACATCGACCACGGCAAGTCCACCCTGGCGGACCGCATGCTCCAGGCCACCGGCGTCGTCGCCCCGCGCGACATGCGCGCCCAGTACCTGGACCGCATGGACATCGAACGCGAACGCGGCATCACCATCAAGTCCCAGGCCGTGCGCATGCCCTGGGCGGTGACCGGGGAGGACGGCGTCACGCGCGCCTACGCGCTGAACATGATCGACACCCCCGGGCACGTCGACTTCTCCTACGAGGTCAACCGGTCCCTGGCGGCCTGTGAGGGCGCCGTCCTGCTGGTGGACGCGGCCCAGGGCATCCAGGCCCAGACCCTGGCCAACCTGTACATGGCCATTGAGGGCGACTTGACGATCATCCCGGTGCTCAACAAGATCGATCTGCCGGCCGCCGAGCCGGAACGGCACGCCGCGGAGATCGCCTCCTTGATCGGTTGCGAGCCCGAAGAGGTGCTGCGCGTGTCCGGCAAGACCGGGGCGGGCGTTCCCGAGCTACTGGACCGGATCGTCGAGGCCGTCCCGCCGCCGTCCGGCGACCCCGACGGCGCCGCCCGAGCCATGATCTTCGACTCCGTCTACGACGTCTACCGGGGCGTGGTCACCTACGTGCGCGTCGTCGACGGTGCCCTGAAGTCGCGCGAGCGCATCAAGATGGTGTCCACCGACGCCGTCCACGACCTGCTGGAGATCGGCGTCATCAGTCCCGAGCCGGCTCCCACCCAGGGACTGCGCGCCGGTGAGGTCGGCTACCTGATCACCGGCGTGAAGGACGTGCGCCAGTCCAAGGTCGGCGACACCGTCACCTCCGCAGCCGCCCCGGCCACCGAGCCGCTGTCCGGCTACCAGGACCCCAAGCCCATGGTGTTTTCCGGGCTGTTCCCCGTGGACGGCTCCGACTTCCCGGCGCTGCGCGACGCCCTGGACAAGCTCAAGCTCAACGACGCCGCCCTCACCTACGAGCCGGAGACCTCGGTGGCGCTGGGCTTCGGCTTCCGCTGCGGCTACCTCGGCCTGCTGCATTTGGAGATCATCCGCGAGCGCCTGGAGCGCGAGTTCAACCTGGACATCATCTCCACCGCCCCATCCGTGGTCTACGAGGTCACCATGGAGGACCGCAGCGTGCACACGGTCACCAATCCGAGTGAGTTCCCCGAGGGCAAGGTCCGCGACGTCCAAGAACCGGTGGTGCGCGCCACCATCTTGACCCCCAGCGAGTTCATCGGCCCGATCATGGAACTGTGCCAGGCCCGGCGCGGCACCATGCTCGGCATGGACTACCTGTCCGAGACGCGCGTGGAGATGCGCTACCGACTTCCGCTGGCGGAGATCGTCTTCGACTTCTTCGACGCCCTGAAGTCCCGCACCCGCGGTTACGCTTCCCTGGACTACGAGCCCGACGGCACCCAGAGCGCCGACCTGACCAAGGTGGACATCCTGCTGAACGGGGAGCGGGTGGACGCCTTCAGCGCCATCGTCCACAAGGACTCCGCCTACTCCTACGGGCAGAAGATGACCCGCAGGCTCAAGGAACTCATTCCCCGCCAGCAGTTCGAGGTGCCTGTGCAGGCCGCCGTCGGCAGTCGCATCATCGCCCGCGAGACCATTCGCGCCCTGCGCAAGGACATGCTCGCCAAGTGCTACGGCGGCGACATCACCCGTAAGCGGAAGCTGTTGGAGAAGCAGAAGGAGGGCAAGAAGCGCATGAAGGCCGTCGGCCGCGTGGAGGTCCCCCAGGAGGCCTTCATCGCCGTGCTGGGCGCGGATCAGCCCACCGGCAAGTAGCCGTCGGCGGCAATGCAGTAAGAACACCAGCGGAAGGAGACGGTCCCGTGCCGCAGCAGCATCCACCCCGCTCGCATGCCATCCACGCCCGCGTGCGCTCCTACTCGCGGGCCGGGGGTCGCCTGACCGACTCACAGGCTCGCGCCTTGGAGCGTTACGGGGACCGCTACGTCATCGACGTGCCCCGCGCTGACGCGATCCGCACCGTCGATCCGGCCTTCCGCCTGGACCCGGCCGCCGCCTTCGGCCATGTCGGCCAGCTGCGTCCACTGATCGTGGAGGTGGGCTCCGGGGCGGGGGAGGTGATTCTCGCGCATGCCGCCGCCCATCCGGGGGTGGATTACCTGGCGGTGGAGGCGTGGGAGACGGCGATCGCCAAGCTGGTGGCCGGTGCCGCCAAGGCCGGTCTGCGCAATCTGCGGGTGGTGCCCGCCGACGCGGCCCAACTGCTGGCCACTGCCCTGCCGGTGGGCTGCGCCAGCGAGGTTTGGGTGTTCTTCCCGGACCCATGGCGCAAGCCCAGGCACCGCAAGCGGCGCCTGGTCACGGCCGCCTTCGCCGACTCCGTGGCCCGGGTACTGCGACCCGGCGGGGTGTGGCGGCTGGCCACCGACTGGGCGGACTACGCCTGGCAGATGCGCGACGTGCTGGAGGCCGCCTCCGCCCTGCCCGAGGGCCTGGAGGCGGACTGCACCGGCCCCTACTTCCGTTTCCCCGACGCCGGGGCCCGCCCGGACCTGGGTGCCGACACCGCCGAGGAGGGCAGCCTGGGTAATGGCTTCGACCCCGGCTCCCCGGCCGGTGTGCGCGGCGGCTGGTCGCCGCGCTATCCGGGCCGGGTGCTGACCCGGTTTGAGGAGAAGGGCATCCGTGCTGGCCGCACCATCCGTGACCTGACCGCGGTTCGCACCGGTGAGATGTGGGTACCGCTCCGGCGTGAGGCGGTGGCGCTTTGAGCCCTGCCCAGCCCGACGGCGCACCCCTGCCCGGCGCGGCCGATTTGCCGGCGCAGATCCGGGCGGCGGACACCGGGGAAGAGGCGGGCCGGGAACGCCCCTTCTCGGTGTACCTGCATGTGCCCTACTGCCGGGTGCGCTGCGGCTACTGTGACTTCAACACCTACACGAACCTGTCCATGGGCGGCGGGGCCTCGGCGGGGGATTACGTGGACACACTCGCCGGCGAGCTGCGTCTGGCCCGCACCGCGATGGAGCGGGTCGGCCTGCCGCAGCGGGCGGCACGAACCGTGTTCGTCGGCGGCGGTACCCCCACCATGCTGCCGGCCGGGGACCTGGCCCGCATGCTGACCTTGGTGCGGGACGCTTGGGGCCTGGCCGACGGCGCGGAGGTGACTACGGAGGCCAATCCGGAGACCGTGGACGAGCGCTACCTGGCGGCCCTGGCGCAGGCCGGCTTCACCCGGGTGTCCTTCGGTATGCAGTCCGCGGTGCCGCAGGTGCTGTGCACCCTGGACCGGGCCCACACCCCCGAGCGGGTGCCGCAGGTGGTGTCATGGGCGCGGCGGGCCGGACTGGCCACGAGCCTGGACCTGATCTACGGCACGCCGGGGGAGTCCCTGGACGACTGGCGCCGCTCGCTTGAGGCGGCGGTGGAGATCGGCCCGGACCATTTGAGCGCCTACGCCCTGGTGATCGAGGAGGGCACGCGCATGTGGACCCAGGTGCGCCGCGGCGAATTGCCCCTGCCCACCGACGACGACGAGGCGGCCAAGTACGAGTTGGCCGATGCGGTGCTGGGCCGTGCCGGCTACGCGTGGTACGAGATCTCCAACTGGGCGCGGCCCGGGCACGAGTGCGTGCACAACCAGGCCTACTGGCGCGACTGGGACTGGTGGGGCGCCGGCCCGGGGGCACACAGCCACCTGGGGGACGTGCGCATGTGGAACGCCAAGCATCCGGTGGCCTGGGCCGGACAGGTGACGGCCGGGAGACTGCCCGTCGCGGGGCATGAGGTCATCGATGCCGACTCGCGAGAACTGGAGCGGGTCATGCTCGGCATTCGCATGCGGGAGGGTCTGGAGTTGCGGAGTCTGACGCGGCCGGGGGAGGCCGCGACGGCGTCGGGAACCCCGCGGCGGCTCGTGCCGGTGGTGGGAGGCTTCGTGGCACAGGGCCTGCTCGAGGGTGCCGCGGCCATGGCCGGACGCGCCGTACTGACCCTGCGGGGACGGCTCATGGCCGACACGGTCACCCGCGGCTTGGTTTAGTGATCTGGCTACTCCGGTGTGAGTGCAGCGCGGAGACGCGCTCGGACGCAGAAGTATGTTCTCGGGATGATGCGGTCATACTCGGGTTGGAAAGAACATCATTGTGTCGACTGGACCGTCCTTGCTATCAGGGTGAGCCTTCCGGGGCCGAAAGAGCAGTAACGCCACGGTTCCGAGTCGGGCGTTGCAACGTGGTTTGGATCATGAAACACAAGACAAAGCGCCGACCATGCCGATTAGGGCAGCGCCATCACTGATAGGTGCGCGTCGTCATGGCTGAACCCGCCAGTTTGGAGCCACTTATCGGTACACTTGGGCAGGTCGCGGCGTAGTACGGCTGTTGCGGTTCTCGTTAGGGACTCGCTGCCAGGAGCTGTAGGAGTCAGCGAAGTAGGTCACTACCCCGTGGCACGCCTGGACGCGCTCATCAGCAGCCACGGGCCGCTGTCCGACCCCCACGCGCAGGTGGATCGAGTAGTCCGAAGCCCGCCGCCCGTGGGCGTGGCCGCGGCGCCGGTGGGCGGGTGCCAGGCGGCCGGACAGCTGGGCTGCACGTGGACGGGTGGCGTCAATCCAGGGGTAGATGGTCTCCGGGCCGGCCAGCATCCGCTCATCGTCGCGGCGGTCCAGCCTCAAGCGGCCACTGGTGCGTCGCAGCCGACAATGCGACAATGCGAGCGTATCGAGCGTCACGCCGTGTACGCCGACCGTCTGTAAATCCTGAGTTCCTGGACCTGAGAGAGATCGTTGTGGACCTTCGCGAAACCATGATATTGATACGTGCTAAAAATGATGATGGCGCGACGTATGAAGACAAGACAAGCTCTATTGTCGCGAGGTGGCGTCAAGGAGAGGCGACAATTGTACAGTTCGCCGGATCGGGCAAGGAATATGGGTACCTAGACAAATACGATCGTTTACGGGAGCTTTCCAGGGTTGGGAGCAGGATTATCGATGAAGAGTCAATTGTTATTGCTAAAGGGGATGTTGTCCATGGGGTGAACGAGGTGGTTTGGTTTTCCGATGGATCGCAAAAGTACGCGCGGCTATTCATGAGAAAGAAAGACGGTGGTGAACGTTGTCAGACATACCCGTCTGAAGCTGTTCAAGTGATCGACTCCGCAACTCGGGTGCCCTTCGCTTCTGCCATTATGTCCCATTGGCGCTCAGTCGTGTCTTCGCTGAAAGCCGATGATCCGCTAATGCGGTCGTATGGGAGCTTCAAATTCATCCACCCTAGCAGTGCGCTTGCCTGTTACCTTGAAGGGGTGAAATTCGAGGTCACCTCGGACAATTGGAAGTCGTCCAGAGTAGGCCGGGGCACGGAGCCGCTCCAGAATGCCGCAGAAACAATTGTTCCGTTCGACTCCAATCTGAGCCAGCAAGACGCCCTACGTCGGGCGCTCAGATCGCGAGTATCAGTAATTGAGGGACCTCCGGGGACCGGCAAAACTGAGACGATACTCAACATCGTTGCGAATATCGTTGCCGACGGGAAGAGTGTCGGGGTTGTTTCCTTCAACAACGCGGCGGTAGAAAATGTGAGTGAAAAGCTTACGAGGTTTGGCCTTGGGTTTGTGGCTGCGGACCTCGGGCGCAAGAGTAAAAGGGATGCATTCTTCGCCCGCCAGGGGGAATTGTGTACTCAAATTGCTGAGTACTTGTCCTCGCCATTGCCTCCGCGGCCTGTTGATGGAGAGATTTCCGCGCTTGACGCATATCTAAACGCCTTGTTCGAGAGCAGTCGTGGTCTTGCGCAGGACCAATCGCAACTTGCAGCTCTCGAACTTGAGCGGCAACACTTCGAACAGCTGGCGGCGGCGCAGCGACTTCCTGATCTTAAGTCTTTGCCATTACTGCACAAGTCCGCCGATCGGATTCTTGATTACCTTGTCGAGAATGGAAATGTTCTGCCCGGCGAGGGAAGGGTTAGGAAACTTGGGCGGCTGGTTCGCAACTATTTCAGATATGGGCCCACTAAGAGTATTGATCCCGGCGATGCAGACACGGTGATCGCAATCGAGCGCGGGTGGTACAGAGCGAAAGTCGAAGAGATTCGGCGCCGAGTGACGACTGCGCAAGCCGAACTAGAACGCGCGGATTTTCTCGGGCTGCAGGCAAGGCGTAAGGAATTGTCTCAAGCTGCTCTACGACATGCGCTTCAGGGGCGCTATGGCACACGACGGCCAAGAGAGTTCAGCCCGGATACCTATCGAAGGAAAGGCGAGTTTCGGCAGTTCATTCATCAACATCCCGTGATCTTGTCGACTTGCCATTCATTACGCGCGTGTTTGCCGGAGGGATTCCTCCTGGACTATCTTATCGTGGATGAGTCGTCACAGGTCGGCTTACTGCCCGCGGCGTTGGCCCTCTCATGTGCGCGTCAAGTTGTGGTGGTGGGTGACCTTAAACAACTTCCAGATATCCTGCCGGATGTCTCTGAGGAGCGCGTATCCCCGGCGCCGAGTCCGGCGTATGATCCGCGGTCTCATAGTCTTCTATCATCGGTGATTGCAGTGTTCGGTGAGTCCGTGCCGCGAACCCTCCTGCGGGAGCATTACCGTTGCGATCCGGACATTATTGGGTTCTGTAACGCCATGTTTTATGACGATCAACTTATTTCCATGCCGACAGGTGCTAGGTGGAAGGAACCGTTGATGTTGATCCGCCTGGCTGAGGGCAATCACATGCGCCACTACCGCTCAGGTGGCAACTCAAGCCAGCGTGAGGCCGAGGTGATCGCCAGGGAGATACTGGCTCCGTTGCCAATGGAAGCCCGCGATGGAGGCCATATCGGTGTAATTACGCCGTATCGCAGGCAGGTTGACAAGATTACTCGTGCGATTGCGGAGCAGACAAGCGTGCAGGTAGAGTACGCCAATCAACCGCGCGCGGATACGGTTCATAAGTTCCAAGGGCGCGAGAAGGACATCATCGTTCTCAGCCCGGTAGTTGATGACTCCAGGGATGGGCATCGGGCGACGCCATTCGCGGATGATCCACACCTGATAAACGTGGCGGTGTCGCGTGCAAGGCGCCGTTTTGTGCTAGTCATTGACAGCTCATTCCTCCCTCGTAGCAAGAACCTGAGAAGTTTGGCGGGGTGGATGCGGTACCACAGGCCGGTGCCTGAAGATGAATATACACAGAGTAAAGTGTTATCAGTGTTCGATTTGCTTTACAGTGAGTATTCCGATCGTTTGAGGGGCCTGCGGAGTCGGGTGACATTGCGATCGCGTTATTTGTCTGAGAACATTATATGGACAGTCCTGGATGAGTTGCTGGCGGAAGATAAGTATTCGCGCCTGCATCTTGCTAGTCAGGTTCCGCTCAAAGAAGTTCTCGGTCCAGGGGCTGAGCTGACAGAAGAGGAGCGGGAGTATATTCGGCGTGCGTCGTTCGACTTTGTGTTGGGCGACAGTATTACGAAAGAGGTCCTTCTTGCGATTGAAGTGGACGGTTTCGCCTATCATGAGGATGACCCGCGGCAAACGGCGCGTGATGAACTTAAGAACGCTGTCTGTGACCGTAATGGTATTGCGCTCTTGCGTTTGCCGACGACTGGCAGTGACGAGCGTGAGAAGCTGCGTCAGGCGCTGGATGCAGTTTTGCCGGGGTAGACGAACACGGCCGCGATGGGGCGTGTGGGGTTCAGTGGCACCATGACGCGAGTTGGCGCCGTCAGGTCCGAGAAAGCTGAACGCACCCACGCTGTCGACGTCCGGGGCAGGTCCAGCGCGCCCTGAGCCTTGGTTGACGGGTGCAGTTCGGCAGGGGAAAGCAGCCCATGCACCACATTAGGTGAAGCGCTCGTTCGGCCTCTGAGACCGTGGTCTGCGACGTTACCGCGCCTGGTACGGCGGTCCCCTGACTCGTGCCAGTTTAGTGCCCTGCGGTGTTTAGGTTGTTGAGGATTTGCTGTGCGGTCTGGGTGGTCTGGGGTTGGGCGGTGATGTGGTGGCCGTTGATGGTGATGGTGACTTCTTGGAGGGGCCGCAGTTCGCGGACGAGCCGTTTGATGCTCACACCGGTGGCGGCTTGTAGGTGGCGGGCGACGGCCAGGGATGCCATCACCACGGTGAGATGGGCCTGGATGGCGTCGTGGGTGTGGTGGAAGACGGGCCTGGCCCGCAGGTCGTGCTTGGACATGCGGAATGACTGCTCCACGTGCCACAGCTCGTGATATGAGGCGATCACTTCACTGGCGGGCATCACCGTGGCGGGGATGTTGCTCACGTAGCCCTTGAGCCCCGCCAGCCGCTTAGCGCGGGCTAGAGCCTTCTCATCCAGGACCTGGTCGCCCTTACGGGTGGTGACGAACCGGGTGCCCTTGGGGCGCCTGTGGCCGGCGACCACCGCCCGAGCCCGGTTCTCCTGCGCGGTCAGGGTCTTGCTGGTGCCGGGCGAACCGCCTGGCGCTGTAAGCCCAGATCGCGCGCCACGAGCCCGGAAACTCCACTGGGCTCCAGACGGGCTCATCGCGGACGTTCCGGTCGCGTTCGGTGCTGGTGGCACCTTTACGTGGGGTGATGGTGTCGATCACCTGCCCGTCGGCCAAGGCGTCCCCATGCCAGCGGAAATGGGCGGCCAGGTCCGCCGGCGCCTTGGTCATGCGGGACCCCACGATGAACCCCAAGCCGGCCTGGTCGAGCGCTTGAAGGTTGGCCGCGGAGAGCATGCCGGCATCGGCCACCACCACCAGGTGCTCAATCCCGGATGCCTCCCGGAACTCCTGGATCATGGGGATCAACGTGCTGGTCTCGGCCTTGTTGCCCTCCCAGCAGCCGACACGTAGTGGGAAGCCCTTCCGGTCCACCAGCAGCCCCACGATGACCTGCGGGTCCACCCGCCGCTCCTTGGAATAGCCCACCCGCCGTAGGTCGTCTTCCTTCTCCGCCTCGAAGTACAGGGTCGTCACGTCGTATAGGCACAGGGACAGGTCGCCGCGGCCGGTGACGTGCCGCAGGCAGGCGGCCGCGATCCGCTCTCGCCACTGGCGGCCCGCGCAGCGGGACAGCGAGCGGAACAAGGACGCCCGCGACACGCTGCCCACCCCCAACTCACTGATTACACGGGGTACCTGCTCCTTACTGGTGGGCTCGACCAGACGGGCCAGCACCATCTGCATAAACCCCTCATCCCCACCAGTAGCCTCACCCAGCCCCAGGGCCTCGTAGGCCGCACACAGGACATCCCACAGCAGAGCCGAGCGCTGCCCGACGACTACCGCCTGCGCGGCCTGGCCGGCGGCCTGAGGTGTCAGGCCGGCCAGGTCCAGCACGCCCTGGCCGCCCCGGATCTTCTCCCTGCCGGCCTGAACCAGGGCCGCCAGCTCCGCCTCACCCGTGGGCTGAGCCCAGGTGCTCCACAATCCGGCGCACACCGTGCTCCTTAGCCACGATCTGCACAGCCGTAGCCCCCGACGCGGTACGCACCTTCCGAATAAACGGGCTCACACGCCATCACTCTACAGGCCACCGGATTAGTGCCCCACAACCACCAACCCAACCACGCCACACCAACGAAAAACCACGATCCCGACGTCATGTCACCAAAAGTGGCACGAGTCAGGTCTGAGACCGTGGTCTGCGACGTTACCGCGCCTGGTACGGCGGTCCGTTCTGCATCTTGCCACGCCGCTGGCGTGGCGGCCTCCACAGTGTTTCGGCGGGACATGCAACGTGTCGATTTGGCATCCTGGAGTTATGAGCACAGGTATGCTCGGTTATGGAGCACCCCAGAACAACGGCTACGGAAACACCGGCCAGGGATACGGCTATGGCGCGTCGCAGCCCGGCGCCTCCGGACCGTACGGTTCCATGCCCCCGGTCCCGCCCACCCTCACGATTGGTGACGGGCTGTCCTGGGCGTGGTCCCGCATCACCGACAACGCTGTGGTCCTGCTGGTCGGCTTTGGCATCTGGACGATCCTCGCCGGCGTCGGGGTGCAGGCGAGCTACACGGTCGACGGCGTCGAGCACAGCTACGGCCTGGGAATCCCCGGCGGCAACGTCATCTCTCTGGCTGCCATGTTGGTCGGTCCCATCGCCACGGCGCATGTGGGGCTACTAACATCCTCCGGTCGCAAGGCGAGCTTCGGCGACTTCTTCACCTTCCCGAACTTCCTGCAGGCCTTCCTTGCCATGCTCCTCTCGGGCCTGGCCACCGTGATCGGCTCCATCTTCCTGATCGTTCCCGGCATCATCCTGTACTACCTGTTCACCTTCGTCAGGTTTGCAGCGGTCGAGCACCACCTGGATGCCATCGCCGCCATGCGCCACTCGATGCGCCTGCTGTCGGCCAACGTCGGCGTGCTGCTGCCGTTCGCGCTGATCGGTTTCCTCCTGACCGTCGCCGGAACCGTCACCGTCATCGGCTGGATCGTCACCGTTCCCCTGGTCGCTCTAATGACCACCTACGCCTACGTGCGCGTCCAGGGACGCGACGTGGCCCGCTACCCGAGCCAGGGCTGACCCGCGTCGACGGCGGTGTGCGGCGTCGTCGGCCCTCACCGGGGTCGGAGCCCGGCGTGCTTCCGGTCACCTTGTGCCCGGGACACACCGATGTCTCGCGATATGGGACGGATATCGTCATAGGGTGAAGCTAGCGTCGTCGCATCTTTGATGGGGCGACGAGCACGCCTGCCCCGAACTGAGGAGTCTCACGTGGAGTTGCAGTGGTGGTCCATACTGCCCTTCGTTGTCATGCTGGCATCGATCGCGGTCCTGCCGCTCGTGCCGGCAACGTCCCATTGGTGGGAGAAGAACTCCCACCAACTGCTGGTCGCCCTCGTCCTGGGACTGCCCGTCGCGGTCTGGATGCTGGTGGCCATTGGCTGGGAGCCCGTATTCGCCTCCGTGGTGGAGTACATCCAGTTCATCTCTCTGCTACTGGCGCTGTTCGTGGTCTCGGGCGGCATATTCCTCAGGGGTGACATTCAGGCGACCCCCCGCAACAACACCATCTTCCTGGCGATAGGTGCGCTGCTGGCCAGCTTCGTCGGCACCACCGGTGCCGCCATGCTGCTGATCCGTCCGCTGCTGAACACCAACCGCGAGCGCGAGTACCGGGTCCACACCGTCCTGTTCACCATCTTCATGGTCGCCAACTGTGGCGGCCTGTTGACCCCGCTCGGCGATCCGCCGCTGTTCCTGGGCTTCCTACGTGGCGTCCCCTTCACTTGGACGTTCAACCTCGCCGTCGAGTGGCTGTTCGTCAACGCCATGCTGCTGTCCATCTACTTCGCCCTGGACTCCTGGTACTACTCGCAGGAGCCCGCCGCCGACATCCTGGCCGACAAGACGGACATCGAGCCCCTCGGCCTGCGCGGCGCCAATAACCTGATCTGGTTCGTGGTCATCATCGCCGCCGTCGCCTTCGCCCCCTCCATCGACGCCGAGGCCATAGAGGAGGGGCACGCCACCGTCATGGACTGGATCCCGCTTCGGGAGATGATCATGCTCGCCGCGGCCGCCGCCTCCTTCAAGTTCGGCGACAAGCGCGCCCGTTTCGAGGATAACCAGTTCGAGTGGGGGCCGATTGCCGAGGTGGCCGCGCTGTTCATCGGCATCTTCCTGACCATGATTCCGGCCCTGCGCTACCTGGATGAAGTCGCCGGCAGCCTGCCGCTGAACGAGATCACCTTCTTCGTGTTCACTGGCGGCCTGTCCTCCCTACTGGACAACGCCCCCACCTACGCGACCTTCTTCGAGATGGCCGGTCAGATCCCTCACCCCGGCGGGGCCACGGTTGCCGGCGTGCCCGAGTTGTACCTGCGCTCCATCTCGCTTGGCGCGGTCCTGTGCGGCGCCCTGACCTACATCGGCAACGGCCCGAACTTCATGGTCAAGTCCGTCGCCGAGGCGCGCGACGTCGAGATGCCGTCCTTCGGCGGCTACATCGGCCGCTCCTTCATGTACCTGGTGCCCGTGCTGGCCGCCATGGTCCTGCTGTTCATCGCCAACCCGCTGTGGGCCAAGCTCCTCGGCGTCGTGCTGGTAGTCGTGCTGCTGGCCAACAATGTCCGGCTGCTGCGCTCCAGCCGCCGCCTGGCGCTGGCGGACGCCTGACGACGGCGCTCACCGCCGCCGATACGAGCGGGCCGGCCCCGGACACCCGCAGGTGTCCGGGCCCCTCGTATTTGTCCGTCTCACATCTATCGGGCCGGCCATATCTACCGATCTCGGCACGTAACTTCTACCGATCTCGGCGAGTTGTGCCGGGCAGCCGGGGGGCTCTCCTCAGGAGGCGGCCCGCTCGGTGACCCAGGCGATGAAGTTCTCCTCACCGGTGCCGGTCAACTCGGCCATGGTGTGCCCCTGGCCCCAGATGGTCGCGAAGTCCACCGACTGGCCGACCGCCTGCAGCGCCAGTGCCAGGTTCACCTCCACCGTGCTGGCCGTGTCGCCCTGGGTGATACCGGTGCGGATGCGCCAGTTCGGTGCCACCGTCGAGGTGCCTGCGCCCTCGTAGGCGGTGGACAGGAAGTACATCGGGTTGTACATGTGCTCGCGGGTCAGCACATCGACGCCGAGCGCGTCGGTCTGCGCAAAGTCCGAGTCGTACTCGGAAGAGCCGTACTCGTCAGACCAGTTGGTCAGGGACGCATAGGCGTCCTGGTTGGCAGCGATCACGTCGCGGGAGAGCTCGGAGAAGTGCATCGCCGTCTGCCCGACCCCGAGGACCGTGTTCTCCGTCTGACCGCGGTCGACGCCGTCGAGCGCGCCCACGTCCTTGGTCGCCGCCTTCTGGCTGGTGACGAAGCCCTCCAGGCCGGTGATCGTGGCCGTGTTGGTCGAGGAGTCGTAGGAGACCCACTCCACGTCCTCATTCAGGGCCGCGATGTAGTCCTCCACCGTCTCGTAGGTGACCGACTCGGAGGAATCCGCCGAGGAGCCCTCCCCGGGGCCGCCCGCGCCGGCGGTGGCGCCGTCTCCGTCCGGGCCGCCGTCGGCGAGGGCACCCTGCGTGCCCTCGCCGACGGGCGCGCTGTCTGGGGCGCCGGAGGGGAGCCCGGAGGTGCTGTCGGCTGAGTCGCCTGGACCGCCCTCAGGCGCGCCGGAGCCGCCCTGGGCCTCCATACCGGCCATCTCGGTGGCGTTGGGCGTGTAAGGGAACTCGGTGGTGGACAGGAAGTCGTTCAGGGACTGCTCGACCACCGCGACCATGTGGTTGTAGTAGGAGCCGGCCAGGTACTGCCCGTCCGCGGACTCCTGAAGGGTCAGGGTGCTGCCGTCGGAGTCGACCAGGCCCAGGCCGTTGAGGTAGCTGGCGTAGGCGGCGGCCAGGTTCTTGGAGTACGCCTCCGTCCAGGTGCCCTCCTCGCGGGTGCCGGTGGTGGCGAACTGGCCCATGTTCCACTCGTAAGCGGCGTTGGCGGCATCCAGGCTGGTGATCGGGCACCAGCACATGGCCCCCGCGATCGCGTCCGACAGTGCCTTGCCGTCGGCGTCGGTGGTGGCCGCGCCGAGCGCCTCCAGGTAGGGGGTGTATAGCGCGGAGTCGCCGGAGGCTCCCATTACGGCGGACTGGGCGCCGCCGCCGGAGTGGCCGAACACGAAGATCTGCTCCGGGTCGCCGGGTAGGGCGGAGGTGTTGTAGCGCAGGTACCGGACGGCGGCCTTCAGGTCGGTCACACCCCAGGGCGCGTTGCCGGGGGCGGCGTCGGTGGTGGAGTCCTTGCCGCGCAGCCCCGCCTGTACGTAGATGAAGCCGGCCTCCATGTAGGCAGACACCGTGTCGTAGGAGTACTCGCCGGGCGGCTGCTGGGCGGCGTAGCCCGGGGTGTTGACCGGCAGCACGATCGGCGCCGTCGTGGCCGTCCAGTCGCCCACCGCGCCGTCGGAGGCGACCTCGGCGGTGAAGGTGCCGTCCCCGTTGTCGGTGGCGGACATGTAGGCGCCGGGCACGAAGACGCCAAGGGCCTCGTAGCTGGTGTCCTGGGGGGAGGCCACGTAGGACAGTCCCAGCTGGTAGTACACGTCGCCGTCGGCGTCATAGCTCCAGGCCGCCGGGTTGAGCGCCAGGTCGGTGCTGGTGGTGGAGGCGGCTGGGGAGCCCGAGGTATTGGTCGAACTGCCGGAGTCGTTGGAGCAAGCAGCCAGTCCCGCGACGCCGAGTAGCGTCGCCACCGGCACCGCGCGCATGACGGTGCGTCGTGAGAGGATCATCGTTGGATTCCTTCCAGTTGATGTCAGGGTGACAGACAGGATGCAACCGGTGCCGTCTGAGCGTAACCCGGGAGTCTTGCTGTGAGTCGCTTGTGAGGTTGCCGGGCTCGTGCGGAGACGGCCATGCCCAGTGGCAGGTGCCACTTCTACCGATCTGGGCACGTAACTACTACCGATCTCGGCGTTTGAGGGTGGGGCAGGAGCGAGGAGGGCGCGTCATCAGCGGGTGCCGGGGGCGGTAACGAAGTCGATCAACTCTTCCATGCGGCCCAGCAGACTCGGCTCCAGATCCTTGTAGGAGCGCACCGTCGCCAGAATCCGCTGCCAGCCGCGGGCGATATCCGCCTGGTCGGCATGCGGCCACCCCAGCGCCTCCAGGGTGCCGTGCTTGATGTCGGTGCCGCGGGGAATCTCCGGCCAAGCCTGCAGGCCCACGCGGGCGGGCCGCACCGCCTGCCACACATCCACATACGGGTGCCCCAGGATCAGCACGTTCTCGCCGCCGGGCATGGCCCGCACCTGCTCGGCTATGCGCGACTCCTTCGAGCCGGGCACCAGGTGGTCCACGAGCACTCCCGCCCGCCGCTGAGACGAGGGACCGAAGGCGGCCATGACCTCCTCGAGGTTGTCGACGCCGTCCAGCATGAGCACCACCACGCCCTCATGGCGCAGGTCATCACCCCACACCTTCTCCACCAGCTCGGCGTCGTGCTTGCCCTCTACCCAGATGCGCGAGGCCCGCGCCACCCGGGCCCGCTCGCCCTCGACGACATAGGAGCCCGAGGCGGTCAGCCTGCGTCCGCCGGCGCTGACCGGACCGGCGGGGGGACGCCTGCGCGGGGCCGGCGGGTCCACGATCACGGGCCGGCCCTCCAGCCAGAAGCCCGGCCCGAGTGGGAAGGCGCGGTGCACGCCCCGCCGATCCTCCAGCACCACCAGGTGCTTGCCGCCGGACTTCTCCACGGCCACCGCCGCCCCCACGAAGCCGGTCTGGCGGTCCTCGAGCACCATGCCGCGCGTGAGGGCCACATGCACCGACTCCGGGCGCACCGCCGTCGGGCCCACTCGGTGGGGGTCCACCGCCAGCACATCCCCGCCGTAACGGTTGTCGGCCGAAGGGCGCGCGGGCGGGGGAGCGGCGGCCTTCCGGCCCCCACGCCCCGCCGCGGAACGCCCGGAAGCCGCGGCCGCTCGGGCCGCACCCTCCGGGGCGCCGCTGCGACGTGCGGCGGCCTGCTGGCGGGCGGCCTGTTCCCGCAGGGCCCGACGGCGTGCCGCCGTCGCCCCGGGCACGACGCCGCGGGCGTTGGAAGTGGACTGGGAGCCGGAACGGCGGGAGGGTGGCGTGTTCACTCTGGGCACGGTAGGGGAAGGTCACGCCGTCGGCCCTGATTGCCGGCCGCGGCGCGGCGTAGGATGGCACTCGCGCCCCGGGAGTGCTAACGGCGTCGGCCGGCCCGGTGACGCCTGAACCGGCGGCCGGGCGTCGCGTCGCCCCGTGCGCGCATCGCAGACGAGAAGGGAGGGCCCCATGTCGGACGATCGCCGTCTGAAGGTGCTGTCCGCCATCGTCACCGACTACGTGCGCACCCGCGAGCCGGTCGGCTCACGCGCCCTGGTGGAGCGCTACCGGCTGGGCGTCTCCCCGGCCACCATCCGCAACGACATGGCCACCCTGGAGGACGAGGGCTACATCCACCAGCCGCACACCAGTGCCGGTCGCGTCCCCACCGAGAAGGGCTACCGCCGCTTCGTCGATGAGGTGGCCCGCATCAAGCCCCTCTCCGCCCCCGAGCGGGCCGCCATCAACGCCCTGCTGTCCGGCGCCGTCGACCTGGAGCAGGTGGTCGCCCGCACCGTGCGCGCGCTCGCCCAACTGACCGGCCAGCTGGCGGTCGTCGAGTACCCGAGTCTGCGCCGCACCACCCTGCGTCACCTCGAACTGGTGGCCCTCGGCCCCACCCGCCTGCTCATGGTCATCATCACCGACACCGGCCGCGTCGAGCAGCGCACCGTCGGCCTGTCCGGGCGCGGCCCCGACGGGCTGGTGGACCCGGCCGTCCTGGAGCGGCTGCGCCTGCGGCTGAACACCGCCCTGGTCGGCCGCCGCGCCGTCGAGGTGGTCCCGGTGCTCGCCGCCCTGGCCGAGCAGGCGCCCGCCGACGAGCGCGCCGTGCTGGCCGCCGTCACCGACGAGCTGATCGCCGCTCTGCGGCCCGACGCCGAGGAGCGCATCGTCGTCGCCGGCACCGCCAACCTCGCCCGCTCCCTGGACTTCACCGCCATCGGCACGCTCCTGGACGCGGTTGAGGAACAAGTGGTGCTGCTGCGCCTGTTCACCTCCGAGGACGCCGCCCACCGCGACGACGCCGACGACACCGGAACCACCGTGCGCATCGGCTCGGAGACCCACGAGGACGCCCTGGCGGAGGCCTCGGTCGTCTCCGCCGCCTACGGCCCCGGGGACGCCGTCGCCCACCTGGGCGTAATCGGCCCCACCCGCATGGACTATCCGGCCACCATGGCGGCCGTGCGCGCGGTCGCCCGCTACCTGTCCCGGTTCCTGACCGGGACGGAGGGCAGCGCGCCGGGCTGACCCGCCCACCGAGAATCCGACACCACCCCACCACGAAGGAACACCAGCAAGCGTGAGCGACTACTACGACGTCCTCGGCGTCACCCGCCAGGCCACGGCCGAGGAGATCAAGAAGGCCTACCGCAAGAAGGCCCGCCAGCTGCACCCCGACGTCGCCGGTCCGGGGCACGAGGACGAGTTCAAGAAGGTCTCCGCCGCCTACGAGGTCCTGTCCGACTCCGAGAAGCGGAAGATGTACGACCTGGGCGGTGAGGACGCCCTGCACGGCAACAACGGCTTCGGCGGTGGCTTCACCGGTGACTTCGGCAGCTTCTCCGACTTGTTCCAGCAGGCCTTCTTCGGCGGCGCAGCCTCCCGCGGCCCGGCGTCCCGCACCCGCCGAGGCCAGGACTCGCTACTGGCCGTGGACGTGGACCTTGCCGACGTCGTCTTCGGCACCACCAAGACCGTCACCATGGACACCTACGTCGTGTGCGACACGTGCAACGGGTCCTGCTGCGCCCCCGGCACCTCGCCGGTCACCTGTGCCGAGTGCAACGGCCAGGGCTCGGTCCAGCGCATGCAGCGCTCCCTGCTCGGCAACGTGGTCACCTCCATGCCCTGCCCGCGCTGCCAGGGGTACGGCACCGTCATCGCCTCCCCCTGCAAGGACTGCGACGGTGAGGGCCGCAAGCACGTGCGCACCCCGATCGACATCAACATTCCCGCCGGCGTGTCAACCGGAACCCGCATCCGCATGGGCGGGCGCGGCGAGGCCGGGCCCGCCGGCGGCCCCAACGGCGACCTGTACGTGGAGATCCACGAGAGGGAGCACGAGGCCTTCACCCGCGAGGGCGACGACCTGTACACCGAGCTGCGCGTGCCCATGACCGCCGCCGCCCTCGGCGCCTCCTTCCCGCTGGAGACCTTCGACGGCGAGCGCAATGTCTCCGTGCGCGCCGGCACCCAGGGCGGGGACGAGATCGTCCTGTCCGGCCTCGGCGTGGGGCGGCTGCGCCGCCCCGGCCGCGGCGACCTGCGCGTGCAGATCGTGGTGGAGACCCCCACCCGCCTGAACGACCGGCAGCGCGAGCTGCTGACGGAGCTGGCCTCCCTGCGCGGTGAGGACGGCTACGCCGCCCCCAAGGACGAGTCCATGATGGGCAAGCTGAAGGAGAAGCTGTCCGGCCGCTGACGGGTCTGCCGACACGGACGCGATGCGGGCGGCGCCTCCCGGGCCGCCCGCATCGGGCTACTCGGCGCCGTTGGCGGGCCAGTACAGCGAATCCGGGGTGGGGCGCGCACCGAAGATCGCCTGCCCCACGCGCACACACGTGGAACCGCCCGCAATGGCCAGCTCGAAGTCACCGCTCATGCCCATGGACAGTTGCCCATCGCCGACCGTGCCCGCTTGCAGCCCGGCGTCGCGCAGGGTGCGCATGATGCGGAAGCACTCGCGGATGCGGTCGGCGTCGTCGGTGTGGGCGGCCAGCGTCATCAGGCCGCGCACCCGCAGCGCCGAGTAGGCCGGCAGGGCCGCCAGGAAGTCGGCGACGGCGTCCGGCTCCAGGCCGAACTTGGAGGCCTCTCCGGAGGAGTTGACCTGCACGTACACGTCCAGGCCGCGCCCGGCCGCCTGCAGCCGCCGATCCAGGGCCTCGGCCACGCGCAGGGAGTCCAGGGCCTGGAACTCGTCGGCGAAGGCCGCCACGTCCTTGGCCTTGTTGGTCTGCAGGTGGCCGATCAGCGCCCAGTGGATGCCCAGGTCGGCCAGGTTCGCCGCCTTCCGCTTGGCCTCCTGCACCTTGTTCTCACCCATTTGAGTGATGCCGGCGGCCCAGGCGGCCCGCAGGCGCTCCTCCGGCACCGTCTTGGACACCGGCAGCAGCCGAATCTCGGCGGGGTCCCGGCCGGCGGCACGGGCGGCGGCGTCGATGCGGGCGCGCACGGCGGCCAGGTTGCGGCGGAAGTCCTCCACGGTGGTGGCCGTGGGGGCGCTGGACGGCTGCGCGGCGGGTTCGGAGCCGGCGGCAGGCGGTGCGGTGGACGGTTGGGGGACGGGAGGGACGACGGATCGGTCATGTTCCGTGACGCTAGCACCGCGGCACTGACCCGTCCGGAACCGTACCCTGTAAGTGTGACTGCACCCGTCTTCCTCATCACACCCGAAACGCTCGAACCCACCGGGGCGGCCACCACCGCCACGCCCGGGGCCCGACTCACACTGACCGGTCCGGAGGCGCATCACGCGGTCTCCGTGCGGCGCCTGCATCCGGGAGAGCGGGTCGACCTGGTGGACGGACGGGGCCTGCGCCTGGTGTGCGAGGTGACCGACGCGGCCGCCGACGGTGGACGGCGGGAGCGCCTGGGCGTGCAGGTCGTGCAGCGGATCCAGGAGCCCGACGCGGGGCTGAAACTGGTGCTGGTGCAGGCGCTGGCCAAGGGCGGGCGCGACGAGCAGGCGATCGAGACCGCCACCGAGGTGGGTGCGGATCTGGTGGTGCCCTGGTGGGCCGAGCGCTGCGTTGCGGTGTGGCGCGGCGTGAAGGCGACCCGCGGGCGCCAGCGCTGGCAGGCCGCCGCCCGCGAGGCCGCCAAGCAGTCGCGGCGGGCACGCGTGCCCGAGATCGCGGAGCTGCTCACCACCGCCGAGCTGTCCGGATGGGTGCGACAGGTGTGCGAGGCCGGCGGGACGGTGCTGGTACTGCACGAGGAGGCGACCAGGCCGATCGGCGACGCGGCGCTGCCGGAGACGCGGGCGGGTGCGGGAGCGTCGGAGGGGGCTGGTACAACCGAAGGCGACCCTCGGGAGGGTGCCGGTGGTGCGGGAGAGGCGCCGGTGCTGGCCGTCGTCGTCGGGCCCGAAGGCGGCATCAGCGACACGGAGGTGGAGGCGCTGGAGGACGCCGGGGCACGCGCCGTGCGCCTGGGGCCGCATGTGCTGCGCACGGCATCGGCCGGACCGGTCGCGCTCGCGGTCCTCGCCCAGCGCACCGGCCTGTGGGGCTGAGACGGGTCTTCAGCGGGGGATGAGTGGCCGAAGCGCTTGTGCGCGGCCTGCTTCGAGACGCCGAGGGCGGCGCCTATCACTGTCCATGACTCACCGGCCGCACGAGCGTCGGCGACGGCGTGAGCCAGGTCTTGTTCCGCATCGATCACGTGTTTTTTCGCGGCGATGATGCGCCGGAAGTGCGTGGCGTCGCGTGATGGCGTGCGTGCCGGGTCGAGAGACTGCAGGCCGGTATCCGGAGAACTGGTCGTAGTCGTAGTTGTTCGCTGCATGGGAATCACTTCAGAAAGACGTAGAACTTCGGCCGTAGACGGTCTGCATGGATTATGCGAGCAGGTGCGGCTGAGGGAACAGCGACCAACTCGAGCAGACTCGAATCCAATGCTGGACCAATCACGAGTAATCGTTCCTCCCCGTCATACTCGTACTCGACCAATCGCAACGCGTTCTCCCAGGCGTGGACGACGTCATCGGCTGAGACACCGTGTTTGAGGGCCGACCGAGTAACCCTCATCCGTCAACCTTACGTTGACGAGTTTGGTTGGTCAAGAGTGCACCACGCGGCGCGCTCCGCCATACCGTTGCGGTACTGATTCGTTGAGGCATCATGCGTACAAGATCGCACGCCCCACTGACACGAATTCGGGCGCATTGCTGGCCTCTGCCGGGAGCGATCTGCGCGCGGCATGGCAGTTGCGCTGGGCTCGCGGGAGCGGGTGGCTTCAGCTTCGGGCCAGTTGTGAGACCCGCTGGGTGGTGACTCCCATAAGGGTGGCGATGTCGCGTAGCGGTAGGCCGTCGGCGCGCAACAGGGTGACGGCGCGGCGTGAGGCGGCTGCCGCGGCCGCACTGGCTTTTGTGGATGCTTGCGCTGCTGCCTTGTACTGTTCTACGGCGTCTACGTAGTTCGCGTTGCGTACCGTGTAGTGCACCTCGAAGTCGTCTGTGGGGCGCCCCGTCATGAGGACGGCGGCATCGGTGACCATCGGGACGACTTCATCGAGACGTCGCGCCTGGGTGGAGTACTCGTGGCCTTCAAGGGTGAAGTCGATCGCCCACCAACCCTCGCAGTAAAGTGCCATGGCTTCAATTCTGGTCATCGTTTGCTCCTCCGTAAGATTGCCCGTGCGGTCATCTCGTTGATCTCCCGGTGGCGGGGGATGGGCTCGCTCCACGTCCCTATGGTTGCCTTGGTGTGCCTTCCGCCCTCGGTGAGTACAAGCTTCTGTCCCTTCTGACGGGCGACCTCCTCCAACTGCCGGATGAGATCTCTGCGCTTCATTATTCAATCCCCCTTTCGGCAAGTAGTCAAGAGGTGTTGCAGGCGGTTCCTTTCGACTCAAGTGTCCGCCAGGGGTACGACACGAATTCGGGCGCATTGCTGCCCTCTGCCGGGAGCGGTCTGCAGGCGCGGCGATACGATGTCGGCGGACCGTGCAGGCGGCGGGGCGGGCGCGCCCGGGCGGCCCGCATATTGACCTTGCTTGCCGCCGGACGTCCAGGAGGAGACCGTGCCCGACACCATGACCGCCCTGCTGCTCGACCGGCCGGCCGGGCCCGACGAGCTCTCCGCAGCCATGCGCCTGGGGCGGCTGCCCTTCCCCGAGCCCGGTCACGGCCAGGTCCGGCTGCGCGTGGAGGCCTGCTCCCTGAACCCCGTGGACTGGAAGGTCGCTCGCGGCGGCAACCCGGCCTGGACCTGGCCCCACGTGCTCGGCCTCGACGTGGCCGGCACCGTCGACGCCCTCGGACCCGGCGTTGCCACTCCCGCCGAGGACGGCGCCACCGCGCTGCGCCCCGATCTCGCCGTCGGCGACACGGTCGCCCTGCACCACGACCTGCGGCGCCCCGGCGGCCTGGCCCAGTACGTCGTCGTCGACGCCCTCGCACTGGCGCACCTGCCGGACGCGGTCTCCGCCACCGACGCCGCCGCCCTGCCCTGCGCCGGCATGACCGCCTACCACGCCCTCACCCGCCGCCTGCGCCTGGCCGCCGGGCAGACCATTCTCATCACCGCCGGGGCCGGGGGAGTGGGCGGCTACGCCGTGCAGATCGCCCACCACCTGGGCGCCCGCGTCGTCGCCACCGCCTCGACCGATAAGGTGCGGGCCGTCCGCGCCCTCGGCGCCGACGAGGTCATCGACTACCGCGCCGCCGGCGATCCCGACGCCGTCGCCGCGGCGGCCCGCGCCCTCACTCCGCAGGGGCGTGGCGTAGACGCCGTGCTCGACACGCTCGACGGCGCCTCCGCCACCGCGAATCTGGGCGCGCTCGCCTTCAACGGCGCCCTGGCGTTCATCGGTGGGTGCCCCGATCTGTCTGCCATGCCGGGATTCACGATCTCGCCCTCGATCCACGAGGTCTCCCTCGGCGCCGCCTACTCCGCGGGCACCGCCCGCGACCGCGCGGACCTGGCGACCATGCTCACCGAGATGCTGGAACTGGTCGCCGCCGGGCGGCTCGACGCCCGCGTGGCCGAGACGGTGCCGCTTGACGCGGTGCCCGCCGCCTACGCCCAACTGGCTCGGGGGCACCAGGCCGGCAAGCTCGTGTGCGACGTGGCCGGGTCGGCGGTGGCGGCGGCCTCCTAAAGTCCGGCGGTAATGAGGACACCGCACGTATCCTTCGACTCGTCAATAGTTGCGCAGGAGGGGCGAGATGGGCACGCGAGGGCGTAGGCGGGCCGGGAGCCCGGACGCCCGGCAGGCGATTCTAGAGGCGGCCCGCGCCGCCTTCGCCCGCGACGGCTACAACGCCTCGCTGCGAGGCATCGCCCGGGCGGCCGGCGTCGACCCCGCCCTGGTGCACCACTACTTCCCGGAGCGCTCGCACCTGTTCGTGGAGGCCGTCTATGACGGGCCGGACGGGCCCGTCATGGATCCGGCCGTTCTGGACGACGTCCGGCGCCTGCCCGCCTCTCGGCAGGGAACCGCCTTGGTGCGCCTGTTCGTGACCCAGTGGGACCGCATGGGGGCGGACCGCTTCGCCGCGGTGGTGCGCGCGGCGCTGGCTCACGAGGGCGTTGTCGCCCGCATACGGGAGCTCGTGGTGGGCGCCCTGGTGACTCCGCTGGTCGAACGTGTGGCTCCCGATCGGGTCCGGCTGCGGTCCCAGCTGATCGCGGGACACCTGGTCGGGTTGGGCATGACGCGCTGGATCGCCCGCCTCGACGCCGTATCCGCCGCAAGCCCGGAGGAGCTCGCGGCCGCCGTGGGTCCGGTGATCCAGCGCTACCTGACCGGTGACCTCGGCGACGCGCACGATGTCCCGGTCGAGGATGCCGGGGCCTTCAAGACCATGGAAGAACCCGAGGAGTAGTCCGCAGTCCTTGCCGGACCGCTGCCGTGCCCCCTATATTCATCGCATGATGAAAAATATTCATCGCATGATGAAAAATGGCTTGGGTGCTGTCGTCGGTCATGCCGATCCGGCCGTCGCGGAGGCTGTCGGCAGTGCGGTACACGTGCGCGGACTGCGGGTGAGCCGCGGCGGCACCGAGATCCTCCACGGCCTGGACCTGGACCTGCGTCCCGGCTCCATCACAGGCCTGCTGGGGCCGTCCGGCTGTGGTAAGACCACCCTGATGCGGGTACTCGTCGGGGTGCAGTGCTACGACGGCGTGGTGAGGGTCCTGGGGGAGCGGCCGGGCACGCCCGCCGTGCGCGGCCGGATCGGATACGTCACCCAGGCGGCGGCCGTGTACAAGGACCTGACCGCCCGCCAGAACCTGCGCTACTTCGCCGCGCTGGCCGGGGCGCGCGCCCGCGACATCGACGAGGTGCTGGACACGGTGGGGCTGACCGAGCTTGCCGACCGGCGCGTGAGTACGTTTTCCGGCGGTGAGACCGGACGGGTTTCGCTCGCCTGCGCCCTGGTGGCCGGCCCGGAACTGCTGGTACTGGATGAGCCGACGGTCGGCCTGGACCCGCTGACCCGGGAGGGGCTGTGGGCCACCTTCCGGGAACTGGCCGATGCGGGCGCCACCCTGCTGATCTCCAGCCACGTCATGGATGAGGCCTTCCACTGCGATCGCGTGCTGCTCATGCGCTCCGGCCGCTTCCTGGCCTCCACGACTGCGGGCGAGCTGCTGGAGCGCACGGGCGCCGACACCCTCGACGCGGCCTTCCTCGACGTCGTCCGGCATGCGGGGCGAACGGAGCAGGGGGAGGGACAGTGATGAACGCGCGCACCTTCGCCGCTACCGTGCGCCGGGTGCTGGCGCAGCTGGCCGCCGACCGGCGCACCCTCGGACTGATCATGGTGGTGCCCGCCGCGCTGCTGACCCTGCTGTACTTCGTCTACTACGACTATCCGCACGGCGAGCAGCTGTTCAACCGGATCGCCGTGGCCATGATGGCGATCCTGCCGATGCTGGTGATGTTCCTGGTCACCAGCGTCACCATGCTGCGTGAGCGCGGCTCCGGCACCCTGGAGCGGCTGTGGACCACTCCGCTGCACCGCGCCGACCTGCTGCTCGGCTATGCCGCCGCCTTCACCGCCACCGCCGTGGGGCAGTCGCTGCTGCTGTGCGCGGTGGCCGCCTGGTGCCTGGGGGTGCAGATCACCGCCCCCTGGGCGTGGGTGATCCTCACCGCGCTGGTCGACGGCTTCCTCGGCGTGGCGCTGGGGCTGTTCGTATCCGCCTTCGCCCGCACCGAGTTCCAGGCCGTCCAGTTCTTCCCCGTGATCATCGGCCCGCAGATCTTCCTGTGCGGGCTGCTGGTGGCCCGCGACCAGCTGCCGCGCGTGCTGGAGCTGTGCAGCAACGTGCTGCCCATGAGCTGGGCCGTCGACGCCGTCGGCGAGCTGAGCACGAGCACCGCGCCGACCACCGCCTTCGCCGCCGACCTGGGGCTGGTGGCCGGGGTGGGGGTGGCGATCCTCGCGGTAGCCGCCCTGACCGTGCCGCGGCGGGTGCGGTGAGGGCGGCGTGGGGGAAGGCAGGCGCGGGCGGCCGGCTATTGCTTGCGCATGTAGGCGATCGTGAACTCCCTGACCTGCCGGAAGTACTGCTGGCGCCGGTCGAGCTCGAAGTGCTCGCGGCGTCGGACGGCCGACATGGCATTCATTCGGCATCTCCCGTAAGGGTGCGCAGGTAGGCGCGGCCCTTATCCGTCAGAACGTATCTCTGCGCTTTGCTGCGGGGCTTGTCCGGCAGGGTCATGGCGATCAGCCCACGATTCAGCAGTGGAACGACGTGCCGCGCGTAGTTCTGTGACAGGGGCCTAAGGCCAGCGGCTTCCAGGAGCGTGTTCCGGTGAACCGGCCCATTCGCTGCCGCGCGCATCATTGCCACATCATACCTACCGTCATATCTATCGTCATTGCTATGTGTGTAGGCATGTTCTGAGCTGATCTGGTCCTCAGTCTCCGGCTCGTGGGCACTGCGTACTTCGTGCGATCCGGCGTGTGCGGCGGCCGCATGCCGCGGGTCATGGCTGGGGATCTGGATGATGACCCGTACGCGGTCCTGGACCTCCTCAATAACGGGCTCGGGCAGACCGGCCTCGGCCACCTGCTCGAAGACGCGCTGGACACCGGTACCCCACTGTTCCATGATCCCGGCCTCGCGGAAGATACGCGCGAGGGCGGGGTTACGCAGGCGGGACACACGCCGCATAGAGTCGATGGTCATGCCCGGCAGCAGCAGGCCGGGGCTGTCAACCTGGATGCGGTCGTCGTAGAAGCCGATGCGGATGGGGGTTCCGCGTTCTGTGTAGGAGGCGTGGACGAGGGCGTTGACGATCACTTCGCGGATCGGCTCGATGGGGATCGAGTAGACATCCCGGCGCCGGACCTCGCCGAAGACCGCGGTCTTGTAGGCGTGCTTGAGTAGGAAGTCCACGGCGGGGTCGACGGCCAGCGCCATGGGGCCATGGATCTCGGTCTGGTCGAAGATGTCGGTGCCGTGCGGGCCGCGCAGGCGCCCGCACTGGACCCAGGCGGAGGGCAGGAAGCGCGTAGGGTCGGGGCAGGCGGCGAGGACGCCCGCATTGGTGGGGACGATCTGGTCACCCTGTTTGGCAGCGAGACCGAGTGCCAGGAGGTCGTCGACGGACGTGTCGCGTCCGCGCAGATCGGAAAGGACCTGCAGATCCAGGTCTTCCAGTGTGGCGCGCGGTTCGGGAAGGTCTTCGAAGGCGATACCGCTGGCGTTGCGTTCAAGCTCGGCCACCAGCGCCGGGTCCGCCTGCCGAGTGGTGGAGCCGAGGCGCACGTAGACGCCGGCCTCGGCGCCCTGGTGGGTGATGTAGTGAGGTCGGCGAGTACTGAGCGGCACGTCAACAACGAGCACCGTCTTGTCTGCCAGCGTCACCAGATCGATCGCGGGGACCAACTGAGGTGAGATCCGGTCATCAATGAGGCTGGCGATGCGCTCCTCCTCGGCGAGCGGGTCCTCGACGCCAACCACCGTGCCATCGTCCGCGACTCCGATGACCAGCCGCCCGCCCGCGGAGTTCGCGAAGGCAACAATCGTCCGCAGTGGCCCGTCGGGTGAAGACAGATCGCGCTTGAGCTCAAGCGTCTTTCCTTCATTAATGACGACTCGGCCTTCGGGTCCGAGAGTTAGAAGTTCGGTCATCGCTTACATCCTGCCCCTCACATACTCGTGCGCGCGGAGATCGCTACTCACCAAATCACCACTCGCTTCGCACCTCCCGACCGTGGGCATCACTGCCGCTGAGCGACGGAGCAACCCTAGCGGATCCGGGCCGAGCCGTTGGGTGCGCCACAACAACCGACCTCGGCACGTAAGATCAACCGACCTCGGCACGTAAGATCAACCGACCTCGGTGGTGGGGATGACACCGTTCAGCGCGAACGCGGCCTGTACCGTCCGGGTCCGGCCGGTAGCATGGGCTTCAAGATGACGAATTCGCCCATCACACCAGTAGCCGCGACCGCGGCGACCACCTCCGCCTCAGCTGGTACAACCAGCACACCCGCCAATGCGGCCGGTGCCGCCCCGGCCGACGTCACGCGCACCCTGACCCTGCCCGATGACCTCGCCCCCGTCGCCCTGCTCGGCGCCCGCGACGAGGTGCTGCGCGCCGTCGAACGCGGCTTCCCCGACGTGTCCGTGTACGTGCGCGGCACCACCGTCACCGTCACCGGCCCCGCCGCCCGCGTCGACGTCGTGATCGTCCTGCTGTCCGAACTGATCGACATCGCCCGCGCCGGTACTCCCCTGACCGCCGACGCCGTCGACCGCGCCATCGGCCTGCTGGACGCCTCCGCCCGCCCCGCCGAGGTCCTCACCGACGAGGTACTGACCACCCACGGCCGCTCCATCCGCCCCAAGTCACTCGGTCAGAAGGCCTATACCGACGCCATCGAGAACTCCACCATCACCTTCGGCATCGGCCCGGCCGGCACCGGCAAGACCTACCTGGCCATGGCCAAGGCCGTCGATGCCCTCGCCCGCAAGCAGGTCTCCCGCATCATCCTCACCCGCCCGGCCGTGGAGGCGGGGGAGAACCTCGGCTTCCTGCCCGGCACCCTCACCGACAAGATCGACCCCTATCTGCGGCCCCTGTACGACGCCCTGCATGACATGCTCGACGCCGAGGCCCTGCCGCAGCTGATCGCCGCCGGCACCATCGAGGTGGCCCCGCTGGCCTACATGCGCGGGCGCACCCTGAATGACGCCTTCATCATCCTGGACGAGGCCCAGAACACCAGCCCCGAGCAGATGAAGATGTTCCTCACCCGCCTCGGCTTCGGCTCCAAGATGGTGATCACCGGAGACATCTCCCAGATCGACCTGCCCGGTGGGCGCCCCTCCGGGCTGCGGGTGGTGCGCCGCATCCTCGACGGCCTGGAGGACATCAGCTTCTGCGAGCTGACCGCCGCCGACGTGGTGCGGCACCGGCTGGTCGGCCAGATCGTCGACGCCTACGCCCGCTATGACGCCGAGCGCGCCGAACCGGCCGGTCGCCCCGGCCGCGGCGGCGAGCCGGCCCCCCAACGTGGCGGCGCCCGCCGCCGAACCCCCTCCGAATTCCGAGACAGGAACCGCCCATGACCACCGAGGTCATCAACGAGACCACCACCCCCATCGACGCCACCGAGTTCACCGCCCTGGCCGACTACGTGCTGGCCGCCATGCACGTGAGCCCCATGGCAGAGCTGAACATCCTGTTCATCGAGCCCGAGCCCATGGCCGAGCTGCACGAGCGCTGGCTTGACCTGGAGGGCCCCACGGACGTGATGAGCTTCCCCATGGATGAGCTGCGCCCCGGCACCGCGGAGAATGAGACGCCGCCCGGCACCCTGGGCGACGTGGTGCTGTGCCCGCAGGTGGCCGCGAAGCAGGCGCTCGAGGCGGGCCACAGCGCCGTGGAGGAGATGCTGCTGCTGACCGTGCACGGCATCTTGCACCTACTCGGCTACGACCACGCCGAGCCGGAGGAGAAGGAGGAGATGTTCGCCCTCCAGCGCACCCTCCTGCTGACCTTCCTGGCGGAGCGCGGCAAGTGACCGCCGCCCCCACCGCCCCGCTGCTGTTCGTGGCGGTGGTCGTGCTCGGCTTCGGAATGGTGCTCTCGGCGGGGGAGGGGGCGCTGAGCCGCATGACCCGGGCCGCCGCCGAGGACCTGGTCGAGGACGGCCGCCGCGGGGCCGGCCGCGTGGCCGCCCTGACCGCTAAGCGCGAGCAGGTGCTGGGAACCCTCGCCGTCCTGCGCGCCGGCGTCGACATGCTGGTGGCGGTCCTGGTCACCCTGGGCGTGGCCGGGCGCTTCGAGCAGTGGTGGCAGGCGCTCCTCGTGGCCGTGGCCGTCAGCCTGGTGCTGCTGGGTTTGCTCGTGGGCGTGTCCCCGCGCTCGGCCGGCCGCCGCAACCCCGCCGGCACGCTCCTGGCACTGGCCGGCATTCTGGAGCGGGTCGACGCTCTGGGGGCGCCCTGGCGCTGGTTCCAGTCCCGCTTCGGCCGCGCCTCCACCCGCACCGACGCCGAGGCTCGCGCCGAGGTGACCGAGGACCTGCGCGAGATGATCGACGAGATCGGCGACTCGGAGACCATCGAGGATGAGGACCGCGAGATGCTGCGTAGCGTGGTCGAGCTCGGCCAGACGCTCGTACGTGAGGTCATGGTCCCCCGTACCGACATGGTCACCATTGACGAGGACAAGCCCGCCTCCGCCGCCATGCGCCTGTTCGTCCGCTCCGGCTACTCGCGCGTGCCCGTGATCGGGGAGGACGCCGACGACGTGCGCGGCATCCTCTACCTCAAGGACGTGCTGCGGCGCCTGTCCGACCACCCCGAGCACGGGGAGCGGCCGGTGGTGTCCTTCGTGCGTGAGGCCGTGTACGTGCCCGAGACCAAGCTCGCCGACGACCTGCTGCGCGAGATGCAGCTGGGGCACTTCCACATCGCCCTGGCGGTGGACGAGTACGGCGGCATCGCCGGCCTGGTCACCATGGAGGATCTGCTGGAGGAGGTCGTGGGGGAACTCACCGACGAGCACGACCACGCCGAGCCCGTGGCCGAGGACCTCGGCGATGGCACCTTCCGCGTGCCCGTGCGCCTGGGCCTGGACGCCCTCGGCGAGCTCTTCGACCTGGAGATCGAGGACGACGACGTCGACACCGCCGGCGGCCTGCTCACCAAGGCCATCGGCCGGGTACCACTGCCCGGGGCCAGCGGCGACGTGCAGGGCATCCGCCTGGTGGCCGAGGAGGCCACCGGTAGACGCCGCCAGGTCGCCACCCTGCTAGCCTCCCGCATCGACGCCGTCGGGCCGCCCGCGCCGCCCGACGGCCCCGCGGCCGCTGCTTCCCCCAACGATCACGCCGACGACGGCGACAACCCCAACGACGACTGAGGACCTAGGACCCCCGATGACCAGTGCCACCGACGCCGACGGCTTCCCCATCTTGCCCGACGAACCGGACGCGGACGACCCCACCCGCGCATCCATAACCGTCCCCGACTACCCGGAGGACTTCCGCGCCGGCTTCGTCTGCCTGCTCGGCCGCCCCAACACCGGCAAGTCCACCCTGACCAACGCGCTGGTGGGCCAAAAGATCGCCATCACCTCAGGCCGCCCCGAAACCACCCGCCACAACGTGCGCGGCGTCGTCAGCCGGCCCGACTCCCAGCTGGTGCTGGTGGACACCCCCGGCTTCCACCGCCCCCGCACCCTGCTCGGCCAACGCCTGAACGACCTCGTTCGCGACACGCTCACGGGCGTGGACGTGATCGCCTTCTGCATACCCGCCGGCGACAAGATCGGCCCCGGCGACCGGCTCATCGCCCGGGAACTGGCCGACCTGGGCAAGCCCGTCGTCGCCGTCGTCACCAAAACCGACACCGTCTCCCGCGCCAAGCTGGCCGAGCAGCTGCTCGCCGTCGACCAGCTCGGACAGTGGGCGGACATCGTGCCCGTCTCCGCACTCAAGGGGGACCAGGTCGACGTCCTGGAGGAAGTCCTCACCTCCCACCTGCCGGCATCCCCGCCGCTGTACCCCACCGACTCCGTCACCGACGAGCCCCAGGCCGTCATGGTCGGCGAGCTCGTTCGCGAGGCCGCCCTGGAGCGGCTGCGTGACGAGCTGCCGCACTCCCTGGCCGTCGTCGTCGACGAGATCGTTGACCCCAAGACCCAGGACGCGGGCCGCGTCAAGGGCACCGGCAACCGGCTGCAGGTGCGCGTCAGTCTGCTGGTGGAGCGCGACTCCCAGAAGGCCATTGTGATCGGTCGGGGCGGCGCCAACCTCAAGGCCATCGGCTCCGAGGCCCGCCGCGGCATCCAGGAGCTGCTGGGCCGCAAGGTCTACCTCGACCTGCACGTGCGCACCGTCAAGGACTGGCAGTCCGATCCGAAGGCCCTCGCCAGGCTCGGATTCTGAAGGCCCACCCGCCCATGTCCCCGCTGTCCCAACCACCCGACGACCGATCCGGCGGGGGTGCGGCTCCGCGCCCCAAAACCGCGTCGCCGCGCCGGAGACGCACCCGGCCGGTCTCGCCGCGTCGGGCCCGCCCCAAAGCCCAGCCCGCACGCATCACCGCCGCCGAACTGCGCTCCGGCTGGGCATGGCTGCGTGAATTTCCCCGCCGCGCCTGGGCGCTGCTGTCCCGGCTGTGGCGCACCGAGCGGCGCCGCACTCTGATCGTGCTGGCGGCCGCCGTCGGTGTAGCGGTGCTCCTCGGGTGGCTCGGCACCGGCGGCCGGGAGATCTGGGAAATCATGCTGACCGTCGGCCTGGGCGCCCTCGTGCTCGCGGTCTCCACCGACCACCGCACCATCGGCGGCGTGGTGGTCGCCGTCCTCGGCCTCAGCCTGATCGGCACCTTCGCCGGCCCCCGCTGGAACCCCCAGCCGCTGACCGACTCGCTGGCCCCATCCACCACCGACACCAGCATCGGCGGGACCGTTGCCACCGCCGCCGTCGGCACCTACGAGGTGGAGACCACCACCATCACCATCACCCAGGCCGACGGCGAGGAGGTGCCCGCACTGCTACGCCGTCCCGTAGGCGTTGAGGAGGACACGCCCGGCGTCGTCTTCATGCACGGCGCGGGCACCCACTCCATCTGGGGTTTCACCGAACAGGCCGAGGCCCTCACCTCCACCGGCGTCACCACGCTCGTGCCCTCCAAACCCATGGAGAACTACTCCGCAACCGACCGGGACTACCTGTCCATGGCCGCCGATTATCAGCGCAGTCTCGACTACCTGGTCGCCCTGGACGGCGTGGACAGCGACGACGTCGGCATCTACGGAGAGTCCGAGGGCGCCATCCCCGGGGTGGTGCTGACTGCGGAGGACGACCGCGTCGCCTTCCTCATTCTGGCCAGCGCCCCCGTGGTGCGGCTGCGCGAGCAGGCCGCGCTGGCCGTGGACAGCTATATGCGCAACGTCGGCGTGCCGCAGGCCATGCTCGACCTGATTCCGCGCGTGCTCGGCAGCGCGGAGATCCCCGGCGGCGGCTTCGAGTACGCCGACTTCGACTCCGTGTCCTACCTGGAGACCATCACCGTTCCCATCCTCATGATGTACGGCACCGCCGACGCCTCCATGCCCCTGGTGCAGGGCCCCAGCACCGTGTGGGAGGCACTGCAGGCCGCCGACAACGACCAGCTCACCGTCCGCTACTACGACGGCGCCAACCACGGTCTCAAGCTCGGCATCACCACCGACGGTTCTCTCGCCCCGGGGGTCACCCGTGACCTGTCGCGCTGGGTCAATGGCCTGCCCGACACGGCCGCCGCCGTCCCGCACGTCGCCGGCGCCACCCCCACCCAGGCCTATTGGGCGCAGCGGCCCGCCTCCACCCGCTGGTACGCCTCCGGAGACCTCATGCTGGCCACATTCGTCATCGGCTTCGGACTGATGGTGGCGGCGGGGCTGGGCTGGCTGCTCGGACAGGGGCCGCGGCTGCGGGGCCGGCGCGGCCTGCACCTGCCGGACCCGATCGGCCGTTGGGCCGTGTCCCTGAGCGTGAGTGTCAGCGTCGCCTGGGCGCTGTACATCGTCTACATCCTCGGCGTGGCGTCCCTGGCCACCAGCTACCACACCAACTACCTGTTCTCCTACGGCGGCTGGGTGGTGGTCCAGCTGGTTGCGGTGGTAGCCGTGGTTATCCTGGTCAAACTGACCTACCGCGCCCGGCTCATGCGCGCCGCCGCCCACGCGGCCAACCGGGAGCGCGGCGAGAAGGGCCGCTGGCTCACCGTCCCCGCGGCCGCGGTGCTCTCGGCGGTCGTGATCGGTGCGGCCACGTTGCTGGTTGCGATCGCCTACTGGGGCCTGTTCCCCATGCTGGTGTGAGTCATCGGGAGGGTGAAGGCAGGCCGTGAGAGCCCTGAACTTGATCGCCGTCGCGTGTCGGCTGCACCGCCCGGGGCTGGTATTGACCCCGTCGGTGCGCTCGTTCGCGCTCGCGCTGGTGTTCGTGCTCGTCTGGACCGCCACCCGGAGCGCGGTAACCGTTACCGGCAGCCTCGCCCGGTCGCTGACCGTGGCGGGTCTCGGGGTGTTGGTCGCGGCGGCGAACGCCTCGGCGCTGCTGCGGGACCTCGATGTCGCCCTACGTGGGGCGCTGCGCTACTACGGATTCGGGTCGGCGGATTTCCTCATGCTGTACGCGTTCGCGTCCCTGCCGCTGACGGCGTTGGAAGCCGCGTGCGGAATGCTCGCACTGGAATTCCCGGGCTGGTCCGACGCGCGCCGCTTCGGGCTGCTGTTGGCGGCGTGGACGGCGGCGACGGCGCTGGTGACGGCGGCAGCGGAGCGGCTCCGGGGTGTCGATATCGTGGGGGAACTGCCCGTGCCGAGAGCCGGCGCAGGACGTGGCACCGACACGACAGACATGGAAAACGTGGGAGTGCGTCGTACTAGCGCGGTGCGCGGCGCTCCAATGGCATCGAACGCTCGGCTGCGGTGTCGCCTCCCGCTGGGAGCCCGGCTGCGGCGCCGTCTCCCGGCGCTGGGTTTCGCCTACCTCCGCTCCGCCTCACGGTGGCCGGTGCTTGCCGCAGCCGCCGAGGGCGTGCTGATCGCGTACGTGCTGGGGCGACTGGACCAACCTCTCTCCGCGGGGGTGTATGTGGCGGGCGCCTATCTGGCGGCGACCGTCATCTGTGTTCTGTCGGAGGTTGATGACACCGCTGCCGCCCGGTTCGCCAGGAGTCGCTACGGTGTTGCCGACGCGGAGCTGCGGCGAGTCAAGCTCGCGTTGACGCTGCCGCTGCTGCTTGCCGAATGCCTGATGACGATACTGTCCGGCGTCTGGGCCGGTGCTCGTATCGACGGTGCCGCCGTGGTGGCCTGCCTGGTCTATCTGCCCCTGCTGGCCGCTGTGCTGGCCGACGCGGCCACCGCCTACACCCGGCGGCATCGGATGCTGCCCGCCGCGGAGCTGGGCGGGGCACTGCTCGCACTGGTTCCGGGTCTGCCCCTCGCGGTGCTCCCGGCCGCCGCCCACCTACTTCGCAGGAGGACTCGTGCTCGAAGTCATTGACGCGCAGCGCCGTTACCGAGGAGGTCGCGGCACCGGGCCGGTTAGCCTGACGGTAAGCGCGGGGGAGGTGCTCGGCGTTGTCGGACCCAATGGTGCCGGCAAGACCACCCTCTTCGACGCGTTGTGCGGGGTGAGCGACCTCCAGGCCGGTACCGTCCGGCTGGACGGCCGCCACCTGGGCCGTCGCCTGCCCGCTGTACTGTGTGGCTTCCTGCCCGAGCAAAGCAGGCTGTTCCCACAGCTCACCGCCCGGCAGGCCTGCCGTTTCGAGGCCGCGATGCGCCGCCTGGAGGTGGACGAGGCCGCGCTGGGGGAGCACCTGACCCGTTTCGGCTGCGCCAGCTTCGGCGACACCGAGGTGCGCCACCTGTCGCAGGGGATGACCCGGCGCCTGGGGATCGCCTGCGCCTTCCTCGGCTCCCCACGAGTGGTGGTGCTGGACGAGCCGCTGAACGGACTCGATGTGGAGGGCGTGCTGCTGTTCAGACGCGCCCTGGCCGACTACCTGGACGGCGGCGGCATCGCCCTGATGTCCAGCCATATCCTCAGCGTGCTCGACGAGGTCTGCGAGCGGGTAGTCCTGCTCAAGGACGGGCTGGTGGCCGCCACCGTGGACGTGCGTGCCGGCGGCGCCGAGCGGGCCTACCTGGACGTCTTCGGCGTCGTCGGCGGGTCCGGCGGGTCATAGGGCCAAGTGAAACCGCCTATCGTGGCGTCCCGATCCGTAGGGCGGCGATGAACTCCTGGTAGAGACCGTCGCGCTCCAACAGTTCCGCGTGCGTGCCCTCATCGCGCACCCTTCCGTCCTCCAGGACGATGATGCGGTCGGCGTCGATGACGGTGGATAGGCGGTGGGCGATGGTGACCACGGTCCCCGCCTGCGCCAGTCGTAGGATCGCCCTTTGGATCGCGGCCTCGCTGATACCGTCCAACTGGGCGGTGGCCTCATCGAGGAGTACCAAGTCGGGGGAACGCAGCAGAGCGCGCGCAATGGCGAGCCGCTGCCTCTCCCCACCGGACAGGCTGGTGGCGGCCACCTGCGCGTCGATTCCCTCGGGCAACTGACGCACGCGGTCCGCCAGGCCGACTGCGTCGAGCGCCTGCCACACCTCCGTATCGTCGGCGTCCGGATGCCGGTAGTGAACGTTGTCCCGGATGGTGCCCGGAATGACCGGTGTCTCCTGCTCCACATAGGAGATCCGCGAGCGGACCTGATCGATGCTGAGACGGTTGTAGGGGACGCCGTCGAGCTCAAGGCTTCCGGAAGTCGGTTCAAGGAAGCGCAGGAGCAGGGAGAACACCGTCGTCTTGCCTGCACCGGAGGGCCCCACCAGGGCCACGTGGCCGGTGCGGGGGATCTCCAGGCTCACTCCGCTCAGGGCCGGCTGCTTCGCGTCGGCGTACTGGGCGACGACGTCTCGCAGTGCGATCCGGGGCGAGTCTTCCGCATTGGCGACGTCGTCGGCGCCGCCCGGAACCGCGTGCAAATCCTCGAGCTCAAGATGCTGGGTCTCACGAATGCGTCCGGCCGCCGCAATGCCGGACTGCAGCTGGGTGAAGGCCGTGGTCAGGTTTCCGATCGGAGTCACGAGGTTGAAGGCGTACAGCAGGAACGCGACGAGCGTGGAGACGGCCAGTGCCCCGGTACTCACCCGCCAGGCTCCGAAACCGAGGATGGCGATGATCCCCAACTGCAGTCCGCCGCCGGCGACTACCCCGGTCATGGCCGAGATCCACACCGAGCGGACCGCGAACTTGGCCGCGGTCTGCGCCCGGTCCTGCGAGGCGGCTACTTCCCGGTCCTCCGCGCGCGAGGCCTTGACGGTGCGCAGGGCGCGCATGCCCGACTCGAGCGAGCCGCCGAGCTCGCCCAGCGAGTCCTGGGCGCGCTTGTCCGCCTCGCCGATCATGGGCATCAGGACGATCAAGGGGACGGCGATGACCATGAGAGTGATGAGCGTGGCGATGAGCAGGGGCACGTCGAGGACCACCATGAGTGTGATGGTGCCGACCAGAGCCACCGCTCCGTCCACCAGCTGAGTGATGGAACTGGTGGTCGCCTCCCGCAGCAGCACCGTGTCGCTGGTGACGCGGGTGACCAGTTCGCCGGTACGGATGCGCTGTACCTGCTGCAGTTTGGCGCGGAAGAACCGGTTGATGAGGGAGCGGCGCGCATCCAACACGATGTTCTCCGCCAACTGCCCCAGCACCACGAACTGCGCGAAGCTTGCAATCGCCCCCACTACGAACAAACCCACCAGCAGCCCCACCGGCTGCAGCAGGTCGACGCCCGTTCCCAGGGTGTCCAGGACCCACTTGGTCACCATGGGGGTGGCCAGCGAGCTGGCAGTTCCCGCCAGTCCGAGCACGACCCCGATGGCCAGCACCTTCCGGTGCGGCTTGATGTACTCCCACAGGACGCGTATGCGCTCCCTGTTCTCCTCGCGCGTTGCCATGAGGTCAATGAAAGCTCAAGTCTCATGGGGCGCAGGTGAGGTTAGCCCAACAGCTGAATGCCTCATCGACCGGCTTCGGCGAGGGCGGGCGCCCGGAGCGCCTCGGCTCAGGTTAGGGGCGGGAACTCCTCCAGGGAGAACACCGATTCCACGGGCACGTCGAAGTAGCGGGCGATGCGCAGCGCCAGATACAGCGACGGGGCGTACTCGCCGCGCTCCAGATAGCCGACCGTCTGGTAGTGGACGCCGAGCGCCTCCGCCAACTCCCGTCGGCTGACCCTGCGGTCCGCGCGCAGCACGGCGATCCGGTTGTGAACGACCTCTCCGGACATCTCACAGCCCAGTCTGCGAGCGGATCGTTGACTGGGTGCGGTTCAGGCCGCCGATCGTCTCCTTGCGGAAGCTGCGGCGAATCACCGGCGGCACCAGCGCGAAGCCGACGACGACCCAGGCCAGCAGCACCCCGAAGCCCAACGCCGGGTGGAAGCTGCCACCGATCTCCCACGACGGGTCGCCCACGAGCGCCCAGCGGGTCAGGTGCCCGGACCAGTAGGTCGGCAGCACCATTTGAATGCCCTGTACCCAGCCCGGTAGTGCGGAGGTCGGGTAGCAGCAACCGGCCAAGAACAGCGCGAGGCAGATCACCATGTTCACCATGTAACTGTAAACGCCGCGGATGAACACGCTGAGGAAGAACCCGAGTGGCGCGCACGCCAGCGAGGCCAGCGCGGCAATAAGCAGGCAGAGCAGCGCCGTCCCGGTGGCGGGCATAGCGACATCAATCAAGAGGACAGTCCCCAGAAGGATCATCGCCTGCATGATGAAAACCAGCACCACGGTGGAAAGCGTCTTGCCGATCGCCCAGGTGAGCGGTCCGTGCGGGAGGATACGCACCCGCAGCAGTGCGCCACCGATGCGGTCGGTATAGGTCTCCGCGCCTATCTGCATCATGATGAGACTGGCGAAGCCGCCGACGCAGCTGGCCGCGAGCATGGTGCCGAAGGCGCTGGAAGACCCGAAACCTTGGAGCGGACCGTCGCTTATCCGGGAGACGACCAATATGGCGGCCACGGTAAGCACAATTGACGCCGCGCCGGCTCCCATGATGTTCGGGCGCAGGTCACCATAGGCCTGACGCGCCGCCGCGCGTAGTACGGACAGGGGTAGAGATCGAGTGGGGGTCATGGCCGGGGTTCCTTGGTGCTAGGGGTGGTTGCCGGATCGCTCCGGACGGCCAGGTGATCTGTGCTGCTTCGCTCGGCCTCCGCGGGCTGGGAGACCAGGGCGAGGTAGGCCTCTTCCAAGGTGGGGCGGGTGACCGTCAACCCGCTGATCGCGTCCAGGTCCAGCTTCTGTAGAAAGCGCTCGGGGTTGGAGGTGGCATGCACATGGCGTACGCCGTCCTGCATCCAGGTCACCTCCGCCTCGCTGCTGATCCGCTCGCGCAGTTCGGCCACGGTGCCGTCGGCGATGATCCGTCCCGCCGCCATGATGACCACGCGCGAGGCCAGGCGCTCGGCCTCGGAAAGGTCATGGGTGGTCATCAGCACGGTAGCGCGGTCGTCGACGCGCTCCATAATCAGATCGTGCAGGCGCGCCTTGGAGGAGGGGTCCAGACCCGTCGTCGGCTCATCAAGAATCAGCAGCTCCGGGCGCCCCAGCAGCGCCGCCGCGAAATCAAGCGTGCGGCGCTGCCCTCCCGAGAGCCGGGACAGACGCGAGTTGGACTTGTCAGCCAGACCCACGGCGTCGAGCACCTCGGCCATCGTGGCCACCCGCGCCGATGCGGTCAGCTGCATGGAACGGATCCACTCCAGCTGATCCTTCACCCGCCACTTGGCGTGATCGGTCCAGTTCTGCTGCACCAGCCCGATCCGCGCCCAGAATGCGGCGCCTGCGCGGCGCGGATCGGTGCCGAATACGCGGACGCTGCCCGCGTGCGGGCGCAGTGAGCCCAGCAGGTTCTCCACCAACGTGGTCTTGCCGACGCCGTTGGGGCCGAGCAGGCAGACCACCTCGCCCGGCTGGACCGTGAGGCTGACGTCGTGCAGCACGGGGTTCTTGCCGTAGGCGAAGTCGACGCCGCGGGTCGTAATCGCGGGCGGTGCAGGGGACATGACCGCTCCTTCCTGATAGGTACGCTATCGATCGTAGCAGACCTACTACATAATGCGTGTAGTGATGACGATTGCTGTGGCTGCAAGTCGCGAAATCCGTCCGTCGTCGCGCCGTCCACACTGTGACCTGGCGTGGCGGAGCAGCGGATTCGCGGTACGGTGTCCCCGTGCGCGCGACCTCCGTCCGGGAGCGGAACCTCCTGCTTAGTCGCCGCGGCGGGGCCTGACCAGGCCGGCACCCCGACCGCGGCTTACTTCGCGTAGCCAGCCACCCCGGCGCGCCGGGCACCGGCGCCGGGAACCAAGCACACCTGCTCAGGAGAACCAGACCCATGCGTACCGCCCGCCCCGCCCCGCAACAGCCCTCCGGCATGCCCTTCACCAAGTACCGGCCGTTCCTCGACACCGTCGACGCCTCCCTGCCGGACCGCACCTGGCCTAACAACCGCATCACCCACGCCCCCCGCTGGCTGAGCACCGATCTGCGCGACGGCAACCAGTCCCTCATCGAGCCCATGGGCCCCGCCGCCAAGCGCGCCATCTTCGACCTGCTGGTGCGCATGGGCTTCAAGGAGATCGAGGTCGGCTTCCCCGCCGCCTCCCAGACCGACTACGACTTCGTGCGCTCCCTGGTGGAGGACGACGCCATCCCCGAGGACGTCACCATCTCGGTGCTGACCCAGTCCCGCGAGGACCTGATCGACCGCACCCTGGACGCCTGCGTGGGCGCCCCGCGCGCCACCGTCCACCTGTACAACGCCCTGTCCCCGCTGTTCCGCGAGGTCGTCTTCCGCATGGGCAAGGACGACATCCGCGAACTCGCCGTCGAGGGCACCCGCCAGGTAATGGCACGGGCCGAGAAGGTGCTCACCGATGACACCATCTTCGGCTACGAGTACTCCCCGGAGATCTTCGTGGACACCGAGCGCGAGTACTCGCTGGAGGTGTGCGAGGCCGTCATGGGCGTGTGGCAGCCCGAGGGCGACCGCGAAATCATCCTCAACCTGCCCGCCACCGTCGAGCGCGCCACCCCCAATGTCTACGCCGACCAGATCGAGTGGATGAGCCGCAACCTCTCCCACCGCGACGCCGTGTGCCTGTCCATCCACAACCACAACGACCGCGGCTCCGGCATCGCCGCCGCCGAACTGGGCATGCTCGCCGGGGCCGACCGCGTGGAGGGCTGCCTGTTCGGCCACGGCGAGCGCACTGGCAACGTCGACCTGGTCACCCTGGCCCTGAACCTGTTCAGCCAGGGCATCGACCCCATGCTCGACCTGTCCGACATCGACGAGGTGCGCCGCGTCGTCGAGCACTCCACCCAGATGGATGTGCCCCCGCGCACCCCCTACGCCGGCGAGCTCGTCTACACCTCCTTCTCCGGCTCCCACCAGGACGCCATCAAGAAGGGCTTCGCGGCCCGCGCCGAGAAGGTCGCCGCCAAGACCGCCGAGGGCATGAGCCAGGCCGAGGCCGAGGTGGCCGTGCCCTGGTCCATGCCCTACCTGCCCATCGACCCGCACGACGTCGGCCGCTCCTACGAGGCCGTGGTGCGGGTGAACTCCCAGTCCGGCAAGGGCGGGGTGTCCTACCTGCTGCGCACCACCCACAACCTCGACCTGCCCCGTCGTCTGCAGATCGAGTTCTCCAACATCGTCCAGCACCACACCGACACCTTCGGCGGCGAGGTCGACGCCGACGAGCTGTGGTCGATCTTCGCCGACGAGTACCTGCCGGCCGCGGCCGCCCCCGGCGCCGACCTGCCCGCCTGGGGCCGCTACAGCCTCAAGGGGGCGACCCTTACGGCAGTCGGCGACGACGAGTCCATCCTCACCGTCACCATCTCCGACGGCGACGAGCGCAAGCTGCTCACGGCCTCCGGCTCCGGCCCGCTGGACGCATTCGTCACCGCCCTGGAGCAGACCGGCATCGAGGTGCGCATCCTCGACTACGCCGAGCACGCCCTGAGTGAGGGGCGTGACGCCCGCGCCGCCTGCTACGTCGAGTGCGAGGTCGGCGGCCAGGTGCTGTGGGGCGTCGGCATCGACCCCTCCATCACCACCGCCTCCTTCAAGGCCGTGATCTCCGCCGTCAACCGCGCCATGCGCTGACGGAGGCGCCGTTTGGGGGAGAGGCTCTACCGGGACGAGGCCATCGTCCTGCGCACCTACAAACTGGGCGAGGCCGACCGCATCATCGTCATGCTCACCCGCGCCCACGGGCAGGTGCGCGCCGTCGCCAAGGGGGTGCGCCGCACCACCTCCCGCTTCGGCGCGCGTCTGGAGCCCTTCTCCATGATCGACGTGCAGATGCACGCCGGCCGCAGCCTGGACGTGGTCACCCAGGTGGAGACCATCGCCCCCTTCGGCCGCAGCATCGCCGCCGACTACGCGATGTTCACCTGCGCCGAGACCATGGCGGAGACCGCCGAGCGCCTCACGCAGGACGACGGCGACCTGGGCACCAGCGACTCCCCCCAGCAGTTCCTGCTGCTGTACGGCGCGCTGTCCGCGCTGGCGCGACGCCGTCACGCCCCCGGTCTGGTACTCGACTCCTATCTGCTGCGGGCCCTGGCCCTGGCCGGCTGGGCGCCCTCCTGCTACGACTGCGCCCGCTGCGGCGCCCCCGGCCCGCATACCGCCTTCCACGTGCAGGCCGGCGGCGCCGTCTGCTCCGGCTGCCGACCCGCCGGCGCCGTCGACGTCGAACCGGGCGCCATGGCGCTGCTCGGTGCCCTGCTCTCGGGAAACTGGGAGCTGGCCGACGCCTCGAGCCCGCGCGAGCGTGCCCAAGCGTCCGGGTGCGTGTCCGCCTACCTGACCTGGCACCTGGAACGGCGCCTGCGCTCCCTCTCCCTAGTAGAAAGGGCCTGACATGCCCGACGCCACAGGCTCAGCATCCGCCGACGGGACCGGCACGGATCCGCGCCCGCTCGACGTCGTCCCCCTCCACCGCGGGGGGCTCACCCCGCCGGCGCTCGACCCGGCGGCCGTGCCCGCACACGTCGCCTGCGTCATGGACGGCAACGGCCGCTGGGCCAACGCGCGCGGCCTGCCCCGCACCGAGGGCCACCGGGTGGGGGAGTCGACCATGATGGACGTGATCGCCGGCGCCGTCGAACTGGGGGTCAAGGAGCTGAGCGTGTACGCCTTCTCCACCGAGAACTGGAAGCGCTCACCCGCGGAGGTGCGCTTCCTCATGGGCTTCACCCGCTCGGTGCTGCGCGCCCAGACCGACGACCTGCTGGCCTGGGGCGTGCGCGTGAACTGGGTGGGGCGCGAGCCGCGGCTGTGGAAGTCGGTGCTCAAGGAGGTGCGCCGCTCCGAGCGCATCACCGCCGACAACGACACCATGGTGCTGAACATGTGCCTGAACTACGGCGGCCGGGCCGAAATCGCCGACGCCGCGCGCGCCATGGCCCAGGACGTGGAGGCCGGGCGGCTGCGGGCGGCGTCGATCAACGAGAAGACCGTGCAGCGCTACCTGTACTCGCCGCACATGCGGGATGTGGACCTGCTGATCCGCACCGGCGGGGAGCAGCGCACCAGCAACTTCCTGATGTGGTCCTCGGCCTATGCGGAGCTGTACTTCTCCGACCTGCCCTGGCCCGAGTTCGACCGCACCGAACTGTGGCGCGCCTGCGAGGCCTACGCGCACCGTGAGCGGCGCTTCGGCGGCGCCGTCGACCGGGTGACGTCCCGGTCCTGAACCCGGCGACGCCACTTCAACCGATCTCGGTGCGTAAGATCTACCGACCTCGCGAGCAGACGGGGCACAGGCCGAAGAACTCCACGGTGTGCTCCATGTCCGTATAGCCCTGCTCGGCGGAGACCCGGCGAATCCACTCCTCCAGCTCGCCGCCGGCCACCTCCACGGTGCGCCCGCACGAGCGGCACACGATGTGGTGGTGGTGCTCGGGCCGCTCGCACTCCCGGTACAGGACCTCGCCGTCGGCGCTGCGGATCTGGTCGACCTCGCCGGCCTCGGCCATGGCGGTCAGGTTGCGGTAGACGGTCGCCAACCCCACCTTCGTGCCCTCCGCCTGCAAGGCCGCGTGAATCTGCTGGGCGGAGCGGAACTCGTCGGTGCGCGCCAGCATGTCGGCCACCGCGGCCCGCTGCCAGGTGGCGCGGTGGCGTGGGGAACTGCCGTTACCGGCGGACGTGTTCATGCTCATGCGGGCACCTCCTGCTCGCTGCGGTTGCGTTGGGCAATGCTGCCGCGCATGTCACCGGCCTCCGGACGGCGCCCGCGCCTGGCGCGGACGGTGCGCACCAGACCGCTGACCAGGGCGACGACGGCGTAGGTGCACACCAGCAGCACCACGATCATGGCGCCCGGCGAGGCCGCCAGGAAGTAGGTGATGGTCAGCCCGATCACGCAGGCGGCCACGCCGATCGCCATGGCCAGGTGCATGGTGCGGCCGAAGGAGTAGGAGACCAGCTGGGCGATGGCCACCGGCACGATCATGACCGCCGACACCAGCAGTGCTCCGACCACGCGCATGGACACCGATACGGTCAGCGCCGCCACCACCGCGACCGTCACGTTCAACACCCCAGTGGGCAGCCCGATCGAGCGCGCGAACTCCTCATCGTGACAAAGCGCGAACAGCGGCCCGCGCAGGCCGATCCCCACGGCCAGCACGATGACGGCGAGCACCACCGTGAACCGAGTGTCCGAGGCCGACACGGTGGCGATCGAGCCGAACAGGTAGCTGGTCAGATTCGTCGTCGTGCCCCCGGCCAGCTTGATGAGGATCACGCCGCCGGCGATGCCGCCGTAGAACAGGATCGCCAGGGCCACGTCCCCGCGGGTGCGCCCCCGGGCGCGAATCACCTCGATCAGCACCGCCCCGAGCACGGAGGCGACGATCGCCCCGGGGATCGCCCAGGCGTCGTGCGGGGTGACGTTGGCGGCCGCCCCGGCGATCCAGCCCAGCGCCACGCCGGTCAGGGCGATGTGGCCGATGCCGTCGCCCAGCAGCGCCAGCCCCCGCTGCACCAGGTAGGTGCCCACCACCGGGGCCGACAGGCCGACCAGCACCGCGACGATATAGGCCCGCTGCATGAGCGGGCTGGCGAGCATGTCGCCCAGCGCTGCTGCGAGCGCGCTCATTTGACGCCTCCCGCCTGACGCACGGAGGTGGTCAGTACCGGGGCGTGGTGAATGGCCGGCTCGGTGCTGCCGTGGGCGTGCTCGTGCTCACAGTCATCCAGGCGGTCGTGCCCGAGCTCGTCGTGACGGGCGTGATCGTGGGCCAGTGCCTGCTTCGGCCCGTCGAATGCCACCCGCCCCTCGTCCAGGACCACAGTCCGCTCGACGACGTCGGCCAGTTCGCCCATCTCGTGCAGGACGGTCAACAGTGTCAGTCCCTGCGCGCGCAAACCGGCCAGAGTGGTGGCCAGTGCCTCCCGGGAGGCCCGGTCGATGCCCGCCAGCGGCTCATCCAACAGCAGCAGCTCGGGGGAGCGCACCAGGGCCCGCGCGATCAGCACGCGCTGGGACTGGCCCCCGGAGAAGATCTGCACGTGGTCCTGGGCCCGGTCCGCCAGGTCGACGGCGTCCAAGGCCTCCAGGGCCCGCTGTCGGGCGGTGCGACCACGGTCGGCGAAGGGATGCCCGGGGGAGAGCAGCCCGGAGCGGACCACCTCCAGTGCCGTGGCCGGCACACCCGAGGCCACCCCGACCCGCTGCGGTACGTATCCGACCCGTTCCCAGGGCACCGTGCGGCGGTCGGTGACGTCGTGGCCGAACAGGTGTACCGCTCCCGAGCGGATCGGCAGCAGGCCGAGAATCGTCTTGACCAGCGTGGACTTGCCCGAGCCATTGGCGCCCAACAGGGCGACGGATTCGCCGCCGCGCACGGTCAGGTCGACGGCGTCCAGGATCAGACTGGAGCCGAGGACCACGGAGACGTCGGCCACTTCGATCGGTGGGATGCTCGCCCGCGCAGGCGCTGAGGTTGGGGTCATGGGGTCCTTTTGAGGCAAGTCGAGTCAAGAATGTCGATGATGGGAATCGTACTCACTCGCAGGCCAGCGCGGTGCGCAACGCCTGCAGGTTCGCGGACATGGCGTCAGCGTAGTCCCCGGACTCGGGTGCGGACTCGAGCGGGTTGAGCACGGCGGTAGTGGCGCCGGTCTCCGCCGCCAGTGCCTCGGCGGTCTTGGGGGAGACCAGTTCTTCGGTGAAGATCGTCGTGGTCCCGGTCTCCTGCACGACCTGCTTGACGGTGGCGAGCTCGGCGGGGCTGGGCTCGGACTCCGGGTCGATGCCGGACACGGAGGCCTGTGTGAGTCCGTAGCGTTCGGCCAGGTAGCCGAAGGCGGCGTGGGAGGTGACGAAGGTGCTGCGCTCACACTGGGCGAGCCCGGTGGAGTAGTCGTTGTCCAGGCCGTCAAGGGTCTCGGTAAGAGCTGCGAGGTTGGCCTCGAAGTCGGCCGCGTGGTCCGGGTCGGCCTGCGCCAGGGCGGTCTCGATCGCCTGGGCGGCCGACCGCATTCTTACCGGGTCGAGCCAGAAGTGCGGGTCGGTGGTTGCCGCGTCCGCGCCGTCGTCGGCTTGCGTGGACTCGTGGGCGTCGTCGGCCTCGTCGTCGTGCTCCACGCCGTCGTGGGGGACCAGGTCGACCGCCTCGGACAGATCCACGACGGTGGGGCCGGCGACCTCTGCCAGGGCGTCGTCCAGTGAGGGCTGGAATCCGGGAACGTAGGCGACCAGGTCCGTGCTCGACAGGGCGGTGACATCCTTGGGGGCGAGCTCGTAGTCGTGGGGCTCCACGTTGGTGGGCGTGATGGAGGTGACGGTCACGTTGTCGCCGCCGATCGCCTCGGCCAGGTACTGGATCGGGTAGAAGGATGCCGCCACGGACAGCGTGTCCCCGGCCGCGTCGTCGTCGGTGGAATCGGCGGAGCAGGCGGTCAGTGACAGGCCCGTGAGCCCGAGCGCGACCGTGGAGAGGGCGGCCAGGGTGCGGCGGGCGCGCGGGCGGCGGCGCGGGCGCAAAGAAACGTTCATGGGAACCATTCTCAGTTACTTGTGGGGCGGGCGTCAAATCCGACCCGTGACGCCCCTTAGACTGAGCCCGTTCGTCCGGGCGACCGCGTGCGGGGCGCGGACGGCAGCTGACGAGAGCACATAACAGGACCTACGGAGAAACACAGTGGCAGCAACTCCCTCGACGCTCGACCGCGTTATCAACCTCGCCAAGCGGCGTGGCTTCGTCTTCCCCTGCGGCGAGATCTACGGCGGCACTCGTTCGGCCTGGGACTACGGGCCGCTGGGCGTGGAGCTGAAGGAGAACATCAAGCGCCAGTGGTGGCAGTACATGGTGCGGTCCCGCGACGACGTCGTCGGCCTGGACTCCTCGGTCATCCTGCCGCGCGAGGTGTGGGTCGCCTCCGGCCACGTGGCCGCCTTCACCGACCCGTTGATCGAGTGCACCTCCTGCCACAAGCGGCTGCGCGAGGACGAGCTGCAGGAGGCCTACGCGGCCAAACACGGCATTGACAATCCCGACACCGTCACCCTGGACCAGCTCGTGTGCCCCAACTGCGGCACCCGCGGCGCCTTCACCGAGCCGAAGGCCTTCTCCGGCCTGCTCAAGACCTACCTCGGCCCGGTCGATGACGAGGCCGGCCTGCACTACCTGCGCCCCGAGACCGCCCAGGGCATCTTCATCAACTTCACCAACGTGATGACCGCCGCCCGCAAGAAGCCGCCCTTCGGCATCGGACAGGTCGGCAAGTCCTTCCGCAACGAGATCACGCCCGGCAACTTCATCTTCCGCACCCGCGAGTTCGAGCAGATGGAGCTGGAGTTCTTCGTCGAGCCCGGCACGGACGAGGAGTGGCACCAGTACTGGATCGACTACCGCAAGGCCTGGTACACGGACCTGGGCATCAGCGAGGACAACCTGCGCCTGTACGAGCACCCCAAGGAGAAGCTCTCCCACTACTCCAAGCGCACCGTCGACCTGGAGTACCGCTTCGGCTTCGCCGGCGGGGAGTGGGGCGAGCTGGAGGGCATCGCCAACCGCACCGACTTCGACCTGTCCACCCACGCCGATCACTCAGGCAAGGACCTGTCCTACTTCGACCAGGGGAAGAACGAGCGCTGGACCCCCTACGTGATCGAGCCGTCGGCGGGCCTGACCCGCTCGCTGATGGCCTTCCTGGTGGAGGCCTACACCGAGGACGAGGCGCCCAACACCAAGGGCGGCGTCGACAAGCGCGTGCTGCTGCGCCTGGACCCGCGCCTGGCCCCGGTCAAGGCCGCCGTGCTGCCGCTGAGCCGCAAGGAGGAACTGACCGGCCCGGCCCGCGAGCTCGCCGCCCGGCTGCGCCGCAACTGGAACGTCGAGTACGACGAGGCCGGCGCCGTCGGGCGCCGCTACCGCCGCCAGGACGAGGTCGGCACCCCCTTCTGCATCACCTACGACTTCGAGTCGCCCGAGGACGGTGCGGTGACGGTGCGCGAGCGCGACACCATGGCCCAGGAGCGCATCCCGCTCGAGGGCGTGGAGCGCTACCTCGCCGAGCGCCTGGTCGGCTGCTGAACAGTCCGCTGTTGGCCAACTAGATGCTGGCTGCCCGGCCGGCGCCTGATTGGCGTCTGGCCGGGCAGCGCGGCCGTTCCACGACCTTTGTGACATTGCACGACCCTGGTGTGTGTTCCACGACCCCCGGGTGGTCGTGCAACAGGCACCGAGGTCGTGCAACGCAGCCGGGGGTCGTGCTGTGCATGAGATGTGCCCGGCGTCGGCTCGGTTCGGGGAGCACGCGTGGGGCGACTGCGTTTAGCGTCGGCGCATTCCCAGCAGGGAGCCTTCGTGCAGCCCCGCTTCCAGCCTCGTACCCGGCCGCAGCAGATCACGGTTGGGTCTGAGCGAGGCGACAACCCCGGGCGGAAAGGCCGCGAGGATCTTGTCCGCCAGCGCGCGCAGATCGCGGAACTCTCCGTAAGTCACGCGTATGAATCGCCAGCCCATGGCCTGGATGGCGTCCTGGCGCAGTTTCTCCTGCCAGGCGTCCTCCCGGGTGTTGTACTTCATCCGGCCGTCAACCTCGATGACGATCCCGTGCTCGGGCCAGCACAGGTCGAGCCACCACATGTTCGCGCGGTCGCTCACCCGGTACTGCACTTGTGGCGGCGCAAGTCCGAGTACGAGAGTCAGCCAGCGCATGACGCTTTCGCCAGGAGAGTCGGCCAGCGGCGTCGCCGCCCCCAGTACTGCCCGTGCTTGTGCGACTCCGTGTCTGCGTGCGGACTGCTGAAGCCATTCTTGCCAAATGTCGCGGGCGCGTGCTTCGGCCTGCGCATCCAGGCTGCGGTTGTCGTGCTGTGTGCGACAGTACAGGCGCAGGGCCGCGTCGGCAATCGCCAGGGCATTGTGCGCGGGCTCGTCGAACGCACAGTCGAAGGCGGTACGTAAGACGGTGGTGACCGGCATCCCGCCGACCACGGTGATGTCTTTCTCCGGGAGGTCCAAGTGTCGGCGCCAGAGCATGATCTGTCGGCAGTAGAAGTCCTCGTTTGCGCTCGACCGCGGCGGTCCCGTGGGAGGCACGCTGATCAAGGGCAGCGGCGTGCCAACTCGCTTGGGCGTGCTGGGAACCGCCAGGTATACGTCCGGTTCCTGGGTCATCATTGGCAGGCCAAGTACAAGTGCGGCGGACGCGTGGGTGAGGCAGCGTGCGGAGCGGTGCGTTGTTTGCGCGGTTATGGCGCGTGCCAAGGCCAAGGTATAGCGGTGCTGCCAGCGCTTCGCCTCGGGGGCTGGAACCCAGTGAATGCCGGGAGCAAGCCGCAGCGCGGAGCGGGGGACCGTGACGCCGGCGCGGTCATGCCGACCGGTGTGAATCAGCACGGGAAACAGATCACGGTCGCGAGCTTGGTCAGGCGAGGCGGGCATGCCTCCAGCATTCGCCGAAGTCGGGTGCGATGACCACTACTCGCATCGTCGACTGTGGACAAGCGGTTGTCTGGGGTGCCGCTAATGGCACCTGTGGGTTTTGGTGCCTTGGTTGGCCAGCCTCCGCGGGAGTATTTCGGTGGTCCACCCTGTCCATACTCCTCGACCGCTGGTTGGTCTCGTTTTGCGGTGCCGCGGGCCTCTCACTGCACGACCTCGGTGACATTGCACGACCTCGGTGCCTGTTGCACGACCACCCGGGGGTCGTGCAACGCACCCGAAGGTCGTGCAACGCGGCCCGGGGTCGTGCAACGCGCCGGGGTGTATTTGGCCGGGGCATGAGCGGCTGGTCGGCGCACGCCTGCCGGCTCGTGCCGCCCGCGGTACCTCAAGCCGGCTCAAGCCGGGGCCGGCCGCCTCAGGGCGACGTGCCTGCGCGGTGCCTGCGGTTTCACACCGCCGGCGGGCATGATGGCGGCGTGAACGACGAGACGACGCCGACCGCCGCAGCGCCCGCCGACCCGCTCATCGACGGGCCGAGCAACGCGGACGCCGGGGAATCACCGACCGGGCGCGCCGATGGCGCCTCGGGCCCACACGCCTCGGGCCCACACGCCTCGAGCCCGCACGCCTCGAGCCCGCACGCCTCGGGCTCGCACACCTCGATCCCGCACGTATCCTCGGCGGCGCACAGCCACTCCGGCCCCCTCAACCTGGGGGCGGCCGAGGCCCGGCGGGTGCGCCTGATGCTGGCCGCCATCGTCGTGCCCCTGGTGGTGGCCACGCTTATCGGTCTGATCGTGCTGTGGCCGAGTGGGAACTCCCTGGTCGGTTCCCAGCCCTTCACCGCGGACGGCGCCACCCTCGAATCGGCCACCATCACCTCCCTGAACACCGCCGCCTGCGCCGACACCACCGGCGCGCTGGAGGGAGTGACCAACGACTCGCTGCTCGCCGACGCGGTGTGCGCGCGCATCACCTCCGGCGACGGCGCGGGTCTGGTCATGCCGGTGCACATCCCCGCCGAGTCTCTGGCCGCGGCCGACGTCGGCGACCGCCTGCAGGTGATGTACGCCCCCGCCGCGCTGGCCTCCGGCACCCCGTACGTGTTCGTCGACTACGCCCGCCAGGTGCCGGTGACCGCGCTGGCGGTGGTGTACCTGGTGCTCGTTGTCGCCGTCGCCGGCCGCAAGGGTGCCCTCAGCGTGCTGGGGCTGCTGCTGGCTACGGGCGTCCTGCTCGGCTTCATGATCCCGGCGCTGCTGGACCTGGCCTCACCCATGTGGGTGACGCTGGTGGGCGCCTCGGCGATGATGCTGCTGGCCGTCTACGTCGCCCACGGCATCTCCGTGCGCACCACCACCGCCCTGCTGGGCACCTTCGCCGGCGTGGTCATCACCGTCCTGCTGTCCCTGTGGGGCGTGGACGCCGCCAACCTGACCGGCGCCACCGACGAGACCGCCCTGACCCTGACCTCAATGGTGGGCGGCATCAACCTGCAGGCGCTGCTCACCTGCGGCATGGTGGTGGCGGCCCTGGGCGTGCTCAACGACGTCACCATCACCCAGGCCTCCGCCGTGTGGGAGCTGCACGCCGCCAACCCCGCGCTGGGCCGTGCCCGCTTGTTTACCGGCGGCATGCGGATCGGCCGTGACCACATCGCCTCCACCGTCTACACCCTCGCCTTCGCCTACGCCGGCACGGCCCTGCCGCTCATCCTGGCGGCCTCGCTGATCGACCGGCCCCTGGCCGCCACGCTGCTTTCGGGCGAGATCGCCGAGGAGGTCGTGCGCACCCTGGTGTCCTCCATCGGCCTGGTGCTGGCCATCCCGGCGACGACGGCGATCGCCGCCGCCCTGTGCCGCACCGGCGAGCCGGCCGCGACCGCCGAGGCCTGATCGGCACGACGCGGGCACCGGCCTTGAGCCGCATGCCGGAAGGGGACCGGGCGTGGCGCCTCGACTCGGCAAGGGACCGGGGGCGCCGCCTCGGCTCAACCGCCGGAGACGTCCAGTTCGGCCTCGGCCAGCAGCGCCCGATCCGCGGGTCCGAGGTAGGGGGAGTCCAGCCAGCCGTCGGGCAGGTGGGGGCGGCGCGGGCTGCCGGCCCGCCCCCGCGGACCCTCGGCCGCCGCCCCGGGAAGGGCACCTGCGCGGGCAGGCGCTCCCGCATCCGCGCCAGGGCCGCATCGAGGTCGGCGAGCGAGAACACGCGCATCAGCTCGGCGCGCGCCGCCCCGCCCACCGGGTAGCCCTTGAGGTACCAGCCGATGTGCTTGCGCAGATCGCGCACACCCCGGTCCTCGCCCAGCTCGGCCGCCAGCAGCCGCCCGTGCTCCTTGATCACGGCGATCACCGCGTCCAGGTCGGGTCGGGTGCGTTCCGCGCGACCATGCATGGCCGCCACGATGTCGGCAAACAACCACGGCCGCCCCTGGCAGCCGCGCCCCACGACGACGCCGTCGCAGCCGGTCGTCTCAAGCATGGCCACGGCGTCGTCCCCGCTCCAGATGTCGCCGTTGCCGAGCACCGGCAGGCTGGTGGCCTCCTTCAACCGGGCGATCTGCTCCCAGCTCGCCTTGCCCGCATAGTGCTGCCGGGCGGTACGCGCGTGCAGCGTCAGGGCGGCGATCCCGGCGTCCGCGGCCAGACGCGCCGCGTCCAGGAAGGTCTCGTGGTCGTCGTCAATCCCCAGCCGCATCTTCACCGTCACCGGCACCGCGCGCTGCCGGCCGGTGACGGCAACCGCACTCTCACTGGCCTGCACCGCCGCGCGCATGATCGCCTCCAGCAGGTCCCGCTTCCACGGCAGGGCGGCACCCCCGCCCTTGCGAGTCACCTTCGGCACGGGACAGCCGAAGTTCAGATCGATGTGGTCGGCCAGGTCCTCGGTCACCAGGATCCGCACCGCGGCCGCAACCGTGGCCGGATCCACCCCGTACAGCTGAATCGAACGCACCCGCTCGGCGGGGTCCGTACGCACCATCGCCAGGGTCTTGGCGTTGCGCTCCACCAGTGCGCGGGTGGTCACCATCTCGGTGACATACAGGCCCGCCGGTGCGGCCAGGCCGCCGGCGACGGTGGTAACCGGGCCCTCCTGTTGCGGACGCAGCGCCTCGGGCAGCGCCCGCTCCCCGTAGAGGCGGCACAGGCGCCTGAACGACGCGTTCGTCACTCCCGCCATGGGGGCTAGCACCACCGGCGTGGCGATCTCCAGCGGGCCGATATGCAGCGGCGCGGCCACGGCCGGCCCGGGCCGGGTGGCGGCGGGGGAGGAGCCAGGAGTGGGCGGACGGGTGGAGTCGGGTGAGGCGGTCACCGGCACATGCTGGCATATCCACGCCGTCGTCGCCGCCACGTGCAAGGCTGACGCCATGAGCGAGCAACCGGCCCCGCCCGTGGGCCTGCTGGACGGGCGCACCGTCCTCGTCACCGGCGTGCTGCGACCCGCCTCCATCGCCACCGCCATCGCCACCGCCGCCCGCGAACAGGGCGCACGCGTGGTGCTCACCGGCCACCCCCGCACGCTGTCGCTCACCCGGGCGGTCGCCCGCCGGCACGGCATCGACCTCGTGCTGCCGCTGGATGTCACCGACCCCGCCGACCTGGCCGAACTGGCGCCGCGGCTGCGGGCCGCCGGAGTGGGGCGGCTGGACGGCGTCGTACACGCCATCGCCCACGCCGACGCAGAGTTGCTCGGAACCCTGCTACCCGGCCCCGACGGCGACCCCGACGCCGCCCCCGCCACGGCCGGAGCCGGGCGCCAGCAGAGGCTGGCGGAGGCCTTCACCACCACGGCCGCCTCCCTGCCGGCCCTGGTTGACGCGGTACGCCCCCTACTCGCCCCACGCGCGGCGGTGGTGGCTCTCACCTTCGACACCTCCCACGTGCACTCCGGCTACGGCTGGATGGGGCCGCTCAAGGCCGCGCTGGAGGCGTGCGTGCGCAGTCTCGCCGTCGAACTCGGCCCGGCGGGCGTGCGCGTCAATGCGATCGGCGCAGGTCCCCTGTCCACTCCCGCTGCCGGTGCCATCCCCGGCCTGGACGCGTTGGCCCGGCATTGGGAGACCACGGCACCGCTGGGCTGGGACCACCGCGATGCGCGCCCCGTCGCCCGCACTGCCGTCGCGCTGCTGTCCGACTGGCTGCCGGCCACCACCGGCCAGGTCATCCGGGCCGACGGCGGCGCCACCCTGCCGCTGACGGTAGGGTAGCCGCGTGACGACTGACTCCTCCGGCAAGATCCTCGTGCTGGTTCGGCATTCGAAGGCGTCCCACAACGCCCCCACCGACCTGGAGCGCCCGCTCACCTCACGGGGGCGGCTGCTCGCCGACGAACTCGCCCACGCCCTGGAACGGCGGGTGCCGAGCCTCGACCTGCTGCTGGTATCCCCGGCCGCCCGCGCCCGCCAGACCGCCGGTCCCATGCGCGAGCGCATGAGCCCCGCACTCACCCGCGTGGAGCCCGAGATCTACCACGAGGGCCCCGGCGGCATCCTGCGACTGCTGCAGCCGCTGCCGGAGACGACCCGGCACGTGCTCGTCGTCGGCCACGAGCCGACCGTGTCGGTGCTGGCGCACATGCTGCACGACACCGTCGACGACCTGGCCAACCAGGTCTCCTTCGGCATCCCCACCGCCACGGCGCTCCTGCTGCAGGTACCGGTCAACTGGGCGGGGCTCGGCCCGCAGACCGCACACCTGAACGAAATCGTCACCGCCCCGCGCTGAGCCCGCCACTGCGCAGACCGGGGAGCGCGGCCGCCCGACCGAACTCGGCGGCCGCGGCATCGCAACGGCTTCAGAGCAGGTCCAGCACCGCGGTCAGGTCACGCACGTGCACGGCCGCGGGCGCGGACTCGGCAACCACCGGCTTGGCGCAGAACGCCACCCCCAGCCCCGCCTCGGCGATCATGCCCAGGTCGTTGGCGCCGTCGCCCATCGCCACGGTGCGGGTCATGGGCACGCCGTCGGCCTGCGCCCAGGCGTGCAGGCAGCGAATCTTCTCCTGGCGGTCCACGATGCGCCCCAGCACCCGGCCGGTGAGCACCCCGTCCGCCACCTCCAGCCGGTTGGCGGCCACATGGTCGATCCCGAGGCTGCTCGCCAGCGGGCACACCACCTCCTCGAAGCCGCCGGAGACGACCCCGACCCGGCAGCCGCGCGCATGCAGCGCCCCGATGAGCTCGCGCGCGCCCGGGGTCAGCCGCACCTCGCCGAGCACCTCGGCGAACACCGTCTCCGGAACTCCGGCCAGCGTCGCCACGCGCTCACGCAGGGAGGCGGCGAAGTCCAGCTCGCCGCGCATGGCCCGCGCGGTCACCTCGGCGACGCGCTCGCGGGTGCCCGCCCGCTCGGCGATCAGCTCGATCACCTCCTGCTCGATCAGGGTGGAGTCCACATCCATGACCAGCAGGCCGGGCCCCAGGGCGGCCAGCTCCCCGCTCGCATGGGCCCCGGACACGCGCGGCAGACCGGTCGACTGGGAGGACGGGGGCGTAGAGGCGTGCATGGCCAGGATGGTAGCCAACGCCGCCCCGCCGCATACGACGCCGCCCCGGGACCGTGAGGATCCCGGGGCGGCGGTCCGCATCAGGCCGCTGGGCGGCCACGCCGATCAGCGCACGACGCGCTGGCCCTTGGCGACGACGGTGATACCGGACTCGGTGACCGTGAAGCCGCGCTCGCGGTCGTGCTCGGGGTCGATGCCGACCATGGCGCCCTCCTCGACGACGACGTTCTTGTCCAGGATGGCGCGGTTGACGACCGTGTTGCGCCCGACGTTCACCCCATCCATCAGCACGGACTCGCGCACCGAGGACCAGGAGTTCACCCGCACCTCCGGCGAGAGCACGGAGGAGATGACCTCACCACCGGAGACGATCACGCCGGGGGAGACGATCGAGTCGACGGCGTGGCCCAGACGCTCGTGGTGCCCGTAGACGAACTTGGCCGGCGGCATGGCGTTGGTGTAGCCGGCATACAGCGGCCAGCGGTTGTTGTACAGGTTGAACACGGGGGTGACGCTGATCAGGTCCTGGTGGGCCTCGTAGAAGGCGTCGACGGTACCGACGTCGCGCCAGTAGTCGCGGTCGCGCTCGGTGGCCCCGGGGACCTCGTTGTCCTTGAAGTCGTAGACGCCGGCGGCGCCCTGGTTGACGAACCAGGGGACGATGTTGCCCCCCATGTCGTGCTTGGAGGAGTCGTCGGCCGCGTCGATCGTGACCGCCTCGGTCAGGGCGTCGGCGTTCATGATGTAGTTGCCCATGGAGGCCAGCACCTCATCGGGGGAGTCCGGCAGTCCCGGCGTCTCCTTGGGCTTCTCAACAAAGGCCTTGATCTTGCCGGGGGACTCCGGGGCGGACTCGATGATGCCGAACTGGTCGGCCAGTGAACGCGGCTGGCGGATGCCGGCGACGGTGCACGGCAGGCCGGAGGCGATGTGGTGGTCCAGCATCTGGGAGAAGTCCATGCGGTAGATGTTGTCCGCGCCGGTAATGACCACGTAGTCCGGCCGCTCGTCCTCAACCAGGTTCAGCGACTGGTAGATGGCGTCCGCCGAGCCGAGGAACCAGTGCTTGCCCACGCGCTGCTGTGCGGGCACCGGGGCGATGTAGTTGCCCAGCATGTCCGACATGCGCCAGGTCTTGGAGATGTGCCGGTCCAGTGAGTGCGACTTGTACTGGGTGAGTACAACCACCTTCAGGAATCCGGAGTTGATCATGTTGGACAGTGAGAAGTCGATCAGCCGGTAGATCCCGCCGAAGGGCACGGCGGGCTTGGCCCGATCGACCGTCAGCGGCATCAGGCGCTTGCCTTCACCGCCGGCGAGGATGATTGCGAGGACGCGAGGAGAAGCCATGGGGCCACCTTACGGTGATTTTCGTCATCTTGGGAGGGGATTCGAGCGACTGAATCGGACGATCTCCCCGTGGCGGAAAAGCCGCGCGGTGAACCCCGGTCGGCGATACTGTGTGACGTGCGACAATGCCCGCCGGATGTGCACGGGTGCACGACCAAGAAGGAGAGCGCTGTGACCGAAGACACCAACACCAGTGACGGACTGAGAGTCGACCTGCTGACCAAGGAGTATCCGCCCTTCATCTACGGCGGTGCCGGCGTGCACGTCAACGAGCTCGCCAAGGTGCTGCGGCCGCTCGCGGACGTGCGCGTGCACGCCTTCGGCGGCCCCCGCGAGCCCGGCACCGAGGGCGCCGACGCGGGCGTGACCGGCTACCCGGAGGTGGCCGAACTCGAGGGCGCCAACGCCGCCCTGCGCACCTTCGGCGTGGACCTGGAAATGGTCCCCGGAGTGGAGGGCGCCGACATCGTCCACTCCCACACCTGGTACGCCAACCTCGCCGGCCACCTGGCCGGCCTGCTCTACGGCATCCCGCACGTGCTGTCCGCGCACTCCCTGGAGCCCATGCGCCCCTGGAAGGCCGAGCAGCTCGGCGGCGGCTACGCCCTGTCCTCCTGGGCGGAGCGTCAGGCCTACGAGGGCGCCTCCGCGATCATCGCCGTGTCCAACGGCATGCGCGCCGACATCCTGAAGTCCTACCCGAACGTCGACCCCGAACGCGTCAAGGTGGTCCACAACGGTATCGACCTGGCCGGCTGGGCCCGCCCCGACGACGCCGAGTTTGAAGCGCTGGCGGCGGACGTCCGCGCCCGCTACGGCATCGACACCTCCCGCCCCACCGTCGTCTTCGTCGGCCGCATCACCCGGCAGAAGGGGCTGCCGCACCTGCTGCGCGCGGTGGAGAAGCTGCCCGAGCAGGTTCAGGTGATCCTGTGCGCCGGCGCTCCCGACACGCCCGAGATCAAGGCCGAGGTGGACACCGCCGTCGCCGCCCTGCAGGGGCAGCGCACCGGTGTGATCATGGTCGAGGAGATGCTCCCGCACCGCGAACTGCAGGCCGTGCTGGCCGCCTCCGACGTGTTCGTCTGCCCCTCGGTGTACGAGCCCCTGGGCATCGTGAACCTCGAGGCCATGGCCATGGGGCTGCCCGTGGTCGGCTCGGCCACCGGCGGCATCCCGGACGTGATCGTCGACGGCGAGACCGGCTACCTGGTTCCGATCGAGCAGCTGCAGGACGGCACCGGTACCCCCATCCACCCCGAGCAGTTCGCCACCGACCTGGCCGACCGGCTGACCGAGCTGGTCATGGACGCCGACAAGGCGCAGCAGATGGGTGCGGCCGCCCGCAAGCGGGTGGAGGAGCACTTCTCCTGGACCGCGATCGCCGACCGCACCATGGAGGTCTACCGTTGGGCGCTGTCCAACCCGCGGTGATGACGCCGACTGCGCGATGAGCGGTGAGCGATGGCGGCGGTACCTCGGGGTGCCGCCGCCATCGGTTTCTTGGTGCGCGGGAGACGGTAATGATTCGCCCTTGCGAGGGGGCGGGGCGAGGACTACATTAGTTGTATCGATCAACCAATCTGTTGGCGTGTCTGACGGGTCAAGGATGACGCCGTCACCGTGAGGAGCATCATGACCACCCCCTTCGATCAGTCCGTTAAAGCCGTCCGCGACGGAGCCGACCCCTTCGTCGAGGCCGCCGGCCTCTATGACCGACTCACTGCCGATGAGAGGCTGGGGCTCCTCGACGGCGACGTGCCGTTCTGGCAGGGCATGGCCGATATGATGCAGGTCGGCTACAACTCCGCCCCCTACGTTCACGGAGCCGTCGAGCGGCTGGGAATCCCCGGCACGCGCTTCGTCGACGGCCCACGCGGCTGCGTCAGCGGCCGCGGCACCGCCTTCCCCGTGTCCATGGCCCGCGGAGCGACCTGGGACGTGGACCTTGAGGAGCGTGTGGGTGAGGCAATCGGCACCGAGGTGCGCGCCATAGGCGGCAATTTCTTCGGCGGCGTGTGCATCAACCTGCCCCGGCACCCCGCCTGGGGACGAATCCAGGAGACCTACGGCGAGGACACCTGCATCCTGGGGGAGATGGGCGCCGCACTGACGCGGGGAATCCAGCGCTACGCCATGGCCTGCGCCAAGCACTACGCACTCAATTCCATGGAGAACAAGCGATTCCAGGTCGACGTCACCATCGACGACGCCAGCCTGCACGAGCAGTATCTGGCCCACTTCAAGCGGGTGGCCGATGAGGGGGTGGCCGCCATCATGAGCGCCTACAACTCCGTCAACGGGCAGTGGGCCGGACAGAACCGGAAGCTGCTCACCGAGGTGCTACGTGACCAGTGGGGCTGGGACGGCATCACCGTCTCCGACTTCATCTGGGGCCTGCGAGACGCGGCGACCTCGCTCAACAACGGACTCGACCTCGAAGAGCCCTTCGCGCAGCAGCGCGCCGAGCACCTGGGCCGGCAGCTCGACAGCGGCGAGACCAGTTGGGAGATGGTGCGGCGCGCGGGCCTGCGGCTGCTGGCGGCCCAGTTGCGCTCCTACGCCCTGCGTGAGGACGTCCCCGAGGACGACTCCCTGCTCGCCGCCGAAGCGCACCGCGCCCTCGCCCGCGAGGCCGCGGTACGCGCCATGACCCTACTCAAGAACGAGGCCATAGACGGCGACCCGATTCTGCCGCTGTCGTCGCGTCTGGACACGATCGCCGTGATCGGGCGGCTGGCAACGGCCGAGAACATGGGTGACTCGGGCTCCTCCATGGTCCATCCGCCCAGCCATGTCACGCCCGTCGACGGCATCCGCTCCGCCTGCCCCAACGCCCGCATCCTGCTCGTCGAGGATGATGACCCGCAGGCGGCCGCCAGAGCCGCCTCCCAGGCGGACGTGGCCATCGTCGTCGCCGGCTTCGACAAGCACGACGAGGGCGAGTGGGTTGGCGGCGACACTATGCACGACCCGGTACTGTTCGATCTCTTCCCCCCACTGCCCGAAGGCGCGCAGGCACCGACCGGGGAGGCCAACGCCGTGATGACCGCCGGCTATGGGGGCGACCGTTCCCGTCTGACCCTGCGTGAGGTCGATGAGGAGATCATCAGGGCCGTTGCTGCCGCCAACCCGCGTACGGTGGTTGTACTGGTCGGCGCCGGCCCCATCATGATGGAGAATTGGCGCCACGAGGCTCCTGCCATCGTCATGATGTGGTACGCGGGCATGGAGGGCGGCCACGCGCTCGCCGACATCCTCCTCGGCAGGGCCAACCCGTCAGGGCGCCTGCCCTTCTCCATTCCCACGAGCGAGGCTCATCTGCCGGACTTCGATCGTGACTGGACCACGGTCACCTACGACCGATGGCACGGGCAGCGGTTGCTGGATCGCCTCGGCGTCGAGGCGGCATTCCCGCTCGGCTGGGGGCTGTCCTACACCCGCTATCGGCTCGAGGCGGCTGAGATCGCCGCCTCCACCGGCACGGGGGCGGAACGCGTACTCACCGTCAGGTCCCGCGTGGCCAACACCGGTGCTCGCGATGGCATCCAGGTCGTCCAGGTGTACGGGCGCGGAGGCACTCACGCCGACGAGACCCAGCTCCTCGGCTTCGCCACGGTGGCGGTCCCGGCGGGAAGGACGGCGGAGGTGGACGTCCCAGTGCGTCTCACGCAGCTGGGCGCCTGGGACCCGCTGGTCAAGCGGATTGCCCTGGCCGACGGACCGGTTGAACTCGACGTTTGCTTCCACGCGCACGATGCCGAGGCGATCACCCTGCGCGCTTGAGCACCGGCCGGTTCAGTGCGCCCACCACTCGGTGGCGGCGGCAACCCCCTGGCGGGCGGTGGCCAGCAGCGGCCGCAGGATGGCGGCGCGCCGCTCGGCCTGCAGCGCCGTCGCCGCCGCGCCGTCGTCCTGCAGGGCCAGGGTGCAGATCGCCCGCAGCCGCAGAGAACGCTCCAGCAGGGTGCGGCGGCGGGCGTCCAGGCCGGGCGGCAGCAACCGCGGGTCGAGCACGGCGGTGACGACGTCGTTGAGCGTGTCGGCCAGTTCGGGGCGCTCGCGGGCCAGATCCAACTTGATCAGCGCGTCGATCGCCGCCTCGGTGGCCCGGTGTACGTCGCGCCGCGCCTGGGAGGCGTCCAGCGGCGGCAGCGGCGCCGTCATCTCCTCCACCTGCCAGGCCACCGATGCGCCCGCGACCCACGGCACCAGCAGCACGTGCCTACCAGTGACCGCCTCGAGGACCACGCCCTCGCCGACCTCGATGGCGGCGGCCAGACCCGGCAGTGGGTCCGCGGGGGAGGGCAGCACCGCGCTCGCCCGCGCGAGCGGGCCGAAGTCGGCCACCCACTGCTCCAGGGGCAGGCGTCCCAGTCCCCACGGGGAGGCGCCGTCGAGGGCCTCATGCACGCCGTCTGGGCCTTGCACCACCGCCCGCCCCTGGGAGGAGGGCAGCGGCGCCCACAGGGCCAGCAGGACGGAGACGGGCAGTGCAAGCGGATCCATGTCGCCGCACCTTAGCGCCAAATGGTGGGCGGCCGCAGTGGCGCGCAGGATAGGCTGAGCCCATGACCAGCGTGCTCCGTTTCGACGACGTCTCGCTCCACCGCGGCACCACCCAGATCCTCTCCCACGTGAATTGGCACGTGGAGGAGGGGCAGCACTGGGTGTTGGTGGGCCCGAACGGAGCCGGGAAGACCACCATCTCCCGCATCGCCTCGGCCAGGCTGTTCCCCTCCGCGGGCGCGGTGGACATCCTCGGGGAGCGGCTGGGGCGCGTCGACGTGTCCGAGCTGCGGCCCCGCATCGGCCTGGCCTCCTCGGCCCTGGCCGGCCGAGTCCTGGGCAGTGAGACGGCGCTGTCGGTGGTGCTGTCCGCCTCCTATGGCTCCATCGGCGTGTGGCGCGAGGAGTACGACGACTTCGACGTCGAACGCGCCCGCGCGCTGCTGGCCGCCCTCGACGCCGGTCACCTCGCGGAACGGACCTGGGCGAATCTGTCCTCAGGAGAGCGCAAGCGCATTGAGCTCGCCCGCGCCCTCATGCCGGACCCGGAGCTGCTGATCCTGGACGAGCCCGCCTCCGGCCTGGACCTGGCCGGACGCGAGCAGCTGCTGGCGGCGCTGACCGAGATCCTGGCCGCCCCGGGCGCCCCGTCGATGCTGCTGGTCACCCACCACCTGGAGGAGATACCCGTAGGCTTCACCCACGGCCTCGCACTGCGCGGTGGCCGGGCCGTGGCCGCCGGGCCGCTGGACACGGTGCTGACCGGTGAGGTCGTCACCACCACCTTCGGTCTCCCGCTGGAGATCACCAAGGACCGCGGTCGCTATACCGCCCGCGGCGCCTGAATCCTTTACGTCAGTCCCGCCCCGATTCGCCGGGGCACACATAACCAGAGGAGGACCCGATGATTTGGCTTTGGTGGATCGGAGCCGCCCTCGTGCTCGGCGTCATCGAGACGGCGACGGCGGACCTGACCTTCCTCATGCTCGCCGGCGGCGCGCTCGGCGGCGCCCTGGCGGCCGCCCTGGGCGCCCAGGTTTGGGTACAGGCGATTGTCTTCGCAGTGGTGGCGGCGCTGCTGCTGCTCGCGGTGCGGCCCTGGGCCAAGCGGCACCTGGCGGCGACCACCCCGCAGATGCGCACCAACGCCGAGGCGCGCATCGGCCGCAGCGCGACCGCCCTGACGGTGATCGATGCGCGCGACGGGCGCATCAACCTGGACGGCGAGGAGTGGAGCGCCCGCCTGGCCGACACCCCGGAGGCCTACGGCTCCAACACCGCCGCGCACGTCGACCCCGGGGCGGGCGTGCGCGTAGTCGCCATTGACGGCGCCGTCGCCGTCGTCGTCCCGCAGTAGCAAGCCACCGAACCCGGCGCAGCCGGTAACGATTTGCCGCATAGTCGCGTAAGCTGCCGCTCACAACCGACCGAAAGGGCCAACAGTGCTAGAGACCGCGATCCTCGTCATCCTTGTACTGATACTGCTGCTGGTGATCGTCGCCCTGTTCCGGGCGGTGCAGATCGTCCCGCAGTCCTACGCGATCATCGTCGAGCGGCTGGGCAAGTTCCAGGCCGAATACGGCGCCGGCATGCACCTGTTGGTGCCCTTCATCGACCGGGTGCGCACCACCGTGGACCTGCGCGAGCAGGTGGTCTCCTTCCCACCGCAGCCGGTGATCACCTCCGACAACCTGGTTGTGTCCATCGACTCGGTCATCTACTACCAGGTCACCGACCCCAAGCGCGCCACCTACGAGATCGCCAACTACCTGCAGGCCATCGAGCAGCTGACCGTCACCACCCTGCGTAACGTCATCGGCGCCATGGACCTGGAGCAGACCCTGACCAGCCGCGACCAGATCAACGGCCAGCTGCGCGGCGTCCTGGACCAGGCCACCGGCCGCTGGGGCATCCGCGTGTCCAACGTGGAGCTGAAGTCCATCGACCCGCCCGCCTCCATCCAGGGCGCCATGGAGCAGCAGATGCGCGCCGAGCGCGACCGCCGCGCCGCCATCCTGACCGCGGAGGGCGTCAAGCAGTCCCAGATCCTCACCGCCGAGGGTGACAAGCAGTCCGCGATTCTGCGGGCCGAGGGTCAGGCCCAGTCCGCCATCCTCAAGGCGCAGGGTGAGTCCCGCGCCATCCTGCAGGTCTTCGACGCCATCCACCGCGGCAACGCCGACCCCAAGCTGCTGGCCTACCAGTACCTGCAGACCCTCCCGAAGATCGCCAACGGCTCCTCCTCGAAGATGTGGATCGTGCCCACCGAGTTCACCGCCGCGCTGGACGGCATCGCCGGCGCCCTGGGCGGCAAGTCCGCCGCCGGCGGCCCCGGCTCGGCCGCCTTCACCACCGGCACCGACGACGACGTGAAGGTGGACGTCTCCGGCATGGAGTCCAGCCTGGACATCGCCGGCGACCTCGCCGAAACCAGCCTGCAGGCCCCCGAGGAGGCACTCGCCCAGGCCCGCGGTGAGGCCGCCTCCGCCTCCCAGGAGGCCGAGGCCGCAGACACGTCCGCGCCTGCACAGCAGCCCCCTGCCACCGCCGCCCCCGAGGCCGGAGCGGACCCTGCCACGGCGACACCGCCCACCTCGGGCCGCCACGCCGAGGCGCCGGCCTCCGACGACGACGTGCCGCCGTCGATTCCGCCGTCGGGCCGGGGCGCGTGAGACGCGCCCCAACCCTGTGCCGACAGTGAAATAGACACATGCCCATTGGGCGGCTCGCGGTAGCCTCTCCGAGTGCTGCTTAAGACACTTCGTCATTACCTCAAGCCCTATGCGGGCTCCTTGGCGATCGTCTTCCTGCTGAAGATCATCGAGACGATCGCCGTTTTATCACTGCCCACCCTCAACGCCGACATCATCAACGACGGCGTGGTCACGGGGGACACGGACAAGATCTGGTCCCTGGGCGGGCAGATGCTCGCCATCACCGTGGTCCAGGGGGTCGTCGCCGTCATCGGCACCTACCTGTCCTCCAGGGCGGCCATGGGACTCGGACGCGCCATGCGCAAGGACATCTTCAACCACGTCCAGCGCTTCAACCTGGAGGAGGTGTCCCGCTTCGGCGCGCCCTCCCTGATCACCCGCTCCACCAATGACATTCAGCAGGTGCAGATGGTGGTGTTCATGGCCAGCACCATGATGTTGATGGCGCCGATCATGCTGGTCGGTGGCACCGTCATGGCGCTGCGCGTGGACGTGCCCCTGTCCGCCCTGCTGCTGGTGCTGATCCCGCTGCTACTGGTGGTGGTGGGCGTGCTCATGAGCCGCCTGCTGCCGCACTTCCAAGTCATGCAGTCCCGGATCGACCGGGTGAACCTGGTGATGCGCGAGCAGATCCAGGGCGTGCGCGTCATCCGGGCCTTCGTGCGGCAGAAGGAACGCGGCCAGGTGTTCACCGAGGCCAACGACTCCTTGACGCGTACCTCGATGAGTATCGGCCGCCTGTTCGCCATCCTGATGCCGTCGGTGACCGTCATCATGAACCTCGCCTCCATTGGCGTGATGTGGTTCGGCGGGCTGCGCATCAACGACGGGCAGATGGAGGTCGGCGACCTGACCGCCTTCCTGAACTACATCATGCAGATCCTCTTCTCCGTCATGATCGCCGTCATGCTGGTGACGATCCTGCCGCGCGCCCAGGTGGCCGCGGGCCGCTTCCAGGAGGTCATGGCCGTGGATCCCGCCATCAAGGCGCCCGCCGAACCGGCGCACCTGCCCGCCCCCGGCGGCGCCGCAGGCACCCGGGGCCGCCACGTGAAGTTGGACAACGTCACCTTCCGCTACCCGGGTGCGGACTCCCGCGTGCTGGCCGACATCAACATCGACATGGCCCCGGGCACCACCACCGCCTTCATCGGCTCCACCGGATCCGGCAAGACCACCCTCGCGAACCTGCTGCCGCGCCTGCTGGACGTGACCGAGGGGTCGGTGAGCGTTGACGGCGTCGATGTGCGCGACCTGGACCCGCACGAACTGCGTGAGAACGTCGCCACCGTCCCCCAGAAGGCCTACCTGTTCTCCGGCACCATCCGCTCCACGCTGCAGCACGGCCGGCAGGACGCCACTGACGCCGAGCTGTGGCAGGCCCTTGAGGCCGCCCAGGCGGCCGGCTTCGTGCAGGCCCTCGACGACGGGCTCGACCACGAGGTCGACCAGGGGGGCGTCAACTTCTCCGGCGGCCAGCGTCAACGGCTCGCCATCGCCCGCGCCCTGGTGCGCCGGGCCGGCGTGTACGTCTTCGACGACTCCTTCTCCGCCCTCGACTACGCCACCGACGCCCGCCTGCGCGCCGGGCTGCCGCAGGCCACCGGCGGGGCGACCATCGTGGTCGTCGCCCAGCGCGTCGCCTCGGTGCGCAACGCGGACCAGATCGTGGTCCTCGACGAGGGCCACGTGGTCGGAATCGGCACCCACAACGAACTCATGGACACCTGCCCCACCTACGCAGAGATCGTCCTGTCCCAGATCAGCGCCGAGGAGGCCGCATGAGCCACGGACCCGGGCCCCGGCGGGCCCCCAACCAGAAGGCGAAGAACTTCAGCGGCACCTGGCGGCGCCTGCTGCACGAGCTGCGCCCCGAGCGGCTGCGCATCGGCGCCGTCATAGTGCTGACCGCGGGGGCGGTGGTGCTGAATGTGGCCGCCCCCAAGGTCGTCGCCCGCGCCACAAACGTCATCTTCGAAGGCGTGCTGGGCAAACTCCTGGCCAACTTCGGGCTGCCCGACGGGCTGTCCGGAGATGAACTGGCGCAGGCGCTGCGAAGCGCCGGCCAGGACACCTACGCGGACATGCTCTCCGCCTACGACGTGGTCGTCGGCCACGGCCTGGACACCCACGCCCTGATGGTGATTCTGCTGCAGACCCTCTCCCTGTACGTGCTTTCGGCCCTGTTCCTGTGGCTGCAGGGCCACATCCTGGCCGGCGTCATCCAGCGCACCGGCCAGCGCATGCGCGCCGAGGTCGCCACCAAGCTGGACCGGGTGCCGCTGTCCTACATCGACCACGGCTCCCGCGGCGACATGCTCTCCCGCGTCACCAACGACGTCGACAACATCACCCAGACCCTGCAGCAGACCCTCTCACAGGCGCTGAACTCGATCATCACCGTGATCGGCGTGTTCGCCATGATGCTCACGGTCTCCGTGCAGCTGTCCCTGATCTCGCTGGCCACGCTGCCGGTGGCGCTGATCATCACGCTGCTGATCGCCTCTCGCGCCCAGCCGCACTTCACCGAGCAGTGGGACGCCACCGGTGACGTGTCCGGCGTCGTCGAGGAGGCCTTCACCGGCCACGAGGCGGTTGCCCTGTTCAACTCCGAGGAGACCTTCAACGCCCTGTTCGAGAAGGAGAACAACCGCCTGTACAACGGCTCCTACAAGGCGCAGTGGATCTCCGGCACCATTCAGCCGGCGATGCGCGTGGTCTCCAACCTGAACTTCGTGATCATCGCGGTGATCGGCGGTGTCAAGATCACCAACGGCCAGATGACCCTGGGCGACGTGCAGGCCTTCATCCAGTACTCCCAGCAGTTCACCCAGCCCATCACCCAGCTGGCCTCCATGGCCAACCTGCTGCAGTCCGGCGCCGCCAGTGCCGAGCGGCTGTTCGAGATCATGGACGCCCCCGAGGAGGACGACACCGCCACCCGCGCCCTGCCGGAGCGAGTGGCCGGCCGCGTCGTCTTCGACCACGTGAAGTTCTCCTACAGCCCGGACACGGAACTGATCACCGACCTGAACCTGACGGTGGAGCCCGGACAGACCGTCGCCATCGTCGGCCCCACCGGCGCCGGGAAGACCACCCTGGTGAACCTGCTGCTGCGCTTCTACGACCCGCAGGACGGTGCGATCACGCTCGACGGCGTGGACACCCGCGACCTCGCCCGCAACGAACTGCGCGAGCAGATCGGCATGGTGCTGCAGGACACCTGGCTGTTCGAGGGCACCATCGGGGAGAACATCGCTTTCGGCGCCTCCCACGCCACCCCCGAGCAGGTGCGCGCGGCCGCCCAGGCCGCCAGCGTCGACCACATTGTGCGCTCCCTACCCGACGGTTACGACACGATCATCGACGACTCCGGGGCGGGCGTGTCCGCCGGCGAGAAGCAGCTGATCACCATCGCCCGCGCCTTCCTCGCCGACCGGCAGATCCTGGTGCTGGACGAGGCCACCTCCTCGGTGGACACCCGCACCGAGTTGCTGGTTCAGAAGGCCATGGTCGGACTGCGGCAGGGACGCACCAGCTTCGTAATCGCCCACCGCCTGTCCACCATCCGCGACGCCGACACCATCCTGGTCATGCAGCACGGCGACATCGTCGAGCAGGGCAACCACGAGACCCTCATGGCCGCCCAGGGCGCCTACTACGAGCTCTACCAGAGCCAGTTCGCCGGTCCGGAGGGGGAGGACGAGCCCGCGGTTCAGGTCGACCCGCTGCTGGCCGCAGTGGGCCGGGACCCCCGGGGCAACCGCCTGTGATCATCCCGCTTGAGACCCTCGACGACGTCGCCGACCCCCGTCTGGCCGACTACACGCGCCTGACCGACGTGGCGCTGCGGCGTCGCCTGGAGACCGAGCGCGGCCTGTACATGGCCGAGTCCACCAAGGTCATCACCCGGGCCGTGGCCGCCGGGCACGCACCTCGCTCCTTCCTGATGGCGCCGCGTCACTGGGAGCAGATGCGCCCGGTGATCGCCGCCGCCAGCGGCTGCGATGGACGCGACGACGGCGGCCGGGTCCCCGTGTTCATCGCCCCGGAGGAACTGCTGGAGACCCTGACCGGCTTCCACCTGCACCGGGGCGCGCTGGCGGCCATGAACCGCCCCGCACTGGCCGGCGTCACCGAGCTGCTGGCCCGGGCGCGCGGCGGGGGCGGGGCGCGGCGCATCGCCATCCTGGAGGACCTGGTCGACCACACCAATGTGGGGGCCGTCTTCCGCAGCGCCGCCGCGCTCGGTATTGACGCCGTGCTGGTCACCCCGCACTGCGCCGACCCGCTGTACCGGCGCAGTGTGCGGGTGTCCATGGGAACCGTCTTCCAGGTGCCCTGGACGCGCATCGACCGCTGGCCCGCCCTGGATGAACTCCACGTGGGCGGCTGGACGGTGGCGGCCCTGGCCCTGACCGACGACTCGGTCGGCCTGGACGACTTCGCCGCCTCGCCGGCCTGCACCGACCCGGAGGGGAGGGTGGCCGTGGTGCTGGGCACCGAAGGAGACGGGTTGGGACGGCGCACCATCACCGCCGCCGACGCGGTGGTGCGCATCCCCATGGCCGGGGGAGTGGACTCCCTGAACGTGGCCGCGGCCGCCGCGGTCGCCTTCTGGGCGCTGCGGGCATAGCTTCGAGACTGCGGGTTATTGGCGTGAACGTGGTGCTTGAGGGGGTTTGTCAAGCCCCGGGTTTCGTAGAGGGTGTTTTATCTGGCGCCGGTGGTTGCCGGCTGGGGTTGGTTGGTGGTGGTCTGCTCGCCGACGTCCTGGGCGTCGGCGGTGTCGGTGGTATCTGGTGGTGGTGGGGTGTATGCCTGCTCGTGCTGGACGGGGCTGTGCATGTCGATGGCGGAGTGAGGCCGGACGGTGTTGAACCAGTGCACCCACTCGGCGGTAGCGAGCTCGACATCGTCGATGCCCTCCCAGGGCCCGTGGGAGTCGAGGTACTTGTGGTTGCGGATGAGCTCGGCCTTGTAGAGCGAGTTGAGGGCCTCGGCCAGCGCGTTGTCGTAGGAGTCTCCCTTGGAGCCCACCGAGGCCACAGCGTCGCAGTCGGACAGGGTCTGCCCGTAGCGGATCGCCCGGTACTGGACCCCGCGGTCGGAGTGGTGGATCAGGCCGGTAAGGTCGGCTCCTTCGCGCTGGCGCTGCCAGATACCCATCTTCAGAGCGTCCAGCGCCAGATCGGTGTACAAGCTCGTTGACGTCTGCCACCCGACGATCCGACGGGAGTACACGTCAGTGACAAAGGCCACATACACCCAGCCGGACAGGGTGCGTACGTAGGTGGGGGTACCTCCCACGTAGTGGGGGAATGTCCGCCACCCACAGCTCGTTCGGCCTGAAGGCGCTGAAGTGTCTTTTGACCAGGTCCGCCGGGCATGCGTCCTTCGGTACGGACCGGGTCGTCCTGGGCGACTTGGCGCGGCGGATGCCGTGCAGGCCCATGTCCCGCATCAGACGCTCCACGGTGCAGCGGGCCACATGCCCCAGGCCGTGCCGGGCGGATTCCTCGGGACGGCCCCGCATCGCATGCATCTTCCTTGCGCCCAGTACGCAGTAGTTGTTCTCATGCACCCGCCCGATCTCGGCCTTCAGAGCCTGGTCGCGCACCGTCCTTGCCGATGGGGGACGACTCCTGGCTGCGTAGTAGGTGCTCGGGGCGATCTTGACATCGGCGCTGGCCAGCGCCTGACAGAACCGGCACAGGCCCCGCAGCTCCTCCCTGTGGGAGTCGATGCATCTCGCAGATCAGCGGGACGGGCGGCCTGGCTCCGCCGCGAAGAAAGCCGACGCGCTCCTCAGGATCGCGTTTGCCCTGCGCAGTTCGCGGTTCTCGGCCTCCAGCTGCCTGATCCGCTGGGCGTCCTCGCTCGTGGTTCCCGGCCGGGCGCCTGCGTCGATCTCGGCCTTCTTGACCCAGGTACGCAGTGCCTCGGGGTGGACGCCCAGTTCATCGGCGATCCTGCGGATCGCCCCCTTAGACCTCTCGGGGTCCCGGCGGGCCTCCACAGCCATCCGGGTAGCCCGCTCCCGCAACTCCTCAGGATACTTCCTCGGTGCACTCATGACAGTGATCCTTCCGTGCATTCACTGCCTCCATCAAACCCGGTGCAGTTCAGTTATCGGCTGAGTCCTGGATGTTTGGGGGTGGTGCGGGTTCTGGTGGTTGGTGGGGTTCGGGCGTCCTGGCGGATTTGCTGGGCGTGTGTGTTGATGGTGGCCTTGACGTCTTGGGGGGTGCGTTTGCGGGGTGGTGGTTTGCGTAGAGCGGTCGAGGGGGGTTGTGGGAAGGAGGCGCGGCGTAGGGCGGCGGCCTTGTCGGGGTCCCGGCCGGGTATGGATGTCGACGGCGAGGGCTGTGGCGATGAGGCGGCCGGGTCGGGTTGCTGGCGGGGCTGGGTGTCAGGTGGTTGTGAGGGCGGTGTCCCGGTTTGCGGCGAGGTGGGCGGCTGCCAGGGGGTGGTGTTGTTGGCGATGTCGGCGGCGACTTTGCCTGGGGTCCAGGGTGGTGCTCTGGGGCTGGTGGCGGCCTGTTGTGCCTGGGAGCGGGGTTCCAAGACTGCCTGGCCATTGCGCAGCTGCTTGGTGAGCTTGGGGGAGTGCGTGAGTACTGCTCGTACCAGGATGCGTACGCCGGCGCGCTGCTCGGCGGGGACGGCCTGGGCGGCCTCCTCCAGCACCCGCGACATGGGTTTGCCTTGGGAGCCGATGGAGGAGTTGACCGGCCCGTACCCCACCGACGGGTAGCCCTGCACGCTCATTCCCGGTTGGGAGGGGCCGAACGTGACCTGGTCGGACTCGTGCAGCACCACCAGGGCATCGTTGATCTCATCCCGCTTCTCCTCAGCCTCCTGCTCGGAGAAGTCATACTCGTCCACCAGTTCGCGCATGACCTTGTCCATGAAGTTCTCGCGGGCTTTGTTGGTGGTGTTGGAGTTGGGTTGGCGGCCTTGTTCCCGGTAGGTGCGTATGCCCTCCAACAACCTCTCGGCCGACAGCAGGGACAAGGCGCTCAGCTGGCGGTCCAGCTGGCGGGTGAACTCCAGGGGCAGCGCCTTGGTACCCGGCCGCCGCCCGGTGTGGAAGAAGACCTCCACCGGCGTGCTCGAGTGCCAGGGCAGCGGGCTCGCCGGCGCAGCAGCACTGCCCTCCCACACCAGCACGTCCCTGCCCCCGGCACGACCCGGCGTGAACATATCCGCAGCCACCAAACCCGGGACGGCGTTGTTGGCCGGGCTGGGGTTGTCGGGGTGTATAGGCATTAGGAATTGGCCTCCGCCGAGGTGCCGACGTCCCCGCCTTGGTCATCGGCGCTGTTGTCGGAGCTGTCCTGGGCCCCACCGCCATCGGTGTCGGTGTTGTTGGCGATGCCTGCGGCTATGCCGGAGACCGCGTCGGAGAAGTCCTCCACTAGCTGGTGTTCTTGGGCCTGGGCGAGGAAGGTCAGGTGCGCGGTGGCGTCCTCGATGCCCACCTGACTGGTGCTGGCCTTGCCGGTGAAGCAGTAGGCGGGGGTCAGCCCGTAGACCTGGCCCGGGCCCAGGGTGCCCAGGTGCTCAATCGCCCAGTCCACCAGCAGCTCGCCGGTGTCATCATCTTCGAACGTATCCTTGCGTGGCGATACCAGTATGGTGCAGCCCTTGCGCTCGCGCATCACCGGGTCGGACATCTTGCGGGCGTTGCCGGCGTCGGGGCGTATCCAGCCCAGGGTGGGGGTGATGGTAAGTGCGGGGCCGGAGACCTCCCCCCACAGCTCCATGTCGCCCATGGCGGAGCGGGACAGGCACCACCACTTCTGCTCCGGAAACGGGATGGGCGTGCCCTCCAGCCAGGCGTCCACTACTGTCTGCCACTCCAGGGGGTCGGTGAACCACCAGCGCCCGTCCCCGAAGCCGTCGAAGCCGAAGCGGCGCCACAGCTGCAGCACCGAGGCCGGCAGCACGCCCCCGAACCGCTCTAGGTGCTGCTCACTGGCAGGCTGGCCCACCCCCATCGGAGACCAGCCCCGGTATTCCAGGGCATCATCCATTCTCATGTCCACCCACTGCGGGGTGGCGTGCAGCCACGCCTCGTGCCAGGCGGCCTTGTCCACTCTCATAACCTCGACCCTACCCGATACCGGAACGATAACGCCGCCCTTGCGGTCCCCGGTGTCACAGGCCTCGCGCCACCGCCGCTGCGGCCGCCAGCCAGGCTCGCTGCGTCACCGGTCTGAGCGATCCGTAGCGGAGCTCGCCGTCGACCATTGCGGGGTGGTAGGGATGGTTCGTGCCTCGCGCGCCAGGTCGCGGTATCCGTTGACGAGGGGTTCGAGCAAACCGGGGACGGTCAGTCTGATCAGCCTGGGAGTACTTGCCGGGTTGCCCACGACAGGAGGACAGTGAAGTCTTCTACCTGCCTGCCGGTGGACTCCTTCAACACGGAATCTGGTCGTGGTGGCTGGTTGGCCGCGCCGCCGGGAACCCGCGAAATGTGCCGGTGGTCGGCACCCCGCAACGGGGTGCCGGCCACCGGCGCCTTGTCTCGCCGGCCGACGTGTCGTCGACCGGGTGAGGTGCGGATCAGGCGGTGAGCCGCAGCAGCGGGTCGCCCGGGGCGACCTCGCCGGAGGCGATCGCCTCCACGGAGGTGAAGGCCGCCGTGTTGGTGATCAGAATCGGGGTGGTCAGCGGGTGCCCTGCCTGCTCAACGGCGGCCCGGTCCACGCGCACCAGCTCCTGGCCCGCCTCGACGCGGTCGCCCTGCTTGACCAGGACTTCGAAGCCCTTGCCCTCCATCTCGACCGTGTCCAGGCCGACGTGGATGAGCAGCTCCACGCCCGAGTCCAGGTTGATACCGTAGGCGTGCCCGGACTCCGGCGCCACCACCACGGTGCCGGCCGCCGGGGCGGTCACCACGATCTGCTGTTCGGAGGGCTCGATGCCGACACCCTGGCCGACGGCGCCACCGGCGAACACCGGGTCGGCGACCTCGGCGAGCGGCACCACGGTGCCGCGCACGGGGGATACGAGTTCGGTGACCGCGCCCTCAACCAGTGCCGGCTTGGGCTGCGCGGCCTGGGCCTTGGCGGCCTCCTCCAGCGCCAGGTCGGCGGCGGTCTCCTCCGGGGAGGCCTCCACGTAGCCGTCCGCGGCGGCCGCCGCGCGGGCCTCCGCCTTCTCCTCCTCCGTGCGGTAGTCGGAGATGAACAGGATGATGAAGGAGGTGAAGAAGGCCGCCGCAATGGCGATGGCGTACAGGGCCATGGGGTAGAAGACCGGAATGGTCAGCAGCGAGGTGAAGGCGAAGGTACGCGCGTCCACACCACCACCGATGCCCACGATCAGACCACCCACGGCGCAGCCGACCAGCATGCGCGGGTAGATGCGCTTGAAGCGCAGATGGATACCGTACAGGCTCGGCTCGGAGATGCCGCCGAACAGGCCGGCCACCAGCGCACCGAAGGCCGTCTGGCGCATTTCGTTGTCCTTCTCCCGGATGGAGATGGCCAGCACCGCCGCGGTGGCGCCGAAGCAGGCGAAGTTCCAAGCGCCCATGGGGCCCTGAATGAAGTCGTACCCCAGGGAGTCGATGTTGGCCAGCATCAGGGCGTTCAGTGGCCAGTGCAGGCCCAACGGCACCAGGAACGGATACAACAGCGGAATGATGATCGCGAAGACGACCGGGGCGGCGTTATTCAGCGTAGACAGCGCCGTACCCAGGGCCGTGCCGACCCAGATGCCGATGGGGCCGAGGATGAACGCCGTGATCGGCATCATGATCACGAAGGACAGGAAGGGCACGAACACCATCTGCAGGTTCGGGGAGATGATCCGGGTCAGCCCCTTGTACAGCGGTGCCAGGAGCGCCACCATGATCAGAGGCGTGAACACCTGGCCGCCGTAGTCGTTCAACTGCATGGGCAGCCCGAACACGGTGGCGGTGCAGAAGTCCCGGTCGAGGAGAGCGTTGTGGGTGCAGACCACGTCGGTCGTTTTGGCGAGGTCGCTCATGTCGATGTAGTTCGGCGTAATGAGCGCCGCCATGACGGCCGTGCCCACCCACGGGTCGATCCGCAGCTTCTTGGAGGCGTTGTAGGCCACCATGATCGGCAGGAAGTAGAACACCGAGCGGTACATGGCGTCGATGAAGGCCAGCCAGGCCGGCTTGACCTCGGCGTGGGTGTCGATGAGCCCGAAGGCTTCGGCCATGGCCTCGCCGGCGATGATCAGCGAGGTGCCCAGCAGCACCGGCAGCAGTGGCCGGAAGGAGTCGGACAGGTACTCGAAGAACGCGTCCACGAACGCGTTCTTGCCGCGCGCCTTTGCGCGGGCGGCGGCCTTGACGTCGGCGTTCGACTGTGCCGTCTTGGCGCCGCCGCTCTTCATGGCGGGCAGATTCATGATGTCGTCGTACACGCTCTGGACGGCACCGCCGATGACGATCTGGTAGCGGTCGCCTGCCTGCGGGACCGCACCCATCACGCCGGGGATCTTCTCCACCGTGGCCTTGTCGACCACGGAGGCGTCCTGGAGCTCAAAGCGCAGTCGCGTTGCGCAGTGGGTGAGGTTGACGATGTTCTCGGGGCCACCCACGGCCTCGAGAATCGCTTCTGGAGCGGATGTGGTTGTTGCCATGTTCACCTTAACCGTCGGCCGTCGGCCGCACCCCAAGGGGGGCCGACGGGCTGGGTGGAGGGGCCCGGATGCATAGGGCCCTGCATGTCAGAGTAACGCCCCTGAAGGTGACCTGGGGCATATTTCCTTGCCCGACCGCGCGTCGCTGGGCGACACGCCGCATTCCGCTGATGAGCGGCTTGCGAGCTCCTGACCGCCTGCTGGTGACGTCCCGAGAACTCACCGAAGTCCACCGGTGCGCTTCGCGACAGCCTGCGCGAATCGCATTCACAGGTGCTCGGCGTCGGACCCCGGAGCAGGCACAGGCTGGAACTCGACGGCGACGACGCCGTCGCAGCATCCCAAGCCGAGGAGACTCATCATGACCCCGCTCTCATCCACCCCGACCAACGCTCCCATCACGGTCCAGGCACCGCCGTCGCCGCGTCGCACGGCGCCGCCCACAAGTGAGAGGGACCAGGACCCTGGTCTGTACGGGCCACGCGGCTGGACGGTGCGCGCCGGCGTATGGCACGCCCTGGCCGACTGTCGCGACGAGTTGCGCTCCACCGTGATCCCCGCCCAGTTCGGCTTCGCCCCCGCCGGGCTCATCGGTGCCGACGGCACCCCGGAGGACGACTACACGCCCTTCCACGACCTGGGGCCGCGCACCGCCCGGCGGCTACTGGACATACTGCCCGCCGAACAGCTCGGCGACCGGCAGAACCTCGGCCCCACCCTGGGCGCCCTACTGCGCGCCTGCGTGCGCGCCGACGGGCGGGTACGCCTGTCCGGCTACGGCATCGGCCCCCAGCGAAAGGACGAGCGCGTCAGCGTGGAGGGGCTGTGGATCGCCGACCCCGACCTGCTCGACGCCCTCTACGAGGTGATCGCGGGTATCGAGGATGACGGAGACGAGTATGACGATGACGAGTACTGGGCCTGTGAGGACCGTGACCCCGACGACGTCGAAGAGCTCGAGGCGCTGGTCGCCCTGGGGCTGCGGGAGGTGTGGCGCTGCGTGGCCGAGCGCTACCAGCTGGACGCTCACGCCGGCCCCGATGAGCTCAAGCCCCTGCGCCGCCACTGGACCCATGGGCCGGTCGGCACCTGGCTGTGGTGGGACTGAGCCGCCCTGTGCGCCGGGCGACCGCCTCCCGGCGATGTGATGGACAACCGGGTCGGCCGCCGCGTTCCCAGGGGCGGGCGGCCGCCCGGATACCCGTAGCATGCGCATCGTGATTAACGTCCAGAACCTCACCATGCGCATCGGCGCCCGGCAGCTAGTGGCCGACGCCTCCTTCCGGGTGGACAAGGGCATGCGCATCGGGCTGGTGGGACGCAACGGGGCCGGCAAGACCACCATGACCAAGCTCTTGGCGGCCGCCTCGGTGGCGCAGGGCACCAGCCAGGCGGTCGCCGACGCCGATGAGCGCCACGGCCTGGAGGCCGTCGAGCACGAGGGCCTGATCACCTGCAACGGCTCGGTCGGCTACCTGCCCCAAGACACCCGGGTCGGGGACCTGAACGAGATCACCCGCGATCGGGTCCTATCCGCCCGCGGCATCGACGCGTTGCTGGCGCGCATCCGCCGCGCCGAGGAGAAGATCGCCACCACCAGCGGCAACGCGCAGGCCAAGGCCCTGGACCGCTACACCCGCCTGGACCACGAGTTCACCATGGCGGGCGGCTACGCCGCCGCCAGTGAGGCCGCCCGCATCTGCGCCTCCCTGGGCCTGCCCGACCGGGTGCTCGACCAGCCGATCGGCACCCTGTCCGGTGGTCAGCGCCGTCGCGTGGAGCTGGCCCGCGTCCTGTTTCAGCAGCCGGACACGCTGCTGCTGGACGAGCCCACCAACCACCTGGACCACGACTCGATCCTGTGGCTGCGCGACCACCTGCGCGCCTACTCGGGCGGCTTCATCGTCATCAGCCACGATGTGGAGCTGCTTCGCGACACCGTCAACCAGATCATGTACCTGGACGCCGGGCGCGGCGTCCTGGACGTCTACCACCTGGGCTGGGACGCCTACCTCAAGCAGCGCGCCGATGACGAGAACCGGCGTCGTCGTGAGCGTGCGAATGCCGAGAAGAAGGCGGCGGCGCTGCGCGCCCAGGGGGAGAAGATGCGCGCCAAGGCCACCAAGGCCGTGGCCGCCCAGCAGATGCTCAAGCGCGCCGACCGGCTCATGGAGGGCCTGGAGGCCGAGCGCGCCCAGGAGAAGGTCGCCCGCCTGCGCTTCCCCGACCCCGCCCCTGCGGCAAGGTGCCGCTGCGCGCTGCCGGACTGTCCAAGGCCTACGGCTCCCTGGAGGTGTTCGCCGGCGTCGACCTGGCCATCGACCGCGGCAGCCGCGTGGTGGTTCTGGGCCTGAACGGAGCCGGCAAGACCACGCTGCTGCGGCTGCTGGCCGGCATCGAGCAACCCGACTCCGGGCGGGTGCAGGCCGGCACCGGCCTGAAACTCGGCTACTACGCGCAGGAGCATGAGACCATCGACGACTCGCGCACCGTGGTGGAGAACCTGCGCAGCGCCGCGCCCGGTCTGGATGACACCGAGGTGCGCAGCGTGTTGGGCTCGTTCCTGTTCTCCGGGGCCGACGCCGATAAGCCCGCCCGCGTCCTGTCCGGCGGGGAGAAGACCCGCCTGGCCCTGGCGCTGCTGGTGGTCTCCAGCGCCAACGTGCTGCTGCTGGATGAGCCGACCAATAACCTCGATCCGGCCAGCCGGGAGGAGATCCTGCACGCCCTGGGCACCTTCGCCGGCGCCGTCGTGCTGGTCACCCACGATGAGGGCGCCGTCAAGGCCCTGAACCCCGATCGGGTGCTGCTGCTGCCCGACGGTGACGAGGATCTGTGGAGCGAGGACTACCTGGAGCTCGTCACGCTCGCCTGACTCGGCTGGAACGGTGAGTGTCATCACTCCCGTCGGTGTTCCCGTTCACTATGCGGCCCGACGTAGGGTGAGGGGAACATCTCGGACCGTCGGCGTGTTCGCCCCGGTGCAAGGCACCCCTTAGTAGGAGTTAGTAGGAGACAGACATGGCTGAGACCACCCTGACCGACGCTTCCACCGACACGATCGCTCCCACCCACGAGGTCATGCTCACCGAGGCCGCCGCCGCCAAGGTGGCCGGCCTACTCGTGCAGGAGGGCCGCGATGACCTGCGTCTGCGTGTGGCCGTGCAGCCGGGCGGTTGCTCCGGGCTCGTCTATCAGCTCTACTTCGACGAGCGCCTCCTGGACGGCGACGCCATCCGCTCCTTCGCGACCGGTGACGCCGAGCTCGCCTCCGTGGAGGTGGTCGTTGACCGCATGAGTGTGCCTTACCTGAATGGCGCCACCATCGACTTCTCCGACACGATCGAGAAGCAGGGCTTCACCATCGACAACCCCAACGCCGTCGGCACCTGCGCATGCGGCGAGTCCTTCCACTGAGTGCACCGGGCGTCGATCGTCCTGCTCCACGTGCAGCCGGCCCTTCGCTGGTGTCGGTGCCGTTCAGCGCCGGGGTGGCGCAGCGGACGCACGTCTCCCGCCTCACCCCGTCGCTTTTCGCACGCATTCGAGGAGTATTCAATTGCGCCGTGTCACGACTGTCCTGCCCGCTCTGGCCCTGACCGCCTGTCTGGCCCTGGCGGGCTGCTCCGATTCGTCTGGAGGAGCCAGCGGCTCCGCTGAGGCCGCCGTAACGCCATTGAGCAATGTCGACTGCTCCACGCTGAAGATTGACGACGACGCCGACTCCCTGCCCACGCTCGAGGGGGATGCCGACGCCGAGCCCACCGTCACCTGGGGCGACGGCGATGCGCCGGCCAACCTGACCGTCAAGACCCTTGATGCTGGCGACGGCGCCGAGCTGACCGAGGACTCGATCGTCCTCGCCGACTACGCCGGCTGGGAGTGGGGCGCGACCGAGGTCTTCGACTCCTCATATGCGCGGGGAGAGGCGACGCCGTTCAGCCTGCAGGGGGTCATCTCCGGCTGGCGCTGTGGGATTGCCGGGCATCGTGTCGGGGATCGGCTGCTGCTCTCCATTCCCGCCGAGCTGGCATACGGCCAGTTGGCCGTGTCACCGAACTCTCCATCCGGCCCCTTGGTGTTCGTGGTTGAGGTCGAACAGGCGATCAACACCGATGAAGTTGTTTCTGCCACGAAGGATGCGGAGGTTGACGCCGAGGCGCAGCAGACCCTGGCGGACCTGGGCGTCACCGTCTCCGGCGACCTGGGCGCCGCAGCCACCATCTCCGTGGCCGACGGAGCCGAGGCGCCCACCGAGCAGCAGAACTTCGTGCTGGCGCGCGGTGCCGGTGATGAGGTGGCCGAGGGCGATCAGGTGGCGCTGGAACTGGCCTTCGTCAATTGGGGCGACAACGGCTCGTTGCAGTCCTCCTGGGAGGTGGGCGGCCCGCAGATCACGACCGTTGTTGCGGCCGCGACGCTAATCGGCGGCCTGGTGGGGGTGCCGGTTGGCTCCCGCGTTGTCATCCTTATGCCTGGTGACGAGGCGGCGGGTACCGTCGCGTCCGCCTACGTAGTCGACGTGGCCAAGATCCTGTAACCACCCGCCCCAGGCCTCGGCATAGCGAGGGCCGCCCGGCACCACACCGGTGCCGGGCGGCCCTCGCGTATGCGATGCGCTTGTTCCGCTCAGACCTGAGTCCTGACAGTTTAGTGCCCTGCGGCGTTCAGGTTGTTGAGGATTTGCTGTGCGGTCTGGGTGGTCTGGGGTTGGGCGGTTATTTGGTGTCCGTTGATGGTGATTGTGACTTCCTGAAGTGGCTTCAGTTCGCGGACGAGTTGTTTGATGCTGATGCCGGTGGCGGCTTGTAGGTGGCGGGCGACGGCCAGGGATGCCATGACGATGGTGAGGTGGGCCTGGATGGCGTCGTGGGTGTGGTGGAAGACGGGCCTGGCCCGCAGGTCGTGCTTGCTCATGCGGAATGACTGCTCCACGTGCCACAGCTCGTGGTAGGAGGCGATCACTTCACTGGCGGGCATCACGGTGGCGGGGATGTTGGTCACGTAGCCTTTCAGTCCCGCGAGCCGCTTAGCGCGAGCCAGAGCCTTCTCGTCGAGCACCTGGTCGCCCTTGCGGGTGGTGACGAAGCGGGTGCCCTTGGGGCGCCTGTGGCCGGCGACCACCGCCCGCGCCCGGTTCTCCTGCGCGGTCAGGGTCTTGTTGTCCCGAGCGAACCGGCGCGCGCTATAGGCCCAGATCGCCCGCCACGAGCCCGGGAACTCCACTGGGCTCCAGACGGGCTCATCACGCGTCTTGTCGTCCCTCTCGGTCGAGCGCGTGCCTCGACGTGGGGTGATCGTATCGATCACCTGCCCGTCGGCCAGGGCGTCCCCGTGCCAGGCGAAGTGCGCCGCCAGGTCCGCCGGCGCCTTGGTCATGCGGGACCCGACGATGAACCCCAAGCCGGCCTGGTCGAGCGCTTCGAGGTTGGCCGCGGAGAGCATGCCGGCATCGGCCACCACCACCAGGTGCTCAATGTTGGAAGCCTTCCGGAACTCCTCGACCATGGGGATCAACGTGCTGGTCTCGGCCTTGTTGCCCTCCCAGCAGCCGATCTGTAGGGGGAAGCCCGTCCGGTCCACCAGCAGCCCCACGATGACCTGCGGGTCGACCCGCCTCTCCTTGGAGTACCCCACCCGCCGCAGGGAGTCCTCCTTCTCGACCTCGAAGTACAAGGTGGTCACGTCGTATAGGCACAGGGACAGGTCCCCGCCGGCACTCACGTGCCGCAGGCAGGCGGCCTGAATACGGGAGCGGTAGTCGCCAGTAATGCAGCGGGCCAGGGACCGGAACAAGGAGCGTGGGGTTAGGGCATCAATTCCGAGTTCTCCCAGCACGGCGGGGACCTGCTCCTTACTGGTGGGCTCGACCAGACGGGCCAGCACCATCTGCATAAACCCCTCATCCCCACCCACCGCTTCATCCAGCCCCAGGGCCTCATACGCACCACACAGCACGTCCCACAGCAGGGCAGAGCGCTGCCCGACGACTACCGCCGGGGCGGCCTGGCGGGCAGCCTGAGGTGTCAGGCCGGCCAGGTCCAGCACCCCTTGGCCGCCCCGGATCTTCTCCCTGCCGGCCTGAATCAGGGCGGCCAGCTCCGCCTCATCGTGGGCCGAGCCCAGGTGCTCCACAATCCGGCGCACACCGTGCTCCTTAGCCACGATCTGCACAGCCGTAGCCCCCGACGCGGTACGCACCTTACGAACATACGGGCTCACACACCATCACTCTACCGCCACCGGATTAGTGCCCCACAACCACCAACCCAACCACACCACACCAACGAAAAACCCCAATCACCCCAGCGACCTGTCAGGAGTCAGGTGGCATACGGCCAGTTGGCCGTGTCACCGAACTCTCCATCCGGCCCCTTGGTGTTCGTGGTTGAGGTCGAACAGGCGATCAACACCGATGAAGTTGTTTCTGCCACGAAGGATGCGGAGGTTGACGCCGAGGCGCAGCAGACCCTGGCGGACCTGGGCGTCACCGTCTCCGGCGACCTGGGCGCCGCAGCCACCATCTCCGTGGCCGACGGAGCCGAGGCGCCCACCGAGCAGCAGAACTTCGTGCTGGCGCGCGGTGCCGGTGATGAGGTGGCCGAGGGCGATCAGGTGGCGCTGGAACTGGCCTTCGTCAATTGGGGCGACAACGGCTCGTTGCAGTCCTCCTGGGAGGTGGGCGGCCCGCAGATCACGACCGTTGTTGCGGCCGCGACGCTAATCGGCGGCCTGGTGGGGGTGCCGGTTGGCTCCCGCGTTGTCATCCTTATGCCTGGTGACGAGGCGGCGGGTACCGTCGCGTCCGCCTACGTAGTCGACGTGGCCAAGATCCTGTAACCACCCGCCCCAGGCCTCGGCATAGCGAGGGCCGCCCGGCACCACACCGGTGCCGGGCGGCCCTCGCGTATGCGATGCGCTTGTTCCGCTCAGACGGCGCGGGCGGGTGTCAGCGCACGATCAGGCCCTCGGCGTGGGCGACGGCGTTCGCCAGGCGAGCGGACACGTCCTCCCAGTTGACGATCTGCCAGATGGCCGCCAGGTAGTCGGCCTTGACGTTGAGGTAGTCAAGGTAGAAGGCGTGCTCCCACATGTCGATCTGGAACAGCGGGATGGTCCCCACGGGCACGTTGCCCTGCTGGTCGAACAGCTGGAAGGTGACCAGCTTGCCGGACAGCGAGTCGTAGGCGAGCACCGCCCAGCCGGAGCCCTGGATGCCCAGCGCGGTGGCGTTCAGCTGCTGCTTGAGAGCGGCGAAGGAGCCGAAGGAGTCCTTGATGGCCTCGGCCAGTTCGCCCTCGGGCTCGCCGCCGCCGTTGGGGGACAGGTTCTTCCAGAAGATCGAGTGGTTGAGGTGCCCGCCCAGATTGAAGGCCAGGTTCTTCTCCCACAGGTTGATGGCGGCGAAGTCGCCGGTAGAGCGGGCCGCGGCCAGCTGCTCCAGGGCGGCATTGGCGCCGGTGACGTAGGCGGCGTGGTGGCGGTCGTGGTGGAGCTCCATAATGCGTCCTGAGATGTGCGGCTCCAGGGCGGCGTAGTCGTAGGGGAACTCGGGCAGCGTGTACCTCGGAGTGTTGATGTCGGTCGGTGCGCTCATAGCGGTCCTGCCTCGCGGTGTGCGGTTGTCGGTACTGACGTCGCGGTACGCAGCCTCACTCATGGGTGCGACTGAAGTCCTAGACGAGATTAATCGTAGACGGTGATCGGTGAGCTTAGAAGGGCCCTACGCATGTCGGTCACGCGATTACACTGACCGCGGAAGCCCCCGTCGTCCACTGGAGGACCGCATGACCGACCAGGCAGCACCCGCCACCCTCGACCTTCTTGTCTTCTCAGATGACGCCACCGTGCGCCAGCAGGTGAAGAACGGCGTCGGACGCCGCCCCGCCAAGGGAATGCCACTGGTGTCCTGGACCGAGGCCGCCACCGCCGAGGGTGTTCGCCTGGCCATCAAGGACCGGCAGAAGGCCGGACAGGCCCCCTTCGCCGCCCTGGTGTTGGATGCCGAGACCAAGAAGCTGGGCGGCATGGGATTGGCGCACGAGCTGTTCACCGAGCTTGAGCAGCGGCCTCCGGTGGTGCTGTTGACCGCCCGCCCCAGGACGACTGGTTGGCCGCCTGGGCCAAGGCGGAAGTCGTGGTGCCACGGCCGCTGGACCCGCTCAGCCTGCAGGAGGGCGTCGCCAAGGCGCTGCGGGCACGGCGCGGCTCGGTCACCCCGGCAGGCTGATAGCGGGCCGACACCGCCCTGCCCTATGGCGCCTGGGCTGGGCCTGTCGGCAGAACACTTCATCAAACCTCGGCGTCAATGACGCGCCGGTGTCGGGCGGCAGCCCCCACCGGCCAAGACAGCGCTGCGGCCGCTCCGCCTTCGAGGCTCTGGCCTGCCACATCGTCATCGAGTCCCTCGACCTCCACCAGGCGTGCCCCGGCATCCAGCACCCAGTCGGCCAACAGCGCCGTCTCCTCCACGCTTGTCTCCGACCCCACCCGCGCGGGCCGGTCCACCACCTGCGCGGTGGCGCGCAGTGTGGCAATGGTGGGGCGCGGGTCCACGCCCGGCGCCGTGACCGCCGAGCCCGCCAGGCGCCCCCAACGCACCGCCACCAACTCCCAGCCGCCATGCTCGCGCCGTCGGGCCGCCAGCAGATGCGGGCAGGTCAGCAGCGGCCGAGTCTGCTCCGCCCGCCGCGCCCCCAGCAGCAGCGCCCGCAGCCGCTGCGTCCACAGCCCCGCCTCCTCGTAGCGCTCCTGGGCCGACAGTTCCGCTATTCGCGCCAGCAGCGGGTGGGCGACCAGATCGATCTCACCGGACAGGGCACGCATCGCGATCCCGGCGTCGGCCGGGGTGTCCGCGCGGCGCACCGCCCGGGCGCTGTGACCGTCCCAGACCTCTAGACGCAGCACGGACTCGGCGGCCCGCTGCGCCTCCAAGGCCGCCTTTCGCGACGGGAACGGGCCGATGGCGCGGCTCGCCTCCGACAGCGGCAGCACGGCAGTCAGCCCCAGATGTGGGTGCGGGGAGTCGACCAGGTGCAGCCAGGGGCGGCGCTGCGGGGCGCGTGAGCGGCGGTTGACCGGCGGATCCAGCTCGGCGATGAGCCGCAGTTCGCGCACGCGCGCCTCCAACTCGGTGGGGGTCTCGATCACTCGCACCGCCACGGTCGTGTCCAGCATGCGCGCCACCTTGGTGCGCTTCTCCGCGGCCGTGAAGTAGGAACGCACCCGCCGGTGCAGGTTCACGGCGCTGCCCACGTACAGCACCTGCCCGGCGGGGGAGAGGAACTGATAGACGCCGGGCGCGGCGGGCAGGTCGTCGGCGAGCCGGCTCTTGACCCGCCGGGATGCGGGCACGGGGTCGGTGGCGGTGGCCAGGTCCTCCAGGTGGGTGACGCCCTGGGGACCGAGGCGTTCCAGGGCGGCGTGCAGCACGTCCACCGTGGCACGGGCGTCGTCCAGCGCGCGGTGGGTGGGCGTCGTCGGGGAGCCCACGAAGGTGGCGAGCGTGCCCAGCTTGTGGTTGGGCACCTGGGTGCGGTCCCAGGCCCGGCGGGCCAGTGCCAGCGTGTCCAGTACGACCGGCTCACGCCAATCCAGGTCGAGGGCCCGGGCCGCCCCGCGCAGGTGGCCGAGGTCGAAGCGGGCGTTGTGGGCGACCGCCACCGTCGTCGGGTCGGCCAGGTGCGCCCACTGCAGGAAGGCGGCCACCGCCTGGGCTACCGGAGGGGCGTCGGCGACCATGGCGTTGGTGATGCCGGTCAGGACCGTTATCTGGGCGGGAATGGCGGTGCCCGGATTTACGAGCGTGGAGAATTCCGAATCGACCACCCCGCCGCGTACCTTCACGGCACCGATCTCGGTGATGGCGTGCGCGCCCGGGCCGCCTCCGGTGGTCTCCAGATCGACGACGACGAAGGTCACCTCACGCAGCGCCGTTCCCATGTCCGCGAAGGCCGCCTGGACCGGCTGGGACGGTGACGACGGCGTCCGTGCCGGCTCGCGTCGCCCACGGCCGAAGACGGCGCCGACGGACGGCGGAGGCGAGAGCACGTGTTGGACCACACCGCGAGGCTAGACTTGATCAGCAGCCGATCCGGCCGCGGACACGCCCGGCGCGTGTACCCGGGCGGCCGGCCAGTTCCCGACCGCGGATGCACACAGGAGGTCCCACAGTGGGTTACCGAGGTATCAAGGCCGCCGTCGGCCCGGCCATGGAGATGCTCTACCAGCCCTGGATTCGCGGTGAGGAGAACATCCCCGCCGAGGGCCCCGCCATCCTGGCCTCCAACCACCTGGCGGTCATCGACTCATTCTTTCTGCCGTTGCTGATGGACCGCGAGGTCGCCTTCATTGGCAAGTCCGACTACTTCACCGGCAAGGGCATCAAGGGCTGGGCGGTGAAGAACTTCATGACCGCCGTCGGCACCATCCCGGTGGACCGCTCGGGGGGCAAAGCGTCCATGGCGGCTCTGCAGGCCGGGATCGATCGACTGCGCTCGGGCGAGTTGTTCGGCATCTATCCCGAGGGCACGCGTAGCCCCGACGGGCGCTTGTACCGCGGCAAGACCGGGGTGGCGCGCGTCGCCCTGGCCACCGGGGCGCCGGTGATCCCGGTCGCCATGATCGGTTCCAACCTCGCCCAGCCCATCGGCCAGGTGGTTCCCTCCACCCGGCACCGGGTGGGGATCGTGATCGGTGAGCCGCTGGACTTCTCCCGCTACCAGGGTCTGGAGAACGACCGCTTCGTGCTGCGCTCCATCACCGACGAGATCATGTATGCGCTGATGTCCCTGTCCGGTCAGGAGTACGTGGACCTGTACGCCGCGGACGTGAAGAAGGCGATGGACGCGGAGAAGAAGACGGCCGCGGAGGTCGTCGACGAGATGCTGGAGGAGTTGGCCGCCAAGCGGCCGGCCGCCGCCCCCGTCGAGGCACCCGGCGGTCGTCCCGCCCCCGACGTCGAGGTCCCCGAGCCGCCGGCGGAGCCAGACAAGGCGGAAGACGACGAGGGGACAGAGGCGTCCGAGGACGATGCGGCAGAAAACGCGCCGCGCCCCGATGATGATTGAGCATGGGCACACCGTCAGTCCATATTCGGGACAAACGAGGCTGTCGTCGCCGTGCCAGTGTGCCAGTGCATTGAAATCATGCGATTTCAACGGACGCAATCAGGGATGCTGACCCCGTCTGTCCCGAATCTGGACACTTTCGGCGGTCGCGGCCGCGTACTTGCGCGGCAACCGGATGAATGTGGGAACGGTGAGCGCTAGGAACCCCGCCAGCGTCAAGCAGGCATGCGTGAAGCCGAGGTGCTCGGTGAGCGGACCACTGAGTGCAGGTCCCAGGACCAGGCCGCCCGCGTAAGCCAGGTTGTAGAGGGAGTAGGCGCCGCCGATAGCGGGAGGTGTGGCCATGGCTCCCTGAACGCCTATTAGTGCACTTGCCGGTGCCACCAGGAGTGCGATTGCGGAGCCTAGGCACACAAGCCCGGCGGTGATTACCGGGAGATTCGGTCCAACCCCGACTAGCAACAAACCCGCGGCCGCGCTTGCGGCGCCCACCAGCGTCAATGCTCTTAGCGACACGCGCGGCAGGCAAGCACCGACCAGTGGATTCAGACATGCGGCGACAAGCGTAAGCAGCGCGAACAGCATGCCGATGCCCGCAGAACCTACGCCGAACTCCCGAGCCAGTTGCATAGGGAGCACCGGCTCAATGCATGAGGTTACGGCGGCACCTATGAGAATCAGCGCGACGACCGGCCAACATCCGGGCGTGCGCAACACATCCAAGGCGGTAGCGGGGTCGTCGCTGGGCGGTGAGGTTGGTCGGACGAACGCGAGTCGTAGCGCGCCGTCGATCATGAGCAGCACGGCCGCGAGAAGAAAGGGAGCGGAGTGTCCGCCGAGCCCGGCCAACCAGCCCGCCAGGGGAGGTCCCGCCAACGCGCCGACCGAAACCATACTCATCGCCAGCCCGAGATAGGTCGCGCGTCGCTGCAGTGGCACGGTCGCGGCGATCAGTGACAGTCCGGCCACCCAACTCAATCCGGCGGCAGCTCCCTGGAGCGTGCGGGCCGTCAGAAGCAACCAGTAAGGACCACCGATGGTGAACAGCAGACACGCGCATGCCAGACCCACCAACGCAGCGAGCAGTGGCCCACGAGAACCGCGTTTGTCCACAACTCGCCCGGCGATAGGAGTGACCATCACCAGTGCGGCCGCATAGGCGGCGAAGAGCAGCCCGGTTGCCGAGGGACCGGCCTCGGCCATGGCGGGGAGCAGGGGGAGTACGGGGATGAGAATCCCGTAGACGAGCATGTCGGTGAACAGAGCGACGCAGGCGACCACCACGGCCATGCGCGGGCTGGTTGTGGCATCGGAGGGTGTTGGTTGCATGTCCGGTCTTTCTCTGGGGTCAAGGCGATTCGATGTTGATCAGGCCGGCGACGAGGGCACGAGCCGTCGTTTCGCAGCGCCCTGGTTCGGGCAGGTCTTCTGGCATGAGCGCGGCGGTGAGCGTGGCGCCGTGCAGGAATGTCGTGATGGTGAAGCGGGCGATGTCAAGCGGAACGCGCAGCCGCGGCTCGCAGGTGGCCAGGAGCCGGACGATCTGCTCCGACCACTGTGCGAGGGACGCCGTTTTCTGCTCCAGTCCGGACTTGACCGCCGGTGCTTGGGACGCTACAAGGACCGTGACGACGGCGAGCTCGCGGAAGTCGGTGTCCTCACGGAGCCTGCGCAGGTAGTCCGCCAGGAACGTCGTGAGCCGCGCCTCCGGCGGTGCTGAGGTGTCTAGCACGGCCAAGAGCGCCTCACCCCGGCTGTGCCATTGTTCGGCCAGGACGGCGTCCAGCAGCTCTCGCTTGCCGGTGAAGTGGTGGTAAACGGCGCCGCGAGTCACGTTTGCGCCGCGCGCCACCTCGACGAGCGAGCAGCCCTCCCAGCCGTCCTGTGCGAAGCGGTGCAAGGCGGAGTGGATGATGGCTTTACGGGTCTCGGCGGCCTCGGCGGCGGTGCGACGCATGCTTACAGGCAACCCTGTATGTATAACTTCGTCAAGTGTCTGTGCGGCACGCAGACCGCCGGTGTGGCAACAATTGTTGCTATGTCGGTCGACGCCTTCATGCCGCTGCGCGACGTGAAGAACCACCTGTCCGAGGTCGTAAGCCAGGTGGAGCGGGAGCGCAGCCGCGTGACGATCACTCGGCGCGGGCGCCCCGCGGCAGTCGTCATCTCTGTCGATGGTCCGGAGTCGGTTGAGGAGACGCTCGACATCCTTAGCCGTCCCGCGCTAATCGAGCGGATCCGCGCAGGAGCGGATGATTTGGGTGCTCAGCGGGTGGAGACACTCGGCAAGGACGAGTTGGTCGACTCCCAGAAGGGGTGAGTCCGTGCCTTACACGCTCGCGGCCTTACACGCTCGCGCTAGGTCCGGTTGTGTAAGTGCTTGGGTGGAGGTGCGCGGTTGGGTGGCGGTGTGTGGCTGTTGAGCCTGTCGGTTGGACCGCTGTTCCCCGGTTGGACCCCTGTTCCCCGGTTGGACCGCCGTAGCCGCCGGTTACAGCGGTCCAACGGGGCGTGGGCGGTCCAACGGGGCGTGGGCGGTCCAACGGGGCGGGGGCGGTCCAACGGGGCGTGGGCGGTCCAACCGGGGCGGTGTAAGCCCCACTCGCCCCACCAGCACAAACGACTTACACAACACGACCTAGGGAAGCTCCGGTCGTCGTGGCAGGGCCGCTGCCGACGGAGATCACGTCGACGGGCACCGTCAGTAGATCTGACAACTCCTCCTCAAGTTCCAGCAGGATCAGGATGTCCGCATCTGGTGGAAAACGGACCAGCAGGTCGATGTCCGAGTCTGGGCGATCCTCGCCGCTGGTTACGGAGCCGAACGCGCCGATAACCTCGCATCCATGCGAACCGGCCAACGCGATGGCCTCTTTGCGCCCAGCGCGCAGCAGAACTGAGGGGCGCACCTGTAACGCCTTTCGCGGCCGCTCCCGTGTGTCAGCGGACGGACGACGCGCGCCGGACTCGATAGCGGCAATGAGTGGCTGGGTGACACCGGTGCGATCCGCGAGCTCGCGCTGGCTCAGCCCCGCCGCATGCCGACGGAAGCGGATCCAGTCACGTTCGGCGCGCTGCGTCACGCACACATGAAAACGCGCGTGTGATCGCCGAGCGTCTCAGCCATGCTGCAGCCCGACCGGTGTCGATGGGGTCCGGCACGTAACTTCCACCGACCTCGGCGGGTATCCGGGTTGGGGTGAGGATTCCGGGCGCGCGGGGGCGGCATCCCGATAGGATGGCGGCGACAAGCCCCATCACCTACGAAAGGTTTCCGATGTCGATCCGTCGCGTCGCCCTCCTCACCGCGGGCGGCTTCGCCCCCTGTCTGTCCGCCGCCGTAGGCGACCTCATCGAGCGCTACACCGAGGTCGCCCCCGACGTCGAGATCATCGCCTACCAGTACGGCTACCACGGCCTGCTCACCGGCAACTACGTCGTCATCGACGAGGAGGGCCGCAAGAACGCGGGCGTGCTGCGCCAGTACGGCGGCTCCCCGATCGGCAACTCCCGCGTCAAGCTCACCAACGCCAAGAACCTCGTCGAGCGCGGCCTGGTCAAGGAGGGCGTGGACCCGCTCGCCTTCGCCGCCGAGCGGCTGCGCGAGGACGGCGTCGACGTGCTGCACACCATCGGTGGAGACGACACCAACACTACCGCCGCCGACCTGGCCGCCTACCTGCGCGACCACGACTACGACCTGACCGTCGTCGGCCTGCCCAAGACCATCGACAACGACATCGTTCCGATCCGCCAGTCGCTGGGCGCCTGGACCGCCGCCGAGCAGGGCGCCGGCTTCGCCCTCAACGTCATCGGTGAGCACCGCTCCAACCCGCGCATGCTGATCGTCCACGAGTGCATGGGTCGCAACTGCGGTTACCTCACCGCCGAGACCGCCCGCCGCTACCACGAGCTGCTCAAGGACCGCCAGTGGGCCCCCTCGCTGGGCCTGACCAAGGAGCGCTGGGACGTGCACGCCGTGTTCGTGCCGGAGGCCAAGCTGGACATCGCCGCCGAGGCCGAGCGCCTCAAGGCCATCATGGACGAGCAGGGCAACGTCAACATCTTCCTGTCCGAGGGCGCCGGCGTCCCCGAGATCATCGCGGAGATGGAGGCCAAGGGTGAAGAGGTCCAGCGCGACCCCTTCGGCCACGTCAAGCTCGACACCATCAACCCCGGCCAGTGGTTCGCCCGCCAGTTCGCCGACAAGATCGGCGCCGAGAAGGTCATGGTGCAGAAGTCCGGCTACTACTCGCGTGCCGCCGCCGCCAACGAGGAGGACCTGGCCCTGATCAAGCAGATGTGCGACCTCGCCGTCGACTGCGCCCTGCGCGGCGAGCCCGGTGTCATCGGCCAGGACGAGGAGAACGGCGACCAGCTCGGCGCCATCGCCTTCGAGCGCATTGCCGGCGGCAAGCCCTTCGACATCACCCAGCAGTGGTTCGTCGACCTGATGGCCGAGCTCGGCCAGAACCTCGAGCCCGCCGCCGCCACGGACGGTGAGGCCTGAGCCGCCGGCTCATCCACAACCCAGTTAGAGGGGGCGGGCGGACGCGGGAGAACGCGTCCGCCCGCCCCCTTCTGGGCTCGCTGTGCGCAACAAGACGCCGAAGGGGAGCCCGGCCGACGGCGTGCCCTGCGTCCCACCTTTCGGCGTGACGGTTCGGCAGCGGTCCCGCACGCCTATGCTGACCCCATGATGAACGAGCTCCAGGTACCCGGCGGGGCGGCCGGCTGGCGCCAGCACCACGCCGCCCAGCAGCCCCGCTACCCGGACCCGCAGGCGCTGGCCGACGCCGCGGCCGACCTGCGCACCCGGCCGCCACTGGTGTTCGCCGGCGAGGTCGACTCGTTGCGCGAGAAGATGGTGCTGGCCTCCCAGGGGCGCGCCTTCGTGCTCATGGGCGGGGACTGCGCCGAGTCCTTCCACGACAACACCGCCGTCAACATCCGCCTGAAGCTGCAAACCATTCTGCAAATGGCGGCGGTGCTCACCTACGGCGCCTCCACCCCGGTGGTCAAGATCGGCCGCATGGCCGGCCAGTACGCCAAGCCGCGCAGCTCGGACACGGAGACCCGCGACGGTGTCACCCTGCCCTCCTACCGCGGCGACTCCGTCAACGACCACGCCTTCACCGCCGAGGCCCGTATCCCCGACCCGCAGCGCATGGTCGACGCCTACCTGCGCGCCGGCACCACCCTGAACCTGATCCGCTCCTTCACGATGGGCGGCTACGCGGACCTGCGTGAAGTCCACTCCTGGAACCGCGGCTTCACCGCGAACCCCGCCTACAAGCGCTTCGAGTCCTTCGCCGAGGAGATCGACCGGGCCATGCGCTTCATGGAGGCCGCCGGCGTCGACTTCGAAGCCCTGCGCCAGGTCGACTTCTACGCCGCGCACGAGGCGCTCCTGCTGGAGTACGAGGACGCCATGACGCGCGAGGACTCCCGCAGTGGGCGCCTTTACGACACCTCCGCCCACTTCCTGTGGGTGGGGGAGCGCACTCGCGGTGCCGACGACGCCCACGTCGCACTGCTGGCGGGCGTGCACAACCCGGTGGGCGTCAAGATCGGCCCGACGACGACCCGCGATGAGCTGCTGTCCCTGATCGACCACCTCAACCCGGATGGGGACCCCGGCCGGCTCAGCCTGATCACCCGCATGGGCGCCGACCGCATCCGCGACGTGCTGCCGCCCCTGGTGGAGATCGTCCGCGCCGACGGCCGACCGGTCACCTGGATCACCGACCCCATGCACGGCAACACCATCACCTCTGAAAACGGCTACAAGACCCGCCGCTTCGACACGATCATGGACGAGGTGCGCGGCTTCTTCGAGGTACACCGGGCGCTGGGCACCGTGCCCGCCGGCATTCACGTGGAGCTCACCGGAGACGACGTCACCGAGGTCCTCGGCGGCGGCGAGCACATTGACGAGGCCGGGCTGGCGCGCCGCTACGAGACGCTCGTGGACCCGCGGCTGAACCACCAGCAGTCCCTGGAGATGGCCTTCGAGGTGGCGGAGATGCTCCGCGGCTGAGTCGGCCCGGGCTCAGATCACGTTCACCGTCACCTGTGAGCCCTTCTCCACGCTCTGCCCGGCCGACGGGTCGGTGGAGTGAACCGTGTCGAACAAGCCGCCCATGACACGGGAGACCTGCGGGTCCAGCCCCGCGTCCTCCAGCGCGGTCACGGCCTCGCGCTCGCTCATCCCGACGACGTCGGGCACGCTCACCTTCTCCGGCCCCTTGGACACGACCACGTCCACCGCGTCGCCGTGGTGGTAGCCCTCCGCCCCCGAGGCCGGGCTGGAGGAGATGATCATTCCCGAGGCCACATCGTCGGAGTAGGCCTCCGACTGGGTGCCGAGCGTGAGCCCGGCCGCCTCCAGCGTGGTGGTGGCATCCTCCACGCTCATGCCGGTCACGTCCGGGACCGTGGCGGGCTGGCGCCCCAGGGACACGACGATCGCCACGGCGGAGGAGTGATCCACCGTGCTGCCCGACTGCGGCTCGCAGGAAATCACCATGCCGGAGGCGACGTCGTCGGAGTAGGTCTTGGTCACCGCCCCGAGCGTGAGGCCCGCGTCCACGATCGCGCTGGTGGCGTCCTCCTGAGTGGAGCCGACGACGTCGGGCACGACCTTCTGCTCAATGCCGCGGGATATCACCGGCGTCACCGCCTGGCCGGGGTGCAGTCGGGTGTCGGCGCCGGGGGAGCAGGAAATCACCGAGTCCGCGGGCACCGTGTCGGAGTAGGCGCGGGTGGGGGCGCCCCACACCAGTCCGGCCGCCTCGACCGCATCCTGCGCGTCCTGTGCGCTCATCCCCACGATCTGCGGCACCGGGACGGTGCGGCCGGGGCCGGCCGTGAGGTACCAGGCGCCCCCGCTTCCGGCCGCCGCCAGCAGCAGTGCGGCGGCGATCACGGCGCGTCGGCGCGGGCGCCGCGCGGAGTGGCGGGCCACCGGTTGCGTGTTCTGCGTGTCCGCGCCGCGGGACAGCCGACTGCGGTCCAGGGCGCGCGTGGTGCCGTCCCGGCCGCCGGCCGCCCCGTCCGGGGCGATGGAACCGATGGGCAGGGAGACGGTGCGCAGCCCGGCGCCCGGGGTGGCCGCGTCGGCGGCGGCCTCGGCGGCGTCCGCATCGGATTCGGTGCCGTCGGTGACCAGCATCGCGGTGCGGGCCGCTTCGGCGTTAGCGGCCAGCACCTCCTGGGTGCGCACCGAGCCGGTGGCGCCGCCGCGCTTGACGGCCAACTCCGCCTCGCTCAGGGTGGAGACGATCTGCCGCAGTCGGTCCAGGGCGGCGTCGGCGTCGTCCAGCCGGGAGTGCGGATCGCGGCGCGTCATCGCCGCGACCAGCTCGTCCACGCTCTCGGGCAGGTCGGGTACCCGCAGCGAGGGGGCGGGAATGTCCTCGTGCACGTTGCGGAAGGCGATCTGGATGGGTGTGTCCGCCTCGAAGGGCTGGACGCCGGTGAGCAGCTCATACAGGATCACGCCGACGGAGAAGACGTCGGCGCAGGGGGCGGAGGAGCCGGTGGTGATCAACTCTGGCGCCAGGTAGGCGACCGTGCCCAGCACGTTCCCGGTGGTGGTCTGGGCGACCTCGGTGACGGCGCGGGCCAACCCGAAGTCGGCGACCTTGGCGACCGAGCCGTCGGCGGGCAGCAGCACGTTCTCCGGCTTGACGTCGCGGTGGACCAGGCCGGCGCGGTGAGCCGCCCCCAGCGGCCCCAGGATCTGGGCGGTCAGCCCGAGCGCCTCACGCACGGTCAACGGACCGGAGGCGATCAGGTCGCGCAGATTGGGGCCCTCCACCAGTTCCATCACCAGATAGGCGATGCCGTCCAGGCTGCCCTGGTCGTAGACGGCCACGACCCCCGGGTTGGACAACCGCGCCGCCGCGCGGGCCTCGCGGCGGAACCGGGCCACGAAGTCCGGGGAGTCCGCCAGGTGCGGGTGCATGAGCTTGAGGGCCACCATGCGGTCCAGGCGGCGGTCATGCGCCCGGTAGATGGTGGCCATGCCCCCACGGGCCACGCGGTCGACGATCTCGTAGCGAGCGTCGACCAGCCGGCCGATGAGAGGATCCTTGGTCACGTAGCCGAGTGTACGGGGCTCGCACGCCCCGGTGCGTCAGGGGCCGCCGCGCCCGCAGTCAGCTGCGGCGGGCGGTCAGCATTTCTGCCAGCCCCAACAGGGTGCGCCGCGAACGCTCCGGCAGGGCGCCCGGGGCGGCCTCCAGCGCGGCGAGGCCGGTGGCGGTGTGGGCGGCGATCTCATCCTCATGCGCGTTCAAGGCCCCACAGTCGCGGATCAGTGCGGCGGCCGCCGCCAAGTCCGCGGCCGTGGCGGCCTCGTCCCCGGCCAGCACCCGGGTCAACAGCTTCCGGCCCGCGTTGTTGCAGCGCTGCCAGGCCAGGGCCACCAGCACCGTCCGTTTGCCCTCGCGCAGGTCGTCACCGGCCGGCTTACCGGTCAGGGCCGGGTCGCCGAATACGCCCAGCACGTCGTCGCGCAGCTGGAAGGCGATCCCGATCTCCTCACCGAATACCTCCAGGGCGGTCAACAACTCGCCATGGGGGGCCACGCCGGCCAGCAGCGCCCCCACCTGCAGCGGATACATCACCGAGTAGCGCGCCGACTTGTGGCGTATCACCTCCAGTGCGGCCTCCCGCATGGCGGCACCCGCCGCCACCGGTCGGTCCGTCGGGGCCGGCAGGGGCATCACCTCCTGGTGCACGTCCAGGAACTGGCCGACGGCGACCTCCGCCGTCATGGCGTCGAAGGCGTCCCGGGCGGCCCGTGCCGCGCCGCGCTCGCAGCCGGCCGTCGCCTGGCCCAGTTGTGCGGTGGCGGCCGACATGAGCAGGTCTCCCAGGAGAATCGCGGCACTGACGCCGTAGACGTCGGCCGAGCCGGTCCAGCCGGCCCGACGGTGACGGGCCGCGTAACGACGGTGTGCGGCCGGCTGGCCACGGCGGGTGTCGGCGGCGTCGATGACGTCGTCGTGTACGAGCGCGCTCGCCTGGTACAGCTCCAGGGCGGCGCCCAGCCGGGCCGCGGTCGGGCCGGCCGCCACGGCGGCGGGGTCGGCGTCTCCTCCCGCCAGGGTCAATCCCACTGCGCCCAGAACCGCCCGCATTCGCTTCCCGCCCGCCAGGGCCGTGGCGGCTGCCTCGAGCAGCTCATCGGTTACGGCGGGGGAGTCTTGCCACTGGGCGCGCAGCCGGGCCAGCACCTCATCCAGGCGGGCATCGACGGCGCCGCGCACGAGCGGCAGCAGGGCGTCCACGTCGGTCATGCGCACAGGCTAGATGATCGGGCTCGGGAATAGACACGGCGTCCGCATCGTTGCTCTTCGCGCTGGTAGTGGTAGCCGGATCTCGTGTGAAGTCCTCGCGTTAGGCGCGTGCGCCTGTGAGACCATTTGGGTTCTCGCGTAAACTTCGCCGAGGCTCCATGCACCGCTCCGGCCGAACCGTCTGCTCCGCGAAAGGAAATCCGTGGCTACTTCCACAGTTGCTCCTGCTCCCACCACCGCGCGGGAGCGTGTCGAATTCGCCGACGACGTTGACGAGGCCCTGGAGGAGAAGCAGGACGTCGATCTGGACGACCTCGACGAGGATGAGGACCTCGCGCAGGACGAGGACGACGACCTGGTGGAGGACGACGTCGACGCGGATGACGTGGACTCGGAGGACGACGACGAGCCGGAGGACTCCGAGGACGAGGGCGACGACGAGCCGGAGGCCGCGGCCCCCGCCCCCGAGCTGCGCGACTACTACCTGGACGTGTCCCTGGAGGAGAACGGCGACGGCACCAAGCGCCACCCCTTCAACACCCCCGCCGCCCTGAAGGACGTGCGACTGGCGCCCGGCGCCACGCTGTTCGTGCGCAGCCGCACCGTCGTGGAGGGCCTGGAGATCAACGGCGACGGCACCCTGGAGGATCCGATCACCCTGGCCCCCTACGGGCACGGCCCCGTGCCGCGCTTCGTCATCCCCGGTGAGGAGGAGCCCGTCGTCGCCCGCGAGTTCCTGACCCAGAACGGCTACATCTTCCGCGGCTGGATCATCAAGGGCATCAAGATGAACCCCTCCATCGCCGCCCTGACCGGCGAACTGGACCGTATCCGCCGGGAGGAGGCGGAGAAGGCCGCCAACAAGAAGTCGCGGAAGTCCAAGGGTGAAAAGGGCAAGGACGGCTCCTTCACGGTCTCCGACTCCGATGAGGGCGACGAGCCCGCACAGAAGGTCGTCACCGCCGGCGCCACCGCCGACCCCGTCAAGGACTACCTCAAGCAGATCGGTAAGGTCGCGCTCCTCAACGCCGCGCAGGAGGTCGAGCTCGCCAAGCGCATCGAGGCGGGCCTGTACGCCGAGCACCTGCTGGCCACCGAGGGCAACGACATGGATGCCAAGTACCGCCGCGAGTTGCACTGGGTGGCCCAGGACGGTCAGCGCGCCAAGAACCACCTGCTGGAGGCGAACCTGCGCCTGGTCGTCTCCCTGGCCAAGCGCTACACCGGCCGCGGCATGCTCTTCCTGGACCTGATCCAGGAGGGCAACCTGGGCCTGATCCGCGCCGTGGAGAAGTTCGACTACACCAAGGGCTACAAGTTCTCCACCTACGCCACCTGGTGGATCCGCCAGGCCATCACCCGCGCCATGGCGGACCAGGCGCGCACCATCCGCATCCCCGTCCACATGGTCGAGGTCATCAACAAGCTCGCCCGTGTCCAGCGGCAGATGCTGCAGGACCTGGGCCGCGAGCCCACTCCGGAGGAGCTCGCCGTCGAACTGGACATGACCCCGGAGAAGGTCGTTGAGGTGCAGAAGTACGGGCGCGAGCCCATCTCCCTGCACACCCCGCTTGGTGAGGACGGGGACAGCGAGTTCGGTGACCTGATCGAGGACTCCGAGGCGGTTGTCCCCGCGGACGCCGTCAGCTTCACGCTGCTGCAGGAGCAGCTGCACGCCGTCCTGGATACCCTGTCCGAGCGGGAGGCGGGCGTGGTCTCCATGCGCTTCGGCCTGACCGACGGTCAGCCCAAGACGCTGGACGAGATCGGCAAGGTCTATGGGGTGACCCGCGAGCGTATAAGGCAGATAGAGTCCAAGACCATGAGCAAGCTGCGTCACCCCAGCCGCTCCCAGGTGCTGCGCGACTATCTGGACGACTGAGGCGACGGCAAGCCCTCATTCCTACACGGCTCGGCCGCCCCGGAACTGACCGGTTCCGGGGCGGCTTAGCAGGGTCGGCTGCGTCGAAGTTCCTCATCGCGGGGTATCGGCCAGTTGTTTGCCAGCAGTATCGTGATTTGGGCAGCGGGGTGAGACTGAGCCCACGTGATTGGAGTCTTGCCGCTTGGTAGTATCAACCGCATCTGGCTTCGGGAGGTGAACACCATGACCACGGTCTTCGACGTCGCAACAGAGTTGATTGAGCGCAGTGGAGGCTCGATTGAGACTGTGAAGCTGCAGAAGCTCTGTTTCTACGCCTTCGGTTGGTACGCACATCTGACAGGCGAGCCACTGTTCGGCGAGACCTTCTACGCCATGCCTAAGGGGCCGGTAGTTGGCGAGCTGCTCAGTGCCCATGCCGGAAAGGCGCATGCTGACCTCTCCATGATCGAGGACCAGCGCAAGGAGCGTGAGGACGACCGGGACGAGCTGGACGCGTACAAGACGGCCGTTCTGGACGCCGTCTGGTCGGCGTATGGTGGCAAAACGAGTCGGGATCTCGTCGAACTCACGCACGAGGAGTCTGTTTGGGATGATGCCTGGAAGGCGCGGCCTACAGGTACGAAGCGCGGCGATCTGACGCGTGCGGACATGATTGCTTACTTTCTCGGTCGCACGCCGAAGTCGGACGAGACGCTTGACGGGCTGCCTCCCGCGATGGTCTTACCCGCCTCGGCAACAGAACTGGCTGCTATTGAATCCCGAGCAGAGGTGCATCGCCCCTTCGTTGATGCGGTACGTGCCTTCCGCTTTGCGTCATGAATCACAACCGCTTGACTGGCTTTCTTTCCAGTAAGGGGCTGAGCCTTCGGAAGATGGACGACAATCATTACGTCGATTTCTTCAGTTGCGGGCGCGACGACAAGATGGACCGGTGGTTAAGTGACACTGCGTTGAAATGGCAGCGTGAAGACATGTGCGCGGTGTGGGTGCTCTCTCCGGCTAGTGATGATACCGATGTATGGGGCTTCTTCACGCTCAGCGCCCACCAGATCATCCCGAGTAACGTGGCCAAGACGGATAAGGCGTTCGTAGGTTCCAACAGGGAGTGGGTGTATAACCTGAACAATCCCTTCCCGGCTCAGTTGCTTGGTAAGTTCGCCCTTGATCGGGGTCATCAGGGCAGGGGTTTGGGTGAAGTTCTGATGCTCTGTGCGTACGCCAAGCACGTGGAGGCGGCTGATATTGCGGGGAGCAAGTTCCTCGTGCTGGATGTACGGGACGACAAGTTGGTGTCTTACTACCAGGACCGCTACGGCTTCGTTCGATCCAGCCGTGTAAATGGTGGTGCGCAGATGTACCGACCTACGTGGGTGATCCGAAAGGAGCTCGAAGAAGCTCTTGCGTGAGTTTCGGCCCTTCTACTGATGAGAAAGCTGAGCGCTTAGTCTGCGGAGGGGAACGAGAGCTAGCCCCTGGGGTGCTTCATAATCTGACTAGGACCGCTCAATGTTGGCCAAGGATCGCATGACGTGCGTGAGCGGCGTGTCGTTTGCTATCGTTGTGCCCACGACACGGGGTGCCGCAAGGCTGAGAACAAACCCGTTGAACCTGTTCAGATAATGCTGACGAAGGGATGTCGCATGGCGCAGCACGTGTCCGTCAACACCCAACCGAACGAGCCCCCGCCACAGTCGACGGGGCCGGCGGCCGCGGCGCCGTCTCCGGGACCCGCGGCCGTGCTGGAGTCCCTGCGCGCCGAGGGCCCCCTGGTCGCCTGCATCACCAATGCGGTGGTCACGAACTTCACCGCCAATGTGCTGCTGGCCGCCGGGGCCGCCCCCGCCATGGTCGACGTCACCGGGGAGGCCGGGCCCTTCGCCTCCGCCGCCTCCGCCCTGCTGATCAACCTGGGCACACCCCAGCCCGAGCAGCGTGCCGCCGCCGTGGAGGCCGCCACCGCCGCGCGGATGGCGGGCGTGCCCTGGGTGCTCGACCCGGTCGCCGTCGGCACCCTGGTGCACCGCACCGCCCTGGCCCAACGGCTCCTGGAGGAACGCCCCACGGTCATCCGCGGCAACGCCTCGGAGATCATCGCCCTGGCCGGCGCCGGTGCGGGCGGCCGCGGGGTGGAGACAACCGCCGCCGTGGAGACCGCCCTGGACGCCGCCCGGTCGCTCGCGGCGCGCACCGGCGCCGTGGTGGCGATATCCGGGCCCGTGGATGCCGTCGTCGACGGTGCACGCGTGAGCCGGGTGGGCGGCGGCTCCGTACTGCTGACCCGCGTCACCGGCGGCGGCTGCGCCCTGGGCGCGCTGGCGGCGGGCTTCCTAGCCGCCGGGACCGCCATCGGGACCGACGCCTTCGCGGCGACCGTCGCCTGTCACGCCGCCTACAGTGCCGCCGCCGAGATCGCCGCGGCAACGGCCGCGGGCCCAGGCTCCTTCCCGCCCGCATTCCTCGACGCCCTGTACGCCCTGGACGCCGACGACGTCGCCAGGATTCCGATCTCATGAGGCCCGCCCCCGACCTGCGGGTCTACCTGGTCACCGACGCCGCCCAGTGCCGCGCGCGCGGCCGCACCGTCACCGACACGGTCAGGGCCGCCGTGGCCGGCGGCGCCACCTGCGTGCAGGTGCGTGCCAAAGACGCAGACGGCGCCGATTTCCTCGCCCAGGTCTGCGACGTCGCCAACGCCGTCGGTGAGCTGGTCCCGGTACTCGTAAACGACCGGGTCGACGTGTACCTGGCCGCCCGCCGCCTGGGGGCGCCGGTGGCGGGCGTGCACGTGGGCCAGCGCGACCTGCCCGCCACCGTGGTGCGCGAGCTCATCGGCGACGACGCCTACCTGGGCCTGTCCGCGGCCAACCCGGAGGCACTTTCCGCGGCGGCAGCGGAGGGCGCCTGCGACCACGTGGGCGTCGGCGCGGTACGTGCCACCGCCACCAAGGCCGACGCGCCCACAGGCATCGGCACCGACGGCGTCAGCCGCCTGGCGGCCGACATTGCGCTGCCATGCGTGGCCATCGGCGGCATTACGCCCGCCGACCTGCCCGCTCTGCGCGCCGGGGGACTGGCCGGGGCCGCCGTCGTCTCCGCGATCTGCCTGGCGGACGATCCGCGCGCCGCCGCCCGGCGGCTGCGCCGGGCCTGGGAGGCCGCGCGATGAACACACCGATCCCCAAGGCACTGACCATCGCCGGCTCCGACCCCTCCGGGGGCGCCGGCGTCCAGGCGGACCTGAAGACCATGGGGGCGCTCGGCACCTACGGCATGAGCGTGGTCACGGCACTGACCGCCCAGTCCACGCGCGGAGTCGCCGGAGTGCGGGCCGTGCCCGTGGACTTCGTGCGCCTGCAGCTGGACGCCCTGCTGGCGGACATCACCCCCGACGCCACCAAGGTCGGCATGCTCGCCACCGCCGAACTGGCCGAGGCGGTGGGAGAGTACCTGCCCGACCTGGCCAACACCGTCCTGGACCCGGTGATGGTGGCCACCTCCGGGGACCGGCTGCTCGATGCCGAGGCCATCGGCGCCGTCAGGCGCCTGTGCGCGCGTGCGGACCTGATCACCCCGAACCTGGACGAGGCCGCCGCCCTGCTGGACCGTTCACCGGCCGCGAGCACCGATGCGATGCGCCGCCAGGCGGAGCTCCTATTGGACGCCGGTGCCCGCCGGGTGCTGCTGAAGGGCGGGCACCTCGGCGCGGACGCCACCGACGTGTATGCGGATGCGGACGGCACGCTGCTGCTGCCCGGCCGCCACGTGGACACCCGCAACACGCACGGCACGGGCTGCACGCTCTCCGCGGCGATTGCGGCGCTGCGCCCGCAGCGGGAGAGCTGGATAACGGCGGTAAGGGATGCCAAGGGCTACCTGACCGGAGCCCTCACGCACGCCGACGCGCTCGGCGTCGGCCACGGGCACGGCCCCGTGCACCACTACTACGCCCTCTGGCCGAGTCGGCCAGAGGGCGTAGGCAGCAGGCTGAGGCAGGCCGGCGGGTGAGCCGGTCGTCGCCAATCGGTTAGTCGACCTCGTCGGAGCGGGTCAGGCGGTCGGACTCGTCCTGGATGAACAGGGCCTGGCGCTCCAGGGCGTCCCGGTGGGCGTGGCCGTGGTGGGCGCAGAACAGCAGCTCGCCGGAGGCGAGGACCACGCGCAGGTAAGCCTGTGCGCCGCAGACGTCGCAACGATCGGCCGTGGTGAGCGGACGCGTCTCGGTCGCCGCGGTGGGGCCGGTGGCCTGTTCGGGCGCGGTCGTCGGATCGGCGACCGTGGGGGAGATTGGAGTTGTCGTGCTCATGGCTCGATTCCACCACCACCGGGAGCCCACGCCAACGCCGTCGGGCGGTTTTCCGCCCCGGGCGCACCGCCTGCGCCCACGGCGAACGGCGGGAATCAGCGGCGGCCCCGATCCTCCGGCTACGGGCGAAGACCACACCTCCGGCGACGGCGCGGGATGCCTGACCCGCCCCAACAATCGGCTAAATTCGGCCCGTGCCAGATTCTTCCCAGTCCTACTCAGCCCGCCACCTCTCAGTTCTTGAGGGGCTCGAGGCGGTGCGCAAGCGCCCTGGCATGTACATCGGCTCCACCGATCAGCGGGGCCTGATGCACTGCGTTTGGGAGATCATCGACAACGGCGTGGACGAGGCCCTGGAGGGCTACGGGGACCGCATCGCCGTCGTCGTGCATGCCGACGGCTCCATCGAGGTGCGTGACACCGGGCGGGGCGTGCCCGTGGACGTCGAGCCCTCCTCCGGGCTGACCGGTGTCGAGTTGGTCTACACCAAGTTGCACGCCGGCGGAAAGTTCGGCGGCGGCTCCTACGGCTCCGCGGGTGGCCTGCACGGGGTGGGCGCCAGCGTGGTCAACGCCCTGTCCGCCCGCATGGACGTGGAGGTGGACCGCGGCGGCAAGACCTACGCCATGAGCTTCAGACGGGGCGTGCCCGGTGTCTTCACCGACACCGCCGCGGGCCCCACCCCGGACGCTCCCTTCGCGGAATACACCGAGGCCTCCCAGTTGCGCGTGATCGGCAAGGTGCGCCGCGGCGTCACCGGCACCCGGGTGCGCTACTGGGCCGACCCCGAGATCTTCCCCGCTCCCGCGCAGTACGACGTCACCGCTCTGCGGGCCCGACTGCGGCAGACCAGCTTCCTGGTGCCCGGGCTCACCCTCACCCTCACCGACGAGCGCGACCCGGAGGCGATCGCCGCCACCGCCAGTGGTGCCGCCGACGACCCGGCCTTGAGCGTCAAGGGTGGGACGAGCCCCGGCCGGGCGACAAGGGCGGATAAAACAGGCAAGTCGGCCAGGTCCGCGCGCGGCGCCAATGACCTGTTCACCGCCGGCGCCGAGGATGAGGGGGCAGAGGTCTTCCACGCCGAGGGCGGCACCGCCGACTTCGTCGACTTCCTGGCCACCGACGGATCCGTAACCGACACCTTCCGCCTGACCGGCGAGGGCACCTACACCGAGACCGTGCAGCAGCTCGACAAGCGCACCGGCCACCTGCGGCCCACCGAGGTCGAACGCACCTGCACCGTCGACGTGGCCCTGCGCTGGGGCATCGGCTACGACACCACCGAGCGCTCCTTCGTCAACATCATCGCCACCCCCATGGGCGGCACCCACCTGACCGGCTTCGAGCAGGCCGTCACCAAGGTGCTGCGCAAGCAGATCGACGCCAACTCCCGCGCCCTGAAGGTCACCAGTCGCGACGGGCGTATCGAGAAGGACGACATCCTCGCCGGGCTCACCGCCGTCATCACCGTGCGTGTACCCGAACCCCAGTTCGAGGGGCAGACCAAGGAGGTGCTCGGCACCGCTCCCGTGCGGCAGATCGTCGCCAAGGTGGTGGAGAAGGAACTCACCGCCCTGCTGACCTCCTCCAAGCGGGACCTGAAGACGCAGTCGCGCGCCCTGCAGGAGAAGATCGTCGGGGAGATGCGCGCCCGCGTGTCCGCCCGCATGCACAAGGAGATCACCCGCCGCAAGACGGCTCTGGAGACCTCCACCCTGCCCGCCAAGCTGGCGGACTGCCGCTCCGACGACGTCGCCTCCTCCGAGCTGTTCATCGTTGAGGGGGACTCCGCCCTGGGCACCGCCAAGAACGCCCGCAACAGCGAGTTCCAGGCGCTGCTGCCCATCCGCGGCAAGATCCTCAACGTCCAGAAGGCCTCCCAGGCGGACATGCTGCGCAACGCCGAGTGTTCCGCCATCATCCAGGTGGTCGGGGCCGGCTCCGGGCGCACCTTCGACCTGGACGCCGCCCGCTACGGCAAGGTCATCCTCATGACCGACGCCGACGTCGACGGCGCCCACATCCGCACCCTGCTGCTCACCCTCTTCTTCCGCTACATGCGCCCCATGATCGAGGCCGGCCGGGTCTTCGCCGCCGTCCCCCCGCTGCACCGCATCGAGGTTTCCGCTCAGGGCCGGCGCAAGCGCGAGGTCATCTACACCTACTCCGACGAGGAGCTGGTCACCACCCTGCGCAAGCTGGAGAAGCAGGGTCGTAGCTTCAAGGAGCCGCAGCGCTACAAGGGCCTGGGGGAGATGGACGCCCACCAGCTGGCCGAGACCACCATGGAGCCCGAGCACCGCACCCTGCGGCGCATCACCCTGGGCGATGAGGCCGAGCTGCTTGAGGCGGAGAACGTGTTCGAGCTGCTCATGGGTTCCAGCGTGGAGCCGCGGCGCGACTTCATCATCGAGGGCGCCGCCGAGGTCGACCGCGAACGCATCGACGCCTGAGCCATTTGCCCGTACCCTTAATGTCGGCCCGGTCCCGTCGAAGGAGACGCACATGACACCTGTTTACGGCTCTACGCGCCGCACCGGCCCGGGCGGTCCCTGGTCGATGCTCCGTCCCGGACCTCGTTCCGCGCTGCCCCGCATGCTCACTTGGGCGCCGCTGGGGCCGCGCGACAATACCGAGTTGGCCGAGCTCATCGCCCGTTCCGAGGCGGCGGACAACCCCCCATACCGCACCAGTGCCCAGGAGACCGCCGAGTACTTCGTGGACCCCACCTACTCGGGGGTGGCCGGCCGTGACGAGAACGGTGTCATGCGTGCCTTCGGACTGGTGCGACTGCGGCCGGCCGGAGAGATCTACGCCTCCATGACCGGGACGGTCGACCCGCAGTGGCGCAAGCGCGGCATCGGGGTGGCGCTGTTGCATTGGCAGACCGAACGGGCCCGGCACCTTATTGGCGCCGAGCGCGCTGGGGAGCCGACCGGCTCCTCAACGGTCGCAGTGCCCGCCCATATCGTCACCACCGTGCTGGAGGATGACGAACGCATGAAGGAGCACCTGGCCGAGCTGCGCTTCGAACCGCGCCGCTGGTATCGGGAGGTGCGCCGCCCGCTCTCCGAGCCCATCCCGGAGGTGGACCTGGATGGCTTCCTCACCATCGAGCCCTGGTCGGAGGAACTCGACGACGCCGTGCGCCGCGCCCACAACCAGGCCTTCGCCGACTCCGGCGGCGGCAGCATGAGCCCGGAGGAGTGGCGGGCCGGGCGCGCCTACTTCGCACCCCAGTGGAGCTTCGTGGCACTGGACCGGTCGGGAGACCGTGCCCGGGTCGCCGGCTATGCGCTCTCCAGCCGCTACGAGCAGGACTGGGAGGCACTCGGCTGGCGGGAGGGCTACACCGACGTCATCGGGGTGCTTGCCGATTACCGTTCCCGCGACGCCGGCCCGGCACTACTGACGGCGGTCATGCGCGCCTACGCCGCCGACGGCATGGAGTATGCGGCGGCCGGCTTCGAGTCAGACGACCCGAGCGGCGCCGTCGACCTGTTCCTCGACCTGGGGTACACCGCCACGCGCGGCACGATCCTGTACGGCCTGGACGTGTAGCCGCCGGTGCCCGCGGCCCAACCGGCCGGGGCGGGCCGCCGGTGGGCGTATGCGTCGGGCGCGTTTCGTCCCGGTGCTACGTTGAAGGCCCGTGAGTAACGCACCTGCACGTCCGGGCGGGAAGACCCCCGCCGTCCCTCATCACATCTTCGTCACCGGCGGTGTCGTGTCCTCCCTCGGCAAGGGATTGACCGCCTCCAGCCTGGGCCGCCTACTGCGCTCCCGTGGCATCAGTGTGGCCATGCAGAAGCTGGACCCCTACATCAACGTCGACCCGGGCACAATGAACCCCTTCCAGCACGGGGAGGTGTTCGTCACCGAAGACGGTGCCGAGACGGACCTGGACATCGGCCACTACGAGCGCTTCCTCGATGTGAACCTGTCCGGGGCCGCCAACGCCACCACCGGCCAGGTCTACTCCACCGTGATCGCCAAGGAGCGTCGCGGCGAGTACCTGGGCGACACGGTCCAGGTGATCCCGCACATCACCGACGAGATCAAACGGGTGATGCGCGCCCAGGCGGAACCGGATGACAGCGGTGCCACTCCCGACGTGATCATCACCGAGATCGGTGGAACCGTGGGCGACATCGAGTCCCAGCCCTTCCTGGAGGCCGCCCGGCAGGTGCGCGCCGACCTGGGGCGGGAGAACGTCGCCTTCGTCCACGTCTCCCTGATTCCCTTCCTGCCCGCCGCCGGTGAGCTGAAGACCAAGCCCACCCAGCACTCGGTGGCCACGCTGCGCAGCATCGGTATTCAGCCCGACGCCCTCGTACTGCGCACCGACCGGCCGCTGCCGGATGGCACCAAGGACAAGGTCTCGCGCATGTGCGACGTGGAGCCGGGCGCCGTCGTCGAGTGCCGGGACGTGGACAGCATCTACGAGGTGCCGCCCGCCCTGCACCGGGAGGGTTTGGACGCCTACCTGGTGCAACGCCTGAACCTGGCCTTCCGGGATGTGGACTGGACCGAGTGGAACGCCCTGCTGGAGCGCGTACACGCCCCGAAGCACCGCCTCGAGGTGGCGTTGGTCGGCAAGTACATCGAGCTGCACGACGCCTACCTGTCCGTCACCGAGGCGATCCGCCACGGCGGCTTCGCCTGCGACGCCGCCGTGGACATCCGCTGGATCGCCTCCGACACCTGCGAGACGCCAGCCGGAGCGCAGCGGGCGCTGGCAGGCGTCGACGCCGTAGTCGTCCCCGGCGGCTTCGGGATCCGCGGCATTGAGGGCAAGGTGGGTGCCCTGCGCTGGGCGCGCGAGCACCGCGTGCCCACCCTCGGGCTGTGTCTGGGCCTGCAATGCATGGTGATCGAGGCGGCCCGCAACTTGCTGGGCCTGAGCGGCGCCTCCTCCACCGAGATGGAGCCCGACACGCCCGACCCGGTGGTCACGACCCTGGACTCGCAACGCCGCTTCGTCACCGGCGGGGGAGACCTCGGCGGGACGATGCGCCTGGGCGCCTACCCGGCCCTGCTCACGCCGGGCTCACTGGTCGCGGAGGCCTACGGTGCCACCGAGGTGTCCGAGCGGCACCGCCACCGTTTCGAGGTCAACGACGCCTACCGCGACCGGCTGGAGGGGACGGGGCTGCATGTCACGGGTACCTCCCCGGACGGGCAGCTGACCGAGTTCGTTGAACTCGACCGGTCACTGCACCCCTACTATGTGGCCACGCAGGCGCACCCCGAGTTCAAGTCGCGCCCCACTCACGCCCACCCGCTGTTCGCGGGCCTGATCCGGGCGGCCCTGGCACGCCGGGACTGAGGGGTACTGTCATGGCCTCGCTGCGGGGAGGCCGCCCGCCTACAGTCGATGCCATGACGTTGACCGCATCTCCTAGTACCGCCGCGGAGGCCCCGGGCGGCTGTCCCGACCATGTCGGCTCGGTGGTTGACCATCGCCGCCTGACCGGTGAACGCGCGCTGTACGCCTCGCGCGACCTGACCATCGCCCACTCCACCTTCGCCGACGGCGAGTCCCCGCTCAAGGAGAGCCGCGGCCTGCGCATCAGCGACACCGTGTTCGAGTGGAAGTACCCGCTGTGGTACTGCCGGGACGTGTCGGTCACCGGCGGCGCCCTGCTGGAGACCGCCCGCTCCGGCATCTGGTACACCGACGACATCCGTCTGGACGGCACGCTGGTGGCCGCCCCCAAGACCTTCCGCCGCGGCCGCGGCATCAGCCTGCGGCGTGTAGACCTGCCGCATGCCGAAGAAACCCTGTGGAGCTGCCGGGAGATCACGCTTGAGGACGTGAACGCCACCGGCGATTACTTCGCCAAGGACGCCGCCGGTGTCACCGCCGAGCGGCTGCGCCTGACGGGCAATTACGCCTTCGACGGCGCCCGGGACGCGACCGTACGCGACAGTGTGCTGCTGAGTAAGGACGCCTTCTGGAACTGCGAGAACGTGGTGGTGGAGAACTCGATGATCGTGGGGGAGTACCTGGGATGGAACTCCCGCAACGTCACCTTCGTCGACTGCACCATCCAGAGCCTGCAGGGTCTGTGCTACATCGATGGGCTCGTCCTGCGTGGCTGTCGCCTGCTGGACACCACCCTCGCCTTCGAGTACTGCCGGGGCATCGACGCCGAGGTCATCGGCCACCTCGATTCGCTGACCGACCCTGCCGACGGCGTCATCCGGGCGGGCTCCATCGGCGAGCAGATCATTCATCCCGACCGGGTGGACCCCGCGGCCACCCGCATTGAGACCGGCTGGTCGCCCCAGGCGGTCGCATGAGGGCCCCCGCCGACTTCAACCTGGATGAGCCCACCGACCGGCGTGGCACCGGCTCATTGAAATGGGACGAGGCCGGACCGGACGAGTTGCCCATGTGGGTGGCGGACATGGACCTGCGCACCGCGCCCGTCGTGCGCCGGGCCCTCGCCCGGGTGGCCCGCGAGGGCCTGCTCGGCTACGCCGTCGTCACCGACGCCTACGAGCAGGCCGTCACCGCCTGGTGGGCACGCCGCCACGACTGGCCGCTCCAGCAAGACTGGCTGATCCCCACCACGGGGGTAGTCGCCGCGATCTCCTCGATCGTGCGCAGCGTGACCAACGTGTTCGAGAAGGTCCTGATCCAGCAGCCCGTCTACAACATCTTCACCAACAGCGTCCTGAACAACGGCCGGCGCCTGGTCACCAGTGACCTGCTGCAGGGTGAGAACGGCGAGTGGACGATCGACTGGGCGGATCTGGAGGCCAAGCTCGCCGACCCGCTGACCACGCTGATGATCCTGTGCAACCCGCACAACCCCGTCGGCCGAGTGTGGACGCGGGAGGAACTGGCCCGCCTCGGCGCACTCGCCGCCACCCACCACGTGACCGTCGTGTCCGACGAGGTCCACTGCGACGTCACCCTGCCCGGAGTGGGTTATACGCCCTTCGCCGCCGCCGCACCGGTGTGCGCCGAGGTGGGCATCACCTGCCTGTCGCCGTCGAAGGCCTTCAACACCGCCGGCGTCCACTCGGCGACGGTCGTCATCCCGGAGCCGCACCTGCGGGCCCGTGTGGAGCGCAGCCTGAACACCGATGAGGTCGCCGAGCCGGGCGTGTTTGCGGTGCCCGCGGTCGTGGCCGCCTACAGCGCTGAGGGGGAGGCCTGGTTGGGGGAGGTGCGTGCCTACGTCGCCGCCAACAAGGCGCGGGTGGCCGAGGTGGTGGCGGGTGAACTGCCCGGCTGCGCCGCCCCGGTCTCGCAGGCCACCTACCTGTCCTGGATCGACGTGCGCGCGCTGCTGTGCGGCGCCGGGGCGGTCGGCCGCAATGGCGGGGGAGCCGACGGCGCCGGGCCGGGTGGGCCGGCGGGCGCACCCGGGGACGCGACCGCCGCCCTGGCCGCCCACATCCGCTCCCGCACCGGACTGGTGCTCACGCCCGGCACCGCCTATGGGGCGGCCGGGGCCGGCTTCCTGCGTATGAACCTGGGCACCCAGCGCGCCCGCGTGGAGGACGGGCTCGAACGGCTGGTGCGCGGGGCGCGCAGCTGGGCGGCGAACGCCGGCTGAACGTTCGGGCCACGCGCCCAGGCCCTCTCGTATACGCAGCTGTGACGTTAATCGATTGACTTAACGTCGTCGTGAGCCTCACACTCGTGTTGACGGGCACAGCAGCCAGGCTCATGAGCGGACAGGAGGAGCGATGACGACCCTCGCCGAGGTCGCGGACGCCGCAAACGTCTCCACCGCCTCCGCCTCACTGGTGCTGTCCGGCAAGGCCAAGGGGCGTGTCTCCGAGGCGACGGCGGCGCGCGTGCGCGCCGCGGCAGAGGACCTCGGCTACGTGCGCGACGCACTTGCCGGCGGTATGCGCAACCGCCGCACCCACACCGTGGGGGTTCTCGGCGAGAACGTGCTGTCGACGCCGTACGCCGTCGCCATGATCGATGCGATCCTCACCGCCAGCCGGGAACTGGGCTGGTCGGTCCTGCTGACGGACTCCGGCGGAGCGCCGGAGCAGTCCCGCAGAGCGGTGCGTGAGCTGCGCTCACGGCGCGTGGACGTCATCGTCCACGCCGCCATGTACCACCAGCAGGTGCATGTGCCGCCCGAGCTGGCCAACGTCGCCGTACTGAACGGCTTCGCGGACCGGGACGACGTCGTCGGTGTCGTTCCGGATGAGGCGGCCGCCGCCAACACCGCCGTTACCCACCTGCTCGAGCTCGGCCACCGGCGCATCGGGCATATCACCCACGACGACTCGACGGTCGCCATCGGGCTGCGCCACACCGCCTACGAGAACACCCTCCGCGCCGCCGGGATCACCCCCGATCCCTCGCTCATCATCCGTGGCGGCAACGACCCCGAAGGGGCCGACGCCTCCGCCTGGAGACTGCTCGACCGCGCGGATCCCCCCACCGCGGTCTTCTGCTACAACGACGGCATTGCCGCCGGCGTGTATCGCGTCGCGGCCGCGCTCGGGCTCTCCATACCCGATGACCTGTCCGTGGTCGGTTTCGACGACCTGAAACTGATCTCCACCAATCTGGCGCCGCGACTGACCACCATGCGCCTGCCCCACTACGAGATGGCCGACTGGCTGGTGCGCCACCTGATCGCCGGCGACCTGCCCACACCGGCCACCACCCACCGCTGCCAATGCGACCTGATCGTCCGCGGCTCGACCGCGCCCGCATCCGCCTAGACCTTCGGCGGCCCACAATCCCCGGGATCGCCCCGATCCCGGTCAACCCAACAATTTAGGTGACACACGAAGGAGTGCTCATGTCCACCACTCGCCGCACCTTCCTCGGCCTTGGTGCTACCGCTGCCATCGCCGCCACTCTCGCCGCCTGCTCCTCCCAACAGGGCGGTTCCGGGTCCGGATCCGGCGCCTCGGGCGGCATCAGCCTGTGGACCCACAACGGCGGGAATGAGGAGGAGCTCGCCGTCGTCGAGAAGGCGGTCGCCGCCTTCAACGAGGCGAACCCCGATACCCCCGTTGAGCTCAAGTCGTTCCCGCAGGCCTCCTACAACGACTCCATCGCGGCCGCCGCTGTGGCCGGCGACCTGCCCGACATCCTCGACCTGGACGGCCCGATCATGCCCAACTGGGCCTGGGCCGGATACCTCGCCCCGCTCCAGATCTCCTCCGAACTGGAGAACAACATCATCGACTCCGCCAAGGGCTACTGGAACGACACCCTGTACTCGGTGGGGCCCTACGACACGTCGCTGTGCTTCCTGGGCCGCAAGTCCGCCTTCGAGGCCGCCGGCGTCCCGGTGCCGAGCATCGACGAGCCCTGGACCAAGGATGAGTTCGACGACGCGCTGGCGAAGCTGTCCGAACTAGAGGACTACGACTACGCCATCGACTTCTCCGTCGCGGACACCGCCGAGTGGTGGCCCTACGCCTACGCGCCGATGCTGCAGTCCTTCGGCGGCGACCTCATCGACCGGGAGACCTTCGAAACCGCCGAGGGTTTCCTCAACGGCGATGCGGCGGTGCAGTGGGGCGAGTGGTTCCGCTCCTGCTTCGAGAACGGGTACGCCTCGGAGACCCCGGCGACCGACGGGCAGGACTTCCTGCAGGGCAAGGTGCCCCTGTACTACGCCGGTGGCTGGAAGGTGCTCCAGTCGCAGGAGACCTTCGGTGAGGACGAGGTGCTCATTCTGCCGCCGGTGGACTTCGGCGAGGGCGCGCACGTAGGCGGTGGCTCCTGGCAGTGGGGCGTGTCCGCCACCAGCTCCAACCCCACCGCGGCCAACGCCTTCATCGAGTTCCTCATGCAGGACGAGTACCTGGTGGAGTACTCCAACGCCATCGGCAACTTCCCCTCCGTGCCCTCGGCTACGCCGAGCACCGAGTACTACAAGGAGGGCGGCGCGCTCGAGCCCGTGTACGAGATCGGCACCAAGTACGCCCTCCTGCGTCCCGCCACGCCCGGCTACAAGGTCATCTCCTCGATCTTCGACAAGGCCGCCCGCGACATCGTCTCCGGAGCCGACGTGAAGTCCACCCTCGACCAGGCGGTCAAGGACATCGACGCCGACATCAAGTCCAACAACGGCTACCAGGCCAGCTGATGACCGGTAACCCTCCTGCAAGTCCGGTGGGGGCGACTCGCGCCCCCACCGGGAAGGGAACTGCTATGTCTTTAGCATCAACCAAACCGAAGAAGAGGCGCGCCGGGCGGTCCGCCGCGTTGCGCCAGGAGGCGCGCACGGCCTGGCTCATGTCCACGCCCGCCCTGCTGCTGCTTCTGCTGTTCCTCGTCATCCCCATCGTGCTCACCTTCGTGCTGAGCTTCACCAACGCGCGGCTGATCTCCCCGAACCCGCCCCAGTTCATCGGGTTGGGTAACTTCACGCGTGCCTTCAGCGCCGACCCCACCTTCATGCGCTCACTGACGAACACCGCGTTCTTCGCGCTGATCGTCGTCCCATGCCAATCGGGCCTCGCCCTGGCACTGGCGATCCTGGTCAACCAGAAGGTCAAGGGCGTGACCGCGTTCCGCACCATGATCTTCATGCCCGTGGTCACCTCAATGGTGGTGGTCTCCATCCTGTGGAGCTTCTTCTACGAGGACGACGGCCTGTTCAACTCGATGCTGAACACCATCACGGGAGGCGGCTGGACCGCCGTCGCCTGGCTCAACAACCCCGGCACCGCCATGCCCGCGATCATCGTCCTGTCCATTTGGCAGGCCGTTGGCCTGCACATGATCATCTGGCTGTCCGGCCTGCAGGGCATCGACCCGGCCCTCTACGAGGCCGCCTCCCTGGACGGCGTCAACGGCTGGCAGCGCTTCCGCTACGTGACCTGGCCCGGACTGCACTCCACGATGGTGTTCATTCTCGTCACCATCACCATCGCCGCACTGGGCCTGTTCGTTCAGGTGGACGTGATGACCTCCGGCGGCCCGCAGGACGCCACCTCCACGCTCGTCTACCACGCCGTGCGCAAGGGCTATCGCGAGCAGGACATGGGATACGGGAGCGCGATCTCCCTGATCTTCTTCATCGCCGTGCTGCTGATCAGTCTCATTCAGCGGCGCCTGACCCGGGAGGACGACTGACATGACCGCCGCAGACACCAACAAGGACGTCGCCACTGCGCCGACGTCGCGCCGTCGCGGCCGGGCCGCCACCAAGCGGCGCTCGAAGATCCTGACCTACGTCGGGCTCACCCTTGCGGCGATCGTCGCCGTGTTCCCGCTGCTGTTCATGATCTTCTCCTCGCTCAAGCCCGACGCCCAGATCTTCTCCGACCTCGGCTCGCTGCGGGCCTTCCTGCCGGTGGGCGACCTGAGCCTGGACAACTACGCCGGCGTGTTCAACCGGGTCCCCGCCGGTCGCTTCATCGCCAACTCGATCATCGTGACGGTCGCAATCGTCGGCCTCGGGCTGATCGTCAACTCCATGATCGGTTTTGCCATCTCACGCATGCGGTGGAAGGGGAAGAACATCGTGCTCTCCCTGGTGTTGGCGACCCTCATGGTGCCCTTCGAGACCATCGCCGTGCCGCTGGTCTTCTGGGTGGCCAAACTGCCCTCCATCCAGTGGGCCGTCGACGGATTCCTGTTCAAGCAGGGCATGCTGAACACATACCAGGTGCAGATCCTGCCCTACATCGCCAACGCCCTGGCGATCTTCCTGTTCGCGCAGCACTTCGGTGACATCCCCAAGGAGATCGATGAGGCCGCCCGGGTGGACGGCGCGGGATGGTGGACCATCTACCGCAAGATCATCGTGCCGTTGTCCGGACCTACGTTCGCCACGGTCGCGATCATCACCATGCTGCCGGCGTGGAACTCCTACCTGTGGCCGCTGATGGTGATCCAGCAGGAGTCGATGCGGCCGGTGAGCGTGGGTATGCAGTACTTCTTCCAGCTCAACCCCGTGTGGGGGCAGATCATGGCCTACGGCACCCTGATCACCCTGCCGGTGCTGATCATCTTCGTCATCTTCCAGCGGTCCTTCGTGCAGTCGCTCGCGGGGACAGCAGTGAAGGGGTGACCGATGGCGCTCACGCTCCCAGACCACTGGCTGTGGGACCACTGGGTTGCCGACGACGGCGAGCAGTACCACCTGTTCTTCCTGCGCGCCTCTCGTGCACTGCATGATCCCGACCGCCGGCACTGGCGGGCCGCGCTGGGCCATGCCGTCTCCGACGATGCCCGCGACTGGCGGCTGCTTCCCGACGCGCTGGTGCACTCCGATGGGCCGGCATTCGACGACCAGGCCATCTGGACCGGCTGCACCGTGATGCGGCCCGACGGCGGCATGCGCGTGTTCTACACGGGCATCTCCCGCGCGGAACGCGGCATGGTGCAACGGATCGGGTGGGCGGACTCCGCCGATGGAATCACCTTCGAGCGCCGTTGCGCGGAGCCGCTTGAGGCCGATGGCCGCTGGTATGAGAAGTGGAACCCCGGGTATGCCTTCGACGAACCATGGCGGGACCCCTTCGTGTTCCAGCACGAAGGACGCTGGCACATGCTGATCACCGCCCGTGCCCGCGGCGTCGACCGCTTGCACGCCGGCGTCATCGGCCATGCCGTCTCCGACGACCTCGACCACTGGGAGGTACTGCCACCACTGACGGATCCGAGCAGGTTTGGCCAGCTCGAGGTAAGCCAGTCGCGGCAGGTCGAGGGACAGCACCTGCTGGTCTTCTCCTGCGGGGATGACATGCAGGCCGAGCCCGGCCCCGGCGGCGTGTGGATCGCCGAGGGGGCCGGGCCGCTGGGTCCGTGGGATGTGGATGCGGCACGCTATCTGCGGCCCGAGCATCTGTATGCCGGTCAGTTGTTCCGACTACGCGACGGGCAGTGGGTGCTGACCGGGTTCAACAATGTCGTCGACGGCGAGTTCGTCGGCTCCGCTCCGGACCCGCTGGCGTGGACGCAGGTAGAGCGCGTGGCGCGTATGCGGCCATAAGCAGGGGCATGCGCTCGGCGAAGCCACAGTGAGCGGCCCCGGCACCTGGGGAATCAGGTGCCGGGGCCGCTCGCGGCGTTTATACGTGGTCGCTGCCCGCTCAGCCGGCGAGCACGCCCTCCTCGGCCGGCTCGTCGATGCGCTCACGCTCCGGCTGAGACGGGGAGGACGGTGGACACGGCGTCCAACCGCGGGCTGGTGATCTCGGCCGCCGACAGACGCAGCATGAGGCTGAAACGCTCAGCTGAAACGTTCAATGGCGGCGGGTCAACGGCCGGGTAAGTTAGCACAGGTCGGCGCACTCCAAGTGCCACCCGGTGTCGGCTGCGGCAGAGTTGCGCCGTTTCTCACGGCCATACTTTGTCCGGGCATTCGTCCGGGCGAGTAGTGGAAGCGAGCTCCCCGGCGTCAACGTGCTCCATCGCACTTGCTGACGTCGCGGCGGAAACTTGCGAGACCGGAATTTGAGAACGAAGATGTTCGTTAAAATCTGGTGCACACAGGCGGAGCCAACCGGGGCCCCGCTGCCGCATCGCCCAGCCGCGGAGAGGAGTCAACCATGAGTCAGACCGACGACGACTCAACCCGCTCCCGAGTCCTTGACCTTATCGCCGAGAAGGGCCCCGTATCCGCCGCACAACTGGCCAAGGTCCTGGGCCTGACCCCCGCGGCCGTGCGGCGCCACATCACCGCGCTGGAGCAGGCCGGGCAAATCGAGGCCCACGCCCCCGCTGCCAACGGCAAACGCCGTCGCGGCCGCCCGGCACGCTTCTACGTCGCCACTCCCGACGCCCGCACCACCTTCGGCGAGGGCTACTCGGAACTGGCCAACCGCGCCCTGTCCTACCTGTCTCAGGTCGGCGGGGAGAAGGCGATCGACTCCTTCGCCGCCTCCCGCGGACGCGATCTGGAGCGCCGCTACATGCCGATCGTGGAAGCCGCCGGCAAGGATCCCGCCGACCGGGCGCGCGCCCTGGCGGATGCCCTGACCCTGGACGGCTACGCCGCCACCGTCCGCGACGTCGGCGACGGCACCTTCGCGGTGCAACTGTGCCAGGGCCACTGTCCGGTGCGCGACGTCGCCGGGCACTTCCATGAGCTGTGCGACGCCGAGACCCGCACCTTCGCCCGCCTACTCGGCGTCCCCGTGCAACGCCTGGCCACTCTCGCGGGCGGCGAGCACGTATGCACCACCCATGTACCCATCGCCATGCCCACCCTGCGCAAGCGCGCGGTCCGGGCGGCAGACCAGCGGAGCCGTCGGCCCCGCGTAACGGAAGGAAACTGATGACAGCACCCGTGACGGAAAGCGTGCGCAGTAGCGACGACGAGATCATCGACTCGATCTCTGAGACCTATGAGTACGGCTGGCACGACTCCGACGCCGCCGGCCTGTCCGCACGGCGTGGCCTGGACGAGCAGGTGGTGCGCGAGATCTCCGCACTCAAGGGCGAACCCGAATGGATGCTGCAGAAGCGGCTGAAGGCCTACGACATTTTCCAGCGCAAGCCCATGCCCACCTGGGGCGTGGACATGTCCGACTTCGACCTGGACCAGGTCAAGTACTTCGTCCGTTCCACGGACAAGCCCGCCAACTCCTGGGAGGACCTGCCCGAGGACATCCGCAACACCTACGACCGGCTCGGCATCCCTCAGGCGGAGCGCGACCGGCTCGTGGCCGGTGTCGCCGCCCAGTACGAGTCCGAGGTCGTCTACGAGCAGATCCGTGAGGATCTTCAGCAGCAGGGCGTCATCTTCCTGGACACCGACTCCGCCCTGAAGCAGTACCCCGAATTGTTCAAGGAGTACTTCGGCTCTGTGGTCCCCGCCGGCGACAACAAGTTCGCCGCCCTTAACACCGCCGTCTGGTCGGGCGGTTCCTTCATCTACGTGCCGCCGGGCGTTAAGGTCGAGATCCCGCTGCAGGCCTACTTCCGCATCAACACTGAGAACATGGGCCAGTTCGAGCGCACCCTGATCATCGCCGACGAGGGCTCCTACGTGCACTACGTGGAGGGGTGCACCGCCCCCATCTACTCCACCGACTCTCTGCACGCCGCCATCGTGGAGATCATCGTCAAGAAGAACGCCCGCGTGCGCTACACGACCATCCAGAACTGGTCCAACAATGTCTACAACCTGGTCACCCAGCGCGCCACCTGCGCCGAGGGCGCCACCATGGAGTGGGTGGACGGCAACATCGGTTCCAAGCGGAACATGAAGTACCCGGCCGTATTCCTGATGGGGCCTCACGCCCGCGGCGAGGCGCTGTCAATCGCCTTCGCCGGTGCCGGCCAGCACCAGGACACGGGCGCCAAGATGATCCACATGGCGCCCCACACCTCCAGCCACATCGTCTCCAAGTCGATCTCCCGCGGCGGCGGCCGCTCCGGCTACCGCGGTCTGGTGCAGATTCAGAAGAACGCCCGGCACTCCAAGTCCAATGTCCTGTGTGACGCGCTGCTGGTGGACGAGATCTCCCGCTCGGACACCTACCCATATGTGGATGTGCGCACCGACGACGTCGAGATGGGGCACGAGGCCACCGTCTCCAAGGTCAGTGCCGACCAGCTGTTCTACCTGATGCAGCGTGGACTGACCGAGACGGAGGCCATGGCCACGATCGTGCGCGGATTCGTCGAGCCGATCGCCCGCGAGCTGCCCATGGAGTACGCCCTGGAGCTCAACCGGCTCATCGAGCTGCAGATGGAGAACTCCGTCGGCTGACGCCGTCCCCGTACCCTCCCCGACCACGAGCCGCCGGCAAAGCGCCGGCAAGGAGCACCAATGCCCGAACTGAAAACCGACCACTCGCGTGCAGCGCTCGAGGGGCACATTCGCACGGCCAGCGCCGCTACGTTTCCTCGCGCGCCGACCGGCCCACCTCCTTCGACCCGGCCGACATCCCCGCGCCGCATGGACGCGAAGAGGAGTGGCGTTTCACCCCGATCAAGCGCTTCGCACCACTGTTCGACCTCGACGCCGTCACCGCCGGCACCGCCGCAAACCCGCTCAGCGTGGACATCGACGCCCCGGCGGGAGTCGGAGTCGAGACCGTCTCCCGGGACGACCCGCGGCTGGGCGTCGTCGGCGCCCCCGTGGACCGCACCGGCGTCGTCGCCTGGGCCGCCTTCCACGACGCCACGGTCGTCACCCTGCCGGCGGGCGCCGGGCTGGAACGGGCCGTGCGCGTGACCACCACGGGCACCGACACGGGGCTGGAGCACCCCGCCGCCCAGCACATCCGCATCGCGGCCCTGGGCGACTCCGTTGCCACGGTTGTTCTGGACCACCGCGGCACCGCGGCACTCACGCAGACGGTGGAGGCGACCGTCGCCGACGGCGCCGAACTGACCCTGGTCACCATCCAGGGCTGGGAGGACGCTGCCATCCACGCCTCCAACCACCGCGTGCGTGTGGAGGGGCGGGGCACCCTCAAGCACGTCGTCGTCTCCCTGGGCGGAGACGTGCGTATCTGCTCCGACCTCGGCTTCAAGGGCGAGGGCGGCCACATCGACGCCTACGGCGTGTACTTCACCGACGCCGGCCAGCACCAGGAGCACCGCCCCTACGTGGCCCACACCGAGCCGCACTGCTACTCGCGGGTGGCCTACAAGGGCGCCCTACAGGGGCAGGGGGCGCACTCGGTGTGGGTGGGCGACTGCCTGATCGGCGCCGGCGCTCGCGGCACCGACACCTACGAGCTCAACCGCAACCTGGTGCTCACCCAGGGCGCCAAGGCGGACTCCATCCCCAACCTGGAGATTGAGAACGGCAACATCGTGGGCGCCGGCCACGCCTCCGCGACCGGCCGCTTCGACGACGAGCAGCTGTTCTACCTGCGCGCCCGCGGCATCCCGGAGATGGAGGCCCGCCGGCTGGTGGTACTTGGCTTCTTCAACGAGATCGTCGCAGAGATCCGCGTGCCCGAGGTCGAGGAACGGCTCATGGCCGCCATCGAGCAGGAGCTCGAACTGAACGCGCTCGTCTCCGCCCGCGAACAGGCCACAGCGGCCGAGTAGCCCCGCGTCACCCCGTCCGGGCCACCCCGGCAGACCATCCACCAATCAGCCTCACGGATAAAGAAGAAGACAAGCAGCGATGAGTACCCTCGAGATCAAGAACCTCCACGTCCAGGTCGCCACCAACGACGGCCCCAAGCCCATCCTCAAGGGCGTCGACCTCACCGTCGCCTCCGGCGAAGTGCACGCCATCATGGGTCCCAACGGCTCCGGCAAGTCGACCCTGGCCTACTCCATCGCCGGCCACCCCGACTACGAGATCACCGACGGCGAGGTGCTGCTCGACGGCGAGAACCTCCTGGACATGACCGTCGATGAGCGGGCCCGCGCCGGCCTGTTCCTGGCCATGCAGTACCCGGTGGAGGTCCCCGGCGTCACCGTCTCCAACTTCCTGCGCACCGCCAAGACCGCCATCGACGGCGAGGCCCCCAAGGTGCGCCAGTGGATCGGGCAGGTCAACCAGGCCATGGAGAACCTGCGCATGGACCCCGCCTTCGCCCAGCGCGACGTCAACGCCGGCTTCTCCGGCGGCGAGAAGAAGCGCTTCGAGATCCTGCAGATGGAACTGCTGCGCCCCCGCTTCGCCATCCTGGACGAGACCGACTCCGGCCTGGACATCGACGCCCTGCGCATCGTCTCCGAGGGCGTCAACCGCCTGCACGACTCCTCCGACGCCGGCTTCCTGCTGATCACCCACTACACGCGCATCCTGCGCTACATCAAGCCCAGCCACATCCACGTGTTCGTGGACGGGCACGTCGCCGAGGAGGGCGGCCCGGACCTGGCCGACCGGCTGGAGGAAGAGGGCTACGACCGCTTCGTCGCCTGAACAGCCCCAATCCGCCGGCGTCTCGCCAGCACCAGCCCCCGCAGGAGACCAAACGCAAATGATTGAAACGCCCCAGTCGCCCCAGAGCCAGGTGGGTGACGCTCCCGGCGCGGACGCGCCGCTGACCGCTGCCGAGGTCGACGCTCTACGCGCCGACTTCCCCTACCTGGAGCGTCCGGCCCGCAACGGTGAGCCGCTGGCCTACCTCGACTGGGCCGCCACCAGTCAGAAGCCGGTCGGCGTCATCCTCGCGGAGGCCGACTTCTACCGCCGGTCCAACGGTGCCGCCGGGCGCTCCACCTACCAGCTGGCCGACGAGGCGACCGCCGTGTGGGAGGACGCGCGCGACGCCGTCGCCGCCTTCGTCGGCGCCCGCGGCAGCCAACTGGTGTTCACCAAGAACGCCACCGAGGCCATCAACCTGGTGGCCCTGGCCATCGGGCACGCCAGCCTGTCCCGGCCCGCCGGCCACGGCGGGCCGGCCGCGGGAGCCACCGACCCCTCCGCCCGGTTGCGCCTTCGCCCCGGCGACGAGATCGTCGTGACCGTGGCCGAGCACCACGCCAACCTGGTGCCCTGGCAGGAGCTGGCCGCCCGCACCGGCGCCATCCTGCGCTGGCTGGACCTGACCGCGGACGGGCGCATCGACCTGGGCACGGTCGACGTCATCACCGACCGCACCAAGGTGCTCGCGCTGACTCACGCCTCCAACGTCACCGGCGCGGTCACCCCGCTGGAGGGCATCCTGCCGGCCGCCCGCAGCGCCGGCGCCCTGGTGGTGCTGGACACCTGTCAGTCCTCTCCGCACCTGCCCCTGGACTTCGCGGCGCTGTCCGCGGCCGGAGTGGATGCGATGGTGCTTTCCAGCCACAAGATGCTGGGCCCCACCGGTATCGGTGCCCTGGTGGCCACCGAGGAGCTGCTGGACGCGATGCCGCCGGTGCTCACCGGCGGGTCCATGATTGAGACCGTCACCATGGCCTCCTCCACCTACATGCCTGCCCCCGCGCGTTTCGAGGCCGGCAGTCAGCCGCTCGCCCAGGCCGCCGGCTGGCACGCCGCCGTCGACTACCTGGCCGAGGTGGGTCTGGGGCGGCTGCACTCCCGCGAACAGGTGCTGCTCGACCGGGCCCTGCGGGGCATGGCGGAGGTGCCCGGGCTGCGTCTGCTCGGTCCCGCCGATGCCCACGACCGCGTCGGCGTGGTCGCATTCACGCTCGACGGGGTGCACCCGCATGATGTCGGTCAGGTGTTGGACGCCGCCGGTGTAGCGGTGCGCACCGGCCACCACTGCGCCCAGCCGGTCCACGCCCACTTCGGGGTGCCGTCTTCTTCACGGATATCCTTCGGCCCGGTGACCACACCCGCGGAGATCGACCGCTTCCTGGAAGCCGTCGCCTCCGTCCGCGGATACTTCCAGAGGTGAACATGAACGATCTTGATCAGCTCTATCAGCAGGTAATCCTCGATCACTCGCGAGAGCGCCACGGCTCCGGGGCGCTGGAGGCCCCGGACTCCACCTCCCACCAGGTCAACCCGACCTGCGGGGATGAGGTCACATTGGGTGTGCGCGTGCGCGACGGACGCATCGAAGCCGTCGGTTGGGAGGGGGACGGCTGTTCCATCTCCCAGGCCTCCATCTCCATCATGCACGACCTCGTCGACGGCGCCGACCTGACCACGGTGGCGCGGCTCGAGGGCGACTTCGATGCCCTCATGCACTCGCGCGGCCGCGGCGTGGACGACTCGGTGCTGGACGAGCTGGAGGACGCCGCCGCCTTCGAGGGCGTGTCCAAGTACCCCAATCGCATTAAGTGCGCGCTGTTGGGATGGATCGCGCTCAAGGATGCGTTGCTGAAGGCAGGCGTCCCGCTGGACGCCGCCAAGGCGGACTGAAACCGCCTGTGCGGCGGGCTTCCGCCCGGCCGCCCCAAAACCACAGCCCCTGTCTCAATCCACCAGGAGGAGTTATGAGCGAGACCGCTCCGGCCACCAACCCGATGGCCGCGCAGCACGCGCCCACCAGCGTCGCGGACGTGGACGTCGCCGCCATTGAGGAGGCACTGCGCGACGTCGTCGACCCCGAGCTGGGAATTAACGTCGTCGACCTCGGCCTGCTGTACGGCATCTCGATCGAGCCCGACGGCACCGTCGTGCTCGACATGACCCTGACCACCGCCGCCTGCCCGCTCACCGACGTGATCGAGGAGCAGGTCCAGCAGGCGCTCGGGTTCATCGTCGACAAGGTGCGTGTGCAGTGGGTGTGGCTGCCGCCGTGGGGCCCGGACCGGATCACCCCGGAGGGCCGCGACCAGCTGCGCGCCCTCGGTTTCAACGTCTGAGACGCGCGTAGGCGAAGGCAGACTGCAGCCCACGTCCGGCAGGCTGCCGCCCGATGGCCGGGTGCAGGTCACGGCGGTGCGCCACCACCGCGCCCGCCATTGTCCCCGTCGCGCCGACCAGGACCAGCCAGACCATTGTTGGATCGCCCGCCTGAGCGAACAGCCCTGCGTCAATCATCGACTGCGGCAGGTCGAGGCTGGGGCCGAGCTGGGCGATTCCGAGCCCTGCGAGCAATGGTGCCCATGCCAGCCACCGTAGCCGTGGCCAGGCGCCACCCAGCAGCGCGGTGACGCCAGTGCAGGCCGCTGCGGCGGGCCACTGGCCGGCGACCAGCCGCAGCGCGTCATCGGCGGTGGTGTCCAGCAGCGCGTGTCCCACCAGCCCCGCGACCAGAGCGGCCGCACCGAGCGTGAGCCCCGCTGCGAACAGTGCGACCAGACACTGGCCGATTAGCAGCCGCGCCGGCCCGGTGCCGGTGGAGCGTTGCGCCTCAACCAACCCGGAGTACTCCTCGGCCGCGAAGCGTCCCGTCAGCGCCACCGATTGCGTGCAGGCCAGGGCCGCCACCAGCACGCCGATGTAACCCAGGAATCCCGTGCCTGGATCGCCACCGCCCAGCAGCGAGCTGAACGTGCCGCCGTCCACCGCTCCCTGCCGGGCCAGTTCAACCATGTTCTCGCCCATGGCCGTGAGCACCCCGGCGATGGCGGCGGCGGCCAGCGCCCACGCCAGCAGCTGGCCGCGCGAGCGCCGCAGCGCGAGCGTCATCGGTCCGCGAACCCGCAGTGGACGGTGCCGGCCCGGCCCGATGCGGATCAGTCCGGCCCCCAGGTCGCGGCGGCGCGCGGCGCCCGCCGCCGTGGCAAGCAGAATCACCAGGGCGGCGCCCGCGATCGCTGCGGGCTGCCAGTTGTTCTTCCCGCCGGGATCAATCGCGCTGCGCAGCGCGAACGGCGACCAGGCACCCGCCCACCCCCACCCCTGGGCGGCCCACGCCCCGTGCCCCGCATACAGCACAGCCAGTGCTGCGAGCCCGGCGCCGCGCGCGCCGGTGGCGTCTGTGGTCAGCTGTGCGAGCAGGACCGTGACTGCCGCCAGCAGGGCACAGGTTCCGGCCACGGCGATCCCATAGGCGGTCGCATCCGCCGCCCCGGCGCCCTCCAACGCGAGGATCCCAACGCCCGCGCCGATGCCGAGCAGCACACACTGCGCCCCGAGCATCAGGCTGACGCCGACCAGCTCACCGACCGGACCGACGCCGCCGCCGCGCAGCATCTCGGAGCGCCCACCGTCCTCCTGGGCGCGCGTGACCGCAACCGCGCGCAGCACCACCACGATCCCCAGCAGCAGACAGGTCAGCGCCCCGAGTTCCCAGACCGCGAGCTGCACGGCGTCGGCGCCCTCGGGCAGCTCACCGTAAAGGGCCGTTAACGACTTGGATATCCTACTCATCGCCACGGCACGCGCCAGATCGGCGGCTGTGGCGTAGGTGGTCGCGTAGTTCGGGGCGAGCAGGCCGGTCAGCAGGGCGGCCGCCGTCGGCAGGACCAGCAGCCAGGCGCGTTCCTCCCGGGCGATGATGCGGGCGGTGCGCAGGGCGTGTCGTATGAATGTCGGCGGGGTGATCATCGGGCCTGGCCCTCGTAGTGACGCAGGAACAGGTCCTCCAGGGACGCCGGGGTGCAGGTGATCCCCTGGGCACCCGCGGCAATGAGGGCGCTCAACGTCTCCGGAACCTCGGCAGCGGGAACCGATATCCGCGTCACACCATCGGTTCCCGGTGGCGGAGCGTTCGAGCCTCGGGGGAGAGCGGGAGCGGCGCCGTCGGGGAGGCGGCAGGTAATGGTCGAGTTGCGCAGGTGCCGCAGAGCGGCCAGCGTGCCGGTCTCCACGGTGCGCCCGTCCTTGATGATGGTGACCGCGTCGCATACGCGGTCGACCTCGTCCAGCAGATGGCTGGACAGCAGCACCGTGCGGCCCCCGGTGGCCGCCTCGCGCACACAGGTCTGGAAGACCTCCTCCTGGAGCGGGTCGAGCCCGGTGGTGGGCTCATCCAGGATGAGCAACTCGCAGGGCGCCGCCAGGGCCGCGATCAGGGCAACCTTCTGCCGATTACCCTTGGAGTAGCTGCGCACCGGCTTGGAAGGATCCAGGCTGAATGCCACGATCAGCTCCGCCTCACGGCGTCGATCGCGGCGGCCGCGCAGCGCGGCGAAGGCATCCAGCGTCTGCGCCCCGGTCAGACTCGGCCACAGCGCCACATCCCCGGGCACATAGGCGGTGCGACGGGTAATGGCGCCCGCCTCCTGCGCCGGATCACGGCCCAGCACCCGCACCTCGCCGGAATCGCGACGGTACATGCCCAGAAGTACCCGAATCGTGGTGGACTTGCCGGCGCCGTTGGGGCCGAGGAAGCCATGGACCTGACCGCGGCGCACGTGCAGGTCCAGGCCGTCCACGGCGTGCAGGCGGCTAAAGGTCTTGACCAGTCCGGCAACCTCGATTGCCGGTTCCTGGATCGGTGAACCGACGGGGGCTGGCCTGGTGACAGTAACTGTGGGTGTCATGCGCCCAGGTTCGGGTGCGACGTCGCGTCACACTCAAGGTGTTGCGCGCCAGCGGGCGATCGCTTCTGTTAGTTGCCGTTCCATTTCGCCGGCCAATCGGGCGCCACCGGCTCCAAGGTGTGCAAACAGCTTGAACAGGGGCGCAATGGCAGCGGCATCAACGCTATCGGCGAGTTCACGGCAACGCCGTGGGCCGAGCGTGCGCTCGAACCGCGCAATGTTCTTTGCGGCCTGTGCCTCGACCTGGGAGTCGGTCAGACTGTCGGTGTCCTGACCGTAGGCCACGAGCGCGTCGGCGTCCTCGCCGTCGTTCGGTCCGGGGAACAGGTACTGTGCCTCGGGCGGCATGTGCCCGCTGTAGCAGGCCACATCGACCAGGTCACGGTCGCGGCGCACGGCCGCCCGTGTCCGCTCATCGGGGGCCTCCGCCTCCAGCCGGTCGAAGAAGGCGACCATGCGCGGCGGCATGGGGGAGACGGTCAAGCCCTCTCGCGCGCGCTCCAGCAGGGAGGCGAGCATGTCCCGCTGGCGGGTCACCTCCGTCAGATGCTCCTCAATCACGGCCAGGGCTCCGGACAGGTCGTCGAGCACGGCGGCATCCGTGGAGACCACTTCGTCGGTGGGGGAGTCCAGGATGCGGGCGATGGACTTCAGCGGGACGCCGGCCTGGACCAGCCAGCGGATGCGTGACAGGCGAGCCACATGGCTTATGTCGTAGTCGCGCCAGCCGCCGCGCTCTTCGGGCACGGGCAGAAGACCCTGCTTGTGGTAGTAGCGCACGGTGCGGACCGTGGTGCCGGTGAGTCGGGCAATTTCGGCGACGCGCATGGGAGGGGGCTTTCTCCTTCGGTCGAGTCCAGGCGCCTCGGCTCAGGGCAGGTCCGGGTCCTGGGCACCCAGGACGGCCTCGCGCAGCACGCGGGCGTGGGTGTGTACGTGGTCGTGGCCGGCGAACAGCAGCGTCACCCGGCCGGCCAGGGCGCGACGGCGCAGCTCCGCCACGGCTGCGGCCGCCTCGGGCCGCTCGGCGAGTTCGGCGCGGTAGGCGTCGACGAACCGCGGCCAGTCCAGCTCGCCGGAATGGAATGCCTTGCGCAGCGTCGTCGTGGGGGTGGCGTCCTTCGCCCAGTCGTCCAGCGCGGCCCGCTGCTTGCTCACTCCCCGCGGCCACAGCCGGTCCACGAGCACCCGCAGGCCGTCGTCGGGCGCCGGAGTCTCACGCACCCCCTTCAGGACGACGGCGTCGGAACAGGGCAGGGCGGCGGACGGGAGGACGGGGCCGGAGGCGGGGCTCATGGCACCACCGTAGGCGTCCACGGCCCCGCCGTCACCGGCCCAACAACGGCTGTTCAACGCCACAGCCTGGTGCTGAGCCAAGCCGCGAACCCCACGACCGGGACACAGCCGATCAGCGCCACGATCGTCTCCATGCCGATGATGAACAGGTAGGCGATCAAGCCCGACGCCGCCAGCCAGACGGCCGCGATGCGCAGGGCCGGTGGCAGTGCGGTGACCAGGTACGCGCCGAGGGCGATGAGCACCAGGCCCCCGGCCGCGAAGGACATGAAGTCGCCGCTGAACATGCTGACCAGCACGACCGTGCCTCCCCAGACTATGGTGAGAATACCGCAGGCGGTCAGGCAGATCCCGGTGGTGGCGCGGCCGCTCAACCGGATCTTGATGTTGCTGGTCGTCATTCTGCTCTCCTTACGGAAGGTTGTCGGATGTGACTGTTCGCCGTGAGGCGGGCATCAAACGTTGGTCGTCGAGGCCGCCAGAGCACGCCCCCAGGTGCGGGCGGCCGCCTCCTCGCCGTCGGCGAGGGGCCCCGACTGCCCTTGAACCAGGAAGCTCCTGATCGACGGCGCATCCCGACCCCGCCCGCGCCGCAGGGCCTTGATAATCGCCTTGGCCGCCGAGCCGCTCAGCCAGCTCTTGGAGGTCACCGTGTCAAAGACGGCCGTGGTGAGGACGGGCGGAATGGTGGTGCGCGCCAGCCATTCGCGCATGCCGCTGTTCGGCGCGGCGGCACCGGCCTGCTTACCCGCCTGAGCGCGCGTGGCCGTGGTCGGCAGTCCCCGGTTGTGGGTGGGAGCTCCCAGAATCAGCAGATCGAGCTTCGCGGGCAGCGAGGCGGGTGCTTGGACCGCATCAAGGACCCGGGCCTGGGCGCCGGCATCCGTGAGCCCGGCGGCTACGGCCTCGGCGATCGTCCGGGTGTTGCCGAAGCAGGACTCGATGACGATGAGCGCGGTGGGTGCGGTGGCCATGGTTCCTCCCGGTTGTCGGCGGTGCCCCGGGTGGGGCGGACGCACCCAGCGTCGGGTGTGACGTTGCGTCGCACGCAAGCGGGTACCGGTTGCGATGGCCCGGTTCGGAGCTGCTGGCGGCCCGGCGGTGAGCAACCTTCGAGTCGAGCCACAACTCATCGAACTGTGCGCCCGGAGTTAGGCACTGCCCGCCACCTTGCCAGTGGGACCGCAGGGGACTCGCAGCTGCACGTCGTGGGATGGAGGCCGGCGGGCCGTAGGGCTCCGCCAACCAGCCGCTCACGGTCGTGTCCGTGAGCGAAACACATCCACGACCTGCAGAAGAGGGAGAACAGCATGACTGTGCGAATCGGAATCAACGGCTTCGGTCGGATCGGCCGCACCTACCTAAGGGCCGCCCTGGCCAACCACGCGGACATCGAGGTGGTCGCCGTCAACGATCTCACCGACGCCGCCACGCTGGGCGTCCTGCTCGAATGGGACTCCGTCAGTGGCCGCCTGGACGATGTCCACGTTGACGGCGACGCGCTCGTAGTGGGCGGCCGCCGCATCGCGGTCTTCTCCGAGCCCGATCCCGCAGGTATCCCGTGGGACAGCGTGGGGGCCGATGTGGTCATTGAGTCCACCGGCTTCTTCACGGACGCGGCCAAGGCCGCTGCGCATCTGGAGGGCGGCGCGAAGAAGGTCATTGTCTCGGCTCCCGCGAAGGGCGACGTCCCCACCTTCGTCCTCGGCGTCAACGACCGTGAACTCGACGTCAATGCCGCCGACGTCTTCTCCAACGGCTCGTGCACCACGAACTCGCTGGCACCGCTGGCGAAGGTCCTCAACGATCTGGTGGGCATTGAGACCGGCCTCATGACCACGATCCACGCCTACACCGGCGACCAGCGCCTGCACGACGCACCGCATCGCGACCTGCGCCGTGCCCGTGCCGCGGCCGAGTCGATCATCCCGACCTCCTCGGGAGCGGCCCGCGCCATCGGGGCCGTCATTCCCGAACTCGAAGGCCGCCTGACCGGGGCCGCCCTGCGTGTGCCGGTTCCCGTTGGCTCAATCACCGACCTGACCGTCGTCGCCCGCCGGACGGCGACCGTCGAGGAGATCAATGCGGCCTTCCGGGAGGCAGCGACCAACGGGTCGCTCGCCGGGTATCTGCAGTACTCCGAGGCACCCATCGTCTCCCGCGACATCGTCGGCAACCCGCACTCGTTGATCTTCGACGCCCCGCTGACCGCGGTCATCGGCAACGAGGTGAAGGTCTTCGGCTGGTACGACAACGAGTGGGGCTTCTCGAACCGGCTCGTCGAGTTCTCCTACATGGTCGGCTCTCAGCTGGCCGCCTGACGTACGACTTCTCGTCACACGTACGCGTTTTGGAGTTATTCAACATCCCTACGCGGGGAAAGCTCCAAAGCGCGTACGTGAGAGGCGAACGCGTACGTGAGATGGAGCGCCGCTGCCGCGGTGGGGCCAAGCCGCATCCGGAAGGCTCAGAGCTGGGAGCCGGCCACGGCGAAGGTGTCGCACTGCTGCAGGGAGCCCGACTCCATGCCGGTGGTGAACCAGCGCACCCGCTGCTCGGAGGAGCCGTGCGTCCAGGTGTCGGAGTTGACGGTCCCGCTGGAGCGCTGCTGAATGTGGTCGTCTCCCACCGACTCGGCGGCGTTGATGGCGGTGGCGATCTCGGCCTGGGTGGGTTCGACCAGGAAGGCGGTGCCCGTGTCGGGGTCAACGGTCGTGGCTGCGTAGTGCACCCACACGCCCGCATAGCAGTCGGCCTGCAACTCGGTGCGCACCGAGTCGGAGTCCGCGCCCGTGCCCGAGCGGTCCGTGGAACCCATGACGCCCAGCAGGTTCTGGATGTGGTGGCCGAACTCGTGGGCGACGATGTACTCCTCCGCCAGCGGCGTGTCCTGGGCGCCCAGTGTGGACTCCATGTCGGAGAAGAAGCTCATGTCCAGGTACACGTTGGAGTCACCCGGGCAGTAGAAGGGGCCGACGGCGCTGGTGGCCGAGCCGCACGCCGTCGACACCGACTGCCCGTCCCACAGGATGAAGCCCGGCTCGGCATAGGCGGTGCCGGCCTGGCCGGGCAGCTGCTCATCCCACACCGCGTCCAGCGACTCCGCGGTGGCGATCATGCGGCACTGGGTGTACTGGTTGGCGGCCTGGCCACTGGTGCACATGGAGGTGTCGATGGTGGAGGAGGTGGAGGTGCCGGAGGCCGCGTCCTGCCCGCCCAGCAGACCGGACAGGTCCACTCCGGTCACCTGCGAAAGCAGGAAGACCGCCAATACGGCCAGCACGGAGCCGCCCCCGATGACGGCGCCACGGCCACCGGAGCGCGTCTGCACCCGGTTGGGATCGAGCTTGATGTTGCGGTTGAATGACACGGAACCCACCTCATTGCCGGGGCGTCGCTGCGCTGATTGTTTGCGGTCTGCGCCCAAGGCTAGCGGACACGGCGGATCCCGGTGACGCATCGGTGCGCCGTCGCCCCCACCACGAGTACCCTGGAGCCGTGCTGTACGACCTGCTGTACAAGACCGTCTTCGCCCGCATCGACCCCGAGACCATCCACGACGTCTGCGTGGAGGCGATCGAGGCCACCAGCAAGGTGCCGCTTGTGCGCGACGTCGTCCGGCAAGCCGTGGGGCGGCGCCCCGCCTTCCCCGTGCCGTCCGCGAACCAGGGCGGCCCATTCGTCCGCCCCGTCCCCGGGATCCTCGGCCTGGCCGCCGGCATGGACAAGGAGGGACAGGCCGTGGAGGGCATGGACATGCTTGGCTTCGGCTTTGTGGAGGTGGGTACTTTCACCGCCCGTCCTCAGCCCGGCAACGACAAGCCGCGCATGTGGCGCTACCCGACCATCCGCGCCGTACGCAACCGCATGGGCTTCAACAACTCCGGTGCCGACGAGGCCGCCGCGCGGCTGCGGCATTTGCGCTCCACCGTGCGGGGCCGCTCCATCGTTGTCGGCGCCAACATCGGTAAGACCAAGACCACGCCGCTGGAGCAGGCCGCCCAGGACTACGCCTACTCCGCCTCGAAGGTCGCACGCTGGGTCGACTACCTGGTCGTCAACGTCTCCAGTCCCAACACCCCCGGGCTGCGCAGCCTGCAAGAGGTCGAGTCGCTGCGGCCGATCCTCACCGCCGTGCGCCAGGCCGCCGACGCCGCCGCTCACAGGCACGTGCCGCTACTGGTCAAGATCGCCCCGGACCTGGCTGACGAGGACATCGACGCCGTCGCCGACCTGGTCCTGGACATGAAGCTGGACGGGGTCGTCGCCACCAACACCACCATCGACCACGACCTGGGGGAGGGCGGCCTGTCCGGTGCGCCCCTGCTGCCGCGCTCGCTACAGGTGGTGCGTCGTCTGCGCAACCGGATGGGGGAGGGCCCCACGATCATCGGCGTCGGCGGGATCTCCTCCATCATGGACGCGGAACTCATGCTCGACGCCGGCGCCGACCTGCTGCAGGCCTACACGGCGTTCATCTACAACGGCCCGGCCTGGCCCGGCCGCATCAACCGCGCCCTGGCGACCAGCCCGCGTCACCTGCGCTGACCCCGTCTCGCTCCCATCACCGAGGTCGGCTGATCTTACGTGCCGAGGTCGGCTGATCTTACGTGCCCAGATCGGTGGAAGATACGCACCGAGACCGGTCGAAATGGTGCGTGCCATCCGACCGGTCTCGGCTATTCGGGTACTTGGTTGACCAAACAGAGTGCGTCAGGCCGGACGCTGCTCGGGGGAGCGGGTCAGGGCTGGATCGCGCTCGACGACGTCGCCCAGAGCCGCATCGATTGCGACCATGACCTCGTCGCCCAGCTTCACACCGGAGGCCTTGACGTTCTCGACCAGCTGCTCCGGCCGCGAGGCGCCCACCAGCGCCGCGGAGATGAAGTCGTGCTGGAGCACCCAGGCGATGGCCAGCTGCGGCATGGACAGCCCGGCGTCGTCGGCAATCGGCTTCAGCTGCTGCACCGCGGTGAGCACGTCGTCGCGCATCCAGCGGCTGATCATCTCCTTGCCGCCCTTCTCATCGGTGGCGCGCGAGCCGGCAGGCGGCTGCTGCCCGGGCAGGTACTTGCCGGACAGGACCCCCTCGGCCATCGGCGACCAGACGATCTGGCCCATGCCGAGCTCAGTCGAGGTCGGCACGACCTTGTCCTCGATGACGCGCCACAGGGCGGAGTACTGCGGCTGGTTGGACACCAGCCGGAAGCCCATCTGGGTGGCGAGCTCCTGGCCGGCCCGGATCTGCTCGGCGGTCCACTCCGAGACGCCGATGTACAGGGCCTTGCCGGCGCGCACCACGTCCGCGAAGGCCTGCATGGTCTCCTCCAGCGGGGTGGCGTAGTCGTAGCGGTGCGCCTGGTAGAGGTCGACGTAGTCCATGCCCAGGCGGCGCAACGAACCGTCGATGCCCTCCATGATGTGCTTGCGGGACAGGCCGACGTCGTTGGGGCCCTTGGGGCCGACGGGCCAGTACACCTTGGTGAAGATCTCCAGGGATTCGCGCCGCTGCCCCTTCAGCGCCTGGCCCAGCACCTCCTCCGCGACGGTGTTCGCGTACACGTCTGCGGTGTCGAAGCTGGTGATGCCCAGGTCGAGTGCCGTGTGCACGCAGTCAATGGCGGTGTCGGCCTCCACCTGGGAGCCGTGGGTGAGCCAGTTGCCGTAGGTGATTTCGGTGATCTTGAGTCCGGAGCTGCCGAGATGACGATATGCGACCATGACACCAGCATAGACCAGTAAGTACCTCCATGGAACAATCCCGCCCCATCGATCTGCAGGACGTCATATCAACCGACCTCGGCGAGGGGGAGGGGCGCTCGGCCACTCGGGCGCTTATTCGCTCATTCGGGGTACTGGCGGCGCGCCACCTGGGGGGCGGGCTGGCGCCAGCGCCGCAGGTTGAAACAGCGGGAGAAGATGTACCAGAAAATGTGCCCCTGCGACTGGACCTTCTCCTGGCCGAACTTGGCGTACAGCCGCCGCCGCAGCAGCCGCCAGCAGATCACGGCGTCGATCATCGCGATGAACAGGAACAGGTAGACCGCCAGCATGAAGTAATAGCTGAGCAGCGTGTTCCGCGAGGAGAAGCCGATGAACACGATGATCAGCAGGAAGCTGAAGGGGATGAACAGCTCACCGAGCGAGTAGCGGGCGTCGATGTAGTCGCGGATATAACGCTTGATCGGACCCTTGTCGCGGGCGGGCAGGTAGCGCTCGTCGCCGGTCTGCATGGCCTGGCGCTGGCGCTCCCAGGCCGCATCCTGCCTGGCGCGGGCCTCCCGCTTGGCCGCCTTGCGGTCCGCGGGCACGATCGGGTGCACGTTGCGGGCCTGCGCATCCTTGCGCTTGGGGGTGGGGCGGCCCTTCTTACCGGAGGTCTTGGCGGGGGCGGCCGTGGCGGCCTCGGCGGCATCGCCGGACCGGTCGCGCTTGATGAACGGCAGCTTCTCTAACAGGCTCACGGGCCACAGGTTAGCGGCTCAACCGCGCTACCCTGCAACTCATGATCAATGCCGACGCCGTTTCCGCCGCCGTCCACGACTCCTTCGACCGGGTTGTCCGCGACCTGACCGAATTGGTGGCCATCCCCTCCGTCTCTGCCTCCGGGCACGACCCCGCCCAGGTGGAGCGCTCCGCGGAGCACGTGGCTGCGCTGCTGCGCGACGCCGGCCTGGAGGCCCGCGTCACCTCGGTGCCCGGCCCCGACGGCCCCGGTCGTCCGGCGGTGCTGGCCCACCGTGACGGCCCGGTCGGTTCCCCGCGCGTGCTGCTGTACGCCCACCACGATGTGCAGCCGGTCGGCGACCCCTCCAAGTGGCGCCAGCCCGACCCCTTCACCGCCGAGCGGCGCGGCGAGCGGCTGTACGGGCGGGGCACCGCCGACGACGGCGCCGGTGTCATCTCCCTGGTGCACGCCCTGCGGTTGGCGGCCGAGCTGAACGACGGCCAGCTGCCCTGCTCGGTGACCGTGTTCATCGAGGGGAGGAGGAAGTCGGGTCGCCGTCCTTCGAGGCGTTCCTGGACGCCTACCGCGAGCAGCTGGAGGCCGACGTGATCGTGGTGGCCGACTCCTCCAACTGGCGGGTGGGGGTGCCCGCACTGACCACCTCCCTGCGCGGGGTGATCCAGGTGGATGTGCGTCTGGACGTGCTCGACCACGCCCTCCACTCCGGCCAGTACGGCGGTCCGATCATCGACGCCGTTACCGCCATGTGTCGGCTGGTGGCGACCCTGCACGACGACGTCGGCGATGTGGCCGTGCCCGGTCTCGTCTCCCGGCCCGTGGCGGCCGGCGCCCCGGACTACTCCGACGCCGACTTCCGCGCCGACGCCGGCGTGCTGGAAGGCGTGAGGCTGGCGGGCAGCGGTGAACTGACCGCCCGGCTGTGGACCAAGCCGGCGCTGTCCGTCATCGGCATGGACGTGACGCCGCTGCGGGTGGCGGGCAACGTGCTCGCCCCCTCCTGCACCGCTCGACTCTCGATGCGCATCGCCCCCGGGCAGGACCCGGCCGCCGCACTGGCGGCCCTGAGCACTCATCTGGAGACCCATGCGCCCTTCGGGGCGCGGGTGACGGTCAGTGCGGGCGAGATGGGCCCCGCCTTCGACGGTGGTGCCGACAGCCCGGCCGCCCGCGCCGCCCACTGGGCGCTGACGCAGGCCTTCGGCACTGAGGCGGTCAACATCGGCCAGGGCGGCTCCATCCCCTTCATCGCCACGCTGAAGCAGACCTTCCCGGACGCCCAGGTACTGGTCACCGGCATTGAGGACCCGGATACGCGCGCCCACAGCGAGGACGAGTCCATGCACCTGGGCGACCTCGAGCGCATCGTCGCCGCGGATGTCCTGCTGCTCGCGCGCCTCGGCGGCGTGGCGTCCGCCGACTGACCTCGCGCAGGCGGACACGTATATGCGCGTACTTCTGGCGCCCGGCCCCATGTACCCCGAGCCGGGCGGTGTCCCGCTGGTGACCCCGGAAACCGGCCTGGCTGCGGCCGCCGCCGCAGACGCACTCGCCTCCGGTTGGGCGGGCGAGCGCCCCGACGACGTCCTCACGCTGCTGCCGCTTCCCGACGGCGGCCCCGGCACCGCCCAGGCGATCCCCGCCGCGGCGGTCATCTCCCGCGCGGTGCTGCAGGCCCGCGGGCCGTTGGGGGAGGTCCGCGAGGTGGACCTGCTGCGCCTGCGGCCTGCGGTCGCGCCCCGCGCGGGCGCGACGGGAGCCACCTGGCTGCTGGACGCCGCTCGGCTGGTCGGTCTGCCGTCCGGCCGCGATGAGGCGGCCCGCGAGGCCGAGGCCGGGACGACGCTGGGGCTGGGACAGGCGCTGGCCGCGGCGCTCGGTGCTACCGCTCCCGGTGACACGCTGATCGTTACCCTGGCATCCACAGCCGTCCACGACGGCGGAGCGGGAGTGCTGGACGGCATGGGCGGTCTGGAAGCCGCCCGGGGACTCTGCGATGGACGTGAGCTGCTGCTCGCCCTGGCCGACGACACGCCGCTGGGGGGTGTGTCCGGCGCCGGCCAGAGCCTGAGCGACCTAACCAGCCTGTCTAGCGCGCGTGCGCAGGTGCTGAACCGGCGGGCCTGCGCCGCGGCGTCGCAGATCGCGGCCCGGGTCGCCGTGCCCCGGCCGGACTCGCTCCCGGTGGTCGGCGGCGAGCCCACGCAGGCACAGTTGCTATCCGCCACCGCCCGGGGCACGGGGGCCGGCGGGGGAGCGGCGCTGGTGTTGCGGGCCCTCGGCGCCCGCGCCCTGCCCGGCCCCCGCGTCTTGGCGCTGCTGCTGGGTCTGGAGGATTCCGTGGACGGGCAGGATCTGGTGGTGACCGCCACCGGCGAGGCCTACGACGTCGTCGCCGACTCCGTGACCGCGGTGGTCGGTGAGGCGGCTGGGGCCTGGGCTCTGCCGACGGTGCTGGTGGCGGGCCGGTTGGCCGTGCCGCGCGGTGAACTCGCGGAGGCGGGCATCGTGTCGGCGTACTCGCTTGAACAGCCGCGCACGGTGGAAGACCAGGTGTGGAATGCCGGCGGGGCGGTGGCAGTGGGCGCGCGGTTGGAGGCGATCGGCGCGCGGCTGGCCCGCACCTGGTCCCGCTGAGAGGCTCGCACCGACCTCGGCGGGATTTGGGACCGGGGGAAGAGATCAGGAGACCATGGTGTGCGGGGCGGGGGCCGTGGAGCCGCGCACAATCAGGTCGGGCTTGAACAGCAGTTCCGTGTCGGCCGGATGCTCGCCGGCGATGGCGGACAGCAGTGTGGTTACCGCCGCCCGGCAGATCGCGGCCACCGGCTGACGCACCGTGGTCAGTGGGGGGTTCATCATGGGAATCAGCGGGGAGTCGTCGTAGCCGATGACGGACACGTCCTGCGGGACGTGCTTGCCGGCGGCGCGCACCCCGGAGATGACGCCGAGCGCCATAATGTCCGACCCGCAGATGATGCCGGTGCAGTCCTGCTCCAGCAGCCTGCCTGCGGCGCTGGCGCCGCCCTCATAGGTGTACAGCGTTTCCACGATGCGCAGCGGCTGGTCGGGCAGGTTGGCGCGCATGCCGTCCTCGTAGCCGGCGGTCTTGCGCTGTGCGGGCACCATTCGCCCGGGGCCGGTCGCCAGACCGATGCGGGTGTGCCCGAGGCTGGCCAGGTGGTCTACCGCCATGCGGGCCGCGGCCCGATCATCGGTGGCGAATCCGGGCACCTTGATGGTGGATGCGTTGCCGTTGACGGTTACCAGGGGCACGCCCCGGTCCCGCAGCCGCTGGTAGCGGGTGACGTCGCCGCCGGTGTCGGAGTGGCGGCCGGACACGAAGATGATGCCGGCCACGCCCCGGTCCACGAGCATCTCAATGTACTCGTCCTCGCTGGTGCCACCCGGCGTCTGGGTGCACAGCAGCGGGGTGTGCCCGCTGGGGGCGAGTAGCTGCTCGATCTCCTGAGCGTATAGCGGGAAGATCGGGTTGGTGAGCTCGGGAACGATCAGCCCCACCAGTCCCTTCGAGGTCTGGCGGAGTGACTCCGGGCGTTCGTAGCCGAGCAGGTCGAGGGCGACGAGCACCTGACGTCGGGTCGCTTCGGCTACGTTCGACTTGCCGTTGAGAACCCGTGACACGGTCGCCGTCGAGACGCCCGCCTGCTCGGCGATGTCGGCGAGGGTGATGCGCTGTTGCACGATGCCAATCCTAAAGGGAAACCGACCGATACTGCCGCCACGCGGCGGTACTTGGTACGGGTTGAGACGAGCCATGCATACCGCGCCTAGTGCGTGCAGATCTTATCGGTGCGGGGAAGCACCGCTCTCAAAGTGACGATGGCCGAACCGGGTCCGGTGGCGTTCACGGTCAAGTGGCCGTCCGCGCCGCCGATCACGGTGACGTCGACGCCGTCCATTGCATGCACGTCGTCCACCGCCCCTGCGGGCAGGCACGCCAGCGGCAGGTCCACCGTGGCACCGGCGGCACGGGCCAGCGCCACCAGCACGTCGCCATCCGGGTGAGTGCGCAGCCAGACCAGCAGGTCCTCGTCGGCGTACACCCAGCGCATGCCGCCGCGGCGCAGCGCCGGCAACTCGTGGCGCAGCCGCCCCAGGTGCCGGTAGCGCCCCAGGGCGACGCGGTCCACCGGCCCCCAAGCGCCGTCGGGGCCGAGCTCGTCGGTGGGGGCGGCGCCCGGCGGGGCGGTCCACGGCATGGTGGTGCGGGAGTGCTCGCCGGTGCGTCCCGTGGCTCCGAGCTCATCGCCGGAGAACACCGTCGGCACGCCCGGTGCGGTGAACAGGGCGGTGGCCGCCACCAGTTGTGCCTCCCGGGAGCCGACGACGGTGCGGATGCGCGGCGTGTCGTGCGAGCCCAGCAGGTTCATGGAGTGGGTGATGGAGGTGGCCGGCATGTGTGCGGTGTACTCGCGCACCCCCTGGGAGATCGGCCCGCCGGGAAGGCGCGGGATCCCGGTGGGGATACCCAGCCAGTTCAGGCCGTCGGCCGGGTCGGGGTGGGCCAGCCAGGACCACAGCGGCCGGGTGAACCCGTGGTAGTTCATGGTGCCCTGCCAGCCGGTCCCGGTCAGGTCGCCGGAGGCGTCGTGCCCGTGCTCGGCCACCAGCCATAGCTGGCGTCCGGTGACGGCCCGCCGGAACCAGTCGTGAGTGACGCCCGTGTGGTTGGTGGTCAGGTCCAGCACCAGCCGCATGTCGCGGTCGTGCAGGGCCTGAGTCAGCCGGGCCAGCGCCGCGTCGCCGCCGAGCAACGCGTCCACGTGGTCGAAGCTGGTGGAGTCGTAGCGGTGCACGGAGCCGGCCGGGAAGACCGGAGTCAGGTAGACGGTGTTGACGCCCAGCTCTTGCAGGTAATCCAGGTGATCGACGATTCCATCCAGATCGCCGCCGTACCAGGCCGCTCCGCTGGGGTCTCCCGCGACCGGCGGCTCGTCGAGCCACGCGTGTGCCTGCGCCCAGGCGGGGGCGGTGCGTTCACGCGGTGGGGTATGGGCGGAGAAGCGGTCCGGGAAGATCTGGTAGCACACGGCGTCGAGTACCCAGTCGGGCGCATCGTCTTCGGCCAGGACCCGGAAGTCCATGGCGTCGGGGACGTCGTGGTCGGCCAGGCCGGCGGCGTGGAACCAGACGTAGGGGCGGTCGGAGTCCGGCGTCAGCAGCAGGAACCGGTAGTGGTTGGTGGGGTTGACGAGCCGGAGGGTCGCCTCCCACCAGGCCCCGGCGTCGGTGCGGGCCACCAGCTGGGCGGCGGACAGGGACGGCTCGCCGTCGACCACCTGGCGCAGGATGATGTGCTCGGGTTGCCAGGGGGCGGGCACCCACAGTCTGGCGGTGAGTTCGGCGCCGGGGCGGCGCGTGCCCAGCAGGTAGGCGGGCCCGGTGTCATGATGGGGCTGGTTCAGATAGTGCGTGGTGTTCAGACAGGTCATCGATCGGTTCTTGGGATGGCTATTACGGGCGGGGTCAGCCCTTGACGGCGCCGGCGGTGGCGCCGCCGACGATGTACTTCTGCAAGTACTGGAACAGGGCGATTACCGGCACCATCGTCATGACCGAGCCGGCGGCGAAGATGCCGAGGTTGTTGGAGCGGTCGCCGGAGAGCATGCCGTACAGGCCGACGGCGAGGGTCTTCTTGGAGTCGTCGGTCAGGAAGATCGAGCCCAGCAGGAACTCGGAGATGATGCCGACGAAGGCCAGCAGGAAGGTGGTCGCCAGGATCGGCTTCAGGGAGGGCAGCAGAATGCGGTAGAAGACCTGCCAGTGGGTGCAGCCGTCGAGGATGGCGGCCTCGTCGAGCTCCTTGGGAATGGTGTCGAAGGTGCCCTTGATCAGCCACACCTGCCCCAGGGCGCCGCCCATCAGCGCCAGGCAGTAGCCCAGCAGCGTGTTCAGGCCGATGCTGGGCAGCACGTCGCCGATGCCGGAGATCATGTTGTAGATGGCGATCATCGACAGGGTGGTGGGGAACATCATGATCAGCAGCAGCGCCAGCAGGCCGCCGCGGCGCCCCTTGAAGCGGAAGCGGCTGAAGGCGTAAGCGGCCAGCACGGAGAAGAAGATCTGCGCCGCGGCCACGACCGCGCACACGATCATGGTGTTCAGGTACCAGCGGGTGAATGGCCCCTTGTCGCCGCCCAGCAGTGTCTGGTAGTTAACCAGGCTTACCCGGGTGGGGATCAGCGAGGTGGAGGCCACGGTGCCCAGGGGGTTCAGCGAGGCGGAGATGACGTACAAGATCGGGAAGGCGGCGAACACGAGCGCCAGCACGCCGACGACGTGACGCCAGCCGATCTCGCGGAACCACCGGCTGAAAGGCATCTGGTTCTGTTTCGGTGCCGTCTCGGGGACGCCGGTGGGGCGGGGCGCCGTGGAGGTAGTGGCGGTTTTTGCTGCAGTCATTTTCAAACAGTCCCTTCCGACGCTTTCAGTTGATGTCTTCGAGGCGGCGGGTGGCGGTGAATTGCGCCGCGGCCAGGACACCGGTGATGACGAACAGGACGACGGAGACGGCGGAGGCGAAGCCGTAGTCGGCCCCCGATCCGCCGAAGGCGATGCGGTAGACCATCGAGATGAGGATGTCGGTGCCGCCGCGCGTGTACTCGCCGGCGGCGAAGGGTCCGCCCTCGGTGAGTAGCTGGATGGCGTTGAAGTTGTTGAAGTTGAAGGCGAAGGTGCTCACCAGCAGCGGCGCCACCGAGACCAGCAACAGCGGGGTGATCACCCGGGTGGTGGTCTGCCAGCCGGAGGCGCCGTCGATACGGGCGGCCTCCTTCAGGTCGTCGGGGATCGACTGGAGGGCGCCGGTGCAGACGATGAACATGTAGGGGAAGCCCATCCACAAGTTGGTCAGCAGCACGGCCACCTTCGCCCAGTTCGGGTCACCCAGCCAGTTGATGTGCAGATTCAGCATCTCGTTGATCAGGCCGAAGTCGCGGTTGTAGAAGTTGGACCAGATCAGCAGCGAGATGAAACCGGGCACCGCATAGGGCAGCAGCAGGAAGGAGCGGTACAGCTTCTTGCCGCGAATACGGTCGTCGTTGAGGGTGAGGGCCAGGAAGTAGCCGAGCAGGAAGGTCAGCAGCATCGAGCCGCCGGCGAAGACCAGGGTCCAGGCGAAGGCGCCGCCCAGCTGCTTGAGCAGGCTCTGGTTGCCGAACAGGCGCTGGAAGTTGTCCAGGCCAACGTTCTGCTTCCAGGACTGGGCGAGCTTGTCGCCGTTGGCATTGACGAAATAGTCGGAGCTGCCGACCTTCTGCACCGTGTATACGTCGCCCGTCTGAACATTCGTTATCGAGTCGGCTGCTTCGTCGTACACCATCGTCTTGGTGCCCTCGAAGGCGGAGCGCACGCCCTGGACCTTGATGGCACTGGCGTCGGAGACCGACAGGGTTAGGTTGGAGATGGTGTCGTAGGCGGTGTTGATCTGCTTGCCGGTCAGGATGGTGTAGCCGTCGGCGGCGGTGACGAAGCCGTCGGTGACCGTCAGGTCCACGTCGGTGGCGGGCTGGACCGTCTCGCCGTCGGCCCCGTAAAGCACCTCGTCGGTTTCGGTGTCCACCAGGAACAGGGTGAAGGGACCCTCTTCCGCGCTGCCGGTCGTGGCCACCGACAGGTTGTACAGCGGGGAGTCGGCGGCCTGGACCACGGAGTTGTTGGTGATGGTGGTGATGGCGTCTTCCTTGGTGCCGCGGAATCCGTCACCGAAGTTCGTGAAGGCGGTCTGGATCGTCATCACGATCGGGACGATCAGGAAGACCGCCAGGAAGAAGGTGCCGGGGAAGAAGTACTTGCCCGGGATGAACCGGTGGGTGGAGTACAGCACGAAGATGGCGACGGTGGCCGTCACCACGATGAACAGCCACAGCCACATGCGCGCGGCGATGAGCAGCGGCACCAGGTAGGCGGCCAGGGCCAGGGCGGCGCCGAGGACGAGCACTCGTCCGAGCACGGAGCGGATCGTCGTGGTCCGCTCCCGCAGCGTGCGCCGGGAGGATTCGGGTTGGTCCGCGCCTGTGGCGGCGTGGGCGCCGTCTTTGTGGGCGGTTGGGGACGTCATCGTCGAAGGACCTTTCACAATGCTGAAAGAGGCTGAAAAGACAGGCGTGAAAACAGACGTGAAAACAGATATGAAAAACAGACAGGGCGAGCGTCCGGCCGGCTCGGGGAGCGGTCGGCGCAGGTCAGGGGGGCCGTCGGCGGCCGGCGGGCGACGGCCGGGAGGCGCGGTCATGGTGAGGGCCGGCGGCGAGGCCGCCGGCCCTCACCCGCGGTTCACAGTCCGAGCGTGGAACGGATCTCGTCGCCGGCGCTGGTCATGGTGGACTCGGGGTCCGAACCACCGACGATGTTGGCCTCGGCCATGCCCAGCGGGCCCCAGACGGCGGACATCTCGGGGATTGCCGGCATCGGGTCGGCGTTCTCTGCAAACTCCATGAACTTGACCATGTTGGCGTCGCTCGACTCCAGCTTGCTGGCCAGGTCCTCCTGGACCGGCGGCAGCGGGTTGATCGCGTACATGGCCTCGGCGATGGTGGAGTCCTTGGCGACGTCGGCCACGAAAGTCTCCGCGAAGGCCTTGTTGGCGCCGGCGGCGGCCACGTAGAAGGCGTTGACGCCGGCGAAGGGGCGGGCGTCCTCCATGCCCTCGAAGCCGGGGATCTTGGACAGCTCGAAGTTGATGCCGGCGGTGTTGATGTCGCCCAGTGCCCAGGGGCCGGAGATCAGGTAGGCGGCCTTGCCCTCGGTGAACAGGGAGATGGCGTTGTCGCTGGTGACGGAGGTGGCCAGCACGCCCTGCTCGCCCAGTCCACCGATCTTCTCGGCGGCGGCGATGGACCCCTCGCCGCCGACGCCGACGTCGGTGGCGTCCAGGGAGCCGTCGCTCTTGGTGCCGAACAGGTAGCCGCCGCCGGAGGTGTACAGCGGCTCCATGTGGTAGGCGTCTCCGGACTCGCCCACGGGCAGGGAGAGCACGACGTCGGCGCTGGAGGCCTGGCCGGCCTCGACGAGCTCCTCGATGGTGGCGGGCTCGGTGACGTCGGTGAGGTCCGTGTTGACGAACAGGCCCAGCGTTTCCACGCAGTAGGGCACGCCGTAGTACTGGCCGTCGTAGGTCACGGCGTCTAGGGCGACCTGGCTGTAGTTGGACTCGGCGGCCGAGTCGAGGGTGATGGGGGAGATGGCGCCGTTCTGCACCAGGTTGCCGATCCAGTCGTGTGCGGCCACGATCATGTCCGGGCCGTTGCCGGCCGAGTTGGCGGCGATGAAGTTGGATTGCAATTCGTCGTTGGCGACTGTTTGCACCGCCACGGTGATGTCCTGTTCGTCGCCCCACTGCTGGGCGATGTCCTTGAGCGCGCCCGCCTTGACCTCGTCGGTCCAGATGACCAGGTCGGCGTTGGTGTCGCGGACGACCTGCTCGTCGGTGGAGCCGTCGGTGGCTTCGGCCGGGGCCTGCGAGGCGGCGGTGGAGGTGTTGTCTGAGCCACAGGCGGCAGCGGCGGCGAGGGTGGTGGCGATAGCGGTCATAGAGAGGAACGACCGGCGATTGAGGGACACCGTGATTCTCCTTCGAATCGGATGGGAGCTTGCGATTGACGGCAAAAAATGTAACGCGCCTGTGCAAGCCATGCAAGGAGAAGGGGGTCTTGCTGCAAAGTTGTTGCAGAAAAGTACCTTAGGCGACAGTCGCCGCGGCCGCCCAGACCGTCGTCGCCGGGGGCACGACCAGGTTGTCGCCGTCTTGCCCGAGCTGCGCGGAGGACAACAGCACCTCGGCGTGCTCCGGCAACAAGAGCGCCCGCGAGGAGGTGTTGACCAGCACTAGCACATCCCGCGTCAGCGCCGTCAGCACGTCCCGTGGAGACCAGTCCAGGCCCTGCACGAAGGCGAAGGGCGCCGCTGCAAGATGGTGCTCGTGGCGTACATAGGTGGCATGGCGAACGGTGGCCAGCGGTGAGCCGAACTGGGTGCCCTGAGAAGCGGCCTGTGTCTGCACCAACTCGGCCAGCGCCAGCGGGTCGGTGGGCTTGTCTGCGTCGGGCAGACCGATCTCATCACCCTGGCGCAGGTAGACGGAGCCGGGCAGCGCCAGTACCAACGCCTGCAGTGCCAGCGCACGCCGCCGCAGCTCCGGGTCGGGCGCGGTCTCGAACCAGCGGCTGCCGTCACCGGGGTTGGCCCGATCCACCAGTCGGTAGCCGGGAAGGAAGCGCCACACGGGGGCGGCGCCGAAGCGGTCGTGCTCGCGCAGGGAATGGGTGATGGCGTCGGTGAGCGACTGGGGGTCCCAGCGTGAGAGCATGAGTCGGTCGTCGCGCAGGTGGTGCAGCCAGTCGTCCTGGAGGTGATGGCGCAGCGCGTCGGGGTAGCTGGCGGAGACGTCCGCACCCAGCGTCCCATCGGGCACGTGCTGTGCCAACAGGGACTGCATCAGCGTGAAATAGTTGCTGAGTCGTTGCAGATCCGACTGGTCCCACACCTCGGGTGGGATGATCGTGCCCAGATCCACGCCGTCGGCGCCGGCGGCGAGGAAACAGCCGGCCCTTTCCACCAGGCCTTCGAAGCCGCGTTCCTCGCCGACCAGAATCGGGTTGGCCTCGTGGGCGTGGAGTCCGGTCACCGGCCCCAGTGCGCCGGAGATGCGCACGATCACGCGCAGACCCTGCTCGTGGGCGCGATCGGCGAAGCGGCGGAACTCGGCGATGTCGGTGCTGGTAGCCAGACGGGAAGGGCGTATCAGTACGGCCCCGAAGCCGAGGGAGACGACATGCTCGCAGATATTGCCCAGATCGCCCAGCTGCTCAGCCCCAAGCTCGGGGGAGACGACCTCGTATACGAGCGTGTCGCGCCACCACTCGACCGGGCCGGCGTATGCGCGGTGGATGAGCGTCGTCGTGGTGCTCACGGCAACTGGCTCCCTTCCGCCGGGTTGTGCCCCGGACCTGCGGGCTGACCCGGGCCCGCACGGGCACGGGCGCTGCCCGATGACAAGACATCCTGCTAAGCCATTCGGCTAGAGCGTGACTCATAGTAACCCGCCGTCATGAACGCCGCTGCCACAAGTGCTGCGATACGTTGGACTCATGTCCATCTCACATCCGCACTCACCGGCCGCCGTCGCGCCGGAGGCAGGCGGCGTCATGGGCGAGGACACCGGTGACCTGGTGGGCTACGGCGCCGACGATGTGGCGCGCTTCTTGCCCGAGCCGCCCAAGAATCCGCAGCGCACGCCCTTCGAGCGCGATCGCGCCCGGGTGCTGCACTCCTCCGCCCTGCGCCGCCTGGGCGCCAAGACACAGGTGCTGGGGCCCTCCGCGGACGACTTCGTGCGCACCCGGCTGACTCACTCCCTGGAGGTCGCCCAGGTGGGTCGCGCCCTAGGGCAGGCGCTGGGCTGTGATCCCGACGTCGTCGACGCGGCCTGCCTGTCCCACGACCTGGGCCACCCGCCCTATGGGCACAACGGGGAGCAGGCCCTGAACGTGGTGGCCGAGTCCATCGGCGGCTTCGAGGGCAATGCGCAGACCTTCCGTATCCTCACGCGCCTGGAGCCCAAGACCCTGGACGCCCACGGGCGCGGCGTGGGCGTGAACCTCACCCGCGCCAGCCTGGACGCGGTCGCCAAGTACCCGTGGGCCAAGGGCGAGGGGCCGGGCGGCCCCGGTGGTCGCTCCGCGGTCAAGTACTGCTGCTACGACGACGACCGCGAGATCTTCTCCTGGATGCGTGCCGGTGCTCCCGCCAACCGCCGCTGCCTGGAGGCCCAGATCATGGACTTCTCCGACGACGTCGGCTACTCCGTGCACGACGTCGAGGACGCCATCGCCCTGTTCAAAATGGACCCCGCCCGGCTCGCCGACCCCGCCGAGGTCGTCACCGTCGTCGACGCCACCCGTGCCTGGTACGGCGGGCGCATGAGCGCCGACGCGCTCGGCGCCGCCTGGGAGCGCCTGGCCGCGCAACCGTTCTGGATACACAGTTACACGGGGGCACTGGCGGACGCGGCACAGCTGAAGAACCTCACCAGCCAGCTCATCGGCCGTTTCGTCTCCGCAGTCGCGCGTGCCACCCGGGAGGTCTTCGGGGAGGGGCCACTGACCCGCTACGACGCCGACCTGGTCATTCCCGAGGAGACCTCCGCCGAGATCCTGGTGCTCAAGGGCGCGGCCGTGCGCTATGTGATGGCACCCCGCGAGCATGAGCCCGTCTACCTGCGCCAGCGCACCGAACTGTTCGACCTCGCCGACGCCCTGCTCGAGAGCAACGGTGCGCACCTGGAGCCCATCTTCGCGGCCGCCTGGCACCAGGCCGCCGACGACGCCGGGCGCCTCCGGGCCGTGGTGGACCAGATCGCCTCCCTGACCGACACCTCCGCGCAGGCCTGGCATGCCCGCCTGTGCGGGTTGCTGTCCGCGGTGTGAGCACTTCCCGCGGTGCAAGCCGTTACTGCCCGGCCGTGGGCGGAGTCGGCTGGGGCAATCGCCGTCCATTCCTGTCGCACCCCTCGCCTAGGATGAGGCCATGGCGGGACTGATCAAGCGCGAGGACATCGACGCGGTGCGCGAGCGCGCCAAAATCGAGGACGTCGTCGGCGAGCACGTCACGCTCAAAAGCGGGGGAGTGGGCTCCCTGAAGGGCCTGTGTCCCTTCCACGACGAGCGCACCCCCTCCTTCAACGTCCGCCCCCAGCTGGGGCTGTGGCACTGCTTCGGCTGCGGCGAGGGCGGCGACGTCATCGACTTCGTGCAGAAGATCAATCACCTGTCCTTCACGGAGGCGGTGGAGTACCTGGCCGGTCGCGTGGGCGTGCAACTGCGCTACGAGGAGGGCGGGACGGTCAAACGCGGCGTCGAGCCGGGCACTCGGCAGCGGCTGCTGGAGGCCAACCGCCTGGCCGAGTCCTGGTTCCAGGAGCAGCTGGCCACACCGGCCGCCCAGACCGGACGGGACTTCCTGACCGGTCGTGGTTTCGACCGCAACACCGCCGCCCACTTCGGGGTGGGCTATGCCCCGGAGGGGTGGGACAATCTGGCGGGCGTGCTGCGCTCCCACGGCTTCACCGAGCGGGAACTGGTGGAGTCCGGACTGTGCGGGCGCGGCAGCTCCGGGCGCATCTACGACCGCTTCCGCGACCGGCTGATGTGGCCCATTCGGGACGTCACCGGCGCCACGGTCGGCTTCGGCGGGCGCCGCCTGTCGGACGCGGACAAAACCGTCCCCAAGTACCTCAACACGCCCGAGACCGCCATCTACCACAAGGGCCAGGTCCTTTACGGCCTGGACCTGGCCAAGGCGGAGATCGCCCGCTCCCACAAGATCGTCGTCGTCGAGGGCTACACGGACGTGATGGCCGCCCACCTGTCCGGGGTGACCACGGCCGTGGCCACCTGCGGCACCGCCTTCGGCCCGGACCACGTGCGCATCGTGCGCCGCCTGCTCGGGGACGCCGCCGACCCCTCCGCCGGGGTGATCGCCGGCAACCGGACCCGCGGCGGGGAGATCATCTTCACCTTCGACGGCGACGCCGCCGGCCAGAAGGCCGCCCTGCGCGCCTATGGGGAGGACCAGCACTTCGCCGCCCAGACCTTCGTCGCCGTCGAGCCGCGCGGCCTGGATCCGTGCGACCTGCGCATGGAGGAGGGCCCGGATGCGATTCCCCGCCTGCTGAGCCGGCGCGTGCCCCTGTTCGAGTTCGTCATTCGCGCCTCCCTGGCCAACCTCAACCTGGACACCGCCGAGGGGCGCGTACAGGGCCTGCGCTCGGCCGCGCCCGTCGTCGCCGGTATCCGCGACCGGGCGCTCAAGCGCGAATACACCCGGCGCCTGGCCGGCTGGCTGGGACTGCCGGAGTCCGAGGCGGTGGGCGCCGTGCGCGCCTATGAACGCCGCGGCGGGCACGCCGCCAACCCCGCCGGCGGGCCGGGACCGTACAGCCAGAACAGCCAGTTCGGGCCGCCCGACGAGTTGACCACGGCGGGCCCGGTCGAGCGGCCCGGCCTGCCGCCGGTGACCGATCCGGTGGAGAAGCTTGAACGGCAGGCGCTGGAGGTCATCGTGCAGGCACCACAGGTGGCGGCCCGTGTGGGTGCGGATGACATCAACGCGGTGGCCTTCTCCGTGCCGGTCCATCGCGCGGTCTTCGAGGCGATCGAAGCGGCCGGGGGAGCGGCCGAGGTGGACGGGCTCGTGCAGCAGGCGCAGGCGGCGGGACTAACGGGACCCGACGCGGTCAAGCGCGCCACCACGCACTGGCTGGAGCAGGTGCGTGCGGGTGCCATTGGGCCGATCGCCGCCGCGGTGACCGAGCTCGCCGTCGCCCCGCTTCCGCTGCCCGCCCCGCGGGGCAACCGCGAGGCCGAACCGGATCCGGACGCCGTCGAGCGCTATGCCTCGGGCGTGCTGTCCTCGCTGGCCCGCACGGGCATCAACCGGCGACTTACGGAGCTGCGCTCACGGCAACGGCGCATGAACCCTAATGAGGACGGCTACCGGGAGCTGTTCGAGGAGATCGTCGGCCTGGAGAACCGACGCATGCAGATGGCCCGCGGGGCCTGAACCGGTTAGGCTGCGAGCAGACCGCGAGGATCGCTCGGAGCAGGTCGGCGAGTAGTGGCCCGGGCGGCGCGGGGGTTACAGCCCGCGTTCGCGCAGCTCGCGCATGGCCTTGGCCCGGTTCTTGCGCGACAGGCGGTCCAGGTACAGGTGTCCGTCCAGGTGGTCGCATTCGTGCTGGATGCAACGTCCCATGAGCTCCTCGCCCTCGACGACCACCTTCTTGCCGTCCAGGTCGATGCCCTCGGCGCGCGCGTACCAGGCGCGCTCCGTCGGGTACCACAGGCCGGGCACCGACAGGCAGCCCTCCTCGCCGTCCTGGAACTCGTCCTTGGAGAGCTCGACGATCCGGGGGTTGAGGATGTAGCCGATCTCGCCGTCGATGTGCCAGGAGAAGGCGCGCAGGCTGACGCCGATCTGGTTGGCGGCCAGGCCCGCGCGGCCGTCCTCGTTGACGGTCTCGAGCAGGTCCTCCACCAGTGACTTGACGGAGTCGTCGATGTCGGTGATCGGGTCGCACACGGTGCGCAGCACCGGGTCGCCGATAATGCGGATGTCGCGGTATGCCATGGGGCCATCCTCGCACGTTCCGCGGCGCGTCTCGCACTCGGGTGCGCGTCGCCGTCGGTGGCGGCTAGCCTGAGGGGCATGATGGCGCCGATCCGTAAAGCCTCTTTCGCCCGGCCCGCATGGCGCTCCGGTGTTGTGGCGCGCCTGCGTCGCCGCGCCGCGATCCCACCCGTCCTGGCGGCAATGGTGCCCGACGACGGCCCCCTGCTCGGGGCGGTGCCACTGGTTGAGGACGACTCCCGCTGGGCCGCGGCCACCGCCAACTATCTGACGGTTGTCGGCCACGGCGGGGTCGAACTGAGGCGGGGCTGGCATGAGGTTGAGCGCGGCCGCTGGGACGCCCAGGCCGCGACCTTCACACTCACCTGGACGGATGCGACCCGCCGGCCGCTGGTGCTGACGGTGCCCGAGGCGGTCAGCCGCGGGGAGAAGGCCGTGGCGGTGGATGTCGCCCCGTTCGCCCGCGCGTTGCGGCAGGGGGTCGAGTCGGCCCTGGTGCACGCGGTCACCGGGCAGCTGCCGGCTGGTCGACGTGTAACCGTCAGTGTGCGCCGCGACTCGGATGGTCGCTTGTACACGGCCTCCGACCTGTCCACCGATGACGCAGCGGCACTGGACGAGGCCGACGGCGCGGCGCTGGAGGAGCTCATCCGGCGCGCCCGCGACGGTGTGGGACTGCCCACAGGCTGACTTTCCGGTGCGCTGGCGCCAGGTTGAGCAACGGGGCAGATTCGACGTCGGCGCCCGCGGCTTGCTAAAGTTCCACCCGCGCCAAGCGCGATCCCGCGTAGCTCAATGGCAGAGCATCCGACTGTTAATCGGAGGGTTGTTGGTTCGAGTCCAACCGCGGGAGCCGAACGTCGGCCTCGCCCTCACGGGCGGGGCTTTTGTCGTCTTCAACCAGCGCGGCACCCGCGACTGCGGCGCGTGGCTCCGTAAGGCGCTGGATCTGCTCGGAGAGCGCGGCGATTTCACCTTGTAGGTCTGTGACCTGAGCGCGCGTAGCCGCCTCCTGCTCGGCGTTCTCCTCGGCGACCAGGGAGATGATCCAGGAGGCGAGCGTGGCGGTCACCACGCCGATCAGTGCTACGCCGCCAATCATTAGCAGTATTGCGGTGGCTCGGCCGACGGTCGTGACGGGTGCGAGGTCACCGTAACCGACGGTGGTGATGGTGACCAGCGACCACCACAGCGCGTCCGGAAAGCTGGTTATGGAGGCTCCCGGTGCTCCGCGTTCGGCGTCCAATACCGCCAACGAAGCCACGAGGGAGAGCAGTGCCACGCTCCCTGCCGTGTAGGCGGTGATCCGTCCTCGCAGGGCGGTCCCGGCGCTGCGCTGAAGGACGCCGACCAGGGCCAACAGCCGTACCAGCCGAAGCGGCCGCAACATGGGCAGCGCCACCATGGCGAGGTCCAGCAGGTGGTGGGCGAACCAGTGGCGACGATCGGAGGCCAGGGCGAGACGGGCACCGTAGTCCACGGCGAACACGACCCAAACGACGTTCATCACCGCCTCGGGGAGACGCCGGGCAGAACCCTGAAGGTCCGCGATCACCTCCCAGGCATAGGCGGTGAGGAAGAGGACGGCGGCGACGATGAGCGGCCACTCGGTGACGTGCTCCCACAACTGCAGACGTCGAGAAGAGCCCTTTGTTTCAGCTGGCATGCCCGTGATCGTAGAGGCAAGCGGACGGCTGATCGCCAGGCGTGCGGCGGAGGGCTGGTGTACCGGTGGGCATCCTGAGGACACCGCCGGCGCCGCGGGTCGGCGGTGTGCGAGTGGCGGCCTGCCCCTGCTTGGACCGCCCACGCCCCGTTGGACCGCTGTAACCGGCGGCTACGGCGGTCCAACGGGGGGACAGGGGTCCAACTGGAGGAACGCGGTCCAACTAGGCGCATCCCTCCCTGCGCCTGCGGGACCCGCCGGCCCCTGAGCGCTTGCCCGGTAGGTACACGATCCTGGCGATGCTGGACCACACGCCGTGATCCGCGCCCGCCGCGGCACCGGCGCGGCCTGAGACGGGCGGCACGTCTCCGGATGCGGTGATGTCGGCCCGGCGGCTGGCATTGCGCCTTCGGCTCTGGCATCATGATGCCGCACGCCGCGTGCGTCACGCGAAGCGCCCGGATGATTCGAGAACGTTGGGGAAGACGAATCTCGGAACAACCAGGAGGCGATCCCCGTGAACGGTGCCTACACCCGCGGTGTACTTTTCGTGCACTCCGCGCCCCGCGCCCTGTGCCCGCACATCGAGTGGGCCGTGGCCGAGGTGCTGGGTAGTCGTGTCCACTTCGAGTGGACCGAGCAGCCCGCCGCACCCGGGATGATGCGCGCCGAGACCAGCTGGGTCGGACGCGTCGGCACCGGCGCTCAACTCACCAGTGCCCTGCGCGGCTGGGCGAACCTCCGCTACGAGGTCACGGAGGAGGCGTCGCCCGGTTACGACGGCGGACGCTGGTCGCACACCCCCGACCTGGGCATCTTCCACGCGCAAACCGACGTGCACGGCAACGTCGTGGTTCCCGAGGACCGGGTGCGTGCCGCCCTGGCCCACGCCGACCAGCCCGCGGTCATGCGCCGCCAGCTCGACCTCGCCCTCGGGCAGGCCTGGGACGACGAGCTCGAGCCCTTCCGCTACGCCGGTGCCGGTGCCCCCGTGCGCTGGTTGCACCGAGTCGGCTGAGCCTCCGCGACCGGCCGCCTTGCAGCCCCAGCGCTCCGCCCGCCACTTCGACCGGCCTCGGTACGTAAGATCAACCGACTTCGGTGGTTTTGGCTACCGGTCTTGGGGGCGGGTCCACCGGTCTTGGTGACTTTGGAAGCTAGGGAAGGCGGGTGAAGGCGAGCGCCACGTTGTGGCCTCCGAAGCCGAAGGACGTGCTCACGGCCGCTTCCAGCCCGGGGGCATCCCGTCCCTCCGGTCCCACCACGTCCAGGCCGAGTCCCGTGATGGCCGGGTCGATACCGCCGGGAAGCAGCGTCGGCGGCAGTCGACGCTCGTACAGCGCCATCACCGTCAGCACCGCCTCCAGGCCGCCCGCCCCGCCGAGCAGATGCCCGGTGACGGACTTGGTCGCCGACACGCCCGCCCCGGGCACGGTCCGCGCCAGCACCGCCGCCTCCACCGCGTCGCCCGCGGGCGTGGAGGTGGCGTGGGCGTTGACGTGCCCGACCTGTGCGGCCTCCAGCCCGGCGCGCTGCAAGGCCAGGCGCAGCGCCCGCTCCTGCTGGGCACCGCCTGGCTCCGGGCGCACGGCGTCGTAGGCGTCGGCCGTGACCGCGCTCGCGGCCAGGACCGCCAGTGCACGCGCGCCCCGCGCGGCCGCATGCTCGGCCGCCTCCAGCACCAGCACGCCGGCCCCCTCACCCAGCACGAAGCCGTCCCGATCCGGAGCGAATGGGCGCGAGGCGCCGGCCGGGGCGTCATTGCGGGTGGACAGGGCGCGCATGGCGGCGAAGGCCGCCATCACCATCGGGTGCAGGGCGGCGTCCGTGCCCCCGGCGACGACGACGTCGGCGCGACCCAGGGCGATCAGGTCGGCCCCGTAGGCGATCGCCTCCGCCCCAGACGCGCACGCCGACACCGGCGCGTGCACGCCGGCCCGCGCCCCCAGCTCCATCCCCACCGCGGCGGCCGGCGCATTGGGCATGAGCGCCGGTATCGCCGTCGGCGGCACCCGCCGCGGCCCCTGCTCGCGCAGGGCGTCCCAGGCGCCCATGACGGACAGCACCGGCCCGATGCCGGGCGACACGGACACCGCCAGCCGCTCGGGATCCGCCTCCGGGGCACCGGCGGCCGACCATGCCTCGTGGGCGGCCACCATCGCGCATTGGCTCGACCGGTCCAGCCGACGCCGCTGCCGGTTGGACAACTGCGTGGCGGGGTCGACGGCGAGCGGCGCGGCGATCCGCACGGGCAGGTCTCCCGCCCATCCGGCATCCAGTGGGCGCACCGCCGAGTGGCCGGCGTGCAGCGCCCGCCACGTGCCGGGCGCGTCTCCGGCCAGCGGGTTGGTGCTTCCCAGCCCGGTTACGACGACGGCGCGTGGATCGAGGGCGGATGCGGGCGACACGGGCTGCTCGGCGGCGTCGAGACGGTCGGGGTCTTCAGCGCTTCTGAGCGCCCACGAGGTCCACGAGTGCGCCAACGGTTTTCACGGTCGGAATGAGCGCGTCGTCGAGTGTGACGCCGAAGCGCTCCTCCACCTGGGTGGCGATGGTCAGCAGCCCCAGGGAGTCGATGTCGAGGTCGTCGGCGAAACGGGTCTCCGGCGAGACCAGTGTGGTGTCCACATCGGCCTCTTCCGCGACGATTTCGGTAACGGCGGCGAGGATATCGGTGGGGGTGTCGGCCATGGCGTTCTCCTTGGTTCTTTCGTGCTGATGGGCTTGGTTGTGAAGGATCGGGTGGTGTCGGGGCCGGTCCGGGCGGCTAGTGCGAGTTGCCGGCGGCGAGCCGGCCGACGATCACCGCCAGGTGCAGCACCAGGCCGTCGCGGGCGTCGGTCGCGTCCCAACCGGTCTGCTTGCTGACGCGCCCCAGCCGGTAGCGGACGGTGTTGGCGTGGACGAACAGAGTACGCGCCGTCATCTCCAGGCTCCGGCCCAGTGCCAGGTAGGTGGCGACGGTCTCCTCGTAGAGCTCGCCCATCTCCCGCAGCGGTTCGGTTACCAGTGCCCGAATCTGTTCGACCGCCAGCGGGTCGCCGTCGAGTAGGCGTTCGGGCAGCAGGTCGTCGGCGCGCACCGGGTTGGGGGCCTCGGCCCAGCCGGGCAGCGCACGCAGCCCCGCCAGTGCCGAGCGCAGGGACCGGCCGGCCTGGGCGACGCCGTCGACCACCGGCCCGATCACCACAGCCCCGTCCAGTTCCACGGCGATGCGGTCGGCGGCGGCGACCAGCCGTGTCCGTTGCGCCGCGGCATCGGCCGTCTCATCGGCGGAATCGCCGCCGAGTACCACGATCACCGAGTCGCTGTGCACCGAGACCAGGCAGTCCTGCGCCCACTGGCGGCACTCGTGCCGCAGCCGGGAAGTGGCCAGGGCATCCAGCACCGTGCGCGCCACGATGGCGACGACGGGCCCGGTGCCGCGCCAGCCGGCGGCGCCGGCGCGGGTGGCGGCGTCGTCGGCGGAGTCGTGCAGCATCGCGTCGACCGCCACCGACTCCAGGCGGGCGTCCCAGGCGCCGCGGGCCTCGGCCACGCGGGCGTACACCTTCGCCGCGGCGAAGCCGACGTCGCGGCCGAAGGTGAGTACCCGCACCCGGACGGCGTCATGCCCGGCGGCCGGGACGACATTGGGGGCCTCCTCCTCGACGACGTCGACGACGGTGCGCACCAGATCCAGGGTCTGCTCCAGGGTTACGGCGCCGGTCAGCGCAACCGGGGCGACGTTGAAGATGCCTGAGGGATCCACCTCCGCGCCCCGCTCACCCACCGAGTCCACGAACATGGTCACGCCCACCCGTGCCACCTTCTGAATCTGGTCGCGCGAGGCGGACGACAGCGTGTGATACCAGGGGAGGGCCGCGCTGATGCGGTCCAGGGAATGCTCGATGAGCGTGTTCTGCGCCTCCCGCAGGGCCGTGACGGCCGGGGCGCTGAGCTGGTCCATGCGCCGATGCTAGCGGCCCTTGCCGCCGGGGACGGAATGCCGGCGGACGGCGCTGCGCGGCACCCGCAGGCGCGCGGGCCGGTAAGGTCGGCAGGGTGCGGGGCAGGCGCCGTCGACTCCCCGCGGGGCACCCCGGCCGACGGCGGTGAGCGCCCCGCGGCGCGGACGGAGGAATCATGACCCCAGCCACCACAGCCACCCGTACCGAGGAGGACCTGCTGGGCACCCGGCAGGTGCCCCTGGACGCCTACTGGGGGATTCACACCCTGCGCGCCACCGAGAACTTCCGCATCTCCAAGGAGACCGTGGGGGACCAGGAGGAGTTCGTGCGCGGAATGGTGGAGGTCAAGCAGGCCTCCGCCCTGACCAACAAGGAACTGGGCACCGTCGCCGAGGACATCGCCGACGCGATCGTGTGGGCCTGCGAGCAGGTGCTGAAGGCGGGCCGCTGCCTGGACCAGTTCCCGATCGACGTCTTCCAGGGCGGCGCCGGCACCAGCGTCAACATGAACACCAACGAGGTCATCGCCAACCTCGCCCTGGAGCACCTGGGCTATGCCAAGGGCCGCTACGACATCGTCAACCCCAACGACCACGTCAACAAGTCCCAGTCCACCAACGACGCCTACCCGACCGGCTTCCGGCTGGGCATGTACCGGGCCGTCAACGCCCTGGAGATGGACCTGTGCGACTTGATCGACGCCCTGCTGGCCAAGGGCAAGGAGTTCGCCGACGTGCTCAAGATGGGGCGCACCCAGCTGCAGGACGCCGTCCCCATGAGCCTGGGTTCGGAGTTCCGCGCCTTCGCCGAGCTGCTGGACGAGGAGATCCCGCGGCTGATGAACAACTCGGCGCTGCTGCTGGAGGTCAACCTGGGGGCCACCGCGATCGGCACCGGACTGAACACCCCGCCCGGCTACCGGGAGGCGGTGGTACGCCACCTGGCGGAAGTCACCGGGCTGCGGGTCACCGGCGCCCACAACCTGCTGGAGGCCACCGGCGACACCGGCGCCTACGTGTCCATGCACGCCGCCATCAAGCGGCTGGCCGTGAAGCTGTCCAAGATCTGCAACGACCTGCGGCTGCTGTCCTCCGGGCCGCGGGCGGGGCTGGCCGAGATCCGACTGCCGGAGCGGCAGGCCGGCTCCTCGATCATGCCCGCCAAGGTCAACCCGGTCATCCCCGAGGTGGTCAACCAGGTCTGCTTCAAGGTGATCGGCAACGACCTGACGGTGACGATGGCCGCGGAGGCCGGGCAGCTGCAGCTCAACGTGATGGAGCCGGTGATCGCCCAGGCCTGCTTCGAGTCCATCCGCCTGCTGCGCCACGCGCTGGTGACGCTCAAGGACCTGTGCGTGGTGGGAATTCAGGCCAACGCGGAGGTCTGCCGCCGCAACGTCATGAACTCCATCGGCATCGTCACCTATTTGAACGAGGTGATCGGCCACCACAATGGCGACCTGGTGGGGCGCGAATGTGCCCGTTCCGGACGCAACGTGCGCGAGGTCGTGCTGGAGATGGGCCTGCTTGACGAGGCCACGCTCGACGAGCTGCTCAGCCCGGAGAACCTGATGCGCCCCCGCTACCGGGACGCGCACTACTACTCCGGCACCGACCCCGACGTGCGTGCCGTGGCTGAAGACTGACTGAAGGAGCTGCGGCGGCGTCGGCGAGTCTCGGCTCGCCGACGCCGCCGCACGACCCACGGTCAGCGGCTCAGGCCTCCCCGCCCTGAGCGCCGGAGCGACCCGCGGAGGCGTCCTCGAGCCGGTAGCGGGCGATCGCCTGGGCGACCGCGGACCGATCCACCTGTCCCTGCTCGGCCAACGCCTGCAGCGCCTTGACGACGACGGACTCGGCGTCGATCAGATAGTGGCGGCGCGCGGCCGCGCGCGTGTCGGAGAAACCGAAGCCGTCCGCGCCGAGGGTGTGGAAGTCGCCGGGTACCCAGGCGCGGATCTGGTCGGGCACCAGGTGGTCGAAGTCGCTGGTGGCGATGAACGGCCCGGAGGCGTCCGCCAGCTTGGCGGTCACGTACGGGGTGCGCGCCGGCTGGTCCGGGTGCAGGAAGTTGTGCTGGTCGGCCTCCAGGGCCTCGCGCCGCAGCTCGTTCCAGCTGGTCACCGACCACACGCAGGCGCGTACGCCCCAGTCCTCGGCCAGCAGGCGGCGGGCCTCACGGACCCACGGCACCGCCACCCCGGAGGCGAGCAACTGCACCTCGGGCCCGTCGCCGTCGGGCGCATCGTCCAGCCGGTAGATGCCGCGCAGGATTCCCTCGACGTCGACGCCGTCCGGTTCGGCGGGCTGCACGATCGGCTCGTTGTAAACCGTCAGGTAGTACATGACGTCCCGGTTGCGGCCGGTCTCCGGCCCGTACCAGCGCTGCAGCGCGTCGCGCACAATGTGGCGGATCTCGTAGGCGTAGGCCGGGTCGTAGGAGACCACCGCCTCGTTGGTGGCGGCGAGCAGCGGGGAGTGCCCGTCCATGTGCTGGGTGCCCTCACCGGTCAGCGTGGTGCGGCCGGCGGTCGCCCCGATGATGAAGCCGCGGGTCAGCTGGTCTCCGGCCGCCCAGAACTGGTCGGCGGTGCGCTGGAAACCGAACATCGAGTAGAAGATGTACACGGGGATCATCGGCTCGCCGTGGGTGGCGTAACTGGTGCCGATCACCTGGAACAGGGCCGCGGAGCCGGCCTCATTGATGCCGGTGTGCATGATCTGCCCGGAGGTTGACTCCCGGTAGGACAGCATCATTTCCGCGTCCACCGGCGTGTAGTGCTGTCCCTGCGTGTTGAAGATCTTGCGGGTGGGGAACAGCGACTCCAGGCCGAAGGTGCGCGACTCGTCCGGGACGATCGGCACGATGCGCCGCCCGATGTGCTCGTCCTTGATCAGTTCCTTCAACAGCCGCACGAAGGCCATGGTGCTGGCGACCTGCTGCTTGCCGGAGCCGCCCTTGAGGATGTCGTAGGAGGCCTCGTCCGGCAGCGGCAGCTGCGTGCCCGGATCGCGGCGCTCGGGCAGGAAGCCGCCCAGCTTGCGCCGGCGGTCGAGCATGTAGGCCAGCGCGGGGTCGTCGGGCTCGGGCCGGTAGTAGGGCGGCCGCTTCGGGTCGGCCTCGAGCTGGGCGTCGGTGATGGGAATGTGCAGGCGGTCGCGCAGCCCCTTGAGGTCCTCCAGGCTCAACTTCTTCATCTGGTGGGTGGCATTGCGGCCGGCGAAGTGGGAACCCAGCAGGTAGCCCTTGACGGTGTGGGCCAGGATGACCGTGGGCTGCCCCTTGTGCTCGGTGGCGGCCTTATAGGCGGCGTACATCTTGTGGTAGTCGTTGCCGCCCCGCTGCAGCGCCCAGATCTCCTCATCGGTCCAGTTCTCCACCAGCGCGGCGGTGCGCGGGTCGCGGCCGAAGAAGTGCGCGCGCACGTAGGCGCCGTCGTTGGCCTTGAAGGTCTGATAGTCGCCGTCGAGCGTCTCCATCATCAGGTGCTCCAGGGCATGGTCCTTGTCGGCCGCGAGCAGCCGGTCCCAGCCGCGGCCCCAGATCACCTTGATGACGTTCCAGCCGGCGCCCTTGAAGCAGGCCTCCAGCTCCTGAATGATCTTGCCGTTTCCGCGCACCGGGCCGTCCAGGCGCTGGAGGTTGCAGTTGACCACGAAGGTGAGGTTGTCCAGCTGCTGGGAGGCGGCCAGCTGCAGCATGCCGCGCGATTCGGGCTCGTCCATTTCCCCGTCGCCCAGGAACGCCCAGGTGTGCTGGGAGGAGGTGTCCTTGATGCCGGCACCCTGCAGGTAGCGGTCGAACCAGGCCTGGTAGATGGCCTCCGCCGGCCCCAGGCCCATGGATACGGTCGGGTACTCCCAGAAGTCCTCCATGCGCCGCGGGTGCGGGTAGGAGGGCAGGCCCCGGCCGCCCGCCGGGCGGGAGACCTCCTGGCGGAAGCCGTCCAGGTCCGCCTCGCTCAGGCGGCCCTCCAGGAACGCGCGGGCGTAGTTGCCGGGGGAGGCGTGCCCCTGGAAGAACACGTGGTCGCCGCCCCCGGGGTGGTTCTTGCCGCGGAAGAAGTGGTTGAAGCCGACCTCGTACAGGGTGGCGGTGGAGGCGTAGGAGGAGATGTGCCCGCCGACACCGATGCCGGGACGCTGCGCACGGGTGACCATGACGGCGGCATTCCAGCGCAGCCAGCGGCGGTAGGTGCGCTCGACGTCCTCGTCGCCCGGGTAGTAGGGCTCGTCGATGACGTCGATGGTGTTGATGTACGGGGTGGTGGTCTGGGCGGGCACGCGCACGTTCTTGCGGCGCGCCTCCGCCAGCAGATTCAGCAGGATGAAGCGGGCCCGGGGGCCGCCCCGCTCTTCGATGAGGGCATCTAGCGAGTCTCGCCACTCGGCGGTCTCCTGCGGGTCATTGTCCGCGACCTTGTGCAGCAGACCGTCGATCAAGGGCGGGTTTTCGTTGGTGGGGCTCACGGAGATTCTCCTTCTTCGTATCCGCGACCAGCGGGGCTAATCTATGCGGTCCGCGTCCCGCAGCACACCCCAAATCGGGAACAAGGTCCCAGACAAGGCGTGATGTCGAACACCTCATAATACGTGGGGATTCATAGAAGAGCGACAGCAGGCGCAAGGTAGTCGAGCCGTTCGGGCGTGTTCGCTTGCGCCGAGCGGGTCCGGTGCGATGGGCTATCCCCCGTAGTCATTTCGGCGCGTCACAGCGGCGGCCGAGAAGCGGGCCATCCAGCCCAGGCACGGAATGGAGAGGACAACAGTGACGAGTACAGCGGCCGGAGCCTTCGGCTTCGCCCCCGGTCTCATCATCCAGGAGTTCGGATACGACGACGACGTCGACGAGACCCTGCGTCAGGCCGCCCAGGCGCAGACCGGTACCGAACTGGTAGACGAGGACTTTGAGGACGTCGCCGACTCCGCCATCATCTGGTGGCGCGATGACGACGGCGACATCGACGACCTGACCGACCTGCTGGTCGACGCCCAAACCAACCTCGACGGCGACGGCCTGGTTTGGGTGCTCACCCCCAAGGCGCGCACCACCGGCGCGGTCGACGCCACCGAAATCGAGGAGGCGGCCCGCACCGCCGGCATGCACGCCACCTCGGCCGCCTCCATGGGCGAGTATTGGAGTGGCATCCGCGTCTCGAGCCGGCGGCACTGAGAGCGCCGCAGCTGGCGTAGAGTATGTGCCCACGCCACCGGCAAGCGCGCCGGCGGCGCAAATGGACCTGTAGCTCAGCTGGTAGAGCAACGCGTTTACACCGCGTAGGTCGTCGGTTCGAGCCCGGCCGGGTCCACTGCTTAAGGCTCTGCAGGAGTTTCCGTTTTCCGTGTCCCGCTTACCCCAGTCCAAGCGCTCCTTGCGGGCGGTGGGCGTCGTCGTCGGGGCGCTGGCGGCCGCGGAGGTCGTCTCCTGGGCCGCCTCTTACTGCCTGCTCGGTGAGGTCGACGACGCCGTGGCCGTGCCCAGGGGAGAGGCGGTGGTGGTGCTCGGCCACGCAGACCCCGGCCCGATCGCCGGCAGGGACAACCGTCAGCGCGTGCGGGCCGGGCTGCGCAGTCGTCGGCTGCCCGACTCCCGGCTGATCTTCTCCGGTGGGGCGGTGGCCGGACCGGTGCCGGAGGCCGAACTCATGGCCCGCTACGCCACCGACCGCTTCGGTTATGCCGGTCCGCTGGAGCTGGAGACCACCAGCCGTTCCACCTGGGAGAACATCGCCGCCGTGATTCCGATGATCGAGGACGCCGACCGCATCATCATCGTCTCCGAGCCCGTGCATGCGCTCAAGGCCCGCCTGTTCCTGCGTCGGCAGCGCCCCGACCTGGCGGCCCGCCTGGCTCGGGCGCGCGATTACCGGGCGGGGGAGTACCTGCTGCACAAGCCCGCCGTGGTGGCACTGGGCCTGGTGGACCTGGGACTGTCGGTGTGGGTGCCCGGTTGGGCGCGCAACTCCGCCAACGGCCTGGCCGGGGTGCGCCGCCTGCTGGCGCGTGTTCAGCCCAAACGGGCCAGGAAGTCACCCAGGCGATCCAGCCCCTCGGTAATCTCCTCACGCGCGGCTGCGTAGGACAGACGCACGTGCGTCTCCGCGGTGCGCACCCCGAAGTCGCGTCCCGGCGTCAGCGCTACATGCGCCTCGTCCAGCGCCCGCATGCAGAAGTCCCAGGAGGACAGGCCCGTGTGGGAGACGTCGAAGTAGATGTAGAAGGCGCCGTCGGGCTCCACCGGCACCTCCATCCCCAGCGCGCGCAGCCGATCGAGCGTCATCCCGCGTCGCTGAACCAGCTCGACTCGGTGCTGCTCGCACAGGGCGAGCGAATCGGGGGTGAAGGCCTCCAGGGCCGCGAGTTGAGCCGGCGTGGGGGCGCACAGGAAGTAGTTGACCGCAAGGTTGCGGGCCGGAGCGACCAGCTCCTCCGGCACCACCAGCCAGCCCAACCGCCAGCCGGTCATCCCGAAGTACTTCGAGAAGCTGGATATCACGATCGCATCCGGGTCTGTCGCCAGCACGGTGCGGGCCGGGCGCCCCTGTGCGTCCGGGTCCGCCAGGCCGAGGTAGATCTCGTCCACGATCCGCCAGGCCCCCCGCGCGCGTGCCGCCTCGCACAGCCGCCCCAACTCGTCATGGGGGATGGACGTGCCTGTGGGGTTCGACGGCGTGGCCATCTGGACGGCATTGGTGTACGGCGTCCAGGTGGTCTCCATGGACTCCAGGCTCAACTGGTAGCGGGTCTCCGGGAAGGTGGGGGCCAGCACGATGCGCCCGCCGAAGGAGTCGACCAGTTCGCGGTTGCACGGATAGCAGGGGTCGGCGATCACGACGTCGTCGCCCGGTTCAGCGGTCAAGGCGGTGGCGAGTAGCAGGGCGGAGGAGGCGCCGGAGGTGATCAGAATGCGTTCCGGGTCCACGTCCACGCCGTGGCGTTCCCGGTAGAAGTCCGCGATCGCCTGGCGCAGCGCGAGCAGACCCTCGGCGGGCGTATACGGCAGGTCCTGCCCGGCTACGACGCTGAGCGCCTGGCGTACCGCCGGCGGGGCGCCGAAGCTGGGCTCGCCCAGGCTGAGTTTTGCCACCGATTCGCCGCGTGCCTCGATCTCGCGAGCGCGGGCACCGATACTCATGGCGTGGAATGGCGGTGCGGAAGTGGCGCGCTGCGCGGGCTTCATGGTTCTCTTTCCGGGACGTGTGCGCCGGTTGGGCGCGCGAAACATGACAAACGGCGGTGTGAGGGTAGCCCCTCCTAGTAGATGACACACGGGGACCGGGATGGGAAATGCACCACCCGTTTCCCCTGCTAATGTGGGCACGTCGGCCGCACGACCGACGCCGAAGTCGCCCCCGCGCCGGGACGCCTTCTCGCGCCCCCTTAGCTCAGTGGTTAGAGCAGCGAGCTTATACCTCGTCCGTGCCTGATAAGCACATGGTCCTGGGTTCGAATCCCAGAGGGGGTACCGGATTGCAGATGCTGGCCCCTGTGGTGGAACGGTAGACACGGCGACCTTAAAAGTCGCTGCCTGAGGGCATGCGGGTTCGATCCCCGCCAGGGGCACTGACCGCTAACCTGGCCCCATGACCGATCCTTGCGACGCCGCCGCGGCGGACACGACCACCCGGCCTCTGACCGTCGGGGAGGTGGAGGCCCTGCTGCGCGCGGCCGCCCCGCCGCAGCTGGCGGAGTCGTGGGACTCCAATCAGTTGATCTGCGGCGACCCGGACGAGCCGGTACGCAACATCCTGCTGGCGGTAGACCCGGTCGGCGTCGTCGTCGACGAGGCTATGGCGCGGGGCGCGGACATGATCATCACGCATCACCCCCTGTACCTGCGCGGTACCGATCACGTCTCCGCGACCGATCCGAAGGGCAAGGTAGTGCACCGCCTGGTGCGCGCCGGGATCGCGCTGGCGAACGCCCACACCACGCTGGACGCCGCCCATGGGGGCGTGGCCGCGGCACTCGCCGACCGGGTTGGCCTGCTGGACACGCGCCCCCTGCAGCCCAATCCCGAGGACCCGACCCAGGGGATCGGGCGCGTGGGCGCGCTCCCGGCGCCCACCCGGCTGCGGGACCTCGCCGCCGCCGTTGCCGCTGCCCTGCCGGACTCCGCTCCCGGGCTGCTCGTGGGCGGTGAACTGGACGCCGTCGTCGAGACGGTCGCCGTCTCCGGCGGCGCCGGAGATTCACTGCTGGGGACGGCCCGCGCCGCCGGCGTCGACGTGTTCCTGACCGCCGACCTGCGTCACCATCCGGCCAGCGAGCATCTCGAGGCCGGTCGCCCCTACCTGTTGTGCGGCACGCACTGGGCCACCGAGTGGGTCGGGCTGCCGCCGCTGGCCGCCCGGCTCGAGGCGGCGGCGCAGGCGCGCGGGCATAGACTCTCCACGTACGTGTCGCAGATCGTCACCGACCCGTGGGCACTGCGTCTGAGCACCGGTCGCTGAACCGGCGGCGGATGCGGCCCTGAAGAATTCGATACTCATCCCGACTGACCAGCGAAGGATCAAGCCGTGACCAGCGCCCCCCTCAGCCAGCAGCGCCTGCTCATCGACCTGCAGAGGCTCGACTCGCAGCTCGCCCGTCTCACCCACGAGCGCAAGCACCTGCCCGTGCTGGAACGCATCGAGGCCACGGTGCAGCGGTTGAAGCTCAACCGTCGGCGCGCGGTTGTAGCCGCGGCGGCCCTGGATGAGGCGCAGGCCAACGCCAAGACGCGCGAGGAGGAAGTGGACCAAGTGGTGCACCGTGCGCAGGTGCTGCGCGAGCGCCTGTCCTCCGGTGCGGCGCCGGCACGTGAACTCACCGCCATTCAGTCGGAGATCGACCAGCTTGGGCGCCGCCAGGCGGTGTTGGAGGAGGCCCAGATCGCTGCCATGGAGCAGTTGGAGGCGGCGCGCACCGAGGTGGACGCCGCCGCTGCGGAGGAGAAGGAGATCCGCGCCGGCGGACGCGAGCTGACGGCCGCCCGCGACGCCGACTTCGCCCGCCTCGACGCCGAGATCGCGGACGCCCGCGGCAAGCGGAACGACCTCGCCGCGGCGATTGGGGACGCACTGCTGGCCGAGTATGAGGCGGTGCGCAAGTCCACCGGCGGCTTGGGGGCGGTGGCCCTGCACGGTCGCCGCGTCGAAGGCGGCGGGGTTGAGATCAGCCCGCAGGAGTACGCCCGGATCGCCGCCGCACCGCAGGACCGGGTCATTCACGCCGAGGAGAACGACGTGATCGTGGTCCGCATGGAGGACTGAGCGCCAGGTGCGCCGGTGCGCTACCCCATGGGTGTGCCGGTCGTTTAGAATCGCCGCTGCGGACGAGCCGACCGGGCGGCCGCGGTACCGTCGGGGAACCGGCGGGTCGAGGAACGTCCGGGCTCCACAGAGCAGGGCGGTGGCTAACCGCCACCCGGGGTGACCCGCGGGACAGTGCCACAGAAAGCAAACCGCCGGCAGATGCCGGTAAGGGTGAAACGGTGGGGCAAGAGCCCACCAGCGTGACGGGTGACCGCCACGGCTAGGTAAACCCCGCCCGGAGCAAGACCGCGCAGCAGGTGACCGCCGCAAGGCGGAAAGGGTTGCTCGCCCGAGCCTGCGGGTAGGTCGCGTGAGGCCATCGGCAACGGTGGTCCAAGATGGATGGTCGCCACCGCCAGGCCGGTAACGGCCGGCGGCAACAGAACCCGGCGTACAGGTCGGCTCGTCCGCGCTCTATTCGCGCAGGTGTTTCCGCGCGCCAACGGCGGTGTGTTCGCAGTTCTCGCTCCCCGTATACGCCGACGGCGGCCCCGCTATCCAGCGGGGCCGCCGTCGAGGTGCAGCGGTGGGCACGGAGCCCATCAACTGGTCTTTAGAAGGACTTGGCCTCCATGTACAGCTCGTCGGTGCCCCAGTAGCCGTTGACCGCGAATACGCCCTGCTGGGCGTTGGCGTCATCCTCACTGAGGATGAACATGAAGTAGCCCGTGGCGGTGCCGCCGTCGCGCGGCATGTCCTGCTGGCGGAACTCGCTGTCGATGTACAGGTAGGTCGCCTCGGTGGTGTTGCCGTCCTTGACGTAGTCGACCGTCAGGTCATACGCGTCCATCTTGCCCTTGCCGTGGTACGTGATCGTCACCGGCACCCGCATGTAGACGTTGCCGCTGCCCGGGTCCTCGTAACGGTACTTGCCGGCCTCGGTCTCGACATCGGAGGTGGCATCCCACTCGACCGAGCCGAACTGGACGTCGAAGCTGGCGTCCGGATCGTCCTCGTAGTCGTCGGCCTCGAAGACGAGCACGTCCTTCTCCGGATCGGCCGGGTCGTCCATGGTGGTGCCGACGTCCGAAGAGGAGGAAGAGGAGTTGGAGTCGTCCTTGTCGTCGTTCGTGGTGTCGTCACTGGTCGGGTCGTCACTGGGCGTGTCGTCACCGTCGTCGGTGTCGTCCGAGGTGGTGTTGCGCGAGTCGTCACTGGTGCGGGAGGACGCCGTGGAGGTCGGGCGCGCGACGGGCTCGTCGTCACCGCCGGTCAGCGCCACGATGAGGCCGATCACCAGCGCCAGGACGACAACGGCGATGATGGTCCAGAACCACCACTGCTTCGTCACCGGCTTCTGACCGCCGGGGGTGCCGCCCTGACCGACATCGATTGGTTGCCAGCCGGCGGCCTGCGGGGACGTGCCCGGGGTCGCCTGCTGGTTGTGATATGGCGTGGGGGACTGGGCGTAGTCCATGTTGGCCGCGTACGGACTCGCACCGGCGGCGTAATCACCGGAAGGAGCCGATGCCGACTGGCCGGTCGGGTCTGCGACCGGCGCGGAGCCGGCCTGCGGGGCCGAGCCGGCGGAGGCTCCGGGGGCAGAGTCATCCACCCATAGCTGCCAGCCCTCGGGGGCCGGGCCCCAGGCGGGATCGGGCTGCCACCCCGGGGGCGGGTTGAACCCCTCGGGGGGTGCCGGCCAGTTCGGCGGCGGGTTGAAGCGCAGTGCCATGAGTCAATACCTCCGGGAAGTGGGGATGCATATTGTCACGCGATGCCGCGAACAACGGTCGCGGACGGATCACAGACGTGAATGTACACGTGCATCGGCGTTTGTTGGGCATCCGTCTCAGCTCGGGGGATGGGTAGCACTACCCCAATACCTCAAATGCGGCTCAGGGGAGTGTGAGAATGTCGGCGCCGTCCTCCGTGACCACCAGCGTGTGCTCGAACTGGGCCGTGCGCGAGCGGTCCTTGGTGACCACCGTCCAGCCGTCGTCCCACTGCTCCCAGTCCTCGGTGCCCAGGGTGAGCATCGGCTCAATGGTGAAGACCATACCCACCTCCATGACGTCGTCGAATCGGGGGGCGGAGTCGTAGTGGGGGATGATCAGCCCCGAGTGGAAGGCCTCGCCCACCCCGTGACCGGTGTAGTCCCGCACCACCCCGTAGTTGAAGCGTGTGGCGTACTTCTCAATGACCCGGCCGATCACATTGACCTCCCGGCCCGGCTTGACCGTCTTGATCCCGCGCTCCATGGCCATGCGGGTGCGCTCGATCAGCAGTGCCGTCTCCTCGTCGACCTCACCCACCGGGTAGGTCGCGTTGGTGTCGCCATGAACGCCTTCGAAGTATGCGGTGACATCCAGATTGATCAGATCCCCCTCCTTGAGCACGGTCGAGTCCGGGATGCCGTGGCAGATCACCTCGTTGATGGAGGTGCAGATCGACTTGGGGAAGCCCATGTAGCCCAGGCAGGAGGGGTAGGCGTGGTGGTCGCACATGTACTCGTGGGCGATCCGGTCCAGCTCGTCGGTGGTGACCCCGGGGGCGATCGCCTTGGCGGCCTCCGCCATGGCACGCGCCGCGATCCGCCCGGCCGCCCGGATCCGCTCAACCGTCTCGGCGTCCTTGACGTCGGACGCGGTTACGCGCTCCGGGCCGTCGTGGAACATGTACTCGGGACGGGCTATGGAGGCGGGCACATGCCGCTCGGGGGTGAGAACGCCCTTGGTGAGAGTGCCGCGGGGAGCCCGGTCCGCAAGTGAGATCGTCGGTGTAGTCATGGCGTCAGCATAGGAGCCGTCCGAGGCACGAGTACCCAACGGCCACCGCCGGGACGCGATTGACAGCGGTCCATACAATGACACCAGTTCGCCGGCCCGTCCCGCGCCCCGTGTATCGCTCTGCTTCGCTCCCACGGGTAGGGATCTGGGCCGCTCGCATTCGGTGCCGCCGGTCGACAATGCAACCGGGCGGCTGACCGTGCGCGAGGAAACCACCTCCTGTGATTACGCTCGGAAACGGAGATTGAATGAGCACTCCCGACGTTCGTGCCGCCAGTGACCAGGGGCGCATCCGCGACGTCGTCGACAGCTACCTGCGCCGCCGAGGGCGGCTGCTCGAGTTGCAGACCAATGAGACCTATGCGGCGATCGCCCTCGCCGTGGCAACGGTCGCCGCCCTGATCTGGGCGAATGTGGGCGACAGCTACCACCAGTTCTGGCAGACATCCGCGGCTATCACGGTCGGCCCGTTCGCGGTGGATCTGACTCTGCACGAGTGGGTGGATGAGGGCCTGATGGCGGTCTTCTTCTTCATGGTCGGGTTGGATGTGCGTCGAGAGCTGACGCTGGGCGAGCTGCGGCTGCCGGGACGCGCGCTGCTGCCCACGGCGGCCGCGGTGGGCGGCCTGGTGGTGCCGGCGCTGATCTACCTGGCCATTATGGGCGGCTCGGACGGGGCCCACGCGTGGGGATCCGTGATCTCCACCGACACGGCCTTCGCGCTGGGGATGCTTGCCCTGGTGGGCCCCAAGCGCGCTCCGCGGCTGCGGCTGTTCCTGCTGGCCTTCGCCGTCATCGACGACATCGGCGCCCTGGCGGTCATTGCCGTCTTCTACTCCGAGTCGCTGAACTTCGTCGCCCTGGCAGTCGCCGCGGCCGGGCTGCTCCTGGTGTGGCTGATGGCGCGTCGCGGGGTCTGGCGCGTGCCGCCCTACCTGGTGCTCGCCGTCGTCATCTGGTACGCGGTCTACCGTTCCGGCGTGCACGCCACGCTCGCGGGCGTGCTCATCGCCCTGCTCATGCCGGTGTACAACGTGCGCAGCGAGGACGTCGACGCCGCCGGGGAGTTCGCCGCCCTTTACCGGCAGGCCCCGGCGCCAGGAAGCGCCCGGATGCTGCGCGAGTCCCTGAACTACTCCATGCCGCTCAATCAGCGCCTGGCGTTCCTCCTGCCGCCGTACGTGAACTTCCTGGTGGTGCCCCTATTCGCCCTGGCCAACGCCGGAGTGGCGCTCGGCGCCGAGACCATCGGTGCCGCCATCTCCTCCCGCATCCTGTGGGCCGTGATCGGCGGCCTCGTGGCGGGTAAGCTCATCGGCGTCGTCCTTGGGGCCGGGCTGGTGCTGTGGCTCGTGCCCGCCTCCCGCATGCCGGGGCTGGACCTGCCGCGCATCACCGGACTCGGAGCTCTGTCCGGCATGGGCTTCACCATCTCCCTGCTGGTGGCCAACATCGCGCTGGAGGACGAGACTCTGCGCGACCAGGCGCGCCTCGGAGTACTGCTCGCCTCGCTGCTGGCCCTGGTGCTGGCCGCCCTCGTGTTCCAGGTGACCGACCGGCTCTGCCCGCTGCCGGAGCCCACTGGGATGCGCCTGTGCCGCCCGCCCGCGCCGGCACACGAACTGACGTTCGGCAGCATGGACGCGCCGCATGTGCTGATCAACTACGCCGACATGGACGACGAGGACCGGTGGCGGCTGACGGAGGCGCTTTATGGCCTGCAGCCGCTGATCGACTCCGGCGAGGTGCTACTGATCCTGCGGCACAAGTTGTCCGGTCCCGGGAGCCTGCTGGCGGCACTAGCACTGGAGGCCGCCTCCGGAAACGACGAGCCGGGCCTCTGGGCCTTCCACGATGCCCTGGCCGGGCTGCGCGGCGGCATCACCTCCCACTCGATCACACGTGCGGCCAGGGATGCTGGAATCGATGCCCACGCCATGTGGGAGCGCATCGACTCCGGAGTCGATGAGGCGAAGGTCCTCGCCGATGCCAGCGACGTCGAGGGCCTGACCGACGATGCCAGCCCGGTTGTCTACATCGACGGTCGGCGCTTCGAACACCTGCTCAACCGCTGGACCTTCTCCGAGGAGATCAACCGGCTGCAGCGGGCGGCGGCCACCGGCGGGGATAAGCCGGGGGACTGAAACGTGGGCAAACCGCCGGGGCCTCCAAAATACTGGGCTCCGGTGGGTGCCGACGACCGGCCGCACCGTATGCGGAGCATTGCCATACGATTACCGCATGGCGATGATCTACTTCGTGCGGCACGGCCGTACCGTCCTGAATGAGCAGCGCCGCACCCAGGGCGCGGCCGACTCCCCACTGACGCCCGAGGGACGCCTGGGCGCCGAGATCTGCCGTGACTACCTGGCCGACGTTCCCTTCAACCGCGCCTACTTCAGCCCCCAGGGGCGCGTCCAGGAGACCGGCGGCATCCTGCTGCAGGCGCACCCCGGCCTCACCCCGGTGAACCTGACCGGCCTGCGCGAATACAACTACGGCGTTTACGACGGCGGCCCCGATCCGGTCATGCACGCGGCCCTGCCTGCGGAGCAGCACCTGCCCGCCGTCCTGACCGGCGTGCACCCCGGCGCCCCCGGCGGTATTACCGCCCGCGACTACCTCGCCGACGTCGACGGCGCCCTAGCCCGCATCCTCGCCGACCTGCGCTCCGTCGCGGCGGGTGACGACGGCGCGGACAACGTGCTGGTGGTCTCCCACGGCATGACGCTCATGACCATCATGGCCCGCTGGGTGGGGCCGCAGATCTATGGCATGGCCCCGATGGCCAACTGCGCGGTGACCACCGTTGAGGTGACGCCGAGCGCCGTCGACGGCGCCCCGCGCCTGCTCACGTGGGCGGAGGACCCCGGGAACCAGGGAGTTACCTACCCGGTTCGGGACTTCAGCGACGCCTTTGCTGGGGTCGTGCCCGTACCGATCGACTGGGAGCACCCGGAGGGCCTGGCGGCCGGCTCGGCCGACGCCGTTGGGAACGGTGTTAGGAGCAATGCATGACGCTGCCGCAGGCGCTCGCCGGATTCGCGGCCATCGTGGTTGTGCTCACGCTGGTGCCCGGACTCGACACCGCGGTCGTGCTGCGGGGCGCACTCAATCACTCTCGCGGTTACGGCCTGGCCACGGTCGCGGGCATCTTCACCGGGCTGATCATCTGGGGCGCAGCCGCCGGCGCCGGGGCGACGGCGGTGCTGGCCGCCTCCCGCACGGCTTACCGGCTCCTGTCGCTGGCCGGTGCCCTGTATCTGGCCTGGATGGGCGGCGGCATGCTGCTGCGTTCCTTCCGTCGTGCCTCCCGTGGGCGGACGGCCATAGACCTGGGAACGGGCGCGGCACAGGCGGAGACCGCGTCGGCGGAAGCGCCGCTTACAACGGGAGCACGTGTCGCTGACGCCGACGGTGCTCCGCTGTGGCGGGGCTGGCTCACCGGGCTGGCGACCGATCTGCTCAACCCCAAGGCGGGCGTGTTCTACCTCGCCACCATTCCGCAGTTCATGGCCGTCGGGGTGCCACCACTGCTGATGGGCGTGCTGCTCGCCACCGTGCACGGGCTGTGCTGCATGGTGTGGATGGGCGCACTCGCCGTCGGGGCGTCGTGGATCGCGCCCCGGCTGGAGTCCGGTGCCGGGGCCGCGCTGGTGCGCTGGACGGACCGGGTCACCGGCGGCGTTCTGCTCGGATTCGGTGCGAAGCTGGCCTTCGACACCCGCGTGTAAGCGCCGGCATCACCGCGGAAGGGAAGCAGCACTTGGCGCCGGGGCGAGCCTAGGCCTCGAAGCTCTCCGCAGCCCCCGGGAATGAGGCGTCACGGACCGCGGCGTTGTAATCCTGCGCGGCCTGTTGCAGCGCCCGACCGACCTGGCCGAACTGCCGTGCGAAGCGCGGCTTCCACTCCTCCATACCGGCCATGTCGGTCCACACCAGCACCTGGCCGTCGCAGTGGACTCCGGCACCGATACCGATCGTGGGCACCGGCACCGCCTGCGTGATGCGCGCCGCCACCGGCTCAGGCATCATCTCCAGAACCATCCCGATCGCGCCGGCGTCGGCCAGCGCCGCGGCGTCTGCCAACAGGGCCTCCTGCGCATCCTCGCCGCGGCCCTGTACGCGGAAGCCGCCGAGCTTGTTCACCGACTGGGGAGTGAAGCCGAGGTGGCCGACCACCGGGATGCCCGCGTCGGACAGTGCGCGCACCGTTGCCGCCCGGGGGCGGCCGCCCTCGAGCTTGACGGCGTTGGCGCCCACGCGCATGAGCCGTACGGCACTGGCCAGGGCCTGCTCGGGGCCGGCCTCATAGGTGCCGAAGGGCAGATCCGCCACCACCAGGGCCCGGCTGGTGCCGCGGGCCACCGAGCGAGTGGCCACCACCATCTCGTCGAGGGTGACCGGCACGGTGGAGTCGTAGCCGAGCATGACGTTGCCCAGCGAGTCGCCGACCAGCAGCATGTCGGTACCCGCAGCATCCAGGATGCGCGCGGTGACCGCGTCGTAGGCGGTGAGCATGGTCAGCTTCTCGCCCCGCTGCTTCGCGCTCAGCAGGTGGTGCACGCGCACTTTCTTGACCTGTGAGATCTGCGGCCCCGCCGCGGCCGGGGTGGTGACTTCGGCGGCAGAGCGGTCGGCGGCGGGGGAGGCGCCTACCGTGGCAGCGTCTGCGGATGACTGGTCGGAAGCGGAAGTGGTCATGTTCGGAGCCTACTCGCCGGGCGGAGCTCCTATTCCGATTCCTTGACGGCGACGATCGGCAGCGGAGCCCCGGCGGCGAGGCTGCTGTCGGTGTGACGGTTCAGGTCTGCACGCTCAAACTGGCTCTTCGGGTTTGAGGGCGTGGTGTCCACGGGCCGGTCGGGAGTCTGGGTCGGGCGTGTGAGTGGACTGGGGTGTCTGCTACGCCGGTTCGGCGTTAACAACGCTACTTAACGCTCTGCTGTATACCTCGGAGCCCTTCAGTAGACCGTTAACCGGCGTTGTTAACCCCGAAGTGGCGTTGTAGACGCCGTGGATGGCGAAGTCGCATAGCAGATGGTCCCGCTTCCGGGCACGGGGGATGGCGGCAGACAAGTCCGGCGCGGTGAACCGGCACTGCTCACCGGATCCTTCGCCCCCGTGAGACGCTGGTCTAACGCACCACGTTCGTTCCGATACCCACGTTCACGCCGATAACCCGCGAATGGTCGTGCCCAGCCGTGCCCGCCGCACCGCCGCGTGAAACCCGGCGGACTCCTTCAGCCGATAGGCTGACCGAGGAAGCCCGCGGTGGCCGGACCCGCAGACCGCACCGGTCCACACCGCCCGCGCAAGGAGGCAACGCCAGCATTATGGACAAGCAGCAGGAATACGTACTGCGCGCCATCGAGGAACGCGACATCCGCTTCATCCGCCTGTGGTTCACCGACGTGCTCGGCCAGCTGAAGTCGGTCGCAATCGCGCCCGCCGAGGTTGAGGGCGCCTTCGAGGAGGGCATCGGCTTCGACGGCTCGGCCATTGAGGGACTCACCCGCGTGTATGAGTCGGACATGCTGCTGTCCCCGGACCCTTCCACCTTCCAGATGCTGCCGTGGCGGGAGGAGGTTAACAGCGTCGCCCGCATGTTCTGCGATGTGCTCACCCCGGATGGCGAGCCTGCCCGCACCGATCCGCGCGCCGTGCTCGAACGCCAGCTGGCCCGCGTCGCCGACGCCGGCTTCACCTGCTACGTGCACCCCGAGATCGAGTTCTATCTGGTGGGTCGCGACAGTGACGGTCGCATCGTCCCCACCGACCACGCCGGCTACTTCGACCACGTGCCCGGCGGCACCGCGCACGAGTTCCGCCGCCACGCCATCCTCATGCTCGAGCAGATGGGCATTTCGGTGGAGTTCTCCCACCACGAGGGCGGACCCGGCCAGAACGAGATTGACCTGCGCTTCGCCGACGCGCTGTCTATGGCCGACAACATCATGACCTTCCGCGCCGTGGTCCAGGAGGTCGCCCTGCAGGAGGGGTGCGAGGCCACGTTCATGCCTAAGCCCTTTGTCGGCCAGCCCGGAAGCGGTATGCACACGCACTTTTCCCTGTACGAGGGCGACCACAACGCCTTCCACGACCCGTCCGGGCAGTACCAGCTATCCGCCACCGGGCGTGCGTTCGTCGCCGGTCTGCTGCACCACGCCACCGAGATCTGTGCGGTGACCAACCAGCACGTGAACTCTTACAAGCGCCTGTGGGGCGGCGACGAGGCCCCCAGCTACGTGTGCTGGGGCCACAACAACCGCTCCGCCCTGGTGCGTGTCCCCATGCACAAGCCCGGCAAGGCTCAGTCCGCCCGCGTCGAGTTCCGGGGCATCGACTCCTCCGCGAACCCCTACCTGGCCTTCGCCGTGATTCTCGCCGCGGGCATGAAGGGGATCGAGGAGGGGTATGAGCTCCCCGCCGAGGCGGAGGACACCGTTTGGGCCCTGTCCGAGTTGGAGCGCAAGTCGTTGGGCATCGGTGCGCTGCCCACCTCGCTGAAGAGCGCCGTGGCCGCCATGGCCGAATCCGACCTGGTCGCCGACACGCTGGGGGAGGACGCTTTCGAGTTCTTCCGCCGCAACAAGCGCCGCGAGTACCTGGCCTACGACGCGCAGGTGACCGACTTCGAACTCAGCCAGTTCTTCCCGAGACTGTGATTACCCGTGCCCACCAACCGTGAACTAGGGCAGCAGCATCGGGGTCCTCGCCCCGACACGCCCACCGATCGCGGCCCGGCCCTGACCGGGCACGGCCCGTGGCCCAGCACACGCGCCCGGCTTCTGTGGGCAGGCTTCACCGAGGTGGATCGCGCCTACGGCCTGCTCATCGACCCGGCGTTGGCGCCCCTGCTGCCCGCCGTGTCCCCGGCGCCCGACGCCGACACCGGGGAGCTGCCTGCCCTCGACCCGGCCCGTGTAAGGCTGGTGGACGAGCTCGGCCGCACCGCCGACCCGGACCTGGCCCTGCTCGCCCTGGTCCGCCTGGCGGAGGCATGCACGGTCATCGGCGGCCCAGAAACCGCCACCGAGCCCACTGCGGAGCCGGAAACCGTGCACTCCGACGCCGTCGCCGACGGCGTGGGCGCTCCTGCTCGCACGCTTGCGCGGCTGCTGCGCCTGGACACAGTCGCTGAGCCGACAGACACGGGAGACCCCGACGCTGAGGCGGACCTCGACCCAGACGAACAGGAACTCGTGGGCCACCGCGGTCGCCTGCTGGCGGTGCTCGGCGCCTCCCAGGCGCTCGGAGACTTCCTGATCTCCCACCCCGAGCACCTGGACGCCCTCGCCCCCGCGCACGCCTGGGACGCCCCCGGCCAGCCCAAAGCCGCCATCGGCCTGCACGACGCCGTCGCCGCCGTGCTTGTAGACGCCCCCACCCCCCTTCCCGAGGCGTTTACCGGCCGCGCCATCAGCGCCTTGCGCGTGGCCTACCGTGACCGCCTGCTCGCCGTGGTCGCCGACGACCTGACCGCCGCAAGCCCACTGGCGCACCTGCCCACCGTGGGCGGGCGCATGTCAGACCTGGCCGACGCCGCCCTGGAGGCCGCCCTGACCATCGCCCGCGCCGTCGTGGGACCCGCCGCCGCGGACGTGGCCATGGCGATCATCGCCATGGGTAAGACGGGCGCACGCGAACTGAACTACATCTCCGACGTCGACGTCGTCTACGTGGTCGGCCCCGCCCACCGGGACGACGGCGGGCCTGCGGCGGACTCCGACGCCGCGGCGGACGAGGAGAACATCCTGCGGGTGGGGGCACAGATCGCCACCGAGATCGCCCGCATCACCTCCGCGTCGGGCGCCGAGCCACCCCTGTGGCCGCTGGACACCGCGCTGCGCCCCGAGGGCAAGGACGGCGCCCTGGTGCGCACCCTGGACTCGCACCTGGCCTACTACCAGCGCTGGGCCTCCTCGTGGGAGTTCCAGGCACTGCTCAAGGCGCGCGCCTGCGCCGGCGACCGGCAGCTCGGCGCCGCCTATGAGGCCGGTGTCGCGCCCCTGGTGTGGTCGGCCAGCCAGCGGGAGAACTTCGTCGACGACGCGCGCGCCATGCGCCGCCGGGTCGAGTCCGAGTCCGCACAGCCGGGTTCCGACGACCGCCGCATCAAACTCGGCCCCGGCGGCCTGCGGGACGTGGAGTTCACCGTGCAGCTGCTGCAACTGGTGCACGGCCGTGCCGACGCGCGCCTGCGCGTGCGCGGAACCCTGGATGGGCTTCAGCAGCTCTCCGCCGGCGGCTACGTGGGGCGCGCGGACGCGGCCGAACTGGCCGACTGCTATCGGATGCTGCGGCTGCTGGAGCACCGCGCCCAACTTCTGCGCATGCGCCGTACCCACGACCTGCCGGCCGCCGATGCAGATCTGCGCCGCATCGGGCGGGGTATCGACCGCAGGCGGTTGAAGGACGCCGATGCGGTGCGCAAGCTCTTCCACCGGGTGCGCCGCCGGGTGCGGGCCCTGCACGAGGAGATCTACTACCGGCCGCTGCTCAGCGCCGCCGCCAGCCTGACCACGGAGGAACTGAGCCTCACCCCCGCCGCCGCGCGCGAGCGCCTCGCGGCCTTCGGCTACCTCGACCCCGACGGCGCGTTGCACCACATCCAGGCGCTCACCGAGGGCGTCAGTCGCCGCGCCGCCATTCAGCGTCAGCTGCTGCCCGTGATCATCGGCTGGATCGGGCAGGGCCCCGACCCCGACCACGGCCTGCTGTCCTTCCGCCGCCTGTCGGAGTCCATCGGCGGCTCCCACTGGTACCTGGCCATGCTGCGGGACTCTCCGGTGGCCGCCCGCCGCCTGTGCCAGGTGCTATCCGGTGCTCGCTGGACCACCGACCGGCTCGCCGAGCGTCCGGAGTCGATCGCCTGGCTCGACGACGACGCCGAACTGGCCGCCCGCCCGCCCGGCGCGATCTGCTCCGAGACGGAACGGGTACTGCGGCGCCGCTCCTTCACCGCCACGGACCCTGCCGGCATCGAGCAGCAGGCCGCGGAGGCGATCCGCGCGGTCATGGGGGTGCGCACGCGTGAGCTGATCCGCGCCGCCCTGGCCGACTCACTCGACGGCGTGGACCCCGCTCGCACCGCCCGCATCCTCGGCGACGCCACCGACGCGGTCCTGGGGGCCGCCCTGACGGTGGCCACCGGCTTGGTGATCGCGCAGCGGGACGGGCCGGCCGCCGTCGCCGCCGGCCCCGATGCCGAGGGCGCCTGGCCCGGTGCCGCCGCCCGTCACGCGCTGATCGCCATGGGGCGCCTGGGCGGACGGGAGATCACCTACACCTCCGACGCCGATGTGCTGTTCGTACACGAGCCGCGGCCCGGCGCCGACCCGGACGTGGCCGCCGCCGAGGCGGAGGCGGTCGCGAAATGGGTGACCCGGCTGCTGGCCCAGGCGCGCCCGCACCCGCTCGAGGTGGACACCGGGCTGCGCCCCGAGGGGCGCCAGGGGCCGGTCTCCCGCTCCCTGGACTCCTACGCCGAGTACTACCAGCGCTGGGGGGCCGTGTGGGAGCGGCAGGCGCTGCTGCGCGCCCGGCCCTGCGCCGGCGACCGCGACCTGGGAGCGCGCTTCGAGGCGCTCATCGACCCGCTGCGCTGGAGCCCGGACGGGCTCGACGACGCCGGGCTGCGGGAGATCCGCCGCCTGAAGGCCCGCATGGAGGCCGAGCGGCTGCCGCGCGGCGCCGATCCCAGTCGGCACGTCAAGCTTGGTCCCGGGGGCCTGTCCGACGTCGAATGGTCCGCGCAGGTGCTGCAACTGACCCGGGCGGCGCAGGTGCCCGGACTGCGCACCACCTCCACGCTGGAGGCCCTGTCCGCCGCTACCCGGGCGGGCCTGCTCGGCGTCGACGAGGCCGGCAAGCTCACCGCCGCCTGGGTTCTGGCCTCCCGGGTGCGGGCCGCCACCGTGCTGGGAACCGGCCGCGAGGGGGCCAGTCGGGTGGAGGTACTGCCCACGGAGCCGCGCGAGATTCGCCTGGTCGGCCGGCTGCTGGGGCTGCCCGCCGGCAGCGAACGGGACCTGGAGGACATCTACCGGCGCACCGCCCGGCACGCCCGGCGCGTGGTGGAGCACGTCGTCTTCGGCGACGCCGTCCCGGCGCGGCCGGCCCCGCCCACGACCGCCGCGGGGACGCGCTCGGCGGGCCGGCGCGGGAAGAATGGTCAGGCACGCATGGGCGACACCGGAGGCGCCGCCGGCAGCGGTGGGAGTGTCAGGCCCCGTCCCCCCAGACGCCCCCGCGGCGCCGGACCCTACCCCTGGTCCTGAACGGTCCTGACGTCGCCCTCGGCCCGCGAGCCTGGCAGTATAGGCTCGTGAAGCTTCTGCTAGTCCGACACGGCCGCACCATTGCCAACGTCGCCGGCGCCCTGGATACCGCCTTCCCCGGCAACTCGCTGGACGCCGTCGGGGTGGAGCAGGCCTCGCTGCTGCCGGGGCGCCTGGAGTCCAGTGGGGACCTGGATGCCATCTCCTCACTGTGGGTGTCCCCGATCCAGCGGGCCCGGGAGACGATCGCTCCCATTGAGCAGGCGACCGGCCTGGCCGCCCGTATCCGCCCCGGCCTGCGCGAGGTATTGGCCGGCGACATCGAGATGAACACGGACATCCGCTCCGTGGCCTGCTACACCGACACTACCCGCTCCTGGATGGTGGGGCGTATGGCCGCGCGGATCCCCGGCAGCCCGGAGGACGGGGCGGACACCTTCGCGCGCTTCAACGGCGTGGTGGAGGAGATCTACAACTCCACCCGCGCCGGCGGCACCGCTCTGCTGGTGGCGCACGGCACCATCCTGCGTCTGTGGACGGCGCTGGCGGCGGCGGTCGGCGGGGGAGCGGACCCCGCCTGGATCGCCGAGCACCCCATGCGCAACACGGCGGTCAGCGTGGTCGAGGGCGACCCGCATTCGGGTTGGCGGCTGGTCGACTGGGACGAGGGCACCTGGCGGGCCGAGGCCGTCGGCTAGTGCAACCCGCCGACCCGGACGTCTCACGGCAGCGGTTGGTGCCGCCGGCCGGTTACAGCACGGAGGACAGGAAGGCCCGGGTGCGCTCCTGAGTGGGGTGATCGAGCACGTCGATGGGGTTGCCGGACTCGCACACGAGGCCGCCGTCCATGAAGACCAGCTGGTCGCCGACCTCCCGGGCGAAGCCCATCTCGTGGGTGACCACCACCATGGTCATGCCGTCGGCGGCCAGGTCCTTCATCACCTGGAGCACTTCTCCGACCAGCTCCGGGTCCAGGGCGGAGGTGGGCTCGTCGAAGAGCATCAGCTCTGGGTCCATGGCGAGCGCCCGAGCGATTGCCACGCGCTGCTGCTGCCCGCCGGACAACTGTGAGGGGTAGTGGTCAAGCCGGTCGCCCAGCCCCACCCGATCCAGTAGCTGGATGCCGCGTGCGCGGGCCTGGTCCTTGGGTACGTGACGCACGTGGACGGGCGCCTCAATGACATTCTCCAGCGCGGTCATATGCGGGAACAGGTTGAAGCGCTGGAAGACCATGCCGATCTTGGAGCGCTGGGCGGCGCGCTGCTTGTCCGTCAGGGCGTGCAGCCGTACGGAGCCGTCGGGGCGCTGCTCCTCCCGCATGCCGATCAGCTCGCCGTCGACCCACACGCGCCCGGCGTCGATGGTCTCCAGCTCGTTGATGCAGCGCAGCAGCGTGGACTTGCCGGACCCGGACGGGCCCACCAGCACGGTCACGGAGCCGGGCTCGACCGTCAGGTCGATGCCCTTGAGCACGTGCAGCTCCCCGAAGAACTTGTGCAGTCCGGCGATGCGGACCTTGGGCGTACCCGGCGGGACGGGCTGGGCGGTGTTCGAGTTCATGCTGCTCACGGGGTGACCTCCAGGAAGGGGGAGTCCTTGGTGGTGTGGGAGTCGAGGATGGCCTGCTGGCGGGCTGACAGGCCGCGGCCCGCGCGGCTCCCGGCGGCGGCGGTGGACCCGTCGAAGCCGCGGCCGTAGTAGCGCTCAATGAAGTGCTGGCCGACCATCAGGATGGAGGTGATGATGATGTACCACAGGGCCGCCACGATCAGCAGCGGGATGGTCTGGTAGGTGTAGGAGGCGTAGGAGTTGGTGACGAAGGTCAGATCCAGCGTGAAGGGGACGGCCAGTACCAGCGAGGTGGTCTTGAGCATGGAGATGGTCTCGTTGCCGGTGGGCGGCACGATCACGCGCATGGCCTGCGGCAGGACGATGCGGCGCAGGATCTGCCCTCGGCTCATGCCCAGTGCGCCGGCCGCCTCGGTCTGGCCGGGATCCACGCTGGCCAGGCCGGAGCGCACGATCTCCGACAGGTAGGCGCCCTCGTTGATTCCCAGCCCCAGCACGGCGGCGACGAACGGCGTGAACACCGCCGTGGTGCGGAAGGTGATCAGCTCCGGCCCGAAGGGAACCCCCAGGCTCAGGTACTGGTACAGGGCGGACAGCGCCCCCCAGAACACCAGCTGCGTGTAGATCGGGGTGCCGCGGAAGAACCACAGGTACGCCAGCGACACGCCGCGCAGCACCGGGTTCGACGACTGGCGCATGACCGCCGTCGTCACCGCCAGCACGATGCCGATCAGCATCGCCAGGAACGTCAGCAGCAGCGTCCAACCGACCGCCCGCACCACGTGCACCTCGCGGAAGAAGAACCAGACGGTGCCCCAGTGGAACTTCTCATTGGTCACCAGGGCGTGGATGAGCATCGCACCGAGGATGGCGACGATGGTGGCGCTGATCCACGTGCCGGGCCGGGGAACCGGCTTCAGACGGTTCAACTGGACCGGTTGGTCGGGGCCGGGGACGGCCGTGGCAGAAGGGGATTGGGTGGGCTGGGGAGGTCTCAAGGTGGTGATCACTGCTCCACGTTCGGGTTCAGCTCGGCGGTGGTGAGCGCGGCGTCCTCAATGCCCCAGGCGTCCAGGATCTCCTCCCAAGTGCCGGAGTCCATGAGGTACTGGACGGCCGCCTGGATGGCGGCGTTGAACTGCGGATCGTCCTTGGCCAGGACGATGGCCTGGGGGAGTGCGTCCTCGATCTCGCCGACGGTCTCCACCCCGCCGTCGGTCAGTTCGATGGCGTAGCCGGCCACGGTCGAATCGGAGTAGACGGCGTCGATCACGTGCCCCATCAGACCGGTGGTCGCCTCCGACTGGGTCGAGTAGGAACGTACGGCGATGGCCGGCAAGCCCGCCTCGGTGCAGGCGGCGGAGTCGGCGTTCATGGCCTCCTCCTGGGCGGTGCCGGTCTGCACGCCGATGGTCAGGCCGCACAGGTTCAGGTGGTCGGAGGGGTCCACGCCCTCCGGATTGCTGGCGACCACGTTGAAGCGGGAGCCGACGTTGATGTAGGCGATCATGTCCATGGCCGACTCGCGCTCGGCGGTGACGGTGAAGGAGGAGATGCCGGCGTCGTACTTGGAGCCGACGGCGGCGATGATGGAGTCGAACTCCGCCGTGTGGGTGGTCGAGTCGACGCCCAGCACGGCGGCGATGGCCTTGGTCAGATCGACGTCGTAGCCGATGGCGGTGCCGTCGGTGTCCAGGAACTCGGCGGGCGCATAGTCGGTGGAGGCGGCCACGTCGAGCACGCCGTCGGCCAGGGCGCCTTCGGGGAGCATGTCGATGATGTCCTGCTGAGCCTGGATGCCGGAGGTGTCATAGCCCGTGAAGGCGGCGGCGTCGCCGGTCTGGGTGGCCTTCCAATCGGCGGCGTCGGTACAGGCGGTCAGCGGCACCGTCGCCGTCAGCGCCAGGCACAGCCCGGCGGCGACGCGCGCGCTCAAGGTGCGTGCGGATCTCATGCGGCTCCTTCGAATCGAGGACTACGGCCGCCGCCAGGATATCCACATCAGAGCATAGATATGCAAATGGTTGGGGCGGGCCGGCACGAGAGGCCGCTCACAGGTCGTAGTACAGCTCGAACTCGTAGGGGTGGGGGCGCTGGCGCATCGGGGCGATCTCGTTGGTGCGCTTGTAGTCCACCCAGGTCTCGATCAGGTCGGGGGTGAAGACGTCGCCCTCGCCCAGGTAGTCGTGGTCGGCCTCCAGCGCCTCCAGCGTCTCATCCAGCGTGCCCGGGAGCTTGTCGATGTCGTGGTAGTCCTCGGGGGCCAGCTCGTACAGGTCCTTGTCCACGGGCTCGCGTGGCTCGATGCGGTTGCGGATGCCGTCGATGCCGGCCATGAGCGTGGCGGCGAAGGCCAGGTAGGGGTTCGCCGACGGGTCGGGCACGCGGTACTCGATCCGCTTGGCCTTGGGGGAGGAGCCGGTCACCGGGATGCGGATGCAGGCGGAGCGGTTGCGCGCCGAGTACACCAGGTTCACCGGCGCCTCGAAGCCCGGCACCAGCCGGTGGAAGGAGTTGACCGACGGGTTGGTGAAGGCCAGCAGGCTGGGGGCGTGACGCAGGATGCCGCCGATGTACCAGCGTGCCAGGTCGGAGAGCTGCCCGTAGCCGCGCTCGTCGAAGAACAGCGGCTTGCCGTCCTTCCACAGGGAGTGGTGTGTGTGCATGCCCGAGCCGTTGTCGCCGAAGATCGGCTTGGGCATGAAGGTGGCGGTCTTGCCGTTGCGCCAGGCCTCGTTCTTGACGATGTACTTGAACTTCATCATGTCGTCGCCGGCGGCGAGTAGGGAGGCGAAGCGGTAGTTGATCTCCTGCTGCCCGGCGGTGCCGACCTCGTGGTGGGCGCGTTCGATGTCGAGGCCGGACTGAATGCAGGTGCGCACGATGCGATCGCGAATGTCGGCCATCTGGTCGTTGGGCGATACGGGGAAGTAGCCGCCCTTGAAGGCGGTCTTGTAGCCCTTGTTGCCGCCGGGCTCGTCACGGCCGGTGTTCCAGGCCGCCTCGGCGGAGTCGATCAGGTAGCGGGTGGAGGCGGGCGTGGTCTCGTACTGAATGGAGTCGAACAGGTAGAACTCGGCTTCCGCGCCGATGTAGCAGGTGTCGGCGATGCCCGTGGAACGCAGGTAGTCCTCCGCCTTGGCGGCGATCGAACGGGGATCGCGGGCGTAGACCTCGTCGGTGAAGGGATCCACGATCGAGAAGTTGATTACCAGTGTGCGCTGCTCACGGAAGGGGTCCAGGAAGGCGGTGGTGACGTCCGGGATGAGCTTCATGTCCGACTCGTGGATGGCGGTGAAGCCGCGGATGGAGGAACCGTCGAACATGAGCCCCTCGGTGAGCGCCTCATCCTTGAAGGCGGCAACCGGAATGGTGAAGTGCTGCATCACGCCGGGCAGGTCGCAGAAGCGCACATCAACCAGCTGCACATCCTCCTTCTCGATGTAGGCCAGCGCTTCCGCAGCGTCACTGAACATGTGGTCCCTCCGTCAGGGTGTGCGTGTTGTATGCCCGAAAGATCCCGGGCGTGGGTATGCAGGCTAGGTGGGCGCGGTGTCGTGGCGGTGCCGCGAATATGTCCGCCGTGTTTCGGCTGCATGGCCGAGCCGGTCCGCAGACTTGCGGAGCGCCAGCCTCGGGCGGGCGCGGCGGCGGTTCAGTGGCCGCGTATGGCGCGGCGGTCCGGACGAATGTTGTTCGGGTCCATGTACTTCGGGATGGGCAGGCCCTTGGAGGACAGGGACGACAGCCGCTTGGCGACCCGGTCGATCTCGGTGTTGGTCAGCTTGGTGGGCTTAGTGGGCAGGCGCCGCAACTCGCGCTCGAGGTGGATCAGGCGTGTCTGCCCCTCCGCGGTGCCCACGCTGATCACGTGCACCGGAACCGTGGACAGGATGCGCCGCAGCACCTTCTTCTCATCCTCAACCAGGCGCTGGGTACGACCCGGCGCACCCTCGGCCACCAGCACGATGCCCGGGCGTCCCACCAGGCGCCATACGAAGTCCTGGCCCTTGGGGCTGAAGGCGACCGGATCCGACTCCACGTACCAGCCGCGGCCCGCCTGATCGAGCACGGCCTTGACCGCACCGGGGTGGCCTTCGATCTGCATGTAGGAGGCACGGCGGGTGGCCAGTGAGAGAACCACCATGTCCGCCATGAGCGCCAGCAGCACGCCCATCAGCAGCCAGTACCACAGCGCCTGGCTGGTGACGGCGGACAGCGCAACGGCCAGTGCCACCAGGGCCACCAGGATGCCTAGCAGGGCCCAGCCGATCCACGGATAGCTGCGCCGTGAGATCGTGTAGGAGTCTTTGACGTTCTGGGCGACCTGTGCGAGGCGCCGCTTCTTCTTCGGCTGGGCGCTCTGGGCTGTGCTCACGATCCCACCTTAGCCGACGACGGCGCACGCCGTCCCTCAGGAGGCGGCCCGGCCCACCGGGCTCGGCGTCGCCCGGTCGGCCGCGGAGCGTGCGGCGGTCCCGGCGGCGAGCAGGGCGGCGGCCTCCTGGCGGGCCGTACTCGGCTCGGCCAGGTCGCGCATGTTGGCGGGAATCTCCCGGCCCGTGGCACGCATCGCCCGCGCCCACAGCATCCCCGAGCGGTAGGAGGAGCGCACCATGGGTCCGCTCATGACCGCATCGATGCCCCGGTCCTCCGCGAGCGCCGCCAGCTCGAGGAACTCCTGCGGCTTGACCCACCGGTCGACCGGATGGTGCAGCTTGGACGGGCGCAGGTACTGGGTCAGGGTCAGGATGTTGACACCGACCGAGACGAGGTCCGCGATTGCCTGCTCGATCTCCTCGCGGATCTCGCCCATCCCCAGGATCAGATTCGATTTGGTCAGCAGTCCGGCCTGCGACGCGCGCGCGAGGACGTCCAGGCTGCCGGCGTAGGAGAAGGCGGGGCGGATCTGCTTGAAGATGCGCGGCACGGTCTCCAGGTTGTGGGCGAACACCTCCGGGCGGGAGGAGAAGACCTCCTGCAGCGACTCCGGGTGGCCCCTGAAGTCGGGCACCAGCAGTTCAATGCCGCAGCCGGGCACTTGTTCGTGCACCTGGCGGGCGGTCTCCGCGTACAGCCAGGCGCCGCCGTCGGGCAGGTCGTCGCGGCTCACCCCGGTAACGGTGGCGTAGCGCAGGCGCATCTCCCTGATTGAAGCGGCCACCCGGGCCGGCTCGTCCGGGTCGTACTCGGTGGGACGGCCGGTGGCGATGTCGCAGAAGTCGCAGCGGCGGGTGCAAATGCTTCCGCCCACGAGGAAGGACGCCTCGCGGTCGTTCCAGCACTCGTAGACGTTGGGGCAGTTGGCTTCGGCGCAGACCGTGTGCAGGCCGTGGCTGCGCACCAGGCCGCGCACATCCTGGTAGGTGTCGGTCACCACGGCGCGGGTGCGCAGCCAGCCGGGCTTGCGTTCGATCGGCGTCTGGGCGTTGCGGGCCTCCACACGCAGCAGGCGGCGGCCCTCAGGGGCGACGGCGTCGGGCACTGGAACTCCTCCCGTAGGACCATTGGCGTAGGACCATCGGCCCGTAGTCTATGCGGTCCGCCCCGGTCGTCACTCATCCGCCACCCCGCGTCGCTACCGGCACGAGCAACGCACCCCCGCACGGGTCTCATCTAGGCTGGTGAGGTGCATGGATTGGGACGCGTCGACGTCGGTTTGGGGACCCGCCTGGTGCCCTTTGACGAGGGCTTGGCGCTTCAGCGCGCCGTGCACGCCGACGTCGCCGCAGGCCGCCGTCCCGCGACGGTGCTGCTGCTCGAGCACGAGAGCGTCTACACGGTGGGGCGGCGCACGCACTCATGGGAGCGTCCGGCCGGCCCGCTGGCTGGGCCCGAGCGCGTGCCGGTGGTGGACGTAGACCGCGGCGGAAAGGTGACTTGGCACGGTCCCGGGCAATTGACCGTCTACCCGATCATTCGCCTGGCCGAGCCGATCGACGTGATCAAGTATGTGCGCGCCCTGGAGGCGGCGGTGATGGACGTATGCGCCGACCTCGGCGTGACCACTATGCGTGTGCCGGAGCGCTCGGGGGTGTGGGTGCCGCCGGGCCGACAACCGGGCCGCGGCGAGGCGCGCGAGTGCAAGGTCTGCGCCCTGGGGGTGCGGGTGGCGCGCGGCACCACCATGCACGGTATCGGCCTGAACGTGGACCCCGACCTGGCCGCATTCGACCTGGACCGGATCATCCCCTGCGGCATTACCGACGCCGGGGTCACCTCGTTGACAGCCGTGACCGGCATCCACTACGCGACGGCCGAACTGGCCGATCCGGTGATGGCGGCGCTGGAGACCCACTTGACTCCACTCATGGCCGACGCCTAGCCCGGAGCCGTGGCGATGGATGCTGCGTGGTCGCCCGCCGGGCCGGCCTCAGCGACTTCGACCGGTCCGGGCGCGTAACCGGTGCCGGTCTCAACGGCGGGCGGTGACAGGTGTGACGGGTTTTCCACAGGCGACGCATTGACCCTGGCACCTTGGTGCCGCTCCGGCGAACATGGAGGCCATGGGCACCAACCAGCACCGCAGCCGCCGGCGGGACGAGCAGGCGGAGGATCCCGACGCGCTCGCGCCGCAACTGCAGGACGCACTCATAGAGGCGGGCCTCGCCGTCGGCTCGCCCCTGGGCGGCGACGCACCGGGCCGGCTAGCGCCCCGCCGCGGCCTGGATGGCGCCGGCCGCGACGTCGTGATCCATCTACTCGAACTGCCCGACGACGCCGCGGGGGCCCGCACGCTGCGCCGCCTGAACGAGCTGCGTGGGCTGACCCACCCCGCGATCGCCCCCGTGCGCGACGTCATCTTCCTGCCCGACGGGTACGCGGCGGTCGTCGTCGACCTGATCGCGGGCGCCGACCTGGCGGTGGTGCTCGGGGCGCGTGGTGGCTTGACCCGCGCCGAGGCAGCGCGGGTGCTCGACGACGTCGGCGGCGCGCTGGCACACCTGCATGCCCACGGTCTGGCACACGGGGACGTCTCACCCGCCAACGTCATGGTCACCACCGATGGCGGGCTGGTGCTCATTGACCTGTTCGGCGGCATCCTCGAGTCCGGGACCGACCGCTGCGCCGCCCCGAGCGCCACGGTGGCGGCCCCGCGACCCCGGCATCGGACGTGTACGCGCTGGCGGCCCTGCTGCGCGAATGCGCCTCCGGGTCGGCGCTGCTGCAGGCCCGCCTTGAACGCATCCTGCCCGACGCGCTCGACGCCGATCCGACCCGTCGTCCCACCGCCCGTGCCCTGGCGGCCCGGGCGCATGAACTGGCCCAGCCCGGCCGCCTGGTCCTGCCCGAGGGCGCCCGCCTGGCCGCGGGCGCCCTGCGTGCCGCGGCGGCCCGACCCACCCGCGTGGTCCCCACCCGCCGCGCGCTGCGCCGTCGTCGGGGGCCGGCAGCGCGGCCCGAAGCGGGACGCGGGCGCCGGCGCGGCCGATCTCGCACGGGGCGACGGCGGCTGGCTGCTGCACTAGTCGGCCTGGTGGCGCTGGTGAGCGTGTTGGGTTTGGGCGTCGGGTTACTCGGCGTCGGCCAGGCGGCACGGGCCACGGCGCCCGGCACCGGCGCAGCCGCCGGCGCCCCGGCCACGGTCCCTGCTCCGACGCAAGTCGCGGAGGAGAGCCTGTTGGAGGTGGTGGTGGACCTGACCGGGCGGCGCGACGCCGCCTTGAATGCCGGTGACGGCGTCGCCCTGGCCGACACCACGGTGCCGCACTCGCCGGCGGCGAACGCCGATGCGGCCGTGTTGGAGGCGCTGGCCGCGGCGGGGGAGAGCGTCGACGGGCTGGACACCGATGTGCTCGGCGTGACCGAGGTGGACGTGCCGGAGGACTGTGAGCAGACCTGGGTGGGCGCCCGGGCCGTGCGCATCCGTCAGTCCCAGCCGGCCTCCACCCGCACGGGCGCGGACGGTGCCGTGCGCACCGTGCCGGCGCTGGCGGCACGCGAGGTGATACTGATCCTCGTCCCCGACCCGTGGCGCGTGGCTGAGGTGCGCGCTGCGTAGAGCGCCAATGTCGATTTCCTCGTGAGGCTCTGATGTTCCCGGGGCTCAGGCCGTCATCCAGCGACGACAGTTGCCCACCTCTGGAATCGATCATCTAGGGCGCTCAGGTGCAACGCCGGCCGGGTCTCATAGAGAGGCGGCGACCGTCCTGGCGATGGCGCCGAAGGTGTTGACCATGCCTATGCGTGTCAGTCGCCGGGTCACCGGGTGTAGTAGACGCCCGGACAGGCGCCAGACACGGTATGCGCGCGTGAAGGTCAGCTCGCACCCGCCGGGTGCCGGTCGCAGAACGAAGCTGTCGTAGGAGTGGGTTTGGCCGTCATACGGCCCGGTGAGAATGGTCTTCACCCAGCACACCACGTCGGTCCCAAGCTCGAGGTGTCTCCAGCGCAAATCCAGGTGGCGGCTTCTGTTGCGCGAGCGGTGCATACTGACAATCCCATCCAGATGCTGCTCGCGCACCTCTGTTGGCAATACGGCCCATCCGGTGAGCATCCCCGGATCGGCCAGCACCGCGTGCACCAGCTCCGGTGGTGCAGAGATGAATCGTCTCAGGCACAGGGCTCCGGATGGCGTCTCCGGCAACAGGCCGCGGTCGACTTTAGTAACGCCTGGGGAGCGGAGGTGGCCCCCGTCGTGTGTGGCCAGATCGGCGTGCAGTCGTTCTGTATCCACGTCGAGGTGGGCGAGTATGCGCATCGGCGCCCCGCCCTCCGTCTCCAGCAGGCTTCTCAGAGCGGATAGGGAAGTACTGAAATCATTACGACGATCGGCGGCGAACTGCTGAGCCTGGCCGGACAAGGGGATATCGCCGAGGTTGGCCAGCCTCTGCGCCTCCTGGCCGGGCGACTGCAGCGAAGCCGGTATGGCGGTTGCGTCTATGCCGAGGGTCGCCAGGTCCGCGGCGGATACTTCGTACATGGCGCGTCGGGCGTTCGCCAGGGTGACTCCGTGCGTGCCGAGCAGCGCCGCCGCCTCACCGCCCTGGGCGAGCAGCCCCAGCAGCAGGTGGTCGATGTCGATCTCAGGGTGCTGCAAACGCCCGGCCTCATGTCGCGCATAACTAATCCAGGACCACAGATGGGTACGGCTCGATACTGTCATCGGTTCCTCCTCCTGGTGGGTGCCAGTCCTGGTTCGACTCGTTTCGCGTACTTCTTGTGGACGGCCTGGCGGGTGACGCCGAGGTTGTTCGCGATTTCCGTCCAGCCCATGCCAGCGCGCAGAGCAGCCTCAACCTGTGCAAGCTCCAGAGTCTCGGTGAGTCTGCGCAAGGCGGCCACGGCGCGCAAACCGGTTGTCGGCTCTGTCGTATCGGCTGCCGCGGCGGCCACTTGGTCGGGTGTAGGTGTCGTTTTCAAAGCCACGTAAGCAACTTACGTTGACAGGTGGTGGCTTGTCAACCAAAGTTGCGCAGATATGCGACCGTGGGTTCTGGACGTACATGCATCTGCAGGATCAAGGCTTTCGCTGCGACGCCAGGGGAAGCCGGTGTTGATCGGGTAGTGCGTGACTCGGCGCGCTTCCCGCAGACGGTTCGCGATGCGTCGTGTGGATCCGGGATGACTGGCAATGGTCCGGCCCGGGCCGGACAACTGCGCCGGAGATGCGGGGGCTCGGCCACCCGATGGCGCCGCACACCCCAGGCCCGGCTCGGAGGGGTTCGCGACCGGGCGGCTCACGACTTCGCCAGTCTGGACCCCTTACGTCACGTCTGTTTGGACCGCCCCAGTTGCACACTACGGCGGTCCAAACGGAGAGAAGCGGTCCGAACACCAAACAGAGGACTACGGTCCAAACGGGGAGGGCGGTGACCCAATAGGGCCTGCGGCGCGCGAACCCGAAACAACGGCGGGCCCGCGTACCGACCCGGCGTGGCCTGGCTGTCTAGGGCGACAGGCCCGCAACCACGGCGGGGCCCGCACGCGTTGCGTGCGGGCCCCGCGGCTGCCTTTGAGGGGGTGGGCTGCGCTACAGCCTCAGCTCGCCGGCGAAGTCGCCGTCCTCCAGGCGCTTCTTGACGGTCATGAGGTACCGGGAGGCGTCCGCGCCGTCGACCAGTCGGTGGTCGTAGGACAGGGACAGGTAGCACACCGAGCGCACGGCAATGACCTCGTTGCCGTCGCCGTCCTTGACTACGCGGGGCTGGCGGGTGATGGCACCCAGGCCGAGGATGGCGACCTCGGGCGGGTTGACGATCGGGGTGTCGAACAGGGCGCCGCCGGAGCCGGTGTTGGTGATCGTGAAGGTCGCACCGGACAGCTCACCGGCGTCGACCCGGTTCTCGCGAGTACGCGCGGCCAGGTCGTTGATGCGCTTGGCCAGGCCCGGAATGTTCAGGTCGCCGGCGTGCTTGACCACGGGCACGTACAGCCCGCGCGGAGTGTCCACCGCGATGCCGATGTGCTCGACGTCGTGGTAGGTCACCTCGTCCTCCGCGATGGTCGCATTCAGCTTCGGGTGTGCCTTGAGCGCCTCCGTGGCGGCGGCCACGAAGAACGGCAGGTAGGTGAGCTTGGTGCCGTTGCGCGCCAGGAACTCGTCCTTGGCGCGAGCACGCAGGGCGGTGATGCGGGTCACATCCACCTCCACGACCGTGGTCAGCTGGGCGGAGGTCTGCAGCGATGTCATCATGCGGTCGCCGATCAGGCGGCGCAGGCGGCTCATCTTCTCAGTGCGGCCACGCAGCTCGGACTCGCCGGCCGACGGCGCGGGGCGGGTCGGGCTCGCCGCGGTGGGAGCGGCCGAAGACGCCGCCGGCTGCGGTGCGGAGACGGGTGCAGCAGGCTCGGCCTGCGGTGCCGGCGTGGCCTCGGCCTGTGGTGCAGGCGCGGCGGCCTCCGCCCGCGCCGCCGCCGCGGCCTCCACGTCCTGCTTGCGGATGCGTCCGCCGACGCCGGTGCCGGTGACGGTGGCCAGGTCGACGCCCCGCTCACGGGCGAGCTTGCGCACGATCGGAGTGACATAGCCGACCGACGGCGATGCGTCCGGGGCGGCGGGTGCCGTTGGAGCCGGTGCCGCGGCGGGCTCGGGTGTCGGCGCGGCGGGCTCCTGCGGCGTCGAAGCGGCAGGCGCGGGCTCGGCGGGCGCGCCGCCGGCCTCGGCCGGATCGCCCACGATGGCCAGGACGGTGCCGACCTCGGCGTTCTCGTCCTCGGCGACGCGGATCTCCAGCAGGGTTCCGGAAACCGGGGAGGGGACCTCGGTGTCGACCTTGTCGGTGGCCACCTCCAGCAGGGGTTCACCGACCTCGACGGTGTCTCCCACGGACTTCAGCCAGGAGGAGACGGTTCCCTCGGTTACCGACTCGCCCAGGGCGGGCATCTTCACGGACTCAGCCATTAGAGCTTGCCTTCCTCGTTGGTTTGCTGATTGCCAGTTCAATTCGGGTGGAGCGAGTATGCGGTCAGCCGTGGTTGTGCAGCGGCTTGCCGGCCAGCGCCATGGCGGCCTCGCCGATGGTCTCGTTCTGGGTGGGGTGGGCGTGCACCAGGGCGGCGACGTCGTTGGCGTCGGCCTCCCACGACACGATCAACTGGCCCTCGCCGACCTGCTCACCCATGCGGGCGCCGATGGCGTGGAAGCCGAGGATGGGACCGTCCTTCAGGGACACCAGCTTCACGAAGCCCTGCGTGCCCAGGATCTGGGACTTGGCATTGCCGGCCACGTTGAACTGGCTGGTGACGATGTTCTCCGCGCCGTGCAACTCGGCGGCGCGCGCCTCGGACAGCCCCACGGAGGCGATCTGCGGCTCGCAGAAGGTCACCTTGGGCACCTTGACGTCGTCGACCGGCTCGGGATCCAGGCCCGCGATCCGCTCGGCGACGGCGATTCCCTGCGCGAAGCCGCGGTGAGCCAGCTGCACGCCGGGCACGATATCGCCCACGGCCCACACCCCGGGAACGTTCGTGCGCCCGTGCGGGTCGGTGAGCACAAAGCCGCGGTCCATGGCCACGCCCACCTCCTCAAAGCCCAGGTTGGCGGTGGCCGGGCCGCGGCCCACCGCGATCAGCAGCACCTCGGCCTCGGTGACGGCACCATCGGCGGTGCGCACCCGCACGCCGCTATGCGTGCGTTCAACGGACTCGAAGCGGGTGCCGACGCGGAAGTTGATGCGCCGCTTGCGGAAGGCACGCTCGAGCTGCTTGGAGATCGCCTCGTCCTCGTTGGGAACCAGGTGCGGCAAGGCCTCGATGATGGTGACCTGGCTGCCCAGGGAGGCCCAGGCGGAGGCGAACTCCACCCCGATCACCCCGCCTCCCAGGATCACCGCGGACGCAGGCACGTGATCGAGTTCGAGGGCCTGCTCGCTGGTGATCACCGGCCCGGAGATCTCCTGCCCCATGGTCTTGGAGTAGGAGCCGGAGGCGAGAACCACGTTGCGGCCCCGGTAGTGCCGGCCCGCCACCTCGACCGTGTCCGGCGCGACCAGGCGGCCCCAGCCTCCCACCAGGTCGATGCCGCGGGAGGAGACCAGCCCCTGCAGCCCCTTGTACATGCGGGCGACGATGCTGTTCTTGTACTCCTGGACGGCGGGCATGTCGATGCCCTCCAGGGCCGCCCGGATGCCGACTGCGGAGGCCTCCCGAACCGCGTCCGCGGTCTCCGCCGCGTGCAGGATGGCCTTGGTGGGCACGCAGCCGCGGTGCAGGCAGGTGCCACCCACCTTGTCCGCCTCAACCAGTGCCACGCGCAGCCCGAGCTGGGCGCCGCGCAGCGCCGCCGCGTACCCGCCCGAGCCGCCCCCGAGCACCACCATGTCGTAAACGGCGTCTTGACCGGTTCCGGCCCCGTCGATCGCACCTGCTTGTGTCACGTGCATGCTTCCTTTCAAAGTCGGCCGTGAGCGGCGGTGTTGTTCGGCGGCCAGCGATGGCCGCGGTCCCGCGAATGGGGACGAGAGTCCCGGGTAGCCTACGGCATGGATCACCTGCACGGCGAGTGTTTACTCAGCTCGGTCGGTGCCCTGCCGCGCGCCCGTGATCCGGTCCTCCAGGAAGGCCAACAGCGTGGCGACGCCGAAGCCGGTCCCACCGGTGGGGGTCAGCCCCCAGGCGGACTTTTCGTTGTAGGCGGGCCCCGCAATATCCAGGTGCGCCCACGGGGTCCGGCCCACGAACTCGCGCAGGAACAGCCCCGCCACGAGCATGCCGCCGGCCCGGTTGCCGACGGCGGCATTGCGCAGATCCGCGAAGGGGGACTCCAGGTTGGCGCGCAGATACGCCGGCAACGGCATGGGCCAGAAGTCCTCCCCGGCGCGCTCGGCCGCGGCGATGACGCCGTCGCGCACCGATTCGCTACCCATCACCGCGGCGACGCGCTCGCCCAACGCCACGATCTGTGCGCCGGTCAGGGTCGCGACGTCCACCACGACGTCGGGCTCCTCGGCGACGGCGGCGGCCAGGGCATCGGCGAGCACCAGCCTGCCCTCGGCATCGGTGTTGGTCACCTCAACGGTAGTGCCGTCGAATATGGTGACCACGTCGCCCGGACGCTGGGCGGCCCCACCGGGAAGGTTCTCCGCCAGGGCGAGCCAGGCGGTCGTCTTGACCGGCAGCCCCAGCCGGGCCGCTGCCAGCGTTGCGGACAGCACGGTGGCCGCCCCGGCCATGTCCGACTTCATGGTGGGCATGGAGGTTGGCGGCTTCAGCGACAGGCCGCCGGAGTCGAAGGTGATGCCCTTGCCCACCAGGGCGACGTGCTCGGCGTCCTTGACTCGCGGCGTCCAGGCCACGCGGACCAGGCGGGGCGGATGCACCGCCCCCTGGCCGACTCCCGCAATTCCGCCGAAGCCGTCGGCTGCCAGGCGCTTGTCGTCATACACCTCAACCTCCAAGCGGCCGTCCTTGCGGCCGGGCCCGGCCGCGGCGGCGGCTCGGCGGGCGTACTCGACGAAGGCGGTGGGGGTGAGTGAGGCGGGCGGGTCATTGACCAGGTCCCGGGTGGCGGCCACCGCCTCGGCCAGGACGCGGGCGCGCTGCAGCACCGGCGCCGCCCCATCCGCTGGGCTGCGGCGCAGCAGCGTGCGCGGCAGTGGGCCCAGCGGGGTCAGCACCGTGATCCGGGCCAGGGGTGCTGTCGGCTCCGGGATCCGCCGTGACCAGACGTAGGCGCCCTCCAACGCGCCCTCGGCTACTGCGGCCAGGCGCTCGGTGGTGTCCGCGGGTAGGGCGAAGACCGCATGCTCGGTTCCGGCCAGGTCGCGGGCGGCGCGTCCGGCCGCCCGGCGCAGTGCGGCGACGTCGTCGCCGTCGCCGGTGCCCACCACCAGCAGGGTGGGGGCCAGCGAATCCCGGCGCGAGTGCTCCAGCGCCGCCGTGGGCACCCGCACCACGGCGTCGAGGGCCGCGGTGAAGCCGAGAGTGGACAGCAGTGCCGGCAGCGCGCTCAGATCCGGCAGGATGCCCAGTCCGGACTCCTCACCGAGCAGAACCGGTGCGTCGGCTTCCGCGCGGGCCGCCAATACCAGGACATCGCCGCCCACCTCTGCGGCCGACAGACTGGAGGTCGTAATCTCACTCATGCGGGAATGGTAACGTCACAGCGCCGGCCACTGCCGGGCCCGCCGGGCGCCATCCGGGAACGGCCCGGCTCCGAATCAGTGCACCACGAGGTCAGTAACCGTATGGATGAGTCTTCCCAGGCGCGGTCCCTCAACGACACGCGCCGTCCCGCGCACGGCTGGGGGCGCGCACTCGTGGGGGTCTTCGCGCTTTTCGGCCTGGCGGTGGCCCTGCCCGCCTTCGTCGACCTGGCCCGGTCGGGTGCGGGCATGCGCCTGCCGGCCGGGCTCAGTGGCCTATGCGGGGTGGGCTACGTGGTGCTGTCGGTTGCCGTGGCTCACAACGGCCGGCGCATGCGGCGTGTCGGATGGGCTTGCCTAGTAGTTGAGTTGGTGGGGCTCGTCGCCGTCAATGTGGTGGGCCTGACGGGCTCCGCCTGGTCGGTGTGGGGGAGTGCCTGGTGGTACCTGCCGGTGCTCCTGCCGCTGGTCGGCGGCGCGCAATTGTGGCTGGCCGATCCGCGTCGCATCGTCACCAATGCCGAGCGCATCACCGACATCTCCGACACGATCCAGGGAACCGTTCACCGCGACCGCAAGTAACCGCCCTCAAGGGGCGCGCTCAACGTGTGCGGCGACGGCGCAGCCACGCCTGCGTGCGCGACCCCAGGGAGGTGCGCTGCTCGGCGGCCTCGACGGCACGCCGCTGCTGCCGGTACAGGCGCCGCACCATGTCCTCCTGACTCACCCAGCCGATCAGCTCCAGTCCACCGTCCGGCAGCGCCTGCGTGACCGGCAGCGCCTCCAGGTGGGATTCGATCAGCGCCCCCAGCACACGGTGCGCGTCCGCGCCGCCGTCAACGTGCTCCCGGTCCAGGGGCAGCCCGCCCACGCATCGCGGAGAACCGTAGGCCTCGCCGGTGTCGGGGTGGGAGCGCGCCTCCGCGACGGCGACGGCGGAGACACACCCCAGCCAGACCGGCTTCGGGTCCCCGGCGCCGGCCCCCGGCCGACCGGCCGCGGTGTCCCCCACCACCGGCAGGCGCACCGCACCCGCCGCACGCAGCGCCTCGGCGGCCTCGGCCAGCGAGGCGGTGGCCTCCAGCACCGCCGGGGGCGCGTGCATCAGGCCGCGGGCGTCCACCCGGCCCACCAGCGTGGCACGCACCGGGTCGTCAATGTCATCGCCGCGGCGGCGCAGCTCTTCGGTGTAGATCGTGGTGCGGGTCAGGAACCGGCTCATGGTGGTGGACAGCGCCACCGCCAGCATCAGCGGCAGCAGCAGGTGGTACTGGCCGGTCATCTCGATGATCAGCACGGTGCCGGTGATGGGTGCGCGCGCCGAGCCCGCGAAGACCGCGCCCATGCCGATCACTCCGAACACGGCCGCAGCCTCGGGCCGATTCGGCGCCAGCGCGGTGCCCCAGGCCGCCCCCAGGGTGGCCCCGATGCACAGCGACGGCGCGAACACGCCACCGGTCATACCGACCCCCAGGGTCACCGAGGTCGCCAGGATCTTCGCGGCCGTGAGTCCCAGCAGTGCTGCCGCCGTGTACTGGCCGCCCAGGGCACGATCCAGCACCGCGGCCGACTCGCCGTACACCTCCGGCACCGCCAGCAGCAGCGCCCCCACCAGCAGCCCGCCCACCGCGGGCCGGACCCAGGCGGGCAGGTGCAGCCGGTCGCCGACAGCCCCCAACAGGTCCGCCGCCAGGTAGCGACAGCGGGAGAAGATCACCCCGACAACGCCGCCGACCAGGCCCAGCAGCGCCACCCACAGCAGCTGGGCGTCGCCGTGCAGGTCAAGCGCCGGCAGCGACACCGACAGGGTGGTCCCCAGCAGGTGGTGCGCCAGCACCGTGGCGGCCACGCAGGCCAGCACCACGAAGGCGAAGGCGTCCACGGTGAAGTCCATGAGCACCACCTCCAGGGCGAAGAATGCCCCGGCCAGTGGGGCGTTGAAGGCGGCGGCGATCCCGGCGGCCGTGCCCGCGGCCGCCAGTAGGCGCACGGAGCGCCGCGGCAGCCCCAGGCGCCGCCCGAAGACGCTGGCCGTACTCGCGCCCAGCTCGGCGATCGGTCCCTCCGGCCCCACCGATCCGCCGCCACCAATGGTCAATGTGGCGGCGAGCACGCTCGCGCCGGCGGGTAGGGGAGCCATGGTGCCGTCGGACCGACGGGCCGACCAGATCACCCCCGCCACGCCGTGGCCCGTGGCGGTGGCACCCAGCCGGCTCATCAGCACCCCGACCAACAGACCGGACAGCACCGGCGCCGCCAGCACGAACCCACGGCCCAGGCCCGCCAGCACCCCGGTGGACGGCCCCAGAATCAGGGTGTAGTCATCGGTACCGGTCAGGACCCGGGTCCACAGGTCGATGCCGGCCCGAAAGACGACGGCACCGGCCCCGGCCGTCAAACCGGTGAGTACCGCCAGAATGAACAGTCCGGTGCGGTGGTAGCGCAGCAGATTCAGGGTGTGCTCCCGCAGCCGGCCGCCTGCATTTCTGGGCACGAGTGCAGTCACGGCCGGCGCGGGTGTCAGCGGTCCAGGTTATCCACGTGCAGGGCGACCCGCTCCAGCACCGGGGAGGCCAGGCCCCACACCTGTGCGTAGAAGCTCAGCTCGTCCTGGTAGGCGCGGTGCACGTTGGCGGCGAGGCTGAAGCCGTGCCCCTCGCCCTGGAAGACCTCCAGGGCGACCGGCAGCCCCTTGGCCTTGACCGCCTCGTACATGCCGGTGGCCTGAGCGGGCGGAATGATCGGGTCGGCGCTGCCCTGCAACAGCAACAGCGGGGCGTGAATGTCATCGATGCGGTTGATCGGGGAGCGCTCGGCGTAGACCGGGTCATCCAGGTCGTCCGCGCCCACCAGCCTTTGAATGTAACGGGACTCGAACTTGTGAGTGGTGCGGGCCAACTGGGCCAGGTCGGCCACCCCGTACAGGGAGGTGCCGGCGCTGAACACGTCGGAGCGGGCCAGCGCCGCCAGGGCGGTGAATCCGCCGGCGGAGGCACCACGCACCGCGATGCGGGCCGGGTCCACCTTGCCGGAGTCGGCCAGGAACTGGGCCCCCGAGACGACGTCGTCAACGTCGTACACGCCCCACTTGCCGTTCAGCAGGCGCCGGTAGTCCGAGCCGTAGCCGGTCGAACCACGGTAGTTAACGGCCAGATAGGCGAAACCGCGGCTGGTCCAGAACTGGATGCGCAGGTCATACCCGGTGCGGTCCATGGCGGTGGGGCCGCCGTGCACGCCCACGATCAGCGGCGGCAGCTCGTCGTCGGGACCGACATAGGCGGAGGAGGCCGGGGCGTAGAAGAAGCCGTGCGCGGTGGCGCCGTCGGTGGTGGGCCAGGAGACGGGCTCGGCGAAGGAGATGCCGGCGTCGTGAGCGGAGAAGTCACCCGAGCCGCGCAGAATCTCCACCTGCCGTCCACGCACCTCCACGATGCTGGGCAGCTCGGTCTCACTGCCGGCCAGCATGACGACGCGTCCCCCGGAGGAGGCGACGTTGCCCATCGGCTGCCAGCCGACGTTCCACTCCTCCAGCTCCCCATTGGCCAGCTTGACCGTGCCCAGGTGCCACACGCCGTCGCGCGCCCAGGAGGCGATCAAATGCTCGCCGTCGAGCACGTCGAAGTGGTGCGGCCCCAGCACCCAGGCGGGGGAGGTGAAGGTCGCGTCGATCGGGTGCAGCGGGCGGGTGCGCAGAGACTCGGTCCAGCCCTCGCGGTTGGTGCCGCGGCGCGGGAATCCCTCGGTGCGGTACAGGTTCCAGAAGCCGGAGGCGTTGGACACGTGCACGAGTTCGCACTCCTCGGTCCAGCGCGGCTCGGACACGGAATAGCCGGCGCCCCCGTCGACGACGGTCTGGGAGCCGATGGTGCCGTCCGGGAGCAGGTCACCCACGTGCAGGGTGGCGTTGTCCCAGGGCATGTCCGGGTGGTTCCAGGTGATCCAGGCCAGGTGCTCCCCGTCCGGCGACAGCGTGGGGGAGACCACGAAGTCGGTGTCGGACACGATCGTGGTGCAGGCGGCGTCGTCGCGGGCGGCCGAGCCGTCCAGCGGAATGGCCACCAGCGTGTTGACCGGCTCGCCGTCGCCGCGATGGTCCTCGCGCACCGCGTAGACCAGGCCGCGGGCGGTGTCGATCTCCAGGTCGCCGTGGCGCACGTCCCCGTAGATGGTCAGCGGCACCAGGCCGCGCAGCCGGTGGGCGACGTCGTAGCGGTACAGGCGCCCATCGCCGGCGTGGGAGACGACGATGATGCCGGAGTCGACGGCGTAGGCGCGCCCGCCGTACTCATGCACGCGGGTGCGGGCGTCCACCAGCTCGTCGGCCGGCGTCAGCGGCAGTACCTCACCGATCTGTCCGTCGCCGTCCCGGCGCAGCAGGACCTGGCGGCCGGCCTGGGAGGCGCGCTGCTCCACCCAGTAGGTGTCCCCGCCATCCACGCGCACCTGTGACAGGGACAGGGTGCGGGTGGTGATGGTTCCGGGGGTGATCGGCGAGGGCCAGGTCCCGTACGGCGCTGTGGTACTCATCGTTCCTCCTGAAAGCGGTGGGTCGGCGCAGGGCGCCCGTCGGGCGGTGCGCACGGTCCGGGGCCAACCCTACGTGTTCCCGGCTGCACGGTGTCCGCTTGTGGCGCCTAGTGGGCCGCGGGTCGTGGCGGCCCGCCCGGCGCGGATGTGCATATGCTGGGACGCCGTGGTGGCAGCGGTTCCCCGCGTGCCGCCGCAACCCGACCGGCAATAGGAGGAGACGCGCCGATGAGTGAGACCCCTGCCACCCTCGGCGCGGCCGGTGCTGACCGCACAGGTGGTGTTCCCGACGCCGTCGGCACCCCCTCATCCCTGCCCGCTACGCCACTGCTCAGCCGCATCCACCGCCCAGCCGACCTGCGCGGCCTGACCAGTGACGAAATCGAGGCGCTCGCGGCCGAGATCCGCCGCTACCTGGTGGCCACGGTGGCGCGCACCGGCGGGCACCTCGGCCCCAACCTCGGGGTCGTCGAGCTGACCCTGGCCCTGCACCGCACCTTCCGCTCTCCGCGCGACACCATCGTCTTCGACACGGGCCACCAGGCCTACGTGCACAAGCTGCTCACCGGTCGGCAGGACTTCAGTCGGCTGCGCGAACGCGGCGGCGTATCCGGCTACCCCTCCCGGCAGGAGTCCATTCACGACGTCGTCGAGAACTCCCACGCCTCTACCGCCCTGTCCTGGGCGGACGGCATCGCCCGCGCCAACCACCTGCAGGGACGCGACCGGCACATCGTCGCCGTGATCGGTGACGGGGCGCTGACCGGCGGCATGGCGTGGGAGGCGCTGAACAATATTGCCGACTCCGCCGATAAGCACCTGGTGATCGTGGTCAACGACAACGGTCGCTCCTACGCGCCCACCATCGGTGGACTGGCGCACCACTTGGACGCGCTGCGCACCAATCCCGGCTACGAGCGCATGCTGTCCAGTGTGAAGCACACGCTGCTGTCGCAAGGTGCTCCGGGGCGCGCCGCCTTCGATGCGCTGCACGGCCTGAAGCGCGGTCTCAAGGACATCCTGGTGCCCTCGGCCTTCTTCGAGGACTTGGGCATCAAGTACACCGGGCCGGTCGACGGGCATGACGAGACCGCGGTGGAGTTCGCCCTGGCCCGGGCGCGGGACTACACCGAACCGGTGATCGTCCACGTCATCACCGAGAAGGGGCGCGGCTACACCCCGGCCGAGGAGGACGCCGCCGACCGCTTCCACGCCGTCGGCCGCATCCACCCGGAGACCGGTTTGCCGGTGGTGCCCTCCCGCTTCGGGTGGACCGCCGTCGTCGCCGAGGAGCTGCTGGCGCTGGCTCGTGCCGACAAGCGGGTTGTGGGCATAACCGCCGCCATGCAACAGCCGGTCGGTCTGCAGCCACTGGCCGACGCGCTGCCCGATCGGGTGATCGACGTCGGCATCGCCGAGCAGCACGCGCTCACCAGCGCGGCCGGCATGGCCTTCGCCGGCCTGCATCCGGTGGTCGCGCTGTACGCGACCTTCCTCAATCGGGCCTTCGACCAGGTGCTCATGGACGTGGGCCTGCACCGGGCCGGCGTCACCGTGTTGCTGGATCGGGCCGGCATCACCGGCACCGACGGCGCCAGCCACAATGGCATGTGGGACATGGCGCTGTTGGCGCACGTGCCCGGCCTGCATCTGGCCGCGCCCCGCGACGAGGCCACGTTGCGCCAGGCCGTGCGGGATGCGGTCGACGTGGACGATGCGCCCACGGTGGTGCGCTATCCGAAGGGCTCCCTACCCGCCCCGCTGCCGGCCGTGCGCACCGTGGGGGAGGACGACGGGCCCTTCGGCGCCGTGGACGTTCTGCTAGACACGGCGGGGGAGCGGCCGGTGCTGCTGGTTGGAGTGGGTGCCATGGCCGAGAACGCGCTCGACGCCGGGCGGAGCCTGACTGCGGAGGGGGTTGCCGTGCGGGTGGTGTGTCCGCGCTGGCCCGTGCCGGTGCCGGACGCGCTGGTCGAGCTCGCCCGCGCCGCGAGCGGCACGGTGGTGGTGGAGGACGGGCTCGTGGAGGGCGGCGTGGGCTCGCAGCTGCGCGACGCCGTCGAGGACGCCTCCCTTGCGGACGGAGTCGCGGAGGTCCCCCGCGTAGCCCGGCTGGGTGTGCCGCGCCGCTTCCTGCCGACGGCCACGCGCGAGCAGCTGCTGGCCGACTTCGGCATGGACCGCGCGGGGATCTGCGCAGCGGTGCGTCGCCTCGTGAATCCGGACACGGCCCCGGACGGCAGGGGCTGATCTCGGCCCCGACCGGCGCACCCACGCAGATGTAGGACACCAGTCCCAGGCTGGGGGTGGAGCGTGGCTCGGGGCGATGCGTCGGCGTCGTCCGGTTGAACGAGCGGCACGCGACCGGAGGCGGCGCGCGCGACGGACTGGCATGAGGGTATCTAGAGCAGATTGCCGGGGCGGGCGCGGATCGCCGTGATTGTGCGGTTCTTGGGTGTTCGCGGGGAGTGGTGACCGGAGGAACAGGTTGCGCCGACGCCTAGGACTAACGTCCTAGGTTAGGTTGGGCTGGGTAGTGGCTGTGAGTCATCCCACCGGGTGGTTTTGAATCGGCATGACACAAAGCGGGACGTCTGGCCTAGTCTTAACTCGACGGCGCAACGATGTACCGCCACGCCTCACAAGGGCGCACACCATCGGGTGGCGTGAGCCACCCACCCTATAGGAGGGCACGGATGACAACCGAGGTCACAGCATCCGCCACTGCGGACGAGACCACCAGCCGCGACGCGTGGGAGGGCTTCACCAAGGGCCCGTGGACCGAGGATATTGACGTCCGGGACTTCATCCAGCGTAACTACACCCCGTACGCGGGCGACGCGTCGTTCCTTGCCGGCGCCACCGACAAGACCCTGCGCCTGTGGGACACCCTGGAGAAGAACTACCTGTCTGAGGAGCGCAAGGTGCGCATCCTCGACGTCGACACGCACACCCCGTCCGACATCGACGCATTCCCTGCCGGCTACATCAGCGAGGACGACGACGTCATCGTCGGCCTGCAGACAGACTCCCCGCTCAAGCGCGCCATGATGCCCAACGGTGGCTGGCGCATGGTGGAGCAGGCGATCAAGGAGGCCGGCAAGGAGGTCGACCCCGAGGTCAAGAAGATCTTCACCCGCTACCGCAAGACCCACAATGACGCGGTCTTCGACATCTACACCCCGCGCATCCGTGCCGCCCGCAGCTCCCACATCATCACCGGCCTGCCCGACGCCTACGGCCGCGGCCGCATCATCGGCGACTACCGCCGCGTCGCCCTGTACGGCGTCGACCGCCTCATCGAGCTCAAGCAGCAGGCCAAGGACGCCGTTGCCGACAAGCCCTTCTCCGAGCACTGGGCCCGGTACCGCGAGGAGCACGCCGAGCAGATCAAGGCGCTGAAGAAGCTCAAGAACATGGCCGCCTCCTACGGCTTCGACATCTCCGGCCCCGCCAAGGACGCCCACGAGGCCGTGCAGTGGACCTACTTCGCCTACCTGGCCTCCGTGAAGTCCCAGGACGGCGCCGCCATGAGCATCGGTCGCCTGTCCGCCTTCCTCGACATCTACTTCGAGCGCGACCTGAAGAACGGCGTCATCGACGAGTCCCGCGCCCAGGAGCTCATCGACAACATCGTCATGAAGCTGCGCATCACCCGCTTCCTGCGCACCACCGACTACGACCAGATCTTCTCCGGCGACCCCTATTGGGCCACCTGGTCCGACGCCGGCTTCGGCGAGGACGGCCGCCCGCTGGTCACCAAGACCTCCTTCCGGCTGCTGCAGACTCTGCGCAACCTGGGTCCGGCCCCGGAGCCGAACATCACCATCTTCTGGAACGAGGACCTGCCCAAGGGCTACAAGGACTTCTGCGCCCTGATCTCCATCACCACCTCCGCCATCCAGTACGAGGCGGACGAGCAGATCCGCGAGCACTGGGGCGACGACGCCGCCATCGCCTGCTGCGTTTCCCCGATGCGGGTCGGCAAGCAGATGCAGTTCTTCGGTGCCCGCGTGAACGCCGCCAAGGCGCTGCTGTACGCCATCAACGGCGGCCGCGACGAGATGACCGGCAAGCAGGTCGTCACCGGCCTGCCCGGCATCGAGGGCGACGCCCCGCTCGACTTCGACGAGGTCTGGGACAAGTACGAGAAGATGCTCGACTGGGTGGTCGGCACCTACGTCGAGGCGCTGAACATCATTCACTACTGCCACGACCGCTACGCCTACGAGGCCATCGAGATGGCGCTGCACGACTCCGACATCGTGCGCACCATGGGCTGCGGCATCGCGGGCCTGTCGATCGTCGCCGACTCGCTGAGTGCCATCAAGTACGCCAAGGTCACGCCGGTGCGCGATGAGACCGGCCTCGTGGTCGACTACGTCACCGAGGGCGACTTCCCGATCTACGGCAACGACGACGACCGCGCCGACGAGATCGCCGCGACGGTGGTCCACACCATCATGTCCAAGATCAAGGAGCAGCCCCTGTACCGGGACGCCATCCCGACCCAGTCCGTGCTGACGATCACCTCCAACGTCGTCTACGGCAAGGCCACCGGCTCCTTCCCGTCCGGCCACCAGAAGGGCACCCCCTTCTCCCCGGGTGCCAACCCGGAGAACGGCATGGACACGCACGGCATGGTCGCCTCCATGCTGAGCGTCGGCAAGCTTGACTACAACGACGCCCTCGACGGCATCTCCCTGACCAACACCATCACGCCCCAGGGCCTGGGCCGCACGCTCGACGAGCGCGTGTCCAACCTCGTGGGCATCCTCGACGCCGGGTTCGTCCCCGAGAACGTCGAGGCCTGATCGCGCCGCCCCGGCGGTTGCCACCAGACCATCTGAATCAACTCATTCTCACCATTAGAAAGGGGCCGCACATGCCCACATACGAAGAGCGCCTGGAGTCCATGAAGGCTCAGCGCGACGACAACGGCGGAGTCAAGGGCCTGTACCACGCCAACATCAACGTGCTGGACCGCAGCACGCTGGAGGACGCCATGGAGCACCCGGAGAACTACCCGAACCTGACGGTGCGTGTCTCCGGCTACGCCGTCAACTTCGTGAAGCTGACCCGCGAGCAGCAGCTCGACGTGCTCAACCGCACCTTCCACGCCGGCGCCTGAACCGACACGGGTGAGGGACTCAGATGACTGAGACCATCACCCCGGAGCAGATCGGCGGCCGGGACCAGGACTTTCTGGCCCCGGCCGCCCGTCTGCGCGGGGCCGGAATCGGCGGGCTCGAGGAGCTGACCGACCTTCAGAGATCCGAGCGCCTCGCCCGCATGCGTGAGGGCACCTTGGGGTCCATCCACTCCTGGGAGCTGGTTACCGCCGTCGACGGGCCGGGTACCCGGATGACGATCTTCCTCAACGGTTGCCCGCTGCGCTGCCTTTACTGCCACAACCCGGACACCTTCCTCATGCGGGACGGCGAGCCGGTTGAAGCCGACGAGCTCCTACGCCGGATCGGGCGCTACCGGAACGTCTTCAAGGCCACCGGCGGCGGCATCACCCTGTCCGGTGGGGAGGTGCTCATGCAGCCGGCCTTCGCCGCACGCATCCTCGCCGGCGCGAAGGCCATGGGGATCCACACCTGCATCGACACCTCGGGCTACCTCGGCCAGCACGCCTCGGATGAGATGCTCGACAACATCGACCTGGTGCTGCTGGACGTCAAGAGCGGCGACGAGGAGACCTATAAGAAGGTCACCGGCCGCGAACTCGCCCCGACGATCGACTTCGGCGACCGTCTGGCCGCCAAGGGCATCGAGACCTGGGTGCGCTTCGTGCTGGTACCGGGGCTGACAGATGACCCGCAGAACGTGGAGAACGTGGCCCGCATCGTGGAGCGCTGGCGGCCGGTGGTCTCCCGCGTTGAGGTGCTGCCATTCCACCAGATGGGCACCGACAAATGGGATGCGCTGAAGCTGGAGTACAAGCTCCGCGACACCCGTCCGCCCGAGCCTGAACTGGTGGAGTCCACCCGCCAGATCTTCCGCGCGCACGGGTTCACAGTGCACTGATCTTCTGCGCCCGCTGCGCGAACCGCCCCCGGCACGTAACGCGTGCCGGGGGCGGTTCGGCTTTGCGCTGCTACTTCGACCGGCCTCGGCGAGGGGACGGAGGTCTGGTGCGGATCAGTGCAGGGCGGTGGCAAGCGACCGGGCCACCTGCTCGATCTGCCAGGGACGCGCATCGAAGGAGGCCAACAGGGCGGACACACCCGCCACGGACACGTCGACGCGCCGACCAGCGGCCTCGGCCTCGCCGACCTCCCACGCCAGACGCCGCTGTGCGTCCGTGCCCAGCAGTACCTCGTGGCGGATCCGCAACTGCTCGGCGCGTTCCCGCACGCCGCCGCGTACCCGCTCCAGTGCCGCCGCCGATTCGGGATGATGCCGCGGCCACGAGCGCGGCTGTGGCAGCTCTCCCGGGGCCAGTGGCGCATGCACGGGCGGCAGCTGATCCTCCGGCAGCTCCAGGGCGCGCTCCACGGCCCGCCACCACAGCTCCTGGTGTTGGCGCGCCGTGCGCGAGGAGAACTCCCGCAGGCCGGCCAGCCGGCGCGGCGACGTCGGGCGTATCACCGCCGCCGCCACCAGGGCCCGGTGGGGCAGCACCTTCGACGGGGTCACGTCCAACTGCCGGGCGAGCTCCTCGCGCGCGATCCAGAGCTCACGCAGCACCGCCGCCGAGCGGGGCGAACGCAGCGCCGGGCCGGAGCGGGGCGTGCGCCGCCAGGGATCGGGACGGGGCGCCCGGGCAGGATGGGCCAGTTCGTAGGCGAACTCCTCGGCCGCCCACTCGGCGCGCCCGGCCGCATGCAGTTCTTCAGCGAGTGCGTCGCGCAGGGGCAACAGCAGTTCGACGTCGAGCGCCGCGTAAACCAGCCACGACTCCGGCAGCGGCCGCGTCGACCAGTCGGCGGCCGCATGGTCCTTGGCCAGACGCAGTCCCAGCGTCTCCTCGATGACGGCGCCCAGCCCCACGTGTTCGCGCCCCAGCAGGCGGGCCGCCAACTCGGTGTCGAACAGGCGCTCGGTGGACAGCCCCAACGCCGTCAGACAGGGCAAATCCTGGTCGGCGGCGTGCAGCACCCACTCCGGGCCGTCCAGGGCGGCGGCCAGGGCTGACAGCTCGCCCGCGCCCTGCGGGTCCACCAGCACCGTCCCGGCGCCCGCGCGGCGCAGCTGCACCAGGTAGGCGTCCTGACCGTAGCGGAAACCGGAGGCCCGCTCGGCGTCGACGGCAACCGGCCCGGTGCCGGCCGCCAGGGCGGCGGCCTGGCGGGCGAGTGCGGCAGGCGTGTCGGTCACGGCGGGCAGCCCCTCGGCGGGCTGCTGATAGGCGACGACGGCGTCGGCGGGGACCGGGCGGTCGGTTGTGCCCGGGACGGCGGCCGGGCTGGGTGCGGGGGCGGCGGTCATCGCGTCGCTCCCGCCAGGCCCAACGGGACGGCGCTTTCCGGCTCGTGCCCCGCCGCCAAGTGAATCAGTTCGTACCAGGCCTGCAAATGCGGGCCGAGGTCGGGCGTGGTCGGAGTCCAGGAGGAGCGGATCTCCACCTGGGCGCTGGCGTCGGTCAGTTCCAGGCCTCCGAAGGTGTCGGACAGCACCCGGGTGACGGTGCCGACCAGGGCGTGTCGGCCGGCGCCGGCATGCTCAAGCGCGTCGGTCAGCCAGGACCAGGCGGCGGCGCCGAGCAGCGGGTCCGCGCCGATGGCCTCATCGACCCGTGCACGCACCATCACCACCAGCCGGAAGTCGCCGTCCCAAGCGGGCTGCGTCGCCGGGTCGTGCAGCACCACGAAGCGTCCAGAGGCCAGCGGCGTGCCCGCCTCCGTTTGAACCGTCTCCGCCGTGAGGGCGGCGGCGTAGGGGGCGAGCCGAGACGGCGCGGGCACCTCCTCCAGAATCAGGCCGCGCGGTCGGGCGACTTCGCGCAGTGACAGCAGAGCGGTGCGGAAACGTTCCGGCATCGAGGATGCGGCCGACTCTGGGGCCGACGCGCGGGGGATATCAGCCACCGCCCCAGGCTACCGGCGCGCGTGCGCCCACCGCGTCGCCACGCCGTGTCAAGGGCCGCCGTCGGACACGTCTCAGGCGCAAGCGCACCGCAGGCCCGTCTCCTGGTCTATCGTGAGACCGGCCAGGCGGGCGCAGCTCGCGGCGGCGACACCATCAGCCCCAAGACAGGACAGGAACCCCATCCATGACCTTGCCCGAGAACGCCACCCCCGCGCATCCGGCGGCACCATGCGGCGCATCGACTGGGAGACCTTCCGGCACATCGCCGCCGACGCCGACACCACGCTGCCCATCGAGCAGAGCGCCGCGTGGGACGCCTTCGACGCGGCCGTGGACGGACGCGAGCCCTGGGGACGACTGGTCTACTCCGCCTCCGACGGCACCCCCCGCGCCCTGATCTCGCTAACCCGCATGTCCGTGCGCGGCTTCCCCTACCTGTGGGCCCGGCACGCCCCGGTGTGGCTGGGCGCAGAGCCGACCGCCGAGGAGGAGGCCGAGCTGCGGGAACTGCTGGTTCAGGGCGTGCGCTTCCACGACCCGGCCATTGTCTTTGTGCGCCTGCACTGCACCCACTCCGCCCCGGAGTTGCACGAACTGCTGCAGACCATGCCCCACGACCGCACCATCATTTTGAACTTGGACCGGGAGGACGACGAGGCCTTCCTGGCATCCTTCAAGTCACGCGGGCGCCGGGACGTGCGCAAGGCGCTGCGTAACACCGAGCTGACCTTCCACGATGAGACGGACCGGGCCGAGCAGGTATTCGGGGAGCTGTACCAGATCCTCCTGGAGACCGGCGACCGTGACGGCTTCCACGCCGCCCCGGAGGACACCTACCGGACCATGCTGCGCACGCTCGGCACCGACCACTGCCGACTGTACGTGGTGCGCCGGAACGGCGGGGAGGCGCTGGCCTGGAGCATCGACACCCTGTGGGGCGACGGTGCGGCGCACTACTATGCCGCTTCCACCGCCGAGGGGCGGCGCAGCCTGGCCGCCGACGCGCTCGTGTACAAGGCGGGCTGTTGGTTGCGCGAGCGCGGCGCGCGCACCTGGGACCTGATGGGGGTGGGGTCCGAGCGAACCCCCGAACTGAACGGCGTCGGCAGTTTCAAGGCCAAGTTCACCGCCGACGGTCCAGTATCCGTGCCCGGACCGTGGGACCTGCTGGTGCGGCCGCGCGTGTACGCCGGGCTGGTGAAGGCACTGGAGCTCAAGCACCGTGCGGAGGCGGGCGTTGCCGCTGCGCGCAGCCGGATCGGTGCGCTGCGCGGCGGCGTCGGCGACGACTCGGACGCCGCGGCGCAGCAGTAGCCGGGCCGCGCGGCGCGGGCGAGCCTCAGGGCTGCTCGCGGTGCGGGCGGGCCAGGACCACCACCGACTCCCCGCCGACGACGTCGGCCAGGAGCCGGGTGCCGCCGGACACCGGTGCGCCGGTGAGAACATCGGTCCACTCGCCCTGCGGCAGCACAATGGTGTGGCCGCCCCAGCCGCCGAGTCGTTCGAGACGACGCCCCAGGCGTCGCACCACCACGACGACATCGGCCTGATCGTCCAACAGACGGGCGTAGGCGAAGGCGCAGGCGGTAGTCGTCGGCAGCGGCATGTAGCCGGAACGCTCGCCGACGAAGGTCTCGGGCCTTTCGGCGCGCAGCCGACACAGTCGGCTGGTCAGGCGCAGCTTGGCCTCATCCAGCGTCAGTTCGGCATGCGGCTCGGCCTGCTCCACCCGGTCGAGGGCGGCACGCAGACCACCGTCGGAGTCATAGTCGACCGGGCGGCGGTTGTCCGGGTCCACCAGTGAGGTGCGGGTGACCTCGCTGCCCTGGTAAACGTCTGCGACTCCGAGCCAGGTGAGCGTCATCGCCTTGTTCGCCAGGATGGTGTCCCGCACGGCGCGGGACGTCAGTGCGGCGAAGTCGTTCAGCTCCTCGGCCACGTCCGCGCGCGCCAGCAGGGCGGTTGCGTAGTAGGCCAGTTGGCCCTCGCGCTCGGTGTCCGGTGCCGTCCACGTCGTCCACGACTTCTGCTCGCGGGCCGCCTTGATCAGGTAGGCCCCCAGCCGCTCGCCGGTGATGGGGTCTCCGGAGTCGGGAGCCCAGGTGCCCCACAGCGTCTGCCACAACAGATTCTCGGTGGCCCCATCCAGATCGGCGGGGCGTATACCCGCGGTCAGATCACGCAGCCGATGAACTACCTCGGCCCATTCGGCGGCGTAGGAGGCGAGCACGTCGATGCGTGCGCGCACGTCCTCGCTGCGTTTGGTGTCATGGGTGGTGGACGTGACCATGGTGGCGGGCCAGCTGCGCTGGACGCGCCCGGCCCAGGCGTGCGCCTCATCGGCGGGTAGGGCGAAACCGGCGGGGTCGCCGCCCACCTCGGTCAGGCTGGTCAGGTGCGTCCACCGGTAGAAGGTGGTGTCCTCCACGCCCTTGGCGGTGACCGCGCCACACACCTGCTGGAAGCGGGTGATGATCTCCGCCCGCTCCGGTGAGTCCGAGGGCTCACCGGAGCCAACCTGCTCGCCCAGCAGGAGCGCCACCACCAGGTCGAGCGTGGGGAACTGGTCGGGAGTCAGGTGGGCGCGCGCTCGTGCGGCGGTGTCCCGCAACACGGCGGCCTGCTCCGCGTCGGCCTGCCGTCCCGGAAGCACATAGGCCCGGTAGCGGTCAGCGGCCACCAGAAGTTCGACCACGCAGGCGCGCAGGTCCCGGAAGGTGTGGTCGGACAGATACAGGTCCCGGGAGGTGATGGCGTGCAGCAGGTCCACCAGCCGGTTCACTTCTGAGGCCAGGGAGCCGGCGATGATCTCCCGCTTGGCGTCGCCGGAAACGCGAGCGTAGTCGATCGGCACGTTACCGGTGAGTTCTCGCATCAGGGCGCCAAGCGTGCGGGCTCCTGCGGGATCGACCTGTAGCTGGTCGATGCGCCAGGCGGCGTCGTATCCGGTGGTGCCGGCGGCGCGCCAGGAGTACGGCAGCAGTTCGTCGGGGGCGAGGATCTTCTCCGCTGCGACCCAGGCGCCGCCCGTGGCCTGGGCGAGCCGATCCAGGTAGCCCTCCGGGTCGGACAGGCCGTCGGGGTGATCCACCCGCAGGGCGTCGATCGCCCCGGCGTCGACCAGCTCCAGGATGAGTGCGTGCGAGCCTGCGAAGACCTCCGGGTCCTCCACGCGCACGGCCGCCAGCGTGGCAATGTCGAAGAAGCGCCGGTAATTCAGTTCCTCGTCACCCACCCGCCAGTAGGCGAGCCGATAGTGCTGGCGGCCCAGCAGCTCCGGCAAGGGCAGGGCGTGGGTGCCCGCGGCGAGCGGAAAGACGTGGTCGTAGTAGCGCAGCACCCACTGCTCGCCCCGCTCCGGCTCGGTGGGTATGACCATGCGCTCCACGGTGAACTCGCCGTCGGTCAGGGCCTGCCCGATCCGCTGACCGAGCACCGGCATTAGCAGCTTCTCGCCGCGGGGGGCATCGAACCAGGCGGCATACGGTGAGTCCGCTCCGTCCCGCAGCACGGACCACAGGGGCGGGTTGTGCCATACCGGGGTCGGCACCGACATGTGGTTGGGGACGATGTCCACCACCACGCCCATGCCGGCGGCGTGGGCCTCGCGGGCAAGCTTCTCCAGGCCCTCCCGACCGCCCATCACGGCGCTGATGCGGGTGTGGTCGACGACGTCGTAGCCGTGGGTCGAGCCCGGGCTGGCCGCCAGGACGGGGGAGAGGTACAGGTCGGTCACGCCCAGTCTGCGCAGGTAGGGCAGCTGGGCGCGCACGTCGTCGAAGGTCAGCGACTCTCCCAACTGCAGTCGGTAGGTGGTAACCGGGGTGCGCTTGGACGGATCGGGCAGGTGACGGGCGGCGTCGTCGTCATTCATGCGAGCTCTCCTGCCTGCTCGGTGACCACGGTTGTCGCCGGTTCGGACGGTGCGGCGGGCGCTGTCACCGCCGCAGCGGTATCGGCGAGTGCCTCCACCGCGACCTGGGGTGCGGCGGGCGCTTCCTCCTCGGCCACGGCTTGGGGGTAGCCGGTTCGGGCGCGGGGATGGACATGAGGAACAGCATGGAGTGGGCTTCCACCGTCACCTGCTGGCCGGCCTCCCACTCCTCCCCGGAACCGGTCGCCACCTGCTGGGGTCGAGGAGCCGTGCTCGGGGCGGTGTCCAGCACGGTGCGCCAGCGGGGGCTGTGGTCGGGGCCGGGCAGGGTGAAGACGATGTCCTCGCCGGAGGCGTTGAACAGCGCCAGGAAGGAGTCGTCGCTGATGCGCTGGCCGCGCTCGTCGGGCTCATGGATGGCGTCGCCGTTGAGGAAGACCGCCATGGCCCGGGCGTACCAGGTGTCCCAGTCCTCGTCGGTCATGCGCGCACCCGACGGGCTCAGCCACTCGATCTCGCCGAGCTCGGACTCGCCGCCGTGCGCGGCCTCGCCGGTGAAGAAGCGGCGGCGCCGCAGCACCGGGTGCTCCCGGCGCATGCGGATCATATTGCGGGTGAATTGCAGCAGGTCCTCCTGCTCCTCGGTCAGGTCCCAGTTGACCCAGGTGGTCTCATTGTCCTGGCAGTAGCCGTTGTTGTTGCCGTCCTGGGTGCGGCCCATCTCATCGCCGTGGCAGAGCATGGGCACGCCCTGACTGAACATCAGGGTGGCAATGAAGTTGCGCACCTGCCGCCCGCGCAGAGCCAGCACGTCGGGGTCATCCGTGGGCCCCTCCGCACCGCAGTTCCAGGAGCGGTTGTCGGAGGCGCCGTCGGCGTTGTTCTCTCCGTTGGCCTCGTTGTGCTTTTCGTTGTAAGAGACCAGGTCGTGCAGGGTGAAGCCGTCGTGGGCGGTGACGAAGTTGATGGAGGACACTGGCGTGCGTCCCGAGCGCTGGTACAGGTCCGAGGAGCCAGTGATCCGGGCGGCGAACTCGCCCAGGGTGGAGGGTTCGCCCCGCCAGAAGTCGCGCACGGTGTCCCGGTACTTACCGTTCCATTCGCTCCACAGGGCGGGGAACTCGCCCACGTTGTATCCGCCCTCACCCACGTCCCAGGGCTCGGCGATCAGCTTGACCTGGGAGAGGATCGGGTCCTGGTGGATGATGTCGAAGAAGGCGGAGAGCTTGTCGACCTCGTGGAACTGCCGTGCCAGGGTGGAGGCCAGGTCGAAGCGGAAGCCATCCACGTGCATCTCGGTGGCCCAGTAGCGCAATGAGTCCATGATCAGTTGCAATACCGCCGGGGAGCGCATGAGCAGTGAGTTGCCGGTGCCGGTGGTGTCGAAGTAGTGGGCCTGATCGCCGTCGACCAACCGGTAGTAGGCGGCGTTGTCGATGCCTCTGAACGACAGTGTGGGCCCCATGTGGTTGCCCTCGGCCGTGTGGTTGTACACCACATCCAGGAGCACTTCGATATCGGCCTCGTGCAGGGCCTTGACCATGGCCTTGAATTCCTGCACCTGCTGGCCGTCGGTGCCGTGGGCGGCGTAGGCGTTGTGCGGGGCGAAGTAGCCGATGGTGTTGTAGCCCCAGTAGTTGGACAGTCCCTTGTCCTGCAGGAAGGCGTCGTTGACGAACTGATGCACTGGCATCAGCTCGATCGCGGTGATGCCGAGATCCTTCAGATGGTCTATGACCGCGGGCTCGGCCAGGCCCGCGTAGGTGCCGCGCAGGTGCTCGGGAATGTGCTGGTTGAGTCTGGTCAGTCCCTTGACGTGTGCCTCGTAAATGATGGTGTTGTGGTATTCGTGGCTGGGCGGCCGGTCCCGGCCCCAGTCGAAGTACGGGGAGACCACCACCGAGCGCATGGTGTCGGGCGCGGAGTCCTCCTGGTTGCGGGTCGAGGGGTCGGAGAAGTCGTAGGAGTACAGCGCCTGCGATCCGACCACCTGGCCGGACATCGCCTTCGCGTAGGGGTCCAGCAGCAGTTTGGAGGGGTCACAGCGGTGCCCGTTGGCGGGGTCGTAGGGGCCGTGCACCCGGTAGCCGTAGTGCTGGCCGGGCTGTACGGACGGCAGATAGGCGTGCCACACGTCCGCGTCCTCCTCCGTCAACGGGATGCGGGTCTCCCGACCGGCGTCGTCGAACAGGCACAGTTCCACGGCCTCGGCTGCTGAGGAGTAAAGGGCGAAGTTCGTGCCGGAGCCGTCGTAGTTGGCACCCAGCGGGTAGGGGCGGCCCGGCCATGTCGACAGTTTGGGCGACTCCGGGCGTTCCTCCTCCGACGCCGACTTAGCCCGGGCAGGCCGGGGTGCGGAGGGTACTGCGGACGGCGAAGAGACGTCGGCAGAGGCGTTTCTGGAACTGTGCATGGGCACAACTGTGCCACGGATTGATGCTCCAGCGGCGGAAACCGAGCACGGCGTGCGAGCGTGAGCGAGGTCATCACGTGCCGGGACCGGTAGGATTTGTCAGCTTCCGGACTGCTCTGCTAACTTTTCCTGTGCGCCTCCCGCGGGAGGCCAGGCATGCGGATGTGGCTCAGTTGGTAGAGCATCACCTTGCCAAGGTGAGGGTCGCGGGTTCGAGTCCCGTCATCCGCTCGGGCGATTGGCGCAGCGGGAGCGCGCTTCCCTGACACGGAAGAGGTCACTGGTTCGATCCCAGTATCGCCCACGCGTATGGCCCCGGACCGGGTGGTTCGGGGCCTTCTTCGTGGACGCACCCCGACACGGGTACACCAGCAGGAGGTTGTTTTGACCGGCGCGCAGCTTGACCAGTCCAACCGGCCGGGACTGCTGCCAGTCGTCATCGGCGGAGACATCGGCGCATACGCTCTGGCTCGTCAGCTTCATGAGGCCACCGGCCAGCGGGTGACCCTCATCGCGTCCCGGCCGATTCAAGCCATCGTGTTGTCTTCGTACATCGACGTCGTCTTTCAGGAGGCCGAGGGCGAGGCCCTGATTGCCCTGTTGCAGCGACTGGCCGCCAACCGTGCCGCGCACAGCGCGGTGGTAATGGCGAACCATGATTCGGTCGCCCACACGCTCGCCTCCCACCGGGGGCGGCTCGAACCGGTTTACGTCGTGCCCTTCCCCTCCCTGCGGGCCATGGAGCAGCTGAGCAACAAGGTCGGCTTCAGCGCCGCCTGCGAGAGTCTGGGACTGCGCACGCCGCGACAGGCGGTGATCACCGGTGCCGACCTGGCCGCGGGTGATCCGAAGATCGACATCCCCTTCCCGTTGGTGGGCAAGGCGGCCATCGGCTCCGACTGGGATGAGCTGACCTTCGCGGGGAAGCGCAAGATTTACTTCCTGGACAGCCCCGAGCAGCTACACGGCCTGTGGGAGGACCTGCGGCGGGCCGAATTCGCCTCCACCTTCCTGATACAGGAGTACATACCGGGTGACGACGACGCCATGCGCTCGGTGACCGCATATGTCGCCTCCACCGGTGAGACCACCATGATCGGTTCCGCAAGGGTCCTCCTAGAGGATCATGCGCCGTCACTGATCGGCAATCCTGTGGCCATGATCACCGAGCCGTATCCGGAGCTGTGGGAGGCCTCCGAACGGCTCCTGTCCCTAGTCGATTACCGGGGCTTCGCCAACCTCGACATCAAGATCGACCCCCGCGACGGGCAGCCCGTGTTCTTCGAGGTGAACCCCCGTATCGGCCGGAATTCCTTCTATATGAGTGCCGCCGGCGTCAACCCGATGGTCCCCATGATCTCCGACCTCGTCGACGGCCGCCCCGGCCCTCGTCGGGAGGCTCGCCGCGAAGTGCTCTACAGCCTGCTGCCACATCACCTTCTGTTGCATCAGCTCGACGACCCGGCGCTGCGCCGAAGGGTGGTGCGGCTGGCACCGCGGGCCGTCGACCCGCTTCTGGATCCTGCCGAGCGCTCGCTGCGTCGCCGCGTGCTGGTAGCCATCCAGAAACTCAACCACGATCGTAAGTTCCACCGCTTTCACCCGAAGCCGCTGCTGCGTCGGCGCGGCGACGCGTCACGGTCCTGCGCCCGGAGGAGGACGGGGAACTCTCCCTGAGGAGGAGCCGGGGTGGCCGATCATCCCCGCGAAGGATGTCAGACGATCAGAGCGGCCAATAACATGTGAAAAACACAGGTTTCTCTCAGGAGTGTGCTTATGGCCGTTACGCCATCACCCGCCCGTGGCCGTCTCATCGCCCTCGACGCACGCCAAATGCGTATCGCGATCGGGGGCGCGCCCGCGCCCCTGGAGCAGTTGGAGCCCTGGGAGGACTTCGAACGCAGCCAAGGCAGACCCCTGTTCGGTCGCTACGCCTACGAAGTTGATTCCAAAACGGTAGCGGTGATCGCCCTGTACCGCTACTCGATGGCGAGATGGCCGTTCTTATGGGCAAAGCACGGGCCGGTGTGGCTCGGCGAGCAGTCCCCCACCCGCGAGGCCGAGCTGCGTAAGCTGCTCGTGCGCGAAGTGCGGCGGCGCGACAAGCGTGTCGTCTTCATCCGTATGCACGCCCGCTTCTGCGCGCGCGACACCCTGCCGCTCATGAGTTCCATAACCTACGACCGCACCTATGTTATTGACTTGCGCCCCGGCACCCCTGAGGCCATTCGCGCGGCCATGCCCAAGGACGGGCGTCGCGGCGTGCGCCGGGCCGAGCGCGTGGCCCGCGAGGCGGGCTGCACCATTGCCGAGGAGACCGGTCTGAGTCGAGAGGAGTTCGAGAGCGTATACCAAGTGCTTATAGCCACCGCAGAGCGCGACGGATTCCGGCCCCATCCCTCCCAGGTCTACTGGGACATGCTCACCACCCTGGGGCCGCAGCATGCTCGGCTGTTCGTACTGCGGCGTGATGGCGTTCCGCACTGCTGGGACCTGGTAACCGTTGCAGGCAAGGACGCGGCGACCTACTACGGCGCTTCCTCCAACGCCTCACGCAGCTTCCGCGGCGCCGAGGCGTTGGACTGGGCGGTGGCGTGCACCCTCGCCAAGGAGGGCATACGCAGCCTGGACCTGATGGGGGCCGAGTCCACCCGGGTCCCGGAACTGTACGGCGTGGGCCGCTACAAGCGCCGTTTCGCCCAGCATCCCACCGAGGTCGATGGCGCCTGGGACGTACCGACCCGGCCCGTGGTGTACCAGGCCCTGGGGCGGGCGCGGCGTACGCGTCACTTGGTGCGCAAGTGGCTGGGTCGCTGACGTCGGCGCGGCATCAGGCGCGATGGCGCGACCACTCCTGGACCAGGCGGACCGCGTCGGCGGCGTGGGCGTCGTCGAGCTCGGTCGGCAGTGCCACCACGCGCGCCGAGACGTCCCGCGTCACCGGCAGACTGCCGGGGGCCGCGGGCACGCAGAAAGCGGCCTCATCATCTACTCCCGGATACAGCAGCGGGCGGCCCCACCTTTCCGCGAAAACCCCGATGGCCCGCATGCCGGCGATGAGCCGCTCGGCCTCGTCGGTGTTGGGAAGCAGCAAGGGGACGCGCAGCAGGGGGGCCGGGTCGCCGCGCAGTACCCCGCCGGGAACGGTGACACCCGCGAGTCCGGGCAGGGCTTCGCGGTAGCGGTCGACTACCCGGATACGGGCGGCGTCGGCCTCGGGTAGGCGGCGCAGGGCGGCGGTGGCGGTGCGGGCAACCCAGCCGGAGGGAACCATCGGTGCGTAGGGCAGTCGACCGGCCTCCTCGGCCGTGGCGATCGGCGGTTCCAACAGGCCGGTGCGGGAGGCGACGGCGCGGGCGGGCGCCGAGACGGCGCGTGGCAGGTGAGCCAGGACCCGGGCCTGATTGCGGTACATACGGGCGGCGGCGCCCAGGCGGTGGTTCAGGTCCGGCAAGGAGGCCAGCGCAACTCGCAGTGCGGAGTCCAGGGCGGCATCGCGGCGTGCCAGTTGAGGGTTGACCCAGACCGCCCCACCGAAGTGTGTCGGCAGGATCTTCTGCACGCCGAAGGAGTGGAAGGACACGTCGGCGAGCGGCTGCCCGTCGTCTCCACGCGCGAGTCGGGTGACGCAGTGGGCTGCATCCTCCATGACGACGGCGCCCAGGTCGCGTGCCTGCTGCGCCAGCCGGCCGGCCTCCTCGCCCCCCTGAATGCCGAAGGTGTGCTGGATGACCAGGCCGCGCAGTGGGACGACCGGGCCGCCCCCGCTGTCGGGGGCGGTGGCCGCGTCTACGGCGCTGGGGGCCAGCGCCAGGGTGTCGGCGTCGATATCGGCGTAGCGCGGGGTGAGCCCCGCCGCCATGATTGGTACCACTGCGGTGCAGCAGGTGAACAACTGGGTGAGTACCGCCCCGTCACCGTGCACGGCACGAATCTGCTCGAAGGCCACCTGCATGCCGTAGCGCGCCTTGAAAACCGGATACCAATCCTGCGCACTGGTCCCGCTCAGGCGGGCCAGTTCGGCGCGCAGCTCCGGGAAACGGCTGTCGGGTTTAGTCATGGTGACCTCCTCCACGCGACCCGCGGTTGGTAACGGCGGGTGTAGGCGAGTGTAACGGGTCGGCAGCCGGTACCATCCGCTAGCAGGCCCACGAGGGCCGCCCCTCAGTCTCAGGAGCATGCTTATGAAGAAGTTCCAGCCGGTCATCGTCGGTGGTGACATTGGCGCTTATGCGCTGGCACGTCAGTTCAACGACGCCTACGGGGTGGTGTCCGTGCTGGTCACCAAGTACGACCCGCTGGCGATCCGGGACTCCGCGATCGTCACCCGGCACCAGTGCGACCGCGCCGACGACGCCGAGGGACTGGTTGTGGAACTGGAGGCCCTGGGCGCACGCCTGAGCGAGGAGAACCCCGGCGTGCCGCTGCTGCTGATAGCCAACACCGACTGGCGGATCCGCGTCCTGGCCGAGCACCGGGAACGCTTGGAGCGGTTCTACCTGGTGCCGATCCCGTCGCTGGAGACCATCGACCTGGTAAGCGACAAGGAGGGATTCGCCCGCGTCGCCGCGGAGCAGGATCTGCCGGTGCCCCGCTCCTTCTACCAGGACCTATCCGGCGCCGACGCACCCGACTGGAGGCCGGCGCCGCTGCCGGATGACCTCACTTTCCCCCTGGTGGCCAAGCCGGCGGATTCCTCCACCTACGAGACCCTGGAGTTCGAGGGCCGCAAGAAGGTTTACTTCATCCAGGATGCGGCCGCACTGGAGGAATTGTGGCGCACCCTGGCGGACGCCGGTTTCCGCAGCCGCTTCGTGGTGCAGCAACTGGTTCCCGGGGATGACACGGCGATGTACTCCGTGACGGCGTACGTCGACTCCCGCGGCCAGGTATCAATGAGCGCCGCGGCCCGCGTGCTGCTGGAGGAGCACGCCCCGGCGACACTCGGCAACCCCTGCGCCATGATCACCTTCGACGCGCCGGAGTTGTTCGCCGCCGCCGAGCGCTTCCTCACGGCCACCGGTTACCGGGGCTTCGCGAACTTCGACATCAAGCAGGACCCGCGCACCGGCGAGTTCTTCTTCCTGGAGGTCAACCCGCGCATCGGGCGCAACAGCTTCTATTGCGTGGGTGCGGGCGTGAACCCGATGGAGGTACTGGTCGCGGACGTGGTGGACGGGGAGCCGACGGCGCCGGCCCGCTTCACGGCCGGATGCCTGTACACCTTGGTGCCTGGGCGTCTCCTGGACCGCTACGTGCGCGATAAGGCCCTGAGCCGTCGCGTGTGGGAACTGCGCCGCTCGGGGCGCGTCATCAACCCGCTGAACAACCCCAAGGATGCCTCTGCCAGACGCCGTGCCTACCGGCTGGCGGGAGAGCTGAACCAGTGGCGCAAGTTCCGGCGTTTCTACCCCGAGCCCACCGACACCGGCTTCTGATCCGGGGCCGGTTGCGTCACTCGGTATGATCCGGTGCGTGCGGGCACCAGTACAGCCCGCCTGAGCTGATCGATTGATCAAAAGGAGTCCCCGTGTCCAACCAGCCCACCTTCGACATTGTCCTCGACGGCGCCACCCGCAGCATCGAGGCGGGCACCACGGGCGCCACCCTGTTCGTGGACGCCCGTGAGGTGGTCGCCATGAAGGTGAACGGCGAGCCCTGGGACCTGGACCGCGCCCTCCCGGCGGGGGCCGTCGTCGAGCCCATCACGTTGGACAGTGAGGATGGGCTGAACATCCTGCGGCACTCCGCCACGCACGTCATGGCGCAGGCCGTCCAGGAGCTCTTCCCCGACGTCAACCTCGGCATCGGCCCCTTCATCACCGACGGCTTCTACTACGACTTCGGCGGGATCGACGCCGTCACCCCCGAGCTGCTGCGCGAAATCGAGAAGCGCATGAAGCGCATCGTCAAGGAGAATCAGACCTTCCGGCGGCGCGACATCACCGAGGCCGAGGGACGGGCCGAACTGGCCGACCAGCCCTACAAGCTGGAACTGATCACCACCAAGGGGGCGGGTGCCGAGTCCGCCTCCGTGGAGGTCGGGGCGGGCGGCCTGACCATGTATGACAATGTGCGCCGCGACGGCACCGTGGCCTGGAAGGACCTGTGCCGTGGTCCCCACCTGCCCTCCACCAAGCTCATCGGCAACGGCTTCGCCCTGACCCGCTCCTCGGCCGCCTACTGGAAGGGCGACCAGAACGGCGACTCTCTGCAGCGCATCTACGGCACGGCCTGGGCCACCAAGGAGGACCTGAAGGCCTACCAGACCCGTATGGCCGAAGCCGCCCGCCGTGACCACCGCCGGCTCGGCGCCGAACTGGACCTGTTCTCCTTCCCCGAGGAGATCGGCCCCGGACTGGTCGTGTTTCACCCCAAGGGCGGCATCCTGCGCCACGAGATCGAGCAGTACGTCATCGACCGGCACATCCAGGCCGGCTACGACCTGGTCCACACCCCGGAGATCTCCAAGGGCGGCCTGTTCCACACCTCCGGGCACCTGCCCTACTACGCGGACACCATGTTCCCGCCCATGCTCGCCGACGAGGAGCGCGACGCCGAGGGCAACATCACCAAGGCCGGCCAGGAGTACTACCTCAAGGCCATGAACTGCCCCATGCACAACCTGATCTTCCGCTCCCGCGGACGCTCCTACCGTGAGCTGCCGCTGCGCTTCTTCGAGATGGGGCGCGACTACCGCTACGAGAAGAGCGGCGTGGTACACGGGCTCACCCGCATGCGCGGCTTCACCCAGGACGACTCCCACACCTACTGCACCCCCGAGCAGGCCGGGGAGGAGATCCGCAGGCAGATCGAGTTCTTCCTGTCGATCCTGAAGGCCTTCGGCCTGGACGACTTCTACCTGGAGCTGTCCACCCGCGACGAGGACGGCGCCAAGAAGGACAAGTTCATCGGGTCGGACGCCGACTGGGAGGCCGCCACCCGCACCCTTGAGGAGGTGTGCACCTCCACCGGACTGGAGCTGGTGCCCGACCCGGGCGGCGCCGCCTTCTACGGCCCCAAGGTATCCGTGCAGGTCAAGGACGCCATCGGCCGCACCTGGCAGATGTCCACCATCCAGTACGACTTCAACCAGCCCGAGCGCTTCGACCTGGAGTACACGGCCGCCGACGGCACGCGCCGGCGCCCCATCATGATTCACGCCGCCAAGCTCGGCAGCGTGGAGCGCTTCATCGGCGTGCTCACAGAGCACTACGCCGGCGCCTTCCCCGCCTGGCTCGCTCCCGTGCAGGTGCGGCTGGTGCCCGTGGCGGAGGCCTTCGACGCATACGTCGACGACGTGGCCGCTAGGCTGCGGGCCCGGGGCGTGCGTGTGGAGGTGGATCACTCCGACGACCGCTTCGGTAAGAAGATCCGCAACGCCTCCAAGGAGAAGGTCCCCTTCACGCTGATCGCCGGCGGGGATGACGCCGACGCCGGTGCCGTCTCCTTCCGCTTCCGCGACGGCGCCCAGACCAACGGCGTGCCCGTGGACGAGGCCATCGAGCACATCACCCGCGTCATTGCCGAGCGCATCAACGAGCCGGCGGGGGAGAAGCTCACCCGTGACTGACATGACCGGCCAGACAGCCGCGCAGGAGTACCTCCCGGAGGCGGCCGACCCGGGCACCGACGCGTCCGGGCAGGCGCCCGCGCTGACGCGCCTGGAGGGCACCGTCGTCGACGGCGTGCGTATCGAGGCGCCCTTCCAGCCCGCCGACACCCCCGACCCCTTCGGAAGGCTGTGGACCCCACACCGCATGGTCTACATCGGCGGGCAGGACAAGCCCTCCGACGACTCCGCCGACCAGTGTCCCTTCTGCGCCGCCCCCGGGCGGTCGGACACGGACGCCCTCATCGTCCACCGGGGCGAGACCGCCTACGTGCTGATGAACCTGTACCCCTACAACACCGGCCACCTGCTGATCTGTCCCTACCGGCACATCTCCGACTGGACCGAGGCCACCGCCGCCGAGCGCACCGAGATCGGCGTGCTCACGGCTCGCGCCATGGAGGTGGTGCGCGCCGTCTCCCACCCGCATGGCTTCAACCTGGGCATGAACCAGGGTCAGGTCGCGGGCGCGGGCATCGCCGCCCACCTGCACCAGCACGTGGTGCCCCGCTGGACCGGTGACGCCAACTTCATGCCGATCATCGGCAAGACCAAACCCGTGCCCCAGCTGCTGGGAGACCAGCGTGACCAGCTCGCCGCGGCCTGGGACAGCGCGCCCACCGCACTGGACACGGGCCGTCCCGACCCGGAACGCTGAGGAGCCGCATGCTCGGACAACACGGAAGAGGCATCACCCGCGCCCTGTTCACCGCCCCCGCCCGGGGGCTGGCCCGGATCGGCGTCACCCCGAATATGCTCACGGTCGCCGGCACCGTGGCGACCATCGCCGTGGCGGTGCTGACCCTGCCGCAGGGGCGCTTCATCCTCGGTCCCATCCTGCTGGCGGCCGTGCTGATCGGTGACTCCTTCGACGGCATCCTCGCCCGCCTGACCGGTACCAGCTCGCCCTTCGGCGCGTTCCTGGACTCCACCATGGACCGCCTGGCCGACGGCGCCGTCTTCGGCTCCTTGGCCGTATGGGCCGCCGTGCACCTTCAGGCCGGGCCGCTGCGCACCTGGACGGTCGCCGTCGCTGTGACCACCGTGGTGCTGGCGGCCGCCGTCCCCTACGCCCGCGCCCGCGCCGAGTCCGTGGGCGCCACCGCGGCAGTAGGCATCGCCGAGCGCACCGACCGGCTGATCATCACCGCCGTCGGCGTCCTCGCCGTCGGCCTGGGCGCGCCCGCATGGGTGCTCACCGCCGCCCTGGCGCTCGTGGCCGTCGGCTCCCTGATCACCGTCATTCAGCGGGTGACCACCGTCCACCGGCAGCTGACCCGACCGGCGGCGGAGGCGCGCCCATGAGCATCGGAATCGAGGACCTGTACCGGCTGGCGTGGCGGCATGTGCGCAAGGTGCCCGCGCCAATCGGGTACGCCCTGTCCGCCGCCGGGGCCGACGCCGCCTGGGCCTGGCACCGGCTGCGCGGCGGCGAGAAGGGCGTCGGCCAACTCGAGAAGAACTTGGCGCGGATAATGCCGGGCGCCTCCGCCCGCCAGGTGCGCCGTACCTCCCGCGCCGGCATGCGCTCCTACATGCGCTACTTCTACGAGGCCTTCGCCCTGCCCGGTATGAGCCTGGAGCAGATCGGCGCCCGCGTGCGCCCCGACATCGACCCGCGCGCATATGCCGACCTCAAACACGGCTCCATCGTGATCGCCCTGCCCCACATGGGCAACTGGGACCTGGCCGGCGCCTGGGCCAGTCAGGAGCTCGCCCAGGTACTCACCGTCGCAGAGAAGCTGGAGCCGGCGGACCTGTTCGAACAGTTCGTGGACTTCCGCGAGGGCCTGGGCATGAAGGTCATCGGCCAGGGCCGGGGGGAGAAGGTCTTCGACCGGCTGGTCGAGACCGCCGGCCAGGGGCACTACGTGGTCGCCCTACTGGCCGACCGCGACCTGTCCAGCTCCGGCATCCTGACCGACCTGGCCGGACACCCGGCGCGCGTGGCCGCTGGGCCGGCGGCCCTGGCCGGCAGGCTCGGCGTGCCCCTGTACGACGCCTCCCTGCACTACGAGCGCCTGGACGGCGAGCGCCGCCGCCGGGCCGGATCCCGCTGGGGCATCGTGCTGACCATCCGCCCGGTGGATGCGCCCGCCGGCCTGGTGGGGCGTGAGCGGGTCACCGCTCTCACCCACGCCTGGGTGGCCGACGTCGCCCCCCGCCTGATGGAACACGCCGTCGATTGGCACATGCTGCAGGCGGTTTTCGACGCCGACCTCGATCCCGAGCGGCTCGCGCGCAGGCATGCCGCCGAGTCCGCGAGGCAGCCGGCGGGCGAGGCCGAGCCGGAGGCCGGCGCATGAGAATCGGGATCGTATGCCCCTACTCGCTGGACGCGCACGGCGGCGTGCAGGTGCATGTCATGGATTTGGCTCGTGAGCTGATGCGCCGCGGACACGAGGTGCAGGTGCTGGCGCCCGCCTCGTCGGACCTGGAGCTGCCGGACTGGGTCACCAGTGCCGGCGACTCCATCGCCATCCCCTACAACGGTTCGATCGCCCGCCTCAATTTCGGGACCGCGGTGGCTCGCCGCGCCCACCGTTGGCTGGCCGCCGGCGATTTCGACCTGCTGCACATCCACGAGCCCATCACCCCCAGCGTCGGCATGCTCGCCCTGCAGGCGTCCGACGGGCCGGTGGTCGGCACCTTCCACGCCGCCATGGACCGCTCCCTGGCCCGTGAACTGCTGTCCCCGGTAGCGGTGCCGCTGGTGGAGAAGCTCACCGCCCGCATCGCCGTCTCCGAGGAGGCGCGCCGCACCCTGATCCAGTACCACGGCGGCGACGCGGTGGTCATCCCCAACGGCGTGTACGTCGCCCCCTTCGCGGACGCCCCCAAGGATGATCCGCGCTTCGTGGGCACCACGCAGGCCCCCACCATCTCCTTCCTGGGCCGTTTGGATGAGCCCCGCAAGGGCCTGCAGGTACTTGCCCGCGCCATTCCCACGGTGCTGGCCGCCATCCCGGACGCCCGCTTCCTCATCGCCGGCCGTGGTGACGCCGCGGAGGAGCGCGCCGCCCTGGAGCGCTTCGGCGACCAGGTGGTGTTCCTCGGCGGCGTCTCCGACGCCGACAAGGCCGCGATGCTCGCCTCCTGCTCTTGCTACGTGGCCCCACAGACCGGCGGGGAGTCCTTCGGCATTGTGTTGGTGGAGGCGATGGCGGCCGGCACCCATGTGGTCGCCTCCGACCTGACCGCGTTCTCCGACGTCCTCGGCGAGGGCACCTATGGCGCCCTGTTCCGCAACGGTGACAGTGACGACCTGGCCCGCGCCATCATCGACACTCTCACCGACACCGCCGCCGCCGACGCTCGCCGCACCGCCGCGTCCGCGGTGGTGGGCCGCTACGACTGGTCCGCGGTCACCGACGCCGTGCTGGATGTGTACGACATGGCCCTGTCCACGGCCCACACGCGCGTAACCATTGCCCCCGGCTCGCGCACCATGGTGGGCAGACTGCGCGACGCCCTTGAGGACTGACCGGAGGAGTAAAGCCATGCTCAACCCGATCATTGCTGCGGGGTCGCAGCTGCCGGCCCCGCCTGCGGACCCGCCGGGTGGGCCGCCCACCTGGCTGGGACCCGCCGTCGTCGTGCTCGCAGCGGCACTGGTGTTTCTGGGGATCGCCTGGTCGGCGTATGCCAAGGCACTGCGCGTGGACCGACTGCACCGGCAGGTGCTGGGATCGCGAGCCACTCTGGAGGCACAGTTGGTCCACCGGGCACAGGCCGCCGCCGACCTGGCGGCCTCCGGTCTGCTCGACCCCGCCTCCGCGCTGCTGCTGTCGCAGGCCGCACACGACGCGCTCGACGCCGAGGGCCCGATCGTCGACGACGGCCTGGACACGGACACCCCGGCCCAGCCGACCGGCGAGGGCACCCGCAGCCGTGCCCGTATCGAGTCCGACCTGTCCCGGGTGATCCGCGCCGTCGTCGACGCGCCCACGCGCGCCGCGCTCGCCGCCGACCCGCGGGGCCAGGACGCCCTGGACCGGCTGGACAAGGCCGCCTACCGAATGGTGCTGGCCCGCCGTTTCCACAACACGCACGTGGCCGAGGCCCGGCGCCTGCGTGCGGCGTTGGACGTACGGGCGCTGCACCTGGCAGGCCACGCCCCCCTGCCACGTACCTTCGACATTGACGACGCCACCGATGCGCCGAGCCCATCCGGAAACACGCAGGTGACATCATGAGCACCCCGTCCTCCTACCCCGGCCCCGGCAACGCCTGGGCACCCCGCCCCGGGTATCGACGCAACGGCTACCCGGCGGTCAGCCCCGTACAGCCTTCCTCCGCCCCGACGTGGACACCGCAGGCGATGGTGCACCGCCGCCGCGGCACCATTGTCAGTTGGATCATGGCCTGCCTGGGAGCGGTAGGGCTGGCGGTGATGCTGTGGATCATTTTCTCCTCCACCACCGGAGCCGCCTCCGAGCTGATGGAGCCCATCCTGCTGGCATTGGTACCGCTGGGCATCGTCCTGGTAACGGTCCGCTGGATCGACCGCTGGGAGCCCGAACCGCCCGGCGTACTGGTGGCCGCCTTCCTATGGGGTGCCGGCGTGGCCACCGTCGTCTCCATGGTGATCAACACCTCTGCCTCCCTACTGGTGTCATCCACTACCGGCACGGTGTCCGGCGGCGAGCTCGTCTCCGCGGTCGTCACCGCACCGATCGCGGAGGAATCCACCAAGGGTCTGGGCGTGCTCATCATCTTCCTGCTGTGGCGGCGCACCTTCAACGGCGCCGTCGACGGGATCGTCTACGCATCGGTGGTAGCCGCCGGTTTCGCCTTCGCCGAGAACATCCTGTACTTCGTGCGGTATTCCGACGAGCTGCTGTTCGTCTTCCTCCAGCGCGGGATCGCCTCGCCCTTCGCCCACGTCACCTTCACCGCCTGCACCGGGCTGGCGATCGGGGCGAGCGTGCGCATGCGGTCAAACTTGGCGTGGATGTGGACCACACCGCTGGGGCTGGCCTGCGCGATCGTGATGCACTCCTTCTGGAACGGTGTGCTGGCCAGTGAACCGTCCCTGTACTTCTATGTCGCAGTCCCCTTCTTCATCGCCGCGATCGGCCTGGTGCTGTGGCTGCGCTGGAGCGAACGCATGACCATGCGGCAGCGGCTGGCGGACTATCAGCGCGCGGGCTGGCTCACGCCCGCCGAGGTCACCATGATTACCACCGGCGCCGGGCGGGCGGCCGCCCGCCGCTGGGCCATGAGTCGCGGTCCGGCAGCCGCCAGGGCCATGCAGGCGTTCCTGAAGGCGGCCGCCTCCCTGGCGCAGCTGCGTCAGCAGGCGATCGACGGGCACGCCGACGCCGATTTTGCGGTACAGGAGTCCGCCCTGCTGGCGGCTATAGTCGAGCAACGCTATGTCTTCACCCGCTGACGTCGGCGACCTGCCCTGGCCCGCCCCCACCCTCGCCGCCGACGGGCGTGACCCGCTGCGCGTACCGCCCAACTGGACCCAGCTGCTCGACGCCTCCGAGTGGCACCTGAACGCCGCCGGCCTGCCGTTCCGCCAGGCGGCGCGCGTGATCGCCCTGCGGCGTGTGCCCCGGCCCGCCATCCTGCTGGTCGTCGGCCATGACTTCGGCGACACCACCCATGCGTGGGGATTCACGCCGGGCGGTGGGCTGCTGTCGGGGGAGACGCCCATCGGTGGGGCGCGTCGCGAGCTCGCGGAGGAGACCGGCATCACCCTGGCCGAGGCGGCCCTGACCGGACCGGTTGTGGAACGCAGGGCGCTGTTCACTTTCAACCAGGTCACCTGCCGCCAGGACGAGCTGTTCTACCTGACGCACCTCGAGGCGAGCGTCGGCGTGGACCGCTCCGGCTGGACCGACACCGAGCGGCAGGTGCTGGACTCGCTGCGCTGGTGGGAATTGGACGAGCTGGACGCCGCCGTAGCTGCCGGCATGACCGTCTACCCGCATATCCTTCCGGCACTCGCCCGTGAACTCCTGGACGGCTGGGACGGCCGGGTGCGCCACGTCGTCGAGCACTAGGTCCTGTTGTGTAAGTGCTTGGGTGACGGTGTGTGGTTGTTGAGCCTGTCAGTTGGACCGCTGTTCCCCGGTTGGACCCCTGTTCCCCCGTTGGACCGCCGTAGCCGCCGGTTACAGCGGTCCAACGGGGCGTGGGCGGTCCAACGGGGCGGTGCAAGACCCACTCGCCCCACCACCGCAAACGACTTACACAACGCGACCTAGGGCCGGCGCGTTTTGACCGACCCCTTAGACTTGACGTAGGTATGTTCGCATACGGCCTCCCGACCCTCGCCGCCGGGAGGAACGGAAGACTGCAAGGAGAACAGATGTCGGGTCACTCCAAGTGGGCCACCACGAAGCACAAGAAGGCCGCCATCGACGCCAAGCGCGGCAAGCTTTTCGCCCGCCTGATCAAGAACATTGAAGTCGCCGCCCGCACCGGCGGCGGCGACCCCAACGGCAACCCGACCCTGTACGACGCCATCCAGAAGGCCAAGAAGAACTCGGTCCCGGCGGACAACATCACCCGCGCCGTCAAGCGCGGAAGCGGCGAGGAGGCCGGCGGCGCCGACTGGCAGACCATCATGTACGAGGGCTACGGCCCCGAGGGCGTCGCCTTCCTGGTCGAGTGCCTGACCGACAACCGCAACCGCGCCGCCTCGGACGTGCGCGTCGCCTTCACCCGCACCGGCGGCTCCCTGGCGGACCCCGGCTCGGTGGCCTACAACTTCACCCGCAAGGGCGTGGTCGAGGTCGCCAAGGGTGATGGCGTGGACGAGGACACGATCCTCATGGCCGTGCTCGACGCCGGTGCCGAGGAGGTCGTGGAGGGTGCCGAATCCTTCGAGATCATCTCCGAGCCCGGCGATCTGGTGGCGGTGCGCAAGGCCGTCACCGACGCCGGCATGGACTACGAGTCCGCCGAGTCCCAGTTCGTCGCCGGCACCACCGTGGCGGTGGACCTTGACGGCGCCCGCAAGGTGATGCGGCTGATCGATGCCCTGGAGGACCTCGACGACGTGCAGAACGTCTACACCTCCGTCGACATCACCCCCGAGGTTGCCGCCCAGCTCGACGCGGGCGACGATTAGACCTCGCCACCGCCAGGCGCAGCCATGAGCGAACCGTCCCCGCTGGCCACCGAGCGGGCCCCTGGACGGGGCGGCCGCCGTCGCGGCGCCGTCGCCGAGCAGCGCGTGCTGGGCATCGACCCCGGCATGACCCGCTGTGGACTGGGCTGCATCGACGTCGATGCGCGGCGCCGTGCCCGCCTGGTGGAGGTCGGGGTGGTGCGTACCCCGGCCTCTGCCAGTCCCGAACTGCGGCTGCTGACCATCGCCGACGCCCTGGACGACTGGATCGCCCGGCTGGCGCCCACCGCCATCTCCGTCGAACGCGTCTTCGCCCAGGACAATCTGCGCTCGGTGGTTCCCGTGGCCGAGGTGATCGGGGTGGCGATGGTGGCCGGGGCCCGCGCCGGACTGGAGGTCGCCCAGCACACCCCCAGCGAGGCCAAGGCGGCGGTGACCGGCTCCGGCACCGCCGGCAAGGCCCAGGTGCAGGCAATGGTCCGGCGCATCCTCGGCCTGGACGCCCCGCCCCGCCCCGCCGACGCGGCGGACGCCCTGGCCCAGGCCATCTGCCACGCCTGGCGCGGTGGCGGCACCGGCGTCGACGGCAGCACGGACATGGTCTCCGCGGGCGGTTCGATCCGGGCCTCCGCCCGCACTCCCGCCCAGCAGGCGTGGGCGGCCGCACAGGCGAGGGCGCGCCGCACCGGCGCCGTCGACCCGCGCCGCCGAACCCGCTAGAGTCGACCCCATGCTGAACATGTGTTCGACGCCCACATTCCAAGGAGCCCACGCCGCATGATCTCGTCACTGCGCGGAACCGTCCTCGAGGTCTCCCTCGCCGCCGCGACCATCGAGGTGGGCGGCGTCGGCATGTCCTTCCAGGCCACGCCCGCCACCCTGGCCGGGCTACGCGTCGGCGAGGAGGGGTTCGTCCACACCGAACTGATCGTGCGGGAGGACGCCCTGACCCTGTACGGCTTCGCCGACGCCGACGAACGCCGCTGCTTCCAGGTACTGCTCGGGGCCAAGGGTGTAGGGGCCAAACTCGCACTGGCGATCCTGGCGGTGCACACGCCCGACGCGCTGCGCCGCGCCGTCGCCGGCGAGGACGTGGCTGCCCTCAAGCGCGTACCGGGCCTGGGCCCCAAAGGCGCCCAGCGGATCATCATCGACGTCGCCGACAAGCTCGGCCCGCCCACCGGCACGGCACCGGAGCCCACGCCGACGGCACCCGCCGGCGAACCCAACCCCGACGTCGTCGCCGCCCTGATCCAACTGGGCTGGAACGAGACCGCCGCCACCCGCGCCGTCGCCGCCGTCGAGGCCGCTCACGCGGAAACCGAGCCGGACGCGCCGCTGCCGGTGCCGGAACTGCTGCGCGCCGCCCTGCGGCACCTGGGAGGAGGAGCCCGTGGCTGACTACCCCGCTGCCAGTGCCGTCCCGGAAGGGGGCGGCCGCATGGTCGGTGGCGGCGCCGACGACGCCGAACGCGCCGCCGAGGCCGCCCTGCGCCCCAAGCGCCTGGAGGACTTCGTCGGCCAGCAGGTGGTGCGCGGCCAGCTCTCCGTGGTGCTGCGCGCCGCCCTGGCCCGCGGCGCCGTACCCGACCACGTGCTGCTGTCCGGCCCGCCCGGCCTGGGCAAGACCACCCTGGCGATGATCATCGCCAACGAGGTGGACGGCGCCCTGCGCATCACCTCCGGCCCCGCCATCCAACATGCCGGAGACCTCGCCGCCATCCTGTCCTCCCTGGAGGAGGGGGATGTGCTGTTCATCGACGAGATCCACCGGCTCGCCCGCACCGCCGAGGAGATGCTCTATCTGGCGATGGAGGACTACCGGGTCGACGTGGTGGTCGGCAAGGGGCCGGGAGCGACCTCCATCCCACTGACCCTGCCGCCGTTTACCGTTGTCGGTGCCACCACCCGCGCCGGCCTGCTGCCCGCCCCGCTGCGCGACCGCTTCGGTTTCACCGGCCACCTCGACTACTACGGGCCGGGCGACCTGACCCGCATCGTCACCCGCTCCGCCGGCCTGTTGGGAGTGAGCATTGACGCCGATGCCGCCGGTGAGCTCGCCCGCCGCTCCCGCGGCACCCCCCGCATCGCCAACCGGCTACTGCGCCGCGTGCAGGACTGGGCGCAGGTGCACGGCACGCCCGGACAGCTGGACTTGGACGCCACCCGCGGGGCGCTAGAGGTGTTCGAGGTCGACGAGCTGGGCCTGGACCGGCTGGACCGCTCGGTGCTGGAGACCCTGTGTACTCGCTTCGCGGGCGTGCCCGTGGGGCTGGCCACGCTGGCCGTGAGCGTGGGGGAGGAGCCGGAGACGATCGAGACGGTTGCCGAGCCCTACCTGTTCCGCGAGGGGCTGCTCGTGCGCACTCCGCGCGGCCGCATGGCCACGCCCGCCGCCTACACGCACCTGGGCCTGCGCCCGCCCGAAGACGGCGCCCTATTCACCTGAACACCACTTGAATGGGCACCTAAAGGCCCCGCGTAGGCACGGATAAGGGGCGCGTGTCACACCGGCGCACCCCTAACGTCCGGGCAGGCACCGCCCCCGGTGGCCTAGACTCGCACACGCCCGACGCCGAGGCGACGACGGGATTCCTCACGAACGGAGTCATCACGATGGACCCCATGCTGCTAATGCTGATCATCATGCTGCTGGCCTTCTGGCTCATGTCCAGATTCGCCCGCAAGCAGCAGCAGCGGATGGTGGACGAGCAGAACCGGCGCACCGAGGAAGCACTCGTTCCCGGAACCTGGGTGCGGACCCGCGCCGGTTTCTACGGCACCGTTGTCGAGATCGATGGCGACGTTGTCACTCTGGCCACCCCACTGGGGGACGAGTCACTGTGGAACAAGAGCGCGATCGTCGGTGCCGAGGAGCCGCCCTTCGCGTCCGCGGAGGATGAGGATGCGGTTGCCGAGGAGGCATCTGACACCGTTGTCCCCGCGAACCCGGATGCTGCGCACGGCGAAGACGCAGGCGGCGCCGCGGACGAGCCCCCCGAGGAGCCGGCCGAGACACAGCCCCAGGCCTGAGACCAACACGCGCCAATGCCCCGCGACGGCGGAGGCACCGACCGCCCTTCCCGAGGAGAGGACCCAAGTGTCCACCAAAAAACTCAAGCATCCGGGCCGGCGCCTGCTGGTGGCGCTCCTGGTTATTGTGCTGGGCTATGTGGCCCTGGCGGTCGGTACGGCCACCGGGCGCACCCAGATGACTCCGGGGCTGGCCCTGGACCTGGAGGGCGGCACCCAGATCATCCTCACACCCACCACCTCCGACGGCTCGGAGATCACCGACGAGGACATCGAACAGGCCATTGAGATCATCCGCCAGCGCGTGGACGCCACCGGCGTCTCCGAGGCACAGATTTCCCGCCAGGGCGGCAACAACATCATGGTCTCCCTGCCCGGCACGCCCAGCGAGGACACGCTGGACCTGGTACGCACCTCCGCGGTGCTGTACTTCCGCCCGGTGATCCGAATCCTGCAGATGAACGCAGCGGCTTATGCAGACATGCAGAACGAGTACGCCGACTCCGTTGCCTCCGCGGCCGCGACCGACGGCGCCACGGAAACGGGCGTGGAATCGGGTACAGGTACAGACGGCACAGAAGAGGGTACAGAGACTGACGGGGATGCAGCTTCCGCTGACGCCACGCTTGCCCCGGTAACCGCCGAGGAGATGGCCACCAGCCTGGCGGACGTCAACGGCGACGGCACCATCTCCTCCGATCCGCTGGAGTCCACCAGCGACGACAACTCCTCGGACGCCTGGATCTCCGAACAGCTGATCTACGACGCCTACATGACCGACTGCACCTCCGAGGACGCCCTGTCCGGCGAGGCCCAGGACCCCGACGCCGCGGTCATCTCCTGCGCCCGGAACGGCAGCGGCACCATCTACATCCTTGGCCCGGCGGAGATCGCCGGCACCAACATCGCAGCGGCCTCCTCCGGTCTGGAGACCACGAGCCAGGGCACCACCACCAACAACTGGGTGGTCAACCTGGAATTCGACTCCGAGGGCAGCGACCTGTTCGCCGAGGTTTCAAGGCGACTAATCGCCTACCGCGATGCGGCCGCCGCCGCCTCGGACGCCACCTCCACCGATTCCCAGAAGGCCGAGTTCGCCATCGTGCTCGACGGACTGACGATCATGGCCTCCGGCTTCAACGACACCGTCACCACCGCAATCACCGACGGTCGCGTGCAGATCTCCGGCGACTTCACCCAGTCCGAGGCGAACACCCTGGCCAACCAGTTGTCCTTCGGCTCCTTGCCGCTGTCCTTCACCGTGCAGTCCGAGCAGCACATCTCCGCCACCCTGGGAACCGAGCAGCTGCGCAACGGACTGATCGCGGGGCTGATCGGCTTCGCCCTGATCGTGGTGTACCTGGCCTGGCAGTACCGGGGCCTGGGGGTGGTGGCAGTCGCCTCACTGCTGATGGCCGCCGCCGGCACCTACCTGGTGATCGCCCTGCTGAGCTGGCTGATGGGCTACCGCCTGTCACTGGCGGGCGTGGCCGGACTGATCATCGCCATCGGCATCACCATGGACTCCTTCATCGTCTACTTCGAACGCGTGCGCGACGAGGTGCGCAATGGGCGCACGCTGGTGGTGGCCGTGGACGAGGGCTGGCGACACGCCCGCCGCACGATCATCGTGTCCGACTCGGTGAACCTGCTGGCCGCCGTGGTGCTGTACTTCCTGGCGGTCGGCGGCGTGCAGGGATTCGCCTTCACCCTCGGGGTGACCACCGTCGTCGACCTGGCGGTCATCATCCTGTTCACCCACCCCATGCTGGTGTGGATCCTGCGGTTCCGCTTCTTCGGGGAGGGCACCGCTGGTCCGGACTGGACCCTGAGCACCTGGGCGCCCGCTCTGGCGCCGTCTACCGGGGTGGGGCGGCAGCGAGTGCGGTCGGCGCGGGCGGCTCCCTGGCCCGCCGTCGGGCTGAGGCGCGCCGTGCCAGAGAGCAGGCCGACGCCGTCGAAGCCGAAGACGCGAGCGGAAAGGATGATGAGCAGGCATGAAGTCCCTCGCCCAGCTCGGTAACGAGCTCTATTCCGGCACCACCTCCTTACCCTTCATCGGCAGGCGCCGCCTGTGGTATGCGATCGCCGGCGTCGTGGTGGCGGCGTCCATCGTGCTGCTGGCCACCGTCGGGCTGACCCCCGGCATCGACTTCCGCGGCGGCTCGGAAGTCACCATCACCGCGTTGGCCGAGCCCGACGTGGGCCCAGCTAATGATGTGCTGGCCGAGCAGGGGCTGTCCTCCGGTGCGTCGGTGACCACCGTGGGCTCCTCGTCCGTGCGGGTGCAGACTAACGAACTGAGCAACACCGAGTTGACCGGACTGTCCACCGCCCTCGCGGAGGCGTACGACGTCACCGACGCCGACGTGTCCGCGACCACCATCGGCCCCACCTGGTCGGCGGACGTGACCAATAAGGGCATCCGCGGACTGGTCATCTTCTTCGTGCTGGTAGGAGCCCTCATCTGGGCCTACTTCCGTACCTGGAAGATGGCGGTGGCCGCGCTACTGGCCCTGTGCCACGACATCCTGATCACCGTGGGCGTGTATGCCGCCAGTGGCTTCGAGGTCACTCCGGCCACGATCATCGGTGTGCTGACCATCCTCGGCTACTCCCTGTATGACACGGTGGTTGTCTTCGACAAGGTCCGGGAGAACACCGACGGCTTCGAGACCCAGACCCGCTCCACCTATGGTGAATTGGCCAACCTGGCGGTCAACCAGTCGTTGATCCGCTCCATCAACACCTCCGTGGTCGGCGTGCTGCCGGTGGCCTCCCTGCTGGTGGTGGGCGCGTTCATCCTGGGCGCCGGCACCCTGCGCGACATCGCCCTGACCCTGTTCATCGGCATGATCGCCGGCACCATCTCCTCGCTGTTCCTGGCCACGCCGCTGCTGGTGGACCTGCGCAGCCGCGAGCCGGCCGTCAAGGAGCAGGCGGCCCGGGTCGCCCGCGCCCGCGGGGAGCGCCTGGCAGCAGCCGGAGACGACCCGGAGGCACTGGCCGCCATTGCCGCCACGCCCGCAGCCTCCCCCGTCATCCCCGGACACCATCTCGGAATCTCCGCCCAGCCCAAGAGGAAGAAGAAGCGGTCATGACCATCTCACCCGCCCTCCCGAAGGAACTCACGCAGCTTGTCCTGGATAACCTCCGGGAGATCCCGGACTTCCCCGAGCCCGGCGTGCTGTTCCGCGACATCACTCCGCTACTGTCCAACGGGGAGGCCTTCGCCAACCTGATCGATGGCCTGGCGGCTCATTACCGGGGCCATATCGATGCCGTCGCCGGACTGGAGTCGCGCGGCTTCATCCTGGCCGCTCCACTGGCCGTGCACCTGGGCATCGGCATGGTGATCGTGCGCAAGGCCGGCAAGCTGCCCGGCCCGGTGCTGGGTGTGGACTACGAGCTCGAGTACGGCACCGCCCGCATGGAGCTGCGGCCCGAGACCGTGGAGGAGGGCTCACGCGTCCTGGTGATCGACGACGTGCTGGCAACCGGGGGTACCGCGGCCGCATCGATCGACCTGCTCGAGCAGGCCGGTGCGAAGGTCGAGTCGATCTGCATGCTGCTGGAGCTGGCCGGGCTGGGTGGACGCGAGAAGCTCGCCGGCCGGGACATCGACTCCGTCGTCGTCTTCGAATCCGCCTGACCTGGCGCCGGGCGGCATAAAACACCGCTGACCCGGCTATGATCCGGGTATGACGACGGACACGCGCAATGGGACCGGCACCGCCGATGAGACGGTGGTGCCGGGGTCGCGTGTGCGCAGTCGCCTGGCCTGGTTCGGGGCGCGCGGCCACTCCACCCCACCGGCCATTGAGCCACTCATGCGGGCGCTGCGCGCCAACCACCCGAAGGCGGACACCAGCCTGATCGTGCGCGCCTACCGGGTTGCGGAGAAGGCGCACGCCGGGCAGGTGCGCAAGTCCGGGGAGCCGTACATCACCCACCCGGTGGCCGTGGCCACCATCCTGGCCGAACTGGGCATGACCCCGCAGACTCTCGCCGCGGCACTGCTGCATGACACGGTGGAGGACACGGACTACACCCTGGAGCGGCTGCGCGCCGACTTCGGTGACGAGATCGCGCTGCTCGTGGACGGCGTCACCAAACTGGACAAGGTCCAGTACGGGGACGCCGCTCAGGCGGAGACCGTGCGCAAAATGATCGTGGCCATGTCCAAGGACATCCGGGTGCTGGTGATCAAGCTGGGCGACCGGCTGCACAACGCCCGCACCTGGAAGTACGTGCCGGAGGAGACCGCCGCCCGCAAGGCCAAGGAGACCCTGGAGATTTATGCGCCCCTGGCCCACCGGTTGGGGATGAACACCATTAAGTGGGAGCTGGAGGACCGCTCGTTCAAGGCCCTGTACCCCGGCGTGTATGACGAGATCGAGCGGCTGGTGGCCGAGCGTGCTCCCGCCCGCGAGGAGTACCTGCGGCAGGTGCGCCTGCAGATCGAGGAGGACCTGCGGGTCAACAAGATCAAGGGCATCGTCACCGGCCGGCCCAAGCACTATTACTCGATCTACCAGAAGATGATCGTGCGAGGGAAGGACTTCGACGACATCTACGACCTGGTGGCGGTGCGCGTAATCGTCGATACCGTCCAGGACTGCTATGCGGTGCTCGGCGCGCTGCACTCGCGTTGGACCCCCATGTCCGGCCGGTTCAAGGACTATATCGCCGTCCCCAAGTTCAATCTCTACCAGTCGCTGCACACCACTGTGATCGGTCCGGGCCGCAAGCCGGTAGAGATTCAGATCCGCACCCACGAGATGCACCGCATGGCCGAGTACGGGGTGGCGGCGCACTGGAAGTACAAGGAGGATCCCAACGCCACCGGCCCCAGCCCCCTGGGGGGTGCCCCCGGTGATTCCGACGCCGGTGAACTCGGCTGGCTGCGGCAACTGGTCGACTGGCAGAAGGAGACTCAGGACCCCGCCGAGTTCCTGGACTCCCTGCGTTATGAAATGTCCGGCGGGCAGGTGTACGTGTTCACCCCCAAGGGGGACGTGCTGGCACTGCCGAGTGAGTCGACGCCCGTTGACTTCGCCTATGCCGTGCACACCGAGGTGGGGCACCGCACCGTCGGCGCCCGCGTCAACGGTCGACTGGTGCCGCTGGACACCAAGCTGGAGAACGGCGACACGGTGGAGGTCTTCACCTCCAAGGCGCAGGGCGCCGGCCCCAGCCGCGACTGGCTGAACTTCGTGGGCTCCACCCGCGCCCGCAACAAGATCAAGTCTTGGTTCTCCAAGGAGCGGCGCGAAGAGGCGATTGAGGACGGCAAGAACGCCATCGCCCGCGCCATGCGCAAGAAGGATCTGCCCATCCAGCGGCTCATGAGCCACGACTCGCTGATGAACGTCGCCGAGACGCTCAACAAGCAGGACATCGACGGCCTGTATGCGGCGGTGGGCGAGGGGCATATCTCCGCCCAGCACGTCGTCGACACGTTGGTCGCGTCTGTCGGTGGGGAGGCCGGCGCGGAGGAGACCCTGGCGGAGGGGGTGCTGCCCACCCGGGCGGCACCCACCGGGAAGCGGGCCCTCTCCGCCGGTGACCCCGGCGTCGTCGTCGAGGGCATGAACGAGGGCGACATGCTCGTCAAACTGGCGCGGTGCTGCACCCCCATGCCCGGTGATGAGATCGTTGGTTTTGTCACCCGCGGCTCCGGTCTGTCGGTACACCGCGCCGACTGCCAGAACGTTGAGCAGCTGCGGCAGCAGCCCGAGCGCCTGCTCAAGGTCCACTGGGCCGAGCACGCCCAGAGCGCCTACCTGGTGCAGCTGGAGGTGGAGTCCCTGGACCGTGGCGGCCTGCTGGCGGACATCACCCGCGTCCTGGCCGACAATCACGTCAACATGATCAGTGCCAACGTGAGCACTTCCCGGGACCGGGTGGTGGTGGGCCGGTTCGTGGTCGAGCTGGCGGAGGCCAGCCACCTCGACCACACCTTGGCCTCCCTGCGGCGCATCGACGGCGTGTTCGAGGCGCGGCGGCTGACTTCCTCCACCAATCGGCACCAGCACGAGCGCCCGGCTCAGGCCGACGCCTGAACTCAGTCCGGCACAATCGGCGCGTACAGTTCGTCGATCAGCCGGCGGGCTCGCCGCAGGCCCCGCATGCCGCCGCCGCGGCGGGCCAGCAGCGCCGGCTCCAGGTCGCGGCGGGTCAGCCCGGCGCGGCGGGCACGCAGCACCGCATCGACGGCCACCGCGGGTGGCGCAGTGCGCGCCAGGTCGACGACCGTCCGGGGGAGCCGTAGACAGACCACCCCTTCCAGGGTGACGACGTCGGCTGGGGGCGCGTTGCGCACAAGTTCTGGTCCTGCGGGTACCTGCCCGCCGGTGTGCACCCACAGGGCGGTGCGCCCGGCCACCACCCGGTTGGCCGGTAGCCGCGGCGCGAGTGCGGCGGCGCGGGCGGCCGGGTTGCCGAGCAGGTCCGCCGGCACCGCTTGCCCGTGCACGTCCACCAACACCCGCTCATCCAGACCGTGGCAGCGCAGCAGCGCCAACTCCTGCATGGGCAGGACATCCATAATCGGCTCGACGGGGCCGTGCAGCAGGCGCGCCAGCACCGCCCGGGCGGGAACCGTGCGGGTCCGGGCCCCCGGGGCGAAGTCGACCAGCGGCTCCGGCGACGACGACGGAGCCGGGGGAGTGGAAGGGGCCGTGGGCATGGCCTCATCCTTCCTGGGCGCGGGCGCCGGCACCAGTGCCCGACGGCTGCCTGTGGAAAACCTTGCTACAGCCAGGGTCGCCGGCACGGTCGCTCGCGACGGCACGAGCATTGTCCCAGCTGGCGCGGGAACAGATCGGTCTACGGACGCTTTGCCGAGTTATGGCGGTGTGGTAACTTTTTGGAGTCGGTCATGTTCCGTACAGCGCACTGGTGGCGTGTGGAGTGTGGCTGTGTTTGGTTACCCGGGTCCTGCCCGGGGAAGGGGCCCTGAGCTAGTCATGTCATACAACTCCTACGCAGACGCAAGCGCTGACGGCGATGACGACGACGGTTCGTCAGATCTGGCGGTGAACCTGAAGAAGCAGGCGATTGAGGAGGTCATGGGCCGGGCGGGGACCGTGCGGGAGGTTCTTGCGAATGATCCGTAGGTTCTGGCTTCGGCGTTGGTTGTGGGCGCCGTCGTGGCCGCGGGTGGCATACCGTCTTCTTCCTATGGCGCCGCGGGCGGTTTGAGCGCGTTTAGGTCGTGTTGTGTAAGTCGTTTGTGGTGGTGGGGCGGTGCTGGCGATGTGGGTGGTGGTCTGGTGGCGGATGGTGAGTTGGTCGTGTCTGGTGGCTGTGGGGCCCGAGTTTGAGTGGGCTGCGTGTGCCCGTGGGGGACGCGGAGTCGTCTTCGTGAGCTCGCTCGCGCTGTTGGGAGCGTCGTCCCGGAGCCGGGTTGTCGACGTGGGTGCCTGTGGGCGGGCCGGTTGTGTGCTCAGCGAGGATTGGTGTGCGCAGTCAGGCGCGTAGGGCGTTCCCGCGGTGTCGGGGGCCTGGTTGCCGACAGTCGAAGGGGGCGAGTAGGTCTTGTACCGCCCTGGTTGGACCGCTCACGCTCGGTTGGACCGCCCACGCCCCGTTGGACCGCTGTAACCGGCGGCTACGGCGGTCCAACGGGGGAACAGGGGTCCAACGGGGGAACAGGGGTCCAACTGACAGGTTCGACGGCCGCGCACACAGACACCCAACCGCGCACCGCCACCCAAGCACTTACACAACAGGACCTAGCGGGCAGTTGGGCAAGGTGTGGTCTTCACCGCTGGCCGATGATATTGGCACCAGTATTGATTTGACTGTCACCGCGAGAGGCTGTGCGCTCTGACTTGTATACCCTGAACGACTACTGGGTCGAGGAGCCGGTGGAGGGGGTTGGGGAGATGCTCTTCGGATGGATTCCTTCTTTGCAGGCGTACGCTATCACTCCATCCTCTGCTGCTGTGGCGAGACTGGGCGGTACGTCTACGAATATGCCGTCTACGAATATGTCGGGGTTGCTGGGCGGTCTCCAGCAAATCATCGATGATCTGCAGACCCGTCTGGATGAGGCGATCGCCATGAACGACTCCGGCATCACCTTCGGCTCCACCGACGGCACCGTTTGTTACTACCTGCCTGATGGGGTGGAGGACACCCCGGAGAACGTCAAGACTTACAATAGCCAGTCGGTTGCAGACGCTAAGGCTGATGCCACGTCACTGAAGCAGGCACTGGCCAGTAAGGACGGGACCGCGGAAGACGGCCGCACCGTCGAGGAAATCGCCGAGGCCATGTCGAAGAAGCAGGATATTGACATCTACGGCGCTGCCTTCGTAAACACCGTGGGAGTAGATACTTTCCTGGACATGGTCCAGCAGGTGCAGGCGGATAACACTTACTCTACTGCGAGTAGCGGCACCTCTCAGTATGCTCATCCGAAGGCCGAGGATGAGGAGGCGACCGACTCGGTTGTGAATACGATGGGGCATGTCCTGGCGGCGGCTTCCCACCATGATGTCACGGGTCCTCGACTTGCGGCCGCGTTGGAGACGGCGGTGACCGAGGACGGTCACAAGGGCCGCACCGCGGCGATGAATGCGTTGTTGTCGGTTGATGGTCTGTACTACGACACGGGTTTCTTGGTTGATTTGGCGGATCGGATGGAGGAGCTGCCGTATGACGGAACCCGGCCGACCTATCCCATGCCCGCCAACAAGGTTGACGAATACGGTCGCGTGTACACGCGCGAAAGCCTGGACCCGCTTCAGGGCGTGCTGACCGCGATGGGCACCAACACCGAGGCCGCGCTGGGATACCTGGCACCCGAGGATGGGGGATCGGTCGACGGCTCAGGTCATTGGGTTCCCAGCCAGGCCTCGGTGGACCGCTGGGAGTTGCTTACCAACCGCACCTGGGACCCTGACAAGGGCAACGAGGCCTTGACGACCGCGATGACAGGGGCCTCTGCACAGCGCATGCCGTCTGATGATTCGACGGACGAGCGCGCCGCGTGGGCGACCGGAGAGGCGATGACTTACCTCAGCGGTCTAGATGAGGAAGCATTCACCCAGACGGGTAGGGACAACACCGCCATTATTCTCGGCAACTCCATGGCGGATATTGAGGACGTCATCAACGGGAATGCGGACTCCTCGGGGGCGGTGTTTGTTGGGGATGCAACGCGGCCCGCCGCGCTGCCCGACAACCACGAGTCAGACATCCGCGCACTGACCCGCTTGGTCGGTATGGAGGAGAGCTCGCTGTCGATCCTGTCGAACGCGGTCGGCCGCTACTCCACGGCACGCAACCAGGCCATCCTCGACGAGTACCCCGACGCCACTTTGGGTGACGGATCGGGGATGGACGAGGCGTTCAAGACCGCCAGCAGGAATGACGGCGCACTCCTGGGGTTCATTGAGCAATCCGCAGTCAGTGCGCTGACCGGTCATGGTGAAAGTGAGGCACATGCCAACGAACTTGCCGCCTCGACTATTCTGGGTGCCTTCGGCGCGGGTTTGTCGGTAGTGCCGCATCCGGGCGCCCAGGCCGCGTCGGTTGCGGTCACTGCTGCAACCCCGGGATTGACCGAGCAGATGAGCCAGTTCGACCTGACACAGGTAGAGGATACCGAGGACCTGTCCGAGGCCGCCCAGCAGGAGGCCTTCCAGGGGGCCATGGCGCAGATCTCGAACGCGGGACGACTGCCCGACTCCGCTTACATCGACTATAACCAGAAGGATCTCGGCGATCTCTACGACTGGATGGACGACGACCATCAGATCGATATGACCATGTTGCTATCCGACTCCACTTACAGGAAGCAGTTCAACCACTGGATGGAGAGCCCCGACGTCCCCTCGTCTGATTTGGAGATCCAGTTCGGCTCAGGTATCTGGGAGGGGCACGACAAGGCTGATGGCTAGGTGGGTATTTGCATGAGTTCGTCAAAGTTGTCTGAGCGTATGTGGGGCTTCGCTAATCGTTTGGGTGCGCCTTTTGTGGTGTCGTTGATGATTGTGGTTTTGGTGCTGGTGGGTCGTTTGGCTTGGTGGGGGTACCAGCAGCTGCCTCCTCCGCGTCCCAGCGAGCCATATTGTTTGGTGCTCAGCGACGAGGATGTTGTCCCACTTTTAGACGAGGCAACGAACGTATATGGTCTCGACGAGCAAATGATCGAATCTTATTGGACCTGTGGAGTCAATGGCGCTCATGAGCGAGGTCTCTACATTCAGGCGGCTCGGGATGCAGATGATGTGCTCGTCAACTACAAGGATATAGGTGTGTCGGTGCTGGATACTGTGTCTGCGAGGCCTGGGGCTCGTGTTCGGTCGGTCGGGGATGCGACTGTGGTGTCCTGGATTCAGGGAGGGGACGCGTATGCAGGCTGGTTCGAGGGAACTGCGGCTGTGATCTTCTCCACCACTCGAACCAATGATGATGCTATTGCTGCGACTCAGGCTCACATCCTTGAGGAGCTTGTGGTTAGGCACGGTGCGGTGCTTTTGGATGATGTTGGTTTTAGCTCTACGCCTTCGCCTACGCCTGATCCGTACTGGACGCCATGAGTGGCCCGGGCGCTTGTGTTGTATTGCCTGTCGCTGTCCTGTCTACTGTTAAGGAGATCGTGAGTATGGGACATCTAGCTGCTGCGTTGCGGGGTCGTTTACGTCGTTCGTTGACGGGTCTGCTCGTATTGCTGTTGGCGTGTGGGCCGCTGGTGGCGTGCTCATCGGAGTCGGATGACAACCCCCTGAATATCCCCACCTATGATCCGGAGGCTGCGGCGTCGGCGGAGGCGTCTGAGTCTGCCGCCGCTGCTGAGGCGTCTGCGTCGGCTGCGGCTTCTGCTGAGGCTGCGGGCATAGTCACTGCGGAGTCGCTGTCCACCGATCGGCATGTGATTACGTCGATCCCTGAGGACCTGGATGAGCAGCAGACCGAGGTGCTCAAGGCCTTTGTCAACTACGACGAGGTGACCTGGAACATCTGGTTCACCGGCACCGGCGTAGAAAACGCTGAACCGCTTACGACCGCCGAGGAGTATCAGATTATCGAGAATAACTACGAGGCTTCATCTGGGCAGACCATCGAAGGGACGGTACGGATATCGGTCACGGAAGTGTTTGCCATGAGTCCCACTGAGGCCCAAGTTCTTGTGTGTGATGATCAGTCCGATTTGACCTCTTACGACGCCGCAGGCCAGGAGAATACTGATCCAGATTACCTTCGAGGAAGATTTGAAATACTTGTAACGTTTACGAATGAAGGTTACGGTTGGCTGGTCTCCGAGGAGGCTAGGCTGTCGACAAATGAGTGCACGGTGCAGTAATGAGATTAGTTAGGCGACTGGCGTCTATATTGGCCTTGGTTGTGTTGTCTATCGGATTGCCGGTAATGGCGTCGTCAAATGCGTGGGCTTTCGACGTATCGGGCGGGGCTTCTGGTTCTGGTTCGTCTTCTGGTTCGGTGGTGCAGGGTGGGGATGGATCGGTTGATATAGCGGTGTATGCGGAGTTCACGTCGGCGGCGCCGGACGGGTCTGGTTCCGGTTCTGGTGGTGGGGTGGCCACGTCGTCGCAGGTGGTGACCGCCGCGGTGCATCCGGTGTGCTGGTACAAGCAGTTGCGTACGGGTGCGGCTACGGCTGAGATGATTGAGAACACCAGTGATCCGGATCTGGCGGAGTCGTTGGGTGAGATGTTCGACGGGTATGACCAGCACGCCGAGGATGCCGATGGGTATTGGTATCGGGCGACGTGCGATTACAGGTATTTCCTGGGGGATGATCCCAGGGACTTTGACGCCTATGCTCGGGAGTGGTTGGACGGCAAGACCCCCGTGTATGTGCCTGCCGGTCAAGCGGCTCCGGAGTCGGTGGTTGATGGTGAGACGTTGGCGCGGGCGGCGTGGGATGCGGTGACGATTCCTACGGCGACGATCGGCTATAACCCGATGGTTGGGGATGTGGGGGCCACGATCGTGGGTATGGATACCTGGGTGTGGGCCACGGGTGACACACCCAAAGAAGTAGAAGTGACGGCTACGGCTGGGTCGACGACCGCCACAATCACCGCCACGGCCTCGATGCTGACCCTTCAGCCTAAGGATGGCACCGCCACGTGCACCGGCTTCGGCATCCCGTGGACTGAAGAGAACGACGCCAAGGGTACGGACTGCAAGATCGTGTTCGACCGGTCCAGCGCGCACTTCAAGGACAGCGTCACCCCGGTAGACATCAAAGTGTCCTACGCGATCACCTACACCGCCACCGACGGCGCTTCGGGCTCGATGGACACCCACACCACCAGCACAACCACCACCATCCCCGTCGCTGAGATCCAGACGATAATCGTCCAGCCCACCGACGAACCATGAGTTCCGTGGCGTCCCCTACGTAATCAAGTTCAAGAAGGACCGACCGACTAGACTCGCCGCGCACCGAGTTGGCTCCGAGGAGAGGACGTAAAGATGACCGGGAAGGCGGCCGAGGGCGGAGACGGGGACGTCCCCGAGGGAGAGGTCATGGTGGATCGGGCGGCGCCCGCTGCCCAGCGGATCGCCGACCTGGCCAAGGTCTCTGGGCGTCCCAGCAAGTCCGTGCTGGTGGAGGACTATGAGCCTCTGCTGAACGCCCTGCGTGCCGGGCTGCGTTTCTCCGACGTGTACGTGCTCGACTCGACCCGCCAGCCCCGTGAGCTACTGGACGAGTGTGCGCGCAGGCGCGTCCCCGTCACCGTCATGGCGGCGGCGCTGGCCACGGACCTGTTCCGCTCCGACAAGCGACCGGAGATCTTCGGTGTTGCCCGCGTACCCGCACCGGTGCAGCCCGAGGACCTACTGCAGGCCTCCGGCGACCTGCTGATCCTCGACGGGGTGCGGATCGTCGGCAACATCGGGGCGATCGCCCGCAGTGCCTACGCCTTCGGGGCCGCCGGGATCGTGTTGGTGGACTCCGGGCTGGCCTCCATTGCGGACCGCCGACTGATCCGTGCCAGCCGCGGCTATGTTTTCTCCCTGCCGGTGGCTCTTATGGACTGGCCTCAGGTGCAGGCGCTGGCCACCGACTTCACCCGTGCCGGCGGGCACCTGGCCGCGCTCGACGCCGGGGCGACGGGCTCCCTGGACCGGCTGTCGGCCTGGGAGGGACGACTGGCCCTGATCCTGGGGGCCGAGACCACCGGGCTGACGCCGCAGGCGCGGGCACTGGCGCAGGCGACGGTGAGCATCCCGATGAACCCGGCGGTGGAGTCGCTGAACGTATCCGTTGCCGCCGGCGTGCTACTGCACCGCCGCGCCTGGCGCAACCTGGCCCCGGCTGCCCAGTAGCCGGCACCGAACCGCAGCCCCGCGATGCGCGCCGCATAGCACGACGGCGGGCCACACGCTCACGCAAGAGTGTGGCCCGCCGTCGTCGTGGCCGAAGGTTCCGTGCGGATCAGGCGCGCGTGGTGCGGCGCACCTGATCCAGCCACGCCCGCCGAGCGGTTAGCGCCGCCTCCGCCTGCGCTTGCGCCTTGGTGTCACCGGACTCCTTCGCGGCGGCCAGGTCGGCCTCCAGCTCGGCGATGGAGTCCTCCAGCTGGCTGGCCAGCCCCTGGGCGCGGGCCTGGGTCTCCGGGTCGGTGCGGCGCCATTCGGCCTGCTCGGCCCGGCGCAGCGCATCCTCGACGGCGCGCATGCGGGCCTCTAGCCGACGCACCGCGTTGCGGGGTACCCGACCGGCCTCGTCCCACGCCTCCTGGATGGGGCGCAGCGCCTTGCGAGCGGCCTTGGGATTCTTGATCGGGAGCAGCGCCTCCGCCTTGGCAGCGAGTTCCTCCTTGACCTTGAGGTTGCCGGCGTATTCGGCGTCGGTGGCCTCATCCTTGGCCCGGCGGGCGTCGTAGAAGACCTGCTGGGCGGCGTGGAACCGCTCCCACAGGGCGTCGTCCTCCTTGCGGGAGGCGCGACCGGCCTTCTTCCACTCGTCCATGAGCTCGCGGTAGCGGGCAGACGTGCCGGCCCAGTCCGTCGAATGCGACAGTTCCTCGGCCCGCTTGATCAGCGCCTCCTTGGCCGCCTTCACCTTGGCCTGCTTGGCGTCCAGTTCACTGAAGTACTGACGACGGTGACGGTCGAAGGTGGTGCGGGCGTGGCTGAAGCGCTTCCACAGGGCGTCCTCGGAGGGGCGGTCCAGACGCGGGCCGCGGCGCTGTGCCTCCTTCCACTGCTCCAGCAGGGTGCGCAGCTCCGCACCGGAGGACTTCCACTGGGTGCGGGCCGGGTCCTGAGCAGCCACGGCCTCGGCGCGCTCCACGATCGCGGTGCGGTCCTTCAGCGCCTGCTCCTTGGCGGCGGCACGCTCGGCGGCGACCGCCTGCCGACGCTCCACGGCCACCGACTTCAGGGCCGCGAACCGGGCCCGCAGCGCCTCCAGGTCGCCGACGGCGGCCGGCTCCTTGAGGGACTCCTCCAGGTTCTTGATGGTGGAGTCGATCTCCCGTACCGACAGGTGCGGCAGCCGGGCCGCGAACAGGTCGACGTTGGAGTTCAGGTCCAGGTAACGGCGCACGTAGTAGGCCATCGCCTCGGCGATCGGAACGCCGGGGAACTGGCCGACTTCGCGTTCGGAGCCGCCGTCCTGCACATAGACGCGCCCCTCGCCGTCGACCCGGCCCCACTTGGCGGCATCCATGGCGGCCTCGGGGTCGATCTCCGGCTCGGTCGGTGCGGCCGGTTCGGCGGTCTGCCGACCGTCCGCAGGCGGGTTGTCGGCCCGCTCGCCGTCGGCTGCGGGCTGGGTCTCGGCCGCTGAGGCGGTGCCCGCCGACTCGGAGGCGCCCGCTTGCGAAGAGGACGCATCGGGCTGTGCCGGCTGCGGCACCGCGTCCTCCTGGGGGGCGGCCTCGGCCGCGCCCTGGGCTGACGGCTCCGCCGAGGCCTCCGCTGGCGCCGACGTCGATGCGGCGGAGGACTGTGCGGGCTGGGGGGCGTCGGTGGCGGTGGCCTGCTCGTCGGCGGCGGGCGCCGTCGGCGTGATTGGGGTAGCAGCCTGCCCGGGTTCGGCCGTCGACTCCACTGCGGGAGTGGTGGACTCGGCCTGGGGCTGTGTCTGCTCGGTCATTGCGCTCCTTCACGGATCTGACGGGGTGGAGCGAGCGGTCCCGCTCCGTTCCGTTCACGTCCGGCACACGGCCGGACGACGACACGCCGCCGGAAGGCGGCAGTTAGACCCGAGCCTACCCGTCGGCAGGGCACGGCGAAACCGTCGCGGAGACGCGTGAATCATCCAGGAGCGGACAAATGGCCGGGGAGGGGTCGGCTAGCATGCCGTCATGCTCATCGAGCGCACTCTTGCCGCAGTCTTCGGATCAAACTGCTACGTCCTGGCCGCTGAGCCGGGTGGGTCCGCCCTGGTTGTGGACCCTGGTGCGGGTGCCGCTCGCGGTGCGATGGCTCTGCTGCGTTCGTACAACCTGACCCTGGGTGCCATCCTGCTCACCCACGGCCACGCCGACCACGTGTGGGATACCCAGCGACTGATTGACACCGCGGTGACCGAAGGGCGCGTAACCACCGGTTTGGCCGGCGCGCCGGAGGACCCCACGCGTGTGCCCGTGTATATCCCGCAGCCGGATCTGTACCGCCTGGATGACCCGGACGGCACCACTGGCATCAGCGTGGATGGCCGGACTTTCGCCGACTTGACCGGGACGGAGTGGCTGCGCCCCGCAGATGTGCGTCCCTTCCCGCAGGCCGGCTTCGGTGCCGCCGTCGAGCTGGTATCGGGAGTGGCCTTGCAGGCGGTGCCCGCGCCAGGCCATTCGGAGGGCTCCACGGTGTTCTTCTTCAACGCGCACCTGGGCGACAACCAGCTTTTGTTCGAGGCGGAGGTACTGGACGATCCGGCGAGTATCCCTGAGGAGGACTACCTGGTGGCGCTGACCGGGGACGTGATCTTCAAGGGCAGTGTGGGGCGCACCGATCTGCCGGGCGGGGACCAGTATCAGATGTGGGCGACGCTGAGGCTGCTGGCCAGCGCCGTCGATCCGGCCACGGTGCTGCTGCCCGGCCACGGCGCCGCGACGACCATGGCGCATGAGCACCACGCCAACCCCTACCTGGCCGAGGCCAAGGTCCGGGGCGGCGAGACCGGTGCGTGAGCACCGGTCGGGGCGGGCACGGCGCAAAACACGGCGAGACCGGTGCGTGAGCACCGGTCGGGGCGGGCACGGCGCAAAACACGGCGAGACCGGTGCGTGAGCACCGGTCGGGGCGGGCACGGCGCAAGAACAACCGTGGCTGGCCCCCGCCGGTTTCGGTGGCGGCGTCGACCGACGGCGGCGGCATGACACAATGCGGCCCATGACAGCAGCCCAGGTCCGACAGGCACAATCGTCCCTCTCCGGTTTCCCAGAGTGGCTCCCCGCGGCCCGCATCGTCGAGACGCAGTTCATCGACACCCTGCGCCGCACCTTCGAGCTGCATGGATTCAGCGGGATCGAGACCCGCGCCGTTGAGCCGCTGTCGGAGCTCACCCGCAAGGGCGAGACCAGCAAGGAGGTCTACCTGCTCTCCCGCCTCCAGGCGGACCCCAGCGAGGCGGAGGAGACCGACCCGGCCAAGCAGCTCGGCCTCCACTTCGACCTGACCGTGCCCTTCGCCCGCTACGTGCTGGACAACGCCGGCACCCTGCACTTTCCGTTCAAGCGCTACCAGATCCAGAAGGTCTGGCGCGGCGAGCGCCCGCAGGAGGGCCGCTTCCGCGAGTTCGTTCAGGCGGACATCGACGTCGTCGGGGATGGCGCCCTGCCGCTGTACCACGACGTGGAGATGCCGCTGATCATGCACGAGGCGCTGAGCGCGCTGCCGATCCCCGCCGTCACCATCCACGTGTCCAACCGCAAGGTCGCGCAGGGCTTCTACCAGTCGGTCGGTGTCTGCGAGGATCAGCTGGCGGAGGTGCTGCGCGTGGTGGACAAGCTCGACAAGATCGGCGCCGGCCGGGTCGCCACCGAGCTGGTCGACGTCGTGGGCATCACCCCGGAGCAGGCCGACGCGGCCCTGCGGCTGGCTCAGATCACGGGCGCCGACGCCGAGCGGGTACGTGCCGACGTGCTGTCCGCGCTCAACGGCGCCGACCCCGGCGAGCTGCTGGTCCAGGGCCTGGACGAGCTGTCCGAGCTGCTGCGCTCCGCCGCGCGCCGCCGCCCCGGCGCCATCGTCGCCGACCTCAAGATCGCCCGCGGGTTGGACTACTACACGGGCACCGTCTACGAGTCCTTCATGGCCGGCCACGAGGACCTGGGCTCGGTGTGCTCGGGCGGCCGCTACGACTCCTTGGCCTCCGACGGCAAGCGCACCTTCCCGGGCGTGGGCATCTCGATCGGCCTGTCCCGCCTGCTGGCCAGGGTGATTGGCGCCGGCATGCTGGAGGTGACTCGGGCCGTGCCCACGGCCGTGCTGGTTGCGGTCACCGACGAGGAGCACCGCGGTGTGTCCGACTCCTTGGCCGACGCGCTGCGCTCCCGTGGCATTGCCGCCGACGTGTCCCCGACGGCCGCCAAGTACGGCAAGCAGATCCGCTTCGCCGACAAGCGGGGCATTCCCTATGTGTGGTTTCCCGGCGCCGAAGGCGAGCCCGACTCGGTCAAGGACATCCGCTCCGGCGAGCAGGTGCCCGCCGACGCCGCCACCTGGCTCCCCGCCGACGAGGCCGACCTCGCTCCGCGTCTGCGCCCGGTCGGCGCGGCGGCAGGCCAAGCGGGTGAGCAGGGCTGAGTCGTGAGTGCTGACGCGGGGGCCGCGCCGCCTCCTCCGCCCGGCACCGCCGGTATCGGCGACACCGAGGCCGCCCTGAGCCGCCTGCGCGGCGACCTGTCCGGCCTCAGCCTGCCGTACGCGCTGGCGGGGGCGGACACCGCCGCCCGCACGGCCCGGATCGTGCGCGATCAGCTCGGCGACTACGTCCTGCCGCGCCTGAAGGCGATGGACGCGCCCCTGCTCGCCGTGGTCGGCGGCTCCACCGGGGCTGGCAAGTCCGCGCTGGTGTCCTCGCTCGTACGCCGACGGGTGGCCGTCTCCTCCGCGATCCGCCCGACGACGCGCCGTCCCCTGCTGCTGCACGCCACCGGCGACGACGCCTGGTTCGACGGATCCCGGGTACTCGGATCGCTCGCCCACGTGCGCGTCGCGGAGGGCGCGGAGCCGACGGCGGCGGGCCTGCACACGCCGCGCGAGGTCGAGGTTCGCTCCTGTTCGACCCTGCCCGCGGGGCTCGCGCTCCTGGACGCGCCCGACGTGGACTCCGTCGTCGACGAGAACCGGGAACTCTCCGCCACGCTGCTGGCTGCTGCCGACCTGTGGATCTTCGTTACCACCGCCTCGCGTTACGCCGACGCCGTCGTATGGGAGCACCTGCGTGCCGCCGCCGCGCGCGACGTCGTCACGGCGGTGGTCCTGGACCGCGTTCCCGCCGGCGCCGACGAGGCGGTCGGCAAGGACCTGCGCCGCCGCCTGGACGCCGCCGGCCTGTCCTCCTGCCCGGTTTTCGTAATCCCGGAGACCAGACTCGACCCGGATGGTTTCCTGTCCGACGAATATGTGGCGCCGCTGCGGCACTGGCTCGGCGCACTTGCGGTCGACGCCGCGGCGCGGCGCGACGTGGCCCGACGCACCCTGACCGGGGCACTCGGCTCCGCCCTCGCCGGAATGGACGGCGTGCTGGACGCGGTCCGCGCCCAGGAGGCCGAACGCGGCCGTCTGGCCTACGCCACCGCGACGATTCATGCGGAGGCCCTGGACCGGGTCACCCAGGCGACCGAGGACGGCTCGATGCTGCGCGGCGAGGTGCTTGCCCGCTGGCAGGAGCTGGTCGGCACGGGCGAGCTCCTGCGCGGGCTCGAGTCCCAGGTCAGCCGCCTGCGCGACCGCGTTACCGCGGCGGTATTGGGACGCCCCGCACCCGCCGAGCGCGTCGAGGAGGCCATCGAGTCCTCGCTGACAATGCTGCTCGTGAACGAGGCACAGCGCGCCCGCCTGGAGACGGAGCAGACCTGGCGGCGCGCCGGCACCGCCGCCTACCCACTGTCGTGTGCCATCTCCGCGCTGCCGACGGTGGCGGAGCGCACGCAGCGGGCCGAACAGCTGGTACGGGACTGGCAGGGCGACGTGTTGAACCTGGTCCGCGCAGAAGGAGCGGACAAGCGCCTGACCGCGCGGCTGGTGTCACTGGGAGTCAACGGCACCGGCGTGGCCCTCATGGTGGTCGTCTTCGCCCACACCGGCGGCCTGACGGGCGTGGAGGTTGGGATTGCAGGCGGCGCCGCCGTGGTCGCACAGCGACTGCTGGAGGCCGTCTTCGGCGACCAAGCCATGCGTGACCTTGCCCGCCGCTCCCGTCTAGCCCTCAACGAGCGAGTCGCGGCCTTCCTCCAAGAGGAGCAGGCCGTCTTCACCCAGGCGCTGCAGGCTCCCTCGCCGCGCCCCGAGCAGCTTGCGGAGCACCTGCAGGAGGTCACCGGCGCCGTCGGGCGGCTGACGGGGAGGACGCCAGATGAGAATCCGCAAGCCCACCCCGGTCGATGCGGGAGTCGACACCCCTGAGGACCCGCTGGTCATGCTCGCCCGCCTGGTGGAGGCCGGCGACGGGCTCTTGCCCGCAGACCTCCTTGAGGCCGCTCGCGCCCTGCTTGACCGCGCCGGACAGCGCCGACTCATCGCCCCGGGGATTAGTGTGGTCGCGCTCCTGGGGGCGACGGGCTCGGGCAAGTCGAGCCTGTTCAACGCGATCTGCGGAGTCGACGCGGCACCCACCGCGGTTACCCGGCCGACGACGACCCAGCCGCTGGCCGCACTGCCCGCCTCACCGGGACCGGAGGCGGACGGCGCGGCGGGGCGGCTACTGGACTGGCTCGCGGTCGACGCACGAGTGCGGCTGCCCGAGTCCCCGTCCTGGGGACCCGCCTCCGTCGGGGTCGGGGAGAACACCATTCTCCTGGACCTGCCGGACATCGACTCCGACGTCCGGCGGCACCGGGTGATTGCCGAGCGTCTGGCGGGCCTGGTCGACGTGCTGGTGTGGGTCCTGGATCCGGAGAAGTACGCCGACGCCGTCATCCACCACGAGTTCATAGCGCCCATGGCCGCGCACGCCGCCGTATCCGTCGTGGCCCTCAATCAGGTCGACCGCCTGAACGAGGCCGAGCGGACGGCGGCCACCCATGACCTCGCCCGCCTCCTGGCCCGCGAGGGCCTGGAGGGCGTGGATGTCATCGAAGTCAGTGCCCGCACCGGGCAGGGCGTGCAGGAGTTGCGGGCCCGTATCCGTGAGGTCGCCGCCGCCGAGGACGTGAGCCGGGCGCGTCTGGCCGCCGACGCTCGGGCGCTGGCCGTTCGCATCCGCAATTGGCTGGAGTCCGACTCCGCGGCTGCAGCGGGATCCTCCGGTAGCGGCGAGCGTGAGGCCCTCGTGGCCCTTCGGGAGGCGGCCTGCCGCGCGGTGGGCACGGATCGAGTCGCCGATGCGGTCGGCGACTCCATGCGACTGGGGGCGGCAGTCCGCGTGGGCTGGTTGCCGGCGCGCTGGCTCGCACGTCTGCGCAGAGACCCGTTGCGGGCTCTGCATCTGGGAGACGACGTCCACGCCCGCCGGGCGTCGTCGGGCTCCGCGGCGCCGCCGGTTCCGCGCACCTCCCTGCCCGCTCCCGATGCGGCCGCCGACGCTGCCCTGCGCGCAACCGCCAGAGGCTACATGGCAGCACGGACCAGTCGGCTTCCGGCCACCGCCCAGGAGCAGGTGTGCGAGCGGCTGAGCCCGCGGGCGGAGCAGCTCTATGACCGGCTGGACGCCGCCGTCGGGCGTACGGACCTGGAGCAGAACAGTCGCCCCCGCTGGTGGACGTGCGCGAATGCGCTGCAGGTGCTGCTGGCGTTCACGGCGCTGGTTGGTGGGTTTTGGCTCCTGATCCTACGCGTTATGAACCGCTACCTGTTGTTGGCGGCAGAGCCGCCGCGTTGGGGGCACCTGCCCTGGCCCACCGTGCTGCTGCTCGGTGGCCTTCTGATCGGCCTGGTACTCGGGCTGAGCGGTACGGCCCTGGCGCGAGTCGGCGCCGCACGCCGGCGCAGACGCGTCAACGGGCGCCTGCGCCAAGCGGTGGCCGAGGTCTTAGCAACCACCCTGGTCGAGCCGCTGGATGTGGAGCTTGCACGCATCGGGGAGGTCCGGGCACTGCTGGACGGCCTGTGCTCACCGACGGCGCGCTGAACCGGAGCCTCAGCGCACCGGTTCAGCGCCCGGCATTACTGTCGGGCGCTGATGATCCAGAATCGAGCGACTCGGCCGCGCGGGCAAGCGCTTCACCGGCGCCTTCGTACAGGTTGATCACCACGTCGACGCCCGCCGCCCGCATCGAGGCGGCCTCGTCGTCGTAGCGGGCGATCGCCAGAACCCGGCCCTCGAAATGTGAACGGTCCAACCAGTCCAGTACGTGTACGTTGGCGCCCGGCTCGGACATGGCCAGCACCACCGTGGACACGTGCACGGCCTCCAGCCGCTCCCAGAACTGCTGGTCGGTGGCGTCCGCCTCCAGCACGTTGAAGCCCTGGCGCGTCAGTTCCTCCACCTTCGTAGCGTCGTTGTCGATGCCGAGCACGCCCGACTCCCCGTCGGCGTACAGCCTGGTGTACGTGGAGCGTCCCGCCCGTCCCATGCCGAAGACGACGGTGCAAACGCCGTCGAGCCGAAGCGGCTGCTCGTCGGGGTGCAGCGTGCTGGCGGGGCGGTGGGGGAGCAGCCCGGACAACCAGCGCACCAGGGAGACCGGCTTGTGGTTGACCAGTGCGGAAACCACGAAGGACAGTGCCAGGGCCAGGGAGACGGCGGCCGGCCATTGCGCGCCGAGTAGCCCGTGGTCGGCGGCGGTGCCCACCACGATGAGCGCGAACTCGCTGTAGGCCGTAAGCGCCAGGCCGGTTAGCACCGAGGTGCGTCGCCGCATACCCAGCGCGCGCAACACCAGCGTGTAAACCAGTGAGCGCACCGGCAACAGGAGCAGCAGGGCGCCCGCGAACTCGAAGGCGGCCGTGTCGGGGACCCCGTCCAGGCCGATGGCCAGGAAGAACCCCACCAGCAGGATCTCCTTGATGGTGAACAGGGCGCTGGACAGCTCCTTCGCGGCCGGGTGTGACGCCAGCAGCGCTCCCATGATCAGCGCGCCCAGATCCCCGTCGATACCGACCAGGTCGAAGAGCAGATAGCCGGGCAGCAGGGCCATCGACATGCCGAACAGGGCGCGCATCTCCCGGTGATCGATGCGGTCAAGCACCTTGCCGAACAGTCGGGATGCCGGCCACAGCAACACCAGGGCGGCGGCCCAGGGACTGGGCAGCCGGCCGGAGGCGATCGTCATGTACGCCACCGCGGCGATGTCCTGGATCACAAGCACGCCGATGGCGATCCGCCCATACAGGGAACCGGCGTCGTCGCGGTCCTCGAGTAGTTTGACCACCACGACCGTCGAGGAGAAGGACAGGGCGAAGCCGACGGCGGCGATACCGCCCGGCGTGGTGGCGCCGAGGTCCAGGCCCAGGGCCAGCAGCGCGGCCACAACGGCCGCGCTCAGGACGGAAAGCACCGTCATGACGATGACCGCCGTACCCGCGACTTCCTTGCGACGCAGCACCCGCAGGTCGAGCTTGAGTCCGATCGTGAACAGCAGCACCGCCACGCCGAGGTCGCCCAGGACCTCAACGAACTCCAGGTTCGGCAGCGGCGAGGAGCCCAGCACGAAGCCGGCGGCGAGGAACCCGACCAGGGGAGGCAGACGCAGCAGGGTCGCGGCGAAGCCGAACACCACCACCGCGAGCAGATACACGGCAGGGATCATGCATTCTCCTCCCCACGGTCGGGTTCCGGGCCGGGGGCGTCACCGCCCGTCGCGATTACCGCGGAATCCGCCCTTGCGACCGTTGTTCCAACCGCGGTTGCCCCAGCGGCCGTTCCTGTCGTTCCTGTCGTTACGACGGTCATCGCGGTCGTAGCGCCGCTTGAATCCGCCACGGTCGTAACGTCCCGAGCCACGGTCGTTGTTCCGCCCGCGGAAGCCACCCGAGCGGCCGCCGCGGTCCTCGTCCCAACCGGAACCCGGCCCCTCGTCCACGCGGATGCGCAGCTCCCGGCCGGCGAAGGTGGCGTGCCGCATACGCTCCAACTGCTCCTCACTCAGCGGCGTGTGAATCTCGACCAGGGAGAAGGACTGCAGGATGTCGATCTTGCCGATGTCGGAGCCGGAGATGGCGCCCTCGTTGGCCAGCGCCCCGACGATCGCGCCGGGCAGCACCCGGTCGCGGTGGCCGACCTCGATGCGGTAGACGGTGCCGGAGCCCTCGTCGTGATAGCGGCGGCCGCCGCGGCTGGCGCCGGGCTTGCCCTCGATGCGGTCCCCGCGGCGGCCACGGCGGTCACCCTCGAAGGAGGCGGAGACGAAGGTCCCGTCGTCGTCCAGGCGCTCCTCGCGGTTCCCGCGGCGCGGACGCTCGCCGTCGTCACGACGGCGCGGCCCCTCGTCGCCGACGGCGAGGGCCAGCAGCGTGGCGGCCAGCTCGTCGGCGTCGATTCCGAGCTCCTCGCTCTTGGCGGCCACCAGCCGGGCATACATGTCCAGGCGGCCGCGCTCGTGCCGAGCGGCGGCCCGGTCCAACAGCTTGCCGGCCCGGTGCTCGGACACGTCCGCGGGGGAGGGCAGTGTGATCTCCTCCAGGCGGGCGCCGGTCAGGCGCTCGATCTGGCGGAGCTTGCCCTTCTCCTTGGGAGTCAGGAAGGTGACGGCCTCACCGTGGCGGCCGGCGCGGCCGGTGCGGCCGATGCGGTGCACGTAGGCCTCGGCCTCGCGGGGCACGTCGAAGTTGACGACCAGGCCGATGCGGTCCACGTCCAGTCCGCGGGCGGCGACGTCGGTGGCTACCAGCACATCGAGGGTGCCGTTGCGCAGGCGCTCAACCAGCCGCTCGCGCTCGCGCTGAGGCACGTCGCCGGAGATGGCGGCGGCCTGAATGCCGCGGCCGGCCAGCTCGATGGCCACGTCCTCGGCGGTGGACTTGGTGCGCACGAACACGAGGGCGGCCTCGGCATCGGTGACCGCCAGCACGCGTGCGGCCGCCCCGATCTTGTGACGGAAGGGCACCACCGCGTAGGTCTGGCGGACGGTGTCCACGGTGGAGGCCTGGCGGGAGACCTCCACTCGCACCGGGTTGTCCAGGTGCTGGCGCGCGACCGCCTGGATGGCGGGCGGCATGGTCGCGGAGAACAGGGCGGTGCGGCGCTCGGCCGGAATGGTGGCGGCGATCGTCTCCACGTCCTCGGCGAAGCCCATGCGCAGCATCTCGTCGGCCTCGTCCAGGACGAAGTACTTCACCTCATCCAGGGTCAGAGCGCCCTTCTCGATCAGGTCGATGATGCGCCCGGGCGTGCCCACGACTACTTGCGCACCGTCCCTGAGCGCCCCGATCTGGGGACCGTACGGGGCGCCGCCGTAGACGGCTACCACGTCGAGCCCGCGGGAGCGGGCGGCCATATCGGTGATCGCCTCGGCGCTCTGGAGGGCCAACTCACGGGTGGGTGCCAGCACCAGGGCCTGCACCGCTCCGTCATGGGCGTCCACGGCGTCCAGCAGCGGCAGCCCGAAGGCGGCCGTCTTACCGGTGCCGGTCTGGGCAATACCGACGACGTCGCGGCCGGACAGCAGAACGGGGATCGCCTCGCGCTGGATGGGTGTGGGGGTGGTGTAGCCCATGTCCTTTACGGCCTTGAGCAGGTCGGCGGGCAGGCCCAGGTCGTCGAAGGTGACGTCCTCGGGCGCGCGGGCGGGCTCGTCCTGCGCGTCCTCGTCCTGCGCGTCATCGACGAAGGGGGTGTGACCGTCGACATCCTCCTCATCGTCGGCGACGTCGTCGTCGACCTCATCGGACTCGTCGATGTCGGAGTCGGGGTCCTCGGGATCGGACTCGGGCAGGTTCAGGTCGAAATCGTCGGCCTCGTCCTCGTCCTCCAGGCCCTCGGGGTCCTCCGGAGAGTCGGAGGATGCGGGCGTGTCGAAGGATGCGGCGGACTGCGGTGATTCGGGGGTCGAGTGGGGTGCGGCTACCTGGTCGTCGGCGGGGACGCTTGGAGTGGCGCCGCCGATTTCGGCACTGAACAGGTCGTCGATGCCGAGGGCGGAGCCGAAGGTGTTGTCGTCGGAGGGGCCGAAGGGCGCAGATGCCCCAGTCGGGGTGGCTGTCATCGTCTGTTTCCCGTATCTGGTTCCGCTTGGGGAACCGGTCGCGGAGTGTGGGGGAGACCGGGCGGCCTCCGCTCTTGCCGCGCCGCACCCACCACACTCGCCCGGCACCCGCGTGGACTTACCGGCGGGGACTTGCGGGCTTCACGTACTAACTCACGGGATCACGCTCGGTGCCGCACAATTGGGGAGCGGCAGAACGAGCCGCGAACGGGGCTCACAGCACGGATCACTCCTGAGTCATAGCTTACGGACGTATGGTAACGATTTGAGGACTCCCCGCCGCTGCGCGCATCAGGTCACACGTGACACCGGTCTCGCGGTGCGGCCCGCGACGCCGCGGTGAACCGAGCCGAATCGGAACGAGCAGGTGAATCCGCCCACGCTCCCGGCATTTCAGTGTCGCGCAAGCAAATTGGGCGATACTATCGAAACCCGTTGGGGTAGCCCACGGCATTTCCTCCGAGCCCCTGAGGGTCCTGTATGTCAGGATTCCCGAGGCCGCCCGGAAGTGCATGCGGGCTACGTCCCGTCGACGCCGCGACGGCGATTTTGCCGGCGCGGTTCCGACCAGACCAAGGCCAACAGACGAGTTCCGAATAGATGACCCATCTCCCGCGCCACAGCAAGTCAACCCGCGCGACCCACAGACCAGCGCTGCGGGTCGCGTTCACGGTGCCAGCTGCGCTCGGAGTGATCCTGGCGACCTCCGTTGGCGCCGGCGCCGCGGTCGCCGTCGGCCACTGGCAGGCGGCCGAGCTTCAGGGCGGGCCGGCCGCAGTGACCGCCAGCGTCACCGCCGCGATCGGCAACGACGCGGACGGCGAGATGGCCTCTCCCACGCCGGCGCAGGCGGTCTTGGCCGCTCCCGCCGCAACCACGACTCCGCAGCGCGCCGCAGGCGCGACCGTGACCGTGCGCAACCCCGGCGCCAGTTATGTGTCATCCTCCAGCACCGACCGGCCGGTTCTGGTGTTCTCCGGCTGGCAGGATGCCCAGGGGCAGCCGCTCGGCAGCGCTGGCAGTGTGTCGGTCCCCGTACAGGTGCGGTTGGTGAGCGCCATCGGCTCGGCACAGTCGGCCACCATCTACCCCGTGTTCACCAATGGGCGCTCGGACTACGCCCTGCCCCTGTGGCCCTTCACCCAGGCCATGGACCCGCATGTGGACACCTTCACCATGCAGTGGCGCCGGGCGGCCGATCAGGACTGGCAGAGCATCGATACCTTCACCGTCGACGTGCGCCTGCCCGAGGCGACAGCGGGTTCGACCCTCAGCTACGCAGACGGCACGCTGACCGGTACGGGCTGGACGTTCGGGCGCAGCACCAACATCGGCGGTGCCTTCAAGGTCGCACTGGACGTCACCGACGCCGATGGGCATACCGATTCGGTGACCGTGCTCGCCGAGTTCTCCGGCAGGCAATTCACCGTCTCCGCGGCGGCCCTGGCTGCCGCCGGCGTAACTGTGGGCGACGGGTACACGATCTCTGCTACGCCCGCCGGCGGGGCCGCACCCATCGTCGTGCACATCTCCGGCTCGGGTGGCGGGGAGCCGAGCGCCCAGCCGAGCGCGGAACCCACCGCGGTGCCGAGCGTCGAACCCACCGTTGTGCCCTCGCCTGCGTCCTCGCAGGCCCCGACGCCGCTGCCGAGCGCCTCACCCACCGCGGAGCCAACGGCTGCGCCCAGCACCGCACCCGCAGTAGAGCCAACCGCTCAGGCGTCGGCGGAGCCCACCACTTCCCCCGTCCCAACTACTCCGGGGACTGCGACGGTACCCACTGCGGCAGCGGTCGCGCCGACGCCGGCGGCCACACCGCGGGCGGCCGCGACCGGCACCGCGGCGGAGCATCCGGGCGGCCAGGGCACGGGTGGCCCGTCGAGTGCCGGCTCGGCGACCGCAGTTAATCCCCGCTCTGGGTTTGAGGTTCTCAACGAGGGCGTCGACGTCGACCCCTTGGTCGTGCAGGTGCCCTCCACCACCGGGGCACCGGGGTCGGCTGCAGCCGCCGTTGACGCGGGCACGTCCGTCGATGCGGCGGCGGAACCAGCGGCCACCGACGCGAACGTACGGCCGAGCACCGCCCCGGCGTCCCCCGTGCGGAGCCCCAATGAACTGGTACCCGGTAACGCCGGTTCCCTATCGGGCACCCGTGAAGGCACCACCATCACCCTGTTCTTCCCGTCGGCGAAGGTCGAGGAGGGCGACTGGGTGGCCGTATTCGTCTACCCCGGCGCCACCACCGGCGGGTGGGTCCAGGTTGACGCAGACAATTCCGTGTCGCTGGACATCTCCACGCTGGATCCGGGCAGTTACAAGATTGCCGTAGGGGACCGCGATTCCCAACTGCTGGGCTGGGCCCAGTTGGAAATCACCGAGCCTGCGAACGACGAGGGCGGTGAACCCGCAGGCGTAACCCTGCTCACAGGCGAGGACCTGGCCGATCACAGTGCGCTGGGCGCCGACGGGTGGAAACTCGCCGGTGCAGCGGGACTGCTCGTGATCGGTGCGGCGTCATTCATACTGCTCGCGGTTCCCACGTTCGGCGGCGCAAAGACACGAGTCCGCAGCAGATAACATGTATGCTCGTTACAGTCGGGTAACGGGAGGAGGGGCCGTGCCACGTGCATGGTTGCGGACGCTGGTGGTGCTGATAGCCACGGCGCTCGTTCTGCTGCCCTCCGTCGGCGCACAGGCCGACACATTCACGGGCGATTCGACCACCGGCACCGCCTCCACCGTGAGTCCGTCCACCATCGCCGTCGGCGGCACCTTGAGTTTCACGCTTTCAGGCTTCCCCCAGGGAGCCGAAGTCGCGATCCTCATCGACGACGCCGACCCCGGCCCAGGCGGTCAGCCCGGTGTGGTCGGCGAGTTGACCGTGGGTGAAGACGGCACCTACGCCGGCGCGGTCGAGTTGCCTGCCGATGTGGCCAAGGGCGCCCACTGGCTGCGCTTCATAGTGACGGCGGGGGAGGACATTCCGACCAACACCGTGCGCACTCTGGACTACACCAACAAGAGCCCCTACTTCACCGTCGCGGACGTCACCATCATTGGCGGGGGAGCCTCCACGGTGCCCTCCACGCCAACGCCCACCACCGTCGCCACCCCTCGGTCGAGCCCACCGCCCCCGCCGTCGCCGCCGGCGGCGACTCGGGAGACGCCGGCGCCGCAAGGACCGGCTGGGCCTCGGTCTCACTGCCGGTGGTAACCACAGTGCTGCTCGCGCTGGCGGCGGTGCTGCTGGTATTGAGCGTGATCATGCTGATCGAGCGCCGTCGCCTGCGCGCCTACGAGCGCGAGCTCGAATACGCGGCCAGGCGCTGAATGCGCCGGGCGCCCGGCGTAGTATCGCCGCCGGCGCCCGCCCGTCTCGCGGTGCGCCCCGCCGGACGCCGGCTCAGCGTCCCCAACGGAAGGAAAACAGCACCGTGATGCGAACCCGTGATGCAGGGACTCTGCGCGCAGCCGACATCGGAGAAGTCGTCACCCTCGCCGGATGGGTGGATCGCCGCCGTGACCACGGCGGCGTCGCCTTCATTGATCTGCGTGATGCCTCCGGCATCGCCCAGGTCGTCATCCGTGAGGAGATAGCCCACGACCTGCGCGCCGAGTACGTGCTCCAGGTGACCGGTGAGGTCTCCGCACGCCCCGACGGCAATGCCAACCCCAACCTGCCCACCGGGGAGATCGAGGTTGTCGTCTCCGACGTCGAGATCCTCAATCCCGCGGCGGCGCTGCCCTTCCAGGTCTCCGACCATGCCGAGGATTCCGGTCAGGTGGGGGAGGAGACCCGCCTGAAGTACCGCTACCTCGATCTGCGCCGCACCCCGATGCAGCACGCCATGCGGCTGCGCGCCAAGGTGTCTCAGGCCGCCCGGCGCGTGCTGGACGGCCACAACTTCGTGGAGATCGAGACGCCCACGCTGACCCGCTCCACCCCGGAGGGCGCCCGTGACTTCCTGGTGCCCGCGCGCCTCGCACCGGGGTCCTGGTACGCCCTGCCGCAAAGCCCCCAGCTGTTCAAGCAGCTGCTCATGGTGGCCGGCATGGAGCGCTACTACCAGATCGCCCGCTGTTACCGCGACGAGGACTTCCGCGCCGACCGCCAGCCGGAGTTCACCCAGCTGGACGTCGAGATGAGCTTCGTCGACCAGGAGGACGTCATCGCCGTAGCCGAGGACATCCTGAAGGAAGTATGGGCGCTGATCGACTACGAACTGCCCACCCCGATTCCGCGCATGACCTATCGCGAGGCCATGGAGCGCTACGGCACCGACAAGCCGGACCTGCGCTTCGGACTCGAACTGGTGGACCTGACCGAGTTCTTCAAGGACACCACCTTCCGGGTCTTCCAGAACCCCTATGTCGGCGCCGTGGTCATGCCTGGTGGCGCCTCGCAATCCCGTCGCACCTTCGACGCCTGGCAGGAGTGGGCCCGCCAGCGCGGAGCCCGCGGCCTGGCCTACGTGACGGTCGCCGAGGACGGCACTCTCGGCGGGCCGGTCGCCAAGAACATCACCGACGCCGAGCGCGCCGGCCTCGCGCAGGCCGCCGGAGCGAAGCCGGGAGACTGCATCTTCTTCGCCGCCGGCACCGTGGATGCCTCCCGGGCCCTGCTGGGTGCCGCGCGCCTGGAGATCGGCAGGCGCTGCGGCCTGATCGACGACGACGCCTGGTCCTTCGTGTGGGTGGTGGACGCGCCCCTGTTCAAGCCGTCGGCCGAGGCCAAGGCCGAAGGCGATGTGGCCCTGGGCAAGTCCGCCTGGACGGCGGTTCACCACGCGTTCACCTCGCCCAAGCCGGAGTGCCTGGACACCTTCGACACCGACCCCGGTTCGGCGCTCGCATACGCCTACGACATCGTGTGCAACGGCAACGAGATCGGTGGTGGCTCCATCCGTATCCACCGCCGTGACGTGCAGGAGCGCGTCTTCAAGGTCATGGGGATCGGGCCGGAGGAGGCGCAGGAGAAGTTCGGCTTCCTGCTGGACGCCTTCAAGTTCGGCGCTCCGCCGCACGGCGGCATCGCCTTCGGCTGGGACCGCATCGTGTCCCTGCTGACCCACGCGGACTCCATCCGCGACGTGATCGCCTTCCCGAAGTCCGGCGGCGGCTACGACCCGCTCACCGACGCGCCCGCGCCGATCACACCCGAGCAGCGCAAGGAGGCCGGCGTCGACGCCGTCCCGGACGCCGACGTCTGACAATCTGATTTGTTACCACGTCGACGTGTGTATTCTCAGGCGCATGTGAATAGTCTCAGCCGTCGATGTGGCAGCATCGGCGCCTGCACGCGTCACCGCGGACGCGCCGACGCGCTCATTCCAACCGGTACAACCACCATAGAGGACCGATGAACACCACAACTGTCATCTCGCGCCGCGCCTTCGGCATTGGAGCGGCCTCAACGGCCGTGCTGTTGTCACTGGCCGCATGCGGATCCAACAACGCCTCCGACGACTCGACCGCAGGCAATCCCGTGCTCGCCTACGGCACCGAGCCCCAGAATCCGCTGATTCCCTCCAACACCAACGAGGTGGGCGGCGGACGCATCGTCGACCTGCTCTTCGCCGGCCTATACAGCTACGACGCCGACGGCGCCATCGTCAACGAGGTCGCCAAGGACGTCACCACCGAAGACAACCAGACCTTCACCGTCACCCTCAACGAGGGCTGGACCTTCTCCGACGGCACACCCGTCACCGCCGACTCCTTCATCAATGCCTGGAACTACGGCGCGCTGCTGTCCCACGCGCACCTGTCCAGCTACTTCTACGAGCCCATCGAGGGTTTCTCCTACGATGAGGACTCCGAGCTTACGGGCCTGAAGAAGGTCTCCGACACCGAGTTCACTATCACGCTTACCGAGCCGCAGTCGGACTTCCCGCTGCGCCTGGGCTATTCCGCCTTCTACCCGCTGCCGGAGTCCGCCTACGACGACATGGACGCCTTCGGACAGAACCCGGTGGGTAACGGCCCCTACACGCTCTCCAGTTGGACCCACAACGATCGGGCCGAACTGGTTGCCAACCCCGACTACGCAGGTCCGCGCAAGGCCGTCAACGACGGCGTCACCTTCGTGTTCTACACCGACTATGACGCTGCCTACGCGGATCTGCAGTCCGATGCCGTCGACCTCCTGGACGCCATCCCGGACTCAGCCCTGGCGACCTTCAATGAAGACCTGGGCGATCGCGCCGTCAACCAGCCCGGCGCCGTCATCCAGTGCTTCTCCATCGACGTCGACTCCGAGCACTTCAAGATGGACGAGGAGGGACGTCTGCGCCGCAAGGCCCTATCGCTGGCCATCAACCGACAGGAGATCTGCGACACCATCTACAACGAGACCCGCACACCGGCCTCCGACTTCACCTCGCCGGTGATCGAGGGCTGGACCGCGGACGTCGAGGGCAATGAGGTGCTCACCTACGACCCCGACGCGGCGAAGGAGGCCTGGGCGGCCGCGGACGCCATCAGCCCCTTCGAGGGCGAATTCACGATCGCCTACAACGCCGACGGCCCGCACAAGACCTGGGTGGACGCGGTGTGCAACTCTATTAAGAACACCCTCGGCATCGAGGCCTCCGGCAACTCCTACCCCACCTTCCAGGAGTTGCGCGACGACATCAATGCCCGCACCATCACGTCTGGCTTCCGCACCGGTTGGCAGGCCGACTACCCGTCCATGTCCAACTTCCTTGGCGCCGTTTTTCAGACAGGAGCCGGTTCCAACGATGCCCACTACTCCAACTCGGAGTTCGATGATCTGCTGAACCAGGCGGCGCAGACCACGGACGCGGACGAAGCGCTGAACCTGTACGAACAGGCACAGACGCTGCTGTTCGCTGACCTACCGGCCATTCCGCTGTGGTACCAGAACGGCTTCGGCGGTTACTCGACGCTGGTCTCCGACGTCAAGTGGGGCTGGAACTCTGTTCCGCTCTACTACGCCATCAGCAAGGCCTGACATTCCCAGCTGTCGGGGCCGGACGGGCGCCCGTCCGGCCCCGACAGCATGGACACCACTCACCGGAAGACTCACTATGCTCCGCTATGTTGGACGCAGACTCTTGCAGATGATTCCCGTGTTCTTCGGGGCCACCTTCCTGATCTACGCCATGGTCTTCGCACTGCCCGGCGACCCTGTTGCCGCCCTGGGCGGGGAACGCGCCCTGTCGGACGCCGTCGTCGCCCAGATCCGGGCCGAATACCACCTGGATCAGCCCTTCATAGTGCAATACCTGCTGTACATCAAGGGCATCTTCACCGGCGACTTCGGCACCACCTTCTCCCACCAGCCCGTCTCCGAGGTAATGGCACAGGCCTTCCCCGTCACCATCAAACTAGCCGTGATGGCACTGGTGCTGGAGGCCGTCTTCGGAATCATCATCGGCACCCTGGCCGGGCTGCGTCGGGGCGGATTCTTCGACGCAACCGTGCTGATCGTGTCCATGACGGTGATAGCCGTGCCCACCTTCGTCATCGGCTTCGTGCTGCAGTTCTTGATCGGTATCAAGGCCGGTTGGCTGCCGGTGACGGCCGGGAGCAACCCCGGTATCAAGGACCTGCTCATGCCCGCCATCGTGCTCTCGGCAGTATCCTTCGCCTACGTGCTACGGCTTACTCGTACCTCCGTGGGGGAGAACCTGGCCGCCGACCACGTGCGCACCGCCCGCGCCAAGGGCATCTCCGAACGCCGTGTGGTTACCCACCATATTCTGCGCAACTCACTGATACCGGTGGTGACCTTCCTGGGGGCCGACCTGGGCGCGTTGATGGGCGGTGCCATCGTCACCGAGGGCATCTTCAACATCCACGGCGTCGGCGGAACCCTGTATCGGGCGATCCTTCAGGGGCAGGGCACGACGGTCGTGTCCTTCACCACCGTGCTCGTGCTCGTCTTCATCATCTCCAACCTGCTCGTGGACCTGCTCTACGCCGCCCTCGATCCGAGGATCCGCTATGCCTGACACTCTTCAACCCGGCACTTCGCCCACCGCTGCCCGCCCCGGCCAGGAGCGCTTCGTCTCCGACGTCGACGAGACCGGCCTGGGGGCGGTAGACGCGGTGGCCGACGAGTCCGCACCGGCATCAATGTGGGGTGAGGCGTGGAAACAGCTGCGGCGCCGTCCCCTGTTCTGGACCGCCGCGCTGCTGATCCTCGCCGCCGTGGCATTGGCGGTGGCGCCGGGCCTGTTCACCAGCACCGACCCCCGCTTCTGCGAGCTGAGCAACTCCCTGGCGCCGGCAAGTGCGGGCCACCCCTTCGGCTTCGACAAGCAGGGTTGCGACATATACGCCCGTACCGTCTACGGGGCCCGCGCGTCCGTGAGCGTAGGTGTGCTGACCACCCTGCTCGTGGTGGCGGTCGGCTCCATGATCGGCGCCATCGCCGGGTTCTTCGGAGGTTGGTTCGACGCCCTGCTGTCGCGGATCACAGATATCTTCTTCGCGGTTCCGTTCATGCTCGCCGCCATCGTGGTGATGAGTATGTTCAAGACTCATCGCTCCGTATTCACGGTGGTGCTGGTGCTGGGGATCTTCGGTTGGCCACAGATCGCCCGTATCACCAGGGGTGCGGTCATGGCGGTCAAGAACGACGAGTTCGTCATAGCCTCGACGGCGTTGGGCGCCGGAAGGTGGGCGACCATGTTCCGGCATATTCTGCCCAACGCGGCGGCGCCGATCATCGTCACCGCCACGGTGTCGCTCGGCTCCTACATCGTCACCGAGGCGACCATGTCCTTCCTGGGAATCGGTCTGCCCGCCACCATCGTCTCCTGGGGAGCGGACATCTCCGCGGCCCAGTCCTCACTGCGCAGCGCGCCCGGCATTCTGTTCTATCCGGCCGGTGCCCTGGCCCTGACGGTGCTCGGCTTCATCATGATGGGTGACGTCGTGCGCGACGCCCTCGACCCCAAGGCCCGCAAATGAGCAAGGCGAACGCGAAGAACATGACAGATACGAGCATCGCGGACAAGCGTCCGGATCCCGACCGGCCGCTGCTGGAGATCCGGGACCTTCAGGTGGCCTTCCGGTCCTCCACCGGCCTGGTCCCGGCGGTACGCAAGGCGAATCTGACCGTCTACCCGGGCCAGTCGGTGGCGATTGTGGGGGAGTCCGGCTCCGGCAAATCGACCACCGCCCACGCCGTCATCGGCCTGCTGCCGGGCACCGGTCGCGTCACCGGCGGGAAGATCCTTTTCGAGGGGCAAGACCTGGCCAGCGCCTCCGCCAAGGAGATGACCGCGCTGCGCGGGGCGCGCATCGGCCTGGTGCCGCAGGACCCGATGAGTAACCTCAATCCGGTCTGGTCCATCGGCAACCAGGTCAAGGAGGCACTGCGGGCCAACAACGTGGTGCCCGGCGGCGAGCTGGACCGTCGGGTGACCGAGTTGCTCACCGAGGCCGGCCTGCCGGACGCCGCCCGCCGCGCCAAGCAGTACCCGCACGAGTTCTCCGGTGGTATGCGTCAGCGGGCGCTGATCGCCATCGGCATGGCCGCCGACCCGAGTCTGCTCATCGCCGATGAGCCGACCAGTGCCCTGGACGTCACGGTCCAGCGGGTCATCCTCGACCACCTGCAGACCCTGACCCGCGAGCGTGGCACCGCCATGCTGCTGATCACCCACGACCTGGGGCTGGCGGCGGAGCGTGCCGAGCACCTGGTGGTTATGCACCGCGGGCGGGTTGTTGAATCCGGCCCCAGCCTGGAGATCCTCAAGGACCCCCAGCACCCCTACACCAAGCGGCTCGTGCAGGCCGCTCCTTCGCTCGCCTCCCACCGCATCGAGCAGGCGCACGCCCGGGGCGTGGAGACCACCGACGAGGAGCTGCTGGGCGCCGGGATGGGGCAGGTATCCACCGAGGACGTGCTGCGCGTGGAGCACCTGACGAAGGTGTTCCCGGTGCGTGGTGCCAAGGGGAAGGCCAACACCCTCAAGGCCGTCGACGACGTCAGCTTCGGCCTGCGTAAGGGCACCACTCTGGCTCTGGTCGGCGAATCCGGTTCGGGCAAGTCCACCGTCGCCAACATCATCCTGAATCTGATCGACCCCACCAGCGGGAAGGTTTTCCACCACGGTACCGACCTGTCCACGCTGAACAAGCGGGAGCTCTTCGGCCTGCGTCGCGTTATGCAGCCCGTGTTCCAGAATCCCTACGGCTCTCTGGACCCCATGTATTCGGTGTTCTCCTCGGTGGAGGAACCGCTGCGAGTGCACCGGGTGGGCACGCGCAAGGAGCGGGAGCGGCGGGTCGCCGAGCTGTTGGACATGGTGGCGCTGCCGCGCAGCGCCATGCGCCGCTACCCCGGCGAGTTGTCCGGTGGCCAGCGTCAGCGCGTGGCCATCGCGCGTGCCCTGGCCCTGCGGCCGGAGATCGTCGTCTTGGATGAGGCCGTATCCGCTCTGGACGTGCTGGTGCAGGCGCAGATCCTTAAACTGTTGTCGGACCTGCAGGCGGAGTTGAAACTGAGCTACCTGTTCATTACCCACGACCTGGCCGTTGTGCGCCTGCTGGCCGACGACGTCGTCGTCATGGAGCAGGGGCGGCTCGTTGAGGCCGGGCCGAGTGATGAGCTGTTCGCCCACCCGCGCGAGGAATACACCAAGCGCCTTATCGAGGCGGTTCCTGGCGCGGGTATCGACCTGTACCGCGCTGCAACCGACTAGGCTGCAAGAAATGTGGTGTGCGATGGGTAAATCATCTGCGAGCAACCGTGCTTCGGGGGCGCGCGCCATTGCCGTCGTCGCGATGCTGCTCATGGCCGGCTCCGTTCTGGGGTGCGGCCCGGCGAATCGGGACGCCGCCCCGATTGCATCCGCGACGGGGCCATCAAGCTCCGCCGCAGCGGCAACTAGGACGGCAGCGGGCACTGAGGAGCCAACCGCTTCCGCAAGCACGGATGCGCCCTTGGCGCAGCCGGCCCAGGAGACGTCGACGCCGCAGCCACTTGCTGCGGACGCTACGGTCCCGGATGAGGCCGCATTCATAAATGGTGAGGTGATCGTGCCCGAACAATGCGCCTTTTGGGGGAGCGCTGACGGTCGGGTGAACCTCGTTGACGGCTTTGCCAGCATGGAGGACGGCACTATTCAGATGAGCGTGACGGTCAAGCAGACCGCCGTGGTGACCCTCGCCGGCAAGCCATACCGGGCCGTCGTCTTCTCCTGCTGGGGCGGCGGGAACCTGGTATACGACCACATCGGCTTCTACGACGATGCTTCCACAGCGCCCGCCGTCGAGACCGGGATTCAGATCGCCGCCGGGCCCTACCAGAGCAATGCGATCAGCGCGGTCGAGGGCACCCTCGAGCCGATTGAGAACGGTTTCCACCTGGAGTGGGCCGGTGAGTTCCTGGCCACCGATGAGGCCTGTACCGCCTGCGCCACCGGGCATGGGGAAGCGGACTTCTTATGGAATGGCAGTTCCTTCGACGTCTTGAACAAGGTGACCTGGCAGCAACGGGATTAGTTCTTCAGACCAGCCTGCGGCCGGCCAGCAGCCCCCAGGTGACGACGACGGCGCTGACGGCTATCTGCGCGACTAGCAGTCGCGCCGTCGGGGACACTCCCGCGGCCAGCAGTGCGGTCGGCGCTCCGGCCAGGGCGGCGGCGTCGGGCCCGTTTACCAGCATCGCGACCGCGCCCGGCGGCAGCGATCCGACCGGCGAGGCGATCAGGCCCAGGGAGAAATCCGGTGCGGGCCGGAACCCCGACCGCAACGCCGCACCGGCCCAGCCGCAACCCGCCGCCACCACGAGACCGATGATGTTGCACGCCCCGGTAAGCGTCAACGAGTATGCCTGTTCACGTAGCTGGGCGGGCACCGCCACCGCCGTCCAAAGAGTCATCGCCGTGGCTGGCACCAGCAGGTGCCCGCACCTGATCAGGATGGGGCCAACCGGCCAGGACGCGTCCGCCGCGCCGTCGAACCAGGCACGCCGTGCGGGCTCGGCGAGAGCCAGGACCGCAACCCAGCCGCCGACCAGATGGAAGACGGCCTGGCCGACCGCTCCGATACCGCTGGACACCAGGGGGAACATCGCAATGAGCAGGCCCGCCAGTAGCTGCACCAAGCGGCGCGGCTGGCGCCACAGCAGCAGCCAGTCCGCCTGAGCCATGGCTAACACCGGACCCAGCGCCCGCGGCAGCCGACGCGACAACCCGGCCAGCGGCAGGCGTGATGGGCGGGCCGGACGCCGAGCCGGGGCGGACAGCAGGCGCCCTAGCGCGCGAGTGTCCAGGGAGAGCCAGGAAACCTGCGCACCCAGGTTGCGGGCGGCCACCTCCAGCAGGTGCGAATCCGGTATGTCAACCAGCCGGGCCCGCAACCGCCACCACCAGGCGGCGGCCGCCAAATCCGCTAATAGGCCCAGCAGCGTGAGCACTACTCCTGCCGCGCGGCGCGGAAAAGGCACACCTAACGCACCGACCGCGAGCACCGCTGCCGCCATGACCAGCAGTGCCACTCTCGCACCGAGAAGGCCGGTACCATCCACCTGCGCATGTACCAGCGCCAATAACAACAGCGCCCCACCGCCACCGCCGAGCAGGATTGTCCCAGAGGCCGTCGCCGCTCCGCCGCCCGCCACCACCGCCAGCAAGAATCCGGCCGTGCCGCCGGCGACGACCGCAAGCGCCATCTCCGCCCACGCCACGGGGGCCAGCAGGCCACGCCGATCGCCGGGCATGGGCAGCCACCAGGCCGCCTCATAGGTCCGCAGGAACAGCGGGCCCAGCCGCCGCAGCGGATCCAACAGCAGCCCCACCAGTACCAGCGCCAGTAGTATCGCCGCCCAGGCCGGGTCTGCGGCGACCATACCGGGCATGGACGCCGGGGCACCGGTCCCCAACCGCGCCAGGTACGGGACGGTCATGGCAGCCAGGATCGCCGCGGACAGTAACGTGTCATAGACATCACCGAGAATCGCCCAGGGGCTGCGTGTACTAGCGGTATGACCCCGTACCCAGCGGCGTAGTTCCCGACCCGGGGGCGGTGCGGGGGAGGAGTTGCCGCCGGCCGCGGTCACAGCCGGCCCTCGGTGATGGCGCGCACTCCGTCGGAAACGCTGAGCAGGCGGGTGCCTGTACCCACCAGCAGCACCGCGGTTGCAGCCGTGCACACGAACTCGGCGTCGTGGCAGGCCAGCAGTACCCCGATTCCCGCTTCGCGTTCGTCCACTACGCGGCGGGCGAGGGCCCGGCGGGTGACGTGGTCCAGGCGCTGCTCCGGCTCATCCAGTACCAGCAGACGGCGCGGCCGGGCCAGCACCGCGGCCAGGGCCAAGCGGCGCCGCTGCCCCGAGGACAGCTCATCGGGCAGGGCATCCGCCAGATCCGCCAGGTCGAACTCATCCAGGAGTTCGGCGGCGGTGCGCTCCGGTGCGGGGGTGGAGTGCCCGTAACAGACCAGGGCGAGATGCTCGGCCACGGTCAGGGCGGGGAAGAAGGACTCCTCGCCCAACTCGCGTGCCACCGCCCGGCGCTGCCGACCCGAACGCGGATCGGGGATGCGCCCCAGCAGTCTCACCTCGCCGTCGACGGGTGGCAGCAGGCCGAGACAGGTGCGTAGCAGGGTGGACTTGCCGGCGCCATTGACGCCTACGAGTGCCAGCGCCTCACCCGCTCGGAGGACGAAGGTAGCCGGCCCGCACACGGCGTGCTCGCCATAGCCAACACTTAGATCACGAGCCGCAACCAACGCCTGGCCGCGTGCAGCGGGTGCGCCTGTCCCGGGCATCGTGGTCCTCCTCGAACCTAGCGGTTGCGCTCGATGCTACCCCGGCCCTATGCCACGTCGTTGAAGAGGGCTGACCGCCTTGCCGGTGCAAAACACGACCTTGGGGCGCGTTCCACGACCACCCCGGGGTCGTGCAGTGCACCCGGGGGTCGTAAAACGCGCGGCTCCGGGGAGTCGTCGACCAGTGTCAGTCAAGCGGCGTGCTCGGCCTCAAGACGCTCCAGTATCCATGCCCGCACCAGGGTAGAGGCGGGCAGGTGTTTTGCCTCAGCGACCGCCTCGATTGCCTCACGTTCCTGCGGGGTTAACCGCACCGAGTACACCTGAGACCGGTTCGGTCGTACAGGAACGGTATTCACGGGGTACTCCGCTTCGCGGGTCGCTTCGGATTCCTCGCGCATTTTGGCGATCATTTCAACGTCAACCGTCTTGGCCATCGAAGTCCTCCTCGTCCTCCTTGAGGTTGTACAGGCGCAGGTCTGCGCCGGTCGCACGCCAGGCATTCACAAGATGCAGATCACCGTCGCGATCCCGCCAGGCAATAATGGTCAGTACTCGTTTCGCATCCGGTGAATAGCCGATGAAGCGACTGGCGCCAGTATGAGACTTTGGATCAGGTTCGAGCGCAACCAGGTCGATGTCATCCAGCACTTCACGTGCCTGCTCTGGCGTGACGCCGATTGCACCCGGGTACCTCTTGGCGCGGTTCCGGATATACCGCTCCGTGGCAGCGTCCCAGTACAGCCGCGTCATACATGGATTGTACTACATCGTCTTACGTCGTTGAAGAGGGCTGTTCGTGTTGCCCGAACACGACCTTGGGGTGCGTTTCACGACCCCGGGTGGTCGTGAAACGCGCGGTCGGCGGCGGTGCGGCTATTCATGCTCCCACGGGGAGATCAGAATGAGATGGCCTTCGGGGATCGTCAGGTCGTGGGCGGTGCCCCATTCCTTGTACCTGGGGTCGGGGTCCTTCGTGACTGCCTGGCGGCCGAGTACGGTCGTCACCGCCAGGTGGGTGCCGGTGGGGCGGCTCTGGTCGTTGTCCCACCGCAGGGTGGCGACGGCCCGTACGCGCGGACCGATCTCTACCACGGGCGGGTCGTTTGTGCTCGGTGACCTGGATTCCTGGTCGTCCACGTGCAGTACAGAGACCTCAAGGTCCCGGCCCTGCTCGTCAACAACGACGACGTCGGGCCAGCCGGATACCAGACAAGCGGCCTTGGAGTCGTTCTGTACGGCGATTGCAGCGGTGACGTGGCCGCCCAGTGCGGCAGAGTTCCAAATGTGCCAGTAGCTCAGCTCTGCGGGGTCGCACTCCTCTACTATCAAGCTGTTCATCGGCACGACGCGGCCGTTTCCGGCTAGCTTGGGGATCGTCATTTGCTGGGCCCGGGCCAACGCGGTGGCATCAGGCGACTCGGCGTGCTCACCCAGCCAGGCCAGGCCGCGTGGAGTAGCCAGCACGATCACCAGCGCCAACACCACCAGCACGCGGGCGGATGCTCTGTGCTCACCGCCCTGAAGACCGAGAGCCACAATTGCCATGACCACGGCACTCGCACTAAGCAGCACGAGCCCTCCGGCCGCCCAGGGCCACCAGCCCGGACTCATGGGTACCCGCGCCAACAGGTCGCCGCCGGAAGTGAGGATGTCGCACGAGGAGAAGAACCACGACTCGTGGGCCTGGACGGCCACCACCGGCTGCTCCAGCAAGTAGGCGCACCGGTAATCGGCGTCCTCAGGCTCGAAGGCGGTCGTCGGCATGCTCAGACCGGCCCACAGGAAGGCTATCGGCGTCAACAGCGTGGCCGTGATCCCCACCAGGTGCGCCACAATGGGCAACCAGTGCCGCCACGGCCAAGTAAGCGCCCGCCACCACCAGGGCCCGCGGGTGCTGCGAGCGTCGCGTGGCGCACCCGAGTCGGGTTCCGTGCCGGACAAGATAAGCACCCCCCTTCAAGCGGCTGCGACCGATGCTACCGGGCCGGTCGGGTCCACGGCGGGGTCAAAAAAGTACCGGCGCTCGGCATCGGCGCCGGAAGACCGCTGTGCGCGCCCGGGGCGATGCTTGAGCCAGCAACCGCGGAATGAGCCGCGGCACCAACACGACGGAGTGGAACCCATGCGCCTTGCACCCCCGAAGATCCTGATCCCCGGGCTCATCGCCATCGCCATCTTCATGACCGGCGACGGCTTCGAGCTGACCTTCTTATCCAAGTACCTTGTCTCCCTCGGCTTCGCCGCGACCCAGGCGTCAACGGTCATCACCGCCTACGGCCTGATGGCCGCCCTGTCCGGTTGGGCCTCCGGCGTACTGGCCGAGACCTTCGGGGTCCGCCGGATAATGCTCATCGGGGCCGGGCTGTGGGTCTGCCTGCACCTGTTGTTCGTCGGCGTGGCGATCCCCTCGGGCATCTACCCGCTGATCCTGGTGATATACGCCTGCCGCGGACTGGCCTACCCCCTGTTCATCTACTCCTTCGTCGTGTACATCACCCAGAAGGTGGCGCCGGCGTCCCGCGCCTCCGCCATGGGCTGGTTCTGGACCGCCTACTCCATCGGCGTCGGCTGCCTCGGCTCCTGGATCCCGGCCCGGACCATCAACTTCATCGGCGAGCGGGGCACGCTCTGGTTCTCCCTGGCCTGGACCATCACCGGTGGCCTGCTCTGCCTGCTGTTTGTGGGCCGCGGCGAACCTCAGCCCAAGCGCGGCGACCTGGGTGACACACTGCGACAGCTGTCGGTGGGCGTCACCATCCTCGGCACCAACCGGGAGGTGGCCCTCACGGCGATCGTCCGCGTCATCTGCAACCTCAGTCTCTACGGGTTCCCGGTCATCATGCCCCTGTACCTGACCACGGCCGGTTACGGCGAGGAGTGGTTCACCATGCCGCAGTGGATGACCATCTGGGGCATCCAGTTCGCCGTCACCGTCTTCGGCAACCTCTTCTGGGGCTGGATCGGCGACCGCTTCGGGTGGATGCGGCAGATGCGCTGGTACGGGTGCTGGTTCTGCGCCGCCGCCACCCTCGGCTTCTACTACGTGCCCCAGTTCCTGGGCGGCAACATGATCGCCCTCGGCGCGGCCGCCGTCCTCCTGGGCATGGGCGTGACCGCCTTCGTCCCCATGGCCGCCGTATTCCCCGCCCTGGCCCCGAACACCGCGGGGCGGCCATCTCCGCCAACAACCTCGCCTCCGGCCTGACCACCTTCGTCGGCCCCGGGCTGGTCACCCTGCTGCTGCCGCACATCGGCGTCGCCGGAGTGTGCTGGACCTACACCGCCCTGTACCTGCTGGGCTCCCTCATCACCGTCTTCATCCACCCCGACCAGCCCGGCTTCGACCGCAATGGGCGGCGTCTGCCGGAGACCGCCGACCGACCCGTCGCGGAGGTGGACGCCTGAGCCCACCGAATCGCCGACCATCCTTAAACCCGCTCACCACCACCAAATCACCGCAACCAACCCACGAGGAGAAGAAACCATGAAGGCTGTAGTCCTAGAGAAGCGCAATGAGATCAACGTCCGCGAGGTCCCCGGAGACCTCGTCTGCGGCCCCGGCCAGCTGCGCATCGCCCCGCACACCGTCGGCATCTGCGGCTCGGACGTCCACTACTACACGCACGGCCGCATCGGCCGCTACATCGTCGAGGCGCCGATGATCCTCGGCCACGAGGCCTCCGGCACCGTGCTGGAGGTGGGCGAGGGCGTCACCGACTTCGCCGTCGGCGACCGCGTGGCCATGGAACCGGGCGTCCCGGACATGAGCTCGCGCGCCTCCCGCATGGGCATGTACAACGTCGACCCCGCCGTCTCCTTCTGGGCCACCCCGCCGGTAGACGGCTGCCTGGTCGAGGAGGTCATTCACCCGGCGGCCTTCACCTACCACCTGCCCGACAACGTCTCCTACGGGGAGGGCGCCCTGCTCGAGCCGCTAGCGGTCGGCATGCACGCGGCCACCAAGGCCGCCATCCACCCCGGCGACGTCGCCGTCGTCTCCGGCTGTGGCACGGTCGGCATGCTCACCGCCGCCGCCGCGCTCGCCGGCGGCGCCTCCACCGCCATCGTCTCCGACGTCTCCCCGGTCAAGCTGGAGATCGCCTCCCAGATCCCCGGCGTCGTTACCGTGGACCTGCGCGAGCAGCGCCTGCTCGACGTCGTGAACGAGCGCACCGCCGGCTGGGGCGCAGACGTGGTCTTCGAGGCCTCTGGCCACCCGTCCGCGTACGAGGACCTGTGGAAGCTGGGCGCCCCCGGCAACCGCACCGTCCTGGTCGGCATCCCCGTGGACCCGGTCGCCGTCGATGTCACCGAGGTGCAGGCCCGCGAGACCCGTATCGAGACCGTCTTCCGCTACGCCAACGTCTACCAGCGCGCCATCGACCTGGTCGCGGCCGGCAAGATCAATCTCAAGCCCTTCATCACCGAAACCTTCCCGATGGACCGCGCCAAGGAGGTCTTCGACCGGGTGGCCGAGGGCCGCCCCGGCGACGTCAAACTCCAGATCACGGTGGGCTGACCCGAGGCCGCAGCCGTGCAAAGGGCCAACCACCGCAACCGCCGACGGGCCGGTGGGCAGGGCGCGCACAATGAGCGTGTGTCCTCCCCATCGGCCCGCCCCGGCATCCCCCCACGCCCCTCCACCCCGGGCGTCGAACCCGCGCCGGGGACGAAGGCCGACGTCGGCGACCTGGAAGTCATCGTCCCCGACGCCGGCACCTCGGTGCGCTGGTGGACGCACGGATACCCCGACCCGCTTGCCCGCTGGCACCACCACCCCGAGATCGAGTTCCACCTGATCCGCTCCGGCTCCGGGCAGATGCTCGCGGGCGACCGCGCCATCGACTTCGAAGCCGGACAGGTCACTCTGATGGGACCGCACCTGCCGCACAACTGGCTTTCGGACCTCGGTCCCGGCGAACGCCTGCCCGAACGCGACGTGCTGTGCCAGGTGCTGCCCGCGCGCTTCGAGGCGGCTTCCGGGCAGCTGCCCGAACTGGCCGCCATGGGGGCGCTGGTCGACCGCGCACGCCGAGGCATCATGCTGTCGGGGGACAGCCGTGAGCGGGCGGCCGCCATTCTGGAAAGCATGGGCGAGCAGGGCCCGCTGGGGCGGCTGGCCGCGCTACTGGAACTGGCCCGCGTCTTCCTCGCCGCCCCCGCCGCGGAGGCGCACCCGATCGCCAGCGCCGGCTACGTGCCCAGCCTCGACGACGCCACCGCCTCCCGGATCAACGTCGTCCTGGACTATGTGGAGACCCACCTGGCGGAGGAGATCTCCATGACCCGGGCCGCGGAACTGGTGGCGCTCAGCCCATCGGCGTTCTCCCGGTTCTTCCACGCCACCGCCGGGATCACCTTCTCCGAACTGGTACGGCGGCGTCGAGTCGCGCGGGCCTGCCACCTGCTGCGCACCACCGACCTGCCGGTGGCCCGGGTGTGCGCACTGAGCGGGTACACCAACCTCTCGAACTTCAACCGCCGTTTTCGGGAAGAGACCGGCACCACGCCCAGCGCCTACCGCCGCCGTGACTGAGCGTGCCGGCCGATGGCCCACCCCACCGTGTGGCGCACGACAACACGGGGTGATCGGTGCAACAATGTGCTCCATGTCCCGCTACATTGAGCTGCACCCCGTCAACCCCCAGGCACGACTGGTCACCAAGATCGTCGACAGACTCCGGAACGGTGAGCTCATCGCCTACCCCACGGACTCCGGCTACGCGCTCGCCTGCGCCCCCGGCAACAAGGAGGGACTGGAGCGCATTCGCACGATTCGTCAGCTGGATTCCAAGCACAACTTCACCTTCGTGTGCGCCAACTTCGCCCAGGTCGGCCCGCTCGCGATCGTCGGCAACAACGCCTTCCGGCTCATCAAGCGGCTCACGCCCGGGCCGTGGACCTTCATCCTCAAGGGCACCAAGGAGGTGCCGCGGATGACCTTGAACCCGAAGAAGCACACCCTGGGCGTGCGCATTCCCGACCACGTCATCGCGCAGGCGCTGGTGAAGGAGTTCGGCGCCCCGATCCTGTCCTCCACCCTCATTCGTCCGGGACAAACCACGCCGGAGTCCAATGGTTGGGAGATCGAGGATGCACTCGGCCACCTGATCGACGTCGTCATCGAGGGGCCGGTCACCTCCACCGAGCCGACCACCGTCATCGACCTGACCGAGGACGTGCCGGAGGTCGCCCGCGAAGGTGCGGGCGACATCAGCCTGCTATAGGCCGTGTCTCCGGTAGCCCGCGCTACCACCCGCGGCTACTCGGTGGCGGCCGCAGTCGCCTCAGGCTCGGCCGGCCCCCGTGACTCGGGGCCCGACGGCGCCGGCTCACCGGTGAGCACGCCGACCTGCGCGTAGCGGTCGTGAAGGCGCTGCAGCGGCGTCGGCGCCCACCAGTTCCAACGCCCCAGCAGAGTCATGGTGGCCGGCACCAGCAGCATGCGCACCACGGTCGCGTCCAGGGCAACCACGATTGCCAGCGCCAGCCCGACCTCCTTGACGATCAGCAGTTCGCCGCTGACGAAGCCGAGGAACACCACCACCATGATCAGGGCGGCGAAGGTGACGATGCGGCCCGAGCGCTGCAGACCCTTGGCGACGGCCGTGTCGTTGTCGGCGCCGGCGTCCCAGTACTCCTTGATCCGCCCCAGTAGGAAGACCTCGTAGTCCATGGCCAGTCCGAAGCCGACACCCACGGCCGTGACCACCACGTAGGCCTCCACCCCGCCGATGGGGACGAAGCCGAGCAGCCCGGTCAGGTGTCCTTCTTGGAACACCCAGGTCAGCGCGCCCACTGAGGCGGCCAGGGACAGCAGGTTGATCAGCAGCGCCTTGAGCGGAACCAGCAGGGAACCGGTCATGAGGAACAGCAGTACGAAGGTCGCCAGCACAATGAACGTGCCCACCCACGGCAGGGACGCCAGCAGTGACTGACGGAAGTCCAGCTGGCTGGCCGCCTGACCGGTGGTCCAGGTGTCGGCGGGTGCAGACAACGTCCGTATGGAGGCGACCGTGTCTTCGGCGGCGCGGGAGGTCGGATCACCGGAAAGCTCCAGATAGACCACTGTGTAGTCGCCGGCGGTGGCTACCCGCAACACTTCCTGGACGCCGTCGACGGCAGCCACCTGCTCGTTGATGAAGTCGGTGACCCGCTCACCGGTGGCGGCGATGATCATGGTGGCGTCCTGCTGGGTTACGGCGGAGTAGCGCTCCTCCAGCACCGTCAGGTAGGTGCGTTGGTCGGAGTCGGTGGGCAGCAGCTCGGTAGTGGAGGAGAGCAGGTGCAGGTTGCGGGCCGGGGAGGCCAGCACCACCAGCGCCACCACGCAGGCCACCAGCACCACCCAGGCCATGCGCTGCACCTGCCGGGCGATCCACCGGAACACTCCGCGCTCACTGGTCACATCCCCCAGGTGTCGCTGCATGGCGCCGAGGACCGGAATGCGCTGCAGCAGCGGCGGGTGCAGCAGGCGCCGCCCCAGCAGCACCAGCACGGCCGGCACCAGGGTGACCGCCGCCGCCACCGCGATCAGGCACGAGGCCAGGCAGGCGATGCCGATGGACCGCAGCACCGCCGGTCCCATCAGCACCAGGCCGAGCATGCAGGCCGACACCGTAAGTGCCGAGAACAGCACCGTGCGGCCGGCCGTCGCCAGCGTCGTCGTCATGCAGGCCGCCAGGCGGGGGTCCCGTCGTCCGCTGCGACGACGACGCCGGTGCCCCCCGGCGTCCTCGCCGGCGGCGTCGTGGGAGCGAGCAAGTTCTTCCCGGTAGCGGGAGGTGATCAGCAACCCGTAGTCGATCGACAGTCCCAGACTGATCACGGTGACAATGTTGATGACGAAGGACTGCAGGTCCATGCCCAGGCTCAGGAAGTACAGCACTCCCATGGTGCACGCGATGGAGGCCAGCGCACCGATCAGCGGCATGCCGGCAGCCAGGAAGCCGCCGAAGACCAGCACCATGATGATCAGTGCCAGCGGCAGGGAGATCAGCTCACCCCGCACCAGGTCGGCGCGCACCTGATCGTTGACGGCTGCGGACATGCGTGCGTCGTCGGAGACAATGCCGCGCACACCGGGTTCAACCCGACTCAGCTCGTCCGGGACCTGTTCCAGGCGGGTTTCAACCCGGCCGACCAGTTCGGCGACCTGCTCGGCGTACTTCTTGTCGTCGGCGTCGGCGACCGTGTCCCCGTTGGGATCAACGGTGACCACCAGCAGGAAGCCGTCCAGGTCGGTGGAGGCCAGCATTTGTGCGGCGGGCTCATTCAGCATGCCGGGGACCACGAAGGGATCGATCACGTTCTGCTCGCCCACCAGCGCCCGCAGATCCGCGTGCGCGTCCTCCAGTGCGTCTGCGACCGTCTGCTGGGTGACGGTGTCGGAGATGTCCATGTCGGTGACCAGCAGCGTCACCGTCTCGGCATCACCCGACAGCGTGTCCAGGATCTGCTCACCCTCCGCACTGTTGGTGCCGGCAATTGAAGTGCTCCCCGCGGCCGCGCGCTCGAACAGGTTGTTGCCGCCCAGCCCCGTGATGGAAGGGAGCAGCAACGCGACGGCGAGAAGCAGCCACGCACCGACGATGATCCAGGCATCTTTGATGACGCGGCGGGAAAGCCAGGCAAGCATGCGCCCTAGTCTGGCAGACCGCCGGGCGCTGAGTGGTCCCGGCACTCGGGCGGAGCCGAAACGGGTGTTGAATCGTGCACATGACGGACCTGTTTGAGAGCGCCGGAACCGACGCCGTCGGCCTGCCCGGAGACGCCCACGCGCCCCTGGCCGTGCGGATGCGGCCACGCACCCTGGACGAAGTGGTCGGCCAGGACCATCTGCTCGCCCCCGGCTCCCCGCTGCGTCGCCTGGTCGAGCCTGCCGCCGACGCGGGTGGACCGGCCGGCGGCGCGGGGGTGTCCAGCGTGATCCTGTGGGGGCCACCGGGCACCGGCAAAACCACGCTGGCGTATCTGGTGGCGCGCGGCTCGGGTCGCCGCTTCGTGGAGCTGTCCGCCGTCACCGCCGGGGTGAAGGACGTCCGCCAGGTGGTCACCGACGCCCGACGGCGCCTGGCCGCGGGGGAGGAGACGGTGCTGTTCGTCGACGAGGTGCACCGCTTCTCCCGCTCGCAACAGGACGCGCTGCTGCCGAGCGTGGAGAACCGCTGGGTGACGCTCATGGCCGCCACCACGGAGAACCCGTCCTTCTCGGTGGTTTCGCCGCTGCTGTCGCGCTCCCTGCTGCTGACGCTGCACCCGTTGGACGCCGACTGCGTGCGTGCGCTGGTGGAGCGGGCGCTGGTCGATGCACGCGGCCTGGGCGGCGCGGTCACGCTGGCCGACGACGCCCGCGAGCAGATCGTGCGCATGGCCGGCTCGGACGCGCGCAAGGCCCTGACCGTGTTGGAGGCGGCCGCCGGCGCGGTTCTGGCAGCCACACCGGCACCCACCGACGGGTCCGGGGGAGAGGCCGCCGCGCAGTCCGCCGCGCCCCGGATCGGGCTGGCCGACGTGGAGCGGGCCGCCGACGTCGCCGCCGTCCGCTACGACCGGCAGGGAGACCAGCACTACGACGTGATCAGCGCCTTCATCAAGTCCATGCGCGGCTCCGATCCCGACGCCACCCTGCACTACCTGGCCCGCATGCTCGCGGCGGGCGAGGACCCGCGCTACATTGCCCGACGCATCACCATCCACGCCGCCGAGGATGTGGGCCTGGCCGACCCCGGTGTGCTGTCCACGGCCGTGGCCGCGCAGCAGGCGGTCGCCCTGATCGGCATGCCCGAGGCGCAACTGGTGCTGGCCGAGGCGGCCCTGGCGGTGGCCACCGCCCCGAAATCGAACGCGGTGACGGTCGGCATCGGTGAGGCCACGGCGGACGTGCGCGCGGGCCGCGGCGGGCAGGTGCCCGCTCACCTGCGCGACGCCCACTATGCGGGCGCCGAGCGCCTCGGCCACGGCGTCGGCTACCGCTACCCGCACGACTACCCGCACGGCGTCGTCGCCCAGCAGTATCTGCCCGACGAACTGGCCGGCGCCGAGTACTACCGGCCGACCACGAACGGTTTCGAGGAGCAGCTGACCCGGCGGCTGGCGGCCATCCGGCGCATCACCCACGGCGCCGCAGGGGAGAAGGGCAGGTGAGCTGAACGCGCGAGCGGGGATAGGGTCGGCGGGTGACCGCAACCCCCGACGTCGAAGCCCCCGATCCCGACTCCGCCCGCAACCGGTCCGATGCTCCGGCACCGTGGTCCCCGCCCGCCCGACGCTGGCCGGCGATTGTACTGATGGGACTGGGGGCCGGCTTCCTGGCGGGATTGTTCGGTGTCGGCGGGGGACTGGTGATCGTGCCGGCGCTGATGGCCTTCGCCGGCATGGATCAGCGCCACGCCGCCGCCACCTCCCTGGTCGCCATCGTGCCGACCTCCATCGTCGGGGCGGTCTCCTACGGGGTGCAGGGACAGGTGTCCCTCGTGGCCGCCGTCTTCCTGATCATTGGCTCCCTGACCGGCGCGCAGATCGGGGTGCGCCTGCTGCGTACGCTCCCGGCCCGCATCCTGCCGTGGATCTTCGTGGCCTTCGCGGTCTTCGTCATCGTCTCCCAGCAGCTCATGGTGCCGGTGCGCGACGCCGGATTGAGTCTCACGCCCGCCAGCGGCGCCGCCCTGGTGGGGGTGGGTCTGGTGGCGGGCATCCTGTCGGGACTCGTCGGCGTGGGTGGCGGCGCCGTGATCGTGCCCGGCACCCAGCTGGCCGTGGGCATCGGTGACCTGCTGGCCCGCGGCACCTCCCTGGTGGTGATGCTCCCCACCGCCCTGTCGGGAACCGTCACCAACCTGCGCCACGGGGTGGCCGACGTGCGCGTGGGGCTCGTCGTGGGCGTGGCGTCGGCCGCGGCTTCTCCACTGGGGAGCGTCGTCGCCGGCCTGGTCAGCCCGCGCATGGGCTCGATCCTGTTCAGCCTGTTCCTGGTGTACGTGATCATCTCCACCCTGCTGCGCTCCCGTCACTCTTCCCCGCACAAGGGGCAGCCGAAGTAACCCGGTTCGTCGCGCTTGGGGCTGAGGTCTTTCGAAGTCGAGCCTGACGACCCCGGTTAAGCCCGGCTCCCCGCGCTTGGGCATCTGGTGGGTGGATGGGGCGGTTCGCCGGGTGGTGTTGGCGTACGTGTCCCGGCGGCGGGGTGCGCGGGCGCGATTGGTGGGAGTGCGCGTTGGCTGGGGGTGTGCGCGGTGCGGGGAACAGTCGATCAGGCGCGGCAGCTCGTGCGTTCGGGCCGACGTTCACGCCTTTAGCCGACGGTTCGTGCGTTCCTCTGACGGTTCGGCACTTTAGCCCGACGGTTCGCGTGTTCGCCCAGCGGTTCGGTGCCTTCGTCTGACGGTTCGTACGCTCTGGTCGACGGTTCGGCACTTCTTGCGACGGTTCGTGGGGTAGGGGTACGAACCGTCGTCGTTCATGCCGAATCGTTGCTGCTACCTGGCGAACCGTCACTGGAACACACGAACCGTCCACCCCGCCGCCCTCCACCGGCCCGGCATCGTCCCCGCCGCCCCGAGAACGTCCTCATCAGCCCGACAACGACCCGGGCTCGGCCAAAAGACCTCGTCAGCCCGAAACCCTCCCGAATGTGGAGGGTTTGGCGCCTACGAGGTCGTATTCGGCAGGTCGGCAGCCACCGAGAACGACCTCACCGACCCGAACACGACCACCTGGTAGGCCGGCCCCCGTCGAACAGAGCCCCGAACCCGACCACCACACAGCAGCTCGAGCCCGAATCACCACGCCCGCAAGCGTGAGGAGACACGAACACACCGGCAGACGCACACGCGTTTGCTTCATGAACACGAGTTTTAGAGGTTTGCATGTGCCCTGCGCTCGCAAACCTCTAGAACTCGTGTATTCGACGCGAACTCGTGTACATCCCGACGCAGGCGCCTCCGGGTGTGCCGGCCTTGACACGTCACCGCCTGGTCGCCGCGGGCGTGCCGGTCTCGACACGTCACCGCCTGGTCGCCGCGGGTGAGCCGGCCTCGACACGTCGCCGCTATGGTTCGCTCCGGGTGGCCGGCTGTTGGCAGGGCCGAAGCCGGATGAGGACCGGCTCACAACCGGTGGCTTAGACGTGCATCCCCTGCCGCCGCCGCGCTAATGTTTCCGGGTTGCCTGCGGCGTCGCGCGACCGGCGCGCGCTCGGGCACTCCTGGGGTCTTAGCCGACGTGGCTGACCCCGCGCCTGGGCACACCCGCCCACGGCGTGCGAACCGATCCGACAGGAAGATATCTATGAGCTCTTCACGCTCCCGCCGCCAGGTGCGCCTCTCGCGCGCCCTCGGCATTCCGCTCACCCCCAAGGCCGTCCGCTACTTCGAGAAGCGCCCCTACGGCCCCGGCGAGCACGGCCGCGCCCGCCGCCGCACCGAGTCCGACTACGCCGTCCGCCTGAAGGAGAAGCAGCGCCTGCGCGCCCAGTACGGCATCCGCGAGGCCCAGCTGCAGAAGGTCTTCGAGGAGGCCCGCCGCGAGAAGGGCCTGACCGGTGAGTCCCTGGTCGAGCTGCTGGAGATGCGTCTGGACGCGCTCGTCCTGCGCGCCGGCTTCGCCCGTACCATCGCGCAGGCCCGCCAGAGCGTCGTCCACCGCCACATCATGGTTGACGGGAAGGTCGTGGACCGTCCCTCCTTCCGCGTCAAGCCCGGCCAGACCATTCAGGTGCGTCCGCGCTCCCAGGTGATGGTGCCCTTCCAGGTCGCCGCCGCCGGCACCCACCGCGACGTGCTGCCGCCCGTGCCCGACTACCTCAACGTCGAGCTGGAGAAGCTGCAGGCACAGCTGGTGCGCCGCCCCAAGCGCGAAGAGGTCCCGGTGACCTGCGACGTACAGATGGTCGTCGAGTACTACTCGCGCTGACCCCACGCTTCACGACGCCGGGACGCCCCGGACCGCATACCGGTTCGGGGCGTCCCCAGCGTTCCGGGGTACTCTCGCCCCGGCTCTCCAATCCACCGGCGTGCGCAGCGCACGCCCCTCCCGAAACGAACAGGACGAGGCATCTCATGCGTACATCAGAGATCCGCTCCCGCTGGCTCGACTACTTCGCCGCGAACGGGCACGAGATCCGCCCCTCCGTGTCCCTGGTGTCCCCCGAGCCGTCCATCCTGTTCACCGTGGCCGGCATGGTGCCCTTCATCCCCTACATCCTGGGCACCGAGAAGGCCCCGTGGCCGCGCGCCGCCTCCGTGCAGAAGTGCATCCGCACCAATGACATCGACAATGTCGGCCGTACCACCCGTCACGGCACGTTCTTCCAGATGAACGGCAACTTCTCCTTCGGCGACTACTTCAAGGAAGGCGCCATCGACTACGCCTGGGACCTGCTCACCGGCAGCCGCGAGGAGGGCAAGTACGGCCTGGACGGCGACCGGCTGTGGATGACCATCTGGGAGGAGGACAAGGTCTCCTTCGACCACTGGACCCGCGTGATCGGCGTGCCCGCCGAGCGCGTACAACTGCTGCCCTTCGCGGAGATCTCCTGGTCCACCGGCCAGCCCGGCCCCGCCGGCGCCTGCTGCGAGATCCACTACGACCGCGGCCCCGCCTATGGTCCGGACGGCGGTCCCATTGCCGACACCGCCGGCGACCGCTTCCTGGAGATCTGGAACCTGGTCTTCGACGAGTTCATCCGCGGCGAGGGCGAGGGCCATGACTTCGAGCTGATCGGCAAGCTGGACCAGACCGCGATCGACACCGGGCTCGGCCTGGAGCGCCTGGCGTTCATCATGCAGGACAAGCCCAACATGTACGAGATCGACGAGGTCTACCCCGTCATCGCCGCCGCCGAGGCCATGAGTGGCAAGACCTACGGCCGGGGCGCCGCGGGCCCGGAGGCCGGTGACGCCTACCTCGACGACGTGCGCCTGCGGGTGGTGGCCGACCACGTCCGTTCCGCACTGATGCTCATCGGCGACGGCGTGCGCCCCGGCAACGACGGCCGCGGCTACGTGCTGCGCCGCCTGATCCGCCGCGCCGTACGCTCCATGCGCCTGCTCGGGGTGAGCGACGCCACCCTGCCGACCCTGCTGACCGCCTCCAAGGACGCCATGAAGGCCTCCTACCCGGAGCTCGAGACCGGCTGGGCCACCATCTCCGACGTCGCCTACGCGGAGGAGGAGGCCTTCCGCCGCACCCTGGCCGCAGGCACCACCATCCTGGACACCGCCGTCGCCTCCGCCAAGCAGCGGGCCTCCGAATCTGGGCGCGGCACCCGTCCGGTCGTCCCCGGCAAGGCGGCCTTCGAGCTGCACGACACCTACGGATTCCCCATCGACCTGACCCTGGAGATGGCCGCGGAGCAGGGCGTGGACGTGGACGAGGCCACCTTCCGCACCCTCATGGAGGAGCAGAAGGAACGCGCCCGCGCCGACGCCCGTGCCAAGAAGACCGGCCACACGGATGTGCGCGTCTTCCAGGACATTGAGAAGCAGATGGGCGGCGGATCGGAGTTCCTCGGCTACACCGAGTCGGCCGCCGACGCGACCGTCACCGGCCTGCTGGTCGACGGCGTGCCCGCCCCGGTGGCGACCGCCCCGGCCGAGGTGGAGGTCATCCTGGACCGCACCCCCTTCTATGCCGAGATGGGTGGCCAGCTGGCCGACCACGGCACCATTCGCCTGGCCGACGGCGGCGTCATCGAGGTGCACGATGTGCAGGCCCCCATCCGCGGCCTGTCCGTGCACCGCGGCACCCTCACCGAGGGCACGGCCGCGGTGGGCGAGCGCGCCTACGCCGAAATCGACACCGTGCGCCGCCTGGCCATCGCCCGCGCCCACACCTCCACCCACATGGTTTACGCGGGCTTGCGTAACGTGGTCTCGCCCGACGCCGCCCAGGCCGGCAGTGAGAACTCGCCCGCCCGGCTGCGCTTCGACTTCCGGCACGGCTCGGCCCTCTCCGGCGGTCAGATGGACGACATCGAGGCACTGGTCAATGACAAGGTCGCCGAGAACCTGCCGGTAACCACCGAGGTCATGGGCCTGGAGGAGGCCCGCGCCTCGGGCGCGATCGCCCTGTTCGGGGAGAAGTACGGCAAGCAGGTGCGGGTCGTCACCATCGGCGACGGCTTCGACCGGGAGCTGTGCGGTGGCACCCACGTGCCCTCCACCGGTCACATCGGCCGCATCGCCCTGCTGGGGGAGGGATCGATCGGCTCCGGCGTGCGCCGTATCGACGCCCTGGTGGCGGACTCCGCCTACGGCTTCCAGCGCAAGGAGCACGCGCTCGTCTCGCAGCTGTCCACCCTGGTGGGCGGCCGCCCCGAGGAGCTACCCGGCCGCGTGGAGACCCTGCTGGCGCGACTGAAGGACGCCGAGAAGAAGCTGGCAGCCGCGGAGCAGGCCGCCCTGACCGCCCGGGCCGGCGAGATCGCCGGCGCGGCCGCCCGCACCGGCGACTACCTGCTGGCCAGCGCCTCGCTCGGCGCGGTCGGCTCTGCCGACGCGCTGCGCAGCCTCGCCCTGGATGTGCGCGGACGCCTGCCCGAGTCGGAGGCCGTCGTGGTGGCCCTGGCCGGGGAGGCGAATGGCCGCCCGCTCGTCGTCGTCGCCACCAACCCCACCGCCCGCGCCCAGGGCGCCCGAGCGGGGGCGCTGGTGCGCACCGCCGCCAAGACACTCGGCGGTGGCGGTGGCGGTAAGGATGACGTCGCCCAGGGTGGCGGCCAGGACCCGGCCGCAATTCCCGCCGCGCTGGCCGCCATCGCGGCCGCCCTGGCCTGAGCCCGCGGGCACCCGGCAAGGGGTACGTGGTGAGGACCGGGGTTCGACTGGCCTTCGACGTCGGCAAGGTGCGCGTGGGCGTGGCCCGCTGCGATGCCGACGCCATCCTCGCGGTACCGCTGGCCACCCTGCGCCGCGACCGCTACGGCGCCGACCTGGAGGAGGCCGCCGACCTGGTGGCCGACCACGGCGCATTCGAGGTGATCGTCGGGCTGCCCCGCAGCCTCAGTGGAGGCGCTTCGGCCTCTACGCGCGATGCCCGCCGCTGGGCGCGCACACTCGCCGGCCTGATCGCTCCTGTGCCGGTGCGCTTGGTGGATGAGCGGCTGAGTACCGTAACCGCCCACCGCGAGCTGCACGAGTCCGGTCGGCGGGAGAAGAGCTTTCGCAGCGTTGTCGACCAGGCGGCCGCCGTGGTCATACTTGAACAGGCCCTCGCCACGGAGCGCTCCACCGACGCGCCCGTCGGCGAGATGGTCGTACCCATCCAGGAAGGCAGACAGTGACCGAGGACGACTTCTTCTCGGCCGTCGGGGTTGACCGCACCGACGCCGAACAGCCGGACGCCGGCCCCCGCCGGCGCCGCGACCGTCACGTTGAGCGCGACCGGAGGCGCCGCAAGCGCCGCCGCCACGCGTTGACCGCCGTGGTGCTGGCGGTAGTGCTAGCCGCGGTCGGCTTCGTCGGTTACAAGGCCCTGGGCGTGGTCAAGGGCGCCCAGCCCGAGCAAACCGCCGTCGCCGACTACACCGGGGCCGGTGAGGACGATGTTGTCGTCACCATCCCGGATGGCGCCACCGGCGCGGACATCGCCCAGATCCTCGTCGACGCCGACGTCGTCGCAACCGCCGGCGCCTTCAAGAACGCCTACGCGGCCAACTCCAATGCCGGCAACATCCAGGCGGGCACCTACACGCTCAAGACCCATATGTCCGCCGTCAACGCGGTCGCCCTGCTGCTGGACCCGTCCTCCCGCTCCGATCACACGCTGACCGTCCCCGAGGGCGCTACCAAGGCGGAGGTCAAGGAGCGGCTCATGAGCGTGGGCGGCTACACCGACGCCGAAGTCGACGCCGCCTTCGCGGACACCACCGCCATCGGTCTGCCGGAGGTCGCCGGCGGAGACGTGGAGGGCTGGCTCGCCCCCTCCACCTATGACATCGCCGAGGACGCCACGGCCACCGACGTGGTCGCCTCCATGGTCTCCACCACCAACACACGCCTGAGCAAGGCCGGCGTGGACGAGGCCGACTATGAGGACGTGCTGATCAAGGCCTCCATTGTGGAACGGGAGGTCTTCCACGCCGAGTACTACGGCCAGGTGGCTCGCGTCATCGAGAACCGGCTCGCCGACACCGACGGGGAGACCAAGGGCATGCTGCAGATGGACTCCACCGTGCTGTACGGCCTGGGCCGCACCGGCGGCATCCCCTCCGCCGACGAGATCGCGGACGACGCCAACGCCTATAACACCTACCAGCATGCCGGGCTGACCCCCACCCCGATCGGCAGTCCCAGCGAGGCCGCCATTCAGGCGGTGGTCGACCCGCCCGCCGGCGACTGGCTGTACTTCGTGACCGTCGATCTGGAAACCGGGGAGACCCTGTTCGCCACCACGCACGAGGAGCAGGTGGCCAACACCGAGAAGCTGTCGGCGTACTGCGAGGACAACCCCGAGGTCTGCTCCGGCGCCTCCGCCTCGCCCAGCCCGACGGCCCCGGCGGACGGCGAGTAGACGCGATGTGCGCCGCGCCGCCGACGAGTTCGCCCACCCCGCCCCGGCATCGGGCCGCCGTCATCGGTGCGCCGGTTGCGCATTCGCTGTCCCCGGTGCTGCACCGGGCCGCCTACCGGGCGCTCGGCCTGGACGACTGGGTGTATGAACGCCGCGAGACTGCGCCCGCGGACCTGGCCTCGCTGCTGGAGGAGTTGGCCGCCCCGGCACCGTCCGACCCGATCTGGGCCGGCTTGAGCGTGACCATGCCGCACAAGCAGGCGCTGCTGCGTCGGCTCGACGTCGTGGACCCGCTGGCGGCGACGGTCGGCGCCGTCAACACCGTCATCGCCCAGCGCTCCGGCCGCGGTGCCGCCCTGCTGGCCGGCTTCAACACCGACGTCGCCGGCATCGTCGGCGCCATCCGCGAGACCCGCACCGCCCCGGCGGACGGCGCCACCGCGGCTCCCGCGGGCGGTGCGACGCGCGCCGTGGTGCTTGGCTCCGGCGCCACCGCCTGTTCCGCGCTGGCAGCCCTGACCGAACTGGGGGCCACCGACATCACCGTCGCCGCCCGTCGCCACGCCGGCCCCGGCCGTGCGCTGACCGCCGCCCACCGCATGGGTCTGGAGGTGGCGGCTCTAACCTGGCGGCCCGGTGATGCCGCCTCCGACGCCGAGGTGGCCGCCGCGGCCGCCGACGCCGATCTGCTCGTCTCCACGCTCCCGGCCGGCGCCGCCGACACCCTGGCTGCGCCACTGACCGCCGCAATCGCGGGCGGAGCGTCCCGGCCCGGGCCCGGCGCGGTGCTGCTGGACGTCGTCTATGCACCCTGGCCCACGCCACTGGCGGCGGCCTGGCAATCGGCCGGCGGGAGCGTGGCCCCCGGCTGGCTGATGCTGCTGCATCAGGCGGTCCCACAGGTCACCCTCATGACTGGCCGCACTCCGCCGCTGGCGCCGATGCGCCGCGCGCTGGTGGAGGCGCTCGCCGCCCGCGCCGCCGGACCGCGGTGACGTCGCGCCCGGCGGCGTGGGATGATCACCCCATGCTTCGATGGATGACCGCCGGCGAATCCCACGGTGAGGCCCTCACCGCCATCATTGAGGGCGTGCCCGCGGGCGTGGAGATCACGAGCGAACAGATCCGCGCCGCCCTCGCCCGCCGTCGCCTGGGCCATGGGCGCGGCGCCAGGCAGAAGTTCGAGGCGGACGAACTGTCGATCCTTGGCGGCATCCGCCACGGCCGTACCCTGGGCAGCCCCATCGCCCTGCGCATCGGCAACTCCGAGTGGCCCAAGTGGTCCACCGTTATGAGCGCCGACCCGGTGCCCGAGACCGCCCTGCGCAAGCACGCCGGCACCGGCGACGAACGCGAGATCGCCCGCAATCTGCCGCTGACCCGCCCACGCCCCGGCCACGCCGACCTGCCCGGGCTGCTCAAGTACGACCTGCCCGACGCCCGCCCCGTCCTCGAACGCGCCTCTGCCCGCGAGACCGCCGCCCGGGTGGCTCTGGGAGCGGTGGCCGAGGCACTGCTGGAGCAGGTCGCCGGAATCCGCCTGGTCAGTCACGTGGTGCGCATCGGGACGGTCGCCCTGCCCGACGACGCCGCCCGCCCCACGCCCGACGACGAGGTCCGGTTGAGCGCCGACCCGGTGCGCTGCACCGACCCGGCCACCGGTGCCGCCATGGTTGCGGCCATCGACTCCGCCCGCAAGGCCGGTGACACGCTCGGCGGAGTGGTGGAGGTGATCGCCACCGGCGTACCGATCGGACTGGGCACCCATGTGCAGGCCGATCGGCGGCTGGATGCGCGCCTGGCCGGCGCCCTCATGGGCATCCAGGCGGTTAAGGGTGTGGAGATCGGGGACGGCTTCGCCGAGGCGGCCCGCCCGGGCTCCGCCGCCCACGATGAGATCCTCACCATCGACGCCGGGCGGGTGGACCGCGCCACCAACCGCGCCGGCGGCATTGAGGGCGGCATCAGCAATGGGGCACCGCTGCGGGTGCGGGCCGCCTACAAGCCCATTTCCACGGTCCCGCACGCCCTGCGCACCATTGACTTGGCCACCGGCGAGCCGGCCACCGGACTGCACCAGCGCTCCGACACCACCGCCGTCGTACCCGGCGCGGTGATCGCCGAGGCCATGGTGGCGCTGGTGCTCGCCGACGCCCTGGTGGAGAAGACCGGCGGGGATTCGGTCGCCGAGGCCCGCCGCAACCTTTCCGGCTACCTCGCCCGCGTGGCCGAACGCACCCAGTGGTGAACGCCCCGCGGCCGCCATCCAGTCTCATCGCCCGTCCCATACGCCGAAGGAGTCAATCCCATGAGCCACACGAGCCACGCCGACCGGCCGGGTCCGGCGGTGTCCGAGGGCGCCGTGGATACGGGTTTGCTGCCGCTGGTTCTGGTTGGGCTGCCCGGATCCGGCAAGACCACGGTGGCGCGACTGCTGGCCACCGCGCTGGGCGTGCAAGTCACCGACACGGACGCGGAGATTCGTCGCCGCGCCCGCATGACCATCCCGGAGATCTTCGCCGCCGAGGGTGAGGAGGGCTTCCGGGATCGGGAGACCCGCGCTCTGCGGGCCGTGCTGACCGGGGAGGCCGCCGCCCAGGGAGTCGTGGCGCTCGGCGGCGGTGGCGTCCTGCGGGAGGAGAACCGTCGCCTGCTGCGCGGGCACACCGTCGTACACCTGGCGGCCAGCCCCGCCACCGCGGCCGCACACGTCGGCGACGGCGCCGGCCGGCCGCTGGTGAACCCCGCCGGGCGGGCGGCGGACTCCGACGCCACTGCGGCCGCCCAGGATGACATCGCCGCCGATGTGCTGGCCCGCATGGAGAACCTGCATGCGCAGCGCGCCGACCTGTACCAGCGGGTCGCAACCATAACCGTGCCCACCGATGGGCTCACTCCCGAGCAGGTCGCCGCGCTCGTGCTGGTGTCTTTGGGGAGCGCTCCCTCGCGGGCCGCGGCCGCGCTGGCCCCTGTCCGCGGTGTATCCGGGCTGCGCCCCACCGCCCCGCGCCAAGTGCATGAGGGCGGTCGCACCCGCATAACCGTGCCCGGTACCGCCGCGGCCCGTCCCTACGACGTCGTGATCGGCAGCGGGCTGGCGGACGCCGTCACCCAAGCCGTAGCCACCGCCCCCGGAGGCGGCGCGGGCGGGGTGGCGATTGTCCACGCCGACGCGCTGGCCGCCTCCGCCACCGAATATGAGCGGGCGTTGAGGGCGGCCGGGCTGCGCGCCGCCCGGATCGAGGTGCCCGGAGGGGAGAGCGCCAAGCACGCGGGCGTGCTCAACCAGATCTGGGAGCAGCTGGGTGCCTTCCGCCTGGGCCGGGACGGCTGCGTCGTGGGCGTGGGCGGTGGGGCCACCACCGATCTGGCCGGCTTCGCCGCCGCCACCTGGCTGCGCGGCGTCCCCGTCGTGCAGGTGCCGACCAGCCTGCTGGCGATGGTGGATGCGGCGGTCGGCGGCAAGACCGGCATTGACACCGACGCCGGCAAGAACCTGGTGGGCGCCTTCCACCCGCCGGCCGCCGTGATCGCCGACCTGGCTGCCCTGGCCACCCTGCCCGAGGCGGAGTTGCGCGCCGGGATGGGGGAGGTCGTCAAGTGCGGGTTCATCGCTGACCCGGTCATCCTGGACCGGGTACTCGCCGCACCCGCCCCGCCGGCCGCCGACTCCCCGGTCATCGCCGAGCTGGTGGCCCGTTCGGTGGCGGTCAAGGCCGCCGTGGTGGGGGAGGACCTGACCGAGGCGGGGCTGCGGGAGATCCTCAACTACGGTCACACCTACGCCCATGCCATTGAGAAGGTCACCGACTACACCTGGCGGCACGGAGAGGCCGTCGCCGTGGGCTGCGTGTTCGCCGCCGAGGTGGCCCACCGTCTGGGCCGGCTCGACGCCGACGCGGTGTCGCTGCACCGGCGCGCCTTCACCGCGGCCGGGCTCCCAACGGCGTTCCCGCAGGGAGCGGGTTCCTTCGATGCGCTCTGCGCCGCCATGACGTCGGACAAGAAGGTGCGCGCCGGCAGGCTGCGCATGGTGCTGCTGGATGACATCGCTCAGCCGGTGCGCGGAGTGGAGCCCGACCTGGAGGTGCTGCGGGCCGCCCACGACGCGGTCACCGCCCCGTCCGCCAGCCCTGCGGCGGTTGCGGAGGGGCGCGCATGAATCCGGCGCGCGTGGTGCTGCTCGGTGCCCCCGGCGCGGGCTGCAGCAGTGTGGGTCGCGCCCTGGCGAACGCCACCGGGCTGCCGCTGTACGACGTCGGGCAGGAGACGGCCGCGGCACTGGGCACCCTGCCCGAACTCGCCCTGGTGGCCGTCCCCGAGGAGCGCTACCGGCGCGCCGAGGCGGCCACCGCACGGCAGACGCTCGGGCAGGCCGCGGCCGGCGCCGTCATCGCCCTCGGTTCAGGGTGTCTGGATGACGACGCTGTGCAGGCCGCTCTCACGCAGGCGCGTGCCGACGGGGCGCATTTGGTACACCTGACCGCCACGCCGCGGCGACTGGCCACCCGCAACGGCCTGGACGCACCGCGCTCGGTGGCGCTCGGCAACGTCTATCAGGCGTTCACGCGGATGCTGCACGAACGGGAGGCCGCCTGCGCACAGGCGGGCGGCGTCGTCGTCGACACCACCGATACCACCCCGGAGCGGGCCGCCGCGCTGGTACTGGAGCAGCTGGCCGACCGGGTGGGCTCGACCCCACGGCGGGCCGAGCCATAGGCTGAACGCATGTATGTGCCGCGGCACTTTGAACTTCCCGAGGACTACGCCACCTCCCTGCTGGACCGACCCCACGTCGGCAACCTGATCACCGTGCACGCCGACGGGCCGGCGGCCACCCTCGTGCCCTTCTACCGGGACGCGGAGCGCAATGCGCTGGTCACCCACCTGGTGCGCAACAACCCGCAGGTGCGCGAGCCGATAACGGGCCGCGGCATGGTCATCTTCGACGACGTCGACACCTATGTCTCGCCCCGCTGGTACGCCACCAACGAGGTCAAGCCGAACGTGCCCACCTGGGACTACATCACCCTGCACGTGCGGGGGCCGGTGCGTATCGATTCCAGCCCCGAGGCGGCGCTGCAGGCGGCACGCAGGCTCACCGAATTGTCCGAGCCGGACGACGTGCTCACCCCCATCGGGGAGGAGAAGTTGGAGCGGATGGCACGGGCGATCGTGGCGGTCGAGGTGGGCATCGAGCAGGTACAGGGCAAGGCGAAGATGAGCCAGAACCGGCACCCCGACGACATCCGCTCGCTCGCCGCAGAGCTGGCCCGCCAGGGGCAGGACCGCATGGCCGAATTCCTGCTGGAGGTCTCCCTGCCGTATGCCGAGCAGCGCTACGCCACGCTCGCCCGCCTGGGCGAAGTACACGCCCTGCGCGAGGACGTCAAGGACATCACCGACTTCCACTAGCCGCCCCACTCGCCGAGGTCGGTTGATATGGCGCGGCGATACGTAAGCCGTGACCGGCATGACAGGCGGCGGCCGGGGGAGTGAACGAGTGATGGCGGTAGGCTTACCCGGTCTAAGACCTCCAGCAATCCTCTAGCGAGTTAGGAACCGCACGTGGCAACGACGAACGACCTGAAGAACGGCATGGTGCTCAACCTGGAGGGCCAGCTGTGGCAGGTAGTCGAGTTCCAGCACGTCAAGCCGGGCAAGGGCCCCGCCTTCGTGCGCACCAAGATCAAGAACGTTCTGTCCGGCAAGACCGTGGACCGGACCTTCAACGCCGGCCTCAAGGTGGAGACCGCCACCGTCGACCGCCGCGACATGCAGTTCTCCTACAAGGACGGCGACGACTTCGTCTTCATGGATGTCAAGACCTACGAGCAGACCTACGTGCCCGCCGACGTGGTCGGTGACGCCGCCGACCTCATGCTTGAGGGCCAGGACGTGATCGTCGCCTTCCATGAGGAGGACGTGCTGTTCGTGGAACTGCCGGCCGCCGTCGTGCTGACCATCTCCCACACCGAGCCGGGTCTGCAGGGCGACCGCTCCTCTGCGGGCACCAAGCCGGCCACCCTGGAGACCGGTGCCGAGATCCAGGTCCCGCTGTTCCTCAACATCGGCGACAAGGTCAAGGTCGATACCCGCTCCCGCTCCTACATCTCCCGCGTCACCGACTGACCGCCGATGACCGAATCCATGCCGGTGTCGGAGTCTGACGCCGCCGAGGAACCACTGGACGACGACGGCGCACCCGCCGCTGCGAGTGGGCACCCCAAGTTCCCGGTCACCGCACGCACCAAGGCGCGGCGGCGTGCCGTGGAGGTGCTCTTCGAGGCCGACCAGCGCGGCCTGCTACAGGGCGACTCCGGGGCGCAGAACCTACGGGAGCTGGCCGCCGAGCGGGCCTTCCACTCCGCCAACCACACCGAGGCGCCCGCCTATACCCGTCAGGCGCTGGCCGGCGTCGCCGACCACTTGAGCGAGATCGATGAGACCATCGAGACCTACTCCCACGGGTGGGTGCTGAGCCGCATGCCGGCCACGGATCGGGCCATCGCGCGCTTGGCCACGTGGGAGATCGTCTGGAACGACGACGTCGATGCGCCGGTGGCCGTCGACGAGGCGATCACCCTCGCCCGCATGCTGTCGACCGATGACTCTCCGCGCTTCCTGAACGGGCTGCTGGGGCGCATCGGCGACCTGGCCGACACGCTTCGCTGAACGAGCGTCCGCATCCGCTGCACCGCCCTCGCGCCTTCCGACCGCGCCGAGAACGGCGCAGGTAAACCTGCCGAGAAGGTCGAAACGTCACCGCCCCCGCCATGCACGAACGTGCGGTGGGGGCGGTGACTGTTTGCCCCGCGGTGGGCACGATTGCCGTGACGATACAAGTTGGCCGGCGCCGGGCCGGCCCGTCACGAAGGAGTGCTCTCATGGCTGAGAAGACCGAGCGGATTGTGTTGGCTGATTTGGATGATGGTGTGCGTGGGGCGGTGGCTGATGCGCGTGAGCGGGTGGCGCGTTTGCATGGGGAGTTGATTCGGTGGGGTTTGGTGGTGTGGACGGCTGGGAATGTGTCTGAGCGGGTGAGCGTGTCTCGTCCGGATGGGAGTGTGGAGCGGACGGACTTGTTCGTGATTAAGCCGTCGGGGGTGGCGTATGAGGAGCTGACGGCGGACAACATGGTGGTGTGCACGCTGGATGGGGACAAGATCGAGGATGGGACGCCGGAGAATCTGACGCCGTCGTCGGATACGGCGGCGCATGCGTATGTGTATCGGCATATGGACCGGGTGGGTGGGGTGGTGCATACGCATTCGACGTATGCGACGGCGTGGGCGGCGCGGCGGGAGCCGGTGCCGTGTGTGTTGACGATGATGGCGGATGAGTTTGGGGGTGAGATTCCGGTGGGTCCGTTTGCCTTGATCGGGGATGATTCGATTGGGCGGGGGATTGTGGAGACCTTGTCGGGGTCGCGGTCGCCGGCGGTGTTGATGGCGAATCACGGCCCGTTCACGATCGGGGTCGATGCGCGGGCGGCGGTGAAGGCTGCGGCGATGTGTGAGGAGGTGGCGCGTACGGTGCATATCGCGCGTCAGGGGGGTGAGCCGGTGCCGATCGAGCAGGACCTGATCGACCGCCTCAACGACCGCTACCAGAACGTCTACGGCCAACACTAAGCATCCCGGCAACCAGGCCCGCGTTCGCCAACGTCGCCTGGTCGCTGAGATACGGGTTGCCCCCGGAACCCACACGGTTCCGGGGGCAACCCGTTTGTCCCGGGCTTCGGCGTCGGCCGAGCAGTTGGCGACGTCGTGGCCGTGGTCCGCGGACCGCGGCCACGACGGGGCACTCAGATGTCTTCCAGTGCAGCACCCTTCGTCTCGCGGGCGAACAGGTAGACGATGCCACCCAGGAACAGCAGCACTGCGAAGATGATGAACGGTACGAACACCACTTCCGGGCTGAGTTCGGAAGAGCCCACCAGGGCACCGACGAAGTATGGACCGACGACCTTGGCAATCGACCCAATGCCATACCCGAGGCCAAGCCCGGTGGAGCGGGCCTCCGTCGGGAACTGCTCACCGCCGAAGGCGTTGAGGATGCCGAAGGCGCCATCGCCGAACATCATGACGATGAAGATTCCGGCGAAGAACACGTAGCCTGCGTTGCCGATTTCTCCACCGGACGTGACCATCCTGGTGGAGAAGGCGGCGATCAGGGCGCCGATGGCACCAATCATGCCGCAGCCGAACATGGTCCAGCGCCGTCCGATCTTGTCGGAGATCCAGGCCGATCCCAGGCGTCCCAGCAGGTCGCCTAGCGACACGAACATGAACAGGGTTGCTACGGAGGCGGCGCTGAACTTGAAGGACTGCCCTAGCAGCGTCTGCCCCCAGGACTGCACCGTGAAGGAGCCCATGATGAAGCAGAAGGAGCCGACGGCGACCACCAGCAGCTGCTTGGGGTACTTGGAGAAGATCACCGCGTAGGACGCCGACGAGGCCTCCTTGATATCGGGCAGATCGGCCACTTGCTCCACCGGGATCTCCATGGCCCACGCGTAGGCCTCCTTGGCCTCCCGGTCACGCCCGCGGGACTGCAGGAAGCGGGGCGACTCCGGAACGATCCGCGTCCAGGCGAGCAGCACGATGGGGATGCAGCCGACGGCGATCAGTCCGCGCCAGCCGAGCGAATCGCCGAGGTACCTGGTCACCAGCCCGCCCAGGAAGATGCCGGCCGGGATGAATACGCTCGTGAGTCCGGCCAACAGGCCGCGCTGTCTGGCGGGTACGAACTCCTGCACAAAGGGCACGGAGGTGATGTTGAGGCCGCCGACGCCGAAGCCCACACCGGTGCGCAGAATGGTCAACAGAATCCAGCCGTTGACCGGGGTGAAGGCGGAGGCGGCGGTGAAGACCACCAGCACCACGATGCACCAGATGAAGGCGGTCTTACGACCGAACACATCCGCCAGTCGGCCCCAGGTAATGGAGCCGAGGACCGTGCCCAGGCCGGAGCCGGCGAGGATCACGCCGGAGTGGAATCCGGTCAGGTTCCAGCCCGGAGTCTCGATGAGGAGGTTGACGATGAAGCCGATTAGGAACATGTCGAAGAACTCCGACACGTTGCCCACGATCGCCATGCCGATCAGCGACTTCTGGTGACCGGTGAGGTGATGATTGTCGATTTGTTCAGGGCGGTCTTCCCCCGCGGCGCCGCAGGCGCCGTTGCCTGTGTACTCATTTCAATCCGATCTTGTCGATTGAGCAGACGTTTGATTAGGGACCGGCCGCCGGGCGGCTGTGCGCCGCCCGGCGGTACGGTCGATTTGCTCAGCGGACGATGTCCGAGCTCTGCAGGGTCTGCAGCTCGCCGGGACGCACGTGGGTCAGGTCGCCGTGGTGCGTCAGCGCGATCTGGGCGACCTTGGTGCCCATCTGGATGCCCTTCTCGACGTCGCCGTCGAGCCAACCGTGCAGCGTGCCGGCGACGAAGGAGTCACCTGCCCCGGGCCGGTCGATCACCGGGACGGAGTGGATCTCGAAGATGCGATCCTTCTCCGCCGTCGACAGGTAGGTACCGGCGCGGCCGTCGGTGGAGACCACCGTGGGCACGCCCATCTCCTCGCGCAGGGCGTGGCAGGCCTGCACGTCCGGCTTGTCGATGCCGAACACCACCCGGGCGTCCGTACGCGAACAGAACAGGATCGAGGACTGGCGCGCGATCGGCTCGAGGGTCTCGCGTGCCTGCTCGCCGGTCCACAGCAGGGAGCGGAAGTTGACGTCCAGGGCGACGTCCACGCCCCGCTCGACGGCGGCGTCGGCGAAGTAGCGCACCACCCGGGCGGTCTCGGGGGTGAGCGCCGCCGTGATGCCGGTGAGGAAGACGACGCGGGTGTCCAGCAGGGCATCCCAGTTGAACTCCTCCGGCGTGATGGTGCGGAAGGGCGTGTGCAGCCGGTCGTAGGTCACCTTGCCCGGCAGCGGGAACTCGCCCGGTTCGAGGAAGTACAGGGCCACCCGGCCCTCCTCCGTCATCACCGTGTGACGGATGTCCACGCCGACGGCGGAGTACTCCAGGGCGATGCGGTCGGCCAGCTCACCCTTGGGCAGCTTCGACGCCCAGGCGGTTGAGCGGCCGAGCTCGCTGAGCAGTCCGGCGACGTTGGCTTCGGAGCCGGCAGCGGTCATGCGCAGTGAGCGGGCTGTGGACAGCCGTTCGCCACGCTCACAGGTGAGGCGGATCTGCCCCTCACCGATAGTGGTCAGGTCGTACGTCATTGTTCGGTCTTTCTGGTTGACTGTGTGTGGCCGCGAATGGGCGGCGCTGCGGCTGCCTGTCTGGCTGCAGCCGTAGGGGTTCTCGAAGACGGTCAGGGGATGACGGCGTGTGTGCCGCGTGCGGCTCGCGTTGCGAGTCGTCTGATGGTGCTCAGGGCCTCTGAATGGCGATGCCGGCGCCGGCGGCCTTGCCCTCAATGAACTCGCGTGCGGCCACGCAACGGGCGACGGAGTCGGGCGCGTCGTCGTTCCACATCTCAATCATGAGCCGACCGGTCCAGTGCTGGGCGGCGAGCAGCTGGAAGGACTTGTCCCAGTCGACGATGCCGGTGCCCATCTCCACCCGCCGAGGCTCGCCGCGGCGCACATCCTTGGCGTGCATGGCCACCATGTGCCCGCGGCCCGCCTCCAACTCGACGGCGGGGTCGAGGCCCTGCTCGGCGATGTTGCCGAGGTCGGGGTAGACCTGCAGGTAGGGGGAGCCGACGGCGTCGACGAACTCCATGGCCTTGCGGATCGAGGTTACGTCGGTGCCGTCGACGTTCTCGATCCCCATCACCACCCCGAGGCGAGAGGCGAGGGGCACGGCGTCGGCCAGCAGCTGGCCGTACCAGCGTTCGGCGTCCGGGTGGGGGTCCTCGTAGTAGGCGTAATAGCCCGCGATCTGGATTACGGGCGCCCCCAGTTCGTGGCACAGTTCCAGGCCGCGGGCCATGACCTCGCGGGCCCGACGCCGTACCTCGGGGTCGGCCGAGCCCGGGCCTATGCGCCGGTGCACCGACAGGCACACCCCGCCGATGCCGGTGCCGACCGACTCGGCGGCCTCACGTACCATGCGGCACTGGCGTGGCCCCCACTCGAGGCGGGCCTCCCGCTCCGGGGACTCGTCGACCGACAGGTCCAGGAAGGAGTAGCCGGCCTGCGGCACCTGGGCGAGGAAGCCCGCCCAGTCGTCGGGGGTGGCCAGCGGGTTGCCGACCAGGGCCTTCTCGTAGATGCCCAGGCGGATACCGTCGTCGAGGGAGGTCACGCTCATGACCACACCTCGTCGATGGCGTCGCGCAGCGCAGATGCGGCGGCGGCCGGATCCTCGGCGCCGACGATCGAGCGTCCGGCGATGACGATGCCAACCCTGCGGCCCGCGAAGGCCGGCAGGTCCGCCACGCTGATGCCGCCGGTGACGGTGACCGTGAAGCCCATGTCCGCCAGCTCGTCGACCCGGTCCATGTCCTCGGCCTTCCAGGACAGGTCGCCGGCGGCCTCGCGGTCGCGGGACCGTTTGACAATGACGTGCTGGACGCCGGCGGCGCGCCAGGCGCGGGCCCGCTCCGGGTCGTACCACTCGTCGGCCAGCTCCACCTGTACCTCGCCGTCGAACTCGGCGGCGACCTTGCAGACCTGCTCGATGGTGGTCATGGAGGCGCCTGCCACGCAGGAGACCAGGTCCGCGCCGGCCTCGAAGGCGAGGCGGGCGATCTTGGCACCCGCCTCCGCGATGCGCACGTCGGCGAGGATCTGCTTGTCCGGGAACAGGGCGCGAATGTTGCGCACCGCGTGGTAGCCCTCGCACAGGATCAGGATGGTGCCGCACTCGATGACGTCGACGTACGGCGCCGCCTGCTGCAGGGGGCCCAGCGCGCTGGGCTGGTCCAGGGTGTCCAGGGCGATCTGGAGCCTGGGCGTGTTGCGGGGTTCGCTCATTTCAACTCGCCTCGCTCAGTCGGCCAGGGGCTCGAATGCGAAGAACCTGGCGGCGTTGTTCACCAGCAGGTCCTGGACGTAGTCGGGGTCGAAGCCCTCGTCGTCGATCAGGCGCGGGCAGAACACCGCCGGGTCGTAGTCGATCCCGGAGACCGAGCCGTAGGCCTTCTGGTAGGAGGCCTTGCCCGAGTCGGTGCCGAGCAGGATCTGCTTGCCGTAGCCCTTCTCACCGAGCACCTTGAGCAGGTTGACGCGGGCGTTGTCCGGCACGTACTTGATGCGGTTGGTGCCGTCCAGCTCCACGTAGGCGCCGAGCTTGGTGATCTGCTCCTGGATCCACGGGTCCCAGTTGCGCTGGATGTGGCCGATGGCGATCTTCTCCGGGGCCACACCCTGCTCGATCAGGAAGCGGGCCTGCTCGGGGCCGCAGGTGCCGGCGGTGACGTGGGTGTTGACGGGCGCGCCGGTCTCCTTAGAGGCGATGGCGACGGCCTTACCGGTCTTGACCTCCCAGTCGGTGATCTTGCCGTAGGCGGTCGCCCACTTGATGACGCCGGCGCGCACGTCGGTGCGCTTGACCAGCGGTCCCATGTAGTCATTGGCGTCCACGCCTTCGACGATGTCGGCGATCAGCAGGTCGGCGATCTCGTTGACGGTGTACTGGTTGACCCAGGACTGGCGCCACTCGAGGTAGACCTTCTGCTGGTGGAAGCCGGTGGCCTGAATGACCTGCAGGTCGGGGACCCGCTCGACGACGCGCTTCAGCTTGAGCACGCCGCGGCCGGAGGACGCCGGGCACATGTCCACGATGGTGGCGGTGGAGGCGAAGCGCTTGGAGGCGTCGACGAAGTAGCCAGCCTCCTCGACCGCCTTGTCCTCGTCGTCCAGGAGGTGGTCGGGGTCGATGTAGACCTCGCCCGCGCCGACGCGGATGAGGTGGTCGTGGGCGTTGACGACGCCGAGCGTGGACGGGTCGACGTCGCCGTGAATGGTGCGGACGATTGCCATGGGGGTTCTCCTTCGAACGGATGAGCGATGTACTGCACACCGGGCGGTATCTGTGCCGGCAGGTGCCGGCGAGAGTTGGCTGTAACCACCGGCCCTCACCGCCGCGGTGGCTTCACGCTAAGGCGGGACGACGCCACCCCCAAGGGCGTGTGCTGCACATCCGTGCATCCTTACCTCAGGGCAGGTGGCCTTCATAACCTGTTTACTTACGCCTAATTGAGGTGAAAGCTAGGTTATCTGGCTGTAAGATGCAATTATGTGCGCAAACCTGGATCGCGAACACGCGCGGCTGCTGCTGGACATCGCCCACCTGTACTGGGACAAGGACCTCAGTCAGGACGAGATCGCCGAGCGCCTGGGCTACTCGCGCTCCACGGTCTCACGCAAGCTGACCGAGGCCCGCCGAGTCGGGATCGTTCAGGTGACGGTCGCACACCCCATCGAGCGGCTGATGGCGTTGGAGGAGGAGCTCACCTCCGCCTTCGGCCTCAAACAGGCTCGCGTCACCGAGGTGTCCCGTCCGTTCGTTCCCGGCGTCACCCCCGACGTCGCCCGGGCCGCGGCGGAGCTGCTGGTTGAGCACTGCGGCCCGCGGTCGGTGATCGCGGTGTCCAACGGGCGGGCCGTGGCCGCCGTCGTGCATCAGATGCCCGAGCGCACCTGGCCCACCTCGACGGTGGTGGCGATGATCGGCTCGGCGGGGGAGTCCTACGACCTCGGCGACGGCGGCGACGTGTGCCGCAACCTGGCCATGCGGCTGGGCGGTCGCTACCGGTCGCTGACCGTGCCGCTGGTCTTCGACTCGCTGAACCTGGCGCGGGCCGTGCGCCAAGAGGACCAGGTCGCCACCACGCTGGAGTTGGCCGCCCGCAGCGACGTCGCCCTGACGGGCATCGGCGCGGTGGGGGAGTCCACCAGCCCGTTGCTGCGCAAGTGGATGACGCCGCAGGTGGTGCGCGAGTGCCGCCGGCGCGGCGCGGTTGCACACGTGTGCGGGCACCACCTGGACGCCGAGGGACGACACGTGCCCACGGCGCTGTGCGAGCGCACCCTGTGCATGGAGCCCGAGCGCCTCAAGGGGATTCCCTTCGTCGTCGGCGTGGCCGCGGGCGAGGAGAAGGTGACCGCGATCCGCGCGGCCCTGCGCGGCGGCTACCTCTCCGCGCTGGTCACCGACGAGGTCACCGCCCGCGCGGTACTCGAGGCTGCAGTCGGTTGACGCTGGGACTCTTGCCTGGCGCGCGACCGCCTACTGCGGAGGTGCATTGTCACAAATGGTGACAAACGCCAGATCCAACCGCCCGGCCCAGAATACCAACCGCATGATTTCAACGTTTCCTTGGTCGGCCTTCGGACACGTGGGCTCGTTTGTCATCATTTGTGACAGTGCTTCCGGATTCGCCTTCCCCATCAGGTGCTGGTCTCGCGGGGAGTGGGGTAGACAGGTGCCATGAGCACCACCTCCGGCCCGGACCCCTCCGCCCGCCCGCTCACGATCGCCGTCACCGGTGCCACCGGCAAGGTCGGTGGCCGTGTCGCCGAGCTGCTGCACGACGCCGGCCTGCATCAGCGCCTCCTCGTGCGCAACCCGGCTAAGGCCCCCGCCTGGGCCGACGACGTCGCCGTCGCCTCCTACGGCCAGGCCGACGCCGCCGCGCAGGCCCTGCGGGGAGTCGACCTGCTGTTCATGGTCTCCGCGGCCGAGAGCGCCGACCGCCTCGAGCAGCACAAGACCTTCATCGACGCGGCTTGCGCCGCCGGGGTACGGCACGTCGTCTACACCAGCTTCCTCGCCGCCGCCCCCGACGCCGCCTTCACCCTGGCCCGCACCCACCAGGCCACGGAGGAGCACCTGCGCCAGTCCGGCATGGCCTTCACCTTCCTGCGCGACTCCTTCTACGCCGACTTCATCCCCGATCTGGCCGTCGACGGCGTCATCGCCGGTCCGGCGGGCTCCGGACGCGTCGCCGCGGTCGCCCGCGCGGACGTAGCCCGCAGCGCCGCCGCCATCCTCACCGCCGCCGCGGCCGGTGACACCAGCCACGACGGCGCGACCTACGAACTCACCGGGCCCGAGGCCTTCACCCTGGCCGAGGCGGCGGCCACCATCACGGCCGTCACCGGCCGCCCCACCGTCTACCGGGACCAGAGCCTGGAGGAGGCCTACGCCTCCCGGCGCAGCTACGGCGTGCCCGACTGGCAGCTGGACGCCTGGGTGTCCACGTACACCGCCATTGCCTCCGGCGTCCTCGCCACCGTCACCGACGACGTCCGCGCGCTCACCGGGCGGACGCCACTCACGTTGGCCGAGGTGCTGCGCTGAGCAACTCAGCCCAAGCCGGACCCGATCTCACGCGGTGATCGACGTCGAGCGACGCGGCATCCTAGGCGTGGGCGTGCTGCCGGTCCGGGAGGTGACGGCCGGCCCTCCACTGCATCACCAGCACGACCGCTCCGAACACCGCTAGGACCAGGCTGGCCGCCCACGCCGCACCCGTCGGCGCGAACACCTGAAGCACGGCCGCCAGGCCGACCCATTTCGCCGACTGCTCGGACAGGCCCCACAGCGCGAACAACCCGCCTAGAAGCGCAACGAGCCCGAAGGGGATCAGCGTGGGCGTCCCGCCGTCGTAAATGAAGGCCACCCAGGTGCCGAACCCGGCGGAGCCGAGAACCGCAATGGTCAATGCGATGAGCATGATCCGGACGAGCAGGGATTGACGGCCCGTCTGCATGGGGCGGACGCCGGTGTGTCCAGATGTCATGGTCGGCTCCTCTGCCGGGCGGCCCGAGTCCGAGCGGCCCGAGCCTTGACTCATTGTCCGTCAAAGCGTGCGGCACGCCCAAGCGCAGGCCATCACGAACATGCGTTGCCGCCACGATCACGCGTTTTGGAGGTTTGCACGTGCCCAGCACCCGCAAACCTCCAAAACGCGTGTATCAGGGGAGAACTCGTGTGCGCGGTGTCGGCCCGGCGCGCCGCACTCGCCGGTGCGGCCGACGTTCACCGGGTGGACGCCGGCCGCACCGGCCCAGGCGCTGCGCTAACATCGCTCCGAACGACATCCTTGAAGCCCGTCCAGTGAGGCGGAGAAGGAGGTCCACGCACCGTGGCCGCAGCACAGTCCACCGGGAAGCAGATCCTCGGCGCCGCCGAGATCCAGCGCTCCCTCGTCCGCATCGCCCACGAGATCCTCGAGCGCAATCGCGGCAGCGACAACCTCATGGTCCTTGGTATCCCATCCGGAGGCGTGCCCCTGGCCCAGCGCCTGGCCGCAGCCCTGGAGGTCGCCGCCAAGGAGGACGACGACCCCGCCGGCGCCCCACCGGTCGGCACCCTGGACATCACCATGTACCGCGACGACCTCGGCCGGCACCCGATCCGCGTGCCCCAGCCCACCCGCATCCCGGGGGAGAGCCTCGAGGGCCGCACCGTCATCCTGGTCGACGACGTGCTCTTCTCCGGCCGCACGATCCGCGCCGCCCTGGACGCCCTGGGAGCCATCGGCCGCGCCGACGCCGTGCAACTGGCCGTGCTGGTCGACCGCGGCCACCGCGAGCTGCCCATCCGCGCCGACTACGTGGGCAAGAACCTACCCACCTCCCGCAACGAGAAGGTGGTCGTGTCCCTGACGGAACTCGGCGCCGCCGCCGACGCCGTCACCATCGTCGATGCCGCGACCCAGGAGGCCACCCGATGAAGCACCTGCTGTCCGCCAAGGACCTGTCCCACGACGAGGCGGTGATGGTGCTCGACACCGCCGAGGCCATGGCCGCCACCCAGCGTCACGCCGTCAAGAAACTGCCCACCCTGCGCGGCAAGACCGTGGTGAACCTCTTCTTCGAGGACTCCACCCGCACCCGGCTGTCCTTCGAGGCCGCCGCCAAGCGGCTGAGCGCCGACGTCATCAACTTCTCCGCCAAGGGCTCCTCCGTGTCCAAGGGGGAGTCGCTGAAGGACACCGCCCAGACCATCATGGCCATGGGCGCAGACGCCGTGGTGGTGCGTCACTCCGCCTGCGGCGCCGCCCACCTGCTCGCCCACGCCGGCTGGATCGACGTGCCCGTGCTCAACGCCGGCGACGGCACCCACCAGCACCCCACCCAGGCACTGCTGGACGCTATGACCCTGCGCCGCTGGTACACCCCCGGCGGGCCGGCCTCCGGCTCCGCCCGCGCCGGCGACGGCAGCCCCGCCCCCGCGGCCGCGACCTTGAAGGCGCCCGCGTCATCATCGTCGGCGACGTGCTGCACTCGCGCGTGGCCCGCTCCAACGTCGACCTGCTCACCACCCTGGGCGCCCACGTCACCATGGTGGCCCCACCCACCCTGCTGCCGGTGGGCATGGATGACTGGCCCTGCGACGTGTCCTACGACTTCGACGCCGCCATCGCCGCCGTCGAGCCCGACGCCGTGATGATGCTGCGCGTACAGCGCGAGCGCATGAGCGCCGCCGGCGGCGGCTACTTCCCCAGCCCCGGGGAGTACTCCCGCGGCTACGGGCTCGGCGCGGTGCGCCGCGCCGCCATGCCCGAGCACGCCATCGTCATGCACCCCGGGCCCATGAACCGCGGCCTGGAGATCACCGCCGACGCCGCCGACGACCCCCGCTCGCGCGTGGTCGAGCAGGTTGGCAACGGCGTCTCCGTGCGCATGGCCGCCCTCTACCTGCTCCTCGCCGACGAAGGGAACCAGCTGTGACCGCCCACCTCCTGCCCGGGGTCCGCCCCTACGGCGAGGACCCCACCGACGTCCTCGTCATCGACGAAACGATCGCCGCCATCGGCCCCGACGCCGTCGCCCAGGCGCCCACCGATACCCACCGCCACGACGACCTGGCCGGCCTGGTGCTGCTGCCCGGGCTCGTGGACATCCACACCCACCTGCGCCAGCCCGGCGGAGAGAGCGCCGAAACCGTCTACACCGGCACCCGCGCCGCCGCCGTCGGCGGCTACACCGCCGTGTTCGCCATGGCCAACACCACCCCCGTGCAGGACAACGCCGGCGTGGTCGAGCAGGTGCTGCGCCTGGGCAACGAGGCCGGCTGGGTGGACGTCCACCCCGTCGGCGCCGTCTCGGAGGGACTGAAGGGCGAGCACCTGTCCCAGATGGGCGCCATGGCCCACTCCGCCGCCCGCGTGCGCGTCTTCTCCGACGACGGCAAGTGCGTATCCGACCCGGTGCTCATGCGCCGCGCCCTGGAATACGCCAAGTCCTTCGACGGCGTGATCGCGCAGCACTCCCAGGACCCCCGCCTGACCGAGGGCTCCCAGATGCACGAGGGTCGCGTCTCCGCCGAGCTCGGCCTGGCCGGCTGGCCCGCCGTCGCCGAGGAGTCGATCATCGCCCGCGACGTCCTGCTGGCGGGGCATGTCGGTTCTCGTCTGCATGTGTGTCACCTGTCCACCGCCGGCAGCGTGGAGATCATCCGCTGGGCCAAGGCCCGCGGCATCGACGTCACCGCCGAGGCCACCCCCCATCACCTGCTGCTCACCGACGAGAAGGCGCGCACCTACTCGCCGCTGTACAAGGTGAACCCGCCGCTGCGCACCGCCGAGGACGTGGAGGCCGTCCGGGCGGCGCTCGCCGATGGCACCATTGACGTGGTCGGCACCGATCACGCCCCCCACCCGCGCGAGTCCAAGGACTGCGAGTGGCAGGCCGGCGCCTTCGGCATGACCGGCCTGGAGACCGCGCTGCCGATCATCATCGCCACCATGGTCGAGCCGGGCCGTATGACCTGGCGCGACGTGGCCCGGGTGCTGTCCGAGGCGCCCGCCCGCATCGGCCGCCTGGACGACCAGGGTCGTCCACTGGCCGTCGGCGAGCCCGGTAACCTGACGGTGGTCGACCCGAGCGTGCGCCGCGTGGTGGACCCGGACGCCCAGTGGACCCGTTCCAGCAACACCCCCTACGCCGGCATGGAACTGCCCGGACAGGTCATGGCCACCTTCCTGCATGGCCGCCCGACCGTGCTGGCCGGCCGGCCCGTCGAGCAGACCGAACCGAAGGAGCATGCATGAGCGCCCCCAACCCCGCGACCCCGGCAGCGTACGGCGGCTTCACCAGCCCCGCCCTGCCCGCCGGCGCGCCGATCGAGCGCACCCCGGCGCTGCTGGTCCTGGAGGACGGCTACACCCTGGTGGGCCGCTCCTACGGAGCCACCGGCTCCACGGTCGCCGAGATCGTCTTCAACACCGGCATGACCGGCTACCAGGAGACCCTCACCGACCCCTCCTACCACCGGCAGATCGTGGTCATGACCACCCCGCACATCGGCAACACGGGCGTCAACGACGAGGACGGCGAATCCGACCGCATCTGGGTAGCCGGATTCGTGGTACGCGACCCCGCCCGCCGCGCCTCCTCCTGGCGGGCCCGCCGCGAACTCGAGTCCGACCTGGTCACCTACGGCGTGGTCGGCATCTGCGAGGTGGACACCCGGGCCCTGACCCGTCACCTGCGCGAACGGGGCGCCATGCGCGCCGGCATCTTCTCCGGCGATGCCCTGCCCGACGGCTTCGCCGAGCACCCCAGTTCCGCCCCCTCCGAGGCGGCCCTGGAGGCCTGCCTGAGCGCCGTGCGCGCCGCCCCGGCCATGGCCGGCCAGGCGCTCGCCGCCGAGGTGACCACCACCGAGGCCTACGTGGTTGAGCCCCGCGGCGAGTTCGCCGGCCAGGAGCCGGTCGCCGTAGTCGCCGCCATCGACCTGGGCATCAAGGCCCGCACCCCCTGGCAGCTGGCCGAGCGCGGTGTGCGCGTGCACGTGCTGCCGCAGTCCACCACCCTGGAGCAGCTACGCGCCCTGCAACCCGATGGCGTCTTCTTCTCCAACGGCCCCGGCGATCCCGGCACCGCCGATAAGGAGGTGGCCCTGCTGCGCGGCGTCCTGGACGCGCGCATCCCCTTCTTCGGCATCTGCCTGGGTAACCAGATCTTCGGCAGGGCGCTCGGCTACGGCACCTACAAGCTCGGCTACGGGCACCGCGGCGTCAACCAGCCGGTCCTGGACCGCGCCACCGGCCGTGTGGAGATCACCTCCCACAACCACGGCTTCGCCGTCGACGCCCCCACCGACGGCCCCTCCACCGCCCCCTTCGACTCCGGGCGCTACGGCCGCGTCGAGGTCAGCTACATCGACCTCAACGACGGCGTGGTCGAGGGCCTGCGCGCCCTGGACCTGCCCGCCTTCTCCGTCCAGTTCCACCCCGAGGCCGCCGCCGGCCCACACGACGGCGAGCACCTGTTCGACCGCTTCATACGCATGATGCACGAGCACCGCGTCGCCGCCGACACCGACACCGAGGAGAACGCCTGATGCCCCGCCGTACCGACATCTCCTCCGTTCTGGTCATCGGCTCCGGCCCGATCGTCATCGGCCAGGCCTGCGAGTTCGACTACTCCGGCACCCAGGCCTGCCGGGTGCTGCGCGCCGAGGGCGTACGCGTCATCCTGGTCAACTCCAACCCGGCCACGATCATGACCGACCCGGACATGGCCGACGCCACCTACGTCGAACCCATCACCCCGGAGGTCATCGAGGCCATCATCGCCAAGGAGCGTCCCGACGCGCTGCTGCCCACGCTCGGCGGCCAGACCGCCCTGAACACCGCCATGAGCCTGGTGGAGTCCGGCGTGCTGGACAGGTACGGCGTGGAGCTGATCGGCGCCCGTGCCGACGCCATCAACGCCGGCGAGGACCGGGAAGAGTTCAAGCGCGTGGTCGAGCGCTGCGGCGCCGAGGTCGCCCGCAGCGTCATCGCCCACACCATGGAGGAGTGCCACGCCGGAGTGGAGGCGCTCGGCGGCTACCCCGTGGTGGTACGCCCCTCCTTCACCATGGGCGGGCTCGGGTCCGGCTTCGCCTACAACGCCGAGGACCTCGAGCGCATCGCCGGGCAGGGCCTGGCCGACTCCCGCACCACCGAGGTGCTGCTGGAGGAGTCCATCCTCGGCTGGAAGGAGATCGAGCTGGAGGTCATGCGCGACCAAGTCGACAACTGCGTGATGGTCTGCTCCATCGAGAACGTCGACCCCGTGGGCGTGCACACCGGCGACTCCATCACCATCGCCCCGGCTCTGACCCTGACGGACCGGGAACTGCAGCAGCTGCGAGACATCGCCTTCGCCGTCATCCGGGAGGTGGGCGTGGACACCGGCGGCTGCAACATCCAGTTCGCCGTCCACCCCAACACCGGCCGCGTGATCGTCATCGAGATGAACCCGCGCGTGTCCCGCTCCTCCGCGCTGGCCTCCAAGGCCACTGGCTTCCCCATCGCCAAGATCGCCGCCCGCCTGGCCATCGGCTACACGCTGGACGAGATCCCCAACGACATCACCGGCTCCACCCCGGCGTCCTTTGAGCCGGCGGTCGACTACGTGGTGGTCAAGGTGCCGCGCTTCGCCTTCGAGAAGTTCCGCGGCGCCGACCCCACCCTGACCACCACCATGAAGTCGGTGGGGGAGGCCATGGCCCTGGGCCGCTGCTACACCGAGGCCCTGCAAAAGGCCATGCGCTCCATCGACAAGTCCGGCTCGGTGTTCCACTGGGACGGCCCCGCCCCCACCCCCGAGCAGCTGCCCGAGCTCATCGAGTCGCTGCGCACCCCCACCGAGCACCGCCTGGTGGACCTGCAGCAGGCGATCCGCGGCGGCGCCACCATGGAGGCCCTGTTCGAGGCCACCGCGATCGACCCCTGGTTCCTGGACCAGATGTTCCTGCTGCAGGAGATCGCCGAGGAGATGTGCGCGGCACCGGCACTGACCGCCGAGCTGCTTCGGCGGGCCAAGCGGCATGGCTTCTCCGACGCGCAGATCGCCTCCCTGCGCGGTATCGGGGAGGAGACGGTGCGCGAGGTGCGTCACGCTTTCGGGCTGCGACCGGTGTACAAGACGGTGGACACGTGCGCCGCCGAGTTCGCCGCCAACACCCCCTACCTGTACTCCACCTACGACCAGAGCACGGAGGTCGCCCCCCGCGAACGGGAGGCCGTGATCATCCTGGGCGCCGGCCCCAACCGGATCGGCCAGGGCATCGAGTTCGACTACTCCTGCGTGCACGCCACCATGGCCCTGTCCGCGCGCTACGACACGGTCATGGTCAACTGCAACCCGGAGACCGTCTCCACCGACTACGACATCTCCGACCGCCTGTACTTCGAGCCGCTGACCTTCGAGGACGTCATGGAGGTCTACGAGGCGGAGCTGGCGGCCGGCCCGGTGGCCGGCATGATCGTCCAGCTGGGCGGACAGACCCCCCTGTCGCTGGCGGCCCGGCTGAAGGCGGCGGGCGTGCCCATCCTGGGCACCACCCCGGAGGCGATCGACGCCGCCGAGGACCGGGAGGTCTTCGGCGTGGTGCTGGAGCGGGCCGGCCTGCCGGCGCCCGCCCACGGTACTGCCCTGAGCGACGAGCAGACCCTGGCCGTGGCCGCGGAGATCGGTTTCCCGGTGCTGGTGCGACCCAGCTATGTGCTGGGCGGGCGCGGCATGGAGATCGTCTACGACCGCGATGGCCTGGTCGACTACCTCTCCCGTGCCTCCGCGGAGGCCGGCGGCGCCTACGCCAACGGCCCCCTGCTGATCGACCGCTTCCTCGACGACGCCATCGAGATCGACGTCGATGCCCTCTACGACGGCACCGAGCTGTTCCTCGGTGGCGTCATGGAGCACATCGAGGAGGCCGGCATCCACTCCGGCGACTCCGCCTGCGTGCTGCCCCCCATGTCCCTGTCCGACACGGAGATCGCCCGCATCCGTCGCTCCACCGAGGCCATCGCGGCCGGGGTGGGGGTGCGCGGGCTGATCAACATCCAGTACGCCCTGGTCTCCGACACCCTGTACGTGATCGAGGCCAACCCGCGCGCCTCCCGCACCGTGCCCTTCGTGTCCAAGGCGACCGGCGTGCAGCTGGCCAAGGCCGCCGCCCTGCTCATGGCCGGCGAGTCGATCGCCTCCCTGAAGGCCTCCGGCCACCTGCCCGCCCACGACGCCGCGATCACCGACCCGCTGGACCCGATCGCCGTGAAGGAGGCGGTGCTGCCGTTCAAGCGGTTCCGCACCCCGGCGGGCCGGGTGGTGGACACCGTGCTGGGCCCGGAGATGCGCTCCACCGGCGAGGTCATGGGCTTCGACGTCGACTTCCCGCGCGCCTTCGCCAAGTCGCAGGACGGCGCCTACGGCGGCCTACCCAGTGAGGGCGCCCTGTTCGTGTCCGTCGCCGACCGGGACAAGCGCGCCATCGTGCTGCCCGTCGCCCGCCTGGCCGAATTGGGGTTCACCATCTACGCCACCGCCGGCACCGCCCAGGTGCTGCGCCGCAACGGCATCAGCGCCACGCCCGTGCGCAAGGTGAGCCAGGGCCAGGGCGCCCACGGCGAGCAGACGATCGTCGGCCTGATCGAGTCCGGCGCCATCGACATGGTGATCAACACCCCCAAGGGCCAGGGCGCCCGCGCCGACGGCTACTCCATCCGTGCCGCCACCACCAGCGCCGACAAGCCGATCATCACCACCGTGCAGGAGCTGCAGGCGGCGGTGCAGGCGCTGGAGGCACAGCTGGCGGGCCCCTTCCGGGTGCGCAGCCTGCAGCAGCACGACGCCGACCGGTCCCGGCGCCGCGACGCCGCGAAGGTGGACGCATGAGCGCGCAGCCCCCCGCCGCCGGGCGGCTGCCCTTCGGCGTGCGTCTGGCCGCCGCCATGGATGCCCACGGCCCGCTGTGTGTGGGCATCGACCCGCACGCCGCCCTGCTGGACGCCTGGGGTCTGCCGGACACGCCCGCCGGACTGCGGGACTTCTCCCTGCGCGTGGTGGAGGCCCTGGCCGGGCGGGTGGCGGCCGTCAAGCCGCAGTCGGCCTTCTTCGAACGGCACGGCTCGGCGGGGATCGCCGTCCTGGAGGAGGTGCTCGCCGCCCTGCGACGGGCGGGCACGCCCGCCATCCTGGACGTCAAGCGCGGGGACATCGGCTCCACCATGGCCGGGTACGCCCAGGCCTACCTGGCGGACGGGGCCCCGCTGGCCGCCGACGCGATCACCGTCTCCCCGTACCTGGGCTACGGCTCGCTGACGCCCGCGCTTCAGGCGGCCGCGGCGACCGGGCGGGGCGTGTTCGTGCTGGCGCTGACCTCCAACCCGGAGGGTGCGGCCGTGCAGCACGCCCGCACCGCCTCGGGGCGGGCGGTGGCCGCCGAGGTGGTCGCCGGCGCGGCCGCCTCCAACGCGGCCGCCCGTGCCGCCGGTGAGCTCGGCAGCGTGGGCCTGGTGGTCGGCGCCACCGTGGGCGACGCCGTGCGCGAGTTGGACCTGGACCTGCTGGCCGCGGGCGGCCCGTTACTGGCGCCCGGCGTGGGGGCGCAGGGGGCCGGCGCGCCCGAGTTGCAGGCGGTCTTCGGACCCGCCCGGGCCCATGTGTTGGCCTCGTCTTCCCGCGGCGTGCTGGGTGCCGGCCCCGACCCCGTGCAACTGCGCCGGGCCGCGGCCCGGGCGGCCGCCGAGGCCGCGGCCGCCCTGCGCGCGTGAAGGGCGCAGAAGAAGGCATGATGTGCCCATGACCGCAGCCCAGGTGCCGCCCGCCCGCCTCACCGTCATCGCCGGGCCGACCGCCGTGGGGAAGGGCACGCTCGTCGCCGAGTTGCGGCGTCGCCACCCCGACCTGTTCGTCTCGGTGTCCGCCACCACCCGCGCCCCCCGACCCGGTGAGCGCGACGGCGTGCACTACCACTTCGTCTCCGATGCGGAATTCGACCGCCTGGTGGCGGCCGGCGAAATGTTGGAGTGGGCGCTGGTGCACGGCACCCACCGCTATGGCACCCCCCGCCGCCCGGTGCAGGAGCAGCTCGACGCCGGCCGCCCCGCCCTGCTGGAGATCGACCTGGCCGGCGCCCGGCAGGTGCGCGCCTCCATGCCGCAGGCACAGCTGATCTTCATCGCCCCGCCCAGCTGGGAGGAGTTGGTCTCCCGCCTGGCCGGGCGCGGCACCGAGGACCCGGCCGAGCGCGCTCGCCGGCTGGAAACCGCCCGAGTGGAGTTGGCCGCCGCCGACGAGTTCGACCGCACCATTGTCAACGACACCGTGGCACGTGCCACGGATGAGCTGGAGGACGTGCTCGGGCTGAGCCGCTAGACTAGGGTGCTTGCGGTGCGGTGATGCGCCGGGTGTGCACGCATCCGGCCAGGCTCGCACCCGATCCGGTACCAGAACACATTGGGAGACAAGCACATGCTCGGAACCTCTGCCGACCCCGAGGGAATCACCAACCCTCCCATTGACGACCTCCTGGAGAAGGTCGACTCCAAGTACGGGCTGGTGGTGGAGGCCGCCAAGCGCGCCCGGCAGATCAACAGCTACAACCAGCAGCTGGAGGACAACCAGTTCGAGTACTTCGGCCCCCTGGTGGAGGCCGACAACGAGGAGAAGGCCCTGAGCATCGCCCTGCGCGAGGTCGCCGAGGACAAGCTCCAGGTCATCTCCGGGGATGAGGCCCGCGCCCGGCGCGCCGAGGCCGAGGCGGCCCGCCGCGCCGCCGAGGAGGACATGTTCTCCGACATCTCGCTGGACGCGCCGATCGACCTGGGCGGCCAGGACGAGCCGGGCACCGCCACCGGCCTGGACGACATCCAGTTCTGACGGCCCCACGGGCCGCGTCACCGATCAGGATTACCGTGAACCCGCAAACCACCCGCGCCCGGGACGCACACGCGCCCCGGGCGCGGCGCATCGTCGTGGGGGTGTCCGGCTCCATCGCCGCCTACAAGGCCCCGTACATCATCCGGCTGCTGCGCGCGGCCGGACACGAGGTACGCACCGTGCCCACGGCGGCCGCGCTGCGCTTCATCGGCGCCCCGGCGCTGGCGGCCGTGACCGGCGCGCCGGTGCAGTCCGGGGTCTTCGACGACGCCGCCGCCGTCGCGCACGTGCAGATGGGGGAGTGGGCCGAACTGGTGCTGGTGGCCCCCGCCTCCGCGGACCTGTTGGCCCGGGCCGCCGCCGGCCGGGCCGACGACCTGCTCACCGCCACCCTGCTGACCACTACCGCGCCGGTGGTGATGGCGCCGGCCATGCACACCCAAATGTGGAACCACCCAGCCACCCGTCGCAACGTGGACACCCTGCGCCGGCGCGGCGTGACCATCATCGACCCGGACGCGGGCCCCCTGACCGGCTCCGGCTACGGGGCCGGACGCCTGCCCGAGCCCGAGCAGATCGTCGCCCGCGCCCTGGCCGCGCTCGATGCCGCCTCCAGGGACACGGCCGCCGCAGCTGCGGGCACCCCGGGTGATCTGGCCGGCCGGCACGTGGTCGTTTCCGCCGGCGGCACCCGCGAGCCCCTGGACCCGGTGCGTTACCTCGGCAACCGCTCCTCGGGTCGGCAGGGTTGTGCCATCGCCACCGCTGCGGCCGCCCGCGGCGCCCGCGTCACCGTCGTGTCGGCGCACGCGGAGCCGGGGGTGCTGGCAGAACTGCCGCCCCAGGTTGACATCGTGCCGGTCACCACCGCCATGGAGCTGCACGATGCGGTGCGCGCCGCCGCCGTGGACGCCGACGCCGTGGTCATGGCTGCCGCCGTCGCCGACTTCCGGCCCGCCAAGGTGGCCGACACCAAGCTCAAGAAGCACTCACTGCGCACCTCCGGCGGCACGGGCGAGCCGGTACGGCAGGCGGCGCCGGTCATCCCCCTGGTGGAGAACCCCGACATCCTGGCCGGCCTGGTCACCGACCCGCCGCGCCAGGACGGCGAACACACCCTGGTGGTGGGCTTCGCCGCCGAGACCGGGGACGCGGATGGTGATGTGCTGGCGCATGGTGCCGCCAAGGCCCGCCGCAAGGGTGCCGACCTGCTGGCCGTGAACGCCGTCGGCACCGACCAGGGCTTCGGCGACGTGCCGAACGCCGTCGTCGTCCTGGACGCGGGCGGCACGGAGGTCGCCCGAGCGCAGGGGACCAAGCAGGAGGTCGCCGAGGCGTTGGTGGAATTGATCGCCGCCCGCCTGAGTGGCCGGCACCCCTCCGTCTGACCATCCCCGCGCCTCGGAGCCGCCGCCGGCGTCTTGTTTCTCACGGCCGTTTCCGCATCCGATCCCGCCCGTGCGCTTCAGGCGCCGGTGACGCGGTCATACGATGAGCGGGCGGGGCACCGCGCGAGGCCCCGCTCTAGCTGCAACGCGCACGGAAGTGACCTGCATGACGAGGAACGGGACGAGCACCCCCACTGTGGCCGACATGGTGAAGGCGGTGACCACGCCCCCGCTGCCCCTGCGGATCACCGCCTACGACGGTTCCGCCGTCGGCCCGCGCGACGCCGGCCTGGAGTTGCATGTCAAGTCGCCGCGCGCCCTGAACTATCTCGCCACCGCCCCCGGGGATCTCGGCCTGGCCCGCGCCTACATAACCGGCGAGCTGATCGCGTCCGGCGTTGAACCGGGTAACCCGTATGCCGCCTTCGACAGCCTGCAGGCGTGCAAGGAGCACCTGCGCCGCCCCACCCCGGCGGGCATGCGCACCATTTCTCGGCTGCTGCGCCACGAGGGACTGCACCGCCCCGAGGTGCCGGAGATCGAGACCCCGCCGGCCTGGCGCCGCGCCCTGGCCGGCGCGCGCCCCCACACCGAGGCGGCGGACAAGGACACGGTCTCCTCCCACTACGACCGGTCCAACCGCTTCTACTCGCTGGTGCTGGGCCCGTCCATGACCTACACCTGCGCCCTGTTCGACTCGCCGGACACATCCCTGGAGGATGCGCAGCGCCGCAAGATCAACCTGGTGCTGGACAAGCTGGACCTGGCCCCCGGGCAGCGGTTGCTTGACATCGGCTGCGGCTGGGGTTCGGTGCTGGTCGCCGCCGCCCGCCGCGGCATCCGTGCCATCGGCGTGACCCTGTCCGAGCCGCAGGCCCGTTGGGCCAACGCCTGGCTCGCCCGCGAGGGCCTGGATGACCTGGCGCAGGCGCGGGTCATGGACTATAGGGAAGTGCCGGAGCACGACTTCGACGGCATCTGCTCGCTGGGCATGATGGAGCACGTCGGCGTGCGCCACTACGACGAGTACTTCCGCACCATGTTCTCCCTGCTGCGCCCCGGCGGACGGCTCCTGAACCACCAGATCACCCGGCGCGACGCCAACCAACGCAACGGCGCCGGCGCCTTCGTCGGCCGCTACATCTTCCCCGACGGCGAACTCGCCGCCCCCGGGGTGGTGATGACCCACCTGCACGACGCCGGCCTGGAGATCGTGCATGCGGAGAACCTGCGCCAGCATTACGCGCTGACTCTGGAGCACTGGTGCCGCAACCTGCAGGCCCACTGGGACGAGGCCGTCGAGTCCGGCGGCTCCCAGACCGCGCTCCTGTGGGGCCTGTACATGGCCGGCGCCCGCTGGAACTTTGAGCGCAACAACATTCAGATCCACCAGTTCCTGGCCGTCCGCCCCGGTGAGGACACCGGCGGCCACTGGTATCCTCTGCGTCCCTGGTGGGACGCCTGAGACGCGCAACCACTCGACTCACCCACGCCCCCGCACCCACCGACCAATAAGGACCACAACACATATGGCACGTAAGGCAACGAACTCCCTGCGGCAGTTCACCTCCGAGTCCGTCACCGAGGGACACCCGGACAAGATCTGCGACCGCGTCTCCGACGCGATCCTGGACGCGATCCTCACCCAGGACCCGGCCGCGCACGTCGCGGTGGAGACCATGGTGACCACCGGCCTGGTGCATGTGGCCGGTGAGGTGACCACCAGCGCCTATGTGGAGATTCCAGACATCGTGCGCAGTGAGATCGTCTCCATCGGCTACACGTCCTCCGAGGTGTGCTTCGACGGTGCGTCCTGCGGGGTGTCGGTGTCGATCGGCCAGCAGTCTCCGGACATCGCCGCCGGCGTGGACAAGGCCCTGCAGGTGCGCGAGGACGCCGGGGACCTAGACCCGCTGGACTTCCAGGGGGCCGGCGACCAGGGCCTCATGTTCGGCTATGCCTGCACGGACACGGCCGAACTGATGCCGCTGCCCATCCACCTGGCCCACCGCCTGGCCGAGCGCCTGGCCTACGTGCGCAAGCAGGGCATCGTGGACGGCCTGCGCCCCGACGGCAAGACGCAGGTCACCATCGGCTACGACGGCGACACCCCGGTGTCGCTGGACGGGGTGGTGATCTCCACCCAGCACGATCCCGACCGCACCCGCCCGTCCCTTACCGACGCCATCACCCGCGAGGTGATCCGCCCGGTGCTGGAGGCGGAGGAGGCCAATGGCCTGAAGCTCGCCACCGCCGACGCCGACATCCTGGTCAACCCCTCCGGCCAGTTCGTCATCGGCGGCCCCGCCGGGGACGCCGGCCTGACGGGCCGCAAGATCATCGTGGACACCTACGGTGGCATGGCACGGCACGGGGGCGGCGCCTTCTCCGGTAAGGACCCCTCCAAGGTGGACCGGTCGGGCACCTACGCCATGCGCTGGGTGGCCAAGAACGTGGTCGCCGCCGGGTTGGCCGAGCGCTGCGAGGTGCAGATCGCCTACGCCATCGGCTCCGCCCACCCGGTCGGGCTGTACGTGGAGACCTTCGGCACCGAGACCGTGCCCGTAGGCAAGATCACCGCCGCCATCAAGCAGGTGTTCGACCTGCGTCCGGCCGCGATCGTGCGCGACCTGGACCTGCTGCGTCCGATCTACCGCGCCACCAGCGCCTACGGCCACTTCGGGCGGCCAGGCTTCACCTGGGAGAACACCGACCGGGCCGACGCGCTGCGCGCGGCCTGCTGACGGCGCGGGTCGGGGAGGAGGCCATGGGCGACGCCGTCACCGCGGGCGCGCCCGCACAGGGCGTGCTCCTGGACGCCCCCGCCACCGCCACCCGGCGGGTCGCCGGTGCCGGCGTGTCCCAGCCGGTCGCACGCGTCCTGCTGGAGACCGCGGTGCCCCACCTGGACCGCCTGTTCGACTACCTGGTTCCCCCCGAACTGGATGTGGCCGCCGCCGTCGGGACTCGCGTGGTGGTCCGCTTCGGGCGCCAGGACCTGCACGGCTGGGTCTGGGAGCGCGGTGACACCACCACCCACCCCGGCCGGCTGGCCCCAATCCGCCGCGTGGTCTCCGACCTGCCGGTGCTCAACCCCGAGACCATGCGCCTGGTCGAGGCGGTGGCCGCCCGCACCGCCGGGGTGCGTTCCGACGTGATCCGGCTGGCCGTGCCCGCCCGGCACGCCACCACCGAGCGGGACGAACGCGATCGCCCCGCACCGGCCGCCCCCCACTGGTCGCCGCCCCCGGCGGACACCTGGGCGGCCTACGCCGGCGGGCCCGCATTCCTCCAGCGCCTAGCCGCCGGTCAGGCCCCCCGGGCCGTGTGGACAGCCCTGCCGGGGCGTCCCGGGCTGGTGGCCACCTGGACCCGACTGGTGGCCGACGCCGCTCGCGCCACCCTCGCCGGAGGCCGCGGCGTACTGGTGATCGTCGCCACCACCGAACGGGCCGAGGCGGTGGCCGCCGCACTCACCGACGCCCTGGATGGGGAGGCCGTAGTCACCCTGTCCGCCGAGCACGGGCCCGCCCGCCGCTACCGGGCATTCCTGCGGGCCTTGACCGGCCGTGCCCGGGTGGTGGTGGGCACGCGCGGCGCCGCCTTCGCCCCGGTGCACAATCCCGGCCTGGCCGTCATCTGGGACGACGGCGACGACCGGCTCGATGAGCCGCGCGCCCCCTACATTCACGCCCGCACGGTGCTGGCCCTGCGCTCGGGCCTGTCCGGCGCGGGCCTGCTGATCGCCGGCTACTCCCGCTCGGTGGAGGCCCAGGCCTACATCGAGCAGGGTTGGGCCACCGACCTGCACGCGCACCGGGAGACCATGCGCGCCGCCGTCGCCCGCGTGCAGGTGCCCGGCGCTCCCGAACTGGAGGCGGAGGGGCCCTCCGGCGCCGCCCGCATCCCCTCACTCGCGCACCGCGCGCTGCGCGAGGCACTGCGACGCGGCCCCGCCCTGGTGCAGGTGCCGCGCGGCGGATACGCCCCTCTGGTGGCGTGTGCCCGCTGCCGCAGCGTGGCCCGCTGCCCGGTGTGCTCCGGCCCCCTGGCCCTGGGCCGCGACGGCACCGTCACCTGCCGCTGGTGCGGGCGGAACACCGCCAACTGGACCTGCCCGGAGTGCGGCCACACCCGCCTGCGCATGGTGCATGTGGGCACCACCCGCACCGCCGAGGAACTGGGGCGCGCCTTCCCGGGCGTCCCCGTGGTCACCTCAGGGGCGCGGGAGGACCACGGCGTGATCGCCGGCGTCGATGCCCGCCCGCGCCTGGTGATCGCCACCCCGGGCGCGGAGCCGGTGGCCGACGGCGGCTACTGGGCGGTGCTGCTGCTGGACGGGGCCGCCCTGTCTTCCCGCCCCGATCTCGGTGCCGCCAGCGAGGCCATGCGCCAGTGGACCAACGCGGCCGTACTCGCCCACCCCGACGCCGCCGTCGTGCTGCTGGGCCGCCCGCACCCGGTGGCCGCGCAGGCCCTGGTGCGCTGGGACCACGCGGGATTCGCCCGCCGCGAGCTGGCCGAACGCGCCCAGCTGCACCTGCCGCCCGCCTGGCGGGCGGCCCGCCTCGACGGTCCGCGTACACGCCTGGAGGACCTGTTCGAGCAGGCCCGTGCCGCCGGCTTCGAGGCCCTCGGCCCCGTCGCCGCCCCCCAGCACGGCGGCCCCACCGACTCCGGCGCGGCCACGCCCGGCGCCCAGCCGCCGAACATGCGGGGACTGATCCGCGCCCCCCTGGCGCGGGGCCGCGAACTGGCCGCCTTCCTGCAGCTGCAGATGCGCGAGGCCTCCGTGCACCGGGAGGAGCCGGTGCGCGTCGAACTCGACCCGACCGTCCTGTGGTAGGCAGGAGACCATGAGCAGCGCAGCCCCCGCCCCCAACCGCGAGCCCGAACGCGTCCCGGAGGCCGACGGCATCGACGCCGTCGTCTTCGACTACGGCAACGTGATCTACGCCTGGGAGGCCGTCGGCGCGGTCGCCGGGCGGGTGCGGCTGGAGGACTGGCAGGAGTTCGTGGAGGCGGGGGAGTTCCACCGCTGGAACGCCATGCTGGACGCCGGCGTGCCCCTGGAACAGATCCTCGCCGCCCTGGCTGCCGCCCACCCGGACCGCCCCGACTGGACACGCATCCTGCGCACCTACTGGGACCACTTCATCGACACCAAGACCGGCCCCATTCCCGGCACGGCCCGGGTCATCGAGGCGCTCGCCGATGCCGGCGTGCCCCTGTACGCCCTAACCAATTTCAACGACGTCCTGTTCGCCACCACCCGGCAACTCTCCCCGCTGCTGGATCGCTTCAGCGGCATCGTGGTCTCCGGCGAGGAGCACCTGGTCAAGCCCGATCCCGACATCTACCGGCTGCTGCTGGACCGCTACCGGCTGAATGCCCCCCGCACCCTGTTCGTCGACGACTCCGCGGTCAATGTGGAGGCGGCCCGGAGGGCGGGTATGCAGGCCCATCACTTCACGGGGGCGGCGAGACTGCGCGCCGTACTGATCGAGGCCGGCCTGCTGCCCGCACCCTTAGACTGACGCCATGCGTGTGCTCTTCGCCGGAACTCCCGACACGGCCCTACCCGCGCTGCAGGCGTTCATCGCCTCCCCGGCGCACCAGGTTGTGGGTGTGCTCACCCGCGCCGATGCCCGCCGCGGCCGGGGCCGCACCCTGCACCCGTCACCGGTGGCGGCCGTCGCCCGTGCGGCCGGGCTCGACGTGCGCACCCCCGTCACTCTGCGCGATCCCGAGGTCCAGGCCTGGGTGCGCGAGCTGCGGGCGGACGTCGCCGTCGTGGTCGCCTATGGGCGCCTGGTTCCCGCCGCTCTGCTGGACGTGCCCGCGCACGGCTGGGTCAACCTCCACTTCTCCCTGCTGCCCGCCTGGCGCGGCGCCGCACCGGTGCAGCGGGCCATCATCGCGGGCGACGCGGTCACCGGCGCCAGCGTGTTCCGACTGGAGGAGGGGCTGGACACCGGCCCCGTCTACGCCCGCATCACCGAGCCCATCCGCCCCGAGGACACCTCCGGCGACCTGCTCGCCCGCCTGGCCGACGCCGGAGCCCCCTTGCTGCTGGACGTGCTGGCGGGGCTCGAGGCCGGAACCCTCACCCCCACGCCGCAGGATGATGCCGCGGCCACGCACGCCCCCGTCCTGAGTCCCGCAGACGGGCGCGTGGACTGGGAGGCGGATGCCACGGCCATTGATCGGCGTATCCGGGGCGTCACCCCCGCTCCCGGCGCCTACACCACCTACGCCGGCGCCCGGCTGCGCCTGGGACCGGTCACTCCCATCTCGGAGGACACCGGGCTGACTCCCGGCGCGCTGCACGTAACCAAGCACGAGGTGCGCGTCGGCACCGGGGCCGGATCCGTGCGGCTGGGACGGGTGGCCCCCGCCGGCAAGAACTGGATGGATGCGGACGCCTGGGCGCGCGGCGCCCGCCCCGCCGCCGATACCGTGCTAGGACGCACTCAACCGCAGGAGGACACCACCGCATGAGGCCAGACACCGAGCCCGACGCCGCCCGCCTGGCGGCCCTGCACGCGCTGACCAAGGTGCGTGAGGACGATGCCTACGCCAACCTGGTTCTGCCCGAACTGCTAGACCAGGCCCGCCTGGACCGTCGCGATGCCGGCTTCGCCACCGCCCTGACCTACGGGACGCTGCGCCTGCAGGGCCGCTATGACGCGATCATCGCCGCCTGCGTCGACCGTCCCTTGGACCAGGTCGACGCGGTGGTGCTGGATGTGCTGCGCCTGGGTGCGCACCAGTTGCTGGGCATGCGCGTGCCCACACACGCAGCCGTGTCCACCACCGTGGACCTGGCCGCCTACAGTGCCGGTCGCGGCGCCTCCGGCTTCGTCAACGCGGTGATGCGCCGCATCAGCGAGCACGACCTGGCCGATTGGCTGGACCGCCTGCGCACGGACGCCCCCGACGCCACCACCGCCCTGGCGCGCACGCTGTCCCACCCCACCTGGGTGGTCAAGGCCATGCGGCAGGCGCTGAAGGTCAATGCCCGGCCCGACGTCGACGCGGAGCTGGCGGCCCTGCTGGAGGCCGACAACACCGACCCGCGCGTCACCCTGTGCGCCCGCCCCGGCCTGATCTCGGTGGATGAATTGGCCGAGCAGGTGCGCGACGCCACCGGCGAGGAGCCCCGGCCCGGCCGTTTGAGCCCCAATGCGCTGGTCATGTCCGGCGGCGACCCCGGCCGCATCGAGGCGATACGGGACTCCCGCGCGGGTGTGGAGGACGAGGCCAGCCAGCTGGTCGCGCTCATGGTCGCCGCCGCGCCGCTGGAGGGGCGTGATGAGCGGTGGCTCGACCTGTGCGCCGGTCCCGGCGGCAAGGCCGCCCTCCTGGGTGCGCTCGCCGCCTCCCGTGGCGCCACGCTGGTGGCCAACGAGGTCACCGCCCACCGTGCGCGCCTGGTGCAGGGCGCCGTGCGGGCTCTGCCCCCCGACGTGGTCACGGTGCGCACCGACGACGGCCGCAACGTGGGTCGGCAGGAGCCGGGCGCCTACGACCGCATCCTGGTGGACGCCCCCTGCTCCGGGCTGGGCTCGCTGCGGCGCCGCCCCGAGGCCCGTTGGCGCCGCACCCCGCAGGACGTGGCGGCCCTGGCCGAGCTGCAGCGCGAACTGCTGGCCTCCGCCGTGGCGGCGGTGCGTCCCGGTGGCGTGGTCGCCTACGTCACCTGCACGCCGCACGTGCTCGAAACCAGTCTGGTGGTGCGCGACGTGACCCGGCAGGCGGCCCGCGACGGCATCAAGCTGGAACCGCTGCACGCCGGGCGGATCGCCGCCGAGCTGGCCCCGACCCCGCCCGCCGGCGCCGACCGGGAGCAGTTGCAGACCTGGCCGCATCTGGACGATTCCGACGCCATGTTCTGCACCCTGCTGCGGCGCAGCGCGTAAGCAAAGATCCCCCCAGTGAAGGAGTCCGTCATGCCCGCCATTCACCCGTCCATCCTCAATGCCGACCAGGCCCACCTCGCCGCCGAGCTGGACCGGGTGCGCACGGCGGATGGCCTACATGTGGACATCATGGACAACCACTTCGTGCCCAACCAGTTCGGCGGTCCCAGCCTGGTGGAGACGGTCCTGGCGCACAGCGAATTGCCGGTGGACGCCCACCTGATGATCGAGAACGCCGACCGCTGGGCACCGGTGTACGCCGAGGCCGGCTGTGCGATCGTCACCAGTCACCTGGAGGCGACGGCCGCCCCCTTCCGCCTGGCCGCGCAGTTGCACCGCCAGGGGGTGGGGGTGGGGCTCGCCCTGCGCCCGGCCACGCCCCTTGCCGCGGTGGAGTCGCTGCTGGGGGAGCTTGATCTGCTGTTGCTGATGACCGTGGAGCCCGGCTTCGGCGGGCAGTCCTTCCTCGAGCCCATGCTGGACAAGATCGCGGCCGCCCGACGCCTGGTGGGGCGGCACGGCCAGCAGCTGCGCATCCAGATCGATGGGGGAGTAACGGAGCAGACCATCGTGCGCGCCGCCGAGGCCGGGGCGGATGTGTTCGTTGCCGGTTCCGCCGTGTATCGGGCCGACGACGCCGCCGCGGCCATCGCCGCCCTGCGTGAGCAGGCGGCCGCCCACAGCTACTGAGTCCACCCCGACACCCCTGAGGTGAATTCAAGGTAACGGACCGGATTTGTGGTGATTCCACAATAGGCCCACAAAGGTCAACGGTCCTATCGTTGCGTTGCGGCGGGAATCGCATGCCACCCCCAAGCGGGGCAGCCGAAAAGGCTTGTAGACAACCGCGATTCCGTGCCTGCCCGTTACCAGAACCGCGCGGGTCCGCCCACATCGACCAGTCACCCCAGGAGCCGCTCAGTGAGCGTTGACGCGAGCTACAACCACACCCTCAGCCGCATTCTCATCGCCAACCGTGGCGAGATCGCCCTGCGCGTAGCCCGCACCGTGCGCGACCTCGGCGCCACCTCGATCCTGCCGTACACGCCCGAGGACCTGATGAGCCCGGCCGCCGAACTGGTCGACGAGGCCTACGCCCTGCCGGAGGGATCCGGCTACACGGACGCCGACGCCATCATCGAACTGGCCCGCCGCACCGGCGCCGATGCCATCCACCCCGGCTACGGATTCCTGTCCGAGGACGCCGACTTCGCCCAGGCGGTCAGCGACGCCGGTATCACCTGGGTGGGCCCCGCACCGGTGGCCATGCGCACCCTGGGGGACAAGCTCAGCGCGCGCCGGGCCGCCGAGCAGGCGGGCGTCGCCCCCGTGCCCGGGATCACCGGCGGCGTCGACGGCCCCGAAGCGGTCATCGCCTTCGCCGCCACCCACGGCTACCCGGTTGCGCTCAAGCGCACCGACGGCGGCGGCGGCCGCGGCATCACCGTGCTCACCTCCGACGCCGAGGCCAGCAGCACTCCGGCCTTCGACTCCGCCGCCGGAGTCGGCACCCTCATCCTGGAGAAGTTCGTCACCGCCGCCCGCCACGTGGAGACCCAGTGCGCCCGCGACGTCCACGGCGATTTCGCCGTCGTGTCCACCCGCGACTGCACCCTGCAGCGCCGCAACCAGAAGCTGCTGGAGGAGGCCCCCGCCCCGTTCCTTCCCGCCGGCGTGGCCGAGCGGCTGGTCGAGGCCTCCCACCGGCTGCTGGACGCCGTCGACTACGTGGGTGTGGCCACCTGCGAGTTCCTACTCGCCCCCACCGGCGAGTTGTGGTTCCTGGAGGTCAACCCGCGCCTGCAGGTCGAGCACTGCGTATCGGAGGAGGTCACCGGCATCGACTTGGTGGAAATGCAGTTGCGCATTGCCGCCGGCGGCCCGCTGGGCGACGTGCCCGCCCCGCGCGGTCATTCCCTGGAGCTGCGCATCACCTGCGAGGACCCCGCCCAGGGGCTGACCCCGTCCACCGGCACCATCACCCGGCTGCGCTGGCCCGCCGGCCCCGGCATCCGCATCGAGTCCGGCGTGGTCGCCGGCGACACCGTCACCCCCACCTTCGATCCCATGCTCGCCAAGATCGTGGTCACCGGCGCCGACCGGGAGCAGGCGATCCGCCGGGCGCGGCGCGCCCTGAAGGAGACGATCGTGGAGGGCGTGACCGTGTGCGCCTCGCTGCACGCCCACGTGCTCGGCCGCGAGGAGTTCACCCGTCCGGATGCCGACGGCGGCCTGGGCGTCACCACCCGTTGGATCGAGGACGCCGTCCTGCCAGCCCTGGCGCCCAGCGCAGCCGGTGACGGGACCGCCGCACCGACTGCCGCCAGCCCCGAGCCGGCGCCCGACGACCACCGCACCCGCTCCACCTACGTCATTGAAATCAACGGGCACCGCCTGCAGGTCACCGTCCCCGACGGGATCCTCGGCGCCCATGCCCGGCGCCTCAGCGGCGGTTACCACGGCGGCGGCGACCGCGCCCAGCAGCCACTGCGTGGCCGCGGGGGCGCCAACGGGCGCGGGCGCGCCACCACCGAGCCGGGCACGCGCAGCAGCGACCCGAACGCCATCGCCGCCCCCATGCAGGCGATCGTCACCCGCATTTGCGTCTCCCCGGGCCAGCGGGTGCGCGAGGGCGACCTGCTGGTGGTGCTGGAGTCCATGAAGATGGAGAACTACGTGCACGCGCCCGCGGACGCCACCGTCGCGGACATCCCGGTCAGTGCCGGCCGCACCGTAGCCGCCGGCGAGGTCCTGGTGCGCATGCGCGCCGGCGACGCCGTCAACGCCCCACAGGAGGCCTGAACCCATGACTGAGTCCACCACGCCCGACGCCACCATGGCCACCTCGGCCGCGACCAGCGCCTTCCGCGAGCGCATCGCGCGCGCCGACGCGCAGGCCGAGGAGCACGCCGCCGCCCGCCAGCATCCCAAGGGCAAGCACACCGCCCGCGAGCGCATCGCCATGCTGCTGGACGCCGACTCCTTCCTGGAGATCGGCCGCTACTCCGGCTCCGGCGCGGGGGAGGGGGCCCGCCCCTCCGGCGTCGTGACGGGATTCGGCCAGATCGGCGGCCGGCAGGTGGCCGTCTACTCCCAGGACTTCTCCGTGTCCGGCGGGGCACTGGGCACCGTCGAGGGCGACAAGATCGTGCGCCTGCTAGACGACGCCATGCGACTGTCCATCCCGGTGATCGGCCTGATCGACTCCGGCGGCGCCAAGATTCAAGAGGGCGTGGCGGCCCTGCGCCAGTACGGGCGCATCTTCAACCGCACCTGCGCCGCGTCCGGACTGGTGCCCCAGATCAGCGTGATCATGGGGCCGTGTGCCGGCGGCGCCGTCTACAGCCCCGCCCTGACGGACTTCGTGATCGCCACCCGCGAGGCCTCCCACATGTTCGTCACCGGCCCCGACGTGGTGCGCGCCGTCACCGGCGAGCGCATCAGCGCCGAGGAGCTCGGGGGCGCCGACATCCACGGCTCGGTCACCGGCGTGGTCCACTACGTGGCCGAGGACGAGGACGACGCCCTGGACCAGGTACGCACCCTGCTGGCCTACCTGCCGTCCTCCTCCGACCAGGAGGCGCCCCGCTACGCCTACGAGGACGCCGACCGGGCCACGGACCGGGACGCCGCCGCCCAGGTCGGCTCCCTGGTTCCCGCCTCGCCCCGCCAGCCCTACGACGTCACCGCCGTGGTGTCCGCCGTCGTCGACCACGGGGAGCTGGTGCAGGTCCAGGAGGACTTCGCCGCCAACGTGGTGGTCGGCTTCGCCTGCTTCGAGGGCCGCCCCGTGGGCGTGGTCGCCAACCAGCCCCTGGTCGATGCCGGCACCCTGGACGTGGACGCCTCCGAGAAGCTGGCCCGCTTCGTGCGCTTCTGCGACGCCTTCGGCCTGCCGGTGGTCACCTTCGTGGACGTACCCGGTTACCGGCCCGGCGCCGAGCAGGAGCACGCCGGCATCATCCGCCGCGGCGCCAAGGTGATCAACGCCTACGCGTCCGCGACCGTCCCGCTGGTGACGGTGGTGCTGCGCAAGGCCTACGGCGGCGCCTACATCGTCATGGGTTCCAAGGCGATCGGCGCGGACCTGAACTTCTGCTGGCCCGGCGCGGAGATCGCCGTGCTCGGCGCCCAGGGCGCGGTGGGCATCATTCACCGCCGCGACCTGCAGCAGGTGCGTGAGGAGGCCGGTGAGCAGGCGGCCGCCGCCGAGCAGCAGCGCCTGGTCGACGAGTACACGCAGACCGTCATCAACCCCGACAAGGCCGTCGCCATCGGGGAGATCGACGCCGTCATCGCCCCCGAAGACACCCGCACCGTGATCGTGGACTCCCTGGCCGCCCTGGCCGAGAAACGCGACGAGCGGCGTACCCCCTACCGCAAGCACGACAACGGCCCCCTATGAGCCCCCAATGACCATCGACCCAACCAACCCCGACCCACAGACCACCGCAATCGACCCGACAACCGAGGACCGCATGACCACCCAGCCCAACACTGCCGACACCATCGCCGAACGACTGCACGCCGGCGAGCCCTACGTACTCGCCTTCGGCGGGCAGGCCACCCCCTGGCGCTCCACGCTGGAGGAACTGGCCGGCCTGGACCGCGACCTGGCCGGTGAGCTGGTCGCCATCGACGCCGCCGTCGCCGACCGGCTCGCCCCGGTCGCTACCGACCTGCTGACGGTCACGCCGCGCGGCGGGCGCTTCTTCACCGACGCCGGCGCGCCGGTGGCCCCGGCCCCGCAGGGCGGCGCCGCCGACACCGCCGACGTGTCCGTACCCGGCATCCTGTTCGCCCAGCACGCCGCCCTGGCCTGCCTGCCCGGCTCCGGCATCGACCCGGCCGGCGAGCACGCCCCCGGCGCCGTGATCGGCCACTCCCAGGGGGTTCTGGGCGTGGCCCTGCTGGAGGCGCTGCGCCGCGCGCGGGAGCACGGTGACGACGCCGTCGCCCCCGACGCGGTGGTGCAGGTGCACGCGATCGCCCGCCTGATCGGGGCCGCCGCCGCCCGCACCACGGGCAGGCTGAACCTGGGCACGGTCGGGGAGACCACCCCCATGCTGTCGGTGCGCGGCGTCACCCGCGCGGTGCTCGACGGGGTCCTGGCGCAGGTGCCCGGCGCGGAGCGCATCGCCGTCGGCGTGGTCAACGGCCGCCAGGCCCACATCCTGTCCGGCCGCCCCGGCGACCTGGAGCAGGTCATCACCGCCTTGCAGGCGGCCGCCCGCCGCAGCGAGCGCGACCGCAAGGAGCGGCGCCGCGGCGGCGCGGTCCTGAACCCGATCACCGAGTTCCTGACCACCTCCGTGCCCTTCCACACGCCGCTGCTGGCCACCGCCGTCGACGACGTGGTGGCCTGGGCGGGCCGCGCCGGCTTGGACACCGACCTGGCTCACGACCTGGCCGTGGCCGTACTGATCGACCCGGTGGACTGGCCGGCCATCGTCACGGCGGCCCTGGGCGCGGGGGAGCGCAAGCTGATCCTCGACGTCGGCCCGGGCACGGTCCTGTCCCGCCTGACCGAACCGGTGGTGGCCGGCACCGGCACCACGGTGGTGCCCGCCGGCACCGCCCGCCACATCGACGACCTGGACCGGCCCGGCACCGCCCCGGCCCCCACCGTGGACCGGGCGCGCTTCGCGCCGCGCCTGACCCGGCTGCCCGACGGCCGCATCACCGTGGACACCGCCTTCACCCGCCTGACCGGCCGCTCCGCGATCCTGCTGGCGGGCATGACGCCCACCACCGTGGACCCGGAGATCGTGGCCGCCGCCGCGAACGCCGGCTACTGGGCGGAGCTGGCCGGTGGCGGCCAGACCACCGCGAAGGTGCTGGCCGACAACCTGGCCGGCCTGGAGCAGGCCCTGGAGCCGGGCCGCACCGCCGCCTTCAACGCCATGTTCATGGACCGCTACCTGTGGAACCTGCAACTGGGCACGCAGCGACTGCTGTCCAAGGCGCGGGCCGCGGGCACTCCCGTCGACGGCGTGATCATCTCCGCCGGCATCCCCGAACTGGACGAGGCCATCACCCTGATCCACCGCCTGCGCGCGGAGGGCTTCCCCTACGTGGCCTTCAAGCCGGGAACGGTGGACCAGATCCGCCAGGTCATCGCCATCGCCAAGGCGGTCCCGGACGTGCCGCTCATCATGCAGATCGAGGACGGTCACGCCGGCGGCCACCACTCGTGGGAGGACCTGGACACCATGCTCCTGGCCACCTACGACGCCATCCGCGCGGTGGACAACATCGTGCTGTGCGTGGGCGGTGGCATCGGCGCCCCGGAGCGGGCCGCCGACTACATCACCGGTCGGTGGGCACTGGCCTACGGCACCGCGGCCGCCCCGGTGGACGGCGTCAGCGTCGGCACCGCCGCCATGACCGCCCTGGAGGCCAAGACCAACGAGGACGTCAAGCAGCTGCTGGTGGACACTCCCGGAATCGACCCCGCCCACGAGGGCGGCTGGGTCGCCTCCGGGGCCTCCGCCGGGGGCATGACCTCGGGCCTGTCCCACCTGCGCGCCGACCTGTACGAGATCGACAACTCCTCGGCCCGCGCCTCCCGGCTCATCCAGGAGATCGCCGGTAACGAGGCCGCCATGACGGCGCGCCGCGACGAGGTGATCGCCGCCCTGGCCAAGACCGCCAAGCCCTACTTCGGCGACGTCGAGTCGATGAACTACCTGGAGTGGGCCGCCCGCTACGCCGAGCTGTGCGTGGCGCCGCATGACGGGCGCGCCGCGGGCCGCGACGACTGGGCCGACGAGGGCTGGTACGACCGGTTCCTGGACCTGCTGCACCGGGTGGAGGCGCGCCTGAACCGCGCCGACCACGGTGAGATCCCCACCCTGTTCGCCGGTGAGGACGACGTCCTGGACGCCGACGCCGCTCTGGCCGCGCTGGCCGAGCGCTACCCGGAGGCCGCCACCACCCAGGTGGAGCCCGCGGATGCGGCCTGGTTCGTGGACCTGTGCCGCAAGCACCCCAAGCCGGTGCCCTTCGTGCCCGTGCTCGACGCCGACATCCTGCGCTGGTGGGGCACCGACTCCCTGTGGCAGTCGCAGGACCCCCGCTACACCGCCGACCAGGTGCGCATCATCCCCGGCCCGGTGTCCGTGGCCGGCATCACCACCATCAACGAGCCGATCGGCCACCTGCTGGGCCGCTTCGAGACGGCCGTGATTGAGGCGCTGCAATCCGCCGGTGAGCAGCCCGCCCCGGCGGCCGGTCGCCTCGGTGTCGGCTGCGGCGCAGGGACCCGCCCGGTGGCCGACGCCACCGAGTTGGTGCGGGCCACCCCGCACGTGCTGTGGAACGGTCACCTGACCGTCAACCCGGCCCGCGTGCTGGACGACGACGCCTACCAGGTGGTGGCCCGTCCCGACGTCGCCGAGGACGCCTACGACCTGGACATCGCCCTGGACACCCACTGGGACCACACCCCCGGCGGGGAGGGCATCCACGCGGTGCGGCGCCTGGTGGTGCCGCTGCGACTGGCCCGCGCCTGGGACGGGGCCGCTCCCTTCGTCGACCCGGGCCGTATCAGCGACACCATGAACGCGCTGCTGCGCGACACCGCCGGCGTCGGCGCCGTGTCCATCACCGGTGACGAGGTTGACCACCTGCCCGAGGTGGTGCCCGCCGTCCCGGACGCCAAGGACATCCTGGGTCGCCCGGCCCACCAGCCCTTCGGCACCGTGCACGCCCGCTTCACCCTGGGTGCGGGCCTGGGCGCGGACCACGCCGCCGTCACCGCCGACGCCCTGCCCACCTCGCTGGCGGCCGCGCCGCTGGTACCGGACGCCCTGCTCGGCCCCTGCTGGCCGGTGGTCTACGCCGCCCTGGGCAGCGTCGTCGAGGACGGCATGCCGCTGATCGAGGGGCTACTGGGCGCGGTGCACCTGGACCACACCATCGACCTGCGCCGCCCGCTGGCGGAACTGGCCCGCGAGGCCGGCCCCGACCGGGTCATTCAGGCCGACGGCTGGGTGGCCGGGCTGGAGGAGTCCAGCGCGGGCCGCGTGGTGGATGTGCGCCTGCAACTGACGGACGCCGCCGACGGCAGCGTGGTTGCGCTCATGCGTGAGCGCTTCGCCATCCGCGGCCGCGCCTCCGGCACCGCCGTGCCCTCCGCGCCCGAGCAGGCCGGCGGCACCGGCCGCGAGACCGCTCCGGCGGCCCGCCGCCTGCTGCGCCGCATCACCGTGACGGCCCCGACCGACATGACGGCCTTCGCCCGCGTCACCGGCGACTTCAACCCCATCCACACCAGCTACCACGCCGCGAAGGTCGCCGGCATGGACGCCCCGCTGGTGCACGGCATGTGGCTGTCGGCCACCGCCCAGCAGGCGGCCGCCGCCACCGCCACCGACGGCACCCACCACGTACTGGCCGGCTGGACCTACACCATGCTCGGCCCCGTGGAGCTCGGCGACCGGGTACAGATCAGTGTTGAGCGCACCGGCCTGGTGATCGGCGGCGGCCTGGTCCTGGAGGTCACCTGCCGCATTGGCGACGAGGTCGTCTCCCGGGGTACCGCCGTCACCGAGCCGGAGCCGACCGCCTACGTCTACCCCGGCCAGGGCATTCAGGCCCGCGGCATGGGCCTGGACGAGATGCGCATCTCCAAGGCGGCCCGCGAGGTGTGGGAGCGCGCCGACGCCCACACCCGCGCGGAGCTGGGCTTCTCCGTGATCTCCCTGGTGCGGGACAACCCCACCGAGATGACCGCCCGGGGCGTGACCTACCGGCACCCCGATGGGCTGCTCAACCTCACCCAGTTCACGCAGGTGGCGCTGGCCACCGTCGCCATGGCCACCACCGCCCGCATGGCGGAGGCCGGCGCCCTGGTGGAGTCCGCCGCCTTCGCCGGCCACTCCCTGGGCGAGTACACCGCGCTGAGCGCCTACGGTCGCGTCATGTCGGTGGAGACCACCATCTCCATCGTCTTCCAGCGCGGCTCCACCATGCACTCCCTGGTGCCGCGTGATGAGTCCGGTGCCTCCAACTACCGGATGGGGGCCCTGCGCCCCAACCAGGCGGGTATTGGCGCCGACGCCGTGGAGGACTACGTGCGCTCGGTGTCCGAGGCCTCCGGGGAGTTCCTGCAGATCGTCAACTACAACCTGGCGGGCGTGCAGTACGCCGTCGCCGGCACCATCAAGGGCCTGGAGGCGCTGGCCGCCGACGCCCGCGCCAAGGCGGCCGCCCGGGGCGGTAAGAACCCGTTCATGTACGTGCCCGGCATCGACGTGCCCTTCCACTCCGAGGTGCTGCGCCCGGGCGTGCCCGAGTTCCGGGAGCGGCTGCTGACGTTGATCCCCACGGACCTGGATGTGGACCGTCTGGTGGGCCGCTACGTGCCCAACCTGGTGGCCCGTCCCTTCGCGCTGACCCGCGACTTCGCCCGTGCCATCCTGGACGTGGTCCCCTCCGAGCCGGTCCGCCAGATTCTGGACGACTGGGAGCAGTGGGCCGCCCGGCCCGTCGAGCTCGGCCGCCAGCTGCTGGTGGAGCTGCTGGCCTGGCAGTTCGCCTCCCCGGTCCGCTGGATCGAGACGCAGGACGTGCTGCTGAGCGCCCCGGAGCAGGGCGGCCTGGGTGTGGAGCACGTCGTCGAGGTCGGCCTGGCCACCTCCCCGACGCTGGCCAACCTCGCCTCCCGCACGCTGGCGCTGCCGCAGCACGCCGGCCGCCACGTGGTGGTGCACAACGCCCGCCGCGACGAGGCGCGCGTACTGGCCACCGACACCGACCCGGCCGCGGGCCTGGAGGAGGAGAGCTTCGAGCTGCCCGACGCGGCCGCGGACGCCGCGCCGGCCTCCGCGCCGTCCGCGCAGACCCCCGCCGCGCCGGCGGCCTCCGCCCCGACCCCCGCCGAGGCCGCACCCGCCGCCCCCGCTGCGAGCGCCCCGGCCGCTGCCGGGCCCGTCGCGGACCTGCCCTTCGGCGCCACCGACGCGCTGACGGTGCTGCTGGCGTACGCCGCCCGCATCCGCCCCGAGCAGATCGCGCCCACCGACACCACCGAGTCGCTGACCAATGGCGTGTCCTCGCGCCGCAACCAGCTGCTCATGGACCTGGGCACCGAGTTGCAGCTGGCCAGCATCGACGGCGCCGCCGACGCCGACATGAACACGCTGGCCGGCATCGTCGCCAAGGGCGCCCCCGGCTACAAGCCCTTCGGCCCCGTGCTGGCCGACGCCACCCGCACCGGGCTGGGCCGGATCCTCGGCCCCTCCGGCGTGCGCGCCGGCCGCGTCGGTGAGCGCGTGAAGGGCACCTGGGGGCTCGGTGACGGCTGGGTTGCCCACGTTACCGCGGAGCTGTTCCTGGGTACCCGTGAGGGCGCCTCCATGCGCGGCGAGGACCTGGCCACGCTGGGCTCCTCCGCGCCGCTGACCAACGCCGGCGCCGTGGACGCCCTGATCGACGCCGCCGTGCAGGCCGTTGCCTCCGCCCACGGGGTGAGCGTGGCCATGCCGAGCGCCGGCGGTGCCGGGGGAGCGGTGGTTGACTCCGCCGCCCTGGACGCCTTCGCCGCTCAGGTGACCGGCGCCGACGGGGTGCTGGCCAACACCGCCCGCACGCTGCTCGATGCCCTGGGCCTGGCCGACAAGGCGGGCGTGCCCGCCGACGCCGACGACGAGGCGGCCGCCACCCGCGCCGCGCTCGCGGCGATCGACGCCGAGCTCGGTTCCGGCTGGGTCAAGTCCGTGACCCCCGCCTTCTCGGCCGACCGCGCCGTCCTCATCGACGACCGCTGGGCCTCCGCCCGCGAGGACCTGGCCCGCCTGGGCAACGGCGAGACCGACCTGGCTACGGCCACCGAGCAGCTGGCCCCGCAGCGCTTCACCGGCCTGGGGGCCGCCGTGGCCGACCAGGCCGCCTGGTGGGGGCGGCAGCTGCGCGCCGCCGCCGACGCCGGGGCGGAGTCGCCGGACCTGGCTCGTCGCGCCGAGATCGCCGAGGCGATCGCCGCCGCGGCTGCCCAGAAGCCGGTCGCCGGCGCGGACTCGGTCCGCTGGGCGGACGACGTCGCCGTGGTCACCGGTGTGGCCCCCGGCTCGATCGCCGCGGCCGTCGTCGGGGAGCTGCTGGCCGGAGGCGCGACCGTCGTCGCCACCAGTTCCCGACTGACCCACGAGCGCTTGACCTTCGCCACCAACCTGTACCGCGAGCACGCCTCCGCCGGCGCCCGCCTGTGGATGGTGCCCGCGAACCTGGCCTCCTACCGGGACGTGGACGCCCTGGCCGACTGGATCGGTAACGACCAGACGGTCACCTCCGGCGGCTCCACGCAGCTGGTCAAGGAGGCGCTGGTTCCGACGCTGCTGTTCCCCTTCGCCGCCCCGCGCGTGGTCGGCACTCTCGCGGACGCCGGCCCGGCCGCCGAATCGCAGACCCGGCTGCTGCTGTGGAGTGTGGAGCGCACCATCTCCGCCCTGTCCGCCATCGGCACCGACACGCATGTGGACCACCGTCTGCACGTGGTGCTGCCGGGCTCGCCCAACCGCGGCACCTTCGGCGGTGACGGCGCCTACGGCGAGGTAAAGTCCGCCCTGGACGCCGTGGTGAACCGTTGGCGCGCGGAGAAGAACTGGTCCGGGCGGGTCACCCTCGCCCACCCGCGCATCGGTTGGGTGCGTGGCACCGGCCTGATGGGCGGCAACGACCCGCTGGTGGCGGCCGTCGAGGCCGCCGGCGTACGCACCTGGTCCACCCAGGAGATCGCCGCCGAACTCGTCGAGCTGTGCACCACCGAGGTGCGCGGCCACGCCGCCCAGGCGCCCGTCGAGGCCGACCTGACCGGCGGTTTGGGCGACGACGTCGACCTGGTGGCCCTGCGCGAGAGCGCCGCCGCGACCGCGCCGGCCCCGCAGGCCGAGCCCGCGTCTCAGGCGAGCATCAAGGCGCTGCCGACCCCGCACGTACCCACCCAGCCCACGGCCCCCGACTGGGGCGAGGTGGACGCCGACCTGGACGACCTGGTTGTAGTGGTCTCCACCGGCGAGGTCTCCACCTGGGGCTCGGGCCGCACCCGCCGCGAGGCGGAGCTGGGCATGACCGGCGGCGACGACGTGGAGCTGACCGCCGCCGGCGTGCTCGAACTCGCCTGGGGCATGGGCCTGCTCACCTGGCAGGACAGCCCCAAGGCCGGCTGGTACGACACCGATGGGGAGTTCGTCGACGAGTCGGATATCTACGCCCGCTACCGCGACGAGGTCGTGGCCCGCTGCGGCATCCGCGAGTTCGTCGACGACGGCGTGATCGCCACCGAGGGCCCGGAGGAGGTCGCCGTCTACCTGGACCACGACATCACCCTCACCGTGGCCGACGAGGCCACCGCCCGCACCATCGAGGTCACCGACCCCGAGCACACGCTGGTGACCCCGGAGCTGGTCGACGGCGCCCCCACGGGGGAGTGGACCGTCACCCGCCTGGCCGGGTCGCTGGCCCGAGTGCCGCGCCGCGCTACGCTCTCGCGCACCGTCGGCGGCCAGTTCCCGGTCGACTTCGACCCGGAGCGCTGGGGCATCCCCGCCGCCATGGTGCAGGGCATGGACACCATCGCCTCCTGGAACCTGGTCACCGCGGTGGACGCCTTCCTGTCCGCCGGGTTCTCCCCGGCCGAGCTGCTGGCGGCGGTGCACCCCTCCGACGTGGCCTCCACGCAGGGCACCGGATTCGGCGGCATGGAGTCCATGCGCAAGATGTTCGTCGGCCGCTTCCTCGGTGAGGAGCGCCCCAGCGACATCCTGCAGGAGGCCCTGCCCAACGTCGTGGCTGCGCACGTGATGCAGTCCTACATCGGCGGCTACGGCTCCATGGTGCAGCCGGTCTCGGCCTGCGCCACCGCGGCGGTGTCCATCGAGGAGGGCTGGGACAAGATCGCGCTCGGCAAGGCCGACGTGGTGGTGGCCGGCGCCATCGACGACATCTCGATCGAGTCGGTGGTCGGCTTCGGCAATATGAACGCCACCGCAGAGGCCGAGGCCATGTACGCCAAGGGCATCTCGGCCCGCCACTTCTCCCGCGCCAACGACCGCCGTCGCGGCGGCTTCGTCGAGGCCGAGGGCGGCGGCACGGTGATCCTGGCCCGCGGCTCCGTGGCGGCCCGACTGGGTCTGCCGGTGGCGGGTGTGATCGGCTTCGTCTCCTCCTACGCCGACGGCGCCCACACCTCCATCCCCGCCCCCGGGCTGGGTGCGCTCGGCGCGGGCCGCGGCGGCAAGGACTCCCGTCTGGCCAAGGCCCTGGCCGCTCTGGGCGTGGAGGCCGACGACATCGCCGTGGTCTCCAAGCACGACACCTCCACCGGTGCCAACGACCCCAATGAGTCCGAGCTGCACACCCGCCTGGCTCGCGCCCTGGGCCGCAGCGAGGGCAACCCGCTGGTGGCCGTCTCCCAGAAGACGATCACCGGTCACGCCAAGGGCGGTGCCGCACTGTTCCAGGTGGCGGGGTTGGCCGAGATCCTGGCCACCGGCGTGGCCCCCGGAAACACCAGCCTGGACGTGGTGGACGCCCCGCTGGAGCGGGACGCCTTCTGGGTGTGGCCGCGTACCCCGATCCGCCTGGCGGGCCGCGGTGGAGCGGACGGCCGCGTCCCGGGCGCCGGCCCGGTGCGCGCCGGCCTGCTCACCAGCCTCGGCTTCGGACACGTCTCCGGCCTGATCGCCCTGGTGCACCCCGGTGCCTTCGAGGCGGCGCTGCGCGCGCAGGGCGGCCAGGAGGCCGTGGACGCCTGGCTGGCCTCGGCCAACCGGCGCCTGGCGGCCGGTACGCGGCAGCGCCGCGCCGGCATGATCGGTCGCGCCCCGCTGTTCGAGCAGATCGACGGCCGGCGCCTGGGCGAGGAGCGCAAGGGTCGCGACCCGCACGAGGTTGAGGCCGCCATGCTGCTCGACCCGCAGGCACGCCTCGGCGCCGACGGTGTCTACCACACCGGCGAACTCGCCTAATCTCCGACACCGGCACCAATGAGATGCCGGCACCGGTTGCAGCGGTGGCCCCGGGAGCTTCGGTTCCCGGGGCCACCGCGCCGTAGGGCTCATCGCGGGGTTGTCGGCGCGAATATGTGCGCGGTTCGGACATATCGCGACCCGTAAGCCGGCTCGGCCCGCCTATTCTTTACGGGGGCAGGGATTCTTTCGGGCGTCCGGTCTTTGCGTACTCCCGGAGCCTTCCTTGGGGCCGGGACTGGAGCCTCACCGTGCGGTGGTGTTTCCCGCGGGGTTCGTGCTCGTGGTGGTCTGTGTATTGACGGTTCGTACCTTTACACCGACGATTCGTACTTGTATGCGACGGTTCGGCACCTAGATGTACGTACCGTCGTCAGAGAGTACGAATCGTCGACCAGAAGTTACGAACCGTCACAAGATGTGCCGAATCGACAGCCAGAAGGTACGACCCCCAAACGAAGGTACTGCGTGGTTTCCACAGCTTTGGGAGCTTTGAGGCCATGACTTCTAGGATGCCGGGGCACTTATCATTGCCTGAATCGTGTACCGACTGGGCAAAAGATCGAGGGCGCCTGGTTGAGCGTCTGCCTGGCACACCCGCCGACACGAATAGCCTTGAAAAGCAGACTTAGGATTGAGTGATGAGCAAGGCCAGCCGGGCCGCGTACCGATGCGAAGACTGCTTGTTCACGGTGCGCCCCATGCGCGCCACAGAAGCCCGTACGGCCACAGGAGTGTGGTATCGCGCCTGTGCGACACCTACGTCCGCCCCGAAGGCGCCACCCGGCAGTGGGTCGATGAGATCTGGAAGCCTCGGCTCACCGACAAAGACATCTTCAACCGTGGGGCGCAACGCTTCTACATACGACTCGGATTCAAAGCAGTTCCGGGCTCGGACGCGTTGTGGCGAGGCGTGCTCCCCGTGGTCACCATGCGCCGGCCGCCGACTGGCGCCAGAAGCGGACGACTGGCGCGAGATAGAACTGGTCGGCGATGCTCCATTGCAGCGAAGAATGAACGTGACGTACAGTTTTCTGCACAGGAGGTGAGTCATGAGGACCATGACCTACACGGAGTCCCGCGCGCGCTACGCCCAAGTGCTCAATGACGTCGTGGACGACCGCGAGGAGGTCGTCATCACCCGAGCCGGGCATGATCCTGCCGTCATCGTCTCCCTAGCGGAGTATGAGGCGCTCAAGGAGACCGCTTATCTCCTGCGCAACCCCGCCAACGCCAGGCGGCTCCTGGAGTCGATCACCGAGCTCGAGGACGGGCACGGCAAGGCCCACGAGCTGGTGAACACCGGTGAGGACTGACCGGGTCCGCCATGAGACTCATCTGGTCTACCCACGCCTGGGAGGACTACCTGTGGTGGCAGACTGAGGATCGTCGAGTCCTCAAACGCGTCAATCTCCTCCTCCAGGACATCCAACGACACGGCAACGAGGGTCTCGGCAAGCCAGAGGCCCTCCGCGGCAATCTCAGCGGCTACTGGTCGCGTCGCATCACGTCCGAGCACAGGCTCGTCTACCGGGTCGATGGGGACGACGTCCTCATCGTTGCGTGCAGGCTCCACTATGGGCGTTGAACCACGGTTGCCCGACGTCCCCGAACGTCAAAACGGTGAGATCCTCGGCGTTGGGGTGGACCTGGTGCATATCTCCGGCCTGGCCGAGCAGTTGCACCAGCCGGGCACCGTATTCGCCGAGCGGGCCTTCACCGCACGCGAGCGGCGCGACGCCGCCCGCCGGGCCGACGTCACCGGCTCGGCGCAGGCCGAGCACCTGGCCGGCCGCTGGGCCGCGAAGGAGGCCTTCATCAAGGCCTGGTCCCAAACCGTTAACACCAGCGCCGGGCGAGCGGTCCCTCCGCAGCTGTCGCCCGAGGCGGTCGACTGGCGGGAGATCGAACTGATCACCGACCGCTGGGGGAGGCCGTCGCTGCGCCTGACCGGCGCCGTCGCCGTCGCCGTCACCGACTCCCTGGGCGACGGCGCCGCGGGCCCGCAGCACTGGCCCGTGTCTTTGACTCACGACGGCGACTGGGCGGCCGCCGTCGTGCTTTACTCCGCAAGCCGCTCCGCCTCGCTTGACCGCCCCGATCGCGCGTGAGCCGCGCCGGCTGCGCCCCTCACCGGTTCTCTGTATCGAACCGGACGCCGAATGGGGCCGAGACAGTGATCGGCGACTCATCCGCGGTACAGTTCTGCCATGAAAAAGCTCATTAACTCCGTCGACGGCGTCGTGACCGACGCGCTGGCCGGAATGGCCGCGGCACACCCCGATCGCCTCCGGGTGGATGTTGACCAGCACATCGTCTACCGGGCCACCCCCAAGGAGGATGGCAAGGTCGCCATCGTCTCCGGCGGGGGCAGTGGCCATGAGCCGCTGCACGGCGGGTTCGTCGGCTTCGGCATGCTCGACGCCGCCTGCGCGGGGGAGATCTTCACCTCCCCCGTTCCCGACCAGGTCTCCGCCGCGACCGCCGCCGTGGACCGGGGTGCGGGCGTACTGCACATCGTCAAGAACTACACCGGCGACGTCATGAACTTCGACATGGCCGCAGAGATGGTCGCCGCCGAGTCCGGCACGGAAATCGCCACGGTTGTGACCGCCGACGACGTCGCCGTGGAGGATTCCCTGTACACCGCCGGCCGCCGCGGCGTGGGCGTGACCGTGATCGTGGAGAAGATCGCCGGCGCCGCCGCCGAAGCGGGGCGCTCCCTCGCCGACGTTGCGGCGGTCGCCAAGCGCACCTCCGAGGCCGGTCGCTCCATGGGCATGGCGCTGACCTCCTGCACCGTGCCCGCCAACGGCAAGCCGTCCTTCGACCTGCCCGAGGATGAGATGGAGATCGGCATCGGCATTCACGGCGAGCCTGGCCGGCATCGGGACAAGATCGCCCCCGCCGGCGAGATCGCCAAGCAGCTGGTCGACCCCATCCTGGCCGAACTGCCGGAAGGCGACCGGGGTGTCATTGCGCTGCTCAACGGCATGGGCGCCAGCCCGCTCCTGGAGCTGTACCTGATGTACGGCGAGGTCGCCAAGTTGCTTGACGCGGCCGGCGTGAAGGTGGAGCGCTCGTTGGTGGGCAACTACATCACCAGCCTGGACATGGCGGGCTGCTCGCTGACGCTGGTGCGCGCCGATGAGGACATGCTCGGCCTGTGGGACGCTCCGGTGAACACGCCCGGCCTGCGTTGGGGGGTCTGAGCGCCATGACGACTTCAACTGCACAGACCCCGTCCGCCCCGCTGACGACGCTGGCCGCCACGGATGTGGCCGCCTGGATCCGGCGCGCATGCGCCCTGGTCACCGAGCAGGCGGACTATCTGACTGCCCTGGACGCCGCTATCGGCGACGCCGACCACGGCGCCAACATGAAGCGAGGCCTGACCGCCGCCGTCGAGGCGCTGGAAGCGGAGCCGGACTCCCCGGCGGCGGTCCTCAAGCAGACCGCGATGGCGCTGATCTCCAAGGTCGGCGGTGCCGCCGGGCCCCTGTACGGCACCTTCTTCCTGCGCATGTCCACCGCCTGCGCCAAGCACGAGACCATCGACACCGCCGCCCTGGTCGACGCCGTCGAGGCCGGCATTGGCGGCATTGTGCAGCGGGGTAACGCCGAGGCGGGGGACAAGACCATGTTGGACGCCTGGTACCCGGCCCTGGAGGCGCTCCGTGCCGGCACGGACGGCGCCTTCGCGGCCGCCGTCAATGCCGCCGCCGACGCCGCGGCGGCTGGGCGGGACGCCACCGAGCCGATGCTGGCGAAGAAGGGGCGCGCCTCCTATCTGGGGGAGCGGTCCGTCGGTCACATCGACCCGGGCGCCGCCTCCACTGCTCTGATCATGCGGGCGCTCGCCGACGTCGTCTCCGGCCAGACGGCGGACGCCGCATGACGGGCATCGTCGTCGTCTCTCATTCACGCCCGCTCGCCGACGCCGCCGTCGCCCTCGCCAAGGGGCTGATTCCAGGTCTGGATGCGCCCACGGAGGTGGCGGCGGGCCTGCCCGACGGCTCCCTGGGCACGGACGCCACCGAAATCATGGCGGCGATCGAGCGCGTCGACGACGGCTCGGGCGTACTGGTGTTGGCAGACCTGGGCAGCGGCGTACTCAGCGCCCAGATGGCCCTGGAGTTGCTGGACCCGGACTTGGCCGCGCACGTGCGCCTGTCCGGCGCCGCGCTGGTGGAGGGCCTGGTCGCCGCCTACGCGGCGGCCGGCACCGGCAAGGGCCTGGATGCGGTACAGGCCGACGCCGATGCCGCCGCGTCACTTAAACTGCGGCAGGTTGCAGGCCCCCCACCCGACTAGGAGCACCATGACCGAGACGACCTTCCAAGCCATCTCGATGATCATCTACTTCGTTGGAATGGTGGCGATCGGCTGGTGGGCCTACGGTCATAACGACTCCCTGGACGACTACATGCTGGCTGACCGCGGGCTCGGGCCCGCGGTCACCGCGCTGTCTGCGGGCGCCGCCGACATGTCCGGCTGGCTGCTGATGGGGCTGCCCGGGGCGCTGTACGCCAGCGGGCTGGTGGAGGCGTGGATCGCCGTCGGGCTGACGGTGGGGGCCTGGTTGAACTGGCGCTATGTGGCGCCCCGGCTGCGCTCCTACACGGAGGTGGCCCACGACTCCATCACCATCCCCAGCTTCCTGGACAACCGGCTGCACGACGACCGGCACCTGCTGCGCTGGGCCAGCGGGGGCGTGATCGTCGTGTTCTTCACCTTCTACGTCTCATCCGGGATGGTCTCCGGCGGCACCTTCTTCGAGTCCTCCTTCGGCCTGGACTACCGGCTGGGTCTGACCCTGGTGGCCGCCATTACGGTGATGTACACACTGGTGGGCGGCTTCCTGGCGGTGTCCTACACGGACCTGGTGCAGGGAGTCATGATGGTGACCGCGCTGATCGCCGTGCCCGTTGTCGGTGTGACGCGCCTGGGCGGGTTGGGGCCGACCCTGCGGGCGGTCAGTGAAGTCGACCCGCACTACTGGGCGGTGCTCGGACCCACCACCTCCGTGATCGGTATCGTCTCCTCCCTGGCCTGGGGCCTGGGCTACTTCGGCCAGCCCCACATCATTGTGCGCTTCATGGCGCTGCGCAGCCCGCAGGAGGCCGTGGCCGGCCGCCGCATCGGCATCGGCTGGATGCTGTTCGCCGTCGCCGGGGCGGCCGCAACCGCCATCGTCGGTGTGGCGATCTACCAGCGCGACGGCGCCGCCCTGACCAACCCGGAGACCGTGTTCATCAGCCTGGGGCAGCTGCTGTTCCACCCCTTCGTGGCCGGGTTCATGCTGGCCGCCATCCTCGCCGCGATCATGTCCACCATCTCCAGCCAGCTGCTGGTCACCTCCTCCGCCCTGATCGAGGACCTGTACCGCCAGGTTTTCCACCGGCAGGTTTCCCAGCGTCGGCTGGTCATGTACTCGCGCTTCGCGGTGCTGAGCGTGGCCGTGATCGCCGCGGCCATGGCCTGGACGCCCAATGACACGATCCTGGCGCTGGTCGCCTTCGCCTGGGCGGGCTTCGGCGCCTCCTTCGGCCCGACGGTCCTGCTGTGCCTGTACTGGCGGCGGCTGACCGCCACGGGCGCCTTCGCCGGCATTATCGCCGGCGCCGTCGTCGTCATGATCTGGGGCAATGTCTCCGGCGGGCCCGGCGGCATCTTCGACCTGTACGAGCTCGCCCCCGGCTTCGCCGCGAACCTGCTCGCCGCCTGGGCCGTGTCCCGCGCCGGCACGCCGGACCACGCCGTCGCCGGCGAGTTCGACGCCGCCGTGGCCGCCGCCCGCTGAGACCTGTCGGCCGGCCGGGCCGCACCGGATACATGCGGGCCCGGCCGGAGTATCCTGGTGTTGCTCAAGGGAGAGACCACCATGAAGACCGTCCGCCGTCCCGCCGTCGCCGGAAGCTTCTACCCCGGGGATGCGCGCGCCCTGAAACGCATGCTCGCCGACCTGCTCACCCGGGCGCGGGCCCAGCTGTCCGCCGCCCCGGCCGTGCCCAAGGCCGTCGTCGTCCCGCATGCCGGCTACGTCTACTCCGGCCCCATGGCGGCGCGCGCCTACGCCCGCCTGGAGGCCGGCCGGGGACGCATCACCCGGGTGGTGCTGCTGGGCCCCACCCACCGGGTGCCGGTGCGGGGACTGGCGCTGCCCGGCGCCGACCAGTTGGCCACGCCTCTGGGGGTGCTGAATGTCGACGCCGCCGGCTGCGCGCAGGCGGCCGCCCTGCCCGGCGTGACCACCGCGCCGGAGGTACACGCCTGGGAGCACTCCCTGGAGGTGCAGCTGCCCTTCATCCAGACCGTCCTGGGGGCTGACGTCGCGGTGGTGCCGCTGGCTGCCGGGGACGCCTCGGCGCGCACCGTCGCCGACGTGATCAATGCGCTGTGGGGCGGGCCGGAGACCGTCATCATCATCTCCTCCGACCTGTCCCACTACCTGCCGCAGGACTTGGCCGTAACCGTCGACGAGGAGACCGTCACGCGCATTCTCGCCTTGGACTCCTCCATCCCCCACGATCGCGCCTGCGGCGCCACCCCGCTGGACGGGATGCTGTTGGCGGCGCAGGAGCACGGCATGCGCGCCGAACTGCTGGGCCGGTGCACGTCGGCCGACACCGCCGGCGATCCGGATCGGGTGGTCGGCTACTGCGCCGTCGCACTCCATGAGGCGGCCACCGCAGATGCCGAGCCCGCCGCGGCCGCGGCGGGTCCACAGGCGACCGAGCCGCCCGCCGACGCCGGAGACACGCTGCTTCCGCTGGCCCGCAGGGCGATCGCCCGCGCGGTGGGCGCCGAGACCGGCACGCCCGCCGAGTTGCTGGCGGGGGAGCGACCCGCCTGGCTGTATCGCCCCGGTGCCGCCTTCGTCACCCTGCGCAGCGCCGACGGCTCCCTGCGCGGCTGCATCGGCTCGCTGGAGGCGCACCGGTCGCTCGGCGACGACGTCGTCGCCAACGCCGTGGCCGCCGCCCTGCGCGATCCGCGCTTCCCGCCCGTGACGGCGATGGAGCTGCCTGCTCTGAACCTGGAGGTGTCGGTACTCACCACGCCCGAGGTCATGGATGCGCACGATGAGCAGGAGGTGCGCCGTCGCCTGCGCCCGGGGATCGACGGCGTGGTGCTGTCGCTGGGGGCCCGGCGCGCCACCTTCCTGCCGCAGGTGTGGGATGAGTTGCCCGACCCGGCCGACTTCCTGCGCCAACTCAAGCGCAAGGCCGGCTGGCCGGCCGGTTTCTGGGATGCGGACCTGGTGGTGGAGACCTACCGGGTTCGCGCCTGGGAGGAGCCGTGACCGCCTCCGCCCCGCCCGCCTCCAGGCCGGGTGCGGCGGGTGGGGACGCCGGATACACGGCCCGCTGGTGGCACCCGCTGCCGGACGGCCGGCTGCAATGCGACCTGTGCCCGCGGCACTGCCGCCTGCGGGAGGGACAGCGGGGTTTCTGCTTCGTGCGTCGGCGCAGCGGGGAGCGGATCGTGCTGACCGCATACGGCCGGTCCACGGGTGTGTGCCTGGACCCGGTGGAGAAGAAGCCGCTGAACCATGTCCACCCCGGCAGTTCGGTGTTGTCCTTCGGCACCGCCGGCTGCAACCTGTCTTGCAAGTTCTGCCAGAACTGGGAGATCTCCACCGCCCGCTCCATCGAGGTGCTCAGCGTGGACGCCCCGCCGGGCAGCATCGTCGATCAGGCCGCCCGGTTGGGTGCCCGCGCCGTCGCCTTCACCTACAACGACCCGGTGGTCTTCGCCGAGTACGCCATCGACACCGCCCACGCCTGCCACGAGCGCGGGCTGCTGGCCTACGCGGTCAGCGCCGGGTGGATCTGTACCGAACCGGGGCTGGAACTGTTCGGCGCCGTCGACGCCGCCAACATTGATCTCAAGGGCTTCACCGAGGACTTCTACCGGAAGATCACCGGGGCGCGGCTGCGCGACGTGCAGGACACGCTGGTGCGCGTGCGCGAGCACACCTCGACGTGGCTGGAGCTGACCACGCTGCTCATCCCGGGCCTGAATGACTCGCCCGAGGAGGTCGGTCGGCTCGCCGCCTGGGTGGTCGGCGCGCTGGGCGCGGACACGCCGCTGCACCTGACGGCCTTCCACCCCGCCCACCGCATGCTGGACCGGCCGCCGACGCCGGTGGTGACGCTTCGGCGGGCCCGCCGCGCGGCGCTGGATGCGGGGCTGCACTTCGTGTACCTGGGCAATGTGCGCGACGCGGATGGTGCGACTACGCACTGCCCCGGCTGCGGCGCCGCGGTTATCGTCCGCCGCGGCTACACGGTGGAAACCTACGAGCTGGATGCGTCGGGTTGCTGCCGGCACTGCGGGCGACGGCTGCCCGGCCTTTTCGACGCCGACGATCCCGGCGACGGCACGGCAGCATTCCCGTGGCGCCTGGCCCCGACGGGCTGGTGAGCGGCGCGCACCCGCAACCCGCATCCTTTTACACTTATCCCGGTAAGTGGAAAAGACTTCGGTGAGGGTGACAGATATGCCTGCTGGTCCGCCATCCCGTCCTTGACGTCGCCACCACCGCCCAGGAACTGAAGGTTTCTCCGCAGAGCGCCAGACGTTCGCTGGCACGCCTGGAGCAGGCGGGAATCGTGGTCAGCTATCAGGTGGCCCGCGGTCGGCGTGCCTGGCGTGGTCCCGATGTGCTGGCCCTCATGGACCGTGTCACCGCCGGCATACGCCGCCACTGAGACGTATCACACTCCCGCCCGTTTCGGGCGAACAGGGTTGCCACTGCTGCGACCAGCCACTAATGTCGGTGGTGCATGAAACGTGCTCCGGGGTCGGTGAAAGTCCGAACCGGCGGTGACAGTCCGCGACCCGGTTGTGTCCACCCGCAGGGTGGGTGCGGTCGGCTGAGCCGGTGGAATTCCGGCACCGACGGTGAAAGTCCGGATGGGAGGAGACACGTGGCGCGCGTCCGGCGTCGGCGGATCGTGGTGCGTTCCCATGCGGGCGCATCCCGGCCGTAGGCAGCGGCCCCGCGCCGTGCGGTGCTACGCGCGTACCGCCCGTCACCCCGGAGTGCCCCGGGGCGGGTGCTCCGGGGGAGCCGGAGAGGACACCGCGCATGACCAGCGCCACCGTCGCCAGCACCGCCCTCGGCGTGGCCGACCGTGAGGCTGCCCGCGCGCCGCGGCGCCCACGTACCGGATCGTCCCGTCTGCTGCGACCGTTGCTGAACCCACCGGCAGCCCTCGGGGCCGTGCTGCTGCTGGCCTGGTGGGCGATCACCCGCGCCGGGCTGATCCCGCCGGTCTTTCTGCCCAGCCCCGGCGACGTCGCCCGCCGCCTGGTGCTCGCCTTCACCCAAGGCGGCCTGGCCGGATACACCTGGGTGACACTGCGCGAGGCGCTGCTGGGCTGCCTGGCCGCCGCCGCCCTGTCGCTGCCCCTGGCCTGGACCCTGTACCACTCCCGTCGCTTCTCCCGCGCCGTCCTGCCGTACGTGGCCGCCTCCCAGGCGGTCCCGGCCATCGCCATCGCGCCGCTGCTGGTGGTGTGGATCGGCTATGGGACGGTGCCGACCGTGGTGCTGTGCGTGCTCATGGTCTTCTTCCCCATCACCGTCACCGTCCTGCTGGGCCTGCGGGGCCTGGACGCCGACGTCATCGACGCCGCCCGGCTCGACGGCGCCCACGGGCTGTCCATGCTGATCTACCTGGAGCTGCCCATGGCACTGCCCTCCATTCTGTCCGGCCTGCGCACGGGATTCACCCTGTCCGTCACCGGCGCCGTGATCGGAGAGATGACCATGGGCGGAGAGGGCCTGGGCATGGTGCTCGCCTCCCAGCGGCAGACCGTGGACACCACCGGGCTGTTCTCCACCATCGTGGTGCTGTGCGTCATCGCCACCACCATCCACTGGGTGCTGCATGAACTGGAGCGCCGCAGCCGCGTCGTCGCCTCCATGCGGGGGCGCCGCGCCACCTGAGTGCCCGCCCCGCCGCGGTGCGGACGCGACTCCCAACCGATTCCCACTTTCCCCACTTCTACCCGCCCGCTTCCCCTCACCGCCGCACGGCACCGAAAGGAACCCCCATGACCGCCCTCGCCCCCCGCTTGACCCGCCGCACGCTGCTGACCGCCATGGGAGCGGGCACCGCCGGGCTGCTGGCAGCCTGCGCCTCGGGCACCGGCGCCCGGACCGCGACGGCCTCCGCCTCTGCCGACGCCTCCGGGCTGGTGATCGGCATGACCTACACCCCGAACGTGCAGTTCGCCCCCTTCTACCTGGCCCTGGCCGACGGCGAGTATGCGGCGGGCGTCTCCCTGCGCCACCACGGGGAGCAGGAGGGGCAGTTCGACGCGCTGCTGGCCGGGACCGAGCAGGTGGTGGTGGCGGGCGGCGACGAGGCCATCGTGGCCGCGTCCAACGGCAATGAGTTGGTGATCATCGGCGGCTACTACCAGCGCTACCCGGGCTGCATCATCGTCCCCGAGGAGTCCGACATCACCCAGCTCGCGGACCTGGCCGGCAAGACGATCGGCACCCCCGGCAAGACGGGAGAGACCTGGTACTCGGTGCTGGTGGCGCTGTCCTCGGCCGGGCTGAGCGAGGACGACGTCGACGTGCAGGAGATCGGCTACACCCAGCAGGCCGCCCTTTCCAGCGGCAAGGTGGACGCGATCGCCGGCTTCTCCAACAACGACGCCGTCCAGATCGCCCAGAACGGCATGCCCGTGCGCATCATCGCGATCGGCGAGGAGGTGCCGCTGCTGGGTGCCTCCCTGATCACCACCCCGCAGGTGCTGGCCGACCGCCGCGCCGAGCTGGAGGAGGTGGTGACCGCCTCCGCCGTCGGGATGACCAAGTTCGTGGATGACCCCGATGCGGCCGTGGAGGCCACCAAGGAGTACGTGCCCGACCTGGTCGACTCCGCACAGGCCGACAATGCACGCGAGGTGGCCGTGGCCACGGGTGAGCTGGTGCGGCCCAGCGAGAACACCGTGGTGGGCGCGCTGGTGCCGGAGCAGGTGGGGGAGACCATCGACTTCCTGGCCGGCCGCGGCCTGCTCGGTGAGACCACCGTGACCTCCGACGACGTCTGCGACCCGCTGCTCACCGTCTGAACATAGTTACAGTCGGCAGGCCACCAGGGAGGACACCAGGATGGCGCGCGCGCCGATGGCGTAGAGCTCGTCCATGACGCGGTTGGCGTCCTTGCGGGGGACCATCGCCCGCACCGCCACCCAGTCGGGGTTCTGCAGCGGGGAGACGGTGGGGGACTCGATGCCGGGGGTGATCTCGCTGGCCAGGTGCAGCCGGTTCATGGGGATGTCGTAGTCCACGAGCACGTAGGAGCGGGCCCGCAGCACCCCCTCCAGACGGCGCACGAGCGTGGCCAGGCCGGGCTCGTCGCGGTACTGCTCGGTGGTGATCAGCACCGCCTCACTGGCAAGGATCGGTTCGCCGAAGGTCTCCAGGCCGGCGGCACGCAGCGTGGACCCGGTCTCGACGACGTCGGCGATCAGGTCCGCCACCCCCAGCTGCACGGAGGACTCCACGGCGCCGTCCAGGTGCACGGTCTGAGCATTGATTCCCTGTTCGGCCAGGAAGTTGCGCACGAGCACGTCGTAGGAGGTGGCCACCCGCTTGCCCTCGATGTCGGCGAGCGTACTCATGGTGCCGGCGGGCGCAGCGAAGCGGAAGGTGGAGCGGGCGAAGCCGAGTGGCAGGTGCTCGATCGCCTCCACGCCCGAGTCCAGCAGCAGGTCGCGGCCGGTGACGCCGGCGTGCACGGTGCCTTGGCCGACGTAGACGGCGATGTCGCGCGGACGCAGGAAGAACAGCTCGACCTGGTTGGCGTCGTCGACCAGGACGAGTTCCCGCCCGGAGCGGCGGGTGCGGTAGCCCGCCTCGGCGAGCATGGTGGTGGCGGGCTCGGACAGGGAGCCCTTGTTGGGCACGGCGATGCGCAGCACGGTGGTCCTTGATGTGGTGAGTGGTTGGTGGGTCGATGCGGGGCCCGGCGGGCCGGTCACAGGTAGCGGTAGATGTCCTCGAGCGTGTACCCCTTGGCGAGCATCATCACCTGGGTGTGGTACAGCAGCTGGCTGAGCTCCTCACAGGCGGCCTCGTCGGACTCGTGCTCGCAGGCCATCCAGGACTCGGCGGCCTCCTCAACCAGCTTCTTGCCGATGAAGTGCACACCGCGGTCGAGCTCCTCAACCGTGCCGGACCCGGCGGGGCGGGTGGCGGCCTTGTCCTTGAGCTCGGCGAAAAGGTCCTCGAAAGTCTTCATGGGCTCAGCGTAGTGCAGCCCCCGGTGTGGTCGCCGCGCCCGCCCGGGCCGCGGGCAGGGCCTGGGCCAGCCGGGCGGCGTGGCGGCCGGCCGCGGCCGCGGTCAGGAAGCCGGCGGCGTCCTCGGACAGGCCGCGGCCCATGGTGTTCAGGCGCACGCCGGCCTCCCGCTCCACGGCGGCCAGCGCCCCGAACAGCCCGGTCACCGGCACCTCCACCAGCCGGTGCGTGGCTCCCTGCCGGCGCGGGGCGCACAGGGCGGCGGCCTGCTCGGCCACCTGCCGCCCGAAGGCGCCCTCCAGGCGAGGAACGACGACGTCGGCCGCGGCCAGGGCGACGCGCCCGTAGGCGGTCAGGGAGTGGTGGGAGATACCGCGGTGGCGGGCGCGGCCGTCCGACTCGGACACGCGCAGACAGGCGACCGGGTGGCCGTCCAGGGCGGCGACGGCGTTGACGGCGTCGCCGCAGGCCACGCCGGAGAAGCCCCAGGGGGTGTCGGTGCCCAGGTTGCCGGGGCCCTGGGCGACCACGATCACGTCCGCGCCCAGCACCAGCCGGGCCGCCAACAGGCCGTTGTGGATGCTGACGGCCTCCAAATTCCCGCCCCAGGCCTGCCCGACGCTGACGGTGCCGGCCAGCAGCCCCGCCTCCTGCAGGGCGGCGACCGTACGCGAGTATGGCAGCGGCAGGGCGCCGCCGTCGGTCATGACGTAGACGACGCGCAGCTCGCGCCGCCGCGACGGCGTGGCCGCCGCGTCGCGGTCCGGCTCCAGCGGGGCGCGCAGGCCCGCCAGGACCGCCGGCAGGGCGGAGTGCAGATCGGCGATCACCACGGGCGTGCCCGCGAGGGTGAGGTCCTCGATCGGGGCGGACAGCAGCGCATGGGCGGGAGTGTCCTGCTCATCGACGCCGGTGACCATCACCTGGTCGGGCATGTAGCGGGCCTTGACCAGGTGGCCGTCCGGCGCCGGATCGGCCGGCAACACGCTCGGCCGCGCGGTCACCATCGCGTGCCCGCCGGTGCCCAGGCCGCGGGCCAGTGCGGACACCTCCAGCCGCACCCACTCGCCGGGCTCGGGCAGGCCGGTCACGGACTCGTAGGCGACGGCCCGGCACGGCTCGCCGTCGCCGAGCACGACGGCGCCCGGCGGGGCCGACACGATCCGGGCCTCGACCTCCGCGCAGCGCCTGCCGGGACGTCCCCAAATCCGCCGCACGCCGAGCACGTTCGCGTCACGCCACATCATGTCCTCACCCTAAGCCACCCGGGTGTCTCACCCGCACCGGCACCGCCGCAGCGCCTACGCTGGCGCCGTGCCCCAACCCGCATCCCGCCCCGCTCCGGCCGCCATCCCCGCCGAGGAACGGCAGGTCAACCTGCTGCTGGCACTGCGCAACACCGCCGTGGGCCTGACGCGCACACAGATCACCCGCACGGTCGCCGGCTATGACGCCGACGGCGGCGCCTCCGCCGAGCGCATGTTCGAGCGCGACAAGGGCGTGCTGCGGGACTTGGGCATCCAGATCACCACCATCGGCCAGGGCGAGGACGCCCGCTACCGCATCACGGACGCCGACTACACGCTGCCCGACCTGACGCTGACGGCCGCGCAGGCCGCCGCTGTCGAGCTGGCCGCCTCCGCCTGGCGCAGTGGGGCACTCACCCCCGCGGCCCGGCACGCACTGACCAAGATGCGGGCGGTCGCCGCGGACTCCGACCCCGCGCCGCTTCCGGATCTGAGCATTGACCTGGGCAGTGACATCTCCGGTGGACAGGTGCCCGCCGAGCTGGCCGGCGCCGTCCAGGAGCGGCGCCGCGTGAGCTTCGACTACGCCTCCGCCAGTTCCGGGAGAGTGGGGGCTCGCATCGTGGAGCCGCACCGGCTGCGCATGAGCGAGGGCGCCTGGTATCTGGACGGCCGGGACCAGTCCTCCGGCCAGCAGCGCACCTTCCGGCTGGCTCGCATCGTCGGGCCGGTGTCGGTGATCTCCGCGGCCGAGGCCTTCCCGGCCCCGGCCGCGCCCGCCCCCGCCGGGGTTGAGGCGGTGCTCGTCGTCGCTCCCGGCCGCGCCCTGCAACTGCGCGCCCGCGCGCACGCAACCGCGCCGGCGCGCCGACCGGCCGGCTGGGACGAGATCCATGTGACCTACACGGACCGGTTCTCCTTCGCCGGGACGCTTGCCGCCCTGGCCGACGCGGTCGTGGTCCTGTCCCCGCCCGAGCTGCGAGACGACGTCGCCGCGCACCTGCGGGCGGTGGCCGCCCTCGGCGGGCCCCCACCGGCCCAGGAGGGGCACTGACATGGCCCGCCCCAGTTCCACCGACCGGCTGGTGCGGCTGCTCGCCCTGCCCGCCTGGGTGTCCGAGCACGACGGCGCCACCCTGGAGCAGGCGGCCGCGCACTTCGGCGTCACCGCGCAGACCATCCGCCGGGATGTGGACACCCTGTGGGTCTCCGGCCTGCCCGGGGGCCTGCCCGACGAACTGGTGGACTTCTCCGCCGAAGCCCTCGAGGCCGGCCGGCTCAGCCTGACCGAACCGCTGGGCCTGGACCGGCCCGTGCGCCTGTCCCACCGCGAAGCGGTCGCGCTGCTGCTCTCATTGGGCGTGCTGGCGCAGGTGCTGGCCGACGATCCCGACGCCGCGGCCGTCCTCGACCAGACGCGCCGCGCCCTGCACCGGGCCCTGGGCGCCTCGAGTAGCGCGGACGCCCCGGCGTCACCGGCGGTTCCCGGGCCGCAGGCCGCACCGGCGGGCGTGCTGCCGGCCGTGCGCCGGGCACTCGCCGGGCGACGGCGCCTGCACCTGGTCTACGTCTCCGCCACCGACACCCGCACCGAACGCGACGTCGACCCCCTCGAACTGGTCAGCGACGGCACTCACCTGACGCTGCGCGCCTGGTGCCTGACCGCCCGTGCCGAGCGATCCTTCAGAATCGACCGTATTTTGCAGGCGCAGGTCCTGGACGTGCCGGCCGTCAGCCACCGGGCTCCGCACCGCGCCCCGCGCACAGCCGCAGTGGAGGCGACGCTCGTGCTCAAGCCGACCGGCCGCTGGCTGGTCGAGCAGATCCCCTGTGAGGTGTTGCATACCGACCGGGATGGCACACTGCACGTGCGGATACGGGGGCGGGACCGGGCCTGGCTGGTGGGCCTGGTGCTGTCCGCCGGCCGTCACCTCCGGTCGGTCGCTCCCGCCGACCTCGCGGACGAGGCGGCCACGGCCGCCCAGCGCGCCCTGGACAGTGCGGCCGCCGTATACGCCTGTGGTGGAACACCGGCGAACGGATGCGCGCCCGACGACGGCGAAACGCTAGACTCGTGAGCGTATCTGCGGGCTCATCTACAGTCGCGAGCCCCATGAAAGGAGTTGCGTCGTGATCAAGCCCACGCACATCGTCGTCCTGCTTGTCGTCGTCCTGCTCATCTTTGGCGCCAACCGGCTGCCGGAGATCGCCGGCAGCATCGGCAAGTCGATGAAGGTGTTCAAGAAGGAGGTCAAGGAGCTCCGCGAAGACGAGGAGACCCCCGTCGCGCAGCAGCCCCCGGCCCAGATTCCGCAGCAGCCGCAGCAGGGCACCTACTACACCCAGCCGACCCAGGCGGGTCAGACCGCTCCGCAGGCGGCGCCCCAGCAGCCGGCCGCCCCGCAGCAGCCGCAGCCGTACACGGACGGCACCGTCCAGCAGTGACGCCCCGGCCCGCGGGGCCGTGACTGCGCCGCGGGCCGCGCGTCCACCTCACCTCGCCGCTGGGACCGGGCCCGCCCGGTCCCGCGTGCGTACGGTCACCAGCATCCGGGAGGAGTAGAACGTGCCGCATATGCCTAAGCTGCCCGGCCGCAAGCGCAAGGAGAACCCCGAGGCGATCATGTCGATCGGGGACCACCTGCGCGAGTTGCGCAACCGCCTGTTCATCTCCGCAATCGGCATCACCGTGATGGCGGTCGTCGGCTATTTCCTGTACGACGCCGCGTTCCAGTTCATCACTCACCCGGTCGAGGTCGCCAACGCCCGCGGCGCCAAGCTCAATATCAACTTCTCCACCATGCTGTCCTCATTCGACATGCGACTGCGGGTGTCGATCTGGATCGGCGTGCTGCTGTCCTCCCCGCTGTGGATCTACGAGTTCTTCGCCTACGTGGGCCCGGGCATGACTCGTAAGGAGAAGGCCTACACCTGGATCTTCGGCGTTGTCGGACTGCTGCTGTTCGCCGCCGGCTGCGCGCTGGGCATGTGGATCATGCCGCGCGCGACGGTGATCCTGACCGGCTTCATCCCGAAGACGGCGTCTTCCACCGGCATCATGGATGCGTCGACTTACCTGTCTTTCGTGCTGCGGCTGGTGCTGGCCTTCGGCGCCGCCTTCCTGCTGCCGGAGATCCTGGTCGCCCTGAACCGGCTGGGCGTGATGAAGGGGCGCACCATGCTCAAGGGGTGGCGCTGGGCGGTGGTCGGCATCTTCACCTTCATGGCCTTCGCGAACCCGCTGCCGGACCCGTGGTCGATGATCTTCATGGCGATCCCCATCACCGGCCTGTACTTCCTGGCCTGCTTCATCTCCATCCGGCATGACAAGAACGTGGCGAAGCGCCGCGCCGAGGAGGATGCCGCTCTGGACGCGGCCCTGGCCGAGAACTCCTCCGTCCCCACCGCCTGAGAACCACACCCGCCCGCCGCCGTTTCGTCGTAAGCAAGCACCTGCTGGCCGTGCGAAGCGGTGGCGGGCTACGCATAGGGTTACCCCATGAGCTCGCCCGCCGAACGCTACGCCGCTGCACGCCGTCGCCAAGCGGAGTCACGCACCGAGCTCGCCCGCTTTGCTGCGACCTACGACTTCCCCTTCGATGACTTTCAGAATGACGCCTGCCGGGCCCTAGAGGCCGGAGAGGGCGTGCTGGTGGCGGCGCCCACCGGCGCCGGCAAGACCGTGGTGGGTGAGTTCGCCGTCCACCTGGCACTGTCCAAGGGGCTCAAGGCCTTCTACACGACCCCGATCAAGGCCCTGTCGAACCAGAAGTACCTGGACCTGGTCGCCCGCCACGGCGCCGACCGGGTGGGCCTGCTCACCGGGGACACCTCCATCAACCCCCACGCTGACGTGATCGTCATGACCACCGAGGTACTGCGCAACATGCTCTACTCCGGGGCCCGCGACCTGGATCGGCTCGGCTACGTGGTCATGGACGAGGTCCACTACCTGGCCGACCGCTTCCGCGGCCCGGTGTGGGAGGAGGTGATCATTCACCTGGCCCCAGAAGTGCAGGTGGTGTCACTGTCCGCCACGGTCTCCAACGCCGAGGAGTTCGGGGACTGGCTCGGGCAGGTGCGCGGCCGCACCGCCGTCGTGGTCTCCGAGCACCGCCCGGTGCCGCTGACTCAGCACATGCTGGTGGGCCGACGGCTGCTGCCCCTGTACTCGGCACCGGCGCAGTCCGCAGCCACCGATCAATCCGCCGCGGGAGAGGCCCGCTCGTCCGCCCAACCGCCATTGAATCCCGACCTGCTGCGGGCGGTGAGGGATGCGCGCCGCGCCGCCGCCGGGGAGGACCATCGGGGCGGCTATGGGCGCGGTGGCGGGCGCAGGGCGGTCTCCGGACGTGGGGGCCGGTGGTCGCGCAATGCCGGTGGCGGCCGCCCACCGCGCCGCGGCGAGGGCGGGGCCCGCACCGCCCACCTGCGCCCGCCCTCACGCCGCACGGTCATCGGTGCCCTGCAACGCGCCGACCTGCTGCCGGCGATCGTGTTCGTCTTCTCCCGTGCCGGCTGTGAGAACGCGGTGCGGGAGGCCATCTCCCACGGCGTGGACCTGACCACCCCACAGGAGGCCCGCCGAATCCGGGAGATCATCGACCGGCGCACCGCGGAGATCCCCACCGCCGACCTGGGGGTGCTCGGCTTTCACGCCTGGGCGCACGCACTGACCCGGGGCGTGGCCGCGCACCACGCCGGCCTGCTGCCGGTGTTCAAGGAGACCGTCGAGGAGCTTTTCGCCGCCAACCTGGTCAAGGTCGTCTACGCCACCGAGACCCTGGCGCTGGGCATCAATATGCCCGCACGCACCGTGGTGCTGGAGTCGCTGCGCAAGTGGAACGGCTCGGCGCACGTGACCCTGACGCCGGGGGAGTACACGCAGTTGACCGGCCGCGCGGGCCGGCGCGGCATCGACGTCGAGGGGCACGCCGTCGTCCTGGCCACCGACGAGGCCGAGCCCGCCTTCGTCTCCTCCCTCGCCTCCCGCCGCACCTACCCACTGGTGTCCGCCTTCCGCCCCACCTACAACATGGCCGTCAACCTGCTGGGGCGCCTGCCGCGCGAACGGGCCCGGGAGGTGCTGGAGTCCTCCTTCGCCCAGTTCCAGGCCGACCGGGGCGTGGTGGAGCTGGCCGCCGAGGTCCGTCGCAAGCGCCGGAACCAGGACACGCTGGAGCAGCAGATGGCCTGCCACCTGGGCGACTTCGGCGAATACGCCCTCCTGCGCCGTCGCATCGCCGACGCCGAGGCCGACCAGTCCCGCACCAACCGGGCCGAGCGCCGCCGCGAGGCGAGCCGGTCCATGGGGGCACTGGCGCGCGGCGACGTGGTCCTGTACCGCACCGGCAGGCGTCACCGGCACGGCGTCGTCGTCGCCCAGCATGCGGCGAGTTCGGGGGAGCCTTACCTGACGGTGGTCGGCGAGGACAAGCGGGTGCACACCCTCACCCCCGAGAGCACCCCGGACGGCGTCAACCGGGTCGGCTCACTGCCGGTGCCGGAGGACCTCGACGCCCGCCGCCCGCACCAGCGGGAGCGCCTGGCCGAGCGCCTGATAGAGGCGCTGCGCGCCGGCGCTCTGGATGCCTCCACCGCGCGCGGCTCCCGCCGCGGCCACCGCCACGACGCCGACGCCGCCTCCCGCCTCGAGCAACTGCGCCACCAGCTGCGCGCCCACCCCTGCCACGCCTGCCCGCACCGCGAGGAGCACGCCCGTATCGGCCGCCGCTGGGTGCGTGCGCGCGAAGACCTGGACCGGTTGCAGTCCCGGGTGGATCGGCGCACCGGCACGATCGCCCGCCAGTTCGACGCCGTGTGCCGGGTGCTGCTGGAGCTCGGTTACCTGGTCCCGGTCGAGGCGGATCGGCCCGAGGGCGAGCTGCGGGTCACGGCGGCCGGCAGGATGCTTGCGCGCGTATACGCCGAGCGGGACCTGCTGGTGGCCGAGTGCCTGCGCCAGGGGCTGTGGGACGGCCTGAACCCGGCGGAGTTGGCGGGGGCGGTGTCGGCCTGCGTGTACGAGCCGCGGATGGCGGTGTCCTCACTCGGCCTGCCGACCGCGCCCGGCTCCCGCCTGGGGGAGGTGCTGCGCCAAGAGCTCTCCGTGTCCCGGCGCATCAGCAACCTGGAGGCCCTGGAGCGGGTGGAGCCCTCCGCCGGCGCCGAGCCCGCCGTGGCCGGGTCGGTGCGGGACTGGGCCGACGGCGCCGATCTGACCACCATCCTGGCCGACTCGGACCTGACCGCCGGGGATTTCGTGCGCTGGTGCAAGCAGCTGCTGGATGTGCTCGGGCAGCTGGCCACGCTCAGCGCGGGGGAGCCGCCCCGGTCGGCTGACTCCGCCGGCCGCTCAGACCTGGCCCACCTGAACCGGCTGGCCCTGACCGCCGCCGAGGCCTGTCTCGATGTCAACCGAGGAGTGGTGAGTTGGTCGTCCGTATGAGGTCCCGTGCACGCCACCTGCTGACACTGCCGGCCTGTACCTGCGCCGGCCTGGCCGTATGGGCCGCCTTCCCGCCCATCGGGGCCTGGTGGGCGGCCCCGCTCGGGCTCGCCCTCTTGGCCTCGGCGCTGCGCGATCGTGGCCCCTGGGCGGGGGCGGGCCTCGGGCTGGTGTTCGGCGTCGCCCTGTTCACCCCGATGCTGCACTTCACGGCGGTGGCCATGGGCAACCCGGTCGGCTGGGTGGCGCTGACGGCGGTGGAGTCGCTCTACCTGGCGGCCTTCGGCGCCGCGTGGGCGTTGGCCTCTCGCATCGGCCACCTGGAGCGTCCCACCGCCACGGCCCTACTGGCGCGCGTGTTGGCCTTCACCGTGATCTGGTGCGGGGTGGAGGAGCTGCGCTCGTCCTGGCCTTGGGGCGGCTTCCCCTTCGGCCGGCTCGCCTTCGCCATGGCCGACGCCCCCATGCTGCCCTTCGCCGCCTACGGGGGCATCGTCGGGCTGAGCGCGCTGGTTGCATTGGTGGGGGCCGGCGTGGCCGAGGCCGCCCATGCGCTGCGCCGCCGTCGTGCCTTCAACGCGCTGGTGGCCACGGCCCTCGCCGGCGCCGTGGTGGTTGCGCCGGTGGCGCTGCCGATGGAGGGCAGCGCCCAGGACGGAACCCTGCGCGTCGGCGCGGTGCAGGGCAATGTGGCCGAGGAGTTCGAGGACGCCTTCAACCGGGCGCTGGAGGTGACCGGCAACCACGCCGAGGCGACCCTGACACTGGCCGAGACCGTCGGCCGGGGCACCCTCGACGTGGTGATCTGGCCGGAGAACGCCGCCGACCTGGACCCGCGCGACGTCCCCGCGTCGGCGACGCTGGTGGAGGCGGCCGCCCAGGCGGTGGGGGCGCCCGTGCTTGTGGGGGCGATGTCCTACGCAGACGGCGTGCGCTACAACGACATGGTGGTGTGGACGCCAGGCGTCGGCGCGGGGGAGTACTACCGCAAGCACCGGCCGGTGCCCTTCGCGGAGTACATTCCCCTGCGCGAGCAGCTGCGCCACATCACCCGCCAGGTGGACCGTATCGGCACCGACCTGGCCCCCGGCACGGGCCCACAGACGCTCACCATTCACGCCGCTGCTCAGGACCGCGACGTCACGCTGGCCATGGGCATCTGCTTCGAGGTCGCCTATGAGGACACGCTGCGCGCCGGGGTCGAGCAGGGCGGCGAGGTGATCGTCATCCCCACCAACAACGCCAGCTTCCTGCACTCCTCGGAGGCCGAACAGCAGCTGGCGCAGGGGCGGATCCAAGCGGTCATGCACGGACGCGCCCTGGTGCAGGTCTCCACCGTCGGAGTGACCGCCATCATCAACCCCCGCGGCGTCGTCGAGCAGCGCACCCAGGCCTACACGCAGGCCTCGCTCGTGGCCGATGTACCGCTGCGCACCTCCATCACCGTGGCCGACCGGCTCGGGGCCGCACCCGGGCTCGCCGCGCAGCTGGGTGCCGCACTGCTGGCCGCGGCCGGTATGGTTTCCGGTGTGTCACGACTGCGCCGTCGGCGGCGGTGAGCGTGACCGTGCCGCAGCCCGCACAAGGGACAGGAGAAGGACCGTGAAGGCTCTGGTCGTCATACCCACCTACAACGAGATCGAGACCCTTGCAGGGGCGCTCGACGGCGTACGGCAGGCCGCGCCGAAGGCCCACATCCTGGTGGTGGACGACAACTCGCCCGACGGCACCGGCCGTCTCGCCGACGCCCGCGCCCAGGCCGACGACCACATTCACGTGCTGCACCGCAATCAGAAGAGCGGGCTGGGTCCAGCCTATCTGGCGGGCTTCTCCTGGGCACTGGCCTCCGGATATGAGCTGGTATGCGAGATGGACGCCGACGGCTCCCACCGGCCGGAGGACCTGGCGCTGCTGATTCAGCGCGCGGAGATGGCCGATGCGCCCGACCTGGTGATCGGGTCCCGCTGGGTGTCCGGCGGTGCCACCGCGGATTGGGATGCGAAGCGCGTGGCCCTGTCCCGCGGCGGCAACCTGTACATCAACGCCATGCTGGGGCTCGGGGTCAGGGATGCGACCGCGGGCTTCCGGGTGTACCGGGCGAGCCTGCTGCGTCGGTTGAATCTGGGTGAGGTGGAGGCGCTCGGTTACGGCTTCCAGGTCAACATGACCAAGCTGGTGGCCGACGCCGGTGGACGCATCGTGGAGATGCCCATCACCTTCCGGGAGCGGGAGGCGGGCCGGTCCAAGCTGTCCGGCGGGATCTTCTCCGAAGAGCTGGCCCTGGTCACCAAGTGGGGGCTGGCCCGGCGCGGGGCGCAACTGGCGGACGCGGCCGGCTCGGCGGCGACCGCCGTGCGCGGCGCCGCCGACCGCGTACGGCGCGCGGCTCAGAAGCGTTCGCGGTAGATCTCCCCGGAGCGCAGCATCTCCAGGCGCTCGTCCAGCAGGACCTTCAGGTCCTCAATGTCGCGGCGCTCCAGCAGCATGTCCCAGTGCGTGCGCGGCGCCTTCTTCGGCTCCTCCGACTCGGGCTCATCCTCGCCGCGCAGGGCGGCGGCCTGGCCACATTCGGGGCACTCCCAGGTGGGGGGCACCTCCGCCTCCACGGACATAGGCACGGTGGTGACGTGGCCCAGGGGGCACTCGTAGGTGATGTTCTGCCTGGCGGCGAACTCGACGCCCTCCTCGGACTCCATCGACTTCGCGCCGATCGTCATGCCTCGCAGTGCGCGATCCGCCATGCTGGTGGCCTTCCTTCCCGCTGTTGCTTAACTGCCGAGAGGATAACGCACCCGGGCCACGGCGCATTCCCGCGCCGCCGCACCCACCCGAGCGAATGCCCAGCGCCGGAACGCGACTACCGCCCGGCGTACTGCGGCATACTTGGCGCCATGGCAACCAAGCGTATCGGAATCCTGACCGCCGGTGGCGACGCCCCGGGACTCAACGCCGCGATCCGCGGCTTCGGCAAGGCGGCAATCGGCGAGCATGGCTGGAAGCTGATCGGTTTCCGCGATGGCATGCGCGGCCTGGCGGAGAACCGATACACCGAGCTGGACGGCGCGGCCCTGTCCGGCATCCTGACCACCGGTGGCACCATGCTCGGCACGAGCCGGGACAAGGTGCACCGCATGATGGTGGACGGCGAGGTCCGCGACATGATTCCCACCATCGTGGAGAACGTCGAGAAGGACAAGCTGGACGCCCTGGTGTGTCTGGGCGGGGGTGGAACCGCCAAGAACGCCCGTCGACTGATGGACGCCGGCATTAATGTGCTGCACCTGCCCAAGACCATCGACAACGACATCGTGCGCACCGACACCTCCTTCGGCTTCTCCACCGCCTTGGAGATCGCCACCGAGGCGGTGGACCGGCTGCACTCCACAGCGCACTCCCACCACCGCATCATCCTCACCGAGATCATGGGCCACCGGGCCGGGTGGCTGGCCCTCGGGGCGGGCGTGGCCGGGGGCGCGGACGTAATCCTGCTGCCCGAGGTTCCGTACTCGGTGGAGGCGATCGCGGAGAAGATCCAGCGGCGCCGCAAGCAGGGATCGAGCTTCTCGGTCGTGGCCGTCGCGGAGGGCGCCCGCAGCGTCAAGGACGCCGAGGAACTCGCTCACGCCCAGGCCCTGGTCAAGGACGCCTCCAGCCCGGAGCTGAAGGCCATGGCGAAGAAGGGCGTCAAGGCGCTGGAGGCCTCCCACCGCGCCAACACCTTCACTCTGGCCGAGCAGCTCGAGGCCGCCACCGGCCTGGAGGCACGGGTGACCATCCTGGGCTACGTACAGCGCGGCGGCACCCCGAATGCGGCCGACCGGCTGTTGGGAACCCGTCTGGGCGTGGCCGGGGCCAACGCCATCGCGGACGGCAAGTACGGCGTCATGGTCGCCGACCGCGGGCACGACACCGCACTGGTGCCCCTGAAGGACGTGGCCGGCAAGGTCAAGTACGTGCCGCGCGACCACGAGTGGATCAAGGCCGCCCGCGCGGTCGGCACCGCCCTGGGCGACTAGGCGGCCGGAGCCTGCCTGGGCGGCACCGCCGTCGAGGAGCGGACCACCAGTGAGCCGGCCGGCCGGCCGGCAGTGCCCCTAGTCCAGCGCTCGTGTTCCCGGGAGCACCTCGGGGTCGTGGTTGGCCAGTAGGCCCAGGCAGCGCGGATCGTCGCCGGCCGCGCGCACCCAGTCCAGTGAGCGCTTGGCCTGTGCCGCGTCGACGACGACACCGGGCCGTAGTCCCTCCTCAAAGGAGGGGCGGCCGTAGCCGGCGTCGGAGGTCAGCAGCAGGAAGTGGCGCGGATCGGGGACGCCCGGTGCATCGAGGCCGTCGACCCACCGATCCCGGTCGGTCTCCGCGACCGCGCCGGTGCGCACGATGGTGGCACACAGTCCGCGGGCGTGCCCCGGCACCGCCACCATCACCAGGCTGCCGTCCCCGAAGACATCGAATCCGGCGCCGAAGGGGCCCACCTGTGTGTTCCAGCTGAAGGTGCCTACGTCCACACCGTCCCACTCGTGGCGCAGATAGCGCAGGCGGTCGGTATTGCCCGCCTCCCACTCGGGGGAGGAGACCAGAATGCGGGGAGCCTCCTTGACATGCGACAGGCCGTCGGCGTGGTCGCAGTGCAGGTGGCTGAGCAGCACCAGGTCGACGTCACGTGGCCGAATGCCGCGCTCTTCGAGTTGCTCGTGGACGGCCGCTCCGACTGGCAGCACCGCCTTGTTCACGGGGTACTGAGTTCGCAGGTTGGCGATCTGTCCGGCTCGTGTCCGGTTGCGGGCGTTCCAGCCGGTGTCTATGAGAATGAGTCCGTGGGGCCCCTCCAGCAGGTAGCAGGACACGGGCGCCTCAATCAGGTGACGGCGGCTCCGGCCGAGGTGCGTCCAGGCCAGCGGACGATCGGAGTCCCGGTGGTAGGGAAGAGCCTCATCGATGATGACGGTGCCGGTGTGCAGCACCGTCAGCTTAGCGGTGGCGGCGGAGATATCAGGCATGCGGGTTTCCTTTCACGTGGGGGCGTAGTGGCCCTGTTTCCAGTAGGCGTTGGAGCGGTCCGGGGGCCAGGGCGGCGAAGCTGTAGCGGCGGGGCACGACGGTGGTACGGGCGCGCCGATTGATACTGCGTACGATCTCCTTCACCACTTGGCCGCGATCGACGGGGGTGAACACGCCGCGGTATCCGCCCCAGGCGGCGGTCAACGCGGCGTTCTCCCGCAGCGTGGCTTGCATTGGGGTGTCGAAGAAGGTCGGGTGCACACTGCCGACGGTGACGCCGCTTCCTGCCAGTTCCAGGCGCAGGCTGTCGCACAGGGCGACGACGCCGGCCTTCGAGGCGGCGTAGGAGGACTGCATGGGGGAGTGGACGAATGCCGCCAAGGAGGAGACGGCCACCAGGTGCCCACGGGTCCGGCGCACATACGGCAGGGTCGCTCGGAAGGTGCGCCATACGGCGGTCAGGTTCGTATCTATGTCGCGTTCGAAGGCCCGCGGATCTACGTCTTCGAGGGTGTCGGCGGTGTCGGTTCCGGCGCCGGCGATGACCACATCGATGCGTCCGAAGTGGTCCGCCGTCCGCGCCGCGACCCCTTCGAGCTGTGCCAGCTCCGCCACGTTCCCTTGCAGGGCCAAGGCGCGATCCGGGCCGCCGAGCTCCGCGGCGAGTGCTGCGAGTCGCTCCTGTGAGCGGCCCACGAGCGCGATGCGGGCGCCGTGGCGGTGAAGCTCGCGTGCCAGGTCGGTGCCGAGTCCTCCAGTGGCGCCGGTGAGCAGCACTACGGCTTCATCCAGGCATAGGCGTTCCCGGCGACGGCTTCGGCTGCCCCGCCGGGTTGCGGGGTGGGTGTGGGCGGTGGTCACGGACGATCCTTCCTAACAGTGCCTCCGGGGTATTCGGGGCTGGTGGGGATGCCAAGTCCCGGCGCAGTCATGTGCAGCACCAGGTCTCGCAGCATTTGGGAGTCCGCTGCGATATCAATCGCACTGTCAGCGCCGTGCATCTCGGCCAGCCAGCGCCGCATGGTCCAGGTGACGCCGGCGGCAATTGCCTCACTGCTGACCCGCAGGGGTAGCGGCCCAGCGGCAAGCGCCGAGGCAGCGGGCGAGGAGGTACGCAGCCTCTCAGCGAGGAACTCGATGATGGCCGTCTCGACGGCGGGACCACCGGGACCGTTGAGTACGCGCAGGAAGAACTCGGCGTGGGGTTGCATGCGCGTGAGGAGTTGCCGGAAAGTCGCCGCCAGTTCCTCGGCGTCGGCCCGCCGTGCGGCGCCTGTCGGCGGGGCCGCCGCGAACACGTCCTCGAGCCGGGCCACGGCGGCTGCGGCGAAAGCCCCGGGCAGATCCGAGAAGGAGGCGTAGAAGGTAGGGCGGGTAAGTGTCGCGCACGAAAGCAGCAGCGCACGCATCGGCAGATACAGCCCGGGAAGCCGTGCCGGGTAGTTCAGGTCCGACAGGACCAACAGACACCACTCGCCACCCATCTTGGATGCATTACCCATCCATTCACATACTATGACCCTCGTCATAGGGTGAACGCCACTTCGTCCCGGCACGAGCTTGCCGCGCCACCAGGAAGTCAACTAAGATTGACGCTATGAAGACACTGGTTGGCGCCGACGACGACGCGCCACTGAAGGAGCTCGGACGCATCGTGCGCGAGCGCAGACAACTCGACGCCGCCGAAGAAGTCGCCGTGCGCCGGGCGCGCAATTCCGGCTACAGCTGGACGGCCATCGGCGCCGCGCTGGGCATCAGCAAGCAGGCCGTCCATCGCCGCTACGGAAGATGACCCCTCAATCATCGCTATGATCAACCCTGCGACACTGCCGCGTGGCTGAGGCGGCATGTGAACGGTATAGACGACCCTGGTCGTACGGCAAATGTGAATCGATCAGGGGAGAGCGCCATATGAACGCCGCACCGACAATCTCGGATCTGGCTCGCGCCCTCAACTTGTCGATCTCCTCGGTGTCATACGCCCTCAATGGCCACAAGGGTGTCAGCGAGGCCACGAGAAGGCGCGTCATCGAATACGCCACGCGAGTGGGGTATCGCGCAAACTCCTCCGCTCGAGCTCTCTCCCGCGCGCGCACCGGCAGCATCGGCATCGTTGTGAGAGACGATTACGCGGTTATCGGAACCGAGCCCTATTATCTGCGCTTCTTGGCAGGTATCGCCGCGGCGCTCGAAGGCACGGAGGTTGAGCTGATCGTCAAGCTAACGGAATCCGGTCTCGACGACGCGCTGGCGATCTACCGCCGTTGGGCCGCGGAACGCCGCGTGGACGGGATCATTCTGATCGATGAGAATATTGACGATCCGCGGGCGGGCCTTGCACAGTCGCTCGGACTGCCGGCCGTGCTGCACGGGACCACGCCGCCCACGCACCCCGAGTTGCCCGGCATTCTCACTGACGATGCCTTCGACTCCGCCACCATCGTGGAGCATCTGGCACTACGGGGAGCCCGCCGAATACTGCATGCGGCGGGGCCAATGCGGCACCGTCACGAGGTACGGCGGTGTGAGGCCGTGGCCGCCGAGTGCGCCGCCCACGGTTTGAGCTACGACTCGATCTGCGGGTCCTATGAATTGTCGCACGGGGAACGCGCCGCCGATCTTGTCGCTGCACGAAGCACGGAGCGTCCGGACGCCATCGTCGCGGCCAACGACCTGATCGCGGTCGCGGCCTGCCGCAGACTGGTTCAGCACGACATCAGGGTCCCCGAAGACTGTCTCGTCGTCGCCTGGGACAACTCCGTGCTTTGCGAGATCACCGAACCTCCGATCAGTGCCCTGGACCGCCATCCCGAGCGATGCGGGACCAAAGCCGCGCAAATGCTGTTGGAGTTGCTTCGCAACGCCGAAGCACCGGTCCGGATCGAGATCGCCGATCCGAGTGCGCTTGTGGTGCGGAGGTCCTCGGCGCCGCTTGGCGTCCACTAAAGCCCCCGGCGTGCTGACTCTTGACGCACCCTTGGCCTGGTTCTATTCTGTTACCGAAGCGCTTCGGTTGTGCGAGGGGCACACAGCGCGAGGTTTCAAGGAGGAAACCCATGGCACTGTCACTTACTCGACGTGGCTTCATCGGCGTCTCCGGGCTGACCGCCGCCCTGGCAGCGGTTTCGGCGACCGCCGCGTGCGGACGGTCGGATGATTCCGGGGAGCAGGGGAGCGGGGCGATCACCTACTGGGCGTCGAACCAGGGGGCGAGCGTCGACGACGACAAGGAAACGTTAACCCCGTTGCTCGAGGCGTTCACGGCCGAGACGGGTATTCAGGTCGAGATGGAGGTGATCGGCTGGAATGACCTCCAGACGCGCATCCAGACCGCGGTCACCTCCGGCGACGCGCCGGACGTCGTTAACATCGGAAACACCTGGGCCGTGTCACTACAGGCCACCGGTGCCTTCCTTGAATTCGATGATGCCGCCATGGAGGCCGTTGGCGGCGCCGACAAGTTCGTGGACACAGCTCTGGCCACCTGCGGCGCCGAGGGAACCACGCCCACGTCGCTGCCGTTGTACGGGCTCGCCTACGGCCTTTACTACAACCGTCAAATGTTCACCGATGCCGGCCTGGAGCCCCCAACCACATGGGAGGAGATGGTCGATGCGGCGAAACAGCTGACTGACCCAGACAACGGCGTCTACGGCATGGCGATTGCCGCCGGAAGCTACACCGAGAACGCCCACTACGCCTTCATCAACGCGGCCCAGGAGGGAGAGGAGCTTTTCGACTCTGATGGCAACCCGACCTTCACCGGCGACGGCGTGGTCAACGGCATCCTCAGGTACCTCGATCTCATGCAGACCGACAAGGTGGTCAACACCTCAAACGCCCAGTACGACAACGGGGCCGACTCGGTAGCCGACTTCGCCAACGGCAAGGCGGCCATGATCATCAACCAGAACAACGCGGATACCACAATCGTCGCCAACGGAATGACCAGCGAACAGTTTGGGGTGGTGCCCTACCCGGCCCCCGCGGACGCGCCGGACGACACCGCCAGCCATGTTGCCGGCATCAACATTGCAGTATTCGCCAACACCAGTAATCGGGACGGTGCGCTTCAATTAGTCAAGTACCTTACGGACGCCGAGCAGCAGGCGACGCTTGGCGAACAGTTCAAGACGCTGCCGGTGCTCAAGGATGAGGACCCGACATTCACCGACGACGCGGATGAAGCGGCCACATTCGTGGAGGTATACGAGAACCGCGCCAAGCCGCTTCCGCTGGTTCCGGCCGAGGACCAGTTCGAGTCCTCCGTCGGGCAGGCCATGAATGACATGTTCGCGTCCGTCGCAACCGGCACCGTATTGACCGCAGACGACGTACGCCAGGCGCTCCAAAGCGCCCAGGACACCGTCTCCGCTGCCATCGGCTGATCCTCATGACCGCGCACGCTCCAGCCACTCACCGTCGCCGAAACCCCGCTGTTGGACGACGGCGCCAGGGATGGTGGCTTCCCTACCTGATCATCCTGCCTGCAGTCATCTTTGAGTTGCTCGTACACATTATCCCGATGCTTACGGGCATCTGGATGAGCTTCAAACAACTGACCAAGTTCTTCATTGCGAACTGGACGGCAGCACCCGACGCCGGACTGGATAACTACCGCAAGGTGCTTGACATGTCTAGCACGGTCGGCACCGGGTTCCGCAACTCTCTCCTGATCACCTGCGCCTTCACGATTCTCGTCGTCGCCGTCTCCTGGGGGCTGGGCATGCTGGCGGCGGTGGTGCTGCAGCGTCCATTCCGCGGCCGCGCGGTGGTGCGCACGCTCTTCCTGGTGCCATATGCCCTGCCCATGTATGCCGGTATCATCGCCTGGAAGTTCATGTTCCAGAAGGACAACGGGGCAATCAATCACATTTTGCAGAGCCTCGGGATACTCGACGAGGGTGCCTTTTGGTTGATCGGAGGCAATGCATTCTTCGCAATCGTGATCGTCGCCATATGGCGGTGGTGGCCCTTCGCGTTCCTGATGCTGATGGCGGGGCTGCAGTCGATACCCGAGGACGTCTACGAGGCGGCGGCGCTTGATGGCGCCCGACCGCTGCGGCAGTGGTGGTCAATCACGCTACCGATGCTGCGTCCGGTCAACCTCGTCCTGTTGCTGAACATGTTCCTGTGGACCTTCAACGACTTCAACACCCCTTATGTCCTTTACGGAAGCGCAAACCCGCCCGCGGGAGACCTGATCTCCTTCCACATATACAACGCCTCGTTCCTCACCTGGAACTTCGGCTCCGGCTCCGCAATGTCGACCCTACTACTGCTGATACTGCTGGCACTGTCGGGCGTGTACATCATCTACCTCAATCGGAGGTCAGAAAATGCGTGAGAGTAAAGGTTTCAAGGTCCTACGCGTCGTTGTCATCGTTGTGCTCGCCGCGTTCGTCGCACTGCCCCTGTACGTTATGATCAGCTCCTCACTCAAGCCGCTGCAAGACGTCCAGGGCGACTTCACCTGGTGGCCAACCCACCCGACGATCTCACCATTCCTGGACATGTGGAAGACGGTCCCCCTGGGACGCTACTTCGTGAATTCAATCATCGTCTCCACGGCTGCCACCATCTTCAGCCTGATCATCGCCATCTTCGCCTCATACGCCGTGTCGCGCTACCGTTTCCACGGACGTGGAGCGTTCACGACCGCGATCCTGTCGACGCAGATGTTCCCGGGCGTCCTCTTCCTGTTGCCACTGTTCATGATCTTCTCCAACATCAACACGTCGATCGGAGTGCAGCTCGTCGGTACGCGCGGCGGTCTCATTCTGACTTACCTGACGTTCTCGCTGCCCTTCTCCATTTGGATGCTCTCCGGCTACTTCAACGGAATTCCCCGCGAACTCGATGATGCCGCCAAGGTGGACGGGTGTGGCCCGCTCACCGCTCTGTTCCGCGTGGTGCTTCCGGCCGCACGCCCCGGAGTGGTGGCGGTGGCGATTTATTCTTTCATGACCTCGTGGGGAGAGGTGCTCTTCGCCTCGGTGATGACCACGGACGCCAATCGCACACTCGCCGTCGGACTGCGGCTGTACTCCACACAGACAGCCGTCTACTGGAACCAGATCATGGCGGCCTCGTTGGCCGTGTCTGTCCCGGTAGTGATCGCCTTCCTCCTGCTGCAACGCAGTTTCGTCGCCGGCTTGACCGCAGGCGCCGTGAAGTAGTCTCACGCTCCGAAAGGAACTGAAATGCCGTCCCGTCCTATGCCGAACCTACTCGGTGGCACAGACACCCGGCCGTGGCTCGGCGCAAACTTCTGGTCCCGCGAAGGCGGACCCCGCATGTGGTTGCGCTATAACCCTACCGTCGTCCGGGAGGAGCTCAAGGTACTCCACGACCACGGATTGAACCTGACACGATCGTTCTTCTACTGGCCCGACTTCATGCCGGGGCCGAGCGTCATCGATGAGAACTGCTGCGTCAACTACGCGGACTTCCTTGACGCGCACGCCGAGTTGAACATGCGCACCATCCCCACGTTCCTCGTCGGGCATATGTCGGGGGAGAACTGGGATCCCTCCTGGCGGCGCGGCCGGGACATTTACTCCGACGTGTGGATGGTTGGGCGCCAGGCCTGGTACGTGCGTGAGCTGACCCGGCGCTTCCACCGTCATCCCGCGGTGGCCGGATGGCTGATCTCCAACGAGATCCCCATCTACGGGGGCGAGGGCCCGGAGGAGGTCATAACATCCTGGGCCCTGCTCATGATCGACGCCGTGCGCGCCGGGGGAGGGGACCAACCCGTCAGTCTTGGAGATGGACTATGGGGTGTGGAGACCACCGGGCATGACTCCGGCTTCTCCTCCCTCGCGTACGGCCCGCTCGTGGACTTCGTCGGCCCTCACGTCTACCGCATGGAGCATGACCGGATACGTCAGCATCTCAAGGCCGCCTTCATCTGTGAGCTGGGCGGTATCGCGAACAAGCCCGTGATCATGGAGGAGTTCGGTCTGTCCTCGGACTTCGTCTCCGCACAAGGCAGCGCCTCGTACTATCGCCAGTTGCTGCACGCTACGCTAACTGCCGGCGCATCGGGCTGGATCGCCTGGAACAACACCGATTATGACAATCTGCGGGATGAACGCCCCTACAGTCATCATCCCTTCGAGCAGCACTTCGGCATCACGGACTGCGCGGGCAGACCCAAGCCCCCTTTGCGGGAGTTGCAGAGATTCGGTGCCGAACTGGCCGAGCTCGAACTGGGCCAGGCACACCGGGCCGACACCGAGACCGCTATCGTCATCCCATCCTATCTGACCGCTCGATACCCGTTTACGACCGATGTCGAACGCCATCTCATCGTCGACGTCTCGGAGCAGGCCTACGTCGCCGCCCGGGAGGCGGACCTGGCTCCCGGTGTGGTGCATGAGCCCGCGGATGGAGGCGACGGCGGTATCCCAGAGGGTTACAAGCTTTACTTGCTGCCTTCCATCAAGCAGCTGACAGCACCGTCGTGGTTGCGACTCGAGAAGCTCGCCGACGCCGGTGCAACGGTATACGTCTCGTACTGCGCGGGAGAGGCGGACAGCCAGCGAGGACCCTGGTGGAACCGTGTCACGCAACTCTTCGGCGTCTCGCCTCAGCTCACATACGGCCTGAATGACCCCGTCACGGAGGATATCGTCGAGTTCACTCTTGCCACCGATCTCGGCCCGCTCGACGCCGGATCCACCCTGACTTTCAGGGCTTCGGGCAATCCTGAGGCACGAGCGTTTCTACCGGTAGCGGTGGACGAGTCGCTGGCGACTGTGGTGGCGCGGGATGCGGCGGGGCGGCCCGCGCTGATCGAACGCCGTCATGGACAGGGAAGGACAGTGCTGTGCACGTACCCGCTGGAGTACTTTGCGGCGCGATTGGAGAACGTCAATCCGGAGGACACCTGGCGGCTGTACGACGCGCTCGCCGCGGTCGCCGGTGTGCGACGCCCGGTTCATGTACCCGACCCGCAAATGATGGTCGACTCGCTGGTGATGGGCGATGGCACAGTGGCCGACGTCGTCATCTCGCAGCACGATGAGTCGGTCAGAGTCGTGCTGGAGTATGCGGACGGCAGCCAGCCACGCTCAGTCGACCTGGAACCGCTCGGAGCGCAGGTACTTAGACGCCGATAATGTACATTATGTCATTTCCGGGTTGAGGCGTTGATCCGAGGACCAGGTCCGCCCGCCCCGCCCCAGGACCTGCCATCTCTCAAACTCAGAGGGGCGCTCCTCCCCTCAGAGCCCCACACGCAACAGCGCGACCGCCGGCACTCAACCGTGCCCAGATTCCGATGCTGCTCGAATGCCGCTCACACGGAACACCCTGCCGCCGAGGGCAAGCTGTTGCGCAGTTCGCGGATCGTCAACTTGGTCCGGCCGAGCGGATATGGGTCTACAGCCTCCCGCCGGCAACGAACCGCTTAGGAGTTCAAAGAAGGAGCCTCGGTGTTTCTTGCTCTGCGTGAGATTCAGCATGAGCCCGGTCGTTTCGCGCTCGTCGTCTCGGTGATCACGCTGATCACCTACCTCACCTTCTTCCTCGCCTCCCTCGCCACCGGCCTGGCCGGCTCCTACCGGGCCATCGTGGACAGCTGGCACTCGGGCAGCATCATGGTCACCGAGGCGTCCAACGAGAACATCTCGGCCTCGCAAATGACCAACGACCAAGTGGTCCGCGCCACATCAATTGCCGAGGACGCCGACACGCATGCCTCACCCCTCATCTCCGTTCCCGTCGTGGCGCAGCTGCCTTCAAGGGCGGACGGGGACGGCGCTCAGGGCGACGCGGAGAACGAGTCCAAGGCGGACGTCTTCGCCTTCGGCATCGACTTGGACGGCCGGCTCTCCCCCACCATCGTCTCCGGCTCCGGGATCACCGATCCGACTAAAGAAGTCCTGGCCGACGAGAGCCTGCGGGCGGACGGACTGGCCGTCGGCGACACGGTTCGGCTCCTGGGCTCGGACCACGAGTGGACCGTCACCGGCCTGACTCGGGACACCACGTTCCAGGCCACCCCCGTACTCACCATGGATGCGAACGCCCTGCGCGAGAAGGGACCGGTCACCCAGTCCCCCGCGACCAGCGCCGTCGTGCTTGACGGCAACATCACGGAGGACTCGCGGGCGGTCGAGGCGGCCTCGGCCGCCGGGCTCACGCTTTTGACGACCGAGGAGCTGATTCAGACGTTGCCCGGGTACTCCGCCCAGGTGCTGACATTCACCCTCATGATCGGCTCCCTCATTCTCGTGGGCGCACTGGTACTCGGGATCTTCCTCTACGTACTCACCCTCCAGAAGCGCCCGGTTCTGGGCATCCTGAGGGCGCGCGGGGTCCCCACCGGCTACCTCATCCGCTCCGGAGGCGCCCAGACCGCGGTCCTTGCGGCAACCGGCGTCCTGATGGGCCTGCTGCTGACCCTGCTGACCTCGGTCATCCTTCCAGACGTCGTCCCGTTCCGCCTGTCTGCGGGACTCAACGCCGTAATCGCTACCGCCTTCATCCTGGTATCGGTCCTGGGAGGGCTGGCGTCGGTGCGCGTTATCGCCCGCATTGATCCTGTGGAGGCAATCTCATGAGACACGACGCCCATCGGCATACAGGCGCGTCCGCTGCGGCAATGAGCCTGTCCGGGGTATCGCGCGACTACCACCAGGGCAGGGAGATCGTGCACGCGCTGAGAAGCACCGACCTGGAGATCCACGGCGGTGAGCTTGTCGGCATCCTGGGCCCCTCCGGTTCGGGCAAGTCGACTCTTCTGACCGTTATGGGCGGATTGCGCACGCCCACCACGGGTACCGTTGAAATCGACGGGAGCCCGTTCTCCGCGCTGCCCGAGAAGAAACGAGCGCAACTGCGCCGGCGATGCCTGGGCTTCGTGCTCCAGAGTTCGGGCCTGGTCCCGTTCCTGACTCTGGCCGACCAGTTCGCCCTGCATGACCGGGTGCTGCGGCGTGCCCCCGCCACGGAGCGTCGCGATGAGTTGCTCGCCATGCTGGGCATCGGGGAACGCGTACGCGCCTACCCTTCCCAGATGTCCGGGGGTGAGAAGCAGCGCGCCGCGATCGCCGTCGCCGTGTACCACGACCCCAAGGTGATCCTGGCCGACGAGCCCACGGCCGCACTGGATTCGCACCGGGCCCACGACGTGGCCCAGTTGCTCGCGCAGCAGACACACGAACTGGGTAAGGCGACGGTTATGGTCACCCACGATGAACGGATCCTGCCGGTCTGCGACCGGGTCATGGTCATGCACGACGGCGTGCTCAGCGACCAGGAGCCTTCCGAGCCGCCGTGACCCCCGCGGCTCAGGCACTGCTAGGACCTCTATGCCCTGCCGAGACGCCTGCGCGCAACGAGGCGTGCGCATGGCCCACCAGCCCGCGCCTGTCCGCTCATCGGCAGGACTGCGCCCCGGGAATATGCGCAGGTCATGTGGGCGGCAGTCGCCGGTGCGGCATATGCTTGCCCGGTATGGGAACCCACCACCCCGTGACATGGTCTAGAATGTTATGACATAGATGCGGCCAAGACGGCCGTTTGGTGGCCGGATGCACAACATCGGCCTGCCAAGGACTAGGCTTAGGCGGGATTTGTCGGACGGCCGCGCAAATCGGTCGGCCCGGTGTTACAGATTCATGCAGTAGTCTCACAAAGGAGTCGCCGTTGGTCGTACGTCACGAACCCACGCTGGCTGACGTCGCCGAAGTCGCCGGCGTCTCCCTAACGACCGTATCCCGGGTCCTCAACAACCGCGGATACCTCAGCCAGGCGACTAAGGATCGAGTCGCCAAGGCGATCGCCCAGCTCAACTACCGGCCCAATCAGGTCGCCCGTGCGCTGCATGGCAAGTCGACCAACATCATCGGCGTAATCGTGCCGACGGTCGCCCTCCCCTTCTTCGGCGAGCTCGCCGATGAAATCGAGACCGCCCTGGCCGAGCACCACTACCGGATGCTCGTGTGCAACTCGATGGGCCGGGCGGAGCGGGAGCGGGAGTACCTGGACCTGTTGGTCTCCCACCGCGTCGATGGCATCATCTCTGGCGCTCACAACGACGACCTAAGCGAGTACCAGACGGTACGTATGCCGCTGGTGACGATCGACCGGGACATCTCCCCCACGATCCCGAACATCCGCTGCGCCAACGAGGCGGCCGCACACCAGGCCACTCGTTTGCTGCTGGATCGCGGGGCCCTCCGCCCTGCGCTACTCACCTCACGCACGGGTCCGCACAACCGGCGCGAGGCCGGTTACCGGAGTGTCCTGGAGCAGGCCGGCGTCGAGCCGCTCATCTTCACCGTCGACTTCCATACTCCCGATGACGAGCGGGCCCGTCTCATCGACGCCCACCTGGACGCCGCAGCAGACCAGATCGACGCCGTCTTCGCCACCGATGACCTGTCTGCGGCCGCGGTCCTGGACTGGGCCGAGCGCCACGGCCGACGCGTGCCAGAGGACTTCAAGGTGATCGGATTCGACGGAACCTCCGCCGTGCGGCGCGCTCTGCCGGGCCTGGCCACGGTCCGCCAACCCCTGACCGACATGGCGCACGCCGCCGTCGAGGTGCTGCTGGCCCAGATTCAGGCGCATGCCAATGGTGAGGACGCCACTCCGGTGGACTCCCCCATAGAGCTGCCCGGAGAGCTGCTTCCCGGCAAGACGACGTAGCCGTCGTCTTCTCCCGCCGCTCCCCCCCACGCCGCGGCATGCGGGGGTGCGAAGGCCGGTGGCCGCCCCGGTTTCCCGGGACGGCCACCGGCCTTCGTTTACAGGACTCGGCAGGTCCTCTACACGCGGATCAGGCGCCCACCGGCTCGGTGGCGGGGGCGACGGCGTACAGCGCGTCGCCGCGGTCGACTGCGCCGGTGTGCTCGTCGGTGACGCCACCGAAGGCGGTCGCGTTGGACACCACGATCGGGGTGACGGTCTGGTAGCCGTCCGCGGTTACGCCGGCCCAGTCGACCTCGACCAGCGTCTGTCCGCGCAGCACCTTGTCACCGGCGGAGACCCGCGGGGTGAAGTGCTTGCCGTTCAGTTCAACGGTGTCCATGCCGACGTGGATCAGCAGCTCGACGCCGCTGGCAGAGCGGATGCCGTAGGCGTGGCCGGTCGGGAAGGCGACCAGCACCTCGCCATCAACCGGCGAGACGACGGGCCCGGAGTCCGGCACCACCGCCAGGCCCGGACCAAGCATCCCGGAGGCGAAGGTCTGGTCCTGCACCTCGGACAGCGGTACCGCCCGCCCCTGGATGGGAGAGGTGATGGTGAAGTCGGTGGCGGCCTCGGCGGGCAGTTCCACAGTGGCGGAGTGCGCCTTGGTGGCCTCGGCCTCGAGGGCGGCCTCGTCCACCTCGTCGTCGGCGGCGAAGGACGCCTGCCCCTTGGGGGTATGGCCGTAGACGAAGGCGGCTGCGAAGGCGATGATGAAGGTGACCGCCTCCAGGGCCAGGTAGACCGGGATCTTCTCGGTGATGATCGAGACGAAGCCGACGAATCCGGCCGCGCCCAGTGCAGCGCCGCGCACGTTGAACAGGGCCACGCCGGCACCGCCGATGGCGGCGGCCCCCATCGCGATGAAGAACGGCCAGCGCAGACGCAGGTTCACACCGAAGATGGCCGGCTCGGTGATGCCGAAGACGGCGGAGACACCACCGGCACCGGCAAGACCCTTCATCTTGGCGTCGCGGGTGTTGAAGAAGACCGCCAGGGCCACGGCGCCCTGCGCGACGTTGGCCATGGAGGCGATCGGGAAGATGAAGTCGCCGACGCCGCCGTTGACGGGCAGCAGCGGGATCTCGACGGCCGGGAAGGACTGGTGCAGGCCGGTCACCACGATCGGCGAGTAGACCAGGCCGAACAGGAAACCACCGATGGGGCCGAGCGTGTTGTAGGTCCAGTCCAGGCCCTCGGTGATCCAGATGGACAGCTGGCGGGTGATCGGGCCGACGATCACGAAGGTGAGGAAGCCGGTCAACAGCATGGTGATCAGCGGCGTCAGCAGGAAGTCCGCGGTCCCGGACAGGCGCTTGTGCAGCCACTTCTCGATGGTTGACAGGATCCAGGCGACGCACAGCACCGGGATCACCATGGCCTGGTAGCCGATCTTGTCGACCGTCAGACCGAACAGGCTCCACGTGTCGGCGGTGCCCATGTAGTCCCAGAAGGCCTGGGCGGCCTCCTCATTGGCCATGTTGTAGGCGGACAGCAGCGAGGTGGAGACCATCGCCGCACCCATGGCGGCGCCCAGGTAGACATTGCCGCCGAAGCGCTTGGTGGCCGAGTAGCCGACCAGCACCGGCAGGAAGGCAAAGGCCGCCGAGGAGATCATGTTGATCAGATCGGCGTAGTCTGCCAGCCAGCCGTAGCGCCCGACCAACGAGTCACCCTTGAAGAACAGGTCGTTCGCGGTGAGCACGTTGTTGATCGCCATCATCAGACCGCCGGCGATCAGGGCGGGAAGGATCGGGACGAAGATGTCCGCGATCATCTTGATGAAGCGGGAGACGATGTTGCCGCTCTTGGCGGCCTCCTGCTTGGCCTCGTCCTTGGAGACCTCCTTGACCCCGCCGGTCTTGACCATCTCGTCGAACACGATGTCGACGTCGCCGGGACCGACGATGATCTGGAACATACCGCCGGCGACGAAGGTGCCCTTGAGATCGGGGTCCTTGTCCAGCGCCTTCTGATCCACCTTGTCCATGTCATTAAGGACAAGGCGCAGGCGGGTCGCGCAGTGCGCGGCCGCATTGATGTTATCCGCGCCACCGACGTATGTCAGGACGTCTTTCGCCACGCGGGCGTGATCCATAGCCACCCGGGCTTCCTTTCTGTGGGAACTGATCACTCTGCATTGAGCTCGACGGAAGGTTCCGGTACGCCGGGGGTCGGTCGCCGACCGGGCGCTTAGACCTATGTCAAACGTTGGTCAGACTACCTTCGCCCCTGGAGTTCCGCAACCGTTGGGGCCGGGCAATTCGCCGCGTTGACGCGCCCCGCCGCGGACGCGCACCCCAAGCCTGCACTCAGTCGTAAACAACGACGCCCGCTGTCAGTTGCGCTCCGTCGTCGGCCAGCAGGCCGGCACCGGTGGCGTGCGGGGCGACGAAGCTGCGCAGGGTGAAGGCGATCTCGCCGTCACCTACGAACACCTCGGTAATGGAACGGTCGTGCAGCACCTCCAGTCGCGGCGCCGTGCCTGCGGGCAGCGTGACGATACGGGTGGCGCCGTGCTGCGTGTAGCGCGAGCGGGACCGATCCACGATCAACTGCGTGGCGCCGTCGGTGGCACGGGCAAGCTCGATGGTGACGCAGGAGTCGGCGGTGCCGATCCGCACCCCCCACCGGTCCGCATCGGGCGCGGCCTGGAGACGCAACTGCCAGGAGCGGTGCCCCTCCAGTTCCCGGATGGGGGCGGCCGCTTGACGGCCCTCCCCCACCAGGGTTAGCCCAGGCGTGGCGTCGCTCGGCGTTGTCACCGGCCGTTGTAGCAGGCGACCGCCGCGCAGGGTCAGCACGCGCGGCACCGTCAAGGCATGCACCCAGCCGCCGGTGTCGATCGAAGGCTGATCATCCTCGGAGGCGTTGCCCGCCCACGCGGTCAGCAGGACCGGGCCGGGCTCGCTGGGACGCCGTGCGAAGGCCTGCGGCGCATAGAACTCGAATCCGCGGTCCAGCTCGGCGAAGGTCCCGTCGCACTCGCGCAGCTCGGTGCCCACCAGGCGGCCGACGGTGTAGACGCAGGGGAAGATGTTCTCGTAGCCCTCGGTGTCGGGGGCGACTCCCTGCGGGCACCAGATCAGCACGTCACGCACCTGCCCGGTAAGCTCGTCGGTCAGGCGCACCAGGCCGGGGCACTCCCACATGTAGCCGAAGTGGTCGAAGGCGCCGCCGGCGTCGGGGAAGGTCAGCTCACCCTCCAGCTCCCACTCACGCAGGTCGGTTGAGCGGTACAGCAGTGCGGTTCCGGTCAGGTCTTCGCGCTGGACGCCCAGAAGCATGCGGAAGCTGCCGGGTTCATCGGGATCGCGCCACACCTGCGGGTCACGGTAGTGAGCGGTGTAGCCGGCGGGGTGGTCGGGCAGCAGCGGATTGTCCGGCCACTTGGTGAAGCCGGCCAGGTCGGGGCTGGTGACCAGGCACTGGCTGGCGGTGCGCTCATCGGTGACCGGATCCTTGAGGTTGCCGGTGTAGAAGAACTGGTAGGGGGCGCCGGCTGGGGCCGCGGCAATCTCCTCCGGCTCCAGCACGAGCGCACCGCCGGAGTAGGCGCCGGAGCGGTCGTAGAACGAGTCGGGGATGATGGCCGGATCGTGGTGGGTCCAATGCAGCAGGTCCCTGGAGGAGGCGTGTCCCCAGTACACCAGCTTGTGGTGTGGGTGGAAGGGGCTGAACTGGTAGAAGGCGTGGTAGGTGCCGGAGTCCACCAGCAGGCCATTGGGGTCATTGAGCCGTCCGACGGGCGGGGCCAGATGCACCACGGGGTAGTCGGGGTCTGCGGCTGCGTGTGAGCGGGCTACAGCCTCCAGGGCGGCCGCTCTCAGATCCTCGGTCATGTGGCGACACTAACAGCCGGACTCGTTAGGCATCACCCGAACGCGCACACGACGTGTCGGCGGTTTAGTGGAAGTACGGGATGATGAGCCACAGCCCGAACAGGGCGATGGCCACCACGCAGGCGATGAAGAAGCCCGCGGCCACTTCGGCGGCGTGCAGCCCGTTCACCTCGCCGGACTGCCGCTTGATGCGCACCGCGGTGAGCATGCGCACGGCCGCGGAGGTGACGGCGAGGATGAAGGCCGCTCCGACCACGGTGACCAGCGTGACCAGGCCCAGCGAGGACCAGTCGATGCTCATACCAGCGCCCCCGTCCCCCGGTCACTGGGGCTGGTACCCACAAGCTCGGCCTTGACCTGCTCCAGGCTCCTCGGGGGCCGCCCCAACTCCGGATCCGTCCGCTTGGCGACGACCACCTTGTCGGCGTCGTTGACGTTGGAGAAGTCCACCTTGTTGTGGTTGGCCTGGCGGATGATGAGCAGGGCGCTGAGCAGCAGCAGCACAATCACCCCAATGGTGCCGATGACCCCGCCCTTGACGGCGATGAAGGAGGTGACGGCACCAACCACGGCGGCACATGGCAGCGTAATGAGCCAGGCGGCGCCCATCTTCCCAAAGGTGCCCCAAGAGACCTTGGCGCCTCGGCCGATACCTGTGCCGAGGATCGATCCAGTGCAGATGTGCGTGGTGGACAGGGCGAATCCCAGGTGGGAGGAGGCCAGGATGGCGACGGTGGACGTCGTCTCCGCGGCGAATCCCTGCGGCGGATCGATGTGGACCAGGCCCTTGCCCATCGTCCGCATGATGCGCCACCCGCCGGAGTAGGTGCCCAGCCCGATGGCCGCGCCGGCGGCGAGTACGACCCACGAGTACGGTGCGGATCCCGCCTCCTGGTATCCGGCGGCAATGAGCACCAGGGTGATCACCCCCATGGTCTTCTGCCCGTCGGAGGTGCCATGGGCCAGGGCCACCATGGAGGCGGAAATGCGCTGGCCGTAGCGGAACATCTTGTCACCGAACTTGTCCGTGGGACCGGTAATCCGGTAGCTGACCCAGGTGGCGACAGCCGACGCCGCCGCGGCTACGGCGGGGGCGATCAGGGCGGGCAGCATGATCTTGGAGATCACCGTGCCCCAGTGAACCCCCTGGAATCCGGCGGCGACGACGACGGCGCCGATCAGTCCGCCGAACAGGGCGTGTGAGGAGGAGGAGGGGAGGCCCAACAGCCAGGTGGCGAGGTTCCAAAGGATCGCACCGGCCAGTCCGGCGAACACCATTTCGGGGGCCGCCTGGATCAGGGCGTCGTCGAACATGCCGTGGGAGATCGTCCTGGCGACCTCGGTGGAGAGGGTGGCGCCGACGACGTTCAGGACGGCGGCGATCAACACGGCGCGCCGCGGCGTGAAGGCGCCCGTGGCAACGGAGGTTGCCATGGCGTTGGACGAATCGTGGAAGCCGTTGGTGAAGTCGAAGACGAGCGCCGTGACTACGACCACGACCACGATGAAAAGGGTTGTACTCATGCCATTCCCGGTCGGGTGGGCGGGAGCGCGGTCGCGTCGGAGGCTGTCCGGCACTTAACGCACCCGGGTCGTGTGAAAGCGACCTGCTGTCATTTTTACCCCGCCGGCGCGAGCCGCCGAAGCCCAGACGGAGGGAATTCACCAACTGTTCACTCGAGGTGTGGTGGCGGCGACGTCGTCGCTCGGGCCCAGTGGGCCGGGTCACCCCCGGGGGCCAAGCCGAAGAGTGGCAAAGAGGCCCACGCCTCACCGCTGCGCCGCCGCGCCGCCGGGCACCGGACGGGCCCGAGCGATAGGGTCGCTTCCATGGCAGCCCGAAGCGGTAGCAGCAATACGCGACAGACCCCCAAGCGTCGGCGCGCACCCTCCGCGCCCCTGGACCTCGGCATTGACCTGGGCACGACGCGCACCGTCGTGGCCCGTGCGGACCGAGGCAACTATCCCGTCGTCGGCTTCACCGACACCGACGGCGACGTACACGAGTTCTTCCCCTCACTGACGGCGCTCACCGACGACGGCCTGGTACACGGCTTTGCGGCCCGGGCGGCCGCCCGGAACGGCGCACCGCTGCTGCGCAGCCTCAAGCGCCTGCTCTCCTCCCCCGCGGTCACCGCCCAAACACCCGTGCAGCTCGGTGACGCGAGTTTCACGGTGCTGGAGCTATTGACCAGTTTCCTGACGACCGTGCGTGCACAGCTGACCGACTCCGGCGCATTGGAGGGCGCGGACCCGGGCTCCGAGGACGCCAACATCGTGGTGGCGGTACCGGCGCACGCCTATGGAGCCCAGCGGCTGATCACCCTGGACGCCTTCCGGGCGGCCGGCTTCCACGTCACCGCGATGCTTAACGAGCCCAGCGCCGCCGGCTTCGAGTACACCCACCGCAAGTCCGCGACCGTGTCCTCCCGGCGCACTCGGGTGCTGGTGTATGACCTGGGCGGCGGCACATTCGACACCTCGCTGGTGGACGTGCGCGGTCGGTCGCACGAGGTTCTCGCCTCACGCGGGGCCTCCGACCTCGGCGGCGACGACCTCGACCTGCTGCTCGCCCAGCTGGTGCTGGACCGGGCCGGGGTGGCCGAGGAGGAGCTGACCAGCAGGGAGCAGGATGACCTGCTCGACGAGTGCCGCGACGCCAAGGAGTCGATGGCACCGCAGACCCGGCGCCTGCTGATCACCTTGCGTGGCAGGGACGTGGTACTGCCGGCGGCGGACTTCTACGCCGCCGCGACGCCGCTGCTCCAGCGCAGCCTGGACACCATGGCCCCGCTGATCGGCCGACTGGACGACGGCGGACCCGACCTGGCCGACATTGCCGGCATCTACCTGGTGGGCGGTGGCTCCGCCTTCCCGCTGGTGCCGCGGCTGCTGCGGGAGCGCTTCGGGCGGAGGGTGCACCGCTCCCCCTACCCGGGCGCCTCCACCGCGATCGGCCTGGCCATCGCCGCCGACCGCAATGCGGAGGTGGCACTCACCGACCGGCTCTCCCGCGGCTTCGGCGTTTTCCGGGAGGCCGACGCCGGTGCGCGCACCGTGTTCGACGCCCTGCTGACCGAGGAATCGGTGCAGGAGCGGGCCGACGGCGAGTCCGGCACGATCATCACCCGCCGCTACCCGGCCGTACACAACATCGGCCGCTACCGGTTCGTGGAGTGCGCCGGGGTGGATGCATCCGGTGAGCCACGTGGCCGGCTCGCGCCTTATGAGGATGTGCTGTTTCCCTTCGACCGCTCCTTGCGCGATGCCGAGGACCTGGCGGCGATACCGGTGCATCGGCTCGGCAACGGCCCACAGGTGGAGGAGCGCTACGACATCGACGGTGCGGGGCTCATTCGCGTGACATTGACGGACCTATCGGACGGCTACTCGCGCACCTACGTGCTGGGCCGTCGTACCGCCTGAAGTACGACGCCGCCCGGCGTGCGCCTTGAGGCGCACGCCGGGCGGCGTCGGTTCTGTTGCCGGTTGTCTCAGACCTGATCCGAGGCCCGGGTGAGCGCCGCGGTCTCGTCCGCGGTGAGCGTGAGCGTGAGGGCGTCGACGATGGGTCCGAGCTGTTCGAGGGTGCGCGCGGAGGCCAGCGGGGCCACCACACCGGGGCGGTCTCGCAGCCAGGCCAGGGCGACCGCGGCGGGGGCGACGTCGTGCGCAGCAGCAACCTCGCGCAGCACGTCCACGACGGCGAAGCACTCCGGGCGCAGGTAGTCCTCCACCCAGCCGCCGCGCGGCGAGGCCACCTCCGCGCCGGTCGCGGCGGCGGGCCGGTATTTGCCGGTGAGGAATCCGGAGGCGAGGGCGAAGTAGGGCACCATGCCCAGCTGGTGAGCGGCGGCCACCTCCCCGCGGTTGCCGGGGCCCTCGACGTCGTGCCGGTGCACCAGGTTGTAGTGGGGTTGGAGCGCAACCGGAGCCGCGAAGTCATTGGCGGCGGCGATGGCGCACCACTCCTCAACGCGGTCGGGGGTGTAGTTGGACAGCGCCACGTGGCGGGTCTTGCCGGCGACACGCGCCTCCTCGAAGGCGGCGACCGTTTCCTCCAGCGGCGTGTTCGGGTCGTCGTAGTGGGCGTAGTAGACGTCAACGTGGTCGGTGTGCAGCCGCTCCAGAGACTCGTCCAGGGCGGTGCGGATGTTGCCGGCGGCGAGGCCCTCGCGCCCGGGCTTGGTGGCTACCTTGGTGGCGATGATGACGTCGTCGCGGCGGCCGCGGTCCGCCAGCCAGCTACCGATCACGGCCTCGGACTCGCCGCCGACGTGGCCTTCGGCCCAGTGGGAGTAGCCGTCGGCCGTGTCGATGAAGTTTCCGCCGGCGTCCACGTAGGCGTCCAGAATGCGGTGGGAGGTGGGTTCGTCGGCCGTCCAACCGAAGACGTTCCCACCCAGACCGATGGGGCTGACGGAAAGATCGGAGTTCCCGAGTGTTCTGGTTGGCGCCATGTTGTACCTCTTCGAGTTTGTTATCAGACCGCCTGCTGCTTGGCCGCACGGCGCTTGGCGAGCTCATCCTCGACGACCGGGGCGTCGGCGGCGTGCTCGACCGGAAGCTCGGCGAGCGATCCCTCGATCTCATGCCAGACGCGTCCGACCGCGATGCCGAAGACGCCCTGGCCGCCCTGGACCAGGTCCACGACCTCGTCGGCGCTGGTGCACTCGTAAACGGAGGCGCCGTCACTCATCAGGGTGATCGAGGTCAGGTCCTCGACCCCGCGCGCGTGCAGGGCGTTGATGGCCACCCGGATCTGCTGGAGTGAGACGCCGGTGTCGAGCAGGCGCTTGACGATCTTGAGCAACAGGATGTCGCGGAACGCGTACAGCCTCTGGGAGCCGGAGCCCTTGGCTCCACGGATGGAGGGCTCGACCAGGCCCGTGCGGGCCCAGTAGTCCAGTTGCCGGTAGGTGATGCCGGCGGCGCGGCAGGCGACCGGTCCGCGATAGCCGGTGTTGACGTCCAGGTGCGGGAGCGGGTCACCGAAGAGCATCCCCTGCGTGTGCTGGGGTGCGGGTGCGTGAAGACTCGCTTCGTTGGCGCTCACTTGCCGGCTCCTGTCGAGATCGGGGCGTACGCGGGGACGCACGCGCGGGCCGGTCCTCCCGGCCACTGCTCCACGATAGAACCCGTCGTGGGCGGACTCAATGTCAGGCACGCCGAACAAAGGGCATTGAGTTGAGGTTGAGGTTCACGCTCGACTCCCCCGCTGTTCCGACGGCGCGAGATTGTGCGGATTACCCGCAACGGCCTCAAAGGACGTGTGACGCAGTGCACATCAACTTTCACATCTGTCACAGGAGCCCCGCGTGTCGCGGGAAGTCGCCCGGCCAGGTCAGGCGTCTTCCGATACGGCTCCGTCCAGCTCCCGCCGCCACCGCAGCATGCGCTGCTGCAATGCCTCCTCGCCCAGATCGATGCCGCGCAACCGCAGCAGCGCGTCGGTGGCCAGCATCGGCAGGGACAGCACGTCGGCCAGAATCAGCGCGTCGCTGGGGACACAGGGCACCACCTTCGGCAGGCCGGGTGCCGCGGCGTCGAGCACCGCGGCGGCGCATAGGCCGCCGTCCGCATCGACGTCGAGCTCCACCCGCAGTATGGCCGAGCCGAAAGCATCCACGCAGGCAGTCAGAAACGGCACCCAGCTGGGGGGCCGGTTGTGGCTAGGGGTGCTCAGCAGCAGTCCGTCCCGCGCCCCCACGGGGACGGTGATCATGCCAGGGCCCCCGTCCTCCATGAGGACGGCGACCAGGCCTGAGTCCGGGACCGTGGAACGGACTCCCATCAGTGACATGGTCCGCACGCTCATAACCTACCGGCGGGTCGGCGGTGCTGTCCTGGGAACGGTGACAGAAGTATCTGGAGTAGCCGACTGGTATACGACGGTCAGCGCAGCGCGTCGACGGCGTGGTGCAGCAGGCTGGTGTGCAGCTGCGCCAGCACCCCGGCCAGTTCCGCGGCCGCGTCCTCCCCCGCCGTCGTCGAGCGACTGCGCTTGTGCTGGGTGGCCAGTTCGATGGCGTCGGCCTCACGCTCGGCGGCGCTGCGCACCGTCCGCAGATTGCGCAGGGGCACGCCCAGCCGGCCCGCCCTGAGCGCGAGCGACACGGTGGTGAGGGCACGGGAGTCGAAGCGGCCGTGCGCGTCGGGCACAATGATGCCGATCGTCACGAGTTCCTCGATCTGCGCCAGCGACGCCCCCGAGTGGTGCACCAGGTCATCGGCGTCGAAGGCGCCGGCCACGGTACGGCCGTCCGAGGCCACCACCCGCGCCACCGGGGCCGGCGGCGGGGCGTCCATATCCCCGTCCAACTCCGTCAGACGCTCGCGAATCACCGACAGCGGCAGGTACTCGTCGCGCTGCGCGGTCAGGGTGTAGCGCAGCCGCTCCATGTCGGCGACCGAGTAGCGCCGATAGCCATTGCCGACCCGGTGCGGGGAGATGAGTCCCTCGGCCTCGAGATAACGCACCTTGGAGACAGACAGCGCAGGGAACTCGGCTTTGAGGCGGTCGACCACCTCACCGATCTTCATCGCCGGCTCGCGGGAGACCCCGCGCGGCCACGGTTCGGATCCCTCTGCGGGCGCCAAGTCGTCGGCCGCCCCACGCCGGGCGGCGGCGCCGGTCACTGCGCGGCCCGCTGGGGCGCGGGGTGGTAGGTCATGCGGTACTTGCCGATCTGGACCTCATCGCCCGCACGCAGGGCCACCTGCTCCACGCGCTGGCGGTTTACGTAGGTGCCGTTGAGCGAGCCCTGATCGCGCACGGAGAAGCCGCCGGCGGGCAGCGCGGTGAAGACCGCGTGCTTGCGGGAAACCGTGACGTCGTCGAGGAAAATGTCTGCGCGCGGGTGCCGTCCGACGGTTGTCTCGGCGGAATCGAGCAGGAAGCGAGCGCCGGCGGTCGGTCCCTGCTGCACCAGGAGCAGCGCCGTGCCCGCGGGCAGTGCCGCGATGGCGGCCCGGTCCTGAGCGGAGATGCCCACTGAGGGGACGTCGGGCTCAACGGGGACGCCAATCGCCCCGAAGGCCTGGGTCGAGGTGGGATCCGGTTCCATCGGCGTGCTCGACATCTGTTCCCCTCCGGTCGGGCGGTGCCGGTCGCACCGCTGTGGTCAAACCATACCGTTGCCGCGGTGGGCCGCCGCAATGCGTGGTCCGGAAAAGGTCCCGGCCGGGGCCGGATGCGGCTGATGGCGTTTCACCCGGCCCCGAGTCCAGGACTCAGTTCCACTTCTCCTCGGCGCGGCCCGGCTCGGCCCACAGCACGTGGTAGACGCCCTCGGGGTCGTCCACACGGTGATAGGTGTGAGAGCCGAAGAAGTCGCGCTGTCCCTGGATGAGAGCGGCGGGCAGGCGCTGGGCGCGCAGCTGGTCCACGTAGGCCAACGAGGCCGCGAAAGCCGGTGCGGGCACGCCCGCCAGGGCGGCGGCGGAGACCACCTGCCGCCAGGCCGGCAGGGCGGCTCGCAGCGCGTCCGCGAAGGTGGGGGCCGTCAGCAGGCTGGGCAGCTGGGGGTCGGCCTCGTAGGCGCGGGTTATGTCGTCCAGGAAGCGGGCGCGAATGATGCAGCCGCCGCGCCAGATGCGGGCCATGGCGCCCAGGTCCACATTCCAGTCGTGCTGTGCGGACGCGGTGGCGATCTCGTCGAAGCCCTGGGCGTAGGCAGCGATCTTGGACCCGTACAGGGCCTGGCGCACGGCGTCGACGAAGGCGTCGCGCTCGGGGCCGGCGGCCAGATGCGGCACGGTGGTGCCGGCGTTCAGTTCTGCGGCCCGCACGGCGGCCCGCTGCGCGGGAGCGGAGGAGGCCGCCCGCGCGAAGGTGGCCTCCGCGATGGCGGGCACGGCCACGCCCAGGTCCAGGGCCGTGCGGGTGGTCCAGGCGCCCGTCCCCTTCTGGCCGGCGGCGTCCACAATCACATCCACGAAGGGCGCGCCCGTGGCCGGGTCCACCCGGTCCAGGACCTCGGTGGTGATGTCGATCAGGTAGGAGTCCAGCTCGGAGTGCTTCCAGTCGCGGAAGACGCCGGCGATCTCGGGCACGCTCATTCCGGCCACGCCGCGCAGCAGATCGTAGGCCTCGGCGATCAGCTGCATGTCGGCGTACTCAATGCCGTTGTGCACCATCTTCACGAAGTGGCCGGCGCCGCCGGGGCCGACGTGCGTGCAGCAGGGCTCGCCGTCCACGTGGGCGGAGATGGACTCCAGCAGCGGCCCGAGGCGCTCGTAGGAGGCGTCGGTGCCGCCGGGCATGATCGAGGGGCCGAGCAGTGCCCCCTCCTCACCACCGGACACACCCATGCCAACGAAGTGGATGCCCTGCTCGCGCAGGGAGGTCTCGCGGCGCTCGGTGTCCTCATAGAAGGTGTTGCCGGCGTCGACGATGATGTCTCCCGGCTCCAGCAACTCGCGCAACTGCTCGATGACCGCCTCAGTGGCGGAGCCGGCCTGCACCATGATGATCACGGCGCGCGGCCGCCGCAGCGAGGCGACGAAAGCGGCCGCGTCGACGGCCGGAACGAAGTCGCCCTCGCCCCCGTGCAGGTCCATGAGCCGCTCCGTGCGGGCCGGGGTGCGGTTGAACACCGCGACCGAGTGACCATGGCGGGCGAGGTTGCGAGCCAGGTTGGCGCCCATCACCCCCAGCCCGTACACGCCGATATCCGCTGAGGCGGGCTGCGGGACGAAGTCGCTCGCTGAACTCATCGCAATCCTCTTCTGCCCGTCCGCACGGGCCACGGTTCTGGGATCGGTTATTGGGCAAGGTTACGCGCCGGGCAGGCTCCCGGCGCGCCCCAGAGCCTACCGTTGGGGCCGTCGCGTCGTACACGGCCGGTGAGAACTTGAAACACGCCCTGACAGACACCCCCTCGACACCCGCCCTGCCCGGCGTCGGTGTCGGCCGAGCGCATAGAGTGGATACGGTCGGCCCTGCACCGCATCCGGGATCCGAGTGGGCGTCATGGTCGGCCGCAACCACCCACCGGGAAGAAGAACAGGAAGGCGCAGAAGGCACCCGTGGACCTCTCCCATATCTCAAGCACACCGACCGCCTCCGGCGCCCCGGGAGGCGTTGCCGCTCCGCGGGACAATCCGCTGCTGGACCCGCGCGACCTGCGTCTGCCCCGCATCGCCGATCCGTGCGTGCTGGTCATGTTCGGCATCACCGGCGACCTGGCCCGGCGCAAGCTCCTGCCGGCCATCTACGACCTGGCCAACCGTGGCCTGCTCTCCCCCAGCTTCTCGCTGGTGGGCGTGGGACGGCGCAACTGGTCCGACGACGACATGCGCGAATACGTCGCGGACGCGGTGCGCGGCGGCGCCCGCACCCCCTGGCGGCAGGCGATCTGGGATCAGTTGGCCGCCGGCATGCGCTTCGTCGAGTTGGCCTCCTTCGACGACGACGGCGCCTACGAGCGGCTCACCCGCACCGTCACCGACCTGGACGCCACCCGCGGCACCGGCGGCAACCGCGCCTTCTACCTGTCGGTGCCGCCGGCCTGGTTCTCCGCCGTCACCGAGCATGTGGCCGCCTCCGGGCTCGTGGACGAGGTCCCGGGCTCCTGGCGGCGGGTGATCATTGAGAAGCCCTTCGGCCACAACCGCGCCAGCGCCCAGGAGCTGGACGCCGTCGTCTCCCGGATCGTGCGCCCGGACGACGTCTTCCGCGTCGACCACTACCTGGGCAAGGAGACGGTGCAGAACATTCTGGCGCTGCGCTTCGCCAACACCATGTTCGAGCCCCTGTGGAACCAGCGCTACGTGGACCACGTGCAGATCACCATGGCCGAGGACATCGGCATCGGCACCCGCGCCGGCTACTACGACACGATCGGCTCGGCCCGCGACGTCATCCAGAACCACCTGCTGCAGTTGCTGGCCCTGACCGCCATGGAGGAGCCCATTTCCATGCGCGCCTCCGCCATCCGCTCCGAGAAGGAGAAGGTGCTGGCCGCCGTCAAGCTGGAACGGGCCGGCGTCCTCGATCTGGACGCGACCACCGCCCGCGGCCGCTACGAGGCCGGCTTCCAGGGCGGCGTCCCCGTGCGCGGCTACCTGGAGGAGGACGGGGTGGCCGCCGACTCCCACACGGAGACCTTCGCCGCGGTGCGGCTGGAGATAGCCAACCGCCGCTGGGCCGGGGTCCCCTTCTACCTGCGTACCGGCAAGCGGCTGGCCCGCCGGGTCACGGAGGTGGCGGTGGTGTTCAAGCGACCACCGTTCCTGCCCTTCACCGACGCGGCCACGGCCGGCCTGGGCGCGAACACGATCGTGCTGCGCATTCAGCCCGACGAGGGCATCACCATGCGCATGGCCTCTAAGGTTCCCGGCACCCAGATGGAGCTGCGCGATGTGACCATGAACTTCGGCTACGGCGCCTCCTTCAACGAGGAGTCCCCAGAGGCCTATGAGCGGCTCATTCTGGACGCGCTGCTCGGCGATGCCCCGCTGTTCCCGCAGCAGCGGGAGGTGGACCTGTCCTGGCGGATCCTCGACCCGGTGATCGAGCACTGGGCCGCGAACGGAGTGCCGGAGGGCTATCGGCCCGGCTCCTGGGGGCCGCCCTCGGCCCATGACCTGCTTGCCCGCGACGGCCGCATTTGGAGGCGCTCATGATCATCAACCTCACCGAGACCACAACCGACGAGATCGTCGCCACCCTCCTTTCCGAGGGTGTCAGCAGCGGTTCGCGCGTGCTCACCCTCGTGATCGACACCGACCGGGACGGTCTGGAGGAGGCCCTCGTGGCCGCCCACGGCGCCAGCCTGGACCATCCCTGCCGCGTGGTGGCGGTCGTGTCGCCGACCAACGGCAGCGACGACGCCGACGACGACCGGCGTCACAATGGGCACCGTCCCGACGGCTCCCTCGGCCATCTCGACGCCGAGATCCGGCTCGGCCACGACGCTGGCGCCGGCGAGACCCTGGTGCTGTTCCCGGAGGGCGAGGCGGCCCGCCACGCCGACACCCTGGTGGTGCCCTTCCTCCTGCCCGACGTGCCCGTGGTGACCTGGTGGCCGTATGCGCCGCCCGTGCGCCCGGCCACGAGCCCGCTCGGAGCCCTGGCCACCACCCGCATCACCAACACGCCCTCTCAGCCGGACCCGTCCTCCGCCCTGGCGGCCCTCGCCCCCGAGTACACGCGCGGCGACATCGACCTGGCCTGGACGCGCATCACCCTGTGGCGCGCCATGGTCGCCTCAACCCTGGACTCGCTGCTGTGCGCCGGGGCGGTCCGGGGAGTCGTCGTCGCCGGCGAGCCGCACAATGCCTCGGTGTCCCTGATGATCCGCTGGCTGCGGCTGCGCCTGGGTGTGGATGTGGAGCGGGTGGATGCCCCAGAGGTTCCCGGCATCGCCACCATTACGGTGCGCACCGACTCCGGTGACCTGGTGATCACGCGCAAGGACCACGAGCGGGTGATGATCACGCGCCCCGGCGTCGAGCGCCCACAGGTCGTGACCATGGCCCGCCGCGAGCCGGTGGCCACAATGAGCGAGGAGTTGCGCCGGCTCAGCCCGGACCTCGTCTACGAGGAGGTTCTGGCCACCTTCGCCGAGGACTCCGCCCAGGCCGCCGTTGCGGAAGAAAGGATCCACTGATGCCCACAGTCGATGCCGCCGCCGTCAACGCGGCCGCGGACGCCCGTCCCCTCCCCTCCGTCGTCGTCCACGACTCCATGGCCGAGGCGGCCGCCACCGCCGCCGCGGAGACCGCGCGACTGCTCGCCGACGCCGCCGCCGAACGGGGCGTCGCCCACCTGGTCCTGACCGGCGGATCGGGCGGTGCGGCGCTCGCTGCGGCGCTGCCCGCCGCACTCGCCGCCGTCGGGCTCACATCCGCGCACGGGCTGGATCGGGTGCACCTGTGGGAGGGCGACGAGCGCTTCGTGCCCGCCGACGACCCTGACCGCAACGACCTACAGGTGACGGGACTGGTAGCCGCCGGAATTCCGGAGGCCAATATGCACCGCCTGCCTGGCCCCGAGCAGGTGGAGTCCGTCGACGCGGCGGCCGCCGCACTGGCCGAGGCGCTGCGGGAGCACGGCCCGGCCGACGGGCGCTTCGACGTCGTCCACGTGGGGCTGGGGCCGGACGCGCACGTGTGCTCGCTGTTCCCGGGGCACCCGGTCGCGCCCACCACCGGTACGGACGTGATCGCGGTGCGCGACTCCCCCAAACCGCCGCCCGAGCGCGTGTCCTTCACCTTCGACGTGTTGCACCGGGCCCGTCGGGTCATGGTGGTGGCCGGCGGGGCCGGTAAGACCGAGGCGGTGGCCAAGGGGCTGGCCGCCCCCGACGTCGTCGCCGCCCCGGCCTCCTGCGCCCGCGGCGAGGCCACGGTCTGGCACCTGGATCGGGCGGCCGCCGCCGGCGTGCCCGACTGACCCGCGGCTCGTGCCCGCGGACGTCCACCGGCGTCCACAGGCACGAGCCGCGGCGGCTGCGAGCGCCCGGCTGTGGACAACGCCGGCCCGCCCCTAGGCACAGCCGCGGCCGTCAAGTACCATATTTGTATGAGAATCCAACCAATTGGCTCATCCGACCTGACCGCCTCCAACCTCATCCTCGGCCTGATGCGCATTAAGGAGCTCAGCGACGCCGAGATCCGCGACCTGGTAGCCACCGCCCGCGGCGCGGGCATCACCATGTTCGACCACGCCGACATCTACGGCCGCGACCACGCCTGCGAGGAGCGCTTCGGCTCGGCCCTGAACTGGTCGGCCACCGAGCGCGAGCAGGTGGTGCTGCAGACCAAGTGCGGCATCCGCTGGGGCTGGTTCGACTTCTCCGCCCAGCACATCCTTGAGTCCGTCGACGCCTCCCTCAAGGCGCTGCACACCGACTACCTGGACGTGTTGCTGCTGCACCGTCCCGACGCGCTGGTCGAGCCGGAGGAGGTGGCCGCCGCCTTCGACTCCCTCGCCGCCTCCGGCAAGGTGCGCCACTTCGGCGTCTCCAACCACACGCGCGGCCAGCTGGAGCTGCTGCGAGCCACCGTGGACCAGCCGCTGCTCGTCAACCAGCTGCAGCTGTCCCTGACGCATGCGGACATGATCGCCGAGGGCGTGGCCCTGAACATGCGCCACGACCAGTCGGTGGTGCGCACCGACGGCATCCTCGACTACTGCCGCCTGACCAACACCACCATTCAGGCCTGGTCCCCCTTCCAGTCCGGTGACGGCTCCGGCCCGTTCCTGGGCAACCGGGAGCGCTACGGCGAGCTGAACGACGTCGTGGACCGCCTGGCCGCCGAGTACGGCGTGACCCCGGAGGCGATTGCCACCGCCTGGATCACCCGCCACCCCGCCCGTATTCAGGTGGTGCTGGGCACCACCCGCCCGGACCGGGTCGAGGCCGCGGCCGCCGGCTCCGACCTGGAGCTGACTCGCGAGCAGTGGTACGAGGTCTTCCGCGCCGCCGGCTACATCGTTCCCTGAGCCGCCTCCGGCCGCGGAACCCGCCCATCATGCTGCCTCGTCTCCACCGATCCGCCCGGACGGCGCCGGCGGCCTGCGCGCTTTCGGCAGCGCTCGCCCTGACTCCGTGCGCGGTCGCGCCCCCGGCGGCAGCGGATACCGCGAGTTCGCTGGATGCGCCAACCGCGGCCGCTGTCTCCTGGGACGAGCGCGAGCGGCTCGTGCTGGGCGCGGCGGAGGCGTTGGACGCGCTCGAGGCGTTGCCGGAGGACTCCCCCGCCGCCGTCTCCTGGGGTGAAGGGGGTTCGCGCACCGGCTGGTTCGGCCAGGCGTGGATGGACGTCGATGGGGATGGCTGCGACACCCGCAACGAAATCCTGGCCCGGGACCTGACCGACGCGGACTTCTCCCGCGAGGACGGCACGCAGGGCATCGAAGCCGGGCGCGGTCAGGGGCGGCCGTCTGCCCCGACGCCACGGTCTGGTCGGGCACCCTCCACGATCCCTACACCGGATCAACGGTCACCTTTCAGCGTGGGCAGGACACCTCCGACGCCGTTCAGATCGACCACGTGATCCCGCTGAACTACCTGTACGCGCACGGGGCCTGGCAGTGGGATCAGCGCCGGCGTCTGCTGGTCGCCAATGATCCGTTGAATCTGCTGGCGGTGGATGGCGCGGCCAATCAGGAAAAGTCCAACTGCGGCCCGGCCACGTGCCCGGCCGGCTCCACCGAGACGGGCACTTGGACCACCACTACCGGGCCCGGATGGTGGCCCGACGACGTCGGTTACCGCTGTGAGTACGCCCGCCGGTTCGTCAGCGTGGCGGCCGCCTACGACCTCGGGCTGCCGGACGCCGACGCCGCCGCCCTGCGCACGGCACTGACCGACTGCGCGGCCGGCGGCAATGGCGCCGTCTCGGTGCCCGAGCGCGTCCGCAGTGTTGGTGTCCGGGTGGGGCAAACGGTGCTGGCCGACCGCGTCTACACGCTGGTGTGTGCCGCCGGGGCGCTGCTGATCGGGCTCGGGCTGGTGACGCGTGGGCGTGCCGCCCTGCCCCGCCGCCGCCCATCTCGCCGAGGTCGGTAGCAGTTACGTGCCGAGGTCGGTTGAAATGGCACCGAGGCCCGATGCCCGATCCCCTAGGATCGGACACGTGGCGAATACGCAGTCGGGCCCAGCGGCCGGAAGCGATAGCCGGAGTGCTCCCGGCGTTAACGATCCGGCGTCGGCGCGCGTGGACGTGTGGCTGTGGAGCGTGCGGCAGGTGAAGTCCCGCTCCGCCGCGACCGCGGCCTGCCGCGCCGGCCACGTGCGCATCAACGGCGAGACCGCCAAGCCCTCCCAACACGTGAAGGTGGGCGACGAGATCCGCTATCGCGTGCAGGGCTTCGACCGGCTGCTGCGCGTGCAGCGGATCCTCGTCAAGCGGGTGGGTGCACCCGTCGCCCGCACCGCCTACACCGACTTCTCTCCCCCGCGTCCGACCCCGCTGGATGCGCCCGCCGCGATCGTTCGCGACCGCGGGGCGGGCCGCCCCACCAAGAAGGAGCGTCGTCAGCTCGACGCCCTGCGCGCCACCCGCCGGGCCGACGTCGATATCGAGCACCTGCTGGACGAGGACTGAAGGAGAACCGCATGTCTCCCTCCGCTCGCGCCACTCGTGGCGCGGCCGCCATCGCCGCCCTGAGCGCCATCGGGGCGCTGGCGGTGCGCCGCCGAGAGCTGGGACCGGGGCTCAACCGCGTGGCCCGGGAGCTGCGTGCGCCGCTGTTGGTGATTGGCCGGGGCCAGGCAGGAGTGCCCGAGGACCTGCCCACCGACTTCTCCTCCCTGCTTTCCTCGCGGCTGCCCGCGCGGGTATTCCCATCCGGCCTGGGGCACCGTGACGTCGTCGTCGATGGCGGTCTGGAGGTGCCGGTGTGGCGGTACGAGCCGGATGCGCGGCGGGAGGCGCCGCCGTCGGGCGCCCTCGTGTGGCTGCACGGTGGCGGCTTTGTGGGCGGTTCCCCCGCCCAGGACCACTTGTTCTGCTCACGCATCGCCCGGGAACTGGGCATTCTGGTGGTCTCCGTCGATTACCGGCTGGCGCCCGCCCACCCCTATCCGGCGGCACTCGACGACGCCTTCACCGTTCTGCGTCGGCTGCACGCCGAGGCCGCGGCCGAGGGCGTGGACGCCGAGCGGATTGCGATCGGCGGCGCCAGCGCCGGCGGCGGGCTCGCGGCCGCACTCGCTCAGCGCGCCCTGGACGAGGGAGTACCGGTTGCTTTCCAACTGCTGATCTATCCGATGTTGGATGACCGCACGGGTGCCGGTGGCGCCGAGATTCCCGGCCGCGGCGAGTTCGTGTGGACCGCCCGTCGCAACGCGGAAGGTTGGGGCGCCTACCTGGGGCGTCCGGTCGCCGAGCCGGCCGACCGGTGGGCGCCGGCGCGCTGGGCGGTGCCGGCTCGGCGGGAGCACCTGGATGGGTTACCGGCCGCCTGGATCGGCGTTGGCGAGTTGGACCTGTTCCTCGATGAGGACCGTGCCTATGCAGAACGCCTGCGGGCTGCCGGCGCGCAGGTGCAACTGCGGGTTGAGCCGGGTATGTATCACGGCGCCGACTACTGCACCTGGTCGGCTGCGATGCGCGATTTCCGCAGTGATGCGATCGATGCTCTGCGTCGGGGGCTGGCGGGCGGAAGCTGAGGGCCCGCGCGACCGTCCCGTCCGGCGGCGGCGCTCAGGCCAGGCGCTGGAGCAGGGCGTCGACGGTGCGTAGGACGCCGGCTTCGGTGTTTGCGGGCGCGGTCCAGTGGGCGACGGCCTGAATGCCGGGGTGGGCGTTGGCCATGGCGAATGACAGCTCGGACCGCTCGTACATGTCCAGGTCGTTGAGATAGTCGCCGAAGACGGCAGTCTGCGCCGGCGTGATGCCCAGGCGCGCCTGCAGGGCGGCCAGGGCCCGGCCCTTGGAGGCGGTGCGGGGCATGAGGTCGGTCCAGTGCACGCCGGAGACGACGGCCTGCACGTCCGGCACGGCCGCCTTCAGTGCCTGCGAGCTGCCGGCCTCGACGTCGTCGAAGTCGTATACGGCCACCTTCAGCGTCCGGTCCAGCGGCACGGCGAGTAGATCGTCGACGATCTCCAGCTCCCGGTAGTAGCGGGAGACCTCTTCCACGAAGGGCGGGTCCTGGCGGTCGATGTAGGCGCATTCCACCCCGGCCAGGACGGCGCCGACGTTGTAGCCGTCGATGCCCAGGTCGCGGGCGGTGTCGATGGCGGCAACCGTGTCGCTCACGGTTATGGTCTCGCAGTGGATGACCTCGTCGTCTTGTACCACCAGGGTGCCGTTCTCCGCGATGATCGGCGAGTGGGTGATCGGCTCACCCAGCACGGAGCGCAGGTTGGCGAGCTGGCGCCCGGAGGCGGGAGCGAACAGCACCCCGTGGGCGCGCAGCCGCGAAACCATGTCGGCGAATCCCGCCGGGAGTAGGCCGTCGCCGTCGAGCAGGGTGCCGTCCATATCCGTGACGACCAGGCGCAGGTCGACGGGCGCGGGCGGCAGTGGGGCGGGGCCGGCAACCGAGCCGGGCGTGGTGGAGGACTTCACGCAGGCGATTGTTACAGACCCGGCGGATGATCGTGAATCGGCGCAGGCGATCAAATGGTGCGTTTGACAATTCCGTCTACGACGGCGTCGATGGCCTCGATCAGTCTCAGGCCGATCACGTCAACGCGTCTGAGCAGTTCGCGGCGGGCGAGCGCCTCCATGTTCAGTTCTTCCACGAACAGTTGGCGCAAGCCGTCGTCGTACTGTTCGCGTACCCGGCGGCCCTCCTTACGGGCGGCGGTGCACAGCTCCCGGTTGATGCGCCCGGAGGAGGTGTCCATGGCACCGACCAGCTGCTCCAGTCCGCGGCGAATGTGTTCGAGGCCCGTCCGCGAGTGGTCATCGGGGTGGACCTGCCAGGCGCGGGTCTCCCGCACGAAGTCACGAGTGTTGGTGAGCACCTCATCGAGGCAGCGGGAGAAGCGGAACATGTCCTCCCGGTCGAGCGGCGTCACCACGCGTGTTGACAGCAGGTGCACGAACTGCAGGCGAGTCGTGTCTCCCTGGCGCTCTACCTGCTCGATGCGCTCGACCAGCGCGTCCAGATCCGCGTCCGCCTCGCATGCGCGCAGCGCGAGCTCGACGCCCTCAATGGCGAGAGTCGCCTGCGCCGACAGCGCCCCGACCAGAGTCTGCCGTCTCCCTGGTCGCCGTAGCCAAGTCCACAGTCTTGCCATGCTGCATCCGTCCTCCGTGTACCCAATTGTGGCTCTTCGCGTTTGTGGGTGTGGTGGTTCGGGCTCGCGGTTGGTCGTGTTCGGCGCGTTGTTCGGCGCGGACGGGTCCGACTTGGTGGTCGTGTTCGGGACGATGAGGTCGTGCTCGGGCGTGCGGGAAGCGATGTCGTTGGGCCTGCGCGGACGTTCTGAGGCTGACGACGACGTCACCGGCGGCGGGGATGTCCTCGGGGCGGTGTCACGGGCGTGGAGCGAGTGGGATCGAGGCCAGGGCGCGGTCGTTGGGTACGCCCCTTCGGCGTCTGCTACGCCAGTTTGGCCTCCGCTGAAGGGCCCAGACCCCTTCAGCAGACACCCAACCGGCGTAGTAAACAGGTGCTTCCGGTTTGCGGGTGTGAGGTTCGGCCGGGGCTGTGGTGTGGGGTGGTGGTTGGTGCGGTGCGGTCGTGCTCGGGTCGGCGGGGACGTCGTCGGGCCGCCTAGGACGCTCTCCCGGGAGGCGTCCTCGAGGGCCGGGGTGTGTTCTTGAACAACCCCGCCAGGGCATCCAGGCCGGCTCGTCGTGCTTGTGGATGTGGCGGCCGGCGTGTCTCCGGGCGAGGAAACCGGTGGGCCTGCCGGTTCACCACGGTGACCGCCGCCCAGCTGTCACTGATTGCACCACTTTACCTGCCCGGACACGAGCCACCTAGCGCACATCGTTGAAATCATGCGGTTCTCTCGACCAAGGTTCCGGCACGTCCCAGCAAAGTGGTGCAATCTGTGACAGCTGGGAGCACCATCGAATGCTCATGGGCGCTGCGGATTGTGGGTGTGGTGGTTCGGGCCCGCGGGTGGTCGTGCCCGGGCGCACGAGGTCGGCGTGGGGTCTGCGAGGATGTTCTGAGGCTGACGAGGACATGTGGCCGGCGGGGATGTCCTCGGGGCGGTGTCGCGGGCGTAGAGCGAGTGGGGTCAAGGTCAGCGCGCGGTCGTTGGGTACGCCCCTTCGGCCTCTGCTACGCCAGTTTGAGCTCCGCTGAAGGGCCCAGAACCCTTCAGCAGACACCGAACCGGCGTAGCAGACCACGCCAGCGCAAAGCAAACCGACGAACCTCCTCCCGGCTCCACCCACACCCCCAAACGCGAAGCGCCCCAATTGTGCGCGCCGTGCGACACCGTGCTCAATGACCGAGCAGCATGGCCGCGCCGGCCCCGCACAGCAGGGATACCGGGAGGGTCCAGGCCCAGGCGGCGGCGATCCGGCCGACGGCGTTCCACCGCAGTCTTCTCCACTGGACGCCGGGCACGCTCCCCATGAGGGCACCCACCGTGGCCTGAGTCATCGACACCGGGGCACCGAGAATGGCGCCCACCGTGACCGCCAGTGCCGTGGCCACCAGGACATTGCTGACCTGATAGGGCTTCGGTGCGAACACGCCCACCCGCCAGGCGCGGCCCGCAGCGCGCAGACCGAGCCGAGCCCCGATGGCGAAGGCCAACCCGGATCCGACCGCCGCCATCAAGCGCAGCGCCGGGCCGCCGCCCGGACCGCCCACGGGCTGCCCCAGCGCGGTCATCCACACCACGAACAGCTTCTGGCCGTCATTGAGCCCATAGGCCGCGCAGACGCAGATGAACCCACCGCTGCGGGCATACCCCATCCACCGGTGGGCGTCCGGCAGCCGCAGGCGTGCCAGCACGGCCAGGAGGGCGCGGGCGCACGATCCGGCCAGCACGGGAGCCAGGGCGGCCAGCGCCAGCACCCGTGCGACGAGTGGCCAGTTCGCGCCTCCGCCTGCCAGGCGCACCCCGGTCGCGGTGCCTACCAGGGCGGTCACAGCGGCGAGGATGGCGACCGGGCCCCAGGGGCGCTCCGGGTTGGCCCCGATGTTGAGCGCGCACAGCGGCGCCCCATCGTTTCTGCCCACTACGACGGTGAAGGCCAGTACCAGCGCGGCGGTTAGCAGTACGGCACAAGGCTCTCACGCGCCGTGTCAGGGACGCCACACCGTCGGCTCGGGTTCCAGCAGGTCGGTCGCATCGGCACCCACGCAGTCGGCCAGGCTCACGCACCGCAGTGCCGGGTCGTCATAGGTCGAGTAGTAGTAGGTGCCGGTGCGGGCCGAGAAGCAGCCGGTGTACAGCGTGCGCTCGTAGGCGCCGTCGGCCATGAGGGCGGCCCCATCCACCATGGAGACATTGCCCAGGGTGTGGAACAACCGGGAGACGTTCTCCACTTCATTGTCCTTAACCGGGTAATGGGCGTTTAGGAATGCCGCCTTGGCGAATCTCGACGGCGAGTAATAGTCGCCGGGAATTCCACGCATGCCGGCACCCGAACCGAATGGGGAGAGTTCAGCGTCGCGCCAGTGGGCGGCGTCCGGCATATCACCGTTGGCGGTGATGAAGGTGCGCAGATTCTCCATGTGCCAGTCGAAAGTGGGCTGGTTGGCCAGAGTATCGACCGGGTTGTGGTGAATGTGCATGCCGTCCTTCATGTACTCCACCACGATGCTGCGCCGCCCATCGCCGATGATCCAGTGCAGCAGGGAGACGCCGAGGTTATCGCTGACCGGTTTGGCCACGATGGCGGTTTCCACCAGTGCCGCCTCGACCTCATCGACGCTGGTGAAGTTCGCCGCGATCCACAGCGGGAACTCGTAGGCGGCCACGTTGGTCTTGCCGACCACCGGCCCGTCCTGGTAGCAGGCGTAGCCGGGGAAGTTCAGCCCGGCGACGGCCAGGCCGGCGTCGTTGCCGCAGTCGAAGTACAGCGGGTAGTCCTCGAAGACGATGCCCATGCCGATCACCGCGTGCGCGGCCGGAGTATCCTCGCCGAACGCCGAACGGATCATGAAGCCCGAGGGGACGACCACGATGCGCTCGCCGTAGGAGGTGCTCCAGTCCAGGTTTCGCCCGAAGTACATATTGCCTTCATTATCCGTGAACCTGATTCCCGTGCACATGGCAGCCTCTTTCCATATGTGAGCGTTGACGTTGTATTGACTGAACGGTGCCGGCCGGGCACCTGGAAGGAAATGTAGTACGCCGCTCAAGCGCATGTGGGAGATTTCACCAATTCGATACGGCGGGCGCCTTATCTGGGAAAACAATGAAATTAGTCTGCGGTTTTCCGGGATGGAAAAGTGGCATCAATCTGGCTCCTCGCGTTTGAGAGTTCGCCATGCCGGTTCGGAGGGTCGGAGAGGCGTAAGCGCCTCACCCCCACGCACAGACCCAGTTCCGGCAGACCCCTGGTGGGCAAGCCCGAAGTCCACCGCACCCAGAACTCGAAGCGCCGCTATATCTCGGAGTGCTGCTTCACGCGAGACCTCGGCAGCTCCCGTCCGGCAATCAACTCCGCCACGCGAAACACCTCGTCCAGGTCCGGGGTCTGGCCGAGGTAGGTAAGCCGGTACAGGAAAGTGCCCACCAGCATGTCCACGCTGGTGACCGGGTCCGGTCCGTTCCACGCTCCGGCGTCCACCGCGCGGGCGACGGCGGCAATCGCCCCGTCTCGCAGGGGCGCGATCACGCGCTCCCGGTACGCGGCGGCCGCCCGGGGGTGCCCGGCGAGCTCCATACCCAGGCCGGGCAGCGCCGTCGTCAGGGGCGGGCGCATGAGCAGTCGCCAGGTGTGGACGATGATGCGAGCGAGGTCGGCCAGCGGGTCCTTACCCGCCGGGAACTCCCGCGGCCCGAGGGCGGCGTCGACGGCGTCGACGGCGAGCTCGGCCAGGGAGGGCCAGCGCCGGTAGATCGTGGACTTGGGGACGCCCGCGCGCGCAGCTACCGCGTCGATGCGCAGACCGTGCAGCCCCACCTCGGTCAACAGAGCGAAGGTTTCCCGCAGGATGCGTTCGTCCAGCGCAGTGTCGCGCGGGCGTCCGCCGCGGCCCGCATCTGTGCGCCGAGCGGTGCCGGCGCGCAGCCCGGCCCGTCGGCCCGCCTCACCCGTGTCGTCTGGCCTGCCCGCCACGGTGTCCTCCTCATCCTGTCACCGGATCGCACGCAATTCTTCCATCTGACCCCCACTTCCGCTACTGTAGGTTGCGCAACTATTGGTAGCGATATCCTGGGAGGCCCCATGGACAGAGTTGACTTGGCGACTTCAGGACTGTTCTTCGCCTGGCTGGTCCACGACCTGGAGGAGTACGCGACCATGCCCGGGCGCCGTCACCCCTTCCTCCACGCCCTGCCACTGCTGCCCGAGGACGTACGCACGCGGGGGATGTCGCGCGACCAGGTGTATGTGGCGCTGAGCCTGATGGGGGTGTTGATGGCGGCGGCCTCCGTGGACGGTTACCGCACCCGCGGGCGCTCGGGCTTCTACCAGGCGATGCTCTACGGCTACGGCATGCACGCCTTCATGCACCTGGGCTCGGCAGCACTGGCCCGCGACTACACGCCCGGCTGCACCACCGCCCTCCCGGTCGTGCTCCCGTTCTGGCGCTTCGCCAAGGCGGCTCTGCGGGCCGACGGCGTCGAGCCGCAGGCGGCCCGGTGGACCATTCCGGCCTTCCCCGTCGTCGGCGTCGTGCTGCATGGGGTCGGGCACCTGGCCGCGCGGCGCTGGCGGAGCTTCACCTCATGACGCGGCCCGCCGGTGCCAAGGCGGCGGCGCTGGGGCTGGCCGCCTGCTATCTGCTCAACGACGGCGAGGAACTATTCACCTACCGGGCCTCATCCGCCTGGCTGCTGCATCGCGCGCCGGAATGGATGCCGCTTCCGGAAGGGGCGCGGCGCGAGGGGTGGAGTCAGACGCATGTGAGTCTGGCGATCGCCCTGATCGGGATTCACTGGGTCGGCGCCTCGGTGGCGGGATACCGCAGCCGCGGTCGCTCCGCCTGGTTCCAGAACGCGGCCGCGGCCTGGGGCCTGCACGGCTTCGCCCACCTGGCGGCGTGCGCGGCCCGGGGCGGGTACGTGTCCGGGGCACTAACCGCACCGCTGGTAATCGGCTACGGCGCCTGGGCCCGCGGCGCACTTCGGGCCCAGGGCGTGCCCTCCCGCGTGTCGCCGGCCGGCGTCGCCGCCTCCCTGCCCGTACTGGTCGCAGCCCACGTCGGCGCCGAGGCCATACTCGCGATAGCGGGACACAAGCATCCACGACCCCGGCTGACCGACCGCGGTGCGGTAACGTGATCATCAACTTGCCCGAGGAGAACGGAGAGCGCCGCAGTGACACGCGTACTGGTGACCGGAACAAGCACCGGACTGGGGCTGGGTGCTCTGCATGACCTACTGGACGCCGGAGCCGAGGTCGTGGCGCACGTGCGCCGCGAAGCACAGCTGGAGGCGGTGCGTCGGGAGCTTGGGGTATCGGTTCCCGGCGTCGTCGGGGACCTGGCCGATCGGGCCCAGGTGCGGGACGTGGCCGAGCAGGTGACCGCCCTGGGAGGTGTGGACGCCATCATTCACAATGCCGGCACCATGGACGAGCGTCTGGTGCTGGCCGTAAACGTGGTCGCCCCCTACCTGCTCACCGCCCTCGTGCCCGCGCAGCGCCACGTCTACCTCTCCTCCAGCATGCACCGCGGCGGCCGACTCAACACCGCACGGCTGGCCGAACTGGACTGGACGGGCGTGCGGCCAACGGCGTCGTATTCGGACTCCAAGCTGCTGGTTACGGCGCTGGCCGCCGCGGTGGGCCGGCTCCGTCCGGGCACATGGGCGAACGCCGTCGACCCGGGCTGGGTGCCCACCCGCATGGGCGGCGCCGGCGCCCCGGACGACCTGGAGGCCGGGCACCGCACCCAGGCCTGGCTGGCGCTTGGCGATGACCCGCGCACCCACACTAGCGCCTACTGGCACCACCAGCGCACGCAGGAGCCCGACCGGCGCGTGAATGACATCGAGTTCCAGGACCGGCTGCTGGCTGCGTTGGCGCAGGAGACGGGAACGCCGCTGGGCTAGCGCCGCAGCCGGCACCGGAGACTCCGTCGGAACACGCTCACGGTGACGGCGGCCCCGCCGCCGTCCGGCTCCAGGACCGTTGCACGACGGTCTCGACCCGGCACCCGCGGCCCGTCCCGGACCATGCCGCCACGTCGTCGTCCTAGATTGCCCGCATGCCAACGCTAACCGCGCGCGGCGTCGCCTCCGCAGCCGCCCCCGAACACATGCCTCCCCGCACCTGGTCCCTCACACTGACGCTGACCATGCTCGGACTGTCCCCGCCTGGTTCGGCCCCATTCAGGTGCTGCTCGGGTTGCAGGCGGCCCAGCTCGCACCCGACCACAAGGAGGCGGTGCTGTCCCTGGTCACCGGCCTGGGTGCGCTGGTGTCCACGCTCGGCAATCCGGTCTTCGGCGCCCTGTCAGACCGCACTTCCGGACGCTTCGGCCGCCGCCTGCCCTGGATCGCCGGCGGCCTGACCCTGGGCACCGTCGGACTGGTGGTCCTGGCCATCGCCGACTCGGTGGCGTTGATGATCCTGGGCTGGTGCCTGGTGCAGGGCTTCCTCAACGCGGCCTACGCCGCCCTGAATGCGTCGGTGACCGACCAGGTGCCGGTGGACCGCCGCGGCTTCGTCTCCGGGCTCATCGGCGTGGCACAGACCGCCGGCCTGGTGATGGGCGCCGGCATTGCCGCCACGGCGGGTGGCACTCGCACCGGCTACCTGGTGCTGGCCGTGCTAGTGGTCGTCCTCGGCATCCCGCACGTACTCAACGCCCGCGACCTGCGGCTGCCCGACGGCGCCCCGCGCCCGTCGCTGCGGCACATCCTCGCCGGCTTCGTGCCACCGCTGCGCTCCCACCCGGACTTCGGCTGGGCGTGGTTGACCCGCTTCCTGGTAACCTGGGCAACTCCACCGGGACGCTCTACCTGCTCTACTACCTCATGGATGCGGTCGGCATGGAGGCCGACGCCGCCGCTACCGGAGTCTTCATCCTCACCGGCATCTACGCCGTCGCCGTGTTCGGCTCGACCGTGTCCGGCGGCATCTGGTCCGACCGGCTGGGTCGGCGCAAGCCCTTCGTGATCGTGGCGGCGCTGGTGACGGGGCTGGCGGCGCTCGACCTGGCGCTCACCCAGAACTGGGTCGGTGCGATCGTCGGCGCCGTCATCCTCGGGATCGGCTTCGGCGCCTTCACCAGCGTGGACTTCGCGCTGGTCACCCAGGTGCTGCCCAGTTCCGGCGACGCCGCTCGCGACCTGGGAATCATCAACATCGCCTCCGCCGGCGCCCAGGTACTGGCCCCGGTCGTCGCCGCCCCCATCGTCACCCACCTGGGTGGCTACACGGGACTGTACCTGATGGCGGCCGCCGCCTGTGTGCTCGGCGCCGCCTGCGTCACGCGCATCCGCACAGTCGACTGACCCCGTGTCGGCGCATTCGGCCAGCGGAAGTACTCACGCCCGCCGAATCGGGTGCCGGATGACCGTGCGCAGCCGCTCGGGGGCGACGCGTCGGGCGTCGCTGAGATAGATCTCGTGGTGGCGGCGCAAGTCGGAGAAGTCCGGCACATAGCCCTCTGACTGCGCAAACTCGTGCATGAGGGCCAGCGTGGCCGGCTCGTCGTCGTAGGGGCCCACGTGCAGGCACTGCACGCACAGCCCCTCCTGCAGAGGCATGAACTGGACCCGGGAGAAGTCGGCGTGCTTCTTGCGCGTCGCCTCCTCAAGCGCCCAACCGAACTCGGCCTCCGTGACGAAGTCCGGCAGGCGGATGGCGGCGATCCACTCGAAGCGCTCCTTGTGGGCGTAGTCGACGTCGCCGGCGCCTGCCTGCCACCAGAAGCCCTCCAGTGGTGGGACCACGTAGTCGAAGTACCCCTCCATGAGGTGCCCGGCGCGCCGGCTCATCTTGATGGTGAAGGCGACGGCGTACAGCACGCCGATCGCCTGCTGGTACTCCCCGTCCTCGCGGTTGGGGTCCCCACTGCCGCGCACGGCAATGAAGTTCATGGCGGGGACGTCCACAATGCCCGGCCGCCGGGGCGGGGCGTAGAACTCCTTGTACTCCCGCTTGTAGTCAAAGGCCATGTCACACCTGCTGCTTCCTTGCATCGGTTGAGTCGACGGTCTCTGTTAGAGGTTGAAGAACACGCAAACCCTGGAACGAAGTGTTTTCACTCCAGGGCTTTCCGTCGGGCTGGCGGGATTTGAACCCACGACCCCTTGACCCCCAGTCAAGTGCGCTACCAAGCTGCGCCACAGCCCGTCCGCTCGCGGCTGTTGCCTCGCGCGAACACGGAAGACAATAGCCCATCCGGGTGCCAGCGTCGAAATCCGTGGGCGGTGACGCCGCTCACCGTTGCCGCAGTCCCATCGCGGCCCCTTCCACCGACCTCGGCACGTAAGTCCCGCCGACCTCGGCGGGTCAGGCAGAGGCGTTCCAGGCCTTGATGCCGCCATCCAGGTTGGTCATGGGGCCGACGTATCCAGCATCTTCCAGGGCCGCAATGGCGCGGGCGGAGCGCACGCCACCGGCGCAGTAGACAATCAGCTCCCGGCTCGGATCGAGCTCACCACGGCGCTCGACCACCTGGGCGAGCGGGATGTGCACGGAGCCATCGATCGCCTCGAGCTCGACCTCGTGCGGCTCGCGCACGTCCAGCAGCGTGAAGGCCCGCCCGGGCAGTTCCCCGGCGGCAATGCGCTCGCGCAGCTGCGCGGCGGTGACGGTGTGCATATTTGCCTCCTACGAGTTGGCTGTCCCTCTGCGCCCGCCCACCCGAGGCACGAGTGCATTGCGCGAAAAGCGCTGCTGCTCGGCAGTGGTGAGCGGGCGCAGGCGGACGTCGTCGATCAGCGAGGGGTAGGTCTCCCCCGCTCCCGGCGTCATGTCTGTACCGAGTCGTCCGCGGTCAGTGCCGCAGGCCGCGGTAGCGGTCGATCAGCTGCCGGGTGGAGGCGTCCTGGCCGGCGTATGCGGCCTCGTCTCCGCGCACCGCGGGGGCGATCTCCAGGGCCAGCTTCTTGCCGAGCTCCACGCCCCACTGGTCGAAGGAGTCGATGCCCCACACGATGCCCTCGGTGAAGGTGATGTGCTCGTACAGGGCGATCAGCTGCCCGACCACGGCGGGGGTCAGTGCCGGGGCGAGGATCGACGTCGTCGGCCGGTTGCCGCTGAACACACGGGCCGGGACGATCGCCTCAGGGGTGCCCTCCGCGCGCACCTCATCGGCGGTCTTGCCGAAGGCGAGGGCGGCGGTCTGGGCCAGGAAGTTGGACAGCAGCAGCTCGTGCACGTCCGCTTCGCCGTCCTTGACCGGGTGGGCCGGGTTGGCGACGGTGATGAAGTCGGCGGGGATCAGCCGGGTGCCCTGGTGCAGCAGCTGGAAGAAGGCGTGCTGGCCGTTGGTGCCGGGCTCGCCCCAGAAGATCTCCCCGGTGTCGGCCACCACGGGGCTGCCGTCCCAGCGCACGGACTTGCCGTTGGACTCCATGGTCAGCTGCTGAAGGTAGGCCGGGAAGCGGTGCAGGTACTGGGCGTAGGGCAGCACCGCGTGGGAGGCGGCCTGGAAGAAGTTCACGTACCAGACGTTGAGCAGGCCCATGAGCATGGGCACGTTCTCCGCCGGCGCCTTGGTGGCGAAGTGCTCGTCGACGGCGTGGAAACCGGACAGGAAGTCCGCGAAGTTCTCCGGGCCGACGGTCACGGCCAGCACGGTGCCGACGGCGGAGTCCACCGAGTAGCGCCCGCCCACCCAGTTCCAGAAGCCGAAGGCGTTGGCAGGGTCGATGCCGAAGGCCTCCACCTTGTCCAGGGCGGTGGACACGGCCACGAAGTGCTTGGCTACGGCGCCGTCGGTGCTGATGCCGCGCGAGGCCAGCGCCTCCAGCAGCCAGGTGCGGGCCATGCGGGCGTTGGTGAGGGTCTCCAGGGTGGTGAAGGTCTTGGAGGCGATGATGAACAGGGTGGTCTCCGGGTCCAGGTCGGAGACCTTCTCGGCGCAGTCGTTGGGGTCGATGTTGGAGATGAAGCGGGCCTCCAGCCCCTCCTGCACGTAGGGGCGCAGGGCCTCATAGACCATGACCGGGCCGAGGTCGCTGCCGCCGATACCGATGTTGACGACCGTCTTGATGGGCTTGCCGGTCACGCCGGTCCACTCCCCCGAGCGCACGCGGCGGGCGAAGGCGTAGATCTTCTCCAGGACCTCGTGCACGTCGGCTACGACGTCCTGCCCGTCCACGGTGAGGGTGTCGGTGGCGGGGCGGCGCAGGGCGGTGTGCAGGACGGCGCGGTCCTCGGTGATGTTGATGTGCTCGCCCGCGAACATGGCGTCACGGCGGCCGGGCACGTCCACGGCCTCGGCGAGTTCCACCAGGGCGTCGCGGACCTCGTCGGTCAGGAAGTTCTTGGACAGGTCGACGAACAGGTCGCCCACCTCGTAGGAGTAGCGCTCGGCACGCTGCGGGTCCTGGGCGAACCAGGCGCGCAGGTCGGGCTCCATGGACTTGTGCAGCTCGGTAAGCCGCTTCCAGGCGGCCGTGGCGGTGGGGTCAACCGGTGTGCGTGTTGTCGACATGGAAGCAGTCTAGGCCGTCCGCTACGGTTACCGCATGGAAGACCTGGTGATCGGCGAGGACGGGCTGGCGCGGCCGGTGTGGGCCGCCGCCGACCCGCTGCTGCGCGACTACTACGACACCGAGTGGGGCATGCCCGTGCGCGATGAGCGCGGCGTGTTCGAGCGCCTCAGCCTGGAGGCCTTCCAGTCCGGCCTGTCCTGGCGCACCATCCTGGTCAAGCGGCCAGCCTTCCGGGAGGCCTTCGCCGACTTCCAGCCGGAGGCGGTGGCCGCCTTCGGGGACGACGACGTGGCCCGCCTGCTGGCCGACACCCGGATCGTGCGCAACCGTGCGAAGATCCTGGCCACCATCAACAACGCCCGGGCCACCGTGGCCCTGCGGGAGGCCGACGACGTCGACGGCGGCCTGGCGGGCCTGGTCTGGTCCTACCGGCCGGCGGCCACGCCCGCCCCGCGCACGCTGGCGGAGACGCCCACGCGCTCGCCGGAGTCGGAGGCGCTGGCTCGCCGGCTCAAGCGCCTGGGCTTCCGGTTCGTCGGCCCGACGACGGCGTTCGCGCTTATGGAGGCCATCGGCATCGTGGACACCCACCTGGTGGGATCCTGGCGGCGCGGCTCCTCCGGGGTGTGGAACTGAGGAGCGCCTCACGAAGTCAGTGATCCGCTGCCTCGCCGTGGCTCGCTCCGCGCTCTTGCTGTCAAAATCGATGACAAACGAAATCCGCAGCGCTCCAGGCGCTTCACAAAACGTTGGAACCATGCGGGTACCGAGTGGCGTAGAAGAGCGCTTCCCCGGCGTTTGTCATCGATCTTGACACCGCCCGTACGTTGGCATGCCGAGCCGCCCCGGCAACACCGCTCCGGGGTCAGCCTGGGTTGTCCAGGAGCTTGGACAGGCGCTTCTTGCGGCGGTTCTGGGTGACGATCCAGGCCACGTCGGGGTCGCCGACGTCGAGCGCCGCGAATACGGGGAGCCCCGCGCCGGGGTCGGCCGCCACGGCCACGCTCCAGCAGTAGCCGAGGGACTTGCGCAGCGTCCGCGCCGCCGGGGCCTTGCGGTCCTGCGGCGGCAGTGCAATGAGGTGATCGGTGGTGCGCCGGCACACGTCGATGGCGAGCCGAGCGGCCTCGGCGGTACACAGCAGCCGCGGCTCGCAGATCGTCACCGCGGCGGCGCGCTGTACCAACGGGTCATCGTCGTCGGCCCATGTCAGGACGAGGGAGAACAGTGTTTGCGGGTCGGAGTCCCCCAGTAGCTGCAGGCCGATGGTGACGGCCTCGCGCACGCGCCAGCGCTCGTCGGTGGCAAGCTCCCGCGCCCGTCGCTCATATGGCGCATCGGCCGCCCGGTAGCCAATTGCGGCGGCCGCACAGGCAGTGGTGTACTCGCCGCCGTCGGCCAGCAGTTCTTCGATCGTGTCTGGATCGGCGGCCCGCGCGGCCGTCGCGATCAGCTCGATGTTCGCGCGGGGGCCGGGAAGCCCCGAGCGCTGGTTCAGGTACGCGGGCCAGTCGGCGGGCTCCAACTCCTTGAGGTCAGCGATCCACGACGCCGTGTCGACCATGCCGCGATCGTACAACTGCCGCGAAGAAATGTCCGAAATCGGCACGAACAAGCCCGCAATCCCAAGCCACGGGTCAGCCAGTCCTTGGAATCACGCGGATGCGGAATCACCCCGAGCGGCCGAGCCCGGCGTTAATGCCGATCGTGGACATTCTGCCGCACCCGGCGCGCGCTCACGGCCGGGCGAAGCCGCCCTCAGCGCCGCTGACGACGCTCGCGCACGCGCACACCGATCTGGATGGGGGTGCCGGCGAAGCCGAACTCCTCACGCAGCCGGTTCTCGATGAAGCGCCGGTAACCGGCGTCCAGGAATCCGGTCGTGAAGATGACGATGCGTGGCGGGGCGGTCTGCACCTGGGTGGCGAACAGGATGCGGGGCTGCTTGCCGCCTCGCACCGGGTGCGGGCTGGCCGCCTGTAGCTCCCCCAGGAAGGCATTGAGCCGCCCCGTGGGCACGCGCGTGTTCCAGCCGGCCAGGGCCGTGTCCAGGGCGCGCGCCAAGCGGTTGGTGTGCCAGCCGGTGCGGGCGGAGAGGTTGATGCGCGGCGCCCAGTCCACATGGGCGAGCTCGTGCTCCGCCTCCCACTCCAGCTGCTTGCGGCGGTCCTCGTCAACCAGGTCCCACTTGTTGTTGACGATCACCAGGGCGCGTCCGGCGTCGACCACCTGCTGGATCACGCGGATGTCCTGCTCGGTGATGGCCTCGGAGGCGTCCAGCAGGACCACTGCCACCTCGGCCTTCTCCACCGCCCCCTGAGTGCGCAGCACCGCGTAGTAGTCGGCACCGCGCGCCTGCCGGATGCGGCGGCGGATGCCGGCGGTGTCCACCAGCAGCCACTGGCGGCCGTCGAACTCGACGACCTCGTCCACCGGGTCGCGGGTGGTGCCGGCCAGCTCGTTGACCACCACCCGCTCGTTGCCGGCGAGCTGGTTCAGCAGTGAGGACTTGCCGACGTTGGGGCGCCCCACCAGGGCGATGCGGTGCAGGTCGTCGCTGCGCTCCGGCCCGGCCACGGCGGACACCTCCGGCAGGATGGCGACGGCGGCGTCGAGCAGCTCGCCGCTGCCGCGGCCGTGTAGGGCGGAGACGGCGTAGGGCTCGCCCAGACCCAGGGCCCACAGCGCGGCGGCGTCGCCCTCCTGCACGGGCGAGTCGACCTTGTTGGCGGCCAGCACCACCGGCTTGCCGGAGCGGCGCAGCATCTTGACGATCCGGTCGTCGGCCTCGGTGACCCCCACGCGGGCGTCCACCACCAGCAGCACGGCGTCGGCCAAGTCCACGGCGGCCTCGGCCTGCGCGGCGACGGCGGCGTCCAGGCCGGCCACGTCAACCTCCCAGCCGCCGGTGTCGACGATGGTGAAGCGCTTGCCGGCCCATTCGGCCGGGTAGGAGACGCGGTCGCGGGTCACGCCCGGCACGTCCTGCACGACGGCGGCGCGCCGCCCCAGCACGCGATTAACGAGCGTCGACTTGCCGACATTGGGTCGGCCGACGACGGCCAGCACCGGCAATCCTGCCTCCAGCCCCGCCTGGGCGCTGGGGATCTCCTCCCCCGCGAGCACCGCCTGGTCGTCGGCGTCGAGCACGTAGTCGTCCAGGCCTGCGCGCAGCGCGTCGGCGCGGGCGTCCTCCAAGCGCTCGCGCTCGGCGGCCTCGGTGCGCGCCTGCTCGACCAGTTCGGTGACGCGGGCGATGGTCTCCTCCAGCGTCAGATCGGAGGTATCCACGGCGGTGACGCCCTCAGGAACGGTGAGGAACTGGGAGACGGTGGCGTCGTCGTGGTCGCGGCGCACCACCTGGTCGCGCAGGGCGGCCGCATCCACGGCCTTGCCGGCGGCATCCAGGTCGGCGGCGCGGCGGGCGAGCCGGGCCTGCTCGCTGGCGGTCAGCAGCAGGCGCACGTCGGCGTCGGGGGCGACCACCGTGGTGATGTCGCGCCCCTCGGCGATGATGCCGGCGCCGCGGGAGAAGGAGCCGGCCAGGCCGGTCGCCTCGGCACGGATGATCTCCCGCTGGAGCCGGGCCAATTCGGCGCGCACGTCCAGGTTGGTGGCAACCTTGGAGACCACGGTGGAGATGTGCGGGTCGCGGATGGCCTCGGCGAGGTCCACCCCGTCGCAGGTGACGCCGGGCGCCTCGGGGTCCAGCCCCATCACCAGCGGCATGGCCTGCACGGCGTGGGTGACGGCAGCGGCGTCGTCCAGGTCGATGCCGGTGCGCTCGCACCACCAGGCGGCCGCCCGGTACATGGCGCCGGTGTCCAGGTAGGCCAGCCCCAGCGCGGCCGCAACCCGCTTGGACACCGTGGACTTGCCGGACCCGGACGGCCCGTCAATGGCGACGACGATTCCCATGTGCTCCTCCAACATTCAACCCCGCAGGCTCAGGCGAGCCCGGTTGGCCTCAAGGGGTAAGCGTCCCACAATGACGCGGCCGGGCGCGGATCCGCAGCAGATGAGTCCGCCCACAGCCGGTCATCGGGTACTTCCGCCGGCCACCAGAGGCGCATAGCTGTCCCACACCGGCATGGGCACGCCGAAATGCTCGCCGGCCTCCAGCACCTCAAAGAAGCCGGCCCTCCACTCCTCACGCCCGTGTGCCAAGTGCGCCAACACCATGCGGCGGGTGTCGGCCTGAGCAAACATGCGGCCCAGGCCCACTGCGACGATCCGCGCCGGTAGACGCAGCAGCGGTGCAGGTCGTATCCCGCCGGTGACGATGCCCCGCGCCCGGCATACGGCGACTCCTTCGCGCAGCGCCAGCACCATGCGTCGCAGGGCGTCCCTGTCGGTGCACAGCCGGTCATAGCCACCCGCTTCCAGCAGTGGGCCGAGGGTGAGGGACTGTTGGAGGTAATGCACGGCGAGCCAGCCGGCCATGTCCCGCTCCCGTCGGACCGACAGCCCGGCCGTGGTCAGGGCAGAGACGGCTGTGTCCAGGGCGGCGCGTTTCGCAGGCGTGTCCGCTTCCAGGCGCGTGCCGTGACGGTAGAGCGTCGCCTCAATGCCGACGTCGCCGCCCGCGTCGGTGCGTCCCCCGCCGATCTGGCCGGGGAAGCCGAGAACGTAGTCCTCTCGCGGGAGCCACTCCCGCAGCTGAGTGACGATATCCCAATGGTTGAGCATGAATAGCAGCGATGTCCGCCCGGCAAGTGGTGCGACGGTCGGAAGCACCTCATGCAGGTGGAGCCGGTCCACCGTGACGAGCGTCAGCTCGGCGTCCACGGGCGCAGTGACAACCTCAGGAAGGTATCGGCCGAACAGTGGCTGCCTACGATGGCCGCCGCCGGCACGGTGCAGCCGCATCTGCACGCCGGCTCGCAACTGCTCCGCACGGGGTGGCCGCGCCAGGACCGTTGTCTCATGGCATCGGCTCAGCAGCCAGCCGTAGCTCAGGCCGATCACGCCAGCCCCGACGATCAGGATGCGCACGCCGGCCGCCTCAGGACACGACCACGCGCCAGCCGCGGGCATCCAGGGCATCCTCCAGCCCCTGCGCGGCGGCCGGCATGACCGAGAGCATGGCCAGGCCGGCGCTCTGCCCGGGCGAGTGCTCCATGGCAAAGTCCTCAATGTTGACGCCCGCCTCGCCGACGTCGGAGAACAGCCGACCGAGCGAGCCGGCGGAGTCGGGCACCAGCACCTGCACCTGTGCGTAGCGGCGCGGCGCCCCGCCGTGCTTGCCCGGTATGCGGGCCTGCCCGGCGTTGCCGCGGGTCATCAGGTCGGTAATGGCGCCGACGGCGCCCGGGGCGATGGTAGCGGCGTCTCCGGCGGCGGTGTAGGCGGGGTCGTCGGGCGACACGGCGGCGGGTGCGATCCCATCGATCAGGCGGTCCAGGTCCCCACGCAGCTGGCGCAGCATGTCCGCCACCGGCCCGGCGTTGCCGACCACGATGGCCGACCACAGCCGCGGATCGGAGGCGGCGATGCGGGTGGTGTCGCGCAGTCCCTGCCCGGCCAGACCGAGCGCGTTCTCCGGGGTGGTCTCCAGACGCGCGGCCAGTAGGGAGCTGACCAGTTGGGGGACGTGGCTGACGGCGGCGACGGCGGCGTCGTGCTCGGCCGCGGTCATGCGCACCGGGGTCGCGCCGACGTCGACGGCCAGGTTGCGCACCGCCAACTCGGCCTCCGGGGTGGCGCCGTCGGCGATGACCACCCAGGGGCGGCCCGCGAACAGGTCGGAGTCGGCCGCGCCGGCCCCCGACCGCTCCCGCCCGGCCATGGGGTGGGAGCCGACATAGCGGCGCGCGTCCCGCCCGCCGTGGCGGCGCACCTCGGCGGCAATGCGCGCCTTGACGCTCGCGACATCCGTGACCACCGCATCCGGGTGCGCGTCCAGTTCGCGCAGAACCACGCCCGCGGCCACGTCCGGTGGGGTGGCGACCACGATCAGTGCCGGTTCGGGGCTGTGCTCGTCACGCACCTGCCCGGCACCCATATCGCGGGCCAGCGCCAGGGAGGTGGGCGAGGTGTCGGATAGCTGCACCGGGACGCCGGCGGCGGTCAGGGCCAGCGCCAGGGAGGTGCCCAGCAACCCGGTGCCGACCACCAGCACCGGCCCCCGGGTGGACAGGACGGCCGAGGGGTTTCCGATGGCACTCACAGGCCCACCTCCTGCTGCAGGGCGCTGACCTCGGCGCCGGTCAGGGCCCGCATGGCACCGGGCCGCAGATCACCCAGGGTCAAGGGGCCCAGCCGGGTGCGGGAAAGACGGATCACCGGGTGGCCGACGGCAGCCAGCATGCGGCGCACGATGCGGTTGCGTCCCGAGTGCAGGGTGACTTCCACGATCGAGGCGTCCGGGGAGACATCCTTGACCACCGCCCGGTCGGCGGTGATCGGACCGTCCTCCAGCTCGACGCCGCGCCGGAGCCGCCGCGGCAGGCCGGCGCCCACCCGGCCCTTGACCACGGCCACGTAGGTCTTGGCGACCTCGTAGCTGGGGTGGGTGAGCCGGTGGGTGAGTTCGCCGTCGTTGGACAGCAACAGCAGCCCCTCGGTGTCGGCGTCCAGCCGGCCCACGTGCACCAGCCGCAAGGCGGCGGCCTTCTCCACTCCGCCCAGCTGCTCGGCGTGCTCGGTCAGGTACCGCTCGGCGTACTCGGCGACGGTGGGCCGTCCCTGCGGGTCCTCCATGGTGGTGACCACGCCGGCGGGCTTGTGCAGCATGATGGTGATGACGTCGGGGTCGGTGAGCACCCGCGAGCCGTCCACGCGGATCTCCTGAGTGGCGGGGTCCACGCGCACCCCGGGTTCGGTGACCCGCACCCCGTCGACGCTCACTCTCCCCGCGGCGATCAGCTGCTCGCATACGCGCCGCGACCCCACCCCGGCGTGGGCCAGCACCTTCTGGAGCCGCTGGCCGCCGGCGACGTAGGGGTCCTCGGTGCGCGCCTGCCCGTCCTGGCCGGCGCCGGCTCCCGCCACGGCGGGAGCCGTAGAGGGGGCGTCGACCTCGTAGTCGACTTCTTCGAGGTCGTCGGCGTCGTAGAACTCCTCGGCGCCGAAGTCCAGCACGGCGTCCGTGCGCTCGTCGCGGTGGTCCTGGCTTGGGTTCACGGCAGTATTCTCCCGCTGATCTCGTCTTCGATGTCTCCCAGGGCGGATGTGTCGGGCAGGTAGGGGGCCAGGGGCGGCAGGTCGTCGAGCGAGTCCAGGCCCAGGTACTCCAGGAACTCGCCGGTGGTGCGGTACAGAATCGCGCCGCTGGGTTCGCTGCCGGCCTCCTCGATCAGGCCGCGGGCGTGCAGGGTGCGCACCACGCCGTCGACGTTGACGCCGCGGATGGCGGCGATCCGGCCGCGGGTGACGGGTTGCCGGTAGGCGATCACGGCCAGCGTCTCCAGGGCTGCCTGCGACAGGCGTGCGGTGGCACCGCCGATGACGAAGCGTTCCACCAGGTCGCTGAACCGGGGTGCGGAGGCCAGCCGCCAGCCGCCGGCGGCGCGGCGCAGCACGAAGCCGCGCGCCCGGACGCCCCGGTCGGGGGACGGCTCCCCGCCGGCGTACTCGGCGGCCAGGGACTCCAGCAGCGCCTCGACGTCGGTCTCCTCCCTGCCGAGGGCGGCCGCCAGGGCGGCCGCGGTCACCGGCTCGTCGGCCACCACCAGCACCGCCTCGACGGCGGCGCGCAACTCCGCGTCCGACACGGGCACGGGCAGCCGGGAGGCCGCGGGTTCCGGGATGCTCATGCGAACTCCTCCTCCAAATCGGGGCTGGTCATGCCGGCCGCATCCGCGTCGCCGCGCCAGGTGACGGTGATCTCCTCCATGGGGGCGGCCTGGGTCAGGTCGACGCCGCCCTGCCGGTACATGATGAGCAGGGCGAGGAAGCGGGCGACGACGACGGCGGTGCGGCCCGCATCCGCGGTCAGCTCGGTGAAGGTCAGGGTGCCGGCCCGGCGCAGCCGGTCGGCGAGAATACGCAGCTGCTCCCCCACCGGGACCCGCTCGTGCAGGTGCACGGTCTGCACGCCCGGATCGTGGGGGCGGGTGAACACGTCGGCGGCGATACGGGCCAGGTCCTCCGCATCGATGGTGGCCACGAGCCGGGGCAGTAGCGCCGCCAGTTCGGGGGGCAGGGCCACCACGCGCGGGTGAGTGCGGGAGGCGGTCTCGGCGCGGCCGCGGAAGGCGGCGGCCGCCTCCTTGTAGGCGCGGTACTGCAGCAGGCGGGCGAACAGTAGGTCGCGGGCCTCCAGCAGCTCCATGTCCTCGTCGGCCTCATCCGGGTCGTGCGGTAGCAGCCGGTGGGCCTTCAGGGCGAGCAGGGTGGAGGCGACCACCAGGAACTCGGTGGCGCGACCCAGGTCGCCGTCGGCGCGCATGTAGGCGATGAACTCGTCGGTGACCTCCGCCAGGGCCAGCTCGGTGATGTCCAGGCGCTTGCGGGCGATCAGGGTGAGCAGCAGGTCGAAGGGGCCCTCGAACTGGGGCAGGTTGACGCTGAATCCCGGCAGTTGCGTTCTCGCCGCGGCGTCGGGCTGTGCGGCGCCCTCCAGCGGTGGCTGGGAGGCGGCCGCCGCGGCGCTCGCGGAGCCAGGTTTAGGCGACATTCTTAGGCAACATTGCCGCGGGCAATGACCTCCCGGGCGAGGCGCCGGTAGGCTTCGGCGCCCGGGTGACTGGGGGCGTAGCTGGTGATGGGCTCGCTGGCGACGGAGGCGTCCGGGAACTTAACGGTGCGGCGGATCTGCGTGTCGAACAGCTTGTCCCCGAAGGCCTCCTGCAGGCGCTCGAGCACCTCCCGGGAGTGCAGAGTGCGCGGGTCCACCATGGTGGCCAGGATGCCGTCGATCTGCAGGCGCGGGTTGATGCGGTCGCGTACCCGGTCCACGGTCTCCACCAGCAGGGCCACCCCGCGCAGGGCGAAGAACTCGGTCTCCAGGGGGATCATGACGCCGTGGGCGGCGGTGAGGGCGTTGACGGTCAGCAGGCCCAACGACGGCTGGCAGTCCACAATGATGGCGTCGTAATCGTCCAGGACGGGGCGCAGCACTCGGGCGAGTGCCTGCTCGCGGGCGACCTCGCCCACCAGTTGCACCTCGGCGGCGGATAGGTCGATGTTGGCGGGCACCAGGTCCAGTCCCTCCACGGAGGTGTGGTGAATGATCGGGCGCACGTCGGGGCGGGCGGCCACCAGCATGTCGTAGACCGTCTGGTCCAACTCGTGGGCGTTGACGCCCAGGCCGGCGCTGGCCGCGCCCTGGGGGTCGAAGTCCACGATCAGTACTCTCCGCCCGTATTCGGCCAGGGCGGCCCCCAGGTTGATGGTGGTGGTGGTCTTGCCGACGCCGCCCTTCTGGTTGCACATGGCGATGACGCGGGCCGGGCCGTGCGAGTCGAGCGGCGCGGGGACGGGGAAGGTCTTCTCCTCCTGCTGGTCCTCGGCGGGGGTATCGGGCGGGTCGATCAGGCCGGGCTGCTTCACGTCACTCACACGGGCAGCCTAGTCGAAGAGGCAGCGCGGGGCGCGGTGACCGTTCCCGTGACCGCCGGCGATGGTCAGCCGCGGGCGCGCGGATGGCTGGTGGCGTACACCTCACGCAGGTGGTCGACGGTGACCTTGGTGTAGATCTGGGTGGTAGTGACCGAGGCGTGGCCGAGCATCTCCTGCACCACGCGCACATCCGCGCCGCCGGCGAGCAGGTGGGTGGCGAAGGAGTGGCGCAACGTGTGCGGGGAGATGTGCCGTTCCCCCTGCGCGTCGGCGCCCGTCAGCCCGGCGCGCTGGGCCGCCTGCCGCAGCACCGCCCAGGCGGACTGGCGTGACAGGGGCCGGCCGAGCGTATTGAGGAACACCTCGGGCACCCCCCTGCCCTTGGCGGCCAGCACGGGGCGGCCGCGCACCAGGTAGGCGTCCAGGGCGTCCCAGGCGAACTGGCCCATGGGCACGATCCGCTCCTTGCGGCCCTTGCCGAACAGGTGCAGGCAGCCGGATTCGGCGTCCAGATCGTCCACCACCAGCCCCACGGCCTCGGAGATGCGGGCGCCGGTGGCGTACAGCAGCTCCAGCAGGGCGCGGTCGCGCAGTGACACCGGGGAGTCGTCAACATCGGCGGCCTCCAGCAGACGACGCACCTCGTCGACGGTGAGGGCCTTGGGCAGGCGCCGGCCCACTTGCGGCGGACGCACGGCCGCGGAGGGGTCGGCGCCGGTGATGCCCTCGGCGTGTAGGAACTTGTGCCAGCCGCGTACGGCAGTGACCGTGCGGGAGGCGGAGGACGCGGCCAGGGGGCGGCCGCCGTCGGCGCCGGTGCGCAGCGCCTCCAGGAAGGCGGTCACGTCCGCCTCGGTGACCGCGGCGGGGGTCAGGATGGCGCGGGCGCGCAGGAAGTCGGCGTAACGGCCCAGGTCGCGCTCATAGGCGGCCAGCGTGTTGGGGCTGAGCCCGCGCTCCACCCGCAGGTGGGCGAGGTAGCCGGCCCGGGCCCGGACGAGTGCGTCCCCCCGGGGGTCGACGTCGGGGCGCGCGGTGTCGACGGCTGGTTTCGTGGCGACCTCGTCCGGTTCAGGCGAAGCGGGCCAGTAGGCCCAGGCCGACGATCGTGGCGACCCATACCAGGGCGACGCCGACGGTGATGCGGTTGAGGTTGCGTTCGGCCACGCCGGAAGACCCGGCGGAGGAGGTGATGCCGCCGCCGAACATGTCCGATAGGCCGCCGCCCCTGCCCTTGTGCATGAGGATCGTCATGATCAGGAAGAAGCTGGACAGCACCAGCAGCACTTGCAGGATGATGGTCAGCGTGCCCACGCGGTTCCCTTCGTTGTCGGCTGTTCGGCATTCGGCCGGGGTGGTCCGGCGGCTATGAGGCGGCCGCCGCTTCGTGGGCGACTCTACCCGATCCCCTCCCCCATGTATGCGGGTGCGCCCGACCCCACGGTGGGGTCGGGCGCACCCGCCACTGACGCGGATACGGGTCAGGCGTAGAAGCCGGCCATCTGCGCGAAGGAGTCGGCCTTCAGCGAGGCGCCGCCGACGAGAGCGCCGTCGATGTCGGGCTGAGCCATGAGCTCCTTGATGTTGGCGGGCTTGGCCGAGCCGCCGTACAGGATGCGGGTGGCGTCGGCGGTGGCGTCGCCGAAGTCGGCGCGCAGGGCCTCACGGATGGCACCGCAAACCTCCTGCGCGTCGTCGGCGGTGGCGGTCTCGCCGGTGCCGATGGCCCAGATGGGCTCGTAGGCGATGACGATCTTGGCGACGTCCTCGGCGGACCAGCCCGCCAGGGCGGCGCGGATCTGGCCGAGCACGAAGTCGACGTGGGTGCCGGCCTTACGGACCTCGAGGGCCTCGCCGCAGCACAGGATCGGCGTCATGCCGGCGTCCAGTACCTTGCGGGCCTTGGCGCCAACCAGCTCGTCGGACTCGTTGTGGTACTCGCGGCGCTCGGAGTGGCCCATGACCACGTAGCTGCAGCCGAGCTTGGTGAGCATGGCGGTGGAGATCTCGCCGGTGTAGGCGCCGTTGTCGTGAATGGACACGTCCTGGGCGCCGTACTTGATGTCCAGGGAGTCCGCCTCGACGATCGTCTGCACGGTGCGGATGTCGGTGAAGGGCGGGATCACCAGGACCTCGCACTTGGAGTAGTCGTGCCCGGCGTCGCTCAGGGCCATGGCCAGGCCCTGCACCAGGTGGTTGGCCTCGAGGTGGTCGAGGTTCATCTTCCAGTTGCCCGCCATCAGCGGGGTGCGGTTGCTCATTTGCGTATTCCTTATCCGGGTTCCCTTACGGGAACTGTGTGATGGGGGTTGGTCAGTCGTCCAGGACGGCGATACCGGGCAGGGTCTTGCCCTCCAGCAGCTCCAGGGAGGCGCCGCCACCGGTGGAGATGTGGGAGAAGGTGGACTCGTCGAAGCCGAGCGTGCGCACGGCCGCGGCGGAGTCGCCGCCGCCGATCACGGAGAAGGCGTCAGAGTCGGAGATGGCCTTGGCGACGGCCTTGGTGCCCTCGGCGAAGGCCGGGAACTCGAACACGCCCATGGGGCCGTTCCAGACCACCGTCTTGGAGGAGGCGATGGCCTGGGCGAACAGCTCCCGGGTCTTGGAGCCGATGTCCAGGCCCATCTGGTCGGCCGGCATGGCGTCGGCGGCGACGACGGAGGCCGGGGCGTCCGCCTTGAACTCGGGGGCGACCACGGTGTCGACGGGCAGGAGCAGCTCGACGCCGTTGGCCTTGGCCGTGTCCAGGTAGCCCTTCACCGTGTCGATCTGGTCCTCCTCCAGCAGGGAGGTGCCGACCTCGTGGCCCTGGGCGGCGAGGAAGGTGTAGGCCATGCCGCCGCCGATGAGGAGGCGGTCGGCCTTGCCCAGCAGGTTGGCGATGACACCGAGCTTGTCGGAGACCTTGGAGCCGCCCAGCACCACGGTGTAGGGGCGCTCGGGGTCGTTGACGGCCTTGCCGAGGGACTCGATCTCCTTGGCGACCAGCAGCCCGGAGGCGGCCGGGAGGATGCGGGCCACGTCGTAGACGGAGGCCTGCTTGCGGTGCACGACGCCGAAGCCGTCGGAGACGAAGACGTCGGCCAGGGCGGCCAGCTGCTCGGCGAAGGCGGCGCGCTCGGCGTCGTCCTTGGAGGTTTCGGCAGCGTTGAAGCGGACGTTCTCCAGCAGCACGATGTTGCCGGGCTCGAGGGCGGCGACGGCGGCCTGGGCGCTCTCGCCGACGGTGTCCTGCGCGAGGGTGACCTTCACGCCGGTCAGTTCGGCCAGGCGGGTGGCAACCGGGGCGAGGGAGAAGTCGGGGTTGACCTGGCCCTTGGGACGGCCCAGGTGGGCGACGATGATGACCTTGGCGCCCGCGTCGAGCAGGGTCTTCAGGGTCGGCAGGGCGGCGCGGATGCGGCCGTCGTCGGTGATGTGCTTGTCGGTGTCGAGCGGGACGTTGAAGTCGGAGCGGACCAGGACGCGCTTGTCCTTCAGGTCGCCGAGGGACTCGATGGTCTTCATGGAACCTCGCAGTGCTGTGTTGGTTGTGTTGGTGGGATGGTTGGTGGATGGAGGTCCGGAGCGTGTGTTCGCGCCGGATGCGGCGGACGCCCGCGCACGCGAGTTGGCGTGCGCGGGCGTCCGTCAGTTGCTCACAGTGGTGAGTGCCGGCTTACGCGGACTCAGGCGAGCTTCTCGCAAACCAGGGCGGTGAGCTGAACGAGGCGGTTGGAGTAGCCCCACTCGTTGTCGTACCAGGAGACGACCTTGACCTGGTCGCCCTGCACCTTGGTCAGCTTGGAGTCGAAGATGGAGGAGTGGGAGTCGCCGACGATGTCGGTGGAGACCAGGTCCTCCTCGGAGTAGGCCAGAACGCCCTCGAGCGGGCCCTCGGCGGCGGCCTTGACGGCGGCGTTGATCTCCTCAACGGTGGCCGGCTTGGCGGGCTTGAAGGTCAGGTCGGTGACGGAGCCGGTCGGGACCGGGACGCGCATGGCGTAGCCGTCCAGCTTGCCCTTGAGCTGCGGGAGGACGAGCGCCACGGCGCGGGCGGCACCGGTGGAGGTCGGGACGATGTTGAGGGCGGCGGCGCGGGCGCGGCGCAGGTCGCGGTGCGGGGCGTCGTGCAGGCGCTGGTCACCGGTGTAGGCGTGCACGGTCACCATCAGGCCGTTCTCGATGCCGAAGGCCTCGTCCAGCACCTTGGCCAGCGGCGCGAGGCAGTTGGTGGTGCAGGAGGCGTTGGAGATGATGTTGTGCTTGGTGGTGTCGTAGTCCTGCTCGTTCACGCCGACCACGAAGGTGCCGTCCTCGTTCTTCGCCGGGGCGGAGATGACGACCTTCTTGGCGCCGGCGTCGATGTGCGCCTTGGCCTTGGTGGCGTCCGTGAAGAAACCGGTGGACTCGACGACGACGTCGACACCCAGGTCCGCCCAGGGCAGGTTGCCCGGCTCGCGCTCGGCCAGGACGCGGATCGGCTTGCCGTCGACGATGATGTTCTCCTCGTCGTAGGTGACCTCGGCGCCGAGGCGGCCCATGATGGAGTCGAACTTGAGGAGGTGGGCGAGGGTCTTGATGTCGGTCAGGTCGTTGACGGCCACGACCTCGAAGTCGGCGCCCTGCTCAAGGGCGGCCCGGTAGAAGTTACGGCCGATGCGGCCGAAGCCGTTGATACCAACGCGGGTGGTCACTTTGTGTCCTCCTAGTGCGCCATGGGACGCACGTATTCGTAGCTTGCTGCACACGTGGTGTGCCCCGGGCCTTCGTGGGGTGCTCCCCGTCCGATCCGGCAGGTTGAGTCTAGCGTTACGTGCACGCCGCCGTGCCGGTTCGGACACGCCAGGGGCGAACACGCGGGTGCATCTCACATGTCGAGCATGTCCTGGGTGAGTACGGATTCCGTGTCCGGGATGCCCAGCTCGTGGGCGCGCTTGTCCGCCATGGCCAGCAGTCGGCGGATGCGTCCGGCCACCGCGTCCTTGGTCAGCGGCGGTTCGGCCATGCGCCCCAGCTCCTCCAGGCTGGCCTGCTTGTTCTGGATGCGCAGCCGTCCGGCCTGTACCAGATGCGCGGGCACGTCCTCCCCCAGGATCTCGAAGGCGCGCTCCACCCGGGCCCCGGAGGTGACGGCGGCGCGCACCGAGCGGCGCAGGTTGGCGTCGTCGAAGTTGGCCAGCCGATTGGCGGTGCCGCGGGTCTCACGGCGCGAGCGACGCTCCACCCAGGTGGCGTTGGCCTCCACGGCCCCCATCTTCTGCAGCAGCACGCTGATCGCCTCGCCGTCGCGAACCACCACCCGGTCGGCGCCGCGAACCTCGCGGGCCTTGGCCACCACGTCGAAACGGCGGGCGGCACCCACCAGCGCCAGGGCCGCCTCACTGCCGGGGCAGGTGACCTCCAGGGCGGAGGAGCGACCCGGCTCGGTGAGTGAACCACGCGCCAGGAAGGCGCCGCGCCAGGCGGCCGCGGAGGCGTTGCGTCCCCCCTGGACTACCGCGACGGGCATGCCGCGCACGGGACGGCCGTGGGCGTCCACCAGGCCGGTCAGGCGGGCCAGGTCGCGGCCGCGGTCGCTCACACGCAGCACGTAGCGACTGCCGCGGTGCAGGGAGCCGGCCTGAACCACCAGCACCTCCGGTGTCATGCCGTACAGCTCCCGCAGGTCCCGGTGCAGTCGGCGCACGGCCCCGCCGTGGTCCAACTCGGCCTCCACCACGATGCGGCCGGACACCAGGTGCAGTCCGCCGGCGAAGCGCAGCATGGCCGCCACCTCGGCGCGCCGCTGGGCGGCGTTTTCGGTACTTACGCGGGCGAGCTCGTCCTTGACGGTCACCGTCAGCGACATGTGGTGATGCTCCTGGTCCTTGTTTTTGGGCTGTTATGGGCTGGTTGTGGGCTGCCGCGCGGCCGCTTTTCAGGGTCGGCCGGTTGGGTGCAGTCCACTCGGGTACCGGTCAGGCGGCGCGCGGCGGGCCGGTGATGTCCCCCACCGCGCCGTCGAAGGCGTCCCGGAAGACGGCGGCCAGCCGCAACGGGTCATGGTGGCACAGGGCGTCCCCCGTCCGCACCTGCCGCAGCATCAGCACCGCCCCCATGGAGTCGGCCACCGCGCTCAGTTCCGCGACATCCTCCACCACGCTCGGGTCGGCGATGACCACGTCCAGGCGCAGGTCGGGGGCGTATTCGGCCAACACGCGCAGATGGTCGGCGAGCGTCATGTCGTCGGTCTCGCCGCTCTGCGCCGACAGGTTCAGCACCACGGCCTTGCGGGCGCGGGTGCCGACCAGGGCGCGGCGCATGGACGGCAGGATCAGGTGCGGCAGCACCGAGGTGTACCAGGAACCCGGCCCCAGGATCACCCAGTCGGCGGCGTCGATGGCGCGGATCGCCTCCGGGTGTGCATCGGCGTCCTCGGGCACCACGCGCACGTTCTCCATGCGGCCGCGGGTGGAGGCGACGGCCACCTGTCCACTGACGCGCTGGCGGTGATCGCCGTCGACGATATCCGCCTCGATCACCAGCGGGGAGGCGCTCATGGGGATGACCCGCCCGTGAATACTCAGCAGCCGGCCCACCCAGTCCAGCCCCTCGACCTCGTCGCCGAGCAGCTGCCACAGGGCCAGGATGAGCAGATTTCCCAGGGCGTGGTTATCCAGCTCGCCCTCACCGGAGAAGCGGTGCTGGAGCACATCCCGCCAGGTCAGCCCCCACTCGGTCTCGTCGGTCAGGGCCGCCAGGGCCATGCGCAGGTCGCCGGGCGGCAGGCAGTTGAACTCGCGGCGCAGGCGGCCCGAGGAGCCGCCGTCGTCGGCGACGGTGACCACGGCGGTGAGCCGCTGGGTGACGTGCCGCAGGGCCCGCAGGGTGGCGGACAGGCCGTGTCCACCGCCCAGGGCGACGACGGCCGGCCCCTCCTCCCCGCGTCGACGCCAGCCGGCCGAGTCGATGGTGGCGCGGGCGCCGGGCACGTCGATGCCGGTTGCACCGTGCCCGGGCTCCCCCGGAGTCTGTCCCATGACGTTCACTCCCTCCCCAGGTCCCGGTGCTGCACGGCGACCTTGAATCCCGCGGCCCGCAGGCCGGCGCCGATCCGCTCGGCGGTCGCAACCGAGCGGTGCTTGCCGCCGGTACAGCCGACCGCGATGGTGACATTCGGTTTGAGCTCGTCCACGTAACGGGGCAGCGCCGGGATCAGCAGGTTCACGTAGCCGTCCACGAAGGCGGCCGCACCATCCTGCTGGAACACGTACTCGGCCACCGGCGCGTCCCGCCCGGTCAGATGCCGCAGTTCCGAAACCCAGTAGGGGTTCGGGATGAAGCGCACGTCCAGGACGTGGTCGGCGTCCATCGGCAGCCCGTACTTGAAGCCGAAGGACATGACCGTCACCCGCAGGCCCAGGTCGGACTCGTGGGCGACCAGTTCCCGGATCCGGCGGGCCAGGTCGTGCACCGAGTAGTCGGAGGTGTTGATGACCTCGTCGGCGGTGCCCTTCAGGCCGGCCAGCAGGGTGCGCTCATGCTCGATGCCGTCCAGGATGGAGCCGGTGCCCTGCAAGGGGTGGGGGCGGCGGGAGGACTCGAAGCGGCGGATGAGCGCGGCATCGGAGGCATCCAGGAAGATCAGGCGTACGTCCACGCCGGCGTCGCGCAGCTGCCCCAGGTACTTCATGAAGGAGGCGAAGAACTCGCGGCTGCGCACATCGACGACCGCGGCCAGCCGGTGCACGCCCGCCCCGACCGTTGTCATCATGCCCGCGAGCGCCGGCAGCAGCTGTGGCGGCAGGTTGTCCACCACGTACCAGTCGAGGTCCTCCAGGGCGTTGGCGGCCCGGGAGCGGCCCGCACCGGACATGCCGGTGACGATGATCATCTCCGGCCGTTTGGCCGGCGGCACCGGCGGGGCCGCCTCATCGATGGCTGGGATGCCGCGCGGGACCGTGTCCTTGGCCGGATCGCGGGGGGCGGGTGCGTCCGCCGCTGGGGTGGCGAGGTGGCGCACCGGCTTGCGCGGGGGGAGGCCCGGCGGCGGCGGGGCGGCGGGAGCGGGTCCGGCGACGGGTACCGACGGGGGGATCCGGTCGGGGCCGGCATCCGGCGCCGGCGGGCGGCCGGGGTCGGTTCGGTCCTGTGCGTCCATGCCCCCAGCATGGCACAACCGGCTGTGCCGGGCTCGCGTAGTTTCGGTAGCGTGGCCGTAGCAGTCGGCACGCGGCTGCCGTGCCGCCCGGGCGCGAAGGCGCACCGCGCACAATCGACTTGGAGGCGACCGTGACCGCATCCCCATCCCCCTCCCCCGCCGCCATGGGCATCGGCACCCCGGGAACGCCCTCGGCCACGAAGGTGGCGCTGCTCGGCTCTGGAGAACTCGGCAAGGAGGTGGCGATCGCGCTGATGCGCCTGGGCGTGGAGGTCACCGCGATCGACCGCTATGCGGGCGCCCCCGCCCAGCAGGTCGCCCAGCACGCCCTGACCGTGGACATGTCCGACCCGGGGGCGCTGACCGCGGCGATCGCGGCGTCCGGGGCACGGATCGTGGTGCCGGAGATCGAGGCGCTGGCCACCGACGCCCTGGTGGCGTTGGAGGAGGCCGGCGCGGTGCGGGTGGTGCCGACCGCGCGTGCCGCGCGCCTGACCATGGACCGGGAGGGGATCCGCCGCCTGGCCGCGGAGACGCTCGGCCTGCCCACCAGCCCCTATGCCTTCGCCTCCTCTTCGGCCGAGCTGGCCATCGCCGCCGAGCGCATCGGCTACCCGTGCATCGTCAAGCCGGTCATGTCCTCCTCCGGGCATGGCCAGTCCGTGCTGCGCGGACCCGACGACGTGGCGGCCGCCTGGCGGCTGGCGGCCGCGGAGGGCCGGGTGGACCGGGGCCGGGTGATCGTGGAGGGCTTTGTGAACTTCGATGCGGAGATCACGCTGCTGACGGTCCGCTCCCGCGACCCGCGCACCGGCCAGACCGTCACCTCGTTCTGCGAGCCGGTCGGGCACCGGCAGGTCGAGGGCGACTACGTGGAGTCCTGGCAGCCGCATCCGCTTCCAGAGGCGGCCCTGCGCCGCGCGCAGGAGGTGGCCGCGGCGGTGACCGGCGCGCTGGGCGGCTGGGGCCTGTTCGGGGTGGAGCTGTTCGTCTGCGGCCAGGAGGTGCTCTTCTCGGAGGTCTCCCCCCGCCCACACGACACCGGCATGGTGACCCTGGCGAGCCAGCGCCTGAGCGAGTTCGAGCTGCACGCCCGCGCCCTGCTGGGTCTGCCGGTGGACACCGCCCTGCGCTCGCCCGGCGCCTCCGCCGTGGTTAAGTCGCCCGTCGAGTCCGGTACCGGCGCCGGGGTCACCTACCGGGGCGTCGCCGAGGCGCTGGCGGTGCCGGGCAGCGACGTGCGCCTGTTCGGCAAGCCCGACGCGCACCCGGGACGCCGCATGGGCGTGGCCGTGGCGGCGGCCGACGACGTCGACTCGGCCCGCCGCCGGGCGCGGGAGGCGGCCGGAGCCATCACCGTGACGCGCCCCGAGGGCTAGTCATCGAGGCGGTCAGCGAGCTCGGCGCCGGCGCCTGGGCGGGGTGACCCGCGCCTCGCCGTCGCCGTAGCGCACGCCCTCCTCCGCCTTGACGGCGGCCACCAGCACGAAGCTGAGGGTGACCAGCAGTGCCCAGCTGCCGAGCTTGCCCACGTGCACCAGGTGCCACCCGGCCTGCTGATCGGGGTAGCGCCAGGCGTTGAGGAACGTGCCGATGTTCTCCGCCAGCCACAGGAAGACCCCGATGAGCACGAACGACACCGCGGTCGGCATGCGGTAGCGGTCGCCGCCCACGGTGAAGTGCGCCACGGAGCCCCACAGGGCCAGGATGAAGGCGATCGGGAAGGCGCAGCAGGCCAGTTGGATGGCGGTGAACTGGACCAGGCGCAGCGGCAGCAGCCGCAGCCGGCTCAGCGGGGCGCGTTCTTCGGGCATCGGCACAGACTACCCAGTGCCCGGTGCGCCCGCCGCGAGCCGGCTGCGGCCGTCGGTTACCGCGTAGCCGGTCAGGCCTTCAGGCTGGCGCCATTCGAGGCGATCACGTCCCGGTACCAGCCGAAGGACTGCTTGCGATAGCGCTCCAGGGTGCCGGTGCCGTCGTCGTTGCGGTCCACGTAGATGAAGCCGTAGCGCTTGGACATCTGGGCGGTGGAGGCGGAGACGCAGTCGATGCAGCCCCAGGAGGTGTAGCCGATGACCTGTACACCGTCGGCGATGGCCTCACGCACCTGCACCAGGTGGTCGTTCATGTAGTCGATGCGGTAGTCGTCCGCGACGGTCGGGGTCCCGTCGGGGCCGGTTACCAGCTCGTCGCGGGCGCCCAGGCCGTTCTCCACGATGAACAGTGGCTTGCCCCAGCGGTCCCAGTAGTCGTTCAGGATGGTGCGCAGGCCACGCGGGTCGATGGCCCAGCCCCACTGGGAGACCTCCAGGGTGGGGTTGACGACGCCGCCCATGAGGTTGCCGCCGCTGGCCTCACGCTCCTGGGTGGCGGTCTCGCAGGAGGACATGTAGTAGGAGAAGGAGACGAAGTCGACCGTGTGCTCCGCCAGGGTGCGGCGGTCGGCCTCGGTGATGTCCAGTTCAATGCCCTTGTCCCGCAGCTTGCGCAGGAAGTAGCCGGGGTAGGTGCCGCGCACGTGCACGTCGCCGAAGGTGTAGTTGTCGCGTTCGGCCTGCTTGGCGGCCCACACGTCCCGCGGGTCCGGGGTGAGCGGGTAGAAGGGGATCGCCAGGATCATGCAGCCGACCTTCAAGTCGGGGTTGATCTCGTGGGCGATGCGGGTGGCGGAGGCGGATGCGACCAGCTCGTGGTGGATCGCCTGGTAAAGGTCCCGCTCGCTGAGCTCCTCCTTGGGCGTGTTGATGCCACCGGACATGAAGGGCTCGTGGAGCACGGAGTTGATCTCGTTGAAGGTCAGCCAGTACTTGACCCGCTTGCCGTAGCGTTCGAACAGGGTGCGGGCGTAGCGCTCGAAGAAGCCGATCATGCGCCGGTCGGCCCAGCCGTTGTAGGTCTTGGTCAGGTGCAGCGGGGTCTCGTAGTGGCTGATGGTCACCAGCGGCTCGATGCCGTACTTCTCCAGCTCGTCCAGGACCCGGTCGTAGAAGGCCAGGCCGGCCTCGTTGGGCTCGGTCTCATCGCCCTTGGGGAAGATGCGGGACCAGGCGATGGAGAAGCGGAAGACCTTGAAGCCCATCTCGGCCAGGAGGGCGATGTCCTCCTTGTAGCGGTGGTAGAAGTCGATGCCCACCAGCTTGAGGTTGTCCGGCGTGGGCGCCTCGGTGCGGGGGCCGACGATGCCCTGGGGCATGACGTCCTGGACGCTCAGGCCCTTGCCGTCGGCGTCGTAGGCGCCCTCGTACTGGTTGGCGGCCAGCGCGCCGCCCCACAGGAAGTCGTCGGGGAAGGTGGTTGGTGTCGGCATGGCTGGGTTCTCCTTCATGGGTGCGTTAACGGGTCAGTTTTGCTGGTATTCAGGTTCGGAATCGATTCTGCCCGTCCCGCGCCGGCACCGGATGCGCCGGCGCGGGACGGGGGATGGGGATCAGTGGTCGATCTCGACGACGACGTCGTCGGCCTCCACGTCGGCGTCGGCCACCGGGACCACGCCCGCCAGGCTAGCCGTGTTGGTGACCACCAGGATGGTGGTGGGGTCGTATCCGCCCTCGCGCACGACCTCCAGGTCGACCTCGGCCAGCTCCTGGCCGCGGGCCACCCGCTGCCCCACGGTGACCTTCGGCGAGAAGCCCCTGCCTTCGAGCTGGACCGTGTCCAGGCCGACGTGTACCAGCAGCTCCACGCCGTCGTCGGTCTTGATGCCGTAGGCGTGTCCGGAGTCCATGACGGTCACCAGGGTCCCGGCAGCGGGTGCCGTGACCACGATCCGCCCGGTGCCGTTGGGGCGCACGGCGACACCGCCGCCCAGCGCGCCGGAGGAGAAGACCGGGTCGGAGACCTTCTCCAGTGGCATGGCCCGGCCCGCCACCGGGGCGCCCAGGGTGGTGGTGGGCTCAGCGGAGGCCTCCACGTCCTCTGCGGTGTCCTCGTCGGAGTCGGAGTCGGCGGCCGCGTCGGCCTCATTGAATCCGAGCACGAGCGTGAGCACGAAGCCGATGATGACGGCCACGGCAATGCCGATGAAGGTGACCACCACGTTGCCGTACTGAAGTAGGGCGGGCATGGCGATCAGGGAGGGGAAGACGAAGGCGGAGGAGGCTCCGCCGCCGATGGCGATGATGGCGCCGCCCACGGCGCCACCGATGCAGCCGGCGATGAAGGGACGCTTCAGCGGCAGGTTCACGCCGTAGATGCCGGGCTCGGTGATGCCGGCGAGGAAGGCCGACAGCGCGGCCGGCCCGGCCACCTGGCGCATCTGCGCCGAGCGGGTGCGGATCATGACGGCGAGCACGGCGGCGGCCTGCGCCAGGACGGCGGCGAACAGCGGGGCGGTCATAACCGAGTAGCCGGGGTTGTCGTAGTCGGCCAGCATGATGGGCACGAAGCCCCAGTGGATGCCGAACATGACGAACACCTGCCAGAAGGCGCCCATAATCGCACCCGCGGCCCAGGGCGCAATCCGGAACAGGGACTGGATGCCGCCGGAGATGCCGTTGGACAGCGCGGTCGTGACCGGGCCGATCGTCATGAGCACCAGCGGCACCATGATGGCGAGCACCAGCAGCGGCACCATGAAGTTGCGGATGGTGCTGGGCAGCACGCGCTTGAGCCAGCGTTCGAGGTAGCCCTGAATCCAGGTGGAGAAGATGATCGGTAGCAGGGACGAGCTGTAGGAGGCCATCACCACGGGGATGCCGATGAAGGTGACCGAGTCCGCATCTGCCAGGGCGACGATGTCGGGGTAGACCAGGGCACCGGCGATGGCGACCGCCGTGATCTCGTTGGCCTTGAAGCGGCGTGCCGCAGAGATCGCCAGCACGACCGGCAGGAAGTAGAAGACTGAGTCGCCGGCCGCGTTCAGGATCGTGTAGGTGGTGCCTTCTTCTGACATCCAGCCCAGGGTGGTCAGCAGCGCCAGCAACGCCTTGATCAGGCCGGCACCCGCCAGGGTCCACAGCACCGGGTGGATCAGCGCGGAGATGAGCTTGATGAACCGGTCGAAGAGGTTTCCCTCCTCGGCGGGCTGCTCGGCGCCCGAGTCGGCCGCCCCCAGCGAGGTGATGCGCCCCAGCTCCTCATACAGCATCGGCACGTCGTTGCCGATGACCACCTGGTACTGGCCGCCGGCCTGCACGACGGTGACGACGCCGGGCAGCTGCTTGATCTGTGCCGTCGCCGCCTTGGACTCGTCGGCCAGGACCAGGCGCAGGCGCGTGGCGCAGTGGGTTATGGAGCGGACGTTGCCCTCACCTCCGACCTTCTCCAGCAGTTGCGGCGCCAGCGCCGCGTAGTCGACCTTGGCCATGCTGATCCTCCTCGATCCGGGTGCCCGCAAGCGGCAGGAAAACAAAAAAGACCCGAGGCGACCGCGCAGTACTCTGCGAGTCGTCTCAGGTCTTGCCCCTTGCGGGTAACAATCCTGGGCCCCTTCTGGGGGCTCAGGGAACAGCTTAGAAGGTACCGGGGGTGCAGCGGCATAGCCTCCGAGGGTGCCCTTAGTCACACCACCTATTCGGGTTGTAGGGGTGCCCGGTCGATGCCGGCCTCCAGCCGGGCCACGTGCATGGTCAGATAGGCGGTCTCATCGTCCTGCACCGTGATTCCCAGACGCATCTCCAACAGTTCCTTCACCCGCACCGCCACCCGGTAGGCCCGCGGATAGCGCAGCCGCAGGGACTCGGCGATCGCAGTTCCCGTACCGTCTGCCACCTGCTCGTCGGTGCGGGCACGCACCAGGAAGTAGCGCAAGTGCACCGCGAAGCGGGCGGCGTCGATGGAGTCGGCGCGGAAGTCGCGGCCGTAGGCGGCCTTGAGCACATCCATGACCTGGCCGATCAGCTTCGACTGGCGCGTCGCCTCCTGGGTTGAGGGGGCGCCCACGGCGGCGGCGAACAGGTGCAGGGCCAGGGCGACGGCCTCCCCGTCGGGCAGTTGCACCTCCTGGGCGCGGTTGAGCTCGGCGACCATGCGCTCCGCCAGCCGCAGCTCCTCCGGGTGCAGGTGGGCGGCCTCGGCGCGCAGCGGATAGTCCATGACGATGCCCGCGGCCGCCCGCTCCATGGCCTGATTGACGTGATCGACGACCGCCACGACCGTGGAGGAGGGCACGGTGGTGCCCAGCTCCCGGGCGGCCGCACGGAAGGTGCGCTCGATCAGGGCGATGCGCTCCAGCGGGATCGCGGCCATCACCTCGCCGACGCTCTCGGCGTTCTGCGCCAGCACGTAGCGGCGTGCCACCCGGGAGGTGTCGACCTCCTGGCCCGGTTTGTGCTGGAAGCCGAGGCCGCGGCCGGTCAGGATCGTCTCGCGTCCCAGCTCGTCACGCGCCAGGATCACGTTGTTGTTGAACACCCGCAGGATCTCCACCTGTGGGATTGTGTCACCGATCCGATGACGCCGCAGCGGGGTCCGTCTCCGCCTCCGTCCCGGTAGCCGCCCCGGCCTGTGCCCCGGCGAGGTGCTGCTGAATGGTGGCGGCCAGGGTCGGGCCAATGCCCTTGATGGCGGCGATCTGTTCGGCGGATGCCGCCCGGATGCGCTTGACGGAGCCGAATTCCTTCAGCAGTGCCGTCTGCCGGGCGGGGCCGAGGCCGGGAATGGTGTCGAGCACGGAGCGGGTCATGCCCGCCGAACGCTTCTTACGGTGGTGGGTGATCGCGAAGCGGTGGGACTCGTCGCGCAGGTACTGCAGCAGGTACAGGGCCGGCGAGGTGCGCGGCAGCACGATCGGGAACTCCTCCCCCGGCACCCACACCTCCTCCAGGCGCTTGGCCAGGCCCACCAGCGGCACGTCCACACCGAGTTCGTCGAGGACCGCCCGGGCGGCATTGACCTGCGGCAGGCCGCCGTCGACGACGACGAGCCCGGGCGTGTAGGAGAAGCGCCGGGGACGGCCGGTGTCGGGGTCGACCGGACCGGAAACGGGCACTGCGATGTCGCCGGCCCCGGCAGCCGCCGCGCCGCCGGCGGCGCCCGCGGGCTTGCCACCGCGGACGTCCGCCACGACGTCGTTGGCCGTCTCCTCCACGTACTCCCCGCCGACGTCGGCGGGGACGGAGCCGGACACCGGGCCGGGGCTGTTCTGCTCGGCCAGCAGCCGCTTGAAGCGACGGGTGAGTACCTCGTGCATGGCGGCGGTGTCGTCGGCGGTGCCGGTGCCGTCCTCGCCGCGGATGATGAAGCGCCGGTAATCGGATTTCTTGGGGGCGCCGTCCTCGAAGACCACCATGGAGCCGACCTGGTAGGTGCCCTGCGTGTGGGAGATGTCGTAGCACTCCACCCGCAGCGGCGCCTCGGGCAGGTCCAGGGCCTCGGCCAGCTCCTCCAGCGCCTGGGAGCGCTGGGTGAGGTCGCCGGCGCGGCGGGTCTTGTGCTGGCGCAGCGCCTCCTCGGCGTTCTTGCGCACGTTGTCCATGAGGGCGGCCTTGTCCCCGCGCAGGGGCACGCGCAGCTCCACCCGGGCGCCGCGCAGACCGGTCAGCCACTCGCGCACGGCCCCGGCGTCGGACGGCAGGGCGGGCACCAGGATCTCCCGCGGGACGGCGGTGGTTGCGGTGTGGGTGACGTCATCGACGCTGGTGGCGCCGCGCTCGCGGCGTCCGGTGCGATTGCCGTTCTCGGGGGCGGTGCGCTCCAGCGGGGCGGCGGGAGCTCGGCCGCCGACACCGAGGGAGGTGGTCGGCCCCGAGCGGGCGGGCGCGCCGACGGCGGTGCCCGCGGGGGCGGCGGCGTCGGCCGGGTCGAGCAGATCGGAGTAGACCTGCTGGAGAAGCCGCTCGATGAGTTCGGCGTCGGTGGCGTCCTCGACCAGGTCGATCACCCAGCCGCGCTGGCCCCGCACCCGCCCGCCGCGCACGTGGAAGACCTGGACGGCGGCGGTGAGCTCGTCCCGGGCCAGCGCGAATACGTCCACGTCGGTGGCCTCCGGCAGCACCACCGCGTTCTGCTCGATGACCTTGCGCAGAGCCTCGGCGTCGTCACGCAGGCGGGCCGCCTTCTCGAAGTCGAGCGCCTGGGCGGCGGCCCGCATCTGTGCCTCGACCTCGCGCAGGTAGGGGCCGGTGCGCCCGGCCATGAAGGCGCAGAAGTCCTCGGCCAGGGCCCGGTGGTCGGCGGGGCCGATGCGGCCCACGCAGGGGGCGGAGCACTTGTCGATGTAGCCCAGCAGGCAGGGGCGGCCGGAGGCGTGCGCGCGCTTGAACACGCCGGCCGAGCAGGAGCGGATGGGAAAAACGCGCAGCAGTTGATCGAGGGTCTCGCGGATGGACCACACCTGCACGAAGGGCCCGAAGTAGCGCACACCGGGACGCCGGGCGCCGCGGACGATCTGCGCGCGGGGAAAGGTCTCCTGCATGGTGACCGCCAGGTACGGGTAGGACTTGTCATCCTTGTACTTGACGTTGAAACGCGGGTTGAACTCCTTGATCCAGGAGTACTCCAGGGCGAGGGACTCGACCTCGGTGGAAACCACCGTCCACTCCACCGCGCAGGCGGTGGTGACCATCTTCTGGGTGCGCGGGTGCAGTGCACTCAGGTCCTGGAAGTAGTTGCTCAACCGCTGGCGCAGGTTCTTGGCCTTGCCGACGTAGATGACGCGTCCCTCGGCGTCCAGGAACCGATACACGCCCGGCGAGGTCGGGATATCGCCGGGGGCAGGACGGTATGTCGACGGGTCGGCCATGCGGTCAACATTACGACCTGGGTTCGCAAGCCACCGTGCTTGCGTTAGGCTAACGCGACAACCGAACGGTTCCACTTCCATAGCCTGAACGAAGGAAGTGACTATGAAGACCCAGACCACCCAGACCATCTACGGTTGCTTCGCAGAGCAGGTCGCACGACGACCAGACGCCCCGGCAGTAATCACCCGGGCCAGAACCCTCACCTACGCCGAGCTTGACCGCATGATATCGGCGATTGCCACCATGCTGCCGCGCAATCCCCGCTTCGTCGGCATCGTGATGGACCACGGCCCGGCGATGATTGCGGCCATGCTCGCCGTCTTGAAGACGGGAGCGGCCTACGTCCCGGCAGAACCATCCTTTCCCGTCGACCGCATCCGTTTCATGCTCACCGAGGCGGACGTGGATGTAGTGGTGACGCAACGGGAATACGACGGTCTGTTCCGCGGGGCGGAGCGGATCTACATCGCCCCCGACTTCTCCGACACCCCGGTACCGCAGCCCATCCCGGTCGGCACGGCCACGGAGGATCTCGCCTACGTGCTGTACACGTCCGGCACCACGGGCGATCCTAAGGGCGTGTGCGTCGAGAACCGCAACGTGCTCGGCTACGTGAAGGCCTTCGAGCACGAGATGCGGATTGGGCCGGGGGACGTGATGCTGCAGCACTCGGTCTGTTCCTTCGACATCTTCGTCGAGGAGGTGTTCTGCTCCCTGCTGACAGGCGCCGCGCTCGCCATCCCCTCCATCGCCGAGCACGACAACGTGCCGGCCCTGCTCGACTTCGTTGACGAGATGGGCGTGACGATCGTCGATGGTTTCCCCTACCTCATCGCAGATTTCAACGCATCGGGGCGCGTGCCAAAAGGTGTGCGTCTGTACATTAGCGGCGGCGACGTCCTACGGGCGAACTACTGCGACCAGCTCGTGGACCGGGCCGAGGTCTACAACACCTACGGTCCTTCAGAGACGACCTGCTGCGCCACCTACTACCGTGCCAGCGCCGGAGCGCCTCTAGCGGATGGCACCTACCCGGTGGGCAGGGCGGTGCTGGGCTACCGCGTGGATATCCTCAACGAGGACCTACAGCCCGTCGACCGCGGACAGGTCGGCGAGATCTGCGTGACGGGTACAGGCGTATCGCGCGGCTACCTGACACAGCGACCGGAGTCGAGCAACTTCGTCATGCAGGACGACGGCTCGCGCATGTACCGCACGGGAGACCTGGGGGTCATGACGGACACCGGCGACATCGCCTTCCTGCGCCGTAAGGACTCCCAGGTCATGATCGAGGGGAAGCGGGTCGAGTGCACGGAGGTGGAGAACGTGCTCTCGGCCGACGATTCCGTTGACCGCGCCGTGGTGCGCGACCATTCCGACGAGAACGGGCTCTCCTATCTGGTCGCCTACTTGACGCCGGCCTCCCAGAGCATCGTGCTCTCCGAGTTGCGCAAGCGCCTCGCACGGCGGCTCACCTCGTTCATGATTCCCGAGTTCTTCGTCGTCATGAATGAGATCCCCCTGAACAGCAACGGCAAGCCCGACGACGCCGCCCTGCCGGTGGTGTTGAAAGCAGGCTGACGGGCGGGGTAGTGGCAGCGCGGATGTCACGGAGGTCCCAGGGAGATTATGGGGAGATCATGGGGATCGAGATAGAGCAGGTCGGGATCGCCCGCATCGACGAGCTCCTGGCGTGGCGCATGGAGGTGCTGCGTGAAGTCTTCGGGACCGCCCTCGACGCCGCCCCCACTCGCCTTGAGCGCGCCAACCGTGCCTACTACGAGCGGGAGTTACCGACCGGCGGGCATATCGCCTGCCTGGCATGGCTGGACGGCGAGCCGGTCGGATGCGGCGGCGTCTGCCTGCACACGGAGATGCCGTCGCCCGACAACCCGAGCGGCCGTTGCGCCTACCTGATGAACGTGTACACGCGCCCTGCGTTCCAGGGACGCGGGGTGGGGGCCGCGGTCGTCGACTGGCTTGTCCGGCAGGCACGTGCACGGGGCGCGGGCAAGGTGTACCTGGAGGCGTCCGACGCGGGCAGGCGGCTCTACGAGAGCACGGGCTTCACGGACATGGCCGACATGATGCGCCTGACGCAAGGCGGACGCACCCGCCCCGAATGAGCCGACCCGTCATACCCTCGATGTCACCATGAACACAGCCGCCTCCCACCATCGCGTCATCCCGCCGGATGCGGACGGCACCCCGGTGTCCTGCGTGCTGCCCGCTCCCCCGACGCCACGTCCGTCGGATTTGCGCCTGGTGGCGGTGGATATGGACGGCACCTTCCTGCGCACTGGCTCCACTTACGACCGGGGCCGCTTCGCACCGCTGCGCCGCCGGATGCGCGAGGCCGGCGTGCGCTTCGTGGTCGCCTCCGGCAATCAGGAGGCGCAGCTGCTCGGCTTCTTCCCGGCCGCGGAGGGCCCGGCTCCCGACGGCGTGGTCTCCGATAACGGGGCGATCGTCCTGGCCGACGGCGTCCGGCTGCTGGAGACGCACGTGCCCATGGACGCGCTGGCGCGGGTGCTGGCGGTGCTCGACGGCGACGCCGGGCTGACCTTCATCGCCTCCGGCCCGGACGGCGCCTACCTGCGCGAGTCGGAGACGCCCGAGATGCGGGAGCTGCTGACCTTCTACCACCCCCGGTACCAGTACGTCGCCCGCACCGCCGAAATTAACGGTCACCGCGTATCCAAGATCGCGCTGGTGGACGAGCACGGCTTCACGCAGGCGTTCCTGGACCGGTTGTCCGAGGCGCTGGACGGCGCGATGGTGCCGGTGGTCTCGGGACACGACAGCGTGGACCTGATCGTGCCCGGGCGGCACAAGGCCTCGGGGCTGGGCGTGCTGCTGGACCACTGGGGCCTGGTGCCGGGGCAGGTGGCGGCCTTCGGAGACTCCGGGAACGATGCGGAAATGCTGGCTCGCGCGGGCTACGGGATTGCCATGGCCAACGCCTCCGCCGCCGCCCGCGACGCCGCCGACTTCATGGCGCCCGCCAATGATGACGACGGCGTGCTGCAAGTACTGGAGGGCTGGTTCCCGGCGGACTGAACACGGGAAGAGCGAAGGCGATGGTGGGCGATACTGGGATCGAACCAGTGACCTCTTCCGTGTCAGGGAAGCGCGCTCCCGCTGCGCCAATCGCCCGAGGTGGGTACCGGATTCGAACCGGTGTAAACGGCTTTGCAGGCCGGTGCCTAACCTCTCGGCCAACCCACCAATGAGAGGCTGGGAGGACCCCCGCTCCTCGGAGCGGATGACGGGACTCGAACCCGCGACCCTCACCTTGGCAAGGTGATGCTCTACCAACTGAGCCACATCCGCATGTTCAACGCCTTGGGACCCATGCGTTCCCCTGAGCGCTGCTGAACCATACCATCCAGCCGGGGCCGGGTGGCAAATGCACGGGCGGTGATCCACCTCACCGGTCCTCCGTTTGCCGCGGGGGCCTCGGTCCCGCTAGTGTCTGCACCGCACCGGGCGATTGGCTCAGGGGTTAGAGCGCCTCGTTCACACCGAGGAGGTCACTGGTTCGATTCCAGTATCGCCCACCGGAAGCATCATGTGAGGCCCCGGACCAAGCGGTCCGGGGCCTCACTCGTGTGCAGGCTCAGGAGCTGCGGGTTATCGGCGCGAGCGCGTGCGGTTCGGGGGCGTAGTGAGTTCGTCGGCGCGAATGTGTTGCTCGAGACCGGTGTTGTGGCCTCTGCCGGCTGGTTCGTTCGGCCTGGCCTTTGTGCGGGTGGCAGTGTCCGGCGCCGGGGCCGGGACGGCTTTGCACGACCCGGGCGACACTGCACGCCCCTGGGCGACACTGCACGACCCTGGTGCACATTCCACGACCCCGGGGTGGTCGTGCAACACACACCAAGGTCGTGGAACGCGGCCCGAGGTCGTGCAAAACGCAGGACCATTCAGGCAGTCCAAGTAGACGCAGGCAGTCCACACGAGTTTGCGTCATAGTCACGAGTCTTGGAGCTTTACAGGTGCAGGGCGCATGCGAAGCTCCAAGCCTCGTGTATTTGCGATGGAAACGTGTGTGAAGCACGTACCGGCCCACGTGTGCCCGGGGGGCGCCCCTAAGCCGCCGTCGGGCAGCTCAGCCCAGCCGGGCGCCGTCGGCGATCACCCCGGGTGCCCCCGCCTCGGTCACGGTCGCGTCCCCGGTGGCGACGACGTCGGCCCCGAAGGTCCAGTCGCCCCGCACCGTCAGGCTGCGTGCGTCGCGGATGGAGGGGACCCCGTGCGGGAAGCGCGCCTCGAAGTCGGCGATCCGCTTGTAGTAGCGCGGATCCAGGTCGACCACGCAGGCCTGCTCGGGCACCTGCTGCAGCAGCCCGTCGGCATCCACCGCATACACGTCCGAACGGACCAGCAGCAGGTCATTGGTGGTCTTGACCGGCAGGAAGCGGCTGCGCGGCACCTCCACGGCGGTGGCGCCGTCGAAGGCCTCCACGGCGGCGCCCATGGCGGTTTCCAGCTGGATGACCGGCGTCGACTCGGGGTCGGCGGGGTCGACCGTCTTGGCGTTGCGGATCAGCGGCAGCCCCAGAATGCCGTTTCGCTCGGTCAGCGTGTCCCGCAGCACCTCCAGGTCGAACCAGAGGTTATTGGTGTGGAAGAAGGGGTGGCGGAACTGGTCGGTGAAGTAGTGCATCTCCTCGGGCGGGGTCTGCGCGGTGTCGCGCAGGATGATGCGGCCGTCCGCCTTGCGCACCGCCAGGTGGCCGCCCTTGACGTCGGCGGGGGTGCGCCTGCACAGCTCGGGGGCGTAGGGGGCGCCGGAGGCGGCGAACCAGCCGGCGATGCGGGCGCTCGGGGCCGCGCCCAGGTTGTCCGAGTTGGAGGTCATCGCGTACTTGTAGCCGCGTTCCAGCAGCGCGTCCAGCACGCCGGAGGCCACCAGGGCGGTGTAGATGTCGCCGTGGCCGGGCGGGCACCACTCCAGGCTCGGGTCCGCCTCCCACTGCACCGGGGTGAGGTCGTCGGCGCGCAACTTGGGCTCCCGGTTCTGCAGGAAGTCCAGCGGGATCCCCTCCACCTCGATGCCCGGGTGGGCGGCGAGGGCCGCCAGCGTGTCCTCGCGGGTGCGGAAGGAGTCCATGAAGATCAGTGGCAGGGTGACGTCATAGCGGGCACGGGCGGCCATCACCTGATCCACCAGCAGGTCCAGGAAGCTCTTGCCGTCGCGCACCGGCAGCAGCGACTTGGCCCGGTCCATGCCCATGGAGGTGCCGAGCCCCCCGTTGAGCTTGATCAGGACGGTCTTGCTCAGTGCCTCGCGGGCCGCGGCGTCGTCGACCTCGACGTCGTCGATCGAGTCGATCTGCGTGAGCGGCTCGATGGTGTCCTCGGGGACGAGCCCGGTGGCTCCCTCCTCAAGGGCGCGGTAGTAGTGGCTGAAAACGTCGATGGCCTGCTCGGCGACGCCGGCGTCGCGCATCTTTGCCTGGGCAGCGGCCAATCCGGTGGTGCTCATGGGAAAAGGCTATCCCACCGCGCCCAAGTCTCCGTATCAAAGTGGCCGCTCGCGCTTGTAGGGGTGGTCGGCCGCCAGGCGAAGGCTGTACGTGGGGTAGGAGAGGCAACGGGACGTTCTCACCGGACAAAGGACCTTCTCGGGCCGATGAGGACGTCCTCGGGCCGGCGTCGGGGGTGGACGGTTCGTGTGTTCCAGTGACGGTTCGTCAGTTAGCACCAACGATTCGGCATGAACCGCGACGGTTCGTACATGTTATGTCTCAGGACATCGGTGACAGTTCTGTGTCAGGACATCGGTGACAGTTCGTGGGTTGTTGGGGGTGACAGTTCTGGTGTGCTTTTGGGCGCATGAGCTCAGTCAGGAAGTCCAACAGTAGTGGTGTTGATCCGCGTGTGCGTCTGGCGATCGCCCGGTGGCCTGATGACGCCCCGCGCGGGGCGGTGACCACGTTCTGCGAACAGGAGGGCATCTCCCGCAAGACCTTCTATGTGCTGCGGGCCCGAGCCCGAGCTGACGGGGAGGCCGCGGTACTCGAGCCCCGCTCCCGCCGTCCTCGCACAAGCCCGGGACGCATAAGCGACCAGGTACGCTCCCAGGCCCTTGACGTGCGTGCCGCGCTGGAACGCTCTGGCCTGGATTGCGGCCCGATCAGCGTGCACGACAAGATGCGGGCCATGGGCCTCAAGGCGCCCTCGCCGACATCACTGGCCCGCATCTTTCGCTCCGCCGGCGTGGCCCGAGCCGAGCCCACGAAGAGGCCCCGGGCGGCATGGCGCCGGTTTGTCTATCCGGCCCCGAACGCCTGCTGGCAGATGGACGCCACCGAGTACGTCCTCGCCGGAGGACGCAAGGTCGTCATCTCCCCGGCTCATCGACGACCACTCCCGCCTGGCGGTGGCATCCCTGGTCGCCGCCGCCGAGACCAGCCAGGCGGCTATCGCGGTATTCGACCGGGCCGTCGCCCGCTACGGGGTGCCCCAGCGGCTACTGACCGACAACGGGACGGCCCTGAACCCCACCCGACGCGGCCGCAAAGGCAAACTGGACGGGCCACGTGCGCACCCTGGGGGTAGAACCCATCACCTCCAAGCCCTATAAGCCCACCACCCAGGGCAAGAACGAGCGCTTCCACCAGACTCTGTTCCGCTACCTCGACAACCAGCCCCTGGCCCACACCATCGAAGAGCTACAAGCCCAAGTCGACGCCTTCGACCACATCTACAACACCGAGCGAGGACACCAGGCCCTGCCCGGGAGGATGACACCCCAGCAGGCGTGGGACGCCACCCCCGTCGCCGCCCCGCCACGCCCCAAGCACCACGAGCCCGTATCCGTCGGCGGCATCCCCACACAACCCCGCCCCAGGCGCCGGCCCACAACACCGCCCTCAGGGCAGCGCCAAGGCACCATCGGGGCTAACGGAGTGGTCAGCCTGGCCGGTATCAGCTTCTTGGTATCCAGAACCCACGCACACCAGCCAGTGACCATCACCTGGGACCCCCACCAAGTCGCCTTCACCGACACCCAAGGCGAGATCCTGGCCCAGTACCCCTGGCCCGCACCCGGCGTCCGTTACGTCTCCACCCACACACACCCAACCCCACCAACCACCACAACTGTCACCGATGTCCTGACACACCAAGTGTCACCGATGTCCTGACACAAAACTGTCACCGATGTCCTGAGACATCACAGCGACGGTTCGTACCCCTACCCCACGAACCGTCGCCGGAAGTGCCGAACCGTCGACCGCAACGTACGAACCGTCAGGCCAACACACAAACCGTCGCGCCTGATCCACCGCCCATCAGCCCACCGCGTCCAAGTCTCCGTATCAAAGTCGTGACAACGCCGCGACCTTGCCGGATCCTTGAATCATGGATTCCCAAGAGCGCGCACGATTCGATGAGGTGATCGCGCGTCTGGACGCCCTGGAGCGTGAGGTCGGACGGTTGGAGGGACAAGTCGCCCGGCTGTCCTCCGGGCCCGCCACCACGCTGCCCTCCGGACCCGCCACCCGGCAGCCCGCCCGGGACATGCCCACTACCGCCTACGCTCCCGATCCGTATGCACCCCCACAGCAGCAGCCACCGCAGCCGTTGTGGGCGCCGCAGCCGACGCCGCCGCGCTCCCCCGACGCCGGAGCCCCGCCCGCCACCCAATTGCCTCCGGCGCGGGAGGGTAACTTGGGCGCCTATCTGCTGTCCGGCGCGGCGGCGCTGCTGGTGCTGCTGGCCGCGGTGAGCCTCATTGCGCTGGTTTGGGAGCAGATTCCCGACGGCTGGAAGGTCGGCGGGCTCGGACTGTTATCCCTCGCCATGGTCTCCGCGGGCACCACGCTGGCGGAGAATCGGCCCCGCCTGCGGGTGGCGGCGGGCACCGTAACCGGTACGGGTGGGGCGTTGGGCTTCGTAACCATCATTGGCGCGGTCCTGCTCGTGCACCTACAAGCCCCCGTGGCCATGGCGCTGATGGCCGCCTGGGGGTTCGTGCTCCTACTGGTGTCCTGGACCGCCGGGCAATTCTTCACCGCCGTGATTTCCGCCCTTGGCGCCCTGGTCGCGGTTGATTTCGCGTGGGTGCAGGCCAATGCGCATCCGGGCCGGGCGGCGTTGGTGTGGATGCTCGTGAACGGCTACTTGATCGCCCTCGCGGCGGTGTCCGCGCTGCTGGCGCACTTTGCGCGGCGGATGCGCCATGCCGTCTGGCTGCCCACCACCTCCATGGTGGTCACGGCGACGGCGCTGGTGATCGGGCCGACCGTTCTTCTGCGCAGTGGGTCCCCGACCGGGGTCGCCCTGCTGTGTCTACCGGCCGTCGTGCTGCTGGTTCAGGCGCATCACTCCGGGCGGCTGCTGTCACGCACGGTCGGGCGCGCCGCGGCCGCTTGGGAATGGGGCGCCGTGGGTGTCGCAATGGTGCTGGCCGTGCTGCACCTGGGACTGGATCCGGCGGCCCCGCCGACGGCCCGTGCCCTGACCGGCGTGGTGCTCCTGGTGGCTGCGGTCGCCTCCACCGCGGCGCTGCTTCCCGACGGCGGTACGGCTGCCTGGCCGCGGAACGTGGCCGGGGTAAACCTTGGGGTGATGGTGGGCATCGGTGCCGCCGTCTTCGCCGTGGAGCCCCGCCTGCTCCTGCCTGCGGTGCTGGCGGTGGGGCTGGCCGGCGCCCCGGTGGTCCGCGTCGGGCAAGCCGCGCCGATCCCGATACTGCCACTGGCGGGTCTGCCGGCGTTCGCGCTCGCCACCCGAGCACATTCAGACAGGGACGCCGTCGGACTCGCACTCGTCGCGGTGGCCACCGCCGCCGGCCTGAGCCTGCTGCTGGAGAGCCGACTAACCCCGGCCCGGAGCCCCGGGCGCGCGCAACAGGCACGCGTCGACCTGCTGACCGCGGCCGTCTGGCTGATCGGCGCGGACCTGGTGGTGGTGCTGCCCGCGCTGGTCGCGCGGCTGGTCCCGGGCGGCTCCGCAGCCCCGCTGGTGGGTGGCGTGTGCGCCCTGGCGCTGACGGGCCTGGGGCTGTTCACCCGTGGATGCACTCCACTCGCGCTCGCCTCGGGGACCCACGCCGGCGCCATCGAGGGCGCAAATGGGCCGCGCACGCCGCGAATTCCCGCGACTCCGGTCATCGGCTGGGTGGGGTTCGCGCTGCTGTGCCTGCAGGCGCTCGTCATCCTGGCGCGCGCGGATTCCGCGGGCGACCGGCTGGTGGCGGCACCGCTGGTGGTGCTGGGCCTGGTGCTCGCGGTGGCGGCGGCCCGCCTGTTGCTGCCCTGGCTGCGGCGCGCGGGCGCCGGCACGGCCACCGCCATCTCGCTCAGCGTGGCGCTGTGGTGGTCGGTAATGGTCCTCACCGGTGCGTCGGCGACCTCGTTGCTGGTCACCGGTGTGGTGCTGGCGACCGGCGCAGTGGGCATTGTGCTCGGCTTCCGGGCGCGGGCGGTCGCACTGCGCCACTACGGGCTGACACTAGTGATGCTGGTGGTGGTCAAGCTCGCGGTGCTGGACCTGGCGAACGGGAACTCGCTCACCCAGATCCTGGCGCTGCTGGTGGCCGGGCTGGCGTGTTTCTGCCTGTCTTTGGCATACAACCGCTTCGCGCGCGAGCAGGCCCGATATGCTGCCGGGACGGGCCCGGCGCCGGCCGACGATCATCGGGTGCCGCCCTACGCCTGATGGACCTGCGTGACCGACGTACCCGACGCGCCGGACATGTCCGGCTCGATCACAATCCGGGCCGAGGGAAGTACTCCCCGTCGCGACGGCGTGACTTTGGCCCGCCAGGACCGGATCCTTGAGACATGGATACGGTCAGCAGTGAGCAGCTCGAAGAGATCATCGGGCGCCTGACAACCCTCGAACGCAAACTCGACTGGGTGGCCAAACGGATCTCCCGTGACGGGTACCCCCTCGATTCTGCGGCGCGTCCGCAGCCGCGCCCCGCGCCGGTCGCCTCCCCACCCGCCCGGCCGATAACTACGCGGACGTCGTCCTCCTCACCGGCCGCGGCTCCCGCGGTGCAACAGCCCCGGACCCCGGCCCTGGCCACATACCCGCCGTCCAAGCCCGTTCTGAAGGCGCCCTCCACCCCATCGCAGAAGGCCCCGACGGCAGTGGCCCCCAGCGGCGCCACGAGCGCCGCCGACAGCGACCCGTTCGCCATGCGGCCCATGCGGGAGAAGCGCAACGAGGGCAATATCGGCAGATACGTCCTGTCCGGGGCGGCCGCGTTCCTGATCGTGTCCGCCGCCGTGAGCCTCATAGCCCTGGTCTGGGACCAGATTCCCGACGTCGTGAAGGTAACGGCGTTGGGCGTCGTCGCCGTCTCCCTGGTCGCCGCGGGCACGGTCGTCAACCAGGAGGGGGAGCGGCTGCAGGTGGCGGCCGCCACCCTCACGGGCACGGGCGGTGCGCTCGGCTTCGTCGCCGTCATCGGTGCCGCCCTGATCGCCGGACTGAGCCCGGTCGCCGCCCTGGGACTGATGGTGGCCTGGGCCTTCGTGCTGCTGCTGGTGTCCTGCGTCACCGCGCAGTTCTTCACCGCCGTCATCTCCATGCTGGGGGCGCTGGTGACCGTCGGCTTCGCCACCTGGCAGGTGGCAACGCACCCGGAACAGGCGGTCCTGGCCTGGACCCTGATCGATATCTACACCGTCACCCTGGCCGTGGTGGCGGCGATACTGCCGCGCTTCACGCCGCGCATGCGCCTGGCGCCCTGGCTGCCGACCACCTCCATGGTGGTCACCGGCACCGTGCTGCTGGCCGGCCCCTCCCGGCTGCTGGTGGCTCAGCCGCTCACCGGCATCGTGCTGCTCGCAGCGCCCTGCGCGGTGCTCCTGGCGCAAGCGCATCACTCCACGCGTCTGCTGGCCGGAGCCGGAGCAAGGGAGGCCGCCGGATACGAGTGGGCGGTCACCGGCATCATCCAGGCGCTGGCGTTGCTAATCCTCGCGTCCGCTAACGACGTGACGTCGTCCACGCGCAATGGCATGGCCATGTCCTTCCTGGTCCTGGTCTGCCTGGCCACCGCCGCCCTGCTCCCGCAGCGAGCCACCTCCCCGTGGCTGCGCGTCGTCGCGGCCGTGAACCTGGGTACGGTGGTCTGCGTCGCGGCGGCCGTCTTCGCTTTGAATATCGCGCTGCTACCGCCTGCGGTGGCAGCGGTGGCACTGGCCGCCGTTCCCGTGGTACGTGTCGGTTACAGCGCCCCCGTGCTGGTGCTCCCGCTGTTCAGCACAGCCGCGCTGCTGGCAGTGTTCTCCCCCGATCGCAGCACCGTGATGCTGGCCATTCTGGCCGTACTCATCGGCGTGCTCCCGACCGCCCCTCTGGAGGCGCTACTGGCTCCACCGCCCCCGCATTCCGAGGAGCACGCGAACCGGCCCTCGTGGCTGTCCGCGGGGATGTGGGTCGCGGCCGGTCAGTTGGTGCTGATCATCCCCCGGCTGCTGGACCGGCTGGTTCCCGCCGGCGGTCTCGGCGGGGCCGGCCGGATCGCGGCGCCGCTACTGGCGGGTGCCCTGGCGCTGGCGTTGGCCGGCATGGGCGCGTTCACGCCCCAATGCAGCCCGCGCATGCTCGTCTCGGGTCGGCGCGCAGGACAGCTGGCGGGCGCAACCGACCTGCGCAGCCCGCTCGTGCCCACACCACCGGCTCTGGCGTGGCTGGGCGAGGCACTGTTGACGGCGCTGGCCGTCGCGGTGCTGGTACGCGCCGACTCCCTGGGCTCTCCGCTGCTGGCGGCGCCGTTGGTTGCCCTGGCGCTGGCCCTCGTGGTGGTCGGCGGGCGAATGCTGCTGCCCTGGCTGCGGCACTCCGCAATGTCACTCACCGTGACACTGACCATTGCGCTCTCGCAGAGCCTCGCCCTGTGGTGGTCGGTGATGATCCTCACCGGCGCATCCGCAGCTTCTCTGCTGATCACCGGTGTGGTGCTGGCGACCGGTGCCGCCTGCATCGTCATCGGATTCCGGCTGCGCGCCACCACACTGCGCCACTACGGGCTCACCCTGGTACTGCTGGTGGTGTTCAAGCTGGCCGTGGTGGATCTGGCCGGACAAAACTCGCTGTCGCGGATCCTGGCGCTCATGGTCGCCGGCGTCGTGTGCTTCGGGCTGTCGCTCGCATACAACCATTTCGCGCAGGAGCAGGAGCAGGCGGAGCACGGCGCGATCGGAGCCGACTCCGCCGGCGGCATCAGTCCAGCAGGTCGCGGTGGATCGTCGTATCCCCGGTGAGCTCGGGGTGGAAGGAGACGCCGATGATCCGCTGCTTCCCCTCCCCCTGCTCGACGCCGACGATCGCCGGCTCGGCCCCATAGCGGCCGCCGCCCTGCCAGGTTGAGCAGACGCGCACGCCGCCGCCCACCCGGGTCACGCGCGGTGCACGGATGAAGGCGGCCACGACGCTCCCGTGCTTCCAGGGCAGGCGGGCGGTGGCGGAGTCCGCCTGAGGGCCGAAGGCGTTGCGCTCGACGTCGACGTCCAGCACCCCCAGCGTCGCCAGGAGGATCAGGCCCGCACAGGTGCCGAGCGTCGGCACCCTGCGGGCGGCATCCCTGATGCCCTCGGTCAGGTCGAAGGCGGTCAGCAGCCGGTGCAGCGTCGTCGACTCCCCGCCTGGCAGCACGAGCGCCTCAATGCCCTCCAGGTCGCCGATCCGGCGCACCGGCCGGGGACGGTGGCCGAGCGCCTCGATCATGCGGGCGTGCTCGGCCACCCCTCCCTGAAGCGCCAGGACGCCGACGACGCGCCCGCTCACCAGCCGCGCTCCGCCAGCCGGTGCGGCGCGGGCAGGTCGGCCACGTTGATGCCCACCATCGCCTCGCCCAGCCCCCGGGACACCTCCGCGATCACGGCCGGGTCGTCGTAGGCGGCGGTGGCCCGGACGATCGCGGCCGCGCGGGCGGCGGGGTCGCCGGACTTGAATATGCCGGATCCGACGAAGACGCCGTCGGCACCCAACTGCATCATCATGGCGGCGTCAGCGGGGGTGGCGATCCCGCCGGCGGTGAACAGCACCACCGGCAGGTCCCCGCTGCGGGCTACCTCGGCCACCAGGTCGTAGGGAGCAGCCAGCTCCTTGGCGGCAACGTAGAGCTCGTCCTCACGCAGGCCGCGCAGGCGGGCGATCTCCTCCTTGATGGTGCGGATGTGACGGGTCGCCTCGGACACGTCCCCGGTGCCGGCTTCACCCTTGGAGCGGATCATGGCGGCGCCCTCGGCGATGCGCCGCAGGGCCTCGCCCAGGTTCGTGGCGCCGCAGACGAAGGGCACGGTGAAGCGCTGCTTGTCGATGTGGTGGGCGTAGTCCGCCGGCGACAGGACCTCGGACTCGTCGATGTAGTCCACGCCCAGGTGCTGTAGGACCTGTGCCTCGACGAAGTGGCCGATGCGGGCCTTGGCCATCACGGGGATGGAGACGGCGTCGATGATGGCGGCGATCAGGTCGGGGTCGGACATGCGGGCCACGCCGCCCTGGGCGCGGATATCGGCGGGGACGCGCTCAAGTGCCATGACGGCGACGGCGCCGGCGTCCTCGGCGATGCGCGCCTGCTCCGGGGTAACCACATCCATGATCACGCCGCCCTTGAGCATGTCGGCCAGGCCCCGTTTGACCAGGGGCGAGCCGGTGCCCACGGGAATGGCAGCGGAATCGGGGACGGCGGGAGTTTCGCGTGTGCTCATGGCGCCATGCTCACGACACCGGTGGGTCATTGTCAGGTCCACAACGGGGACAATTCTTTGGACCACCGGCTAGTCTGTGTCGGAGATGGCAGCGGTTTGCGCAGCGGACGCGCTCGGTTCAACAGGTATGGGAGGCGGTCGGGTGATCATCGACCACGGGCAGCCACTCCCCCAGCAGGTCGTGGTGGACATCCGCGGCCGCGTGGCGCGCGGCGAGCTCGCACCCGGGGACCCGCTCCCCGCCACCCGACTGCTCGCACGGGAGCTCGGCATATCGCGTGGGAGCGTAGTGACCGCCTACGAGCAGCTCGTGGCCGAGGGCTTTCTCACCGCCACGCACGGCGGCACCCGCGTCAACCCGGAGCTGCCCCGGCCGTTGCCGCAACGGCGTGCACGCCCCGCCGGCGCGCCGGCGGACTTTCAACCCACCGAGCTGAGGCCGGGCGCACCGGTCACCGGGGTCCTCACCACCGGCCTGTGGCGCTCCGCCTGGCGGGCCGCCGCCGCGGATCCGCGACCGCACCCCGCCTCCGGCTCCGCCGAGCTGCGCGAGCTCCTGGCCACCCATATTCGGCGCGCCCGCCAGGTCGACGTCGATCCGGAACGCATTCTGGTGACGGCGGGGGCGCGCGATGGCCTGCGGCTGGCCCTGGGCGCGCTGGGCGGCCGCGGGGGCGTCTCAGGCACGGGGACGCTGGCGGTCGAGGAGCCCGGCTACCCCTCACTCACCGGCATTCCCCGGGCGCTGGGCTGGCGCACGGTCCCGGTCGACACCGCCGCCTTCCGGGAGGCTCCCACATCGCCGGCACTTCCCGCCGGGGCGCAGGCGGTACTGGTGACGCCGAATCACCAGTTCCCGTGGGGCGAGCGCATGCCCGCCGGGCAGCGCCTGTCCCTGTTGGGGGCGGCGCGCCGGGCGGAGGCGATGATCATTGAGGATGACTACGACGCCGAGCTGCGCAGCACGCCCGCGCCCCTGCTGTCCCTGGACCCGGGCGAGCGGGTCATCATGCTCGGCTCCTTTGCGAAGACCCTGAGTCCCGCCGTCGGCCTGGGCTACCTGGTGGCGCCCGCGCCGCTGCTGGAGCGGATGCGCCCGCTGTGCGTGCCCGTGTCCGGGATCGTGCAGGACGCGATGACCCGCTTCCTCGCCCAGGACGGCCTGCGCCGGCACGTGGCCCGGGCGCGTCGGATCGAGCGGCAGCGGCGGGCGCTGTTCACGGAGGTGTTCCCGGAGGGCGTACCCATGGAGGGTGGGCTCCACGCCGTCGTCCTGCTGGCGCCGCAGGCGGATGAGGCGGGCGCCGTGGCCGCGTGTCACCGCGCGGGTTTGGGAGTCGCCGGAATGTCCGCGTACTGGGCCTCCCCGGGAGCGGCAGCCGGCCCGGGCGTGGTGCTCGGCCTGGGCGCGCGCACGCCCGAGCGCCTGCGGGAACTGCTGATGCGGCTGCGAGAGGCGCTCACCCCCTACGGCCCTAGGCCCCGGCCGGAGCGCGCCGCCCGGGACTAGCGGAGCCGGTCCGCAGCCCCGGGCGGCGGAGCCGGTCAGCTCGCCGCCCGGCGCTGCTCGAGCAGCTCCTTGAGGTAGTGGCCGGTCCAGGAGCCCTCGACCTCGGCGACCTGCTCGGGGGTGCCGGTGGCAACCACGGTGCCGCCGTTCTTGCCTCCCTCGGGGCCCATGTCGATGATCCAGTCGGCGTTGGCGATGACATCCAAGTTGTGCTCGATCACCACCACGGAGTTGCCCTTGTCCACCAGTCCCTGCAGTACCGCCAGGAGCTTGCGGATGTCCTCGAAGTGCAGGCCGGTGGTGGGCTCGTCCAGCACGTAGATGGTGCGTCCGGTGGAGCGGCGCTGCAGCTCGGTGGCAAGCTTGACGCGCTGGGCCTCACCGCCGGACAGGGTGGTGGCGGCCTGCCCCAGGCGCACGTAGCCGAGTCCCACCTCCACCAGCGTGTTCAGGTGGCGGGCGATGATGGGGGTGGCGGCGAAGAAGTCGGCGGCCTGGCTGATGGTCATGTCCAGGACGTCGGCGACCGTGGCGTCCTTGTAGCGGATCTCCAGCGTCTCCCGGTTGTAGCGGGCGCCGCCGCACACCTCGCAGGGCACGTACACGTCCGGCAGGAAGTTCATCTCGATCTTGAGGGTGCCGTCGCCCTTACAGGCCTCGCAGCGGCCGCCCTTGACGTTGAAGGAGAAGCGACCGGGGCCGTAGCCGCGCACCTTTGACTCCGGCACCTGCGCGAAGATCTTGCGGATGTGGTCCCACACGCCCGTGTAGGTGGCCGGGTTGGAGCGCGGCGTGCGGCCGATGGGCGACTGGTCCACGTGCACGACCTTGTCCAGGTTGTCCAGGCCGCGCACGGTCTTGTGCCGCCCGGGCACGCCCCGGGCGTGGTTGAGCCGGTTGGCCAGTACCTGGTAGAGGATCGAGTTGACCAGGGAGGACTTCCCGGAGCCGGACACGCCGGTGACGGCCGTGAACACACCCAGCGGGAAGGTGACGGTGACGTCCTTGAGGTTGTTCTCCCGGGCGCCGACGACGGTGACCGCCTTCCCCTTGACGGGCTTGCGGCGGCTGGCGGGCACCTCGATGGCGCGGCGGCCCGCCAGGTAGTCGCCGGTGACGGAGCCGCGGGCCCGAAGCAGGCCGGCGACCTCGCCGGCGTAGACGACCTGGCCGCCCTTCTCCCCCGCCCCGGGACCGATGTCCACCACGTAGTCGGCCGAGCGGATGGTCTCCTCGTCGTGCTCCACGACGATCAGGGTGTTGCCCAGGTCCCGCAGGCGCTCCAGGGTGTCGATGAGGCGGGCGTTGTCCCGCTGGTGCAGGCCGATGCTGGGCTCGTCCAGCACGTACAGGACGCCGACCAGCCCGGAGCCGATCTGGGTGGCCAGGCGGATGCGCTGTGCCTCGCCCCCGGACAGGGTGGCGGCGCCGCGGGACAGGCTCAGGTAGTCCAGGCCGACGTCGACGAGGAAGCCCAGGCGGGCGGCGATCTCACTGAGGACGCTGCCGGCGATCTGCGCGGCCTGGCCGGTCAGCTCCAGCCCGGCCAGGAAGTCACGGCACTCGCTGATGGACAGGTCGCACAGCTGGGCGATGGACTTATCGCCCACGCGTACGGCCAGTACTTCCGGCTTGAGCCGGGTGCCGTTGCAGACGGGACAAGGGACCTCCCGCATGTACCCCTCGTAGCGCTCCTTGGACCATTCGGACTCGGTCTCGTCGTGCTTGCGCATGACGTAGTTGAGGGCGCCCTCGAAGCCGGTGGAGTAGATGCGCTCCCGGCCCCAGCGGTTGCGGTAGCGGACCTTGATCTCGAAGTCCTTGCCGCGCAGGATCGCGTCCTTGGCGCGCTCGGGCAGCGCGCGCCAGGGGGTGTCGACGTCGAAGGACAGTTCCTCGCCCAGCGCCTTGAGCTGGCGGGTGAAGTACTTCTGGTGGCTGGCCCAGGGGGCGACTGCGCCCTCGGCCAGGGTGAGTTCCTCATCGGGGACGACGAGCTCGGGGTCGACCTCCAGTCGGCTGCCGATGCCGGTGCAGGCGGGGCAGGCGCCGTAGGGGGCGTTGAAGGAGAAGGTGCGCGGCTCCATCTCGTCCAGTTGGAGCGGGTGCTCGTTGGGGCAGGCACGTTTCTCGGAGTAGCGGCGGGTGCGGCCGGGGTCGTCCTCGGGCAGATCCACCAGGTCGATGATGACCAGGCCGTCGGCGAGCTCCAGGGCGGTCTCCACCGAGTCGGTCAGCCGCTGGCGGATGCCCTCACGCACCACCAGCCGGTCGACGACCACCTCGATGTTGTGCTTGAGCTTCTTGTTCAGGGCGGGCACCTCCCCCAGGCGGTGGGTGGCGCCGTCGACGCGGACGCGGGAGAAGCCGCGGCCCTGCAGCTCGGTGAACAGTTCGGTGTACTCGCCCTTGCGGCCGCGGATGACGGGGGCGAGCACCTGGAAGCGGGTGCCGTCCTCCATCTCGCGGATGTGGTCGACGATCTGCTGAGGGGTCTGGGAGGAGATGACGGCGTCGCAGACGGGGCAGTGCTGGATGCCGGCGCGCGCGTACAGCAGGCGCAGGTAGTCGTAGACCTCGGTGACGGTGCCGACCGTGGAGCGGGGGTTGCGGGAGGTGGACTTCTGGTCGATGGACACCGCCGGTGACAGCCCCTCGATGAAGTCGACGTCGGGCTTGTCCATCTGGCCGAGGAACTGGCGGGCGTAGGAGGACAGCGACTCCACGTAGCGGCGCTGCCCCTCGGCGAAGATCGTGTCGAAGGCGAGGGAGGACTTGCCCGAGCCGGACAGGCCGGTGAAGACGATCATCTTGTCCCGCGGGAGGTCGATGCCGACGCCCTGCAGGTTGTGCTCGCGGGCGCCACGGATGATGAGGGAGTCGTTCACGGGGTCAGAGTGTAGGGCCAAGGCCCCGCTTTCGTACACCCGTTCGACTGTGTGAGGCGAGGTGCCGCCGATGCCTTGGACACGAGTAGGACCCGACGCGGCGCAGGCCTTCAACGTGGCGCGAGTCTTTGCGTGTGTTGCGGCGGCTAGGAGCGGACTCACAACTATGTTTGTTCAGACACATAGGCGTTGCCGTTCTCCAACCACCGAAACGGATCCCCATGGACGCAAACCCGTCAGCAACGGCTTCACGGCCCGCGAATGAAGTACTGGCCGTCCAGGGCCTCACCGTCTCCTTCGGGGAGCGCACCGTCCTGGACGCCCTCGACCTGACTCTGCAGGCTGGCAGTACCACCGCACTGATCGGCCCCTCCGGCGCCGGCAAGAGCACCCTGCTGTCCGCCATCCTCGGGCTGCTGCGCGCCGACGCCGGCTCCATCACCATCTGCGGCGAGGCCATGCAGGCCGGCAACAGCGCAGCCACCGCCCGCATCCGCCGCGAGCACATCGGCATGGTCTTCCAGGACGGCTACCTCATCGATGAGCTGACCCCCGTGGAGAACATCATCGTGCCGGCGCTGGTGGCGGGCGTGCCCGCCGCCGACGCCGAGGAGCGCGCCCACTCGATCCTGACCGAACTGGGACTTACCGTGCAGGAGCGGGCCACCTCCTCCTTCTCCGGCGGTGAGCGCCAGCGCATCGCCATCGCCCGCGCACTCATCAACTCCCCGCAGCTGCTCATCGCTGATGAGCCCACCGGTTCGCTGGACCCCGCCAACCGGGACCGCGTCATGGACACGCTGATGGCCCTCCCGACGCAGTTGGGCTGCGCCATTCTGCTGGTCACCCACGACCCCGTGGTCGCGCAGCGCGCAGATCACGTCATGGCGCTGGCCGACGGGAAACTGACCGCGACGGTTCACCAATCCGGGCAGGCGGCGGACCGATGAACCGTCGTCTGCTGTCCGGTCTGCTGCGCATCGGCACCAGCCTGCGGCACTCGGAGTCCCGACTGCTCGCACGCACCCAGACCGTGGCCTTGTTCCTGGGGACCTGTCTGTTGTGTCTGAGCCTGGCCGGCCTCGCACTGACCTGGTTCGGGGATGCCCTGCACCGGGAGCGCGCCGAGTCCATTGCTCCGCAGCTGTGCGACGCGCAGGAGGCCACCGTCCTGTACCGCTTCGGCGGGTTCACCCAGGTGAACAACCGCCCGGTCACGATCATCGTCCTCGCCCCGCTGAGCGACGACGCCCCGCTGCCTCCCGGCGTTGCAGAGTGGCCGGAGCCCGGCGAGGCCGTGGTCTCCCCCGCCCTCGCCCGGGACCTGACCGGGCAGTTGGAGGGGCTGTTCGGCCCCGTCTCAGCTCAGATCGGCCTGGACGGCTTGGAGGTGCCGCAGGAGCGGCGCGTGTACCTGCGCCCGACCGACCAGGCACTCAACGCGGATGCGATGGAGTCGATCTGCGGCTTCGGCGCCACGATTGAGGGTGGCGCCTACGCAGGCTCAGGCTCGCTGAACGCCTCGCCCGTGGCGGAGGTCCTGCTGCTGGTGGCCGGGGTGCTGCTCCTGCCCGGCCTCGGCGCGACCGCCTCCGCCTCCTCGCTGCGCGGGGAGGAGAACCGGCGGCGTATCACCGCCCTGGTGACCTCCGGCCTGCGCCGCCGCGACCTGGCGGTCATCGACCTGGCGGAAACCTGGCCGGGAGTCCTCGGCGGCTTTGTGCTCGCGGGGGCGCTCACCGGCGTTGCCATGTACGTGGATGTGCGCGTGCCGTGGGTGGACGCCTGGTTCCCGGCCGCGGATACGCGCCGGTTGGCCGGCCCCATTGTTGCCGCCCTGCTGATCGGCGCGGTGCTTGCCGTCACCATTGTGCTGCTCGGCCGCGGGCGCGGCCGCCACGTCGCCGCTCCCCGGCGGCATCACCGCCGCTGGAAGAAAGCCAGCCCGACGCTGCTGCTCATCTGCGGCTTGCTTCTGGCGATTTGGTTCCCGCTGTGGAATCCAGGAAGCAAGCTAACGGACTTTGTATACGCGGCTGGTGTAGTACTCACGGTACTGGCGCTGCCCGGCGTGGTGACGGCGCTGTCCGCCTGGTGCGGTCGAATGCTGGCCCGCTGGGGCTACCGTCGCGGTCACGCCGGACGCCTGATCGCGGGCCGCCAGTTGGTGTCCTTGTCCAAGGCCAGTAGCCATCTGGCACTGGCGATGACACTCGCACTACTGGCCGGAGGCCAGATACAGCTGTGGGCCGGATCCATGTCCCCGCAGTACTTCGAGTCGGTAGAGACACTGGACAGGTGGGGTGAGAAAGTCGCCGTCCTTGACCATCTAGATGCGGCCGCTGCTCCCGAGGATCTGGTTGCGCTCTTGCCCAATGAGGTTGGGGCATTCTCTGCCGGATTCGACTTCGACGAGTCGGATGCGGCCGACGCAGAGCCGATGCCCCATATCGAAGCCAGCTGCGAGCTGCTGTCCTCCTGGGGTCTGGAATGCGCCCAGCAGCAGGTCTCGGCCACCGAACTGTTGACGAACGTTCCCGTCCTCGGGCAGGTGTACGAACTCGCCGGTGCAACCGACATTGAGATCACTCCGACGGCCGCCCCCGGCCAAATCATGCGCGGTTACGAGACCGGCAGCGGCGTTTACCTCATGTCGGTGAACGGCGCGGACCTAGATATGCGCAGGATCGAGCGGATGCTGCACGCCAATGCCCCTGGTGTGCAGGTGTTTTGCCAGCCGCAGGAGTGGATTACCGCCGGTCAGGTGCAGTACATCCGCTCCCGCTGGACCGTGACCCTGGGCGCCGTGGGGCTGTCGGTACTGGCGATCGTGCTCGGGCTGGCACTGGCGCATGACTCCGCGCGCGCCGCCCGCAACCTGGCGCCTGTGGGTGCTCTGTCCGGTTCGGTGTCCTGCGCGGCCTCGACGGCCCGCTGGCGCACCGGTGTGATCGTGCTCGTGTCCGGCCTAACCGCGACGGTCCTCTACCTGATTCTGCCCCTAGGCCAGGCGAGAGTTGCCACGAACAATGACAGTGTCCTGTGGCGTCCCAGTCCGGCCTACGCGGCCGTCTGCTTGGCGATTACGGTATTGGTGGCAGCCGTTGCCAGCATCAGCGCGACGCGTGCCACCGGCCGTGCCACCCGCCGCTGGCGACCCTGACCTCCCGTACACATCTCACCGGTCCCTCGCCCGGCTCCATAAGCCAGCCCCGTCAGCGGTTGATCAGGAACACCGGCTCCGGAGATTGCGCTGAGCCGTCGACGAGCACATAGCCGATCCCGTCCAGGCAGAAGTTCGCGATCTCAACGCTTCCGTCCTCCGGATAGACCTCAGCGGCACCCTCGCGCGCAGGACCCACGGGGTGCGAGTCTGCGTAGGCCTGCACTGCGCCGATGGGATCGACCACCTTCAGCGCGGTGTCGAGCTGGAGTACCAAGTGCCAGTCCCCTCCTTCGGCGAGAACCGTGCCGCCGGAGTACCGGAAGGCCACGGTCCCGTTCGCCGTCCAGTAGGGAAGGCCGCCGACCTTGGTCTGGAGCGCGAAGTCGAAGTCGTGCGGGTACGCGATACCCTCGGGCATCGCGTCATGCCGGGCATCGAAGAACGCGGGCTCCAGGGATGCATCCACGCCGTCGTCATGCTCGCGCCACCGCCGTGCCCACAGCTCGAGCAGCACCGGCGTACCCTCGGGGGCGGTAGCCGCTGCATCACTCAGATCTTCGAAGTCGAGCAGCGCAACACAGTTGCGGCCCGTGCCCGGCTCCCAGAAGGCACAGACACTGCCGCGCTCGCACTTGAACACGAACATGACCTGACCCGCAGGCGTGTGAGGCAGCTGCGCCGACTCGCCGGCCTGGAGGAGGAAGGACATCGGCAGGCCGCACTCGGCGCACAACGGCCAATCCCTGCCGACAGGCCAGCCGAGCGGCAGACCACCCACCTTCACGACCTCGCGGGGAACCGGCGACTGCGGCGCCTCGATAGTCCACTCCGGAATACGGCTCAACATGGCGCGAGCGTAGCCGATCGAGGACGCGAATCCCGGAGGCCGACGTCCTGGCCGGAGGATGGCTAGGCTGACGGCATGAGCAAGATCTTCGCCGTCGAGTACCACTACGTCACCGACCAGGACGAGGCCATGGCCGACCTCCGCCCCACCCACCGCGCCTTCAACGCCGCGCTGGCCGAGCAGGACCGGCTGCTCGCCGCCGGCCCCTACGTGGGCACGCACGACGCGCTCATCGTGGTGCGCGCCGACGACGCCGCCGGCGCCCTGGCCCTGCTGGAGGAGGACCCCTTCAACCAGGCGGGCTTCATCGCCGAGCGCATCCCCCACGAGTGGAACCCGGTGATCGGCGTCCTGGCCTGACGGTCCTCCGGCCTCCCTGTCTCACGGCCAGGCTCCCCCGCGCCCGCCGCGGTTAAGCGGGTTCAGTTCACCAGGCCGCGGCCATGCAGGTATGCGACCAAGCGCGGGCGCAGCAGGTAGACCGCCTCAATGCCCGCCACCGCGGCGGCGGAGACGATCAGGATCACCCACCAGGTGCCCGCCGCGGGCCAGGCCAGCAGGAAGAAGTCGCGCACCGCGGGCACGAACACGCCCAGCACCGCGATCCCGGCCATCGCCGCCACCAGGCCGAGCCGCCAGCCCAGCAGCGGCCGGGCCGTCAAGGTGAGCAGCCACAGTCCGGCGCAGACCAGCACCAGGGTGGCGCCGGTGGTCACCTGCGCCTGCTCCGCCCCGGAGGCCACCAGCCAGGTGCGGGCCGCCAGTGTGGCGCAGCCGGCCACCAGCCCGGCCGGCACCGCCAGGGTCAGCACCCGCCCCAGGAAGCCCGCCCGGTAGCGGCGGGAGTTGGGCGCCAGCGCGAGGATGAAGGCGGGGATGCCGATGGTCAGGGACGACACGATGGTGAGCTGCCGCGGCAGGAACGGGTAGGCGATGGCGGTCAGGGACACCACCACGGCGATCAGCGAGGCGTAGACCGTCTTGGCCAGGAACAGGGAGGCGATGCGCTCGGTGTTGGCCATGACCCGCCGCCCCTGCGCCACCACGCCCGGCAGGGCGGAGAACTCCCCCTTCAGCAGCACCAGGCGGGCGACCGCCTTGGTGGCGGGCGCCCCGTTGCCCATGGCGATGCCCAGGTCGGCGTCTTTCAGAGCCAGGGCGTCGTTGACGCCGTCGCCGGTCATGGCCACCACCCGGCCCCGCGACTTGAGCGCCCGCACGAAGGCGCGCTTCTGCTCGGGAGTCACCCGCCCCAGCACGCTCGCACCCTCCAGGGCGTCGGCCAGGCGCTTGGCCTCCGGGCCGTCCGGGTCCGGCTCCTGCGACAGGGTGCGGGCGTCGACGGCGACCGGCGCCCCGCCGTCCGGGCCGGTTACGCCCGCCCGACGGGCGACGGCGGCCACGGTGTCCGGGTTGTCCCCGGAGATCACCTTCACCTCCACGCCCTGCTGCCGGAAGTAGTCGAGGGTCCGGGCGGCGTCGGGGCGGATCTCCTCGGCCAGCACCGCCAGCGCCGCCGGCTCCAGTCCGCCGGGCAGCAGGTGGTCCTCGGCGTCCTCGCCGCAGGGTTCGCTCGAGCAGGCCAACGCCACCACCCGGGCGCCATCGGCGGCGCGCTCACGCGCCCGCGCCAGCACGACGTCCGCCCCCGGGGCGGTAGCCAGGATGATCTCGGGGGCGCCGAGCACCCAGGTGACGCCGTCGTAGCGGACCGCCGACCACTTGCGCCGTGAGGAGAAGGGCACGGCCGCCTCCACCGTGCGAGCTCGGGCCGCGGCGGCCCGCTCCCCCAGGTACCGCTCCTCGGTCAGGCCACGGGCAATGGCGACGGCGGTGGCGTTGGGATCCTCGCCGTCGCTGAGGGCGGCCAGGGCCTCCAGGACCCCCCGGCCCGGGGCGCCGCCGTCGGGGCCGGTGACCTCTTCCAGGCGGATGGATCCGGTGGTGACGGTGCCGGTCTTGTCCAGGCACAGGGTGTCCACGCGGGCCAGCACCTCGACCGCGGGCAGCTCCTGCACCAGCACGTTGCGGCGGGCCAGAGCCAGGGAGGCCGTGGCGAAGTTGACGGAGGTGAGCAGCACCAGCCCCTGCGGCACCATGCCGACCACGCCCGCGATGCCCGCCACCAGTGCCGCCTGCCACTGCCCGGAGGTGAGCGCCTGCGCCACGCCGCCGTTCTGCCGCAACTGCGACCAGAACAGCAGCAGGGCGACGGGCACGATCACCCAGGAGATCCAGCGCAGCACCCGGTTGGTGCCCTCCTGCAGTTCGGAGGTGACCACCGAGTAGCGGCGCGCCTCCCGGGCCAGCCGGTGGGCGTAGGCGTCGGCGCCGACCGCCGTCGTCCGCACCAGAGCCGTGCCGGCGGTGACGGTGGTACCGGACATGACCCGGTCCCCCGGACCGGGACGGACGGAGGCGGACTCGCCGGTGAGAATGGACTCATCCAGCTCCAGGTTGTCACTGGCCAGAACGACGGCGTCCGCGGGCACCTGCTCGCCGCTGCGCAGCCGCAGCACGTCGTCGAGCACCACCTCCGCCACCTCCACGTCCTGCTCGACGCCGTCACGCAGGACATGCGCGCGGGGGGCATCCAGCACCGACAGGCGGTCCAGGGCCCGCTTGGCGCGCACCTCCGCGATGGTGCCGGTGGCCGTGTTCAGCAGCAGCACGAAGCCGAACAGGGCGTCCTTCCAGGAGCCGAACAGGAGGATCAGCACCAGGGCCGTGCCCAGGATCGCGTTGAACACCGTGAAGACATTGGCGCGCAGGATCGCGACCGCCGAACGCGAGGTCGTGTCCCGGAAGGCGTTGGTCTGCCCCGCCGCTACGCGCTGAGCGACCTCCCGGCTCGTCAGCCCGGTCGTATCCGCGGCCTCTGCGGGCACGGTAGCGGTGGATGTCGGGTTCACGGGTTCAGCATGTACTTTCCAGCCCGGAAATTCCTGAGAAGCTCTCAGCGTGTCCGCGGCTCAGGCGCCGGACTGTGCCGTGACGGCGCCCTCGGATTCGCCGATGGCGTTGCTGCTGCCCGCGGCCTCCCGTGCGGCCCGGCGGGCCCGGTGCCGGGAGACGAGCACGGAGGCGGCCACAGTGATCAGGATGACCACCACGATGAAGCCGAGCGAGGCGCCGATGTCCGGCTCGGGGACGATCTCCCAGGGCTCGCCACCGTTGATGAAGGGCACCTCGTTGGTGTGCAGGGCGTGGTTGACCAGCTTGAATCCGATGAAGGCCAGGATGGCGGCCAGTCCGTAGTGCAGGAAGATCAGCCGGTCCAGCAGCCCGTCGATCAGGAAGTACAGCTGCCGCAGGCCCAGCAGGGAGAAGGCATTCGCGGCGAAGACCAGGTAGGGCTCACTGGTCAGGGAGTAGATCGCCGGGATGGAGTCGACGGCGAACATGACGTCGGCGGTGCCGATGGCGATCACGCACAGCAGCATGGGGGTGATCATGGTGCGTCCGGCGTGGCGGTGAATGAGCTTGCCGCCGACGAATCCGTCGGTCATGGGCACGACCTTGGCCACCATGCGCACAAAGCCGGTGGGGTGGTACTCCTCATCCTGGTGCGCGTCGGGCTCCTCCAGGCCCTCACGGGCCTGGGAGAAGGCGGTCCACAGCAGCCAGGCGCCGAACAGGTAGAAGATCCAGGAGAAGTTCTCAATCAGCGCGGCACCGGCGAGGATGAATGCCAGGCGCAGCACCAGGGAGATGATGATGCCGGCCAGCAGCACCTCCTGCTGGTACTTCCGGGGCACCCGGAAGGCGGAGATCATGATGACGAACACGAAGAGGTTGTCGATGCTCAGCGCCTTCTCGGTGATGTACCCGGCGAAGTACTCCTGGCCGTAAGTGCCGCCCCAAATCGCCCAGACGATCCCGCCGAAGGCGACGGCCATGGCGATATAGCCGATCGACCACTGTGCCGCCTCTTTGAGAGTGGGCTCGTGCGGGGTGCGGACGTGACCGACGATGTCGATCGTGATCATCGTGATGATGATGGCGGCCAGGGCGAGCCAGCCGAGGGCGTGGACATCCACTGCATGTACCTCCGGTACGGTGCTGGTACCGGAGGTCTCCCCCCGCCAGGGGCGCGACTGCGTGCCGCGCCTGCTGGCCTGCGACGCCGGGGGCCGGGGCTGCCGCGGTGCGGTTGCCGTCCGGTCCGCCGTGATGACGACGTCGCCGTTGCTGGGAGTACTCCCCTCCGTATGGGCTTATGGGCCGAGTCTATCGCCGCGGGGTGCCGGACCCGCCACCCCCGCGCGGCCGGAAACGGTGTGTGTTTGCCGACGTCGACGACGCCGCGGCCCGCTGCGCAGCACGCCCGGGCGCGGCGGACGCACCGCCGCATCAGGCGGTGGCCCGCATGTCCCGCAGCTCCTTCTTCAGATCCTGGATCTCGTCGCGCAGGCGGGCGGCCAACTCGAAGTGCAGATCCTCCGCGGCGGCGTGCATCTGGTCGGTCAGCTCCTGGATCAGCCCCGCCAGGTCGGACTGGGCCGTCCCGGCGAGCTTCTCGCGCACGGTCGCCTCGGCCGCCTGCTTGCGGCGGGAGACGACCTGCTTCTCCTCGTGTCCGCGGTAGCCGCCGGCCAGCAGCTCGGCGGTGTCCACGTCCTCCCGGGCGAGCATGTCGGTGACGTCGGCGATCTTCTTGCGCAGCGGCTGCGGGTCGATGCCGTGCTCGGCGTTGTAGGCCAGCTGCTTGGTGCGGCGCCGCTCGGTCTCCTCAATGGCCTCCGTCATGGCGGGGGTGACCTGGTCGGCGTACATGTGCACCTCACCGGAGACGTTGCGGGCGGCCCGCCCGATCGTCTGAATCAGGGAGGTGGAGGAGCGCAGGAAGCCCTCCTTGTCGGCGTCGAGGATCGCCACCAGGGAGACCTCCGGCAGGTCCAGGCCCTCGCGCAGCAGGTTGATGCCGACCAGCACGTCGAACTCCCCCAGCCGCAGCGAGCGGAGGATCTCCACGCGGCGCAGCGTGTCGACGTCGGAGTGCAGGTACTCCACGCGCACGCCCCGGTCGGCGAGATAGGTGGTCAGGTCCTCGGCCATGCGCTTGGTCAGGGTGGTGACCAGGACGCGCTCGTGCTTCTCGACGCGACGGCGCACCTCCTCGAGCAGGTCGTCGATCTGCCCCTCGGTGGGCTTGACCACGATCTTGGGGTCCACCAGCCCGGTGGGGCGGATGATCTGCTCCACCACGCCGTCGGCGCGCTGGAGTTCATACGGGCCGGGGGTGGCGGACAGGTAGACGGTCTGCCCGACCCGGTCCTCGAACTCGGCGAAGGTCAGGGGCCGGTTGTCCAGAGCGGAGGGCAGCCGGAAGCCGTGCTCCACCAGGGTGCGCTTACGCGAGGCGTCGCCCTCGTGCATGGCGCCGATCTGGGGGACGGTCACGTGGGACTCGTCGATCACCAGCAGGAAGTCCTCGGGGAAGTAGTCCAGCAGCGTGTTGGGGGGCGTGCCCGGGGAGCGGCCGTCGATGTGCATCGAGTAGTTCTCCACGCCGGAGCAGGTGCCGATCTGGCGGAGCATCTCCAGGTCATAGGTGGTGCGCATGCGCAGGCGCTGCGCCTCCAGCAGCTTGCCGTCGCGCTCCAGCACCGCCAGGCGGTCGGCCAGTTCCTCCTCGATGCCGGCGATGGCCCGCTCCATGCGTTCGGGCCCAGCCACGTAGTGGGAGGCAGGGAACACGTAGACCTCGTCCACCCGGTCAATGACCTCGCCGGTGACCGGGTGCAGGGTGGCCAGGGCGTCGATCTCGTCGCCGAAGAACTCGACTCTGATGGCCAGCTCCTCATACATGGGGATGATCTCCACCGTGTCCCCGCGCACGCGGAAGGTACCGCGGGTGAAGTCGATGTCGTTGCGCGTGTACTGCATGGTGACGAAGCGACGCAGCAACTCGTCGCGGTCGATCTGCTCCCCCACGCGCAGGGGCGTCATGCGGTCGACGTACTCCTGGGGGGTGCCCAGGCCGTAGATGCAGGACACGGAGGAGACCACCACCACGTCCCGGCGGGTGAGCAGGGAGTTGGTGGCGGAGTGCCGCAGCCGCTCAACCTCGTCGTTGATGGAGGAGTCCTTCTCGATGAAGGTGTCCGTCTGGGGGACGTAGGCCTCCGGCTGGTAGTAGTCGTAGTAGGAGACGAAGTACTCCACCGCGTTGTTCGGCAGCAGTTCGCGGAACTCGGCGGCCATCTGGGCGGCCAGGGTCTTGTTGGGCTCCAGGATGAGGGTGGGGCGCTGCACCTGCTCCACCAGCCACGCCGTGGTGGCCGACTTGCCGGTGCCGGTGGCACCCAGCAGCACGATGTCCTTCTCCCCCGCGTTCAGCCGCTCGGTGAGCTCGGCGATGGCGGTGGGCTGGTCGCCGGACGGGGTGTATGGGCTGATGACCTCGAAGCGCTTCTGGGCGCGCTGCAGGTCGGTGACAGGACGCATGGCCCAAGGCTACGTCGCAGCCCTCCTGGCGTTCCACGTGCCTCAGGACGTCGTTGTGCGCTGGTCGCAGCCGCCCCACTCCACGGCGGTGAACCCCTCACGTGAGGGGCCGGGGATCAGTTCCTGCTTGGGAACCGGATCGGCGGGGACGTCGCCGATCACCAGGTAGACGCGGATGAAGACCTCGGGGGTTAGGGGCTCTCCATCCGTGGTGAAGCTGTAGCTGGCGATCGCCGCGTGCTGCTCGGCGGCAAAGGTGATGAGCACCTGTTCGGTGGCCTGAATCCGCGGAGCCCAGAAGGTGATGGACTCGGCGGCCTCGCGCTCCGTCAGCCCCAACACGGCTAGCTTGTCCTCCAGGAAGGCGGTGACCTCGTGCGCCTGGACCACGAATCCCTCGGTCTGTGTCATGAGCGCGGGGTTGATGCCCTCCCAGAACAGGTAGGGGTAGCTGCGCGAGCCGGCGTCGGTGAGGGTCCCGTCGGGACTGGCGGTGACCTGCCAGCTCACGCCCGTGGATGTGACTGCCGGCTCGGGGTAGGTGAAGGTGAGTTCGCCGGCGTAGTCCAGTGCCACCTCGATGTCGGTCTGCTCGGGCGGGTATAGGTAGAGCACCGGCTTGTATGCCACCGGCTCCTCCGTCTGCCGGTCACGGTGACCGTGATCATCTTCACGATCGTCCTGGTCGGCGGTGGCGCAGGCCGCCAGACCGGCGATGAGGGCCGCGGAGGTCAGCGTGAGGGCGGCTCGTCGGGTCAGAAGCGGGGCGCGCATGATGGAGGTCCTTCCTTGGTCCATTACCGGCCGGCCCGGTCGGGGCCTGGCAATGAGGCTATTGCGCCCGCGCTGGTATTCCTATGGGGAGCACTTCCCGGCCTACCTGCATCCCGCCCGCATGGCGGAGAGCCGCTGCCAGAGCTCCCCCACGGCCAGTGCCAGCTGCCCCCGGGTGCCGGAGTTGGACAGTACGACGTCGGCGACGGCGCGGCGCTCGGCGTCGGAAGCCTGGGAGGAGATCCGCGCCAGGGCCTGCTCACGCTCCAGGCCGCGCTGCGTCAGACGCGTCAGCCGGGCCTCCAGCTCGGCCTCCACCACGACGACGACGTCGAACAGATCCTGCATCTGCTCCTCCACCAGGAGGGGCACGTCGTAGACGGCCACCTGCCCGGCAGGGACCGCTTCCAACCGAGCCCACGCCTGCTCGGCGATACGTGGCAGCAGAATCTCCTCCAGCCGGGCGCGCCGCACCGGGTCTGCAAAGACGATCCGCCCCAGCGCGGCCCGGTCCAGGGCTCCGTCGGCATTGAGCAGCTGCTGCCCGAACTCGGCCACCACGGCGTTCAGGCCATCGGTGCCGGGCGCGACCACCTCTCGGGAGACGGCGTCGGCATCCACAACCACCGCGCCGTGCTCGGCCAGCAGTCGGGCGACCTCCGACTTGCCCGCGCCGATACCGCCGGTCAGCCCCACGTACAGGGCGCGGCCTTCGGGGCTGCGCACGGGCAGGCGGCGCGGGCGGTGGGCGGCGTGCGAGGCGTTAGTCATGGCACCATCATGCCCGCCTAGCCCTCGGCCAGTTTCAAGCCGGCCACACATGCGACCAGCCCCGTGAGCAGCAATATCCGTACCAGGGACACCGGTTCGGCGCCGGTGGCCATGGCCCACACCGCGGTCGTGGCGGCCCCCACCGCGGTCCACACCGCGTAGCCGGTACCGACGGGGATCTCACGCAGCGCGTATGCGAGCCCACCCATGGAGGTAAAGCACGCGGCGAAGAAGACGAGCGTCGGCACCAGGCGTGTGAGCCCCTCTGAACGGCTCAGCGCGGTTGCCCAGACGGCCTCGAACAGGCCGGAACCGATCAAAATCAGCCAGGACATGTATGCCCCTTCCATGGGGCCGTCCCCGAGTGTTACCCATGGGCTCCGGGTCGTCCCGGGCAGCGCCAGGTTATCAGCGGTCCAAACTGAGGGAAGTAATCCATACAGAGAAAAGCGGTCCAGACGCGCCATGTCGAACCGGCCCACACGCGATTGGGGCCCGCCCACCGGGTGGTGGACGGGCCCCAATCGTGGTTGCTCATCGGCCGCGAGGGCCGAGGCGAGTGCCGCCTGTGCGGCCGAGGTCAGTTGCCGGTCAGCTTCTCGCGCAGTGCGGCGAGCGCCTCGTCGGAGGCCAGCGTGCCGGTGGCCTCGGGCTGAGCCGAGGAGAAGGAGGTGGCGTCCGCGGGGGCGGCGCTGCCGTCCTCCTGGTCCTCCTCCAGAGCGCGCGCGACCTGGGCCTTGTGGGCCTCCCACCGGGCCTGCGCGGCCGCGTACTCGGCCTCCCAGGCCTCGCGCTGCGCCTCGTAGCCCTCGAGCCACTCGTTGGTCTCCGGGTCGAAGCCCTCGGGGTACTTGTAGTTGCCGTTCTCGTCGTACTCGGCGGCCATACCGTACAGCGACGGGTCGAAGTCGTCGGAGTTCGGGTCGACGCCGTCGTTGGCCTGCTTGAGCGACAGGGAGATGCGGCGGCGGTCCAGGTCGATGTCGATGACCTTGACGAAGACCTCGTCGCCGACCTTGACGACCTGCTCGGGCACCTCCACGTGGCGCTGAGCCAGCTCGGAGATGTGCACCAGGCCCTCGATGCCGTCCTCGACGCGCACGAACGCGCCGAAGGGGACGAGCTTGGTGACCTTGCCGGGCACGACCTGGCCGATGGCGTGCGTGCGGGCGAAGGCCTGCCACGGGTCCTCCTGGGTCGCCTTCAGCGACAGGGAGACGCGCTCGCGGTCGAAGTCGACGTCGAGCACCTCGACGGTGACCTCCTGGCCCACCTCGACGACCTCGGACGGGTGGTCGATGTGCTTCCAGGACAGCTCGGAGACGTGGACGAGGCCGTCCACGCCGCCCAGGTCCACGAAAGCGCCGAAGTTGACGATGGAGGAGACCACGCCGGTGCGCACCTGGCCCTTCTGCAGGGTCTGCAGGAAGTTGGTGCGAACCTCGGACTGGGTCTGCTCCAGCCAGGCGCGGCGGGACAGGACCACGTTGTTGCGGTTCTTGTCCAGCTCGATGATCTTGGCCTCGAGCTCGCGGCCAACGTAGGGCTGCAGATCGCGCACGCGACGCATCTCCACCAGGGAGGCGGGCAGGAAGCCGCGCAGGCCGACGTCGAGGATGAGGCCGCCCTTGACGACCTCGATGACGGTGCCGGACACGACGCCGTCCTCCTCCTTGATGCGTTCGATGGTGCCCCAGGCGCGCTCGTACTGGGCGCGCTTCTTGCTCAGCAGCAGGCGGCCCTCCTTGTCCTCCTTCTGGAGAACCAGGGCCTCGATCTCGTCGCCGACGGAGACAATCTCCTCGGGGTCGACATCGTGCTTGATCGACAGTTCGCGAGCGAGGATGACGCCCTCGGTCTTGTAGCCGATGTCAAGCAGGACCTCATCGCGGTCCACCTTGACAACGGTGCCCTCGACGATGTCGCCGTCATCGAAGTACTTGATGGTCTCGTCGACGGCGGCGAGGATCTCCTCGGTCGAGCCGATGTCGTTGACGGCGACCGGGGCGGGGCTGGGCGTGGTTGTGGTCATTGAGTGGTTGCTCCGAATATGGACAGAAGGGTCGGGTCAGTAGATTCCACACGTCCCCCGCCGCGCGGGCCGGCCCGGACCGGCACCGCACCACGGTTGGGTGCCGCGAACGGCGCCTAGGGGCGTGCGCGTCAGACCATACCAGCACGTTCCCAATCCGTGACTTGTAGGCGGGTCACAAACCGTGCCCGCATTTGCGTGGAATACCTCACGCCGTCCTCCTGAAGCACGCCCACGGCGAAGGATCAGTGGGCGGCGTCACGCCAGGTGGCGCCGCGTCCCACGGACACGTCCAGGGGCACGGACAGTTCGGCCGCACCGCTCATGCGCGTGCGCACCAGCTCCTCGACGGCGTCGGCCTCCCCGGGAGCGACCTCCAGCAGCAGCTCGTCATGGATCTGCAGCAGAATGCGCGAGCGCAGGCCGGCGGCGACCAGGTTCTCGGCGACGTCAACCATGGCCTGCTTAACGATGTCGGCGGCGCTGCCCTGGATGGGGGCGTTCAGGGCGGCGCGCTCGGCCATCTCCCGGCGCTGCCGATTGTCGCTGTTCAGGTCCGGCAGGTAGCGGCGGCGACCGAACATGGTTTCGGTCCATCCATCGCGGCGCGCCTGTTCGACCACGTGCTCCAGGTAGTCGCGCACGCGGCCGAAGCGGGCGAAGTACGCCTCCCGCAACGCGGCCGCCTCGGCGGTGTCCACACCCAGCTGCCGGGCCAGCCCGAAGGTGGACAGCCCATAGGCCAGCCCGTAGCTCATGGCCTTGACGTGGCTGCGCTGCTGGGGGGTGACCTCGTCGACGCCGATGCCGTGCACCATGGCTGCGACGTAGCGGTGCAGGTCCTCCCCGGAGCGGAATGCCTCGATCAGGGCGGCGTCGCCGGACAGGTGCGCCATGATGCGCATTTCGATCTGGGAGTAGTCAGCCGTCAGCAGGCACTCGTAGCCGGCCCCGACGGTGAAGGCCTCGCGGATGCGCATGCCCTCCTCGGTGCGGGCGGGGATGTTCTGCAGGTTCGGGTCGGTGGAGGACAGCCGGCCGGTGGCGGCGATGGTCTGCTGGAAGGTGGTGTGGATGCGACCGTCGGGGAGGATGGCCTTGCGCAGCCCCTCCACGGTCTGGCGCAGCTTGATGGCGTCGCGGTGCTCGAGCAGGTGCTCCAGGAACGGGTGACTGGTCTTGGCGTACAGGGAGGCCAGCGCGTCGGCGTCGGTGGTGTAGCCGGTCTTGGTGCGGCGGGTCTTGGGCATCTTCAGTTCGTCGAAGAGCACCGTCTGCAGCTGTTTGGGGCTGGAGAGGTTGAGTTCGTGCCCGGCGGCGGCGAAGGCGCCCTCGGCGGCGTGGGTGACGCGGGCGTCCAGCTCGGTCTCGCGCGCGGCCAGGACGTCGTCGTCGACGGCGATGCCGGCGTCCTCCATTTGCGTCAGGGTGGCGGCCACCGGCATCTCCAGGTCGGTGAACAGTTCCAGCACGCCCCGCCGGCGCATCTGCTCCTCCAGAGCCCGCTGCAGGGGCAGCAGCACGGCGGCGCGGCGCGCGGCGGCCAGCGCCGCGGCCGCCGGGGCGTCGCCGGCCAGGGAGTCCAGGTCGAAGGCGGTCTGCGGCTGGTCGTCGGGCGCGGCGGCCAGCGCCTCCAGGTCGATGCCGAGCCACCGTTGCGCCAGCGAGCCGACGTCGTAGGAGCGCTGTTCGGGGCGGCACAGGTAGCCGGCGAGCGACGGGTCGGCCACCACCCCGTCCAGGTCGATGCCGCGTGCGTGCAGGGCGTGCCAGGAGCCCTTGGCGTCGGCCACAACCTTGGGGCGGTCGGCGTCGGTGAGCAGGGAGAAGAGGGCCCGTTCATCGGTGGGGTCGAGCAGGGACAGGTCCGCGACCAGGGCGACGACGCCGTCGGAGACGGCGACCATGGTCGTGTCCCCCCGGCCGGGGTGCAGGGTGCCGACCACGTCCAGCCCGAGCGAGTCCCCCTCGCCCGAGGGCAGGTTCGTCTCCAGCCAAGCGGCAACGTCGCCCGGGTCGACGTCATGCCCGACGGCGGCGATGCGCAGATCCTCCAGGCGGGCGGCGGGCGAGTCGGGGTCACCGGGCCGATCGGCGGCGTCGGCGAAGGGCAGGACTCGCTCGGAACGCTGCTGGAGGTTGCGGAACTCCAAAGCGTCCATGATGCGGGCGAGTTCCTCCCGGTTGGCTCCGGTGAGCTTGAGGTCGACGGCGGGGTCGAGTCCCAGGTCCAGGTCGGTGAGCAGATGGTTCAGGCGGCGGTTGCGCAGCACGTCGTCGAGGTGGTCGCGCAGGGACTGGCCGGCCTTGCCCTTGATCTGGTCGGCGTTGGCGATGACCCCCTCGAGTCCGTCATACAGGCGGATCCACTTGGCGGCGGTCTTGGGGCCAACCCCGGGGACGCCCGGCAGGTTGTCGGAGGTCTCGCCTACCAGCGCGGCCAGGTGCGGGTAGCGCTCGGGGGTGACGCCGTAGCGTTCCTCCACCTCGGCGGGGGTCATGCGCCGCAGCGTGGACACGCCCTTGATCGGGTACAGCACGGTGCAGTGCTCGGTGACCGTCTGGAAGGAGTCGCGGTCCCCGGAGCACACCAGCACCTCCATGCCCTCGTGCTGCCCCTGAGCGGCCAGGGTGGCCAGGATGTCGTCCGCCTCGTATCCGGGGGAGGTCACGGTGGGGACGCCCATGGCGTTCAGTACGTCCTGCAGCAGTTCCACCTGTCCGGCGAAGGCGGGCGGGGTCTCATCGCGGGTGCTCTTGTACTCGGCGTACTCGCGGGTGCGGAAGGTGCCGCCGGGCAGGTCGAAGGCAACCGCTACGTGAGTGGGCTGCTCCTGCTCCAGCAGGGACAGGAACATGGACACGAAGCCGTACACCGCGTTGGTGGACTGGCCGGTGGTGGTGGTGAAGTTCTCGACCGGCAGGGCGTAGAAGGCGCGGAAGGCCATGGAGTGCCCGTCGATGAGGAGGAGCGTTCCGGCGTCCGGGGTGGCGGGGCTGGTCTCGATGGTGCTCACCGTGACAGCCTAAGGGCATGAGCGAAAAGGAACCCGCATCTGGCGGCCCGGACGTGCCCGTGGCCTTCCCCGCCGCTTCCGTCCGCCCGTTCCCGGTGCCCAGGCCGGCCGGCTCCGCGGTTTCGGCCACCAGTGCGCTGGGAACTTCTGGACTGGCGGACGCGCAGGCCGGCACACTCATGTCGACCCTGCAAATGGAGCTTCAGGAGCGTTCGGCCGAGCACACCGTGGTGCGCATGCCGGTGGACGGCGCCCGGCAGGTCACCGGGGTACTGCACGGCGGAGCCAGCGCCGCGCTGATAGAGACGGCCGCCTCCGTGGCGGCGCGGGAGAGCGCGCCCACCGGCACGGCCCCGGTGGGCACCGACCTGCAGGTCAGCCACCTGCGGCCGGCGCGACGCGGCTGGGTGACGGCGGTGGCCACCCCCCTGCACCGCGGTCGGCGCACCGCCGTTTACCGGGTGGAGGTCAGCGACGAGAGCGGACGCATCGTTGCGCACGGCACTCTGCGCTGCCTGTATGTGGAGGTCGACGGCGCCTGAACCGTCCGGGCCGTATCCCCGCCCGGACGCCGGCGGCCGTCCGTGGCCGCGTTCAGGACTCCTTCTTGGCGCCCTTGGCGCCGCCGATCTGCTCGATCACGGCGTCGGCGACCTCACGCATGGTCAGGCGCCGGTTCATGGAGGTCTTCTGCAGCCAGCGGAAGGCCTCCGGTTCGCTCAGCCCCATCTGCTCCATGAGCAGGCCCTTGGCGCGATCCACGCGCTTGCGGGTCTCGAAGCGCTCCTGCAGATCGGAGATCTCCGCCTCCAGGGAGCGGATCTCGTCGTGGCGGGACATGGCGATCTCAATGGCGGGGATCAGTTCGGCCGGGGTGAAGGGCTTGACCACGTAGGCCATGGCACCGGCCGCACCGGCCCGCTCGACCAGCTCGGTCTGTGAGAAGGCCGTCAGCATCACGACGGCGCAGCCGTGCGCGTCGATGATGCGCTCGGCAGCCGTGATGCCGTCCAGCACGGGCATCTTCACGTCCATGACGCACAGGTCGGGCTCGTACTCGTCGGCGAGGCGAATCGCCTCCTCCCCGTTCGCGGCCTCGGCGACGACCTCGTAGCCGGCATCGGTCAGGGTCTCGACGATGTCCAGGCGGATGAGGGTCTCGTCCTCGGCGACAAGGACTCTGCGGGTTCGGGAAGTAGCGGACTCGTTGCTCACGGCTGAATCCTAGTATGCTCGACGACGTTGCGAGGCCCGCGCGCCGCCCCGCGTGCGAGCGAGCACGCCTCCGTAGCCCAATTGGCAGAGGCATCCGACTCAAAATCGGAGTGTTGTGGGTTCGAGTCCCACCGGAGGTACCGACGCGCCCACTGGCGCTACTGCTCCCACCGCGCCGCTACGCCCGGGCCCCCTCATTTAACTGACAGGTCGTCAATCGTTCACAAATCGATCACGACAATTTAGGGTAGGCAGCACTAATTAAACCGTCCCGGGGTATTACCTAGGGACGGGTCTCCCTCAGCCCTGAAGGAGCCTCATGCACGTGCATTCCTACCCACGGCGCACCGTGATGCGAGCGGCCGCCGGAATCACCGCGGCCCTGCCCGTCATCCTGGCCGTCGGCGCCTGTTCCTCCCGCTCCGGCCAGGACGTGGCCGCCGAGGACGGCGCCACCCTGGCCGAGCCGATCGTCATCACCGACCAGCGCGACAAGACCCACACCTTCACCCGGCCGATCACCAGTATCGTCACCACGGTCATCCCCTCGCCTTCGATCCTCACCGCGATCGACCAGAGCTACGACCGCATCGACGGGGTCAACGAGTCCACTGTCAAACGCGACCGGGGCTCGGTGTTCGAGACGATGTTCCCTGCGGCGGTCTCGAACAACACTGTCGCCAACTCGGACTTCATCCCGAATGTGGAGGAGATCACCCGCATCAACCCCGACGTGGTCATCCAGTGGGCCGATCAGGGAGACTCCTCCACCTACATCGATCCCATTGAGGCCGCCGGGTACCCAGTGATCGGCCTGCGTTACGGCACGCAGGAGTACCTGGAGCAGTGGATCCAAATGTTCGCGGCCCTGCTGCAACGCCGGGACCGCGGCCAGCAGATCCTCCAGCGCATGCATGACACCATCGCCTCATTGGAGGCCTTCGCCGCCAAGCAGGACGCCTCGCCCACGGTTCTGTTCCTGCGCTCGGCCGGTGACTCCGGCTACAACGCCGGCATGAGCTCCACCCGCGGTTATATGAACACCTGGATGACGCTGTGCGGGGCCACGAACGTCGGCGCCGACATCGACTACTCGACCTCCAATGCCACCAGCGTGGAGCAATTACTCACCTGGGATCCGGAGATCATCTTCGTCTCCTCCATGACGGCCCTGACACCGGCGGACTTGTACGCCGACTCCGCCCTGTCCGAGCTGCAGGCCGTCAAGAATCACAGGGTGTACGCGGTCCCCTCCGGAGGCTTCTGGTGGGATCCGCCCAGCGCCGAATCGCATCTGACGATGATGTGGGCGGCCCAGGTCGCCTACCCGGACACCGCCACCTACGACCTGCGCGAGCAGATACGGGAGAACTACGAATTCCTCTACGGCTACTCCCTTTCGGAGGACGAGATCGACCAGATCCTGCGATTCGATGACAACGCCGAGGCGCAGGGCTATGACCAGTTCTCCCGCTGAAGCCCCCTCCTCCGGGCGACACCGCTCGGGCATGCCCTGGCTGACCGTGGCCGTGATCGGGATGATCACGCTGGCTGTGTGCCTGCTGGCGCTGGCTGCGGGCCGCTTCAGCATCCCGGTGGTGGAGGTGGCACGCATGCTGCTCGGCCGCGTGTTCCCGTTGGAGCGCACCTGGTACGCCCAGGAGGCGAGCATCGTGTTCGAGGTGCGACTGCCGCGGGTAGTCCTGTCCTTCCTGGTCGGTGCGGCCCTGGCGACGGCGGGAGCCGTGCTGCAATCGGTGTTCCGCAACCCGCTGGTGAGCCCGCAGGTGCTCGGCGTTTCCGCCGGCGCCTCCTTTGGCGGTGTGCTGACCATGGTGCTCGGGCTCGGTTCCGCCTGGTTGGTGGGTGGGGCCTTCCTGTTCGGGCTCGGGGCACTCGGGTGTGTGATGGCCTTCAGCCGCATCGTCTCCAGCGCGCCGCTGCTGATGATCGTGCTCGGCGGCGTGGTCATCAGCGCTCTGTTCAGCGCATTGACCTCGCTACTCACCTATGTCGCCGACCCGTACCGGGACCTGCCCGCCATCACGTTCTGGTTGCTCGGCTCCCTGGCAACAGCCGGCTGGGGCAGCGTACTCACGGCCCTGCCACCGATCCTGCTGGGCGCACTCGCCGTCTTCCTGCTGCGCTGGCGGCTCAACATTCTGTCCCTCGGCGACGACGACGCCCGCGCCCTGGGTGTGCCTCCCGCTCCCTACCGCAATGCGGCGCTGCTGGCGGTGGCCCTGCTGACGGCCGCAGCCATCTCCGTCTCCGGCGTGATCGGCTGGGTCGGGCTGCTCGTACCGCATCTGGCGCGCCTGCTCGTGGGCAGCGACAACCGCGTACTGCTGCTCGCCTCCTTCCTGCTGGGCGGCGGCTATCTGACCGCGGTGGACACGCTGGCCCGCTCGATCGCCTCGGTCGAGGTGCCGCTGGGCATCCTCACCGCGATCATCGGCGCCCCATTCTTCGTGGTCCTGCTGGTGCGATTCAGAAGGCGGGTGTGGCTCAGTGACTAGCACAACCGGCACAGCAACAATCGAACCGGACTGCGCGAGGCACTCCACGACGGTGCTCGACGCCACCGGCCTCGGCTTCCGCTACGGACGCGGCGAGTGGATCTTCCGCGACGTCGACCTGCAGGTGGAGGCCGGGGAGGTACTGGCCGTACTGGGGCCGAATGCCCGCGGAAAGACCACACTGGTCACCTGCCTGGCCGGGTTGCGCAAGCCCACCAAGGGTGAGGTGATCCGGCGTGAGGTAGTCGGCTATGTCCCGCAGTCGCACGGCGCGGCGGCCGCCTTCTCCGTGCTCAACATGGTGTTGATGGGCCGGGCCCGATTCATACGCGCCTACGCCAGTCCGGGCCCCGCCGACCACGAGGCCGCCGCAGCGGCATTGGATCGCGTCGGCATCAGCCACCTGCGCGACCGCGACTACCAGGCCCTATCCGGCGGTGAACGGCAGCTGGTGCTCATCGCCCGCGCCCTGGCCACCGGCTGCCGGGCACTCGTCCTGGACGAGCCCGCCTCCGCCCTCGACCTGCGCAACCAGGCCCGCGTACTGGGCGTCCTGCACGCCCTGGCCGAGGACGGCATGGCCGTGGTGATGACCAGTCATCACCCGGAGCACGCCTTGCGGATCGCCGACCAGACCCTACTGATCGTGGACGCCGCTGACATTCGCGTCGGCGCCACCACCGAGCTGCTGACCGGCGCCACCCTCTCCTCCCTTTACGGCCTGCCGGTCGCCACCCCCGAAGTGAGCATCGGTGGTCTGTCGCAACGCGTCGTCGTCCCGGACTACGGCATACGTCGCCGTGATGCCGACTAGGCCGCCGACCGCCTACACACCATTGGAAGCAGGCAAGCAGAACGGAGAAACACTCATGGCACATGACGAACCGCTTTGGCTCGTGCCCGCGCCCGAAGGACACTCCCCCACCATGGGGGCCGCCGCCGTGCCGGACGGATTTCGCCCCCTCGATCCCTACGACCTGGATGCCGCAGCACTGGCGCATACGCCCGGCATTCTCGTCTCCGGCATGTGCGACCAGCGTCACCTCGCCCGCTGGCGCGAACAGTTCGATGCGTTCCTGCACGCCGGCGGCCGCATGCTGGTCAACGGCCACGTCGTCGACCCGTGGGTGACCGGCCTGCCCAGATGGCGGCTGTTGGAATATCACGGCCCACGCGACCTGGGTATCACCCGCCTGGCCTCGCATCCGGTGTGGGACGGCATCGACGTCGATGAGCTGCTGTACCGCTCCGGGCCGCATATTCCCCGCACCCGTGATTCCCTGGAACAGTTCGGCGTGGCCGGCTTCTACGGTCGGGGATACCTGCTGGACCTGCCTGAGGATGTGACAATCATTAACGGCCTGGGGCCGCTGCGCGCGCCGATCGACGTGGAGATGCCGGTCGGCGAAGGTCGCGTAGTCGTGCACGCCGGCCTGGACCTGGCCATCTTCGCCCGTACCCCGGGAACCACGCTGACTCGATTCACCGACAACATCCGCAACTGGCTCGGAGGTGCAGTATGAACCCCACACCCACCATCGGTTTCGCCCACACCGGAACCGGATCACAGCTCAAGACCCTTGCCGACCCGGCGCTGCGCCCCTACCGGCCGGCGGACCTGTACCTGCCCGACGCGTCGGCCGCCGACTTCGCCGATCTCGACGTCCTGCTCGTCGCGGACCGCTCCCACCCCCGGATGCTTATGCGGCACGCCGCCGCCATGCGGGACGTCGCTGAACGCGGCGGTACGCTGATCGTCTTCGGGGAGAATTCCGTTCACGAATGGCTGCCGGACCTGCGATGGCAACCCCGAGCCACCAACTTCTGGTGGTGGCGCACCGGGGAGGACTCCGGCATGCGGCGTCGCAGCTTGGAACACCCCATCTGGGAGTACCTGTCCAAGCGCGCCGTGATCTGGCACCACCACGGCATCTTCCGATTGCCCGACGGCGCGGTGCCGCTGGTGGCACTGGAGGAGGACGGCCTTGAGGCGGGCGTGACCACCTTCTTGGACGAGTCCAGTACACCGGGCGCGATCCTGATTACAACCATGGACCCCTGCTATCACCACGGGGCGGGCTTCATGCCCGGCGCCACGCAACTGCTCTACTGCGTGCTGCGGTGGGCCGATGCCCGGTCCATCCGCGCAGCGTAACCGCACCGGGTCCGGCGTTCACACCCGGTAGTCGCTGCGCTCGCCCACCGTGTGGACGCGGATGGAGTTGGTGGAGCCGGGCGTGCCCGGCGGCATGCCGGCGACGATGATCACCTCGTCGCCCGGCTTGGCCAGGTGCTTGGCCTGCAGCACCTCATCCACCTGATCGACCATGTCGTCGGTGTGCTTTACCTCGGGCACCTCGTAGGTCTGCACGCCCCAGGAGACCGACAGCTGGTTGCGGGTGGAGCGCAGTGGCGTGAAGGCCAGCAGCGGGATGGTTGAACGCAGGCGGGACAGGCGGCGGGCGGTGTCACCGGACTGGGTGAAGGTCACCAGGTAGGTGGCGTCCAACTGCTCGCCCATCTCGGCGGCCGCCCGGGTGATGGCGCCGCCGCGGGTCTGCGGGTAGGAGCCCAGCGGGGCGATGCGCTCGCCGCCGTTCTCCTCCACGTTCTCGATGATGTTGGCCATGGTGCGCACGGCCTCGATCGGGTAGGCGCCCACGGAGGTCTCCCCGGAGAGCATGACGGCGTCGGCGCCGTCGAGAATCGCGTTGGCGCAGTCGGAGGCCTCGGCGCGGGTGGGGCGCGGGTTCTGGATCATCGACTCCAGCACCTGGGTGGCCACGATCACCGGCTTCGCGGCGCGCCGGGCCAGCTCGATGGCGCGCTTCTGTACCAGCGGCACAGCCTCCAGGGGCATCTCCACACCGAGGTCACCACGGGCCACCATGATGCCGTCGAAGGCGGAGACAATGTCCATCAGGTTCTCCACCGCCTGCGGCTTCTCGATCTTGGCGATCACCGGTATGCGCACGCCGACCTCGTCCATGATCTCGTGGACGTCCTTGATGTCCTCGGCGTTGCGCACGAAGGACAGGGCGATCAGGTCGGCGCCGATCTTGAGCGCCCAGCGCAGGTCCTCGCGGTCCTTCTCACTCAGAGCGGGCACGGACACGGCCACACCCGGCAGGTTGATGCCCTTGTGGTTGGACACGTACCCGGGCACCTCCACGCGGGTGACGACGTCGGTGTCGGTGACGGCGGTGACGCGGACGGCCACGTTGCCGTCGTCGATCAGCAGCCGGTCGCCAGGGCGGCAGTCACCGGGCAGGCCCTTGAAGGTGGTGGAGACGCGCTTGACGGTGCCCAGGACGTCGTCGGTGGTGATGGTGAACTCGTCGCCCTTGTTGAGCATGACCTTCTGGTCGTCCACGAAGTTGCCCAGGCGGATCTTCGGGCCCTGCAGGTCCACCAGGATCGCGACGGCGCGTCCCGAGGCCTCGGCGGCCGCGCGCACGCGGGCGATGACCTCCTCCTGGTCCTCGGCACGGCCGTGGGAACGGTTGATGCGGCATACGTTCATGCCGGCGTCGACGAGCGCCTGCACCTGCTCGGGTGAGTCGGTGGCGGGCCCCAGGGTGCATACGATCTTCGCTCTGCGCATGGGGCAAGCCTAAATGACTCTCGCTCCTACGACGAACCTCCCACGCGAGACACTTCGTCGCTGAGCGGTCGACGCGAAGTCACGATGAAGCAGACCAGTCCCACCAGGAAGATCAGGATGGAGGTCCACACGTTCAACCGCAGGCCGGCGATCAGCTGCGCCTCGTCGATGCGCAGGCACTCGATCCACACGCGGCCGGCCGTGTACACCATCACGTAGGCCCACAGCAGCCGCCCGCCCACGGCGCCGTCACGCTGCCGCAGCCTCCGCTCCAACCAAACCAGGAAGACGGCGCCGGCCAGGTTCCACAGCGCCTCGTACAGGAAGGTGGGGTGGAACAGGGTGTCGGAGGCATAGCCCGCCGGCAGATGCGCGTCGTCGATGCGCAGCCCCCACGGCAGGGTGGTCGGGGAGCCGAACAGCTCCTGGTTGAACCAGTTGCCCAGCCGGCCGATGGCCTGGGCCACCAGCAGTGTGGGGGCGACGGCGTCGGCGAACGGCGCCCACCGCAGCCCCCGGCGGTGCACCATCCAGGCGGCGGCCAGCGCGCCGAAGAAGATGCCGCCCCACACGCCCAGGCCGCCGCGCCAGATCTGCGGGATCAGCGCCGGGTTGCCGTACGCGCCGAAGTAGGCGTCCGGGGAGGTGACCACGTGGTACAGGCGGGCGCCGACGATGCCGGCCGGAACCGCCAGCAGGGCGACGTCCAGCACCTGGTCGGCTGCCCCGCCGACGGCGCGGTAGCGGCGGTCGCCCCACCACACGGAAACGAACACGCCGGCGAGGATGCACAGGGCGTAGGCGCGCAGGGGGAACGGTCCGAGATACCACACCCCGCGGGCGGGGCTGGGGATGGCGGCCGCGAGCATGGCGGCGGGGCTGAGCAGGGCTACGGGCACTTACGGCGCCTCTCGGTGGGTGGCGGGAAACAATGCCGGGTGGCTGCCGGCGGCAACCAGCTCGGCCACGAACTGTTGGGGGTCGGCGGAGCGGATGACGGCCTCGCCGACCAGTACGACGTCGGCGCCGGCGCGCGCATAGCTCATGACGTCGTGGGGGCCGCGCACGCCGCCGGTGGCGATCCGAGTAATGCCCGCGGGCAGCACCTCGGCAACTCGCTCGAAGCGGGAGCGGTCCACCTTGCGGGTCTCCGGGTCGCGGGCGTCGACGGCGATGAGGCGGGCGCCGGACTGTGCGGCGGTGATGGCCTCGGCCCGCGAGTGAGCCTCGACAACGGCCACCATGCCCAGGGAGTGGGTGCGCTCGATCAGGGACTCAAGGATCAGGGGCTGCAGGCGGGCGTCGAGCATGAGCAGGTCGGCGCCGTGGGCGCGGGCCTCATGCACCTGGTAGGGGGTGACCACGACGTCGTTGACCAGCACGGGCACGTCCACGGCGGCGCGCACGGCATCCAGGTCGGCCAGCCGACCGTGGGAGCGGGCGGGCTCGGTGACCACGGAAACGCAGGCGGCCCCGCCGGCGGCGTAGAAGCCGGCCAGAATGGCCACATCCCCGACGCCGGACAGGTCCGCGAAGGTGGCAGTGGCGCGCTTGACCTCGGCTATCACCGAGACGGCCCGGCCCTCACCGTGCAGGGCGGCGACGGCGTCGCGGCAGGCGGGGGCGGCGCGCACGGCCTCCTTGAGCTGCGCCAGCGGGACGCGTCGTTCGCGCTGCGCCACGCAGGCGCGGGCCGTGGCGGCGAGCTCCTCGAAGGTGTTCACCGTCGGTCACCCCCTTACGTTTCTCAACCCTCATGGTTACCGGACGGGGCCGTACAGGCAAATCCGTCCCGGCTGGAGGGACGCTCCCCCACCACCGCGCCCAGGTCCCCGCCGGCCTGGAAGCAGGTGCGCGTGCCGGTGTGGCAGGCGGCCCCCACCTGGTCGACTTCAACCAGCAGGGCGTCGCCGTCGCAGTCCAGGGAGACGGCCTTGACGTACTGGTAATGGCCGGAGGTATCGCCCTTACGCCAGTACTCCTGGCGGGAGCGCGACCAGTAGGTCACGCGCCCCTCACTCAGGGTGCGGCGCAGGGCCTCATCGTTCATCCAGCCCACCATGAGCACCTCGCGGGTGTCGTACTGCTGGACGACGGCGGCCACCAGGCCGTTCGCGTCTCGCTTCAGGCGTGCGGCCAGTTCGGACGGCAGCGGGGAGGGCTCATTGGCCACGGCGTGGGACTCGGTCACGGGTGCCATTGTGGCACCCCTCCGGCGGGCTCCGGTGCCGCCGCTCAACGCACGGGGTGGCCGGCGGCGCGCAGCGCCTCCTTGGCCTGCCCGATGGTCATGGTGCCGTAGTGGAAGACGCTGGCGGCCAGCACGGCGTCCGCACCGTGGTCGGCGGCGGCCGCGAAGTCCTCGGGCCGCCCGGCACCTCCGGAGGCGATCAGCGGAATCCGCACCGCCCGGCGCACGTCATCGAGCATCTCCAGGTCGAAGCCGCCGGTGACGCCGTCGGCATCCATGGAGTTCAGCAGGATCTCGCCGGCACCGAGCTCGGCCGCGCGGGCCGCCCACTGCACCGCGTCGATGCCGGTGGAGCGAGTGCCGCCGTGAGTGGTGACCTCGTAGCCGGAGGGGGTGCTCACGCCGGGCGGGCAACGGCGGGCGTCCACCGACAGGACCACCACCTGGTTGCCGAAGCGGGAGGCGACCTCCGTCAGCAGCTCGGGACGGGCGATGGCGGCGGTATTGATGCCGACCTTGTCGGCGCCGGCCCGCAGCAGCCGGTCGACGTCGTCCACGCTGCGCACGCCGCCGCCGACGGTCAGCGGCACGAACACCTGCTCGGCGGTGTCGGCCACGACCTGCAACATGGTGGCGCGCCCCTCGGCTGAGGCCGACACGTCCAGGAAGGTGATCTCGTCGGCACCCTGGGCGTCGTAGCGGGCGGCGAGCTCCACCGGGTCGCCGGCGTCACGCAGGCCGGTGAAGTTCACGCCCTTGACCACGCGGCCGTCCTTGACGTCCAGGCACGGGATCACACGTACGGCAACACTCATGTCTACTGCTCCTCCTTGCCGGCGGCCGCGCCGGCGGGTGCGGCCGCGGCGGGTTGTGCCGCGCCGGAACTCGGGGTTACGCGTACCACGCCGTCGGTGGTGGGCGTGGCCTGCGGGCTGGGGACGGCGGTGGCGTCGGTGAGAGTGCCGTCGGCTACGACGGCGAGGATGTCGATGACCACGGCCAGGGCGTCGTCGCCGGCGGCCTGGTCCGCCGGCAGCACCAGCACGATGCGACTGCCAACGGTGGCATCCACCAGCTGTTGAGCAAGGCCGGACATGGTGTCGGACATGTCGATGATGCCGGGGACGGTGGTGGCGCCGTAGCTGGAGGTGCGCAGGCTGTTGTCGGACCAGTTGGCGAAGGCGTAGCGGGCGATGATGACGTCGCCGGAGTTGATCTGCTGCCCGGTGCCGGCCACCAGCACACTCGCGGCGGCACGAGTGGGGGCGTCCAGGTCCTGCACGGACAGGGAGACGGTGCCGTCGTCGGCGAAGGCGACGGTGGGCATGCCCGCGGCGGGGGCTCGCTCCTCGCCGGACGCGGTGGTGGGCAGCACGTCGACGACGGTGATCTCGGTGGCCACGGCGCCGTCGTCCGCGGAGACGGGGGCGCGCAGCACCAGGCGGGAGCCCTCGGTGGCGCCGGTGACCGTATCGGCCAGGACGTCGCCGAGAGAGGCGGCGTCGACGGTGCCGCGGTAGATGCGCACGCCGGTGGAGGTGCCGGTGGTGTTTTCACCGCTGGTCCCGGAGAAGGTGGAGACGGACAGCAGCACGGCGTCGCCGGTGGCGAGGATGCGGCCGTCCCCGGTGATCAGCGTGTCGGTGGTGACGGCGGTGGCGGGGGCCAGGGGGGCGAGCAGGGAGACGACGGGGACGGCGCCGACCCGGCCGGCGACCTCCAGCACCGCCTCGATGGGTGCGTCGGCGGCGGTCGGCTGCCCGGTGGCGACGATTGTCGGGGTGTCGCCGTGGCCGAGGCGGGAGACGACGACGGGCACCAGCACGATGGCGGCCACGACGATGGCCGCCAGCACGACGGCGGCGTGTCCACGGGGACGGGGGCGGCCCAGGGCGGCACCGATGGCGCGCTGAGCACCGGTGATGGCCGGCGGCTCCTCGGGCTCCGGCTCGGGCTCCGGCGGCGGAGGTGGAGCGGGCACGGCGGGCGCATTGCCCTCACGCTCGCGGGCACGTTCCCTTTCCCGCTCGCGGGCACGTTCCCTTTCCCGCTCGCGCAGCTGGCGGCGGGTCAAGGGCTTGCCGTCCGGCCCGAGGGCCGGCAGCGGCGTGGTGTCGTCGGCGTGAGAAGTCATGGGCTGGTAACGAGTATGCCAGAGCGCGGCGGCTCGGGCTCGTCCATGGCGGCCAGCAGCGCATCCACCCGCGCGTCCACGGCGGCGAAGGGATCGCGCAGGGCGACGGGGCGGGTGTGTCCGTCGTCGAGCTTGAGGTTGACCCAGTCCACCGACAGGTCGCGGCGCAGCTCCTCGGCACGGGCCACGGCGGTGCCCCGCAGGTGCGCGCGGGTGGTGGCCGGCGGCGTGTCGACGGCGGCACGGCAGGCGGGCTCGTCCACGATGCGCTTGAGCAGTCCGGCGGTCTCCAGACGCAGGCGCAGTCCGTCGGTCGGGTCGACGTCGTGGTAGGCCAGGGCCAGGCGGGCCACGCGCGGATCGTCCAGACCGGTGCCGGCGCGCTGCGCGTAGCGGGTCAGCAGCTGCTGCTTGGCGGCCCAGTCCAGTTCGGTCGCCACCAGCGCCGGGTTGCCGGTGCGCACGGCCTCCAGGCCGCGCTCCCACAGCTCCAGCACGCACCGATGTGCGTCGGTCAGGTCCAGTTCGGCGTCGACGTGGGTGCGCACGCGCTCCAAGTGCTCGGACTGCAGCTCGACGGGGGTGATGGTGCGTCCGTCCGCCAGCTCGAGCAGCACGGTGCCGGTCAGGTCGTGGCAGGTGTCGCGGATGGCCCGCATGGGGTTGGCCAGGCGCAGGTCGGACAGGTCGCCGCCGGCCTCCAGGTGGTCCAGGAGCAGGTCCATGGCCCCGACCTTGAGCAGGGTGGAGCCCTGGGCGATGTTGGAGTCCCCCACGATCACGTGCATGCGCCGGTACTTCTCGGCGTCCGCATGCGGCTCGTCGCGGGTGTTGATGAGCGGACGGGAGCGGGTGGTGGCGGAGGAGACGGCGTCCTCCATCTGGTCGGCGCGCTGGGAGAAGACGTAGCGGGCGGGGCGCTTCCCGGCCGGGTCGGTGAGGATGTGGCCGGCACCGACCAGGATCTGCCGGGTGACCAGGTGGGGTACCAGGGTGCGGGCGTCGTTCCAGAAATCGCCGCGGCGGCGCACCAGGTAGTTCTCATGGCAGCCGAAGCCGGCGCCCTCGGCGTCGAGGTTGTTCTTGAGCAGGTGGATGCGGCCGGGCACGTCCTGGGCGGCCAGGCGCGCGTTCGCCTGCGCGGCCAGATCGGCCATGGTCAGCTCACCGGCCCGGTCCTGGGCGAGCAGGTCCGTGAGGCTGTCGCATTCGGCGGTGGCGAACTCGGGATGGGAGCCGACGTCCAGGTACAGGCGGGCGCCGCCGCGGGTGAACACGTTGGAGGAGCGGCCGCGGGCGATCAGGGGGGCGAACAGCTCCCGGGCGGCATGGTCGGCGTCCAGCGGCGGCGGGCCGCCGGCCGTGGAGGCGCAGGTGATGCCGTACTCGGTTTCGACGCCGATGATCCGCCTGGCGGGGGCGCGCCGGGCGGTGGGGGCGGCCGGGGAGGCCGTCACTCTCACTGCCCGCCCTTCTGTACGAAGCCCTGGACGAAGGCGGCGGCGTTGGTCTCCAGGACGGCGTCGATCTCGTCGAGGATGTCGTCAACACCGGCGGTCTGCGTCTGGCCGGAGCCGGCGGCCGGCGCCGGGTCGGGGGCGGCGGGCTCGGGAGTGGGTTGGATCTGCTCGTTGAGGCTCATGCGCGTGACTGACTTCCTGATTCTTCCGGTTCCGCGGGGGTGACGGCGTCTTGGACGGCGCCCAGGATACGTGCCGACTCGGCTTCCGATACCGCCACGGCGTCGGGCAGTGGCAGGCGCAGCAGCTGCGCGCGCCCGGGCACGTCCAGCACCAGGCTGGTCCAGGAGGCGGCGACGACGGCGGCGTGGTTGGCCACCGCAGTGCCACGGACGGCGGCGCGCGTGCCGGCGGGCGGCCGGTCGGCGGCGGCCTCCACCTCGGCGTCGGTGACCAGGCGGCGGGTGTGGCCGGCGGCAATGAGCTTCTCGGCCAGCCCGCGGCCGGCACGCAGGTCGGCCCACTGAATGTCGGCGGCGGCCAGACGCGGGTCGTCCCAGCCGGTGTCGGCTCGCTCGCGTAGGCGCTCGCACAGCTGCAGTTTGGCGACCCATTCGACCAGCTGTGCGGCCCGAGCGGTGGCCTGTGGCTGGGCGGGGGTGCCGTGAGCGGCGGCGTAGGCGTCCAGCGCCTCCAGGGTCTCGTCCCATAGGGCTAGCGCCTGGGCGGTTTCGGCGCCGACGTGTTCGGCGTCGATGCCGCCGTAGTCCTCCTCCAGGGCGGCGGTGATGGCCTGCAGGTGGGCGCGCTGGATCTCCAGTGCGGTCAGGCGGCCGCGGGCGGTGGCGAGCGCGTAGGTGAGCGTCGGGTCGTGGGACATGGCCCAGTGCTCCTCCACCGGGTCGGCGGTGATGCGCAGGTCGGCCAGCGCCCCCAGGCCCTGGCCGCGGTCGTGGGCGCGCTCCAGGTACCACAGCAGCAGGTCGGTGCTGGCGACCTTCAGATAGGTGGGCACGTCGAAGCGGTTGGCGTCCCCGTTGATCACGTGCAGGCGCCGGAAGCGGGCGGCGTCGGCGTGCGGCTCGTCGCGGGTGTTGACGATGGGACGATTGAAGGTGGTTTGCAGGGCGATGTCGGTGCCCACGTAGTCGGCGCGCTGGCTGATCTGGAAGCCGGGGCGTTCGCTGCGCTGCCCGATGCCCACCCGGCCGGCCCCGGCGAATACGGGTCGGGTCACCAGGAAGGGGATCAGGGCGGCGGCCAGCGTGTCGAAGGGCAGGTCCCGGCGCACCAGGTAGTTCTCGTGGGAGCCGTACGCGGCGCCCTTGCCGTCGACGTTGTTCTTGTACAGAACCACCTCGGCGGGGGTGTCCTGCGACAGTCCCGTGTCTCCGGCACCCCGGGCCAGCGCCGTCATGGCGCGGCGGGCGATCACCTCCCCGGCCCGGTCCCACACCAGGGCGTCGTGGGGAGTGAGTACCTCCGGGGAGGAGTACTCGGGGTGGGCGTGGTCCACGTATAGGCGGGCGCCGTTGGCGAGCACCGCGGTGGTGGCCTGCGGCAGGGCGGCCTCGGCGGCGCTGGGACGCGGGCGCGTGCCCCATGGGGCCGGCGGGACGTCGCCGGAGGGCGCGGGGCGGTCGGGGTCGTCGGTCAGTTGGCTGGGGTGGGCGGCGGCCCGCTCCAGGCGGCCGCCGCGCAGGTCGGCGAGCGGGTCCTCCCCCTCGTAGTCCCAGCGGACGGCCTGCCGCGTGCCGGCATCGGGGCGGGCGGCCGCCCCATAGGCGGACACGATGCGGCTGGCCATGACCACCGCGTTGGCGTAGGGGTTGCCCGGCTCAAGCACCCCGAATTCGGTCTCCAGGCCGACGGGGCGCCGTACCGGGGTGAACTGGCTGGGCTCGGGCACGCTCATGCGTTCTCCTGTCGGTTTGTGGCGGTCGTGTCAGTCAGGCGGCGCACCGCGCGCACCATCTCACCGCGGTGGCCGACGACGCGGGCCGCCGCCTCGGGGGCGGTGGCGGCGGTGATCTCCTCGTTCTGCTGGGCCTCGACGGCGACCGCCGCGCGCAGCCGCTCGGTGGACAAGCCGCCGTCCCCGCCGGCCAGCTCGTCCTTGATGGCGGCGGTCTTGGCGCGGGCGACCACGGCGGCGAGCATCGCGCCGGAGACGAAGTCGGCCAGGTACAGGGTCTCGCGCCGCCCGGAGACGTAGGTCAACTCCAGCACCGCCCGCTCGGGGATGCGTGCGTACAGGTCGGCGACGACGACGCGGCGCATGGCCGCCGCGGCGGCCTCCCGGTCGCCTCCGGCCGCAGCCAGTTCCGCCGGATCCAGGGGCAGGTCGGCCCGCAGGTGCTTGCCGAGGATCTCCTGCGCCCCGACGGCGTCGGGGCGGTCGATGCGGATCTTCACGTCGAAGCGGCCGGGCCGCAGGATCGCCGGATCGATCATGTCCTCCCGGTTGGAGGCGCCGATGATGACCACATTGTTCAGCGACTCGACGCCGTCGATCTCGGTGAGTACCTGCGGCACGATCATGGTCTCCACGTCGGAGGAGACACCGCTGCCACGGGTGCGGAACAGGGCCTCCATCTCATCGAAGAAGATCACCACGGGCCGGTCCTCGGCGGCGACCTTGCGGGCCTGGTCGAAGATGGCGCGGATCTGCCGTTCGGTCTCGCCCACGAACTTGCTCAGCAGCTCCGGGCCCTTGATGTTCAGGAAGGCGGCGTCGTGGACGCCGGCACCCGTCGAGCGGGCCAGGGAGGTGGCGACCGCCTTGGCGATCAGGGTCTTGCCGCAGCCGGGCGGACCATACAGGAGCATGCCCTTGGGGGCCTGCAGCCCGTAGGCGCGGTACAGCTCGGGATGCGCGAAGGGCAGTTCGAGGGAGTCGCGGATCTGCTGAATCTGCGGGCCCAGGCCGCCGATGTCGTCCCAGGACACGTCCGGGGTTTCGGCGACGACCAGCTGCTGGACGCTGGTGCGGGCGATGCGGGCGGTTACCAGGTCCGCGCGCAGGTCGGCGGCGAGCGTGTCGCCGGGCCGCAGCGCGTCGGCGTCGAGGTGCCCGGCCAGCCGCACCACGCGGGTGGCGCCGGAACCGGTCGTGACCAGGGCGCGGGCCGCGGGCACCGCGGTGCGCTCATCGGCCGCCGCGGCGTCGTCGCCGTCGGCCAGCACCTCGTCCAGGGTGACGGCCTCACCGGTGTCGGGCGCGGGCAGGGCGTCGACCACCAGCATCTGGTCGTTGACGGCCACGCGCTGTCCCACCCGCAGGTCGGCCGCCTGCAGATCGGGGTGAAGTCCCAGCCGCAGGTGACGTCCGCCCAGGGATACGTCGGCCTCGGCGGGGCCGGGCAGGCCCGTGAGCAGGCCGAGCGTGACGGGCGGGCGGGTGACGGCGTCGAGCTGGGTGCCGAGCTCGGCGATGCGTTCGCGGGCGGCGTTCAGGGCCGTTGCGAGGCGCTCGTTCTTGGCGGACAGGCTGATGGCCTCGGCGCGGGCCTCACGCAGCTGGTGGCTGGTGAAGTCGCGCGCCGGCATGCCCAGGGGTTGGGAGTCACTCATGTTCCGGCTCCTGTGGTTCGGGCAGGCCCGGCTGAACCGGGGTCGCGTCCTCGGGCTGCTTGGCCCGGCAGTCGCGCAGCACGCGGCGGACCTTGCGGTCGGTGCTGGTGCGCTCCCCCACGTCCTCGATGGTCCAGTAGCCGGCGTCGTCGTAGGCGCCGCGGGCGGGCGGGCGTTTACGGGTCAGTGGGGCGGAGTCGGCGGCGAGGCGGCGAGCGGAGATCAGGAAGCCGGTGTGGGCGACCATGCGGTGGTCGGGACGCACGGCCAGGCCGTCGACGTGCCAATTGCGTACCGCCGACTCCCAGGACTCGGGCTCGGTGAAGCGCCTGGACTGGCGCAGTGCCTCCACGGTGCGCGACAGCTGCGGGACCGTGGCGACATAGGCGAGGAACACGCCGCCGGGCACCAGCGCGCGGGCGGCGGCGTCGACGTTCTCCCAGGGGCGAGCATGTCCAGCACCACCCGGTCCACACTCGCCTCGGCGACGTGGGCGGCAACCACGTCGGCGAAGTCACCGGTGCGCAGCTCCCAGGCGGGGTGGTGGCGGCCGAACCAGGCGTCGACGTTGGAGGCGGCAATCGCCGCGAAGTCATGTCGCCGCTCAATGGACAGCAGGTGGCCGCCCTCCCCGATCGCGGACAGCAGGCTCATGGTCAGGGCACCGGAGCCCACCCCCGCCTCCAACACCCGGGCACCGGGAAAAATGTCCGCGAAGGCAATGATCTGGCCGGCGTCCTTGGTGTAGATGACCTGGGCGCCACGCGGCATGGACAGCACGTAGTCCGCCAGCAGCGGTCGCAGCAGCAGCAGCTCATGCCCGGACTCGGTGGTGATCACCGTGCCCTCATCGCGGCCGACCACGTCCCGGTGGTAGAAGCTGCCGCGCTGGGACTGGAAGTAGCCGCCGGGGTCGAGCACGAAGGTGTGCTTGCGGCCCTTGGAGTCGGTGACCTGCACGCGTTCGCCGTAGCGGAGGGGGCCGCGGCGCCCGGCCTGCCCCAGTACCTGCTGGGTGGCTACGCGCGGCTGCGCGGCGGGAGTGGTCTGCTCGCTCATCGGGCCCGAGTCTAGTGATCCCCGGGTACGTCGGCGTTATGTGACGCTGGCACGGTCGGCGCGGTCGGCAGCGTATGCGGACCGCGCGGGCGGAACCGCCGCAGTCCGTCAGCCCTCGGCGGCAGTTGACCTGGCAGACATCAGTATATAATCCCGTTATGTCTTACGATGTCTTCGCTGTCGGAATCCACGAGGGCGGTTCGCGCTCGGGCGGAGGTGCCGCCGCCCGGGCAGTACTTCAGCCCTTCATTGAGCGAGACGAGCCCGAATTCCATTTCCTGTTCATAAGAACGCGCGATGGTGGGGCGGATGTCTATCTCAGCGAGGACTCCATGATGTTCAACCATTTCGAAGGAGATCGCACCTGCGACCTGCTGGTAGCAGCCGCGCGGGCGGCCGACTGGGTCATATTTCCCCCGGGTTGCCCTACCTGCATCACCAACGAGAGCCAAAGAGAGCATCTGCCGCCCGGATTCACTGAGCATGTCAGGTACGTCAGAACCGGCCAAGACCTAATGGATGCGATTGCCATCGACATACTGTGACAGGCGCAGCCGCCACCGTACCCCGGAGCTACGCCGTGCACCGGTGAGCATCTTTGGCGTTTGTCACCGATTCTGACGTTTTCCGATCGCCTCGTGCCCGCACCTCGCCTCACCATCTATGCTGTTCTCGGCGTCCCAACCGCGGGCGCCGACCCGGTTGCACGAATTGCACGGTCCGGAGGAAGTCCGGATGGCGCCGCTCCCCGAGGGGAAAGCACAATCAGGCGCTCGTCACCGCGGTCCTGCGGAAATTCGGGCACGTGCCCGGCCGCGGGCCAAGGACTCCAGTTGCACCGGGTGCGTTTTTCGCACCCGTAGGAGTCCTCATGCCGCATACACCGCCGACGTCTGTTCCGCCCACAGTGCCCAATACCTCAGCGGAGAGCAGCGTCTACTTCGACGGCCAGTTCTGGGTGCTGGTCCTGACCATCACTTCCGGCGGCCGCGTGTACGCCGCCCGCCAGATACTCGGCGCCCTGCCCAGCGACGCCGAGCTGTACGCGTGGCTACTGGCCCACGGCGGACAGCTGATCGACGCCGCACTTGCCGGTCCCGGAGTGCAATCCACCTCCCGGGGCGGGCCGCAGCGCGTCAATCCCAAACGCGCCGCTCGCCAGGCGGCCAAGCAGGCGGCCCAACACGCGCCCTCGACGGCCTCGCAGGAGGCCTTGGCACGCGCCCGAGAACAGCAGGCCGCCACGCGAGCGCAGGCGTCGACCGCCGCACGACGTCGCCGTGAACAGGAGCGCTATGAGCAACGCCGGATTCGGGCTAAACGCCGCCACCGGGGTCACTGACCTCCGGTTTGCTCCGGCAAGTGGGCCACGACCGCGTCGAGTCAGCGGGCGCCGGTGGGGACGGTGCCGGTGACGCGCCCGCCCTCCACCAGCACCAGCCACCGGGAGACCGTGCGCGCCCGCGCCAGGGCGTCGGCGGCCGGTTGCCCGGTCATCTGGGTGGTGACCGCGGCCGCCGGCAGCACGGTGCATACCTGGCCGACAGTGACGGCGGTGGCGTCGGGCAGGCCGGATCGCTCCAGCTCGGCCAGGGCGGGACCGTCCAGCGTGCCCAGAATCCGCGCGCCGTCGGCCACGAGCACCAGCCCCGCTCCGGCGTCGAGCTGCTCACGCGCAGCGACCAGAGGTGTTTCGGCGCCGACGACGGCGACCGGCCGGGCCAGGGCGCGCAGGTCGAGCCGGGCGGCGGCGCGGGTGCCCCGCCCCAGGCCGAGCACCCGCCAGGAGGTGGTGGCGATGGGCCAGGCGACCATAACTGCCAGGATCAGGCTGAAGGAGTCGGGCCGTGCGCCGGCCAGCAGCGGCGCCAGCACCCAGCGCCAGGCGATACCGACCACGACGGCAAGCCCGCCGACGGCGGCCACCCGCTGGCCCATTCGACGCCGGCCGCTCAGCTGCTCGACCAGTGCGGCCAGCGCATGGCCGCCGTCGAGTGGCAGCCCCGGCAGGGCATTGAAGACGCCCAGGGCGAGGTTGACCCAGGTCAGTGCCCACGCCGCCACGTAAACGGGTGCGGAGGAGGCCCGATCCAGCAGGCCGTGCCCGACGGCCCACAGGGCCAGGTTCACGGCCGGCCCGGCCAGGGAGGTGAGCACGTCCTTCCAGGGGCGCCACCGGGACGACGGGCCGAAGCTGGTGCGTCCGCCCCACAGGTACAGCTCGTAGCGCACCGGCCTGCGCCCCAGCAGCGCACCGACCGCCCCATGGGCGAACTCGTGACACATCACACTCACCCCCACGCCCAGCACCGTGGCCGCCACCGTTCCGACCACGATGGCGGGGCTATATCCGGCCAGTGCAGAGGACACCAGCGGATACCAGCTCCCGGCGATGAGCAGGCCCAGCAGCAGCGAGGTGGGGGCGACCACCACGGGGGCACCACCGAGCGTGAACAGCGTCCAGGAGTCCGAACGGCGTCGGGCAGCAGATGCAGTCATGCCCCGACCCTAGCGGCGGTGCCTATGGGAGCACCGCCGCCGTCCACAGGACCCGCCCGGAGCAGGGCGTCACGTCGACCTGTGGATGCACGGGCTGCTCGCCAACATTGATGTCGGCCGACGGCGGTAGGTTCGCACCGTGAGTGAGCAACCAGACCGCCCCGACGCAACCCCCGCTGCCGCACCCGCCGAAACGCCCGCCGCGGGTCCCGCCGTCGGCGTGCGCCCCACGGGCCCCGGCGGGAGCGGCCGCCGCCGCGGTTCGGGGCGTACGGCGCTGTCGCCGTCGCGGGCGAAGGACTTCATGCAGTGCCCGCTGCTGTTCCGCCTGCGCACCGTGGACCGCCTCCCGGAGCCCGGCTCCCTGGCCACCCACAAGGGCACGCTCGTACATGCGATTCTGGAGCGCCTGTACGACCTGCCGGCCCGCGAGCGCACCCGCGAGGCCGCCCTGGACATGCTGCCCGGACAGTGGGAGACGCACCGGGAGAAGCATCCGGAGGTCATGACCCTGTTCCCGGACTCCGCCGCGATCGATCCCTGGCTGGACGAGGCCAGGACGCTGATCAGCGCCTACTTCCAGCTGGAGAACCCCACGCGTCTGGAGCCGGCCGAGCGGGAGCTGTTCGTGCAGACCGAGACGCGCGACGGGCTGCTGCTGCGCGGTTTCGTCGACCGCCTGGACGTGGCCCCGGGCGGCGCCATGCGGGTAGTCGACTACAAGACCGGCCGCTCCCCCAGCCCGCGCTTCCAGGAGGATGCGCTGTTCCAGATGCGCTTTTACGCCCTGGTGCTCTGGCGGCTGCGCGGGCGGGCTCCGGCGCGCTTGCAGATCGTCTATCTCAAGGACGGCCGCACCCTCACCCACGATCCGCGCCTGCCGGAGCTGGAGGCGACCGAGACCAAGCTCGCCCACATCTGGGACGAGGTGGAGGACTGTGCCGCCGCCGGCGAGTTCGCCCCGCGCCGCTCCCGCCTGTGCGACTGGTGCGCCTACCAGGCCCAGTGCCCGCTGTTCGGCGGGACCACCCCCGAGCTGCCCGCCGACGGCGTCGCGCGGCTGCTCACCGCCCGGCGCGCGCCTACAGCCCGAGCCTGATCCGGCCCCGCGTCTCACAAAGTGGTATCCCCTTGGCATGAGGCCACCGCCCGCGCCTACGATTCCGGCCACCGCTGCCGACCTCAGTCGGTGACGGTCATCAACCCCTCCCCTGCACGGAAGAAAGCACTCATGAGCTCCCAGATCGCAGCCCGCAACCTTCGCGCCCGGCGCGGAGCGTGTTGCTGCATGCTCGACCTGGCCAGGGCTCACTGAGGCAGCAGCACCCAAATACAGCACACTCGAGCGAGTACGTAACCCTGCTTCTTCCCCCGGCCCACCGGCGCAACGGCACGCGCCGGTAGGCATCCCTGGCCAGGCCAAAGCCCAACCCCCATCACAGTCGCGGGTGGGCCACGCCTGTGGCCGACGGCGTCATCGCGCCGAAGCAGTCGCCCCACCTGCGTCCTTGACCACAGATTGCAGGCCGCTCTCCCAGCGGCCCGGACAGTCGGACAAAGGACCTCCATTGATATTCACCGGACTACTCGTCGGCGGCGTGCTCGGACTCGTCCTCCAACGCGGCCGCTTCTGCATCACCGGCGCCTTCCGAGACCTTTGGGTCTCCGGATCCTGGCGGTGGATGACCGCCTTCCTGCTGGCCATCGCCGTCCAGGCCGTCGGCGTCACCCTGCTTACGGCTACCGGCGCCATCACCCCCGAGGTGCCCACGCTGTCGGTCGTAGCGACAGCGGTCGGCTCTCTACTGTTCGGCGTCGGCATTGTGCTGGCCGGGGGCTGCGCCACCGGCACCTACTACCGCGCCGGAGAGGGCCTGGTGGGGTCCTGGTTCGCGCTCATCGCCTATGCCGGCACGGCGGCGGCTTCGAAGACCGGCGTGCTCGCCCCGGTGACCAACTGGATCAAGGGCCTGTGGACCACGCAGCTGACCACGATTCCCGCCGCCTTCGGGCTACCCGACTGGGTCGGCGTGCTCGCACTGGTGGCGGCAGTCGCTCTTCTGGTGCGTTGGCAGCTCCGGCTTGCGGCGGACCGGCCCGCCGTACTACAGCTGGCTCCCCAGCGCACGGGTCTGAACCACCTGCTGTTCGAACGCGCTTGGAACCCGCTGGTGACCGGCGTGCTCGTCGGACTCGTGGCGATCATCGCTTGGCCGACCTCGTGGGCCAGCGGCCGCCACGACGGGCTGGGAATCACCACGCCGTCGTCGAACCTGGTCGGCTGGTTGGTGACCGGGGATGCCGACCGGCTCGACTGGGGCGTGCTGCTGGTGCTCGGCATCCTCCTCGGCTCCCATCTCAGCGCCCGCGCCTCGGGCGAGTTCCGCGTCCGCGTACCCTCCGCCACCGTCATTCGCCGTTCGATCGCCGGTGGGCTGCTCATGGGCGTGGGCGCGGCCTGGGCCGGCGGCTGCTCCATTGGCAACGCCCTGGTGCAGACCTCCCTGCTGTCCTGGCAGGGCTGGACCGCGCTCGTCTTCCAGGTGCTGGGCGTGGGCACCGCCGCGTACGTCACCCTTATCCGCCCGCGCAATCAGCGGCGTGCCGCGCGCGCAGCAGCGGCCTCCGCCGCCTCCTCCGAGCGCCTGGGTGAGTCCGAGGCGGCAGGCGCACTCGCGAGCCGCTGACCACGACCCGTTACCTTGTTTGTGGTCGCCGGTGAAGGAGTGCCGGTGGCTGGGCCAGCCGCTGTGGGCACGGGTGTCTTGCCCCTGTCGTTTGATGATCCGGGGGGTGTTGTCACCCATGGTGGCGGGCGGATGGTGATCGCTGATTAGGGGAACGGACCAAGGCGCCTTAGCCTTAGAGTCCTTTCGTAACGTGGGTGCGGGGCCGTCTGCCTGACAGGCTGACCCACCAACGCACGAGAGAGGCACGCGGGAAGATGGATATCGAGGATGTGGAGGTCTTCATCGGTATTGACGTGGGCAAGGCCGAGCACTGGGCCACGGCCCTGACCGGCGACGGGAAGAAGCTGTTCGACAAGGCCCTACCCAACAGCGAGGACCGGCTGCGCGAGGTCTACGAGCAGCTGATGGAGCACGGCCGGCTCCTGGTAGTGGTGGACCAGCCCGCCACCATCGGCGCCCTGGCGGTGGCGGTGGCCCAGGACATGGGCATAACTGTGGGCTACCTGCCCGGCCTGTCGATGCGCCGTATCGCGGACCTGACCCCGGGCAGTGCCAAGACCGACGCGAAGGACGCCGCGGTGATCGCCGACGCCGCCCGCACCATGCCCCACACGCTCAGGTCCATCAGCACTTCGGACGAGGACGCGGCCGCGTTGAGCATGCTCACCGGCTTTGACCTGGACCTGGCCCGCCAGGTCAACCAGACCGCAAACCGTATCCGGGGCCTGTACACCCAGATCCACCCTGCCCTCGAGACTGTGCTGGGCAAGTGGCTCGAACACGACAGCGTGCTGGAGGTGATCGCCGCCTGGCCCACCCCCGCCCGCCTGCGCAAGGCCGGGCGAGCCCGGATCGACGCCAAGCTCAAATCCAACGGGTGCAGACGCCATGCCGCCTGGGCGCAGGCCATCACCGACGCCCTGGGCAAGCAGACCGTCGTGGTCGCTGGTACCGACGCGGCCGGGGTGGTGCTGCCCCACCTGGCCCGCCAGCTCATCGCCCTGCACGCCCAACGCGACGATGTCGCCGCCCAGGCCAGTGGCCCTGGCGGGTGGCCCACCCTCTTTACCCGGTCCTGACCTCCATGCCCGGGGTGGGGGTCCCGGCCGCCGCTGTGTTCCTGGCCGAAACCGCGGGCAGAACATTCCCCACCGGCGCCCACCTGGCCTCATACGCCGGCCTGACACCAGTCACCCGGCGGTCCGGGTCCTCCATACGCGGCGAGTACGTCTCCCACGCGGGCAACAAGCGCCTCAAACGCGCCATGTTCCTGTCAGCCTTCGCATCCCTCAGATCCGACCCCGCATCCCGGGCCTACTACGAACGCAAACGCGCCCAGGGCAAGCGCCACAACCAAGCCGTACTCGCCCTCGCCCACCGCCGCATCCTCACCCTATACGCCATGATCCGCCACGGCTCCCTCTACGACCCACCAGCCCAACAACTACCCACCGCCGCTTGACAAACCACATAGGGGCACCCCCCCGTCATCCCATCCTCATTCACTCATCGAAAGGACCCAGTCATGCGTACCGTGTTGGAGACCGAGGGCCTCGTCTGCCCCTTCCCCGTTATGGAGGCCGAGGAGGCGATGGCCGATCTGGAGATCGGCGACGAGCTCGTCATCGCCTTCGACTGCACCCAGGGCACCCAGTCGCTGCCCGCCTGGGCGGCGGACAACGGTTACACCGTCACCGAGTTCACCAAGACCGGCGAGGCCTCCTGGACCATCACCGTCCGCAAGTGAGTCGGAGGGCGCCCCGCCACCCGCCTCCGAATGTCAATCGAGGCGAGTGACGGGGGCGCGCCGTCGGCGGCCTGCCCGGTATGGCGCCGACGACGCCATACGGTTGGGCCATGGAACACAGGCGGCTCGGGCGCACCGGATTGCGCGTCTCGGCGGTCGGCCTCGGCACCATGACTTGGGGCCGGGACACCGACGAGTTGGAGGCCAAGGACCAGTTGGAGATCTTCCTCGACGCCGGCGGCACCCTGCTGGACACGGCTGCCTCCTACTGCGAGGGCGCCTCGGAGGAGGTGATCGGCGGTCTGCTCGCCGGGACGGTGGAGCGGCGCGACGTGGTGCTGGTATCCAAGGCGGGTGTGCGCACCTGGCGCACCGGCGCCCGCTCGACGGCGGCCGATGCCTCTCGCGGCACCCTGCTTGACACGCTGGATGACTCGCTGACGCGTCTGGGCACCGACCACCTGGATCTATGGCTGGTGCAGGTCCCCGATGCGACCACTCCGTTTGAGGAGACCGCCGACGCGCTACGAATCGCCGTCGCCAGCGGCCGCACCCGCTACGTGGGGGTGTCTAACCACCCCGCCTGGGCGAGCGTGCACCTGGCGGACCTGCTGCGTGAGGCCGGCGGGCCGGGGCTGGCCGCCGTGGAGGTGGAGCACTCGCTCCTGGCACGCGGCATCGAGCGGGAACTGCTGCCGGCGGCGGCGGGCCTTGGCTTCGGCGTGATCGGCTACGCCCCGCTGGGACGCGGAGTATTGACCGGCAAGTACCGGGCCACCACTCCCCCGGACTCCCGCGGCGCCTCCCCCCACCTGCGCTCCTACGTGGCCCCCTACCTGGGTGAGTCCCATCGCGGGGTAGTCGAGGCGGTGGCGACGGCCGCCACCGGGTTGGACCGCAGGCCCGTGGAAGTGGCCCTGGCATGGGCGCGCGACGCCGCCGGGATGGCCTCCACCGTGGTCGGGGCGCGTACCCCCGCCCAGTTGCGCGGCGCCCTGGCCGCCGAAGATCTGGACCTGCCGACGCAAATCCGCCACGTCCTTAACGAGGTGACGGCGCCGGAGGTCGGCTACCCCGAGCGCTTCTGATCAGCCCTCGTAGTCGTCGTCGTCGACCTCCCGGTCGTCGTAGTCGTCGTAGTCGTCCTCGTCCACGTCTTCGTCGTCGTAGTCGTCCTCGGCACCCTCGTCCTCGTCGTCCTCCGCCTCATCGTCGTCCTCGTCTTCATCGGAGTCGAAGGCGTCGAAGGGCAGTTCGATGCCGTAGGTGGTGAACAGGGCGTCGTCGTAGGTGAAGAAGGCGTCCTGGAGGGCGTCCTCCGCCGCGACAACGGCCGGGGACGTCTCGTCACCCGTCGCGGCGGCGTCCAGGTGCGCCTCGAAGGCGGCAATGAGTCGGTTGAGCGCGGACCGCGGGTCATTCGTCATGTGGGCAAGGATACCGGCTCAACCGTGGGCCGCGTCTACCGCCAAGGCCACGATCTAGTTCAGCCCGCGGCGCCGCAGCAGCGGTTCGATCTTGGGGTCGCGGCCGCGGTAGGCGCGGTAGGAGACGAGCGGGTCGCGGGAGTCCCCACGGGAGAGGAACTCACGGCGGAAGCGCTCCCCGGCCCGGCGATTCAGGCCCAGGTCGCCGCCGCGGCCGCCCTCGCCGTCGGTGCGGAACCATTCGGTGGTGTCCGCGTCCATGACCTCGCTCCAGATGTAGGCGTAGTAGGCGGCCGCGTAGCCGCCGCCGAAGACGTGGGCGAAGTAGGTGGTGCGGTAACGGGGCGGGACCAGGGCGTCGTCAATGCCGGCGTCAGCCAGGGCGGCGTGCTCGAAGGCCTCGACCGCGGTCACGTCGTCGGGCACGTCCTGTGCCTCCAGGGTGTGCCAGGCCTGGTCGAGCAGGGCCGCCCCCAAGTACTCGGTGGTGGCGTAGCCCTGGCCGAAGGCGCCCTGGCTGCGCAGCTGCTCGGCGAGGGACTGCGGCAAGGGTGCGCCGGTGTCCACGTGGCGGGCGTAGGAGGCGATGACCTGCGGGTGCAGTGCCCACTTCTCGTTGACCTGGGAGGGGAACTCGACGACGTCGCGGGGCACGTTGGTGCCCGACGCGCTGGGCCAGCGGGTATCGGCGAACAGTCCGTGCAGGGCGTGGCCGAACTCGTGGAAGGCGGTGATGACGTTGTCCCAGCTCAGCAGCGTCGGCCCGGATTCGGGCTTGGTCAGGTTCAGGCAGTTGATGACCACCGGCCTGCGGCCGGTCAGGTGGCTCTGCTCCACCAGGGAGTCCATCCAAGCGCCACCGTGCTTGCCCTCGCGGGCGTAGTAGTCGCCGACGAACAGTCCCAGCAGGGGCGCGGCATCGCCCTCGCCGTCACGGACCTCCCAGACGCGCACATCCGGGGCGTACATGTGGGCGGCCAGGTCGGGACGCTCGTGGAAGCCGATGCCGTACAGGCGGGTCGCAGCGTAGAAGACGCCCCGTTCGACGACGTTGTTCAGCTCCAGGTAGGGGGCGAGGGTGGCGTCGTCGACGCCGAAGCGTTCCTTGCGCTCGGCCTCCTCGTAGCGGGGCCAGTCGGCGGGGCCGAAGCTCTCCCCGGGTTGGGTGGCCGGGTCGGCGGCCATGCGGGCGGCGTAGGTTTCGGCATCGCGGCGGGCGTTGGCCATGGCCGGGGGCACCAGGCGGGTGAGCAGCTCGTTGACGGCCTGGCTGGTGCGGGCCGCCGACTCGGCGGCGACGACCGCGGCGTGGTGGGGGTAGCCGAGCAGCCGGGCGCGCTCGGCCCGCAGCCTGGCCTCCTCCAGCACGAGGGCCCGAGTGTCATGTTCACCGGACAGTCCACGGCCCAGCGACCGGTTCAGCAGGGCGACGCGCTCGGCGTGGGTGGCGGTGGTGGCCAGCACGGGAGTGGCAGTGAAGTTGGCGACGCCGGCGGCGTGCATCGCGTTGGTGGTGAGAGTGGCGAAGCGGGTGGACAGGGCCGTCAGCCGGGCGTTGATGGCGCGCAGCCGGTCCGCGTCCGGGCCGGTCAGGGCGACGCCGTCGCGTTCGAACTCCTCCACGGCCAGGCGGATGCAGCGGGCGGTCTCGGCGTCGATCGCCTGACCGTCGGCGTCCACCGGGGTCCGAGCGGGCGTGGCCTGGGCGGCGGCACGCACCTGTTCGTCGAGGGTCTTGAAACGCCGGTAGATGCGCGCATCCAGGCTGTAGGCGTCGTCGTGGGCGGCCAGGTCGGGGGCGAGGGCCTCCTCCAGCGCGTCCAACTCGGGGCTGTCGGTAGCAGAGGTCAGGGCGTACAGCACGGTCAGGGCGCGGGAAAGCAGTTCGCCGCTGCGTTCGACGGCGGCGACCGTGTTCTCCACGGTCGGCGCGGCGGGGTTGGTGGCAATCGCCTCCCACTGGGCACGCTGAGCCGCCATACCGGCCCGTACCGCCGGCTCGATGTCCGCAGGCGAGACGGCGCCGAAGTCGGGCAGTTCCAGGTCGAGCTCCCAGGGGCGGGCGAAGGGGTTGGTTTCGGGGAGTGCGTCCGCCGCAGCGGGATCGGCCTGAGTCATGGGACTCATCCTGCCACGCGCTCCGGCCCATCCCAGGGAGCACCGGAAGACGGCGGCTGCGTCCCGGGGCTCTTAGAGGCCGAGCACGCCGGGAACGTCCGGCGGGAAGAAGCCGGGCCCCTTGAGGACCTTGCCGTCCTCCCGGTAGATGGGCCGACCATCCGCCCCGAGCTTGGACATGTTGGAGCGCTGCACCTCGGCCAGCACCGCGGCCAGGTCGATGCCGGTCTCCAGCGCCATGCCGTAGATGACGTAGACCAAATCGGCCAGGGCGTCGGCGGCCTCCACCGTGTCGCGGGTGCCGTCGTCGGCTGCGACGGCGCGCCGGTAAGCGGCCTCGACCTCGCCGCGGGCCGCCTGCCCGTAGACGGCGCCGATCAGCTCACCGAACTCCTCGGCGATCAGGCTCATGCGCATGTGCAGGCTCTCGCGGTCCAGACTCGGCCCATCCGTCCGGATGGGCAGCCCGTAGGTGGAGTGGAAGCGGCGCACCAGCGCCTCGGGGTCGTCGCCCTCGCGCTCACCGACCGGGTCGGCGGCCACCAGTGGCGTGGCGGCGCCGTGCGTGTGCGACGAGCCGGCCACCTGCCCGCCGACCGTGACGGGACCGTCCCAGGGGGCGGCGGGGCGGCGCGGGTCGGCGGGCAGGAGCGTGCCCACCCACCCGTCGTGCAGCACGCCGTCGTTGGCGAGGAAGGAGCGCACTCGCCCCTCGCGGCGGAAACCCAACCCCCAGGCGACCCGCCAGGACGCCCAGTTCGGCACGCCGTCGTGAATGTCGCAGCGCCAGCGCAGGGCGACGGCGTGCAGTGGGCCGTCCGAGTGAAAGGCCGTGTCGATGAGCGCGCGTGCCGCCCGAGAGACGGTGCCGCGACCGCGGGCCTCGGGAGCGAGCCAGTAACCAATCTCCCAGGCGCCGTCGGCCTGTCCGGAAATGCTCATCATGCCCACCAACAGGGCGGAGCCGTCGGCGGCGACCTCGCGCACCGCCCAGGTCAGGTCGTTGCCGGCCTCCCAGCCGGCCCGCACGATGCGGTCGATGAAGTCCTGCGCCTGCGCGCGGGTGTAACCGCGCGGGACGGTGGTCCACTCCTGAATGTCGGGATCCTGGCAGATCTCCGCCACCCGGTCGACGTCGGCGCTGGTGGGAACAGACAACAGGAGCGCGGGCAGGTTGGCGCCGTCGCGGGTCTCGGCGGGCACGCGGATCTCGAAGGGCTGCATGCGGCGAGCCTACCGACGTTCAGTGGATACGACTAAGGGCCACGACCTACCGGCCGCGGCCCTTCGAGCGGGTGTCCGAGGGGGACTTGAACCCCCACGCCCTTTTAGTCAGGCACTAGCACCTCAAGCTAGCGCGTCTACCTATTCCGCCACTCGGACTTGTGGTCACCGCCGCAGGGCACAGGCCCGCATTGCTGACTGAGGAAAGTTAACACGCTCCGGGCCAAGGCGGGCAAATCCGTCCCGGGTGCCGTGCATCACAGGGACGCGACGGTGATACGGGTACCCAGCGACAGCGATTCCCCCGGCGCCAGGCGCACGGCATTATCGCCCACCACGGCACTCTCCACACACAGCATGGAGGCGAACTCGTCGTCATCCAGGTCCGTCAGCGCGGCGGCGCCGGCGCTCCACGGGTTCCACACCACGGTGTTGGCTGCCCCCACACCGATCACGCTCACTCGGCGCCCCAAGGCCGGGTCGGAGAGTGTGACTGGGGCGCCGGAGGCGTAGACGCGGTCCGTCTGCCCGGTGATACGCAGCGGGCCGTGTTGCACCTGGCCGGCCTGGCCGGTCACCTTGTCCAGATAGGTCGCTCCCTCCAGGCCCGCCACTTCCACAGCGGTCACGTCCCCCACCGCCAGGTAGGTGTGCAGAGCGGCCTCCACCGGTTCGTCCGCCCCGGGACCGCCGGTGCGCCGCAGGGACAGTGATAGGCCCAGCTCCTCCCCCACGTCTACGGAGTACAGGGCGGCGATGCCGTCACGCTCGAGTGCGAACAGGGCCTGCACACCGCCGCCCGGCCGTGACTGCACGCTGGACAACTGCCAGGGCGAGATCCGCCCCCACCCGTGGGAGGGGCGCCGATCGCCACTCACACCCGCCCCGAACCAGGGCAGACACAGGGGGACGCCGCCCCGGATCGGGGCCGCGCCGTCGAAGATCGCCCGGCGCGAGGTGAAGATGACCGGCCTGCCGCCGCGCGGCGTCCAGGCGGTCAGGTGCGCTCCGTGCAGGTAGATCTCGGCACTGCCGGCGGGTGCGTCGATCAGCAGTCGTGGCTGACCTCCCCGGCCCGGGGTCAGGGCGGTGGTCCGCGGCAGGCGGGGGCGTGTGGCGTGCGTGCTCATGGGTGCCACGCTAGTAGTCTGAGCCGCGTCCGCGAGCGAGAGCGAGCCGAGAAAAACATGCATGTCACCGCCGGAGCCGGTCGCGAGGACCGTCAACTCCCCCTGCCCGACGCCCCGACCGCCGTCCTGTTCGATCTGGACGGCACCCTGATCGACTCTGCGCCGGCCATCCTGGCGGCACTGGAGTTGGCCTTCGACGAGTTGGGCCTGCCGAAGCAGACGCCGGCGGAGCTGATGCGCTTCGTCGGCCCGCCGCTGGTGGACGGCTTCCGACTTAACGCCGGACTGACCGGCACGGCCAACGCCGAGGCGGTCGCCACCTACCGGCGCCACTACCGCGATACGATGCTCGACTCCCCCCTGTACGACGGCGTGGCCGAGTTGGTGCGTGCCCTGCATGCCGCCGGGGTGCCGCTGGCGGTGGCGACCTCAAAGCATGGGGGCTACGCGCGCGAGATCCTGGAGCACGCCGGCCTGCTTGACTGCTTCAGCGCGGTCAGCGGGGCGGCCGCCGGGGACCTGGGCGGCCGGAAGGCTCAGGTCATCCACGCCGCCATTGAGCGTCTGGCCGAGGCGGGAGCCGACGTCAGCCGACCGGTGCACATCGGCGACCTCGATCACGACGTCGCCGGCGCCCGGACGGAGGGCATCGACTGCATCGGGGCCCTGTGGGGATACGGCAACCCGGAAATCCTGCGCGGCGCCAAAGCCCTCGCCGCCGCCCCGGCCGAAGTGGGCGCACTGCTCGGAGTGGAGGTTTGAGATGGCGGACGCTATAGACAAGCCGGAGCAGGCCGAACCCGCGCCCCCGCCGGAGCCGACGAGCCAAACGGAGCCGCAGCGGCCGGAATCGGACTCGGCGCTGCACCACTTCACCTCCCGGCTGCGCGAGGGACGCGATGTGCTGGGCCGCACCATCGACCGGGCCGAACGCGCCCGGCTGGACGCGCGCGAGCAGCAGTTGCGCTATGAGGGCGCCTCCACCGCCGACGCCGCGGACACAGACGGCGAGGCGGCAGCCGGTGCGCCTCGCCCCTCGCCGCTCAACTCGCTGCCCTCCTGGCTGGTGCGCGGCGGGCTCGGGGCCTGGCTGCTGCTGGGGATGATCATCATCATCGGCCTGGTGTTCTTCGCCACCTCCCGGGTGGTCCCCGTGTTCGTGGGCGTGTTCATGGCGCTGGTGCTCACCTCGATCCTGCAGCCGCTGGTGAACCTGTTCGCCCGGGTCATGCCCCGCTACCCGGCCACCTTCCTGGCGCTGCTCACAGCCCTGGCCCTGGTGGTGGGCATGGTCACCTACGTGGTGACCTCGGTTACCAACCAGTGGAACACGCTGGCATCGCAGTTCTCGGACGGCGTCGACACGATCGTGGACTTCATCGTCAACGGCCCCCTGCCGCTGGACCTGACCCAGCAGGAGCTGATGGGGCGGCTGCAAGACCTGCTGCGACAGGGGCAGAACTATCTGGCGAACAATGCCCCCACCCTGGCCACCGAGGTGCTGTCCAACGCGGGCACGGTGGTGAACATCTTCGCGGTGCTGGCGCTGGCAATCTTCTCCACGATCTTCTTCCTGGCTTCCGGCGGGCGCATGTGGCGGTGGTTCCTCAACGAGTTGCCGGCCCGCATGCGCGAGGATGTCCACCACGCCGCGGGAGCCGGCTGGTACACCTTCGCGGGTTACGCCCGCGGCACCGTGCTCGTGGCACTGACCGACGGGATCATGGCGGGAATCTTCCTCCAGGTCATCAGTGTGCCGCTGGCCGCGCCGCTGGCGGTGCTGGTGTTCATCGGCGCCTTCATCCCGATCATCGGTGCGCCGACGGCGATGATCATCGCCATGGTGGTGGCGCTGGCCTCCAAGGGCTTCATCACCATGGTCGTCGTGGGCCTGGGGGTGGCCGGTATCGGCCAGATCGAGGGGCACATCCTGCAGCCGCTGATCATGGGGCGGCAGGTGTCGCTGCACCCGGTGGTGGTCATCATTGCCGTGGCCGTGGGCACCTATTCGGCGGGCCTGCTCGGCGCGATCGTGGCGGTGCCGCTGGTGAGCGTGGCCTGGTCGATGTACTCCGAGCTGCACACCAAGGACGCGCCGGTCGTCGGCGAGCTGCCCGCCTACACCGGTGACAAGGACTGAGCGACGCGCTGATCGCCCAGCTGGCGCGGCCGCCTCAGCACCAGTCGCGGCTGCCCGGTGAGGTGACTCCCGGCAGCACCTCCAGGTGCTCGGCTACCAGGGCGGTCACGCCGTCACCGGACTCGACCATGCCCCGTGCAACGAGGGCTGCGGCCCGCCGGCCGACGTCGCGATAGCGGCGCCACATGCCGGCGGGACAGATGACATTGAGCAGGCCGGTCTCATCCTCGAGGTTCAAGAAGATCGTGCCGGCTGAGGTGTTGGGGTGCTGCCGGTGGGTGACGAGCCCGGCCACCCGTACTCGGCGCCCCGACTCGTGGTGCAGGACCTCCGCGACGGTGAGCACGCCGGCGGCGGTGAGCCGGTCGCGCTGAAAGACGATGGGTGAGGCCTCCGTGGAGACCCCGGTCAGGCGCAGGTCGGCGTCCTGCCGCTCCCGGGCGGTCATGTCGGCCAGGCGTGGAGCGCGAGCGCCGACGGCGGTACCGGGCAGGGGCGGCTGGTACCAGGCGGTCCGCTCGCGGCCGACGGCATGACGCTGCCCGTACTCCTGGGACAGGGCGCCGGCCGCCCACAGGGCCTCGCGGCGGGCGACACCAAGGGAGGCCAGGGCTCCGGAAGCGGCCAGTGCTTCAAGACGGGAGCGGCTCAGCCGCACGCGGCGGGCGAGGTCGGCGACGCCGGTGTAGGTGCCGTGGGCGGTGCGCTCGGTGACGATGGCGGCGGCGACGTCGTTCCCCAGCCCCTTGATGGGGGCCAGGCCCAGGCGGACGGCCAGGTCGGGGTGAACATCGAGGGGGCTGAGGGCATTGGGGTCGGCGGGCGGGGCGGCAGCGTCGTCCTGGGGTTCGACGCAGGCCTGCTCGCGTGAGGCGTTGACGTCGGCGGGCAGTACCCGCACGCCGTGGCGGCGGGCATCGGCGACCAGAGTCTGTGGGGACCAGAACCCCATGGGTTGGGCGGCGAGGATACCGGCGTAGAAGTCCTCGGGCTTGCGGACCTTCAGCCAGGCGGAGGCGTAGACCAGGTAGGCGAAGGAGAAGGCGTGCGATTCGGGGAAGCCGAAGTCGGCGAAGGCGCGGAGCTTGTCAAAGATGGTCTCCGCGGTCTGGTGGTCGATGCCTCGTTCCTGCATGCCGCTGACTAGCCGCTCATGCAGGGCCTCCATGCGTTCGACGGAGCGTTTGGCACCCATCGCCTGCCGCAGCGCGTCGGCCTCGGCCGGGCTGAAGCCGGCGGCGTCGACGGCGATCTGCATGAGCTGCTCCTGGAACAGCGGAATGCCCAGGGTCTTGGCCAGGGCGGGCTTGAGGGACTCGTGCAGGTAGGTGACCTCCTCTCGGCCCAGGCGGCGACGGATATAGGGGTTGACGGCGTCGCCCTGGATGGGGCCGGGCCGGATGAGGGCGACCTCGACGACGATGTCGTAGAACTTGCGCGGGCGCAGGCGGGGCAGGGTGGCCATCTGGGCGCGGGACTCGACCTGGAAGACGCCGACCGTGTCCGCGGCGCTGAGCAGCCGGTAGACGGCCGGGTCCTCCTCCGGGAGCGTGTGCAGCCCCCAGGGGCGGCCCCTCTGGGCGGGGCGCAGGACTCCCCCGGTGGCGAGGTCGGGCACCGTCTCGCCGCGCTCGGCAAGACTGGTGAAGGCCAGTCGCAGCGCGGTCAGTTCCCCCAGTCCCAACAGGTCGAATTTGACCAGGCCCGCGGCGGCGCAGTCATCCTTGTCCCATTGCAGGACGGTGCGCCCCTCCATGGCGGACCAGCGCACGGGGCAGACCTCGGTGACCGGGCGGTCGGCGAGCACCATGCCGCCGGAGTGGATGCCCAGGTGCCGGGGCAGGCGCAGCAGGTGCTCGGCGACGTCGAGGACCTGCTCGGGAGGAGCATCCGCTGCGGGGCCGTCCTCGGTGCGAACCTTTCTCCAGTGATAAGACATCCGGGAGGCCCAGGCGTCCTGCAGTCCGGCGGGGTGGCCAAGTGCCCGAGCGGCGTCGCGGATCGCGGAACGGGGCCGGTAGGAGATGACGTTGGCGACCTGGGCGGCGTAGTCGCGCCCGTAGTGGGCGTAGACGTGCTGGATGACCTCCTCGCGGCGGCAGGCCTCGATGTCGAGGTCGATGTCCGGGTAGCCGGCCCGCCCCGGGGAGAGGAAGCGTTCGAAGAGCATGCGGTGGCGGACGGCGTCCACCGCCGTGATGCCCAGGGCGTAGCAGACAGCCGAGTTCGCGGCGCTTCCCCGCCCCTGACACAGGATGCCGGCGCTGGCACAGAAGTCGACGATGGAGCGGACGATGAGGAAGTAGCCGGGGAAGCCGAGGGATTCGATGACGTCTAGCTCGTGGGCGAGGATCCTCCAGGCCTCGGGGTCCTCCGCCTCCGTGCCGTACCGCGCCAGGGCACCGCGGCGGGTGAGCTCCCGCAGCCAGGTGGCGGGGGTGTGCCCCGCGGGCACCTCCGGGTCGGGCAGGCCGGGGGCTACGAGGGCGAGGTCGAAGGCGAGGTCCCGGGCGATCTCGGCGGCGGCGTCGACGGCGTGGGGCGCCCGACGGTGCAGCCGGGCCATGTCCTGTGGGCCGCGTAGCCAGCGGCCGATGGCGGGCAGGTATCCGCGGGCGTTTTCGAGGTCGGTGCGTAGCCGGGTGGCGGTGAGCACGTCTGCGAGATGGGAGTCGGCCGCGCGGGCGCAGCGCACCGCGCCGGTGGCGACGAGTGGGAGGTGGTGCTCGGAGGCCAGCTTGGTCAGGACGGCGGTCAGGGCTGCGTCGGTGGGGCTGCCGTCAAGACAGATCTCGACGGCGACGCCGTCGTGGCCGAAGAGGTCAACCAGGTGCCCGAGGGCGGTGTCGGCGGCGGCGAGGTCCCAGGCATCGGGGCGATGCGGGTCGCCGAGGGCACGACGCAGTGGCCCGTTGACAGTGCCGGTGAGGACCAGGCAGGTGGAATGCAGCTCGTCGGCCAGGATCGGCAAACGGTGAGCTGGATCGGTACGGTGCCCGGCGGCGAGATTGTGGCGGGAGATGGCGGCGCACAGGCGGTGATAGCCGAGTGGGCCACGGGCGAGGATCGGCAGGTGGGCGCCGTCTTCGAGGGTGAGTTCGGTGCCGTGAACGGTGGGGATTCCGTGGGCACGGCCGGCCTGGGCGTGGCGGACGATGCCGGGCATGCCGTCGTGATCGGTCAGAGCTAGGGCTTCCAGACCGAGCTCGACGGCGGCGGCGACGAGGTCCTCGGGCTCGTTGGCGCCGTCGAGGAAGGAGTAGGCGGAGTGAGCATGTAGTTCGGCATAGCGATGGGTTCCGGTAGTGCCTGCCGGCCCCGCCGTACCGGTGAGGGCCATGGTGCCGGCGGGCATTTGCGGGAGCGCACCGGAACCGCGGCCGCCGATGTCGGTATCGAGACTCATGGAAGTGGTCCTCATGGTTATGGAAGTCATGGAAGCGGCCCTCATGAATGTCCTCGGAAGAGCTGCTGGGCCTGGTGCTGCCAGTGGCTAGAACCTCACGCCCCCAACGGCTCGGGGCCTGCGCCACCAACGACTAGAACCTCACGCCGCCTTTCCGGGGTGTGTTTTAGAAGGGCGGGATTTGGTCAAGTAATGGAGCTAACCCCAGGTCGTGGAGGGCTTGGGGAAAGGGAGCGGTCTCGAATGCGCCGATGGGGTGCCCGGGCCGGGGCCCACGGCTGACTACTTGCGGGGGTTGCGGGGGCCGACCGGGACGCCTGCTGGGACGCGTGGAGGCGCCGCCAGGCGCCTCGGCAATAGCGGCACCGGAGCCGACAGCGGGGGCGGCTTCCTGAGCTGCGCCACCGGAACCGGCGGCTGAGTCGACTTCCTGCACTGTGCCACCGGAACCGGCGGCTGAGTCGACTTCCTGCACTGTGCCACCGGAGCCGACGGCGGGGCCTCCTTCCTGCACTCGTGCTTGTTCCTGTGCTTGCGCAGCCAGACTCAAGCCGTGCTCAAGCCGACTCACCACTGCGCTGTCGACCGCGTCGGCTAGGTATTGGGGTGCCTGCTGGGCGGGCATGGCCAGTTGACGCGGCCCGACGCGGCGGGGCAGGAGGGTGATGGTGCCGTCGGGGGTGCGCCGGTAGCGAGCCCCGGTGGGGGTGGTCCAGATCAGCACGCCATCGCCGTCGGCCGTGTTCTGACGGGTGAGGGTCCATCCGGGAGTGTGCTTGAGGCGGTGGTGGGCTTGGCACAGGGTGGTGAGGTTATTCAGGCTGGTGGCCCCACCGGAAGCCCAGGGGGTGATGTGGTCGGTGTCGCAGCGGGCTGCGGGGGTGCCACAGCCGGGGAAGACGCATTCCTGGTCACGGGCTTGCACCAGGTCGCGTAGGCCGGCTGGGGGCCGATAGTGACTGCGGCCCACGTCCAGCACCACCCCGGATAGTGGATCGGTGACCAGCCTGCGCCAGGTGCCGCCAGCTGCCAATGCCCTGGCTGTGGCGGCAGGAACCGCCACGCGACCGGTGCCGACCACAACCTCCGCCGCCCCAGCCTTCTCGGCTGCCTCGACGGCCCGGGGGACGGTAGCAGCCCCGCCGGATCCGATCCCAGCCGCCCGTGTGACCTCGACGTCGGTGGGCAGACTGCTCCCTCGGACGCTGGCTACGGCCAGACTCCCGCCGCCGGTTTCAGGCAGACTCCCGCCGCCGGTTTCAGGCAGACTGCTCCCACTGCCACTGGCGGTTTCGGGCGTAGTTGCCCTGCTGCCTGTAGGCACCGTTCTTCCCCCGGACGAGGTGGGCAGACCTCTCCCGTCACAGGCGGGCAGGCCTTCGCTGCCGTCTTCGGGTAGGAGCTGGTTCAACGGCACGGTGACGTCAACGTTGACGCTGATTCCGGGTGGCGGGAACACGGGGGTGATGCCGGATGGCGTCCACCAGGGACGAGATGGCTCCACCAGGCTGCTTAGCGCCCCCAGCAGGCCTGGCAACGGCACCCCATCCGGCAGCAAACCAGCAGCCCCCGGCCCGACCGTCGCGAGGGCAGGGCCAGTCCCACTGACGGCGGTGGTGAAGGCACTGACGTCATTGGCGTTTGCGGTTCGACAGGCCAGGATCTGGCTGCCCTGCAAGGTGCGCAGGGTCATGCCGGTGATGGCATCGGCCCGCAATTGAGACAGGGACCGACTGTCGCCGGCGGCTCGTGCGCTGGCGGCGATCGCGTCCAGGGTGGCGTCCAGTAGTAGCGCGTCCAGGCTTGGCAGTAGCAGACGCATTTCGTGGGTCCCCTCACCGGCCGGACGGGGCCGGGTCACCCGCCGCCCCGCCACATCTCGCCTACGGCGACTGCTAGCACCGTTGGGGTCAAGGGCGGCCAGGGCCCGATCAATATCCCGCCCCAGCTGCGAGCAGGTGCGGCGTGGAGCACGGGCCAGCACCCGTTCCTGCACCGCTGCCGCCGTGTCGGGGTTGACGTCCTGCAGCCGGCGGACGATCAAGGCAGTCTTGGAGGTGTCCAGTAGACCGGCCCGGTGCAAGGCCTCCGTGGCTGCGAACTCGGGTTGCAGCAATGCCTGGCCACGGTCCAGGAGTAGGTCCACACTGCTGCGAGTAGTGCCGAGTCGGGCGGCGATTTCCCCGCTGGCGGTGAACCTCCGCTCATCCTCGGTAATGAACTGCTCAAGCCGGCCGCCCGGCCCCCAGGGCGGGGTGCCGCGGTTCATCTCTGCTGTCCGGGTCAGGCAGGCGGCCGCCACGCCCTCCGCCCAGGCCGCCCAGGCACCCAGCCGGTGGCAGGCCCCCACCAGTTCGCTGAGTACCTGGCCACCCAAGCAGGCCAGCGCATCAGCCCCTGCACCCTGTCCCCAGTCCATACCCAGCCGCCCTGCCGCCTCGGCCAGCATCCGCTCGGCCGGGCTGGTAACCGCTGCCAACACAGCGTCGGTATCAGGGATACTCAAAACCTCATTGGCGTCCGCCGCGCCATCGGTGTCATCGGTGTCATCAGTGGCGACGTCCGGGTGGGCGGGCACCAGCAGCACCGACAACAGGCCCTCAATCAGATCTGCCAGGTCAGCGCCCGCCGGCACCCCCGACAGACGACCGACCAGGTCCTCAACCTCACCATCCATCCGGGATCCTGCCGCATGGCGAGGTTGAGGACTTGCCAGGGGCCCGGTCGTCAGCTTCGCGGCAGCAGGCGACGTCACCCGACCCGCCCGGGCACGCCGGGCGGGCTGGCTCTCAACACCCCTACCTTCGAACATATGTACACAGTAGCGCGAGGGTCCGACACGAATTCGCCCCTCACAGCCCTAAACGCACCCACGTCAGTGAGATGTGCATCACATTTCTCGCGCATCTCTCAGCACCCAGCAAGCCGCTTCAACCGGCCCCGCATCGGTTCAGCCCGCCCCGGCACCACGTGGCACGCCCCTATCGGATGACTTCACGCGATCGTTCCCCGTGAGCCCGCCCCGGCACCACACGACACACCCTCCAACTCAAGCCACCGACACCGCAGCGATGGCAAGCACCGCCAGAATCCAGGAGGTCATTGAGCCGATGAGGAACTCCTCCGCCTTGCGGCCGTCCTGATCCTTGTTGATCTCAGGAAAGCGGATCACACCCTTGGCGGCGATGACCGCCGCAACCGCTGCCTGCGCTCCGGCTGCCGCGAGCAAGAGGATGAGGATGCGCTCAAGCGGTCCGATCCAGCGGCCACCACGCATCGCCACAACCAGCGGCGACAGCGTGCCCGCGGACGAGTTAGAGCCCCGAGCGAGATTGAGGACGGCCGACACCAGCCCATTCGCCGGCGCCCCCAGGAGAATGACCACGCCCGCCACGGCGCACGCCCGCGCCGCCGACGTGCCGACGGGGGCGGCTAGCACGGCACAGGCCCCACAGCCGACGGCGAGCGCAATGAGCGACACCGCCCCGCCCCGCTCACTGGGCGCGAGCATTTCCCAAACGCTCCACACCACCGGGACGACGATGGCGACCACGACACCGGCGGCCGCAAGTCCCAGTGGTCCCCGGGCGAGAAGAATCCCGACGACGACGAGCGCCCCGGTCCCGGCGGCGATTGCTACGGCTCGCCGCCTTGGACGTCCCTCGCCGAAGAGTCGCCGCGCCAGCACAGGCAAGGTGCTGGCGAGCCCGGCGAGTAGCAGTACGAGCGCGGTCATTGCTGCACCGCCTGCGGTTCGCGTCCCGTGCGCGCCACGGCGACAGTGTCGAGCAGGGTGTCGAGCAGGGTTTGGCCCTCGATGAGGGCGGCCCCCGGCCCGCGGAAGAAGTCGGAGACGGCCTGCTGGCTGACCTTCTCCGCCCGAGCCACCTCGACCTGGGTGGCGCCGGCCAGGAGCGCCGCGGTCATGCGCCGCTGTCGCGGTCGCAGGCGGGTGACGGCCTGGTCGCGCAGCAGGAGCAGCGCATTGACGATCGCCTCAACCTCCTGTGCATCGCCCGGGACGACGGCGTCCTGCGCCACACGCAGCCAGCTGCGGCAGAACTCTCGGCCCGCGTCTTGGACGGCGTGCGCCTGCTCGATGGCCTCGCGTGCCGCCCACCAGGCACTGCCGTCCTGAATGGTGGCGCCAGCGCCGTCGGCGTCGGCGGAGACCGTCCCCACCCGTCCGGCACCAATGCCGAAGCGCAGGGCCAACCCCTCGGGAAGAAGCAGTTGGACGCGCACAGTGAGCGTCAGGGCAGCGGGCAGCGAGGCGGCGATGGCCTGAAACTCATCACCTACGGTGGCGATGGGCGATTGCGGCAGCGACAGCCCCGCGGCCGCCCGCGTGAGCGCATCGGCGAAGGTGGCCTGCGCGGCGCGCCGGTCGGTCAGACGCCGGGAGCCGACGATGTCGGCGATGATGGCGTAGTAGACATCCACGTCTCCACGGTATCGCTTGTATTTCCCCCAATACAAGGACCTCCTCGGAAGTGCACTCTGGCCCGCATATCCCGGTGTGCGCCGGCTCGCGCGTCGCGGCCCGGCGCCCTCCCCCGGCCCTCACTCCCCCGGCAGCACGCCCCCGAATTCCAGATAGCACTTGCCGCACAGGGACTCGTAGGTGACGTCGACGCCATCGATGGCGACCTGATCGCCGTCGAAAACGAACTCCTCCCCCACCTTGCGGGCATTGAAGATGGCCTTACGCCCACAGCGGCAGATCGTCTTGAGCTCCTCCAACGAGTGGGCGATCTCCAGCAGGCGCCGCGATCCGGGGAAGCTCACGGTGCGGAAGTCGGTGCGGATCCCGTAGGCGAGCACGGGAATGTCGTCGATGAGCACGATCTCCATGAGCTGGTCGACCTGCAGCGGGGTGAGGAACTGCGCCTCGTCGACCAGTACGCAGTCGACGGTCTCACGCGGGCCGGCCTGCGGGTCGGCGGCGCGCTCCCCCAGGGCGGCCCGGCGTACCAGGGCGCGCACGTCGTCGTCGGCGGTGACGAGCAGGTCGACGCGGCGAGTCATCCCCAGGCGGGAGACCACGGTGTCATTACCCTTGGTGTCGATCGCGGCCTTGACCAGGAGTACCCGCTGCCCGCGCTCCTCGTAGTTGTAGGCGGTCTGCAACAGTCCCGTGGTCTTGCCCGAGTTCATGGCACCGTAGCGGAAATAGAGCTTGGCCATGCGCGTCCTGATTCCTCTCCCGGAGCGGGCGCAAGGCCCTCTCCGCAACCTCCGGTGCCCGCCCGTCGGGTCCGGGGCGACCCGCCGTAGATGCTACCGGCCGACCGCGCACTCCCCCGCACCCGCTCCGCCGCAGTCGCGCGTCACAGGTTGCACCCAGGGCGGGCCTATAGGCTCGCGTCTAATGCAGCAAACCATCGCCGTCCCGCAGCGGGACCTCCGTCCGCTTCTCGCTCTTATGGCGACGGCGGCGGCCGCCGTGTTCGCATGGCTGGCGGTGAGCACCGAGTGCGGATACTCCCCGGCCGTCTACGATCCGGCGGTTACCGCCTGGGCGGTGCGGGCACGGCACGGGCTGGTCACCGCGGTGGCGTGGCCGGTCACTCAACTGGGCGGCACGCTCGGGCTGACGCTGCTCACCGCGGCCGTATGCACGTTCCTACTGTTGCGCAGGCATTGGCGCCGCGCCCTGGTGCTGGCCGGGGCCATGGTCGGCTCTTCGCTGCTAACGGTGATATTGAAGCTCATCTTCGCTCGCGCGCGCCCATCCACCGCGCTGCTGCTGGGCGACCCCGCCTCCTCCTGGTCGTTCCCTTCCGGACACTCGTTCAACACCGGAGTGTTTGTGGGCGTGCTGGCGGGATTCGCGCTGGTCTCGACGGCGTCGCCTGCCCGCAAGGCGCTGGCGGGCATAGCGGCGTGCATGGCCGCCGCCGCTGTGGGCCTGTCGCGCGTATACCTGGCCTACCACTGGTTGACGGACGTATTGGCCGGCTGGGCCATCGCCCTGGTGTGGTTGTGCGTGGTCGGCATCGTCAGCCTCACCGTGCTGGGACCCCGTCAGGAGTAGACGCCGTCGACCCACCAGCGGCCCGCACGAGCGAGTAGCAGAGGCGGGCCGACGTCGGTGACAACCTGCAGGTAGGCACGGCGCGACGCGCCCCCGGGCCGCCACCAGTGCTCGTCGACCGGCCAGGGTCCCGCCCAAGACACGACCCGCCGCTCCCCGCGCCAGTACTCCAGCGGCTCACCCCATCCGTCCCATGCGGCTGGGGCGGCGTCCCCGCGGGCGCGGTCCAGGTCGACGCGTGCCGGCGCGGCTACCAGCTGCCCCTGGGCATCGACGCCGACGTCGTGCCCGCCGTCGTCGAGCAGGCGGGCCGGCAGCGGCGCAGGGGGCACCAGGGTGGGCGAGGGGGCGGGCAGGGCGCCGGCCCAGGGAGCCGTCTCCGCGGCCGCACTTCCGGGGCCTGTTTCACGGATGTTGTTCGCACCGCCGACGGATGTCTCCCCCCAGCCGACGAGGGCGGTGCGCGAACGCGGATCCCGTCCGGGGCGCAGCACGGGGACGCACACACCGCCGGCACCGAGGAGGGATTCGACGCGTCCGGCCGCACGGTGGGCTCGGCGTTCAACCTGCTCCCCGGGCCGGGTCCACAGGCCGGCCTGGGCGGCGCCCGCGGGAGTGAGCTCTAGGGCAACGAGGCGCAGGCGGGTCAGGGGTGCGGCGGGCGGTCGGCCGGAGCGACCGGCCAGCCAGCCCTCCAATTGCCAGCGCACGCGGTCGGTGAGGTCGGCGGGCGCGGGCGTGGTGCCCAGCAGCCAGGAGCGGCCCAGCTCTGCCCCGTCCTCGCACTCTGCCTCCACCCGGAGGCGTCCGGCCGACAGGCCCAGCGCGACAAGACGCTGGGACAGTTGCTCGGCGAGGGAGCGGGCGGCCCAGGCTGCGGTGTCGGACCGCGCGACGGGAGGGTCCAGCGGGGTCTCGGCGACGACGTCGGCAGCGGGACGGGCGGCCCGAGGCAGGGTCTCCCAGTCTCCTGAGGCGAGGCGGTGCAGGCGCTCCCCCGCTGGCCCGAAGCGGGCGGCAACGTCGCGGCGGGGCAGGGCGGCGAGGTCGCCGAGCCGGCGCAGGCCGAGCCGGTCGAAGTCCTCCAGCAGCTCTCGTGCCTGTCGGCGATCCCGCTCGGCGGCCAGGGCGTGTAGGAGGGAGGGCAGCGGCCAGGGGGTGAGGAACTCGGGCGTGCTCCCGGGCGGGACGATGACACCGTGGCGGGCGGCGAGGACGACACCGAGCAGGGAGTCGGCAATGCCGATCTGGCATTCAACCCCCGGCCCGGTGGCGACGGCCTCAACGAGGGCGGCGGCCAGCGGCTCTTCCCCGCCCGCCCAGCGAGCCGGGCCGCGCGCGGCAGACAGCGCCAGTCCGGGGCGGGCGACGAGCGGATCGGCGAGAAACTCGGTGAGGGCCTCCATGACGGTTTCGTAGGTGCGGGCCTCCCGTTCGGGCTGCGGGGGCAGGACGACGAGCTCGGGGCACAGCGACCGGGCCACACGCAGCCGCATGCCGCGGGCGACACCGGCCGCACGGGCCGGCGCCGAGGCCGCAATGACGCCCCTGCCGCCCACGACGGCAACGGGAACCAGGGCCGGATCGGGCACATCGGGTCGTTCTCGCGACTCCAGGGTGAGGGCGACGACGGGCCAGTCCGGCGTCCAGACGGCGACGAGCCGCAGCCCGCGAGACTCCGGGGCGGGCGGGAACACGCTCGCAGCGGGAGTTAAGGAGGTCATGCGCCCTCCCGTCCCGGCGCTTTCGGTGACCGGCGCGCCGCGGTGACGAGGGCCAGGTGCGAGTGCCGACGCGGCGAATTGGCGGCAGGAGCCTCGGCGGCCGCCGGGGCGAGGCGGGCGCCGGCGGCATCGAACAGCAGGCCGACCCGCCCGGGGCGGTGGGGGTCCTGCACGCTCCAAGTAAGGCGCCGCAGGTAGCCGTCGGCCAGCTCTCGCGCCTCACCCGGCTCCGGCTCCCCGGCCGGTTCCTGCCCCGGTACCACCGCCGCGCCACGCAGCGACACCAGGACACCGCCCGTCTGCGCTGCGGACGCCGGTGAGGCGGACGAGGCATGCAGGGTACGGGAGCCCTCCCAGGGGAAAGGGGTGAGGATGAGGCAGCGGCGTTCCCGGGCGCGGGCCAGGAGGGTGCGGCGGTCGCGGGGGCGCAGGCGGGCAGCGGCCGTCGCGGAGATCAGGAGGACGGCGACACCGTCCATTAGGGCGCCGAGGGCCGAGGTGAGCAGGTTGGACGGCAGGTCCGCGGCGGGGACGGCGAGCACGCGGGAGAGGTCGAGGCCGGCCTCGGCGGCGGCGCACCAGCCCAGCCCCTCACAGCCGACGACCCCACACCAGTCCTCCGCCCCCTGCCGGAGGGCCGCTACGGCCAGTAGGGCGCCGGCCGATCCGGTCAGGGACACCGCGCCGACGGCGTCCGCTCCGAGCGGCAGGAGCGCCGCGGGCGTTGCGGCCCCCATCTCCGGGAGGGCGTCCGGGGCCGCGAGCGCGACGGCGCCGGATACGGCCGCCGCCCGCCCGGTTTGCGCAAACGCTTGGGCGACCTCCCGGGCGGCCCGCCCGTGCAGGCCGGCGCGATCCTCGGCACGGGCGAGGGCGGCGCGGGCGGCGGCGAGGCGCTCCACGCGCACCGCCGCCCCGGGTGCACGGGCGCCACGCCGGGTCTGTTTCATGGCACCTCCTCTCAGCAAGGAACATCTATCGAACACCTGTTCGATGTCTGCTTGCAAGGGTAGCGCCGGCCTCTGACACGAATCGCCGCGGGGGCGCGTCTACAGTGGTTGAAACGGCCCCGGCCAGCCCGCCGACGGCCGTCCGATTTTCAAGGAGGTCCGCCATGCCCGCAGATCTGACACGTCCCCGTCCGCCCTTCCCCTACGACTTGCTTCCGGCCGTTCCCGCATTCACGCTGGCCTCCGCCGACCTGGTCGACGGCGAGCGCATGCCCGACCGGTTCACCGCCGTGCACGAGAACATCTCCCCCGAGCTGCACTGGTCGGGTTTCCCGGCCACCACCCGCTCCTTCGTGGTCTCCTGCTTCGACCCCGACGCCCCCTCTCCGGCCGGCTGGTGGCACTGGACGATCCAGGACCTGGACGCGTCGGTCACCTCACTGCCGCAGGGCGTGGGCGAGTCCGATCTTCAACTGGACGGCGCCGCCTTCCACGCCGTCAACGACTCGGGCACGCACGCCTGGTCCGGCCCCTACCCGCCGGCGGGCGACGGCGACCACCGCTACATCTTCGCCGTGCACGCCCTGGACGTGGACACCCTCGGCCTGGACGACGACGCCTCCCCGACGACGGTGGCGGCGCAGTGCTCCTTCCATGCCATCGCCCGGGCCCTGCTGACCGTCACCTACTCCCAGCCCGGCGAGCCCGGCGCCGCCCCGTTCCTTCAGGAAGCCCGCTAAGGCCGGTCGGGGACGCCCCACGCGGCGCGCTTACGCGGCGCCGGGGAAACCGAGGCTTCGCCACGCCTCATACAGGCCGACGGCGGCGGAGTTGGCCAGGTTGAGCGAACGGCTTCCGGGGAGCATGGGAATGCGTACCCGTCCGGTGACGCGCGGATGACTCATCACCGCTTCGGGCAGGCCGGTGGGTTCGGGGCCGAAGAGCAGCGCGTCGTCCTCATGCCAGGTGATCTCGGTGTAAAGGGTGGCGGTGCGGGCGGTGAAGGCGAAGATGCGTCCGGGCACCTGCTCCAGGCACTCCTCCCAGGTGGCGTGCACGCGGGTGCGGGCCAGGTCGTGGTAGTCCAGGCCGGCGCGGCGCAGTTTGGCGTCATCCATGTCGAATAGGGGATCCACCAGGTGGAGCGTCGCCCCGGTGTTGGCGCTTAGTCGAATAGCGGCGCCGGAGTTACCCGGGATGCGCGGTTCAAAGAAGACGACGTGCAGCACGCGGGATATCCTGCCACAGCGACGGCCGCGCCCTAGCGCTCAGTGCGGTGCCGCGCACGCCCGCTGAGGAATACCGTTCACAAGAAGGACCATCATTGAAGAAGCTGCTGCAATCCTTCGGGTTCGCCCCGAGGACATTCGTCCAACTGTTGTTCATAACCCTCAATGCGCAATTACTGTATGCGTTCTGGGACATCCGCAATACCCTGCCGAAGGATTTCCCGATCGCCATGGGGGTTACCGACGCGCAGGCCGGGCAGCTGTACTCCATGCAGGGCCTCGTCATCATCCTGGGCACGATTCTCCTGGGATGGATCGGTGACCGGTTCAGCGTCCGCACCATCATGGTGCTGACCACGCTCGGAGTCGGCGCGATCTCGCTGTTCATCTCCGTGTTCTCCCCCAACCTGTCATTCCCCACCCTGCTGGCGTGCTTCTTCCTGATGCTGCTGCTCAGCGAGGTGCTCTTCAAACCCGCCAACTTCAAGGCGGTGCGGACCTCCACCTCCGAGGATCACCAAGGGGCCGCATTCGGGTTCTTCGAGTTCGGCCGCGGTCTGCTCGCGTTCCTCGTCTCGCTGCTGTGGACGGCGCTCATTGCCGCCGGAGTGGGCGCGCGCGGCATCATGCTGACCGGATCGGTAATCGTCCTGGCCACCGCCATCCTGGTCTTCTGGGCCGCCCCCAAGGGCACGCGCGTGGGAGACGACGACGAGGTCAACGCCTCCACCATTGAGGCGATCAAGGGGATCGGTAGGGTTGCGAAGCTTCCCGTCGTCTGGCTCGCCGGCCTCAACGTTTTCTGCATCTACGGCACCTTTGTGGCGGCCGGAACCTACTTCGCGCGGTTCCTGCAGGCGGGTTACGGGTCTTCCGCCCTGGTCGCGGCGGTCTTCTCCACCGTGGTCATCGGCCTGCGCATGCTGCCTCTGGTCTCCTCGGTTCTGGTTGAGAAGGTCTTCAAATCCACGTCCCACTTCATGCGGTTCATGTCAGCCGTCCTCAGCGTGCTGCTGCTCGCCATCGCCGTCGTTCTGTTCACCCATCCCGCGTCGGTGACCAGCTTCCCCGCCGGGAACCCGCCGGCGCACATCGTGTCTTCCGGCGTCATGCCCGCACTCATCGTCCTGATGCTGCTGGCCTCGGGGTGCTGCTTCATGATCCGCGGCGTCTACTACGCCCCGATCGGTGAGTTCAACGTGCCCGCAAAGCAGTCCTCTGCCGCCATGTCGTTCGCCATCACGCTCGGCTACATTCCCGCCCTGCTCGGGCCGATTGTGTTCGGCGGGCTGATCGTCCCCTCCGAGGCGGACGCGTCCGGCAACATCATCACCGAGCAGCTGACTCCGACCAGCACGCTTGGGGCCGCTTTCGTCGGGCTGGCGGCGCTCGCGGCGGTCGCCTTCTGCCTGTCCTCTGTGCTGATCCGCCTTAAGAACCGGCAAGACGCCGACGCAAGAAAGGCAGCTGCATGAACGCGCCCAACGCCAGCGCCGCCTTGGAGGACTTCGACACCCAGGTGATCGGTCCCGTCTGCGTCGACATTAATGTCGATCACACTGGGAAGACCACCCGTGCCGTTGGTGGGGCGGTCATTTGCGCGGCCGCCGCGGCCGCTTCCCTGGGGCACAGCGTCCAGGCGGTGGCAACCGTGGCCGCTGCGGACCGGGGGCTGCTGTCGCACTTCCCGGCGAGCGTGCGGCAGGTGGTTCCCGTAGGGTCTGCGCACACGGCGTCGATCCGAAACGAGTACGCCACCGCCGACCAGGAGCGGCGGACATCTTCGGCCATCTCCTACGCGGACGCGATCGGTGCGGCCGACGTGCCCGCCTGCTCCGCCCGCATTCAGCACCTGGCGGGGCTCATGGTGGGCGACTATGCGCCCGAACTGGTCCAGACGCTGTCGCAACGCGGGGACCTGGCCGTCGACATGCAGGGTTTCATCAGGCAGCGCGTACCGGGCTCAAACCTGCTGCGCTTCATGGAGTTCAAGCACGGCGCGGATTTCTATAGCCATATCCGTTTCCTCAAGGTGGATACCGCCGAGGGCGAGCACCTCACCGGCCGCACCGACAGGCGCGACATCGCGCGTGCTCTCAAGGACCAGGGGGCAGACGAGATCATGGTGTCCAACGCGCGCGAGATCCTCATCCTCGACGACTCCGGCTTCCACGTGTGCCCACTACGGCCAAGGAGCCTAGCAGGGCGGACGGGACGCGGAGACACGGTGTTCTCCGCCTACATAACCGAACGCATCGGACACGACGTGGATCAATCCCTGCTCACCGCATGCGCGACGGTGTCCCTAAAGATGGAGACTCCCGGCCCGCTGGTCTGCGGCCGAGGCGACATCGAGGCATATCTGAGGCGTTTCTATGCCGACCTGGCCGACATGGCTCACCACGATGGAGGCAACCGTTGACCACCGCGGACCCGGCCGAGTTCATTTCCGACCTGCCCGACGACACTCCCCTGTGCGCGCTGACAATTCCCGGCACGCACGACACGATGACGAGTGCGTGCACGCATCCCTACTACCGCACCCAGGATCTCGGTCTGGCCGAGCAGATCGGTTGCGGCGTTCGGTACTTGGACCTGCGGCTACGGCGCACCATGGTTGCGGCCCACCGTGAATGGATCAGTGACATCTCCGCCGAGTCCATCCTGCAGACCCTACGTGAACACCTTACCGCCCACCCCCGGGACTTCTTCCTCGCGCGGATACAGAACGCCAATGAGGCGAAAGACGACTTCGAGGCGTATGGGAACGCACTGATGACCCTCATCGCCAAGAATCGAGACCTGTTCTGGACTCCGGAGCAAGCGGGCGGGGGCACCGTCTGGCCTGCCCTGGGGAGCATTCGCGGGAAGGTGGTCGCCTTCGAATGCGCACCGGCACAATTCTGCCTGACGGCTGTCGGGGATCGGCCCTGGGCCGTGCCCTGGCACGACAATCGACGCATCCTGCTGCAAGACGACTGGGACGGTCCCGAACCCGCGGCGAAGCTCTCCCAGATTGAGCGGCTCTACACTCACCGCGGCGACGACGACTGCCTGCTGCTCAACCATGTCAGTGCCACCAACGGACGACTGGGCACGCCGATCGCCTATGCGCAGCGCACCAATCCGCAAGTGCTGCGGCTGCTGCGGCAGGCGCATGGGCGCGGCGTACTCATCTTCGACTTCGTCGACTCCGAACTGGTTGATGCCGCCTGGGGCGTAAGCGCCCTCCGGTCCTGACGCCGCCGCGGCGTCAGGCCGCAAGACGCGGCTCAGCCCAGTGAGTCGAGGACGATGTTGAGCCCCTCCCCCATGGTCGGGTGGGAGATGGGGGCGTCGCGCAACTGCTGCCAGGGCATGCCGGCGAGCATGGCCACCTGGACGGCGGTGATGACCTCTCCGGCGCTCTCACCGATGATGGCGGCGCCGAGGATCCGGTCGGTGTCGGCGTCGACGATCACCTTGTAGAAGCCGGCGGTGGCGCCCAGCGTCTTGGCGCGGGGAACGGCGGCGGTGGGGGTCTTGGCGACGCGCACGTTGTGCCCGGCCGCCCGCGCCTGGGCCTCGGTGAGGCCCACATGCCCGAGCTCCGGGGTGGCGAACACGGTCCAGGGGATGACCCGCCCGGCGGTGGAGGCCTCGCGGTCGTCCAGCAGGTCCCGCAGCACCCGGAAGTCGTTCCAGGAGGCGTGGGTGAACATGGGCGTGCCGGCCACGTCTCCGGCCGCATAGACGCCGTCGGCGGTGGTGCGCAGGTGGTCGTCGACGCGCACGAAGCCCCGCTCGGTCAGTTCTACCCCGGCCGCCTCCAGGCCCAGCCCGGCCGTGACCGGGGTCCGTCCCAGGGCGACGAGCAGGTGGGATCCGGTGGCCTCGCGGCCGTCCTCGGTGCGCACCACCACCGGCCCGGAGCGGGCGGAGGAACGCACGGCGCTCACGCGGGCGCCGGTGAGGACCTCCACGCCGAGCGCCTCCAGGCCGGCGGTGACCTCGGCGGCGACGTCGTCGTCCTCCCGGTTCAGCACATGCTCCCCGGAGTGGAGCAGCGTGACGGGCACACCCAGCATTCCCATCAGGGAGGCCATCTCCACGCCGATGACCCCACCGCCGAGGATGAGCAGGTGCCCGGGCAGCTCGGGCAGCGTGAGCAGGTCCTCGCTGGTCCAGTAGGGGGTGTCGGCCAGGCCCGGAATGTTGGGGATGGCCGGGGTGGTGCCGGTGTTGATCAGGACACGGCTGCCGCGCACCCGGCGCACGGCGCCGTCGGCGGTGGCGATCTCCACGGTGCGAGGGGCCACGAAGCGCGCGGTGCCGCGCACGAAGTCCATCCCGGAGTCGGCGAACATGGTCTCGTGGGCCGCAACCATGCCGCCGACAACGCTCTCCTTGCGGCGGCGCAGCGCGACCAGGTCGATGCGGGCGCGGGTCAGCAGCGCGGTGTCGTCGCGAGAGCTGGAGTCGTCGGCACCCAGTTCGGGCAGGGACACGCCGTAGGCGGCCGCACCCTGGACCTGGTGCAGAACACGCGCGGAGGAGATCAGGGTCTTGGTGGGGATGCAGGCGACGTTGATGCAGGTGCCGCCGACCTTGTCGCGCTCAACCATGACTACGGTATCGCCCTTGCGGGCACGCAGCATGGCCAGTGACTTACCTGCCTTACCCCCTCCGACGACGAGTAGATCGACCTCCTGGACCTGTGGGGATGCGGTGACGGCGGTGGTGTCGCCCATGTACTTCTCCTCGGTCTTCCCGTGGCCGGTCCCATGCCCACTCGGGCCTCCGGTCCGCGGCGGTGTTCGTGAGGCGCGCGCCTCGATCGGTTGCTGTCGCAGGTGGCAACGCCGCACATGGCACGGTTCATTCCCACTGTTGGTCACCACCGTGGGGCAACTGCGCCGTAGACTCCCTGCGGAGCTCCCCTCCGGCAAGGACTCCTCCCGCCGCCCAGAATTGAGAGGTTGTGCCGTATGACCGAACTGCGTGAACCCGCCGATGTCTTCGCCGAGACGCTCGGCTGGCAGCCCGCCCTGGAGCGCACGGACCTGCTCGCCCCGCCCGTCGCCGCAGCGCTACACGCCCTCGCAGACACCACGGAGGGGCATGACCTGGCTGCTGCGGCGCAGGTGGTGGAGATCGACCCCGCCCTGTCCGACACGGACGCGCTGAACGCCGAGTACTCGCTGAACCCCGAGGCCACCGGCAACTGCGTACTGGTGGCGGGCAAGCGCACCGGCGAGCGGCGCCTGGCGGCCTGCGTGGTGCGGGCCACCGACTTCGCCGACGTCAATCACCTGGTCAAGCAACTCATCGACGTGCGCAAGGCGTCCTTCCTGCCCATGGAGCAGGCCGTGGAGATGAGCGGCATGGCCTACGGCGGCATCACCCCGGTCGGCCTGCCCGCCGATTGGCGGCTGCTGATCGACGCGCAGGTGGCCGCGCGCGACACGATGCTCATCGGCTCCGGCGTGCGCCACTCCAAGCTGCTGGTGCCCGGGGCCCTGCTGGCCGCCCTGCCCGGCGCCGAGGTGATCGAGAACCTGGGCGTCACGCCCGCCTGATGGTGTCAGCGCCCAGCCCACTCGCCTTCGCACAGCAGCCCAGTCACCTAGCAGAACGCCGGAGCGTATACAAATGACCCCCAGTTCGACGAGCCCACGTTTGTCGCGGCGCCACTATTTGCTCACCACCACCGTCGGCCTGGGAGCATCATTGGCCGGCTGCTCAGCAGCGGCACCGCGGGCGACCAGCACAGTTTCCAGCGCATCCACGCCCGTTACCTTGTTTGTGGTCGCCGGTGAAGGAGTGCCGGTGGCTGGGCCAGCCGCTGTGGGCATGATGTCTTGCCCCTGTCGTTTGATGATCCGGGGGGTGTTGTCACCCATGGTGGCGGGCGGATGGTGATCGCTGATTAGGGGAACGGACCAAGGCGCCTTAGCCTTAGAGTCCTTTCGTAACGTGGGTGCGGGGCCGTCTGCCTGACAGGCTGACCCACCAACGCACGAGAGAGGCACGCGGGAAGATGGATATCGAGGATGTGGAGGTCTTCATCGGTATTGACGTGGGCAAGGCCGAGCACTGGGCCACGGCCCTGACCGGCGACGGGAAGAAGCTGTTCGACAAGGCCCTACCCAACAGCGAGGACCGGCTGCGCGAGGTCTACGAGCAGCTGATGGAGCACGGCCGGCTCCTGGTAGTGGTGGACCAGCCCGCCACCATCGGCGCCCTGGCGGTGGCGGTGGCCCAGGACATGGGCATAACTGTGGGCTACCTGCCCGGCCTGTCGATGCGCCGTATCGCGGACCTGACCCCGGGCAGTGCCAAGACCGACGCGAAGGACGCCGCGGTGATCGCCGACGCCGCCCGCACCATGCCCCACACGCTCAGGTCCATCAGCACTTCGGACGAGGACGCGGCCGCGTTGAGCATGCTCACCGGCTTTGACCTGGACCTGGCCCGCCAGGTCAACCAGACCGCAAACCGTATCCGGGGCCTGTACACCCAGATCCACCCTGCCCTCGAGACTGTGCTGGGCAAGTGGCTCGAACACGACAGCGTGCTGGAGGTGATCGCCGCCTGGCCCACCCCCGCCCGCCTGCGCAAGGCCGGGCGAGCCCGGATCGACGCCAAGCTCAAATCCAACGGGTGCAGACGCCATGCCGCCTGGGCGCAGGCCATCACCGACGCCCTGGGCAAGCAGACCGTCGTGGTCGCTGGTACCGACGCGGCCGGGGTGGTGCTGCCCCACCTGGCCCGCCAGCTCATCGCCCTGCACGCCCAACGCGACGATGTCGCCGCCCAGGCCAGTGGCCCTGGCGGGTGGCCCACCCTCTTTACCCGGTCCTGACCTCCATGCCCGGGGTGGGGGTCCCGGCCGCCGCTGTGTTCCTGGCCGAAACCGCGGGCAGAACATTCCCCACCGGCGCCCACCTGGCCTCATACGCCGGCCTGACACCAGTCACCCGGCGGTCCGGGTCCTCCATACGCGGCGAGTACGTCTCCCACGCGGGCAACAAGCGCCTCAAACGCGCCATGTTCCTGTCAGCCTTCGCATCCCTCAGATCCGACCCCGCATCCCGGGCCTACTACGAACGCAAACGCGCCCAGGGCAAGCGCCACAACCAAGCCGTACTCGCCCTCGCCCACCGCCGCATCCTCACCCTATACGCCATGATCCGCCACGGCTCCCTCTACGACCCACCAGCCCAACAACTACCCACCGCCGCTTGACAAACCACATAGGGGCACCCCCCCCCGCACACGACCGCAACACCACCGGCTCTCGGGGAGACTTATTCAATTGACCTGACCGGGGTATACGATCCTTTCGGACTCAACCCGAGCATTATCGACAAATATGTGCCTTTAGATAACGGCACCGACGGACCGCAGGTCAATGCTCAGGGCGCCCTGGTGGTTTCGTTCGAAGACGTTGGCGACGACGTGTACCACCCAACCTCGTACTGCTGGTATGCGCTGCGGGCGCTGAGCGCCTACGACCTCACCGGAAACGAGGAGTACTGGAGGCGTTCCGTCGCCACCGCGCAACGACTACTCGACGGTGCCGACATCGACGGTGAACAATGTTGGCTGCCGTACCCCTTCGACTACGCTCCGCACGGAGACTCCACAATCACTCTACATGCGCCCTGGTACTCAGGCATGGCGCAGGGTATGGCGCTGGCCCTGTGCACACGACTGGCCAGGCGCGCACCGGACCAGAACTTGAGCACCAGCGCCGAGCAGATCCGTAACTCATTCTTCGCTTCCACGGACGGCCCCCATGTCACCGTCACAGACTCGGAGGGATTGACCTGGCTTGAGGAATACTCGGGAGACGCAAATCCGCTGTACGTGATAAACGGACACATTTACGCCATGCTGGGATTGGCGCAGTACGCTCAATACACTAACGACGCAGATGTCATCAACCTGTTCTCCCGAGCCGCGGATACGCTTAAAGCCACCTTCACACGCTGGCGGGTACCCGGCGGCATCTCATATTACTGCGCTTCCGACTACTGTAAAAACGCCGACTGGACGCCCGAAAGCTATCACCGCGGTGTCGCCCGACTGCTACAAACCCTGGCGACCATCACCGGCGACGCTGAATTCAGAACCATGGGACTTCAACTGGACGCGGATTACTCCGCGTGACTCGGTGGTGGAACGGCGGCGCCGCCGTTCCACCACCGAGTCAGACCGCCTTCAGCTCAGCTCCGGCACCATCTCGATAGCGCCGCAGGGGCACTCCTCCACGCAGATACCGCAGCCCTTGCAGTAGTCGTAGTTGAAGGCGTAGCGCTTGCCGGGCTCCAGCTTGATCACGGCGTTGTCCGGGCACACCCCGAAGCAGTTGTCGCACTCGAAGCAGTTGCCGCAGCTCATGCAGCGCCGCGCCTCGAACAGGGCGTCATCCGCGCTGAGTCCCTGGACCACCTCGTCAAAGGTCTGGGAGCGGCGGGCCCCTTCCAGGCGCTCGCGCACCTGCTGGGGCGCGTCGGAGTAGTACCAGGAGTTGATGGCGCCGATGTCGGCCAGCCGATGGCGCTCCGGGTGCTGGTAGACCTCGCCGCGCAGGTAGGCGTCAATGGCGCGGGCGGCCTGCTTGCCATGTCCGATGCCGACCGTGACGGTGCGCTGGGAGGGCACCATGTCACCGCCGGCGAACAGTCCCGGGTGGCCGGTCATGAACTGGTCATCGACCTGCACCACGCCGTCCTCGATCGTCAAGCCCTCCACCCCGTCGACCAGGCCCAGGTCGGATTCCTGTCCCAGGGCGAGGACCAGGGAGTCGGCCTCCAGGTCCTCGAACTGACCGGTGGGCTGGGGGAAGCCGGTCTCGTCCAACTCCATCTTCTCGATGCGCAGCTTGCCGGCGTCGGCGTGCTGGACGGTGGACAGCCACCGCATCTGGATGCCCTCTTCCAGGGCCTCAACCACTTCGGAGTCGTGGGCGGGCATGCGGTCGCGGGTGCGCCGATAGACGATGATCGCCTCCTCGGCGCCCAGGCGCTTGGCGGTGCGGGCGGCGTCGAGGGCCGTATTGCCGCCGCCGTAAACCACCACGCGCCGCCCCAGCATGAGCTGGTCGGCGGCGTCGTCGCCGGCCTCGCGGTCGTCCTCCACGTCCTTGAGCAGGGTGACGGCGTCGAGGATGCGGGCGGCCTCACCGGCCGGAATGTAGGTGCGCCGCCCGACCTGAGCACCGATGGCCAAGAACACGGCGTCGAACTCGCCGGAGTCCAGTTCGGAGGTGATGTTGTCGACCTTGCTGTTCAGGACGAAGTGGACCCCCATGCCCTCGATGCGGGCGATCTCGGCGTCGAGCACGTCGCGAGGAAGACGGTAGGCGGGGATGCCATACCGCATCATCCCGCCCGCCTTGGGGGCGGCGTCGCGGACGGTGACGGCGTGGCCGCGCCGGCGCAGCTGGTAGGCGGCGCTGAGCCCGGCCGGGCCGGCCCCGACCACCAGCACGTGCTTACCGGTATCCGGCGCGCACGGGTCGGGCTGCCACCCCTGACGCAGCGCCTCGTCGCCCAGGAACCGCTCGACGGCGTTAATACCGACGGCCTCATCCACCTTGCCGCGGTTGCAGGCGGTCTGGCAGGGGTGGTAACACACGCGGCCCATGACGGCGGGCAGCGGGTTGTCCTGCATGAGTGTGCGCCAGGCCCGCTCGTAGGAGCCGTCCTCGGCGTCATAGAGCCATTTCTGAATGTTCTCCCCGGCGGGGCAGGCGTCGTTGCAGGGCGGGAGGAAGTCGCGGTAGACCGGGCGCTCCACCCTCCAGGCGCCGGTCTTGTTCGCCAGGGAGGAGGCCGTGGCCAGGGTGACGGCGAAGGGCCGGACCTTCCCGGCGCCGCCCCCTGCGGGCGCGGCTTCAGGAGCAGAAATAGTGGTCATGTCAGTCCTCCTTGGGGGCGTCGTTGAGGTCCGCGCGCGCCCCCAGGGTGGAGGTGGCGCCGGTGGCCTCGTCGTTCAGGACGGGTACCGCGTCGGGATGCCCCAGCAGGCCGTAGCGACGAATGTTGCGGTCGGCGAGGGCCTGGAGACGGCCGATCGTCTGCTCATCCTTGGTGGGGCGGAACAGGTGCGCGAAGCGGCGCTGGAGCACCAGGTAGTCCTCCACCGGCACCTGGCGGCGGATGGGACTGACCCCGGTGACCTCGCCGTGCTCGGCCTCGAAGACCGGGAAGAGCCCCGACTCCACGGCCAGTCGGGCGATGCGCACGGTGTGAGAGGACTTCGCCCCCAACCCAGGGGGCAGGGCACCAGCACGTGGATGTAGCGCGGACCGTGCAGGCCCATCGCGTAGGTGACCTTGCGTTCCAGATCGTGCAGGTCCGCGACGGTGGCCGTGGCCACGTAGGGGATTTCATGGGCCATGGCGATGCGGGGCACGTCCTTGCCCTGGCCGAACACGTTGCCCGGGGCGTCCCCCACCGCCTGCGTGGTGGCGGTACGGGCAGCCGGCGGGGTGGCGCCCGAGCGCTGGACCCCGGTGTTCATGTAGGCCTCGTTGTCGTAGCAGATGTACAGGACGTCGTCGCCGCGCTCGAACATGCCGGAAAGGCAGCCGAAGCCGATGTCGACGGTGCCGCCGTCGCCGCCCTGGGCGACCACGCGGATGTCGTCGCGTCCCTTGGCCCTCAGCCCCGCGGCCACGCCGGTGGCCACGGCGGGTGCGTTGCCGAACAGGGAGTGCAGCCAGGGCAGGCGCCAGGCGGACTCGGGATAGGGCGAGGAGAAGACCTCCAGGCAGCCGGTGGCGTTGACGGTGACCAGGCTGCCTCCGGCCCGCTCGGCCGCCGCCGTGGCGGCGTCGAGCACGTAGCGGGCTCCCAGCGCCTCCCCACAGCCCTGGCAGGCGCGGTGCCCGGAGGTGAGCGTGTTGTTCCGCTCCCGGCTGGACTGGAGGGAACGGACCTCCGGCAGGAGCCGGTTGCCGACGGCGAAGGAGCCGACCTGGTAGAAACGGGTTCGTCCGCCCGACTGCTGTGGTGCGGTGGTGGCGGTGGTCGACGTCGTCATGATGCTGCTCCTTCCGTGCGGGGGCCGACGGCCGCCAGGTGGGCGGCAACGGTGGCTTCATCCAGGTCCAAGAACTCCAGTGGGGCGAGCTCGCCGCGGTCGGCGCGGCGCAGCACCTCCACCAGGGAGGCCGAGGTGATGTCGCGGCCTCCCAGGCCCGCGGCGACCGTGGTCAGGGTGACCTCGCCGGCGCGGTTCCAAAGGACGCGGCGCAGGTCCTCCTCGACGATGCCGCCGCGTCCCAGGGAGAAGGCGCGCTCCAGGCTCACCACCCGCTTGGCCCCGGCCAGCGCGCGCGCCATGGCGGCCTCCGGGAAGGGCCGGAAGGAGGTCAGTGTCACCAGGCCCACCGGCACGCCGTCGTCCCGCAGGGCGTCGACGGCGTCCTTGAGCGTACCGGTGACCGAGCCCAGGGCCACCACCACGGTTTCGGCTCCCTCGGTGCGATAGGTGTGCAGGAGGCCACCGGACTGCCTGCCGAAGGCCGCGGCGAACTCCCGGCCCACGCGCTCAACCACCTCAACGGCCGCCTGCTGCTTGCGGTGCGCCAGGTAGCGGACCTCGGTGAAGGCCTCGGGCCCCACCATGGCGCCGATGGTGACGGGATCCTCCGGGTCGAGCGTCTGGACGGGCTGGAACGGGGGCAGGAAGGCGTCCACCTGCTCCTGCTCGGGAACGTCCACGCGTTCGACGGCGTGGGTGAGGACGAAGCCGTCCATGCAGACCATGACCGGCAGGCTCAACTCCTCGGCAATGCGGAAGGCCTGAACGTGCAGGTCGGCGGCCTCCTGGTTGTCCGCGGCGAAGAGCTGCAGCCAGCCGCTCTCGCGCTGACTCATGGTGTCGGACTGATCGTTCCAAATGTTGATGGGACCGCCGATGGCCCGGTTCGCCACGGTCATGACGATGGGCAGCCCCAGGCCGGAGGCGTTGTAAACCGCCTCCACCATGTACAGCAGGCCCTGGGAGGCGGTGGCCGTGTAGGCGCGGGCACCCACGGCGCTGGCGCCGATGGCAACGGACTGGGCGGCGAACTCGGACTCGACGTTGATGTACTCGCAGTCCAACTCACCCACCTTGACCAGCCGCGATAGCTCCTCAACGATGTGCGTCTGGGGCGAGATGGGGTAGGCGCACACCACATCCGGACGGCAGGTGGCGACGGCTGCCGCCACCGCCTTCGATCCCTCAATCTCACGCAGCACCGGCGTCCTCCTCCTGATCGTGGTTGGTCCCGGTCTGGGACTCGGAGACGTTGCCGGCGAGCTTGTCCGCAACGATCTTGTGGGCGGCCCGGGCGGCGGCAATGTTTCGCTCACCGACCTTTCCCGGGAAGCGGTCTGCAATGGCGGCGCACACGGCCTCGATGCCGAGTACGTCGGTTACGGCGGTGAATGCCCCGAGCAGGACGGCGTTGGGCAGGGGCCGTCCCAGGTGCTCCATGGCCAGGTCCGTGGCCGGCACGGTCAGGCGGTGCTCCGGGGGAACGGCGGCCACCGTGGCCGGGTCCAGGTCAAAGCTGTCAAAGGGCTTGGCGGAGTTGATGAGCGCATAGCCCCCCGGGCGCAGACCGGCGAAGACATCGATGGCACCCAACAGGGTGGGATCTTGGATGATGACGGCATCCGGGGTGAGGACGGGCTCGTGGGCGCGGATCGGGCGGGTGTCGATCCGGCAGTAGGAAACCACCGGCGCTCCCGTGCGCTCAGAGCCGAAGGACGGGAAAGCCTGGGCGTAGCGGTCCTCCTTGAAGGCTGCATACGCCAACAGGTCGGACGCAGTGACTACCCCTTGGCCACCCCGACCGTGGATACGGATCTGGAACATTTGGCCTCCTTGCCCGGTGCCTGTTCGGCGCCGCGTTCGCTCAGATCCGACTTTAGGACGCCGTGTCGGATTCGTGAGCGCGCTCATATACGGCGATCCACCGGAACGCGGATTTGTCCGCACAATTAGGAGCGTTGAGCGGAGCTGCGCAGCCGCCCCTCGCCCGGGCCCGCGCACGCCGTCGCCACGGTCCCGACGCGCGCGGCGCACCCACCGCGGCCACGGCCGCGGCCGCGCAATTTCGCCATTCTTCCAGCCTGTTCCGAGACTCCATGCAGTCCGGCCCGGCGGCCCGTGCGCGGCCTGAACAGACGCGGCGGACCGCACCTGCGAGGCTGCATTCGGGCCGAGTCGCCACAGCCGGAAACGTCTGCGTTCAGCTCCCCCGACTCGCGCAAACCACGGGCGGGGGACCCGCCGCAAAAGCCGCGTGACCGCACCAAAAAGGCAACTTAGCCTTTCCGTAATTTCCGAGTGCGAGGTCGCGCCCCGCGCCCGGCGAACCGAGCTCACGCACGGGGCCGTCCAGGGTCACCTCCACCCGCAGGCCTCCGCGCGAAGGCTCGCTACCGCTGCTCGCCGCGGGCCAGCCCGCGCAGCACGTACTGCAGAATCCCGCCGTTGCGGAAGTAGTCCGCCTCCCCGGGAGTGTCGATGCGTACGGTCGCCTCGAACGTGACCTGCTCGCCGTCGTCCCGCCGGGCGGTGACCGTGACCGTGCGGGGGGTGACGCCGTCGTTGAGGGCGGTCAGCCCGGTGATGGAGAAGGTCTCGGTGCCGTCCAGGCCCAGTGAGGCCGCCGACTGGCCGACGGGGAACTGCAGCGGCGCCACGCCCATGCCGATCAGGTTGGAGCGGTGAATACGCTCGAAGGACTCGGCGATGACCGCCTTGACCCCCAGCAGGGCCGTGCCCTTGGCCGCCCAGTCGCGCGAGGAGCCGGAGCCGTACTCCTTACCGCCCAGCACCACCAGCGGCACGCCCGCGGCCTGGTAGGCCTGGGAGGCGTCGAAGATCGACTCGGTCTGGCCGGTGAGGAAGTTGCGGGTGTATCCGCCCTCCACGCCGTCGAGCAGCTGGTTGCGCAGGCGGATGTTGGCGAAGGTGCCGCGGATCATGACCTCGTGGTTGCCGCGGCGCGAACCGTAGGAGTTGAAGTCCGCTCTCGCCACCCCACGGGCGGCCAGGTAGCGGCCCGCCGGGGAGTCGGCCTTGATGGCGCCTGCCGGGGAAATGTGGTCGGTGGTGACCGAGTCGCCCAGCAGGGCGAGCACGCGGGCTCCGGTCACGTCCTCCACGGGGGTCAGCTCCATGGTCAGGCCGTCGAAGAAGGGGGCCTTGCGCACGTAGGTGGAGTCCTCGTCCCAGGTGAAGGTCTCCCCCTCCGGGGTGTCCAGGCCCTGCCAGCGCGCATCGCCGGCGAAGACGTCGGCGTAGTCGCGCGTGTACATCTCCCGGTCGATGGTGGCGTCGATGACGGCCTGCACCTCGGTGGGGTCGGGCCAGATGTCGGCGAGGAACACGTCCCGGCCCTCGCCGTCCTGGCCCAGCGGCTCGGTGGCGAAGTCGAAGTCCATGGTGCCGGCCAGGGCGTAGGCGATCACCAGCGGCGGGGACGCCAGGTAGTTCATCTTCACGTCGGGGTTGATGCGCCCCTCGAAGTTGCGGTTGCCGGACAGCACCGACACGACGGTGAGGTCGGCATCATTCACCGCGGCCGACACCTCGGCGGGCAGCGGCCCGGAGTTGCCGATGCAGGTGGCGCAGCCGTAGCCGACCAGGTTGAAGCCGAGCTCGTTCAGGGCGGGCCACAGCCCGGCCTTCTCGTAGTAGTCGGTGACCACCTGGGAGCCGGGGGCGGTGGAGGTCTTCACCCACGGCTTGGAGCGCAGTCCCTTGGCAACGGCGTTGCGGGCCAGCAGCCCGGCCGCAACCATCACCGACGGGTTGGAGGTGTTGGTGCAGGAGGTGATCGAGGCGATGGCGACGTGGCCGTGGTCGAGGGTGACCTGCGTGCCGTCCGCGAGCGCGACCGGCGTGGGCTTGTGGGGCTCGGCGGCATACGTCGGCAGGGTCTTCTCGAAGGCGGCCTTCGAGTCGGACAGCTCGATGCGGTCCTGCGGCCGCTTGGGGCCGGCGATGGAGGGCACCACGGTGGACAGGTCCAGCTCCAAGTACTCGGAGTAGACGGCCTGTCGGGACGGGTCGTGCCACAGGCCCTGCGCCTTGGTGTACTCCTCCACCAGGCGGATGTTATCCTCGGAGCGGCCGGTCAGGCGCAGGTAGTCCAGGGTGACGTCGTCGATGGGGAAGATGGCGGCGGTGGAGCCGAACTCGGGGCTCATGTTGCCGATGGTGGCGCGGTTGGCCAGCGGCACCGCGGCCACGCCCTCGCCGTAGAACTCCACGATCTTGCCGACCACGCCGTGTGCGCGCAGCATCTGGGTGATGGTGAGCACCACGTCCGTGGCGGTGGCCCCGGCGGGAATGGCGCCAGAGAGTTTGAAGCCGACCACGCGCGGGATCAGCATGGACACGGGCTGGCCGAGCATGGCGGCCTCCGCCTCGATGCCGCCCACGCCCCAGCCGAGCACGCCCAGGCCGTTGACCATGGTGGTGTGGGAGTCGGTGCCCACGCAGGTGTCCGGGTAGGCCTGGGTGACGGGGGCGCCGTCGGCCCCGGCGGTCTGGCGGGTGAAGACGGTGCGGGCCAAATGCTCGATGTTGACTTGGTGGACGATGCCGGTGCCCGGCGGGACCACGCGGAAGTTCGCCAGGGCGCCCTGTCCCCAGCGCAGGAACTGGTAGCGCTCGGCGTTGCGCTCGTACTCGCGCTCCTTGTTGTGCTCCAGGGAGCTGGGCAGGCCGAAGGAGTCGATCTGCACGGAGTGGTCGATGACCATCTCCGCGGGGGCCAGCGGGTTGATGACCTCCGGGTCGCCGCCCAGCTCGGCCACGGCCTCGCGCATGGTGGCCAGGTCGACGATGCAGGGCACGCCGGTGAAGTCCTGCATGATCACCCGCGCCGGGGTGAACTGAATCTCGGTGTCCGGCTCGGCCGCGGGGTCCCAAGAGGCGAGCGCGCGCACGTGGTCGGCGGTGACATTGGCGCCGTCCTCGGTGCGCAGCAGGTTCTCCGCCAGGACCTTCAGGGCGTAGGGCAGGCGGTCCAGGCCGTCGACGGCGTCGAGCCGGAAGATCTCGTAGGGGCGGCCGTCCACGTCGAGGGTGGCGCGGGAGTGGAAGGTGTCAAGACTCGTCAAGTTCGTTCCTGTTCATCCTGGTGCGCGGGCGCGCAGGGGCGGCTGGACCGCACGCGGCTGGTGGTCTGCCGGCCACGTTAGCGGATACGGCGTCATTCGGTGTCAACCCGGAGAGCCCCGCCGTGCGTGCGCCGCCGCATACGCCACGCGCGGCTTACGAAAACGGCGGTCGGCGCCCGCACGCGGCGGGGGCCCGCACCGGTCAGCCGCGTTCCAGCACCGCGATGGTCTCGAAGTGGTGGGTGTGGGGGAACATGTCCAGGGCGCTTATCGCGGCCGGCCGGTAGCCGGCGCGCAGGAAGGTCCCCAGGTCGCGGGCCAGTGCGGCCGGGTCGCAGGCGACCAGCACCACCCGGCTCGGGTTCAGGGCGGCGACGGCCTGGATCACCTCGCGACCGGCGCCGCGGCGGGGCGGGTCGAGTACGACGACGTCGGCGCCGCCGGCGTTCTCGAAGCGGCCCAGTTGGGCCACCGCCGCGGGGGTGACGCGCCCCACCGACAGCTGGGCGCCGTCGTAGTCGTGCAGGGTACGGCGGGCGTCGCCGACGGCGCGCGCATCGCCCTCCAGGGAGTGGACCTGTCCGGTCAGGGCTACCAGCGGCAGGGTGAACAGGCCGGCCCCGGAGTACAGCTCGAGCACGCGGGTGCCGGCCGTGCGCGCGGCGTCCAGCGGTTCGTCGCCGGGCCGGGTGCCGGCGGCCGTCGGGGTCTCGGCGAGGGCGGCGCGCACCACCCGGTCGACGAGTACGGTCGGCGCCTCGCGGTGTGCCTGCCAGAAGCCGTCGGCGTGCACCGAGTAGTGCAGCCGTCCCAGGCCCAGGCCGGTGGCGTCCACCGCCTCGCCGACGCGGCGGCGGCCGGTGGAGTGGCCGGCGGCGGTGAGCACGGTGGGGGCCTGCCCGGGGGCGTCCGGGTCCTCCAGCAGCACCAGCGGATCGCCGTCCGAGGGGGCGACGGCGGTAATGCGCATGCCGGGGCGGAAGTGCTTGCGCCACAGGGCCCGCTCGGTCAGTCCGAGGTCCTGGATGGCCTGCACCGCCAACGGCAGGGAATGCACGGGCAGGACGGTGCCGCTGCGGAAGGCGTGCATGCCGGCCGCGCCGGCGTCGGTGACGGCGAGCGACACGCGCGTGCGGGTGCCGGCGCCGGCGCGCTCGCGCACCCGCGGGTTCGGGTCCGCTTCGGCCGCCGCGTCGCCGGGCATTGGCTCAACCGATACGGCTCCCCCCGCGGCGCCGGGCAGGGCGGTCACGGCGTCCACGACTTCTGCTCCGCCGATGCGGCGCAGGCAGTCGGCCAGCACCCAGCGCTTCCAGGTGCGCTGAGCGGGCAGGGCCACGTGGGACAGTTCGCCGCCGCCCACGCCCCCGGGGCCGGCGTCCTGCCACAGGGGACGCACCCGGTCGGGGGAGGCGGTCAGTACCTCCACGGCGTCGGCCCGCCAAATCTTGGAGTTCTTCTCCGTTATCACCGCCCGCACGGTTTCCCCAGGCAGGGCGTGGCGGACGAAGATGACCCGGCCGGAGGGGTCGTCCACGGGACGGGCGACGCAGTGGCCGCCGTGGGCGGGGGCGCCGACGGCGAGCGTGACGTACTCGGGTGTGGCGGGTGCGGGGGCGGGTCGCCGGGGCGGGGCACTGCGGCGGTGGGGGCTCATGCGTTCTCCTGCGTCTTCGAGTGTTCGGGCGAGGTGGGGGACTCCAGGGTGGTCAGCCGGTTGGCGTGCGCATGGCGGGTGGCCTCGTCGGCGTCCGCGATGCCGCGCGGGGTCGCGAACCGCATGCCGTGGCGGATGTGAGTTTCACCGGGAAGGCCCAGCTGCCACGGCACTGAGGCGACCACGACGCCCGGGGTGAACAGCAGGGCGGTCTTCAGGCGCAGCGCCGTCTGATTGTGCAGGGCCTGTTCCCACCAGTGCCGTACCAGATACTCGGGCAGGAAGACCACCACCAGGTCGCGGGGGGATTCACGCCGCACGCTGCGCACGTAGGAGATGATGGGGCGGGTGATGTCCCGGAACGGGGAGTCGAGCACCGTCAGCGGCACCGGCAGCTCGGCGTCCTCCCAGTCGCCCAGGAGCCGTTCGGCGGCGCCGTCACCGGTGTCGACGGTGACGGCCTCGATGGAGGTCGGTTGGGTGGACAGGGCGTAGGTCAGGGCGCGCAGGGTGGGCCGGTGCAGGCGGGAGGCGAGGACGATGGCGTGCACGTGTGCCGGCAGCAGGCGCGCGTCGTGCAGGTCGGAGATGGCGATCTCCTCGGCCACGCGGCGGTAGTGCCGACGGATGGCGTTCATGACCAGGTAGAGGACCGCCATGACGCTCAGCGTGATCCAGGCACCGCGGGTGAATTTGGTCAGCAGGACGATCACCAGCACGGTGCCGGTACCGACCACGCCGATGCTGTTGACGATGCGGGAGCGGCGCATGCGCCGGCGGGCGCCGGGGTCGGTGGCGGTGGCCAGTTCCCGGTTCCAGTGGCGCACCATGCCGATCTGGGAGAGCGTGAAGGAGATGAACACGCCCACGATGTACAGCTGGATCAGCCGGTTGGTGTTGGCCTGGAAGCCGACGATGAAGGCGATGGCGCCGGCCCACAGGACGATGATCCCGTTGGAGTAGGCCAGCCGGTCGCCGCGCTGGGACAGTTGGCGGGGCAGGAACTCGTCGCGGCCGAGCACGCTGGCCAGCACCGGGAAGCCGTTGAAGGCCGTGTTGGCTGCCAGCACCAGGATCAGACCGGTGACCACGGTGACCAGGTAGAACATGGGCAGGAAGCGGGCGAACACGGTCGCGGCGATCTGCCCGATCACCGGATCCTGGTGGTAGCCCGTGCCCAGTGGCACGCCGTCGTCGAGCAGCTCGGTGGCGGGGTTCTCCACCATGTGCACGCCGACGGCACCGGCCAGATGCACCACGCTCATGAGCATGGCGGCGGCGATGATGCCCAGCAGCAGCAGAGTGGTGGCGGCGTTCTTGGACTTGGGCCGGCGGAAGCTGGGCACGCCGTTGGAGATGGCCTCAACACCGGTCAGGGCGGCGCAGCCGGAGGAGAAGGCCCGCAGGATCAGGAAGGCGCCGGCCAGGCCCGTCAGGCCCTGGTCCCAGCCGGACTGGGCAACCACCTCATAGCCGGCCGACGGCGCCTGCCCGAGGGTGCCGGTGAGCTCCTGGATGAAGCCGACCACGGCCATGACCCCGACCGCCCCCATGTACAGGTAGGTGGGCAGGGCGAAGGCGCCGCCGGACTCGCGGCTGCCGCGCAGGTTGATCAGAGCCAGCAGGGTGACGATGCCCACCGCGATCTCCACCTTGTAGGCGGCCAGCGCGGGGACGGCGGCGACCAGGTAGCCGGTGCCGGAGGAGATGGACACGGCGACGGTGAGCACGTAGTCACTCAGCAGGGCGGAGGCGACCAGCAGGCCGGCCCGGTGGCCGAGGTTGGTGGAGACCACCTCGTAGTCACCACCGCCGGAGGGGTAGGCGTGGACGGTCTGCCGGTAGGAGGCGACCACCACCACGAGCACACCCACCACGGCCAGGGCGATCCAGGGCGACAGGGCGGTAGCGGCCAGGCCCGCCGCCGCCAGGGTGACGAGGATCTCGTCGGGGGCGTAGCCGACGCTCGAGAGGGCGTCGGAGGCGAACACCGGTAGGGCGATCCGTTTGGGGAGGAGGGTCTCCCCCAGGGCCCGGCTGGGCACCGGACGACCGACGAGAAGCCGCTTGACGCGGTCGGCGAAGTCACGCACGGACGACGATGCTACGTCCGCCTCCCGCCCGGGCCAAGCCTCCCGCCCACCGGGGCCCACGTCGACGGAGTACCGTTCCCCTCGTGCACTTCGTCATCATGGGCTGCGGCCGGGTGGGGGCCTCCATGGCCTCGCAACTGGACCGCATGGGACATTCGGTGGCCATCATCGACCGGAACTCCGACGCCTTCAGGCGGCTGCCGGCCGACTTCAATGGTCGTAAGGTCAAGGGCATCGGCTTCGACCGGGACGCGTTGGAGCAGGCGGGCATCGACGAGGCCTACGCCTTCGCCGCCGTATCCAATGGGGACAACTCCAATATCATCGCCGCCCGCGTGGCCCGCGAGCTGTTCGGCGTCGAGCATGTGGTCGCCCGCATCTATGACCCCACTCGCGCCGACGTGTACGAGCGGCTAGGCATTCCCACCGTGGCGACGGTGCGGCAGACGGCCGAGCACATGATGCGACACGTGCTTCCCGGCGGGACGGCGCGGGAGTTCATGGACCCGTCCGGCGCCGCCGGGCTGGTCCAGCCCGACATCTCCCCCGCCTGGGTGGGCACCACGGTCGGCTCCCTGGAGGAGCGGCTCGAGGTGCGGGTGGCCTGGATCTCCCGCGGCTCCGGGGTCGTCATCCCACAGGCGGGAACCATCATCCAGGAGCACGATCGCCTGCACCTGGCGGCCACCACCCAGCAGCTGCCGGCCATGCAGCGCGCCCTGTCCCGTCCGCCCGCCCAGGAGGTTTGAGCGTGAAGATTCTAATTGCCGGAGCCGGCTCGGTGGGCCGCTCGATCGCCCGCGAACTGATCAGCCACGGCCACCACGTCACCTTGATGGACCGTGCCCCCGACGCCATGCGCATCGCCTCCGTGCCGGAGGCGGACTGGCAGCTGGCGGACGCCTGTGACCCGGGTTCTCTGGCCGACGCGGGCGCCGGCGATTGCGACGTCGTCGTCTCCGCCACCGGGGATGACAAGGTCAACCTGGTGGTCTCCCTGCTGGCCAAGACCGAGTACGGGGTGCCGCGCACGGTCGCAAGGGTGAACAACCCGAAGAACGAGTGGCTGTTCGATGACACCTGGGGTGTGGACGTGGCGGTCTCCACCCCGCGCATTATGACGGCCCTGGTGGAGGAGGCGGTCAGCGTCGGCTCGTTGGTGCCGGTGTTCACCTTCCACCAGTCCGGCGCCATCATGCACGAGTTGACGCTGCCGGACGACTCCCCCGTCATCGGCGAGCTGGTCAGCGACGTTGAGCTGCCGCCGCACACGGTGCTGGCGGCGATCCTGCGCGATTACCGGCCGATCCGGCCGGGACGCGACGACCGCTTCGAGCGGGGCGACGAGCTGCTGTTCCTCACCGCCCGGGCGGGTGAGGCGGCGCTGAGCGAGGTGCCGGCCATCTTCACCACCATCGACGAGCCGGTGGCCGAGCCCGACGTCAACGCTGAGGGTGGGGCTGCGGAACTGGCCTGAGCGTCGGGTTGACGATCAGCCAGACGAACCACAGGGTCAGGGCGAACAGGGGCAGGCCGAGCAGGAGCCGGGCCACGCCGAGGGCGCCCACGGCCGCCTCACCGGCCAGGTATAGGGGCAGTTCCACCGCCAGGCGCAGGGCGAACATGGCCGCCAGGATGCCGGTGCCGACCGCGTAGCGGCGGTGCGCGTCGGCGGCGGCGGCGGGCCGGGACTCGCCGGCGGCGGCGTGCCAGGCGTCCAGCAGCAGCCCGACCAGGGGGCGGCGCACCAGCAGCGAGCCGCCGGTGACCGCCAGCCAGCAGGCGTTGATGACCAGTCCGGTGGCGTAGAAGTTCGTGGCGCTGCCCGAGCGCCACGCCCACAGGGCGCTGACGACGGCCAGGGCGGCACCGCCGAGCACCTGGGTGAGCCTCTGGCGGGCGCACAACCGGGCCACCAGGGCGACGGCGCTGACCGCCAGGGAGGCTAGCAGGGCCGGCGCGAGGGCGTGGGGGCGCGCGGCGAGTACGCAGACGAACACCAGGGTGGGGGCGGCGGATTCCAGGATGCCGCGCCAGCCGCCGACCGCGGCGGCGGCGTCGAAGCGGTCGGTGTCCAGGGCGCCGAGCCCGCTGCGGGTGGCCGGGTCGGTGTCGGGCCGCTCGCTCATGCGTCCTGCCCGAGGAGCTCGTACACGGGGTTGTAGATGCTGGGGCGGCTGTGGCCGGCCACCACCATGCCCTCGGCGCGCAGGTGGGTGCCCGGAGCGATACCGGCGATGGCGCGTCGACCGATCCAGATCAGATCCACCGAACCGGTGCCGTCGAACAGCCGGCCCACCAGCACGGGCTTGGCGGAGGCGGGCCGGTAGGTGACGGCGCGCAGCACGCCGGACACGCAGGCACGCCGACGGGGCGTCAGGTCCCTGATGAGAGTCGTGCCGCGCCGGGAGGCGGAGTCCTGCTCGTCGGCGGCGGCCAAGTCCTCGCGGCTGGCGCGTAGGGAGCGCACCCGGTCGGTCAGACGGCTTCTGAGCGAGCGGGCGGGTCGACTCACCGGACCTCCGCAATGGTCGGGCCGGGCTGCAGCGGATCCAGGCCCGGTAGATCCTCGGCTTCCGGCGCCTTCGTGACGCCGGGGGCGTGCAGGGGCAGGATCTCGCGTGGAGGCCGGGCGGCGCCGTCCCGCACCACGACGGTGTTGGCGAATACCTCGCGCAGGGGGCGGGCGGCGTCGGCGTCGGTGGCTGCGGGCCCCTGGAGGACGCCGCGCAGGAACCAGCGCGGCCCGTCCACGCCAATGAAGCGGGCGGCGACGGTGGCGGCCCGCCCCTCGGGGGTGCGCACGGGCACCTGGGCGAGGATCTCGGTGCCCCACTCGCCGTCGACCACCTCATAGGTGGCCTTCGCGCGGGACAGTTCGGCGGTGATGTCGGCGCGCAGCTCCTCCCAGATGCCGGCGGTGCGGGGGGCGGCGAAGGCGCGCAGCTCCAGGGTCGAGCCGCCCAGGATGAGGACCGCGGCGGATGCGTCCGCATCCCGACCGGCGCGCTCCATCCGGATCTGCATGCCGTCGACGGCGGGCACGCGCAGGGCGCCCAGGTCGATGCGGCCGGCGGGGGCGGAGTCGGCGGGAACGGCGTCGACATCCCAAGGTCCGGTGCCGGCCTCCACCGGCTCCTCCGGAACGGACTCCTCCTGGGCGGCTGCCTCGCCTCCGGCGTCGTGGTGACGGCGGGAGAACAGGCCCATCAGTACCTCCTATCAGCCGGCGCAGTCCGTGCACACGGGCAGGCCGGTCTTGTCATCGACGTAGGCGAGCGAACTGCGGTGGTGCACCAGGAAGCACTCCGAGCAGGTGAACTCGTCCTCCAGCTGGGGGACGACATGCACGCTCAATTCCTCCCGGGACAGGTCGGCTCCGGGAAGTTCAAAGCCCTCGGCGACTTCGTTCTCGTCCTCCTCAATCGCCTCCGAGGACTGGTCCTTCTGACGAGCCGTGAGCTCCTCGATGGAGTCCGCTTCGGGCTCGTCGTCGTTCTTGCGCGGGGCGTCGTAGTCGGTTGCCATAGCCTCGTCACTTTCTGTTGTGGACGGCTCTGCCTAGGGCTCCCGGGCAGCGTCGGGCTGCCGGGAACGGCTCCCGCTCAATGAACGTGCGCCGCCCCAGGGAGCCAGGGCACGCGCACCATAGCACCAGGCGGCGGCGGCGGGAACCGGCTGATCGGGCCAGCAGCAGCGGCTGTGGGCGAACAGGCGGCGGCTGGTGGATGCCACGCGGCCCCGCCTCCCGGACACGGGGCGGCTTAGATGGCACGCTGAGCCCTGTGCGGCCCGCCCGCCTCGGGCCGCGGGGGACTGTAAGGAGGCCCACGTAAATGATCGAACTCGAGCTGCTGGGCGCCAACGGCGACACCATCGTCATGACCGACGCACGCGGTGAGCGCTACAGCATCGTCGTCGACGACGCACTGCGGGCCGCGGTCAGACGCGCGCGCCCCGCGGCCACGGCCCCCACTCCGCCTCCGCCCTCCCCCGGCCAGACCGTCCGCCCCCGGGAGCTGCAGGCACTCATGCGCGCCGGCGCGAGTGCGGAGGAGGTCGCCTCCGCCACCGGACTGGACGTCGAGCACGTGCGCCGCTTCGAGGGGCCGGTCATCGCCGAACGCCTGTGGGCGGTGCAGCAGGCGCAGGCCTGCCGCATCGGCTGGGAGAAGGACTCCCCCGTGCTGGGCGAGCTGGCCGTGGACCGGCTGGCCACGCGCGGCGTCGAACCGGACAGCCTGGAGTGGGATGCGCTGCGCGAGGGACGCGAGCCATGGCAGATCATCCTTACCTTCGTGCAGGGCGCGCAGGCGAAGCGGGCGCGCTGGGAGCTGGACCTGACGGCCCGCTCCGTGTCGGCCCTGGACGACGAGGCCCGTTGGCTGACGGAGGCCGGAACCGGACGCCGACCGGCCGTCTTCGACCAGGACTCCGCCGCACCGGGCGCGGCCTCCCCGGCGTCGGCGCGTACCCCGGCCGCGGCCCCGGAGCCGCCGGCAGACTCCACCGAGGCGCTGCTGGCGGACCTGGCCTCCAACCGTGGCCGCCGAATCGAGACGCAGGCCCCCGAGGAGGATGACACCACCGCGGCGCAATCAGAGAGCCCGGCACCGGACACTCCCGCCCAGGGGCAGGCGCAGGTGGTCTCCATGTCGGAGCGGCGCCGCGCCCACACCGGCAACCATCCGGCGGGCAGCCGACTGCACGCCGCCCCCACGGCCCCCACTCCGAAGCAGGCGGAGTCCAGTGACGCCTCCGGTGACGCTGCCGCCACTCAGGACGCCCTCCCGGAGATGCCGGCGGCGCCCGCGCCCAAGCCCAAGCGGCGTTCCCGCCGGTCGGTGCCCTCCTGGGATGAGATCGTCTTCGGCGCCAAACCGGAGTAACCGTCCGCACTCCCCCAACAGGGGCGCGTGCCCGCCCCGGGCCTCCAGACTTCAGGCCCGAGCCAGCAGGAGCGGCACCGTCATTTCGGTGTCCGTAAGGGAGCCGTGCACGCCCGGCATGGCGATTGCGCTCTCGGAGTGGACGCGCGGGTCGACCACCACCCAGTTGTCGGCCATGGCCACCAGCACGTCCCCCAGGACGCTTTCGGCGCGCTCCCCCACCGGGCCCAGCAGGCCGGCGGCCTCCCGGCGAGTACCCACCCACGCGGCCCGCTCCCCCAGCACGCTGCGCCAGCGGTCGGCGACCGCCGCGGCCGCCTCCGGGTCGGAGTGCGGCACGTACAGCTGAGTGAAGCGCGGCTCCCCGGCGACCGCGACCACGTCACGAGCCAGGGCGGGGTGCGCGGTCAGGTCGAGGCGGTGCGCGGCGTCGGTGTCCACCATGCCGTGATCCGCGGTCAGCAGCACGCGGGTGCCCGTGGGCACGCGTCGCAGCAACTCCGCCATGGTGACGTCCAGTCGTTCGAGCTGACGCAGCCACTGTTGTGAGCGCCAGCCGTGGCGGTGGCCGGCATGATCGAGTTCGCCCACGTACAGGTACACCAGGGGCACGCCGCGCTCCAGGGCGCCGGCGGCGAGCGCGGGCCGGTCCTCCATGCGGTCGGCGCCCAGGTGCGCCGGGCCGCGCAGGGCCGCCTCGGTCAGCCCCGACCCGGCGAAACGAGCCGGGCCGATGGTGACGGCGAGCGAGGTGGGCCCGGCGGCGCGCGGGCCGGCGGCGAGGCGCTCGAACACGGTGGGCACGTCCTGCCAGCGGCGCGGGTCGGGGGCGGTGCCCTCCCAGGTGATCAGGCACAGGTTCTGGGCGGCGTCCGGGGTGGTGTCACCGGGCAGGTCGCGGCCCACGCGCGGGTTGAGCACGCTGTAGCCGACCATGCCGGTGACCCCGGGCAGCGCGCCGGTGCCCAAAGTGGTCAGTGCGGCGGCCGTGGTCGAGGGGGCACAGGTGCGGGCGACGCCCCCACCGGGGGTGGATTCGGCGTCGCCCAGCCAGGCACGCAGGGTGGGGGCGTGTCCGCGACGCTCCTGGAGCTGCCGCCACCCGAGTCCGTCGACGAGGACGACGACGACCCCTGCGCGGGTGTCGGCGTCTGGATTGGCCAATCCCCAATCGGTGGCGGCGGACAGGGCCTCGGCGGCGGTGATCGCCCCCGGTGGTCCCGCCTGCAGCGTCAGCCCGGCGCCGACGGCGGCAGCGGCCAGTACCTGGCGCAGCTGTGGAGTGCTCATGCGTGTGCCGCCGCCCGGGCGGTGGCGGCGGACAGGACCCGGGCGAAGTGTTCGGCGCGGGCCAGGGCCTCGTCGCCCTCGACGCCGGCGGCCACACGCACCACGATGTCGTCGGGGACGGACACGCCGGTCAGGCCGTGGTCGGCCTGGCATTCGGGGTCACCGCAGGCGGCGGGCTCCAGGTCGATGCGGCGCACCGAGCCCCAGGCCAGGGCGAGGGTCATTTCCGTGAGCCGGCCCCCGCCGTTGGCCGGCTCGGACACGCCGCGAGTCAGGCCCACGGAGTTGATGCGGGAAACGGGCACGGCCTCGCTGGTGGCCAGGGCCCCGGGCAGGCCGTCCTCGCGGGGGGCGTCGTCCACATGGACGATAACCAGGCGGGTGGAGGTCAGGGCCAGAACGGTCAGGTGCCGGTGGACGGCGTCGTCGAACACGGTCTCGGCCTGCACCAGGTCCGCGAGGATCTCCTCTCCCGCGACGGCCGTGTTCAGGGTGCCGAGCACGAGTTCTGGGTAGTAGCCGGCGCGGGTGACTTCGTCGACCAACGACATCGGGGTGGGGGCCTCATCCCCGGGGCGAGCCTGTGCAGTCCACGTCATGGGGCAGATCATGCCATTGTTGCCGCCGCACCCGGGTGTCGTTGCCCCCTTGGCGAAGCCGCGGCGGGCCACAATGCGACTATGCCGAAGTCCGCCCCGCCGACGCCCCCGCCCACCGACCATCTCATCGTCGAGCAGGACCTGCCCACGGAGATGCGCACCTCCTTCCTGGAGTACGCCTACTCCGTCATCTACGCGCGCGCCCTGCCGGATGCCCGGGACGGGCTCAAGCCGGTACAGCGGCGCATCCTGTTCCAGATGGACCGGATGGGACTGCGCCCGGACCGGCCGCACGTGAAGTCCTCCCGCGTGGTCGGCGACGTCATGGGGCGGCTGCACCCGCACGGGGACGTGGCCATTTATGAGGCGCTGGTGCGGCTGGCGCAGCCCTTCACCATGCGACTGCCGCTGGTGGACGGGCACGGCAACTTCGGCTCCCTGGACGACGGCCCCGCCGCGCCCCGCTATACGGAGGCGCGGCTGGCCGCACCCGCCCTGTCGCTCACGGCGGACATCGACGAGGACACGGTCGATTTCGCCCCCAACTACGACTACACCCTCACCGAGCCGGAGGTGCTGCCGGCGGCCTTCCCGAACCTGCTGGTCAACGGCGCCTCCGGCATCGCGGTGGGCATGGCCACCAATATGCCGCCGCACAACCTCACCGAGGTGGTGGCGGCGGCCAGGCACCTGCTGGCGCATCCGGACGCCACCCTGGAGGAGCTGATGGCCTTCGTGCCGGGGCCGGATCTTCCGGCCGGCGGCATGATCGTGGGCCTGGACGGGATCCGGGAGGCCTACCGCACCGGCCGCGGCAAGTTCTCCACCCGCGCCACGGCCCGCATTGAGAACATCACCGCCCGCAAGAAGGGCATTGTGATCACCGAGCTGCCCTACCTGGTGGGGCCGGAGAAGGTGATCGCCCGCATCAAGGAGACGGTGTCCTCCAAGAAGCTGCAGGGCATCACCGATGTCGCGGACCTGACCGACCGCAAGCACGGCACCCGGCTGGTGATCGGGGTCAAGAACGGCTACAACCCCGAGGCGGTGCTGGCGCAGCTGTACCGGCACACGCCGCTGGAGGACTCCTTCGGCATCAACAACGTGTGCCTGGTGGACGGCCAGCCGCGCACGCTCGGCCTGCGGGAGCTGCTGGACGTATTCGTCCGCCACCGTTTGACGGTGGTGGAGCGGCGCACCCGGTTCCGCCTGGGCAAGCGACGCGAGCGCCAGCACCTGGTGGAGGGCCTGCTGATCGCGATCGTCGACATCGACGAGGTCATTCAGGTGATCCGCTCCAGCGAGGACGCGGCCACGGCCCGCCGGCGACTGATGCAGGTGTTCGACCTGTCCGAGCCGCAGGCCAACTACATCCTGGAGCTGCAGCTGCGGCGCCTGACCAAGTTCTCCGTGATCGAGCTGGAGAAGGAGCGCGACGAGCTGGCGGCCGAGATCGCCGAGCTGGAGGCGATTTTGAACGACGAGTCGCTGCTGCGTGACACCGTGTCCCGCGAGCTGGCGGCGGTGGCGGAGGAGTTCGGCACGCCGCGGCGCACCGTGCTGCTGGAGGCTGCGGGCACGGGCGCGGGGGCGCTGAACGGCGGCGTGGGCGCGCCCGGTGGTGCCGGTGGCGGCGCCTCGCAGGCGATGCGACAGGCCGCCGCGGTCAGCCTGATGGCAGGGGCCGGGGAGGTGCCGTTGACGGTGCCGGATGACCCGTGTCGGGTGCTGCTGTCTGCCACCGGGCTGGTGGCCCGTGTGGGTGGGGCGGAGCCGGTGCCGCGCTCGGGCGGGCGGCAGCGCCATGACGCCCTCGTCTCCCAGGTGGCGACGACGGCGCGCGGGCACGTCGGTGCGATCACCGATACGGGTCGGCTGGTGCGCATGGAGGTGTTGTCCACCCCGGAGGTGCCGCGCCTGGAGGGGGCGCCGTCTCTGGCCGGCGGGCAGCCCGCGCGGCTGCTGGCGGATGTCGAGCCGGACGAGCGGATCGTGGGCCTGGTGCCCATCGGCTCCCCCGGAGATACGTCTGGCACCCCGATTGTGCTGGCCACCGCCGGCGGCGTGGTTAAGCGGGTGAAGCCGGGGAGCGAGCCCAAGCACGGCGATGCCTGGGAGGTCATCTCCCTGGCCGACGGCGACCGCGTGGTCTTCGCCGGGGTGGCCGCGGACTCCGACATGCTGGCGCTGGTGACTTCCGATGCCCGCCTGTTGCGCTTCGAGGCCGCCAAGGTGCGTCCGCAGGGGCGCGGTGCCGGCGGCATGGCGGGGGTGGCCCTGCATGAGGGCGCCCGCGTCGTCGCCGGAGCATCCGTGCCCGTCGACCTGCTGGCCGAGGCCGTGGTGGTCACAGTCGCGGACGGCGCGGGGGCGCTGCCTGGGACCGGTTCCGGTAGTGTCAAGGTGACCCCGCTGGACCGTTACCCGGCCAAGGGCCGGGCGACCGGGGGCGTGCGCGCGCAGCGCTTCCTGCGCGGCGAGGATCAGCTGGTGCTCGCCTGGGTGGGGGTCGGTCCGGCCCGGGCCGTGGGCAGTGGCGGCCAGCCGGTCGACCTGCCGGACCCCGACGAGCGTCGGGACGCCTCCGGCACTCCCCTATCCGCGCCCATTGCCGGGATCGGCTGAGCGGCATCCCGACCTCCCGCCCCGTGCCGGGGCGATGCACGACCTAGGGCTGGCGGGTGTTGGTGTTCAGGGCCTGGATCTCAGCGACTGGGATCTCAACAGTGCTGGTAGTGGTCAGGGCACCCAGGTAACCCGAACGATCCGTAGTCGACTTCCACGACGCGCTGTACTGGACATCGACATTCATCGGGGTAGTGCCGCCCAGATGAGCGCTGGAACGGTCGAATACGATAACGCAGTCGGTGCCCTTAGCATCGTTAGCAGGAGTCCACGGAATCCCGAAGCCCGTGCAATCGGCCTCGGCGTCCTGCGCCGAAAGATCCAGCCCCGACGATGTAGCAATAACCGTCACGCTGGTCGAGCCCACCGCGGCAACAATCTCCACCCGCGTAGGTGTATCCGCCGTAGCCCACACCCAGGTATCAAAACCGACAACAGTCGCTTGGGACTCACCGATCGTAGGATTCCGGTCAATGCTAGGAGACGGAATGTCCGCGCTCACGCTCGTCCACACCGCAGACGCCAACGCGGCCGGATCTACCTCAGAGTCCGGAGGGCCCTCGCCCTCGGCCACCCACACGTGCCACGGGTGCTCTGCGTTGAACTCCCGTGCCGCCTCAACGTAAGCGTCTTGATCCGCAAAGGCCGACTCGTCGCAGTAGCGCGTCCACCAGCGCCCCGTGGTGTCGTCTACATAGTCCTCCCAGCCCGGGTACATGGCGGCCACCGCCCTGTTCGCCTTCTCATCGCCGAATCCGCCAATGAACTCGGCCGCTTCCGCTCCCGTACGGCCAGGCTTGTATCCGCACGACGGCGCCACCGACGTCACCTGCGAGGCCGTAGACGTTACGGCATCCGCAGCCCCACCGCTGGCCATCGTGTACGTCACCGTCACCGACGCCTCCAGCGAAGCCCCGCCATCGGACGACTGCGTACCACCAACCGACACCGCGGGACCAGACTCGCTGTGACGCTCACCGACCGCATACGCGGCCGAAGCTGGGAGAGCGGCCGACAACACCATCAACATGACCAGCAGGGCTCTGAGTCCGGTATCCTTATTCACCGGTCCTCCCCCGTAGTGCACTCATCCCAGGACAACGCCGTCTCCTCATAAGCGAGCCATTCGCCCTCTGAACCAGGAGCCATTTGTGTGGAGTACTCCACCCGATTCTGCGTGGCAGGGTCGGTGATGTCGTTGCCGTCAGCGTCCACATCCGTCATCTCTGTACGATCTACACACGTGGTGATGTTTGCGAGTGTGCCGTCGTCGGTGACGGTCACCTCGCTGATTCCGACGCTGACCGGGGGGTTGGAGTGCTCGCCGTTCAGGTTCGAGTAGTTCTCATAGATCCGATCCAACAAGTCCCCGGTGGCGACCAGGGCGACGTCGTCAATGCCCTCCCCGGTGAACCAGACCCGCCAGGTGGCCTTGTCGTAGGCCACGTAGTCCGCCAGCACCTGCGCCTGCGCCTCGTCGAGATCCTCCGGGATCGACACCACGTAATAGCCCAGTTCCGCATCGGTCAGCGACTCCGCGCTCACCACACCGGCCGCGGAAGCAGACGCTTCGGCCGAGGCGGATGCCTCCGCTGCCGCCGCCGACGCAGCCGCATCCTCCGAGGCCATCGCCTCCGGATCAAAAGTCGGGATGTCCAGGCCGCCCTCGTCGGAGCCGGACGAGCATGCCATCAGGGACGCCCCCGCCAGCAGCACGGCCCCCATTACCGCGCCGGCCCGCTTACGCACACCAAACCTCATCAGGAACCTCCCAGGAACATCGCGCACGGGAAAATCACAATTTGACCATAGCAGCCATCGGAGTGCGCTACCAGACCCGATAGAACCTCAAACAAGACGGTTGCGTGAGCTGGCGCACACCCATCCTGCGTAACGACACGGTACAGTAACGGCAGCTTTGTTCCTCGAACCCTGCTGGGAGGCCATGCATGTGCGGCGACGCTGACAGCACCGATGGGGATCTTCAGAAGAACCTCTACCGGGACGCCATCGGGGACCACTCCTCGGATCTCAATGCGGCGATTGCCTTCTCCCTTACTCCGCCTAACGGCTTCGGTCATGTCTGTACGAAGGTGTGTCAAGACGTGGCAGCGGCCTGGGAGTGAGGCTCCGTCTGCCACGCAATGGTGGATATTTCCTGGCCCTGTTTGAGGAGGATGTGCGGTCATGACGTTGGTCAAGGTCAATATTGAGGATCTGCGTTCCGCGGCCACCTCTCTGTCCGGTCTTGCGGACAGTGTGGAGGACTTGTATGACACCAGCGCGTCGGAGGGACGCAGACTGTACCTGTCGACGTCGTCCCTGGCGGAGGTTCCTGGTTACGTGGAAAGCCTGCAAGACGAGTCGACCTTCCTGTCGGCGAAGGTCGACTGGATTGTGCTGATCAACTCCGACAGTGAGGGCAACCTGCCCGAGTCCGGGGAGGTGAGCTACGAGGTCGATGGCGAGGACCCGGACACCCTGGAGGAGATGGAGACCGCTCTTGGCGAGGCGATCGCGTCTCTCGGCACCGACATCGCTACCTCCGATTACGAGAAGGGCGATCCGCGCCTGGAGCCCCTGAGCAAGTATCTGGACACGTGGGGCGGCAACGAGAACGTTAATGCTGCCCTGTTCAGCAGTCTGGGTCCCGATGGGACGCTGGCGCTGACCGAGGCGGTGGGTAACCATGTGGGCCTGGCCTACGGTGCCAGCGACTCCGAGAGCGAGATGGCCCAGAAGACACTCGCGCAGCTCAAGGAGGGACTCGAGATCGCTACCAAGCAGTGGGAGCCGGACTACGCCCAGCAGTTCGGTGCCGACCTGGTGGAGGCAGCAGCGTACCCGGATCCTGACTCCTCTTACTACCGGCTTGAGAACCGCAATGAGTCCCTAACCTACCTCCTGTACGACACCACCGCAGGCAATAAGTTCATCCTGGGTACGGCGGAGAAGATGGATGAGCTACAGCACGAGGCCGACGAACGCGGCATGCCGAGCCCATGGAACTGGGGGACGCCGTCACGCTTCCTCCCAGCAATGATCAACGAGGCGGACGAGGCCTGGGCCCTGGACATTCCCTCGATCATCATGCACGACCTGGGAGGCCACCCCTACGCTTCCTACGAGTTCTTCTCCGGCGACGATGGTCGGGTCGACTACTGGGCGGGCCAGTACGCCTATGACAGCGGTGATCTGTCCGGTATCGCTGCCGCCCTGGACTCCGCCTCGACCTCCCCGTACCTTATGAGAGCCCACAAGCAGGAAACGGCCAGCATTGCCGCGCGCGGCCTTGAGGCCCTCGCGGGCCGGGACGACTTCGGCGTCGAACGCAGCCAACGGGGAGTCGAGGGAGCCCAGTCACTTGAGCACATCCTTGAGACCTACATGGACTCCCTGGTCGACACTTATGCGGACTCACTTAGCAGACCCGGAGGAAGCGATCTGACCTACGACCTCACCACAGCAGCCGGCCAAACAATCGCCGACAGTCCCTGGTTCAGCGAGGAGACATTGGATGCGGTACTCGGAGTCGTCGGTCGCGACGGACAGGCCCTCATCGACCTGCGCACCGCCGTCAACAGCGCCGAACTCAAATCAGTGCCCCAAGGAACCACCCGTGACCAGCTTACTGTAATTGCAAATGACTGGGGCGCCACCGAGGGCGGCATAGCCAATGCCATTGGTACCGGCGCCATTGACGCGGAGAAATCAAACGATGAGTATGCGCAGGCCTGGATCGATCTGGCAGGCAAGCCCGCCTCCGAGCTAGCAGGCCTGATCAAAACCTTCGCCCCACCGGGAACCACCAAGGGTGCTGGCTGGGCCTCGGACGCCCTGATCAACCACCTCCAGCAAGAGGCAAGCAACACTTGGGCGAGCAATGCGGACGCAGAAACTGACAGGCAGGAAGTCATTGCTGACGAGGCTTACCGCTCCTACATGCGCAGGCTACTTTGGGCGGCTGATACCGCTGGCCTAAACGGATACCAAGACCCCAATTCCGGCCAAGAGCTGAACAGTGACAGCATCACCAGCGTTCAAGAGCCGGACGGCACCTACAGACTCATCACCCCGCAAGAATACGAACGTCTGAGCGACGAAGACAAGGCAACTGCGGACACCCAGCTGGAAAGCCTAGCGAAGAGCGCAGATGGAATGGGAACCGCTAGCGCCAACGTCAAGACCCACTTCGATCAGCAGTTCCAGGAACGCTACTCATGAGCCACACACATAGCTTTCGATCATTCTTGATTCTGGCGCTAGCGACAGGCATGTTAGCTGCATGCGGTCACGGTGGCACCGATCAGGAGGCGACCGCCACCCCGGAGCCAATCCCCGCCACCGCCCTGACACTCGCGGACATCCCCGGAGCAACCACACAGGCCGCCTACCACGGAATACGCATGGAAGTGCTCTGCAGAGGTATCGAAGAGGGCATTCGGAGTATTGCTCTGTCGTTAGAGCCGGACCACCCAGTCACCATCGGGTACGAAGTGGGCGATGCCACGGTTTATGAGACACTCACCCTCGGCTTGAACACTATATGGCCCAACGGGCGTTTCGCCGGTATTGCCAAGGATATTGCCGCTTGCGACGGCACTGAACTCACCACCCAGTACTGGCCCGAAGACATAATACAGTCCGGAGAGGGCGTCTTTCACGCCACTGCGGGTCTGCCGGACACCCTGGCGGGCTTCACCATCACCACGACCGGTGAGGATGGCGCCCAGCATCATATTGAGCGCATCTACGCCGCCGTCACCACCAACAACGGCGAGCACCCCGGCATCATCGTGCTGACCACCGTGTCCAACACCGACCAACCCGCAACACCAGCGCCCCTGGACCTGCTCGACGCCGCCCTCCAACGCGCCGATGCGACCCTGGACCCCACCGCCATCACCACCGACCTCGGCCCCCACACCACACCCCAACCCACCAACACCCCTTAGCGGCGAAGACAGCGCAGGAGCATTGAGGCACGATATGGTAACGGGTGCCGGCATCCAGTCCCGCCGGGACGGCACGCCAGTGTTGTGGACGCCAAACAGCTGCCAGTGATAGATGAAAGGTTGTCGTGACCGGTTCCACCGACACACCGAGCCACCACTCTCGACGCATATTTCTCCGTATGTCGCTCGCCGCCTTGCCGGTCGCGGCTTCGCTGGCCGCCTGCCATGACAAGCCAACCACCTCCGTGGATGCGATTCCACTGGATGGCTTCACCACCGCAGTCCTCCGACAGGAAGATGCCGACGAGCTCACCCTGGGCAAGCTGAGCAGTTTTCTGGAAACCTCGTGCGACGACTCCGATGCCCTCGCTGCCATGTTCAGTGGTCTGGGTGCCGATGGGACGCTGGCACTGACCGAGGCGGTGGGTGATCATGTGGGCCTGACCCACCGGGCCAGTGACGCCGAGAGCGAATTGGCCCGGAAGACATTGGGCCAGTTGAAACGATCCCTGGGAGCCGCGTCGAAGAAGTGGGAACTGGGCTATGCCCGGCGGTTCGGCGCCGACCTGGTCGAGGCGGCGGCGTACCCGGACCCCGCCTCCCTCTACTACCAGCTCGGCAACCGCAACGAGTCCCTGGCATATCTCCTCTACGACGCCAGTGGAGCCAACGACGAGCTCATCCTCGGCGCAGCCGACAAGATGGACCGAATCCAACGGCAGGCGGCAGCAGCGGGGTACCCACACGATTGGGCGTGGAACGGCCGACCACGCTTCCTTCCGGGCATGGTCGAGGAGGCCGACGAGGATTGGGCCCACGACATCCCCACGATCATCATGCATGACCTGGGTGCCCACGGCCGCGCCTCCTACAAGTTCTTCACCGGCGACGATGGCCGCGTTGAGTACTGGGTCGGTGAGCACGTCTACGACGGCGACCTGTCCGGCATCGCCGCAGCCCTGGACTCCGCCTCAACCACAACCGACTTCATGACGATCGATCGTCAGGCGTGCGCGAACGTTGCCGCATTCGGCATCGAAGCCATGGCGCGCCGGAAGGACTTCGGCGTCAAGCGCGTCAAGCACGGCAAGCGCGGTGTTGAAGGTGCACAGTCCCTCGAACACATCCTTGAGGCCTACATGGATTCCCTGATCGTCTCTTACGCCACCGGGGGTTGGGAATACCCCGGCACCTACACCCTCACCACAGCAACCGGCCAAAAGATCCCGAACAGCCCCTGGTTCAACCGCATGAGCCTAGACGTGATTCTAGGGGTTATCGGCCGCGACGGCCGAGCTATGATCCACCTGCGCACCGCTGTCAACAACGCGGAGCTCAACTCACTACCGCCAGGCAGCGACGAAGAAGACCTGACGATCTTTGCCGACTATTGGGCCGAGGTTGAAGGCGGTACTACAAATGCCATCGGTACGGGAGGTATCCGGGGAGCGGCAAATCCGGACTACCGGTTCGCTCAGGCGTGGACTGATCTGGCTAACAAGCCCGCCTCCGAGCTCGCCGAGCTCGCCCAACAATGTGTCTCCGACGCCTTTGACAATGCAGCCGTGTGTGACTCAAGCACGCTGATTGACCTGCTGAAGGACGACACCAGCCTCTGGCGGAACGGTGACGACAATACCGACGAGAAACGGCGAGCCATCAGAAATGCAGCCTACTCCTCCTACATGCGCCGCATGCTCTGGGCTGCCGACGCCGCGGGCCTCAACGGCTACCAAGACCCCGACTCAGGCCACACTCTCGACAGTTATTCCACTGCCACCGTCCAAGATCCTGACGGCACCTACCGACTAATTACACCGCAAGAATACGAACATTTGAGCGACGAGGAGAAAAAGAGAGCGAACACCGAACTAGAGATGCTGGCCGACACCCCGGGATGCATGGGTGATGCCGTCGGCGAAGTGAAGAACAGTTTCGATCAGCAATTCCAGGAACGCTACCCATGAGACGCGCGCGTAGTCTTCGATCGTTCTTGCCGCTGGTCCTGGCGTCCTTCCTCCTTGCTGGTTGCGGTCACGGTGGCGCCGGTCAGGAGGCGACCGCCACGCCGGAGCCCATCCCCACCACCGCCCTAACGCTCGCAGACGTCCCCGGAGCAACCAGCCAGGCCGCCTACCCCGGAAAACGTGTGGAAGTACTCTGCGGGGGCATCGAGCCCAGTGTTCACGGTCTCGTTCTACTGTCTGACCCCGATCACGCGGTCACCGTCGAGTATGAAGTGGGCGACGCCACGGTGTATGAGACTCTTGCCCTCGCCCTGACCACTATAAGGCCCAACGGAAGCTTCGCGAGCATAGCCGAGGACATTGCCGCTTGCGATGGCACCAAAGAGGAGACCCAGTTCTGGTCCGTGGGTCCACCCGAATCCGAGACCGGCGCCTTCCACGCCACTGCGGGTCTGCCGGACACCCTGGCAGGTTTCACCATCACCACGACCGGTGAGGATGGCGCCCAGCACCATATTGAGCGCATCTACGCCGCCGTCACCACCAACAACGGCCAAGAGCCCGGCATCATCGTCCTGACCACCGTATCCAACACCAACCAACCCGGCGCACCCGCGCCCCTAGACCTACTGGACGCCGCCCTCCAACGCGCCGACGCCACCCTCGACCCCACCGCCATCACCACCGACCTCGGCCCCCACACCACCCCACACCCCACCAACACCCCTTAGCATCAGGCGGCCCAGGGCCTAGCCCGCGCTGCCGCCGCTGGGCACTTGTGCCCAGGCCCAAGTGCCCGATCTGACCAGGATGCCGCGCCCCAACGGAACGGGTTGCCCCACGGAACGGGGCAGGCGGGCGGACAAGACCTCGCCGTCCTGCGAAGAGCGCGGAGCCAGGATGAGCCCGGTCCGGTTCCGCTTAATCAGAGTCATCAGGCCCCGGTACATGCCTGTCAGCTCGTCCACGCCACTGGCCACCAGCACGCCACCGCTCTGGTCACGGCATGCCTTGACGTGCTCCTCAAACACTTTCACCAGGGCATGATCATTGCCCAGCACGTCGTAGTCATCCACCACGACGAGGGTCTGCGTGCCGTGGACCTGCAATAGCTTCCGCAGGTCGTCGGCCTTGGCCGAACTGTCCAGCACTCCAACGACCCGGGGGTGGTTTCGGAATTCGCTCACCGGCGACCGGCGGGCGAGTACGAGGATCACCGGGGCGCCGCCGTCCAGCGCGGTTCGAAGCCCGAAGCACAGGGCCGTCGACTTGCCCGAGCGCCGCGGCCCCGTCACCAGCACGCCGTTGCCGACCTCGTCCATGCGTAGCGGAAGCATGGACAGCGTGTCGCCGCCCACCGCGAGCGCGAATTCGCCCGGAGTCGGCCGCGGCCCCAGCGCCAGCGCATCGGCGGTCGTAATAGCCAGCGGCAACTCGTCCACGCGCGCGGGCCGACGGGCCGCCGGAATCTTCCCCCAGCGCTGCTTGGCCTCCTCGCCCTCCCGGTGCACCGCGGCAACCTGAGCAGTACCGGCTGCGTCGGCGTCGAGCAACGCGAGTTGTACCTCCCGCACGCTAGTCCCGCTGCGGAAGGCGCGTCCAGGAGGCATGGACTGGGGCACGTCACGGCTGCGCATGCCGACTAGTTCGAAGTCCTCCGCGGCGGGCATGCGCAGCACGATCCGATCCTCGAGCATCATGCCCATGCGCCCCCTGAAGGTGCCGCGGTCGCCGGAGATGACGACGCGCAGCCCGGCGGCGGGCCCCTCCCGCAGCAGCGTCTCCATCCGATCCAGGAGCAGCCCGTTGTCAACCTGTTCGAAGGCCGCCTTGAAGCCGTCCCAGCGATCCAGTAGCAGCAACAGGTAGGGCATGCGCTCCGAGGGCGTGACCGCGGCTCGTTGCTCGGTGATCGAAGCAAATCCGGCGACGGCGAGCGCCTGCTGGCGGCGGCTGACCTCCTTACTCAGGAGGTCGGTGAGCCGACGCAACCGTTCGGGCTGGTCGCGGGTGACCACTGCGCCGGTGTGTGGCAGGGAGACCAGCGGCAACAGCGCTCCGGTACCGGCGTCGATGCCGTACATGTGCAGGTCTTCGGGCGAGGCGGTGCGCGCGGCCGCTACGGCGAGTGCACGCAGCAGCGACGAACGACCGGATCGCGCCGCCCCCGCTACGCCGAGGTGCCCGGCCCGCGTGTAGTCCCAGCTCATCACCCGCTGAGCCTGCTCGGAGGGATGTCTTCCAGTCCGAGGATCAGCGGGGGCAGCAAGCCCCGCGCCCTCAGCTCGGCCTCGGCTTCTGGAGTGGCCGTCTCGTCATCACTCGTCTGCGTGGCATCCGCACCCGAGGTCTCGGCGTCCTGTCGTTCCTCCAACTGGTCGAGGGTCACGTTCTCGGGCAGAGGGGCCAGCCACGGGCTGTGCGGGGTGGGCCGCCCGGTTTCCTCGTGGGCCCGGTTCATGGCGTCTACGAGCGTGGCCAGATCGGTGGGGATCGAGACGTCCTCCTCCAGCTGGGGCGCGGCCGCCTCGGGACGGGACATCTCCGCCAAAGTCAGGGCGCTGGTGCGCAGCGCCGCCTGCGGCAGGGCGCCGCGGGGGCGCCCACCTACCCGTGCGGCCTGGAACTGCCGTAGGCTGGCGTGCCCCAGCCGGGCATATGCGCGTCCGGGGATGGACGGCGGGATCTGCGCGGAGGCCGCCGATTCGATGACGTCGTCGGAATCGGCCTCGTCGGTCACGCGCAGGGCGATGCGCAGGTTGGTGTTGGACTTGATCTCGGCGGAGACCACGCCGGCGGGCCGCTGCGTGGCCAGGACCAGGTGCACACCCAGGGAGCGTCCCCGGCGCGCGATATCCACCAGACCGGTGACGAAGTCGGGCAGCTCCGCCACGAGCGCGGCGAACTCATCGATGATGATCATGAGCCGTGGCATGGGCTCGTCCCCGGGCTTCATGGCCGCCACATAGTCTTCTATGTCCTTGGCGTCGGCGCGTGCCAGCTGCAGTTCGCGCCGGCGTAATTCGGCACCGAGCGATTCCAGTGCCCGGGCCGTAAGGTGCCCATCGAGGTCGGTGACCATGCCCACGGTGTGCGGCAGCCGGGAGCAGTCCTTGAAGGCAGCACCGCCCTTGTAATCGATCAGTACGAAGGTCATGTCATCGGGCGAGTTGCCTACGCACAGGGAGGCGATCAGGGTTTGCAGCAGCTCGGATTTACCCGAACCGGTGGTGCCGGCCACCAGTGCGTGCGGCCCGTCGGCGCGGATGTCCACGGCGAACAGTCCCTCCGCATCCTCTCCGATGATGGCTCGGGTGGTACGCCCCACCCGCTGCCATGCCTCCAGCACACTCTGGCCGTTGGGCTCGGGCATGCCGACCACGTCCAGGAATCTGGAGCTGGTGGGGATCGAGCCTTCCGCGGCGGCCGCGGACACATCACGGATCGGGGCCAAGGCCCGGGCCACCCGCTCACACCACCCTGCGGGCACGAGATCCAAGTTGACCTGCTCAATCTCATCGCGGTCGGTCTCTGCGAGAGTCACCGGGCCCGGCCCGGTGGCGACCACGGCGCGGCATTCCTCCGGTAGGGCTGTCCGATCCGTATCCAGGCACAGCAGGTGAATGCCGTGCTGGGGGCCCTCGCGCAGAATGCGCACCATGCCGGGAGCCAGGCGCAGTGCCCGCGCCCCGTCCAGCACCACCAGGATGCGGCCGGGGCGTCCACTGATCCCTTCCGCCGGGCCGGACTCAATGGTCTCAAGCAGTTCGTTGATGCGTCGGGTGACGGTCTCCTCGTCGAGTCCTACGCGCGCCCTGGCCCCGACACCCTCCGGGGTGCGCAGGTGCGGCAGCCAACGCGCCCAGTCCCACTCGGACCGGCCCGGATCCTGCCGTCCCGGGTCGGTCAGGATGACCAGGTCCAGCTCGGCCGGGGAGTGCAGCACGGATGCCTGGGCCACCAGCCATGCGGCCACCCGGTGCCGCTTCTCTCCGGCAACGCCTACGGCGCCGAGCCGCCCGAGTCCAAGCGTCACCGGGACGTCTGGGACGGTCCAGCGCAGCGGCTCCTCGTATGAGGCGCGGGTGGGGTCCTGAAGGACAACCTCGCTGGGCACGTCCGCGGTGCCCAGGCGCAGGTCCAGCCAGTCCGGGTCGCTGGGGCGGCGCTCCCACAGCCCCGAACGGGGGCCGGTGGCTCGCAGCAGGACCTCCGCCGGGTCCGGAGAGTCAAGGCGGCGCAGGCCGCGTTCCTCCAGTAGGGCCCGGTGGGCGGCGGACTCGGTCGCGGCCTTCTGCTGGCGGTAGCGCCGCACTTCGTCACGGTAGACGCGCTTGCGGCTGGAGCGGCCCTGCATGCGGTTGGCCAGCATCATGAGCGGGGACAGCAGCACGAACAACAGCGTCGTCGTCCGGTGGGTCATCAGGTACAGGCCGCCGCCCATCACCAGTGGCGACAGGAGCAGCGCGAACGGAAATGGCGGTTTGCGGGGCTGCTGGGGCTCACGCGGCAGGGTGAATACCCGTTCCCGCGTGGGGCGGGCCAGGCGCGGGGGCCGGTTGAAGTCGATGGTGGGCTCGCCCGGAGTTGGAGTGGCTACCGCGTCCGCGGTTGGCACCGGGCCGATGACCAGCTGGCTGTGCCCGACGGACAGCACCGCTCCGTCCTCCCAGACGGTGTCGGGTTGCAGCGCACGGCGATCCAGTTCCAGGAAGCTGCGGGGGGCGTCGGGCTGCTGTTCCTCCAGAGTATTGACGGTCTCCGCGTCGGTCTCGTCCTTCTTCCGGCTTCTCCGGCTTCCGCGCCGGCGCTCGAGGACAGGCTCCCGTTTCAGTCCCAGGACCAGCGGCCCCGGCAAGGCGTGCTTCCGCAGTGGGGCGGGTTCCATGAGCCGGTCAACAGCCTCGTCCCGCGGGCTGAGCACGGCGCGGCCGCCGGAGAACACGACAAGGTCAACCAGGGCACCGGCCTCCTGCTCCTCCAGGCGGACGTCGGCATCGGCACCCCCGATCGTGTAGCGCCCCAGCCCAAGACGGTGCACCGCGCCCGCGCCCGGGCCGGAGACGACCCGCAGTTCGACGACGCCGTCGGGCTCGTCGTCATCGGGCAGGTTGGCGGGACCGCCCAAGCCGAGCACCATGCCGTCGTGCACGGCCCCCTCCCCCAGCCTGGCCCCCGGGTCCAATCGGGTGGAGCCGGTCCACAGGGAGGGGGACGGACGGCGTGGCTCGCGCACATCGTCCTGACGCGCAACCACGAGTTTGAGCGGCTGCTCCGGAAGCTCTCCGCCGGGCGTGCCGACCAGCGCGTGATCGAGCGCGTCGGCAAGCTCCCTGACCGTTGATTCCGGTTGGGCGGTGACGATCAGGTCGCGGGGCTGTCGCCCGTCGGCGGCGGTGGGGTGGACACTGAGCAGTACGCGCATGATTACTTGCTTTAGGCGGTGGCGCGGCGGACAGAGGCGCCCGGGGCCAGTTCCTCGACGAGGGCCGCGGTAGCCGGATCCACTTCCGCGACCTCGTCCGCGCCGGTGGCGTTCAGTAGGGCTGCAACCTCGTCGAGTAGCTCGTCCTGCCCGCGGGCGGCCGCAAGGCGCAAGCGATCCCGCCACAGGCGCTGGTCGAGGTCGACCACCCGTAGTCCGGTGTCGACCGCGAGCGCCGCCCCGTCGGGGTCGGTGTCGTGCAGTAATTGGGCGGCCCGGTGTGCGGCGTCGGTGACGAGCGCGTCGGCCTGGCGAGCGGTGCGCACACGGGCCAGCCAGGCGTAGCCGCCGGCCGGAATCCCAGCGCCCACCGGACCGCGCACCAGTCGCAGCGCCTCAAGCAGCAGTTCTGCCTCGCGGTGGATATCGCTGCGTCGGGAGGCGGACAGCAAGGAGCGCAGCACGTCCCAGTCGCAGACGACGTCCGGGCCGAGAAGCAGTCGTCCCTCCTCGTCCTGGCGCACATGCGGGATGCCCTGGGAGTCGGTGCCAAGCCAGTCGCGTAGGCGCCGCACCATGGCGGCCACCACGTCGCCGGTGACGCCGAGGGGCCAGAGCATGGCACCGAGGGCCTCCGGGCGGATGCCCCGCGGGTGCAGGGCGAGGCAGATCGCCGCCTCGGTGAGCCGATCGCGGCGGTCCGGGTCGACCGTCCCCGGAGCGTCGACGCTGGCAGGGCCCAGCACCAGGATCCTGATGGCGGCCGAACGTAGCGCCACCGTGGACAGCGGGGGCTGCGGCGGATCCGGCACAGGTGGACGGGAATCGTCTCCCGGAGGCGCGGGAGCCGCGGAGCCCAACAGGCCGGCGAGCGCATCGAGTTCCTCACCCGTTGCCCGGGTGGCGGTCACGGCTACGCCCAGCGGGTCGATCCGCACCATACCGGAGGCATCGATCTCAATGCGCCAGCGTGCACCCCGAGAAGGTCCGGTCCTGACGAGGCTGAGGTCGTGCTGTCCCGGTTTCGTGGCTTCCTGACCGGAGGTCAGGACGAAGGTCTGCTGGGTGTGCCGCTGGCCGGTGAGGACGCTGTCGGGGTCCACGGCCCGGGCCGGCGAGATGTCGTCGAGGCTGGCGACAGCATGCAGGCGATCGCCGACGATGCGTTGCAGGACCGCCGGCAGCCCCAGGGTGTATGCGAGGGCTCCCTGTGACCACGGGTTGGTACCGAGCTCGAGGGCGAGGGCGGTAATGAGTTCGGCGGCCATGGTGGGTTCTCCCCCAACCACCACGTCGCCGTCCGCCGCCCCCAGGTTGATGAGGATGTCTGCCCCATTCTCGTCGCGTCCGATGGTTACCAGTCCAGGCAGGGCTGTGCCGCCGTCCGCGTCACCGGCAGGCGCCGCCGGCTCGTCCCCGGACGGGAGGCTCCAGGTAGAGCCGTCGTCGTCGGTGGTCCACGGGAGCGGCGGTTGCGGGAGCGGGCGCGGCAGGAGCAGCCGGCAGGCCGCATCATCGATGACGACGGCGTAGGGCTCGGGACGCCCCGACACGGCGCCGAGCGAGCGCAGGATGCGATACAACCGGTCCGCGCGGACCGGGTCGGCGCCCACCCGCATGAGGCGTTCGAGTTCGAGCGCATCGTCTCCCGGGGCCGCCGCTATGGCGCGGCGCCGTCGATCGGCAAGGATGGCGGTGAAGGTGGCGGCCATGAGGGCGCCGATGGCGGGCATCTGGGCCGGTGGCACGTCCGGCACCGCGGCGGCCGCATTGCTGGCGGCCGCCACCGTATCGCTTGTACCCGCCGCGGTGTCACTGCTGGCGGTAGCACTGGGCGCAGAGGCATCCGCCTGCGCGGTCTCCTCGACGGGCACGGCGACGACGCGGTCCACGTCCTGCGCGGATTCGGGCACGATCAGGTACCAGCCGGGCTGAATGAGCCGGGCGAGTTCCAGCGAGCGGCCGTCGGGCTGGACCCTGCCGACGTTGAGATCGTAGATCTGCTGGTAGGCACGACCGTCGCCCAGGGTGCGCTCGGCGATATCCCACATATTGTCGTGATAGCGGCCGGCGGGTGGCTGGACCACGTAGACGCGCTGCCCGACGAGTTCGGCCCCGATGTCGGCGGGAAGCTCGGTATCGCCGAGCATGTAGCGGACGGATTGAGCCTGTTCTCCCGGGGAGCTCGCCTCGGTGGGCCCGTCCGCGCTGCTGGTGGCGGAAGCAGCGGCCTGGCTCAGTGACGGCGTCGTGTCGGCGGCCTGCGTCTGCATGGTCGCGACCGGGGGGAGTTCCGGGGCGGACACGGGCGCTGCGACGGCAGCGGGAGCGGCGACGGCGCCCAGCACCAGCGCGGAAGTCACCAGCCGCCGTACAAGTGCCTGCGTGCCACCCGCCAGCGGCACATGCGCGGGCAGGCCGCGGCCGCGCAGCGCAGAGATCACCTCGACGACGGTGCAGACAGTGAATTGCAACCAGGCGAGCCATACCACCCAGCTGAGCACGCCGAGCACGGTCTCAGCGGTGACGGCGCGGGTCAGCAGTGAGGCGTCCAGGTGCCGCGGCAGCGGCGGCAGCCCAGCTTGCCACAACAGCAGGCAGGGCAGGCCGATGATTACGGCCCCCAGCACCAGCACAGACAGGATTGAGCGCCACAGGGGCTCGCGCCGCTCCGGGGTTGGCGCGCGGAAGCGAGCCGGACCCGGTGCCGTGCGCTGAAGTGTAGGGGTCACATTTCCTCCTGGTTGATGCCGACTGCGGCGTGGGCGTCACCGGAGACACTCACGTGCACGGTGCTTACGCCCACGAAGCGGAGCATGGTCGTGGAAACGTCGTCCTCTAGCGTGACCACCACGTCCTGGCCGGTTGTGACAACAGAGAAGCGGTCCGCACCGATGCCGGTGGCATTCAGGTAGCTGGCTGCTGCTGAACGTGCCCCCGCCGAATCGAGGCCGATTCCGCCAGCGCCACGCAGTGACCCGGCGGAGACCTGTTGGGCGCCGGCACGGGCGGCCTGTTCGGCAGTGTCGGCCAGGGTGGCACGGGCATTGAGCACCCGGCCGCCGTCGATGCATAGTCCGGCCAGGGCCATAAGCACCGCAACGACGATTACGGCGAATACCGAGGTGGATCCGCGTTCCTTGCGACAGGCGTTCATCGGGTTCCCCGCCAAGTGTCTACCGGGGAGATCGAACTGGAGGTGACGGTTGTGGTGCCGGGCAGGAAGACCAGCCCGAGGTCGGCCAGCCGCACCTGGCAGCTGACGGTCACCTTCACGGAGCCGCCACGGGAGAAGCCGGACACGTCCGTGTCGGACCTGCACTCGGCGGCGGCGGTGTCGGCTACGGCCAGGCTGGAGGCGGCCGCCGCTGCCGCCGTGCCGGCAGAGCGTTCCATCGAGGCGGCGCGGGCGGCATCACGGGCGGCGGCCTGGGTCATGCCCTCCGCGGAGACCCAGCGCCCTGCAGCGACGACGAGCATGACCACCATGAGCAGAGCGGGCGCGATAAGGACCATTTCGACCGACATGGTGCCGCGCTCGCCACGCCACCGGGGGCGACGGCGCGCACGTCGTCGGGAATAGGTGCGCACGGCGATCCTCATGTGTCCTCCCTGAAGGTCTCGATCGGCGCGGTGACGGAGGCCTCGATACCGGGGGCGAGGCCGGCGACAATATCCATGGAGGCACCGGTCACGGTGACCCGAGCCTCGTCGCCGTCTATGTCGACGTGCACGTCGACATCGGTCAGTGCACGGCCGCTGCCCACCCGCGTGGCATAGCGGGCGCCGTCGGCCTCGGCCTGAGCGACCTGAGCCGGGGCGGTGCCGCCGTCGCGCACTATCCGAACCGTCTCCCGGGCGGTGGAGATGGCCACCTCATGGCCGTACCAGGACAGCGCGACCTGCACGGTGATGAGAATGATGAGCATCAACAGCGGGAAGAAGACCAGGAGCTCCACCGAGGAGGCCCCGGTCTCCGCCCGCAGTCGCTTGCAAATCCAGGCAGACATGGTCACCCGTTGTCGCCGCCGCCGTTGTTGCCGATCGTCGGCACCTCGAGGTTGGAGGACGCGTCCTGGACCAGCCCGTAAACGACGCGTCCGACCAGGGCGGCCAGGGCAATCAGGAAGCCGGTGATGATGACCCACTCGACCGTGGAGGCGCCCTTTTCGCCGGCGTGGGCGTTCAGGCGGCCCCGAACCGTACCGGCGAGGTCACCGGCGAGGATCTGGAGTGTGCACATTAGGCGGAGCATGGTGATTTCCTTTCTGCAGGGTTTTCTGGGTGATTTGTGGCGCGGGAGTACCCGGTCAGGTACTTCCCATGATTCCGGCGAGGGCCGGATAGACGAGGAACACGATGAACCCCATCGCGATGATCAGCTGTGCTACCAGCATGGATTCCGAGCTCTCCCCCGCCTTGCCCTCGGCGTCGGCCAACTCACGCCGCCGCATGCTGGTGGCGCGGGCGGACAGGGACTCGCGGATCTTGGCGCCGTCTTCGGCGACGAGCGCGAGCGCGGCCGAAAGGTCGCGCAGCTCGTCAATCCGCAACTGGTCACCGAGCTGTCCCATGGCGGCCCAGGGGGTCTCACCGCGAAGGCGCGCGGCAGCCAGAGCATCCCGGATGCGCACCATCGCCGGGTCGTCGGACAGTGTCGCGGCGGAGTCGAGGGCCTCGGGCACGCCCCGACCGGCGGCCAGGGACATGGACACCAGGTCCAAGTAGGAGCCCACCACGTGCCGGAAGTCCCGGCGCGCCGCATCTGCCTGCCCACGCAACCTGACGGTGGGCAGGATGACCGCGAGCGCGCCGAGTACCAGGCATGCCAGCACGGGCGTCTCCCAGGAGGTGATGCTGCCGAGCGCGGTAGCCACCCCGACCAGGGTCAGTGGCGCGGCAAATGCAGCCAACCCGCACATGAGCGAGATCACCAGGTGCCGTTCCAGAGACCGCCCCACCATGGCCAGGTCGGATGACAGCGAGCTCAGGCCTATGCCGGTGCGCCTTAGCAGTGCCGCCGAGCGGAAGCCGACCGTGTCCAACCAATCCGGCAGCGCGCCCTCGGCCGGGTTCAGGCGGCGGGCGTCGCGGCGCAGCCGAGCCTCATCACGCTGCGTGTCCAACTCAGCCAGTGCCGGAGCCGGCTGCACCCGCGGCGGCACTAGGATGAGCGTCAGCAGCAGCACGCCGGCCCCGCTGACGGCACCGCCGACCAGAATCCAGATGCTCATGCGGCACCCCCGTTCGTGACGGTCAGGAAACGGCGCGGAAGGACCACGCCGGCCAGGCGTCGCATCCACATCAGACCCACGGCGAACAGCCCCACCACCACGAGCAGGACCAGCTGTCCCTGGACGCTGGAGTACGGCTCCACGAAGCTTCGGTTGAACAGCGCTAGCGCAAGCATCACCACGATGGAGAAGATCACGACGATCTGCGCAGAGCGACGGGTGCCGGCGCGGGAGGCCGAAACTCGCTGGCGCATGTCCAGTTCGGCGCGTGCGGTGTCGGCCAGTGAACCGAGCAGCTGACGCAGTCCGGGGCCACGCAACCGCGAGTTCATGATCAGCGCGGACACCATCAGGTCTGCCGTGGGATCGTCCAGATCGTCGGCGAACTGCCGCAGGGCGGTACCCATGGGCACGCGCACGCGCATCCGGTCGGCCAGCAGTGCCAGGTCCTCGCGGATGGCCGGGGCCGCGGCGTAGACGGTGGCGGGGATGGCCTGTTCCAGGCCGACTGCGCCGGCGATCGTGTCGCGCAGCGACTCCGCCCAGGCGGCCAGCGCCTCCACCTTCGCGGCTGCCTCCCGCTCCTGGCGGGCGCCACCGAACAGCAGTGGCCACACCAGCACGAGCACACCGCCCGCCGCAGCGAGCACGACCCAGCGGGTCAGCACCAGCACGGCGAGGGCGACTCCGGCGGCAAGCAGGATCCGGCGCAGGTCCCGCCGGATCAGCGGCTTGCGGCCGGCTTCGGTGTGCGAGGTATGGGCGGGAAGCGGGTCGACGCCCATGATGAAGGTGATCAGCAGGAAGGCTCCGGCACCCACGAGGGCGCCGGCGAGCAGGGCTGCCATGGCGGTCGAGTTGTGCATCAGGCCCCCCGCGCATACGTGGCAACCGGGTCGTAGCCGGCCTCTATCAGATCGGCGATGCATTCGATGGGCGCCGCCGGCTGGGCGTGACCGGAGCCGTCGTCGGCGAATATCTCGCTGGACAGCACCCGTCCGTCGACACCATTGACCTCACGCACGGAGGCCACATAACGGCGCATGGAGCCGCCCTCACTGAAGCGGTTCTCACGGGTGAGGAAGATGACGAAGTCGACGGCGCCCGCGATCAGCAGGTTGGTGGCGTCCTGTGGCAGATGCTCGGCGGACTGGATGGCGTAGGTGGCGATGCGGTTGAACACCTCCGCCGAGGAGTTGGCGTGGATGGTGGACAGGGAGCCGTCATTGCCCTGGCTCATGGCGTTGAGCATGGTGACGATCTCGTCTCCCAGTACCTCACCGACGATCACGCGCGAGGGATTCATGCGCAGCGAGCGCCGCACCAGGTCGGCCATGGTGATGGCGCCGGCGCCCTCGGAGTTCGGCAGGCGCTCCTCGAAGGCGACCACGTTGGGGTGCAGGTCAGAGAATTCTCCGAGGCCGAGCTCGAGCGCACGCTCAACGGTGATGAGCCGCTCTGACGGCGGGATCTCATTGGCCAGCGCACGCAGGAAGGTGGTCTTGCCGGCGTTGGTGGCACCGGCGATCATGATGTTCTTGCGGGCGCGCACCGCGGCCGAGCAGAAGGCGGCCAGCCGGGGGCTGATGGTGCCCAGACCCACGAGCTCATCCAGTCCCACCTTGTCCAGGCGGGCGCGGCGTACCGAGACGGCGGGGCGGGAGCACACGTCCATAACGGCCGACAGGCGCGAGCCGTCCGGTAGCCGCAGATCGAGCTGTGGGTTGGCGGAGTCGAAGGGGCGGGAGGCGAGACCCGAGTAGGAGCCGAGTACCTGGACCAGTTCTACGAGCTCGTCGTCGGAGTCGGCTACCGGCGCCCCGCGTTCCTCCCGCCCATCGGCGTACTGGATGAAGACGTTGTCGTAGCCGTTGATGTCGACATTCTCGACGTCGGGGTCCTCCAAGAGAGGCTGAAGCCGCCCGACGCCGAACAGGGCGGCATGAATGCCCTGGGAGACCTCTTCCTCCGCCTGGGCGTCCAGGGGGCTGCGTCCGGCGGCGATCTCGGTGCGCGCGTACTGCTCCAGCACGCGTCCGATCAGGGCCCGGGCGAACTGGCGCTCGTCCTCCGGAGTCATGGGCGGAATGCCGGAGGTGGCGTCGTCGTGCCGCTGCTTGGCGAGTAGGTCGGCAACCTGCTCGCGCATGGTGCGTACGAGGTTCTGGTCCACACTCATCGCCGCACCACCAATCCCGCCAGAACGGCGGCGAGTTCCCGGGCGGAACGCACCAACAGCGTGTTCTGCAGCGGGCGGGGTCGCCGTCCCGACAGGGCGTCCGCCGCCGCATCGTCATGCGCGAGAACGCCAACCACCGGTACGTCCAAACCTCCGGATTGCAACAGCTGGCCAAGGGCCTGCGCCTCGTGGCGCTCTTTCCAGCGGGCGACGAGCAGTACGCCGAGTTCGGGCCGCTCGGCTCGGTGCGCCGTCTCCTCGGTGATCCAGCGCAGGCGTTCACGCAGGTGCCCGTACTGGTCGACTCCTGGGCGGCTCACCAGCAGCAGGCGATCGGAGGCAAGCGCTACGGCCAGGCTGGGGGCGCCCGGTGTGAGTCGCCCGACGTCGGCGATGACGTCGGTCGTGCCACGCAGGCTATGGGCGACGGCCGACCAGCCGGCGCCTATGGCTGCCGCCTGATCAGGACGGGCCAGGCCGACGAGCACCTTCAGGCCACCGTCGACGGCGGTCAAGTGCTCATCCAGAGCAGCCCGAGACTCGCGTCGTGCCGCGGCAGCCAGCGAGACGAGACCCCGCGAGGAATCGATGGGGTGGCCGGACTGGGTACGCAGCCTGTACATCAGGTCCGAGCCGGCCGGGTCCAGTTCGGCCAGGCGCACGTCACGCGGCCAGATGGCGGCCAGCACGTGCGCTGCGGTGGTGGCGCCGGGCGAGCCCTTGGCGGAGGCGACCGAGATCAGCATCAGCTCTCTCCGATCGGCTGGTCGGTGGCGGTCAGGACCACGGCTATGCTCCCGCCCGCGCCGGCCTGGGCGAGCGCGGCGGCGTCGGCCTCATCGACAATCAGGGACAGCACGCAACCGGAAGTCCAGTCATTGTCCGAACCGGAGGTGGAGACCGCAGTGAGCACCTGCGCATGGCGGACCGTGACGGCGCCGCTGCCGGTGTCAACCACGTCCACCACATCACCCGCAGCCAAGCCCCCGCGGGGAATCTACCGATCTCAAGCGAGACACCGACCACCTGGGTGCCGTCGCCGGGCAATGGCGAGTTCAGCAGCTGAGAGGTGTCGAACAGCTGGCCCTTGGCGATCTCTGTCCGCGCCGTCTGCCCGACCAGCTGCTCAGCTTGGCTGGCGGGGATGAGCGTGTCGAGTGTGGACGAGACAGGCGTCGAGACGAGGTCATCCTCGGTGATTACCGCGCCAGCAGCGACCGTGCGGGCCGCTGCGAGCATCTCGACTCGATGGTCGGCGCGAGTAGCAAGCAATCCAGCCAGCAGCGCCCCGCCCACGATCAGCAGCACCGCCAGCGCGGCCAACAACGGGCGCCTCTCACCGGGGGCCGCAGGCAGGCGCGACGCGGTCCGCTCACGCCGAGCACGGCTGGACGACACACCACGGGCATCGCGGTCACGACGCCGAAGGACACGCCCGTCCTGGGGCTGAGACATGTTGGATACCTCGCTTGGGAGAAAGGATGAGACGGACGTACGTTACCTCGAGTCCCCCGGTCACACCATGACAACTTTGCGAGCACGTTTGAGGCAATGACAACACCTCCGGCCAGCGGAGGGCACAAATCCGCAGAAACTAGCCGCATCCTCGAAGTGACACCTCGAAGCCTCCGACGCCTCGCATGGGTAGTTCTACCCGAAGCGCTTGCGCCGACATCCTCGGCATGGAACCCTAACAGTTACCCGGTACGCGAGCATCATCACGTACCCATCTCTCAAGCGACAGAGACAAGCGACAGAGATGTATCCGAACCTGAACTCGAGGAGTTACTAGTGGCAACTACCACCGCAGATCTCGACACCCTTGAAACTCTCTACAACACCCTCAAGACCGATGTGGACTCCGCCCACTCGATCCACTCGGACACGGACACGGCACTGCAGAACGCGAACTGGGAGAGCCCCAACGCGCAGTCCTTCCGCGCCGCCTGGGACGAGTTCAAGCCCAAGCTCACCGCCTTCGAGGCCGTCCTGGCCGACGCCGCGACGGACGTGGCGCGCAACCACAACAACATCGCTGCGGCCAACGGCGTGACTGACGCCGCGGATCTCGCTGACGTCGCTTCGTACGACGGCTGAGTCTCCTCGCAAGCGACACGCATGGGGCGGTCGGCGTTCGGGTTGCATGATCCGGCACGCCGACCGCCCCTGCCTCTTAAGACCATCATTCCAAAACACACACGTCCTCCGAAGTCCGCACCACGCACAGCCTGCGATCCAACCCTCACACTGCAGAGGCTTTCAATGACGCCAAGCCACCCCATCACTATCGGCCGGACCGACATACAGCCGCCATCACCCACCACTCGCCCCCGCCGACGCCGTCTGTCGGCAGGCCTGCTGGCCCTGCTGCTCACAAGCACACCCCTGGTGGCGTGCTCGTCTGAGTCGGACGACAACCCCTTGAATATCCCTACTTATGATCCGGAGGCTGCCGCGTCGGCGGAGGCGTCGGAGTCGGCTGCCGCCGCTGAGGCGTCTGCGTCGGCTGCGGCCTCGGCGGAGGCTGCGGGTGTGGTGACGGCGGAGTCGTTGTCCACCGACCGGTACGTGGTTACCTCCATCCCTGAGGATCTGGATGAGCAGCAGACTGAAGTCCTGAAGGCCTTCATCAACTACGACCAGGTCACCTGGAACATCTGGTTCACCCGCACCGGCGTAGAAAACGCCGAACCACTCATGACTACAGAGGCATACCAGAGGCTCAAGAACGGCTTCGAGGAACTCGGTGATGGACATACCGATGGGACGGTCAGAGTTTCGGTTAAGGTGGTCACCGCTGTCGACTACGTGGGGGCACAGGTCGCGATCTGCGGCGATCAATCGGATCTTGTGGCCTACGATGCGGACGGGAACGACATCAGCAATCCCGAGACCCTCCAAGGCCGTTATGAGACGGTTATCACCATGACATACGATGATGGGACTTGGAAGGAATCGGATGAAACAACTCTGACCGTAAATGAATGTGTGGCATGAAAATGGCGAACTTCAGAACTCGATCGCTGCCGATAGCTTGCGTCATGCTATTGTTCCTCGCCGTGTCGGCCGGGTTTGTCCCGGGTGCTTGGGCAAAAGAGATCCAAGACGTCCATGCCGGTTCGGGTTCGTCTTCCGGCTCGGTGTCCGCTAGCGAGGATGGTTCGGTGACTATGACGGTTACCGCCCAGTACACGTCGGCTGCGGCAGACGGATCCGGCTCGGGTGGCGCGACGGTGTCGTCGCAGTCGGTGACTGCCGCGGTGCATCCGGTGTGCTGGTATAGGCAGGACAGGACGGGTGAGGAGGTTGCCGAGTGGCTCGATTCGGGTGAGGCCCTCAGACAGGCCTCAGTTCATGGCGGTCGGCCGGAGAATGACAAAATCATCAAGGGCATGTATCCGGACTACGGCTCCTACGCCGATGACACTGAGGGGCACTGGTACCTGCCGTGGTGCGATTGGACGTACTACAACGGCGACGATGCGCAGGAGTTCCAGCAGCTTCTCGGGCAATTCACCTCGAATGGCCCCGTGTATGTTCCCGCAGGCGAGTCTGCTCCCGCCCCGGAGGTGGATGGTGAGACGTTGGCGCGGGCGGCGTGGGATGCGGTGACGATCCCGACCGCCACGATCGGCTACAACCCCAGCGTCGGGGATGTGGGGGCCACGATCGTGGGCATGGATACCTGGGTGTGGGCCACCGGCGACACACCGAAGGAAGTGACCGTGACCGCCACCGCGGGGTCGACGACCGCCACAATCACCGCCACCGCCTCCATGCTGACCCTCCAGCCCAAGGACGGCACCGCCACCTGCACCGGCTTCGGCATCCCCTGGACTGAGGAGAACGACGCCAAGGGTACCGACTGCAAGATCGTGTTCAACCGGTCCAGCGCGCACTTCAAGGACAGCGTCACCCCGGTAGACATCAAAGTGTCCTACGCGATCACCTACACCGCCACCGACGGAGCCACCGGAACCATGGACACCCACACCACATCCACAACCACCACCATCCCCGTCGCTGAAATCCAAACCCTCAACACCCAACCAACCAAACAACCATGAAACCCAGGATGGTTGATGTTGGTGGGCCGGGCCTCGTTCCGCCGGCCTGCTTCGCTCGAACACTTTGAAAGGACCTGACCACTGATGTCTTACCCCACACCCCTGCCCTCACCCACACCCACCAACTGACACTGCAACCAACCCAGACGACAAGTACCACCAGCACCGCCACCCTGCCACCAAGAAAGACCACCCAGCATGCAATCTCAAGTTCCCACGGCTAACCGGCCCCACCACCGCCTAACAGCAGGCCTGCTGACCCTGCTGCTAGCAAGCACACCCCTCGCCGCATGCTCCTCCGACTCGGACGACACCCCCTTGAATATCCCGACCTACGATCCGGAGGCGGCGGCGTCGGCGGAGGCGTCTGAGTCCGCTGCCGCTGCTGAGGCGTCCGCGTCGGCTGTGGCTTCTGCGGAGGCGGCGGGTGTGGTGACGGCGGAGTCGCTGTCAACCGAGCGGCATGTGATCACGTCGATCCCGGAGGGCCTGAATGAGCAGCAGACCGAGGTCCTCAAGGCCTTCGTCAACTACGACGAGGTGACCTGGAACATCTGGTTCACCGGCACCGGCGTCGAAAACGCCGAACCCCTAGTTACCGCAGACCTTTACCAGGTAATCAAAGACAACTACGAATCTTCCCTCGGACAGACTATCGAAGGAACTGTGCGCATATCGGTTAAGGAGGTGTTCGCCTTGAGCCCCATCCAAGCGCAGGTTCTTACATGCTCCGATCAGTCGGATCTTGCGGCTTACGACTCTGACGGCAACGACGTCAGTAATCCTGAAACGCTCCAGGGGCGCTACGAGATCTTGGTTACCATGATCTACGAAGACGGAACTTGGAAAGACTCGGAGGAGTCTACACTATCCGACAATGAATGCGTGGCTTAAATCATGATGCCACACACACGATTGCCGGTCGCTTTCGTTGCAGTCGCACTTTCTCTTGTACTATCGGTCGTTGGAGCTCCTACCGCATTGGCGTTTAAGGGATCAGACAATGGTTCTGGTTCGTCTTCCGGCTCGGTGTCCGCTAGCGAGGATGGTTCGGTGACTATGACGGTTACCGCCCAGTACACGTCGGCTGCGGCGGATGGTTCCGGCTCCAGCGGTGGTGGCGGTGTGGCGTCTCCGCAGTCGGCGACTACTACGGTGCATCCGGTGTGCTGGTACGAGCAGGACAAGACCGGCGCTGATCTGGCGCAGGAGATTGACTCCTACGACTCGCAGTTCGTGAAAGAGTGGCTCGGGCGCAAATACGACGGGTATGAGGACCATGCCGGTGACGCCGACGGCCACTGGTATACGCCGACATGCGACTACCGGTACTACCGGGGAGACAAGCCCGGTGAGTTCAGAGCATTCACTCAAATATGGATGCTCACCGCCTCCGCCATGTGGGTTCCTGCTGGCGGGGTTCCTCCGGAGCCGGTGATCGATGGGGCGACGTTGGCGCGGGCGGCCTGAGTCCTGACAGTTTAGTGCCCTGTGGCGTTCAGGTTGTTGAGGATTTGCTGTGCGGTCTGGGTGGTCTGGGGTTGGGCGGTTATTTGGTGTCCGTTGATGGTGATTGTGACTTCCTGAAGTGGCTTCAGTTCGCGGACGAGTTGTTTGATGCTGATGCCGGTGGCGGCTTGTAGGTGGCGGGCGACGGCCAGGGATGCCATGACGATGGTGAGGTGGGCCTGGATGGCGTCGTGGGTGTGGTGGAAGACGGGCCTGGCCCGCAGGTCGTGCTTGCTCATGCGGAATGACTGCTCCACGTGCCACAGCTCGTGGTAGGAGGCGATCACTTCACTGGCGGGCATCACGGTGGCGGGGATGTTGGTCACGTAGCCTTTCAGTCCCGCGAGCCGCTTAGCGCGAGCCAGAGCCTTCTCGTCGAGCACCTGGTCGCCCTTGCGGGTGGTGACGAAGCGGGTGCCCTTGGGGCGCCTGTGGCCGGCGACCACCGCCCGCGCCCGGTTCTCCTGCGCGGTCAGGGTCTTGTTGTCCCGAGCGAACCGGCGCGCGCTATAGGCCCAGATCGCCCGCCACGAGCCCGGGAACTCCACTGGGCTCCAGACGGGCTCATCACGCGTCTTGTCGTCCCTCTCGGTCGAGCGCGTGCCTCGACGTGGGGTGATCGTATCGATCACCTGCCCGTCGGCCAGGGCGTCCCCGTGCCAGCGGAAATGGGCGGCCAGGTCCGCCGGCGCCTTGGTCATGCGGGACCCGACGATGAACCCCAAGCCGGCCTGGTCGAGCGCTTCGAGGTTGGCCGCGGAGAGCATGCCGGCATCGGCCACCACCACCAGGTGCTCAATGTTGGAAGCCTTCCGGAACTCCTCGACCATGGGGATCAACGTGCTGGTCTCGGCCTTGTTGCCCTCCCAGCAGCCGATCTGTAGGGGGAAGCCGGCCCTATCCACCAGCAGCCCCACGATGACCTGCGGGTCGACCCGCCTCTCCTTGGAGTACCCCACCCGCCGCAGGGAGTCCTCCTTCTCGACCTCGAAGTACAAGGTGGTCACGTCGTATAGGCACAGGGACAGGTCCCCGCCGGCACTCACGTGCCGCAGGCAGGCGGCCTGAATACGGGAGCGGTAGTCGCCAGTAATGCAGCGGGCCAGGGACCGGAACAAGGAGCGTGGGGTTAGGGCATCAATTCCGAGTTCTCCCAGCACGGCGGGGACCTGCTCCTTACTGGTGGGCTCGACCAGACGGGCCAGCACCATCTGCATAAACCCCTCATCCCCACCCACCGCTTCATCCAGCCCCAGGGCCTCATACGCACCACACAGCACGTCCCACAGCAGGGCAGAGCGCTGCCCGACGACTACCGCCGGGGCGGCCTGGCGGGCAGCCTGAGGTGTCAGGCCGGCCAGGTCCAGCACCCCCTGGCCTCCCCGGATCTTCTCCCGCCCAGCCTGAATCAGGGCCGCCAGCTCCGCCTCATCGTGGGCCGAGCCCAGGTGCTCCACAACCCGGCGCACACCGTGCTCCTTAGCCACGATCTGCACAGCCGTAGCCCCCGACGCGGTACGCACCTTACGAACATACGGGCTCACACACCATCACTCTACCGCCACCGGATTAGTGCCCCACAACCACCAACCCAACCACACCACACCAACGAAAAACCCCAATCACCCCAGCGACCTGTCAGGAGTCAGGTTGGAGCTCCTACCGCATTGGCGTTTAAGGGATCAGACAATGGTTCTGGTTCGTCTTCCGGCTCGGTGTCCGCTAGCGAGGATGGTTCGGTGACTATGACGGTTACCGCCCAGTACACGTCGGCTGCGGCGGATGGTTCCGGCTCCAGCGGTGGTGGCGGTGTGGCGTCTCCGCAGTCGGCGACTACTACGGTGCATCCGGTGTGCTGGTACGAGCAGGACAAGACCGGCGCTGATCTGGCGCAGGAGATTGACTCCTACGACTCGCAGTTCGTGAAAGAGTGGCTCGGGCGCAAATACGACGGGTATGAGGACCATGCCGGTGACGCCGACGGCCACTGGTATACGCCGACATGCGACTACCGGTACTACCGGGGAGACAAGCCCGGTGAGTTCAGAGCATTCACTCAAATATGGATGCTCACCGCCTCCGCCATGTGGGTTCCTGCTGGCGGGGTTCCTCCGGAGCCGGTGATCGATGGGGCGACGTTGGCGCGGGCGGCGTGGGATGCGGTGACGATCCCGACCGCCACGATCGGCTACAACCCCAGCGTCGGGGATGTGGGGGCCACGATCGTGGGCATGGATACCTGGGTTTGGGCCACCGGCGACACACCGAAGGAAGTGACCGTGACCGCCACCGCGGGGTCGACGACCGCCACGATCACCGCCACCGCCTCCATGCTGACCCTCCAGCCCAAGGACGGCACCGCCACGTGCACCGGCTTCGGCATCCCGTGGACTGAGGAGAACGACGCCAAGGGTACCGACTGCAAGATCGTGTTCAACCGGTCCAGCGCGCACTTCAAGGACAGCGTCACCCCGGTAGACATCAAAGTGTCCTACGCGATCACCTACACCGCCACCGACGGCGCCACCGGAACCATGGACACCCACACCACATCCACAACCACCACCATCCCCGTCGCTGAAATCCAAACCCTCAACACCCAACCAACCAAACAACCATGAACCTTCTGGACTCAACCGTAATGAAACAGCTCGAGCCAACGCCCGTTCTAAATGGAGGCAGTTATAATGGTTACCAATCCGAAGCGTGAGGCGCTTGAACGTCTGAGCGGACACGTCTCGCGAAAGAACTCCGAGTTGGGATTCTCCACAAATGCACCTTCATGGTTGCCGTGGACATCCTCACCGGGGCAGGAGCACGGCTCCGCCATCAACGCCCCTGATACATGGGCCGGCCCATTGGCGGATACTTCGGCTGAAGACACCAAACTCGATGTTGATGCGGTCGATAGCATATTCAGTAATCTGCTAGACGCGATTAACGAGCAAAAGAACTCTTTGCCCGAGGACATCGACGAGAGTGACCCAGCAGCCGAATGGCCCAACTAGCTATGACGAAACAAGCAACCGACACCAAGAACAAATAAGAGGGCGACATACTCATGGCTGTAGTCATTCTGAACGCCGACAAATTGGCAACCGCGATTCAAGACCTACGTGATTTCTCAAACTCCTGCGCCGCCGCCGTCACCAGCATAGACAACAAGTGCGCGGATGAGCATGATCCTATGGATCTTTCCGATTTTCGGACCGACGCCAGAGGTGCGATCGACTGCGTCAGAAGCAGGGCAGATGATCTGGAGAATGCCAAAGACGCGATCGTCGCGGTAAACGAGTCCGGCGTCGGCAGTATGAACGCGCACGGGGATATCAGCTGCGAGGTTCCCGACGAGACCACCATCAACACGATCGACGACCTGGCCGCTTGGTCACAAGCCACCATCGACGCGCACGATCTGCAAACTGTCACCGGCCCATACATGACCAAATCAAACGGTCGTTCGTACAGCCAGATCATAGAAGCCATACGGGGACGATCTGACGATCCCGCCTACGCTGCCGCGCTGATCAACGCCATAGGACCAGAGAACCTCACTCAACTTCCACTCGATGTTGCCTCAAACACCCATGTTGCTTCCAGCAAAGACAACGCCGACGAACTCGCTGATCTCCTAGGCGTACTCTTGGCCTCTGCGTCCACCAGATGGGACGACGATATGTGCGAGTCGATGGCCACAACCATCGCCGAATCCGTTGACGGCGTAGGCGAGTGGGGTCGCATAACCGTACTTAACGCCATCGTTGGAGGGCACGACGCCGACGACGACCATGTAAGCGACCTTGAGTTCAATAGCACTTTCCTCAACGCCCTCGCCGATAACCTTGAGGAAATTGACTGGAATACAGTCCGATCTGTCTCCGCGACCCGTGACATCCAAGACGCCGAGGCATCTTCTTACGCAAGACAGCGACTCGGCTCGTATTTGGATGGACACTCCTTTGACCCGTTATCTGGCGTCCTGTACGCAATGGGAAACAACCCCGAGGCCGCCTTAATGTATCTCAGCGCTGACGGCGAGATTAAGTATGGGCAGTGGGAACCAGGCAAGCAGGCAGAAACGCGGTGGGAAATGCTCAGCACCCGTTATCCGGGTCAGAGCAACGGACTCAACGTCCTCACCGCAACGATGGCAAGCGCCTCCTCCATGCGCGGTAGTGAAGATTCCGGGAAGGCGGCCGCTGCAACCTGGGTCATCTCTAGATCTATGGAGTTCGCCTACGACGTGCCTTTTGATGACTACACCGATACTATGAAGGAGAACTTGTCTGTAGTGATTGCCAACACGTCTGATCAGGGCCTCAAGATCGCCGATGGTGGATCGCCAGAAGGACTGGACCTGCATACCGACGGGAATCGTGACTATACGGACACCGACCTGTACACCACGCTCATCTACAGAGTCATCGACAATGAGGTCGCCTCCACCACCATATACACTGCATTCACCGACGCCGCATTGGAAGACCATTCCAACGTCGAAGATGCCTCCAGCCTGAAGAGCAAGTATCATGATGCCGGGACCGTATACGGGTACCTCAACGCGATTGGCAGCGTGCGCCTGACGGACCTGGAAGATGCAGCAACAGCGGAACATGAGGCCGCCGAGAAGGCAATAGGCTTAGGGTTCACATTGGCAACCACCATTGTGGGAGGCCCCAAGCCACCTTGGTCTTACAGAATCGGCAGCACCGTGGCCAAGCCCTTAGTCGACTTGGTCGCCTCGGACGAGTTGCCCGAATTCGACGACCCTCTCCCCAACACTCGTACCACACTTGAAACTCAGGCGTACGCAGAGGCCGTCAACCAAGGACTCATAACTGACCCCGATGCCTTCAACCCCGAGTACTGCCAGGATGAATACACTCACGAGTCCTACACGTGGTGTGTCACCAACGATGATGGCACCACCAGTTTCAACCTCGATGTGCCCCCGACCGACGATCAGAACGATCAGGTCCACAACTGGGCCACTGACATCAAACGAGATGATCATGACCCGGACAACATAATCATCGATACGGAGACAGCTATCGATACCGGTATTAACAGAGGGCAAGCCAGGATCTTAGGGGAGGATGGCGCGAAAGGCGAAGCCGGTGCGATCGAGATCAAAAAAGACTAATGGTGATTACCCCATGGCGAGGACGGAGGACCGACACACGAGCTTCGCCCTCCGCGGGCCGACTTGGCCGTGTGAACCAACACCAGGACATTCTCCAGCTTAAAGTCGTAGTCCGTTATGACACCATCCGCCGGTTGCGCGCCTTCACAGACTCTCCGGGCTCCGCAGCCAGGCGGCGTCGGCGGGCCGCAGGCCCGTGTAACCGAGGTCGCGCACGCGTGCGGCGGCGAGAATCCCGATGACGGTGGAGGGGTTGTGCAGCAGGCCGTGCATGACCGCGTCCACGGCGTCGTCGAAACGCACCCAGGTGGGCTCGAACTCGGCCTCCTCGGCCTCCCGGGGAATCCGCTCCTCCGCCGGCAGTAGTGTGAGTTCACGCGCGAGGAAGGACCGTGCCCCCTCGGTGGTGAATCCGGGTGAGGCGTAGGAGTCGACCAGCACGTCCCAGCGGGCGGCGGCGTAGTCGGTCTCCTCGGCGAGTTCGCGCTGCGCCGCGGCCAGCGGCTGCTCCCCCGGCACATCCAGTAACCCGGCCGGGATCTCCCACAGCATGGCCCGCACGGGGTGGCGGTACTGGCGCACCATGAGGATCTCGGCGGCCGCATCCGGCTGCGACGAGTCATTCCCCTCCCGCAGCGCCACGATGTTCACGGCGTCGTGGTGGGCGACCGTCTGCCGCCGCACCGGGGCGAGCCCGTCACCCAGTATCACCGAGTCATCGTCGACGGCGAAGATCGGCCCCGACCAGGCGCGCTCGTGGCTCACGACGCGGCGTGTCAGATCGTGGGTGTCCCTGAGACTTTCTCGATTCACTGTTCTCTCCTCCGATTCTCGGCGTTTCAGCGGTGGGCGACGACGGCTTGCAGTTGTGCCCGCAGATCGGCTTCGTCGGGCAGGAGTTCGGCCGCCTGTCGAGCTCGTTCCCGCGCCTGCGCGCGGGCTTCGGCGTCGGCTAGCAACCCGGTGATCGCGTCGGCCAGGGCCTGCGGCTGCGGCGGTACCAGGATCGCGCCGCCGTGGGCGGTGGCGGCGGTCCCGCCGACGTCGGTGGCGACGATCGCAGCGCCCGCCTGCATGGCCTCTTGCAGCGCGATGGGCTGTCCCTCCCACAGGCTGGTCTGCACGACGACGTCGGCCGCTTCCATCAGCGCGGGCATGTCCTCCCGCCGGCCCAGCAGGTTCACGGGCAATGACTCGGCGTGGATACGGGCCTCGGCGGCTGCCCGTCCCGGTCCCTCGCCGGCGACCGCCCACACCAAGTCTGTTGCCGCGGTGTCGGATACGGCGGGCGTCGCCAGCAGGGCCGCAGTGTCCAGCAGCAGGTCCAGACCCTTCTGCGGGGCCAGCCGAGCCACCGTGAGGATCCGCGTGGGGGCGCCCCGCCAGGCGGACTCGACGGAGGAGGCGCGCGGGGCCAGGCCCTCGGTATTGCGCCGAGGCGCGGGGATGACGGCGAGCTCGACACGCTGCGCGCCGCGGCTGCGCTGACGCTCGGCCAGATCCGGGCTGACCGCGAGTATGTGGTCGGCGCGCCCGGCCACCAGCTGCTCCAGCCGGTTCCCGACGACGGTGGTTAGGCGCCCCCCGACGGGGAGGTTGTGGATGGTCACTACCAGACGGGCCCGGCCCCGTCGCGGCCCGCCCAGGGCCAGCGCCGCCAGGGCACCGGCGCGCAGCCCGTGGGCGTGAACCACATCGGCGCGGCGGCCAAGTCGACGTAGGCGGGCCACGACGACGCCGTCACCGGGTGCGGGACGTGCGCCGATCGTCAGCAGCTCGGCCCGTGCCTGTCCCAAGTCGGCGCCATCCAGCACGTCGGCCGGTGCCTCCACAATCACGTCGTGTCCCGCCCCGGCCAGAATTCTGGCGCACTCGGCGACGTGGGCGCGCATGCCGCCGGCGGCACTGCCGGAAACCTCCAAAACGCGCAGCCGGGCCCGTGCCTCCCCCGACTCCGCGGGAGAGGTATCCGGGGCGGTTGATGGGGTGTCGTTAGGCAGGGTCATTTCGTCTCCTGTGACTCAGGTGCTCCACCTGCGCCGCGAACGCCGGTGTCCGGATGCGCGGGGCGGCGCAGAGCGGCCAGCAGTTCGCGGTCCACCACGCATATGGCGGCCCCGGTCGCCGCGGCGGTGAACAGGGCTCCGGCCAGCGCCACGGCCACACCGCCGGCGACGGTTTCGGGCTGGCGGCTGAGCCAGTTGCAGGCGAACCCGGCCACGGCGGCGACGGGCAGCGTCAATGCCAGTACGCGCGCCGTCGGGGCCAGCACCCGCACCCCCATACGGCAGGCCAGCGCAGCCAGCAGCCCGATGCCGGCCACACACATGCCGATGGTCGTGCCCAGGGCCAGGCCCTTGAGCGTGGCCACCCCGTCTCCGCCGTGCGGAGCCAGCAGCCGCACTGCCGCCCAGGACGCCAACGAGACCGTGAGCCAGCCGGCAGCCGCGGCACACGCGGCCCCACGGGCCCGGTCGGCGGCGTACAGCGCCCGAGTGACCTGGTAAATGAGGGCGTAACCGACCAGGCCCGGTGCCAGCAGGGCCAGAGAGTCCCCCATACCGCCCACGTCGGCCAACAAAGCGAAGAAGCGTTCGGCGCCGTCGGCGGCAGCCAGCAGCATGCCCGCCCCGGCCACGGCCACGCCCGTAACCAACGCGGTGGAGCGGGCGGTCAGCGGGAGCGCGTCGCCGTCGACGCGAGTGAAGGCAGCGGCCAACCGCGGGTAGATGACGGTGGCGACCGGGACGACCAGCACCGCATAGGGCAGCACGTACACAGCCTGCGTGTACTGGTAGACGGCGACGGTGCCGGTGTTTCCGCCGGCGCGGGCGAGCGCCAGCACAGCCAGGACGCTGAGCTGCTGGGCGAGCAGCGTCCACACCCCGGCGCCCCCCAGACGCAGTGCCCTGGCCGCTTCGGCGCGCCCCAGGCTCAGGGTGGGCCGCAGGCTCACACCCAGGCGGTGTACGGGCCACAGCAATGGCAGGGACAGTGCGACCACCCCCAGCGTGGTGCCCCATCCGAGTAGCTGCAGTGCCACCGGTGAGGCCGTCTCCGCGCCGTCGGCCAGAGTCCCGTAGACCGCGTAGGTGGCGATCACCACCAGGCTGGACAGGACCGGAGTCAGAGCCGGCCAGGTGAAGCGGCCGTGGGCCTGCAGCACGCCGGTGAGCACCACACCAATGCCGTATAGGGGGATCTGCGCGGCGAACATGCGCAGGAACGCCGCCACCAGGTCCCGCTGGAGGCCGGGATCCACGCCCTGGGAGACGGGGAACCAGCCGGCGATCGGGACCGCACAAGCAGCCAGGATCACGGCCAGTGGGGTCAGTACCAGGAGAACCAGGGTGAGCAGTGCGGAGGCGGTGCGGGCCACGTCATGATCGCGTCCGGCACTGATCGGGGCGGCCAGCAGCGGGACCACCGTTGCGGCCAGTGCCCCGCCGACCACCACCTCGTACAGCACGTTGGGTACCTGGTTGGCGGTGGCGTAGGCACCGGCCACCGTGCCGGCTCCCACCGTGGTCGCCTGCACGATCCAGCGGAGGAAGCCGAGCGCACGTGAGACCAGGGTGAGTCCGGCGACGCCGCCGGCTGCCCCCAGGACCGCCCGCCGGGGGCCGGTGACGGCGGGAGCGGCTTGCGCGGACACGACTGTCGTCGGCTTCTTGCCGGTCACGAGGTCCGGCGTCCGCAGCGGTCGACGGCGGACAGGAAGCGGTTGCCCTCGATCACCCGGGTGAAGGAGACCCGCTCGCTGGCCAGGACCAGCCCCGTCCCGGCCAGAGCTGCCGCCACCCGCACGCCGACACGGGGGTGGGCGGCCAGGGCCGTTCCCACCAGGGCACCCACGGCGTTGGCGCCGGTGTCCCCCAGCATGGTCGTCTCCCCCAGGTCCTCCGGCAGGGCCGCCCCGGCTACCCCGAGGGTGCCGGCGGCCAGGGCGCGACCGGCGGCGGCGCTCGGACGCCGGTCGACCAGCAGCGGCACCGCGGTCAGCACGGCCGCCTTCAGGGCGCGGCCGGGGCGCAGGTCCAGCAGATTGTGCAGGTTGGCCCAGGACGCGATGACGACGGCGTTGGCGGCGGCGTCCGCCACCGCTGTCAGCGCACCGGCTTGGGTTCTCCCGCGAGTGATCAGGCCGCCGGCCACCAACGCCCCGGCGCCGATCCCCGCAACCTTGAGGGCGCCGGTGGTGACGTGTCCGCGGCGCAGTGCCGCCAGGTGTCCCCGCAGGCCCTTGGCGGGGGCGTCGCCGTCGTGCGCGCCGGCGTCGAGGTCATCGACCAGCCCCGCAGCGCCAGCGGCCGTGGTCGCGGTCACGGCCGCGATCGCGACGTTGGCGCCGGCGGGCACGTTAGCGTCGTACAGGAGGCGTCCCGCGCAAGCACCGGCCGCGGCGGCACCGGCCGCAGCGCCCACGCCGCCGCGCAGGCTGACAGCGCGACCGTGGAAGTTCGTACATTCGAGGCGACGCCGCAACCGGGAACCTGCACGTCCCAGGGCGGCGGATACGGCCGCGGTGGTGATCGCGGAGGCGGCCGCGACGATTGCGGGGCCGCAGCAGGAGCCGTCCGACGTCGGCGTGGGTCGCGTCATGGCTGCAAGCGTAATCGGCGTCAGCGGGAGATGGGCGGGATGACGGCATCCGCGCCGTCGTCGAAGCCGTAGCTGCCCACCGTGCCCGTGGCGGTGGCGGCCAGCGCCAGTGGGGTGGACACGGCCGCGGTGGCCTGCCCGATGGAGTCCACCGTGGTTACCGGCGCCTCGGCATTGCGCAGCGCCGTCACGATGTCAGCCGCGGCGTCGCCGGCGCCGACCACCACGGTGGTGGCGGTCGACGCGGCACCGGTCAGTGCGGAGGTCCAGGCGGCGACGTCCTGCTCCGGTGTGGCCTGTGCGGTCGGCTCGCTGCCATCCGCGGCGGCAACGGTCCGCGGGCCGATCACTACGATCATGTCGGCCGGAGCGGAGGGCTGCGCATCGACGGTGACCAGTGGGGTGTCGGAGGCGGTGAGTAGTTCCATCAGGGCCGTGGCGTCCTCCCCCTCTTGGGTCAGCGCGGTGGCCAGCCCCTGCCCGAGGACGGCGTTGCCGTCCGCGGCCACGTCGTCCAGGTAGGGACCGAACTGGCCGGAGTAGGTGGAGCGGAAGGACTCGCGGGCGGTCTCGGCCCAGGCGCTTGTCAGGGTGACCCGGCCGGTGATGGTGGCGCCGGCGGTTTCGATTTCGGTGACGACCTGGTCGATGTCGTCGCCCTCGGCCTCGGGCATGAGGACGACGGCGACGCTGCGCCCGTCCAGCGCCCCGGGCAGCAGGGAGTCGGCCGCGGAGGTGATGTAGTCGTCGCGGTCATTGACCGCCGCCTCGGTCTGCTCCAGCCGGGATTGAAGGTCGTTGCGGTCCGCCCGCAAGGAACTGACCTGGTCGTTCAGTGCCGTACCGAGGGAGTTTTGCAGCGGCCCGGCACCCAGGACGACGCCTACGGCGAGAGCCAGAAAGACGGAGATGAGCGAGACCAGGTGGTAGCGGAAGTCGATCATGAAGGATCCTGTACTTGCTCAGACGGAGGGTGTGTTCGGAGTGAGTCCAACCAGGGACCGGAAGAAGTTGACCAGATCGTCCCATACGGCGCCGGACAGTCCCAGGAAGGTCTGGCCCGCGGGGGTGGAGGCGAGGGCGACGAACAGGGCGACCAGGCCCGCCAGCGCCAGCAGTCCCAGCTGCCAGCCGGAGATGCGCGTGCGGTACAGGCGGGATACGCCCTTGGCGTCGATCAGCCGTCCGCCGACCTTCAGGCGAGTCAGGAAGGTTGAGGACATGCCGGCGCGCCCCTTGTCGAGGAACTCCAGCAGGGTGGCGTGGGTGCCCAGGGCGACGATGAGTTCGGCACCCGCTTCATCGGCGATCAGCATGGCGATGTCCTCGCTGGTGCCGGTGGCGGCGAAAACAGTGTGTTCCACGCCGAGGTCCTCGACCCGTTTGAGGCCGGGGGCGCGCCCATCGCGGTAGGCGTGGACGATGATCTCGGCGCCGGAGGTCAGCGCCTTGTCGGACACCGAGTCCATGTCCCCGACGATCATATCCGGCTTGAGTCCGGCCTCCAGGACCGCGTCCGCGCCGCCGTCGACGCCGATGATGACGGGCTTGTAGTCGCGGATGTAGGGCTTGAGGGCCTGGAGGTCCTCCTTGTAGGAGTAGCCGCGCACCACGACCAGCACGTGTCTGCCGGACATGGAAGTGCGAATGTCCGGCATGCCGACGCCGTTTAGGAGCAGGTCGCGTTCACCGCGCATGTACTCCATGGTGTTGGCGGCGAAGGCCTCCAATTGAACCGACAGTCCCTCTTTGGCGGACTCCATGAGTGCGTCAATGCTCTCGCGGGTCTGGATAGTGCCCTCGGCGAGGATGGTGGAGTCGGCACGCGCATCGGGCTCGGTTTCGCCGGCGTCCGCCTGATCGAGCCGGTGGTGGCGGTGAGTGCCCCGGCCCTGCACGTGCACGGCCCCGGCGTGCTCGGACTCGGGGTCGAGGTCGATGGTCACGCGCTGCCCGTCGTGCAGCCGCATAACGTCGGGGCCGAGGTCGTCGACGAGTGGAATCCCGGCGTCGATCAGGATGCCGGGCCCCAGGTTCGGGTAGCGGCCGGAGACGGAGGGGGCCGCATTCAGCACCGCCATCGGCTTGCACTCAACCAGTGCCTCCGCCGCCACCCGGTCCAGATCCACATGGTCTATAACGGCGATGTCCCCGGTTTGGAGGCGTTTGGTGAGTTTCTTGGTGCGCGCGTCCACCCGCACCATGCCGCTGGGACGGTCAGATGCCAGCGGGGCCTGCTTGCGGAACGGAAACGGAAACCTCACGACTGGGATTGTGCCACGTGGGCCTCGGCGATCAACTCAGCGGCATGCCGGAGGGCCGCCTCGGAGTCCTCGTGGCCCGAGAGCATGCGAGCGAGCTCGCGTACCCGAGCCGAGCCGGTTACGGCTTCGACGCGGGTGCGCACGGTCGGTTGGTCTTCCCCGGCGTGCTGCGAAACAGCCGTGTTGCCCGCATTGGCGGGCGCGGTCTCCTTGCGCACGACCAGCTGGGTGTCCGCCCAGGCGGCAACCTGGGCGAGGTGCGTGACCACTACCACCTGGTAGCGGCGGGCGAGTCGCGCCAGGCGCCGTCCGATCTCGCGAGCGGCGCGGCCGCCGACACCGGCATCGATCTCGTCGAAGACGAAGGTGCGCTGGTGGTGTATTGGCGCCCCGTCCGCAGCATCGAGTGGCGCACCGCCGGGGGCGGCATCGGCCAGGACGACCTCCAAGGCCAGCATGATACGTGACAGTTCACCCCCGGAGGCCCCCTTGCCCAGGGGCAGTGCAGGCGCTCCGGGATGAGAAATCAGCAGCAGGGCGACGTTCTCGGCGCCGGTGGGGCCGGGGGCGTCGCGCGGCTGCAGGTCGACGACGAAGCGAGCGCCTTTCATCTCCAAGCCGGCCAGCTCGGCGTTGACCGCCTCCTGCATCCGCTCGGCCAGGTCCCGGCGGGCGGTCGTCAGCTCGTCGGCGAGGCTCACCAGGGCTGCTTCCGCCGCAGCAAGCTGCGCGGTCAGAGTCTCGGCGGTGCCGTGGGGACCTTCGAGCTCATCCAGGCGAGCGGCGGCGGACTGGCCCCAGGCAAGCAGGGCGTCGACGTCGTCGAGTTCGACGGTAGGGCCCCCGATCTCCCGGCAGGCCCGGGCGAGTTCGGCGCGGCGGTCCTGCACCCAGGCGAGGCGGGCGGGGTCGGCGTCCAGTCTGGCCAAGTATTCGGCCAGCTCGCCGGACAGGTCCGCCGCGTCGATACCGAGCTGGTGCAGGCGCTCGGCCAGGGCGGTCAGGGCGGGGTCCACGCCGGCTACATGCGCCAGAGCACGGTCGGCGGAGGCAATCAGGGCCGCCACGTCCGGGACGTCGGCCGCGGCCCCGTCCTCCTCGCCGGCAAGCGCGATGCGAGCGGCGGTGGCGGCGCGGCGCAGGTCCTCGGCATGGTCCAGCCGTTCGGCCTCGGCGGTCAGGGCAACGTCCTCCCCCGGTTGGGCGGCGAGCTCCTCCAGTTGCTCGAGCCAACGCCGCAGGTCGGTGGCCTCGACCCGGCGCGCTTCGGCCCCGGCCCGCCACTGCTCCAAGGCGGTGGCGGCGTCGGTTCTGGCCCGATAGGCCTCGGCGTAGCGACGGCACAGGGCGGCGTGGTCCGGTCCGCCCAGGCCGTCGAGGGCGGCGCGCTGGGCGGAGGCGGAGCGCAGACGCAACTGATCGGCCTGCCCGTGTACGGATACGAGTCGGGCGCCGACGTCGGCCAGGACCGCTGAGGGTACGGCGCGGCCTCCCAGGTGGGCGCGGGAGCGGCCCGAGGCCGGTACGGTGCGCGAGGCCAGCAGCAGGTCGTCGTCGAGCTCGGCTCCGGCTTCGACCGCGCGGGATGCGGCACGGGAAGCGGGGGACAATACGAAGGCGCCCTCTACCAGGGCTCGATCGGCGCCGGTACGCACACTGGTCGCCTCGGCACGCTGTCCCAGTAGCAGCCCGAGGGAGGTGAGCACCATGGTCTTGCCGGCGCCCGTCTCCCCGGTCAGGGCGGTCAGCCCGGGACTGAGCAGCAGATCGGCCTGCTCAATCACCCCGAGGTTCTCGATGTGTAGAGACTCGATCACCGCGCGTCGCCGTCCCGGCCGGGCAGTGCGGCGGACGCGTCGGCGCTGCGCCAGCCCTCCACGGGCAGGTCGAACTTGCGCACCAGGCGCGTGGCGAAGGGGGCGGTGTTCAGCCGAGCGAGCCGCACCGGGCGCTGCGCGCGGGTGACGCAGATGCGCGAACCGGTGGGGGCGTCCAGGCAACGGCGCCCGTCGCACCACACCTCGGCCCCGCCGAAGCCGGCGTGGTAGATGACGACCTCCAGGCGGGAGTCGGGCCCCACCACCAGGGGGCGGGTGAATAGGGCGTGTGCGGACAGGGGTACCAGTAGCAGCGCCTCCACCTCGGGCCAGATGACGGGGCCGCCACCGGAGTAGGCGTAGGCGGTGGAGCCGGTGGGTGTGGCCATGACCAGCCCGTCACAGCCGAAGGAGGACACGGCCTGCCCGTCCACGCCGACCGCGACCTCGACCATGCGGGCCCGATCCCGCTTCTCCAGGGCCGCCTCGTTCAGCGCCCAGTCGCGGGTGACCGAGCCATCGGGGGCCTGTACCTCCACGTCAATGGTCATGCGGGTGTCGACCACGTACCGGCCGGCCACCAGGTCGGCGACGACCTGCTCCACGGCGTCCGGATCGGCCTCGGCGAGGAAGCCGACGTGGCCGGTATTGATGCCCAGTAGGGGCACGTCGCGGTCGCGGGCGACCTCGCTGGCACGCAGGATGGTGCCGTCACCGCCCATCACCAGGACCAGGTCCACGTCGCCCTCGAATCCGGGCTCGACGGGCTCGACGCCATGGGAGCGCAGTGCCGCCTCCGCCCGGGCGACGGCCGTGGCGGTGGGGGCCGCCTTGCGGTGCGGCGGGACCGGTTTGTCGTTCAGGTCGCGCTGGAGGACCATGACGCGCCGCAGCCGCGGCTGAGACTGCGGCGTCGGGCTGATTGCCGCCACGGCCGGCGGTGCCGCGGCTCCCACCGGTGAAGTCGCGGCACCGGTGTAGGCGGCCTGACTTGGTTCGGTTGGAGTTTCGGTCGTGGCTTGAGGAGCGGTCTCGGGGATGATTCCGGTGGTCATATTCCGCCTCCTTCCGTGCGGCGTCGACGCTGCGTGTGTCCGGCTGGCCCTGCCTCCACGGCGCGGCGCGCCTCGTCTCGCAGCGCCGGACCGTGCAGGTCCGTCGGTGAGCCGGCCTGTCCGGCATGCATGTTCACAAAATACTCGACATTTCCGGCGGGCCCGGGCAGCGGCGAAGCGGTGACCGCATCAATGCCCAGGCCGAGAGTGTGGGCGCATTCGCATACGCTCAGCACGGATTCGACATGCAGGGCGGGGTCGCGAACCACTCCCCCGTGGCCGAGGCGCTGTTTGCCGACCTCGAACTGGGGTTTGACCATGAGCAGGAGATCCGCGTCCGGAGCGGCCGCGGCAACCAGCGCCGGCAGCACGGTGGTCAGAGAGATGAAGGAGAGGTCGCCGAGGACGAGTTCGGGAGCCGGGGCGACCACCTCGGGCCGCAGCGTGCGTACATTTGTGCGCTCAAGCACACTCACACGCGGGTCGTTCCGCAATGACCAGGCGAGTTGTCCGTAGCCGACGTCGACGGCGACGACATGTGCGGCGCCGCGTCGCAGCAGCACGTCGGTGAAACCGCCGGTGGAGGCGCCGGCATCCAGACAGCGCCGTCCCCTGATGCGCGGTGCCAGACCCCGCTCGGTGAGCGCGTCGAGTGCCCCCGCCAACTTGTGGGCGCCCCGGGAGACGTAATCGTCTGTGTCCGGGGCGATGATCTCGATCGCCTGTGCGGGGTTGACCTGTCGCGCAGGTTTGGTCACCACCACGCCATCCAGAGTGACGTGACCGTCGTCGATGAGCCGGGCGGCGTGGGTGCGTGAGCGGGCGAGCCCTCGCCGAACCAGCTCGGAATCGATGCGGATCAGTCGTGCCATGTGGTTGGGTGTCGGTTCTGGGGTTAGTTCTCGGTCTGGTGCAGTTGGGAGGCGAGTGCCTCATTGATGGCGGCGAGCTCGGCGGCACGTTCCGCCAGCGGTAGGGCGGCAGCCGCCTCAAGTCGAGCCGACAAGTCCAGTTCCGGCGCGGGTCCCCGACCGTGTATGGGGCCGGGGCGCGGGGCCGGTTTGGGAGTGGTAGTCATCGGACTGTTCCTAAGAGGTGGTTTGTGGCTCAGTGCTTTAGGCGGTGACGCTGAGCTCGGGCACGTTCACATCATCCGTGCGGCCGGCGTTGGCGTCGGCGTGTTCCCAGAGCGCGCAGGCGAGCGCACGGTATGCGTTGAGGGTTACGGTGGCGGACGCCGCGTCAAGGAATCCTGCGGCCTGGCCTTCTATGCCCGTCTCGTTCACATGCCATCGCTCGTCACCGACCTGCCACCAGGTCTCGCCGTCGACACTGACCTGAAGGGGATCAGGGTGGGGCTGCAGCAGGCCGCGCAGGTCGGTGTGCAAGAAGGTCGGCCGTTCCTCGGGGGAAGCCAGCAGTACGTCGCGGGCCGTGCTGACGCCCGTGAGCACATGTAAACCGGGGATGTCCGCCGCCCGGGCGCCGACATGATCGGTGTTGAGCCGGTCCCCGACGGCGAGCGGCCGGGTGCCTCCCGCACGGCGCAGTGCGCGTTGGTAGATGCCGGGGAAGGGCTTGCCGCCGGCGAGCGGTTGGTGCCCGGATGCGTTGGCCACCGCCGCAACCAGGCTGCCATTGCCGAGGGCGAAGCCGCGCTCGGTCGGCAGGGTGGCGTCCAGATTGGTGGCGACGTGTATGGCGCCGTTGGTTATGGCGTACAGGCCTTCGGACATCATGGCCCAATCGACCGCGGGGTCCCACCCCTGTACGACGGCAGCGGGCTGGTCGTCCGCGGAGGCGACGACCGTAAAGCCCTCGTCGGTCAGCGCCTGACGCAATCCCTCGCCGCCGATGACGAAGACCGGGGCGCCGTCGTGCAGATGCTCGTGGAGCAGCGCCGCCGCATCCATGGCGGCGGAGAAGACCTCGCCGGTGAAGGCAGTAATGTCATTGCGCGCGAGCTTGTCAACCACGGCCTGTGGGGCACGGGAGGCGTTGTTGGTGACGAACACCAGTTGCATCCCGTAGTTGCGCGCGCCGTTGGCACCCTCGGCCGCGTGAGGTACGCGGGCGTCTCCGGCGAAGCAGACACCATCCAGGTCGAGCAGGGCGACGTCGTAGACGGTAGCCAGCGGCTGGCTGCTACCGAGCAGGAACTGGGAGGCGTCCCCGTGGAGAGTGCTCTTCGCGTCGGCCATTTCAGTCCTCCGCCGGTCCTGCGACTGTAGTCGCGCCGTCGGCCTCGGGTTCGGCTGCCTCGGGATCCGTGCGTGCCGTGCTGTCGTCAGCGCCGGCAGAGGCGCCGACGGCGTCTGAAGCCTCGCGAGACTCGGCGACCTCGGCGGTTTCCGACGGCTCCGGGGCGGCGGACGGCTCCTCGCTTGCTTGCGGAGCGTCGGCCGTGGTCGCGGCATGCTGCTCCTCTTCGTAGTCGTCCTCGATGTCGTAGACCTCGACCTCTTCGGCTGGCTCGCGCTCTTCTCCAATGCCGATGCGCTTGCGGATCTTGGCCGCTTCGTCGCCGCGGCCGAGTTCCTCGAGCCGATCGGCGCGCACGGAGTGGAGGCGGCGCAGGGTTTCGCGGTCACCGCGGAACATCATGATCGCCTCTTCGATGACAACCAGCCCGAGCTCGCTCTGCCCCATGTCATGGCGTACCCCGGAGACCACCATGGCGAGTTCAGCCTCTTCGAGATCGTCGAGTTGCCTGGGGTCGGCCTCTTGCGCGACCTTTAGAGCCTGGTTGTAGCGACCCAGCGCGCGTTCACAGTCGGCCTCGATGGCACGGTGCAGGTCCAGACCGGAAAGCCGCCTGGCGGCACGGATCTCACGCAGCGCCTCGTTGTAGTGGCCGGAGAGGTAGGCGGCGATACCCGCTGACTCCCTCACCACCGCCACGCGTCCGGCATGCGATGCCGCGTAGCGTGCGTGCTGGTATGCGAGTTCGGGATCGGAGTCCAGCAGGCGCTGCACCATCACCAGATGGCGAGCCACGTTCTCCGCGTTTGCGCGTCCCAATGAGCGCAGCTCGCGCCGGGCCGAAGCCTCAAGATTCTGTGGGAGTACCTCGGACGGCACCGGAGGCTCGGGTACACGCGAACGCTGCGGCGGACGGGAGCCGCCTTCATGCCGACGTGCGCCGCCGCCATATCCGCGCCCGCGACCATCGTCATGCCTGTGGCCACGCCCGTTGCCGCGATAGCGGCTATCACCATCTTGCGTACCGGATCCCCGGCGCTCGGCCCCGTGCCGACGCCCCTGATCGGAGCGTGCGCGCGGTTGATCATCATCCCGACGGCGGAAACCGTGCCGGTCTCCACCCCTGCCGCGGCGGTTCCCGGAGCCGGAACGGTTTTCACGCCTGTCGTACGCCATGGTCCTTCTTTCTCGTTCGTCGGCCGGCGCTCTTAGCGCTTCGTGCCGTGAGATCCAACCCTACCTGTGGGCGGCTCCAATGGCGATCCCGTGAAAATGTGGTGCGCGCTTCTATGAGCGCCAGCTCATCCGGTGGTGTCTGGTGGGGTCGTGTTGTGTGCCCCCCCCGGCCAGGGCCCCGGGGGGTGGGTGCGGGTTGTGGGTGTGGGTTCGTGAGCGTGCCGGCAGTGTCCTACTCTCCCACCCGCCTTCCGGGGGCAGTACCATCGGCGCTGGGGGGCTTGGCTTCCGGGTTCGGAAAGGAAAGACCGGGCATGACCCACCCCGCTATGACCACCGGCACACACACCAACCCACACCCACCCAGAAACAACCAGGCCAGGCGGACGCTCGCGCACGCACCACACACCCTGTTCACATATCAGCACCCGCCCGGGGTGGGTTGCCTGTGAACCGTACAGCGGACGCAAAAAACAAACCAACTGATTGAAAGAACTGCCCAACTCATGTTGTTTGCCGGCTGAACACTGCTGCTTGTGGAAGCCCCACGCGTCAAGCCATCCCACGCGCACCCACCCCGAACACAAGGGGCCGGGGGGCGTGTGCCTGCCGATTCCATGCCATAAAAACAATTGTTTCGCTCGCCACCACCCACCACCTAAGGGGCCCCCGGCCGGGAACCCCCCGGGCAGTGAGTGTTGTGTTGTGTTGTGTCGGCCATTGTTAGTACCAGTCAGCTCAGCAACAGGATTCACCCCACACGGGACTGCCTGCTTCCACACCTGGCCTATCAACCCAGTCGTCTAACTGGGAGCCTACCAACCCCCCACAAGGAGGGGTTGCGGAGACCTTATCTTGGAGACGGTTTCCCGCTTAGATGCTTTCAGCGGTTACCCGACCCGAACGTAGCCAACCAGCCATGCACCTGGCGGTACAACTGGCACACCAGAGGTTCGTCCGTCCTGGTCCTCTCGTACTAGGGACAGCACTCCTCAAGTCTCCAACGCGCGCAGAGGATAGGGACCGAACTGTCTCACGACGTTCTAAACCCAGCTCGCGTACCGCTTTAATGGGCGAACAGCCCAACCCTTGGGACCTGCTCCAGCCCCAGGATGCGACGAGCCGACATCGAGGTGCCAAACCATGCCGTCGATATGGACTCTTGGGCAGGATCAGCCTGTTATCCCCGGGGTACCTTTTATCCGTTGAGCGACGACCCACCCACACGGGATCGCCGGATCACTAGCTCCCACTTTCGTGCCTGCTCGACCCGTCAGTCTCACAGTCAAGCCCTCTTGTGCGCTTGCACTCAACACCTGGTTACCGACCAGGATGAGAGAACCTTTGAGCGCCTCCGTTACCTTTTAGGAGGCAACCGCCCCAGTTAAACTACCCACCAGGCACTGTCCCTGACCCGGATCACGGGCCCAGGTTCAGACGCACGCCACCATCAGAGTGGTATCCCAACAACGACTCCACAACCGCTAGCGCGACCGCTTCACAGTCTCCCACCTATCCTGCACAAACAATGGCGGACGTCAATACCAAGCTGCAGTAAAGGTCCCGGGGTCTTTCCGTCCTTCTGCGCGTAACGAGCATCTTTACTCGTAATGCAATTTCGCCGAGCTCATGGTTGAGACAGTAGAGGAGTCGTTACGCCATTCGTGCAGGTCGGAACTTACCCGACAAGGAATTTCGCTACCTTAGGATGGTTATAGTTACCACCGCCGTTTACTGGGGCTTAGGCTCACCGCTTCACCCCACACTAACCGTGGGACTAACGGATCCTCTTAACCTTCCAGCACCGGGCAGGCGTCAGTCCGTATACATCGCCTTACGGCTTCGCACGGACCTGTGTTTTTAGTAAACAGTCGCTCCTCCCTGGTCCCTGCGACCCTCACCCCTAGCCCGCAACGGGGCTTCAAGGCTCAGGCCCCCCTTCTCCCGAAGTTACGGGGGCATTTTGCCGAGTTCCTTAACCATGATTCACTCGCACGCCTGGGCATACTCTGCCCGACCACCTGTGTCGGTTTAGGGTACGGGCGGTAAAGCACCTCACGTCGAGGCTTTTCTAGGCACCACAGGATCACCCTACTATCCCCCACCACACCGGCAGGGTCACCATCACGCCTCACCCAACCCCACCCAACAGGGCAGGGCACGGCACCCGGATTTACCTAGGCACCAGGCCACACGCTTGAACGGGACAAGCCATAAGCCCCGCGAGGCTACCTCTGTGCGTCACCCCAGTTAAAACACGCTTGCCTACCAGCACGGTCGGTCCCCAGACCACACCACCACCCCACAGCCAGGCCCGAAAGCCCAACCACAGGAAAACAGCGGCAACGGCGTGGGTTAGCACCCGCACGTCAGCATGGGCGGTACTCCACCGGTACGGGAATATCAACCCGTCATCCATCGACTACGCCTGTCGGCCTCGCCTTAGGCCCCGACTCACCCAGGGAGGACGAACCTGCCCCTGGAACCCTTAGTCATACGGCGCCGGGGAATCCCACCCCGGTCTCGCTACTCATGCCTGCATTCTCACTCCCACGCCGTCCACCCAAGAGTCACCCCCGGGCTTCACCCAACGCAGGACGCTCCCCTACCACCCCAACCCAACCAGGGCCGGGGTCCGCGGCTTCGGCGGTGCGCTTGAGCCCCGCTACATTGTCGGCGCACGACCACTCGACCAGTGAGCTATTACGCACTCTTTCAAGGATGGCTGCTTCTAAGCCAACCTCCTGGCTGTCACCGCGACCGCACATCCTTTCCCACTTAGCGCACACTTAGGGGCCTTAGCCGGCGATCCGGGCTGTTTCCCTCTCGACCACGAAGCTTATCCCCCGCAGTCTCACTGCCACGCTCAACCAATACGGCATTCGGAGTTTGACTGGCATCAGCAACCCTGTAAGGCCCCTCAACCAACCAGTGCTCTACCTCCGCACGGCAACACGCAACGCTGCACCTAAATGCATTTCGGGGAGAACCAGCTATCACGGAGTTTGATTGGCCTTTCACCCCTACCCACAGCTCATCCCCCCCGTTTTCAACCGAGGTGGGTTCGGTCCTCCACACGCTCTTACACGTGCCTCAACCTGGCCATGGGTAGATCACCCCGCTTCGGGTCCAGAACGCGCCACTAAAACGCCCAAACTTCAGACTCGCTTTCGCTACGACTACCCCACACGGGTTAACCTCGCGACACGCCCTGACTCGCAGGCTCATTCTTCAAAAGGCACGCCACCACCCACACAGACCAGAAAACCAGCCCGGCAGGCTCTGACGGCTTGTAGGCGCCCGGTTTCAGGTACTCTTTCACTCCCCTCCCGGGGTACTTTTCACCATTCCCTCACGGTACTAATCCGCTATCGGTCACCAGGAAGTATTTAGGCAGCCAGGTGGTCCTGGCAGACACACGCAAGACTCCACGAACCCCACGCACAAAAGGGGAAAAAAAACATGCTCAACACCACACCAGCAGGTTCAACCTACGGGGCTATCACCCTCTACGGCTCCCCATCCCAGAGAATCCAGCTACCCACCAGCAAACAGTGCGGGCCCACGGCAGCAAACCCACAAGCACGCCCCACAACCCCGCAGCCGCAACCCCTGCCGAGTAATCACACGACCACGGTTTAACCTAATCCGCTTTCGCTCGCCACTACTCACAGAATATCCTCTCCTACGGGTACTAAGATGTTTCACTTCCCCGCGTAACCCCCCACCCCCTATCAATTCAGGGACAGGTGACGCGACACAACTCGCGCCGGGTACCCCCATTCGGAAACCCTCGGATCACAGCCCGCAAGCCAGCTCCCCGAGGCATATCGCAGGCCGCCACGTCCTTCATCGGCTCCTGGTGCCAAGGCATCCACCGAACGCCCAAAAAACAACACAAACAAACACAAGCAAAACAAAACAAGCAAAACAGGCAAAACAACAACAAAACACGCAAAACAACCACAAGCAACAACAAACCAGCAAACAAGCTGAACAAACAATCATTGATGCTCGCGTCCGCTATACAGTTCACAACCAACCCACCCAACCAACCCCACCCCCAACCCCAAAGGCCAGAAGCAAAGCCAGCAGGCAACCCAGGACACGCAGCCCCGGAACCCGACAGCATGCCACCCCCAACCCCACCAACCAACCAACAAAAAGAAGGAAGGAGGAGAAGAGGGTCCCGCCCGCCCCCAGCCACGCAACACACGCAACCACAAGGAAACGAACAGAGTGCCTGCCTGCCCTGCCAGCAAAACAATCTCCCTAGAAAGGAGGTGATCCAGCCGCACCTTCCGGTACGGCTACCTTGTTACGACTTCGTCCCAATCACCAGCCCCGCCTTCGACCGCTCCCCATAAGGCCACGGGCTTCGGGCGTCACCGGCTTTCATGACGTGACGGGCGGTGTGTACAAGGCCCGAGAACGTATTCACCGCGGCGTTGCTGATCCGCGATTACTAGCGACTCCAACTTCACGGTGCCGAGTTGCAGGCACCGATCCGAACTGAGACCGGCTTTAAGGGATTCGCTCCACCTCACGGCATCGCAACCCACTGTACCGGCCATTGTAGCATGCGTGAAGCCCAAGACATAAGGGGCATGATGATTTGACGTCATCCCCACCTTCCTCCGAGTTCACCCCGGCAGTCTCCCGCGAGTCCCCGCCATAACGCGCTGGCAACACGAGACAAGGGTTGCGCTCGTTGCGGGACTTAACCCAACATCTCACGACACGAGCTGACGACAACCATGCACCACCTGCAGACCAGCCCAAACCACAAAAAGCAGCAAGAGAACCACCGTCTCCGGCAGCAACCAGCCCATGTCAAGCCTTGGTAAGGTTCTTCGCGTTGCATCGAATTAATCCGCATGCTCCGCCGCTTGTGCGGGCCCCCGTCAATTCCTTTGAGTTTTAGCCTTGCGGCCGTACTCCCCAGGCGGGGCACTTAACGCGTTAGCTACGGCGCGGAAACCCCGGAAAAGGGCCCCCACACCCAGTGCCCAACGTTTACAGCATGGACTACCAGGGTATCTAATCCTGTTCGCTCCCCACGCTTTCGCTCCTCAGCGTCAGCAACAGCCCAGAGACCCGCCTTCGCCACCGGTGTTCCTCCTGATATCTGCGCATTCCACCGCTACACCAGGAGTTCCAATCTCCCCTACTGCGCTCAAGCCAGCCCGTACCCACCGCAAGCCCCCAGTTAAGCCAGAGGATTTCACGGCAGACGCGACCAGCCGCCTACAAGCCCTTTACGCCCAGTAATTCCGGACAACGCTCGCGCCCTACGTATTACCGCGGCTGCTGGCACGTAGTTAGCCGGCGCTTCCTAACCCGGCTACCGTCAACCCACCCACAAACGAGGCAAGCCTTCACCACCGGAAAAAGAGGTTCACAACCCGAAGGCCTCCATCCCTCACGCGACGTCGCTGCATCAGGCTTCCGCCCATTGTGCAATATTCCCCACTGCTGCCTCCCGCAGGAGTCTGGGCCGTATCTCAGTCCCAGTGTGACCGTCCACCCTCTCAGGCCGGCTACCCGTCAAAGCCTTGGTAAGCCATCACCCCACCAACAAGCTGATAAGCCGCGAGCCCATCCCCCACCAGAACAACCAAAGTTGAACCTATACCAACCCACCCATGCAGGCAGGCCAGACCACCCCGTATTAGCCGCCCTTTCAAGCAGTTATCCAGGAGAAGAGGGCAGGTTACTCACGTGTTACTCACCCGTTCGCCACTAACCAACCCCAGCAAAAAACCAGAGCCAGCCCGTTCGACTTGCATGTGTTAAGCACGCCGCCAGCGTTCGTCCTGAGCCAGGATCAAACTCTCCAAACAAAACAAAAACCAAACAAAGAAACCAACAAAAAACCAACAAAACAAACAAACACGACACACTATCGAGATCCCAAACAACACACCCAGTCGAAGCTCCGGGCGGTCTTCCGATCGGCCCTTCACTCCGGCGAGCAGCATCCGCAATCTTATGAGGAAACTTGATCGGCGTCAAGGCCGGGGAGCATCTCCCCGATCACAGCCGGCTCCTCGCGGATGCGTGGCCGCGCGGCCCGTTCCCGGTTCGGGAACCGCGTCCGACGCAGCGGGCTGTACTTTATCGCCACGGCGCGGGGCGACGTCAAATCCCGCCGCTATGAACTGGACCACGCGGCGCGACGCCGATCCATCGCGCACGGCAGATGCGGAGATGGGCTGCTGGCTCCCCCGAGTTCGAGGTCGAGCCAACAGCCCACGCTTCCCTGCGGTCGCCGGCCGAGCCGCCGGAGTCATCCGCCGATCCAGTTGTCACGGCGCCCGCGTTACGGGTTCCCGTGCATCAGACGGTGGCGAACTTGCGCACCGCCTTGGCGACCGCTGCCGCAACACGCTTGTCGAAGGCACCGGGAATGATGTAGACCGGGCTCAGTTCCTCATCGGCGATCACACCGGCGATGCCCGTGGCCGCAGCGCGCAGCAGCTCCACGGAGATCTCGGTGATGCCTGTGTCAAGCAGACCCCGGAACAGGCCGGGGAAGGCCAGCACGTTGTTGATCTGGTTCGGGAAGTCGCTGCGCCCGGTGGCGACCACGGCGGCGTAGTCGGCCGCACCCACGGGGTCGACCTCCGGGGTGGGGTTGGCCATGGCGAAGACGATCGCGTTCTCGTTCATGACCGCCAGGTCCTTGGGCTCGAGCAAGTTTCCACTCGACACACCGATGAATACGTCGGCCCCCTTCAGGCCCTCCTTGAGGGTGCCGGAGACGTGCCGCGGGTTGGTGTTCTCCGCCAGCCACTTGCGGTGCTCGTTCATGCCCTCGGTGTGCTCGCTGTTGAGTGCGCCCGAGCGGCCGTAGCCGACGATGTCCGTAGCACCATGCGCCATGAGCAGCTTGGCGATGGCGGAGCCCGCCGCGCCGACGCCGGAGAGCACGATACGCACGTCCTCGATCTTCTTGCCAACGACCTTCAGTGCGTTGATCAGCGCCGCCAGAGTGACGATGGCGGTGCCGTGCTGGTCATCATGGAAGACGGGAATGTCGAGTTCCTCGCGCAGGCGCGCCTCGATGTCGAAACACTTGGGCGCGGCGATGTCCTCAAGGTTGATGCCGCCGTAGGCGGGGGCGATCGCCTTGACGATCTTGATGATCTCCTCGGGATCCTTAGTGTCCAGTGCCACCGGCCAGGCGTCGACGTCGCCAAACTGCTTGAACAGCACCGCCTTGCCCTCCATCACCGGCATGGCGGCCTCCGGGCCAATGTCCCCCAGGCCGAGCACGGCGGTCCCGTCGGTGACGACCGCCACCGTGTTCTTCTTGATGGTCAGCTGGCGGGCGCGCTCGGGGTGGTCGTGGATGGCCTTGCACACACGGGCTACACCGGGGGTGTATACGCGGGCGAGATCGCGCCGGTTGTGGATGGGGGTACGCGGCGTGACCTCTACCTTGCCTCCCACGTGGGCGAGGAAGGTGGAGTCGCCGACATTGTGGACGATTACGCCGTCGAGCTGCTTGAGAGCCTCTACCAGTTCACCGCGGTGCTTGGAGTCACGGGTGTCGGCGGTCAGGTCCACGATCAGAGTGTCGCCGTCGGTGTCCGCAACGTCTACGCCGTTGACGATGGCTCCCGTTGCCGAAGCCGTGTCGACGAGCGTCGTGACGGCCTTCTGTGAGGCCGGCACCTCCAGGTGCAGGGCAACGGTGTAGCTGGGACTCGGCTGTGCCATGGGTTGGATCCTCCGTTATGGGGTAAGTCAGACAGACCAACGACGGTCGCAGGTCTCGGCCAGATGACTGTGTATACGGAGTGAGCTTATCCCCATAAAGCGCTAAACAGTTCCGGCTGTCTCTCGGCTCACAGCGGAGAGACAGCCGGATCCGCATGTCCCGTGTCAACGCCGCGAGTTGTCGGTCACCAACGGCGTGGTCGGGTGGTCAAACGCCCACGCGCTCCATCACCAACTCGCGCACCCGGCGCGCGTCGGCCTGCCCCTTGGTGGCCTTCATGACTGCGCCGACAATGGCTCCGGCCGCCTTGACCTTGCCACCGCGGATCTTCTCGGCGACATCCGGATTTGCAGCCAGAGCCTCGTCGACGGCGGCCAGCAGCGCGCCCTCGTCGGAGACGACTTCGAGCCCGCGGCCTTCCACCACCGCTTCGGGATCGCCCTCGCCCGCCAGCACACCCTCCAGCACCTGCCGGGCGAGCTTGTCGGTAAGGCGGCCCGAGTCAACCAGTGCTTGCAGCTCAGCGACCTGCACGGGGGTTATGGGCAGGTCCTCCAGAGCGACCTCCCGCTCCTTGGCGGCGCGGGACAACTCACCCATCCACCACTTGCGCGCCGCCTGGCCGGTCGCACCGGCCAGGACGGTCGCCTCGATGAGTTCTAGCGCGCCCGCGTTGACGACGTCACGCATCTCGTCGTCGGCCAAGTTCCACTCCGCCTTCAGCCGACGCCGTTTGGCGGCCGGCATCTCGGGCAGGCTGGCGCGGATCTGTTCGACCCACTCGCGGCTGGGGGCGAGCGGCACCAAGTCCGGCTCCGGGAAGTAGCGGTAGTCGTCGGCGTCGGACTTGATACGGCCGGCACGGGTGGTGCCGTCCGCCTGGCCGTGCCGGGTCTCCTGCTGGACCGTGCCGCCGTCGGCCAGAATGGCCGCCTGGCGGCTGATCTCATAGCGGACGACGGCGTCGATGCCGCGGAAGGTGTTGACGTTCTTGGTCTCGGTGCGAGTGCCCATGGGGGCGTCGGGGCCCTCGCGCAGGGAGACGTTGACGTCGGCGCGCACGTTGCCGCGCTCCATACGCGCCTCGGACACGCCCAGTGCCCGGAAGATGTCCCGCAGGGTGCGCACGTAGGTGGCGGCAACCTCGGGCGCCCTGGCACCGGCGCCCTCAATGGGGCGCGTCACGATCTCCACCAGCGGCACGCCGGCCCGGTTGTAGTCGACCAGGGAGTGGTCGGCGCCCTCGATACGCCCGTCGGTGCCGCCTACGTGCACGTTCTTGCCGGCGTCCTCCTCCATGTGAGCGCGCTCGATCGGCACGGTGAAGACCGTCCCGTCCTCGAGTTCCACCGGGAGGGCACCGTCGTAGGCGATCGGCTCGTCCGACTGAGAGGTCTGGAAGTCCTTGCACAGGTCCGGGTAGAAGTAGTTCTTCCGGGCGAAGCGGCAGGTCTCGGCGATCTGGCAGCCCAGGGCCAGCCCGATTCGGATGGCGTATTCGACGCCCTTGCCGTTGACAACCGGGAGGGAACCGGGCAGGCCCACACTGGTGGGTGTCACCATGGTGTTCGGCTGGGCCCCGAACACGTTGGGGGCGGCGTCGAACATCTTGGTGGCGGTGCCCAGTTCGACGTGCACCTCCAGACCGATGACCGGGTCGTAGCGGCGCACGGCCTCGTCGTAGTCCATCAGCTTCTCGCTCATGTCACTTCACCTCCAGCTCGGGGGCCTGGGCAAGCAGGTGACCACCCCACTTGTTCTCCAACATCTGCTCAAGCACCGCGCCCACCCGATACAGGCGGTCGTCGGCGCGCTGCGGCGCGAGGATCTGGAAGCCGACGGGCAGACCGTCACTCAGGCCCGAAGGCAGGCTCATCGCCGGGACACCGGCCAGGTTGGCGGGGATGGTGGTCACGTCGAGCTTATACATGGCCAGCGGGTCGTCCTTCTCCCCGAAGCGGTAGGCCGTAACCGGTGCGGTCGGCGAGACCAGCACGTCCGCCTGCTGCCAAGCGGCGGCGAAGTCGCGCTGCACCAGGGTGCGCACCTTCTGGGCGGAGCCGTAGTAGGCGTCGTAGTACCCGGCCGACAGCACGTGGGTGCCCAGGATGATGCGCCGCTTGACCTCGTCGCCGAATCCGGCGCCACGGGTGGCGGACATGACCGTCTCGGCGGTCACCGGGCCCTCCGCGGGCTCGACGCGCAGGCCGTAGCGCATGCCGTCGTAGCGGGCCAGGTTGGAGGAGGCCTCGGCGGGCATGATCAGGTAATAGGCGTCCAGCGCGTACTCCAGGTGGGGCAGCGAGACGGTCTCCACCGCGGCACCCGCCTCCTGAAGCAGTTCCAGAGCGGCATGGAAGGAGTCGACGACGCCGCTCTGGTAGCCCTCGCCCCCATCGAGTTCGGCGATCACCCCGACGCGCAGTCCGCTCAGGTCGGCTCCGGCCTGAGCGGCACGCACCACCTCGGCCATACCGCGCGGCGCGTCCGGCAACGACGTGGAGTCGAGCGGGTCGTAGGAGGCAATGACGTCGTGCAGGAGCGCGGTGTCCAGCACCGTTCGCGCCATGGGGCCGGGGGTGTCCAGGGAGGAGGCCATGGCGATCACGCCGAAGCGGGAGACCGTGCCATATGTGGGCTTCACGCCGACGGTGCCGGTGACGGCGGCGGGCTGGCGGATCGAACCGCCGGTGTCAGTGCCAACCGCGACGGGCGCCTCGAAGGCGCCGACCGCGGCGGCCGAGCCGCCGGAGGAGCCGCCGGGGATGCGCTCGAGGTCCCAGGGATTGGCGGTACGGCCGAAGGCGGAGTGCTCGGTGGAGCCACCCATGGCGAACTCGTCGAGGTTGGTCTTGCCCAGGATCGGCAGGTGCGCGGCACGCAGGTTCTTCACCAGGGTGGCGTCGTACGGTGGCACCCAACCCTCCAGAATCCGGGAGGCGGCGGTGGTCACCTGGCCATGGGTGACGATCAGATCCTTGACCGCCGTCGGCACGCCGGTCAGCTCGGGCACCTGTTCGCCGGCGGCGTCGGCCTCCCGGCGGGCGGCGTCGGCAGCATCGGCGTCGGCCAGGGCCTTTTCGGCGTCGACGTCGAGGAAGGCACCCACGGCGCCGTCGACGGCGGCGATGCGGTCCAGGTGGGCGCGAGTCAGCTCGCGGGAGGAGACCTCGCCGGCGGCCAGGGCGGCGGCCTGCTGGGCAGCACTTGCCCGCACCAGGGCGGCGGCGGTTATGGTGTCAGAGTTCATCGGCTTCACGAGGCGGAGTCCTCTCCCAGGATGCGAGGCACCATGAACGCGGAGTCCTCCGCGGCGGGGGCGCCGGCGAGCAGTTCTTCGATGTTGAGCGTTGGGCCGGGCGTGTCCTCGCGCATCACATTGGTAAGCGGAACCGGGTGCGAGGTGGCCGGCAGGTCGGGGGTGACCACGCTGTTGACCCGAGCGAAGGCGGAGGCGACCGCATCCAGCTCACCGGCCAGCCGCGTCACCTCCTCGTCACTCAGGGCCACGCGCGCAAGCGCCGCGACGCGAATGACCTCATCCTTGGAGATAGCAGACATGGGCCCGAGTGTATCTACTTGCCGGCCCCCTGCCGAGTCGGCGCCCGCTCGCCCGCCCCTCCGCTCCCACGCACGGCATCGGCTCCTCGGCCGGAGATTTGTCACCCGCAACCTTTGCACAGCAATTGCGCTTTCATCACAATAACATTACATAGTGGCGCGACGCATACCGAAACTGCGGGCGCACTACGGCGTTTCCGCACGCCTCATGCGAGAAGTCACAGGCACACCGTGGCGGACAACATTGACATTCCCAGCGGGTGCCGGTGTCATTGGCGGCAGAGGTTCCGCGGTTAGTGCGGATACCCAGAACAGGACGACCCCGCCTTCGCCGGGCCGCCAGCGAATAAGGATCCTATGCACAGCGACAAGCTCCCCACCGGGACGGCCCCGGAGGAGATCGACGAGTCGTCGGCACTGACCGACCGACCCGCTGACACCGATGCTGCCCCGGACACCGTCTTGAAGAGCCCGTATGGCGAGACCCCCGCGGTGGCGCGGACCTCAATCCTTGCCGCAGCGAGCGCCGCGCCGACGGCGCACCCCCCCGCCGACGCCGAAGCCACCGCGCAGGCGGCCCAGACGCAGCAGAACGCCCCGGTGGAACCGGTGGATGCAGCGGCGCCCGTCGCCCCGAGCGCAATCACTCCGGCCGAGCCGGATGCGGCCCCCGACGCCGAGGAGACCTCAGCGGTAGCACCTACCGAAACGGCGTCGACCCCGGAGGGCGGGCAGGCATCACCGGCTTCCGCCGAAAGCGCTCCGCTCGCCCCGGATGCTTCGGAGAGTGAAAAGCGGCCCCACCGTCGGCGCCGCTGGGCGCTGGCATCCCTGGCCGCCGCGCTGCTCCTGGTCGGCGTGGGCGGCTACGCCTATGCCGCGCACTACGCCAACGTCGCCGTGCCCGGAACCACGATTGCGGGCACCGACATGGCCGGCATGAGTCGGGACGAGATCGTCGCTGCGATCAACGCCCGGGTACAGGCCGCCACCGTCACCGTCACCGGTGATGTGGAGGCGACCGCCTCCCTGACAGACCTGGGCACAACCGTCGACGCCGAGGCGACCGCGGACGCTGCCATGAGCCGCGGTGCCGACGTCGTCGACCGCTTCACGGCACTGCTGGGCGGATCCGACATCGAAGTCGTCACCACCAGTGATGACGCCGTGTTGGAGGAATACGCCAACGGCCTCGTGCCCGAGGACCAGGCGAAGGCGCAAAACGCCTCGGTGGTGCTCAACACCGACGTCACCACCTTCGAGGTGAGTGCCGCCAGCGCGGGCGTGAGCATAGACACCACCGATCTGGCCGCGGCCACGGCACAGGCCGCGTCCTCACTGACCCCCGCCTCGGTGGATCTGACGTACGTCAACACGCTTCCCGCCGTCTCGGATGCGGATGCTCAGGCCGTGGCGGACACGGCCAACCAGTGGATCTCTCAAGACGTCACCATCACCAACGCGGACGGAACCGCGTCCTACACCGCCGACATCGCGACCAAGGCGTCCTGGGTGGAGGTCACCGAGAACCTCGATGCCGCCCCCACCCTGTCCATTGACAGCGACCAGGTGGCCGAGTGGGTGAGCACCCAGGCGGCCGCAGCCAACGTCGAGCCGGTTGTCGGACAGCGCAACGTCAACTCCTCCGGTCAGGTCGTGGCCACGAGCGTTGAGGCGGTTGCCGGCCAGACGGTTAACAACGCCGAGACCATTACCACGGCCATCGCCGACTCGCTCTCCAGCGGCGAGGCCTACGCCGGCGCCTTCGAAATGACCACCGACGAGGAGCAGTGGGAGGAACGCGAGATCGCCGACGGCGCCGAGAACCTGGTTTACCAGGCGGCCGAGGGCGAGAAGTGGATCGACATCAACCTGTCGGCCAAGACGGTCACCTCCTACGAGGGTGCGACCGTGGTGCGCGGCCCGGTAACCATCGTCGACGGCGCCGCCGCCACCCCCACGGTAACCGGCACGTACCACGTCTACCTGCAGTACGAGACCCAGACCATGCGCGGGCAGAACGCGGACGGCACCGACTACGAGACGGAGAACGTGCCGTGGATCTCCTACTTCTACGCGGGCTACGCACTGCACGGTGCCCCGTGGTGGTCGAGTTGGGGCTTCTCCGCCTCGCACGGCTGCCTGAACATGCCGGTGGCCGAGGCCAAGTGGATCTACGACTGGGCGGAAATCGGCACCACCGTCGTCTCTCACTACTGAGCCTTCGTCGCATCCCGTCGCGACCGCCCGAACGGCCCAGACTCGGCCCGCCCACCGTTTGAAGCGGTGGGCGGGCCGAGTCACGTCTCAGGCTTCTAGCGCGTCCGGGCCACCCGCCAGCAGCGTCTCGAACCCGGCCTCGTCCAGCAGCGGCAGCCCCAGCTCCCGGGCCTTGGTCTCCTTAGAACCGGCGTTCTCGCCAACGATGACGTAACTCGTCCGCTTCGACACGCTCCCGGAGGCCTTGCCGCCACGGGCCACAATCGCCTCCTTGGCACCGTCGCGGGTGAAGTGCTGCAGGGTGCCGGTGACGACGACGGTCAGGCCCGCCAGCGTCTGGGGCGTCTGCCCGGCCGGCTCGGCGTCGTCCGCCATGCGCACCCCCGCTGCCGCCCAGCGCGTCAGGATCTGCTCGTGCCAATCGGCGCCCAGCCAGTCCTGCCAGGCGGCGGCGATGGTCGGTCCCACACCGTCGACCTGCGCCAATTCCTCCAGGCTCGCCGCCCGCAACGCATCCATGGAGCCGAAGCGCCCGGCCAGTGCCCGGGCCGCCGTCGGACCGACGTGCCGCACCGACAGCGCCACCAGTACCCGCCACAGCGGTTGCTGCTTGGCAGCCTGAAGCTGCTTCAGCATTGCGGTGGCGTTCTTGCCGGCGGCGGTGGGACGCTTGATCGCGCCGTCCTTGGCGTAGAGCTGCTTCGACCAGAAGAAGCGCAACCGCCGCCAGTCGCCGGTGGGGACGCCGCCACGCGTGATGGGACGGTAGACGAACACGTCGCGCAGATCGTCGACCGTCAGTTCGAACAGGGCGGCCTCACCGGTCAGGACCGGCCGCTGAGCGGGCGCGTCCCCCTCGGTGAGCAGGGCCTCGGCGGCCCCGATCCGCTCCGCGGGGTGCAGCGCTTGCAATTCTTCAGTTGGCAGGCGCAGGCGCCCCCGCTCGGTTTCCAGCACGTGGCCGGCAGCTACGGCCGCGAGTGCCTCGACGCGTCCGGCATCGGGCTGGGTCAGGGCGGAGGCGGCCTCGTCCCCCAGCCCCTCCACGTCCAGTGCGCCGCGGGAGCCGATGTGGGCGATGCGCTCGGTCAGTTGCGCCGGGCAGGAGCGAGTGTTGGGGCAGCGCAGGTCGACGTCGCCCTCCTTGGCCGGCGCCAGCGCCGTCCCGCAGGAGGGGCAATGCTGCGGCATGACGAAGTCCCGCTCGCTGCCGTCGCGCCGCTCGAGCACGGGTCCCACGATCTCCGGGATCACGTCGCCGGCCTTGCGCAGCACCACCAAGTCGCCGATCTTGACACCCTTGCGGGCGACCTCGGCGGCATTGTGGAGGGTGGCGCGGGAGACGCGCGAACCGGCCACCAGCACGGGCTCCATGATCCCGAAGGGGGTCACCCGGCCGGTACGGCCGACCTGGACGTCGATGTCCAGCAGACGGGTGTGTACCTCCTCGGGCGGGTACTTGTAGGCGGTGGCCCACCGGGGTACGCGCGAGGTATACCCCAGTTCGGCCTGCAGCGGACGAGAGTCGAGTTTGAACACGATGCCGTCGATCTCGTGCAGCAGGTCGTGGCGGTGGTCGGCGTAGCGGGCGATATAGGCCTCCCGCTGGGCCCGGCCCCGTACCACCGCGTTATAGGGAGAGACCGGCAGGCCCCAGGCGGAGAGCAGCTCGTACCAGGCATGTTGGGAGGTTGGCAGTTGCTCCCCGGAGGCCGGGATGATGGCGCCGACGCCATGGGCGATCATCGACAGCGGACGCGCGGCGGTCACCGCCGGGTTCTTCTGCCGCAGGGAGCCGGCGGCCGCGTTGCGGGGGTTGGCGAACACCTGCAGGCGGGGGCGGCCGTCCGCCTCCCGTTGCAGGTTCTCGGTACGGCGCCGCTCGTTGAACTCATGGAAGGCCTCGACCGGGAAGTACACCTCGCCGCGCACCTCCAACAGGTCGGGGTGCGAGTCGCCGGCTAGCACCAGCGGGATGGAGTCAATGGTGCGGACGTTGCCGGTGACGTCCTCCCCCACCACGCCGTCGCCGCGGGTGGCGGCACGGGTGAGCACCCCGTGCTCATAGGTCAGGGCGACCGCCAGGCCGTCGATCTTGACCTCGGCGGTCATGGGCAATTCGGCGTCGGGCACCCCGGTTTCGGCCGCCATGCGCTGCGCCCACTGCTCCACTTCGTCCAGGTTGAACACGTCCTGCAGGGAATACATGCGCTCATGGTGCGGGGCGGGGGCGAAGTCCGTAACCGCACGTCCGCCCACCGTTTGAGTCGGTGAGGAGGGCAGCCGCAGCGCGGGGTGGGCGGTTTCCAAGGCCTCCAGCTCGCGGTACAGCGCATCGTATTCGGCGTCGGACCACGGGCTCTGGGCGTCGACGGCGTCGTAGTAGGCGTCGCGGGCGCGCTCAATGTCCCGGACGAGCTCGCTCCAGCGGGTGCGTATGGCGGCGGGCACGCCGGTCAGGGCGGTGGCGGACGCGGCTGGAGGCGTGGGGCGGGCTTCGCTCATGGGGCCATCTTCCCCCAAGGCGCTCCCCCGCGGTTGCCGACAGGGCGGGTGCCGGCGGGGCGCACAGGTACGGCGCCGAAGTCCACAGGCGCGCTTCGCGACATCCCCTCGGCGGCGTCTCCACAGGCCCCCGGCGGCCCACCGGTGGCGAAGGCAGGCTCATGGCATGCACTCCGACTCCTCCCCCGGCACCCGGGCCCCCGCCGCTCCCGAATCCGGCCCCACGGCGATGACCGGTGAGGTGGCGGTGGCCGCGGCGGCCGCCTATGCGGCGCTGTCCTCCACCTGGCACCTGGCCGTCCTCTCCGGCCGCGACGAGGGACTGGTGATCCCGTTGCCCGAACGTGGCACGGTGGGGCGCGACGGCGTGCTCACCGATCAGGCGGTCTCCCGCTCCCACTTGCGGGTGCGCCAAACACCCCGCGGCGTGCTGCTGTCGGACGCCGGCTCTGCCAACGGTGCGCGTGTGCGCCGCCGCTGGTGCTGGCGCAGGCTGGGGAACCGCCCACACACCTGCCGAGAAGGAACCCGGCTGCGCCTGGGCGACACCGTGGCGGAGTTGCGGCGTCGCCCCGCCGACCTGCACCCGCCGAAGCCACCAACCCCGGCACAGAACCGGTGGATGGCGCTAGGCTCGGCGCTGGCGGTGCTGCTGCTGGGGGTGCTGGCGGTTGTCGCGGTGCGCACCGGCAGCCGCGGCGCCATGGGGGCGCTGGCCATGGCCCCCATGGGCATGATGGCAGCGCTGCGACTGCTGCCCCTGCTCGGGCGGGGACGCGGCGCCGGCCGCCAGGCCGGGACCGCCGGTTGGCGCGGGGCCCGGGCACGCACTCCCGATCCCGCCGGCATGCTGCTGGCCGTGGCGGTGCGGCACGCGGGCGGCCGCAACCAGCCGGAGACGGCCGGCAGGGCCGACGACGAGGAGGCGATCAGGGCGTGGACCGGACGGCGGCGTCGACGCACGGTACTGCGGGTGGCGGCGGGCGACCGGATTGCCCTGACCGGGCCGTGGGCGGTCGGAGCGGTGCGTTGGTGGGGCGCGCAGGTGCTTGCCCGCGGCCTCGGGCAGGTGCAGGCCGGCGATGCCAGCGTGCGCGTGTCCTGGGGGCCCGAGGGACGCCGCAGTCAGGTGGCGGTCACGGCCGCCAGCAGCGGAGCACCGGCCCGGGCGGTCAGCGTGTTGCCGGTGCGCGGGCGGGCGCCGGACCCCGGCGGACGATGGTGGGCCACGTTGCGCGCCGTCGCCGGGCTGCCGGTACAGGACGGAGCCGATGGCGCCGGACACGGCGGGCCGCCGTCCACGGTGCGTCTGGAGGAGGTATGCGCGGAGATCGACCGCGGTCTCCTGCGGCACCGCTGGGAGCAGATGGTGCCCGCCGGCCTGCCCGCGGTGCTCGGGGTGGGCGCGGGCGGCCCGGTGGCGGTCGACCTGGTCCGGGACGGGCCGCACGCCCTACTGGCCGGCACCACCGGGTCCGGCAAGTCCGAGCTGCTCATCTCCTGGCTGCTGCAACTGGCCGCCACCCGCCCGCCTTCGGCGCTGAGCCTGGTTCTGGTCGACTACAAGGGCGGCGCGGCCTTCGGTCCACTCGCCGAGCTGCCGCATACCGCCGGAGTCCTGACCGACCTGGATCCGGCGGGCACGCGCCGGGCCCTGGCCTCCCTGGAGGCCGAGGTGCGCCGCCGCGAGCGCCTGCTGGCCCAGCACCGCGCCAAGGACGTCTCCTACCTGGACCCGGCCGATGCCCCCGCGCGACTGGTGCTGGTGGTCGACGAGTTCGCCACTATGGCGGCCGAGCATCCGGAGGTGCTGGATGCACTGGTGCGGGTGGCCGCCCAGGGGCGCAGCCTCGGGATCCACCTGATCCTGGCCACCCAGCGTCCAAGTGGCGCGGTCTCGCCCACCATTCGTGCCAACACGAATCTGCGAGTGTGTCTGCGGGTACTCGATCCAGCCGACTCGCGCGACATCCTGGGACACGATGGAGCCGCACGCCTGCCGGCGCATCCGGGGCGGGTGATTGTCGCGACCGGGGTTCAGGGACAGTCCGAGCCGGTGCTGCAGGCTCCCTGGTGTGGTACGGAACGGCATCTGGCGGCGCTGGTCGGTGAGATCGCGGCCGCCGCGGATGCGGCGGCTCCTTGGCGTCCCTGGGCGCTGCCGCTACCCGCGCACGTGGACCGCCAGCAGGCGCAAGCGCTCGCCACCCACGGCCCCACGCGCGCGTCAGCGGGTGCGTCCCCGCTCGCCCGGCCGGAGGCGGACAAGGCCGGGTGCACGCTACTGCTGACGGATCTGCCGGAGAGCCAGTGCCTGGGCACCTGGGAGTGGTCGCCCTCCGAGCCCCTGTTGCTCATGGGGGCGCCGGGCTGCGGCCGCTCGACCGGCGTGTACACCGCCGCCCTGGGTGCACTCGGAAGCGGGATGACGGTGCATGTGTGCGCACAACCCCGCTCCCCCGCTGCGGCTCTGGCCGGCCGGGCCGGGGTGGGCACGGTCGTGGGCGGCCAGGATCCGCGCCGGCTCGCCCGCCTGTGGTCGCTGGCGGCCGCCGGTTCCCTACACGGGGACCTGCTGGCGATCGACGACGTTGACGTGATGCTGTCGGCCGTGGATGAGGCGCTCGGGCCGGGTGAGGGACAGGCACTGCTGGAGTCGCTGGTGCGCGGTGCAACGTCGACCGGCACCGGGGTGTTGGTGGCCGCACCGTTGACGGTGGCCAATGCCCGCTGGGCCGTGCCGCTGCGACGCCGGCTCGTGCTGGGGGCGGTACAGCCGGCACAGGCCTCGCTGGCGGGCTTGCCGCGCGGCGTCGTCACCGGCTCGGGGCCCGGGCGCGGAGTGCTGCTCGACGGCGGCGACGCGATCGCCTGCCAGGTGGTGGTGCCGACTGCGGACGAGGGGCCCGGCCTCGGGGCGGGACCGCGCCGACTAGAGGAGATTCCCCGGCTGGTTGCCCCCGCGCCGGGCGTGTGGGCGGTGGGCGGAGATGAGGCCGCCCCGGTGCCGCTGCCGGACGGCAGTGTGCTCGTGGTCGGCCCACCGGGGTCGGGGCGCAGCTGCGCGGTCGCTGCCCTGGCGAGCTGCATCCGGGGCCGGCTCGGCGCCGAGGAACCGTTGGTCGTGGACGACCTGGACCTCAGCAATGCGGCGACGCAGGCACGGGTGGAGGAGGCGCTCGGACAGGGGCGTCGGGTGATCGCGGCGGCAACCACGGAGCGGGCCGCGGGAACCTATCGGGGACCGCTGGCCGTGCTGCGCGAGCGGGGCGCCGTCGTCGTGCTGTGGCCGGGGCTGGGGCCGGCGGCGCAGGCAGCGGGACGCCAGTTGCGTGGGGCGATTGATCCGCGCGGCGCGACCGTGCCGGGCAGGGGCGTGCTGGTGTGGCGCGGTGCCATCACGCCGCTGCAGGTGGCGGCGGATGGGGCAGACCGCTAACGTAGAGCGCGTCGAGCCGAGGTTTCGCTCCTGTAACCATTGCAGAAACGACGCACGGGACTGTGACTATCACTACAGGCCGTCGGCACAGGTCTCACCTGCGAGGTCTTGCCCCGGCCCGGTCGGCGTGTGAAAGTTGGGGGCAGGACGCGGTGGTCCAGCGCCCGCCTCGGCGAATTCGGGACGGCACGTCACGCGCACCGCAGCAGCATTCACGTCCCCGAAGGGAGCCCTCTATGGACTGGCGGAGCCAGGCAGCTTGTCTCACGGTTGACCCGGAACTCTTTTTCCCCGTCGGCAACACCGGCCCCGCGATCGCGCAGATCGCGGAGGCGAAGGAGGTGTGCGCCCGCTGCGACGTGGTCGACACCTGCCTGAAGTGGGCGCTTGAGAACGGCCAGGACGCCGGCGTGTGGGGCGGCATGAGTGAGGACGAGCGGCGCTCGCTCAAGCGGCGCGCCGCCCGGGCCCGCCGCTCCTCCTGAGCCGTCAGGTGGCGCGCCGCACCCCGGTGCGCCACCGGCCCCTTTCCCACTGCACCGTCCGCCCCGTCGTCCCGGGTTCAGGCCTCACCAAGTTGGGCGTGCAGGACCACGTCGGTGCCCTGCCCGCCCGGGGCGGGACGCCAGTCGATCGAGCCGCGTAGCTCACCACGCACCAGGGTGTTCACGATCCGTGTGCCCAGGCCGGTCATTTCCTTGCCGGGGACCAGGCCCACCCCGTCGTCGATGACATGCACGGTCAATTGCTCGCCGTCGCGTTGCGCCCGCACCGTCACGGTGCCGTCGCGATCCTCCAGCCCATGCTCGACCGCATTGGTCACCAGTTCGGCCAGCACGGTGGCCAAGGCCTGGGCCACGTCGGCCTCGATCACCCCGAACTTGCCCTCCAGGCGAGTAGATACCTGCCCGGTGGGGGTGGCCACGGCCGCGGCGGAACGCAGCACCGAGGAGAACACCTCGTCGAAGTTGACCTGCTCATCAACGTTCTGACTCAGCGCCGCATGCACGGTGGCGATCGTGCCCACGCGTCGCTCCGCCTCCGTCAGGGCGGAACGCGTCTCCTCATTGGTGGCACGGCGCGCCTGCATTCGCAGCAGCGCGGAAACCGTCTGCAGGTTGTTCTTGACCCGGTGGTGAATCTCGCGGATGGTGGCGTCCTTGTTCATCAGCACCTGCTCCCGGCGCCGAATCTCCGAGACGTCGCGAACCAGCAGCAGGGCGCCCGCCCGCGCCCCGTCGCGACGCAGCGGAATCGAGCGCATTGACAGGAATACGCCACCAACCTCCACCTCGGTCAACCACGCCTGCCGCCCCATCAGCACCACCGCCATGGTCTCATCCACGGGAGTGCGCTCGGGAATGATGCTGGTGACGGCCTCGGCGAGCTGACTGCCCTCGATGTCGCCCTCAACGCCGAGCCGGTGGAAGCAGGACTGAGCGTTGGGTGAGGCGTAGGTGACCACGCCGTCGTCATCCAGGCTGACCACGCCGTCGCCCACACGGGGGGTGCCGTGGCGCACGGCCGTGGCGGCGCCGTTGATGGGGAAGCTCCCCTGCGCGATCATCAGGCACAGGGCGTCGGCCAGCTCCTCCAGGGGCTTGTCCACGATGCGGCCGCCGCGCAGCACGCCGACGGCGGTCTCCCGGGTGACGACGGCAATTGCACGGGAGCCGTGAATAACCGGGACATACTCCTCGCGCACTGCCGAAGAGCCGGTCCACTCCGGGGCGGCCGCCACCACGATCTGCCCACTCATCAGTGCCTCCAGCGCCATGGCCTCGCGGGCGGCGGGCATGCGTCGACCGATCACATCCTCCAGGTGCACGGTGGCACCGGTAGCCGGACGCGAATGCGCGGCAGCCACGAACCGGCCGGAGTCGGTGTGTACCCACAAAACCAGGTCGGATACGGACAGGTCCGCGATCACCTGCCAGTCCGCCATGAGTTGATGAAGCCAGTCGAGGTCGGCTGGGGGCAGGCTGACGACGCCGCGGACCGTGGAGGGCAGAAGACTCGACACGCCCCGATGCTACCGGGTACAGGTGGGAGCTCGGCTTCCCGAGCCATGGGACACGTCCGCAACCAGGGCCCGGCACGTCGTGGGCGCCACCCGCCGAGGCGTGGCAGGATCGGGACCATGAAGCAGCGCGTCACGATCACCTACCCCGCCGGCCCGGATCGCGTGGCCGCCATGTTGGCCGATCCGGCCTACCAGCGTGGCCGCATCGAGCGATTCCAGCTGGAGGACGCCTCCGTCGACGTCGCCGCACGCGGCCGCGGCTTCGTGGCGACCATCTCCGGATCGGTATCACCCGGCCACCTGCCGGCGGCCGCCGCCCGCTTCGTCCGCTCCGCCGTCTCCTTCGGCCTGACCGAGTCCTGGGGAGAACCCGCCGACGACGGCTCACGCAGCGGCAGCCTCGACCTCGCGGTCAAGGGGGCCCCGGTAAGGGCCGGCGCCACCACCAGCATGCGCCCCGACGCCGGCGGGGAGTCCACCCGCGTCGTCGTCGACCTGGATCTTTCGGTCTCCGTGCCCCTGGTGGGGCGCAGCGTGGAGGAGAAGGCGCTGGCACAGGCGAACCGGGTTGTGGCCGACGAGGAGCGCCGGGGCGCCGCCTGGCTGAACGCCTGAACGGAGCCGCCGTGCCGGGACCGGCCTGAGGGGACGTCCCGGCGGGCGCTACCGAATATTCCCGTTCCGCCCAACGCGCATGCGCTAGTCGCCCCACCGGCCCTGTGACACCATCTCCCCCATGAACGACCTCAATGACGTCATCACTCCCACCGAGTCCAACTCGGTGTGGGCGGAACGCACCGGAAATCGCCAGTACCTGGGCCACAACGCCCGCGGCGCCGAGGTGCGCGTCGGCATGGGCCCGGGCGAGTTCTCCCCGGGGGATCTCCTCAAGCTCGCCCTGGCGACCTGCAACGCGCTGTCCGCCGACCACCGGCTGGCCAAGGCACTCGGTGAGGACTTCGACGCCAACGTCATCGCCGCCTCCATTAAGCATGAGGAGGAGGAGCGCTACAGCGATCTGGACGTGCAGATCGTCGCCGACTTCGCCTCGCTGAGCCCCGAGCAGCGCCAGACGCTCGGCGAGCGGGTGGACCGTGCGATCGAACGCGGCTGCACCGTCGGTCACACCCTGGAGCACGGCGCCGGCCTGCGCCTGCACCTGCTCGACGACCCCGACGCATAGCCGGTCGGTCCTGCGCCGCGTCGGGCCCGCATGCCGCACGGTCGCGACGGGAGTCGATAGAGTGCCCCCAGCGAAGGCCGGCGCGGCGTTGAGATGGAGGTTCGCACATGAGTGAGAGCGGTAAGCAGAGCGCGCACCGCCACGGCGAGACCAGGCGTTATCCGCACCTGGCGCGACTGGGTCTGGAGGCACCGGCCGGCGTGGACGCAGCCTACGAGGACCTGCTGGCCGAGGTTCTGCTAGACGGCGTTTCCAAGGGCGATCGCACCGGCACGGGCACCCGCTCGGTGTTCGCCCGGCAACTGCGCTACGACCTGACGGCAGGCTTCCCGCGCATCACCACCAAGTTCGTGGCCATGAAGGCCGTCAAGGGCGAGTTGTTGTGGTTCCTGCGCGGCGACATGAACGCCCGCTGGCTGCAGGAGCGCGGCATCACCATCTGGGACGAGTGGGCCGACGCCGACGGCGAGCTCGGCCCCATCTACGGCGCCCAGTGGCGCAGTTGGCCGGCCCGGGACGGTGGGGCGATCGACCAGATCACCGGGGTGATCGAGACCCTGCGCCGTGACCCCGACTCCCGCCGCATGCTCGTATCCGCCTGGAACGTGGGCGAACTGGATCGCATGGCGCTGGCCCCGTGCCACGCCTTCTTCCAGTGCTATGTGGCCGACGGGCGCCTGTCGCTGCAGGTTTACCAGCGTTCAGCGGACCTGTTCCTGGGCGTGCCCTTCAACCTCGCCTCCTACGCGCTGCTGACCCACATGCTTGCCCAGCAGGCGGAGCTGGAGGTCGGGGAACTGGTGTGGACCGGCGGGGACTGCCACATATACAACAACCACGTCTCCCAGGTCCGCGAGCAGCTGTCCCGGGTCCCGCAGGCCTACCCGTTCCCGCGGCTGCGGCTGAAGCGGGCCGACTCGATCGATGCCTACACCATGGATGACATCGACGCCTCCGCCGGCTACCAGCACCATCCGACGATCAAGGCGCCGGTGGCGGTGTGAGCGGCGGTGCCGTCGGGGCGATCTGGGCACAGGATCGCTACGGCATCATCGGCGCCGACGGAGGCATGCTGTGGCGGGTGCCCGCCGACTTCCGCCACTTTCGGGCGGCCACCCTGGGCGGTGCCGTGGTCATGGGCCGCACCACCTGGGAGTCGATCGGGGGCGCACTGGCCGGGCGCACGAGCATCGTGCTCACCCGCAGGCCGGACTGGGCCGCGCAGGACGCGGTAGTGGCCCGCGACCTGCGTGCCGGGTTGGCGGCGGCGCACGACGCCGTCGATGCCCCCGGTGAGGATCCCCGCGAGGGCATCTACCGCACCCTGCCACGGGTGTGGGTAATCGGCGGCGGCAGCGTATACGCGCAGGCGCTTGCGGCCGACTGCGTGGACGAACTACTGGTGTCGGTGATCGACCTGGACGCCGGTGCCCGCGCGGCCGCGGCGGGCATGGACCCGGGGCTTCTGGTGCACGCTCCGGCGCTTGATCCGTCGCAGTGGAGTCCGGGCGGCCCCTGTACGGACCCGCCGGGCCAGTGGCGCCCCGCTTCCGGGGACGCCACCTGGCGGGTTGAGCACTACCTGCGCCGTCCGGGCAACCACGGTCCGGTGTCGTAGCCGAACACGCGCCCGCCGAGGGCGGTGATGGGACGCACTCAGTCGGACAGGATGCCCTGCTCGGTGAGCCAGTCGGTGGCGATCGTGGCGGAGTCGAGCTGTTCGTCCACCGAACGGGCGTTGAGCGCGCGCAGCGCCTCCGGCGTCAGCAGCGCCGAGACGGCGTTGATCGCGGTGACGGCGCCCTCGTCGAGGTCGGCGGCGACCAGCGGAGTCACGTTCTGCGGCAGGATCAGTGCCTCCGGATCCTCCAGGACCACCAGGTCGTTGGCGTCGATGGCGGGCGAAGAGGTGTAGATGTCGGCCGCCTGCACCGTTCCGTCCTTGAGAGCGCCGATGGTAAGCGATCCGCCGTCGTCCTCCACGGGGTAGACGTCGGCATCCACCCCGTAGACGGCCTTGATGCCCGTCGGGCCGTAGGGACGCGTCTTGAACTCGGAGTTCGCCGCCACCATCACGGTGCCGTCGAGCTTGGCCAGGTCGCCGATGGAGACCAGGCCGTACTCCTCGGCGAGTTCGCTGGTCACGGTATAGGAGTCCTGGTCGGTGGCCTCGGCATAGTCGAGCACCATCAACGAGTCCGGGAGCACGTCCGACAGGGCGGCGTGGATGGACTCAGAGTCCGTGGCGTCGGTATCGGAGTCGTAGTACTGCAGCAGATTGCCGCCGTACTCTGGCAGCACGCTGATCGCCCCCGATTCGAGCTCGGGGATGTAGACCTCGCGCTGCCCGATCTGATACTGGCGGTCGATGGTGAAACCGGCCTGCTCGAGCGCCTGGGCGTACAGCTCGGCAATGATCTCATTGGAGTAGTACTGCTGGCTGCCCACTACGATCGTGCCGGAGGCCGTGCCCGAGGACAGCGGGTCGGAGTTGGAGCAGGCGGCGAGCGTGGCGGCCACGGCGAGCAGACCACCGCCGGCCAGGACACTGCGACGGGTGAGCACCGTGCGCTTGTCAGCATTGGGATTCACGGGGATTCCTTTCGGTTACGTGCACCGACCGGGGTGACGGCGCGCTGGAGGAGGATGAAGATGAGTTCGGATATCAGAGCCAGGGCAATGACCATGAGTGAGGAGGCCAGCATCATGCCGTAGTCCTGGGTCTTGAGACCGAGGAACATCAGCCGCCCAAGCCCGCCGGCGCCGGTGTAGGCGGCCAGGGTCGCGGTCGCGATCACCTGCAGGGTGGCGGACCTCAGGCCGCCCACCAGCAGCGGGGCGCCCAGCGGGATCTCCACGCGGGTGAGTAGCTGGATCTCACTCATGCCGCTGGCGCGGGCGCCGTCGACGGCGACGGGATCTGCGGACTCAATGCCGGTGTAGGCGCCGGCCAGCACACTGGGCAGGGCCAGGACGATGAAGGCGAGCATGGGGGCGGATAGGCCCACGCCGAGGGCGAGCCCGAACAGGGTGATCAGGCCGAGGGTGGGCAGGGCCCGCACGGCGCCGGCCAGAGCGATGGCGGCGCCCCGCCCCCGCCCCGTGTGTCCGATCCACCAGCCCAACGGCACCCCGATGGCGGCGGCAACGGCCACCCCTAGCAGCGAGTACCCGATGTGTTGCACCAGCAGCCGCCCGATGCCGAGCGATCCGGACCAGTTGGCGGCGGCGAAAATGTAGGCGATCGCCTCACCGACGTAGTTCACGCCATCGCCCCCTCACGCAGCCGCGTGGGGCGCGCCCACGGCAGCAGGGCGCGTCCGCCCAGCACCACCAGGCCGTCGAGCGCGACCGCGAGCAGAGCAGTGGCGAGGATTCCGGCGAGGATTTCCGCGGTGATGCCACGCTGGTAGCCGTCGGTGAACAGCCAGCCCAGGCTGCGCACGCCCAGAACCGCCCCGACCGTGGTCAGCGACACGGTAGAGACGGTAACGACGCGTAGGCCGGCCACAATCGCCGGCCCGGCCAGCGGCAGTTCCACGGTGGCGAAGCGGCGCAGCGGCCCCATGCCCATGGCGGTGGCGGCGTCGAGCACCCGCTGGTCGACTGCGTCGAGCGCGTCTACGGTGGTGGGCACCAGCAGTGCCAGGCCGTAGAGCGTCAATGCGACGACGACGTTGATGGTGTCGCGGATACCGGTGCCGAGCACGACCGGCAGGATCACGAACAGCGCCAGCGAGGGGATGGCGTACAGCAGGGAGGCGCCCGAAACGAGGACGCCGCGCAGCGGCCCCAACCGCTGGGTCAGGCGGGCGATCGGGATGCCGAGCACCAGGGTCGCAAGGATCGCGGGCACCGCCTGACTCACGTGCGCGATCAGGTAGGAGCCGATCGCCGGGAGATTGTTCAGGACCCAGGTCACGAGCGCATCTCCGCGTCCGCGTCGATCCGCCCTATCGCCCGGCCGACCCGGTCCAGAACCACCCGGCCGCCGGCGACGTCGGCCAGGCGCAGGACGCGGTCGGCGTCGTCGAGCCCGAGGAAACGGGCCACGAAGTCGTCGGCCGGATCGGCGAGCAGCTGTGCGCCGGTGCCGCGCTGCGCGATCTGGGCGCCCTCGCGCAAGAGGATGATCTCGTCACCGAGCATCAGGGCCTCGTCCACGTCGTGGGTCACGAAGATGATCGTCTTGGCGAGTTCGCCCTGAATGCGTAGCAACTCTCGCTGCAGGTCGCGGCGCACGAGCGGATCCACGGCGCCGAAGGGCTCATCCATGAGGAGGACGCCGGGGTCGGCGGCGAGGGCGCGGGCCACACCGACGCGCTGGGCCTGGCCGCCGGAGAGCTGCCCCGGGTAGCGGTCGGCCAGGTCCTCCGCCAGGCCCAGCATGTCCATCAGCTCGCGAGCGCGCGCCCGTGCCGCGGACCGGCCGGTGCCGTTCAGGCGCGGCACCAGGGTGATGTTGTCCAGCACCCGCCGGTGAGGCAACAGTCCCGCGTTCTGCATGACGTAGCCGATGGAACGGCGCAGGGCCACCGGGCTGCCGTCTTGGACGTCCTCACCGTCGAGGAGGATCCGGCCGGCGGTCGGCTCGACCATGCGGTTGACCATGCGCAGCAGGGTCGTCTTCCCACAGCCCGAAGAGCCGAGCAGGACGGTTATGGAGCCGGCGGGCAGCACGGCGGAGAAGGAGTCGACGGCGGCCCCGTTGCCGGCAGGTCCCGGGTAGCGCTTGGTGACATCGGAGAACTCGATCGTGCTGGCCCCTGTCATGGCCGGCCTGGAACCTGCGGTGGCAGGCGCGGACGCGTCGGTGATCCGAGTCCCGGTTCCCAGTCCCATACGACTGTCTCCTCTCCTCCGCCGAGCGGCGACGTCGCCCTACCGTAACAACGCTTTGCGGATATGTCGATTCGATGTAGTGTGACGGCGTGCTTGAACTCAAGATCCTAGGGTTCCTCTCCGAGGGACCGCTGCACGGCTATGAGTTGCGCCGCCGGATCAACGAGTTGGACGGGCCCGGCAGTCATCTCTCCGAGGGCTCCTTATACCCCGCTCTGGCGCGCCTGGAGAAGGCCGGTCTGCTCGTCCGCACCGACGAGCCCGGGGCCCGGGGCCGCCCCCGCAAGCGGCTAGAGATCACGGCGACCGGCCGCGAGCGCCTGCTTGATCTGCTGCGCCATCCCGCCGAGGTCGACATCGCCTCCCAGCCACGCTTCCTGGTTCTGCTCGCCTTCCTCTCCCGCCTACCCGATCCGGCCGGGCGCGAGGCCGTGCTGCGTCGACGTCTGGCCGTGCTGCGTGAGCCGGCACCCGCATTCTTCTACGACGACGACGCGCCGCGCCGTTCCAGCACCGAGCCCGATCCGTACCGGCGCGGCATGATCCGCATCGTGGCCGCATCCCGTCGGGCGGAGATCGACTGGCTGGAGCAGGTACTGGCCGCCCCCGCCGACGAGGCCAGCACCACTCCGGACTCCCAGGTGCCGGAGTGCCGGCCCCGACACCCCGAACCACTTCCGTAAAAACCCAGGAGCGTTATCCGATGACCGTCGCCATACCGTCTGGCACCACCACGCCCGCGAGCATGCGCGCCGCCGTGCTGACCGCCCCCGGCATTGAGAACCTGCACGTGCTGGACGTGCCCGTCCCGCAGCCGCGGCCCGGCTGGGTACGGCTCAAGGTCATGGCCTTCGGACTGAACCGCAGCGAGTACCACTCGGTGACCGGACAGGCCGGCGGCATGAGCTATCCGCGCGTACTGGGGATCGAGGCCTCCGGCGTCGTGGACCTGGATCCCGAGAGGCGTCTGGCCCCGGGAACCCAGGCGGTCACCATGATGGGCGGCATGGGCCGGGCCTTCGACGGCGGTTACGCCCAATACGTGGTGGTGCCGCGCGAGCAGGTCATCACCTTCCACTCGGGCCTGCCCTGGGAGGTGATCGGCTCGGTCCCCGAGACACTGCAGACCGCCTACGGCTCCCTGACCACCGGACTGAATCTGCAACCCGGGCAGAGCCTGCTGGTGCGCGGCGGAACGTCGGCGCTGGGACTGGCCACAGCAGCCCTCGCACTTGACATGGGCTGCACGGTTTACGCGACCTCCCGCCGGGATGCCGGACTGGAGTTGCTCTCCTCCCGGGGCGTGATGGCACTGCGCGACGACGGCGCGGTGGCACAGCAGGTACGTCGGCACGCGCCCGCGGGGGTGGACGCGGTGCTGGAGCTGGTGGGTGTGCCGACGCTGCGCGACTCGCTGCAAGCCGCCGCGGTGCACGGCACGGTGTGCTTCACCGGCATGCTTTCGGACTCGTGGACCATCAAGGACTTCTATCCGCTGGACTGGATCCCGAACGGGGTGCGGCTGACCACCTACTCCGGCCAGGCCTCCGACCTGCCGGAAGCGGAGTTGCAGCGGGTGCTGGACCGGATTGAGACGGGCGCCCTGGACTTCCTGCCGGTGCACACCTACCCGCTGGAGGACGTGGTTCAGGCGCAGCGGGACATGGCCGCCGGCGCGCACACCGGCAAGCTGGTCGGCCTGCCCTGGGCGTGAGCGGCGTGGACGCCGGTCAGGCGGCCAGCTCGGTGATGACCGCTTCGGCGATCATGTCGGCCGCCATCGCGTAACCGGCGGCCGAGGGATGGAAGCCGTCGGCGGCCCAGAAGTCGTCGACCAGTTCGCAGTGGGCGACGTCCACGTAGGGCACGCCGTGCGCCTCGCAGATCGCGGCGGAGGCGTCGGTCTGCACGTCGGTCCATTCGCGCAGCACCGCGCGCAGGGTGGGCCGCAGGGCGGGGCTCTTGTACAACTGGCCGGCGGAGCAGGCGACCACATGCGGCGCCACAGCGGCCGCGCCGTCGAGCACCGCGTTCAGGTCCTCCTCCCATTCGGTCAGCGTGCGGCGTGCCATGAGGTCGTTGGAGCCGGCGCACACGAAGACGACGTCGGCGCCGTCGAGCTCCGGCAGGAAGCGGTAGCGGACGCGGCGCATGGTTGCGCCCAACCGCGCGTGTGTGGACCAGTGCACGTCGCGACCGGTCCCGGCGGCGACTTGCCGGGCGATGCGCGGCACCAGCGCCTCGGACTGGTCATCGACGCCGGAGCCGGCCACAAGTGAGTCGCCAATGGCCTCAAAACGGAGCGGGATGCTCTTCATCTGACTGTCCGCCCCTGGCGTTGCGTCTCCGTCCGGGGTGACCAGGCCGAAGCGCTCCCCGGGCGGTTCGGGCGCCAGGTGGACGGTGTGCTGCGCCAGTGCCGCCTCTGCCGCCGCAATCGGTCGACGGGCGGCACGAAGCAGGGATACCGGGACCGTGCGGGGCCGGGATGGGTCGGGGTCAATGGGATTCACGAACTGGCAGTCTAGTAACTTATTCTCGGAGCCGTCGTTGGGCAACGCCGACCGTTCGGGCAGCGCGGCTCAGTGCAAAAGCCCCAAGACCAGGAACACAACGGCGATCAGTGGGAACGCCCCCTGCTTGAGCGCAGCCTGGCGGTGTGCCGGGGACTTCAGGGCGAGTACCAGCGCGGCGGCGAGCATAGAGCCCGTACCGTAGAGGGCCAGGGCGCTGCCCGCGGTGTGCCATGCGCCGGAGCTCAGGGCCATGAGGGCGACGCCGGCCAGGGCCTCCACCGCGAGGAACAGGTTGTAGAAGCCCTGGTTGTAGGCGTAGAAGGCGTGTGGTCTGGCTTCCTTGGGACTTCCGCCGAAGGTCTTGCGGGCGAGCGGACCCTCCCAGGCGATCGACTCCATCCAGAAGATGAGCATGTGCAGGGCTGCGGCGAGGACGGCGGCTAGAAGGCCGATGACGAGGAGTGCATTCACGGGCCGAAGCTTAAGGGGGGTGGTTGGTGATGCCGCGGCGCGGGCCGGGCGGCGATTCGGAAGTCGCCGCTCCGCGGATCCCGGTCAGCCCGTGATGAACTTAAACGCGACCACCAGCACGATCGCGTTATAGAAGAAGGCGAAGACGGAGTGAACCGCCACTGTCCAGCGCAGGCGGCGAGAGGTCACGGCGACGTCCGAGGTGGCGAAGGTGGTTCCCACGGTCAGGGAGAAGTACACGTAATCGGTGAGATCCGGGTCCGCTGTGCCCGGGAACTGCAGGGCCGGCCCGAACAGGTGGTCCAGACGTTCGTAATGCCGGGCATATCCCAGGTGGAGAAGCGCCCAACCGAGCATGGCCGTGAGTATCGTAATCACCGTGGCGACGATTTGGAGGGCCCGAGTCAGGGCACTCACCTGCGCCGCGCCGTTGATGACGGCCAATTGGTCGATCAGTTCCTGTGGAATGTTAATTCCGGTCAGCACATTGACCAGACCCACGAGCGCCGCTATTGCCGGGGAGGTTCCCAGCAGAGCGATCAGCCAGCGGGGAAGGTTGAGCGCAGGCTCCTGGATTTCGCCGTCGTCCGCCAGCACCCGGCGTCGCCACGCGGCCCAGGCCACGATCGCAACGTAAACCAGCGCAACCAAGACCCAGGCGGCCGAGCAGTACGCGGCCAGCTCACTCTCTCCTCCGAATACGGCCACCAGCCCCAGAATGACGAGAACCGCCTCCACGACAAGACCGAAAACGCTCGATCGCTTCATGGCCGAAGCCTGCCACGAGCCGTGGCCGACATGCGTGTAGGTCCTTGAGGCGTGGCGGATGCGGGGTTCAAAGGCCGAGGCGCTCAGCCACCTCATCGGTGTAGTCCCCGGCAACGGCCTCCACCCGATTGCCCTCGGGATCGAGCAGAACCGCCTCGTAGTAGCCGTCGCCGGTTCGGCAGACGGCACGTTGCCCGGCGGCGCCACTACGCCGCCGGGCAACGATGTCTACTTCGATCGTCTGGCCGCAGTCAGGCGAACCGCCCGGATCACTCGTCCGCGGCGGACGGGTGGGTCATGTCGGCCGGGACCACCCAGGCGTCGAACTCGGCGGCGGTGACGAAGCCCAGCTCGAGGGCGGACTCGCGCAGTGACAGGCCCTTCTTGTGCGCGTTCTTGGCGATCTTGGAGGCCTTGTCGTAGCCGATGTGGCGGTTGAGGGCGGTGACCTGCATGAGGTTGGAGTCCAGGTTGGCCTGGATCTTCTCCCGGTTCGGCTCGATGCCGTAGGCGCAGTGCTCGTCGAAGGACACGCACGCGTCACCCAGCAACTGGATGGACTCCAGCACGCACCAGGCCATGACCGGCTTGAACACGTTGAGCTGGAAGTTGCCCTGGCTGCCGGCGAAACCGACGGTGGCGTCGTTGCCGAAGACCTTCGTGGCGACCATGGTCATGGCCTCACACTGAGTCGGGTTGACCTTGCCGGGCATGATGGAGGAGCCGGGCTCGTTCTCGGGGATGATCAGTTCGCCGATGCCGTTGCGAGGACCGGAGGCGTACCAGCGCACGTCGTTGGCGATCTTCATCAGGGCGTCGGCCAGCACCCGCAGAGCACCGGAGACCAGCACCAGGGCGTCGTGAGCGCCCAGCGCGGCGAAGAGGTTGTCGGCCTGCTTGAACTCGATGCCGGTCTCCTCGCTGATCTTCTTGGCGGCCAGCTCCCCGAACTTCGGGTGCGCGTTGAGGCCGGTGCCGACGGCGGTGCCGCCGATGGCGAGTTCACGGGCACGGGAGTCGGCGTAGCGGATGCCGTCCAGCGCGAAGTCGATCTGGGCGACCCAGCCGGAGATGACCTGGCCCAGACGGATCGGGGTGGCGTCCTGCAGGTGGGTACGACCGACCATGACGACGTCGTCGAACTCCTTGGCCTTGGCGTCCAGCGTGTCGCGCAGCTGCTGCACCCGCGGGTACATGGCCGCCAGCTCGGAGACCACGGCGATGTGCATGGCGGTGGGGAAGGTGTCGTTGGAGGACTGGCCGCGGTTGACGTGGTCGTTGGGGTGGACGGGGGTCTTGGAGCCCATCTGGCCTCCGGCCAGCTCGATGGCGCGGTTGGAGATGACCTCGTTGGCGTTCATGTTGGACTGGGTTCCCGAGCCGGTCTGGAAGACGACGAGCGGGAAGTGGGAGTCGAGCTCACCGGAGATGACCTCGTCGGCCGCCTGGGCAATCAACTTCGCGATGTCTTCGGGCAGCTCACCGAGCTCGGCGTTGGCCAGGGCGGCGGACTTCTTGAGCACGCCCAGGGCCCGGATCAGCGGGTGGGACAGGACGAAGGTCTCGCGGCCGATGTCGAAGTTGTGCAGAGAGCGCTCGGTCTGCGCACCCCAGTAGCGGTCGGAGGCGACCTCGACGGTGCCCATGGAGTCGGATTCGGTGCGCGTCGTCGCGCCGGTGGAATTCTCAGGTGCCATGGTCCAAGGCTAGCCGGATGCGGACGCGTGCGGGCGGGGACGGGCGTCCTATGTCCGCACTTGCGGGCCGTGAGCTGCACAGCGGTGCGCCCCGGAGGCGGACGGGGCCACTCCCCCGCCCGAGTCCGGGGTGCATCCCGCCCGCGGTTCTAAAGGGCGGCCAGCACCGCCTCAATGCCGGCGGCGAGGGTGCCGTGAGCGGCGGCGACCAGGCGCACGACCTCATCCGGGTCGGTAGGAGCAGCCGCGAAGGAGAGGTCGGACACCACGCTCATCCCGGACACGCGCACGCCCAACTGGTGCAGGGCGATCGCCTCCAGGATGGTGGACATGCCCGCACAATCGGCCCCCAGGGACGCCAGCATGCGGGATTCGGCCAGGGTCTGGTACTCCGGGCCACGCACCATGGCGTAGACGCCGGCACGCTGGGTGTGCCCGCGCAGAACGGCGGTCAGCTGCGGATCCCACAGCTCACGCTGGTCGACGAACACGGTGCCGTCGAAGGGCGAGGCGCCGGAAAGGTTGAGGTGATCGGTGATCGTCATGACGTCACCGATCGCCCAGTCGCGTAGGCAGCCGTTGGCATTGACCAGGACGGCGGCGCGTACGCCCGTGGCGGCGGCGGCCCGGGCCAGGGCGACGACGGTGCCGGGCCCGCGTCCCTCATACAGGTGGGTACGGCCGTGGGCCACCAGCACACGCAGGCTGCGGGGCGCCGTCGTCGGGCTTCCAACCTCGTCAAGGCCGGAGGACGGGCGCCACTCGTAGGAGTCGAGCCGGTCTACATGCCCGGGTGCGATGGGGCCGACGACGCCGGGCAGGTCGGAGAGCGGCAGCGACGCCGTCGGCGCGCCCCAACCGTCAAGGGCGGTGTCGGCGCCGGATCCGAGCACGACCAACACGTCGTGGTGGGCAGCGCCGGTGCGCCGGGCGATCTGGTGGGCGGCCTCCACGGCGGGGCCGGGACCGTCCCCGCCACCGGACTCGGTGAGGGCGACGAGCAACTCGGCGGGAACGCCGTCGGGCCCCGAAACTGGCTGTGGGAGGGAGCCGGTGGAGCTCATGCGCGCTCCCCCGCCCGCTCCTGGACGCGCACGCGCCGCCGACCGAGCAGCAGGTGTCCGAGCAGGCCGATCAGCAGCGCTGCCAGCACGCCCAGGTTCGCGCCGGCCCAGGTGCCGTCCCGGCCGCCCAGCGGGCCCAGCAGATAGCCCTGCCAGCTCAACCAGGAGGCGGCTGAGTTGACGACCAGGCCCCAGCCGACGCCGGCCCCGAGGACGACCAGCGCGATCGCCTCCAGGTTGGCCGAGCCGTAGACGCCGTCGGGCGTGAACAGGGCGGCCTCGTCATAGTCGCGTCGGCGCAGGCACACCTCGGCGAGCATGACGCCCGCCCAAGCCGCGATCACCACCCCCAGAGTCGTCAGGAATCCCTGGAAGGGTCCCAGGAAGTCGTCCGCCCCGAAGATGACGGCGATGGTACCCACGGTCATGATGGTGGCATCGATGGAGGTGGCCACGTGCCGCTTCACGGGCAGGCCGGTGGCGAGCAGCGACAACCCGGAGGAGTACAGGTCCATGATGATGCCGCCCGCGAGCCCCAGGATCGCCACGACGGCGAAGGGGATCAGGAACCAGGGCGGCAGGATGGTGGTCAGCGCGCCGATGGGGTCGGAGTCGATGGCGGTGCCGAGCTCGGGGTCGGAGCCGACCAGCATGATGCCGGCGATGACGAGGACGACGACGGGCAGCGAGGAGCCGATGGTGGTCCACGCGATCACGCCGCCGGTGGAGGCGCTGCGCGGCAGGTAGCGGGAGTAGTCGGCGGCGGCATTGACCCAGCCCAGGCCGAAGCCGGTGGCGACCATGACCAGGGCGCCGATGAAGGCCGCGGCCGAGCCGGCGGGCAGCGCGGTAAGCGCCCCGAAGTCGATCTGCGGGGAGACCAGAATCAGGTAGATGACGGTGAGTATGCCCGTGGCCCAGGTGATCCATGTCTGCACCCGCATGATGGTGTCGAAGCCGAGGATGCCGGCGCTGGCCGCAAGTCCCACGGTCAGCAGGAAGCCGACGATCTGGGCGCCGAGTTCGTTGTGCCAGCCCAGGGCCTGCAGCACCGTGGCGGAGGCGAGGGACGCGGACACGCACAGCACCGTCTCCCAGCCGACGGTGAGCATCCAGGAGATGGCGGCGGACAGGCGGTTGCCGTGGTAGCCGAAGGCGGCGCGGGACAGGGCCAGGGTGGGGGCGCTGCCGCGCTTGCCGAGCACGGCGATGAAGCCGCACAGCATGAAGGAGACGATCACCCCGACGACGCCGGCGACGACGGCCTGCGCAAAGGAAAGGCCGAAGCCGAGCACCCAGGCGCCCCAGGACAGGCCGAGCACCGAGATGTTCGCGGCGAACCAGGGCATGAACAGGTCCCGGGGGCGGCCCTTGCGCTCGGATTCGGCGATCACGTCCAAACCGGCGTTCTCAATCCGGGAACTGGCTGAGTCCGCGTCAGCGGCGGTTTGAGGGCCAGGCACGGCGGCGGAAACCGGGGAATCGGGTGGAGAGGATGGGGCGTCTTTCATGGCGGGAATCTACCGCAAAGGAACGCGATGCCCGGGCAGCAGAAGGCCCCGGCACCTGCTGGTGCCGGGGCCTCCGGAGTGGTAGCGGGGGCAGGATTCGAACCTGCGACCTCCGGGTTATGAGCCCGGCGAGCTACCGAACTGCTCCACCCCGCGTCGTGGTTAGTACTTTAGTCCGGCGGCCGTCGGGACCGCAAACCCAGGCGACGTGCCCTTCCTCACCACCAGTCGGCATGACCGACGACCGCGCCGAATCGACTCCCCGATGCGAGAGGCAGTGAACACGCGCACCCCGAGCTCTAGTCGAGTCGGAAGACCGTGCTCGGGATCTGGTAGCGATAGTAGACGCGTTGACACGCATGACAGGGCCCGACCAGGCTTCCACCCGGCTCACGAATCTTCACTGTCCGTACCAGGTCGTGTGCGGCGTCGGGTCCCACTTTGTCAACCGCATCGGCGAGCATCTTGTAGGCGGCGTCAACCTCATAACTCCACTTCGCGAAGGGACCACCGTTGCGTATCGCATTGTCCAGCCACGACTCGTACCAGCCGGTGAAGGAGGAGGCGACGGGCACCATCGAGCCATCGCACGCACGTGCGTCCAGCCAGACAATGTTCTCCGCAAGCTCAAGGACCCACTCCGCCCCGCATCCGGCATCGGCGAGATGCACCCATCCAGATTCCTCGCGTCGCACGTTCAGTCCGTAGCCGGGACCGGCCCCAGAGCTCGCAACGGTTGCCATGAAGCGGCGCATGTCCTCCGGAAGGTCGGCATCAGCGGGGGCGGTGTCTCCCAGCTGCATACCATGGGTGCGTCCCCCGAGCCACCAGGCCTCCGAGTCCGGGTTGTCGCGGCAATGCCGGAGCAGGTTCAGGGTGCTTTGCAGACCATCACGAGTCAGCGGGGGTGCGGGCTCCAGCGGGACGAGCAGAGCCCATTCGCGGAGCATGCGCACACCCGGCTCCGCGCTCGGCAACCGGCTCAGAACGGCGGTTGCCGCGGGCCAATCCGCTGCGCCGAGTTTCACCTCCGCACTGACGCGTGGGCCGACGGCCAAGAAAGTCCCGAGCGAGACGACGTCGTCGAGACGGGTCGCCGGAATGGTGCCCGATTCCAGTACTCGGCGTGTCAGCGCGCACGAACCGCCAAGTTCCGCGCGGAAGGAAGCGACCTCCTCCGCGGGCACGCTGATGCCCCGGTCCAAACCGCCTGTGGTGATCCGGTAGCGTCTGCCCCCGACAGTCGCGTCATACTGCTCGACGTCGGGTGCGGGTGTGCGGATGCGTTCGGGATGCCCGAGAGCAGTCAGGAGGACGGGCCCGAAGGCGCAGGCCCAGTTGCATCCCGCAGCCACCACTGCCTCCAGGTCCGTGTCCCCATATCCGCTGGCGGTGACTAGCGCACCGCTGCGCCCCATCACCGCGCCACGAATACTCATCCATGCGAACGCACTTGCCGGCCTTCGCGGAATGATCGGTTCAACAAAGCAATCAATTGCGGGCAGCCCCGCACCGAGGTGAACGGTGACGCACTCACCCTCCTCGGTTACGGACGCGCCGTCGAAATGACGGGCGACGGTCTCGGCCAGAGTCCGGGATGGCGAAGGCATGACCTCGTGAGCGTCCATTCCTCTATTACAACAGACGTCGGCTTCAAGCATCCGACACCTGCGATTGCCACCGGTATCCGCGCATCACTTGAGCCGGCGCCTACGAGATGAGGCTGGAACGGCCGGCGGGGAGAGGACATGCGTCCTCTCCCCGCCGTCACGCGGACGTCCGTGTCAGCCGCTCACCCCTGGGCGTCGAGCTGCTGCTGGGCGGCGACCGCCCGGTTCAGCGCCTCGGTCAGCCGGTCCTGGGCGTCGCCGTAGGCGGTCCAGTCCCCGTCCTGCATGGCCTGCTCGGCGTCGTCCATGGCGGTCTGCGCGTCCGACAGGGCCGTGGACAGGTCGGCGGCCGGATCGCCGGAACCGGTCGGAGCGGTGCTGGCGTTTGCGTCGGCGGTCGCCTCCGGCGTGGCCGCCGCACTCGCCTGCTCGGTCGGCGCAGCGGTGGGCACGGCCTGGTCGGCGCCTTCTTGGGCCTCCGCCGAGGTGTCGTTGGCGGCTGCGGCATCGCCGTCGACGGCCTCCTCCCCGGTGGTGGCGCCCGAGTCGCCGCCGAACACCTGGTCCAGCGCCTCGGACAGGGTCTCGGCGAAGCCGACCTGGTCGCCGAAGGAGACCAGCACCTCGCGCAGCAGCGGGTACTGCGTGCCGGAGGAGGCCTGCACGTAGACCGGCTGGACGTACAGCAGTCCGCCGCCCACCGGCAGGGTCAGCAGGTTGCCGCGGATGACCTCCGAGCCCTGCTGCGAGAGCAGGTTCAGCACCTGGGAGACGGTGGCGTTGGAGTTGAAGTTGTTCTGCACCTGCCCGGGTCCGGACACGTTCGATGAGCGTGGCAGTTCCAGCAGCCGCAGCTTGCCGTAGTCGGGATTGCGTCCGCCGTCCTCACCACCGGCGGTCTCGGAGTCCACGGCGAGGAAGCCGGTGAGCACGTTGCGGTCGGTGTTGCCGCCGATGATGTAGACGCTGGACAGGGAGAAGGTCGCCTCGTCCTGGTCGGGCATCTTCAGCGTCAGGTAGTAGGGGGCCTGCGCGTCGTCGCCGGACTTGGTCGGGTCGTCGGGCACCTTCCAGAAGTCGCCGCCGGAGTAGAAGTCCTCCGGGTCGGTGACGTGGTAGTTGGCCAGCACGGTGCGCTGCACCTTGAACAGGTCCTCCGGGTAGCGCATGTGCGCCATCAGGTCGCTGCTCATCTCGCTCATCGGGGTGACCGAGCCGGGGAAGACCGCCTTCCAGGCGGCCAGGATCGGGTCGTCCTGGTCCCACTCGTACAGGGTCACGGAGCCGTCGTAAGCGTCGACGACGGCCTTGACCGAGTTGCGCACGTAGTTGGACTCCTCTGGGGCTCCCAACAGCGCGGACTCGGAGGTCGCGTCGCTCATCGTGTCCTCCAGCGACTCGTGCTGGGAGTACGGGTAGTTGTTGGTGGTGGTGTAGCCGTCGAGGATCCACACGACCCGCTTGGGGGTGGAGGCGTCGTCGTCATCGTCAACCACCGCCGGATAGGGGCTGCCGTCCAGGGTGAGCCACGGGGCCACCTCGGCGACCCGGTCCGCGGGGTTGCGGTTGTACAGGATCTGTGACCCGCTGCGCACCTCCTGGGAGAACAGGATGTTCATCTCCTGGAAGCGCACGGCGTACAGCAACCGGTTCCAGGGGTTGGACACGTCCGGGCCGCCATCACCGGTGAAGGTGGTGTTGACCTGACCGGACTCCGCCGCATCATCGGGGTAGTCGAGCTCGCGCGGGTTGCCGCCGTCGTCGCCCCCCACGATGGAGTACGACGGCGAGGCCTGGCCGAAGTAGATGCGCGGCTCGTACTCCCCCAGGTCACCGACCGAGGGGATCCCGCCCTCCCAGAAGGAGGGGTAGCCGCCGGAGGCGACGGTATTGCCGTAGGCGGTGACCACGCCGTAGCCGTGTGTGTAGACGGTGTGCTCGTTGACCCAGGTCCGCTGGTCGGCGCCCAGACCGTCGAGGTTCAGCTCGCGCACTGCGATCACGGTGTCCCGGCTGGTTCCGTCGATGTTGTAGCGGTCGACGTTCAGCGAGGACGGGAAGGAGTAGTACTGCTTGTTCTGCTGCAACTGCCGGAAGGTCGGGGAGACCAGGTTCGGGTCCAGCAGGCGGATCGACGTCGTGGACTCGGCATCCTCCAGCAGCTGTCCGGCCTCGGCGGTGGTCTTGGCGTCGTAATTGCTGGTTTCGATGTCGTCAAGCCCGTACGCGGTGAGTGTGGCCTTGATGTTGCGGTCGATGTAGGCCGCCTCCTCCCGTTGCGCGTTGGGATTGACCACGAATCTCTGAATAACGGCCGGGTAGGCGGTGCCGATCAGCAGCGCCGAGACGATCATGACGGCGACGCCGGTGATCGGCAGCCGCCAGGAGCTGGTGCGCACGGAGAACAGGAACAGCAGTGCCACCACCACGCTGATCGCGGCCAGAATCGCGCTGGCGGGGATGGAGGCGTTGACGGTGGTGTAGCCCGCCCCGTCGAACTTCGAGTTGGAGGCGTACAGGGCGGAGTAGCGTCCCAGCCAGTAGGAGCCGCCGCGCAGCAGCGCGAACAGGGCCAGGAACACCGTCATGTGGATGCGGGCCGCCCGGGTGAAGTGCGGGGTGCGGGACACGGAAATGCCGCCGTACAGGTAGTGGACCACCACGGAGCAGATGCCCGCGAACACCACCACCCGCGTCAGGTAGGACACCACCAGTTGCAGTACCGGCAGGATGAACACGTAGAACGACACGTCCAGTCCGAACTGCGGGTCCGTGGTTCCGAAGGACTGGGCATTTAGGGCGAGCAGCACCTCCCGCCAGCGGGGAGCGACGTCCCAGGCCGAGCTGATCAGGGCCAGCACCGCCGGCACGATCCACGTCAGCTGCCGCTGCATGGGCTCAACCGCAGAGCGGTAGGCCTCCAGGTTGCGGGTCGCCTCATCCCGCGGCAGGCCGATCTCGCGAGCGCGGTACGCCAACCGTATGGCCGCGAAGACGGCGAAGAACATAATGACGAAGCCGATCACGAACATGGCGCCCGCGGCGATCCACTGGGTCCAGATCACCCGGGAGTAGCCCAGCTGGCTGAACCAGAGCACTTCCGTCCAGGTGCGTGACAGGAACCCGATGACGATGGCCAGCAGGGCGAGGATGCCGATGGTCAGCCCCAATGGCCCAGGGCGACGGCGCCCCCCAGCCCCGCTTCTGCGGACAGGCGGGGTGGCGGAACCCGAACCGCCGCCGGGACGCCGATGCCGCCGCGGCACGCCGCCCGCGGCGCTGCGCTGCCGGGAGGCGCCCAGGCCGAACAGGGCGGAGGGGTCAAAGGCCGCGGCGAAGGGACCGGACTCCTCGGGCTCGTCCGCGTCGTCGTCCCCGGTGTCGTCCGGCTCGTGGGGCGACGACGACGTCCCCGCGCCATCGCTCGCGCCGCGGCGGATGAACGGGTCTTCAGGGCTGTCGGACTGGAAGAAGCCGCCGCGTACGCGGTCATCGCGGCTGCCAGTCTCGGAGGAGTCGGCGGAACCGGACTCGTCGTCGGGCTTGTCGATAGGATCGTCGTCGGGCCTGGTGCTCACGCTCACGCTCCGTGTCGTTCCGTGTCATTGTGCGTGCGCACTGGGCGCACAGCGGCCGGCGCCGGTGGCGCCACCGCGGCCCATCGTTGCACAGGTCACGTCGACCTCACAAAATTCAGTCCATCCATAGGTGTCGCTGCGCCGGCTCTAAGCAACGGCGGCTATTTCACGCGGGTACGTAGTCGCCCATTTGCGGGGCCGCCGGGCCGCTGCGATCCCCAACCGGTGGGTGATGAGACGATGAGGTCATGAGCGATCAGTTGCCCCCGACCACCTCCCCCAGCGCGACCACGCCACGCCAGGCCGCCCTCGTGCGTCTTGTCGCCCAGCTTGAGGAACATGTGGCTCGGGCCGGCTGGGACGCGCCCGTCGGCGTCTTCGCGCTGGTGCGCACGGCGTCCGCGCTGAAGCAGGACCCCGCCCTGGAGCGGATGCTCGATGCTGCCGCGCTCGCCGAGGCCCGTACCGCCCCGGAGGCGCTGACTGCGATCGAGCAGGGGGACCTCCCACCCGCGAACAGCCTGGAGGAGCTGTTGGCGGGCATCGTCTGGCCGGATGAGGTCGATGGCACGGCCGTGGCCACGGAACGCGTGGTACTGCCCGCCGCGGCGGAGCAGGCGGCGGCAGCGATCGAGGACCCGCAGGAGCGCGCCACCTACCTCATGTCCCGGCCGGACCGGGATGACGTGCGCATGGTCGTGGGCGTGCTGCGCTCCGGGGAGTCCTGGTGCGCCGTGCGCGCCCGCTCGCATGACTCGGCCGGCGAGGTAGCGGGTGGTGCCGATCTGGTGCCCGGCCTGGTGGAGGCGCTGCGCCGCACGCTGCAGTAGCCGCGCCGCCCGAGCCGGCACCATCGCGACCGGCCTCAGCGGCAGCGGATATTGCTACCGACCTCGGCGAGTCTCAGGCGCCGGGTTCGTCAGCGGAGTCGTCGCCGGGGTCGTCGTCGGAGCGGTCGGTGTCCTGGCCCCCGGGGCCGGCGTCGGCATCCTTGGCGCCGTCGGCGTAGCCGAGCGTGCCGTCCAGCAGCGAGGCCAGGTCGGCATCCATCTGTGCATCCATCTCCTGGGCGGCGCGCCGCATGGTCAGGAAGTCGTCGGGGTGTGCCAGTTCGGCCGCCGTCGGCACCACGTCGGGGTGACGCCAGAAGGCGTCCCGCTCGGCATCCCCCAGCTCCGCACCCAGCTTCTCCCACAACCGGGCGGCCTCGCGCACGCGCCGGGGCCGGAACTCCAGGCCGATCAGCCGGGAGAAGACCTGCTCGGCCGGCCCGCCCTGGACGCGGCGGCGGCGCACCATCTCGCGCAGCGCGACGGCGAGCGGCAGGTGGGGGCCAGGGCGCGGGCGGATACGACCTCGACCCACCCCTCGACCAGCGCCAGCAGCGTCTCCAGGTTCTCCAGGGCCTCCTTCTGCGCGTCCGTCTCCTGCGGGGCGAACATGCCCGACTCCAGGGCCGCACGGATGGCCTCGGGATCGTTCGGATCGACCTGGGCAACCGCCTGCTCGACGGCGTCGACGTCGATGACGATGCCGCGCGCATAGGCCTCGACGGCGGCGAGCAACTGGCTGCGCAGCCAGGGCACGTGGGCGTACAGGCGGGCGGCGGCGGCCTCCCGGACCGCCAGGAACAGCCGCACCTGCTCGGCATCCGCCTCCAGTTCGGCGGCGAATGCGGCCACATTGGTGGGCACGAGCGCGGTGCCGGGCTCACGGGTCAGGGGCAGGCCGACGTCGGTGGCGGCCACCGCCTCTCGCCCGAGCTCGCCGATGGCTTGGCCCAGCTGCAGGCCGAAGGCGGTGCCGGCCATGGAGCGCATGAGTTTGCCCAGCGCACCCATCTGGGCGGCCGCGGCGTCGGAGTCGGACAGTCGGCCGATCTGGTGCTCCAGGGCGTCGGCGAGCGCGGAGGTGGCTGCGTCGGCGACCGGGGCGCACACGTCCTTCCACACGGGCAGGGTGCGCTCCACCCACTGGGAGCGGCTCCAGGCCTCGCGCGGCCCCGGGGCGGGCATGAAGTCGGTGGCGGCGTCGAGCCAGAGATCCGCGACCGCCAGAGCGCTGCGGGTCTGCTCGGCCTCGGCGGCGGTGACCACCGGGTCGCCGTCGCTGCGGACGGTACGCAGGGCCAGGTCCTGCCCCATGTTCCAGTTGACGGCGCCGGTGCCCGCACCGGTGAACAGCTGCTGCATCTGTGCCTGCAGACCGCCCAACTGGGCCGGGGTGAGTTTAGACAGGTCTCCCATGCCGCTCATTTGTGCCAGCTGGTTGGGGTCTACGCCGGAGGCCCGCAACGCGCCCACCGCGTCGGCCGCCATCTGTGGGCCGAACATGGCGGCGAGCATCTGCTCGATCTCCTCGAAGGGGTCCTCGCTCATGGGTTCCTCTCGGTGATTCCGGCGCGTGTGCGCCGCTGCCCGGGCCGCGGGGCGGCCGCCTGGTGGAAACACCCCGATCATGTCATCCATTCCTGTGGGCGGCCACGTTCCACCGCGGATCCCCAGCCGGGCATAGGCCGACGGTCGCGCGCTTCTCAGGAATCCGGGTCATGATGACCCCCGTGACGCAACGCCCTTCCGACACCCCCGACGCCGACGCCTCCACCGAGGCCGCCCCGGAACCCGACTCGCCAACCGCCCCCGCCGAGGACACCGGCGCTGCCGGCGGCCAGGCCGGCTTCCGGCGGATCTTCCGCGGCCGCCGCCGGGCCCGGCTGCTAGCCGGCCTGGCGGTGGTGGTGGCACTCGTGGTGGCGGGCGCCACGGTACCGATAAACAAGGTCATTCAGGCGCCCGGCCCCACCTGGAACGTCCTGGCCGACACCTCCGACGGCGCCGACCAGGACCTGCTGACCGTCACCGGCACCGACACCTATGACACCACCGGCGCCCTGCGCATGACCACCGTGTCTGTCTCCGGCTGCCCGGGCTACCCGGTCACCTTCTTCATGCTGGTGGACGCCTGGCTGAGCAGCGACAAGACCGTCCTGGACCGGGACCAGGTGTGTCCGGAGTCGCTGACGGCCGAACAGGTCGAGGAGGTCAACCAGGCCCAGATGACCAGCTCGCAGGACGCCGCCGTGGTCGCCGCACTCATGGAGACGGGCCAGGCCAGCCGCATGATCCTGACCGTTGCGGGCACCGCGGACGAACAGGCCGGCGTCGGCGTCCAGGCCGGCGATGTACTGGAGTCGATCACCACCGCCGACGGCGAGACGACCACCATTACCTCCTATCCGCAGCTGCGGGAGTTGATGACCACGATTCCTCCGGGCACGCCCCTGACCCTGCGGGTGGACCGGGATGGCACCGACGTGGACGTGGAGCTGACCACCATCGACCCGCAGGACGCCGACGGGGACGGCGAGCCGGATTCGGAGGGGTCGCTGCTGGGGCTGAGCCTGTCCGCCCGGGCCGACTCCGACGTGGAGGCCTCCTTCGGCCTGTCCGACGTGGGCGGTCCCAGCGCCGGCACCATCTTCGCCCTGGGCATCATCGACGAGATCACCCCCGGCGACCTGACCGGCGGCAAGGACATCGCCGGCACCGGCACCATTGCCGTCGACGGCACGGTCGGCGCGATCGGCGGAATCAAGCAGAAGATGGCGGGCGCGCAGCAGGACGGGTCGGACTACTTCCTGGCTCCGGCCGCCAACTGCAACGAGGTGGTGGGCAACGTGCCCGACGGCCTGGAGGTGTATGCGGTGGGCACACTGCACGAGGCGGTTCGTACGGTTGAGGCGATCGCCGACGACGACACCTCCGACCTACTGACCTGCGAGGCCGTGCTCGCGGGCGACTGAGCCCGCTCCCGGGGAGGTTTTCCACAGGTCGCCCGCCCCGGCTGGCGGGCCTGCGGGGGCGGTGCCATGCTGGAGCCGATGCCGCCGGCGCCGGTGCCGGCGGGGGCAGACAGGAGCACCCATGCGTATCCGCGGCCACTCCCCCATCCTGTGGCGCGCCCCCGGGGAGACTCAGATCGGCGCCGAGCCAGGGCACGCCACGATCCTGTCGGGGCTGACCAACGCGGAGCAACTGCTGCTCGACCGGCTGCCGGAGGAGATCCGGCCCGCCGGCATCTACCGCGCCGCCCGCTGGAGCCGGGTGCCGCTGGAACGGGCGCGCGAGATCGTGCGCGAACTGCGCGAAATCGGCATTATCGACGCCTCCCCCGAAGCCACGGACGACGCCGACACGCTCTACTGGGACCGGCTCGCCGTCGACGCGGCCGAGCGGTCCGCCATGCTGCGGGCGAGCAGCGTGGGGCTGCTGGGCGGTGGGAATCTGGCCCGGGAGATCATCCGCCTGCTGGTGGAGGCCGGGGTGGTGACCATCCTGCCCGACGACGAGGCGCTGGCCGACTGGGCGGCCGACCTGTCCCCCGCGGTGCGTACCCGGGCCCCGCTGGACCTGCGTCCGGACGTGGTCGTCTCCCTGAGCGGGCACGTCGTCGACCCGATACGCTCCCGCGACCTGGCGCGGGCGGGCATCACCCATCTGCCGGTGGTGGTGCGGGAGGTGAGCGTGCGGGTGGGGCCGTTGGTGGCCGAGCACTCAGCGGTGTGCACCACCTGCCTGGACCTGTGGGCGCGGGACGCCGACCCCTGTTGGCCGGCCCTGGCCACGCAGCTGCGACTGCTGCCGGCCCCGGTGTTGGAGCGACTGCTGCTGCATCAGGCGGCGGCGCTGGCGGCGCGGGCGGTGATCGACGTCGTCACCGGGCGCGGGCCGCTGTGGGAGGGACGCAGCGTGGAGCTGTCCGCGGCCGATCCCGCGGGGGTGGAGCGGCACTGGCGGCCCCACCCCGACTGCCTGTGCAGTCGGCTGGCCGTAGGACCCACGGGCGCGGGGGACGCTAGCGATGCGCCGGGGGCGGTCGGCGACCCCGCCGACGCGGATGGTTTCTCCTCCTTGGAACTAGAGGCGTACCGGCCCTAGAGACATGAACGGGGCGCGTGCTACTCCCCGGCGCCGAACTCGCGCACGATGCGCAACACGTCGGGCCCGTACTCCTTGAGTTTTACCGCCCCCACTCCCCGGATCAGGGACAGCTGGGGTAGCACGGCGGGCTTGACGATGGCGATCGAGCGCAGGGTGGCATCGGCGAACACGGTGTAGGCGGGCTTGGACGCGTCCTTGGCCACCTGGGCCCGCCAGGCGCGCAGTTGTTCGAACAGGGCCACGGTGGCCGGATCGTTCTCTGCCTCGAATTCGGCGGCGGCCTGCTTGGCGCGGGCGCGCGACCCGCCGTCGGCGCCGGAGCGCCGACCGGCGGGCCCATCGACGTCGGTGGGCCAGATACCGTCCAGGAAGCGGGAGGGCTTGCGGGAGGCGCGGCCGCCGGGGTTGCGGGCGCGCGCATAGGAGATGACCAGGTGTTCGCGGGCGCGGGTGACGCCCACATACAGCAGGCGCCGCTCCTCCTCGACCGCGGCGGGCCCCTCCGCCAAGGAGATCGGCAGCAGCCCCTCGCAGGCGCCGATCAGCAGCACCGCATCCCATTCGAGTCCTTTGGCAGCGTGCAGGGAGGACAGGGTGACGCCGTCGACGGTGGGGGCGTTCTGGGCGTCCGCACGGGCGGCGAGTTCGGCCACCAGGCCGTCCAGGTCGGTGCCGCGCCGCTCGCCGAGCTGGTCGGCCAGTTCCACGATCGCGTTCAGGGAGTCCCAGCGCTCGCGCAGGGCGCCACGGGTGGCGGGCGGCTGCTCGCTCCAGCCCTCCCGGGCCAACACCATGCGGGCGTCCGCGCCCGGATCCCCGGTGAGCTCGGCGCGTTCGGTGCGGGCGGCGGCCCGCAGCAGCACCATGGCGCGCTTGACCTCCTCGCGTTCGAAGAAGCGCTCCCCGCCGCGCACCAGGTAGCCGATGCCGGCGTCTGCCAGCGCCTGCTCAACCACCTCGGACTGGGAGTTGGTGCGGTACAGGACGGCGATCTCCGACAGCGGCACACCGGCCGCCTGGATCCGCTGCACCTGGGCGACCACCCCGGCGGCCTCGGTGACGTCGTCGTCGTAGGCCTCGAAGCGCACCGCGGGGCCGGAGGGCCGCTGCGCCTGGAGTTGCACCGCCCCGGCGGGCAGGGCGAGTGCCCCGGCGCCGCGCCGCGAGCGCGACAGCACCCGGTTGGCCAGGGACACCACCTGCGGGGTGGAGCGGTAGTCGCGGGTCAGCCGCACGGTGCGGGCGCCGTCGTAGCGGGAGGCGAAACCGGTGAGGTATTCGGGGGTGGCGCCGGTGAAGGAGTAGATGGTCTGGGACACGTCACCGACCACGCACAGTTGGCGGCGGCGCCCGAGCCACAGGTCCAGCAGCCGCTGTTGGAGCGGGGAGACGTCCTGATACTCGTCGACCACGAAGTGCTTGTACTGGCCGCGGATCTGGGCGGCGATGTCCTCGCGGTCCTTGAGGATGCCGACCATGAGCAGCAGCACGTCCTCGAAGTCGATCACGCCCCGCTCGGCCTTGACCTCCTCGTAGACGGCCAGCAGCTGGGCGACGGTGGCCGGGTCGAGGTCACCCACCCCGACGCGGCCCTGGGCGGCGGCCGCCTGGGCGTAGTCCTCCGGGAGGGTCATGGTGACCTTGGCCCATTCGACCTCCGCGGCCAGGTCGCGGATCAGGGCCCGGTCCGCGGACAGGCCCAGGCGGTGGGCGGCGGTGCCGACCAGGCGGCCCTTGTACCGCTCGATCTCGTGGCGGCGCCCGCCGATGGCGGTGGGCCAGAAGTAGGTCAGCTGCCGCAGGGCGGCGGAGTGGAAGGTGCGGGCCTGAACCCCGGGCACACCCAGGTCCGTCAGGCGCGAACGCATCTCCCCGGCGGCGCGGGCGGTGAAGGTGACGGCCAGGACCTGGGTGGGCTGGTAGGCGCCCACCGCCACCCCGTGGGCGATCCGGTAGGTGATCGCCCGGGTCTTGCCGGTACCGGCGCCGGCCAACACGCACAGGGCCCCCTCCAAGTGCTCGGCGACCTGCCGCTGGTCGGGGTCGAGGGCGTCGAGCAGTTGGGCGGGGGTGGGCAGGGCGCCGGGCGTGCCCGCAGGGCGCGGGGCGTCGGGTGCCGGGGCGTGGTCGTTCATCACCGCCCAGCCTGCCACGCCGGGCCGACACGATTGACCGGCGCGGCCCGGACCGACCGTGGTGGCCCGGCCTCGGCCCGCGCGAGCAGGCGTTCAGCCGATGGGGCCGCCGTACCAGTCCTCGATCAGCATGCGGGCGATGGAGGTGGGGCCGGGCAGGACGACGGTGCCGGCGGCGATGGCGTCGGTGAGCTCGGCGCGGCTGAGGACCACCGCGTCGGTGACCTCGGCGCCGTCGGGGCGGGCCAGGTGCTCGCCGGGGGCCAGGCGGGCCCGGTAGCCGAGCATGAGGGAGCGGGGGAAAGGCCAGGGCTGGCTGGCGACGAACTCCACACCGGCAACCTTCAGCCCGGTCTCCTCGGCGACCTCGCGGACGACGGCGGCCTCCGCGGCCTCCCCCGCCTCCACGAAGCCGGCGACGGTGGAGTAGCGGTGGTGGTCCCAGGTGGCGCCGTGGACCAGGACGATGCGGTCGGCGTCGTCGGTGACGGCCATGATGACTGCGGGGTCGGTGCGGGGGAAGTCGAGGGCGCCGCAGCTGGTGCAGCGGCGGGCCCAGCCGGCCTGCACGATCTGGGTGCGGCCGCCGCACAGGGGGCAGAAGCCGGAGCGGGCGTGCCAGGCGGCCAGGGCGCTGGCGGGGGTGGCCAGGCCGGCGTCGTGGGCGTCCAGGTCGGCGCCGACGGCCCGCAGCGCGGACAGCGGGTAGCGGTCCAGGACGGCGCTGAGGGCCGGGTGGGGGTGTCCGGCGCCCTCGGCGTCGGTGGGTGAGGTGACGTCGTCGGTGGGGACGACGACGGCGAGCCAGGCGGCCCCGGCGGCGTCGCCGGTACCGGTGCCCTGCTCGCGCCCCAGGTAGAAGCAGGTCAGGCCGGTGACGTCGAGGTCCGCGGCGGTCAGGGGCGCGAGCCGGGGACGGGCGTCCGAGGAGGCGGTGCGGCCGGACCGCCAGACGGAGGCGTCGCGGTCGTGCGGTGCGGCGGGAGTGAGGCCGTCGTCGGGCAGGTTTGCGCCGATGGCCGGGGCGTCCAGGGCGATGCGGCCGCGGGCGTCCACCAGCAGCAGGCGGGTGGCGGGGTCGGCGGCGAGCGCGGCGATAAGGCCGGGCTGGCTGCGGCGGGAGGCGTCGCGGTCGGTGGTCGCCCGGGACAGGGAGCGGGCTGCGGTCCGCGACGAGCGAGTCGGGGCAGGGACTTCCGGGTCGTCAGGGACGGCGGGCTGGGGCGTGGAGGTCATGGGGGCAGCCTAGGCGCGGGCGGGGCGGATACGCTGCCCGCATGAGTTCCGGAACCGCCGCCGCACGCGTCTACCTCGACCATGCCGCCACGACGCCCGTGCGGGCGGAGGTGGCCGAGCAGGTGGCCCAAGACCTGGCCGATGGCCTGGGCGGGTGGGCGAATCCGGCGGCGCAACACGCCTCGGGACGCCGGGCCGGGGCACTGTTGGCGCAGGCGCGGTCCCGGCTGGCGGCGGCGCTGAACGTGGACCCGCACGAGGTGATCTTCACCGGCGGTGGCACGGAGGCGGACGCGCTGGCGGTCGCCGGTCGGGTGCTGGCGGCCCGTGCCGCCGGAGTGGAGCGTCCGCGCGTGGTCACCTCCCCGATCGAGCATCCGGCGGTGCTGGACAGTGCGCGCACCGCGGCGGCGCAGTTGGGGGCCGAGCACGTGCCGCTGCCGGTCGACGGCGCCGGGCGGGTGGAGGCCGGTGAGCTCGGCACGGCGCTGGCGGGCGGCGCCTGCCTGGTGAGCGTGATGGCGGCGAACAACGAGACCGGCCTGCTACAGGACCTGGCCGGGATCGTGGCGGCGGTGCGCGCCGCGACCGGGGCCGACCGGCCCGGCACGGACGGGTACGTGCCCGTGCACACCGACGCGGTGGCCGCGGTGGGCCGGATACCGCTGGACTTTCACGGCTGGGGGCTGGATGCGCTGTCGCTGAGCGGGCACAAGCTCGGCGCGCCGGTCGGCGTCGGCGCCCTGGTCGCGCGGCGAGACTTCTCCCTGGTGGCACCGACGGGGGGCGGGCGCCAGGAGCGGGGGCTGCGCTCGGGCACACAGGACGTGGTCGGGTCGCGGGCGCTGGCGCTGGCAGTGGAGCTGACCGTGGCCGAGCGGGCGGCGGAGGCGACGCGGCTCGAGGCGCTGCGGACGCGCCTGCTGACGGGGGCGACGGCGCTGGCGGGCGTGCACGCGACCCTGCCCGATGGCGCGGCGCATCTGCCGAGCACGGCCCACCTGTGGGTGGAGGACGCCGACGCCGAGGCGCTGCTGATGGCGCTGGACATGGCGGGCATCGACGTGTCCGCCGGGTCGGCCTGCCATGCGGGGGTCTCCCGGCCGAGCCACGTGCTGCTGGCGATGGGCTACGGGGAGGAGGCGGCCCGGGCGACGCTGCGCTGCTCCATGGGGCGCGAGACGAGCGCCGCGGACGTGGAGCGCCTGCTGGCGGCCCTGCCCGACGCCGTTAACACCGCCCGCCGGGCGCGGACGCGGCGGGGCGCCGTGCACGCGTAGGCGGTTCACGCCGGGGCGGGCGCATAGGCTAGCGTCACCCGGCGCCCCAGCCGTCCAACACCCGACCGGAGGAGAGCACACCGTGGCCGCCTCTCAGCCCCCGCGCCAACGCGAGCATGCGCACGTGCCGAAGTATCAGGAGATCTACGAGTTCCTGCGCACTCGGATAGAGGACGGCACCTTCCCCTTCCGTTCCTTCCTGCCCAGCGAGAACCGGCTGAGCGCCGACTTCGCCACCACCCGCCCCACGGTGCGCAAGGCGGTGCAGTATCTGGGCTCGCAGGGTTACGTTCAGCCCATCCACGGCAAGGGCATCCAGGTGATCTACCGCCCTCGTTCGACGTCTCTGTTCTTCCTGTCCGGCATCGAGTCCCTGGCCGAGGCCGGCAGACGCATCGGCATCACGGTACGCACCGTGCTGCTGTCCGCAACGGTTGAAACCATTACCGACTCGGTGGCACAGGCCTCCGGCCTCACCGCGGACGCGCAGGTGCTGTACCTGCGCCGGCTACGGCTGCTGAACAACCGGCCCGCCATCATCGACCACAACCGGTTCCTGCGCTCGGTGGTCCCCGACATTCCCCGGGAAGCCGCAGAGACCTCCATCTACGCCTACCTGGAGAACGAACTGGGGGTGCATATCGCCACGGCCTCGCGCATGATCACCATCGAGGGGGCGGACGAGTTGGACCGCCGCCACCTGGACCTGGGCGGCCTGGACTGCGTGGGGGTTATGGAGTCGCTCGGCTTCGACTCTGGCGGGGTGCCGTTCGAATACACCCGCTCCCACCACGTCCCGCAGACCTTCGGCTTCGTCTCTGCGGCGCAGCGGCTGCCCGCCCAGCGGTGACGGCGTAGGCCGACGGCCCGGTCGGCGCGCACACAACGCGCGCCGACCGGGCCGCCAGGGGGCCGAGCTCGTCAGCGAGCCACCGGCTCGCGGTTGCCCAGCCGCACCTTCTCCACCGTGCGTTCGGTCTCGAAGTCGGACTCCTTGAACCCGAAGAAGTAGGTGGCCAGGAAGGACACGGCCAGGGTCACGAGCGAGGCGATCCAGAAGCCGGTGAAGGAGCCGTCAAGGCCCGCCGGGTTGACGAAGGACGGGAATCCCACGAAGGCGCCGGTGAAGCCCCACATGTTGACGTCGAACAGGCCGGTGAGCAGGCCACCCACGGCGCCGCCGATGGAGGCGGTGATGAACACGCGCCCGTACTTGAGGTTCAGGCCGTACATGGCGGGCTCGGTCACCCCGCACAGGGCGGAGATGGTGGCCGGGCCGGCCAGCTGCTTGATGCGGGGGCTCTTGGCCTTGACCCACAGTGCGAGCGCGCCGCCGCCCTGGGCGATCATGGAGGCGGAGACGATGGCGTTGAGCGGCGAGTAGCCGGGGTCGGCGATCTGCTGGGAGATGATCGGGATGACCGCCCAGTGCAGTCCGAAGATGACCAGGCACTGGTAGAAGCCGCCGATGAGGAACCCGGCCACCGGGTACGAAAGGCTCAGCACCCAGCTGACGGCCTGGGCGATGCCACCGGAGATCGTCATGACGATCGGGCCGAACACCACCAGCACCAGGGTGGAGACGATGAAGATCTCCAGCAGCGGGGCGAAGATGGAGCGCACCACCGCCGGGATCCACTTCTTCAGCCACGGTTCGATCTTGCTGGCCAGCCAGGCGGCCACGATGATCGGGAAGATCGAGTAGGCGTAGGCGTTGCCCTCGGGCAAGGAGACGGGAATGCCGAAGAAGTCGGAGTTGAAGACCGTCCGCCCGATCCGGGCGATCACGTGGTAGTCCTCCGCCGAGGAGTCGGCCATGGAGACCACCGACGGGAAGGTGAGCACGCCGCCGATGATGGCGACGATGATCGGGTCCGCGCCGAGTCGGCGGGCCGAGGTGAAGCCGATGATGATGGGCAGGAAGTAGAACATCGACGAGGCCATGGCGTCGATGAAGGTGTAGGTGGAGGTGCCGTCGTCCACCACGTTGAACTGGGTGAGCAGCGCCAGGATCCCCTTGAGGATGCCGGAGGCGGCCAGCACGCCGATCACGGGGATCATGGAGCCGGTGATCACGCCGATCAGGGAGGAGAAGCCGTACTTGACCCAGCCGATGGGCGTGGTGGGCCTAGGTGCCGCCGGGGCCGCCTCCGCGTCGTCGGCCCCCTCGGCCAGGCGGGGCACCTGCTTGACAATGGCGTCGTACACGTCGCCGACGGTGGCGCCGATGACCACCTGGTACTGGCCACCCGCACGGGCGACGTCGATGACGCCCTCGGTCCCGGTCACGGCGGCGTCGTCGGCGAGGGACTCGTCCTTCAGGTAGAAGCGCACCCGGGTGATGCAGTGGATGACGGAGCGGATGTTGTCGGCCCCTCCCACCCCGGCGATGATGTCGCGGGCGGTGGCGTCGAAGCCGGTCAGGCCGTCGTCGACCGCGGCGGCCCGGGGCGAGGCGGCGCCCGCCGCGGCAGCGGTCTTGAGCGCGGCGGCGGCCACGCTCGCGCCGGCCTGCGCCTCCCCCTCGACAACCTGTAGCCCGGCCAGGGCCTTGGCGGAGTTGGTCACGGCCACGATGGTGGTGGTGTCCTTGCCGGCGGCGGTGATGGCCGCCAGGTCCATGGTGCCCAGGGACTGGCCGGCCTGCACCTCCTGGCCGACGGCGGCGGTGAGGCGGAAGGGACGCCCCTCCAACTCGACGGTGTCGACCCCCAGGTGCAGGAGCACCTCCAGCCCCTCGGGGGTGGCGATGCCGACGGCGTGGCCGGTTTCGGCCACCATGGTGATGGTTCCGGAGACCGGGGCGACGACGTCGCCGGAGGTTGGGGCCACGCCGAAACCCGCTCCGAGGGCCCCGGAAGAGAAGACCGGGTCGGGTACATCGGCGAGGGCGATTATCTTGCCGGAGACGGGCGCTACCAGCGCCGTATCCGAAGCAGATGCTGGGGACATGCGGAGAGCTCCTCTCAGAGCCTGGTCGTAGTGCGGATGATGATGGCCAGTGCCTCGTACGGAGACAGAGTCATGACGGGGCTGAGCGGCCTTGTGGGGTAGTTCCCGATGAGCACTTCTCCGGTGAGGAACTCATTGGGAACCTCGACCGTGGTCGGGTGACCACGGAAGCTGGTGATGACGAGCAGGCGAGCAGCGTCGGCCTCGTCAACGGTGGGGCCCGCGGCGTCGGCGGATGCGCCGGGCCCGGGTGTGGGCAGGGTGCGGATGTAGGCGAATACGTCGGGGTTGTCGAGCTCCCAGGGGGTGTAGTCGCCCTCGGCGATCACCGGCTCCGTCTTGCGCAGTTCCACCAGGCGGCGGTAGTAGGGCAGGATGCGGCCGCCCGCCTCCTCGGCGGCGACGTTGATCGCAGCCGCGTTGGTGGGGCGTAGCCACGGGGTGCCGGTGGTGAAGCCGGCGCCTGCGGTCGCGTCCCACTGCATGGGGGTGCGGGCGTTGTCACGCGCCTTGGCGTGGACGATGGCGAAAGCGTCCGCCTCGCTGTGCCCAGCGGACACCAGCTCGGCGTAGGCGCCCAGGGCCTCGACGTCCACGTAGTCCTCAATGCGGGTGTAGTCAGGATCGGTCATGCCGATCTCCTCCCCCATGTAGATGTAGGGGGTGCCGCGCAGCAGGTGGATGGCGGTGGCGAGCATGGTGGCGGACTCGTCGTGGTAGCGGTCCGGGTCGCCGAAGCGGTTGATGGCCCGGGGCTGATCGTGGTTGTTCCAGAACAGGGCGTTCCAGCCGCCGCCGGCCTGGAGGCCGAGTGCCCAGTCGTTGAGGATGTGCTTGAGCGCGGGAATGTCCGCAGCGGCCAGGGTCCACTTCTGACCGTCGGCGTAATCGACCTTGAGGTGGTGGAAGTTGAACACCATCGACAGCTCGCGCCGCGCGGGGTTGGTGTAGTCGACGCAGGCGGCGATGGAGGTGGAGGACATCTCCCCCACGGTCACGGAGTCCGGGTCCTGGCCGAAACTGGCCCGGCACAGTTCGTGCAGGTAGTCGTGCACGAGCGGCCCGTCGGTGTAGACGAGGCGGTCGTCGGTGCCGGCGGGCGCGTCCGCCAGGGGCTCGGTCTTGCCGATGAGGTTGATGACGTCGAAGCGGAAGGCCCGCACGCCGTGGGACCGCCAGAAGTTGATGACCTCCGCCGCGCGGGCGCGCACCTCGGGGTTGTGCCAGTCCAGGTCGGCCTGGCCGGGGTCGAACAGGTGCAGGTAGTACTCCCCGCCGCGCGGGTGGCCGGTTTCGTCCACGGGCCCGAAGGGCGCCCAGGCGGGGCCGCCGAATTTGGAGACCCAGTTGGTGGGCAGGATCGGCTGCCCCGTCGGGCCGTCACCGCGGGCCGGGCGGAGGTAGAAGTAGTCGCGGTAGCGCTGCTCGCCGGCCAGGGCCCGCTGGAACCACTCGTGCTCGGTGGACACGTGGTTGAGCACCATGTCCAGCATGGGGCTGATGCCGTGCTCGGCCAGGGCGGCGACGAGCTCGTCGAAGTCCTCCATGGTGCCCATCGCCGGGTCCACCGCGCAGTAGTCGGCGACGTCGTAGCCGTTGTCACGGCCCGGCGAGGGGTAGAAGGGGTTGAGCCAGACGTAGTCCACGCCCAGGGAGGCGATGTAGGGGACCTTCTCGAGGATGCCGCGCAGGTCACCGACGCCGTTGCCGGTGGTGTCCTTGAAGGACTTCGGATAGACCTGGTAGACGACGGCGTCGTGAAAGCTCATGGGTTGCTCCGGGATCATTCACGCTGCCGCTCCCATGCGGCAACTTGTATATACAAGTAGACACCGCGGTCGGGATCATGGCAAGTCGAGACGGCCAGGTGTGACGCAGGTCCCTGCATCCCTCGTCCGTGGCCGCCCCCACGCATCGACCCCGGCGGGAATCGACTGAGGCGTACGGATGTCCGACGGTTGCGCAGTGTCCAGCCCAACAGCCCACCTCCCCTTCCCCGGCGGTAGGCTGCACCCGCTCGCCCGGGCAGCGAGAGAACCGAAGCGGTGGAAGGAGCACATGTGCGCGTACTGGCAGCCATGTCCGGCGGAGTCGATTCCGCCGTCGCCGCCGCGCGCGCCGTCGAGGCCGGTCACGAGGTCGTCGGCGTGCACATGGCGCTGACCCGCAACCGGGCCGCCACGCGCTCCGGCGCCCGCGGCTGCTGCTCCATCGAGGACGCCGGCGACGCCCGCTGGGCGGCCGAGATCCTGGGCATCCCCTTCTACGTGTGGGACCTGTCGGAGGAGTTCGAGGAGCGGGTGGTCGCCGATTTCCTGTCCGAGTACCGCGCCGGCCGCACCCCCAACCCGTGCGTGCGCTGCAATGAGCGGGTCAAGTTCGACGTGCTGCTGGAGCGCGGCCTGGCGCTGGGCTTCGACGCCGTCGTCACCGGTCACTACGCCCGCCTGCGCGGCGGTGCCGTCGCCGGCCGCCCAGGTGAGGCGAACACCTTGGAGCTGCATCGGGCCGCCGATGCGGCCAAGGACCAGTCCTACGTGCTGGCCGTCTCCGGGCGCGAGGGACTATCACGCGCCCTGTTCCCCCTGGGGGATGCTCCTTCCAAGGCGGCGGTGCGCGCCGAGGCCGAGCGCCGCGGCCTGCCGGTGGCGGATAAGCCGGACTCCTACGACATCTGCTTCGTCGCCGACGGCGACACTCGCGGCTTCCTGCAGCGCAGCCTCGGCGCTCAGGAGGGCAACATCGTCTCCCCCGACGGCGAGGTGCTAGGCACCCACGGCGGCTACTTCGGCTTCACCGTCGGCCAGCGCAAGGGCCTGGGACTGACCCGTCCCGCCGCCGATGGCCGCCCCCGCTACGTAATAGAGACGCGCCCGCGCACCAACGAGGTCGTGGTCGGTCCCGCCGAGCTGCTGCGGCGCACCGTTGTGGACGGCAAGGACCTGGTACTGCTGGACTCCCCCGATTCGCTCGCCGACGGCGTCGGCCGGCAGGACGTGACCGTACAGGTGCGGGCGCACGGCCGCCCTGTGCCTGCGGACGTGACCGTGGATGCCGCGGCCGGCACGCTGCACGCGGTGCTGCGCCAGCCCCTGCGGGGCCTGGCCGCCGGGCAGAGCGTCGTCGTCTACGGCGGGGACGACGGCGGCCGGGTGCTGGCCCAGGCGACAGTCGCCTGAACCGCACACCCGGCCGCACAGCCGCCGTTCAGCGCAGGGAGGTGTGGTGCTCGATGGAGCGCACGCCCCACGTTCCGAGCGCCACCGCCAGCAGCGGCCACACGGCGATGAATCCCAGCCCCAACAGGGTCGGGTCGCCGCCCGTGCGCATCGCCTCAATGAAGTCCGGCAGCATCCATGTATTCACGATGTCCCCGGACGGAATCCCCATGCTCACGGGCACGATCAGCAGCAGTAGCAGCGAGAGCACCTGCGCCGCCAGATACAGTCCCACGAAGCCGATCACGGGCGCGCCAAAGCCGAGGTGGTTCCAGCGTCCTTGCGCCCCGATGCTCATAATCGCGGACACGCACACGATCACGCAGGCAAGCTCCACGATCATGTACACGACGAAGCCGATCACCCAGCCGGTGCCGAAGAAGTCCAGCATTTCCCGCACGGGTTGGAGCAACTCACCGAGGCCGATTCCCTGAGCCCGTGCGGTCACCCACGCGGTCACCAACAGGCCGACTGCGGTGAAGCACGTCGCCACCAGGCCGGCCGCGAAGGCATACAGGGTCTTGGCGGCGTACAGCAGCCGCCCGCGCACCGGGATCGCGTGGGTCAGGTAGCCGCGTGAGCCGTACATGGACTGCCAGTACTCGACTGCGGTGTGGATGAGCACCACCGGTATGGCCAGGCCGAAGGAGATTACCCCGCCCAGCGTCCCGAAGACGTTCAGTACTGGCAGGTTCAGGAACATGACTCCGAGGAAGACCAGCCCGAATACCGTCCAGATGCCGAGCATCTTCAGGTGTATGGGGGCCAGGAAGCGGATCTCCTCATTCAACAGTGTGCGCAGCATCAGCGGTACTCCTTCCTAAACAGGGCGTCCAGGCTCATGCCGTGAGCCTCACGCAGGTCATCGGCGTCGCCGGCGAGCAGCAGGCGTCCGTCCTTGAGGAAGACGACGGAGTCGACGATCGGCTCCACGTCGGCGATCAGGTGGGTGGAGATCACCATCAGTGCCTCGGGGTCGAAGCCCTGCAGGACGCCGCTGAGGATGACGTCCCGCGCGGCGGGGTCGACCCCGGAGATGGGCTCGTCGAGCAGGTAGACACGGGCGCGGCGCGCCATGATCAGGCTGACGCGCAGCTTCTCCCCCATGCCCTTGCTCATCTCCTTCAGGCTCCGGTCCTTGGGCAGGCCGAAGAACTCCACCAGTTCGCGGGCGCGGTCGGCGTCGAAGTCGGAGAACAGCCGGGAGAACATGGCTATGGCCTGCTCGGGCTTGAGTTCCGGCGCCAGGAAGTCGGCGTCGGGAAGGAAGGCGACCAGCGCCTTGGACTGCGGTCCGGGCACGTACTCACCTACACGCACCTGGCCGTCGTACTCCGACAGCAGGCCCGCCAGGATCTTCAGCAGGGTGGTCTTGCCCGAACCATTGGAGCCCATGAGGCCGACGATCCGGCCGGCCGGCAGGTCCAGGGTCAGGTCCGCCAGCGCCGGGCGGCCGCGGTAGGCCTTGGTCAGGTGCGCCACCCGGATCAGTGGGGCGGCGCCGTCGGGGACGGGGACGGCGGTGAAGCGCGCTGTGGGCGACGGCGGAGCCGATGAGTGCCGGTTCATGAGTTTTCTCCTGTGTCTGCCTGGGGCATGGCGGGACGGGCGTTCCAGCGCTCCCGCAGGAGGGCGGATGCCTGCGCCAGATCCATGCCGACGGCGGTAAGGGCGGTGATGAAGGCGTCCGTGGCGTCGGTGGCGAGCTCGCGGCGCACGGCGTCGACGACGGCGGTATCCGTGGTGACGAAGCGGCCTGCGGTCCGTTCGGTGCTGGTCAGGCCGGTGCGATCGAGTTCGGCGAGGGCGCGTTGGACGGTGTTGGGGTTGACGCCGGATTGCGTGGCCAGTTCGCGCACGCTGGGTATCCGGGTGCCGGTCGGCCAGGCGCCGGTGACGATCCGCAGGCGGAAGTCGTCGACCAGTTGCAGCCAGATCGGCCGGGAGCCGTCAAGATCCACGGGGCCTCCCCTCTTGATGGGCGGACGAATGTGCTCATGAGCGCAGCGAACAGGCGACCGGAAGGCCATCTGTATTACTGCACTAGTACAGTGACACATGCGGCATGCGGAAGTCAACAAGCTCCGTCCCGGCGCGCCGACCAGCCCTACGCCCACCGCGGTTGTGCACAGTGCGCTACTCCGCCATGTCTGGCGCTTCGTGTTTGTGGGTGTGGATGAAGCCGGGAGTCGGTTCGCCCGCGTGCTTAGCGTTGACGTCGTCTACTACGCCGGTTCGGGGTTTACTACGCCGGTTAGGCGTCTGCTGAAGGGTTCTGAGCCCTTCAGCAGAGGTCCACCCGGCGTAGCAGACGCCGAAAAGGCGCAGCAAAGGCCGAAGGGGCGTACCCAATGATCGGGCCCTGGCCTTGTCCCGACTGGCTCTACGCCCGCGACGCCGCCCCACCCCGGATGCTCGCACCACCAACCTCCACACCCCCTACGAAGAAACGGTTCGCCGTCAGGCACACAGACTCCTCGCGCTCGGAGACGTGGCGGGCCAGGAGCGGCGGCCGGCCGGGCGGTGGTGGACGCGCGCGCCCCAGTGGCGCACAACACGGCGCGACGGACGGAAGCTGGGCCGGAGCGTGCGCGCTAGGTCCTGTTGTGTGAGTGCTTGGGTGGCGGTGTGTGGCTGTTGAGCCTGTCAGTTGGACCCCTGTTCCCCGGTTGGACCCCTGTTCCCCGGTTGGACCGCCGTAGCCGCCGGTTACAGCGGTCCAACCGGGCGTGAGGGGTCCATCGGGGCGTGAGCGGTCCAACCAGGGCGGCGCAAGACCCACTCGCCCCCTCGGCTGCCGACAACCAGGTCCCCAACACCGCGGGAACGCCCTGCGCACAACAATCCTCACCGAGCACACGGGCTAGCCCGCCCGGAGGCACCCACATCGCCAGCACCGCCCCACCAGCACAAACGACTTACACCACACGACCTTGCCACGACGTGCCAGGCACGACGGCCCGTACGTTCAGGTCAACGTCCGCGTATCCAGCCCGACGTCGGCCCGAGGACGTCCCCGCCAGCCCGGCGACGGTCCTCTGACCGGCCAGAACGTCCTCAACAGCCCGAGCACGACCACCTTGCCGACCGGCTCGCCCCCGAACACAACCACCTGCGGCACCTAACCACCACACCCACAAACACGAATAGCCCCATAACTACCGACCTCAGCACGTAACTTCTACCGATCGCGGCGCATGAAGCCGCCCCGCCCCGGAATGAACCGGGACGGGGCGGACCGTCAGGAGTACGGCAGGTGGCGCTCAGCCGCGCAGGCGCGCCAACTCCTCAACCAGCTGGGGCACGACCTCGGCGACGTCGCCGACCACGCCGTAGTCGGCCATCTCGAAGATCGGGGCCTCGGAGTCGTCGCAGATGGCGACGATCGTGCCGGCACCCTGGATGCCACTGGTGTGGTGGACGGCGCCAGACACGCCCAACCCGATGTACAGACTGGGGGCAATGGAGACACCGGTCTGTCCCACCTGGGCGGCGCGCTCGATCCAGCCCTCGTCGCAGGCCACACGGGTGGCGCCGATGGCGGCGTCGAGCGGATCGGCGAGGGAGTGCACCAGGGTGACGTCGCCGTCGGTACCGCGTCCCATCACCACCACCCGCTGGGCCTCGGACAGGTCGGGGCCCGTGGCGGCGTTGCCCACCTCCCGGGAGACGACCTTGACGGCCGCCGCCTCGGCGCTGAGCGGCACCTCAAGCGCCTCCACGGCCGGGACGTCGGAGCCGGCCGCGCTCGGTGCGGATGCCGCGGCACTCGGGTGCACGGAGATGACCGGGGTGTGGTCGGCCTGCGCCGAAACGGTCATGGTGGTCGACCAGGTGCCGGACAGCACCAGCTTGGAGGCGTGCAACTCGCCGTCGACCACGCGCAGGTCGCCGACGTCGGAGGCGCAGGCCGAGCCGAGCAGCACGGCCGCCCGGCCGGCGATCTCCTTGCCGCGGTAGTCGGCCCCGACGAGCGCGACCGCGGGGGCGACAGAGCCCACGGCCGCAACCACGGCGTCGGCGGCGACGGCGGCCACGGTCTCACGGCCGCCCAGGTCGGCGGTGAGCAGGCGGGTCGCACCGGCGGCCGCCAGCGCCGCAGCGGCGTCGGTGTCGATGTCGCCCGCCACGAGCGCGACGACGTCGCCAGCGGTCAGCCCCCGGGCCGTGGACACCAGACCGAGGCTGGCACCGGTCGGGGCGCCCTCGCCGGTGCGGTCCACCAGAACGAGCACGGGCGCGTCGAGACGGCCGCCGGGAGCGGTTTCGGAGGTGATTTCACTCATGATTACTCGTCATTCCTTCCGGGTTGTTCCCGCTCACACGAGCTCGTGGTCTACCAGCCAGGCGGCCAGGTCGCGCCCGGCCTCACCGGCGTCGGTGCGGATGATGCCGGCCTCACGGGCGGGACGCTCGGTGAAGTCGATGACGGCGATGCTCGGCTCGCCGGCGGGCAGGCCGAGGTCGTCAAGATCCCAGACGTCCAGCGGCTTCTTGCGGGCGGCCCGCATAGCGGCGAAGTTGGGGTAGCGCGGCTCGTTGGCCTGGTCGGTGACGGACACCAGCGCGGGCAGCGGGGCGGAGAGCACCTCGCGCACGGTGCCGGCGGAACGGGTGATGGTCGCCTCATCGGCGCTCACCTCCAGCGATCCGGCCAGGGTCAGCGCCGGCACGTGCAGTGCGGCCGCGAGCGCGCCCGGAAGCATGGAGGTCATGGCATCCAGCGAAGCCATGCCGGTGATGACCAGATCCACGTCACCCGGCCCGGACTCCGCGCCCCCGATCTTCGACACGGCCGCGGCTAGTGTGCGGGCGGTGGTAGGTACGTCGGCGCCCACCAGCGCGTCGTCGCTGACGACGACGCCGGAGTCGGCACCCATCTGCAGGGCACGGCGCACGCCGTCCTCGGCGTCCTCGGGACCCATACACAGGGCGATCACCTCGCCACCCAGGTCCTCGACCAGGGCCACCGCGGCCTCGACGGCGTTCTCGTCCAGCTCGTTGAGGACGTCCTCCTCACCGCGGACCAGGCGCCCCTCCTCCATACGACGCTCGGACTGCACGTCAGGGACGTGCTTGATGCAGACGACTATTTTCATGCGTACAAGGTTGCCATATCGCGCCGCCGTCACCGGTGAGCGCTCGGTCACCCTCACCGACGCGCCCCGCATAATCCGCGCGCCATAAGCCGCTGCAATGGTGTAACATCCCGCGTCTCCTTGCTCAACAATAGGATTCATGTCCATGTCCTCCACGCCAGAGCCGCAACCTGCTGCCCGTGCCGACTCCGATGCCTCGGACCGCACTCGGCTGGGCGCCACGCTCACCGAGGACGGCGCCGACTTCGTGGTGGTGGCGCCGCGTGCCGACGCGGTGGACCTGTGCCTGCTGACCACCGACGCCGACGGCGCGATCACCTCCGAACGGCGCATCGGCATGCACGGCCCCGTCCGCGGCGCCTGGAGCGCGCACGTCCCCGGGGTACGCGCCGGGCAGCGCTACGGCTTTCGCGCCTACGGCCCGTGGAACCCGTCGGAGGGGCTGCTGTTCAACCCCCGCAAGCTGCTGCTCGACCCTTACGCCCGCGCCATCGAAGGCGCCCCCCGCCTGGGCCCGGAGCTGTACGCGCACGCCGTCGACGCGGACCTGTCCCCCACCTATGCGCCCTTCCTGCCCTCCGAGTTGGACTCCGCCGGACACACCGCTCTCGGCGTGGTGACCGGCGAGCAGTTCCCCGTCGTCCCCGGCCCACGCGTGCCCGAAGAGCGCACCGTCATCTACGAGACGCACGTGAAGGGCTTCACCCACTCCATGCCCGGTGTGCCCCCGGAGCTGCGCGGCACCTACGCGGGCCTGGCGCATCCGGCCGCCGTCTCCCACCTGCGCTCACTGGGCGTGACCACCGTGGAGCTGCTGCCCGTGCACGCCGCCTTCTCCGAGGCCTTCCTGCTCCAGCGCGAGCGGACCAACTACTGGGGCTACTCGACCCTGTCCTACTTCGCGCCCGAGCCCTCCTACGCCACTCGGGCGGCCCGCGAGGCCGGTCCGCAGGCGGTGCTGGACGAGTTCCGCGGCATGGTCTCAATGCTGCACGAGGCCGGCCTCGAGATCATCATGGACGTGGTCTACAACCACACCTGCGAGTCGGGTATGGACGGGCCCGCACTGTCGCTGCGCGGCCTGGACAACCTCGAGTACTACCTGCACGCCCCCTACCGGCCCGCCCAGTACGTGGACGTCACCGGCACCGGCAACACAGTGGACTTCCGCTCCACCCGGGCGGTGCAGCTGGTACTGGACTCGCTGCGCTACTGGGCGGGCGACGTCGGCATCGACGGCTTCCGCTTCGACCTGGCGGTGACCCTGGGACGGGATGCCTCCGAGTTCCAGTCGCGCCATCCGCTGCTGATCGCCATGGCCACCGACCCTGTGCTGCAGAACACCAAGCTGATCGCCGAACCCTGGGACATCGGCCCGGGCGGCTGGCGCACGGGCGAGTTCCCGGCCCCCTTCCACGACTGGAATGACCGCTACCGCGGCACGGTGCGCTCCTTCTGGCTGCACGACGCCTCCGAGATGTCCAAGGGGCGCCCCGGCAACGACCTGCGGGACCTGGCCACGCGCCTGAGCGGCAGCGCCGACATGTTCAGCTACGGCGAGTACCCGGGCGGGCGCGGCCCGCTGGCGTCGATCAACTTCGTCACCGCCCACGACGGCTTCACCCTGCGTGATCTGGTCTGCTACGACTACAAGCACAACCTGGCCAACGGCGAGGACAACCGCGACGGCACCGACGACAACCGCTCCTGGAACCACGGCTTCGAGGGTCCCCTGCCGGAGGGCATGGGCGGAGGCCCCATCGAGATCCTGCGCCGCCGCTCCTCCCGCAACGTGTTGGGCACCCTGCTGGTCTCCGCCGGCATGCCCATGCTGCTGGGCGGAGACGAGATGGGGCGCACCCAGGACGGCAACAACAACTCCTACTGTCAGGACTCGCCGATCTCCTGGTACGACTGGAACCTGACCACCTGGCAGCGGGACCTGATCGCCACCACCCACTTCCTGATCAACCTGCGCGACCAGCACCCGGTGCTGCGCCCGACCGCCTTCGCCAGCGGCTCCACGGCCGACGGGGACGTCCTGCCGGACCTGTCCTGGTTCCGCGCCAACGCCGACCCGATGGACGTGGCCGCCTGGCACGATCCGTGGACGCGCGTGGTGCAGATGCTCCGTTCGGGTACCCCCATGGGTGACGCCGACCTGCTGCTGGTCATCAACGGCTCCCTCGGCCAGGAGGACGTCACGCTCCCCGACGGACGCGGCACCGACTGGCACCTGATGTGGGACTCCACGTGGGCGGTGCCGCGCCCACACACCTCCGCCTTCGCCCTGGCCCACCGGGTCGGCCGGGGGCCGGCGGCCCGCGCCCGCGCACTCAACCCTGCCCGCGCCCGCGCCTCGCGCTCCGGTGCAACGGACTGCCGGCAGGACCGGCCCGGGGACACCACCACGCTGGATGCGCTTTCCCTGCGCATCTACCTGTCCGGGGAGAAGCTGGTCTGCCTGCCGGAGGAGTAGGCGGGCTGCTCCCCTGTGTCTCCGCCGCGCAACCGCCGCCGCGGCCGCGTTTTGCCCGACGGCCGCTGGAGACACGATTCCGGCCCGCTCGGCATCGCACCTTAGGATGTCCGCCATGACGCAGCACGAAATGACCACCACCAGCCCCTCCAGCAACTCCCAGGGGGCTGCGGACGCCGGTGAGGTCCTTTCCCGCTCCACGGACGCCGCCTCGCTGGCCCGCTCGGTGGCCCGCAGCGCCGAGATCGAGGCCGATCTGGACGTCAATCCCGGCCGCTACCGGATGCTCACGGGCGTGCGCCCCACGGGCAACATGCACCTGGGCCACTACTTCGGCACCATGCACTCCTGGAAGGGCATCCAGGACCGGGGCGTGGACACGTGGATTCTGGTGGCCGACTACCAGGTGATCACCGACCGCGACGGCGTGGGCCCGATCCGTGAGCGCGTGCTGTCGCTGGTGGCAGACTCCCTGGCGGTCGGGGTGGACCCGCGCCGATCCACGATCTTCGCTCACTCGGCCGTCCCGGCCGCCAACCAACTGATGCTGCCGTTCCTGTCGCTGGTCACCGAGTCCGAGCTGCACCGCAACCCCACGGTCAAGGCCGAGCTGGAGGCCACCGACGGGCGCGCCATGTCCGGGCTGATGCTCACCTACCCGGTGCACCAGGCCGCCGACATCCTGTTCTGCCAGGCCAACCTGGTGCCGGTGGGCAAGGACCAGCTGCCTCACTTGGAGCAGGCCCGGCTGATCGCCCAGCGCTTCGACAAGCGCTACGGGCGGGCCGTCAAGGAGCACCCGGTCTTCCGCCGTCCGGAGGCGCTGCTCTCCGAGGCGCCGCTGCTGTTGGGCCTGGACGGGGAGAAGATGAGCAAGTCGCGTCACAACACCATCGAGCTGCGCATGAGTGCGGACGAGACCGCCAAGGCGCTCAAGAAGGCCAAGACCGACTCCGACCGTCACATCACCTACGATCCCGAGGGCCGCCCGGAGGTGGCGAATCTGCTGACGCTGGCCTCCCTGTGCGGGGCCGGGGAGCCGCAATCGCTGGCCGAGCAGATCGGCGACGGCGGCGCCGGCACGCTCAAGCGGATCACCACCGAGGCGGTCAACGAGTTCTTCGCCCCCATCCGTGCCCGCCGCTCCGAGCTGGCCGCCAATGAGGACTACCTGCTGCAGGTCCTGGCCGACGGCAACGCCAAGGCCAATGCGGTGGCCGAGCAGACCCTCGACGCGGTGCGCACCGCCATGCACATGAACTACTGAGCCGGGAAGAAGGGCAACCATGAGCGGCCGGAGCCGATCCAGTTCACGCGTGGTGCGGCGCTCGTAATCTTCCCGATGCCGCGGCGGCCCCGCGCACGCGCGCGGGCAGGTACGCTTGCGCTGTGACCCCTAACACCACGCCGCGCGCGGCGAAGACGACGCCCACCAGCCACGTAGCCCCCGCCGACCCGACGGCTCCGCCGTCCGCCCAGGTCCCACTGCCGGCCCCATACGCGCCGGTGGGCCGCATCCCGGTAACCGAGGTCTTCCCCGTCATCGAGGACGGGCGTTGGCCGGCCAAGGCGGTGCCGGACGAGGTCTTCCCGATCCGCGCCACGGTGTTCCGGGAGGGGCATGACCGCTTCGGCGCGACCGCCGTCCTGGTTCGCCCCGACGGCAGCGACGGCCCCAGCGCCCGCATGTACGAGGTCGGCATCGGGCTGGACCGCTACGAGGCGCGCCTGGCCGCCGACGCCCCGGGCGACTGGGGCATCCGCGTGGAGGGCTGGTCAGACCCCTACGGCACCTGGGCGCACGACGCCGGCGTGAAGGTGCCCGCCGGCGTCGACGTCGCCCTCATGCTGGAGGAGGGCGCCCGGGTGATGGAGCGGGCGGCCGCCGTCCCGGGCCGCGATGCGGCCGACACCGAGGTGCTGCGCGCCGCCGCCGCCGCCCTGCGCGACGAGTCCGCCTCCCCGCGGACCGCCTGGCCGCCGGGCTGGCCGGGGAGGTGATGGCGGTCCTGGACCGGCTGCCGCTGCGCGACCACGTCTCCCCGTCCGCCACCTACCCGCTGCAGGTGGACCGCCGCCGCGCCCTGGCCGGCTCCTGGTACGAGATCTTCCCCCGCTCCCTGGGAGCGCACCGTGACGAGCAGGGGAACTGGCACAGCGGTACCCTGCAGACGGCCGCCCAACGGCTGGACCGGATCGCGGCCATGGGCTTCGACGTGCTGTACCTGACCCCGGTCTCCCCCATCGGCACCACCAACCGCAAGGGCCGCAACAACACGCTCAATGCCCGCCCCGACGACCCGGGCTCCCCCTACGGCATCGGCTCGCCCGACGGCGGGCACGACGCCATCAACCCTGAGCTGGGCACCTTCGAGGACTTCGACGCCCTCGTCATGCGGGCGCGCGAGCTCGGCATGGAGGTGGCCCTCGACCTGGCCCTGCAGTGTTCGCCCGACCACCCCTGGGTGACCGAGCACCCCGAGTGGTTCACCGTCCTGGCCGACGGGTCGATCGCCTACGCCGAGAACCCGCCCAAGAAGTACCAGGACATCTACCCCCTCAACTTCGACAACGACCCGGAGGGCATCTACCAGGCGATCCTCCAGGTGGTGCGCACCTGGATCAGCCACGGGGTGACGATCTTCCGGGTGGACAACCCGCACACCAAGCCCCTGCCCTTCTGGCAGCGGCTCATCCGGCAGGTGCGTGCGGACAACCCCGAGGTGCTGTTCCTGGCGGAGGCCTTCACCCGCCCGGCGATGATGCGCACCCTGGCGAAGATCGGCTTCCACCAGTCCTACACCTACTTCGCCTGGCGCAACACCAAGCAGGAGTTGACCGAATACCTGGTGGAGCTGTCCCAGGAGACCGCGCACATCCTGCGCCCCACCTTCTGGCCCACCACACACGACATCCTCACCCCCTTCATGACCAACGGGAAGGTGCCCGCCTTCAAGCTGCGGGCCGTGCTGGCCGCCACCATGTCGCCCAGCTGGGGCATCTACTCCGGCTACGAGTTGGCCGAGTCGGTACCGCGTCCCGGCTTCGAGGAGCAGATCGACAACGAGAAGTACGAGTTCAAGCAGCGTGACTTCGGGGCGGCCCGCGTCAACGGCATTGAGGATCTGCTCACCCGCCTGAACGCCGCCCGTCGCGCCCACCCGGCGCTGCAGCAGCTGCGCGACGTCTGGTTCCACGCCACCAGCGACGAGTCGCTGATCGCCTACTCCAAGCGGGTGGACGCCGCCCACTCCGCCACCGGTAAGGACGACGTGGTCCTCACGATCGTCAACCTGGACCCCTACGGCGCCCGCGAGGGCGAGGTCTACCTGAACCTGGAGCAATTGGGCCTGCCCGGCTGGGTGGATGGGTCCCGGCCGGTGCTGCGCGTCACGGACGAACTCACCGGGGACACCTATGAATGGTCGGGGCAGAACTACGTGCGCCTGGACCCCTTCGCGGGTCGTGTCGCCCACGTCTTCTCCGTCGAGCCCCTGTGACGGCCGCGCCCATCCACCACTCAACTGCCGACAAGTAAAAGGAGCCCCGTGACCGTTCCCGGTGTTCCCGTCCTGCCCGCGCAGCCGCGGCCGGGCCTGCGCCCAGATCCGGACTGGTTCCGCACCGCGGTGTTCTATGAGGCGCTGTTGCGCTCCTTCGCGGACTCCGATGCCGACGGCGTCGGTGACTTTCGCGGCCTGACCTCCCGACTGGACTACCTGGCCTGGCTGGGTGTGGATGCGATTTGGATCCCGCCCTTCTACCCCTCGCCCATGCGCGACGGCGGCTACGACATCGCCGACTACACCGGCGTCGATCCCCGCTACGGGACCATGGACGACTTCCGTGTCCTGGTGGCGTCCGCCCACGAGCGGGGCATCCGCATCGTGATCGACATGGTGCTCAACCACACCTCCGCCGCCCACCCCTGGTTCGAGGCGTCCCGCCGCGACCCGGACGGCCCTTACGGGGACTTCTATGTGTGGGCCGACGACGACTCCGGTTACGCCGATGCCCGCATCATCTTCGTGGACACCGAGCGCTCCAACTGGACCTACGACGAGGTGCGGGGTCAGTACTTCTGGCACCGCTTCTTCTCCCACCAGCCGGACCTGAACTACAACAACCCGGCCGTAGTGGCCGCGGTGCACGAGGTGGTGCGCTTCTGGGCGCGCACCGGGGTGGACGGGTTCCGCCTGGACGCCATCCCCTACCTGGTGGAGGAGGAGGGCACCAACTGTGAGAACCTGCCGGGCACCCACCGCTTGATCGCCGGGCTGCGCGAAATGCTCGACCGGGAGTTCCCCGGCACCATCACCATCGCGGAGGCCAACCAGTGGCCGGCCGACGTGGTGGCCTACTTCGGCAGCCCGGACGCGCCCGAATGCACCATGTGCTTCCACTTCCCCGTCATGCCGCGTATCTTCTCCGCGCTGCGCGAGGGCACGGCCACCGCGATCCGCGACGTGCTCCGGGAGACTCCGCCGATCCCGGCGCACGGCCAGTGGGGCACCTTCCTGCGCAACCACGACGAGTTGACCCTGGAAATGGTCACCGAAGCCGAACGCGAGCGCATGTACCGCTGGTATGCGCCGCAGGACCGCATGCGCGCCAACGTCGGTATCCGGCGGCGTCTGGCCCCGCTGTTGGGAGACTCGCGGGCCGAGCTGGAGCTGGCCCATGTGCTGCTGCTGTCCCTGCCCGGCTCGCCCTGCCTGTACTACGGCGACGAGATCGCCATGGGCGAGGACATCTGGCTGCCCGACCGGGACGCCGTGCGCACCCCCATGCAGTGGGACCGCTCGGCGAATATGGGCTTCTCCGCCTGCGCGGACCCCGCCGCGCTCACCCTGCCGCTGATCGACGCCGACGACTACGCCGACCGCTGTGTGGCCGACGCCCTGGCGGACGCCGACTCGCTGCTGCACTTCCTGCGCCGCGTGCTGCGGGTGCGGCGCGAGCACCCGGTGTTGGGGCGCGGGGACTTCCAGCTGCGCGAAGTATCCGACCCTGCCGTCCTGGCGCATACTCGCACCGAGGACCCCGCGGCCGCCGGCCGGGAGGCGGGCCAGACGCTGGTGTGCCTGGCAAACCTGGCTGACCGCCCCGTCGAGGTGGGCGTGGAGTTGCCCGAGCTGGCCGGGTGGGCCACACGCACCGTGCTGGCGACCCGCCCGCATGCCGCACCACCCGCCGTCGACACCCGGGGGAGGCTGACGGTCACGCTGCCGGCGCGCGGCTACTGGTGGCTGGCCGCCGCCCCGAACCGTGAGGAGGAGAGATGAGCAACCCGATGGTTACCGGACGGGCCGCCCCGGCCTGGCCCGATGACGCCGCCCTGCTGGCGGCGCTCGCGGACTGGATGGGGCAGCGCCGTTGGTATCCGCTCAAGGGCGAGCCGGCCGGCGGGCCGCTGCGAATCGCGGGCCGCTGGGAGCTGGCCGACGGCGTGCGCGACCTGCTGGTTGCCGTACCCCGTGGGGAGGGGACGCCGGTGCTGGTGCATGTGCCACTGGTGCTTGAACCAGCCGCCGCACTGGCCGGCTTCTCCACCGCCGGGGAGGCGGCCGGCAACGAGGGCTTCGTGATGCCCGGGCCCGACGGCGAGCCGGTGGCGCTGGTGGACGGCGCCCATCACCCGCGCTTCTGGCGTGCCTGGGCCAACTCCGCCCTGGACGCCGGCACCACCCTCGGGGACAACGGGGCGCTGGCCATCGCCGAGCGCGCCGAACGGTTGCGGGTGACCACCGGCGAGCAGTCCAACACCTCGGTGGTTATGCCCGCCCCCGGCGATGCCCCGGCGGCGGGAGACGCCGACGCCGCCACCGGCGACCTGATCGTGAAGCTGTTCCGGGTGCTCGCGCCCGGCCGCAACCCGGACGTGGAGGTGTCGGTGGCGCTGGCCCGCGACGACTGGGACCGGGTACGTACCCCGGTGGCGTGGACGACGCTGACCTGGGCCGATGCGGACGGCGCCGAGCACACCGCGGATGCGGGCGTGGCCTGTACCTTCGTACCCCGCGCAGACGACGGCTTCGAGCTGTTCTGCGCGCTCGCCGCCGCCGATGACGCCGGCCCGCAGCGCGAGCGGGCCCTGGCCCTGGCGCGGGACCTGGGCGACACCACCGCCCAGATGCACACCCACCTGGCCTCCGCCCTGGGCGCCACCGCGCCGCCCGCCCCCACCGAGTTGGCCGCGGCGCTGCGCGCGCGGGCCCACTGGGCGATGGACGAGGTGCCCGAGTTGGAGAGCCGGCTGCCGAGCCTGCGCGCACGTGTGGAGGCGGTACTGGCCGAGCTGGCGGCACTGGACCGGCTGGAGCCGGCTACCCGGGTACACGGCGACTACCACCTGGGTCAGGTGCTGCACGCCGTCGAGGAGGACCGCTGGTATGTGCTGGACTTCGAAGGCGAGCCGCTGCGCCCGCTGGCCGAGCGCAGCCGCCCCGATCAGCCGCTGCGGGATGTGGCCGGCATGCTGCGCTCCTTCGACTACGCGGCCGAGGTGGGCCACGCCACCCACCCCGACTGGTTGGGCGCGGTGCGCGGCGCCTTCCTGGACGGCTACTGGTCCGCCGCCCCGACGTCGGCCCCCGCCCAGGCCGCCCGACCCGGCCGCCGGGAGACCACGTTGCTGAACGCCCTCGAACTCGACAAGGCCCTGTACGAGGCGGTCTATGAGGCGCGCAACCGCCCCGATTGGGTCGCCATCCCGTTGCACGGGATCAAGATGATTCTGACCACCTGACCGTTCGTGTCTCGCGCCGCCCACCCGGCGGCGTGAGACATATTCGTCCACGCCGGGTTGCACCGGTATAAAGTCCCCCCTCAGCCGGTCACCGCATGGGAGAGTGAGAACATGACCGACGTCACCAGCCCCGAGCCCGCCCCCGAATCCAACGACGCCCCGCCGCCGCAGGCCACTGGCCCCACGCCAGTCCCCGTGGACCCCTGGGTCCTCGCGGATGTCGCCTACGGCCGCTACCACAATCCGCATGAGGTGCTTGGCGCCCATGTGGGCGCCGACGGCGTAACCATCCGCACTGTGCGCCACCTCGCCGACGCCGTCGTCGTGGTCACCCCGGAGGGTTCCTTCCCCGCCCGCCACGAGCAGGACGGTGTATGGGTCGCCGTCGTCCCCGGAGATGAGATCCCGGACTACCGCATCGAGGTGACCTACGGGGAGGAGACCATCACCGTCGACGACCCCTACCGCTTCCTGCCGACCCTGGGTGAGATGGACACCTACCTCATCTCCGAGGGCCGCCACGAGGAGCTGTGGGAGGTGCTGGGCGCGCACCTGAAGCACTACTCCGGCACCATGGGAGACGTCGACGGCGTCGCCTTCGCGGTGTGGGCGCCCAACGCGCGGGCCGTGCGCGTGGTGGGCGACTTCAACTACTGGGACGGCACCGCCTCCGCCATGCGCTCCCTGGGCGCCTCCGGCGTGTGGGAGCTGTTCATTCCCGGCGTGGGCGTGGGCGCCCGCTACAAGTTCGAACTGTGCTTCCAGGACGGCTCCTGGCACCAGAAGGCCGACCCCATGGCGCGCGCCACCGAGGTGCCGCCCGCCACCGCCTCCGTGGTCACCGACCGCTTCCACGAGTGGAACGACGAGGAGTGGATGTCCCACCGTGCGGTCACCGACCCGCACTCCGGACCGATGAGCGTGTACGAGGTGCACATCGGCTCCTGGCGGCAGGGCCTGGGCTACCGGGGCCTGGCCGACGAGCTGGTGCCCTACGTCAAGGACGCCGGCTTCACCCACGTGGAGTTCATGCCCGTGGCCGAGCACCCCTTCGGGGGCTCCTGGGGCTACCAGGTCTCCGGCTACTACGCCCCGACCGCCCGCTTCGGTACCCCGGATGACTTCCGCTACCTGGTGGACCAGCTCCACCAGGCCGGCATCGGCGTCATCCTGGACTGGGTACCCGCCCACTTCCCCAAGGACGAGTGGGCGCTGGCGCGCTTCGACGGCACTGCCCTGTATGAGGACCCGGACCCGCAGCGCGGCGAACATCCCGACTGGGGCACCTACGTGTTCAACTTCGGCCGCAACGAGGTGCGCAACTTCCTGGTGGCCAACGCCCTGTACTGGCTGGGCGAGTTCCACGTAGACGGCCTGCGCGTGGACGCCGTCGCCTCCATGCTCTACCTGGACTACTCCCGCGAGGAGGGCCAGTGGCACCCCAACCAGTTCGGCGGCCGGGAGAACCTGGAGGCGATCAGCTTCCTGCAGGAGGCCACCGCCACCGCCTACCGGAAGAACCCCGGCACGGTCATGATCGCCGAGGAGTCCACCGCCTGGCCGGGCGTCACCGCCCCCACCGAGTACGGCGGGCTGGGCTTCGGGCTGAAGTGGAACATGGGGTGGATGAACGACACCCTGCGCTACCTGGCCGAGGAGCCCATCAACCGCCGCTACCACCACGGGGAGTTGACCTTCTCCCTGGTGTACGCCTTCTCCGAGCAGTTCATCCTGCCGCTGAGCCACGACGAGGTCGTGCACGGCAAGGGCTCATTGCTGTCCAAGATGCCGGGTGACGCCTGGCAGGAGTTGGCCGGTCTGCGTGCCCTGTACGCCTACCAGTGGTCCCACCCCGGCAAGCAGCTGATGTTCATGGGGCAGGAGTTCGGGCAGGGCGCCGAATGGAACTCGGACAACTCCCTGGACTGGTGGATCCTGGACGATCCCGGTCACACCGGGCTGCTGCGGCTCGTCAGCGATCTGAACGCCTTCTACAAGGACTCCCCCGCCCTGTGGGCCGATGACTTCTCCCACCGGGGCTTCGAGTGGATCGAGGCCGGCGACGGCGACCACAACGTGCTGTCCTACCTGCGCAAGGGCACTGGGCCGGACGGGCGTTCGGACCTGGTGGCGGTGATCGTCAACTTCGCCGGCACCCCGCACGAGGGCTACCGGGTGGGCCTGCCCTTCGCCGGCGGCTGGGACGAGGTCATCAACACCGACGCTCCCGAGTACGGCGGCTCCGGCGTGGGCAACCTCGGGCACGTCGAGGCCGAGGAACTGCCCTGGAACGGCCGCCCCGCCTCGGTGCGGCTGCGGGTCCCCCGATGGGCGCCATCTTCCTGCGGCCGTCGCGGGACTGAGCCGCGAGCCGTCCCCGGGCCGAGGGCCTTGAGGCGGATGGAGGGGCCGGTGAGACATCTGGGTGTTTCACCGGCCCCTCCGGCGTACCAAGCGGCTTTTGCGCTCATGGGATGTAATGCTAGGGAGGGAGGTGAACATCCAGGCCGCGAAGTCTCCCGTGCCAATGCACGCTGCTGCGGCGCCAAGACACCCGGCCGCTCTGGAAATGTCGCGAGTCCGGCGCGACAGGTGGCTCGTCGTGAATCATTGGCTCTTCGTACTTGGGGCGGGGAGGGCTGATGGATAGTGGATCAGGCTGCGCTGGCCTGACGGTTCGTGTGCTGCGGTCGACGATTCGGCACTTCTTGCGACGCTTCGTGGGGTAGGTGTACGAACCGTCGTCGTTCATGCCGAATCGTTGGTGCTACCTGACGAACCGTCACCGGAACACACGAACCGTCCACCCCCGCCGCTCCGACGCCGCCCTCTACCGGCCCGGCATCGTCCCCGCCGGCCCGAGAACGTCCTCTGACCGACCAAAACGTCCTCATCAGCCCGAAACCCTCCCGAATGTGGAGGGTTTGGGGATGAAAAGGTCGTGTTCGGCAAACCGGCACCCGCCGAATACGACCTCATCCACCCGAAAACGACCTCCCACACCCGAACACGACCACCTGGCGGGCCGGCTCTTGTCGAACAGGGCCCCGAACCCGACCAACACACAACCAGCCACGCCCGCACCACCACACCCACAAACACCAACAGCCGGCGAATTCAGTCGTCACGCCTCTTTCGGAAGGAGCAGCATACAATGAACGCGGAACAATTGAAGCAGGCATGGGAGCTAGAAGAGCGCGTCGCCCATATTCACGGTTGGGACTTTTCCCATATTCACGGCAGATACACAGAAGAAGACGACCTGCCGTGGGAGTTTCGAGAGATCGTTCAGAAGTACCGGACAGACGACATGCAGCTGCTGGACATGGAAACCGGAGGCGGAGAGTTGTTGCTCTCCTTCCACCACCCCAACGAACGCACCGCGGCGATCGAGGGCTATCCGCCCAACGTGAAACTGTGCGAGGAAGTCTTGCTGCCCCTGGGGATCGATTTCAAGGAGGCCGACGGAGAAGAGAGACTTCCCTTCCCCGATGACAGCTTCGACATCATCACGAACCGACATGGGGCATACGACACCGCGGAACTGCGACGCACGCTAAGGCCGGGCGGACTATTCCTTACACAGCAGGTTGGCGCAGAGAACGACCAAGAACTGGTTCAGCTCCTTCTTCCCCATGTCAAGGAAGCACCATACCCCAAGCAATACCTTGAGGTGAGAACAGCGGAGCTCCTTGCGCAGGGCTTTGAAGTGCTGGAAGGCGGAGATGCTCGCCGACCGATACGGTTCTACGATGTGGGCGCGCTTGTCTGGTTCGCCAGGATCATCGACTGGGAGTTTCCCGGGTTTTCTGTTGACGGTTGCCTTGAACAGTTGTACGAGGCGCAAGAGGTTCTTGACAGGACCGGCGTAATCGAAGGCAGCATCCACAGGTTTTATATCGTGGCGAGGAAGACATCCTAACCAGTTCCAGTTCGCCATCAGGGGCCCTCACCTCAAGCGCCAACGCCGATGTTGCCATTCCCCACCTGTTCTCTCAGTGCCCAAGCTCACCACGTGCATCATCCTCACCACCTCGACCGCATAGCCCGCACCGTCGTCATCGCCGCCATCCACGAGCCACCCGCTTCGTGAGGCAATGCCCACGCTCTCCGGGAGGCAGTAAGCCCTGTATCATGAGTACCATCGCCGTATGCTGTCCTTGCTGCAAGATCCTTGCAGCGCTGTCCTGACGCCCACGTAAGGGAATAAAGATGTCGAAGATTCTCCCCAGCAGCGTGTCCTCCCAGGTGCGCTCAGTCTCCGGCCGTCCAGCCGAAGCCTCCACCCCCATGGAGGTCTGGCAGGGGCTGTCCGCCGCCGTCGTCGACGCCATCGCGGACGACTGGTACGCCACCGAGCAGAAGTACCGTGCCGGCAGGATGGAGCACTACTTCTCCGCCGAGTTCCTCGAGGGACGCGCCCTGCTGAACAACCTGACCAACCTGGGCCTGGTCGAGGAGGCCACCCACGCCGTGAACGCCTTCGGGCAGAACCTCACCGACGTGCTCGAGCAGGAGCCCGACGCCGCTCTGGGCAACGGCGGGCTCGGCCGTCTGGCCGCCTGTTTCCTGGACTCCTGCGCCACCCTGGACCTGCCTGTGGCCGGATACGGCATCCTGTACCGCTACGGGCTGTTCAAGCAGCTGTTCGAGGACGGGTTCCAGACCGAGCATCCGGACCCCTGGATGGAGGAGGGCTACCCCTTCGTCATCCGCCGCGAGGAGGCCCAGCGCATCGTCCGCTACAACGACCTGACCGTGCGCGCCGTCCCCCACGACATGCCCATCACCGGCTACGGCACCAAGAACGTCGTCACGCTGCGTCTGTGGCGGGCCGAGCCCATCGAGGAGTTCGACTACGACGCCTTCAACTCCCAGCGCTTCACCGATGCGATCGTGGACCGCGAGCGCACCGCCGACATCTCCCGCGTGCTCTACCCCAACGACACCACCTACGAGGGCAAGGTGCTGCGGGTGCGCCAGCAGTACTTCTTCTGCTCCGCGTCCCTGCAGGAGATCGTCGACAACTACGTCACCCACCACGGCGATGACCTGAGCGGTTTCGCCGACTTCAACTCCATCCAGCTCAACGACACCCACCCGGTGCTCGCCATCCCCGAGCTAATGCGCCTGCTCATGGATGAGCACCACCTGGGCTGGGACCAGGCCTGGGGAATCGTCACTAAGACCTTCGCCTACACCAACCACACGGTACTGGCCGAGGCCCTGGAGACCTGGGAGATGTCCATCTTCGACCGCCTGTTCCCCCGCATCGCGGAGATCGTCCGCGAGATCGACCGCCGCTTCCGCCAGGAGATGGCCGAGCGCGGCCTGGACCAGATGCGCATCGACTACATGGCTCCGCTGTCCGGCGACAAGGTGCGCATGGCCTGGATCGCCTGCTATGCCGCCTACTCCATCAACGGGGTGGCCGCGCTGCACACCGAGATCATCAAGCGCGACACGCTCAAGGAATGGCACGACGTGTGGCCCGAGCGCTTCAACAACAAGACCAACGGCGTGACCCCGCGCCGCTGGCTGCGGCAGTGCAACCCGCGCCTGTCCGCGCTGCTGGACGAAGTGGCCGGCTCCGACGCCTGGGTCAAGGACCTGTCCCTGCTCGCCGAGTACACCGATGCCGCCGACGACGCTCTGCTGGACCGCCTGGCCGAGGTCAAGCACGCCAACAAGGTTGACTTCGCGGCCTGGGTGGCCGAGCGCGAAGGCATCGAGATCAACCCCGACGCCATCTTCGACGTGCAGATCAAGCGCCTGCACGAGTACAAGCGTCAGCTGCTGAACGCGATCTATATCCTGGACCTGTACTTCCGCATGAAGGAGGACCCGTCACTGCAGGTGCCGCCGCGGGTGTTCATCTTCGGCGCCAAGGCCGCCCCCGGCTACATCCGCGCCAAGGGCATCATCAAGCTGATCAACGCCATCGCGGAGCTGGTGAACAACGACCCGGTGATCTCCCAGACCCTCAAGGTCGTGTTCATTCACAACTACAACGTCTCCCCCGCCGAGCACATCATCCCGGCCGCCGACGTCTCCGAGCAGATCTCCATGGCCGGTAAGGAGGCCTCCGGTACCTCGAACATGAAGTTCATGATGAACGGCGCCCTGACCCTGGGCACGCTCGACGGCGCCAACGTGGAGATCCTGGACGCCGTGGGCGATGAGAACGCCTACATCTTCGGCGCCACCGAGGACGAGCTGCCGGCCCTGCGGGCCACCTACAACCCGCGGGCCACCTACGAGTCCGTCCCCGGCCTCAAGCGTGTGCTTGACGCCTTCACCGACGGCACCCTGGACGACAACGGCTCCGGCTGGTTCGCGGATCTGCGCCGCAGCCTCCTGGGTGAGGGCAACGAGCAGGCGGACGTCTACTACGTGCTGGGTGACTTCGCCGCCTATCGCGAGGCCAAGGACGCCATGGCCGTCGACTACGCCGACCAGCGCGCCTGGCAGCGCAAGGCGTGGGTGAACATCACCCGCTCCGGCCGCTTCTCCTCCGACCGCACCATCAGCGACTACGCCAAGGTGTGGGGCATCGAACCGCAGCCGGTCGCCTGACGGCTTGCGTGCGGCACACGACGACGGCGCCCGCCCCCTTCGCTGGGAGCGGGCGCCGTTGGCGTGTGCCGGTAGACCACCGTTAACTCCGGCGGACCGCAGCGGATTGCTGCGAGTCGCGGTGGATCTCAGCGGATCGCGGTGGCTCCCGCATATCGCAGTGGTTGCCGGCGGATCCCGGCTGATTGCGGTGGGTGGATTACCGTCACCGGGCGTGGAGGTTCGGTGGCTCGCTTGATGGTTCGTCCCCTCGGGTCGACGATTCGGCACTACCGGCGACGGTTCGTACCTTCTAGTCAACGATTCGTACTTTCTTACGACGGTACGTACCCCTAGGTGCCTGTGCTGTCTCCACACTTCTGGGACGGTTGAGTCTCATGACTTCTGGGACGGTTGAGTCTCATGGGTTTTGGGACGGTTGGGAGCGGGGTGAGCGGGGTGGCCTGCTGATGATTCTGTTGGGTGGTTTGGAAGCGTTGATGGTGGCCCGGCTGTGGGTCTGTGCCTGGGTGGGCTGGGGCCAGGGAATCGCGGCGAAGTGTGTTCCGGCCTGGTCGTAAAGGTCCAGACGGGTGGGGTACTGGCGGAACTCGATTCTCTGGCCGGCCATGAAGGAACCGACGTAGATGATCCGGCCCTTGTAGGTCACGGTCCCGTTGCTCAGGGCCTGTCTGCTGGTGATGGCCGGGTCGGTGCTGGCTGCCTGCGGCAGGCTCAGCGGCACCGGCCCGGATAGCGCGTCAAGGTTGATCGGGGAGGGGTTGGGCAGGGCCCGGGGGACCTGGTGCCACACGCGTATGGGGGTTATGGCTATCCCCAGCCCCTGGTGCTGGCGCTCGGTGTTGTAGTAGGCGGTGAAACACTCCAGGCCGGTGTTGAGGTCCTCCAGGGTGGTGTAGGGGTGCGCTTCCAGCCACAGCTGGAGGGGCTTATGGGAGCTTTCGACCTTGCCCTGGGTCTGTGGGTGACCGATGGCGCCGCTGATCGGACGGATCCCCAGCGACGCGAGCCACCTCTCTGTCCGCCCGAATCCGGTGGTGCGGTGAGTGTTGAAAGCCCTGCCGTTGTCGGTCAGGATGGCTGCGGGCCGCCCCCAGGAGTCGAAGGCCTCGGACAGGATTTGGCGGGTGGCCTCATGCGTCTCCCCGCCCCAGGCCGCCTTGAGCGCCACCAGCACCCTGGAGCAGTCATCGATGACCTGGTAGATGGTCACCACACGCCCCTGGATGCGCCACTCGATACCGTCCAGCTGCCACAGCTCGTTAGCACTGGTACGCGTGAACCGCTTGAAAGACACCCGCGGGCGCTTGCGTGGCGCCGGAACCACCAGCCCCATGGCCCGCATGCGCCTGGCAATAGTCGCCCGCGACGGGGCCGGGTTGGCCCCCGCCCCGGACAGCACCCACCACACCGACCACGCACCCGCATCCTTCCCATCGGCAACCAGCTCCCGGCGTACCTGGGCGATACGCTCATCAACCCGCTCATCCCAACGGCGCGCCGGGTGCAGCGGCGCCCTGGAACGGGCGACCAGCGCCGCCCCCGGTCCCTCCTGCTTGGCCCGCTTACGGATCCGGTAGAACGAGGACTTCGAGACCCCCACCTGCCGGCAGAACTCCTCCACGCTCACACCCGCAACCCGCGAGTCAAACTCAATGATGCGCTGACGCTTGAACGGCGAAACTGCATAACCCATCCCCCAACCCAACCCCACCCACACCGCCCCAGAATCTCACTACTTCTGACACTCCCAGATGTCATGAGATCCAACAGTCCCAGAAGTCATGAGACAACACAGTACCCCTAGGTGCCGAACCGTCGTATAAAAGTACGAATCGTCGGTACTAAATGCCGAACCGTCAACCGAAGGTGCAAACCGTCAGCCCAGTGCCGCCGCCCCGCCGCTCCGTTGCGGCGGGGCGGCCTCAGTCTGGGAACGGGGCCAAGCCCCCGGGGTGCCTCAGGCGATGCCCGGGGCGGAGAAGGCCGCCTGGAAGTCGGCGGCGAACGCGTCCACGGCCAGCCCCACCTGCGGCAGGGCCAGCATGGCGTCCAGCACGTCGGCACCAATGGTCGCCGTGTGGGCGCCGGCGGCGGCCGCATCGGTGACTTGCTTGATGTTCTTGAAGCTGGCCGCCAGGATCCGGGTCGGCACCCCCTCACGGTCGATGTCCTGGCGCAGTGCGCGGATGACCGCGTACGGGTCCACGTCCGCATTGGACATGCGGTTGACGTACGGGGCGAGGTAGTCCGCTCCGGCCGCCGTCGCCAGCAACCCCTGCGCCGTGGAGTAGATGGCCGTCGCGGTCACGCGAGCCCCCTGGGCTTTGAGGCGCCGCATGGCCGGCAGTCCGGCCGCCGTCGTAGGAATCTTGATGAGGGTGGACTCCCCCACCAGCTCGCGGATGGAGTCGGCCTCCCGCAGCATGCCCTCGGTGTCCCGGGCGATCACCTGCACGTGGAGGTCCCGGTCCCCGACCAGCTCCCGGATGGCACGCAGGTCGCGCTTGAAGTCCGTCAGGCCACCGGCCTTGAGAATAGACGGGTTCGTGGTGACCCCGATGAGGGGGAAGGTGTTCAGGGCGCGCTCCACCCGGTCCAGGCGAGCATCATCGATGAGAAACTGCATCTCGGTTCTCCTTCCTGATCAGTTCTGAGCCGCGGGCGATTTCAGAGGGTCTGCTCGGTGCGGGCGATGATGTCGTCCTGGGTCTGCTTGGACAGCACCACGAAGAAGGCGCTGTAGCCGGCGACGCGGACGATCAGGTCGCGGTGTTGCTCGGGGTGCGCCTGGGCGTCTAGGAGCATGGCGCGATCAACCACGTTGTACTGGACGTGGAAGCCGTGGAGTCGGTTGAAGAAGGCGCGCAGCATGGCGATGAGCTTCGCCCGGTCCTCGGGAGCCGCCAGGATCTGCGGGTTGACCTTCTGGTTGAGTAGTACGCCGCCGGTGATGCGCTCGGTCTCCAGCTTGGAGACCGACTTGAACACGGCGGTCGGGCCGTTGACGTCGGCGCCGTGGCTCGGCGAGCAGCCCTCCGCGAGCGGCTGGCCGGCGTGACGACCGTCGGGGGTGGCCGCCGTGGAGGCGCCTTGAGGCACGTTCGCGGAGATGGACGAGGTGCCTGCGTAGTAGGTTCCGCCGATGGGGCCGCGCCCGTAGCGCGAGTTCTTGTACTTGAAGATCTCGTCGATGTCGGTGGCGTAGGCGCGCACGAGTAGGTCGTCCACGTAGTCGTCGTCGTTGCCGTACTTGGGGGCGGCCACCAGGAGCTTACGGATCCGCTCGCCCTCCTCTCCGGCGAAGTCGGACTGGAGAGCCTCCCACAGCTGGGCGCCGGTGATGGCGTGGTCCTCGAAGACGACCTTCTTGATGGCGGCCAGGGAGTCACCGAGGTTGGCGATGCCGACCTGGAGGCCGGAGACGAAGTCGTAGACGGCGCCGCCCTCCTTGAGGGTCTTGCCGCGGCCGATGCAGTCGTCCACCAGTCCGGAGCACAGCAGGTCGGGGACCTGGTGCTCTAAGGCGAGGTCGCAGGCAGCATCCAGCACGATGCAGTTGCGCTGGAACTCGCGGATGGTGGAGTCCCACGCGGACATGACCTGGTCGAAGGAGGTCATGTCCCGCAGGTGCCCGCAGGCCGGCGCCAGTCGGGTTCCGGAGGCGGGGTCGACGCCGTCGTTGAGCGCAACCAGAAGCGCCTTGGGGAAGTTGAGGAAGCTCATGCCGGTGCAGCGGTATCCCCAGCGGCCCGGGACGGCGACCTCGACGCAGCCGATCGCCGAGTAGTCGTGGGCGTCCTCGGGGGCCACCCCGCGCTCAATCAGCGAGGGGATGATGACCTCGTCGCTGTTGAAGGCCGGCATGCCGGTACCCAGCCGCATGAGCTCGATGGCCTCGTTCATGAAGTTGTCGCTCAGGCCGTGGTGGTAGCGCACGGTCAGGTTCGGCTGGGGCAGGTGGGTCTGCGCCACGGAGGCGATGATGAGGTAGGACAGGTGATTGACGGCGTCCGAGCCATCGGCGTGCTGGCCGCCGATGGTGACGTTCTGGTACAGGGGGCTGCCGGCGGAGAACCGGGTATGGCTCCAGGAGCGGATCTTGTTGACAGTGAAGGTCTTCAGCCACAGGTTGGTCAGCAGTTCGGTGGCGGAGGCATCGGTCTCACGGCCGGCCTCGAGGTCCTCACGCAGGAAGGGCCACAGGTACTGGTCCAGGCGCCCGTATGACAGGGAGTGGCCATTGGACTCGATCTGCAGGGCCACGTGCACGAGCCAGATCGACTGCACGGCCTCGTGGAAGGTGGTGGCCGGGTGCTCGGGAACAACCCGCAGCACGCGGGCCATCTCCCGCAACTCGGCCTGACGCTCCGGGGCGGTCTCGGCGGCGGCGAGCTGCTCGGCGAGGTCGGCGTAGCGGTGGGCGAAGGCGATGACGGCGTCGAAGACGACGATGAGGCTGCGGTAGAAGGGGGCCTGCTCGAGCTGTGCGGGGTCGGTCAGGTCCAGGGCGTTGAGCGCCTCCTGGGCGCGCCGCCGGTAGGTGGCCAGGCCGTCTGCCAGCAGGCGCCGGTAGTTGACGGCAATGTGGGCGTCCCCGGAGGTGATGTTGCCCTCGGGGTGGATGATACCCAGGTCGTAGAAGCGCTTGGCGTCCGCGGGCATGAGGGCCAGGGCGTGCTCCTTGAGGGTGCGGCCCCGCCAGAATGGGGCGATCTCCCGCAGCGTCTGCTTCGCCTCCTCGGAGATGGTGAAGCGGTCCCCGGGGCGCTTGTCGAACTCGTCGAGCTCGTCGATCACCCAGTCCATGGCGTATTCGGGCATGATGGGGGCGGCCCGGTTGGCGCTCGCCTGGTTGCCGGCCAGCCGAGAGGCGGGCTCGATGTAGATGGTCATCCGTTCAAGCACGTTCGTGAGCATGAGGGCTCGGACCATGTCCAGCGGCTGATCCGCGTTGTCCCGGTAGGTCTGCGTGGTGATGACCGCGCGTTCAACGCAGACACTGGGTTCGGTGTCCAGAATCTCCTCGCGCCAGGCGGCCATGCGGTCGGTGAGACCGCCGAAGTGGGGGCCGCCGAGGGCTGTGGGCGTGGATTGGGCAACGGTTGTCATGATGACGATTCCTATTCTCTGGCGCCCACGCCCGCGTGGGTTACGGCCGTGGGCCTGGTGGTTGCGCCGGCGGCGGCGCTGTGGGTGGTGGTGGCGCCCGACGGCGATACGGTGACGACCTGGACGCCGGAGTCGGTCAGCGCGGTGATCTGGGCGGGGTCCCCCGCCGCGTCGGTCCATACGGTGGACACGGCCGAGGCGGGCAGCAGCGGTACGGGCCCGTGTCCGCCGAGCTTCTCGGACTCGGTGACGACGACGACGTGCTCGGCCCGCTCGGCCAGCGCCCGTACGGCGGTGGCGCGCAGGTAGTCGCGTGCGGTGAAGCCGAGCCGGGCGGTGAAGCCGTCGGTGCCGACGAAGAGCCGGTCGACCAGGAACTGCTGCGCGCACAATTCGACCATGGGGCCGACCATGACGCGTGAGTCCGGCTGCTGCTCACCGCCCAGGAGGATGACCCGCGTGGCCGGGAAGGCGCGCAGCCGATCGGCGATGAAGGCCGAGTTGGTGATGATCGTTGTGCCGGAGTGCTGAGTGGCGATCTGCTCGGCCAGCAGCGTGCAGCATGAGCCGGCCTCCACCATGACGGTCTCGCCGTCGTGGACGGTGCCGGCCGCGGCCCGGGCGATGCGCGCCTTGTCAGCGTAGTGGTAGGCGAGGCGGCCGGCCGGGTCATCCGCGGAGACCAGCACGGCGAAGCCGCGCTCTCGGCGGATCAGGCCGCACGATTCCAGCGCGTCCAGGTCCTTGCGGATGGTGACGGCGGAGACCTCGGCCAGCTGCGCGAGCTCGGTGACGGCAACGCGCCCGGCGGCGACGATCGCCTCAAGGAGGGTGGTCTGACGGCTACTCATGGGTTCCATACCCCCTTTCCTACCGTACGCAACTGTGAAGTGCTTCGTTTGAAGCGTTGACACCACGATAAACGAACGACTCACTTCAAGCATAGGTCTTTGGTCCTTCGTTCGTAAGTTATACTAGTTTCGAACGAAAGGAACTGGGGTTATGACCTCGCACCCGCTTGCCGCGCCGTTCGCCTCACCGCACGAGGCGGCCCATCGGCCGGACAACACCGCAGTGGTGTTCAACATTCAGCGGTTCTCGCTGCACGACGGGCCGGGCATTCGCACCGTCGTGTTCCTCAAGGGCTGCCCCCTGGCGTGCCCCTGGTGCGCCAACCCCGAGTCCATCAATCCCGGCATCGAGCAGCTCCTCGATCCCACCACCGGTGAGGTGACCCCCGCGGGCAGGACGCATACGTTGGCGGAGGTACTCAAGGAGTGCGAGGCCGACCGGCCGTTCTTCGAGGAGTCAGGCGGCGGCGTCACGCTGTCGGGCGGCGAGCCGATGATGCAGCACGTCTTCGCGACGGAGCTGCTCCAGGAGCTGCAGCAACGCGGCATACATACGGCGATGGAGTCGACGGGGCACGTGGCGCCACGCGTGTTCGACCGGGCGTTGGATCACCTCGACTATCTGCTCATTGACGTCAAGCACCATGATCGCGACGCGCACAAGCGGTGGACCGGCGGGTACAACGATCTGCCGTTGCGCAACCTGTCCCGCGCTCTCGAGCGCGGCATCCGCACGCAGGTGCGCATCCCCGTCATTCCCGGCGTCAACGACGCTCTCGACGACGCCACCGCCTTCGCCGACCTGCTGCGCTCGCTCGGGGTCGAGCGCGTCCAGCTGCTGCCCTTCCACCAGTTCGGCGAACGCAAGTACACGCTACTGGGACGTCCCTACCGCATGGCCGGAGTCCCGGCTTTGCACCCCGAGGATCTGGTGGATTACCGCGCTGCCATGGTGCACGCGGGCATCGAAGCGTTCTTCTGACTCCCCGGCTCGCCGTCCACGCGCTCCGCGACTCAGTACAGGATGGTGGCCAGCTGGCGGCGGGCCCGAGCCACCTCGGGAGCGGTAGCACCGATGACCTCGAACAGCTCCAGCAGACGCAGGCGGGCCCGCTCGCGCTCATCATCACCGGCGTGTGCACGCACGGCCTCCAGGGCGCGTCCCAGGCAGGCGTTCACGTCCCCCAGGGCGAGGGCCGCGTCCGCCCCGGCCAACTGGGCATCCAGGTCCGCGCCGGGAGCGTCGGCCGCGGCCAGCAGTGCAGCCGGGTCCTGCCCGTCCATGCGGGCAAGCATGCGCACCTGACTGCGGGCGGCCTTCAAGTCGTCGTCGGCGGGCGAGTTGGCGATCGCGTGATCGTAGACAGCCTCGGCCCCGGCCCAGTCGCCGCGTTCGATCGCCTCGCGCGCCTCCCGCTCAACCTCGGTCTCCTCCGGCTCTGCCGGCTCCGGCTGCGCCGAGGCGTCGACGGCGATACGGCCGTCCACGCCGTTGCGGGCAGCGACCTCGAGCAACTGGTCGAGCAGGGCGCGCAGCTGCTCCTCGGGGGCGCTGCCCTGGAACATGGGCACCGGCTGCCCGGCGATCAGGGCGACCACCGTGGGCACCGCCGTCGCCTGCAGGGCCTGAGCCACCTCGGGGGCGGCGTCCACGTCCACGCGGGCGAGCTGGAAGCGGCCGCCGTACTCGCCGGCCAGGCGCTCAAGCAAGGCCGCCAGGTCGGTGGAGGCCTGAGAGCGCGGGGTGTGCAGCACCACCACAACCGGCACGCGGGCGGAGCCCTCGGCGATCTCACGCAGGTTGGCGGCGTCCAGGTCGACCACGAGCGCGCCCGCGCCGCCGCTGCCCGCGGCCGGCGCCGCCGTACCGGCGGCGGGGGCGGGACTGGTCCCCTGCTTGGGTGCGAGGGAGGACAGGTCGACGGCACCGAACATGCTCATGGTGTGCCTTTCCCGGGCTGTGCCCGCATGGCTTGCTGGCTTTGGTTACGAACGGGAGCGTAGTCCTCCACCGGGCGGCCCGACGCACCCGTTCGCCCGGGGCGTCAGCCCTCCGCATCCTCCTCGGCGGGCGCCTGGGAGTCGTCGCGGGACACGGAGGCCAGCACCAGGTCCATGCCCAGGGCGGTGGGGGTGGCGTCCTCGGCGTCGGCCGCCGGGATGAGAAAGGCGATCATGACGTCGTAGTTGGCGGTGACGGTGCCGACCACGTCCTGGTCGTCCCCCATCAGCGCACCGACCGTGCTGTCTGCGAGTGACAGCGTGGACCCGGCAACCGTCTTCTTGTAAACGGTGGTGAAGCTCAGCGTCGTCATGGTGATCACGCCGCCGTCGGCGGTACGCAGGCTCTTGAAGCCGTCAGAGCCGGCCTCGGCGGTCACGCTGACCTCACCGGCCTCAGAGAGGTCGACCGCCCGTTCGGCGGCAATGCGCTGGCGCAGAACGTCATCGGCGAAGGCCTTGCCGTTCTCGCCGTCGGGGTCGTTCAGGGCGTCCACATAGGCGTCGAGCACGTCCTGCGGACTGGCCGCCAGGTCGGTGGCGTCATCCGCGGCGATCTGCTCGGTGCCGATGGCGGGGGCATAGGTAGACGGGATCTCCACGCCGGCAAAGAACTGAGTCCAGCCCCACAGCTGGTAATTCTCACGGGCGGAGTCCTGGGTGAGGGCGAGCAGGTAGCCCTGCTCGTCGTCGGCGAAGTCGGTGATGGCCAGCGCCGTGCGCGGGAAGTCGTTGGCCAGGGCGACGGTTCCCGCCTGGCTGGTGGTGGTGAAGGTGTGCACGAAGCTGTCATCCTCGGTGGCCGAGGCGACCTGGTACTCCTCGCCGCGCACGCGGGCGGCCGGGCCGGTGAGGTAGCCGGCCAGCGCGTCGGCGTTCTTGTCCGCATCCGCCGCGTCCAAGCCGACCTGGACACGTTCGAGGACGGCGGTGAGGCGGTCGGAGTCGAGCACCGGCTGCGGCGTGGGCGTACCGGTGGCGGCATTGGTGGGCACATCCTGGGAGCAGGCGGCCAGGGCGGCGGCGAGCGCGGTCGCGGTCGCTCCCGTGAAGAAGGCGCGGCGGCTAGTGATCATGCTTGGTGCTCCTCGTCGGACTCGTCGGTGTTCGCGTCGGCGGCCGTCCCGTCCTCGACGGCGGGCATTTCCTCCGTCTCGGGGGAGGCGGTCTCCTCCTCGCCGGCGACGGCGAAGGGCTCCGTCTCATCCAGTTCACGGGCGGAACGGTGGGCGGCGGTGGTCTCGGCATCCAATCCCGGGACGACGGCGCTGCCGCGGGCGGCCCCGGAGGCCTCCACGGCGTCCGCGGATAGTTCCTCGGGCTCGGGGGCGGGCGCCTGCGGCACGGCGGGGGCCTGCACGCCGCCGACGTAGACGGCTCCGGTGCGCGGGTCGACCCACTCCTCACCGGCCGCCTCGGCGCGCTCCTTGTCTCGCTGCTCGCGGCGGGTGAGCGGACGGTTCGGATCGCCGATCTGCGGGATACCTACGGTGGCCACCGAGTCGGCCTGGGCGATGCGAGCGGCCCGCTCGGCGGCGCGGGCGCGTCGCTGTTCATCGGCGCGGCGCGTTTGAATGTCGATCAGGAACAGGAACACCCCCACCAGCAGCAGCAGGCCGCCCACGATCAGGCCGGGAATCAGCCAAGGAGTGGACACGTGCCGCGGCCATGCCAGCGTCACCTGCGGGGCGGTGGAGGCGCCGTCGGTGGCCACCAGTACCGCCAGGTCGGAGCCGGCGGTGTCCAGTTCGAGAGTGGCCGAGCCGGTCCCGGTCTCGGTTTTGATCCACAGATCGGAGTCGGCGGGATCGGCGTCGCTGTTCTCCAGCACGGCGCAGCCGTCCGCATCCGTCGTCGCCGTCGCAGTAGCCTCAGCGGTGGGCGCGGCGGAGGCCTCGGCGGTTGCGGTGGGGGTGGCCTCCTCGGGGCAGGAGGTGGTGACCGCCGTGGACTCCAGCGTGTCCCAGTCGGTCAGGCCGGTCACCAGAATGTAGGGGTCCGAGGCGAGCCAGGCCTTGATGTCTTGTACGTGGCCGACCGCGATCAGCACCGGCTGGTCGGCGGAGGCGGCGGTAGCGGTTACCTCGACGTCGGACTCCACGAGGCTGAGCACGCCCTGCTCGGTGACGACGTAGTGCTGGTCGGGACTCTGGGCGAGGCTGGCCCGGGCAGTTGAGCTCGGACGCCACACGGTGGCGGAACAGACTGCCAGGACTATGGCGATCAGGCCGAGAACGGCAATGATCACGCTCAGCATCCGTCGATTCACGACGCGGTTCTCCTCGAACTGGGGGACATGGACCCGCCGACGTGGCCGGCGGGTGTGCGCGACTCGCACCGACGCCACGAGGACGACGTTTGAGGCGGCCGGACGTCAGAATCCCATGACCGCCGCCGGTTCGCACCGGTCTCGGCGAAAATCACAGGTTGCTGCGCCATGAGCAAAAGCCTAGGGCAAAGACCCTCCCCGCGCCGGTTGTAGGGCGTGGACGCGCCGATTTGCCGGGTGTTTTGCCGTCCCGGGAGGCGGAATTGCCCACGCCCCGGCGAGCCGCGCGAAAGCGCCGGGAATGTACCGATTCCGCGCGGATTGCCCAGGGGCTACGCTTGGACGGTGGGCCGTCCCGACCCGGCCCAGGAGGAGATTTGACGTGGCCGAGGACACCGAAGAGTTCGCCATCACCATGCGCGGGTACGACCGTGCGCAGGTGGACCAGCGACTGGAAGCGCTCAACCGCCAGCTGCAGGACGCGCGCCGGGAGGTCGCCAACCTCGATCAGCGGGCGATGACCCTGGCCGGTGAACTCGCGGAGGCGCAGCGTCGCCTGCGGGAGGCGGACAAGCCGACGTACGCGGGCCTGGGATCACGCATCGAGCAATTGCTGCGCAGCGCCGAGGAGCAGAGCGCCTCGGTGCTGTCCAAGGCCAATGCGGAGGCGAACGCGCTCCTGACCCGCACGCGCGCCAACGCCGCGAATCTGTCCGAACGCTCCTCCTCCGAAGCCGCCGCGCTGATTTCGGACGCCCGCCGCGAGGCCGCGGAGTTGCGTACCCGCTCCGAAAGCGAGGCGGAGACCACACTGTCCAATGCGCAGGCGCGTGCCGATGAGCTGGTCGGGTCCGCCGAGCGCCGGGCCGCCCAGCTCGCCGCCGAAGCCGAGTCGGCCGCCACCGAATTGCGTGCCACGGCGGAGCGGGAGGCGCAGGTCGTGCGCGCGGAGGCGAACAAGTCCGCGGCAGAGTTGGCGATCTCCTCCGAGCGCGAGGCCGCCGGGGTGCGCGAGGCCGCCGCTCAGGAGGCCGAGGAACTGCGCGGTTCCTCCTCCGAGCAGGCCGAGTCCACGCTGACCGCTGCCCAGGAGGAGGCCCGGCTCACCGTCGAGAAGGCACGCGCCGAGGCTGAGAAGCTACTGTCCACGGCACGCCGCGAATCGGAGGAATTGCGCCGTTCCGCCCAGGCCGATGCGGAGGCCGCACGTGCCGAGGCCGCCGAACTGCGCCAGCAGGCAACTTTGGATGTGGCCGCCGCGCACGAGGCCGCCGCCCAGGAGGATGCCGCCGCGCACGAGTCGGCACGCGCCCGTATCGCTGAGATGCAGGAACAGGCGCAAACGCAGGCGGCGGACGCCGAGGCCCGGCTACAGGAGGCGCTCGAACGCGCCGAGGCCGTGCGCGCACAGACGGATCAGTCCGCACAGGAGCGCCGTGCGGAGTCGACCCGGCAGGCGGAGGAGATCCTGCGGCAGGCCCGTGAGGAGGCCAAGCAGCTGGTGGAGGACGCCCGCGCCGATGCGGATGCCGAGAAGTCCGCGGCCGCTCGAGACGTGGAGGAACTGGAGCGCCAGCGTGACTCCGTGGCCAGCTACCTGGAGGAGATGCGCGGCGTGCTCGGCAACGTACTGCCGCCGGCACCGGTCTTCTCCGATGTCATCACCGAGGCCTTGAGCAGTGACGATGCCGCCGCGGTTGGGGAGGTGCAAGCGGATGCGCCCGCCGACGGCGGAGCGCCGGCCGCTGACGACGCCGAGCCAAGTGCGGTCGCACCGGCGTAATCGCCCGTCTCTGGGCCCCGGCCGTCGACCGGGGCTCAGGGCCAGGCGCGGCGCACCAACTCGAGCGTGTCCTTAAGCGACATGCCCAGGGAGTGCATGGTGGTGACGAAGCGCAGCGCCTCCCGCTCACCCGCGACCCCGGACTGATCACGCACGAAGGTTCCACGCCGGCCACGGCCCTCGATGTAGCCCTGAACCTCGAGTTCGCGGTAGGCCTTCGCCACCGTGTTGACGGCGATGTCCAGTTGGGTGGCGAGCGCGCGCGTGGGAGGCAGACGGGTGCCCGCAGGGAGTGTGCCTGCGGCGATGTCGGCACTGACCGCCGCACAGATCTGGGAGAAGACGGGCTCTGCGGAGACGGGATCAAGGTGGATGTCGAGCCGGGCGGTGCGCGGCATCGGTGCCGGCCGTACAGCCGATTCGGGAGGGCGCTGCGGAGGCTGAGTGGGCGTGTTCATGCCTCTAGTGTGCGGCAACCCGGCGGGCAACACCACAGCTCTTCCGGCGGCTCGTAGGCTACGAGCATGGCTCACGCGGACCCCGACTTCTCCCCCGACCACCCCGCAGCGGCTGTCCCGGATGCGGCGAGTGCGGCGTTGTCGCCAGGCGCGCAGGATGCGGACTGGGCGCGGCGGCGTCGCGACGCGGCGGCCGAGCGGGCACGCATGCTGCAGGCACGGCAGGCGGCGGAGCACCAGCGGGCCGCACGGATCGTCGCCCTGTTCATCGCGGTGGCCGAGGCGGAGGGGCTGGAGGCGACCCCGCTGCGAGTGCGGGGCTATGGCGGCGGATCCGCCCGCACCCCGCTGACCGGTTGGTACCTGCGCCAGGACCAGTCGGTGGCGATCGACACCACCGGCCGCTTCTACATCCTCACCCGGCCGTTGAGTGTGCGTGATCGGCTGCTCGGAGTGACGCCGGCCGACGAGCCGGTGCCCATGACCATTGGCGAGGGCGGCCGTGACGGCGACATCGTGCCCCTGCGCACCGCCCTGGACCGGCTACTGCCGGGATGGGAGGAGCGCTCCCCCGAGCCGCTGGCCTGACCGGCATCCGACCACCGGGCCGCTCACCACAGGTGACGGTCCCAGCAGGAGGTGTGCCAGTGACGGCGCTCCTCCAGGCCACGGTCGGGCCCGAACAGGGACTCGTTGGACCAGGCCACGATATGGGGCGTACCGGCGGCGATCGTCTGGTTGCAGCCGGGGCAGATGTAGGTCTTGGCTCTGCCGCGCACGCGCCGCACCGTGAACTCCGCTCCCCCGGGACCGGTCTGGGTGCGCGGCAACGACTCCAGTCGGCCCATGTCCAGCGGCCGATGCCCGGCCGCGTAGGGGCGCTTGGAACTGCGGGATCCTCGGCGTGCCATGGCACGACTGTAGCGCGGGCGCTCTCAGCCCTTTACGGTGTTGACGGCGATCTGTCCTTCCTTGGTGGAGATGCGCTGGAGCCAGTTCTTGCAGCCGGGTGACGAAGGTCGGCGGGGTAGAGCAGCGGCCCCGGCTTCCGCAAGGAGCCGGGGCCGCTGACTGTTGGCGCAGGTGTGGGTCAGATCAGGCCCATGCCGGCGACGGCGTTCTTCTCATCGACCAGCTCTGCGGCGGAGGCGTCGATCTTGGCGCGGGAGAAGTCGTCGATCTCCAGGCCCTGGACGATCTTCCACTCGCCGTTCTCGGCGGTGCAGGGGAAGGAGGAGATGACGCCCTCGGGTACGCCGTAGGACCCGTCGGACATGACCGCGGCGGAGGTCCACGCCGAGGTGGTGCCCAGGCACCAGTCGCGCACGTGGTCGATGGCGGCGGAGGCGGCGGAGGCCGCGGAGGAGGCGCCGCGGGCCTCGATGATGGCGGCACCGCGCTTGGCGACGGTGGGAATGAAGTCGTTCTCCACCCACTCGCGGTCGGCCAGGATGTCCGTGATCGGCTCGCCCTTGATGGTGGCGTGGGTCAGGTCGGGGTACTGGGTCGAGGAGTGGTTGCCCCAGATGGCGACCTTGTCGATGTCGGAGACGTGGCAGCCGGCCTTGGCGGCGAGCTGGGCCAGGGCCCGGTTGTGGTCCAGGCGGGTCATGGCGGTGAAGCGGGAGGCCGGGATGTCGCCGGCGTGGGAGGCGGCGATGAGCGCGTTGGTGTTGGCGGGGTTGCCGACCACGAGGACCTTGATGTCGTCGGCGGCGCCGGCGGCAAGCGCCTCGCCCTGGGGACCGAAGATGCCGCCGTTGGCGGAAAGCAGGTCAGAGCGCTCCATACCGGCCCGGCGGGGCATGGAACCGACCAGGAAGGCGATGTTGGCGCCCTCGAAGGCCTGCTTGGGGTCGTCGAAGATGTCGACGGAACCAAGCGTGGAGAAGGCCGAGTCGAACAGCTCCATGGCCGTGCCCTCGGCAGCCTTGACAGCCTGCGGGATCTCGAGCAGGCGCAGGTTGACGCGCTGGTCGGGGCCGAGCAGAGCACCGGAGGCGATGCGGAAGAGCAGCGCGTAGCCGATGTTGCCGGCAGCGCCGGTGACGGTGATGTTGACGGGGGCGTTGGCCATGAAGGACTCCTTCGAGACAGTCAGTTGGGCCGCGGGGGCCGTTGACCAAAGCCTATGCCGTAGCGCGTACGAAGACTTGGGACGATGGCCGGAGCGGCCGCCGCGCATGGGGAGATCTGGGCTACATCCCGGCTCGGGAGGTTCAGTGGCTGACGGCGTTGGGGCCGGCCGCGGCCGCGGAGGCCTCGAGCTCCTCGGCGCTGACCACGCCGTCGACACTGACCCGGTCCAGGTACTTCATGCCGTCGAAGGCGAGTTCGCGGGTGTTCTCCGGATCACCCTCGGGACCGATGCGGCCGTGGGCGAGCCGGTCGACGACGATCGCGATGGCACCGTCTCCGGTGACGTTGGTGGCGGTGCCGAAGGCGTCCAGTGCGATGTAGGTGGCGATCATGAGCGCCACCTGGGCGTCGTTGAAGCCCAGCATGCTGGACAGCAGACCGGTGGCGGCCATGATGGCGCCGCCGGGCACGCCCGGGGCGGCCACCATGGTGATGCCGAGCATGAAGATGAAGCCGATCCACTGTGCGGCCGACACGGACAGCCCCTGGGTGAGGGCGATGGCGAATGCGAAGGCGAAGATCTTCGAGGTGGAGCCGGCCAGGTGGATGGTGGCGCACAGCGGCACGGTGAAGGAGGCGACGGCGTCGGCCACGCCGTTCTTGCGAGCCTGCCGCAGGGTCACCGGGATGGTGGCGGCGGACGAGGAGGTGCCCAGGGCGGTCAGGTACGCGGGCAGCATGGTGACCAGGGCCTTGAAGGGATTCCGGTGTCCGACGGCACCGGCCACCAGGTACTGCACCCCGAGGATCACCACCTCCAGCAGCAGCACGACCACGACCACCCGCAGCAGGGTGCGCATGATCGCCCAGGCCTCACCGGTGTAGGTGAGGTTCAGGAAGATGCCGAAGATGTGCAGGGGCAGCAGCGGGATGATGATTCGTTCGATCAGGGCGGTGATGATGGCGCGGAACTCGATGAAGCCCTTGCGCAGCACCCCGCGCGGCACCATGGACAGGCCGATGCCGACCACGAAGCTGAGCAGGAGTGCCGTCATCACGCTGACCGCGGCCGGCATCTCCACGCTGAAGTAGGTCTCCAGGGCGCTGCCGGGCTCCTCGACGTCGGTCAGCGTCGTACCGCCCAGCACGCGGGGCAGTGTGGCCGCGCACGCCAGGTAGGTGACGAAGCCGGCGAACAGGGTGGAGCTGTAGGCGATCGCGGCGGTGATGGCGAGCCAGCGGCCGGCGCCGCGCCCCAGATCGGCGATGGCGGGGGTGACCAGGCCGATGATGATCAGCGGGATGGAGAAGCTCAGGAACTGGCTGAACAGGTCGGAGAAGGTGGCGAATATCCGTCCGATCGGCACGGGCACCAGGTGGTTACCACCGATCTGGATGGAGCCGAGCAGCAGGGCGAGGATGATGGCGGCCAGCACCCACACCAGGATGCCGCCGCGGGCCAGGAAGCGGCGGACGGGCCCCGGGGACGCCTGCCCGGCGCGAGCTTCGGGATGCGGGGATGGGTTGCTCATGTACTGCCTTTCGGCTGGATGGGGCGGTCGGGGACCGCTGGTCGGCGGCAGAATGCCACACTCGCCCGCGCCCGCGCGCACCGGTACCGCCCAGTGACCCGGTTCCGCCCGGCAGTAGGCGGTCGGGCTCACGGTTCTACCGTTTCAGCGCACGCGCGGCAGGTTCGCGTAATAGGACAGGGCGAACAGGCCGACGGCGAGCAGCAGCCCGAAGACGACGTCGAAGGCGCGCCCGCGGGCCGCGATCCAGGTGCCGTCGGGGCGCTGGAGCCGGATGATGGCCAGGGCCAGCACCTCCGCCCCGAGCCAGATGACGGCCAGGCGCCGGTGGCCCAGCAGGGACAGTGCGGGCACGGCCGCCAGCCAGGCGGCGACGGCGACCACCGCCAGGGTGCGGTAGGGCTGCTGCCGCTGGGGACAGTCGTCCACGGCGTCGCCCCTGCGCGGGCCGACGGCGGGAGCATCGGCAGATTCACCGGTCGGCGGCACGCCGTCAACCGCCCCGTTCTGGTTGCTCACGGCCGCTACCTTAGCGCCTCCACCGGCCCTCTGCCCGCGTCTACTCACCCCGCATCCCGCCGCCCGGGTGCGGCGGGATGCGGTTGGGTGTGATGGCGTCAGTGGGCGAAGTGCCGGGTGCCGGTCAGATACATGGTGATGCCGGCGGCCTGGGCGGCGGCGATGACTTCCTCGTCGCGGATGGAGCCTCCGGGCTGGACCACGGCGCGCACGCCGGCGTCGACGAGCACCTGCAGGCCGTCGGCGAAGGGGAAGAAGGCGTCCGAGGCGGCCACGGAGCCGCGGGCACGCTCGGGGGCGGGAGCTTCGGCGCCCTCGGTGCCTGCGGCGTCGGCGGCCGCGTCCCCGGTGGCGCGGGCGCCCAGGGTGTTGGCGCGCTCCACGGCCAGCTTGCAGGAGTCCACCCGGTTGACCTGCCCCATGCCCACCCCGACGGTGGCCCCGTCGTGGGCCAGCAGGATGGCGTTGGAGCGCACCGCGCGCACGGTGCGCCAGGCGAAGGCGAGGTCGGCCAGGGTGGCCTCGTCCGCGGCTTCGCCGGACACCAGCGTCCAGCCCGTGGGCGTGTCGCCGGGCGCGTCGATGGCGTCGCGCTCCTGGACCACGGCACCGCCGGAGATCTGCTTGACCTCCCAGCCGCCGCGGGCGGGTGGGGCAACCACCAGGATGCGCAGGTTCTTCTTGGTGCTCAGGATCTCCAGGGCCTCGTCGTCGTAGGCGGGGGCGGCGATCACCTCGGTGAAGATGGGCTTGATCTGGCGGGCCATGGTGGCGGTGACGGTGGCGTTGGTGGCGATGACGCCGCCGTATGCGGACACGGGGTCGCAGGCGTGAGCCTTGCGGTGCGCCTCGGCGACGTCGCCGGCGGCGGATACGGCCACGCCACAGGGGTTGGCGTGCTTGATGATCGCCACGCAGGTGGCCTCACCGTGGTCGTAGGCGGCGCGTACGGCGGCGTCGGTGTCGGTGTAGTTGTTGTAGCTCATGGCCTTGCCGGACAGCTGTCGGGCCCCGGCGACGCCCTGCCCGGGAGCGGCGCCGACGGCGGTGTACACGGCGGCCCGCTGGTGCGGGTTCTCCCCGTAGCGCAGTGGGTTCAGCAGTGTGTAGGCGTCTCCCACGTAGGCGGGCATGGCGGGCGCCGACTCGTCGGCCTGAGCGGCGGCGTCTGCCGCGAGTTGCTGGGCGAACCAGGAGGCGACGGCGGCGTCATAGGCGGCGGTGTGGGCGTAGGCGGCCGCGGCCAGGGCGCGGCGCTGGGCCAGGCTGAAGCCGCCGTCGGCCACCGCGTCGGCCACCTCCCCGTAGCGGGCGGGATCCACCACCACCGCAACCGAGGGGTGGTTCTTGGCGGCGGCGCGCACCATGGCGGGGCCGCCGATGTCGATCTGCTCCACGCAGGCATCGAAGTCGGCGCCGGAGGCGACCGTCTGGGTGAAGGGGTAGAGGTTGACCACCACCAGGTCGATCGGCGCGACCTCGAGTTCGGTGAGCTGAGCCAGGTGCTCGGGCTTGCGGCGGTCGGCGAGGATACCGGCATGGATGCGCGGGTGCAGGGTCTTGACGCGCCCGTCCAGGCACTCGGGGAAGCCAGTGACGTCCTCCACGACGGTCACGGGCAGGCCGGCGGCGGCGATGGTTGCGGCGGTGGAGCCGGTGGAAATGATCTCGACGCCGTGGCGGGCCAGGGCGGTGGCCAGCTCGGTCAGGCCGGTCTTGTCGTATACCGAGACCAGGGCGCGGCGGATCGAGACGCGCCCGGCGGCGTCGGCCTGGGCGGCGGGGCTGGCGGGTGTGGAGGGGGTCTGGGTGGTCACGGGGGCTCCTTGTGCCGGTGTCGGCGGGACGCCCAGGCGGGCGACGTCCCGTTTTGGGATACCGATGTCCGGCCGGCCGCTCCCCGGTGGTGCCCCACCCTCGCCAGTTGCGGCCGGGGCCAGCCTACCGCCTGTCGGTGCGTGTTTTCAGGTGCTCCCGGGCACTGCCGACGGCCGCGCTGGTGGCGGCGGCGGTCGCCTCCACGCCGCGGCGGGTCAGCGCGCGGGTGCGCGGGTGGGGCAGCACGGCCACCAGGCCCGCGCCCACCAGCACCATCAGGGCGACGATCACCGCCACGTAGCCGACGCGCGGGCCGACCTCGGCCATGCGCCCCGGCCCGATCTGCCCGGAGGCGGCCAGGCCCACCAGCAGCACGCCGACGCCGAGCAGCGCCGTGACCGTCGCCGCTGTCGCCGCCGCCTGCCGCAGCGGCAGCTCGCGCAACACCACCCGGTGCCGCCACGCCACTATGCCGGCAGCCACCGCAATCACGAACGGCAGGGCGCCGCCCCAGGTGCCGACGGCAGCGGTCGGCAGCCCACCCAGGAGCGGCAGCGCCGGCACGGCCCCGGCGAGCACACGGGTGGGCGAGAACACCGAGCCGGCGCCCACCACGAATCCGGGGCCGGTCAGCCAGGACAGGGCCCACACCATCCAGGTGGGCAGCCAGCCCAGTTGCAGCGCCACCAGGCCCACCGTCGCCGCCAACGAGCCGCCGGCGACGGCGTCGTGCAGCCGGGCGACCCGACCCGACCCCGCGATCAGGCCCGCCAACGCCACCACCGCGGCCAGCCCCAACAGCACCAGCGCCAGTTCGCGGGCGATACCCAACGCCGCCCCGAGCCACCGGGGGCGCCGTTCCTGCCAGGCGGCCGGCGCCGGCCAGCCCCGGCCGGAGCGCTGCAGGTAGCCGGCGGTGACGGCGGCATTCAGGACGGTCACCCCGATCACCGCGGTCCAGGTGCGGGAATCGGCGGGGTGGGTGGCGACGGCGATCAGCAGCGCCGTCAGGGTGGCGGCAAGCACCGCGATCGCGCCGGCGGCGGGCCCGCTGATCCGGGCCCGGCGCACGGAGGATCGGGTCAGCCACGCCTGCAGCAGCGTCAGCCCCAGCAGCGGCAGGCTGAGCGTGCCGTAGTCGCCGTCGGGGCTCCCCATGGCGCCGCCGAAGCCGAGGCTCCAAATGCCGGTGCCCGTGCGCAGCACGCCGCCCAGGGTCAGGGCCGCGGCGGCATCGCGGGAGGAGTCGACCAGGTACAGGACGAGGGTGGGCAGGACCACGACGCCCCAGCCGAGCGCCACCGCCTCCACGCCTGCGCGCACGGCCAGCGGCCAGTCGGCGGGCAGGGTCGGACGCCGGGAGCCGCCCGGCGTCGGCGGGGGCTGTCGGTGCAGCCGGTCCCTAAGGTTCATGCCCGCATCTCCATCCTGTTCAGGGGCGTACCTCCCGACGGCGTCGGGCTGATCGGCACCGACACTAACCCGGTCCGGAGGGTGGGGCGCGCTAGGACACGGGCGGACGCGGGGACGAGCTCCTGGCTGTACCCGGGCGAACCGGGCCAACCGCGCAGCCAAGGTAAACAAGGTGTGAACGAGCCCGGGCGAGCCTGGGGCATGCGGCGCGGACCACACTAGAATCGGGGTCAGCACCAGGCACCGGACGCCCACGGAAGGACCCACGATGGCTAACGACGCGCTCATCAGTACTTCGACCGGCCCCGCTGACGCAGCCGGTACTCCCCCCGCCTCCCCCAGCGATGAGCCCGTGCGCATCGGCGTGCTCACCTCTGGCGGTGACGCGCAGGGCATGAACGCTGCCGTGCGCGCCGTCGTACGGACCGCGCTGCGCATGGGCGCACAGCCGTACGCGGTCATGGAGGGCTGGTCGGGCGCCGTGGCCGGCGGGGATGGGATACGCAAACTGGAGTGGGACTCGGTCGGCTCCATCCTGCACCGCGGCGGCACCATCATCGGCACCGCCCGCTCGGCGGAGTTCCGCGAGCGCGCCGGGCAGCTGGCGGCCTGCCGCAACCTGCTGGAGCATGACATCGACCGGCTGGTGGTGATCGGCGGGGACGGATCCCTGACCGGCACCAACGAGTTCCGTAAGAACTGGCCGTCCCTGGTGGCCGAGCTGGTCGAGCGCGGGGACATCACCGAGCAGACGGCGGCCGCGCACCCGGTGCTCATGGTTACCGGGCTGGTCGGTTCGATCGACAATGACCTGGTGGGCGCCGACATGACCATCGGCGCCGACTCCGCCCTGCACCGCATCCTGGAGGCGATCGACGACATCTCCTCCACCGCCGCCTCCCACCAGCGCACCTTCATTGTGGAGGTGATGGGTCGGCACTGTGGCTACCTGGCGCTGATGGCGGCCGTGGCCGGAGGCTGCGACTACGTGCTCGTGCCGGAGCTGCCGCCCGCCGAGGGGTGGGAGGAGGACATGTGCCGCAAGCTCGCCAAGGGCCGGGAGGCGGGGCGCCGCGAGTCCATGGTGATCGTGGCCGAGGGGGCCACCGACCGCTCCGGCAACCCCATCACCGCCGACGACGTCAAGCGGGTCATGGCGGAGCGCCTCGGCGAGGAGGCCCGCGTGACCATCCTCGGTCACGTGCAGCGAGGTGGTAAGCCGAGTGCCTACGACCGCTGGATGTCCACCCTGCTGGGTTGCACCGCCGCGCGCGAGGTGGTGCTGGCCACCGCGGAGAGCGAGCCGGTGATCATCGCCGAGCGGCACAACCGCATTAGGCGTCTGCCCATGATGGAGCAGATCCGCGCCACCCGGGCCGTAAAGGACCTGGTGGCGGCCGGCGACTACCGGGGCGCGGTGGCGGCCCGCGGCTCCAGCTTCGAGCAGATGCTGGGGATCTTCGAGACCATGTCCACCCCGCCGGAGTTGGACCCGGCAGCAGAGGACACGCTGCAGGGTGCCGGCCGCGCCCGGCGGGTGGCGATCGTGCACGCCGGCGGGCTGGCGCCGGGCATGAACACGGCGGCGCGCGCCGCGGTGCGCCTGGGCCTGGACCACGGCTTCACCATGCTCGGCGTGTACGGCGGCTTCCCGGGTCTGCTGGACGGGAACGTGCGCGAACTGTCCTGGGACGACGTCGAGGGCTGGGTCGGCGACGGCGGCGCCGAGCTGGGCACACGCCGGGATATCCCCACCATTGAGCAGCTGTACGCGCTGGGGCGAACGATCGAGTCCAATCAGATCGACGCCCTGCTGATCATCGGCGGTTTCAACGCCTACCTGGCCGCGCATGAGCTGGTCACCGAGCGGGATCGCTACCCCGCCTTTAAAATCCCCATGATCTGCGTGCCCGCATCCATTGACAACAACCTGCCCGGCTCCGAGCTGTCGGTCGGGGCGGACACGGCCCTGAACAGCGCCGTGGGCGCGCTGGACGCGATCAAGCAGTCGGCGGCCGCCTCGCGTCGCTGCTTCGTGGCGGAGGCGATGGGCCGCCGCTGCGGCTACCTGACCCTGATGAGCGGCATAGCCACCGGCGCGGAGCGGGTGTACCTCAACGAGGAGGGGCTGACGCTGAAGAAGTTGGCCCAGGACTCGGCCCGCATGGTGGAGTCCTTCCGCTCGGGCCGCAAGCTCTACCTGGTGATCCGCAATGAACGGGCCAGCGAGAACTACACCCTGGACGTGCTGGCGAAGATCTTCTCCGAGGAGAGCGAGGGCCTGTACGACGTGCGGCAGGCGCAGATCGGTCACCTGCAACAGGGCGGCGACCCGACCGCCTTCGACCGCATCATGGCCACCAAGCTGGTGGCGCACGCGCTGGACCTGCTATCCGACCAGTTGGACGCCGGCACCTATCACTCCAGCTATGTGGGGCTCGTGGAGGGGCGGATTACTCACCACCGCCTGGAGCACATGGATGAGGAACTGGACCTGACCGCGCGCCGCCCGCTGCACCAGTGGTGGATGGGCCTGCGCGACGCCATCGGCCTGGTCAACAAGGACCTGGGGGTGATTCCCCCGCAGGAGGTTCCCGACTTCGGCCAGACGGTCACCCAGGCGGCCTCCGCCGGGGAGACGGACTGAGGGGCCGGCAGTGTTGAGAGCGTCTCCGGCCGGTATGGCTTCGGGCATGATGCGGATATGGTGACAATCGCCGATGTCGCGCGGCACGCTGGTGTCTCGCCAAAGACTGTGTCAAATGTGCTCAACGGATACCGGTATCTGCGTCCCGAGACCAAGGAGCGTGTGGAGAAGGCGATTCAGGAGCTGGGGTACACGGTCAATCTTGCGGCACGGGGCCTGCGACGCGGTCGCACTGGGATGGTTACGCTGGCGGTGCCGGATCTGCGCGACCCCTACCTGGCGGAGCTCTCGGGGGAAGTCATTCACGCGGCCGAACGCAGAGGGGGCCGCGTACTGGTGACGCAGACGGACGGCCAACGCGAGCGCGAAATCGACGTCCTACACGGACCCAACCGACACTTCACCGACGGAACTATTCTCAGTCCTCAGGCCCTCGGCTCGGAAGACTTGGAGCAGTACCAAGTCGACTTCCCGCTGGTGTTGTTGGGCGAGCGCGTCGATCCGCCTGATTTGGACCGGGTGACTCTGCCGAACGTGGCCGCCGCGCATGCCCTGACCGCCTACGTGCTCAGCCTGGGCTGTCGCAGAGTGGCGCTTCTGGGCTGCGCGCCGGGTACCGACCACGGCTCGGCTCCACTGCGTGAACGCGGTTTTCGCGCGGCTCATACGGAGATGGGTCTTGAGGTCGATGAACGTCTGTTGCTTTCGGAGTCGACCTGGCGCCTGCCTCAGGGTACCCAGAGAATGAATGCCTTTATCGACTCGGGGATTCCCTTCGACGCCGTGGTGGCGATGAATGACGCCCTGGCAATTGGCGCCTTACACAGCTTCCGAGCGCATGACATCCGAGTGCCAGACGCCGTGAAGGTGGTGGGAATCGATAACATTGAGGATGCTTCCTTCACCAGCCCGACCCTCACGTCCTTATCCGTGGATCACCGGGAGTTCGCGAGAGAGGCCATCCGCCTGTTGATGATGCGGATCGACGAGCACCATCGCGATCCCGCCCTGCCCCGTCAACCCAGGGAGCTTATCCAGCCCGCCTTCCATATCGAGGTGCGGCAGTCCACCGGAGGAGTACCCGCGGACGCCAACACCCTCGACGATTCTGGTACCGGTTCGGTTTAAGTGTCGCGAAGCGTCAAATGATTTCGAGTTGAGTCAGCCTGGCCCCGGTTGGGAATCGCAAGCTGACGGCCTCGACGTTATGTACCCCCGCCGGCGACGTAGGCAGCCCGATCACCCGCGTTTCCTCGGGCCAGCGAAATACCACCCGGCGTTTGACGGCCCCGGACCACGCCCCGTCTTCACGGACGGCTATTTCCACATCAACGCTGCCGGTTCCGGTTAGAGTGGCGACCCGTGCCGCCTCAGGACGATCCAACTCCACCTCCAGTCGCGTGTCGGGCGGCAGCACGGTCTCGGTATCTGCAGAGTCGTCTACGAGAGCAACAGCCCCCGGCACTGTCGAACGCAGGTTCTCGGAGTGCGCCTTGTCCCGCTGATATTCGTGTTCGTCGCTGGTCATCGACAACCGGCGGTCGCCAAGCCCCAACTGTGGGGTTGGGAGCAAACACGAACCAGGACATGCACGTCGGCGTGCAGTGTGGAGGCGTCTACTACCGGAGCAGTGAGTGGGTGTCCGTTGACCTCGACGCCTGCGATGTACTTGCCATCACCCTCTCGGGTTATTGACAGGACACTGCCGTCACGGCGCGTCCAGCGCACAGCGGCCAGCTGCGGCGGGGTGACAACAAACTTCCCCGAACCCACGTCGAGCGGGTACAACCCCATGGCCACAAGGAGCCACCAGGCACTGAACTCGCCGTTGTCCTCGTCTCCCGGCCACCCCTGCCCGATGCGTCCACCGTTGAATAGATAATCGAAAGCGTCAGTCAGGACCTCAGCGGCTCGATCGGGCCGATCGGAGTGCAGATACATGAAGGGCACATGGTGGGCAGGCTGATTCGAGACCGCGAACTGTCCCATGCCGATAGCCCGAGCCTCCGTCATCTCGTGGAGGATATGCCCGTAAGTCCCGCGTTGGGATACGGCCGCCTTCTCCGGATCTTGGAAGTAGTCATCAAGCTTTCTTCCCAGTGCGGCGGGCCCGCCCAGGGCGTTGGCCAGCCAGGCGGCGTCGTGAACCGGGGAGAAGGCCATTCCCCAGCCATTCGTTTCGGTGTATCCCCCGCCCCATTCACGAGGGTTGAAGTTCGCCGGGGCCACCTCCCACATACCGTCATCGCGGCGTTGACGGAGGAAACCGGAATCGGGATCGAAGAGGTTGCGCCAACGCAGTGAGCGGTTGATGAAATAGAACGCCTCTGCGAGCAGATCTGAACGTGCTTCCCCATCGGCGCGGTCGGCGAGTCGGCTCGCCCACCGCCCGATCGCAGCGTCGTCGATCGCATTTTGAACCGTCCAGCTCAGAGCCTCTGGAGTGGAGGAGTCCACCCAATCGCGAAAGCGCGCCGTCCGATTGCCGGCTCGGCCGACCTCGGTATGAGCCGGCGGCGTCATGGCGTTGCGCAGTGCGGACAGGTAGGCCACGTCCTGGTCGAAGTCGACGCCGTGTACGGCGGCGTCGGCGAAGATCACATCGGAATCCGTACCCACCATGCAGTCGATGAACCCGGGAGCGACCCATCTCCCCATCCACTCGCCATCTCGAAACAGCTGCAGCATCCCGTTAAGCAGCTTCCCAGCGAGTCCCGGCATCAGCAGGTGGTAGGCGGGCCAACTAGTCCGGTAGGTATCCCAGTACCCGTTGTTGACGTACAGCTCGCCGGGGAGCACCCGGCAACCGGTGACCGTGTCGGTGTGTTCACGCTCAAGCGGCAAAGCTACTGCTGCGTGCGCAATACGGGGCACGCGCTCACTCCCGGTGTTCTCGTGGGCGACATTGGGGTAGCACAGGAGCCGGTACAGGCTTGTATAGGCAGTCTCGCGTTGCTCCTCCGTGGCCCCGGGCAACTCGAGCGCGCCAAGCGGCTCCGCCCAGGCGGAGTGAGCCGCTTGGCGCAGGTCCTCGAAAGCGCGCCCCTCGGACTCGAGACTGAGGTTGTGCCAGGCCTGCTCCACTGAAATGAACGAGGTGGCCAGGCGAACCTCGTGCGTGCCCGCCGGCAGGGGAACGTGCGCAGCTTGGCTACGTACGTGACCGTCATCCTCAAACGCCGGAATCACCTCGCCTCCGCCATTGATCTCGCCGACGAAGAACACGCGTGGTGGGCTGGGATGCGATGGACGAACAACGTTTCCAGGAGCCCAGCCATGCAGCAGAACCCCCGTATCGGTGATACTGGTGTGCAGGCGCCCGTCGAAGGCCTGGTCGACGGTGATCCCGCCGGCACACGGCAAACAGATGCGGACCGCCGCGGTGCGGGCAGTCGCTGTCATCTCCAGCTCGATGCCGCCGTCAAGGCGCACCCGATAGTAATCGGGATGGGCGATCTCCTCCTCATGGCTGAAACGTAGTGCCCGACGCTGCGGGTCCAACACCGGGGCGTGCACGTAGGGCATGATCTGCATGGAACCGCGGTCACCGATCCAAGGACTGGGCTGATGACTCAACGCGACGGCTTCTAGGCGTGGATTCGGATCCCCGTGCCAGCGATAGAGCCAGCGTCGGGTGCGGGCGTTGGTCACTGGAGTAACAAAGTTCATGCCGTGCGGCAGGCAGACCGCCGGCAGGGTGCTGCCACGGGAGAAACCACGACCTGTATGAGTTCCCCTGGTGGTACGCACGTAGTCGACCACGTCCCGAGCTCTACGCGTCTGCGTGGAAGAGTCCCCGCCCACTACACGCGCCTGTATCCAACCGGCACCATGGTCCGCGAACGAGATCAGCCTCACCGCGCTGAGCGGCGTTCCGGACGGAAGAGCGTCGAGCGGTACTCGCCAGATATTCCACTGCTCGGGGATCAGCGTTGTGGCAGCCAAGTGCGCAGGACGCGGTGGGGGCACGGCAGTCAGATCGTGCCCGTTGTCGTCACACAGGTGCCGGAGTGCGCCCCGTCCATCGTCCGCACCCACACCCAGCAGGGTGGATGCCCTATCTGGCGCACCATCGTGCTGCAAGAGCAGCTGAGGGAACAGGGCTACCTCGAGAATCTCCCCCGCGACAGCAGGCCGATCGGGTAGGCCGATGCCGATCTCCCCGGGGCGAACAACCGTGTAAGCGCGCACTTCCCCCTCGAACAGCCCGCAACGCGGCGTTGAACTCGGCGGCGCACTCGGGCCACGGGACGCGGCGAAGCGGATGGCCTGTGGCGGCGCTGAGGGCGACATGGTGAAGTCTCTTTCCATCCGGGGGACATGCATGTACACTCATAGTACATCGTGGTACTACATCGCTGCACTACCTCGATGTACAAGGTGTCGTGACGCACCGTCGTTTGAGCTGCAAAGGAGCCTTAAATGTCGACACACTTCTTCCGCCCCTCACGTCGCGCCGTGCTCGCCTACGGCGGCTTCGCAACCGTGTCGGGCCTGCTGGCCGCCTGCGGATCATCGGGGGCGGGTTCATCAGGCGGCGGCTCCGATGCCAACAGCATCGAGATGTGGGCGCGTGGCGGCGCCACGACCGCCGATGCCTACGCCGAAATCGTCCCTGCGCTTGAGGAGGCAACCGGAGTCACCGTCAGTTTCTCGACGGTGGACAACTTCGGCCAGGAGCTTCAAAGCCGCGCCCAGTCCAAGAACCTGCCGGACCTGTGGATCAATGACGACGTACTGCTGGGCACCTACCAGCGTCAGGGCCTCCTCCGGGAGATCACCCTCGGCGACTACGCCGAGGCCTCCGGTATCGACGACGCCCGCTGGGCCGAGACTCAGATCGATGGCGGCGCCTACGCCGTGCCCTACTCCCGACAAACGATGGTCGACTGTTTCCGCTCTGACTGGCTGGAGACACTGGGCCTCTCGGTCCCAACCACCTGGGAGGAGTACGTGGCCTTTCTCGACGCAGCCGTCTCGGGGGACCCCGACGGTGACGGCTCGGCGAACACCTACGGCACCAACGTCGCCGGAACCGCCAAGAACGGCTACCTGGCCCGCTGGGCTATGAGCTATATCTGGCAGGGCGGCGGCTCGCTATGGACCGACAATGGCGACGGCACCTTCACCGTGGACACCACCTCAGAAGCTACAGTGTCAGCGATTCGCTGGATCCAGGATCTCTTCGCCGTCAGCGGGCGCGTCCAGCCAGGCGCCCTGACCGCCGACACCTCTGTATCCACCCCCTTCTTCGCCGAGGGCAAGGTCGGCCATACACTTACCGGCCCCTACCAATTCTCGGCAATGGACGAGGCACCCGGAAAAGACCTCTACGTCGTCGCCCCGGCGCCTGTCGGCCCACAGGGCGGCACAGTCCTTGCCGAGGGCGAGAACATCTATGTGTCTGCTGGCACCGAGAAGCTGGACGCCGTCAATAAGGTCATCTCCTGGTTCATTTCCGAGGAGGGCCAGACCACGTGCATGACCAACAGTAAGCAGCCGGTCGTGCGAGTTCCGGTCCGTTCCGATATGGATGCGGCCACGATCTACGACGACGAACGTTGGGGCGTCGTACAGGACAGCCTGGCGAACTCGTCCCAGGCCTTCCCCGCGGTTGCAGATGCTTCGGCAATCAAGCAGGTCATTGCCGAGTCACTCAACACCATCGTCGCCAGCCCGGAGCAGGATCCGGTGAACGAACTGGAGAACCTCAAGACCGAGTTGGAAGACGTCTTTGACGAGCTGGGGTTGCTGTGACGGCTCCAAGCGTTCATGCAAGCACACGTAGGAGACTGCCCACACCGAAGGCGACCACGGTCACCATGTGGCTCCTACTGGCGCCGGCGCTGCTGCTTGCCGTCATGTTCAAGTTCATCCCGCTGGCAGAAGGGATCTACTACAGCTTTCACAAGGTGACCCCTACCTGGGCAATACCTGGGTGGGCCTGGACAACTATGTCAAGGTGCTCAGTTCCTCCGGGTTTACCGCCGCTCTGGGACACACCGTCATCCTCGCACTGGTGCAGACCACGGGAAGCGTCGTAGGCGGCCTGTTGCTCGCGCTCGTTCTAGAGGGATCCGGCATCGGCTTGTGGCTCACGCGCACCGTTGTCGTCCTGCCGGTAGTGACCGCGACCGCCGTCATCGGTGAAATCTGGCGAATTATCTACTTCCCGGATCCGGGCGGCTTCCTCAACACCGTTCTGGGGTGGTTTCATCTCGGACCCTCCACCTTCCTGGACAGTCCGAGCACGGCGCTGATGTCAGTTGCCGCAGTGGGTATTTGGTCTGGCGCCCCGTACAACATGGTGATATTCCTCGCGGGCTTGGCGGGCATAGACAGGGACCTTTACGAGGCCGCCGCAGTCGATGGTGCCGGACGGTGGCGGCGCTTGTGGAGCATCGTTATTCCCAGCCTGCGCAGTTCGATGATCATCGTTCTGACGCTCGCTGCCATTCGTGCACTGGGTATCTTCACCGAGGTCTACGTGCTGACGGGCGGCGGCCCTGCCAATTCGACCACCACATGGATGACGCAGGTGTACACGCAGGGGTTCGACCGTAGCGACGTGGGTGTTGCCAGCGCCGCGTCCATTCTGCTGCTGGTTACGACGCTGACACTCACGATCATCGTACGTTGGCTGTCCGCGCGTAGGAGGGACTCATGAAACGCACTGATAAACCGACTCTCAGCCGGTTCGACTCGGCGCTGGGCTGGACCAGGAGCCCAAGCTCCAGAGTGACCCGGGTGCTGATCGCGGCGGTGCTGCTGGCCGTCTTCGGCGTCCCGTTCCTCACGGTCATATCCAGTGCCTTCAGCCACACCTCTGATCCGACTCAACTCGCGGTGTTGCCTACGGACCCTACGTTGGACAACTTCCGCGCGGCCGGCGAATGGGACCTTTACACCTACCTACGCAACTCCCTGATCATCGCCGGCGGCGGACTGCTGCTCCAGATGACGGCGTCGGTACTCGCCGGCTATGCACTGTCACGGCGCAGGTTCCGCGGGCAGGCACTGGTAATGATGCTGTTCCTCATGACCATGATGTTGCCCGAGGAAGTGATCGCGGTCCCGTTGTCCATCGTGCTGGGTGATCTCCCGTTGCTGGGGGTCAATCTCAAAGGCACCGTCTTCGCGATCATCCTGCCGGTGGGCATCTGGGGATTCTCAATCATGGTGATGACCGAGTTCATGCGGGACATCCCCGAGGAGATCTGCGAGGCAGCCAGGCTCGATGGGCTCAGCGAGATTGGTGTGCTGGGCAGGATCGTTCTGCCAATGTGCAAGCCCGCCCTGGGCGTCATCACCATCTTCGGATTCATTATGATCTGGAACCAGTATCTGCTTCCGCTAATCGCCTCCAACGGTCCAGGCTCATACACGATCACCGTTGCCATCGCCCTGCTACGGGATGATCCATCGGGGTCCACGGGCCTACTCGCGGCAGGATCGGTACTCGCACTAGTACCGAGTCTCATAGTGTATCTACTGCTGCAAAGCTCTCTGGTACGGGGAATCACCGCTGGGGCGGGGAAATAGGTGACGACGAACGGGGCCGGCCCATAGCGTTCACGCACCGAAAAGCTCCCCTGGCGGCACATCCTCACCTACCGGCGGTCGTCGACCGCCGGTAGGTAGGGTCATCCGGTGACCTCAGGTGCTTCCTCACACTCGCCCGCCGTGCCGTCCCACACCTGCGCGCGCCTGCTGGCGGCCGCACTCGTCTCCGGCGTGGCGGCGGGCCTGATAGGCATCGCCATGGCCTTCCTGCTGGAGGGCTTCGAATGGCTCTTCTACGGGGTCGGCGAGGGCACGCTCCCCCAGCGCGTGCAGGCGGCCGCCGCCTGGAGGCGGATCGCCGCACCGGCTGTCGGCGGGCTGGCCGCCGGCGCCCTGTGGTGGTGGGAGCGATCCACCGGCGGCGTCGTCGGCGTGGAAGCGGCGGTCGGGGACGTCTCCGGCCGGACCGGGCGCCACATGGGTCTGCTGCGCCCCTTCGCCGACGGCGTGCTCCAGGTGCTCACGGTGGGCGCCGGCAACTCTGTGGGCCGCGAGGGCGCACCTCGCCTCATGGCCGGAGCCGTCGCCGCCCGAGTCTCCTCACGACTCGGCCTGCAGCCGCGCACAGCCCGCACCCTGGTGGCCGCGGCCGCAGGCGCGGGCCTGGCGGCCATGTACAACGCACCCCTGGGCGGGGCCGCCTTCGCCGTCGAGATCACCATGCTGGCGGGCATGCGTCGCCGCGGCCTCTGGCTGGCCGTGCCGGTGAGCCTGATCGCCACGGTGGTCTCCTGGCTGCACTCGGGCGGGCGACCCACCTTTCAGGTGACCATGGGCGCGCCCGACACCGCGACACTGGTGGCGGCGTTGCCGGTCGCGGGGCTGGCCACGCTGTTGGGTGTGGGCGCACGGTCGTTGTGGAGGCGGTTCAAGGATCACCGACTGCCGGACACCTGGGCGCTGCCGCTGGGCATCGGGGCTGCCGGGCTGCTTACGGGGGCGGCCTCCCTGTGGCTGCCGGTGCTGCCCGGCAACGGCCGCGACGCCCTGGAGGCGGCACTGGTCTCCCCCGCCACCGCAGCCGCCCTGGCAAGCCTGCTCGGCGTCGTCGTACTCAAGCCGCTGTTGACCGGGATCACGCTGGGGGCGGGCGCCACCGGCGGGCTGCTGGCTCCGTCCTTCGCCCTGGGCGGCAGTGCGGGCGCGGCGGTGGCGGTCGCCGCGAACCTGGCCGGCTGGCAGGTGAGCATTCCGGTGCTGGCACTCGTCGGCGCCGGCGCCGTGCTGTCGATCACGCAGCGAGCGCCCGTGTTCGGCACGGTGTTCGTGTGGGAGCTCGCCCGCGGGCCGCTTTGGGTGCTGGCCCTGATGGCGGTGGTCTCCGTATGCTGCTGGTGGCTGACCTCGCCTCTGGGGCTGGGCAGACACATTCGACCTCGACGCCGGGGAGGCCCAGCAAGTTCCTGAACCGAGAGTCCTCGCCATGTCCACTCGCCCGCAAGCCACCTTCCTCCTACTGACCCTGCTCATCGCCGCCCCCGTGACGGCCATCCTCTTGGCGCTGAGCGGAGGCCCGTGGCGGTTGCTGCTCCTGGCGTTCTACCTGTGCGCGCTGTGCTACTGGCGTCTGGCGGAGCAGCGACCGTGGCGCGATCTCATGTACTCGGACGGGAGATCGAGAACGTGGGCCCTGCTCGCAGTCGGCGCCGCCGCACCGGTCATTGGTGGGCTCCTCCTGCGCGCGCAGGAGGAGCCCGGCTACGTAACAGCCGTAACCGCTTCCACACCGGCCCAGCTAGTGAGCGCTGTCGGCATGGCGGTGCTTGTCGGCTGCTGCCTGAATGCGATTCCCGAGGAGGTTGCCCTGCGCCGCGTCCTTCTGGATCCACTGCTCCGGCGCTGGGGCGCGCCGTTGGCCATATCCGCCACCGCCCTGGCGTTCGTGGCCTGGCACCTGCCCACCTGGCTGGATTCCGGGCTGACCGCATCGGCATACGCGGTCGAGGTTCCTGACAAGCTGGTCTTCGGTCTGGTAGCCGGCTGGTCGGTGGTACGACTGCGGTCCTTGTTCTTCGGCCTGGGTATGCACATGGGCTCGAACGCGGTCGGAGTGTTCCTCGACGCACTGGCTCCGCGGGAACAGTCCTGGGCCGCGCCCGATGCGCCCACCGTGCTCATCACCTCCGCCCAGCTGGCCGCGGCCGCACTGCTCGTGTGGTGGCTGAGTCGAACGCCGAACCCCGCCCACGGGAACGCCTCGTAAGCCCGCTTACTGTCCGAGTTCGGGACAAACGCCGCCGGTGAGACCCGGACCGAATCCAGAAACCGCATGATTCCAACGATCCCGAGACCGGAGATCGGCAAGACTGGATCGTTTGTCCCGGATTCGGACAGTTCTCAGATCCGACGGCGCAGAATCACGGAGTCCCAGCCGTCCAGGTCGGGCACGCCCAGGGCCGCATCGGCCGGCAGGGAGGCCATGAGCACGCGCTCGGCATCCTCCCACTCCCCAGGTCCAGCCCCTCGGCCGCCAGTCGACCACGCAGGGCGGAACCGGGCCCGGTCTCCAGCCCGGCACGCGTGCACGAGGCGATCAGCAGGATCTGCTTACGTTCGCCGTCGGCCCCCACGTACTCGCGCAGCAACGTCCACGAGTCGGCGGCGTCGGCATCCAGGAGCCGGAAGGTACCCAGGGCGACGGCGTCGTCATGGTGGCGCAGGGCGATCAGCGCCCGGTAGTGCTCGAAGACGCTGCCGGGCACGCCCACCTGGGCGGCGGCGTTGATCTCCGTGTAGTTGGGGGCGACGTCGATCCAGGGGGTGGCGGCGGTGAAGCCGGCGTTTGCGGTCGCGTCCCACTGCACCGGGGTGCGAGCATTGTCGCGCGAGTTGACGGCCAGGCCGGCCAGCAGGGCGGCCGGGTCGTCGCCGACGCCGGTGCGCTCGTGGAAGTAGTTGATGGACTCCAGGTCCCGGTAGGAGTCGATGCCGTGGAAGACGGTGTTGGTCTGGCCGAGTTCCTCCCCCTGGTAGACGTAGGGGGTGCCGCGGTGCAGGTGCAGGATGGAGGCGATGGTCTTCGCGCTCGTCTCCCGCCAGGCGGGGTCGTCGTCGCCGAAGCGGGAGACGGCGCGCGGCTGGTCGTGGTTGTCCCAGTAGTTGGAGTTCCAGCCGCGCTCGCGGGTGATGCGGCCGGTGGCGTCGACGTCGGGGGCGAGAGCGGCCTGCCAGCCGGCGAGGTTGCGCTTGAGGGCCACGCGGTCCAGCGGCTGCGGGTCGAATTTGCCGCCGGGGCCGTCGGTCAGGCCAACGTGCTCGAACTGGAAGACCATATCCACCTCGGCGCTCGCGGGATCGGTGAAGCGGGAGGCTTCGGCGGTGGTGACACCGGGGGTCTCGCCGACGGTGATGATGTGTCGGCTGCGCGGGGCGAAGACCGCCTGGTTCATCTCGTGCAGGAACTCGTGCACGCGCGGCCCGTTGGCGACCAGTGCCGCGCCGTCGCCGTACAGGGCGCCGTCCGGGCGGGGGCCGTCGGCGAGTGGGTAGGTCTTGGAGATCAGGTTGATGACATCCATGCGGAAGCCGTCCACCCCGCGGTCGAGCCAGCGCCCCATCATGTCGTAGACGGCGCGGCGCACCTGCGGGTTCTCCCAGTTCAGGTCGGGTTGCTTGGTGGAGAACAGGTGCAGGTAGAACTCCTGCGTGTCCTCATCCCACTGCCAGGCGGGGCCGGAGAAGAAGGATCCCCAGTTGGTGGGCTCGGTGCCCGGTTCCCCCGGCTGCCGGCCGGGGACCACCCGGGCGGGCCGCCAGATGTACCAGTCCCGCTTAGGGCTGTCCTTCGCACTGCGGGAGGCGGCGAACCAGGGGTGCTCGTCGGAGGTGTGGTTGACCACCAGATCCATCACCAGGCGCATGCCGCGCGCGTGTAGCCCCGCGATCAGGGCGTCGAGGTCCGCCAGCGAGCCGAACATCGGGTCGATGTCCTCGTAGTCGGAGATGTCGTAGCCGTTGTCGTCCTGCGGGGAGCGGTAGACGGGGCTGAGCCAGACGACGTCGACGCCGAGGGCGTCCAGGTGATCCAGGCGGGCGGTGATGCCGGGAATGTCGCCGTAGCCGTCACCGTCGGTGTCCTGGAAGGAGCGCGGGTAGATCTGGTAGACGACGGCGCGGCGCCACCAGTCGGCGTCGTCTCCGACGTGATGGGCGCTGACAACGAACGACGGCTGGGTCATGGCGAAAACCTTCCGGGCTGGACAATATCGAGGCCCGGGGGCATGGGACGACGGTATCCCTCTACCCCCGAGTACCGTCTTGACCGGTCCTAGCCGTTACTCGTACCGGTTAAGGTGTGTCACTGGTGCCGGTCTGGTGGTGTTGGAGCCAGCCTACGTCAAAGTGGTGGAGCGGTAAACCGTCCGGTCGAGGCACGGCTGCCCCGACCGGACGGCCGACTCACTTCTGGCTACCGCGCATGACGCCGGAGATGACCCAGCGCTGAGCGATCACGTAGACGAGGAACATCGGGGCGATCGCCATCAGGTAGGAGGCGAAGGACACCGGATAGTTCGTGTTGAACTGTCCCTGGAAGACGTACTGGGCCAGCGGCAGGGTCGCCTTGGACTGGTCGGTCAGGATCACCAGTGGGAGCAGGAAGTCGTTCCAGGCCCACAGGCAGGTCAGGATCCCGACGGTGGCGTTCATGGGCGACAGCAGCGGGAAGATGATCCGCCAGAAGATAGTCCAGCGGCTGGCACCGTCCATGGCGGCCGCTTCCTCCAGCTCCTCCGGAATGGACTTGATGAAGGAGGTGTACATCAGGATGTTGAAGGCCAGACCGTAGACCACGTACAGCAGGATCAAGCCGGCCTCGTTGTCCAGGTGCAGCAGAGCGGTCTCCTTGACAACCGGCAGCATGATGATCGGGAACGGCACGAACAGGGCCGCCACGAAGTAGTAGTACAGGCGGCGGAACCAGGGGCGGTGCATGTTGCGGCCCAGCGCATAGGCGACCATGGAGTTGGACAGCAGCGTGAACACCGTGGCGCCGACGGTGATGATGGCGGAAGTCAGCACCCGCCGAGGGTAGGAGGTCATCTCCCAGGCGGTGGCGAAGTTGTCCAGGCTCCAGGACCGGGGCAGTGCCCAGCCGGAGGTGGCCAGTTCCTCGGGCGTCTTGAAGGCGGTGACCACGGTGAAGTAGAGGGGCACCAGCACGGTCAGGCTGAGCACGATCGCCAGCAGGGTGGTCCACCAGTTGGTGCGACCGAAGACGCCCTTGGAGCGTCTGCGAACCCGGTAGACCTCGGGATCGGCGGTGCCAAGGCGGCTCTCAGCGGAGCCGGAGTTGTCAATGTTGGCGGTTGTGGCGGTCATGGCGGATCAGACCCTTTCCTGGCTCTGGGTGAAGCGCAGCTGGGCGAAGGACAGCAGCACCACGATGAGGAAGTAGATGACGCCGTTCGCCGTCTGGTAGGCGTATTCGCCGCCCTGGAAGCCGTTCTTGAAGATGAGGTAGGAGATGGACTGCGTGGCGGTGCCCGGGCCGCCGGAGGTCAGGGCGACGATCTGGTCGAAGACGCCCAGGAAGTTCTTGAAGGAAAGCACCATGTTGATGCCCAGGTAGGGGATGATCAGCGGCAGGGTCATGGACCACAGCCGCCGCACCGGGCCGGCGCCGTCGATGGCGGAGGCCTCGTAGATCTCATCGGGCACGGTCTGCAGGCCGGCCAGGTAGATGATCGTGTTGTAGGCGACCGCCTGCCACACGCCGACGACGACGATCGCGAGCCAGGCCAGGTCCTCGTTGGCCAGCAGCGAGGTGCTCAGCCACTCCCAGCCCAGCGCCTGCCCGATCTGGGGCAGGTTGTTGGTGAACAGGTAGCTGAAGATGTAGGAGACCACCAGCACCGGCAGGATGTAGGGCACGAAGAACACGCCGCGGAAGAAGGTGCGGGCCTTCATCTTGGAGTTGAGGATGAGGGCTAGCCCCAGGGCGATGATGTTGGTCAGGATGGAGGCGACGATCGAGTACTTGAAGGTGAACAGGTACGAGCCCCAGATGATGTCATCGGAGAACAGGTTCTTGTAGTTGGTCAAGCCGACGAAGTGCCAGTCGCCGTAGCCCTTGAAGTTGGTGAAGGTGTAGAAGACGCCCGTCAGCAGCGGGATCGTCAGCAACACGGTGAAGACGAGGGCCGCGGGGACGAGCATCCAGATGAAGGCCGGGTCGACCTTCTTGGCCTTGTTGTCCTGAATCTTGTGGGATACGGCCTGCGAGTCGCCGGCCCGCGGCGCAGTGGCGGTTTGCGTGGTCATGGTGGTTCGGTCCTCCTGCCTCAGGCCGTCTCGTTAATGCGGCGGACGACCTTGTTCCACTGGGCGTCCAGCGTGGAGATCAGCTGGTCCAGGTCGCCGTTGAACAGGTACTGCTGTATGTAGGCGTTCAGGGTGATGGCCGGCGGGAAGTTGTGGTCGGAGTAGGTGGCCACGCGCCCGGCGTCGAAGTAGGGCTGGAGCCCCTCCAGGGCGGGATCCTGGGCGGACAGCGTCGTCAGGGTCGGGTAGGCGACCTGCTCGTCGCAGTAGGCGGTCATGTTCGCCTCATCCATCAGGTACTGGAAGAAGCGCAGGTTCTCCTCCAGGTGGGCCGGGTTCTCGCCCATGGTCAAAGCCACGTCGACGCCGGAGACGACCTTGGTGTCGGCCGCGTTGTCGGCGGGAGCGGCGAAGGTCCCCAGGTTGATGTCCGGGTTGTAGGAGCGGATGGCGGGGATGGCGTAGGTGCCGTGCCAGTACATGGCCGCCTTGCCCTGCGCGAAGCCCTGGTTGCCGTCGTTGTAGCCCAGGGCGGCCTTGTCTGCGTTGCCGTACTGGATCGCCTGGTACATCTTCTCGAACACCGGGCTGAGCTCGGCGAAGGAGGTGCCCGAGTCGAGGTCGCGGCGCTGGTCGTACCAGGCGGCGACGCCGTCGGCGAGGAAGGAACCGGACAGGGAGTTAAAGGCGGGTGCGCCGGTCCAGTTGTCCTTGATGGCCCAGTAGAAGGGATCAATCCCCTGGGCGGTGAACTCGTCACAGACTTCGATGAGCTCGTCCCAGGTGGTCGGCGGCTCGAGGCCGGTGGCATCGAAGACGTCCCTGTTGTAGATGATGCCCGAGCCGTTGTCGGCGAAGGCGACGCCATTGGTCTGGCCCTCACCACCGGTGCCGAGCGTGTCCAGGATGGAGGCGATGGACGGGTTCACGCCGTCGAGCAGGTCGGTGCGGTTGAAGTCGTAGAAGATGCCCGTGTCGGCCAGGGCACCGTAGTTGTAGTCGCCGTTGATGGTGATCAGGTCCGGGGTGTCGCCCTTGACCAGGCGGGCGCGCAACGAGGTGATGTTGTCGGCCTGGAAGTTCTGAGTGACGACGATGTCCGGGTTGGCGGCATTGAAGTCCTCACAGATCTGATCGAACAGGGTGATGGCCTCGCTCTTGAACTGGAACAGCTCCAGGTGAACCTTGCCGTCTCCGGACGAGCAGCCGGCGAGGGTTCCGCCCGTGGCCGCGAGCGCCGCCGCCGTCGCCGTGCCGGCGAGGAAGGAGCGCCTGCTCAGTGCTCTCATGGGTACCTCCGTGCATCCTTGCTGAGGTTGGGGGGGTGGGAATGCCACCGGTCGGCGGCAACAAAGATTATTCTGCACCAGAAGAAACCCGTGCGCAAGCCCACGCGCACAGGTGTCGCCCCCGAGTCGGGCATGATGGGGTCATGGCCGACTCAAGCGCCCCGGCCGGGCCCACATCGCTTTGGACCGCTCTCAGCGACACCCAGCGCGAGATCGTGCTGGCCCTACTGCGTTACGGGCGACTACTGCGCCCCGAGATCATGCGCATCGTCGACATCTCCCCCGGTTCGGTCACCCGACTGACGACACCGCTGGTAGAGGCCGGACTTCTCACCACGCACACACTGCAGGTGGCCGACACCGGGCGGCCGCAGTCCCCGCTTGAGGTACGCGCCGACGCCGAGTCCGTCGTGGGGGTTGGCCTGTCAACGAACTTGCTGACCGCGGTCCTGACCGACCTGCGCCTGGGCGTGCTCGCCACTGTGCGCCGCCCGCTTACGGGCCACTCCCCCGCAGAGATCGTCACCGAGTTGGCCGCCGCGCTCACCGATCTCGCCGGTGGCGCCGCGGACGCCCCGCCACCCTCCTGCCTGGGGATCAGCCTGGGCGGCACAGCGCGCGACGGGCGCACGGTGGACGAGGCCGTGTTCTACGGCTGGCACCGAGTTCCCCTGGCCGATTTCGTTGAGGCCCGGCTGGGCGTGCCGACCATTATCGGCAACGACCTGACCGCACTGACGCTGCGGGAGGCCTGGTTCGGAGTGGGACGGGAACACGGCCGCTTCAGCCTACTCACGGTCGGTGCGGGCGTCGGCCATGGACTGGTAGTGGACGGCCAGGTCGTGACCAACGCCGACGCCGAGATGGGTCTACTGGGCACGGTGCCGGTGCCCGACGGCGCTCGGCCGGCCAGCGCCGCAGCGGCGATGGACTGCCTGACCAATGAGGCGATCGAACGCACCTGGGTACAGCGCGGCCACGACTGGCTGGCGGCGGCGGACGTCGTCGAGCTGGCGACCGCGGGTGACGGCGAAGCCGTGTCTCTATGCGCTTCCTACGCGCGCAGGCTCGGGCGTTTGCTGGGCATGGCCGCGGCGTTCACCCTGCCCGAGGTCGTGGTGGTTGCGGGCGAGCGCGCCGCCATCGCCACGCTCTTCGAGGACGAGGTGCAGCAGGGGATCGCCGCGGTGCGCCGTGCCAGCGCGACTCCGCTCGACGTGGTCGTGCGCGAGCACGACCGGGCCGAATGGGCCACCGGCGCTGCCGCCCTGGCCCTGCGTGCCCGAGTCCTGGGGCAGTTGTAAACGCGGCCGACCGCCCCAAAACGGGCCCTTCGTGTCTGGGGGTGTGGCGGGCAAGAGCGTCTGCTACGCGGGTTAGACGTTAACAACGCTACTTAACGGTCTGCTGTATACCTCGGAGCCCTTCAGCAGACGGTTAACCGGCGTTGTTAACCCCGAAGTGGCGTTGCAGACGTCCCCGGTTCCGGGCATGGGTATGTCGGCAGCCGACTCGGACGCGGGATGCCGGCGGCTGACTCGAGCACGGCCGGCAGCCGACTCGAGCACGGCCGGCAGCCGACTCGAGCACGGCCGGCGGCCGATTCCGGCACGCCATGGTCAACGTGGATGCGGGCGACCTCAAACGGGCTTGTCTGTTTCGTGGGTGTGGGGGTGAGCGCTGCTGCCCTGGCATGTTGGGTGGTGGGTGTGGGCGCGCCCCCGGACGCCCCGCCGGAGGCGGAACGTCCAAATCCGGCACAAAGGCCGTCGACGACCGCAGGGGTCGAGTTTGAAACCGCATGATTCCAACGTTCTGCCCACAGTCGCCGGCGACGTCGGAGTCGTTTATGCCGATCCTGGACACTTTGGGCCGCCACGCACGGCACTCGGCGCCGACGGCGGGCCGCGAGTGGGCAGGCCGCCCGCGCACCCGACGTCACGCCGGAATCCGGCATCACACCCCGGAGCTTGAAGAGTTGGTTTACGCCCGCCCGGGACTCCCGGGGTCGTGCAACACGCACCCAGGTCATTATCTGAATCAGCTCGCCGGAACAGGGCCGAGCGTCCCACCCTCCTGCCAGGTGACCGGCAGGACAACTTGCCGCGGCGCGCCGTCGCCGTCGCGCAACTCATCCAGGAGGTAGGCAACCGCGGCGGTGGCCTTGTCGCGAATCGGCTGACGCACCGTCGTCAGCGGCGGGTCGACGTAGCGCGCCAGGTCCAGGCCGTCGAAGCCGACCACGGAGACGTCGTCGGGCACCCGGCGCCCCGCCCGGCGCAGTCCCGCGGCAACGCCGAGGGCGAGCACGTCACCGGAGGCGAACACAGCGGTCACGGGAGACCTGCGCTCCGTCAGCCGCGCCGCCGCGGCAATCCCCTCATCGAAACCGACCTCGGTGAGCAGCACGTCCCGCCGCTCCACTCCACCGCCGTGGGCGGCGAGACCCTCACGCAGGCCGCGCAAGCGCTCGCGCACCACCCCGGGGATATCAGTCGTGGGGCCGACGAAAGCCACACGCCTATGCCCCACAGCCCCGAGCCGCTCGCCCACCATCCGCGCACCCCCGGCGTCGTCGATGTTGACGTAGGAGATACCGTCGCCGTCACGGTAGGAGTCGATGAACACCGCCGGCACACCGGAGCGCTCCAGGAACTCGCTGGGAGCCATGCGGGTGGTGGCCATGACAATCGCGCCGGCGACATTCCATGAGCGCAGCTGGGCGACCGTGTCCTCCGCCTTGGAGGCGCCGCAAAGCATGAGGGCATAGCCCTCCGCCCGTGCCGCCTGCTCGCACACGCCCACGAACATCGACTCGTACGGGGACTCCAGTGCCGGTCGCCCCGGAACCGCCTCGTAAACCAGGGCGAGGATCCGCGAGGACGAGCCCGCCAGCGAGCGGGCCGCGGCGCTGGGCACGTACCCCAGGGCGGCGATGGCCTCCTGCACGCGGGCGATGGTCGGCGCCGAGACCTTGCCAGTGCGGCCGTTGATGACGTTGGACACCGTCATGGCGCTCACACCGGCGCGCGCCGCCACGTCTCGTAACGTCGACATGAACCACTCCTGCCTGCTAGCAACACCTTGACGGCCGTACTTCCCGTCGATACAGTGTATGACGTTTACCGGTAAACCTCAGCCCGGTACCGACGAAGGACTCCATGATGCACACCCCCTCCCCCAAGCCAATCTCTCGACGCGGTTTCATCGCCGCCGGAACCAGCGCTGCTCTGTTGACCACCCTGGCCGCCTGCGGCGGCGGGAATACAACCGCGACAGTCCAGGACACCCAGGCCGCAAAGGGCCTCGACATTCAGGGCGACCACCTGACATACGACCCGAATACTCTGGTCAACAACGGAGACCCCATCACTATCGAGTGGTGGCTATGGGACGGCGACGAAAAGTTCAAGGCATTTGCCGATGCCTACAGCAAGATCCACCCCAACGTAGAGATCAAGATCGTAAACCAGGCCTGGGACGATTATTGGACCAAGCTGCCTCTCGCCCTCCAGGGTGATGACGGGCCAGCCTTGTTCAACATCCACAACTCCTACCATGAGAACGTCCTGCCCTACTGCGAGGCTTACAATATGGACCTGGACAGTCTCTCCCAGGACTTCGTCGGAGTCGACGGCCATGTAATAGACGACTCGGTTTACTACATCGACTACGGACTCATGACCGGCCTGATCTTCTACAACAAGGCCATGTGGGAGACCGCCGGCTTGACGGATGAAGATATTCCGACGACGTGGGACGAGTTCCGTGAGATAGCGAAGAAGCTCACCGTGCGTGACGGCAACTCGTTCCAACAGGCCGGATTCGACTTCAATGACAGCCTCTACCTCATGCTGTTGGGGAAGCACTACCAGTCAGGCTATAACCTGTTCGACGCTTCCGGAACTTCCGTCCAGGTCGACAACGAAGTGATGAAATCTGATTTCCAGTACTTCAAGGACCTGTACGACGTAGACCAGGTGGGATCACCGGACTTCGGCCCCAACGCGCAGGAAGCCTTTGGCCAGGGCCTATCCGCCATGCACTATTCGTGGGGACACCTTTACGGCACGATGGCTAACGACTACCCCGAGATCGAGTTCGGTACCTTCCAGTTCCCCGTCAACAACGCAGACGAGACCCCCTACGCATACGACCGCTACAACGGGGAATCCACTCCCGGCATCAACAAGAACGCCTCTGACGGCGCACGCGAGGTCGCGCAGGACTTCCTCAAGTTCTTCCTGACGAGTAACGATCTGCTCGTCGACCTCTGCCTCAACTACAGTCTCTTCCCCTCGTCGGTCGCGCTCGCTGACAACACCGAGATCAAGCAGCACCCCGTCACCAGCGCGCTCGGTTCGATCGACCGTTACGTGTGGCCCGGGCCTATGCCTGCCACCGTTGAAGACAACATGAAGATTGCCGTGTCCGACGTGCTTTACAACGGCGTCGGCATCCCCGAGGCCTTGACCACCGCAAAGGCGGCCATTGACGCTGACATCGCCAAGACCGACTTCAGCTCTGTCGAAGGTCTGTACGCCCACGCCGACGAGCTGGTCGGCTGACATCCACGGCGCACCCAGCCAGACGCCACCTAAAGGAGGACGGGTGGGCGGGGAGGGGGTCTCCCCGCCCACCTATCGTCATGAACCAACAAGTATTAGCGGCCGACTCATCGGCCCCGTCTCGCACCATCGCGCGGCACCGCCGCGCTTACAAGGGAGAAAGAACTCTCCGCAACAGCGTCGTCACCCTGATCGTCCTGTTCAACGCCGTTCTGCTCGTCTACCCGATAGGCAAGGCGCTCCTGGGATCCTTTCACCAATGGAACCCACTGAACGGAACCTATAAGTGGGTCGGCACGCAAAACTATGCCGACCTCTTTCGAGATCCGACTTTTTGGACCTCCCTCACCAATACCCTGTACTTCTCTGTCGTCGTAATCGTCCTGCGAGTCGGTCTCGGCCTCGCGCTCGCCTACGCCATTTGGTCGAAAGTGACTCGCCACAAGACCCTCTTCCGCACCATCTTCTACATGCCGACCGTCACTCCGATGGTAGCTATCGCCTACGTGTGGAAGATGATGTACAACCCTCAAATCGGCATTTTTCACAGCTTCCTCAACATTGACATCAACTGGTTGTACGACTCGCACTGGGCTTTGCCCGCGATCATGCTCATGACGGTGTGGAAGGACTTCGGTTATGCGGTTATCCTCTTTCTATCCGCACTGCACTCCCTGCCCGAGGACGCTCTTGAGGCCGCCAGCGTCGATGGAGCGAGTTCATGGAAGCGTTTCTGCCACATCATTTGGCCCCTACTGCGGCCGATGACAATATTCGTAGTCATCACCTCTCTCATAAGCTACGTGCAAGCCTACGTTCAAATCCTCATCATGACCCAGGGTGGGCCAGGAAAGTCCACGTTCCTCATTTCATACATCATCTTCGACGAGGCCTTCCAACAGTATGACTTCGGGTATGCGTCCGCGATTGCGTTCGTGCTTCTGGTTATCACCGCGGCACTCACTGCGGCGTCATTCGGCCTCAACTCACGGCGTTCAGGAGGCCAGCGATGACCAAGCGCGTCCAAACCATCGCCCTAGAAGCGGTCCTGCTCATTATCGGCGTCACGACGGTGTTCCCCTTCGTGTGGATGCTGTTTTCGGCCTTCAAGCCCAATTCGGAGATCCGCGCACTCAACCAGACGCTCCTCCCGCAGGAGTGGACACTCGACAACTTCCTTAACCTGCAGGACAAGTTCGACTTCATCCGCTTCTTCACGAACTCGCTGGGCATTGCGCTCATTGTGACCGGAGTAACTATATACACCAGTTGCCTGTGCGGCTTCGTGCTCGCTAAGTACCGGTTCCCCGGCCGTAGCGCCATTTTCGGTTTCATCCTTGGCACGATGATGATCCCCTGGGCCGTGACCATCATCCCGCGTTACACCATGTTCGCCGCATGGGGCCTGCGCGACAACTATCTATCGCTGATCCTGCCGGCAGCGATGAGCGGCTTCGGCATTTTCATGATGCGGCAGTCGATGGATGACATACCTGATGCAGTACTCGAGGCGGCGCGCATAGACGGCGCCAGCGAGATCTACATCTTCCACCGCATAGTCCTGCCAATGAGCCGTAACCCGATCTCGGCGCTCGCGATCTTTCAGTTCCTGTGGGCATGGGAGGACTACCTGTGGCCATACCTCATGATTGACAATGAGAAGATGCAGGTTCTCGCGGTCGGCCTTACGACCTTCAACGGACGCTATGGCACCGACTACGGCGGCCTGTTCGCCGCCACTACAATTTCGGTCATCCCCGTTCTCGTGGTTTACCTTATCTTCCAGAAACGCTTCATCGCCGGCGCCGCCGCCGCGGCAGTAAAGGGCTGATTACATGGCTTCCCCTCTTTCCTCCGCTTCAAACGACCCCCGTCCTGCGCCTGCCCCCGTCGGCGCCGTCGTCGCGGGCCCCGACTGGCGGTTCACGGTGCTGACCTCGCGGCTGATCCGCATGGAATACTCCCGCGAAGGCAACTTCGTGGACGCAGCCACCCAGCTGGTGGTCTCCCGCGATCTGGGCCCGGTTCCGGACTTCGAGGTGCGCCGCAGCGAGGACCGCGTCGAGATCATCACCGAGCACCTGCACCTGACGTACCTGCCCGCGCGCGGCTTTTCCCGCTCCGGCCTCAACGTCACCCTCCGCACCGCCGTCATTGGCGCCCACGGCGGAACCTGGCGCTACGGGGACCGGTGGGACCCGGAAGAGGCCTACCGCACCAACCTGGGCGGCACCGTCCGCACCCTCGACACCGTGGATGGCGCCACCGCGGTGCAGCCCGGTCTGCTGTCAATCACCGGGCACTCGGTCATCGACGACTCCGGCTCACTGCTGGTACAGGAGGACGAATGGGTGCGCCCACGTCCGCACTCCCACGCCGCCAACACCGCAACCGCCCCGGATAAGGACCTGTACTTCTTCGGCTACGGGCAGGACTACCGCTCGGCCCTGCGCGACTTCTTCGCACTGACCGGTCCTACGCCGCTGATCCCGCGCGCGCTGCTGGGCAACTGGTGGAGCCGTTTCCACCGGTACTCCGAGGGGTCCTACCTGGAGTTGATGGACCGCTTCGCCGCCGAACAGCTGCCCTTCTCGGTGGCCGTGATCGATATGGACTGGCACCTGGTGGACATTGATCCCGCCATCGGCAATGGCTGGACCGGCTACACCTGGAACCGCGAACTGTTCCCCGATCCGGAACGCTTCCTGGCGGCCCTGCACGAGCGCGGCATGCAGGTGACGCTCAACCTGCATCCTGCCTCGGGCATACGCCGCCACGAGGACGCCTACGAGCCTGTGGCCCGCGCACTGGGGCTGGATCCCGCCACGGGAGCCGACATCCCCTTCAACATCGGAGACAAGGACTTCACCGCCGCTTACCTGGAGCACGCCCACCACACCCTGGAGACGCAGGGCGTCGACTTCTGGTGGCTGGACTGGCAGCAGGGAGGCGACACCGACATTCCGGGACTGGACCCGCTGTGGATGCTCAACCACGTCCACTACCTCGACTCCGGGCGCGAGCGCAGTGGTCCCGGCCGGACCAGTTATCGGCGTCGTCCCATCACCTTCTCCCGGTTCGCCGACGCCTCCAGTCACCGCACCCCGATCGGCTTCTCCGGAGACACGGTCACATCCTGGGAGTCGCTGCGCTTCCAGCCGGAATTCACCGCCACCTCCGCCAACATCGGCTACTACTGGTGGTCCAACGACATCGGTGGCCACATGCTCGGCGTCAAGGACGATCAAATGACGGCCCGCTGGGTGCAACTGGGCTGCTTCTCCCCCATCAACCGCATGCACTCCACCATGTCGATGTTCAACTCCAAGGAGCCGTGGCGCTACTCGCGCGACGCCCACGCCACCATGGATGCGTACCTGCGGCTGCGACACCGGCTCGTGCCCTACCTGTATACGTGGGCGCGCCGTGCGCACGCCGAGGGCATCGGCCCGGTGCGTCCGCTCTACCACGATTACCCCTGGCGCATGGGGTCCTACGACAACCGCAATGAGTTCCTCTTCGGGGACCTGCTGGTCATGCCGATCACGCGGCCCGCCGACCCGGCCTCGCGCCTGGCTCAGGAGGAGGCGTGGCTGCCCCAGGGCACCTGGTTCGACCTGCCCACCGGACGCCGCTACGACGCCGCTGCCGCCGACGGGCGCATGCTCACTTTCTCCCGTCCCCTGGAGCAGGTGCCCGTCCTGGCGCGCGCCGGGTCCGTAATCGTCGGCGCCGAGGACCTTGGCGAGGCGGCCGGCGACAACCCACGCCATCTCTCCGTGGTGGTCGTGCCGGGAGCCGACGGCGAGTTCGTGCTCGAGGAGGACGACGGCTCACCCGAGCCCGGGCCCGACGGCGTGGTGCGCACCCGTTTCACGCTCACCTGGGACGAGGCGGCCGGCTCGGCCCGCCTGGCAATCATCCAGGACGGTCCGGACGGCGTCGTACCGGAAGAGCGGGAGATCGCCGTCCATCTGCTGTCCGCCAGCGGCCAGGCCACGGCCCGCGTGAACGGCACCGACACCCCTGTCAAGGAACGCCCCGCCGACGGCTTCACCCTCGGCGGCGGCCTGGACGTCTCCCTGGGCACGGTGCGCCCGGCCGACGGCGTCGTGCTCGAGCTGTCGGGCGTGAGCACTAAGCCGCCGTCGCTGGCAGACGAGGTCTTCCGGATCCTTGAACCCGCCCAGATGTCCTACCCGGCCAAGGACCGGGCCTGGGGCGTGATCTCCTCCGGGGCCACCGGCGGCACACTCATCGGCGGCCTGCGAGCAGCCGGCTTGTCTGAGCAGCTGTTGGCCGCCATTAGCGAGGTCGCCTGACCCCGCACCCGCGGGAGCCGTTGCTCCGCCGAGGTCGGCATGTCGACCGACCTCGGCGGATCAGGCAGGACCCGGCGAGGCGGTCGAACCGTGGTCAATCAGGCGCGGCTCGACCAGCATTACACCGGATACTGAATCATCGGTCAGGTAATGCAATAGCAGGTCCCCGGCCATACGCCCGAGCGCCGGCCGGTCCACCCCCACCTCGGTTACCAAGTCCCCGGCCGGGGTGCGGGCCGCGGTCAAGCCGACCGACACGAGGGACAGATCGTTTGGAAGAGACAGGCCGCGCGCCCACGCCGCCGCAATCACGCCTTCGAGCGCACTGGCGTTGTTGGAGACCACGGCTGTGCATCCCCCCGGCAGCCCGTCTGGTCCGAGTACATGCGCGCCGGCAATGACGTTGTCGGGACAAGAACGGAACACGGCCTCAACCCCATGCCTACGGGCGGCCTGACGTACAGCCTGACTCTGAGCCGCATAGGCGTGAGACCGATCGGCATGCACGTCGCGCATGAGGAACAGGATGCGGCGGTGGCCGAGCTCCACCAGGTGGTGCACACCCAGATCCGCCATCCGCTCGAAGTCGGCGTCCACCCCCGGCGCGCCGTCGGCACGGTTCGACGTGCCAATCAGCACGGTCGGCACGCCCTCCCCCAGCAGATACTCCTCACGTTCGTCGTCAATGGCTACGTCCATGAGGACGGCGGCCTCCAGCGCCCGGGAGCGAACCAGGGCCTCCAGCGCGTCCATCGGTCCCGAACGCCGTCCCACGGGAACGAAAACCTGCATTCCCTGCGGCTCCACGCCCTGGCGCAGACCCTCGACATACTCCAAATCGTTGACATCAATGCCGGAGCGCTGCATGCGAAACAGCACCCCGACCGTGCGCACCGAGCGAGCCGCCAGCACGGAGGCATGCCGGTTGGGCCGATAACCCAACTCGTCGATGGCGCGCTGCACTCGCTCCCGCGTGGCCCGGGTGGTGGGTCGCTGTCCCGTCAGGACATAGGTGACGGTTGACGGGGAGACTCCGGCCAGGCGTGCGACCTCGGCACGGGTGGCCATGCGTTCTCCTTCCGGGGCCTGATGGGGCCGCCCGCCCTGCCTCAACTCATGCGGCTAGCCACACGGCGGCGTTCGCGGGAACTGTGATGGCGTCGAGGCGTCCGCCTGTCTGCCCGCTCCAAGACTGCACCAGCACCGTACCCGTCAACGGCAGCACGGCCTCCCCGTCCCCCATATTGATAGCAACAGTGACCTCACCGTTGCGGAAGGCAAGCACCTGCTCGGGCAGATCCTGCACCCATTCGACCTCGCCCCGCCCCAACTGCCATTCGCGCCTGGCCGCGATGGCGCGCCGGTACATGGACAGGGTGGAGTCGGGGTCGGACTCCTGTACGGCAGGGGCGTAGACACCCCAGCCATCGGGCTGCGGCAGCCAGGTCCGCCCGGTGGTGTTGAAGCCGTAGGCGGGTCCAGTGGCAGCCCAGGGCAGGGGAACGCGGCAGCCGTCGCGCCCGCGCGTGCGCTTGTCGGTGCGCAGCCAGGCCGGGTCCTGGCGGCAGGCGTCGTCCATGGTGGTGTGCTCAGGCAGGCCCAGCTCCTCCCCCTGGAACATGTACATGCTGCCGGGCAGACCGAGGGCGAACAGGGTGGCGGCGCGGGCCTTGCGCAGCCCCAGGGCGGTGTCAGGCTGCGGATCCTCGGCGCCGATGCCATCGTCCGGCTCGGCGCCGGGAGCAAAGCCAAAACGGGTGGCGTGACGGACGACGTCGTGGTTGGACAATACCCAGGTGGTTGGCGCGCCCACGGCGGCGTTGGCTGCCCTTGAGGTGTCGATGACTCGACGCAGGTCGGGGGCACGCCAAGGGGACTTGAGATAGTCGAAGTTGAAGGCCTGACTCATCTCGTCCTCGCGGACGTACTTGGCCATCTGCTCGGGCGGATCCACCCAGGCCTCGGCGACCAGCAGGATGTCGGGGCGGATGCCGCCCAGCACGCTGCGCCAGTCGCGATAGATGTCGTGTACGCCGGGCTGGTCGAACATGGGGCCGTTGTCGGCGGTCTTGGGCCGCTCATCGTCGACGGCGGTGCCGCGCCAGCGATCCTCCCCCAGAGCGTCGTCGGGCAGACCGGGAGCCTTGACCAGGCCGTGGGCGACGTCCACGCGGAAGCCGTCCACCCCGCGCCCAGCCCAGAAGCGCAGGAATTCGCGGAACATCTCGTGTACGTCGGGGTGGTCCCAGTTGAAGTCGGGCTGCTCGGCGGCGAATAGGTGCAAGTACCACCAGTCGCGGTCCTCCTCCCGGCCGGTAAGCGGCTCGACCCGAGTCCACGCCGGGCCGCCGAACAGACTGCCCCAGTTGTTGGGCGGCCCGTCCGGGCTGTGGCGGAAGATGTAACGCTCGCGCTCCGGCGAGCCGGGTCCCGCCTGCAGCGCGGCACGGAACCAGGCGTGCTGGTCGGAGGAGTGGTTGGGCACCAGGTCGATCACAACCCTGATGCCGACGGCTCGGGCGGCGGCCACCATTTCGTCGAAGTCCGCCAGTGTCCCGTACTCGGGGGCCACGTCGAAGTAGTCGGCCACGTCGTAGCCGGCGTCGACCTGCGGAGATGGGTAGAAGGGCGACAGCCAGATGGCATCAACCCCCAGAGCGGCCAGGTGGTCCATGTGTGAGGTGATTCCGGGCAGGTCACCGAGGCCGTCGCCGTCGGAGTCGGCGAAGGAACGGGGATAGATCTGGTAGATGACGGCGTCGCGCCACCAGGCTTCCTGGTCGTTGCGCACGGTCACGAGCGGAGCAAGCGAGGTCATGAGGTCTTGTGTGTCCTGGAGCGGGATCGGAGTCCGGGCGGTGGAGGAGCGGTCGCCCGGACACGGAATGAGTAGGTACATAAGTTAGTACAGAAGACAGGCGGCAGGCCTGTGGTCCGGGTGCGCGCCCTCCTACAGCGCGCACCCGGACCGCATGGGTCACTGCTTCAGGCCGCCCGCGGCCAGGCCGGCAACGATACGGCGCTGGAAAAGCAGCACCATGATCACCAACGGCAGTGTCATCACCACGCCCGCAGCCATCTGTGAGCCGAAGGGCGTGTTGAACTGGGAGGCGCCGGTGAACTTCGACAGCAGTACGGTGGCCGGCTGCATGGTCGGGTCATTGATCATCGTGACGGCCACCAGGAACTCATTCCAGGCGCCGATGAAGATGATGATCGCGGTGGTGAAGATTCCGGGCGCGGCGATCGGCAGAATGACCTTGCGGAACGCCTGCCCGGGCGTGCAGCCGTCAACCATGGCGGACTGCTCCAACTCCTGAGGCATCTGGCGGAAGAAACTGGTCAGGTTCCACACGGCCAGCGGCAGCGAGAACGACAGGTCCGGGATGATCATGGCCTGATAGGTGTTGATCCAGCCCCAGGCTGAGAAGTTCTTCAACAGCGGCACGATGATGGCCACGAGCGGGAACATGGAGGTAGCCAACACCACCAGCAACAACACGCTCTTGCCGCGGAAGTCCAACCGGGCTAGCGCGTAGGAGGCGAAGGTGGCAATCGCCAGGGCAACCACGGTCACCACCACGGAGACGATGAGCGAGTTGATCAGGCCTTGCCCAAAGTTGTTCTTGGCGGAGAACACCGCCTGATAGTTCTCGAAGGATACGTGCCTGGGCCACCAGGTGTTCTCGAAGATCTCCGTGTCAGGCCGCAGGGAGGACACCAACATCCAGTAGAACGGGGCGAGACAGTAGATGACGATGAGGACGATGCCGAAGGTGGACAGTGCGCCGGCCCAGTCGAACTTCTTCCGGGGACGCTCGATCACCGGCGCCGAAGCGGCTGCTGTACTCATGACGCGCTCCTCTCACTGGTCTCGATGATGGGGGTCGCATGCGTTGCGTCGGCCGCCGCTCGCCGCCGTCGGGGCAGGAAGACCGTGGCGGGGAGTTTGCGGCCCCGTCTACTGCCACGGCGCGGGGCGGTGGCACCCAGGTCGGCGTGGGTGATGCGTGTGAACGCGAAGGCGAAGATGAACACGTACAGGAACAGGATGAGCGCGTAGGCGGCCGCCGAGCCATAACGCAGGTTGGAGGCCTCGTCCTGCACGAGCATTGAAATCGTCTCGACTGAGCTCTTGCGCGGGCCGATCAGGATGTAGGGCAGATCGAACATCCGCAACGCATCCAGGGCACGGAACAAAACTGCCACCACCAGCGCCGGCTTCACCAGTGGCAGGGTGATACGAGTGAAACGCTTCCAAGCATTCGCCCCGTCGATCTTGGCGGCCTCGTAGACCTCATCCGGGATCACCTGAAGCCCGGCGAGCGTGAGCAGCCCGATATAGGGGGCGGTCTTCCACACGTCGGCGATGATGATGGTCAGCTTCGCTGATGCATTACCCGATGCCCACATGATGTGCTGGCCCAGGATGGCGTTGGCCACACCGTTCTGATTGAAGATCCAGCTCCACAGGATGGCGGACACGGCAGTGGGGATCGCCCACGGGACCAGGATCGCCGCGCGGACGAAGCCGCGTCCACGCATGGCCCGGTGCATGATCAGCGCCATTGCCACACCGAGGATAGTTTCCAGGACGACGGTGACGACGCCGAACAGCGTGGTGTTCCACGCGGCGGTCCAGAAGTGGGATCCGGCGTCGCTGAAAATGGCGGTGTAGTTGTCCAGTCCGACGAAGGGCTCGACGTCGGAAACGAACCCGGTTTCCGGGTCGAGTCCGGCCTTGCCGTACAGGGACTGCTGAAGCGACTGGATGACGGGAATGATGATGACGATCGTCAGTACGATCATCGTCGGGGTGATTAGCAGCCACGCCAGACGTGACTGCGCCCGACTGGCCTTCGACCGGCGATTCACATCCGGCACTTGAATATTGGTGCTCATGGCAGGCTCATGTCTTTGACTCATCTGGTTCACTGTTAGGGCAACCGGTTGCGCGGCCGCGCCGCGAGCAGGCGCAAGACGCCCGGCGTGTGGGGCGGGTACGTTTCCCGCCCCACCACGGGTTGGACGGCGCGCACTTCAACCGACGTCAGCCCCGCCGGGGCCTTGTTGCGCGTCAGGACAGGGCGTTCAGCGAGCTCTCGAGAGTGGCGATGGCGTCTTCGGCCGTGGTCTGCTGCTGAATGGCCGGGTAGATGGCGTCCTGGATAGCGGCGGTCACATCACCGTAGGAGACTGCCTTCGGACGCCCCTTCGCCGAGTCGAGCGACTCGCGCAGCGTCGGCAGGTAGGGGAACTGCTCAAGCATCTCGGAATCCTCGTACAGGGATCCGATGACAGGCGCGAGGGTCTGCGTCTCAAGCGCGTACTTCTCAGACTCCTGGCTCGTCCACCACTGGACGAACTTCAGCGCCGTGGCCTTGTTCTTCGAATAGGCGGAGATTCCGCAGTTGTGCCCGCCCAGGGTGGGGACGAAGTCGTTGCCGTCGATGCTGGGCAGGGCGGCGACGCCGAACTTCTCCTCCCCGAGGGCCGCCATGTTGTTGGCGTACTGGTAGGGCCACTGCCGGTAGAAGAGCAGGTTGCCGGCCTCGAAGGCGTTGCGCCCGTCCTCCTCCTTCCACTCCAGGGAATCGGTGGGGATGTAACCGTCCTTGAACCCGTCGATCAAGGTTTGCAGTCCGGCGATCGCCTCCGGAGAGTTGATGGTGACGTTGCCCTCATCGTCGTAGAAGGATCCGCCGGCGGTGTTGATGAACTCGCTGGCGCAGCAGGTCAGGCCCTCGTACTTGGCGAACTGGCCGCCGAACCCGCCAATGTCCTCGTGCCCCGGCAGAGCCCGCACGGCGTCGATGGCGGACTTGACCTCATCCCAGGTGGTGGGGACCTCGACGCCGGCCTCCTGGAGGAAGTCCTTGCGATAGAACATGATCGACGAGTCCGTCGCGAACGGCATCCCGTACAACGTGCCCATGTACAGGCCGGTCTCCCACACCGATTCGATGATGTCGTCGTTCTTAAGCTCATCCGTGGGCAACGGCACGACCCACTGGTTGGCCGCGAACTCGGCCACCCATACATTGTCGATGGAGATCACGTCGTACGCATCGGACTGCGTCTGGGCGTTGTTGATGAGGGACTGCCGTTGTTGGTCGGCCTCGGCGGACAACTCGATCAGCGTGACCTTCTCATCGGGGTAGAGCTCGTTCCACTCGTCGATGCGCTCTTGCACCTTGCCATCAGAGTTGTCCTTGCCCTGCACCCAGTTGATCGGTCCCGTGCCGGTGAAGTCGGCCGTTGACGCGGCGGATGCACTCGTGCCTGAACTGTTGGATCCGCCGCCGGAACAGGCGGCCGCGGCGGACAGGGCCGCGACCACAGCTGACCCCTGGATGAAACGACGACGGGGTAAACGAGATGCCATGTGCTTTTCCTCCTTGAAACACCACGCGCGGGCTCGCTCACTCGGTTGGACGAACACACGCCGTCGACGCGCGTCGACTGTATGGCGAGATCAATGTAGCCCAGCCAGCACCTCGACGGAATACAGCCCGCAACCGACAGGATTCGTCGTTACGAGATCGTGATCCAACGGGATGGTCGACTCCTGTGCACCAGGGGTGCCCAATACCTCTCCGCACTGGTTTCGCAGCGCACCCGCACGTTTGGCAAAATTTGTTGCGCGGCACGCCCTTCCCGGCTTCGGGCCCTTCCCCACTTGGCGTGCCGCGAGGAGAGATTCGAGGTAATGAGCAACACCCCCACGCACGGCGAACAGATGAACGCGCAGCCGGACTCGCAGGGGATCTCCGGCACCGTCGAGGGCATGACCTTCCGCCCCGACCGGCGGTTCTGGGTCGTGTACATCTGCCTGATGATGGTCCAGTTCCTCACCGCGATGTACCACACGGTGATCGCCACCGCACTGCCGACCGTCATTGGCGACCTGGGCGGCGTGGCACACATGTCCTGGGCAATCACCGCCTACACGCTCGGCCAGACGCTGGCCATGCCGATCAACGGCAAGCTCGGCGACCTGGTGGGCCGCAAGCGGCTCTACCTGCTGGCCATTGCCCTGTTCGTCGGCGGCTCGGCCCTGTGCGGCCTGGCGACCGACATGTTTGCCTTCACCGTCTTCCGCTTCGTACAGGGCCTGGGCGGCGGTGGCCTGATGATCTGCTCGCAGGCCATCACCGGTGACATCATCCCGCCACGTGTACGCGGCACCTACATGGCACCCATGGGCGCCATGTTCGGCATTGCCGCCATTCTCGGCCCACTTCTGGGCGGATGGCTATCGGACTGGCTCGGTTGGCGCTGGATCTTCTGGTTCTTCCTGCCTTTCGGCCTGTTCGCCTGGGTGGCGGTAGCCATCGCGCTGCGCATGCCGCGGCGCTCCAGCAGCTTCAGCGTCGACTGGGCAGGGCTGGCGCTGACCAGCATCGGCGCCGCGGGGATCGTCCTCATAGCCACCTGGGGCGGGACCACCTACGCCTGGAGCAGCCCGGTAATGCTGGGGCTCATCTGCGTCACCGTGGCCGCCTGGGCCGCCGTCGTCCCGGTGGAGAGGCGCGCCGCAGACCCGATCCTGCCGCTGCAGGTACTGACCGATCACACCTTCATCATCGCCACCGTCGTCTCGGTGCTCATGGCCGCCTGCATGTTCGGCATGAACGGGTACCTGCCGACCTACCTGCAGATGGTCCACGGCGTCTCCGCCACCATGTCCGGTCTGCTGCTGGTGCCGGGCAGCGTCGGAATGTTCGCCGGGTCGCTGTTGTCAGGCACTCTGGTCACCCGCACTGGCCGCTACAAGCCCTTCCCGATCGTGGGCTCGCTGGTGGCCGCGACCGGCATGGCCATGCTGGGTCTGCTGCCCGCCGACGCCCCCGTGGCCTGGACCGGCGTGGCCGTATTCGTCCTGGAAATCGGCATTGGGATGTTCCTGCAACTCAGCGTCCTCGTCATCCAGAACGCGCTACCCGCCAGCATGCTCGGCACCGCCACCTCCACCAATAACTTCTTCCGGGAGATCGGGGTGTCGATCGGCAACACGGTCGTTGGTGTGCTGTTCACCGGCCGCCTGACCGCGTCCCTGCTCTCCCTCGGCTTCGACTCGCGTGAGGCCGCTTCAATCACTCCGGCCATCGCTCGGAGTTTGAACGCCACCACGGGCGCCGCAGTGGTGGACGCCTACCACCATGCGCTGGCTCCCGTGCTGCTGTCGCTGGCCCCGGTGCTGCTGGTGGCGGCGGCAGTCGCGGGCCTGTTCAAGCCGATCCCGCTGTCGACCAAAACCGGCCTGGAGCAGCTTGAGGAGGAGCTCGCCGAGAACGGGCCCGCCGACGCCTATCACACCGACCGCACGGACGGTTAGGCTTGGCCTGACACCGCCGTCCCACCCGACCTGCATGCACTTTTACGGAGACAATCAGCCATGACCGCCAACACCACCAGCGAGGTCGCGCAGAACCTGAACACCTCCGCTACCGCCCCCGACGCCGACCGCTCCTATGACCCGCGCCTGGCCGAGCTGGCCCGCCGAGCCGCCGCCGAGGGCACCGTCCTGCTCACCAACGACGGCGTGCTGCCGCTGTCCCCCACGGAGCCGGTCGCGGTCTTCGGCCGCGTGCAGATCGACTGGTTCGCCGTCGGCTACGGCTCCGGCGGTGACGTCAACGCCGTGTATACCACCAACCTGCTCGGCAGCCTGGTGGAGCAGGGCGTCAGCGTCGACGCCGAGTTGGCCTCCACCTACCGGCAGTGGTGCAACGCGCAGGAGCCGCCCACCGAGGAGTGGGGTAACTGGCCGCGCTTCTACCCGGAGATGGAGGTGTCCGAGGAGCTGGTCGCCGCGGCCGCCTCCCGGGCCCGCACCGCCGTCGTCGTCATTGGTAGAGCGGCTGGGGAGGACCGGGAGAATGTGCTGGAGCCCGGCGGCTACTACCTAACCGATATCGAACATACCCTGCTGGAGCAGGTCACCGGGCACTTCGAAAGCACGGTGGTGATCATCAACTCCGGCAACGTCATGGACCTGTCCTGGGCCGAGGAGTTGGGCGTATCAGCCCTGCTGCTGGCCTGGCCGGGCGGCATGGAGGGCGGCCGGGCCGTGGCCGACGTGCTCACCGGCGTCACCGAGCCGGGTGGCCGCCTGACCGACACCATTGCCCGCGCCTATGCGGATTACCCGTCGGCCGCGAACTTCGGCGGTCAGGAGTTCAACAACTACGCCGAAGACGTGTTTGTCGGCTACCGCTACTTCGAGACCTTCGCGCCCGAGAAGGTGCTGTTCCCCTTCGGGCACGGCCTGGGCTACACCTCCTTCGACCTGAGCCAGGCGCGTCTGGACTCCGTCTCCGTCGACGCCGACATCACCGCGCGGGTGCGGGTCGCCAACACCGGGCCGCGGCCGGGAGCCACGGTGGTGCAGGTCTACCGGGGTGGGCCCGCCGACGCCGCCCTGCCGCGCCCGGCCCGGGAACTGGTCGCCTTCACCCGCACCGGCGTGATCGCCCCTGGCGAGACCCAAGAAGTGATGGTTTCCTTCCCGCGGGAGCGTCTGGCTTCCTTCGACGACGACGGTCGCGCCGGTCACGCCCACGCCTGGGTGATCGAGTCCGGCACCTACCCGGTGCACGTGGGGACCTCGGTGCGGCAGACCGTCGAAGCCGGCGCCGTCGTAGTGGAGAAGACCGAGGTGGTCGAGCAGCTTCAGGAGGCGCTCGCCCCCTCCCCCGACGTTCCCTTCGATCGCATGACGGTGACGCGTGACGCGGAGGGCCGGGTGCAGGCCGGCTGGGAGGCCGTCCCCACGGCCACCGTCGACCTGCGTGAGCGCATCCTGGCGCACCTGCCACAGGCCATTGAACCGACGGGCGACGTCGGCATCCGGTTCAGCGATGTGGTCGCCGGGCACGCCACCATGGACGCCTTCGTCGCACAACTGGACGCCGCCGACCTGGCGCAGCTGGCCTACGGGGACGTCGAGATGAACTCCCCACTGGGCGCGCCGGGCAATGCCGGCGCCTTCGGCGGGCTGACCGAGCGCCTGCGCGAACTGGGCGTCCCCCCGGTTATCACCACCGACGGACCCTCCGGGATTCGCGTTTCCGCCTACGCCAGCCTGCTGCCCTGCGGCACCGCCCTGGCCTCCACCTGGGATACGCCGCTGCTGGAGGAGCTGGCCGCCCTGCACGGGCAGGAGATGCTCCGCAAGGGCTCGGACGTGCTGCTGGCGCCGGGCATGAACATTCACCGCGACCCGCTGTGTGGACGCAACTTCGAGTACTACTCGGAGGACCCGCTGCTGACCGGGCTGGCGGCGGCCGCCGTCGTACGCGGCATCCAGTCGCAGGGCGTATCCGCATGCCCCAAGCACTTCGCCTGCAACAACCAGGAGACCAACCGCATCTACAACGACTCGCGCGTGTCGGCGCGGGCGCTGCGGGAGATCTACCTGCGCGGCTTCCGCATCTGCGTGCAGGAAGCCGGCCCGCACAACATCATGACCAGCTACAACAAAGTCAACGGTCAGTGGGCCCACTACAACTACGACCTGGTCACCACGATCCTGCGCGGCGAGTGGGGTTACCGGGGCAATGTGATGACCGACTGGTGGATGCGCTATGCGCCCGATCCGCTCTTCCCGCAGCTTAAGGACTCCGCCACGCGGGTGCGTGCGGGTGTGGACGTGCTCATGCCCGGCGGCGAGACCTGGTCATCCACCCGTGCCGATGGTCATGACGACGCCGTACTGGCCGGCTACTTGCCGGACGACGCCAGCGGCGAGCGCCTCACTCTGGGCGAGCTGCAACAGACGGCGCTGCACGTGCTGCGCATGGCGGCCACCACGCCCGCCGCCCGATCGGGAAAGTGTCCAAATCGATGACAAACGGGGCCGGTCGCCTCCGCGACCTCGAATAAAACGTTGGAATCATGCGGGTCTCGCACCGGCCATAGCGGGTACCCGCGGCGTTTGTCAGCGATTTTGACACTCCGCCCCAACACACGCCGGGACCAGCGCGACAACCGCCCCTCCTCAACCCGACACCCACAAGCCGGAAGAATCGCCAATCCCTCTGGGCTACTGCGCTTTCTGAGTCATTGCGCCTGCGCGCGGGCGGCGCGGCAACAGCAGCCCGCGGCGGCGCGCAACCAGCATCAGCCCCAGGCCCGCTGCGGTGCACACCACTACGGCCACCAGGGAGCCCTCGATTCCCATGTCACCGCCGGTCAGTAACTCGGGGCCGGTAAAGCGTGCCTCGAACAGCCCGCGCCCCGTACCAGTGCCGGAGATGTCGGAGCCGAAAATGCCGCCCTGGACGAAGTTCCATGCGGTGTGCGTCCCGAAGGCCAGCCAGAGCCGACGCGTCACCAGGTAGCAGGCACCCAGCAAGACGCCAGCCTCCAGCATGATCGCCACGGCGCCGAATATGCTCGCCTCCGGATTGGTGATATGCACGGCCCCGAACAGGACCGCGGTCAGTCCCAGCGCCCAACCGGTGCCGAGCCATTGTTCCAGCAGTCGCAGCAGCAGGCCCCGGAACAGGATCTCCTCCGCGAAGCCTGCGGCTAGACCGGTGCCAATGCCGATGAGTACGCCCTCGTCCCACCCAACACTCGTCACCCGGTAACAGCCGCACACGGCGAGCACTGCAACTACGACCGTTATCAGTAGTGTTCCCAACCCCAGGCCGACGGCGTACTCGCGTATCTTTCCGGGTCCCGCGAGCTCGGTGACGGTCACGCCACGAATCCAGCGCATGAATACCCAATAGCCGCCCACCGCCACCAGGGCGGATACGCAAGCACCAATAGCGAAGCTCAACGGCTGACTGTAGATGTCATCCATCCGGCTACCCGTGCCCTGGGTGCCTGTCACAGTCGCGGCGATGCCCGTACCCAATAGCACCGTCGACTGCGCCACCGCGAAAACACCCACACCGGCAAGCAACTGCCAACCCCAGCGACGGGATGCCGCCGGCGCGGAGCGTGCCAGCGGCACAGCAGGCGGGAGTAACCGGTCCAGCTTCCGGCCCACGCCGCTCAGAACGGTCCGGGGCGGCACCACAGCACCGGGGAAATCGATGGGCGCGGTAGGCATGTGGTCTCCTCCGGTTCTTCGGGCATTTGCCTGCTGGCGGATGCGGGGGCGCAGCTCGATCCCCGACGCGACCTAACGTACCCGTTGACGCGCACCCGAAGGAAAGGCGCAATACCCGGGCCGCCGTCCGAACCATATCGACCGACCTCGGCGCATAGGGGATCGATGAGCCCCACACGCCTTAGCCGTCGGCGCGCCCGATCCGCAGCACCTGTCCGTCGGGGGCGGTGACGGTAGCGGTCGGAGTCGGCTCCAGGCGCAGTTCGACGGCGAGCCGCTGCCCGTCGGGGCCGACCGTGTCGTAGCTGTAGGCGCGGTTGTCGAGGTTCCGGGTCACCGTGGTGGCGGTGGTCAGCCACGGGTTGCGGCGGCGCAGGGCGATCAGGTCCTGGTGCAGGCGCAGCATCGGCGCTCCCAGGGGCGAGAGCTGCTCGGGGCCGGCGGGGAAGGCGGGCCGCACCTCGTCGTCGCCGCCGAGTCGTTCGGTCTTGGTTCCACGGAAGGCCTGCTCGTCCCCGTAGTAGATCGACGGAATCCCCCCGACGGTGAACAGGATCGCCGCGGCCAGGGACGCCTTGGCATCACCGATCTTGCTGGCGATGCGGGTGACGTCGTGGTTGCCGATGAAGGTCAGGGGCGTGAAGGCCGGCAGTAGCTCGTTGTGCCGCTTGAGGCACCAGTCGAGCTCGAAGAAGTTCTCATCCAGCAGTGAGCTCCAGATCGCCTTCCACAACTCGTACTGGGTCACCGAGTCCATGCCGGAGCGGGTCACGATGTCCGCATAGTCGCCGTGGATCACCTCGCCCATGAACCAGGACTCGGGGAACTCCTCGCGCACGCGCGGCAGCACCCGCGTCCAGAACTCCGGGGGGACGGCGTAGGCGGCATCCAGGCGCCAGGCCATGGCCCCGCGGCGCAGCCAGTGGCGCATCACGTCGGCCACCAGCTCGACGACGGCGTCGGAGTCGTGGTTGAGAGCCGCCAGGCCCCGGTGCCCCTCGAAGTCCTGGTGGGTCACGCCGGCATCGGTGTGCTCCAGGCGGAACAGCTCCTGTGCCCGCTCGTCCCCGGCCATCGCTGCGCGGAAACTCGGGTGAGCGGTGCCGACGTGGTTGAACACGCCGTCGAGCATCACGTTGATGCCGCGTCGGCGGCAGGCGGCGATCAGCCGGTCGAAGGCGGCGTCGTCCCCCAGGCGCGGGTCGATGGAGTAGAAGTCGACCGTGTCATAGCCGTGGGTCTCCGACGTGAAGATCGGCCCCAGCGCCAGCCCGTTGGCGCCCAGGGCGATCAGGTAGTCCAGCCACGGTTCCAGGGCGTCCAGCCGGGGGGTGAGCACCCGCTCGGCCTCGGTGGGGCGAATCGGCGCACCGGTGAAGCCCAGCGGGTAGACGTGCCACCAGATGCAGGAATCACTCCAAGAGGACACGGGAACTCCTTCGCTGAGTCGGTGCGGCTTCGCTGAGCGGGGTCAGGGACGAGCACTGGGCCACGCGCGTGGCCCGGGCTCGCGGTGCGCCCTGCTTCCGCTAACTTCGGATAGGCGTGGTCAACATAACATCGTCGGCGCTCGTCGTGGGCGGCGCCGCACGGGTGTGTGCAAACGTGCGGCGCCGATCCGACTCTCAGAGCTTCTCGACCGGCGCCAGGCGCAGCATGAGGCGCTTAGTCGCCCGAGTACCGTCGATCGTGAACTCCACGCGGGCGACGGTGGAGCGGCCCGTACCCTCGATGGCGATCACACTGCCCTCCCCATAGGTCTTGTGCCGGACCCGGTCGCCGGTCTTGAGCCCGGCCACCGCCTCGGGCAGGGCGGACTGCGCGGACTCGGCCTCGGATTGCGCCGTGCCCAGGCGCACCGGCTTGCCGCGCGCCGCCAGGCGCTTGGCGCGACGCGCCTCGGCCCGGTCCTTAGGAGTCTCGACCCGGCCCAGTTTCCCGGTGCGGGTGCGCCGCCCGGAGCCGATGGCGGGGGCGAAGTCGCCGTCGTCGTCGGGGGTCGCCTCACTGCGGCGCCCGTAGCCGCGGCGCGCGCCGAAGCCGCCCTCGTCCCAGGAGGCGCCCCAGCCGGTGCCGCCGCCGCGCAGCGCGTCCATGGAGGAGGCAATGCGCTTCCACTCGATCGTGTCTTCGGGGACGTCGTCGAGGAAGCGGGAGGGGGGCATGGCGGTGGCGGTGCCCCAGGCGGAGCGCACGGCGGCGCGGGTCAGGTACAGGCGCTCGCGGGCGCGCGTGACGGCCACGTAGGCCAGGCGGCGTTCCTCGGCCAGCTCGGTCTCGTCCGCCAACGAGCGCGCGTGCGGGAAGGTGCCGTCCTCCAGCCCGGTGACGAACACGACCGGGAACTCCAGCCCCTTGGCGGTGTGCACCGTCATCAGGGTGACCTGGCCTTGCTCGCGGGCCTGGACCTCGGCCTGTTCCCGGTTCTCGGCCTGGTCGGCGACGTCGGCACTGGGGGGCAGCTGGTCGGAGTCGGCCACCAGCGAGACCCGCTCGAGGAAGTCGGCAAGCGTCCCGTCGGGGTTGGCGGCTTGGAAGTCGGAGGCGACGGCGTGCAACTCGGCCAGGTTCTCCACCCGGCTGGCGTCCTGCGGGTCGTCGCTGGCGCGCAGTTCCGCCAGGTAGCCGGAGGCGTCCAGGGCGGCGTCGAGGATGTCGGCCACGCCGTCGCCGGCGTCGCGCGAGTGCCGCAGGGAGGTGAGCAGCTCATGGAAGCCCGTCACCTGCCGGGTGGCGCGCGTCGTCAGCCCGACGACGGCGGGCGGCTCCGCGCCCTCGTCCTCCCCAGGGCGCGGGGCGCCGGCGGCGTCGGCCACGGCGGTGCCGAAGGAGACGGCGTAGCGGGCGGCATGCTCGGCCAGGGCGGCCTCGGCCTTGTCCCCCAGGCCCCGCTTGGGGACGTTCAGGACGCGGCGGATGGAGACGTCGTCGTCGGGGTTGTCGACGGCGCGCAGGTAGGCGATGGCGTCCTTGACCTCGCGGCGCTCGTAGAAGCGGGTGCCGCCAACCACCTTGTAGGGCTGGCCGGAGCGGACGAAGGCCTCCTCCAGCGCCCGGGACTGGGCGTTGGTGCGGTAGAAGATGGCGACGTCTCGCGGGCGAATGCCGCACTCGTCGGCGAGCCGGTCGATCTCGGAGCTGATCCAGCGGGCCTCGTCGTGCTCGGAGTCGGCCACGTAGCCGATGATCTTGGGGCCGTCGCCGGAGGCGGTCCACAGGTTCTTCTCCCGGCGCCCGGTGTTGCGGGCGATCACCGCGTTGGCGGCGGACAGGATGTTCTGGGTGGAGCGGTAGTTCTGCTCCAGCAGGATCGTGCGCGCGCTGGGGTAGTCCTGCTCGAACTCCTCAATGTTGCGGATGGTGGCCCCGCGGAAGGCGTAGATGGACTGGTCCGAGTCGCCCACCACGGTCAGTTCGCCCGGTGGGACGGGCGAGTCGGCACCGGAGGTGCCGGGCCCGCCCACCAGTTCGCGCACGAGCACGTACTGGGCGTGGTTGGTGTCCTGGTACTCGTCGACGAGCACGTGCCGGAAGCGGCGCCGGTACATCTCCGCCACCGCCGGCTTGGCCTGCAGCAGCTGCACGGTGCGCATGATCAGATCGTCGAAGTCCAGGGCGTTGGCGGCCGCCAACCGCCGCACATACGCGCTGTACACCTCGGTCAGGTGCCGCTCGAAGGGGTTGGAGGTCACGGCGTGCTCGGCGAACTCCGCCGGGGTGATCAGCTCGTTCTTCAGATCCGAGATGCGGGCGGCGAAGGTCTTGGGGGTGAAGCGCTTGGGGTCGATGCCGAGTTCACGCACGATCAGGGTGATCAGGCGGGTGGAGTCGGCGGCGTCGTAGATGGAGAAGGTGGAGCGCAGCCCGGCGGCGTCGTGCTCGCGGCGCAGGATGCGCACGCATGCGGAGTGGAAGGTGGACACCCACATGCGCTCCCCCGCGGGCCCCACCAGGCCGGCCACGCGTTCACGCATCTCTGCGGCGGCCTTGTTGGTGAAGGTGATGGCGAGGATCTCGCCGGGGCGGGCGCGGCCGGTGGCCAGCAGGTAGGCGATGCGGTGGGTCAGTACCCGGGTCTTGCCGCTGCCCGCACCGGCGATGATCAGCAGCGGCGAGCCCGCGTGGGTGACGGCCTGCTCCTGGGCGGGGTTGAGTCCGGCGAGCAGCTCGGCGGGGTCCGCGACGGTGATGCCGTAGCGAGGCAGGGCGCCGGGGCTGCCCGCCACACCCGCGACGCTGCCGTCCACGCCGGCGCGGGCGCGCGCGGCCGCGGCGTTGGCCTGGGCACGGGCGACAAGAGCCGAGACCTCTGCCTGACGCTCCTCCCAGGTGGGGGCGACCGCGGCCTCATCGGCGGCCGAGGGGGCGGAGGTCTCCTCGTCGGGGCCGTAAGCAGCCAGATCCTCCTCGGCGGGAGGCTCGACGTCGGCCCACGAGTCGTCGTCCCAGGCGGCACCAGCCGGGTCGAGCGAGGGCAGGGCGGCCTCCGGCGGAGGCGTGGCCTCGGAGCCGGAACCGGGCATGGGCAGTGCGCCGAAGAGGGCGTTCATCGCGTCGTTCATCTCGGGGCCAAGCCTAGACGGTTTGCTGCCCTGCCCCGGCTGCTGTCCGTGGTAACCGTGCCGACAGCCTTGAAACTGTCCAAGACTGGCACGAACGCCGCCGCCTGTAGCCGCCACACCCGACAAAACCGCAGAATACCAACGATCTGCTAGGTGCCACTCGCCGTCTCAGACTCCTTTATGCCGATCTCGGACATTTCCCACCGCCGTCCGTTGCCGGGTCAGTTCACCGCGCCGGGGTTCACTGCCCGCGCCTCCCAGGGACCGATGGTGAGGCCATCTGCTACGCCACTTCGGGGTTAACAACGCCTGTTAACGGTCTGCTGAAGGGCTCCGAGGTATACAGCAGAGCGTTAAGTAGCGTTGTTAACGCCCAACCGGCGTAGCTGACAGCCTCTTCCTTTCTTCGGGTAAGGAGGGATGGCAGGCCAACGTGCGGGTGGGATGCTGAGCTGTCTGCCCGCGGGCGTGCTGGCAGCAACCGACTTGCCGTCGGCCCGCATATCGCTGTGGATGATGGCCCAGAGTGTCACCAGTCGGGACAAACGAGCCTTAACACCCGCCGGGGGTGATCCGGCACCCGCATGATTCCAACGTTTCGCTCACGGCCGCCGGCACCGCCGGGCCCGTTTGTCCCGAATCATGACAATCACCCCCTTGGTGGCTCTCGGGCTTGGTCAAGTTTCTTGGCGTGTTTCGGTGACGGATAGTCAGGCAGTATCTCGCCCCACCGCGCACACCCCCCCATACCGGAAGAACCGGTAATCCCGCCCTGACACAGCTCACCAAGCGAGCAGTCTTGAGTATCAGGACACCGGCACCGTCATCCGTTAAGCAAAGCGACGGCTGAGCCCGTCCCCCGCTGAATCGGGAGACGGGCTCAGCCGTAGCCGCATCGCGAGTAGTGCGCGTCAGTAGTTGCTCGTCTGAGAGATCACGAAGTGCTGCTCACGGCGGCTGATGCGCCACACGCCGTCACGCAGAACCAGGGTGTCGATGTAGCGGATCGAATGGGATAGGAGCACGTCCTTGCCGTCCTGCTCCTGGACGAGCAGGGCCTGCCCGTAGTGGATGTCGGTGGCGGTGTCGCCGTCGATCGTGATGACCTGCTGGCCGTTGATGTGGAAGGAGGTCTTAACGGCGGCCATGGCGGCTCCGAAGAGCTCGACCAGCTGGTCGGCGCCGTCGAACTCCATCATCTTCGAGCCGTCGGCGTTGTACACCTCGACATGGGTGTCCGGGGTGAACAGCTTGGACTGCTCGGCGACGTCGATCTCCAGGTTGGAGAAGCGGTCGACGACCTCGCGGATGGCGTCCTTGTGCTCGAGTTCGGTGGGCATGAGTGTTCTCTACTTTCTCAGGGTGGTTCGGGTTGAGGCTGCGCGGTGGCACGGGCCGACCGCTCGGCTACTTCTCGCGGATCACTCGCGCCGGCACGCCGGCGACGACGCTGCGGGGCGGGACGTCCTTGGTGACCACGGCTCCGCCGGCGATGACGGCGTCGTCGCCCACGGTGACTCCGGGCATGATCGAGGCACCCGCACCGATCCACACGCGCCGCCCAATGTCGATGGGGTGGCAGTTGAGGATGGTGACGTCGTCGAGCCGGTGGTTGTCGGTGACGGCGGTGACGTTGGGCCCGATGAAGGTGCCCTCGCCGATGCTGATCCCGCCGATCGACATGGCCGTGAAGCTGTGGTTGATCAGCACATTCGGGGCGATGTGCATCCGCTTGCCGAAGTCGATCTGCATGGGGTGAATGAGCCGGATCGAAGGGTCCAGCGGCCCGTCCAGCCCCAGCAGGTCGCCCCACATTCCGGGCAGCGCCGGGTCGGAGGGGCGGGTGAGGTTGATGTCGAACATGAGTTCGCGGCAGCGGGCGAACTCGGCTCGCACGATGTCGGTGTATTCCTGCTCGAACAGGTCTACGTCGTCGCCGTCGCGCAGGCGTTCCCAGATGTCCTTATGCGGCATTCCGGGCCCTGCCGTCACTTGCCGAACCGGGCGACGTCATCCTGCACGCGCTGCGGCTCGCTGGCCAGCGGCACGTTGTTGGTGTCCAGCACGCCGTCGAGTGCGCCGGCCTCGTCGGCACGCGTCGCGGCGAACAGGGCCTCGAAGTCGGTGACGGGCGCGCCGGCCTTGCTGAATACCTCCACGGTGCGGCGCGCGCCGGAGGGGTTGAGGGCGCCCTCCAGGAGCACCTGGGCGATGTGGCGCCGGTCGACTCCGGGCTGCCCGGTGACCAGGTCGCCCTGGCGCAGGTCGATCTGCCGGTCGGCGGGGCCCTGGTAGTCGAACCAGCCGGGGCGCACGATGGTGTAGGGGTGGCCGGAAGCGCGCACGAGCCGCTCAGCGCGACGCTTCCACTCCACGAACTCGTAACCGCTGGCGCCGGCACGGGCGGAGTGGGAGGCGTTCATGGTGGTCATGAGGCTGATGTGGGTCGGGCCGTCGCCCAGGGCGTCGACCACGGCGCGGACCACGTCGTAGAAGGTCGCGCCACCCTTGCCGTCGTTGTCCGTTCCGTGGGTGAGCACGACGGCGTCGACGTCCTGCAGCAGCGGGCGCAGTGCCTCCGCATCGGTGGCGGCCGCCTCGACGATCTCGGCGCCGTCGGCCAGGGAGCGGCGGGCGCGGGCGGCATTGCGGGTGACGGCCCGGACCTCCAGACCGCACTGCAACGCCTCGTCGACGACGACGCGTCCGACCTGTCCGGTGGCTCCAATGGCGAGGATGGTGGTCATGGGGTGCTCTTTTCTGCACTTGCGGTTCGGGCCGGGTGAGCCCCGGCGACGTGGTGTTGCCGGCCAGGGTGCCCGTCGCGAAGCGGGTCCTGCCTGTCGGCGCACAGAATCGTGCCGCGATCCAACCGGGGCTTCCAGGTCCCAGGAAACGGGGTCTGGCAGGACTCCCCTCGACCGAGCCGCCACGCTTGCAGCCGGTCGCTCTACCGTACCGCCCGCAGGAAGCGGCCCCGCCCGGTCAGGTCCGCTCCGGTGGTGGCTTTGGCGAATCCGGCCTCCCGGGAGGCGGCCCGCAACGGCGCGGCCTGGCTGGGGTCGTGTTCCATGACCAGCACACCGCCGGGACGCAGGAGGGCCGCCGCCCGTTTCACGACGGCGCGCGGCAGGCGCAGACCGTCTGCTCCCCCGCCGTACAGGGCCAGGTCCGGGTCATGCCGCTCGGTCTCCAGATCCTCCACCGCTCCCGCGGGCACGTACGGCGGGTTGGCAACCACCACATCTACGCTCCCGTCCAGTTCTGCGAGCACGGCCGGGTCGGTGACGTCGCCGCGGATGATCGCCACCTTTCCCGGCGCGAGGTGCTCGCTGTTCTCGCGCGCCAGTGCGACGGCGGCGGGGGCTGTTTCAACCGCCCACACGCGGGCCATGGGAACCTCCACGGCGACCGCGGCGGCGATGGCGCCCGAGCCGGTGCACAGGTCCACGACCACGGGGCCGCGCCCTTCCTCCGCGGCAACGGCGCGGGCGGCCTCGATCGCCGCCCCGGCCACAACTTCGGTCTCGGGGCGGACGATGAACACGCCGGGTCGGCAGGTGAGCTCCAGCCCCCGGAACCACATCGTGCCCAGGATGTGCTGCAGCGGCTCGCGGGCGGCCCGGCGCTCCACCAATGCCTCGTATGCGGCGGCAAAGCCCTCCGGGGCGCCGTCGGCGAGCAGCACCGGGCAGCCCAGCAGGTGCTCGGCCAGTTGCCGGGCGTCGACGTCCGGCGAGGCGATCCCCGCCCGGGCCAGCGCCTGCCCCGCCTCACGCACCAGCCGCCGCAGCGCGTAGCGGTCGAGTGCGGTCACGGTTGCTCGCCAGCGGCGGCCAGGCGCTCGGCCTCATCCATGGCGATGGCCGAGTCGATGACCGGGCCGAGGTCGCCGTCGAGCACGGCGTCGAGGTTGTAGGCCTTGTAGCCGGTGCGGTGGTCGGCGATGCGGTTCTCGGGGAAGTTGTAGGTGCGGATGCGTTCGGAGCGGTCGACCGTGCGGACCTGGGAGCGGCGCGTGGCCGCGGCCTCGGCGGCCTGGGCGGCGGCGCGTTCGGCGAGCAGCCGCGCCCGCAGCACGCGCAGGGCCGCCTCCTTGTTCTGCAACTGGGACTTCTCATTCTGCATGGACACTACGATCCCGGTGGGCAGGTGAGTGATGCGCACCGCGGAGTCGGTGGTGTTCACGGACTGCCCGCCGGGCCCGGAGGAGCGGAACACGTCGATGCGCAGGTCGGCGGGGTCGATCTCCAGCTCGCCGGGGTCGTCGACCTCCGGCATCACCAGCACACCGGCGGCGGAGGTGTGGATGCGCCCCTGGCTCTCGGTGACGGGGACGCGCTGGACCCGGTGCACGCCCGCCTCGTACTTCAGGTGTGCCCACACGCCGTCGGCCGGCTCGACGGCGCCCTTCGCCTTGATGGCGAGGCGCACGTCCTTGTAGCCGCCGAGCTCGGAGTCGGTGGCGTCCATGACCTCCACGGCCCAGCCCATGCGTTCGGCGTAGCGGGTGTACATGCGGGCCAGGTCGGAGGCGAACAGGGCGGATTCCTCCCCGCCCTCTCCGGCCTTGACCTCAATGATGACGTCGCGGGCGTCGTCGGGGTCGTGCGGGGCCAGCACCTCACGCAACCGGGCAGCGGCCTCCTGCTCGGCCTGGCGCAGGCCGGGCAGCTCGGCCGCGAAGTCGGCATCGTCACGCGCCAGCTCGACGGCGTCGGCCAGGTCCGCGGCGGCGGCACTCCAGGCCCGGTGTGCTTCCACGATGCGTCCGAGCTCGGCGTAGCGGCGCCCGAGGCGACGCAGGGCACCGGGGTCGGAGGCGACGGCGGGATCTGCCATTTGCCGCTCAATGTCGGCATGCTCCTGCAACAGGGGCGCGACGGCGGAGAAGTCCTCGGCGCTCACGACTCACCTTTCTCCGCCTGGCGCGGGCGGACGGGATACAACGGCGACAGATTACGACCTTGGGGTACGTTCCACGCGCATTGTGCGGTCGTGGAGCGTACCCCAAGGTCGAGTCGCCGAAGCGAAAAAGCTTGTGCGCTTACTTCTTGCGCTTGCCGTAACGGGCCTCGAAGCGGGCCACGCGACCACCGGTGTCGAGGATCTTCTGCTTACCGGTGTAGAAGGGGTGGCATTCCGAGCACACGTCCACGCGGATCTCACCGGAGGCGACGGTGGAGCGGGTCTCGAAGGTGTTGCCGCAGGTGCACGTGACCTTGGTGGGCACGTATTCGGGGTGGATACCCTGCTTCATGTTTCTCCTTAAGGATTCTGAGGGTCCCGGGTCCCACACGGGCGCGCGGGTGAACCGGAGGCCAGTCGGATATTGTGCCAGCCCGGCCGGCCGGTCACAACGTCGTGCCGTGGTGAGGCGCAGCACGCCGCCGCCGGCGGGGCGCTGCCGCCACCGTGAACACGGCGCGCCGGAAACCACGCCGCCCGCCCGGAAGTCCCGGGCGGGCGGCGTGGCTCAGACGAACGGTCAGACGAGCTTGGAGTCGTCGTCGGCGTCGGCCAGGGAGGTGCCCTGCGGGGTCGTCTTGGAGATGACCATGAGGAACTCCGCGTTGGACTGGGTCTCCTTGAGCTTGCCGAGCACCAGCTCCAGGGCCTGCTGCTGCTCCAGGCCGGAGAAGAGGCGCCGCAGCCGCCACATGATCTTCAACTGGGCGGGGTCGATGAGCAGCTCCTCACGGCGCGTGGAGGAGGCGGCGACGTCGACGGCGGGGAAGACGCGCCGCTCGGCCAGCTGCCGCGACAGGCGCAACTCCATGTTGCCGGTGCCCTTGAACTCCTCGAAGATGACCTCGTCCATCTTGGAGCCAGTCTCCACCAGGGCGGTGGCCAGGATCGTCAGGCTGCCGCCGTTCTCAATGTTGCGGGCGGCACCGAAGAAACGCTTGGGCGGATACAGGGCGCTGGCGTCCACACCACCGGACAGGATGCGGCCGGAGGCGGGCGCGGCCAGGTTGTAAGCGCGACCCAGGCGGGTGATGGAGTCGAGCAGCACCACCACGTCCTGTCCCAGCTCAACCAGCCGCTTGGCGCGCTCGATGGCGAGCTCGGCGACGGTGGTGTGGTCGGAGGCGGGCCGGTCGAAGGTAGAGGCGATGACCTCTCCCTTGACCGTGCGCTGCATGTCGGTGACCTCCTCGGGGCGTTCGTCAACGAGCACCACCATCAGGTGCGCCTCGGGGTTGTTCACGGAGATCGCGTTGGCGATCTGCTGCAGGATGATCGTCTTACCGGCCTTGGGCGGGGAGACGATCAGTCCACGCTGGCCCTTGCCGATGGGGGCGACCAGGTCGATGATGCGCGGGGTCAACGCCTTCGGAGTGGTTTCCAGACGCAGCTGCTCCTGCGGGTACAGGGGGGTGAGCTTGGTGAACTCGGGACGACGCTTGGCGCGCTCCGGATCCATGCCGTTGACGGTCTCCACCGACACCAGCGGCTTGTACTTCAGCCGGTTTGTGCGGTTCTGACGACGACCGCGCCCGGAGCCGGGGTTGGGGCCGGAGGCATCACCGTTCTCGCGCACCCAGCCGGTGATGGCGTCGCCTGCGCGCAGACCGTTGTCCTTGATCTGTTGGGCGTTGACGTACACGTCCTTCGGTCCGGGCAGGTAGCCGGAGGTACGCAGGTAGGCGTGCTGGTGGTCGGCCATGTCGAGGATGCCGGCTACCGGCAGCAGGACCTCCTCCTCGCGGGCCTGTTGCTGGCCCCGGGAGTCCTGGTTGCCGTCAAAGTCCCGGCCGTCACGATCGCGGCGCTTGCGGCCCCGACGCCGACGTCCACCGCGGTTATCCTCTTCGGCCTGGGCCTCCCAGTCGTTGCCGCCGCGACGACGACGCTCGCCGAGTTCGACGGCGGGGTTGCCGGTGGCGTCGGCCAAGTCGCGCATCAGGGCGGCCTTGGCGTCGGCGTGATCCTCGGCGGCATCCTCGTTGCCGTTGCGGCGCTCGGGGGCGCCGGAGGGGGCCTGGGCGCGGCGCCGGGGGCGACGGGGGCCATCGTGCCCCTCGTGCGCCTGGGGTTCGCGGTGAGCCGGGCGGCCGCCCCGGCTGGGCTCCGCGGCGAGCTCAGGGGCCTGCGAGCGCTCGGGAAGGTCTAGTACCAGGGGGACCTCCGCTGTGGAGGACACGTCCTGGGGGGCGCCGGCAGCGGCGGTTACGCGGCGGCGGGAACGGCCGCGGGCAGCGCGCTCGCCGGCCTGCGGCGCGGGCGATTCAGTGTCCGCCTGTGCGGCGGGTGCTGGCGCCGCCGGCGCGGTGACGGCGGCATCGGCGCTGTTCTCCGGAGCGGAGGCGGCGGTCTTGCGGGCGGCCCGACCGCGGCTCCGGATGGGAGTAGCGGACTCGATCGGCTCGGTCTGTTGCGCCGTCGGGGTGGCGGCGGAGTTGCCGGACTGGTGTTCGCGGATGGCGGCGATGAGTTCGCTCTTCCGCATACGTGAGGTGCCCTTTAGCCCCATGGTTGAGGCGAGCTGCTGAAGCTCGGCCAGCCGCATGGTGGACAGCGGAGGGCGGGCGCTGGAAATCTCGGTCACGAGTGTCCTTAACGGTGTGAGCATCCGCCAGGTAAGGCAGATGTATCTGGGACTGTCCCGGAATATCACGGGATGAAGTCGTGCACCAATGAGGTCCATGGCAGGGCCTGCGGCCTCAGCCTGGTGCGCATACGGCGTGCCGCTTCGTTTCGGCTTACCGTCGGTGCAAACACTAGCAGACCTTGCGCGTGGTTCGACTCGCGACGCGATGCACAGGGAGTGTGAATCCTCTCCCCTTTGCTAGATGACATTACTGGGTGACATCAGCGCAGCGGCCCAACCAGCTGCGCGCCGTCCAGGTCAATGCCGGGGCGCAGCACCATCCACCCGTGCCGCTCCAGGGTGAAGCGGGTCTGCTGGGATAGGTCCGCCAGCACGAGCACCGTGGGGCCGGCGCCGGATATGACCGCCGGGTAGCCCTGCTCGCGCAGTGAGTCCATGACGGCCATGGAGGCGGGCAGGACGCCGCGCCGGTACTCCTGGTGGAGGCGGTCCTCGGTCCCGGCCATCAGCAGATCCGGTCGGCCCGCGAGCGCCAGCATGAGGATGGCGGCACGGGAGGTGTTGAACAGGGCGTCGGCGCGCGGCACCGAGTCGGGCAGGACCTTGCGCGCCTCCTCGGTGCTCAGCCGCGTCGTCGACGGCGGCACGAGCAGGCTGACCGCCAGGCTCGCGTCCACGGGCATGGGTGCGGCACGCGGGGTTCCGTCCGTCTCGATCCAGGCGACGGTGGCTCCGCCGAATACGGCGGGGGCGACGTTGTCGGGGTGCCCCTCGAAGCCGGTGGCGATCCGGAAGATCTCCTCATCGGGCAGTGCGTCCGGGTCTGACAGTAGGCCGCGGGCGAGCATCAGGCCGGCTACGGCAGCGCTCGCCGAGGAGCCCATACCGCCGCCGTGGGGGATGCGGTTGATGCAGCGCATCTCGAAACCGGCCTGCGGCGCGCCGGCGGCGTCCAGGCCGGCGCGCAGGGCGCGCACCACCAGGTTGGAGTCGTCGGTGGGGACGACTCCCTCCCCCACGCCTTCGACAGTGACGTTGGTGGGGCCCACAACGGGGCGAACCTCGACCTCGTCGTAGTAGGTGAAGGCCATGCCGAAGGAGTCGAAGCCGGGGCCCATATTCGCGGTAGTTGCGGGCACGCGCACCGCTGCGCGCTCGTTGGCCAGTCTCATTGCGGCGTCACAGCCCCTCGACGCGGCGGGTGGAAACGACCTCGGCGACGCGTTCCTGCGCCCGCAGCCCGTCCACGGCCGCCTCCAGCCGGGACACGGGGGCGGCGTGAGTGACGATGGTGACCAGCGCCAACTCGTCGCCGACATCCACATAGCTGGCCTGCCGCACGGAGTTGATGGACACGTCGTGATCGCCGAAGACCTGGGCGACGGCGGCCAGTGAGCCGGGTGCGTCGGCCACCCGGAGCTGTATCTGGTAGCGGGTCAGGGCCTGCTCCGGGGCGAGGATGGGCAGGTCGGCGTAGCTGGACTCGCGGGGCGCCTGCCCGCCGTTGACGCGGTGGGCGGCGGCGGCGACGACGTCGGAGAGTACGGCGGAGGCGGTGGGGGCCCCGCCGGCTCCCTGCCCGTAGAACATCAGGCGGCCGGCGGCCTCGGCGTCCACCAGGACCGCGTTGAAGCCGCCGTGGACGCTGGCCAGCGGGTGGTCGGCCGGGACCAGGGCGGGATGTACGCGCACGGAGATGCCCTCTACGCCGTCGGGCTCGCTGCTGACCCGCTGGGCGATGGCCAGGAGCTTGAGCTCGCAGCCGGAGGCGTGAGCCTCGCGGATGTCGTCGGCGGTGATGGAGCGGATACCCTCGACCTCGACGTCGTCCATTCCCACTCGGGTGTGGAAGGCGAGGGAGGCGATGATGGCGGCCTTGGCGGCGGCGTCGAGACCGTCGACGTCGGCGGTGGGGTCGGCCTCGGCGTAGCCGAGTTCCTGGGCGGCGGCCAGGGCGGCGTCGAATGACAGACCCTTGGTGCTCATCTCGTCCAGGATGTAGTTGGTGGTGCCGTTGACGATGCCGAGCACACTGGTGACGCGGTCACCGGCCATGGACTCGCGCAGGGCGTAGACCACCGGGATGGCGCCGGCGACGGCGGCCTCGTAGTAGAAGTCGGTGTTGGCGGCTGCGGCCGCCGCGTACAGCTCGGGGCCGTGGGCGGCGATGAGTGCCTTGTTTCCGGTGATGACGCTGGCCCCGGATTCGAAGGCCGCCAGGATGAGGGTGCGGGCCGGCTCGATGCCGCCGATGAGTTCGATGACGATGTCGTTGGAGGTGGCGACGGACTCGGCGTCGTCGGTGAGCAGCTGGCGCGGGACCGCCTCGTCGCGGGGGGCATCGACATCGCGCACGGCCACGCCGGTGATCTCCAAGCGGGCACCGGAGCGGGCGGCGAAGTCGTCGGCCTGTTCCAGCAGCAGGCGGATCACCTGGGTGCCGACGGTGCCGGATCCGAGGACTCCGACGCGCAGTGTGGGGCGGTCGGCCGCACCGGCGGCGCGCCTGGCCGGCTGCGCAGGTCTTGCTACCCGGCCTGGGCGGAGCGCGGCCGACGGTGGGGCGTCCTGGGGTGCCTGCTGATTCAAGGGAACCACCTCGCGAATGTGTGCGGGCTCGCCGGGCGGACGAGCGTGACTCGGCACAGCATAGGCGGCGCCATCGAGCAGGCGCCGCCGCCTCTCACATCGACACCGAGGTCGGTCGACAGTTACATGCCGAGATCAGTCAGGGTGGGCATCAGCGCAGACCATGCAGCACCTTGGCGCTGAGGACACCCCAGCCGGCCAGCGCCGACAGGCTCAGCGCGAGCCCCGAGGCGTTGTACAGGGACGGGGTGACGGCGACGGCTAGCAGCAGGCCGACCAGCATGCAGGTCAGCAGCGCCCAGACAACCAGCATGCCGTCGCTTCCCCGCCCGACGGTGCCGCGGCGCTGCCCCGTCGGCTCGTCATGGCGTCCCCACGCCGGGGGCGGGGTCTCCAGGGAAGAACGCATCGTGTCCATATCCCGACAGTAAGGAAGATCTCATCCGCGCAGTACATCCCCGGGGTGGAATCACAGCTCCCATCCCTCCTCCTCAAGGAGTAGGGGCCTTCCCCTATGACTCGGTGCGCACGGCACCCCGCCGAGCAGACTCTTGTAGAGCATGTAGAACATTTGGGATAATCCAGTCATGAACGCTCAACCCGTGGGCAGCCCGCATGGCACCCCGGCGCAGTCCTCCGGCTCCGGCCCCGCCGTCGCTGCCAGCAACCGCACCGTCAGCCTGCGCGAACTCAACCAGCGCTCCGGACGCATCGTCGCCGACGTCGTCTCATCCGGTCGCCCCGTCACCATCACCGACCGTGGCCGCCCGGTCGTCCGCCTGGTGCCGATCGAGCCCGAGGAGACTCCCTATGAGCGTCTGCTGCGCGAAGGACTCATCCAAGAGGCCACGCACGAGCGAACCGGCCCGCTGCCCAGTATCAATGTTCCAAACGGCGCTCAGCTGTACGCCGACTTCATGGCTGAACGAGAGGAAGAACGGTGATCTACCTTGATACCTCCGCCGTGCTCCTAGTGCTCCTGGCCCAACCCGGTCATGAGGCGGTCTCCGCTCACCTCGCTGCTACGGAAGACAGGCTGCTCTCCTCGGCATTACTAGAACTCGAGGTATTCAGGGCGTTGCGCCGGGAGAAGCATGCACTGGCCGTTGCTGACACGGCACTGCGGATGATTGGGCTATGCGCAATCAATGACGCCGTGATAGACCGAGCCAAGGCACTGACCGGCGAGCTCAAGTCGCTGGATGCGATTCACCTGGCCACAGCCCTCATCCTGCATGACCCGCGCGACCCGGTGACGGTCCTCACTCATGACGCGCGCCTGGCCAAAGCCGCCCGCGCACAAGGGCTCCGCGCACTCGACCCGGCAGAACCGTCGGCCTAGTCTCCCTCCAGGGCGAGCAGGTCGGCGATGGTCTCCGGGCGCAGCACCCAGCCCTGCCGGCCGTCCTCAACCCAGGCGACGCCGGGCCGGGTGAACAGGTTGTAGTTGGAGGCCATGGAGCGCCCGTAGGCGCCGGTCGCCGGCACCGCAAGAACATCGCCGACGGCCAGGTCTGCGGGCAGGTCCACGTCGCGCACGACCACGTCGCCGCTCTCACAGTGCTTGCCGACCACGCGAGCACGCACCAGTCCTGCCTCCGGGTCGGGGCGCCGGTTGGCCACCAGGGCCGTATAGGCGGCGTCGTACAGGGCGGGGCGGATGTTGTCGCTCATGCCGCCGTCCACGCTCACATACAGGCGGGCGGCCCCCTCCCCCAGCTGGACGCGCTTGAGCCCGGTCACCGTGTACAGGGTGACCATGGCCGGCCCGGCGATTGAGCGGCCGGGCTCAACCGACACGTGCGGCACGGCGTCCCCGAGTTCGGTGCACGTCAAGTGGACCGCCTCGGCCAGGGCGCGGGCGACCTCGGCGGGTGAGGGCGCGACCGGGTCGGCGCCGGTGTAGGCGATGCCGTAGCCGCCGCCCAGGTCCACCTCCTCGCACAGCACCCCGGTGGCCGCGGCGATCTGGTGGCGCAGGCGCAGCACGACGCCGACCGCCTCCCGGAATCCGGCCAGGTCGAAGATCTGGGAGCCGATGTGGGAGTGCAGCCCGTGCAGGGTCAGCTCCGGGGCGGCGACGACGGCGCGGGCGGCGTCCAGCGCCGCGCCCGTGGCCACGGAGATGCCGAACTTCTGGTCCTCGTGGGCGGTGGAGATGTACTCGTGCCCGCCGGCGTGGATGCCGGTGGTCAAGCGCAGCATGACCGAGCCGGTCTCCGCGGGGGCATAGTGGCCGGTCTCGCGCAGTTCGCGCACGGCGGCGGCCGCCAACTCGATCTCCTCGGCCGAGTCCAGAACCAGGTGCCCCACCCGGTGGGCGAGGGCGGTACGGATCTCGGTGCGGGTCTTGCCGTTGCCGTGCAGGCCCAGTCGGCCGGCGCGCAAGGTGGCCTCCTCGCCGTCGAGAGCGGCGAGCGCGGCCACGCCCACGGCCAGCTCACCGGCGGAGGCGGTGTCGATGCCCATGCCCTCCGCCAAGACGGTGCGGGCCACGCGGGTCGTCAGGAAGGCCTTGCCGGCGTAGTAGGCCTCGCCGCCGACCATGCCGTAGCCGGACCAGAACTCCTCCGCCATGGCGGCGGCCCAGGTGGCGGCGCGGCCGCGCAGGTCGGCCTCGTCCAGGACGAACACGGGGGTGGGGGCGTCGGCGAGTATCTCCCCCACGCTGCGCCCGCCGATCTCCAGCGCGCCGTCGGCGCCGCGCCGGGCCGACCATGGCCACAGGTCGGGGCGCGCCTCGGGCTCGGGGGCGGCCAGGGTGCCGAGAGGGGCCTCGCCCGCGGGTACGGCGCCCATCACATGCGCTCCGGGGCGGTCACGCCCAGCAGGCCGAGGCCGTTGGCGATGACCTGCCCGACGGCGTCGTTGACCCACAGACGGGCGACGTGCCCGGCGTCGACCGGATCGTCGCCGCGCGGGGTGACGCGGGTGGCGCCGTACCAGGTGTGGTAGGCGGCGGCGAGCGTCTCCAGGTAGCGGGCCACGCGGTGCTGCTCGCGCAGGGCGGCGGCCTGGGCGACGATGGCCGGATACTGGGCGAGCACACCCAGCAGCTGAGAGTCGTGGGGGGTGTCCAGCTGGGCGGGGTCGAAGCCGGCGTCGCGGCTCACGCCCCGCTCGGCGGCGTTGCGCGCCACGGAGCGGATGCGGGCGTGGGCGTACTGGACGTAGTAGACGGGGTTGTCGTTAGAGGTGGAGGCCAGCAGATTCAAGTCGATATCGATCATGGAGTCCATGGAGGAGCGGGCCAGCGCGTAGCGGGCCGCGTCCACGCCGACGGCGTCGACCAGGTCCTCCAGCGTAACCACGGTGCCGGCGCGCTTGGACATGCGCACCGGCTGCCCGTCGCGCACCAGGTTGACCAGCTGACCGATGATGATCTGCATGTTGACGCCGGGCTCGTCGCCGTAGGCGGCGCACATGGCCATCATGCGGCCGATGTAGCCGTGGTGGTCGGCGCCGAGCAGGTAGATGGCGCAGTCGGCGCCGCGGGCGCGCTTGTCCAGGTAGTAGGCGACGTCGGCGGCGAAGTAGGCGGGATCGCCGTCGGACTTGATCAGGACGCGGTCCTTGTCGTCGCCGAAGTCGGTGGTGCGCAGCCAGGTGGCGCCGTCAGCCTCGAAGATGACACCGCGCTCACGCAGGCGGCCGATGGCGCGCTCGACGGCGCCGGAGGTGTGCAGGGAGTCCTCGTGGAAGAAGACGTCGAAGTCGGTACGGAAGTCGTGCAGTTCGGCCTTCACGGCGGCGAACATCAGGTCGACGCCGCGGGCCCGGAAGACCTCGGTGGCCTCGACGTCGGGCAGGGTGGCGGGGTCGGGACGGCCGGCGCCGGCCTCGTCCGCGGTTACCCGGGCGGCGATCTCACCGATGTAGGAGCCGCCGTAGCCGTCCTCGGGGGTCTCCTGGCCGCGGGCGGCGGCGAGCAGGGAGCGGGCGAAGCGGTCGATCTGGGTGCCGTGGTCGTTGAAGTAGTACTCGCGGGTGGCCTCGGCACCGCAGGCGGTCATGATGCGGGCCAGGGAGTCGCCGACGGCGGCCCAGCGGGCCCCACCCAGGTGCACCGGGCCGGTGGGGTTGGCGGAGACGTACTCGAGGTTGATGTGCTGGCCGGCCAGGGAGTCGTTGGTGCCGTAGGCGGTGCCCGCGGTAAGGATGGTGCGGGCGAGCTCGCCGGCGCTGGCGGCGTCCAGGCGGATGTTGAGGAAGCCGGGTCCGGCGACCTCGGCGGAGGCCACGCCGTCCAGGGCGCCTACGCGCTCGGCCAGCAGCTGGGCCAGGGCGCGCGGGTTGGTGCCGGCCTTCTTGGCCAGCTGCATGGCGACGTTGGTGGCCCAGTCACCGTGCTCGCGGGAGCGGGGGCGCTCGACCTTGGGGACCGGCACCTCCTCCACGGGCAGGGCGAGGCTGCCGTCGGTGACGGCGGCGATGAGGACGTTGCGGATCGCTTCGGCGAGCTCTTCTGGGGTCACGCGCGCCAGCGTACCGGCACCGCCCCAACGCGCCGAAACCGGCGCCACTCACGCACCGAGCTCGGTAGACGTTACGTGCCGAGGTCGGTCGATATGGCTCGGTCATGCCGCCGGGCGCCCGGGAGGGCGGGGCGTCAGCTCCCGGAGGGCCAATGCTCCAGCAGCTTCTCGGCATCCTCCGGGCGCCCTGCCGCCTGGTAGGTACCGACGAGTATGTGGCGGCTGGTCAGAGTGTCGGGGTGGTCGGACCCCAGCACACGCACGCTATCCTCCACCACCCGCTCCAACAGGCCAATCGCCTCCTCAACCCGACCCGCCGCCTGGTAGGCGCCAGCAAGATTGTGGCGGCTGGTCAGAGTGTCGGGGTGGTCGGACCCCAGCACACGCACGCTATCCTCCACCACCCGCTCCAACAGGCCAATCGCCTCCTCAACCCGACCCGCCGCCCGGTAGGCGCCAGCGAGATTGTGGCGGCTGGTCAGAGTGTCGGGGTGGTCGGACCCCAGCACACGCACGCTATCCTCCACCACCCGCTCCAACAGGCCAATCGCCTCCTCAACCCGACCCGCCGAGTAGTAGGCGCCTGCAAGATTGTTACGGCTGCTCAAGGGCTGGGGGTGGTCGGACCCCAGCACACGCACGCTATCCTCCACCACCCGCTCCAACAGGCCAATCGCCTCCTCAACCCGACCCGCCGCCTGGTAGGCGCCAGCGAGATTGTGGCGGCTTATCAGAGTGGCGGGGTGTTCCGGACCCAACAGCTGCAGGCGGTCCTGAAGGACCTGCTGGTACAGGTCGACAGCCTCGGCGATACGGCCTGCTGCCTGGTGGGCGTAGGCGAGGTTGTTGCGGCTAGCCAGGGTGTTGGGGTGGTCGGGCCCCAGGATGCGCAGGCGGTCCTGTAGGACCTGCGCGAACAGGCCGATGGCATCGGTGACCCGCCCCGATGCCTGGTACGCGTCAGCGAGCGCCTCTAGACCATCGAGATGCTCATTCCCCTCCGGAATCGTCGAGAGCGCCGCGGCAGCCTCATCCAGATGCCACCCGGCCGCCAACCAACGCACATGCATGAGGCGACTTTGCAAAGACTGCACCTCGGCATCAAGCCGTTCGGCGCGAGACAACCACGCCTCCTGTGACTCCGCCTGCGGAACATCCCCCACTTCCATCAACGCACGTCCAAGCAGCATCAGTCGCATTGCGGTGATGCCGTCTTCCTCGCCATAGCGCAGCTCTATCGCCTGCCGCAGCGTGCTCGGCAGGCTCATAACCGGTTCCGCATCGCCACCGGCAAGAGCGGCAAGAGCGTCCTCGACCCGCCCCAGCAGGGCAAGCGAAGGGCGGCGCACCGCCGGAAGGCTCGTCAGGCCGTGCACAAGGCCGAGCGTCTCATCCTTGTCGATCATTTCCAGCGCAGCGCTGGCGTACTCAGTTTCACTCGATGCCCGCAGTTCCTCGGCGTCGAACCAGTTGACCAGGAACTCAATGATGAGCTTAAGCGGCTCACCACGGGACTCCTTGAGCTGGAAGGCGAGTCGAGCCAGCGGCTCGGCCAGCTCGTAGTAGGTCCTGCGCCGGTCGAGTAGATGGGCGAACGGGGTTGAGACCGCGGCGAGCCAACCCTGGTCCGTCAGATCGTTTACCGACTTGGCCACGCTGCGCTGATCTGCGCCCACTCGCTCGGCAATCGCCTTAACCGGCAGTGGCCGGTCGGCCGCCGCCAGTTCGGCGACGACGAGTCGCTGCTGCGGCGAGAGCCGTGCCAGCCGCTCCTGGTAATAGGGGGTGAGATCATCGAAGCGGGTGAGCAGAAGGTCGGTGATGTTATCCACCTGATCCACCGTCAGCACGCTGCCCAGCAGCGCCCACAACCGTGGCTGGCCGCCTGCAAGATGCGCGATGGTATGAATACGCGCTCCGGCGTCGGCATCTTCCAGCCGCTCCTCCAGCGCACTGTCCCCGTCCTCGCGGGCGAGAGCCCGCAGCATGGCCTGGGCCTCCCGGGCGGAGAAGGGCTCAAGGCGGAACGTGTCGAAGAAGTCGAAGAAAGGGAAGGCCTCATCGGCGAGCGTCCGGTCCAACGTCGTCGTCGAACCGATCAGGAGGATGCCGGACTCGGTCTGGAAGAGATTCCGCAGGCGCTGCTGGCCTAGGTCGCCAATCGCATTGAGGATCTGGTCCATGTTCTCCATGAGCAGCAGTACCGGGCCGTTGGTACGTAGCGAGGCGCGCAGTTGCACATCGAGCTGGTCCTCGCTGAGAGGCGAGTCGGACTCCTCGCCTACCGCGCTAAAGATTGCCGCCAGCAGTCTCCCGTAAGACGCGATCGTCCATGGATCCTCGGGCAACCACGCTATGCGCATTCGTTGGCCGCCCTCGATCAGGCGGCGGGCGCGATGTGCAACCAGGGCGATGAGGTGCGTCTTTCCCGCCCCCCGCGGCCCAACCAGGAGGGTGTGATGCGGGCTCGGAGTGGTTCCCAGCGCCTCCACGCGGTCCACAAGCCGGGCCAGGATCCGCTCGCGTGCCACGAATAGGCGCTCGAGCTTCTCACCGGGCATGGTGGAGGGGGTGTATCGAGAGATCGTAGTCATGGACGCTCCAGGAGATTGTGCTTACGTGCCCAGATGTAGGCGAAGGCCGGATAACGCCAGCGCACGCGCGAGCCGCGACGCTCAAGGTAATGGTCGCTGCACAGCAGCCCGACAACCTCATCCAGCTCTTCCGAGGAATCGCCTTTAAGGGCCTCAGTCAGTAGAACCCACACCCTCGGTGCGGCCGTGGCCGTAGCGCTGAGCACTCGCGCGGCGAGCCGCGCGTTCTGCCCGTAGTACACGCGCACCCGCTCCTCGAAATGTTTCAGATGCCGGAAGTCGTCCGGATCATCAATGATGTCTTCAAATGCCTCCCTGACCTCCTGCGGCCCGAGCGTTCCCCCAGCCCGATCAAGGCCGCGGGCAACGGCGTGCATTATGAAGGGGACACCGCCCGCCACCCCTACCAGCTCAGCGACAACAAGGTCGGAAGGCATCTGCCCAATGCCGCGGAGAAGCGCTTGCGCTAGCTCGCGCGCCTCACCATCGGGCATGGGTCCGAGGTGCAGCGCCTCCAGGTCATTGATGTCGCCACTGGTTGTCCCCGCTTGCTCAAGCACGTGATGGAAGCCGACGGAGCCGGTGACGATCCAGCGCACTCGGGTGTACTGCTGCCTGAGCCGACGCAGAGTCTGCAAAAGCTCCTTAGCCGCCTGCGGACCTTCGTTGCTTGCAATATTGTCGATCGCCATGGGCACCTCATCCATGAGGATCAGCGGGATGGCCGAGTCATCGCCTTGGTCTAGCGTTTCAAGGATGTCGGTCAGCAGGCGCAGCGGCGGGGTCTGGCGGTGGTAGGTCTTGAGAGTCAATCCGGCAACCCCAACCGTATCGACGTGGTCGAACACCGTTTTGAGGAACTCGCGGACCCGCACCGGCAGCTCCGGGTTCCCACACAGCACCCCTGCGGTCACCACGAGGAAGCGCTCCGTAGTCCCCACGCCCTCGTAGTCGATGAAGTAGGGCTGGAAGGCGGTCTCCCTGGCAGCGAATGCTCGCAGCCAGTAGGTCTTGCCCATGCGTCTGGGGTCCGTGAGCAGGAGATTCACCCCTGCCAACAGCCGCTCGCGGGCGCGGTCACTGACCGCAACGCGCCCCACGAACTTCTTGGGATCGCGGGCATTTCCGGGCTGCGGCACCACAGCGAGGCGAACCGGTTCCATGACAACCTCCGATGTACGTCGAATCTCCCGTACAAACATACGTGAAGATTCACGTACGTCAAGCGGCCCCGTCGGCCACCCCGAGGCGACCCACGTGGACACCCCGGCGACCCGCCTCGTAGCACCAAGACCGGCACGAGTTGCGCACAGGCGCCAGTCGATACCGCCTCACCACGCCTGCCGGTGCAAGCGCCCCCACAAAGGAGTAGAGTTTCGGGTAGCCGAAACCATGTGAGGAGGCCGACCGTGTCAGCTCCCGGCAACACCACCGACGCCGTCGACGTCATCGTGCGCAAGCACTCCCCCAAGTCGCGCCCGCCCCGGCACCGGCTGTTGGCACTGCTCGGCCCGGCCTTCGTGGCCGCGGTCGCCTACGTGGACCCTGGCAATGTGGCTGCGAACATCACCGCCGGCGCCCGCTACGGCTACACGCTGGTATGGGTGCTGGTGCTGGCCAATGCGATGGCGGTGCTGATCCAGTACCAGAGCGCCAAGCTCGGCATCGTCACCGGCCGCTCGCTGCCGCAGGTGCTCGGGGACCGGCTCGGCCGTGGCACCCGCCTGGCCTACTGGGCACAGGCGGAGCTGGTCGCCGCCGCCACCGACCTGGCCGAGGTGATCGGCGGCGCCGTCGCCCTGCATCTGCTGTTCAACATCCCACTGCTGACCGGCGGCGTGATCATCGGTGCCGTATCCATGCTGCTGCTGGCCCTGCAGGAGCGTCGCAGCCAACGCACCTTCGAAGGGGCCGTGGTGGCGCTCCTGGTGGTGGTGACCATCGGCTTCGTGGGCGGATTGTTCATCTCGCCGCCCAACTGGAGCGAGACCTTCGCCGGCCTCATTCCCCGCCTGCGCGGCTCGGGCAGCCTGCTGGTGGCCGCCTCCATGCTCGGCGCCACCGTCATGCCGCACGCCATCTACCTGCACTCCTCCCTGGTGCGCGACCACCATGAGGAGATCGGCGAGGGACACGCCGAACGCCAGGCCGATGGCGCCAGGCCAATTCCCGACGACGATGCGGCCGCCGCTTCCGGTGGCACCGCCAGCACCGCTGACGAAACCTCCTCCGGGCAGGAGCGCACCGGCCGACTGATCCGCGCCACCCGGGTGGACGTGATCTGGGCGCTGGCGCTGGCTGGCGCTGTCAACATTGCCCTACTGCTGCTGGCCGCCTCGGCCCTGTCCGGGGCCAGCGGCACCGACACGATCGAGGGGGCGCACGCCGCCATCACCGCCTCACTGGGGCCGGCTGTCGGCGTCGTGTTCGCTATTGGGCTGTTGGCCTCCGGGCTGGCATCGACGTCGGTGGGTGCGTACGCCGGCAGCGAGATCATGGCGGGCCTGCTGCACATCCGCGTACCGCTGCTGGCCCGTCGCGCGGTCACGCTCGTGCCCGCACTGATCATCATCGCCGTCGGGGCGGAGCCAACCTGGGCACTCGTGCTCAGCCAGGTAGTGCTTTCCTTCGGGATCCCGCTCGCGATCGTGCCGCTCATGCGGGCCACGGGCTCGGCGCAGCTCATGGGGCGGTGGCGCGACGGTGTGGTCCTGCGCTGGACGTCCCGCGGGGCCGCGGCGCTCATCATCGTCCTCAACCTCGCACTAGTCGTGCTGACATTGACCGGCAACGGGTGACGCGTCGTGCGCCCGTCGGCTCGTCGAACGCCACAGCCTCTCGGTTTCCATCCGGCGCCCGAACGCTGGTACAGTCGCGCCTCGGGCCCCGGTAGCTCAGTGGATAGAGCGTCTGCCTCCGGAGCAGAAGGCCGCAGGTTCGAATCCTGTCCGGGGCACCAGCCCGAAGCCCCCGCCCGACCCCGAGTCGGCGGGGGCTTTGTCGACCCTGCGGGGCAACGCCTCGTCAGCATGGGGTAATGGCGTGAGCGGGCTATCGGTACAAACGTGGCGCTTTAGACCGGCGCGTCTGGGTTACGTGCGCACGGTGCTTTAGGTCGTGTTGTGTGAGTCGTTTGTGGTGGTGGGGCGGTGCTGGCGATGTGGGTGGTCTGGCAGCGGATGGCGAGTCCGTTGTATCTGGTGGCTACGGGGCTCCAGCTTGAGTGAGCTGTGTGCGCCCGTCGAGGGGGCGAGTAGGTCTTGCACCGCCCCGGTTGGACCGCCCACGCCCCGTTGGACCGCTGTAACCGGCGGCTACGGCGGTCCAACCGGGGAACAGCGGTCCAACTAACAGGCTCAACAGCCACACACCGCCACCCAACCGCGCACCGCCACCCAAGCACTTACACAACAGGACCTAAGGTTTGCGCGCGGTTGTCAGACACCAGCCCGAATTCACAGCCAGACCACGAACGCCCAGGTTCTCTTGCACCACACCATCGAGAACCTCGATCTTAAGCAACACGTTTGCGTCGACATCTTGGTTCGCCCGGTCCAGCCTTTGCGGGCCGCCGGGGCCCTCCTTAGGCGTGGGAGTGGCGCCCACCCCGTGCGATGGTGTTTTCCCCTGGGCTCGTGCTCGTAGCCGTCTGCGCGTCGACGGTTCGCCAGGTACGCCCACGGTTCGTCAGATGTGCTGACGGTTCGTGCATCTACCCCACTGTGCATCTACCCCACGAACCGTCGCCAGCGCGCACTAGGCGTCGTCCTTGCTGATACAGACGGAGCGGAGTATCAAAATCAGCGCCATGCGTGGCCGACGCCCACGAGAGCCCATGCGGTGATGCAGTACTGCGCAGTTCCTCCGTCTCGTCCACGAACACCGAAATGTGTCAGTGGCCGCCGCTACGCTGGACGTGCCTTCTCCGGCACCTCCTCTCGGAACAAACCATGTCCTTGGCCGAGAAGGTAGGAGCCAGGAAGGAGGCGGGGGCCATGTCCAAGCCGAAGGGCCGACATGCCAAAGTCCGCAAGGGCAAGGGAATGACCCGGCAGGTGAGCGAAGTGTTCGAAGCTCTCGCTCATCTGATCCGGGCCATTGGTGTCCTTGTGGATGCCCTCGGCAGGTGGCTCAACTGAACCGCCTGCATCGGAGAGCCATCCGGATGCCGCCGGGTGACTCCCCTCAATTGTGCCCGCCGGCGCGCCTGGCCGGCAAGCCAAATAGGCACAAGACAGGTCGGGTTGTTACCCGTCAGGGCCGGGCTTCGGGGTTCCCCGCACGCTACTGCACTGCGATCAGCGCGCGCCGGCGGCGAGGTCCCGGTCGGTGTCGAAGATGACGCGGTCCTCCACCACGGTCAGCGCCCCGGAGCGGTTGTCGCCGAAGCGGCGACCGATACTCCGCCCCGTCCAAGGCTCCCAGCCGGGCTCACCGGTCTCGATGAAACGCACCCAGGCCGAGTGCATGGCGTCCGCGAGCGCCTGCGGCGGCGCCGCGCCGAGCGTGTGCTCGCAGTAGGGTTCGCTCAGGCAGTCGAAGGCGAAGGGAATCTCCATGCAGTGCGTGGCCAGCCCCGCGCTCCCGCCGCAGTAACTGAACTCGTAGGCGTAGCTCCCGGCTGGACCGTCGACGGCACTCGTCGCCTTGCCCATGCCCTCACCGGCGTTGGTCGTGCCCGCGGCGGTGACACTCGTACCCGCGCCGGTGGCGCCCATGCCCGCCGCCTCGGCGTACTCGGCGCGGGCCAGGAACCAGCCCGCGAGCGGAATGTGGAAGGTGGCGTCGGAGATGAGGTTGCCGATCACCATGTGCGGGGCGTCGGCGTGCTCGGGGTGGGCGGCGAGCAGTCGGTCGGCCATGGCCTCGCTCATGCCGCCGCCTATCAGCACCTCGCGCGGATCCCGGTCCGCCATGGCCTCGACATAGGCCAGGCCGGCGAAGGCGAAATCGTGTGTGGTTGAACCCGCGAGGACCGGAACCTGCGCCCCGTCTCCCCGCCGCAAAACCTGTCGGATCGGAGCGGTGACAATCTCGCCGTCGACGGTCGGGCAGAATGGGATGCCGGTATCGGGCTCGCCAATACCGGCCAGCACCCCGGCGACGGCCGCAACCGGGTCCGGACCGGCAGCGGTGGCCCCGCCGTCGTCGATATGCTCGCCGGTGCCGCTCACGGCGTTTTGCGCGGCGAAGACGGCGTCGTAGCTGCACGAGCGGTAGCCGGCGAGGTTCGGCTCCACGCCAAGTGCGGCGGCCATGCGGGCGGCATTGTCGGCGTTGCGGGCGGCAGGCAGGTCCGGAACGGCGCCGGATTCGGAGATGATGCCGTGGAACAGGCCCCGGGCGCGGGGCACCGCCAGCAGCACCAGGCAGTTGCCGCCGCCGGCGCTCTGCCCGCCGATCGTCACTCGGCCCGGGTCCCCGCCGAAGCGGGCGATGTTGTCGCGCACCCACTCCAAAGCCATGACCTGGTCCAGTACCGCCCGGTTGTAGGGGGCGTCGGAGTCGGGAATGTATCCGTAGCCGTCGAATCCGAGCCGGTAGGCGACCGACACGGTGACCACGCCGTCGCGGTTGAAGGCGGCGCCGTCATACCAGGGCGAGTTGTGGGAGCCGGAGGTCCAGCCGCCGCCGTGAATCCACACCAGCACCGGCAGCTGTGCATCCTCGTCGCCGGGCGCAGGCGTGAAGACATTGACGGTGAGGAAATCGTCTCCCGGCACGCTCGGCTCGGGGATGGCCGGGTCGGTGAAGATGGAGCCGCGCTGCGGCGTAGCGGCCGGGACGACTGCGGCACGTTCCTCGTCCCAGGGCTCCCGCCGTATCGGTGCCATGAAGCGCCGCTCCCCCACCGGCGCCTCGGCGTAAGGAATGCCGTAGAAGGCGGCCGAGCGCCGATAGCGGGCGTCCGGTCCGACGCGATCCGGGGCGGAGACTATGTCTCGCCATACCCCACGCACCGGCCCGCCGGTGGTGTTCACCAATGGTCCAGACTCACCGGTGGGGACGGCGATCGGCGTGGAGGCGACGTGTTGGGCGGGCTGGGGGCGGCTGTCGGTCATGAGGCAATTGTCACCACGGCCACACCCGCCGCATCAACCGAGCACGTCCAGTGCCAGGGTGGGGCGGTCGGTGATAACCGCGTCGACACCACTGTCCGCCAGAGCGCGCATCTGCTTGGGATCATCCACGGTCCACACGTGCACCTCCATTCCGAAGGCGTGGGCCTGGGAGATAAAACGCGGGGTGACCACGGGGATGCGGTGGAAGCTGACCGGCACCTGCACGGCGTCGACTCGTCCCCGGCTTCCGGACCGGCGGCCGCCCCGTACCGGCAAGGCCGCCTGGCTGCGCGCCATGAGCCGGGCGACGTCGCCAACCCCCAGGGAGGTGGTGGCCCGCGGCTCCTGACGCCGCAGCACGGCCAGTCGCCGTGCCGAGAAGGAGGCGAAACGCACCCGTCCCAGCGCGTCGGCGGCGCGCACCGCCCGCAGGGCGGGTTGGAGCACGGCGGAATCCTTCAAATCGATGTTGAAACTGATCCCCGGGTGAGCGGTTAGCGCCTGGTCCAGCCGCACGAACGGGCGCCCATCGCCGGCGTCCACGGCGGCCAGTTCCTCCCAGGTCAGCTCGGCGATGCGCCGTGGGTCACCGGCGGTGCGCGCCAGGTCTGCGTCGTGGGAGAGGACGACGACGCCGTCGGCGGTGGCCCGCAGGTCGGTCTCCATCCAGGTCAGGCCGAGCGCGGCCACGTGCTCGACGGCGCTCCACGTGTTCTCGACTACCTCGCCGCCCCCGCCCCGGTGGGCGACGACGGCGCAACGGCGGGTTGGGCTCATAGGTCGGATTCTCACAGGCGGCTGTGACTCGCGCATGTTCAGGAGCAGTCGGTGGTCAACTCGACGGCGCCGTGCTCCTCGAGCCACTCCTCCGGCTCCACCGACGAGGAGTCCTCGGTGGTATTGGCGTTACGCACCTCGAAGTGCAGGTGCGGGCCGGTGGAGTAGCCGGTGGAGCCGACACCGGCGATGAGCTGACCTGCCTCCACCTGGTCGCCCTCGGAGACGTAGATGCCGTCCTCGTACATGTGCAGGTACCGGGTGTACCAGATCTCGCCGTCGATCTCATGCTCGATGGTGATGGTGCCGGTGCCGCCCGACATGCCGGCATCGACGACGGTGCCGGCGGCGACCGCGTAGATGGGGGTTCCGGCGGCGGCCGCCCAGTCCTGGCCGGCGTGGAGTTTCATGTACCCCAGGGTGGGGTGCAGGCGGTAGCCGTACGGTGAGGAGACCGTGTAGGTGCCCGCGATCATGGGGAAGAAGACCTCTGGGGTGGAGTTGAAGGCGGCGGTGTCTCCGGAGGCGCCCGTGGTCTGGGCGGCGCAGGTGGCGGAGGCGTTCTCATAAGCCTCACGGATGCGCGCCAGGGTGGCGGCGTCGGGCACGTTGGACAGTTCCGGGTCGGAGGCGGTGTCGACGTCCGCATCCGAGCCGAGCACGGCGGCCGCGACCGAAGCCGAAGGATCGGTGCTGCTGGCGCCTGCGCTTGCGGGCACCGCGCCGCTGAGGTCCAAAGCCGCCACGGCCTGTGGGGCGGTCAGCAGGTTCGAGCGCAGCGGGGCGACGACGGTGACCAGGGTGAGGACCACCAGCACGCCGGCGCGCGCGACCGCGCCGAGGGGACTGCGGTGGCGCGGGGCGGCGGGACGGTGAGAGGAGGAACGCTGGGAGGCGAGCCCTGCCGACGCGTATGTTTCTGGCGGCGGCGGGGCGGGCGAGGTCGCCACGCGAGTCGTCTGCTCGACGACCGCCTGCCGGCGTTCGGCAGCGCGCTCCGCTTCACGACGCTGGCGCCGTGTCATGGGCTGTTCAGCCACCCCGTGCCTCCGAAGGTAGTACTCGCGGCCGCCCGGCGGGCCGCCCGCAGCACTTTAGCTAAACGTGATGCTCCCGTGCCAGGACGGTGGTCACACCTCAGGCGCGCTCACGCCTGTCCGCGTTCCCGCCGCTGGAATTCGTCGCGCTGCATGGCGTCATGCACCTCACCTACGAGCTCTTCCAGAATGTCTTCCAGGAAGACCACGCCGAGGGTAGTACCGGCCTCGTCCTGTACCCGGCCCAGGTGCGCGCCGGAGCGCTGCATGGCGGCCAACGCGTCCTCAACCTCGTCACCGGCGTGTACCGGCACCAGGGCACGCACGCGCCACTGCGGCACCGGCTCGGTGCGGCTGTCCTCGGATGCGTACAGCACATCCTTCAGGTGCAGGTAGCCGACCACGCCCGCGTCCGCCGCATCGGGGTCGATCTGAGTGCCCCGGAGCACGAGGAAGCGGGAGTAGCCGGTGGTGGCCACCGTGTGCTCGACGTCGTCCGGGGTGAATCCGGCAGGCAGGGTGACCAGGGCGTCCACCGGCACCATCACGCTGCCTGCGGTCTCCTCGGAGAACTCCAGGGCGCCGGACAGCAGGCCCGTGTCGTCGTCGAGAACCCCCTCGGCGGTGGAACGCTCCACGATGGAGGCGACCTCGGCGGCGTTGAAGGCGGCCGAGACCTCGTCGCGCGTCTGTATGCCGAACAGGTGCAGCACGCCGTTGGCGAAGCCGTTCAAGGCGGTGATGATGGGGCCCAGCAGCCGGGACAGACGCACCAGGGCCGGCACCACCCAGCGGGCGGCCGTCTCGGGCGCGGAGATGGACAGGTTCTTGGGCACCATCTCCCCGGCCACCACGTGGGCGTAGACGACCAGTACCAGGGCCAGCACCACGGCGATCGCATGCGCCCCGGCGGTCCCCACCCCGAGGCGCGCGAGCAGCGGCGTCAGCAGGTGGGCGATGGCCGGCTCGGCCACCACACCCAGCCCGGTAGAGCAGACGGTCACGCCCAGCTGGGCGGTGGCGAGCATGCGGGAGACATGCTCTAGCGCCCACACGGCGGTGGCGGCGCGCCGGTCACCGGCCTCGGCGAGCGGTTCGAGGCGAGCGCGGCGCGACGAAGTGACGGCGAACTCGGCGGCGACGAAGAAGGCGTTGCCGGCCAGCAGCACCACGGTCAGGATCAGGGCGAGGGAGGTACTCATCACTGCGGTTCCTCTCCCCCGGCCTCTGCTGCCGCTCCCCCGGCGGACGCCCCGTCGGCGGTGTCCGGAGTAGTGAGCGGATGGATACGCAGGCGGGTGATGCGGCGCCCCGCCATGGCCTCCACGGTCAGCACCGCCTGCGGCGTGGCCACGGCGTCGCCGACCTCGGGGATGCGCCCCAGTTCCGTCATGACCAGGCCCGCCAGGGTCTCGTAGGGGCCGTCGTCGGGCACCTGTATGCCGGCGCGGTCGACCAGCTCGTCGGGGCGCAGCCAGCCCGGTACCAGCCAGTCGCCGGCGGCGTCGGCATGTGCACCGGAGCGGCGCCGGTCGTGCTCGTCGGCCACGTCTCCGACGATCTCCTCCACGGCGTCCTCCAGCGTCACCACGCCGGCGGTGCCCCCGTACTCGTCCACCACCAGCGCCATCTGGCTGCCGGTGTCGCGCAGTTCCACCAGTAGGGCAGCCAGTGGCATGGTCTCCGGCACCCGGTGGGCGGGAGTCATCAGGGACGATGAGGTCACCGGTACCTCCGCGCGTTTGGCGTAGGGGACGGCGATTGCGCGGCGCAGGTGGACGATGCCGAGCACGTCGTCGGCGTCGTCACCAATGACGGGGAAGCGGGAGTGGCCGGTGGCTCGGGCCAGGTCCACCACGTCGGCGGCCGTGTCCTGCTCGGTCAGGGTGTGCAGGCGGCCGCGGTCCGTCATGACGTCGACGGCGGTCAACCGTCCCACCCCGATGGAGCGGGTCAGCAGCGCGGCGGTAGAGACGTCCAGAACCCCCTCCTCGGCACTGTGCCGCACCAGGGCGGCCAGTTCGGAGGCGGAGCGGGTGCCGCTTATCTCCTCGGCCGGCTCGATCCCCATCCGGTGCAGCACCCGGTTGGCGGTGCCGTTGAGCACGGCGATCACGGGTTTGAGGACCGCGCTGAACCCCATCAGGAAAGGGGTGACGGCGCGGGCGGCCCGCATGGGGTCGGACAGGGTGGCGTTCTTGGGGATGAGTTCACCGACCACCATGGAGAAGGCATTGACGAGGATCAGGGCGGCGGCCGCCGCCACACCGGTGGCGACCGCCTGCGCCAGCCAGGTGGACAGCAGGCCGGTCAGCAGCGTGGACAGTGCGGCCTGCATGGTGTAGCCGAGCAGGATGGTGGTCAGGGTGATGCCCACCTGGGCCCCGGAAAGCAGCGTGGACAGGCGGCTCAACGCTCGGCCGACCCGGGCGGCCCCGCGGTCGCCGGCGGCAGCGCGCGTCTCCACGGTGGAGGGGTCCAGAGCCACCAGAGAGAACTCTCCGGCTACAAACAGTGCGGTGCCGGCCGTCAGCAGCACGCCGACGGCGATCATCAGCCACTCCCTCACGGGCGGCCTCCCGCAGGCCGACGGGCCGAGTCGGGGTGGGGGTGGTCGGATTCCGTGCCGGAGCGGTGGCGCCTGCGCGCCCGGCGAGCGTTTCGTCGCATAGTGCTGGCACGCTATCACCTTCGCCCGCCACCGCGGTGCCCGCGCGGCGCAATGCACACCGGCTGGACAATGGCAAGATGAGGCTCAGCAGTCGTCAACAAGTGAGGAGCGGAGCGGGTGGCCATGGAGGAGACGAGCCTGTGCTTCATCGGTGATGAGCTGGTGTCCGGCTACGGGGATGCCCGCGCCCTGGGGTGGACCGGCCGGGTGATGGCACGCACGCCTCGCGAGCTGGGCATCATGTGGAACACCTTGGCCGTCCCGGGCGAGACGACGGCGCGACTGGCCGAGCGCTGGCAGGGCGAGGTGGCCCGCCGCACCACGCACGCCGGCGTCAACCGGCTGGTGATCGGCCTGGGCGTCGCGGACGTGATCGCCGGCGTCTCTCACGCCCGCTCCCGCCTGGCCATCGCTAACGTGCTGGATGCGGCCACCAGTGAGCACCGCTCCTGCTTCGTGGTGGGCCCACCGCCGCTGCCGGCCGCGGACCCCGACGGCACCGCGGCACTGTCGCGGGCGGTCGGCGAGGTGTGCCAGCGGCGGGGCATCCCGTATGTGGAGACCTTCGAGCCGCTGCGAAACCACGACCAGTGGCTCACCGATGTCATTTCCGACGGCGGCGGGCACCCGGCCCAGGCCGGTTACGGGTTGCTGGCCTGGCTGGTGCTGCACCGCGGCTGGTACGAGTGGCTGGGCGTGCCTGCACCCCGGTAAGTGAGAGCCTCACAACCCCGCACAGCGACAACGTCGTGGCGGGACCCTACGGACGAGAGCTTCCGATCCGAGACATTGCACGTTACACTCGTCACATTTCTTCGCGGCTTTCCCCGAGAGTAGAACGGAGAGGGCCACGGCTGAACTCGACGATGAGTGAGGAACGATCGTGCACACCTCCATCCCACGACGCGCCTTTCTCGGCCTGGGCGCCGCTGCGGCTATGACCGTCGGCGGCTGCACGACGACGAACAACCGCGCCGAAACCGCTGGTGCCATTCCGCCCGCCTCGGGTCCGGTGACGCTCACCTACTGGTCGTGGCTGAAGGACCTGCAGATCGTCGCCGACCTGTACAACCAGGTGAACCCGAATGTGAGGGTGGAGGTAACCTGGATCCCCTCCTCCACCTCCGGCGGTTACCAGAAGCTTTACTCCGCGCTCGCAGCCGGTGGCGGCCCGGACATAGGCCAGGTGGAGATGCGAATGATCCCCGAGTTCGTCCTCGCCGGCGACCTGGTGGACATATCTCGCTACGGGGCGCGGGAACACAAGGATCTCTTCGATCCCGCCGCCTGGAGCTACGTGGACCTGGCCGACGGCGTGTACGGCATCCCACAGGACACGGGTCCGGTCGCCCTGTTCTATCGCACGGACGTGTTCGACGCAGTGGGTGCCTCGCCGCCCACCACCTGGCAGGAATGGGCCGACACGGCCCGCCTCATCCAGGAGAATCGGCCCGGGACCTACATGGACGTGTTCAACGTGGCCGACGGCAATATGCTCGCCACACTGTGCCAGCAGGCAGGCGGGAACTGGTTCGTTCCCGAGGGCGAGGAGTGGGTCATCAACCTCACCGATGAGGCCTGTCTCCAGGTCGCCGCCTTCTGGGACACGGCGATCGACGACGGACTGGTCAATACCGCATTCGGTTCCTTCTCCTCCCCCTGGATGTCCGCGATGGGCGCAGGCACCCTGGCCACGCACACCAACGGCTCCTGGGCGGATGCCCTGATCGAGGCCGTGCCTTCAGGCGCGGGAAAGTTCAAGGTCGCTCCCATGCCCCGTTGGGACACCGGTTACGGATCGAGCTACTCCGGGGGGTCGACGGCCGCAGTCATGGCCAACTCCCGACATCCGCAGGAGGCCACGGACTTCATCATCTGGATGCACTCCGACCCGCAGGCTCTGGACTCCCTGATCACCAACTGCGGCACCGGTTGGTCGCCTGCGGCGGACTACATAGGCAAGGTGCGCGAAGGCCCCAGCGAGTTCTTCTCAGGCCAGAGCTACAACACCGAGGTGATCGCCCCCATGGCCCGGGAACAGAACCTGGACTGGCTCTGGCCGCCGCTGTGCCAGCAGTCGATCAACATCGTCGCCGACGGAATGCGACGCAAACTCACCGACGGCACCTCGCTGGTGGACTCCCTGGCGATCAGTCAAACCGAGATCGTCCGGGCCTTCCAGCGTCGTGGTCTGCGAGCCAGGGAGGCGGAACAGTGAAGAAGAACGCGGCGCCCTACCTCTTGGTGGCGCCATTCATGCTCGTGTTCCTACTGACGTTCATCGTGCCGATCGCGGTGGCCGTGGTGCAGTCCTTCACCCGCACCCGCTACACCGGACTGTACGGCGAGGGCGGCACCACCGAGACCTTCGCGGGCTTGGACAATTACGCCACCGCCCTGGCCAATGCCAACTTCACTCAGTCCATTGGGCGGGTGCTGCTGTTCGGTGCCGTGCAGGTCACTGTCATGATCGCGGCAGCCACCGTCCTGGCACTGCTGCTGGAGTCAGCCGCGGCGCGCTGGCCGGGCCTGTTCCGGGCCCTCTACTTCATGCCTTACGGCGTGCCCGGAGTGATCGCCACGATCCTGTGGTCCTTCCTGTACATCCCCGGGCTGTCTCCGATCGTGGACGCCTTGGCAGTGGTGGGCATCCAGTACGACTTCCTCGCCGAGGGCAACGTGCTGTGGTCGATCGCCAACATCGTGACCTGGGCGTACACCGGCTACAACATGCTCATCATCATCGCCCAGCTCAAGGCGATCCCCGCCGAGGTGTACGAGGCCGCGAAGGTCGATGGGGCAGGACCCGTGCGCATCGCCACCTCCATTCAAATTCCGCTCATCCGCCCGGCGCTGCTGCTGACCATCGTCTTCTCCATCATCGGCACCCTTCAGCTGTTCGCCGAGCCGCAGATCCTGGCGACGATCGCCCCGGCCATCAACACCGAGTACACGCCCAACTACTCGGCCTACACCTGGGCCTTCCAGTACAACGACTACGGTGTCGCAGCCGCCGAGGCGGTCATTATTGCGGCGGCCGCCTTCATCCTGTCCTTCATATTCCTGCGGGCCACCACCGGGCGAGGAGGGGACTGACATGGCAGATCGCAGCAGCCGCGAGGCCGGGACACGCCGATCCACGACCTTCTTCGTCACCAGCGTCCTGGTGCTGGTGTCGCTGTACTTCATCATTCCGGTCCTGTGGGTGGTCATCAACGCCACGAAGACCACCGATGATCTGTTCTCCACCAACGGCTTCTGGTTCGGTGGGAGTTTCGCCCTGGTGGAGAATCTTCGCAACGTCCTGACCTCCAACGGTGGGATCTTCCCGCGCTGGTTCGTCAATTCCCTGCTCTACTCGGGGGCCGGGGCGCTGCTGGCCACATATTTCGCGGCCGCGGCGGGCTATGCCCTGTCCAAGTATGAGTTCCGCGGGAAGAACCTCATGTTCGGGCTGGTCATGGGAGGGGTGCTGGTTCCCGGCACGGCCACTGCGCTGCCGCTGTTCCTCGTGTTCAGCCGGATCGGGATCACCAACACCTACCTGGCCGTCCTAATCCCCGCCGTCGTTTCCCCCTTCGGCCTGTTCCTGTGCCGGATCTACGCCGACGCCGCGGTGTCCACCTCACTGCTCGAGGCAGGCCGGATCGACGGGGCCGGGGAACTGACGATCTTCCACCGGATCGCGCTGCGACAGATGGTGCCCGCCCTGGTCACCGTCTTCCTGTTCCAGTTCGTGGCGATCTGGAACAACTACTTCCTGCCGTTGATCATGCTCGCCGACGAGCGCCTCTACCCCATCACCCTGGGACTGAACACATGGCTGTCCCAAACCAATCGGCTGCCGGAGTTCTATCAGTTGACCATCGGCGGGGCACTGCTCAGTGTCATTCCGCTGGCGATCCTCATGCTCGTGCTCCAGCGGTTCTGGAAGGGTGGACTCACCGAGGGGGCAGTCAAGGAGTAATCAGGAAACGGCCTTCTCCAGCGCGGGCAGCCACGCGATGACCTCCTCAATGCCGGCGCGCAGATCCGTCGCGTAGCCCTGATCATGCCAGTTGCGCAGCACGGCCATGAACGCCCAGAACACCCCGGAGGCAAGAACCCGAGCGGTGGCGAAGTTCCATCGCCCGGACCGGGCCACCTCCGCGGCGATGGCATCAACCTCCTGGTTTATCACCAGGGACATGGCCCCCTGAATGGAGGGGACCTCAAAACACAGACGTGTACGCAGCACGACCATCTCCTGGTCGTGGCCGAAGTGATCGGTCCAGATGTCATCCAGAACTCGGCTCACCGCGTCGGCCAGGTCGATCCCCTGAGCCAGGCGATGCCCCAACTGGTCGCGTATCTGTTCGTCGTACTCGTCATGAAGGACGAGTCCCTCCTTGGTGCCGAAGTACCGGTAAACAGTGCTGGGTGAGACCAGCGCGGCCTCGGCGACCTGCTCAATGCTGACCGTATCGAAGCCCCGCGCCTCGAACAGACGAAGCGCCTCATCCTGGATATGACGCATCGTCGCGGCCTTCTTGCGGGCGCGCAGGCCCGGACGAGGGGTCGATGTCGCACCCGCCGAGGGGGAATCGACCATGGGCATCACACCTCCTGTCGCCTGACGCCGTCACCCTGCGGACACCGTCACCCTGCGGGCTTGACAGCCACACACTATCAAGTACAGTCACTGTCATGAGCAAGTCACTGTCAGAATTTGCGGTGGACGCCTCCCGACTCGTCAAACGCTTCGGCAAACTCACCGCCCTGGACGGGCTCGATCTGATCGTCTCTCGCGGCGAGATACACGGATTCCTCGGCCCCAACGGTGCCGGGAAGTCCACCACCATTCGCGCCGCGCTCGGCCAGTTGCGGCTGGATTGCGGCCGTATCACGGTGTTGGGGATGGATGCCTGGGAGCGCGCCGTGGATATCCACGCCCGCCTCGCCTACGTCCCCGGAGACACCATGCTGTGGCCGGGCCTGACCGGTGGACAGTGCATCGACTTGCTCGGCGGGTTCCACGGCAACATGAACCGTCGGCGACGCGACGAACTCGTTGAACGCTTCGACCTGGACCCCACGCGCTGTTTCCGCACCTATTCCAAGGGCAACCGGCAGAAGGTGGCGCTCGTGGCGGCGCTGGCCTGCGACGTTGAGCTGCTCATCCTGGACGAGCCCACCTCGGGACTCGACCCCGTCATGGAGGCCGTGTTTCAGCAAGTCGTCGCCGAGCGCGCCGAGGCGGGCACCACGGTGCTGCTCTCAAGCCATATCTTGGCCGAGGTTGAGGCCCTGTGCGAGACGGTAACCGTGGTACGCGCCGGGCGCGCCGTCTTCACCGGCCGCCTGGCCGAGCTGCGTTCCGGCCGAGCCACCGCCGTCGATGCGGTGACGGCAACCGCGCTGCCGGGGCTGGCGGGGATCGAGGGCGTTGACCGTCTACAGACGGATGCCGTGCCCCGGGGGGTGCGCACCACGCTTCTGGCCAATGTTGAGGCCCTGCCCGCGGTCCTGGCGGCCTTGAGCGCGGCGCGTCCGGTGCAACTCGAACTCCGTCCGCCGAGCCTCGAGCAGCTGTTTTTGGACAACTACATCATGAGCAGCGGTGACCAGCGATGAGCCGCCCCCGCCTGCTCGTTACTCGTCCCCTTACCGGTCTGCCGCGGATGATGATCCTGGGGCTGCGTACGTCCTGGCCGTCCCTGACGCTGAGCACGTGGGCCTGCGTGACCCTGGTAGTGGCGGTCGCGGTCGGCGTCAAGGGCCTGTATCCGACCTCGGCCGCACGAGCGGAGTACGCGGCCACCGCCGGCGCGTCGATCCCCAGCACCGCCTTCAACGGACGCGGCTACGGACTGGCCTCCCTGGGTGGCATCACCGGGGTGGAGGTCGGCTTCATGGGGCAGATACTGTTTCCGGTGCTGGGTCTGCTGACGGCCATTCGCCTGACCCGTCGTGAGGAGGAGACCGGGCGCACCGAGCTGCTGACCGCCTCGCGGGTGGGGCGGCTGGCGCCCTTGGCGGCAGCGACCATGCTGCTGGCGTTAACCGCTGCCGCCACCGGATTGCTTATGGCTGTGGGCATGACGGCGGCCGGTCTGCCCGCTCGGGGGTCCGCCTGGTACGCCGCTGGAGCAGGTGCTTGCATGCTGTTCTTCGCCGTCGTCGGTCTTCTGCTGGGCCAGTTGTGTCAGCAGGCCGTTACCGCTCGGCAGCTCGGAATCGGCATTGTGCTGATGGCCTTTCTGGTCCGCTTCATCGTCGACGGCCTGGAGTGGGAGGCGACCTGGGCCAGTCCGCTCGGGTGGCTGCCGGAGGTGCGCGCCTTCGATGATCCGCAGGCCTGGCCCCTGATGGCCTATGGCACCGCCTCACTCGTCCTACTGGTCGCCTGCGCGATTGCGGCCTGGCACCGGGATGTGGGAGCCGGCGTCTTCACTCCACGCCCCGGACCGGCCCACGATCCTGCTCGCCAGGCGGCCTGGCGACTGGCACTGGTGCTGGAACGAACGACAACGACGCCTTTCCTCGCCCTCACCTGCCTGTGGACACTCTTCATTGGACTGTTCAGCGAGGAGATGACCCGGATCATCCAAGCGAACCCCTCAACGTTGGCGGCCATGGGACTGGAACGGGGCACGGACCTGATGGCGGCCATGGCCGCGACCGTCATGGTGGCCGCGGCCGCCGCCGTCTCCGTGCAGGGAGCCGCCCGCCTGGGGGCGGAGGAGTCCATCGGGCGCCTGGGGCTGCTGCTGTCCACCCGCTGCAGTCGGGCACGGCTGTGGGTCGGCTGGTGGGCGACGACACTGGTCTCGTCCGCGGTCGTACTCATCGCATCCGCGCTGCTGCTGGGGCTGAGCACCTGGGCGACGTCCGGGCAGAAGGAGGCATTCGACACGGCGCTCGAGATCGGCGGGTACTATCTGGTCCCCGTTCTCCTTGTGGGCTCCGTCTCCGCGCTGCTCGCGGCCCTCGGCCCGCGCTGGCCGATGCTGAACTGGACGATCATCCTGTGGACGGCAGTGATCGGCTTCCTCGCAGAGGCTCTGGATCTGCCGGAATGGGCACGGGATCTGTCACCGGCACACGCGGTCGGTGTACTCCCCGTCGACGATGCGGACCCGCGAGTAATCGTCGGTCAGGGCGTTGCAGCGGTCATAACGTTGATTGCGTCTCTGCTCGCATTCCGACGCCGGAGTCTGCGGGCGGGGTGAGGCCACAGCCGCGCCGCCTCGGCAAGACGCTCGTAGACGCGGCCGACGCGGTGGGCACGCTCACAACAGCAATACGACAACAGCCGGTCACCACTGTGGTGACCGGCCGGTCGTAGGTAGTCGAGTGCGGCGCCGAGACGCCGCCCCACCCGTCTCAGGCGTTGGGACGCTTGCCGTGGTTGGCGCTGTTCTTGGCGCGTGCACGACGCTTCCGACCGCGCTTGCTCATTCCTGCCTCCTCATGTGTGGTGGTTCTTCTCCGCCCCGAGGGGCACGGAACGCCGGGTATTTTCGCACATCGCGGCCGGCCGCTGCCAGCCGGCCGCCCCGCGGCGGCGGTGAATGCGAACACAGATCACCGCGGCGACCGCTCCGCCGGGCGCTTCAGCCGCGTTCGATGCGCTCGGTGCGCACCACCGTGGCCGTGACCCGCGTGGTGGAGACGACCGACGTCGTCGTGGAGCTGATGCGCGCCGCGGACAGGTAACCCAGGACGCGGGCGCGCAGCGCGGGCGGAGCCTGCTCGGCGCAGCGGGAGCGGACCAACTCGCGTAGGTGCCGCTCGGCGTCGGCCTGGCGGGAGCAGTGCTCGCAGGAAGCGACATGCTCGGCCAGGCGGGCCTGAAGATCCTGGTCGACCTCATGGTCGAGGAAGCGCTCCAGGTGGGTACGGGCCTCCGCGCACGAACAGGGCTCGGTCGGGTTCTTCTCACCCATTAGTTCTTCTCCTCCGCGCTGACATAGCCCAGCTGGCGGGCGTGGTCCGCAAGTAGCTCACGTAGTTGCCGGCGCCCGCGGTGCAGGCGCGACATGACCGTGCCGATGGGGGTGCCCATGATCTCGGCGATCTCCTTGTAGGAGAAGCCCTCGACGTCGGCCAGGTAAACGGCCAGCCGCCGCTCCTCGCTGAGTTCCCCCAGGGCCGCCTTGATCTCCTCGTCCGGCAGCTCGTCCAACGCCAGGTTCTCGGCGCTGGGCAGCCCGACGGAGTCATGGGAGGCGGCCCGGTGCAGCTGCCAGTCCTCGACCGTGTCGGCGTCGGACTGCAGCGGCTCACGCTGCTTCTTGCGGTAGGTGTTGATGAAGGTGTTGGTCAGGATGCGGTAGAGCCAGGCCTTCAAGTTGGTGCCGGGCCGGTATTGGTGAAAGGCGCCGAAGGCGCGGGCGTACGTGTCCTGCACCAGGTCCTCGGCGTCAGCCGGGTTGCGGGTCATACGCAAAGCGGCGCCATAGAGCTGGTCCAGATAAGGCAGGGCGTCGGCCTCGAAGCGGGCCGCGCGGGCCTCGGCAGACTCGTCGGCCGGGGCACGGTCGAGGTCGTCGGGCTCCGCCTCGGCAGGGGACTGTGCCACGCCAAGCCGGTCCGTGGGGCGGTGATCGTCTGTGTCCGTCATCGACCACGAGCCTAGCCCGCCCGTACCAGTAGTGCGCCGCTGGGCGCCCCGCGGTAACGAGGTCATGGCAGGCACCAGGCCGGGGGCTACGCCGATTCCCGGCGCGGCCGTGGGAGATGCCCCCGGGGCGGGGCGGGTGTAAGAAGCAATCATCGCCGTCCTAAACGACTCCGCGGGCCCGCGCATTCCCGGCTGTTGTCGCCGGCTACTGGCACCGGGCGCCGCGGTGCGCGAAGATGGGGGTATGGACCTTCTGCGCATCGTTGCCCGCCCGGCGCTTGCCGCCCCCTTCATTGTCGATGGCATTGACGCCCTCGCCCGACCCAAGCGGCACGCGGAGAAGTTTGAAAAGGTGCAGCCGGTGCTGGAGAAGGCCGGGCTGCCGCCGGTGCTGCACTCGGACGCCGAGTTGCTTACCCGCATCAGCGGCGCCGTGAGCGTAGTGGCCGGGTTGGGCCTGGCCACGGGACGGGCGCCGCGCACCTGCGCAGCCGTATTGGCGACGCTCAACATTCCGCTGACGCTGGTGAACAACCCGGTGTGGGCCGTCAAGGGCCAGGACGCGCGCAAGCAGGCCATGTCGGGGCTAATGCGCTCCGCCGCCATCGGGGCGGGCTTGGCCCTGTCCGCGGCGGACCGTGAGGGGCGCCCGTCGCTGGCGTGGCGGCGCGAGAACCGACGTCAGGTTCAGGCAGCAATTGCGGCCGCGGAGGAACAGGTACGCGCCCAGTACGAGCCGACGCAGTCGGCCTGAGCCATCCGCCGGAATCGTCCGCGCAGCTTTATCGCGCAAACCGGACCGCGCTCGTCGGTTTGGACCTCCCCAGTGGCGCACTACGGCGGTCCGGGCAGAAAGAGGCGGTCCAAATGGGGGGTTGGCGGTCCCGGCCCGCCACTTGCGGCTTCGCCTGGCCACTGCGCTTGTGGCGGTCGGGGCGCAACTTCGACCGGCCACAGCACAAATCGACGCGGCGCCGCGCTACCCTCGGGGGCGAGAGCCCCGCCGGCCGACGCCGGGGACACGGGCCAAGCCCCCAGCCGACCTTGAGGAACACGAAGGAACACGACCGGTGACAGACCAGAACGCCAACAGCGCCCCCGCCGCGACGCCCGACATCATCTACACGCTGACCGACGAGGCGCCGATGCTGGCGACCCGCTCCCTGCTGCCCATCATCAAGGGGTTCACCCGCGCCGCCGACGTGAGCGTGGGCACCGCGGACATCTCCCTGGCGGGCCGCATTCTGGCCGCCTTCGGGCTGGCGGACGACGACCTGGCCCGGCTTGGCGCTCTCACCCAGGACCCGGCCGCCACCATCATCAAACTTCCCAATGTCTCGGCCTCCCTGCCGCAGCTCAAGGCCGCCATCGCCGAGCTGCGCGAGAAGGGCTACGACCTGCCCGACTATCCCGACGAGCCGGCCACCGACGCCGAGCGGCAGGTGCGCGAGGCGTACGACGCCGTCAAGGGCTCCGCCGTCAACCCAGTGCTGCGCGAGGGCAACTCCGACCGCCGCGCCCCGCAGGCCGTCAAGGCCTACGCGCGCACACACCCGCACTCCATGGGCGCGTGGAGTCCGGACTCCAAGACGCGCGTGGCCACGATGGATGCCGACGACTTCCGTCACAACGAGCGCTCCGTGGTGGTTCCCGAGGCCGGCACCGTGCAGATCCGGCTGGTTCCCGCCGACGGCGGCGAGCCGGTGGTACTGCGCGAGGAGCTGCCGGTGACGGCCGGGGAGGTGGTGGACGCCACCTTCATGTCGGCGCGGGCGCTGGATGAGTTCCTGGCGCGGGCCAACACCGCCGCCAAGGCCGACGACGTGCTGCTGTCGGTGCACCTGAAGGCCACCATGATGAAGGTCTCCGACCCGCTCATCTTCGGGCACGTTGTGCGCGCCTTCTTCCCCCGGACCTTCAACACCTACGGTGAGGTGCTGGCGGCCGCCGGACTGCGCGCCGAGGACGGGCTGGCCTCGATCCTGACGGGTCTGGATGACCTGCCCGAGGGTGAGCGGATCCGGGCGAGCCTGCGCGAGGAGATGGCGGCCGGGCCACGGCTGAACATGGTGGACTCCACCCGCGGCATCACCAACCTGCACGTGCCCTCCGACGTGATCATCGACGCCTCCATGCCCGCCATGATCCGCGCGGGCGGCAAGCTGTGGAATGCCGACGGCTCCATGGACGACACCCTCGCCGTCATCCCCGACTCCTCCTACGCCGGCGTGTACGAGGCCGTCATCGAGGACTGCAAGGCCAATGGCGCCCTGGACCCGCGCACGATGGGCTCGGTGCCGAACGTCGGGCTGATGGCCCGCAAGGCCGAGGAGTACGGCAGCCACGACAAGACCTTCCTGATCCCCGCCGACGGCACCGTCGAGGTCGTCGTCACCGCGGGCACGGGCCAGCCGGCCGGCACCGTGCTGCTGTCCAGCGCCGTCGAGGCCGGGGACATTTGGCGCGCCTGCCAGGCTCAGGACGCGGCCATACGCGACTGGGTGCACCTGGCCGTGGTGCGGGCGCGCGCCACCGGGGCGCCGGCCGTGTTCTGGCTGGATCCTGAACGCGCCCATGACCGCACCATCGCCTCCCTGGTGGAGCGCTACCTGGCCGATGAGGACACCACCGGCCTGGACATCCGGATCCTGGACCCGGTGGCGGCCACCCGCCTGTCGCTGGAGCGGGCGCGCCGCGGCGAGGACACGATCTCGGTGACCGGGAACGTACTGCGCGACTACAACACCGACCTGTTCCCCATCCTGGAGGTCGGTACGAGCGCCAAGATGCTGTCGGTGGTGCCGCTGATGAACGGCGGCGGCCTGTACGAGACGGGCGCCGGGGGTTCCGCCCCCAAGCACGTGCGCCAGCTGCTTGAAGAGGACTACCTGCGCTGGGACTCCTTGGGTGAGTTCCTGGCGCTGGCGGAGGCGCTGCGGCACGTTGCGCAGGTGAGCGGGAACGCGCGCGCCACGGTGCTGGCCGACGCCCTGGACGCGGCCACCACCACGCTGCTGCAGGAGGAGCGCTCCCCCGCCCGCCGCCTGGGCGGCATCGACAACCGCGGCTCCCACGCCTGGCTGGCCCTGTACTGGGCACGCGAGCTGGCGGCACAGACGGCCGACGCCGACCTGGCCGCGCGCTTCGCGCCCGTGGCCGAACAGCTGGGTGCGGTCAATGAGCAGGTGCAGGCCGAGCTGGTGGCGGTGCAGGGGCACCCGGTCGAGTTGGGCGGCTACTACCTGCCCGATCCGGCCCTGGCCGACGCCGTCATGCGTCCGAGCGCGGCCCTGAACGCCATCGTCGACGCGCTGTGAGTGCGGTGGATGCTGCCCCCTGGCCGGCGCCTGCCGCCTCCGGGCCGCTCGATGCCGTCATAGACCTGCCGGGGTCGAAGTCGCTTACGGCCCGGGCCCTGGTGGCGGCGGCGGTGGCGGGGGGCCCGACGACGCTGCGCGGTGCCCTGCGCTCCCGCGACACCGAACTCATGCGCGCCGCCCTAACAGCGCTCGGGGCCCGCTTCGAGGAACTTCCTGACGATTCCGGTGCCTGCGCCGACGCCGTCCTGCGGGTCACGCCCGCGCCGCGCCCGTTCCCGGTCCGCGCCGGCGCCGACTGGGTGGCCCGTATCGACTGCGGTCTGGCCGGAACGGTGATGCGCTTCGTGCCGCCATTGGCGGCCCTGGCCGACGCACCCGTGGTCTTCGACGGCGACGCCGCCGCCCGCCGTCGCCCACTGGCGCCACTGCTGGACGCCCTGACCGCGCTCGGCGCCGAGGTGGGCTACCTTGGTGATCCCGGCTTCCTGCCCGTGCGCGTCGGCCCCGGCGGCGGAGGCCCGCTGCGCCCCGCCGACCCGGCCCGCCCCGAGGCCCCGCACCGGGTGAGCGTGGACGCCTCCGGCTCCTCCCAGTTCCTGTCCGCGCTGCTGCTGGCCGGGTGCCTGCTGCCCGGCGGCCTGGCCGTCACCCCCACCGGGCCGGTGCCGTCCCTGCCCCATGTGGCCATGACCGTGGAGTTCCTGCGCGAACGCGGCATCGCCGTGGACGAGCCGGACGCCGGCGCCCCCGTGGGTGCACGCACCTGGACGGTTCACCCGGGCGCGCCGCGGGGCGGCACGCTGGTCATTGAGCCGGACCTGTCCAACGCGGGCCCATTCCTGGCGGCGGCGCTGGTGGCCGGCGGGCGTGTCGGCGTACGTCACTGGCCGGCGCACACCACCCAGGCGGGCGACGCCTGGCGGTGGCTGCTGCCCGATCTGGGCGGCGCCGTCGAGCAGGCCCGTGAGGCGGACGGCTCGCTGACACTGACTGCGGTCGGCACCGGCGAACTGCACGGAATCGACGCCGACCTGTCCGCCGTCGGGGAGCTGACCCCGACGGTGGCGGCGCTGGCGGCCCTGGCCTCCGCGCAGGGGCACGCCTCGCGCCTGCGCGGCATCGGCCACCTGCGCGGGCACGAGACCGACCGCCTGGCCGCACTGACCACCGAGATCAGCCGCATCGGCGGGACGGCTCGGCAGACCGCCGACGGTTTGGAGATCGACGCGCTGCCCACCGGGGTGCACCTGCATCCGGCCCGGCTGCGCGCCTACGCAGACCACCGCATGGCGACCTTCGCGGCCGTCGTCGGCCTGGGCGTCCCCGGAATCGAAGTGGACGACATCGCCTGCACCGCCAAGACCCTCCCCGACTTCCCCGCCCTGTGGGCGAAGCTGCTGGCCGACCGGGAGGGGCGCTGATGGCACGCCGCGACATCGGCACCGACGATCCGCGGGTACGGGTGCGCCCCGGTAAGCGCTCGCGCCCCCGCACCAAGCAGCGCCCCGCCCACGCCGACGCCGTGCCCGGCATGGTCACCCGCATCGATCGCGGCCACTACCGCATCCGCCTGGAGGACCCCGCTCTCACCACCGACGGCAGCGGCGACATCACCGCGATGAAGGCCCGCGAGCTGGGACGCGGGAAGGTCGTGGTCGGGGACCGGGTCGCCGTCGTCGGGGACACCTCCGGCCGCAAGGACACCCTCGCCCGCATGGTGCGCGTCGACGAGCGCCGCACCCTGCTGCGCCGCAGCGCCGAGGACGGGGACGCGGCCGGCACGGAGAGGCCCGTGGTGGCCAACGCCGACCTGCTGGTGATCGTCACCGCCCTGGCGGACCCGGAGCCGCGCCCGCGCATGATCGACCGGTATCTGGTGGCCGCCTACGACGCCGGCATGGAACCGCTACTGGTCCTGACCAAGGCGGACCTGGCCGACGCCGCCCCGCTGCTGGCTCTTTACGAGCCGCTGGGCGTGCGCTCGGTGTCAACGCGACTGGATCCGTCCAGCCGGGCCGAGGCGTCCCGCGCCGGCGGCGACGGCGTGGAGGCGGTGCGCGCGCTGATCGGCGGGCGCACCTCGGTGTTCGTCGGACACTCCGGGGTCGGCAAGTCCACGCTCATCAACGCGCTCGTGCCCGGAGCGGACCGGGTCACCGGCGAGGTGAATGTGGTCACCGGACGCGGGCGCCACACCTCCACCAATCTGCAGGCACTCGAGTTGCCGGGTGGCGGCTGGGTGATCGACACGCCCGGGGTGCGCTCCTTCGGGGTGGCGCACGTGTCCAGCGCGGACGTGCTGCGCGGCTTCCCGGATCTGACCGAGGTCGCCGAGGACTGCCCGCGCGGCTGCACGCACGAGGCCGGCGTTATCGAGTGTGCCCTGGATGAGTGGGTCGCCGACGCCGCGCCGGAGCCGGCGGAGCGTGAGCGGCGTCGGGCCCGGGTGGACTCCTTCCGACGTCTACTCGCCCCCGCGCTGGAGGCCGAGGACCCCACGACCCCGACGGCGCACCGCCGGTGAGCCGGAGCGAACTGGAGCTGCACAGCCGAGTCGGCGCTGTGCGAGCGAGACCGGAGTTCCGGAAATGGCGGGTCGGGCGTGGATGACGGTCCAGTTCGGCCAGGGACATCTCCGCCAGTTGCACCTGATGTGCACGGAACCGACCGGACGGGTCGGGAGTGTGGTGGGTGGGGGTGTCTGCTACGCCGGTCAGACGTTAACAACGCTACTTAACGGTCTGCTGTATACCCCAGGAGCCTTCAGCAGACCGTTAACAGGCGTTGTTAACCCCGAAGTGGCGTTGCTGACGGTGAAGTGGCGTAGCAGACGGCCCCCACACCCGCAAACACAACGAGCCCCTCTAGTCTCTGGGTGTTACTCGTGCCGGTCTCAGGGAGAGGAAAGCAGCCATGGCCCGCATGCCAGTCAGCACCAGCAGCCCTGTTATCCGCCCCGGCGGGACAGCGGACCTGGATGCAGTGGCCAAACTACTCACCGAGGTGTTCACCGCAGATCCACTCATGCGCACCATCGCCGCGCGGGCCCCGAAGCCGGTGGCGGCCCTGGATCACCTGCACCGCTGCGAGTTGACCGCTCACTATCTCTCCCCCGACGCCTCTCAACGGGCCGGTGCGCACGTCGACCTGGCGGTGGCTGACGCCGGCACCCCGAACGAGCGGCTGCTCGGCGTCGCCCTGTGGGATGCGCCCGCCCAGGACCGACATGCCACGGGACCGTTCGGCTCCGAGCCACTCGACGGGGTCGACCTGGACCTGCTGGGCGGCGCCTGGGAGCTGGTGCTGCTAGATGCGGCCCAGTGTGAGTCGGCCCAGCCGCCGCAGCCGTACTGGTACCTGTACATGCTCGCCGTCGCTCCCGGCGCCCGCGGCTCCGGCGTGGGCACGGCGCTGCTGCGCCACGGCCTGGAGCGCGTCGACGCCGACGGCGTGGCCGCACACCTGGAGTCGACCACGCCGGCATCGCGACGGTTGTACGAACGCCTGGGATTCTCGTTGGCGGCGACGCTCGACGCCCCGCCGCTGCCGGTTTACTGGGCCTTGACCCGCCCTGCGCGTCCGCGGCGGTAACGGCCGCAGTCGCGGCGAAAACGTGCCCGGTTCGGCGCCTTGTTTCCTCCCTGCCCTGCGGCGGCGGACGTTAGTCTGAACACATGTCCGCTTCCCCGACTGCCGGGGCTCTCCTTCCCCGCTCCGCCTGGACCGACCTGTCGGCACGCGCCGAGTTGTCGCCGGCGCGCCGCCGCGTACTGGCAGCGGTGGAGGAGTCAGGCCGGTCGGTCACGGCGGCGCAGCTGGCCCGGAGTCTCGAGCTGCACCACAACACGGTGCGCGAGCACCTGGACGCCCTGGTGGAGGCGGGCCTGGTGGCGGTGTCCGCTGCCCCCACAGGGCGGCGAGGTCGCCCCGCCCTGCGCTACGCACCGGCCGGCCCCGATCCGGCGCAGGTGGTCGGCTCCTACCTGTCCCTGCTGGATGCGATTGTCGAGCAGCTCGGCGACGGTGAGCAGGCCCGCCGGCGGGCAGAGGCGATCGGCCGGCGCTGGGCTCAGTTGCTCCCCGATGAGCCCGCGGCCCCGACGGCGCAGGCCGCCGCCTCCGCGGCATCGACTGCCACGTCGACGACGCGGCTGACCGCCATGCTGCCGCACCTGTCGCATATGGGCTTCGCCCCCGAGTTCGACGGCGAGCAGATCACCCTCAAGGCGTGCCCGCTGCTGACCGCCTCCCGGCCGCCGCACCGGCTGGTGTGCCGCATGCACGAGGGCTTCCTCAACGAGCGCTTCGCCCGCCCGCACACGGGCGGCCCCGCCTCCGCCGACCGCGCGGACGGCGGCGCCGCGGATGCCGTCGAGGCAGGCACGGGGGCGCCGACATTCTCGGTCATCCCACTGTGTGCCGACGGCTGTCACGTGATGGCACGGGCAGCCACGACGACGCCGACCGGCGAGCCGCCCGTACCCCAGGCCGCCGCATCGGCCGAACACCGGCCTGTTGAAACCGTGGTCAGCCGATAGTCCAGAGTTCAGCCGGTGACCCGCAGGTAGCCCATCGCGCCCTTCTCCATGTCGGCGAAGGCGTGGGTGACAAGCGTGTAGGTGCCCGGGGCCGGCGGCACGCATTCCACGAAGCCGCCCTGGGCGGGCTGCAGCCCGAGCGCCTGGCTGCCGCCGGACCAGCCGGCGCCGACGTCGTCGGGCCCGCCCAGCGTCCAGGCGCCCTCGTGGAAGACCTGGTCGAACTGCAGCCCAACGATGTGGAAGGACGTCGGCAGGGAGGGCCCGGCGTCGAGCACCCAGAAGCGCAACCGCTCCCCCGGCTTCGCCGTCAGCGGCCGGTCGCGGTACTGAAAGGCGATGCCGTTGAAAGCCAGCAGGTCGGGGGTCTTGGCGGCCACCTTGTCCGCGTCGGTCTCTCCGCCCTCGGATCCGAGGTAGAGCTCGGACTGGATCATGACGAACTCCCGGTCCGCCACGGCGAGCCCGGGCGGGTCGATGATGACGGCACCATGCATGCCGGAGGCCAGGTGCACGCTCATCGGGGCGGTGGAGCAGTGGTACAGCCAGATGCCGGAGCGCTGGGCGGTGAACTCGTACACGAGCGAGTCGCCGGGGTCGATGGAGCGCATGGGCGCGTCCGGGGAGATGACGCCGGCGTGGAAGTCGATCGAGTGGCTCATGGAGCCCTCATTGACCAGGGTGATGCGGAAGGTGTCGCCGACCCGACCGCGCAGCACCGGGCCGGGCGCCTGCCCGTTGTACGTCATCCGCCGCTGGGTGACGCCGCCGCCCACGTACATGGCCTGTTCGGTGACGGTGAAGGTGTGCTCGTGGACGGTGGTGGCGGTGTCGGCGGGCGCCAGCACGGCGTCGAAGGGCTCCACATCGTCGGGAAGGGCGGCGGCGTAATCGGGTACGGCGTCGTCCGCCCCGAGCGCAGTCGCCGTAGTCGAAGCGGCGGCCTGCCCGGCAGCGGTGACGTGGAAGACCATGCCCTGGGCGCGGTGCCCGGCGATGGAGCACCAGCCCTCCAGCAGGCCGGAGACGACACCGGCATCGAGGCTGCCGGTCTCGCCGGCGGGGACGCGGCCGGTGGAGGCGGTGGTCCCGTCGTCTAGCTGGAGCACGAGGTCGTGGACCTGGTCACCGGTGTTGTCCAGAGTGATCACCAGCCGGTTGCCGGCGGGAACGTCCACGGTGTCGGGCACGAAGCGCATCCCCTCGACCGCGACGGTCACGGTGGTGGTCCGCCCCGTGACGGCCACGGGACCGGCCTCCGCCGACGGGGTGCGGGTGGCCCGCCAGGCGGCGATGCCGGCGCCGGTGGCCACGGCCGCCCCGGTGGTGAGCAGGCCCAGGAGCACGCCGCGGCGATCCAGGCGGGGCTGAGGGGCGGCGTCGGCTCGACGTTGGCCACGGCCGACGGCGGGAGCGGTGCCGGCGGTCACGGCCGCGCGCCCCTGCGGGATGCCGACGCCACCGCGGGACGCCGGAGCCGCCTGGGGACGGTCCGCGTCGTCTTCGGCGCGATCATTCACGGGCGTCCTCCCTCGTGCTTCTCGCCGCGCAACACCCGCCGCAACGCCAGGGCGATGCCCACCGGCACGTAGCCGGCCACGGCGCCGGCAACGACCGCCGCGGCCAGCCGCACCGCCTCGGGCAGTATCTGGGCGACGGCGATCAGCAGGCAACCGTTGGCCGTCACCACCCGCCAAGCGGCGGCCCGGTCCAGGATGGCGTTGGTGGCGCGGGCGGCGGCCGGGCCCCCACCCAGCATGACCGGGGTGAGGTAACTCAGCGCGGCGGCCACAATCTGCAGCGCAAATCCGGCGCCCAGGGCCACCCGGACGGTGTGGATGACCTCGCGGGCGGCGGCGACGTCGTCGGCCAGGACGATACCGGTGCCGATGTAGCCCACGCAGGCCAGCAGCCAGCCCACCGACGCCGCCGCACTCATGGTGGCGAAGGAGGTGGGCGGCACGCGCCGGGCCGTCACCGCGGCGGGCAGGACCACGGCGGCGGCACCGATCAGGTACACGACCACGCCGATTCCCGCCGCCATACGCCACAGGCCCGCGCAGGCGGTTATGGCGACGCCCGCCACGAGGAGTGGCAGTCCCCGGGTCGCCCAGCGGGCGGCGGTCGGCTCCATGCGGGTGCGCAGCATGGTCGGCCACAGCACGGTGAGCGTGCCCAGCACGGTGATGCCGACGAAGCCGAGCAGCATGGTGGTGGTGTGGGCGAGGTAGTAGGTGTCGGCGAGGGCGGCGGTACCGCGCCGGTCGGCCCAGGAGGTGAGGTAGCCCAGGACCGCGCCGATTCCCAACAGGCTCAGTGCGGCCAGGTAATGAAAGACCAGGGGCGCCATCCTGGGTGCCAGGGCGCGGCGGTATTGGACGCCGATCGCAGCCACACCCAACAGCGCGCAAGCGAGCACCGCCGTCACCCCGGCCAGGGTGACGGCGGGACGCCCGGCGGTGATGCCGACCAGCACCGCGATGGCACCGAGACTGTGGGCATGCAGGCGCACGTCCAGCAGCCCGGCGCCGCCGAGCGCGGGGCGGTGCAGCAGGGTATCGGCGAAGTGGGCCGACCAGATGGTGATCGCCGAACCGATGCCGCCGAGCAACAGGGCGTGCAGCGGCAGCCAGGTGCCCCAGGCCGCCAGCGGCCCGCCGATGACGCCGACCGCGAGCGCAGCCGCGACCACCAGCCAGGCCAGCACCACCGCATTGCGGCGGACCTGAGTGCGGCGACGGCGATGAGGCCTGGGTGTGCGGGCTCGCCCGTCTGTGCCCGTCCGCCCGGCATCGGGGCGGCCGCCGTCGGGCGTACCACCCAGCTTCTTTTTCACGTCGACTACCGTAATAAATCGGGTGGGCCGCGACAATCCAAGGACAGCTTCGCCGCATGAACGTGCGCATGAAGAGTCTCCGTATCGACCGACGTCCCTCACGATGCGAACGCGCATGCCGCCGCGGTTCTCCTCACCTGCCACCGATGTCGGTCGCCCCGCGCAGCCCCAACAGCCACATGAGGTACAGCCCGCCGCAGGCGGCCGACAGCAAACCGACCGGGATCTGGAAGGGTGCCAGCAGCCGCTGCGCCAGCAGGTCGGCGACCACCAGCAGCGCGGCGCCCATGGCGGCGGAGACGGACAGCGTCAGCCCCGCCGTCCGGGCCAGTCGCTGCGCCAACTGGGGTGCTGCCAGTGCCAGGAATCCGATGGGGCCGGCCACGGCCACGCACACGGCTGCGAGCACCACCCCGTAGCCGACCATCGCGGCCCGCAGCCGCCCCACGCCCAGCCCGAGGGAGGTGGCGGCGTCGTCGCCCAGCTCCAGGACCGCGGCGGGCCGACCCATCCAGGCGGAAAGTGGAATGAGAAGGGCGGCCCCCACGATCAGCGGCCGCACCTGCGCCCAGGTGATGGCGTTCAGGGACCCGTACTGCCAGGCACGGGCCACCTCGGCCTGTTGGATGGTGGCGCGCGAGAGCAGGTAGTCGTTGAGTGCGGAGAGGGTCTGGGACAGGGCGACGCCCGCCAGCACCAGGTTCTCGCCGGCCCCGCCGCGCCGCATGGCCACCATCACCACTACCGCGGCGGTGGCGAAGCCGCCGACGGTGGTGCCCAGGGCGGTAGTGGCGGTGGAGGAGGTAGCGGACACGAGAATGACCAGCAGGCCGCCCGTGGTGGCGCCGGTGGTGAAGCCGACGATGTCGGGGCTGCCCAGTGGGTTGTGGGACAGGCTCTGGAAGATGGCGCCCGACAGCGCCAGCATGGCCCCGATCAGGGCGGCGGCGACCACGCGGGGCAGCCGCTGCCCCAACACGATGAACCGGTCTAGCTCGCTGCCGCCGCCGGCAAGTACGCGCAGGGCGTCTGCGGCGGACAACTCATATGCGCCGGTCAGTAGCGTGTAGGCGCCGACCGCGGCGGCTACTGCCACCAGCGCCGTCGTCACCGCCAGGGCGCGACGGCGCACCATCAGGCTGCGGCCCGGGCCCGGGCGCAGCAGGAGACGCCCGGCGGGCGGGCCCACGGCATGCGCGGCCCGCGTGTCGGCATCGGGCCCCGCGACGGTGCGCAAGCCCGCGGAACGCGCCGCCTGGCCGCGTGACGCCCCCGCACCGTTGCCCCGCGCCCTCATCCGGCCGTCTCCCCACGTCGCAGCACCATGACCAGCAGCACCGGCCCGCCGATGAAGGCGGTGACCACGCCCGCCTCAAGTTCGTCGGGGCGGATGACCAGTCGGCCGACGATGTCCGCGGCCAGCAGCAGTATCGGCCCGGCCACCAGGGAGGCCGCCAGCAGCCGCCGCTGATCGGCCCCCAGGACCAGTCGCAACACATGGGGCACCACCAGCCCGATGAAGGAGATGGGGCCCACCGCCGCCGTCGAGGCCCCGCACAGCAGTGTGATGGCGGCCAGGGCGAGCATCCGGGACCGTCCCAGCCGGGCGCCGAGCGCGGCGGCCTGTTCCTCGCCCAGGGTCAGCACATTGAGGGTGTGTCCGGAGGCGAGAGCGAGGGCAAGCCCGACCGCGAGGAATGGGGCCACCCAGGCCAGCAGCGTCGCGTCGCGGCCCTCGAGGGCGCCCACCACCCAGAAGCGGTAGGAGTCGAAGGCGCTGGTGTCGTACATCGTGATGGTGCCGGTGATGGCGTTCAGGCTCGCACCCAGGGCGATGCCGGCCAGCACCAGCCGAGCCGGGCCGGCCTCCCCACTGCGACGGGCCATGAGCTGAACCAGGGCGGCGGCCAGTGCCGCACCGGCGAAGGCGAACCAGAGATAGCCGGACACGGTGGTGATGCCGCCGAGCCAGACGGACAACACCACCGCCAGGGAGGCGCCGGCGTTGACGCCGAGGATGCCGGGCTCGGCCAGTGGGTTGCGGGTCAGGGCCTGCATCACCACTCCGGCCTCGGCCAGGGCGGCTCCGGTGACGACGGCGAGGGCGGTGCGGGGCAGGCGCAGCCGCCACACGATGAGGGAGGCGACCGTGTTGTCGTGGGCGCGCAGCCCTTCCCAGGCCTCGGCGAGGCCGAGCGGCCGGGAGCCGACGGCGAGACTGAGCAGACACAGTGCGACGAGTACGCCGATGCCGCCGCACAGCGCCCCCGCGTCCAGGGCGAGGGGACGGAGGCCACTTGCACGGAACATAGTTCTTTAGGATAGCCTCACCGTATGAGTTCTCTGTTCTCGCGCCGCACCGCCCTGGGCGTGCTCGGCGCCGCCGTCACCGTCCCCGTCCTCGCCGCCTGCTCCGGCTCCACGACCTCCACCGCGACCGGCTCGGCGTCGGCAGACGCCTCCACCGCAGCCGGGGAGGCGGCCAGTACCACCGCGGCGGACGCCACCGTGCCCACCGCGATTCCCGACGGCATGGGCTCCGGTCAGGGCGACGACGTATTCCCCCGCACCGTCACCCACTTCCTGGGGGACACCACCATCGAGGCCGCGCCCGAACGGGTCGTGATCATCTCCACCGGCCAGCTGGATGCCGCCCTGACGCTCGGCGTCGTCCCGGTCGGCGCCACCTCCGGCGACGGGGCCGGCACCGTCCCCGACTACCTGCCTACCGCCTTCCCCGACGACGCCGACGCGCTGGCGGCGATCACCGACGTGGGCTCGCGCACCGAGCCGAGCGTGGAGGCGATCGCAAATCTCTCTCCCGACCTGATCCTGATGAATATCGCGGGCAAGGACGCCGAGTCCCTGTACGGCTCGCTGAGCGAGATCGCCCCGACCGTGGCCACGCAGGGCACCGGCCAGTACTGGAAGCAGGACTTCCTGCTGCTGGCGGACGCCCTGGGCAGGCCGGAAACGGCCCAGGCGTGGCTGGAGGCCTTCCACGCCGATGCCGCCTCCTCCGGTGAGGGCATCGCCGATAGCGTGACCGTGTCCCTGCTGCGCAAGAACGGCGACCGCACCCGCATCTTCGGGGCCGTCTCCTTCGCCGGCTCGGTGCTGGCCGATATGGGCGTGGCCCGCCCGGACACGCAGACCTTCACCGATGACACCTCCGTCGATATCTCCGAGGAGCAGCTCGACCAGGCCGACGCCGACTGGATTCTGTTCGGCGTGCAGGGCGGGGATGAGACGGAGCTGACCGGCATGTCGCTGTGGCCGACGCTGTCGGCGGCGCAGGCCGACCAGGCCGTGCAGGTGGAGGACGACCCCTTCTACCTCAACGCCGGCCCGACGGCGGCCCGCTTCGTCCTGGACACCGTCACCCAGACGGTGAAATGAGCGCCGCTCACGAGCAGTAGCGCGAACCCCGTGCGGACCATGGCCCAGACCGCCCCGGGCCGGAGTGTGCTCCAGGCCCGGGGCGTGTGCCTGTCCTACCACCCCGAGCATCCGGTCATCGACGAACTGACCGTGCGCGTCGAGCCGGGCGCGGTGACCATGATTGTGGGGCCGAATGCCTGCGGGAAGTCCACGCTGCTGCGCGCGCTCAGCCGGGTGCTCGCCCCCACCGCCGGGCAGGTGCTGCTCGACGGCAAGGACGCCGCCGACATCCGCCCGAAGTCCTTCGCCCGCAGGGTCGGCATGCTCGCCCAGTCCTCGATCGCCCCCACCGGCATCACCGTGCACGAGCTGGTGGCCCGCGGCCGCTATCCCTACCAGTCGCTGCTGCACCAGTGGTCCGAGCAGGACGACGAGGCGGTGACGGCGGCGATGGAGCGCACGCATGTGGCCGACCTGGCCCGCAGGCGAGTCGCCTCCCTGTCCGGCGGGCAGCGGCAGCGGGTGTGGATAGCCATGGCGCTGGCCCAGCGCACCGACGTGCTGCTCCTGGACGAGCCCACCACCTACCTGGATCTGGCCCACCAGGTGGACGTGCTGGAGCTGTGCCGGGAGCTGAACGCCGAGCTGGGCACCACAATCGTGGCGGTCCTGCACGATTTGAACCAGGCGTGCCGCTACGCGGATCGGATCATCGCCATGCGCGCGGGCCGCATTATGGCCAATGGCACCCCGCGGGAGGTGGTCACCCCGCAACTGGTGCAGGAGGTGTTCGGCCTGGAAGTGCACGTGACCCCGGACCCGCTCACGGGCACCCCGCTGGTTCTGCCGCTGCCGCGCAGGAGGCAATAGTCGGCAGGCGCGGCGGCGTGTCGCCAGGCACTGGCAATACCTGGCGACGGACGCCGGGACGGTTTTAACCTTGTCGGCGAGGAACAACCGATGCGGGTTGTCCGCCCGCATCATCCCGAATCGAGGAGTATTCGTGACCGCCACAACTCTGCCCGAGACCATGCGCGCCGTCATCATGCGCGCCCCCGGCGACGTCGTCGTCGAGGACGTGGAGGTGCCCCGCGTGGTCAAGCCCACCGACGTCGTCATCAAGCTGGCTGCCGCCTGCATCTGCGGCTCCGACCTGTGGCCCTACCGGGGCCTGGAGCCGGTGGAGAACCGCCCCATGGGGCACGAGTACGTCGGCACCATCGTGGAGGCCGGCGACGAGGTGAAGACCCTCAAGGTCGGCGACTTCGTGATCGGCTCCTTCATGCTCTCGGACGGCACCTGTGAGATCTGCCAGGCCGGCTACCCGTCCCGCTGCGCCAACGCCGGCTCCTACACCGGCTCCCAGGCGCAGTACATGCGCGTGGAGCTGGCCGACGGCTCACTGGTGGCCGTACCCGGCGGGGAGCCCGACGACCCCGACCGCCTGGCCGACTACCTGGCCGCCTCCGACGTGCTGGGCACCGGCTGGTTCGGTGCGGTGGCCGCCGAGGCCGGACCGGGCAAGACCATCGCCGTCGTCGGTGACGGCGCCGTGGGCCTGTCCGCGGTGCTGGCCGCCAAGGCGCTCGGCGCCGAGAAGGTCATCGCCTTCTCCCGCCACGAGGACCGGGCCGCCCTGGCGCGCGAGTTCGGCGCCGACGTCGTCATCGCCGAGCGCGGTGAGGAGGGCGCGGCCAAGGTCAAGGAGCTGACCGGCGGCTACGGCGCCCACGGCGTGGTCGAGGCGGTCGGCAACCAGGTCTCCATGGACCAGGCCATCGCCTCCTGCCGGCCCGGCGGTTACGTCGGCTTCGTCGGCGTGGGCCACGATCAGCAGATCGACGGCACCGGCCTGTTCTTCGCCGAGGTGCACCTGCACGGCGGCCCCGCCCCGGTGCGCCGCTTCCTGCCCGACCTGATCAAGCGCATCCAGGCCGATGAAATCCACCCCGGCAAGGTCTTCACCACCCGCATTCCGCTCGACGACGCCGCCGAGGGCTACAAGGCCATGGACGAGCGCCGCGAGATCAAGGTCCTGCTCGAGGTCTGAGCCGATGACATCCGCGGCTCAACCGCCGGACGCGGCGCCGTCGTCGGGCATGCAGCCCGGCGGCGGCGCCGCCCTCGGCCCGCAGGACCTTGTGGCCCACACGGCCGCGGGACTGCCGATCACGTCTGACTCACCGCTGAAGGGTGTTTCCGGCCGGACGATGCAGGAGGCCCTTCGGGTGACGTCCGAGCTCAACGGGGCCTACCACTCCCCCGCCGAGGTTCAGGAGCTCTTCGCGCACCTGACCGGCACGCCGGTGAACCGGACGCTGGGCCTGGTGCCCCCGTTCCACACGGACTTCGGCCGCAACATTCACATCGGAGACAATGTCTTCATCAACGCCGGCTGCTGCTTCCAGGACCAGGGCGGCATCAGCATCGGCAACCGGGTGCTGATCGGCCATCGCGTGGTGCTGGCGACCCTCAACCATGCCGAGCCCGTGGCCGAGCGCGGCACGCTGCTGCCCGCCCCCATCAGCATCGGCGACGACGTGTGGATCGGGGCGGGCGCCGTCGTCTGCCCGGGGGTGAGTATCGGGGCCGGTGCGATCGTGGCCGCCGGGGCGGTGGTCACCCGGGATGTGCCCGCGGGCGTTGTGGTGGGCGGCGTGCCCGCCCGGGTACTGCGCGAGGTGAAAACGGAGTCGGATACGCAATGACGGTTTGTTGGAGTACTTCGTAGACTGGGTGTATGACGATCGCAGAAGTTTCCGACGTTGATCTGAAGCGTCTTGGCGAATTGTGTCAGCGCTTCGGCATCGCGACCCTGGATGTTTTCGGGTCGGTTGCGCGTGGAGAGGCCAGTTCTTCCAGCGACGTCGACCTGCTCTACCAGCTTCAGCCCGGCCGGAGCCTCGGATGGGAGATCGAAGACCTGTCCGACGAACTCGCCACCCTGTTCGGACGGCCGGTGGATCTGGTCTCCCGCCGCTCCCTACACCCACTCATCCGAGAGCAGGTTCTTGCCGACGCGGAGACACTCTATGCCGCGGCCTGACGATCTCTTCCTTCACGAGATGCGGGACGCCGTGTCACGGATACACCAGGTCATCGGACACTTCAGCACCGAGGAGATCACCGCTGATCCGCTGCGGACCGACGCGCTGATGTGGAACTATACGGTACTAGGCGAAGCGGCAAACAAGGTCTCCCGGGGTTTTCGTGAGGCCCATCCAGAGATTGTCTGGCATCGCCCCATCGGTCTGCGCAACCGGATCATCCACGGATACTGGTCGATCGACATTGACGTGCTCGTCACGACCGCGCAGCGCGACCTGCCCGACTTGGCCCAGCGCCTGGACAAGCTCCTCAGCGCCGAGCATCGTTAGCCAGCCAGTCCTTGTCGTACGCGTGCCAGTAACCTAGCGAGCTTAAGCCGGCTCTTCGTATTTGGGAGTGTGGCGGGCTGAACCCACCGACACCAAGCGCTCAAACACCTTCTTGCTCGAGCGTGCTGAGCGCGCCGCCGCGGCGTGAGCGCCGGGGCCGGAGTCGGAGCGATCCTCGCTGAGGCATGAGACATAGAGACGCGACGACACCCGCGGAGACTGCTGGTCTTCAACGTGTTGACACTGTTGGAGGAGCATGACTATCCTTAATGCAACCGATCTCAGCAATCGATCTCGAAGAGGAGCGATCGCGGTGTCGGTCGAGCTGTACGACCTTTCCTGCCCGGCCGCCGGTAACCCTCGCAGGTCCATGCGCTGAGCCCCACGGCACCAACCGAAGGCATGGTGATGACATATGGACAAGGCCCGAACCCTTGTTCTGGGAGCCTCCCATTGGCATGTACCCCTGTATGCCGAAAGAATCGCTGTCCGGCACAACGTCATCGGATTGTCCGATCCGGACACCCGGCTGGTCCAAGACCTGACGAATCTGTGGGGAGCGCCCGTCTACACCGACTGGCGCCGGATGATCGATGAGTCGACAGACATCGATCTCGCCTATGTCTTCGTTCCACACTCGCAGATGAAACAGGCCTGCTTGGCTCTCATCGAGCGCGGGGTCGCGATCGTCGTCGAAAAACCCGCAGGTGTCTCCCGGGATGAACTACGCAACATCAAGCACGCCGCCAAGGCCGCCGACGTCCCGATCGCAATTCCCTTGGTCCAGCGGGGAGGTCCCGTCGACCTGTGGCTGTCAAAGGCCGGTCGCTCGGTGTACGAGTCGGTGCAGTTCATCGCCGGTCCTCCTTCGCGCTATGAGGAAGCCAGCCCCTGGATGCTTGACGCCGCCCAGTCCGGTGGCGGCTGCACGGTCAACCTCGCTCCCCACTTCGTAGACCTCTTCCTTCAATCCGCGCAGGCCGAGGCCCCCTCAGTCGTCGCCGCGATGTCATCGGCACTGCACGGCACCGGCGTCGAGGACTACTCCGCGATGACGATCCGCACCCGCGACGGGCGCATCGCGACGATCGAAACGGGATACGCCTTCCCGTCCTCTCCGCTCAAGCGGCACTGTTCCTACGTCCGCATCGGCACGCACGGAACGGCGAGCATCTGGTCCGATGGACGCGCCTCCTTCACCTCGGCAGGCGGGGCAACCGAGACCTCGGAGTTCGACGTCGACTCTGATCCGCTGTACCCCGTGTTCGTCGATAATGTCGCCGAGCGGTTGGATCGTGGATTCGAGGGCCTCCCGACGATTGATGATCTCGAGAAGACCATGTCTCTGATCTGGCTGGCTTATGACTACAGCCGACGAGGAGACAGCAATGACAAGCAGCACCCCGAGCATTGACGATGTCGCAGCAGCAGCCGGTGTTCACCGATCGACCGTGTCACGCACATTCTCGCGTCCGGAAGCCGTCAAGCAGTCCACCCGCGAGCATGTGCTCCGCGTGGCCGAGGAACTGGGGTACAAGATGAGTCCCCTGGCCCAGGCCCTCCGGACGAAGACCAGCACCTTGGTGCCCCTCCTCGTCCCCGACATCACCAACCCGTACTTCGCGGAGCTGGCCAAAGCCATGACGGCTGCCGCTGATGAACGCGGATACCAATTGGTCCTGTGCGTCACCGGCAACGACCCCACGGCAGAGACGCGCTATCTCGAGGCGATGCGATCGATGTACGCCCCCTTCGCGATCATCGCACCCTACTCCCACGAGTACCCCGACGGCGCTCGTATCGCCGGATTCGGACGCCACGGCGTCATAATCGACCGGGGCGAGGGCACGGACGGGGTCTCCACCGTCAGCCTCGACAACGCGCGGGGAATCGCCCTGGCGTTGGAGCACCTTTGCGAACTCGGGCATACGGCGATCGCATACGTCTCGGGACTTGCCGGCACTCGCACCGCAGCCGATCGGCGTCAGGCATATCTCACCCTCTCCAAGGAACGCGGCTTGGTGCCCTGCGAGCTGTCCGCGACCCCGGGCGCCGACCTCGGCGAGTCCGTAGCCGACCAGATCCTGGTGATGCAGGAGCGTCCCACCGCCCTTATCGCGGGCAACGACCTCGTCGCATTTCGGCTCATCAGCGCGCTCGGCACGCGTGGGATTCGCGTTCCCGAGGACATCTCCGTCACCGGCTTCGACGGACTGCCGCTGGGCGCCTCATTCAACCCCCCGCTCACATCAGTGCGCCAACCCATCACGGAGATGGGTGCTGCCGCCCTGGCCGTCGCCCAGAGAGTGGCGGAAGGCGCGCCGGTCGAACACGTGGTGCTCGAACCCGATCTGCTCATCCGCTCATCGACAAGGAGGATTTCATGACCGATCGGCTCATGCCCGGTCTGCAGTACGTGGATCACGCCGCCTTCACCGTGCCCAACCTCAATGAAGCCGTGGACTTCTTCGTCGAAGTGCTCGGCGCCGAGGAACTCTACCGCTCGCAGCGCGGCCCGGATGGGGACTACATGTCCGTGAACTTCGACGTCCCCGACGATGCGTCCCTGACCCTATCCATGCTCCGTCTGCCTCCGAATCTCAATGTCGAGCTCTTCGAATGGCAGGCCGAAGGCCAGCGCACCGAACACCCCCGGCACTGCGACCGGGGCGGCCACCACCTGTGCTTCGTCGTCGATGACGTAGATGCAGCCGTGGCTCATCTGAAGACCATTGAGGGGGTGCGCATCCTCGGCGAGCGCAAGGAGGTCGGAGCCGACAGTCCCCTGGTCGCCGGAAACCGTTGGATTTACCTGGTCACTCCGTGGGGACTCCTCATGGAACTCGTGGACCGATCCCGCGTCGCCAATCCCCCGCACTTCGTCGGCCCCGCCGACTGGACCTCCCCGAAGGAGCAATGAACCGTGATTATCGCCGGCCATACCATGGGCACGCCAGACCACGACCTGGCAGGGGCTCTGCGCCTGTTTCGTGGCGCCGGCCTGGACGCCGCCGAAGTGATCTACCAGGACGACTACCCCAGCGGTATACCCACGACAGATCCGCGCGCCGCCGCCGAGGCCGCCCGCATCGCCGACGGTGAGGGCGTGCCGATTATCGGGCTCACCCCCTACACCACCTCCATCAATAGCCTCGACGACGCCGAGTGGAACTCGGGGATCGACGAGTTCCGGGCTTGCATCGACGCCGCACACACGCTTGCAGCCACGGCAATCCGTGTTTACGCGGGCTCCTGGCATCCTGGGGACACCGACCATGAGGCGCACTGGGCGCGACTGCGCGAGGCGCTGGCGGTTCTAGGGCCCAAGGCGCGCGCCGCCGGCACCGTACTCTGCGTGGAGAACCACTTCGGCACGATGACCCAGACCGCCGCCGACACCGCCAAGCTCGTACGTGAGGTCAACGACGCCGGTGTCCGCGTCCTGTACGACCAGGCGAATCTCACCTTCACCCACGACGAGACCTGGCAGGAGGCCTTCGCGGTGCAGGGCGATCTCATCGGCCACGTCCACGTTAAGGACCTCGTCTTCAAGGATCCCGATGCCCCTTTCCGCGCCGCGGGAACCGCACGCGTCGAGGCTAATGAACGGGCCGTGCGCTCGCGCGTGGTCGGTACAGGAGTACTCCCCTGGCCCGAGATCCTCCGCGCACTCATCGCGACCGGCTACGACGGCGCTCTATCGCTCGAATACGAATACCGCTGGCACCCCCAAGACCTGCCCGAACCCGCCGTCGGCTTCGCGCAGTCCGTTATCAATCTCAACAAGATTCTCAAGGAGGCAAACGCATGAGCAACGCTCTTCGCGTCGGCGTCGTCGGCCACGGCAATATCGCCACCATCGCTCAGCTGCCGACGCTCGTCACTCGCGACGACGTCGAGATGGCTGCACTAGTCAGCATTCTCCCCGACCCCGAACCGGTGAAGCGCCGCTGGGGCTTCCAGAACGCCTACCCGAAACTTGAGGCAGCGCTCGACGCCCAGGAACTCGACGCGGTCTTCATCCTGACCCCCCGCTCCGAACACCTCGCCATGACCAAGACCGCGCTGGAAGCGGGCGTCGACGTCTTCTGCGAGAAGCCTCTGGCCACAACCGCCGCCGGCGCGCAGATGCTCGCCGAGACCGCCGAGAAGAACGGCCGTATCCTCCAGGTCGGCTTCAACCGCCGCTTCGCCCCGGTATATGCCGCTGCGCACGATTCCTTCGGTGAGACCGGTGCAAGCTTCTGCGTCGCTCAGAAGAACCGCGCGGGATCCGAATACCGTGCCACTTTCGAGAACGCCATTCACATGGTTGACCTCGTCCGCTGGTTCTGCGGCGGTGAGCCCGTCGAGGTCACCGCCTATGCGACCGGAGAGGACAAGTGGCAGGAGGATGGGATCTCGGCGCTGATCCATTTCGACAACGGGCATACCGGCGTCGTCGTCGGAGCGCGCAACGCGGGTGGCTGGAATGAGAGGCTGGACGCCTACGGGCAGATGACGTCCGCATCTGTGGTCGCCCCCGACTCGGTGACGATCACCCGTCCGGAGGGCACCTCGTTGCGCGAGATGACCCCTGAGAACTTCGGTTGGGCCACGGCCACCGAGACCATGGGATTCGCCGGCGCCGTCCACCACTTCCTCGATCGCGTCCGGGACCGTGGCGTCCCGTTGGTCTCGGGGACGGAGGCGGTGAAGACCCAGCAGCTGCTCGAACGCATCCTCGAAGTCAGCGGACTGCCGACCGATGAGCAGCCCGGTCGTGTCTGGAGCAGCCACGCCAAGAAGTGACCGGCCAACAGCTGGCCGGGCGGCCTCGTCCCCGGAAATCTGGCTGGGCGGCGATGGTGTATGCGCCCTGTAACGCAGCAGGAGCGAAGAAGGAGTTCCATGATTATCAACACCTTTTCATATCTGTGGAAGGGAAGTGCCCTCGATTCGATCCGGGCATTGATCCCAGAGGGATACCGGGAGTTCGAGTTCCCGATCAGCTCCCCGTACTGCTGGCCCCTCGAGATGCCGACCGAGGCGCGCGCCGCCCTGATCGACTGCCTGGCTGAGAACGAGGCGTCGGTCAGGTCACTCAATGCGGGCGGATACGACCTGAATCTGGCCAGTCCGGCTGCGAGCATGAGGCGCAAGAGCATCGACCACATCACGACCGTCATCGAATTGGCGACGCAGATCGACGCGCGGGAGGTCGTCATCTCGCCGGGCACCCGGCGCCCGATGATCTCTCCACCTCTGAGCAGTGTGTACGACTGGCTGTACGAGAGCCTCCGGGTGCTGATCCCCGTCGCAAGGGATGCGGGCGTCAGGCTCCTCATGGAGAACACCCCTTACTGCTTCACCCCGACTCTGGAAGAGATGGCCCGCGTCGTCGAGGACTTTGACGATGATGCGTTAAGGATCGTCTATGACGTCGCCAATGCCGCGTTCATCGAAGAGGACCCTGTCGCAGGACTAAATGAGCACCATGACGCGATCGGTCTGATCCACATCTCCGATACGGGCCTCGACGAGTGGGGACACGACCCGATCGGCACCGGTGTCATCGACTGGCACGGGCTAGGTACCGCGGTTGCGCAGACTTGCGGTATCGAGAACGTCGTCCTGGAGATCATTCGTGAGGAGGATCCTCTGAGCGAGTTCAGACAGGCGATGAAAGATCTCGCCGACTTCGGGTGGAGGGACCTAGCCTGACGAGGACCGAACACGTGTCTCAAAGTTTGAGGGTGGGTACCTCCTCGTAGGAGGTACCCACCCTCAACGTCTTGCCCGTACGATCACCGCGAGCTCGGCCGCCCGGGGATAGTCGAGAGGATAGATTTCGAGAAGCCTCCGTCAACGCAGACGTCCTGCCCCGTCACATAGCCGGCCAGCGGGCTGATGAGGAACTCGATGACGTTGGCGACGTCCATCGGGGTGCCGATCCTCCCCAGGGGGATGATCTGCTCGCGCTTGCGCTTGATCTCGGGATCGGTGTACATCGCCTCGGTCATGCCGGTGCGCGTCATACCCGGGGAGACGACGTTCGATCGAATCCCGTCGGGTGCCCACTCCAGGGCCAGCGTCTGGGCCATCATCGTCAATCCGGCCTTAGCCGGGCTGTAGGCCCCGGAGCCCGCATGGGGCTGCTGCGCCGACATCGACGATGTGAAGCAGGCGGCGCCCCGGCTCGTCTTGAGGTGCGGGTAGGCCGCCTTGGCCAGGAGCCACGCCCCGCGCAGGTTCGTCTCAAGCATCTCGTCCCAGTCCTCAAGGCTCAGATCGCAGATCTGCCCGGGGCAGGCGATCCCGGCGTTGGCGACTAGGGCATCGATGCCGCCGAACGCCTTGACGGTCTCATCGACGAGTTTCTGCGCGGTGTCCGGGTCACGCAGGTCTCCGACCAGGATCAGGGCTTCGCCGCCCATCTCGGTGATCTTCTGGGCGATCTGGTCCTGGGTGTCATTCCTCTCTCGCCCGCATACCGCCACGCAGGCCTGTTCTCCGCGAGCGAGGGCGGCCTCGGCGATACGCAGGCACGCGGCGGCTCCGATGCCGCTGCTGCCTCCGGTGACTAGTGCTCTCATGGTGCGTTCCTTCCGTTTCCTTGTTTTACTTCCACCATTGCTGGGTCAGGCGAAGAGGTGATGCGCCGAGGCGCGCAGCTCCTCGGCGGTCGCGCCGGGGTAGCCGAAGAATTCGAGGTAGGCCGGGATCAACTCGAGCAGCATCGTCGATCCGCCCTGGACTGTGCAGCCGCGCGCGGCTGCCGCCCGGAGGAAGGGGGTGTCGTCGGTGCTCAGCACTACGTCGCCGACGAAGGACCCGGGCGCGATTCGATCGACATCGACCGACATCGGGTCGGTGGGCTTCATGCCGAGGGGAGTCGCGTTGATGACGACGTCGTATCCCTCGGGATCGTTCGATCCGATCCGCAGCTCCACATTCGGGTAGTAACTGTGGATGCGCTCGCCAAGGGCCTCGGAGGCCGCGTTGTTCGGATCCGACAGGGCGATCGCGCTGATACCGGCTCCGGCCAACGAGGCCGCAATCGCCGAGCCGACGCCGCCGCTGCCGACGACAAGTGCGCGTTTGCCTTCAGGATTTATACCCTTGCCGCGCATGCCGCGGACGAAGCCCGCGCCGTCGAACTGGTCGGCGATGGTGGTGCCATCGTCGCGCAGGAGGACGGCGTTCGTTGCGCCAGCGATGGCGGCGGTGGCGGTCACCTCGTCGACGAGTTCCATCGTGGAGATCTTGTGGGGCATGGTGACCAGAGCTCCGCGCAGATTCGTCAGCCGCATGACTGCGCGGAAGAACGCGGGGTAGTCATCCGGTTTGATGCCCATGGGCACAACGCAAACGTCATGGCCGTGAGCGTCGAACCAGGGGTTGCAGATCAGGGACGATTTGAAGGTGCGTGTGGGGTAGCCCAGGTGGGCGATGATCGTGGTGTTTCCGCTGAGTGTCATGGTCTCTTCCTTGAGGTTGAACGGGCGGATCAGATGAGGAGGTTGGAGTCGTCGGTGAGTTCGTCGTCCTCGTCGGTGTCCTTGTGGATTTGTCGCAGTTCGACGCCTCTCCAGGCGCAGGTGACGTTGCCGTGCTGTGCCCAGTAGGAGTCCCAATCGGCGAGTTTCGCGGCATCGCGGGCCAGTCCGCGCGCGCGCAGGCGGGCTTTAAGCAGTTCGGGCGCAACGTGGATCTGGATGACTTTGATGTGGGCCTCGGCTGGCCAGCCGAAGCGCCGACGGGCCGAGGCGACGAACTCTGGGTCGGCGAGGAACGGACTGAACGGGGCATCGAGGACGACCGAGTTGCCCAGGCGCAGGTTCTGGCCGGCGACGTCGAGCAGGGAGTCGTACTCGAGGGGCAGCAGCGTCGTGGTGTAGTAGTCATTCGACTCCCGATCTCCGGCCTCGTAGCCGGCAGCGACCAGTCCCGCTTCCACAAAGCGGCCGCTCATCGCGTCCTTGTCCAGATAGGCGGCGTGCAGGTGGTGGGCGATTCGCCGGGCCCGCAATGACTTACCTGAGCCCGCCGTGCCGATGATGATGTAGACAGTGGGCGTGCTCACCGATCGACCGCCTCGACAGCTGCCATGAAGGTACGGGCCGCGTCGGTGACTCGGGTGAAGTCGCCGTCATGCTGCCAGGCCTTGGTGACTGCGGAGCCCACGCCGACGGCGAGTACCCCCAGGTCGAACCAGTCCTTAACGTTGTCGGCCGTGACGCCGCCGGCCGGAAGAACGGCGACCTGGCCGAGCGGGGCGAGGAGGGCCTTGGCGAAGGGGATCCCGTTGTTCTCCGTGGGGAAGATCTTGACGACGTCCGCTCCGGCCTCGACCGCGTTGACAACCTCCGTCGGAGTGAAGGCCCCACTGATGGTCGGGATCTGGTAGCGGTTGGCGACTCGGATCATCTCAGGGTTGAGCTGCGGGCTCACGAGGAACGAGGCTCCGTGGGAGATCGCGTCGTACGCGGCGTAACCATCAAGGACCGTTCCGGCTCCGACGACGACTCCATCCGCGCCGTACTGCTCAGACAGGCGGTTGATCAGTCCGATGGCCCCCGGCACGGTCAGGGGGATTTCAAGCGCGTGGAACCCGCCCTTGATGGCGGCGTGGCAGACCCGCTCCGCACTGTCGAGTTCCGGCAGGCGCACGATGAGCACTGCGCCCGAGTCGTGGATCGTGTTGAGGGTAGCGAGCTTCTTGAACATCTTTGTCCTCCGTGGTGGTGATGTGGTTGACAAGATCATGGCACGATGCGTACGCTCATTGCAACCGATCTCAGCAATCGGTCTCATAGCGGCAAGGCGCACTCGCCTTGCGTTCGGGTCGTGCACCGCTGCCCTCTCCGAATGCCGCTGCCCCACATCCACCAGGAGCTCTCAATGTCGACGAACCCACCTGCGGTCGCTGAGCCGACGCCTACCGCTCAGGCATCGGCTCGGCCCCACACCATCAACCTCATTGCCGGAACGGTCGGCCACTTCGTCGAGTGGTACGACTGGTACGTCTACGGGTTGATGGCGGCCATCTTCGCGCCGCACATCTTCCCCAGCGATTCCCGACTCGCCTCCCTCTTGGCCGCCTTCCTGACCTACGCGATCGGCTTCATCATCCGACCGATGTCCGGATTCATCATCTCGCCCCTCGCGGACCGCTTCGGTCGCCGGATCGTCCTGACGCTGTCGGTGTCGGGCATGGCCCTCGGTGCGCTGATCATCGGCCTGACGCCCGGCTATGAGACCATCGGCGTCGCCGCCCCGATCCTGTTCGTCATCGCCCGTGTCATGCAGGGCATTTCCGCCGGTGGCGAGGCCCAGTCGGCGATCTCCTTCATGGTCGAGCATGCTCCGGCCAACCGCCGCGGCCTGTACGGCTCCTTCTCGAACACGGCTTCCGGCCTGGCGACTCTCGCCGCCACCGGCGCGGCCGCCCTGTCGACTGCGGCCTTTTCTCCCGAGGCTCTTGACGCATGGGGCTGGCGCGTTCCCTTCATCTTCGGTGGCATCCTCGGCATCTTCGGGCTTCTTCTGCGTACTCACTCCGACGAGAGCCCTGAATACGAGGCGCAGTCGAAGACCAACAAGAAGTCTTCGAAGGGGCGCGTCGGCTATCTCCTGCGCCACTACCCCAAGCAGCTGCTCCAGACCGCCGCCCTATCGGCTCCCGCCGTCGCCTACTACACCTGGGCGACCTTCCTGCCCACCTACGCGGAACTCACCTCCGGCCGCGATAAGACTTCGACTCTTGCCGGCTCGGTGATTGGCCTGTGCATTCTCGTCATGGTCGTGCCCTTCTGCGGTTGGCTCTCCGATCGCATCGGGCGGCGCCTAATCTTCCCGATCATCGGCACCATCGGCATGGTTCTCCTCTTCTACCCCCTGATGATGGCTCTCAAATATCCCGGATTCGGCGTCTACGTCGCCGTTGCCGCCAGCGGATGGGTCGTCCTGGGTATTTGGCAGGCTGTCTACCCGACGATCCAGGCGGAGCTCTTCCCGGCCTCGCTGCGTGTCTCCGGCATCGGGGTGGCGCACCAGTTCGTCATCGCGACCCTGGGCGGCACCGCGCCGCTCATCGCCACCGCGTTCATCAACGCCGGCCACCCGAATTGGATCCCGATCTACATGAGCGTCATCGTGTTGATCTGCCTGCTGATCTACTTCACGATCCCCGAGACCGGCTCGAAGACGCCGCGCGCCACCGTTGCGATGGATGACCGCGAGGTGGTCGAGGGCGAGAAGAGGGCCTGAACGCTTGCGCTAATCCGTTTGATTCATGATCCCGAACCACCGAGGGGAGCCGAGCCACCACCAGCCCGGCTCCCCTCACCCGTGTCGGTGCAGCAGCAGGCTCATTCAAGGACCCGCTCGACTTGGCCGAGCGTCCGGATGCAGTTCTCCGCACCGACGATTATTAGTCAGCAAGTTCGCGTCACACCGGACCGGTACGCTGGCTGGCATGAATCTTCTGGAGCGTGCCGCGAACCGGCGCCAGGCGGCACTGGGGAGCCTTCTGTGCTGCCGATTCGGGCGTACGCACGTCGTTGGTCAAGAGCGACTTCGTGCAGTGGGCGCTGCACACGGATGAGCACTTCGACCTGGTGATTCAGAATCCGCCATACCACAAGATCCGCTCTCGCTCGACGCTGGATTCCGATCTTCGCAGCGCAGGCATAGCCGTTCCCAATATCTACGCTGGTTTCATGGCGCTTGGCGCACTCCTGCTGGACGCCGGCGGACAGCAGGTCTCCATCACACCGCGCTCGTGGATGAACGGCACCTACTTCAGCCACTTCCGTCGCACTCTGCTGGCATCGTTTGGGATCGACGCCATCCACACCTTCCAGTCACGTTCCGAGGTATTCGGCGACCTGGGAGTACTTCAGGAGACGATCATTGTGTCTGCCATAAACGGTCCACAGCCGGACACGATTCGTCTCTCCTCATCCGTGGATCACCATGACACGCCCGTGACGCGACATGTATCGGCAGCTCAGGTAGTCACGAATGACTTCGTGTTCGTTCCCGCATCCTCACAGGACGCCGAGGCGGTCAAGTGGATGAACTGCGCCAGATACACGCTTGCCGACCTCGGCATGACGGTTTCAACCGGACGCGTGGTGGACTTCCGATCCCGTGAATACTTGGCATACGAGCCGTCCGACGGTGCCGTACCGATGGTGTACCCGGCCAATATCACCCGGCAGCGAGTAGTGCATCCCCGCGATAGCGTGAGGAAACCGCAGTGGTTCCGTGCGACCGAACCGGTGCGCACGAAGTTCCTGGTCCCGGCAGGCACATATGTTCTGGTCAAACGCTTCTCCGCGAAGGAGGAGAAGCGGCGCCTGGTCGCCGCCGTGTGGTCCGACGACGGCAGGCAGCCAGCGTTCGACAACAAGTTGAACTACATCCACTGCGCTGGGCACGGGCTGGACCCCGAGGTTGCTGTCGGCTTAGCGGTCTGGCTGAACTCGAAACCGGTTGACGATTACTTCCGAGTCTTCTCCGGCCATACCCAGGTCAACGCCGGTGATCTGCGGCAGATGCGGTTCCCCAACCTGGGCCAGCTGCGCCGACTCGGCGAGAGCACGCATGATCCTGAAGAGGCCATCCGCAGGGTAATGGGCATGACACGCATGGAGGCCGCATGAGCACCGTCCAGGAGGCAGGCAATACTCCGCAACGACGACGACCCTTCGCGGGCGACCAACTCGTCGAAGAACAACTACCGGCTGAATCCGGAGGCCTTGCTGACGATCCGGCTCTACGGAACCCCCGACTTCGGCCCCGCTATTGAGGAGTACGTCGTTGAGGCGGGCAGTCTCGCCGCCAAGTACCAAGCTGCCCGCGATCTAGCCCGTATCCCCGTGACCACGCCCGAGGGGGATACTTTCACGTTGAAGGCAGGCGGACAGAACGTCCTCATCAAGGCGATGGTCATGGAGGAGCTCAACCCACGGGCCCGTGGACCACATTCGCTACAGCGAGCTGTCCAGCCTGTTTTCACGATCGACCGCCGACCTCGTATGTGTGTCCTGCTTCCCTGATCGCTCGGTCATGCGCAGATTCCTCCCCGACATGGCCTGGGAGACGGAGGTCTGGCTGGCGTCAGAGCCCACACACATGATCCACCTGAACGGGGAGAAGTTCTTGGGGCCGTACCACCATTGATGTGGGCGATCTCATCAGCTGTCCCCCTGTCACCCAGTGGCTGTAGCTCGAACAGGGACGCTGAAGGTCACCGTCCACCGTGCCTTGCCCCGGTTTACGACAAACTCACCGCCGAGGGTCTCCACGCGACGCCGCGCGTCTGCCAGCCCCAGGCCGGAGGACAATGCGCCGTCCGAATTCTGCGTCGCATCGACCGCGTTGGTGACCATGCAGTCGAGAACACCGTCATCGATATCTATCGCTACTCTGGCCAATCCATCGGCGGCTGTGTGCTTGGCGGCGTTGTCAACGAGTTCGCCGACGACTCGTAGCACCTGCTGGTGCGTGCCTGGGGTGAAGAGCTCTTCGGCTAGCAGTTGCACGCCGTCGACCTCCAGCGAGGCCCCGCGATCGGCGAGCGCACGACGCGCATCCGCTAAGGTCTGATCAATCGGCCGCGGCGGCCTCGAGGTCATACGAAATAGGTCAGCGTCGCCGTCGTCTGTGGTCACGCTCTGTAGGCCGCGTCGCAACTGCGCTACCGCAGCGCGCACCGGCTCGATGATTGAGTCGAGTTCCCGGCTCAGTTGCTCGTCACCGGCGTGGGCGATCTTTAGCTGCTCGCCCGCCATCACCGCGTAGGTGAGGTCGCGCGCAACCGTGTCATGCAGTTCCGAGGCCACAAGCCTGCGCTGTCGAAGCCGGGCATCACGCCTGCGCCGGGCGTCACGGCGAGCCTGATCACGCTGCTGACGGAGCATCTCCCCCAGCACCAGGCTGGGAACGCCCATGGTGACCGGCCACACGAACGCAGCCCACAAGGGCTCGTAGACAGCGGGCAGTAACAACACCGGCAACGTGATGATGCAGGCAAGCGAGTAAACCGTCCACCGGGGAAGGCCACGTGCGAGCAGCATAGCGACCACACCCCACGCGGCCGTGGAGGCCAAGAGCCCCGTATCCTGCGGGACAGATTCTGCAACCCAGGTAACCACTATGCTCATTGCGGTACCGACCACCGGAGCGACCGAGGTCAGAGGCAGGGCAAGGGCGGCCAGCGCAGTAAGGCTGATCGCCACCGGTTCTCTCGGGAGTGACGTGAAGAAGAACGCGAAGGTGAAAAAGAAGCCCGCCATGCCCACGTGTAGCAGGTGGGTGCGCAGCGTGGGATGCCATGCGCCGGGCTCGTCATGGCCGGCAACAGGAGAGGATCGAGGGAGGAAGTGCAGCATGGTGAGGAACGTTCAGCGAGGACGATTTCCGACCTAAGCTTAGCGGCGTGCCAACCTCTGATATCCGTCCCGGTGAGAAGGCCGACGTCGAACCGATTCGGGTAGTCGTGGTCGACGACGAAGCCTACGTACTGCGTGCTCTGCAGGCCTACCTCAGCAAGTCCCCGCGAATACAGGTCCTCGGCGCCTTCGCCTCCGCAGCCGACGCGCTTCCCTTTCTACGGGGAACCCACGCCGACGTCGTCCTCACCGATGTGGCCATGCCCGGATTAGACGGCCTGGAGCTGCTGTCGCGATTGAAACAGGAGTCTCCGAGCACGGCCGTCGTGGTTCTCACCGGTCTGGATGACGACACGGTCATGATGGATGCACTCGGCCGACACGCGAACGGATTCCTCCTCAAGAGCGCCGAACCGGATGACGTGGTCCGCGCCGTCTTCGCCGCTTACGACGGCGGGACTCCTCTATCGCCGGATGCGGCATCCAAATTGGTCGCCAAGCACCTGCGCCCGGTGATGCCGGACCGAGCGCCCGGCATCACCACGGCCGAGCGGGAAGTGCTCACCCTGTTGTGCGATGGCATGTCCAACGCGGAAATCGCGGATATGCTGGCTGTCGCGGAGAGCACCGTGAAGCGACACGTGTCCAGCCTGATGCATAAGTACGGGGTGAATTCCCGGCTCCGCCTCGTCGTCGCCGCGAATAAGGCCGGCAGCTTGCCCTCCTGACATACTCTCACTCCTGCGCGAGAGCTATGACCGGCGGTATAGCGGCAGCACGACCGGCAGGCCTCAGGGACGCCCCGATTCCGATCAGCGTTGTGATCGCCAGTAGGCCGAGCAGCGGGAGCCAAGGCAGGCTCACGCGGAGGCCGACGTTGCCCATGGCGGCAAGCGATCCGACCGCTCCGACCAGCGCCCCGGCGAGGATACCCAGGACGCCGCCGATCAGTGCCAGCAGCACCGCCTCGGTGACGATGAGTTGACGTATTCCGGACCGGTCGGAACCGGTTGCCCGTAGCAGCCCGATCTCGCGGATCCGCTCCAGGACGGAGACATCGGTGGTGTTGGCCATGCCGGACAGACAGATCACGAGGGCGGCGACCATGACCAGGCCGATGGTGAGCTCGGTGCGCTGGAGAAGTGCCGTGAACTCGTCGCGGTTCTCGGAGCTGCCCTGAGCCATGAGGTTCTGGCCGCGGATGGCCTGGCTGACCGCGTCCTCGATGGTCTTGGAGGAGCCGTCGCCGGTGGTGCGCACCCACATGACCGCTTCGGTGGACGCGCCTCCGTTCAGGCGCTCCGCAGTGGCGGGGGTAATGGCCGGAGTCCACCACGCATTGTTGTGGCGAGCGGTTAGCTCGACACTGCCAGCCGGACCGGTCAGCGTCACCTGAGCGCCGTCTGGGATTCCTTGGTAGTCGTTGACGACCAAGACGTCGTCTTCGAGGTCAGCCATGTTGGACGTGGAGCGGGAGACGCCGGCGACCTCCGCGGGCTCGAAGAACGAGATGTCGATCGATTGAGTCTGTCCTCCGACGGTCACGTCCACGTTCATTCCGGGGACAAAAACCGTGTCTTCTACGCCGTCGACCGCCTCAACCGTTGTGGTCAGCGCTTCCCTATCGGTATCCGGTTCCACCCCGAAGATCGTGATGTCAATCGGTGAGTTCTCCGCCTGGATTCGCTGGTAGGAGTCGTTGACGGAGAAGAAGGCCACGAGCACCGCGGAGCCGACCAACATGCACAGGAACAAGGTGGCGGTAGTAGCGGTGGAGCGCCCCCTGTTGCGGCTCAAGTTGCGTGCCGCCAGATGGAGGGTCGGGTACCTACTGTCGGAGCCGATTCGTTCCACGAGGGTCACCAACACCCCGGCCAGGAACGGCAGGGCGAGCAGAATGCCCAGCGCTATCAGCACGGCGCCACCGACCATGACGTAGAAGCTCTGTGTGCTCGCTCCGAAGATGAGGACCGCGGCGCCGCCTACTACCAGCAGGCCGCCGCCCGCTGCCGCCCATGCCCGCCCGTGACCGTACCGCTGCGGCGTCACTGTCAGTCCGGTGACCGCAATGAGTGGGGAGACGCGGGAGGCCCGGCGGGCGGGCCGGAGCACCGCAATGATGGTGACGAGCGTGCCCAGCAGGATCGTGGCTACGAGGCCCCGTGGCGTGATCGTGAGCTGGTCGGTGCTCAGGCCGCTGATGATCCCCGAGCGGATGATCCCTGCCGCCGCGCCGACTCCGATTACCGCTCCCAGGCAGGAGCCGGTCAGCCCAGTAAGTGCGGCAGTGCGCAGTACGGAACGCGTTACCTGGGGGCGGGAGGCACCAATGCAGCGCAGGAGTCCGATTGTGCGAGTCTGGCGGGCAATCAGGGTGGTGAAGGTGGTGGCGATGACAATCGCCGCCACCACCGCGCACATGGGTGCCAACAGATTCAGGATCGTTGTGATTAAGGTCCCGCCGACGGTGGATGAGGCGGCCCGCTGCGCAATGGCTTCATCGGCGCCTAGGACAACTACCCCGGATCGGAACGATTGTGCCGCCTGCCGGACCTCGTCCAGAACCGCACTAGCGTCAGCACCGACCTGCGCAGTCACGTAAATGTTGTAGTAAGACGTGTCCGCTCCCATGGCGGCCAGCTGCTCCGGCACGGCGTACACGGTTCCCTGTGTGCCTTCGTCTAGCGCCCCTGCCTCGGCTCCCGGCGAGACAATACCGACGACAGTGGGGCTAGTGTGTACGTCGCCGTCGTAGTCGTTCTTGAGTCGAACCGTGTCGCCCACGCCGAGACTCTGTGTCTGTGCCAACCGTGTACTAATCGCTACCTCATTGACGGCGTCGGGCAACCGACCGGCGGTCAACAACGTATGCCCATTGAGAGTGGGCACGTCCCGCGTCACCACCGCGGTGTCGCCCGCCGGCAGATCGAGTTGGATCACGTCCCAGTGCTCGCCACGGGCAGACTCCACGCCATCGAGGCTCTCAAGCCGGAAGACCAGCGTGTCGTCAAGGCCCTTCCCGCCGTCAGCACGGCGTCCGGTGTTCACCACCACGTCGGCGTCACCGACGGAAAGCTCGGCGTTGCTACGCATCTGGGCAGCGAACGAGTCGGACACGAAAAAAGCGAAGGCTATGAGCGCCGCGCTCATGGCGACCGCCACCAGGGCGGCCACGGTGCGGCGCAGGTCAAGCATGGCGGGCATCAGCGCGCCCCCTGCATGGCGGCCGCCGGCGCGGCGTGCTGGCCGGCGGGGCGGGCGAGCACGTCGTCGCCGACGATCCGTCCGTCCCGCAGCCGGACGATCCGGTTGGTGGCCCCGGCCGCGTTCTGGTCATGGGTGACCATGACCACCGTCTGCCCCAGGGCCTGGCACATGCGGGCCAGCGTCTCCAGCAGGGAGGCGGCCGACGCGGTGTCCAGGGCCCCGGTGGGCTCATCGGCGAAGATGACCTCCGGCCGCCCCACCAGGGCGCGGGCCACCGCCACGCGCTGCTGCTGGCCGCCGGACAGCTCGCTGGGCCGGTGGCTCAGCCGGTCTCCGATCCCCAGGGAGTCGATGACGGCGTTGTACCAGTCCCGCTCGGGCTTGCGGTGAGCGAGCCGCAGCGGCAGCAGGATGTTCTCCTCCGCGGTCAGTTGCGGCAGCAGGTTGAAGGCCTGGAAAACGAAGCCGAGCTGGTCGCGGCGCACCGCCGTCAGCTGCCGGTCGTTCATCCGGGCCAGGTCCTTCCCGGCGATGAAGACGCTGCCGGAGTTCGGGGTGTCCAGGCCGGCCAGGCAGTGCAGCAGGGTGGACTTGCCCGATCCGGAGGGTCCCATGACGGCGACGAACTGGCCCCGGCTGACGGCCAGGGAGACCTGGTCCAGAGCGGTGACCTGCGCGCCGCCGGTGCCGTAGATCTTGGTGAGCATCCTGGCCTCAACCACCCGCGGCGCGGCGGGGTCGGCGCCGGACAGGCCCAGGTATGTGGATTCGGTGGGGACGGACATCGGGGGGTTCCTCCGTAACGGATTGCTTTGGCTGACGCGATCAACGCTAGAATCCCAAGAATCCGTTGGAAATCCGCTGAAAGTCGGAACTTTTGACTGCCCGCGGACGAAAGTTCCAGCCCCGTCTACTACCTCCGCACCACCCCTGTCTCACCCTCCAGGACGAGACCACGGTCACACCGACTCGGGGTAATCCCTGACTTCGGCATATTCTGTACGAGCCGCGGCCCGCAGTAGGGACTAAAACGAGTGGGCCAACCCAGAATGATGCTCCGGAACCGGCATAAGCGAGTCTTCCACGTCGAGTCGGCGCTGACCGAAACAACGTGACTGCGCCACCCGCTCGGTGCGGGTGGCGCAGTCAAATGCATTGGCGAGGCCGGGCCGAGCGCTACTCCTGCGCCAGCGCGCTCACCGGGGCGACGGCGGCGGCACGGCCGGCGGGACGCAGCGCCGCGAGCACGCCGATGGCCGCGGCGGCCAGCAGAATTCCGGCGATCCCCACCCAGGGCACCTGCAGCACCAGGCTGTCCGCGGCGTCGAGCCCGAATACGGCGACCACGGCCGCCATGCCGAACACCGTCCCCATGACCGCCCCGAGCAGCCCGCCCAGCAGGGAGGTGAGCACTGCCTCGGTGATGAACAGTCGCCGCACCTGGCCGCGCTGCACCCCGGTGGCGCGCAGCACCCCGATCTCCCGGAAGCGCTCCAGCACGCTCACGTCGGTGGTGTTGGCCAGCCCGGACAGGGTGATCAGCAGGGTGAAGGCCAGCACCGCCACAATGATGGTGACAATGCGGTTGACCTCGTTGTTGAAGCTCACGCGCTCGGTGGCGGAGGTGCTGACCACCAGGTCCGGCCGCTGCAGCGCGTCGCGCACCGCGTCGACCACGCTCGTGTCGGTGCCGTCCCCGACGGTGCGCACCCACAGGGATGCGGCCGTGACCTCGCCTCCGGACAGCTCGGCGGCGACGGCCGGGGTCACTACCGGCCCGACGCCGGACTCGGCCAGATGCACGGTCAGCTCCCTGCTGCCCCCGGTGCCGGTGAGAGTGACGGCCGTCCCCTCCTCCAGGCGGTACTCGCGGGAGAGGACCAGGGTGTCGTCGTCGAGGCCCTCCAGGCCCTTGTCGGAACGCAGAACCGGGGCGGCCGCGGCCGGGTCCACCGCGGACACGGTGATCTCGTCGGCCTCGTAGGCGCTCGGGGTGATGCCCACGTCCAGTACCGGAACCACCGCCGCCTGTTCCACGCCGTCGGCACTCTTGGCCCGGGTGGCCAGCGCCGCGGCGTCGTCGGCGGCGACGATCCCGTCCACCCGGATGTCGACCGGCGCGCTGGCGCCGAGCAGGGCGCTCATGGAGGCGTTGACGCTGGCAATGCCGGACAGGAGTGTGGCTCCGACCGTGACCGTGACCAGCAGGGAGGCGGTGGTGGCGGCGGCGCGCCCCGGGTTGCGTGCCAGGTTGCGGGCGGCCAACTGCAGCACGGGCCGACGGGCACCGCCACCGAGCCATTCCACCAGTCGGGCACCGCCGACGACGAGCAGCGGCAGCCCCGCCAGCACGCCCAGCACCAGGAGCACCGCGCCCACGGCCGTGTAGATAACCACCTGCGCCCACATACTCAGCCAGGTGATGCCCAGACCGATCAGGGCCACCACCACCCCGGCCGCGGCGGTCCGCATCCGACGACGGCTGAGCGAGCGCTCGTCGGCCACCTGCCCGGTCAGGGCCACCAGCGGGGATACGCGGGTCGCCTGCCGGGCCGGGCGCACCACCGCCACCAGCGTCACCGCGGTGCTGAGCACCACCGCCAGCACTATCGTCTGCCGGTTGACGGTGAGATAGCGCGCTTCCAGGCCGTCCACCAGCCCGGAGCGGGTCAACAGGGCGGCCAGCTCCACGCCCAGGATAGTGCCCACCACCGAGCCCGCCAGGCCGGTGGCCAGGGCGCTGCGCAGCACCGAACCGAACACCTGGGCACGGCCCGCGCCGATACAGCGCAGCAGCCCGGTCTGCCGGGCCTGCCGCGCCACCAGGGTGGAGAAGGTCGTGGCAATCACGATCCCGGCCACCACCGCGCACACCGGGCCGAGCAGCTGCAACAGCATCTGCGTGGTGGAGTTCATGTCACCCATGTTCGACGCGCGCATCATCACGATGTCTGAGGCGGAGTAGACGCTCGCGTCCAGGCCGGCCGCGTCGAGGGCCTGTGAGACGGAGTCCATGAGGTCCTGCGTGCTCGTACCCGCGGTGGCGCTCGCGTAGAGGGCCGCCGGGGCCGTCGACAGCCCCAGGGCGGCTCGTTCGTCGGCGGTGGCGAAGATGTACTGCTCACTGGTGTTCCAACGGGTGGTCTCCGGGCCGGGGGCGATCACACCCACCACGGCCGCGGTGGTGGGGGCGGCAACCGGGTCTTCCTTGAGCGCCATGGCACTGCCAACCGCGACGTCCTGCTCAGCGACCGAGGGCGAGACCGCAATTTCTCCCTCCTTCTGCGGCAGGCGCCCCTCGACCAGGCGGGTGCCGCCGGACAGGGACGGCACGTCCAGCACGTAGGTGAACTCGGTGCCGCCGCCGCTGCCCATGCGGTCGATCCAGATGGTTCCCTCCGTGTAGCTGCGCACGCCGGCCACGCCATCCGCCGCGGAAATAGTGGAGGCGGCCTCCTCGGACAGTTCTCCGCCCTGCTCGGGCAGGATGACGACGTCGGCGTCCCCCAGGCTGGCGCGGGCGGCGGCGGTCATCTGGGTGGTGGCCGTGTCGGAGATGATGAAACTGAAGACGATCAGGGCCGCACTCATGGCCACCGCCACCAGGGCGGCCAGGGTGCGGCGCAGGTCGAGCATGGCGGGCATGGGTGGGGCTCCTTCGCTTGGGTTCCGACCGCATCCGGACGGCTGAGACTCACGCTACGAACCGCCCGCAGGACCCGAAACCTCACTTCGACGGATCTTTTCGGGGTCCTGCGGTACCAAAGCCTCACCGCCGCCTACGACCTTCGGCCCGCGCATGCTCCTCCTGCGGTAGGAGTCCGCGCCCCGTCCGCCACGGTAATCGGGTGTCCTTCGGCCCCGTCGGAGCCGGAAGCGCGCGACATCCGTCTACCCTCGTGCCATGAGCAGCAATGCCGGTTCCTCCCCCACGTCCCCCGCAGCGGAGCGCCGTTGGCGCGACGACCTGCACCTGGCACACACCATCGCCGACCAGGTGGATCCGCTCACTCAGGCGCACTTCGACGCCCAGGACTTCGAGGTGGAGACCAAACCCGACCTGACCCCCGTGACCGCGGCTGACCGTGAGACCGAGCGCCTGATCCGTGACTACCTGGCCCGCGCCCGCACCCGCGACTCCGTGCTCGGAGAGGAGTTCGGCACCACCGGCCACTCCCCCCGCCAGTGGGTGATCGACCCGATCGACGGGACCAAGAATTTCGTGCGGGGCGTGCCCGTGTGGGCCACGCTCATCAGCCTGGTCGAGGACGGCGAGGTCGTCGTCGGCCTGGCCTCCGCGCCCGCGCTCGGGCGGCGCTGGTGGGCGGTGCGGGGCGGCGGCGCCTGGACCGGCCGTTCCCTGGCCTCGGCCCGCCGCCTGCACGTATCCAGCGTGGCGAGCCTGGAGGACGCCTCCCTGTCCTACTCCTCGCTGTCCGGCTGGGCCGAGCGGCGGCGGCTGCGCGGCATGCTGTCGCTGATGCAGGCCTGCTGGCGCACCCGCGCCTACGGGGACTTCTGGTCCTACATGCTCCTGGCCGAGGGCGCGGTGGATCTGGCCGCCGAGCCGGAACTGGAACTGTACGACATGGGCGCCCTGGTGCCGATCGTGGAGGAGGCGGGCGGCCGCTTCACCTCCCTGTCCGGCGAGCCGGGCCCCTGGGGCGGCAGCGCCGTCGCCACCAACACCCTGCTGCATGAGGCGGTCCTGGAGCGCCTGTCGGCCGAGACCGACTGACCCGGGCGACGACGCCGGGCGGGCCGCGGTCCGACGCGTACCGGGGCGCCGTCGTCGGGCGGCGGAGCGTGGGGCCTGGCCCGGTCGTGCTGAGGCCGGTTCCACACGCGCGGATGCGCACGGGACGGGCCATGCCCGGTAGCCTCTCAGGAAACACCGCACCCGATCGCTGGGAGCCTCATGAACTGGCTGCACGCCGTCATCCTCGGCATCGTCGAGGGCATCACCGAGTTCCTGCCCGTGTCCTCCACCGGGCACCTGAACATCGTTGAGAAGCTACTGCACTACGACATCGACTCCGTGGGCATGACCGCCTTCACCGCCGTCATCCAGGTGGGCGCCATCCTGGCCGCCGTCGTCTACTTCTGGAGCGACATCGTGCGCATTGTGACCGCCTGGTTCAAGGGCTTGGCCGACGCCGAGGCGCGCACCGACCCCGACTACACGCTCGGCTGGGGCATCATCCTCGGCTCGATCCCGGTGGCCGTGGTGGGCCTGTTGTTCAAGGACTTCATCGAGGTGACCGCCCGCTCCCTGTGGGTTATCGCGGGGGCACTGATCCTGTGGTCGGGTGTCATGTGGCTGGCCGACCGGCGCAGCGACGGGCCGACCGGAGCCGCCCACACCTCTTCGGGCAAGGGCATGCGCGAGGTGTCCCTCAAGGACGCCCTGATCATCGGCGGCTTTCAGGCGCTGGCGCCCGTGTTCCCGGGTATCTCCCGCTCGGGCGCCACCATCTCCGCGGGACTGTTCCTGCGCTTCGACCGGGTCACCGCCACGCGGCTGTCCTTCTTCATGGGCATCCCGGCGCTGCTGGCCGCCGGCGCCCTGGAGGCGGTCACCGCCGCCGGGGACATCTCCGCGACGGTCGGCTGGGGGGCAACGGCGATCGCCACGATCGTGTCCGGCCTGGTGGCCTACGCGACGATCGCCTGGCTGCTCCGCTTCGTCTCCTCCAACAAGTTCACCGGCTTCCTCATCTACCGCGTGCTGCTGGGTCTGCTGATCATCGTGCTGGTGGCCAGCGGCACCATCGCCGCCTGACGTCGGGTGGCGGTAGAAGTCACACCGGCGAGGCAGGCGCCGTTAATACCCCCTGGGGTATTGTCGCGCGCAGGTGGTCGCCCGGAATGGGTACCGAATGCTGCACCACGGCACTACGACGCGAAAGGCACGACGTTGACCCCAACTGTTTCCTCCCCGGCCGCTGCTTCGCGCCCCGACGACGGCGCAGCCGCGCTCTCCTCCTCCGGCTCCGTACGGCCCCGCCGGCTGGTGATCGTCGGCGGCGTCGCCGGGGGCATGAGCTGCGCCGCCCGCGCGCGCCGTCTGAGCGAGGAGGCCGAGATCATCGTCCTGGACCGCGGGCGGCACGTCTCCTTCGCCAACTGCGGCCTGCCCTACTACGTGGGCGGCGAGATCGAGGACCAGGCCGACCTGCTGGTGCAGACCCCCGAGCGGCTGCGCGCCTGGCTGAACCTGGATGTGCGCACCGGACACGACGTGGTCGGCATCGACCCCGAGGCGCAGGAGGTGATCGTGCGAACCGCCGACGGCGTCCAGCGCCTCAGCTACGACGCCCTGGTGCTCTCCCCCGGCGCACAGGCCACGCGCCCGCCCGTCGACGGGCTCGACTCGCCGCGCGTGGCCACCCTGCGCAGTGTTGAGGACGCCGCCCGTCTGCGGGAGTGGGCGGACGCGGGCGCCCGGTCCGCCGTCGTCCTGGGCGCGGGCTTCATTGGCGTTGAGGCGGCCGAGGTGCTGGCCAAGCGCGGCATTGCCACCACCATCGTCGAGTACGCGGAGCACGTGCTGCCGCCGCTGGAGCGGGAGCACGCCTACCCGATCACCCAGGAGCTGCGCGGGCTCGGCGTCGACGTCCGCACGGGAACCGCCGCCGAGTCCATAAGCCACGGCGCCGACGCCGACGAGGTCCGCCTGGCCGACGGCACGCGCGTGCGGGCCGACCTGATCGTCCTGGCCACGGGGGTGCGCCCGGACACCGACGCCTTCACCTCCTCCGGGCTGGAGCTGGAGCGCGGGGCGATCATCGTCGACGAGCACGGCCGCACGAACCTGCCGCACGTGTACGCCGTCGGCGACGCCACCATGTCCACCGATCCGGTGACCGGGGCGCGGCGTCCTGTCCCCCTGGCAGGCCCGGCGAACCGGGCGGGGCGGCTGGTGGCCGACTTCATCATGGATCCCGACCACGCCCGCCCGATCCCCGCACCCCTGGGCACGGCCATCGTGCGCGTCGGGGGTATGACGGCGGCGATGACCGGCGCGAACCGCGCCGCGTTGGACGCCGCCGGGATCGAGTACACGACCATCCACCTGCACCCCAACCAGCATGCCGGCTATTTCCCGGGGGCATCGCAGTTGCACCTGTCGGTCAGCTTCGCACCGGACGGGCGGATTCTCGGCGCCCAGTGCGTGGGCCGCGACGGCGTCGACAAGCGCATCGACGTGCTGGCCACGGCCATCCGCGCCGGGCTGGGCGTTGCGGACCTGATCGACCTGGACCTGGCCTACGCCCCACCCTTCGGACAGGCGAAGGACCCGGTGAACCTGGCCGGAATGCTGGGGGCGAACGTCCTGAACGGAACCGTGGAGGTGTGGGATGTGCGCGACCTGGAGCGGGTCCGCCAGACCCACCTGCTGCTGGACGTGCGCACGAGGGCCGAGGTCGCCCGCGGCATGGTGCCGGGCGCCCTCAACATTCCGCACACCGAGCTGCGCGCCCGCATCGAGGAGGTGCGGCAGGCCGCCGCGGGACGCCCCATCGGCGTGATCTGCCAGGTGGGGGTGCGGGCGAATATCGCCCACCGGATCCTGGCGGGTAATGGGCTGAAATCCTCGGTCCTCACCGGCGGCATGATCACTCTGCGCGCCTGGCTGGGGGACGCCGCCGACTCCTACCTGGTGGGGGCGTGATCGCCGTGGCCAAGGCTCAAGATGCCGCAACTCGAGGTGCCGCCGCGACGACGGCAGGCGCTGAGGCGACGGCGGCCCCGGGATTCGAGTGCGATCCGGAGACGAAGCGGCGCATCGTCAACCGGCTCAAGCGGGCGCGCGGCCAGCTGGACGCCGTCATCGACGCCGCCGAACGCGAGGCCTCCTGCAAGGAGATCGTCACACAGCTGTCGGCGGTGACGCACGCGCTGAACCGGGCCGGGTTCGTCATCGTCGCCACCGCCATGCAAGCCTGCGCCGACGGCGAGCGGACGGCGTCGGCCGAGCGGGACGGCGGGGACGGCGTCGGCGAGACCGACGGGACCGGGGCCTCGTCGGACGGGGCTTCCCGGCCGGTGGCGCTGACCATGGACGAGCTGGAGAAGATCTTCCTGTCCCTGGTCTGAGCGCCACCCGGGCGCGATCCCCCCCCTTTTTTCATCACCCGATCACCACAACCAGAGGAGAACATCATGTGTCGCAAGGTGACATGCAAGCGGTGTGGCAAGCCCACCTGGGCCGGCTGCGGGCAGCACATTGAGCAGGCGCTGGCAGGCGTGCCCAAGTCGCAGCGCTGCCAGGGCCACGACGACAAGCCCGCCGCGCCCGCCACGCCGTCGAGCTTCCTGCGGGGGCTCTTCGGGAGGAAGTAGCGCCGCAGCCAGTGCCCTGCCGCCCCCTGCGACGCTGTTTCTCAGGCGTGACCTGGGGCGTCTCCGCGGGTTGGTCATCCGCCCTACAGTCATGTCATGGCTGAGCTCCCCTCCCTGCTGCCGCTCGCGCGGCGCTGCGAGGAACAGGACTGGCACCTTGTGGCCTGGATTAATGCCCAGTCTCGCGATTCGGTGTTGGCAGGGCTATCGGAGTTAGGCCTGGCTCTGGGAGTGCCAACCGGCGAGGATTTGACCCCTGAGGTGCTTGCACAGCGCTGTCTCAACGCGCTCGCCTCCGCTCAGCCCTCGGACCGCATCATAGTCCTGGACAATGTTGAGCGCCTTGACGATCTGCGTGACGTGGTGCCACGTGGCCAAGGACTGCGCGTGCTCGCTACTGCCACCCGGCACTCCGGCTGGGACGGGCAGGGATGGGACCAGATCGACGTCGCGGAGTTCGACAGGTCGGAGGCCGTCGACTTCCTGCTGCGCAGGACAGGTCAGGACGATGCAACTACTGCTGGCGAAATCGCCGAGAGACTCGGCGATCTGCCGTTGGCAATCGCTCAGGCCGCCGCCTCCATCAAATACGAGAGCTGTACCTTGGGCGAGTACCTGGTTCGCCTGAGCCAGACCAAGCTTGAGGATGCTGTGCCCAAGCTCGACGGAGACATCTACCCTGACGGCGTCGCCATCGTCTTGTGGATGGCGATCGAAGGAGTGCTCGAGCGGTTCTCCGCCACCTCAGTGCAACGGGCCAAGATCGCCCGCGACCAGCTGGGAGCCCTGGCGCTGCTCGCTGCATCTGGAGTACCCACACGTTGGCTTTCGGCAGCCACAGGCGATGCGGGCGAAGCACGCCGGGCGCTGCCCGAACTCCGCAACTCCTCGATCTGCCAAGCCTCCGATGACGGTACCGCAGTCACAATTCACCGCCTGCAGGGGCAGGTATTCAGAGAAACGCGCACTGAAGATCAAAACAAGGAGATGCTTGCGGCGGCAGCGGCCACACTGACCGCAATCGACTTCGACACGATCCCACAAAACAACACGCAGGAACGTCGCCGCGAAGTACTGGACCGCGTCGCACAATTACGAGCCATCGCCGAGCAGGAGCACTCACGCGATCTTTTTAAGTATTCCACCATTGGCGATTTGCTATCCAATACGATCTGGTGGGCATCCGAGCTTGGAGCATCTCAAGAAGCACTATCGCTGAGAACCGCGGTAGAACTCCAGACACGTGTCTTGGGCCCCGACCACCCCGACACCCTGGCCAGCCGAGGCATTCTCGCCGGCGCCTACGAGTCGGCGGGCAAAGTGGAAGAGTCCATCAGCCTGTTCGAGCAGGTCCTGCAGGACCGCCTGCGCATCCTCGGCCCCGACCACCCCGACACCCTGACCAGCCGCAACAACCTCGCCTACGCCTACCAGGCAGCGTGCCGCCAGGAGGATGTGGTCAAGCTGATGGGTGCGGCCGATTCCGACCACAAGGATTCTTGAACCTCTGAGGCACCACACAGCGCCGTGAAGTGACCGCTCCCCTGGTATGTGGAACCTTCCAGCGGACTGGTTGCACAGATCCCGTCATGCTTCATCCCTCGGCTACCTGCACGCCCATCAGGCATCACTGGCTGCGGAGGTGCCGCTAAGCCTGCCCAACGCCCTACTTCAAGGTGATGGCGAGGTCGCCGCCCTCGCCATCGGGATTGGCAATAGGGCTCTTCCGGTTTGGGGGTGTGGTGGTTGTCTGGGGCGGCGGCAGGAGTGCTGCCGATGTCCTGGGACATGGCATGGGGTGGGGTGGGTGGCGTGGGGTGTTTGGTACGCCGGCTGGGCGTTAACAACGCTACTTAACGCTCTGCTGTATACCTCTGGGGCCTTCAGCAGACGGTTAACTGGCGTTGTTAACGCCGAAGTGGCGTTGCAGACGGCGAAGTGGCGTTGCAGACGGTCCCGCTTCCGGGCGCCGGAGCTGTCGGCAGCCAAGTGCAGCCAGGCCAGGCGTTCTGGCGTGGTGAGCCGGCGCCGTGGAGGTTCAACCCGCGTCCTCGAGCACTCCGCCCGGCCGGCGGCGAGGACGCCCCTACCGGCCTGAGGACGCCCTCGCCGGCCCGAAAACGTCCTCGTGCGCCCAACAACGACCTGCGCTGGTCGAATACGTCCTCGTAAGCCCCAAACCCTCCCGCATGTGCAGGGTTTGGGGATGACGAGGACGTTCTCGGCAGACCAGCACCTACCGAGCACGACCACGCCGGCCCGAGCACGACCACGCCGGCCCGACATCGACCTCATCCGCCCCCGAGAACGTCCCCGCCGACCCGACACCGACCTCACCACCCCAACCACGACCACCGCAACCCGGACCGAAGCCACCACGCCGGAAGCACCACACCCTCAAACCGGAAGAGCCGGCAATAGCCCCGCCGTCGGGGTCGGGCGCACTCGGTCCCTCGGAGTCGTGCACCGAGGTAGTAGCCGCGCCAGTGCCTATCCGCCGGTCTAGGAAGGTCCTCGACAGCCCCACCCGCGGTACACAGACTACGCCGTGCCCGGGAGTCGTCAGGGATCGAGGACGATCACCTGACTCAGAGCGCCTTGTCTGCTCGGCACGCCACCCGAAGCAGTTACGCGGTAGCCTGGTAGCATGGCAGCCCAGGAGTCGCTCGGACGTATCGTCATCCAGGGGTACCGCTCGATTCGCGACCTCGACCTGGAGTTGACGAGTGACGTCACCGTCCTCATTGGTGCCAACGGGTCCGGCAAGTCCAACCTGGTCAGCGCCCTTGAGCTCGTCTCCCGCGTCTGGGATGACACGTTCCAGAACTATCTCACGGACCGCGGCGGGCTTGCGCCATCCCTCCGCGACGAGGACGGCGCCGCGCGCATCTCGATTTTCGGCGCAGCTGCCCCGGGGCGTCCCGTCAACGGCTACCGCGTAGCGCTCGCGCTTGACGACGAGGACGCTCCCCGCGTCACAGAGGATCTCCTGTTCCAACAGCCATCGCGCGATCGCCCCTTCTGGGAGAGGATATCCCGAAGCGACCTGCATGGAAGAGGTAAGACCGCCCCGCGCGAGAGACAGGGTAAACGTGCTATTGCCTATTACGTCGCGCCGATCGTCTCCGGATGTCGCGTATTCCATTTCGACGACGTATCCCCCAACGCCCCTGTGCGCCAGTACAGCAATATCGCAGATGATCTTGCGCTTCACTCCGACGCCTCAAACATTGGCCCATTCCTGCTCAAGACTCGCGAGAATCACCCCCACCGCTACGAGCAGATCGTCTCGACCGTACGCTCCGCGGCGCCATTCTTTGAGGATTTCGTGTTGGAGTCGAACCAGAACGAGCGGCTCCGACTACGCTGGCGACAGCGTGGGCTCGACCGCGTCTTCTCCTCCCGCGAGATGAGCGACGGCACCCTGCGGTTCGTGTGCCTGGCGACTCTACTGCTGGGCCCAGATCTTCCCTCGACCGTAGTTCTGGACGAACCCGAGCTCGGCCTGCACCCTGCAGCGATCACGCTGCTCGCGGAGATGATCCACGCCGCAGGCAGGATTGGGCATCGCGTCCTGGTAGCCACCCAGTCGGTGCCCTTGCTGTCGCACTTCGAAATCGGTGAAGTACTGGTGCTGAACCGGGTCGACGGCACCACGGTCGCCACGCGTCCCGACCCTGAACACCTCGCAGGTTTTCTCGAGGAGTACTCGGTAGGAGCCCTGTGGGAGATGAACCTGCTCACAGGCCATCCGTCCTTCCACGAGCAGCCGATCGAGGTTATCTGATGACAGCTCCCAGACAAGTCATGGTGCTCGTTGAAGGACAAACCGAGAAAGACATCTTGGAGAGCGTTTTCGCCCCCATGGCGAAGTCTCGCTCGGTGTACGTTTACCCGATTCCCGTCACTACATCCCAAACGCCCAAAGGACCCAACCGGGGCGGCGGCACCTGGGGAAACTATGATCACAGCCTGCGTAACCTGCTTAAAGGCACCCATCTGAGCAGTGTCGGCCTGCTGATAGACTTCTACGGCTACCCGCGCAATGCACCCGGTTACGTTTCCAACGGCAAAGGGGAGTCGTACCGGCTGTCTTTGGAACAGGCCCTTCGAGACCACTTCGAGGACCCCAGGTTCCACCCACTCGTCGTTAAGCATGAGATCGAGGCACTGGCACTCGCATCCATCTCCGCCGGTCATTCGACGGGAGCCTTCTCAGCAAAGGCGCTGAAGCAACTCATCAAAGCTGTCGAGGCGAGCGGAGGCCCAGAGGAGGTCAACAACGGGCCGGACACGAGCCCGTCCAAGCGGATTCTCCGGGCCTGTCCCGAATACCGCAAAGTGCAACATGGCCGGGAGCTTGCAGAGTTGGCGGGTGCGGAAGAGCTTCTGGGGCGGTGCCCCACCTTCGCGGCCTGGTGGAAGAGCCTTCTCGAGGACGCGCCATCCTGAGCCGCCGTCGACGGTGCGTGCCGCCCACTCTCTAACCACATGCCGTACGTCCGCTGCACGCCACCCGCTAAGCACCTCGAATTCGTGTCGGAGGTCTGTGAGAGGCTGCGGGCATGCGGATCCTCCACACCTCCGACTGGCACCTCGGGCGCACCTTCCACGGCCGGGTGCTCGACGACGCCCAGGCCAGCCCGTTTAGCCCACCTAGACGCGGCGCGATTACCGGCGGTAAACTTCGATGACGAAGCCAATGAGGTACCGGGACCTGGCGCGCATGCTTGTCAAGGCAGGCTTCACGGCACGCCGAGGTAAAGGCGATCACGAAGTCTGGCGCTGCGGCTCAGTGACCGTCGTGATCACCCGCACCCCTGAGGTCTCACCGAAAGTCACTCGCGACGCGCTACGGGCGATTGAAAGGAGCAGGACATGAACCGAAGCCTTACGGTGACTGCGACCCGCTGGTCGGGAGGCTGGGAGCTCGAGCTCGACGACGACCACCACACCCAGGTAGCCCACCTCGACCGGGCACGCCAGCAGGTCATCGATTACCTCGATACCGTCGACGAAACCACCGACCACTCCAGTTGGGAGATCGACATCGTCCCCGAAGTCGACTCCCTAGCGCAGGTTCGCGCGGCCAAAGAGGCCTCCGCCCGCGCCAAAGCGCTGCAAGAAGAGGCCGCCACTGCCTGGCGCAAGGCCGCCCTAGCCCTGCGCGCCGAAGGACTGTCCGTCTCCGACACCGCTGCCATTATGGGCATCTCCCGAGGCCGGGTCTCCCAGCTCACTGCCACAGGCTGACCGTCACGCGCCCGCCCGCTGACCGCTGGGCAGCAGTCCCCTGAACGCCGCCCGCTAAGCACCTCGAATTCGTGTCGGAGCTCTGTGAGAGGCTGCGGGCATGCGGATCCTCCACACCTCCGACTGGCACCTCGGGCGCACCTTCCACGGCCGGGTGCTCGACGACGCCCAGGCCACCTTCGCCGACCATCTGATCGAACTGGTGGACTCCGAGCAGGTGGACGCCGTCGTCATCTCCGGTGACGTGTACGACCGCGCCATCCCGCCCACCGCCGCCGTCCGTCTGCTCGATGACACCCTGTGCCGCCTGGCCGACCGCACCCGCGTGGTGCTTACCCCCGGCAACCACGACTCCGCCCAGCGGCTTGGCTTCGCCGCCGCCCTGCTGCGCGAGGGGCTGGACCTGCGCGTGCGCGTGGCCGACGTCGACCGGCCCGTCATCATCCCCGACGCCGCCGGCCGCCCCGGCCTGTACGTCTACGCCCTGCCCTACCTGGACCCCGACGCCGCCCGCGTATCCCTGCCCCGGCTGCTCGCCGAGCGCCTCGGGGAGGGAGAGGGCTCGGGCGTGCAGGGCGATGATGCGGCTCCGGCCGACCTCGCCGTGCCCTCACCCGCCGACGGCGAGTCCCCCGCGAGCGCCAGCGACGTCGACTCCCCCACCCGCGCCGGCTCGCCCTCCCAGGCCGGCTCCGGCCTTCTGCCGCGCAGCCACGAGGCGGTGGTCTCCGGGGCTTTGCGGCTGGTGGCCCGCGATCTCGCCTCCCGCCGAGCCGACGACGCGGCCAGGGTGCCGGCGCTGGCCATGGCGCATGCCTTCGTCGTCGGCGCTCAGGCCAGTCCCGACTCCGAACGGGATATCCGCGTGGGCGGAGTGGACTCCGTCCCGGCCGGCGTGTTCACCACGCTCGGAGGCTCACCGCTGGCGGGCACCTCCGGCGGACTCGACTACGTGGCCCTCGGTCACCTGCACCGCCCCCAGGAACTGCACGACTCCGCCCGGGACCGCGGGGCCGACGGCGCGCAGGCCGTCGCCGAGGCGGCCGGCACGGGCACCTCCCACCCGCGCCTGGTCTACTCCGGCAGCCCGCTGCCCTTCTCCTTCCCGGAGGCCGACGCCGCCAAGTCCTCCGTGCTGCTGGAACTGGACGCCTCCGGCGTCACTCGCCTGGAGCGCATCCCCACGCCCACTCCGTACCGGCCCACCACGCTGCGCGGCACGCTCGAGGAACTGCTCGCCCCCGCCAACGCCGCACACGCCACCGACTGGATACGGGTGGAACTCACCGGGCCCATGCCGTCGGGCACCATGGCCCGCCTGAAGGATCGCTTCCCCAACCTGCTGGCCTTCTCCCACGCCCGCCCCGAACGCGAGCAGCGCGAAACCATCACGATCAGCCGCGCCTCCGACCCGGTGGAGGTGGCCGACCGCTTCCTGGCCGAGATGCTCGGGGATGCTCCGAGCCCCGCCCAGCACGCCATCATGTCCGAGGTCTACGATGCCGCCCGCCGCCAGACCAGCAGTAAGGAGGAGCGCTGATGCGACTGCACCGACTGACCATCACCGGCGTAGGCCCGTTCCGCGGCACGGAGACCATCGACTTCGACCGCTTCGCCGCGTCCGGCCGCTTCCTGCTGACCGGGCCGACCGGCTCGGGCAAGACCACCATCATCGACGCGATCGTGTTCGCCCTGTACGGGCAGGTGGCCGACTCCGACGGCTCCTCCAAGCAGCGCATCCGCTCCACCCTTGTAGACCCCGCCGTCCGCAGCACGGTGGATCTGGTCTTCTCCACCTCCGCCGGCGTCTATCGCGTCCTGCGCACGCCGGAGTACATGCGGCCCAAGCAGCGCGGCAGCGGCACCACCAAGCAGAACGCCACGGTGAAGCTGTGGCGGATGTCGGCTCCCGCTGGGGCAACCGTGGATGAGCCGATCACCCGCGTCGACGAGGCGGGTAAGGAGATCCGTCGGATCGTGGGCCTGGACCGGGAGCAGTTCACCCAGACGGTGATCCTGCCCCAGGGGAAGTTCGCCCGGTTCCTACGAGCAACCTCCGATCAGCGCCACGAACTGCTGCGCGACGTGTTCGGCACCGGCATCTTCGACGCCATGCAGGAGGAGCTACGCGCCCGCAGACGCGACGTAGAGCGGCAGACGGAGGCGGCCCGGCAGGTCCTGCGCACCCGCGCCGACGTCCTGGCCCCGTTACTGTCCGCGCCCGTTACCCCGCCACCGGTCACCGATGCGCCGACGGATGACGCGTCTGCCGCTCCCGGCGTCGGGGCATCAACCGGCGTCCCCGCCGACGAGCCCGCGTGGCCCGACGACGTCATCGAGCCGGGGCCGTACTCCTCGCCCGCCGCCCGCCTGGAGGCCCTCGTCACCGCCGCCGCACCGGATGCCGCCGCCATCATCGCCTTCGGCGAGGAGGCCGTGGGGGCCGCCCAGGCCGCGGCCGCTCCCGCCGAACAGGCCCTGCAGGTGGCCGACGCCGCCCGGAGGGAGGCGTCGGCCACCCTCGACGCCGCGCGAGCGCTGCAGGAGCGCCTGAGCCGCCGTGCCCGGCTGCTGAGCGAGCAGCAGCAGCTCGACGCCACCGCCGCGCAGGACGCCGACGCCGCCGCCCGCCTGGATGCCGCCCGCCGCGCCGGGCCGGTCGCCCGCGCACTGGCCCGGGCACGGGACGCCGCACGTACAGCCGAGGCCGCCCGCAGCCGGGCCGCACAGACCCTCGCCGACGCCGCCCCCGCGGAGGCCGCCGACGCCGATTCCGATAGCGCACGCGCCGTAACCGCCGCCGAGGCGGTCCCGGCCCGCGCGGCCCTGGACGGGCTCGCTGCACTGCTCTCGACCGAGGCGGGCGGCACCGGCACCGCGGCCGAGCCGACGGCCGATTCCGACGCGCACCAGACCGTTCCCACCCCCGAGGTCGAGCCCGCCCTGGCGGCCGTGACCGCGGCCGCGGCGGCGCTCACCGAGCGCGGTCAGAGCCTGCGCACGCGCGCCGGAGCGCTCAGCGCCGTCGTCGAGGTGGAGGCGGGCCTGCCCGCCCGGGCGCAGGCGTCGCAGGCGGAACAGGAGCGGCTGACCGCCACCGCGGCCGAGGTGGAGCGCGCCGCCGCACAGTTGGCCCAGCGCCCCGGGCTGCAGGCCGAGCTGGTCGAGCGCCTGACCGCCGCCCGGGAGGCACAGGCCGGGCTGGCGCAGGCGCGCGTGACGCGGGACGCCTGCCGGGAGCGTTTACAGGCCGCCCAGCGGGCCGAGGCCCTGGAGCCTCGCATCGCCGCGGCCCGCGACGCCGTGCAGCAGGCCGCCGCCGAGGCGCTGACCGCGGCGGGCCTGGTTGCGCAGCGGCGCAGCGCCTGGATCACCACCACCGCCGGCTCGCTGGCCACCGAGCTCGTCGACGGGCGGCCCTGTCCCCTGTGCGGATCCACCGAGCACCCCTCTCCCGCCACGCCCGGGGAGTCCGCGGTCTCTCGCACCCAGGTTGAGGATGCGGAGGCGGCGCAGCAGCAGGCGGATGCCGCCCTGGCCGCCCGCACCCGGGAACACGACGCCCTGGTCACCGAGCAGGCCGCCGCGCGGGCGCAGGCCGGCGAGGACTCCGTGGCCGACCTCACCCAGTCCCTGGAGACCGCCGCAGCCCAACTCGAGGCCGCAGAGCGGACCGCCGCGCCGCTGGCCCAGCTGGAGGCCGAGCTGGCGGAGTTCACCGAAGTGACCGACCAGCTGCGCGAAGGCCTCGATCAGCGGCGCAGCCGCCTGGCGGAGGACCGTGCCCGCCTGGAGGCGGGGGCCGCCGCCCTCACCCAGGATCGGGAACGGTGCCGCAACGCCCGTGGAGAGCACGAGTCCGTGGCCGCACGTATGCGTTCCCTGGCCGGCGCCGCCGACGCCGCCGCCGAGCTGGCCGGCCTGCTCACCACGGCCGGAGACACCGCCCGCACTGTCGTTCAGGAACGCGGCGAGCTGGCCGACGTCGTGGCACAGGCCGGGTTCGTGTCCGCCGAGCAGGCCGCGACGGCCAGCCTGCCCGGCCCCGATCTGGCGGCCCTGGAGGCACAGGTCAACGAGGCGACGGCGCGGCGCGAACGGGTCCGGCAGGCACTGACCGAGGACGAGGCGATCGCCTCCCTCACGGGGGAGGAGATCGCCGACGTCGACGGCGCCCGGGAGCGGCTGGCCGCCGCCGATGCCGCCTACGAGGCGGCGCTGCAGGCGCGGGAGCAGGCGCGTGCGTTCCTCGCCCGGGTTCGGGACGCGGCCGCCGGACTCGCCGACGCCGCCGATACGCTCACCACCGCCATGGAGGACTCCGCCGCCCTGCTGGAGGTAGCCGCCCTGGCCACCGGCTCCAACGACGCCGCGACCCCGCTATCCACCTGGGTGCTGCTGGAGCGATTCAACGACGTACTCGCCTTCGCCAACGACAGGCTGGACCAGATGTCTGCGGGCCGCTACGCGCTCGTCCGGGTCGCCGACGAGGCCGGCTCTGCGCGCCGCAAGGACCGGGGCCTGGGACTTGGTGTGGTGGACCGGTTCTCCGACTCGGGTGTGCGCGATCCCAAGACGCTGTCCGGCGGGGAGACGTTCTACGTGTCCCTGTCGCTGGCCCTCGCCCTGGCGGACGTGGTCACGGCCGAGTCCGGCGGGGTGTCGATGGATACCTTGTTCATCGACGAGGGCTTCGGCTCGCTGGATCCCGAGACGCTGCAGGCCGTACTCGCCGAACTCGGGCGGCTTCAGGCCGGTGGACGCACGGTCGGGATCGTGTCCCACGTGGAGGAACTGCGTCGGCAGGTGGCCGACCGCATTGAGGTCACCCGCTCGCCGACCGGTTCCACGCTGCGCACGATCGCCTCCTAGCCGGACGCCGGGCGACGCCCGCGGGTTGACGCCCCGGGCCATGGGTGCGATGCAGCGGCCTCGGGGGCGGCACTGTGGCCTCAGCGGAGAAGTCGCCGGCCGGCGCCCAGTTCCTCGGCGAGTGCGTTCCGTTCGGACACGTCGTACCACAGCAGATCCGCGTCGGCGGCGCGCTCGAAGGCGGCCTCGTCACCGGTGCGGGCGGCGCGCACATCGGGCTCGGCGTCCGCCTCATCCACGAGGAGTGCCGCAACGGCGTCCCACTCCACTGGCGCGGTCAACTCAACCGTTCCCGGCAGCACGTCGTCGCCCGCCGGCACTTCCCGCACCTGCTCCTCCTCGACGTCGGCGGCGATCACCACCCGCCGGTCGGCCAGGGCCTCGGCGCCGGGCACAGCCAGCAGCATTACGGAGGAGTCCGCGGCGCACAGGCTGGCGGAGACCTCCAGCCCCTCCTGGTCCTCCTCGGGGAACACGGCGGCGAGCGCGGGCGTGGCGGCGTGGGCGGTGCGGGGGCTGATCGAGTCCGCGGACAGGTCGGCGGCGGTGGCTGGCAGGTAGACGCGCATGGGGCAAGTGTGCCCCGAAACCGGTCCCGGCACGCACTTGCCACTGCGCGCACGCCACCCGGGCCTCCCTCACACGCACCCCAACGCCGCACGCGTTCACCGCCCCAACCGGCACGCGCGGGCTACGACTAACGTCCCCTTGGCGCGGCGGGGCCGATGTGGTGGGCTGTCGGTATGAACTGGGACAGCTTGCTGACCGATCTGGAAAGCCGCTTCGACGCCGAGCGGCGCACCAATATCGCCGCCGAGGCCGCCGACCTCGCGGAGGCGGAGATCGCCGCCCTGCACCTGGCCGACCGGCTGCGCGGCGCCGTCGGCCGCACCGTGCACCTGCGCACGCGCGGCGGGGCCGCCGTCGACGGCGTGGTGCGGCGCGCGGAGGACGCCTTCGTGCTGCTGGATGAAGGCGAGGGGATCCAGTCGCTCGTGCCACTCGAGGCGGTCGCGCTGGCCTCGCCCCTGCCCGGTCCCGCACCGGCACCCAATGGGCACCACCGCCCCAGCCTCCAGGGAGCGCTGCGGGAGCTCGCCCGCGCGGGCACACGGGTGCGCGTGATTTGCGCTTCGCAGGAGGTCACGGGCCGACTCGCCTGGGTGGGGGCCGACTACATCGACGTCGCCCGCGACCCGGTGTCCGGGCACGCCCCCGGGGCGATCACCATTGCGCTGGCGGTGATCGATGTGATCCGCAGCCGGTAAGCAGTGGCGGCAGCAGAAACGGCACCGATCCGACCGCAGGCGTCACGACCCGGGCCGTTGTCTTGGCCCGGGCTCGGCGCTCGGTGGCCTAGGCGTTCACGGATCGGGGTGTCTTGGCGCTCCCGGAGGCCACCATCTGACGAGTCGCGGCCAGTTGCCGCTCCACGTACTCGTCGAAGGCACTCTCCGGAACCCGCCACAGGTGCCGTGCCCCCACCTGGATTGCGGGCAGCTCCCCGGACTGGATCAGGGCACGCACCCCCTGGGCGGACAGCTGGAGGTGCTCGGCTACTTCGGCGATGGTCAGAAACTTATCCGGCATGGCACTATGCTCTCATCATCTTGCCGTATGCGCCATAGTTGAACATACTTGTGGATAGCCAATGATGCTCTCAGAGCATCCAAAGGTCACGCTCATGATCGAGGAGGATCCCGTGAGCTCAGCGCAGCGAAGCGCACCCCACGCCCCCAATACCAGCCCCGGCCGCCCAGCGCCCGGTCGCCTGCGCCGCCCCACTTGGAAGGATCCGCGGCTCGCCGGCGGACTGGTGCTGATCGGTGCGGCCGTGGCCATGGGCACCTGGGCCGTCAACGCCGCCGCGGACACCGAACAGATCTACGTACTCGCCCAGGACGTCGCCCCCGGCACCGACCTGAACGCCGACGGGGTGCTCACGCTGATCGACTCCCACCCCGGCACCGCCGCCTACGTCACCGCGGGGGACCTGCCCGCGGACGCCGTCGCCACCCGCTCGCTCCAGGCCGGAGAGCTGCTGCCGTCCGGAGCGGTCGGAGCCGCCGGAGACGTCGACCTGCGTTCCGTGGTACTCGACGTCGCCTCCGGCCTGCCCACGGGCACCGGCGCCGGCGACGTCGTTGACCTGTGGGCCCTTCCCACCGCCCCGGTCGCCGGGCAGGAGGCCGGTGCCGCCGAGGTCGTGGCCCGGGGGCTGACGATCTCCTCCGTCGGGGAGGCCGGCGCCTCCATCATCAGCGGCACCAGCGTGCAGGTGGAGGTACTCGTCCCCCAGGACGCGGTCGCCGACGTGCTCACCGCCGTCGGCACCAATGGACCCCTCGTACTCGTGCCCACCGGCCAGGGGCAGTGATGGCGGCCGCGAGCCAAGACGGGACGACACCCCCGGGGCCGCGCGGCGTCCTGTTGGCGCTGGGCGACGACGCCGACATCCTGCGCGCCATCGACACGCCGGGCTCGGGCATGCGGGTGGTGCGCCGCTGTGCGGACACGGCCGAGCTGCTCGGCGCCGCCCTGGCTGGGCTGGGAACACTCGCCGTCGTCGGCACGGACTTTGACGAACTCGACCGCAGTGTGCTGGACCGATTGAACCGGGCCGGAGTAACCGGCCTGCTGCTGGCACCGAACGGCGACCGCGAGCGCTGGGAGAGCGCCGGCTGGCCGGTGGAGTCCACCGCCGCCCCTGCCGCCGCGGTGTGTGCCCGCCTGCAGCTGATCGCCCGCGGCCACACCTCCTCGCCGGGCCCGCGTCCGGACGCCCCCACGACCGCGACCCCGGCCGCGGCGGCAGCGTCTACCACGACAGCCTCGGCCCCGCCTGCGGGGGCGGTGGCCGCGGCCGACCTGTGGGAGGAATTCGACGCGGCACCCACGCCCGCACTGCCGCCGAGCTTCTCGCCGCAGCCGGAGGCCGTGAGTCCGGCCGGTGCGCCCGCGACTGCTCACGCCAGGGCCACTGTCGCCGGGGACGCCGAGCTCGGCGGGCTGGTGGTGGTGTGGGGCCCGCACGGCGCGCCGGGGCGCACCACCGTGGCCGCGGCCCTGGCCAGCGGACTCGCCGGCGACACCATCCTGGTTGACGCCGACATCGAGGCGCCCAGTCTGACCCAGTTGCTCGGGCTGCCCGAGGACTCCTCCGCGCTGGCGACGGCGGCGCGGCTGGCCTCGCGCGGCCGCCTGGACGCAGAGACCCTGGACCGCATACTCATACCGGTCAGCGGGGGCCGTCGGCTGTTGACCGGGCTGGGGCGACCCGGCCGCTGGCGAGAGCTGCCGCCCGCGGCGATGCCGGAGGTGTGGGCGCACTGCCGGCGGGCGGCCGCCTGGACGGTGGTGGATGTCGCCGGAGGCCAGATCGACGACGCCGTGGACGACTTCACCCTGGAGCCGGGGCGCGGCGCCGTGACGGCGGATCTGCTGCGCAGCACGGACGTCGTGGTGATCGTGGGCGCCGGCGATCCGATCGGGGTGCGCCGACTGCTGCAGCTCATGGATGACTTGGACGGCGACCTGCGGCCGAACGGGCGCGTCGAGGTGGTAGTCAACCGCGTGCGCGCCTCCGCCGCGGGGCCGTCTCCGCAGCGAGCGGTGCGGGAGGCGCTGGCGCGCTTCGGCGATCTGGAGGACGTCGTCGTGCTGCCCGACGATGCGCAGACGGCTGACCGCTGTCTGATGGAGGGACGCAGCGTGCTCGAGGCCGCACCTGGCTCACCATTGGGACGGGCACTGGCCGAACTGGTTGATCGCGTAGACCCGCGCTCGGGTGCCTCGGCCCGGGCGGGGCATACCGGCCGTGGCGTTCGGCTACGCCGTCTGACTTCCCGGCTGCGCACCCAGCGACGGCCGAAAGCCACGAGCGAGCGCGTTGCCGCGGCGCCAAGCGCCGGGCCGACGGGCGCGGTGAGCAGTCCCGCCGTGGGCGCCCCCACGCCCGCACCGCCGCCACCGCCGGAGGAGGGTCCCGTTGCCGCCCCGGGTACCGTTGCCGCCCGCTCCGCGATCGCGGCCGTGGATCCCCAGGCCCCCTTGGCGCGGTCCGCGCCAGACGGCTCCGCGCGCCGCCGCTCGGGCCGCCACCGCGCCTGATCGAGACTTCTTCGCCCAGCCGGTCCAAATCGGACGCACACACCCGGATTCAACGCACACCTGAGACCCGCTTGACATACCTGCACCCATCGACAATGATCTAACATCATCAAACATGATCAACGGCGATGGGATGACACATGAGTGCATCAACGTGGATACTCACTCCCGATCCGGTGGCCCGCCGACGCGCCGCACTCGGCAGCGCCCGTCTGGCCTGCCTCGGTTTGGCCTGCGCCGCGGCCATGCCGGTGCTGCTCGGCACAGCAGCTCAAAGTGTCCGCAGCCTGCTGGCGCTGCCGCCCGCCTGGTGGGGCGCCAGCCAACTGTCCGCAGCGATCACCGCGCTGGCCTGCGGCGCCGGCGCGGTGGGCGCACTGTGGCATCTGGTGTCTGTCGTCGTCGCCCTCGTCGTATTGCGCCGCTCCACCCGTGCGGGCACCCTCGCCGGCTTCCGGAACCACGACGCCGGGGCGGCGGTCCGGCTACTGCGCCGCTGGGGTGCTCCCCTGGTGCGGCGGATCGCCGGTGGTGTTCTCGTCGTCGGCATCACCACGAGCCCGGCGCTGGCCGCCACCGACTCCGCACCGGACACCGATGACCTGGGCTGGCAGCCCACCGTGAATGCCCCGGCGCAGCCCGGCACGCCGGAGGCCATCGAACCGGAAGCCCTCGCATCTCCGGCCGCCACTGCGCCAGCCGTGCCCACGCCCACCGCAGAGGCCACGGAGCACGTCCCCCTGCTGCCCGATGCCGACAACCCGGGCGCGCAGTTGACCGACCCGCTTACCACCAGGAGTCACTCGGCCGGAGCCGTCGCGGGCGGCTCCCCCACCACAACCGGTGAGCCCACGGTCGCCGCCTCGCACCGCGTCGCCGTCGGCGAGTCCCTGTGGTCAATCACCGCCAGTCTGCTCGGTCCCGAGGCCGCCACCGCCGACATCGCCGCCGCCTGGCCCCATCTGTATCGGGCCAACGTCGAAACGATCGGCACCGACCCCGGGCTCATTCACCCCGGAACGCTCCTGACCGTTCCCGCTCTCACCGACCCATCCGACTCGTGAGCGCCCCGCACCGCCTCCGCGTTCACCGACACCGCCCCGCCCCAGGAGAACCACCATGTCAGTCCTAGCCGCACCCGCGACCGCGCCCCGCACCGGGCCGGTAACAGCATCGGAATCAAGCCGCGTGCCGAAGCGGCAGCCCGCACACCCGAGACGACGCTCCGAGACGACGCCGCAGCCACGCCCGCTCCAGGTGCGGCGCCTGCCCGCCACCGCGTCCGGCAGCACGGTGACGCGCGAGACCGGCCCGGACGGCGCCGAGCAGCCTCGCGGCTGGGATCGGATGTCCTTCCGCCCCGCCCTGAAAGAGCGCAACCGGCGCGCCGCCGGACCGGAGATCGTGCCCACTACGGCGGCGCTCGCATCCGGCACCGCCACCGGCCCGAGCACCCCGGGCGCCGACGCCCCCATGCCGGACCCGGCGCGCTTCGCGGCCGTCGTCGTGACCGCCGCCGCGGAGGTGCTGTCCGGTCACCGCAGCGCCGATCACCTCGCCCGCTGGACCACGCCGGAGTTGTTCGCGGCCCTTGCCCGCCGGGCGGGCCTGGCCCGCAGACTGCTGGGGCGGGCGCCCACGCGCATGCGCCCCCGCTCCGTGCACGCCCAGCGCCCCGAACACGGCACCTGTGAGGTGACGATCCTGCTCGACGACGGTTCCCGCGTACGCGCGGCGGCGGCCCGGCTGGAGGCCTTCCGGGGCCGCTGGCTACTGGCCGCTCTGGAGATCGCCTGAAATCGCCCGAGCTACTTGCGCCGCTTCTTGGCGGCCGCCCGCCGCTGCTTGCGGTTGCCCGCCGGCGCCGTGGCCGCTTGGCTCGCGCCGGCAGCGGCGCCTGCGCCGGTCACGCCCGCATCAGCGGTGCGTACGGGCTTCGCAGCCACTCGCCCCTGGGCGGATCGGGCGGGGGCGGCCGTGGCGGTGCCGTCCTCGTTGGGCGCGGTGTAGGTAATGCGCTGGTTCATGGGCTCCTGGCCGGTGGTGCCCAGCACGGAGCCGGCCTGGACCCGCTTGCCGGTGCTCCCCCGCCTGCGGGTGCCGGCCTTGGTGCCGCCGACGGCGGACTCCTGTTCCGCGTCCTGCGCCTCCTGCTCGGCGGCGGCACGGGCGGCCGCGGCGTCGAAGCGGGCGGCGTTGGCGAAGACCTGCTCGACCGTCTCCTCGCGGATGCCCTCCATCATGGCCTTGAACATGTGCGCGCCCTCGTTGGCGTACTCCACCAGCGGGTCGCGCTGGGCCATGGCGCGCAGGCCGATGCCCTCCTTGAGGTAGTCCATCTCATACAGGTGCTCGCGCCAACGCTTATCGACGACGGCGAGCAGCACCCGCCGTTCCAGGGTGCGCATGGGCTCCTCGCCCAGCTGGGCGCGGGCGATGGAGTTGTCATCCAGACGCTTTTCGGCGTCCTCGTAGGCGACGGCGGCGTCATCAGTGAGTTCGGCGGTCAGCCGCTCGGCGGACAGCAGGTCGCGGCCGCCGACCTCCTCGATCAGGTCCTCCTGGGTGACGCTGACCGGGTAGACGTGGGCGAGGTCGTCCCACAGGGCGTCCAGATCCCACTCGTCGGGGCGGCCCTCCTGCGTGCGGGAGGCCACGATGGTGCCGATGGTCTGGGCGCGGTAGTTCTCCAGTTGCGGCTCCAGGTCCTCACCGTCCAGGACGCGACGACGCTCGGAGTAGACCTTCTCGCGCTGCTCGGTCATGACGTCGTCGTACTTCAGGACGTTCTTGCGGATCTCGTAGTTGCGCGCCTCGACCTGCCGCTGGGCGGAGGCGATGGCGCGGGTGACCATCTTCGACTCGATGGGCACGTCGTCGGGGTAGGCGCCGGAGTTCATGATGCGCTGGGCGGCGCCGGAGGCGAACATGCGCATCAGGTCGTCCTCCATCGACAGGTAGAAGCGGGACTCGCCCGGGTCTCCCTGGCGTCCGGAGCGGCCGCGCAGCTGGTTGTCGATGCGGCGGGACTCGTGCCGTTCGGTGCCCAGCACGTACAGGCCACCGAGTTCGACCACCTCATCGTGCTCCGCGGCGCAGGACTCCTGCGCCGCGGCGAGCGCCTTGGGCCAGGCCCGCTCGTACTCCTCGGCGTTCTCCTCGGGATCCAGGCCCGCCTCCTTCAGGGCGGACACGGCGATGTACTCCGCGTTGCCACCGAGCATGATGTCGGTGCCGCGGCCGGCCATGTTGGTGGCCACCGTGACCGCGCCCTTGCGCCCGGCCAGGGCGACGACGGCGGCCTCGCGGGCGTGCTGCTTGGCGTTGAGAACCTGGTGGGAGATGCCGCGCTCATCCAGCAGTTGGGAGAGCTGCTCGGACTTCTCCACGCTGGTGGTGCCCACCAGAATCGGCTGGCCGAGCTCGTGGCGTTCGGCGATGTCGTCGACGACGGCCGCCAGCTTCGCGGCCACGTTGGTGTAGACCAGGTCGGGCTGGTCCACGCGGATCATCGGTTTGTTGGTGGGGATGGGCACCACGCCGATGCCGTAGGTGCCGGCGAACTCGGCGGCCTCGGTCTCGGCGGTGCCGGTCATGCCGGCGCGCGAGCCCTCCGGGTACAGGCGGAAGTAGTTCTGCAGGGTGATGGTGGCCAGGGTCTGGTTCTCGGCCTTGATGTCCACCCGCTCCTTGGCCTCGATGGCCTGATGCATGCCCTCGTTGTAGCGGCGTCCGGGGAGGACGCGGCCGGTGTGCTCGTCGACGATGAGGACCTCGCCGTCGCGCACGATGTAGTCCTTGTCCAGGTGGAACAGTTCCTTGGCCTTGATGGCGTTGTTCAGGAAGCCGATCAGGGGGGTGTTCTCGGACTCGTAAAGGTTTTCGATGCCCAGGTAGTCCTCCACCCGCTCAATGCCGGGGGCGAGGACGCCGATGGTGCGTTTCTTCTCGTCGACCTCGTAGTCGCGGCCGGCGCGCAGCCGCCCGGCGATCTTGGCGAACTCCTTGTACCACTTGTTGACGTCCCCGGTGGCGGGGCCGGAGATGATCAGCGGGGTGCGGGCCTCGTCAATCAGGATGGAGTCGACCTCGTCGACGATCACGAAGGCGTGCCCGCGCTGGACCAGGTCCTCGGGACGCTGGGCCATGTTGTCGCGCAGGTAGTCGAAGCCGAACTCGTTGTTGGTGCCGTAGGTGATGTCGCAGGCGTACTGCTTGCGCCGCTCGGCGGGACGCTGGGTGGCCAGCACGCAGCCGGTGCTCAGCCCCAGGAAGCGGTGGATGCGCCCCATCAGGTCGGACTGGTACTCCGCCAGGTAGTCGTTGACGGTAACCACGTGGACGCCCTTGCCGGTCAGGGCCCGCAGGTAGGAGGGCATGGTGGCCACCAGGGTCTTGCCCTCACCGGTCTTCATCTCGGCGATGTTGCCCTGGTGCAGGGCGGCACCGCCCATGATCTGCACGTGGTAGGGACGCTGGCCCAGCACGCGGTCGGCCGCCTCCACCACGGTGGCGAAGGCCTCGGGCAGCAGCTCGTCAAGGGTCTCCCCGTCGGCGTAGCGCTGCTTGAAGTCCGCGGTCTGCTCGCGCAGCTCGGCGTCGGTGAAGTCCTTGTAGTCCTCCGCGAGCGACTCAACCTGGGTGGCGAGGGCATCGAGCTTCTTGAGGGTGCGCCCCTCACCGATGCGAAGGATCCGGTCGACGATCGACACGCTGCTTTCTCCCCTGGTAGGTGGTGGACTCCCGCCGCGACTGCTTGCCCGGCCCGACGGGCCTCATGCCCGGTTAACCGAGCACAGACGCGGCCATGGTATGCCATCGGGCCGCCGGCGCCCCGGCGCATGGCCCACTATCGCTGACCGCATAGACCGTCGGGCAGCCCCGAACCGCCCTCCGTGTTCCGCCGTCGGCGTCCACAGGCCGGCTTCGCGACCGCCCGCCCCGCCGCGCTGTGGATAACCCGTTCATCGACCTGGGCGACAGGGCCGGGCGGGCGCACACTGGCGGACATGGCTCGTTTGTCTTCCCGGTTCCCCGGGGTGCTCGCCGACGCGCTGCGTGTGGGCCTGCCGGTCAGCTGCGCCGGCTGCGGACGCTGGGACACGCCCCTGTGCGCGGACTGCGCGGCGCTGCTGGCGGCGCCGCCGCACCGGGTGGAGCACGTCGACGCCGCCGGAGGGGTGACGGTGTGGGCACTGTCCGCCTATACCGGGCCGGTGCGCCCCCTGGTGCTGGGCTGGAAGAACGGGGCGCGCGAGGATCTGGGCCCGGTCATGGCCGCGGCGGGCGAGCGGGCGGGCAGCTGGCTGGCCGCCCACCTGCTCCCCGACGCGGTGACGGCGGCCGCGGCCAGCGGGTGCCTGCTGGTGATTCCGGCGCCCTCGGGCCTGGGGCGCCGGCTGCGCGGGCGCCTGGTGGCGGCGGACTTCGCCGACGCCGTGGCCCGGGGGCTGGCCGTCGGCTGGCCGGAGGCGGTCCGGACCGAGGCGTCCGGGCCGAGGCGTCCGGGCCGAGTGGCCCCGGCCCGGTGACGGTGGCGAGCGCGGATGTGCTGCGGCGCCGGACACGGGCGGGCGGCGCGCACCAGGCGGGGCGCTCGGCCGCCCAGCGGCGCGCCAACCGGGCGGTGCCGCCGCGGCTGGTGGCGCCGGTGCGCGGCATGGCGGTGGTGCTGGTCGACGACGTGGTGACCACGGGGGCGACCCTGGGCGCCTGTGCTCGGGCGCTTACGGGGCGGGAGCGGTCCTCGGCGGCGCTCTGGTGGTGGCCGCCGCGCCCCCACCGGCCCGTAGCCGACCCGTAGTCGTCCCCGGTGACGGGGTGAACCTGCGGCCCACGGAAATGGTGTAAGTTATGTGTCGTAACGCACATGGCAGCGCGGAGGCCAAGGATGGCTCCGCCCCGGCGGTCCGCCGGCAGCAAAGGAGGAGGTGGCTGACCACTCCGAAGCTCGCCGCGAGGTGCGGCGGGTGCTTTCCCTAGCCCGATCCCCTCACAAGGATCACCTGGACTCAGAAAGAGGTTCCACCATGGACATCACCGTCGTCGGCCGCAACGCGGAGATCAGCTCCCGGCTGCGGGACTACGTCGAGGAGAAGGCCGCCAAGGTCGCGCAGTTCGACCCGCGCGTCCAACGTGTCGAGGTCGAGATCACCCACGAGCGCAACCCGCGTCAGGCGGACACCGCCGAGCGCGCGGAGATCACCGTCATCTCCAAGGGCCCGGTGATCCGGGCCGAGGCCAGCTCCTCCGACCGCTTCGCCGCCTTCGACATCGCCATGGGGAAGCTCACCGAGCGCCTGCGCCGGGCACGGGACCGCAAGAAGAACCACCGCCGCCACATCGTTGAGGTGCCCGAGCCGACACCGCAGGCCGCCGCCGAGGAGCCCGAAGTCCCGGAGACGAACGACCTGCCCATTGAAGACTCCCCCTCCGCGCCCACCGAGCCGGGCGTGGCCGTGGAATCCCAGCTGGGCGACTCCCCGGTGGTGGTGCGTCAGAAGCTCCACGAGGCGGTACCGATGACGGTGGACGAGGCGCTGTACCAGATGGAGCTGGTCGGCCACCCGTTCTACCTGTTCATTGAGAAGTCCACCATGCAGCCCTGCGCCGTCTACCACCGGCGCGGCTGGACCTACGGGGTCATCCGCCTGAACGCGCGCGTCACCACCGACGACTGACCCGCCTGGCCCGTCGCCCCTCCGCTCCGCCCCGCGTACGCAGCAGCCGTACGCGGGGCGGAGGCGTTGCGGGTGGGGGAATCGTCTAGGGTGGGAGCGTGCCTCGGCCTTCCCATCTGCCCCCGGCGCGCATCCCCGCCTCCCCGCACCGGCGCGACCGGCACGGGCGCGGACTGCGCGGGCCGCTGCTGCCGCCCAACCTGCCCGCCTGGCGTACCCGAGCCGAGCGTTTCGACGCCATGGTCATCGCCGCCGCCGACGATCTGGCCCGCCGTCACCCGGAGATCACCCAGATGCAGTTCGCGGTTGAGGAGGTTCCCCCCTCTGACCCGGCACCGTGGGAGCACGGCGTCGTCCTCGGGCGCGGCTTCGCAGCCGAGCCGCGCGCCGGCCTGCCCGCACGCATCGTCCTGTATCGGCGTCCGATCACCTCTCGGGCCGGCGACGACGCCGAACTGGTCGAGCTCGTACGGCGTGTGGTGGTGGAGCAGGTGGCCCTCATGCTCGGCCGCCGTCCGGAGGAGATCGACCCGGATCTGTGAACCGGCCCGCGCCGCGGCTCCCACGGAAGGCGGCCGCCCGGCGGTAGCCTGCGGGCGTGAGAAGAGTCCGACACTGCCGCAGACCCGGGTGTGAGAACCCGGCGGTCGCCACCTTGACCAGCGTGTACGCCGACTCCACGATCGTGCTCGGCCCGCTGGCCACCGAGGCCCAGCCCGAGGCCTACGACCTGTGTGAGAAGCACGTCGAGTCCTTCACGGCGCCGCGCGGCTGGCAGGTAATCCGACTCGCCACCGACTTCCAGCCGGCCCCGCCGTCGGAGGACGACCTGACCGCCCTGGCCGACGCCGTCCGCGAGGCCTCGCGGACGCCGCAGCCCCGACCCCGGCCCGCCGAGCACGCCGGCCGCCCCGCCGGGATTCTGCCCGCCTCCCTGACCGAGCCGCTGCCCGACCACCTGACCGGTCTGGGCGACGGCGAGATCGCCCGCCGCGGTCATCTGCGCGTGCTGCGCGGCGAGAAGACGGACGACTGACCCGCTCCACACCCGCGCACGGCGCCCGGGGTCAATGCCGCGGTGTCGCCGTGGGTGCCATCACCTCGTGCGGTGGCGTCTGCAGGGCGGCGCGCGCCTGGTCCTCCAGGCGCCGGTCCCGAATCTCCAACATGAACTCGCGGTCGCGCCGGGCCGCCAGGATCGCCGCCAGGAACCGCTCCGGGTGGGTGTTCGGCGGAGGCGGCGGCGCCACATAGGGCTCGGCCTGCGCAGCCAACTGCAGGGCCAGGCGCGCCCGGGCCTGTGGCTGCATGGAAGAGGCCCGCTGCAGGAAGGTGCGCGCCGCCAGGGCCAGGTGCCCGGGTAGGGCGCGCAGGTCGGCATCCGCGGCCCACTCGGCCAGCTCCGGCGGCATCAGTATTGGCGGGGCGTCGGCGGCGCCGTTGCGGACACGCACCGCGTAGGTGCCCGCCAACAGGTCGCCCAGGCGTTTGCCCCTCCGCGTCACCACGCAGGCGGACACGGCGGGAATGCCCGCCGTCCCCCAGATCTCCACGACCCCCACCAGTGCCCGTACCAGGCTGTGGCGCAGCCGGACCGCGCCGCCGTCGTCGCGCACAATCCGGGAGCCGGTCACCATGCGGCCCGCTGAACGCCCCCGAGTGAGCACCTCCACCGTCAGCGGCACCACCACCAGCCACCCCAGCAGCGTCAGGGACAGCAGTGCCGCCACCAACGCCTCCGAGGCCTGGGGGAAGATCCGCCCGCCCACCGTGGACGCCGTGACCAGGGTGATCAGCAGGCCCGCGCCATACAGCGCATAGTCGATGATCCCGGACAGGATCCGGGAGCCGGGTGAGGCCGGCAGCACCTCCAGGGCGATGGCCTCCCCGGTCACCATCAGCTCCGGCGTCATCATCCGCTCGGATGAGGCGACGTCCCCACTCACCATGACACACTCCCCTCGTGGACATTGACGCCTATGTTGCCGCACACCGCGATCAGTGGGACCGCCTGGACCAGCTCACCTCGCGCCGCCGCCTGACCGGCGCCGAGGCGGACGAGTTGGTGACCCTGTACCGGGCCACGGCCGGCCACTTCTCGCGCATCCGCACCGGCGCACCCGACCCGGCGCTGCTGGCGCAGCTGTCCACCCGCATCGCGGCGGCGCGGGGCCGCATTACCGGCACGCGTGAAGCCCGGGCCAGCGATCTGCGCCGCTTCTGGGGTACTAGCGTTCCGGCGGCCCTGTACCGGCTGCGCTGGTGGACGCTGGCGGTGACGGTGTTGGAGGTGGCGATCGCCGTGGTCGTGGGCGTGTGGACGCTGCGCACCCCGGAGGCCATGAGCGCTCTGGGGCCCCAGAGCAATTTGGACACCTACGCCCACGAGTCCTTCGAGGACTACTACTCCAACTACGCCGCCAGCGAGTTCGCCGGCCAGGTGTGGACGAATAACGCCCGCGTCGCCGCACTGTGCGTGGCCGGCGGCATCACCGGGCTGCTGCCCGCCTACATACTGCTGGCCAATGCCGTCAACCTGGGGCAGGCGGGAGCCGTCATGGCCGATCACGACCTGCTCGCACAGTTCTTCGCCCTGATCACCCCGCACGGGCTGCTGGAGCTGACCTGCGTGTTCGTGGCCGGGGCCGCCGGCCTGAAACTGTTCTGGACCATGCTCGACCCCGGCGGCAGGTCGCGGGGTGCGGCACTGGCCGCCGAGGGCCGCGCCCTGATCACCGTGGCGGTCGGCTTGACGGCGGCGCTGGCGGTGGCCGGGTTCATCGAGGCCTTCGTGACCCCGGCCTCGCTGCCCTGGATCCTGAAGGGGCTGATCGGGCTGTTGGCGCTGGCGGTGTTCTGGGCGTACACGCTGCTGCTGGGACGCCGCGCCGTGCTCGCCGGACACACCGGCGACCTCGACGCCGACGAGGCAGGCGCCGTCCAGTTGGAGGTCGGCTGAGCCGGCAGTGGTCCGAACCCACATACGCATCACAGCCTCCCCGCGGCCTTGAGGGCCAGGTAGGTGTCCGCCAGGGCGGGGGCCAGCCCGGCCGGTGGGGCCTCAACCACCTCCACGCCAGCGCGGCGCAGTCGCCCGCGCAGCGCATTCAGCTCTACCAGGTCGCGCTCGGCCGCGGCCGCCGTGTAGACGGTCCCGGCGTCGTCGCGCCGGGAGCGCAGGCGCTCCAGGCCCGGGTCGGTGGCCGAGGCCACCGCCACCGTGTGCTTGCGGGCCATATTCGCCAATGCCCGCAGCATGGCCGCATTCGTACCCGACCCGTCCAGTCCGGTGAGCACCACCACGAAGGCGTGCTGCGACAGGGACGCCTCCACCATCCCGGCCACCAGCGTCCAATCCGTCTCCACCAGTGCGGCGTCCAGCGGCGCGAAGGCGTCCGCCAGGGCCCCCAGCAGGGCGGGGCCGGACACGCCGCGCACCTGCGCCCGGGTCTCCACGTCGACGGCGACGGCATCCACCCGGTCGCCCGCCCGCGAGGCCAGGGCCGCCATCAGCAACATCGCCTCGATCTGGGCGTCCAGCCGCGGGGCGTCATCGAGCCGCGCCGCCGCCATCCGCCCGGTGTCAACCACGATCAGCACCCGCCGGTCCCGCTCGGGACGCCAGGTGCGTATCACCACCTCCCCGCGGCGGGCCGTGGAGCGCCAGTCGATGGAGCGCACGTCGTCTCCGATCACGTACTCGCGCAGGGAGTCGAACTCGGTGCCGGCCCCGTGCACCATGACGGCACTGCGTCCGTCCATCTCCCGCAGGCGTGCGAGCCGGCTGGGCAGGTGGCGGCGGGAGGCGAAGCGCGGCAGCACGCGCAGCCGGGCCGGGGCCGACAGCGAGGCCTGTCTGCCCGCCAATCCCAGTGGACCGCGCACCCGCACCGTGACCAGGTCGGCGTTGCGGTCGCCGCGACGTGTGGGCGTCAAGGAGGTGCGCAGGCGCCGCCGTCGCCCGGCAGGAATCGTCAGCGCCTGCCGTTGCCCGGAGGCGCCCGCCGACGGCGGCCAGGCGTCGCGCACCTGCAGCCGCATGGTCCGGCCGGTGGTGTTGGTCAGGGTCAGGGTGTCCGCGGTGGTCTCCCCCAGGCGCACGGACCGGGCCACCGCCCGGGCGGCGCGCAGGCCCCGGGGTGAGGGGGCCGCCGTCACGTCGGCGGCCACCAGCAGTGTCATAAGGGCCGTCCACGCCAGTACGGTGCCCGGGCGGGGCACCAGCAGCACCGGCACGGCGCCGGCGGCCAGCAGCCAGACGGTGCGCATGGTCAGGTACATGGGGCCTCCTCTCGGCGGTGGGTTGTCGGGTATGTGGGGCCAGCCCCGCTTGGCGGCGGGTGCGGCCGACGCGGGGAGCGCCGGGGGCTGCCGGCCCGGCCGGCTAGCGGGGCACCGGCACCGAGCGCAGCGCACCATTGATGACCGACTCGGTGGACACCCCCTCCAACTCCGCCTCGGCCCGCAGCTGGATGCGGTGGCGCAGGGTCGGCAGGGCGAGCGCCTTGACGTCGTCGGGCGTGACGAAGCCGCGGCCCGACAACCAGGCCCAGGCCTTCGCGGTGGCCAGTAGCGCCGTCGCCCCGCGCGGGGACACGCCCAGCGATACCGAAGGGGAGGTGCGGGTGGACCGCACCAGGTCCACGATGTAGGCCAGCACCTCCGGGGAGGCGTCCACCGTGCGCACCTGCTCGCGGGCGACCGCCAGGTCGGCGGGGGTGGCGACGGCGCGGACGCCGGCCGCCGGCAGGTCACGGGGGTTGAAGCCGGTGGAGTGGCGGGTGAGCACCTCGATCTCCTCGCCGCGTTCGGGCAGCGGCAGGATGAGCTTGAGCAGGAAGCGGTCCAGCTGTGCCTCCGGCAGTGGGTAGGTGCCCTCGTACTCGACCGGGTTCTGGGTGGCCACCACCATGAACGGCTCCGGCAGGGCGCGCGGGGCGCCGTCCACGGACACCTGGTGCTCCTCCATGGCCTCCAGCAGGGCGGCCTGCGTCTTGGGCGGGGTGCGGTTGATCTCGTCGGCCAGCAGCAGGTTGGTGAACACCGGGCCCTGCCGGAAGGAGAACTCGGCGGTGCGAGCGTCGTAGATCAGCGAGCCGGTCACGTCCCCGGGCATCAGGTCGGGGGTGAACTGCAGTCGCTTGGTGTCCACGTCCAGGGCGGCAGCCAGCGTGCGCACCAGCAGCGTCTTGGCGACCCCGGGCACGCCCTCCAGGAGCACGTGCCCGCCGGCGAGCATGGCGATCACCAGGCCGGTGACGGCCGGGTCCTGGCCCACCACCGCCTTAGCGACCTCCGTGCGCACGGCCACCAGCCGGGCGCGCGGGTCGCTGCCGTGGCCGGGGGCGCCGTCGGCCGACACTGCGGCAGAGGGCACTTCGTGCTGATCGTCCGGGCGGGACGGGGCGTCCTGCGGGTTGGGGGCAGTGGTCATCGTAAGTGGACCTCGCTCTCGAGTTGTTCCAAACGCACGGCCAGATCTGCCAGGGCCTGGTCGTCCGCGGGGGTCGGCCCGTACAGGGCCTGGTCTATTTCGGCGACGGGTCGGCCGCAGGCGCCTGCGGCCGCATGCAGCAGTTCGCTGCGGGAGGCGGCCGGGGACAGTCCCAGGGAGCGGCCGAGCCGCAGGGCCGTGCCCGCCCGCAGCGCCTGGGCGGCGCGCTCACGGTCCCCGGCGCGGCGGTACAGGCGCCCACGGCCGATGGCCGTCTCCGTGGCCTGCACCAGCACCGGCAGGTCCTCGGGCACGAGCCGGCCGAAGCGGCGCCCGCGCACGACCGCTAACGCCACCACGACCACGCTGCCGAGGAACAGCATCACCGGCAGCCACGGCGGCAGCGACGGACTGTCCCACACTCTGACCACGACGCCCGCCTGCGAGGCGTCGAACCAGACCAGCTTCGGGTTGTGCCCCAGGGCGCGGATGGCCAGGGCGGCGTTGCCGCCGGTAGTGAGCTTGGAATTGGTGACGATGCGCGGGTCGGCGATCACCCGCAGCGTGCCGCCCCCGTCCAGCGGGGCGGTGGCGTACGCGTATGCGTCCTCGTCTGCCGCATCCACCGGGAAGCAGCCGACCGCGCCGGCGACGTCGTTCAGCGCGACGGAGCCGGTCGAGCCCGCCAGGGACCGGGCGGCGACGGCATCCGGGTCCGTGCACTCCGGCTGCAGGGAGTCGTCCGCGCTGGTGCCGGTGGGGAGCATGTCGCTCAGCTCACCGAAGTCCTGATACAGGGACCCCAGAACCACCACGTCCTGCCCCACCCAGGCCAGCTGCTCGCGGTCGAAGTAACTCATTTCGCCCACGTTCAGCACCACGACGGTGGCGCCGTCCGCGGCGGCGGACACGGCGGCGTCCCCAGTGTTCACGCTGGTGACGTCCACGCCCTCATCGCGCAGCAGTTGGGCCAGCGCCTGGGCGCCGTCGTCATGGGGGTTGTCAATGGCGTAGGGGACCTTAGAGGTCTGGGGAGTGGCCCACCAGGTGGCCAGGGCGACGAGCAGTACCAGCGCGCCGGCGGCCAGGAAGGGACGCCAGCGGCGCAGCCGTTCACCGGGGCGCGCTCCGACGACCTGGTCGCCGAGGTCGGCGACCTTCGGGGCGTCACCGGGGGGCGTCGTAGTGGTCCGGGGCGTGCTCATGCGTGCACCTGCCCCGCTGGAGCCTCCAGCGCCAGGGGAGCACGGGTCACCCGCTCGGCGAACTCCCGCATCCAGGTGTCCTGGGTGGGGGTGGGCTCGACGCGCCCGTAGCGCACGGCGTCGAACAAGCCGGCCGCCTGATTCATCTGAGCGGCGAGTTCCCCCAGGGGCCGGGCGGCCAGCCTCGCCGCCTCATGCGCGGTCATGCCAGGGTAGTCCTCGATGGCACCGCGCTCATCCAGGGAGCGCACCACCGCTCGGAAGCGTTCGACGACGGCGGTCGCCCAGTCGCCCCGCACGGCGGCAGCGTCGGCGGCACGGGTCAGGGCCGCGGCATCGCGGTCGTCCTCGAATAGTGGCGCATCGGGCCGAGTGGCGCGTCGGGCCCAGGTGACCCGGGTGATCAGTGCCACCAGGGCCATCAGCAGGGCCGCCACCAGCATGACGACCAGCAGAGTGGACAGCCAGGCAGGCGCCCCGGGGACGGCGTCGCGCGGGTCCAGGTGCTGGCTCAGCCACTGCCATATCCGCTGCCACACGCTCGCCGCGTGGTGGTAGGCGGGCTTGGCCAGTTCCTCCTCGGCGGCGCGACGGGCCTGGTCGGCGTCGGGCGTGGCAGGGACGTCCCCGGGCACACCCCTGCGTCCCCCCGCGTGCACGATGCGGGCGGCGTCAAGGAGCGGCACCGGGAGCACTGTGGTCATCATTCTCAGCCGGTCCGGCTCACACGTTGGCGGAACGGCGCAGCTCCACGTCCAGGCCCTCGCGGCGCATGCGCAGGTCGATGTAGATCAGGGCGACGACGGCCGCGGAGAACGGCATGATCACCGCGCTGACCAGGAAGGTCGCAAACGTAACCAGCACATCCAACGCAACAATGACCGTGCCGCCGGCCAGCACGCCGCCAACACCGGTGACCATCCCCAGCGGGAAGCTGATGAGAGCGGAGACCGCGCTGACCAGCATCGCCGACAGCAGCAGCGTTCCCAGCACCCGCCAGAAGCTGCCGCGGGTCAACTGCCAGGAGCGGCGGATGCCCTCCCACACGCTCACGTTCTCCAGGATGAGGGCGGCCCCGGCCACCGACAGTCGCACCCCCAGGAAGGCCGCGGCGATGACGCCGCCAACCATCAGCAGGAAGCCCAACAGCACCAGCAGCACCAGGCTGTTTCCGGACCCATCGCTGTTGAACGTCGTGTAGAACATGCCGGCGAAGAGCAGGCCGACGCCCGTTACGGCCAGGACGGCGGTCAGGGTGGTAATCAGGTTGACCAGGATGGACTGGCCGATTAGGGCCCAGATGCGCGGCCGGGTGCGCTCCCACACGTCCGTGGGGGTGGCGATGCGGCCCAGCACCGAACGGGAGACGGTGACGGTCAGCAGGCCGGTCAGGACGGCGGTGGCCAGCAGCGTGATTATCTCCTCCAGCATCGTGCCGGTCAGGGTGCCCCCGAGCAGGGACAACGTGGCGTTGAAGGCTTCTGCCTGCGAGACCGTGGGGTCGTAGTCGTTGTAGTAGTCCGCGGAGGCGAGAGAGATGAGTGAGCGCCTGAAGATGAAGGCCATCAGTGCGGAGAACAGGCCGGCCGCCCCCATGACCAGCAGGGACGGCAGGAACATGGCCCGTGGGTTGGCGCGCAGGGACTCGAAGGCGCCGCCAATGATCTCGGTGATGCTCAGCGGACGCAGCGGAATGATGCCGGGCTTGGGGGCGGCGAAGAATCCACCCGGGCCCGCGGCGTAGTAGTCGCCGGCCGGTTGGTTGTACTGGCTGTACTGACCGTACTGGGGGGCCGGCCCGTAGCCCTGTCCCGCTGGGGTCTGCTGATACTGGCCGTATGCGGGCGGTTGCTGCTCGCTATAACCGCCCGACTCCGCTTGCTGGTCGTAGCCGGGCCGCTCGGGCTGCGGGGCGTAGGCGCCGTAGCGCGGGCCGGGTGCCGCACTCGGGGAGGCTCCGGCGTCGTGGGAAGCGCCGTCAGTGGGGCCGTCGCCGGAAGGAGACTGCCATCCGGTGTTGTCACTGGTCATGGGCATACTGTTTCACGTCGCCTGCGCTCGCGTTCTCCACCCTGAGGAGGAGAAAAGCCCTCCCGAGGACTTTAGTCGCCACTAAGTTGCATATGATGAAGGTCACTGAGAGGCGTGTGGCGTCCATATACGGCGCTTGCGCGTGTCAAGATAGGCGCCATGCGCACTCGCATTCTGGTCGTTGACGATGATACTGCCCTGGCCGAGATGATCGGCATCATGCTCGAGGCGGAGGACTACACTCCGTCCTTCTGCGCCGACGGCGCTAAGGCGCTCGACGCCTTCCATGAGACCGATCCGGATTTGGTCCTGCTGGACCTGATGCTGCCGGGCCTGGATGGCGTGGAGATCTGCAAGCTCATCCGCGCCGAGTCCGACGTGCCGATCATCATGCTCACAGCCCGCACCGACACCCAGGACGTCGTTGCCGGCCTCGAGGCCGGCGCGGACGACTACGTCACCAAGCCCTTCAAGTCCAAGGAACTGCTCGCGCGCGTACGCACCCGCCTGCGTCGTAACGTGGACGCCAACGGTGCCGAGCACGTCCGCGTCGGAGACCTGGACATTGACGTCTCCGGCCACCAGATCCACCGTGGCGAGACCCCCATCAACCTCACGCCCCTGGAGTTCGACCTGCTGGTCACCCTCGCCCGCACCCCCTGGAAGGTGTTCACCCGCGAGGAGCTGCTGGAGCAGGTTTGGGGCTACCAGCACGCCGCAGACACCCGCCTGGTCAACGTCCACGTCCAGCGCCTGCGCGCCAAGATTGAGAAGGACCCCGAGCACCCCAGCATCGTGGTCACCGTGCGCGGCGTGGGCTACCGCGCCGGCGACGGCAAGTGACGCCGCCGGGAGGGCCGGCGCCCACAGCCGGCCTCCCGTGCCCGACGCGTCACCTGAGGCACTGACGTGGATAGCCAGGGCCCGGGCCGGCACGTGGGGCGCCGTGGCTTGACGTCCCCACTGCGGGCGGTACGCCGCTCGTTGGGTACCTCCATGGTGCTGTTCGCCACGAGCGCCGGGATCGTGCTGATCGCGGTGCTACTCGTGGCCGTGACCATGACCATCCGCAATGACGTCTTCTCCGAGCGGCGTGCGGCCATCCTCACCGACGCGCACCAGCGCACCGTCGCCGCACAGGCCGCCTTCGACGTCGCCACCGTGGACACGGCCGACGACTTGGCCACCACCGCGCAGGCACAGCTCGCCGCCATCAATGACTCCTTCGCCGGGGCCGGCGGCGTGGGCGTCTCCCTGCGCCGTGCCGAGGACGAGACCGCCACCACCGTCATCAACGATCTGACCACCAACGCCGACCTGGCCGCACTCGTCACCGACGACCTGGTCGCCCAGGTGGACGCCGGGCAGGCCGGGACCGAGTACTCCCAGTCCGTCGGCATCCCGGACTCGGCCGGCGGCACCGACCCGGGCCTGGTCGTCGGCGCCCGGGTCAACCTGCCGCTGGCCGGCGGCTACGACCTGTTCCTCGTGTACACACTGGCCCCAGAACAACACGTGATCGACCTGGCCACCCGGGCGATCGTCATCGCCGGCGCAGGCTTCCTGCTCATCCTCATCATCGGCCTGTGGGCCCTGGCCTCGCGCGTGCTGATCCCCATTCGCCGCGCCTCCCTGGCCGCCGAGCGGCTGGCGGCGGGCCACCTCAACGAGCGGTTACCGGTGGTCGGGGAGAACGAGATCGCCACCCTGTCCCGGTCCTTCAACAACATGGCCGATTCGCTTGAGGCGCAGATCCAGGCGTGGGAGAACCTGTCGAAGGTGGAGCGACTGTTCGTCTCCGACGTCTCCCACGAGCTGCGCACCCCCCTGGCCTCCATCCGGCTCGCCGCCGAACAGATCTGGCAGGCCCGCAACGAGATCCACGATCCCTTTGCCGCCCGCAGCCTGGAAATCCTCATGCGTGAGATCGACCGCTTCGAGCAGATGCTCTCCGATCTGCTGGAGATCTCCCGCATCGACTCCGGCCGAGTGCAGTTGCGTGCCGCGGAGGCGGACATCACCGCCACCCTGCGCGGTGTGCTGGACCTGGTGGCGGTCCACGTGGAGGCCTCCGGCTCCCCGATCCGCCTGCACGCGCCCGCCGAGCCGGTGGTTGCCGAGGTGGACGTAGCCCGGGTGGAACGCATTTTGCGCAACCTCATCGTCAACGCCCTCGAGCACGCCGAGGGCTCCCCGATCGACATCACCGTCGCCGCCAATGACGACGCCGTCGCCGTGCGTGTGCGCGACCACGGGGTGGGTATGAGCCCGGACGTGGTCAAGAAGGTCTTCGACCGCTTCTACCGCGCCGATCCCTCCCGCAAACGCACCCTGGGTGGCACCGGGCTGGGCCTATCCATCTCCCTGGAGGACGCCGTCCTACACGGCGGCACCCTCACCGCCTGGGGCTGGCCCGCCGACGGCGCCTCCTTCCTGCTGACACTCCCGCGTCGGCTCGGTCCGGACGCGACCCCCGGCACCTTCACCAAGCCCGGCCCGCTGGGGGTGGTTCCCGACGATGCCCCGCCCGTCTCCCGCGCCGGCACCCACGCCGTACAGACGGATGAGGCCGCGCCGGTCTCCCCGGCCCTGACCCCGTCACCGGCCTCCCGCCGCTCCGACGTCGACCGCAACGACGACGCCGGGATTGCCGGCCCCAACGGCAGCGACCCCGAGGCTCCCGGCCGAGGCGCCGGCGTTGGCGCGGATGAGTCACCCACCGCGAAGACTCCCGAAGATGCCCTGGCGCGCGGACAGCGCGAGGAAGAACACCGGTGAGCGTGCCCGCCCCCGGCCGGGGTACCGGCGCAAGCGGACTGCCACGTCGGCAGGCCCTCGCGGCCCTGCTGCTGGGTGGCGCGGGCGCCCTCGCCGCCTGCACGGGCCTGCCCACCTCCGGGGAGGTTTCCGGTTCCAACGTCGTCCATGGTCCCGACGAACAACTCGTCCAGAGCGCGGCCGGCCCGGCCGACGGCGCCGCCCCCGAGGAAATCGTCATCGGCTTCCTGCGTGCCTGCGCGGCCGGATTCTTCGACGACTTCGCCACGGCCCGCGCCTTCCTGACCGACGATGCCGCCGCCTCCTGGCAACCCACCGAGACGGTGGGCGTTTACGACGGCTCGACCGCGCCGGTGGTCGTCCTCGCCGACGATGCGGTGGACGTGACGGTGGATCTGATCGGCGACGTCGACCCTGCCGGCGTGTTCACCGCCGCCGCCGAGGCCAACCACCGCTGCCGCTACGGGCTGGTAGCCGACGACGCCGGCCAGTGGCGCATAGCGGAACTACCGGCCGGAATGCTCCTGTCCGATGGTGACCTGACCACCGAATTCGCCTCCGCCTCACTGTATTTCCTCACCCCCGACCACGAGCGCCTGGTCCCGGAGCTGCGGTGGTTGCCGCGGCACGAGCTGCCCCGGCGACTGATCGAGGCGCTTCTGGGCGGGCCCTCCACCTGGCTGGCCGCGGGCGTGGCCACGGCCGTCCCCGAGGCCGCCGCGGTGGGTGACGACGGCGTCGTGGTGGAGGCCGGCACCGCCGCCGTGGACCTGACCGGCCTGGGCACGCCGGACCAGGCACAGGCCGGGCTACTGGTCGCCCAGATCCGAGCCACCCTGGTCGGCGCGACGTCCGACGGTGGCATCCTGGTGCAGGACGTGGCCGTACGAGCCGACGGGAATGAGCTCGGACCGGCGGCGTCCCTGCCCGCTGTGGACACCGACCCCGGGGCGGTGGTCGGCATGTGCACGGGCGCGGTCGTGCAGGGCACCGCCTCCACCCGCACCACGCTGGTGGCGGCCCAGACCCTGGGCGCCGACACCGCCACCCACCCCACGCTCGGGGCCGATGGCACCGTCTACGTCCTGAGCCGCTCCAGCCTGCTGCGCGTGCCTGCCGGCGCTAGCGCGGCCGACGTGATCCTGTCGGTGGGAGACGCCGACACCGAAGCCGACTCCCACGAGCTGCTCGCCCCCATCGCCGACCGCCACGGCTGGGTGTGGACCGCCACCGCCGGAGCCCTGCTGGCGGTGGATGGCCGCGGCCGACGCGCCGCGCTCGTCGCCGCCTGGTTGGAGGACCGGGAGGTGTTGGCCTTCGACCTGGCCGCCGAGTCCGCCCGCATCGTGGTGCGCCACCGCGCCGACGGCTCCGCGGACCGGGTGAGCGTGGCCGCCATTGTCCGCGACGGGGACGCCCCCACCGGGCTGGGCGATCCGCTTGAGCTGCCGGCCGCCGTCGTAGCCCGTACCGACGCCGTCGTCTGGTACGACCCGGTCAGCGTAGCCGTCCTGGCGGCAGCCACCGACGGGCAGGACGCGGAGGCATCGGGCGTGACCCGAATTCCCGTGGGCGGCGCGCTGACCACCCCGATCACCTCGCCGGCGGCTACCGCCCTGACCGCCGACCGCGTTACCGGCACCCTGCAGCTGACCGACGCGGACGGCCAGGTCTGGCAGCGCAGCGGCTCCGCCTGGCGGGTGGGCGCCACCGATGTCGCCGACCTCGCCTACCCGCTGGCCTGAGCCCGACTCGTCGGGCGGAGTGCCGGCCCCGGCCCCGCGCCCGGCGTCATGCACACGCGTTTGCGTCGCGTACACGTGTTTTAGAGCTTTGCGGGTGCTGCGCCCATGCAAACCTCCAAAATGCGTGTCTTTGTGGGGAACTCGTGTACGAGACGGTTCCGGGCGCGCCCACGACGCCGTCACGATGGCCTCGCAGGCCGGTACAGAATGCGGGACAGAGCCGGGAAAGGGTCAGTACAGCCGGAGGTTGCGGGAGGACTGGGCGGCGGCGTCGGGCACGGTGGGGAGCACGGAGATGAGCGTGCCCGGCACGTCGCCGGAAACCTCGGTGGTGACGACGGCGGCCGCGGAGACCTGCCGCCCGCCGGCCCCGGTGATCACCAGCGCCGACACCTCGTCGGGAACCCTGGGGGTGAGCGTGGTGGTGGCGGGGACCGTGACCTCGTCGGTCCACTCCCCATCCGCTGAGGTCAGGGTGACGGTAGCGTCGGCTGCCCCGGAGTTGGTAAGCACCACAGTGGCGTCCAGGCCGCCCTCGCGGGGCACGGCCAGGGTGGAGCCCGCGGCGTCGGCGGCGGCCTGCACCCAGGCCGTGTCGTGGGCGAGGGCGCCGGAGCGGTCGGGGTACTCCCCCGCGCTGCGCACAAGCTTGACGGCCGCGCCCACTGTCGCGTCCGAGGTCACGTGCACGGCGTAGGCACCGGGGTCCACGCCCGCCAGGGAGATGTCGAAGACGGCACCCGGATCGACGGTCACGGCGGTGGCACCCGGCAGGTCCTCCTCGCCGTCGGCGCCGATCAGAGAGATCGACACGGTGGCGGGGGCCTCGGCGGGGTTGACCACGCGCACGGCCGGAGAGTCGGAGGAGTCGGCGCCGTCGGCCTCGGTCTCCCCCTGCGCGGCGGCCTCCACGAGCACGACTCCGGGGATGGTCAGGTCGGTGGCGGGAGCGGCGCCGGCGGTGAGCGTGTCGACGCCGGCGGGGGTCTCACCGTCGAGGGACTCGGTGACCAGGGCCGGAATGAGCACGCCCCCGTCCGCCTCCACGCTCAGCGCCAGGCGGTCGTCCGCGGCCCCGGCGGCCTCGAGCAGCACGCCGACGGTCTCACCGGCGCCGACGGCCACCTGCCCGGAGGATGGCAGGGTGAGCTCACCGGTGGAGCCGTACAGGTGGATGGTGGCGGTAACCGTGGTCAGTCCGGGGTTGGTCAGCCGCAACTCGGAGGAGGAGCCGACGGCGGCCGAGCCGCCGACGATCCAGGCGACGGAGGCGGGGGCGGCACAGGGGGCGGCGCTCAGGCCGCGCAGGTCGCCGCCGGCGGTCAGGGTGGTGACCGTGGCGACGGCGCCGGTGGCTTGGCCGCCGGGGGCCCGCACCGTCAGGATGCCGCCGTCGGCGGTATCGAAGGTGGTGGTGGCGTCCTCGAGCGACTCCGAGCCGTAGGTGAGGGTGGAGTCGGCGTCGAGTGCGGTGATGGTGGTGGATGCCGTGGGCTCGTCGAGGTCAATGCCGCCGATGGTGTTGTTCGGGGCTGCGGGACAGGCGTAGATGACGTCGGCGGCAGGGGCGGGCACCGCGGTGGCGGTTACGTTCTGGCTGGTCGCGCGCGGACTGCCGGTCCCCCACCAGGTCAGGGCGAGGACCGCGGCCAGCAGCAGGAGCGCGGAGGCGACGCGCCCGGCGATGGCGAAGAGTTTGCGATGGGGAAGGCTCATACGGTGCGCCTCCTGCGGCGCAGGGGCAGGGCGAACAGGGCGGTGATGACCCAGATGACGGGGATGCCGCGAGCGGCGATCGCGCCGAGGGTGGTGCCATGGGTGACCACGAGTTCGCCGCCGTCGGCGGGGACGATGAAGGCGGTGCGCCAGCGGCCGGCGGCGTCGGGCACGGTGGTGGCCGCAAGTGGCTCGCCATTCAGGGTGGCCCGCCAGGCACCGTCGTTGCGCTCGGCGAGCATGAGCACGCGCCTGCCGGTGCCCGCCTGAAGGGCGGTGCGGACGGCCGTGGCTCCGGTGGCGTTGGCGGGGATGGTGGTGGCGGTGCCGTCGGCGGCCTGCAGTACGGCCCGGGCCGATTCGGGGGCGGCGGCGGGGGCGACGCGCCAGGAGGTGCCAGAGTCGGTGCGGGCGAGTTGTTCCAGGCCGGGGGTGGACTCCAGGCCGGCGCGGGTGGAGGCGGTCAGTTCGTCGCCGGCGGCGTCGGTCAGCAGCACGACGGCGATGCCGTGGGCCGCCAGGGCGTCGGCCACGTCCTCGTCCTGGCCGGCGGCGGCGCGCACCACCAGGTCGGCGAGTTCGGCGTCGGCCGGGTCGGTCAGGGTGGTGGTGAGCGGGTCGTCTGCCGCGGTCGTGGCCGGCGCGGGGCTTGCGGCCGCGGTGGTTCCGGACGCCATGCGCGTGGCGAGCTGGGTTGTCAGGACGTCGGGAGTCACGTCGGTCAGCTGGGTGCCGTCCCCGCGCCAGATGCGCACGCGCAGTCCGGAGTCGCCTCCCGACAGGATCAGTACGCGTCCGGCGGTGTCGGAGGACTGGATCTCAGCGGCGATCAGCGGGATGCGGCTGCCAGCAGACCGCAGGGCCATCACATCGGCGTCGGTGCCGGTGGCGGTGGAGGCGTGGGCCGCCAGGGCCCAGGCCCCGCCCACGCTCAATGGGGCGGCGACGGCGATGACACCGGCGCCCACCAGCCCGACGCGCGCCCAGCGCCTCCAGCCGGGAGCGTGGGCGGGCAGGGCCGCATATGCGGCGTCGCCGGCGGCCAGGGCGGCGGTGAGCAGGCCGGCAAGGGCGAAGGAGACGCCGGTGCCGGCCCAGGCGACTACGGTGACGGAGCCGGTGCCGTCGGTTTGGGTGCCGACGGCGACGATGACGCGCGTCCCGGCGGCGGCCAGGGCCAGCCCGCCCAGCGCCATGAGGAAACCGGCGCGGGCACAGTTGCCGCGGCGCCCACCGGTCAGCAAGCCGAAGACCGCCGCGACTGGGACGATGGCGAGTAGGGCCTTGGCGGTCAGCGCAAGGTTCGGGTCGGCGATCAGGGACTCGACGTCTTGCGGCATGCCCAGGAGGGTTTCGATGGTGCTGGGAGGGGCGACGGCAGCGGGCAGGCCGGTGTCGGTGAGCAGATAGTGCACGCCGTCGTCCACGTCACCGGCCTGGGCCAGGCGCGCGGCGCGCCACCAGGCGGGGGTGGCGGTGGCCGCGACCGGTACGAGCGTCAGTAGCAGGCGCGGCGCGCTGCGGCGCATGCATGCCGTCAGCACAATCAGGCCGACGAGGATAAGCGCGGCGGTGGCGGGGGCGGCGGCCACGATCAGGCTGAGCAGCAGTCCCGCCGCCGCGGCGGCCGTGGGTGAGCCGGGGCCGTAGCGCTCCGGCAAGGGCAGCGGCGGGCCGGCGGCCTCGGGCACCTCGACGGGCTCAGCGGCGGCAGCGTCTGTTGCCGGCGGCTCGGCGTCCGCGGACGCTTCCGATGCGGCGAGGGCGTCCGCCTCGGAAGCGTCGCCCGGTGCGTCCACCTCGGAAGCGTCGGCGACCTCCGCCAGTTGGTCCTGCGCCTCCTGAGGGGCCGCGGGGTCGTCGTCGGCCAGCTCGGCCAGGTCCTCAATGCGGGCGGCGGCGAAGCGGTCGAGCTCGGCCTTCTCCGCCTGGGTGGCGTGGTGCGCGCCCACCATCCCGGACAAGACCACGTCGCGCCGATCCGCCCCCACGGCGCGTGCGAGCGCCGTCAACGCCCACGGCAGCGTCAGGTGCACGATGACGGCGGTGAGCCGTCCCTGTCCGACGGCCAACAGCAGCCCCGGGGCCAGCGCCCAAACGAGCGCCGCCCAGGCGCGCAGCGGGTTGCGGCGGGTCACGGTGCCGGCGGCGTACCAGGCGCCGAGCGCCGCCAGGGGGACGGCCAGCACCAGCAGGATATGCACCAGGGCGTCACCGTCGAGGCCGACCCAGGAGCCGACCGCCACCGGCAGGGCCAGGGTGGCCAGCAGTGGACTCAAGGCGGCGGGATAGCCGTCTCCGGAGCCGCCCCAGGTGGACCAGGCGGCGTCCCACAGGTCGCGCCCGCTGACCCCCAGGCCGGGCAGGGCGCCACCGGTCACGGTGCGGGCGACCAGGACCTGCGACAACCCGACAGCAGCGAAGGCTCCCGCCACGATCAGTACGCCGGCCAGGACGAGGCGCCGCCGCCGGGTCAGGGCGGCCAACTCACGCAGTTCCAACTCGCTGCGGGCGGCCTCACGGGCGGCGCGCTCGCGCTCCTGGCGCCGCCGGTCGCGGCGGGCGGCACGGATGTCGGCGGCGCTGACGTACAGCTCGGACAGTACGGTGCGACGCACGTCCTGGTGCGCGGCGAGCCGCCTGCGGCCGCGCCGGATCGCGGCGCCGCTGCGAGCGACGGCGAGGGCGGCGGCCAACTCGTCACGGGCCAGCGCGGGTGCCTTGGTCAGCAACCGCCAGGCGGCACGGGCCAGCCCGAGCAGGACGATCCAGGCCAGCAGCAACGGCAAGGGACGGGCCGAGAAGGTCGCCCATGCGGTCAGCTGCGCGCTGCGCCGGGCGCGGAAGGAGCGGTCCGGATCGGGTTCGGGGACGGCGACGGTCGGAGGCGTATCGCTCTGGTCGGCGTGACCAGGGACGCGGTGCGGGCCGTGGGGCTGTTGGGCGGGGCGCAGGCCGAGGTAGCTGGCGCGGCGGTGGCGCAGGACGGCGTCGGGCACCACGACGACGCGGTGGCCGGCCAGGCGCACGGCGCGGGACAGCTCCAGGCCGTCGTCGAAGAGCGGGAACGCCGGTGAGATGCCCCCGAGCTGGTCCCAGACGGCGCGGTCGATCAGCGCCCCGGCGGTGCCGACGGCAAGCATGTCCGTGCGGTCGTCGTGTTGGCCCTGGTCTACCTCCCCCTCGACGACGTCGTTGGCGCGGCGGGCGGATGCGGTGGTGCGCAGGCCCACCTCGAGCAGTTCGTGGGGCCGTTCCCAGTCGACCTGCTTGGGCCCGGCCAGGGCAATGGAGCGGGCCGTGCGTACGGCGGCGAGCAGCGCCGCCAGGCAGTCGGGATCGGGGGCGGAGTCGTCGTGCAACAGCCACAGCCAGGAGCCCTCGGTGGGCTGGGCGGCCGGTGCGTCGACCCCGGTGGCACGGTAGATCTCGGTATCGGAGATCGGCGACATGGCGCCGGTGGGGCCGGTCAGCTGCCCGGAGGCGGTGGTAACGGCGCCGGTGGTCGCGTCCGGCCGGTCCGTCTGGCGCGACCCCGCGAAGTGGTCGCGGTGACGGCGGCGCTTGCGGTTGCCCTTGGCGATCAGCTCGGCGTACTTGGTCAGGCCGCGTCCGACGGCGTCGCCGAAACCGGTGGCCTCGGGTACGTGTACCACGCGTACAGCGGTGACCGCGTCGGTACCGGATTCGACCACGGCCTCCTCGATGGGTGTGCCGTCACCGAGTCCATTGGCGCGAGAGGCGACGTCGACGATCAGCAGTACGTCGGGAGCGACGGTTTGGCCGGCCAGGGCATGCAGGGTTTCAGGCAAGTAGGGGGTGACCCCGGCTGAGACGAGGACCGCGAGGACCCCGCCGGGTGCAGGTTGCTGGGCGGCGCTTCCCGCCTGGCTCATACCGCGCGCCGTTTGAGCTTGCGGCGCTCGCGCTCGGACAATCCTCCCCAAATCCCGAAGCGCTCATCGTTGGCCAGGGCGTACTCCAGGCATTCCTCACGGACTTCGCAAGAGGCACACACGCGCTTGGCTTCGCGCGTGGAACCTCCCTTCTCAGGGAAGAAGGCCTCGGGGTCGGTCTGAGCGCACAGCGCGCGCTCCTGCCAGGCCAGGGGGCCTTCGTCTGGATCGTCGTCGCCGAGCAGAAGGAGGAGCGCCTCGTCGTCGGCGTCGTCGGACCGCTCAAGCGGCCCGTCGCCGAGGATGTTCCACACGATGGCTTCCCTTCAGGATGCGGACGATGTTCACGTAGAATTACACGGGTGTGAGCCGCCGTGAGTCAAGCCGCGGCAGAGAAGTTCACTTAATTGCGACGGCACGCAGACCGGCGCAGACACGCCGTTATAAGACTGAACTTTTACGTATCGTGACGTGGCTCACAGCCGATTCTCCGGGAGCGTCAAGACGCCCCACGGCGACAGCCTCACGGCAATCAGCGGCGAGAACGCCGCGCCACGGCAGCGACCCCACGCCTCTGCTTAGATCTGTGCCGTGATCCGCAACACCACTCACCCGCATGACCCTCTTGCCGACCTGCTCCCCACGGCGGCGGACGCCGACCGCGCCTGGCTCGTGTGGTACGCGCCGGGCGAGCGAGTGGAACTGACCGGGCGGGTGCTGAACATGTGGCAATGCAAGATCGCTCATCTGCTCGCCGAGGAGGCCCCGGCCGTGGGCGTCGAGGCGGACCCGCTTGTGCAACTGAGCCTGGGGGCGCACTGGCGCACGGTGACCTGGTGCTGCGGCACCTGGCTCGCAGGTGGGACGGTGACCTTCGACGCCCCCGCCGACGTGTCGGTGGCTTTCACCCCGGAGGAGCTGGATGCGGATGCGCAGCTGCAGGTGCTGGTGCCGCGCGCCGCCCTGGCCATGCGCTGGCCGGGCGAACTGCCGCCGCTGGTGCTCGATGGCGTAGCCGACGTCATGGGCTACGCGGACTCCTTCACCGCACCGGCCGTCGATGGCGCCCGCACCGCTTTCCGGGCTGATGCGACGCAAGCCTCGGGCACGCCCGCAGGGATCTCGCGCGCCGCCCTGGTCGCGGGGCTGGCCGAGTCGTCAAACCCGACCGACGCGCCCGGCGCTGCGGAGCACGCCTCCGCAGCCGGGACGCGGCCGCGAGCCGCACTGGTGCGCTCCGACACTGCCCTGGAGGCGATGCGCGGCGTGCTCGCCGCCTGGCGCAACGGGCTGACCGCGGTGCTCGTCTCGCCAGACGCGGACGCCGAGCTCACCCAGACGGCCGCCCGCCAGGAGGGCGCCTAGGTCCTGTTGTGTAAGTGCTTGGGTGGCGGTGTGTGGCTGTTGAGCCTGTCAGTTGGACCGCTGTTCCCCCGTTGGACCCCTGTTCCCCGGTTGGACCGCCGTAGCCGCCGGTTACAGCGGTCCAACGGGGCGTGGGCGGTCCAACCGGGGCGTGGGCGGTCCATCGGGGCGTGGGCGGTCCAACCGGGGCGGTACAAGACCTACTCGCCCCCTTCGACGGGTGCACACCAAGCCCACTCAAACTGGAGCCCGGTAGCCACCAGATACGACGAACTCGCCATCCGCTACCAGACCACCACCCACATCGCCAGCACCGCCCCACCGGCACAAACGACTCACACAACACGACCTAACCGCCCAGCCGCCGAGGCAGGTCGAAGCTGCACCGAGACCGGTCATTGCGGCACGGCGCTTCCAGCCGATTACCCCAAGAGCGCCCGGCGCCACGCCAGAACCGACACCGACTAGGGCACGTCGGCCTGGACGACGGTCCCCTCCCCCTCGACCGCCAGGGTGCGTTCGTCGGCGCCGACGAACAGCGCCTGTCCGCGCACCAGCGGCGCCTGCCCGGCAGGCGTGGTGACCGTCGTACTCCCCTCGGTCGCCAGCACAATCCGCGGCCCTCGGCCGGGCACTTGCACGCGCCCGTCGGAGGGGACCACGGTGGTCACAAGCAGTTCGAAGTCGTCCACGGGCACGTAATAGGCGCGGGTCGCCCGGGACAGGTACTCGGGGGCGGGACGCACCGGGGGCGCCGCCACATAGTCCACACAGGCCAGCATCTCCGGCACGTCCACGTGCTTGGTGGTCAGCCCGGCGCGCAGCACATTGTCGGAGGAGGCCATCACCTCGATGCCCATGCCTGAGATGTAGGCGTGGACGCTGCCCGCGGGCACGAACAGGGCCTCGCCCGGCCGCAGGGTGACGGGGTTGAGCAGCAGCGCCGCGGCCACGCCCGGATCGCCGGGGAAGGACCGCCACATGCTGATCACATTGGAGTCAACCCGCCGCGACGGCGAGTCTCCGGCGGTTAGCCGGGCATCTATCTCCTCCACCAGTTCGGCGATCTCCGCCGGCGCGGGCCGGGTGGAGGCGGAGACGAGGTCGGTGAACACCTGCCGGATCCCGAAGCGGGTCGGATTCAGCCGCAGGGTGCGACGCATGCGCCGAGCCAACGGGGAGCGCAGCTCGGCCAGTACCTCGGCGGCCCGCCGCGGCGCCCGAAAGCCGGTGACCGCCTCGAAGTGGGTCAGCGCCAACACCATCTCCGGCTTGTGGTTGGCGTCCTTGTAGTTACGCATTGGACTGTCCAGGGGAACACCGGCCTCGTTCTCCAGCTCGTAGCCCTCGACCGCCTGTTCCAGCGAGGGGTGCACCTGCAGGGAGAGTACGCGGGCGGGAGCGATGAACTTGAGGAGGAAGGGCAGCTTGGGGCCGAAGCGCCGCACCACGTCCTCCCCGAGCAGGCGCTGCGGGTCGGAGTCGATGAGTGCGGCCAGGGTGCGGTCACCCACGCGGGTGGGCCCGGCGGGGTGAGCGCCGTACCACTGCTCGGCCCAGGGTTGGCCGTCCTCGTGGATGCCGAGAAACTCGGGTATGGCCTCGGGCGAGCCCCAGTCGTAGCGCTGCCGCGCACCGTCAAGACGTTCCATGAAGGCCAACGGTAACGGAAGCTGCGGCCGCCTCCGGTCATGACGCCGGCGACGCCCCGCCCCGGGACTCGCGACGGCTCAGGGCTACACGCTTCCAGCGGCGCTCACGGCTACTCGCTCCCAGCCGCCCCCTCGGCGACCCGCCCCGGGCGGTACCAGGTAAGCCCGGCACTCGTCTTCTTCCGGGACCCGTCGGACAGTACCGCAAAAACCCGGCCGCCCCAATTGCGACGAAATGGGGTGTGCATGGTCCAGACTGTGCCCATGCGAGGCATCATCCTGGCCGGCGGCTCCGGCACCCGACTGAACCCCATCACCCTGGGCACCTCCAAGCAGCTGGTGCCGGTGTACGACAAGCCGATGATCTACTACCCGCTGAGCACGCTGATGCTCGCCGGCATCCAGGACGTGCTGGTCATCACCACCCCGCACGATGCGCCCAGCTTCCACCGGCTGCTGGGCGACGGCTCCCAGCTGGGCGTGAACCTGTCCTACACGGTGCAGGAGGTTCCCAACGGTCTGGCGCAGGCCTTCGTGCTGGGGGCGGACTTCATCGGCGACCAGCCGGCCGCCCTGGTGCTGGGTGACAACATCTTCTACGGCCCTGGCATGGGCACGCGCCTGCGCCGCCACACCAACCCCGACGGCGGCGTCGTGTACGCCTACCAGGTCGCCGACCCGACGGCCTACGGTGTGGTGGAGTTCGACGCCGACTTCAAGGCCGTGTCCATCGAGGAGAAGCCCACCCGTCCCAAGTCGGACTACGCCGTTCCCGGGCTGTACTTCTACGACAATGATGTGGTTGAGATCGCCAAGAACCTCGCTCCCTCCGCGCGCGGCGAGTACGAGATCACCGACATCAACCGCACCTACCTGGACGCCGGGCGACTGACCGTGGAGGTGCTCCCCCGCGGCACCGCCTGGCTGGACACCGGCACCTTCGACTCGCTGGCCGACGCCACCAGCTTCGTGCGCACGGTCCAGCACCGGCAGGGGCTGAACATCGGCTGCCCGGAGGAGGTCGCCTGGCGCATGGGCTTCATCGACGACGACGGCCTGCGCGAGCGCGCCGAACCGCTGGTCAAGTCCGGCTACGGTCAGTACCTGCTCGGCCTGCTCGAGCGCGAGCGGCGCTGACGGGCCCAGCGGCAAGCCGCCCGCACCCGGACAGTGAGGCCGCGAATGCTCCACCGCAAGAGGCCGAACCGAGCAGGCGAGTCGTTTCCGAGACATCTCAGCCAATTGCTAACGTAGTCGTACAAAAAACCCGCTCAGCAGGAGTTGCCATGCCCACCCAATTCCCCAGCACGCTGGTCATCATGCCGGCATGGAATGAAGAGGACGTGATTGGTGGGACCATTAGCGAACTACGCCGGATCGTCCCGGACTACGACCTGCTCGTCGTCAACGACGGCTCTACCGATCGCACCTCGCAGATCGCCCAAGAGGCCGGAGCTCACGTCCTCGATCTGCCCTATAACCTCGGCGTCGGCGGGGCGATGCGGACCGGATACAAGTTCGCCCGCCGTTTCGGTTACACCAGAGCCATCCAAGTCGACGCGGATGGCCAGCACGATCCTCGTGACATCAATCGGGTGCTCGCTGGGCTCGAGCACTCGAACATCTCCATCGGAGCACGTTTCACCAAGACCGGAACATACCGGGTACGCGGGCCAAGGCGCTGGGCGATGGTGATGCTCGCCACCATTATCGGACGGATTGCGCATACCAGGCTAACCGATGTCACCAGCGGCTTCCGTGCGGCGGATGCGATCGCGATCGACCAGTACTGCCTCCACTATCCGGCCGAGTACTTGGGGGACACAATTGACTCGCTGGTCATCGCTGTGCGCTCGGGACTGACCGTGAATCAAGTCGGTGTGGACATGAGGCCTAGACAAGCAGGCGCGCCTTCCAACAATCCCTGGAAGGCTGCCGTATACCTCATCAGAAGCATGTTCGCACTGTTCATCGCGCTGACCCGCCGGCCCATTATCCGAGCGGGGCGTGAGTCGACAACAGCCGCCCAGAAGGGGGAGTGACTATGTCCCAGCTCTTCTACCTCCTCATCGCCGCCCTCGTTGTCGCTTTTGTTTTCACGCTGCTGCGCGGCGGCAAACTGCGAGAAAAATACGCCGCGCTGTGGATTCTCGTGGGAATAGCCATCGTTCTACTGGCGGTGGTCCCCGGACTGCTATCGTCCTTGGCCCACCTCCTCGGATTCGAAGTTCCTTCAAACCTGCTATTCGTACTGGCGATCTTTCTATTGCTGGGGGTTACGCTCCATCACTCACTGGAGATTAGCCGTCTCGAGGACGAGACACGGATTCTGGCGGAAAACATCGCAATCCTCAATCTAATTGTAACCCAGGCGGGTCTGGATCCCCATTTCCCCCGACATCCGCATGCCGGACCCGACACCAAGTAGCGGGCCCTAGAATCAGCATTCATGGGACTCAGCGACCGGCGAGTACTTCACCGACCACCTCGCTGTACTCACGTGCGCGTACCGGCCAAGTCCAGGGATCGATGAGCTCCCGTGATGCGGGAACCGGCGGATTATCCAAGAGTTCCTGGAGAGCCGTCACCAGACAGTCCAGGCTCCGCTCACGACAGATCTTCACCGGCGCCCCCGACTCCCTCAGCAGCTGAGCGCCGGGAACCTCAAACGTCACGACCCGCCCCCTCTCGGCAATTGTCTCCAGTAGGGTGGTCTGAAATCCCTCAGACAGCACCGTAGGGTTGACCAGCGTCGCTCCGCGCAGGGCTGCGCGCGCCTGCTCCTGCGGTACACGACCGCGTATCGCGACCACTCCGTTCAACCCCAGCGTCCTGCACTCCCGACGGGCCTGAGCGAGCTGAGCTCCGTCGCCCAGCAACTCGCCGGTCACGTCCTGCCCTGCCGCTCGCAACGCCGACACCGCCCGCAGGAAGGTGTCCCATCCCTTTCCCGCCACAACTCGGCCCACAAACACCAGGTGGTCAGGCCGGTCCGGAACCGCATCCGTGAAGACTGATGGTGTAATCGCGTTGTAGAACACGTCTGCATGTGGAGCACCTAGACGTCGAGCGAATGCAGCCGCCTCGGGCGAGACACCGAGCACCCGGTCGGCATGGCGCAGAACATATCGGCCCGCAGTAAGGTCAACGGCGCGGGAGCCCACGGTGATAATGGGGGAAGGAGAGGCGACGAAACCACTCCCGTGCTCGGTGTGAATGACGGGAAGCCCCGCCGCCTGTGCAGCCCGCATCCCTACGAGGCTCATGGGGAAGAAGCGTGTGTGTGTAGAAACGACGTCGACGTGCTCACGCCGCAGGTACTGCGCGATTGCCCGGGCCGTTCCCGGCCCCGGGAAGGAGATGACCTCCGCGATCGGCAGGTGGGCACGGCCCGTCAGAACCTTGACGCCGCCGTCGTTGCGCCTGGAGCGCTCAGACGAGATCGTCAGGACGTGCACCCGGTGTCCCAAGTCGTCCAGCCCCTGAGCGAGGTTGGAGACGTGGGACTCGAGCCCGCCGAGACGAGGCGGATAGGAGTTCGTAACGATAGCGAGGTGCACAAGCGGCCTTTTCTGAAGTGATGGGGGTGACCGGCATTCAGCGTACTACCGACGCGTCGTCGCGTGCGTCTGCGCACCGGCCAGCCGCGCTGAATGCAGGGACAGAAGTAAGAACAGCAGGGCGAGCACGAGCATCGCCCCCGCGTATGACAGGGCCGCTCCCATCAGCGCCCAAATCGGCACCAACAGGCGGCTGAGCACCAGGACGACGACGGCGGCGGCGGCGTAGCCTCCAAAGACCAGAACCTGACGACGCATAGTTGTCAGGGCGTAGTACAGGATGACCGCCACAGCGTTGAAGGCACCACCGGCAACCAATATCATGAGCTCGGGCAGATAAGCCGAGACATCCTGATTGAAGACAAGCTGCAGGATCCACGGCCCCGCCACGAGCGAAACCAACGCCACCAGGACGAACGCCCCGGAAGTGGTCACCAGGCCCCGGCGAACAAGCCTGGCGAACCCCTGTCTGTCACCGCCGACCCAACGGGAGGCAATCGGGGTGAGCAATGGCCGGAACACAAACAGGGAAAGCATATTGATGGCTACTGCCGGCATGTAAATGATAGCGAACACGCCTTGCGCCTGAGAGTCCAGGAACTCCTCAATAGCGTACCTCGGCGCATTGGTCAGATACATCGCCAGGAAAGAGCCGAGGAATAGCGGCAGGCATTCTACGAGCAGGGACCAGATCCGGTTGAAGTCCCAGCATGGTCGCACCGAGAACAGGCGCCGTGCCGCGGGCAGGTACAGCAGAACGAAGGCGATGCTGGACATCACCAACGTCAGAATGGTGGCACTCATCAGGTCATGAGTCACCACCAGGGTCACGACGAAAACACCGGTCGTGGTAGTGATTCGCCAGAAGCAGGCACGGCCTCCTATGTCCAGCCGCCCATTGCGCTGGAACTCGGAGTAGAACACATCCTCAACCGCATCGAATATGCGCAGCATAGCCACCAAGAGGCTCACTAGTCCGTCGCGAGGACTAGCCCCCGCCATGGTCGCCGCTACGATCCCCCCAATCATGAGTACGGTCGTCACGATGCGGGTGGCCAGGTAGTTCCCGAATGCGTAGCGCCCGGAGACGTCGGTTACATGATAGGTGCGAACCTCGTACATGCCCAGCGTTTGGAATTGCTGGCCGACGGCGATCGCCAGGGAATAGACCCCGGCCGCGGCAATTCCGGCGGTGCGAGTAACCGCCGTGAGCATGATCACCAGGGAAAGCGAGCTCATGAGCGAGGCCGCGGTATTCCACACGTAGTCGCGGCCCAACTGCCGCCTGTCGCCACTGACCACGCCTAGTCCTCCGGTGAAGCATAGGGCCCAAAAGTCACCCAGGCTGCCGCATGGTTCACCCGCTCATCCTCCGCCGGCAGTTCCATATAGCTACCATAACCGCGGGTCAGGACGGCATCATACTGGCGAGGCAGCATGACACGAATCCCCTCAAAGGGCACCCGGCGGGCCGGGAAGAGCTCGTCCAGACGCACTGCCCAGTGGCGCGGGTCTGTGGTCGAGTAGTCACCCAGCATCTCGGTGTGGCTTCCCTCGAAGCGTCTCGCGCTGCGCTCCCACCGGCTCTGCAGCAGGCGCGGACTTACGCCGAGCATACGCATCGTCCAGTGGACAACATGCAGCACGCCGGTAGCGAGATGGGTCAGCGGGGCCGGCAGGTCAACCTGCGCGTGCGGGGTTCCTCTCAGGTACAACAGCCTCCCCCACAGCCAGGTACTTCGCCTTTGGCGGCGGTAGGAGGCGCCATCGTCAGGCAAGGAATCGAGCGGGAACAGATCCACTCCAATGGGCATGCGGTAAGGGCGATCCCGCGCCGCCTGCGAAACGAACTCACTGCCCACCAGTCCTAGAACAGCGAAAGTCTGAGGATAGTCGGGATCGGAACGCGGCGAGTGAATCTTGAAGGCCTCGCCCAGCACAGCGGGAGCCTGGTCAAGGAAGCGCTCGTAATCCGGACGGGGCATGCACACATCGGCGTCGTCATCCCAGGGGATGAACCCCCGGTGACGCACGGCACCAATAGCGGTGCCGCCGTAGACGGTGTAGCGGACTCCAAGGTCAATGCACACGCGGTCAAGCTCCTCTAGGACAAGCGTAGTCGCGCGCTGGACTTGGGCGAGCTGCTCCGATGGTTCGTCGCCGCTCATGACCGTCCTTCCTCGAACTCGTCGGCATACGGCCCGAAGTCGACCAGGTGCATCCGGTGATTACGCTGCTGGTCCGGCGGCGGTAGGGCCATGTAGTCGCCGTAACCGCGGCTCAGCAAGGCGTCATAGTTGTGCGGAAGCATTACGGTGATGTCCTCAAAAGGTACGTCGCGGGTGGGGAACAACTCCTCGCGGGTGACTACCCAATTGTAGGGATCGCGCATGGTGAAGTCGGCCATACGTCCCGTGTCCTCGTGCTCGTAAGCGCGTACTGCCTTCTCCCACCGCAGCTGCAGCGCGGCGGGCGAGACTCGAGTCAGCCTCAGGCCCCAGTGCACCAGAGTTGTGAGCGCATAGATCAGGCGGCGGCGCACTCCGGTGATGCCGATAAGGTAGGGGCGGGGAGTACCTCGCAGAAACAGCAGGCGGCCCCAAAGCCAACTCCGGCGGCTCATAGAACGCATGGCGCCGTCGTCGTCAGGAATATTATCCACCGGAAGGACGTCGACGAAGAAAGGCATGCGATAGCTCGAGTCCTTATCCGCTTCGGGGATTAAAAGCGTTCCCTTGAGCACCATTTTGGTGAACATAAAAGGGAACTCGGGGACGGTACGGGTGTTGTGCAGCTCGAACTCCCCTCCCATGACGGCGGGGGCCTCGCACAGGAACCGCTCGTAGTCTGCACGCGTGAGCATCACGTCAACGTCGTCGTCCCACGGAATAAATCCCCGGTGGCGAACCGCTCCGATGGCGGTGCCACCGTAGACCGCGTACTGGATCCCCAACTCGCGGCACACCCGATCGAACTCGCCTAGCAAACGGGTGAGCAGCACGTGGATGTGGTCAAGCTGCCGCTGGTCAGCCGCGTGAGAAGGCATTGGCATCTCCCGTCTGATCTGGGCCGTCATCAGTTGGCGAGTCAGGGCAGGCCGCATCGCGTCCAGCCCCCGGAAAGGTCACCAGCGTACGCCAGTCCGGCGTAGCCGCCAGTACCGTTCCAACCAGCAGGACGAGGCACCCCGCGATCTGCAGCGGCGTGGGCACGGACCCTTGGAGCAGAAAGGCGAACAGTACCGCCCATGCCGAATACGAGATATTCAGGGCCATGCCTCGCGACGCCCCGATTGTGCCGATGGCCTTGTAGTAGAACAAGTATGAGAACGCACCCGCAATTCCGGCAAGCGCAACGACCGAGGCGGCCCGCGTTGCCACAGACGCCAAGGTGAAACCAAGGATCCCGGACAACGGTGCAACCACTAGCAAATAGACCAGTGAGGACGTGGTCTCGCGAATCTGCAGCGCAGTCTCGTTATCAACCGTGTCATCACGCATGCCCCAGGCCAACAGCACGGCCTCAGAGCCCCAGCCCAACACGCACGCGAGCGCGGCAAGAACACCGACCGGCGCTGAGCCGGGAACATCGAACTCCGTGGAGGACCATCCGATAAGTACCACTGCCGCCAGTGCCACCACCAGCGCCACCACCTGTCGCGGTCTCATACGCTCGCCGAGCAGAATCGCGGCCAGCAGGGTGCCCACGGCGGGATAGAACGTGGAGATGATCGCGGTGTAGGCAGGACCGATGTTATCAATCGCAATCAGGTAGCCGGTCATTCCGAAGGGACCACCCAGGAGCGCCCCAAGCATGACAATCTTACCGCTACGAGTGCGCAGGGCCGCCGCGGTATCGTGCAGCCGACCCCGCGCTGCCATATATAGCGCAAGCACAATAGCGCACGTGGTGTCGTGCAGAACGGCGCCGGTTAGCGTCGCGTTCCCAACGCCGAGAAACGGCACCAGTACCAGGGCCATACCGAGAACAACGGTGTCGAGGCCCCACAGCGCCCCGCTGATCACCCCGTACCTCATGCCACCGCTCCCGCCGACAGGCGCGGCGCCGGCGCGCTCAACAACGGAGTGTCTGTCTCATAGGAGGCCAACAGCGCATCAACGTAGTCGACGGCATGGCGGTAGTAGATGAACAGCCACTCCCCCACTTCATCCCCCTCCGCTTCCTTCGCCAACGCCCATACATACCAGCACCAGCCGGCAAAAACGACGTGTGCCCAGAAGTGACGTCGCTCAACGGGAGTGGGCTCGCCCTCGAAATAGGCGAATAGCGCTTCCTCAGCCTGCTCGCCGCTCAGCTGGGCGCACACGACCATGGTTCCGAAGTCGCTAGCAACATCGGACATACCGGCATACTCCCAGTCGATAAGATCGATGTGCCCGTGCTCATCAACGAGGAAGTTCAGCGGAAAGAAGTCATTGTGGCTGGGCCCGACCGGGAAGCCGTCGGCATCGGCATAGCGGCTAAGCCGAAGGATCTTCTCCCGCAGCTCGCCATATCCGGGCACATCGACGGGACCGTTGGCGGTAAGTAGGCGCTCGTAGCGCAGCCCCTCCTCCACGAAACCGAAGCTGCGCGCGAGCACTCGGTCGCTGTTGTGAAGACTGCGCGCCATGGACATCGCCCGCGCCAACTCACCAGGACGGTTCACGTCAAGATTACGACAGTGGGGGATGAAACGGGATATCTTCCACCCCTTGTCTGGGTCGCCCGCGAGAAATGTCCGGTCAATGCCGAGCTCCCGGGCCAGGAACAGAGCATCAAACTCAGCTTGCCGATCAACGATCTGGTCCGTGCCGACGCCTGGATGACGGTACACGTATTCCTGGCCGCCGGCGCTGAAGTGGCACGAGAGGTTCGTGATGCCCTGCTTGAGCGGATAGAAGTCGACTATCTCTGTCTTTGGCACGCCCAAAGCCGAGGCAATATTGTCGAACACCTCCGAGTCCACATTCTCCATGAACAACGGATCGAAAGAACGGATCTCGTCAACCGAGTCGAACTCATTGATGACGCCAGCCGGGTAGCGGCGCACTCGCATGTCAAGGTCGCTGACGTGGTCGAGGTAAATCGCTTCCCACAGCTTTGCGGCGGTCTCCGGCAGGTGGTACACCTCTTCAAGGATCTGGCGGAACGCTGCCGAGAAGGTCCGGTCGAAGTAGACGTGACCGAGCATCGTCCAGGCGTCGGCACCGCCCATAGTCGCGCCGGTAATGCGATCACCTGCGCCCACGGTTATACACCACTCGTCGGTGCTGCCCTCAGCATACTGGGCCGAGTAGTAGGCGTGATGGACGTGCGACTCGAAGGGGTTAACGGTGAAGTAGTCATCCGAGGAACACACGTAGGTGTTGTCGAGCCGGTCGCGTACGCGCCACAAAGAACCGTTGTTGTTACGCGTGGCGTACTCATCATTGACGACGATTCGGACGCCGTACTTCTCCGCCAGGTAGAAGAAGTACTCCTTCTTGTATCCGACAACGACGGTGATGTCGCTTATTCCGGCTTCAAGCAGCTGTTCAATTTGCCGCTCGATGAGCACCTCCCCACGGACCCGCAGGGTTCCCTTGGGACGCTCGTAGGAAATCGGAGCGAACCGCTCGGAGAGCCCAGCAGCGAGTACGACGGCGTTGGTCACGCGGTACGGTTCCAACGCGGCTGCACCCGCGTCAGTCAGGGAGCGATCCGCCAGCAGCCCGCGTGCCTCACACTCGCGCACCGCAGCGTTGGCGCTGCCCAACGACATGCCGGTCGCCGCCTGGACCTGCCGCTGAGTCAGCGGCTCTCCGGCGCGCAAGTACGCGTAGAGCACATCGAACTGCGACCGTTTCAAAGAAAGGGTCCCCTTATCTGGAGAAGTCACAGGCAACACCATCCGTTCATCAGCTTTCAATCAAGACTAGCGTTCGAAAGCATACACACGCCACCCAGATTTGAACAAACGCCGCCGGCGTTTCCCACGGCGATGGCCCACACCGCCCACCTCCAGGTCACGCGGCAGCAGGCGACTCCGCCGTCGGCGCCGCGGAGGCAGTGGGAGTCTCGCGCTCAACCGGCCGTGACCTGCCGCCGCCCACCAACCACACCAGCATCGTGGAGGCCAAGAGGGTACAGGCCGTGACCAATGCCCACAGCTGCATCGGGGAGATAGGAATGTTCCACCACCACTGGACGCCGACATCAAGGTTAAAGGGCACACGATTGATGTCTTCAATGCCTTGCGTATACCGGAGCAGTAGTCGATGAACCGCAGCGGAACTCACCGCAGTGGACACAACGACGACCAGCATCGCCTGCGTACGAGTCATCATCGTACGCGAGTCGTCGGTGAGGAAAAGCACGAGGTAGAACACCGCCAGCAACGGCAGCACATAGCGGGGCTGAACCATGACATAGACATTCGGCAAGCCATTGAGAATCGCATACACAACGGGCATTCCCGCCAGCGCCCCGAGAATAACTCCCGCCGACAACAGCTTACGCCAGGTCATCACCCGGACTCCCATGAACAGCGCGATAGCGGCGAGGCTCAGCGCGCCAATGGTGATCACGCCGTCCATGGGGACATCCCACCAACCTCCACCCCAGCGGCGCCCGTACATACCCGCCAGGAACTGAGGCACACCCTGAACGATCTCGAACAGCCGGGTACGAGTCATTGGCGGAGGCTGAGCCCCCTCACCGGAGGCGTAGCCGCCCTGCCCCGTGCTCCGCATCACCCAAACTCCAGCAAAGCCAACAACAGCCGCGACCAGCGCATGGACACGGATCTGCCGCCGCCAACGCACCCCCAGAAGCAGCGCCAGGGAGACCACGAAGAGGAAGAAGGCCGCGTCGCCACGGGACATGCAGGCGAGCACGCTCCCAACGACGCCCAGCCCCAGCAGCAGCCACTGACGCTTACCTTCAGCCCTGAGCGACATGAATAAGCCGGAGGCGTAGGCAAGCACCCCAGTCAGCGCCCACGAACTGGGATTATTGGAAGCTACGAAATATACGCCCATTGGAATCCAGGCGAATCCGACCGCGGCAATGTAGCCGGCACGCAGTGCGGGTGGCGACAGCAGCGCAATCGTTCCCAACAGGGCCACTGCGATGAGGACGTTGACAACACGCATTATAATCACCGAGCGGGTGACGTCGCTACCGACGAGGGCGTGATGGAAACGGTAGTAACCCACCGGATAGTTCCCGTCGTCATAACGAGCCGTATAGGCGGTCGTCTCGTCCGAATAGGACATCCGGCAAGCAGCAGATGTCTCCGGGTGCTTCTTATAGCAGAGCGAATCATCATCGATGGTCTGCGGCACCAGGACCTGCGTAACGTTGTCGATCGTCTTGGTCTGACAAGACTCCGCCACCGGACGCGGACACCATATGCTTCCCAGATGGTAGTCATCGTCGGGAGAGCCGCCCAATGGGGAGCACAGCACCCAGCCGACCCCGACGACGAGCAAAAGCAGCATGGTCAGCGCGGCCCCGAGGCGCCTGCGGCTTCCAAGGGGCCACCGCGATCGTCCCGCCTGGCTCGACCCGGTTGCTGCATCCATTGATTATTCTCCTCGTTGCTCGACGCGATGCCCGCACCCCAAGCCGACCGGAGAGGAGTGGAACGCCGGCGCTGTCGCACCCCGCCATGCAGGAGTTGCGCATGCCGCAGCAGCACGCAGTCTCGTCAACACGACCGAGAAGATCTCGCAAACAGTCGCCGGAAGCTCGCGCCAGGGAATGCTAGCAGGTATTGAGGCGGCTATGGAGACTCTGTTTGTTTCCTGGGTTGCCTGGAGTGAAGCCAACCACCCGGGCTTAGCGGCATTGGCTGGGTGGGCCTATCCAGGTTGCTGCCAGTGAGGTACCCCTGCCATGGCGCGTGAACGTGCGGTTTCCTCGACCGAGAGACGGCATTTGCCCAGCCGGGAGGGACGGGATGCCCTACAGGTCTAGGCTAGGTGGGTCGACGGCTTGCGGCGCTCGCCGTCAGCCCGGCACCGTAGTGCGAACCAGATGGAGAACCATGACTGACACGGCCGACACCCCCGACCGCACCGACGGCATCGAGCTGCTCAAGCCGCTCGGTGTTGAGACCACCCCGATTCCCGGCTTCCTGCGCATCGATCTGACCGTGCACGGCGACAACCGGGGCTGGTTCAAGGAGAACTGGCAGCGGGAGAAGATGACGGCCCTGGGGCTGCCGGACTTCGGCCCGGTGCAGAACAACATCTCCTTCAACGACGAGGTCGGGGTGACCCGCGGCATCCACGCCGAGCCGTGGGACAAGTTCGTGTCGGTGGCCACCGGTCGCGTCTTCGGTGCTTGGGTGGACCTACGTGAGGGGCCGTCCTTCGGCACCGTGTACACCACCGAGATCGACCCGTCGGTGGCCGTGTTCGTGCCCAAGGGCGTGGGCAACGCCTACCAGACGCTGGAGCCGAACACCGCCTACACCTACCTGGTCAACGATCACTGGTCGCCCGACGCCCAGTACACCTTCTTGAACCTGGCCGATGAGACCGTCGCCGTGCCGTGGCCGATTCCGCTGGAGCAGGCGATCCAGTCCGACAAGGACCGCGCCCACCCGCGCCTGGCGGACGTCGTCCCCTTCGCAGCCACCGACGCCACCGCGGATGGCAGGCGCGTGCTGGTCACCGGCTGCAAGGGGCAGCTCGGCCGCGAGCTCATGAAGCAGCTGCCCGCGGCCGGCTTCAGCCCCACCGGCGTGGATCTGCCGGAGGTGGACATCTCCGACGCCGACGCCATGGCCGCCTGGGACTGGTCCGTTTACGACATCATCATCAACGCCGCCGCCTGGACGAACGTCGACGGCGCCGAGACCCCCGAGGGACGGCCCCTGTCCTGGCGCGCCAACGCCACCGGCCCGGCAAACCTGGCCCGGGAGGCGGCCCGCCACGATCTGACCCTGGTGCACATCTCCAGCGAGTACACCTTCGACGGCACGCTTGAGCCGCACACGGAGGATGAGTCCCCCAGCCCGCTGGGCGTGTACGGCCAGTCGAAGGCGGGCGGCGACGCCGCCGTCGAGGCCACCCCCAAGCACTACCTGGTGCGCACCTCCTGGGTGGTGGGTGACGGCAAGAACTTCGCCAAGACCATGGCCTCCCTGGCCGCGCGCGGCATCGCCCCGAAGGTAGTGGACGACCAGACCGGCCGACTCACCTTCACCACCGACCTGGCGGCCGGCATCATCCATCTGCTGCGCACCGGCGCCGAGTTCGGCACCTACAACCTGTCCGGTGAGGGGCCGGTGGTGTCCTGGTGCGACGTCGCCAAGCGAGTCTTCGAACTGGTGGGCCACAGCGCCGAGGAGGTCACGCCGGTGACGACCGCCGAGTACTACGCCGGGCAGGAGGGCATCGCCCCGCGTCCGCTTCGCAGCGCTCTGGACCTGAGCAAGATCGAGGCAACCGGCTTCACGCCGGGCAACTCCATGGAGCGTCTGGACGCCTACGTGCCCACCATCGAACTGTGAGTTCGTGAACGCTAGCGGGGTGCACCTCATGGGGACGTGACCCACCCACCACCCCTGTGGGCAACGAGTCCGAAAATGTGGCCATCTCTGCGACGCGACACGCGCCAAGTCCTTGCCTAGTCCGTTAGCCTTCCCACATGCGTATTTCGGTAATTGGTTGTGGATACCTGGGCGCTGTGCACGCGGCCTCGATGGCCGAGTTGGGCCATACGGTGGTGGGGGTTGACGTCGACGCCCGCAAGGTCGAGCTGCTGTCCCAGGGCAAGGCCCCCTTCTTCGAGCCCGATTTCGAGGATGTCCTGCGCCGCAACGTGGATGCCGGGCGGCTGACCTTCACCACCGACTACGCGGCAATCGCCGGCGCGCAGGTGCACTTCATCGGCGTGGGCACGCCCCAGTCGGAGACCGGTGCCGCGAACCTCACCTACGTGAACGCAGCCATCGAGGGCATGCTGCCGCACCTGGGCCAGTGCACCGACGGACCGGAGGTCGTCGCCGGCAAGTCCACCGTCCCGGTGGGTACCGCCGCCCGCCTGGCCGAGCAGGTCGCCCCTACCGGCGTGACCCTGGTGTGGAACCCGGAGTTCCTGCGCGAGGGCTTCGCGGTCAAGGACACCCTCGACCCCGACCGCATGGTTTACGGACTGCCCGACGACGAGCGGGCCGCGGCGGACGCACAGGCGGTCCTGGACGAGTTGTACCGGCCGATTATCGAGGCGGGTAAGCCCCGGCTGGTGATGGATTATCAGACCGCGGAGCTGGTGAAGATCTCCGCCAATGCCTTCCTTGCCACCAAGATCTCCTTCATCAACGCCATGGCTCAGATCTGCGACGCCGCCGACGCCGACGTGACCGCGTTGGCCGGCGCCATCGGCCTGGACGACCGCATCGGCAAGCGGTTCCTGCGTGCGGGTATCGGCTTTGGTGGAGGCTGCCTGCCCAAGGACATTCGCGCCTTCCAGGCCCGCGCCAACGAACTGGGCGTCGGCGAGTCGCTTGGCTTCCTGGCCGAAGTGGACAAGGTCAACGACGCCGTACGCCACTCCGTGGTGGACACCGCGCGTCGGCTGCTGGGCGAGGACTTGGCTGGAAAGCGGGTGGCGGTCCTCGGCGCGGCCTTCAAGCCGGACAGTGACGACATGCGCAACTCCCCCGCACTCGACCTGGCGCAGGAGTTCACGGACCTGTCCGCCTCTGTGGTGGTCATGGACCCGGCGGCCAGCCCCATCCTGGCCGACCGCGAGGGCCTGCCCTACGAGATCGCCTCCAGTATTGAGGCGGCGCTGAATGGCGCTGACCTGATCGTGCTGGGAACCGAGTGGAAGCAGTTCACCACCTTCGACCCCGCCAAGGCCGCCGAGCTGGTGGCCCGCCGCATCGTCATCGACGGGCGCAATGCGCTGCCGCGCGAGGATTGGAAGGCCGCCGGCTTCACCTACGCGGGCATCGGCCGGCGCTGAAGCTCGCCCCTGTGTAGGCATCCGGTGCCGCCCCGGATGGCGGGCAGCTTGTAGGCTTGGCCACGTCACACCATCGCGGTGCTCGAGGCACCTACCTGCGTTCGCCGGCGCTCCCATCCGAGAAGGAAGTTCATGAAGCTGTTCGTGCAGATCCCCTGTCTCAATGAGGAGGGGACGCTAGGCCTGGTCCTGGACACGATTCCCCGTCAGATCGAGGGGGTCGACGAGATCGAGATCCTCGTCATCGACGATGGCTCTAAGGACCGCACCGTGGAGGTGGCCCGAGAGCACGGGGTCAAGCACTTCGTGCGCCACGCCCGCAACATGGGCCTGGCCCGCTCCTTCCGGGACGGCGTTGACTACGCCCTGGCGCACGGCGCCGACATTGTGGTCAACACCGACGGCGACAACCAGTACAAGCAGGAGTACATCGGCGACCTGGTGGCCCCGGTGGTGCGCGGCGAGGCCGACATCGCCATCGCCGATCGGCAGACCGCCAAGATCGCTCACTTCTCCTGGTTCAAGAAGCGCATGCAGCACTTCGGCTCCCAGGTGGTCAACTACGCGGCCGGCACCCACCTGCCCGACGCCGCCTCCGGCTTCCGCGCCTACTCCAAGAACGCCCTGCTCAAACTCAATGTGATCACTCAGTTCTCCTACTGCATGGAGACGATCATTCAGGCGGGCAACAAGCGGCTGCGCATTGCGTCGGTGCCGATCACCACCAACCCCAAGACGCGTGAATCGCGCCTGTTCAACAACATCTTCCAGCACATGGCCAAGTCCGGTGGAGCGATCACCCGCTCCTACCTGATGTTCAAACCGCACGTGGTGCTGGGCTGGCTGGCAGCGTTCTTCGCGATCGTCGGGGCCATTCCGTTCGTCCGCTTCTTCATCCTGTGGTGCATGGGCACCGCCGGCGGTCACATCCAGTCGCTGGTCTTCGGCACCACGATGCTGGTGGCGGCCCTGCTGTGTGTGGCCCTGCTGGTGATCGCCGACCTGCAGCGCACCAACCGGGTGCTGATCGAGGAGACTCTGGAACGGGTGAAGAACATCGAGTATGGGCGCGTGGACGACACGCAGATCTCCGGTATCAGAGCCGCCCTCATCCCCGGCCTGTTGCCGGGCGGGGACGATCCCAACAGCCAGGAAGACTGAGACGTGCGCAGGGTTCTGGGCTTCGGCACCTATGACGTCGCCTCGCATCCGCGCGTCGAGGTGCTTCTGGAGGGCTTGCGTCGCACACCCGGCAACAAGGTCCGCGAGCTGGATGAGCCCCTGGGACTGAGCACCGCCGACCGGGTCGCGATCCTCAAACAGCCCTGGCGACTCCCGGTTCTTGCCGGGCGACTGGCCTCGCGCTGGTCTCGTCTGGCCGCCGGCAGTCGCCGCTATCGCGGCTCCCACAAGCCCGATGCCCTGCTGGTGGGTTACATGGGTCATTTCGACGTGCTGCTGGCCCGTCTGCTCTACCCCCGCACGACGATCATTCTGGACCACCTGATCTTCGCCTCCGGCACCGCCCGCGACCGCGGCGAGGATGGGGCCAAGGCAAAGCTTCTGTCCGCCCTCGACCGTATGGCAACACACTGCGCCGATGTGGTAGTGCTGGACACCGCCGAGCACGCCGCCAAGCTTGACGCCTCCATCACCGACCGCGGGGTGATCGTCCCGGTCGGGGCCCCCATTTCCTGGTATGAGGCCGGAGAGGGCGCCGCCACGGCACGCGGCGACGACGACGGCGCCCGGAACACAGGACGCCCCCTCACCTTGGTCTTCTTCGGGCTGTTCACTCCGCTGCAAGGCACGCCATACATCGCTCACGCGCTGCGGCAACTTGCTGAGCGAGGTGTGCCGGTGCGAACGTTGCTGATCGGAGCGGGGCAGGATCGCGCCGAATGCGAACAGATCCTGGCCGGCTCCCCGGCCGAGCGGATGGTTCAGTGGCGCGACTGGGTGGACTCCGCCGAGCTGCCCCGTGTGGTGGCCGAGCACGACGTCTGCCTCGGCATCGTCGGCACCACCGACAAAGCGCTCGACGTCGTCCCGAACAAGGTCTACCAAGGGCTGGCGGCCGGATGCGCCGTCGTCACCTCCGACACCGCCCCGCAACGCCGCGCGATCGGCGACGGCGCGATTCTGGTCCCGCCGGGTGATCCCCGCGCCTTGGCGGACGCCCTGGAGCGTCTGGCAACCGATCCGACGGCACTGCGCGACGCACGTGAGCGCGCCAAGGCCGCCGCGGCGGCCTTCGTGCCCGAGCAGGCCGTCCTCCCGCTGGTCGCCGCCCTGGAGCGCGCTCGTACCACGGAGGCGACTCGGTGAGCCTGCTCATCAAGAAGACCGTGGATGCGCTGCGCTCCACGCCGGTCCGGGTTGGCTTTCTCGTGCTGGTGGTCCTGCTGGCCGTGTATGCGGTCGTCTCCCAGTGGGATGACATCGTGGCCGCCATGGCCGGCATGAATCCGCTACTGCTACTCGGTTCACTGCTGGCCGGCGTGATCTACGTGCTGCTGACCATGCTGGCGTGGCGGGTGCTGCTGGCGGACATGGGCACAACGCTGCCGCTGAGCGCGGCCTTCCGCGTCTTCTTCGTCTCCCAGCTCGGCAAGTACATGCCCGGAGGGGTGTGGAACATCCTCGCCGCGGCGGAGCTCGGTGCAGACCATGACATTCCGCGCCGCCGCTCGGTGTCGGTCATGGCGGTGACGGTAATCGTCTCCATCGTCACCGGCGCCGCGCTGGCGGTCGTGATGATGCCCTTCGCCTCAGACCAGCTGCGCGACAGCTACGGCTGGGTGAGCTGGACACTCCCCGTCTTCGTCGTCATGCTGCTGCCGCCGGTCCTCAACCGGCTACTCGCGCTGGTCTTCCGGCTCACGGGGCGGCCTCCGCTGGAACATCCGGTCAGCTGGTCCGGGATCGGCGCCTGCACGGCCTGGACACTCGTCGCCTGGGCGGTCGCCGGCATTCAGGTGTGGCTGCTGGGTATCGGCATTGGAATGGCCGGCTCGCCGGCCACACTGGCATTGTGCATCGGCGGGTACGCCATGGCCTGGACCGTCGGCTTCCTGATCGTATTCGTTCCCGCGGGCGCCGGCGTGCGCGAGGGTGTGCTCGGGCTCGTCCTTGCGGGCTCGCTGACCACCGGCGGCGTCGTCGCGGTGGTGCTGCTGTCCCGCGTGGTGCTGACCGTCGCGGATCTCGTCATGGGCGGCGGAAGTCTTCTGACCATGCGTCGTGTGTCAGGCCTGCGCCACACCAAGTAACTCAATTGATCCGTGGGGCCCTGCGAGTGGCGTCCCGCCGAGGGCCCGACGCCACTTAACCTTCGCCGGTCACCGGTCACCAGTGTCGGTATTCGATATGCGGATCACGCATCATGCTGTGCTGCCATGGCAGCAGGGAGGCGATCTCCTCAGAGGTGATCTGCGGACGACGAGTAGAGGACTCACGATGCCGCATCCGCACCGAGTTCACGCAAATCACGGCTCTGCCGTCAGTACCCGCCTTGAGGCAGAAGTCAATGTCGTTGAAATTGAGAGGCAGGTCTTCGTTGAATCCGCCGACGGCCCGGAAGTCGGCGGCTGTACACATCAAGCAAGCACCCGTCACCGCCAGATACGGAACATCCGCCTGCGCCTGAGGATGACCCGGATCGTCAACCTCGAAGATCCGAGGATGCATGGGTAACTCACCGGGAGGGCAGACCACTCCCATGTGTTGAATGGTGTCGTCTTCAAACAGCAGTCGGGCACCGACAACCACGACCTCTGGCCTGGCGAGCGTACCTAGAAGATTGTTCATCCAACCCGAGGTGATGGGTTCAACATCATCGTTGAGCAGCAGCAGAACATCTCCCGCGGCTTGCCTCGCGCCTTCGTTGACGGCCACGGAGAAGTTGAACGGACCGCTCGTCCGGACCACGCGTAGACGATTCCCAAGGATTTCCCGACAAGGCGTCACCGCCGAATCCGCGGTTGTCTCGTCAACAACAAGCACGACCTCCCAGCGGTCATGTTCGACTGTGCGTACGAGTGCCCGCAATAGACGCTCTACCAGCACCTCTGTGGCTTCGTCGACGCGCCGACTGGCGAAGGCGGTTGGCACGATGATCGACACGTGCTCAGAAGCATCGTCCCTATGCCGCACGAGTGGCATGCCCGCGGAGGACAGAACGACTGATTCCGCGGAACGCCCCTGTGCAGCGCGGAACATGCGTGTCAGCTTCGGGCGATCTGATTGTGCCGCCATGCTGGTCGTGGTGGCCTGTACCACCGCCGTCACCGGGCAGTGGACGATCCGCTCCGCCTCCGACGTGACTCGCAGCAAGATCTCCCAATCCGACATCGAGTCTTCCAACTGTGGCAGTTTCTTCGCGGCGTACCCGCCTTCGATTAGCACCGCACGCCCACCGTAGGGCAGTTGTTCCAGCAACAGCGGCAGCCAGCGCGGAGAGTGTATGACGCCGAAAGGAGTCCTGGCGTTCATCGTAGTGACCTGGGCCTCAAATGCCTGAGCAAAGCACGACAATGCTTCCAGGGCTCCCGACTCAACCTTGTCGCCAGCCCGCAACAGCAACACGTGAGACGCTTCCGGACGCACAACGGCTTCGCGCCAAGGGGTGACGCATGCCCGATCCTGCTCCCGGCGCACCAGGCCAAACGCTGCGAGGGTACGTTCCTCATCCTCGTCGCTGCCCGGGCTAATGAAGACATCGACCGCTGTCATCGGTTCTTCCCAGCCATTGTCCCGATAATCCGGCGGGTTCCACGGATCGGCATGGCCACCCGCCGCGACAGCCTACCCAGCACGGGATGCCCCTTGCGTGCGGTCGACGCTTCCGACGACGTCGCCGCCTGCAACTCATCTTGGGCCTTGTCCGCTCGAAGCGTCTCCTCCCGCACCCGCGTCGCCTGTTCCTGCAGCAACTGGTCCCGCAAGCGGATACCCGCGCGCAACATTGTCACCAGCGCTCGATACTCCTCAATCTCCTGCTTGAGGCCCTGTACTTCGGCGCTTTCTGCCCGGGCTGCGAGCGCCTGACGAAACATGCGGTCGGCTGTGCGCAGGTCGGTATGGGGGTCGACAGGCGTTGAGTCGGTCATGAACGCCAGCATACGGCGACGCGCCACGACCGTCAGCACAAGACGGTGCCGGTAGCATGAGTCCCATGCGGATCGCCCAGGTGTCAGGACACTATCCTCCGAATTTCGTTTCCGGCGGCACCCTCGTGCCGCAGCGGGTCGCCCTCGCCGCGCATAGAGCCGGACACGAGTCCTACGTTTACGCGGGGTACCTCGATAAGAACCGCCGTCCGCTGGAGACTTGGGACGAGGATGTTGAAGGCGTACACGTCACCTGGCTGGTGACGACCCCATGGACGGCCTGGGACGATGAACGCAACTGGGACAATCCTGAGGCGACTGCCGCTTTCCGAACATGGCTTGACCGAGTTCGTCCCCAAGTGGTCCACTTTCACTCGATTCAGACTCTGGGTGTCGGACTCGTGGAGGCCGCCCACAATGCCGGTGCCCGCGTGGTGCTGACCATGCACGACTTCTGGTGGTTCTGCTCCCACCAGTTCCTGGTTAACGAGGACATGCGCCCGACTTCGCTGGTCGCCGATCTGGGAGCGTGCGACTGTGAGACCGGCGGACCAGCCCTTCGGGAACGCTCTGCACGCATGCGCCGCGCGCTGGACGCCGTCGATGTGGTACTCGCACCGTCCGCCAGCGCTGCCCGCGTTTATGCCGCCAACGGCGTGGACGCTTCCATTCTGCGTGTAGATGAGAACGGGCTACCGGATGAGCAGCTCGCCACACTCACCCGGACGGCGGCGCTCCGCCCACGCGAAGCGGCCGGCCCTCTACGCCTTATGTACGCCGGTGGTGCCCAGGCGATGAAGGGCTTCGATGTTCTGGTGGACGCATGCCGCAGACTCGAAGATGTCTCCGAGCTCGTCCTTGACGCTTATGGCACGCACGAAGCACATGTTCGGAATCTTCCCGCCTGGGTCAGACTCGAGCCCGCCTTTGCCCCGGAGGAGTTGCCGACGGTACTGGCAAAGCACGACTTCCTTGTACTGCCCTCTGTCATGCGTGAGTCCCACTCGATTCTGACTCGCGAGGCTCTCGCCGCGGGCCTGGGTGTGGTGTGTACGGATACGCTCGGCCCTGAGGAGGCGGTGGAGGATGGTTTCAACGGACTGATCATTCCGGCGGGCAACCCCGAGGCCTTAGCCAATGCCCTGAGGGAACTCGCCTCCGATCCCAGCACCGCCAGGTCAATGACGGGCCGGGGGTCGTCCTCACCTATCCGCACTTTCTCCGATCAGGCGGCCGGCATTCTCAAGCTTTACGAAGATCTAGTCGACGGCCCGTCGGCGCCCTCGGCACAAGCGGACTCACAGGCCGCAGTGCGCGATGCCCAACGCAGTCTCTTGCACCGGATCCTGTTCATTGTCGGTATCTCTGGCGCCCCGCTGCGGTACCGGGTGCACTTGCCCGCCGAGGCGCTACGAATACGCGGATACCACACTGACGTCCGTCACTACCGTGATCCGGAGCTCACCGAGATCGCCGGCAAGGCGGACGCCGTCGTTCTCTACCGAGTTCCTGCCACCAATCAGATATTGGAGCTCATCAACAGTATCAAGGACTCGGACCGGACCGTGCCGATTCTATTCGACGTCGATGATCTTATTTTCGATCCGTCGCTACGTGGCACGCTAGATAACCTTGATGGACTCTCCGATGCGGAGGCAGATCTGTGGTGGCACGGTGTCGAGCGCTATCGCACCACACTAGAGAACTCTGACGCTTATATTGGATCGACACAAGTTCTGTGCGACCGGGCGAACGAGCTGACAGGACTGCCCGCATACCGCTTCGCCAACGGCGTCGGGAGAATATTGGCCCGCGCCTCCGACGCAGCTGTCGCCTCTCCCCGCACCCCTGGACCCCCGCGTATTGGGTATTTCTCGGGCACCACTACGCACGACGCCGACTGGGCGAGCATTGAGTCCACAGTCACCGCGGTCATGGAACGACACCAAGACGTGGTCCTGGTTCTCGGCGGCCACATTCAGCCCACCACTGCCCTGCAGCGCTTCGGAGACCGCGTGCAGCGTCTCCCCTTCCTTGACTGGCAAGAGTTGCCGCGGGCCCTGCGCGATACCGATATCTGTCTGGCGCCACTGACCGGAGACTCCGTTTTCAACGAGTCCAAATCAGCCATTAAGTGGCTGGAGGCAGCCCTGGTCGAGACTCCCACGATCGCCTCGCCAACTCAACCCTTCCGTGAGGCCATCGACGATGGACGGACCGGTTACCTCGCTAAAACGCCTCAAGAGTGGGAGCGTGCGCTCGAGACTCTGCTCGAAAGTCCCAGAGCACGCGCGCGCGTGGGCGCCCATGCGCGCCGGGAAGCACTGCTTAACTATTCCCCGTACCTCCAAGCCGTGGTCTACGAGAACATCCTCATCGACGTCGCACTTGCCGTACGCGAGCACGGACACCGCGCGCACAGCGGGTGGAAGGACGTCGCCGACGATGAGCCTTTCTCCGGTGTAGACGCGCGGGTCGATGCCTACGTCGCTGTACCGGTCCCTGACGCGCCACCTGTATCACGAACCCACCGCATGCTGCTCAAGACGCAGGATCTGTTCCAGCGTGAAGGTGCTGTGGCCGTCGTCAAGCGTGCCGTGCGCGTCATCAGACGCACGGTCGCTAAGCGTTGAAGCCCCGCCAGCCGTCAAAAGGGAGCCGGGCCGCCCCTGTTGCGCAGCCCGTCCACGATGCCACGACTCATTGCGCGCAGACGCTCACGGCGTCTGTCGGCAATGAGTGCGTTGAAGGCAATGTACTTCAACATCCACACCAAGTAGCCGACCCTCCAGGCAACGGGCATGAGGCCGGACCGTATCAGCGCGATCGTGTTTCGCATCAGGTAGTAACCGCGTATCGGCCCGTGAACATGGACGGGCTGTGCTCGCCCCGGCAGCTGAACCGTCTCATCTCCGAGAGAATGATTCATGACCGTTCCGGTAGCCACTAGCAGGGCATAGCCCGCCTTGCGGGCGCGCAGGCCCCACTCGAGATCCACGTGGTCAATGAACATGGCCTCATTCATTCCCCCGACCTCTGCTAAGACGTCCAGATCAATCAGGCAGCCGGAGGCCAGCAAGAAGGCGGCAGATAGCCGGGGTGATCGCAACTCGTCGACCGTGGCCCGCCGGGGCCCCCAGCGCCGAGCAACGTAGACCAACTGGTCACCGCCCGGCTTGTTCTCTCGAATCAACGGACCCACAGCCGCTACTCGGCCGTGGTCGCCCTGGGCTAGCGCCTCGCGGAGCTTTGCAATCATTCCGTCGGACGGTGCGGAGTCGTCGTCGAACAGCACCACGAAACGTGCACCCCGCGCACGCACGACCGATATACCGCGATTCTGAGCCGTGGCCACGCCCGTGTTAGCCCCCTGCTCAACCAAGACGGCTCCCACGGCGTGACACAGCGAGCGTATACCTGAGGAACCGGACAGTTCGTCCGTGTCAGAGCCGTTGTCTACTACGACGACGCCCTCACACTGTTCAGTAAGTGCCTCAAGCAGTCCCCGAAGCTCCTGCCCCGGGTGATAGCTGACAACAACGGCCCAGACGCCGGCGACCGCGCTCATGATACCGACAAGGCCCCCATACCCATGGCGTCGAGCACGCTGAGCACCGCAATCAACGTCCCTCCTAACGCGGTGAGCGCCTGAGTCGTACGCGACCTGTTTCGGAGTGCAACGGCCAAACACAGAGCCGTCAGCGCAACAAGCGAGAGTCCATATCGAGGAAAGACAGTAGCGAAATAGGCGTTCTCGCGGAGCCATTCTTGGACCTCGACGAACATCACCACCATAAACGGGCCGAGCAACCCTACCCAACCCAATTTACGTTCAGGACCGCTCAGCACCAGCACAGCCATGAACGGCGCAGCGGTCAGCAGCAGCGCAGCGATCCCCTGGGTAAAGCTGCCAAGATAGGTAACCGTTTGTGCAGGTTCCCAGAAGCCGGACCACCCGAAGACGCTCGTACCGGTTGCCAGCCAGTGCAGGAACGGCAGCTCGCCGCTCTCCAGCACCACTGTGTTGACACCGAGCACCGGATTCTGCCAGCCCGCGGGGGTGTGCGCGGAGGTGTACGCGTTCCAAGTCAGCGTCCCAATTCCGACACCCACGACGGCCCCGAGCGCGGTAAAGCCACAACGCCATCCGTCAGCACGGTGCCGCAGCAACCGGTAAAGACCAGTAACCCCCAACACAACCGCAACCACTAGCACGGCCGCACACGCGATGGTCTTAACCAGAGCTGAGAGCAGACCGACGAGCAGCGCAATATGCCAGCCGTGCTTCTCGTCTCTGGCCTCACGCTTCAGCACCCACGCAGCGCCGACACCGACCAACAGGAATGGCGCGTCCGTGGACACGGTACTAGACGTCAACGCGAACGCTGACATTCCGAATAGAAGGGCGCAGCAACCAAAAGCAACCGCAGCGGGTACGCCCCAGCGACGCATGATCGCATACAGGCAGACCAAGCCGACGGCGAAAATGACAGCGCACGCCAACCGCATCAGAACGACCGCATCAAAGGAGGTCAGCATCATCCCGACACGGGTCATCATTCCCACAACAGCGAAGAACAACGGTGGTTGCCAAGCGTTGTAGTTCTCCGTGATGATGTCGAATTCTGCGCGGTCCGTCGTACCGCACGCGGGCAGAGAATCGCCGACATTTTCCTGCCCTCTGCAAGCCCACTGGTTCAAGGCGAAATCTGTGAGCTCATCCCCACGATGTGGAACCTCGCCGTGCATAACCCGCCAGACGTAATCAATGTGACTGATCTCGTCGATCGGACTGACCTGGGGTGCACGGAAAACAGTGACGGCCGAGGCCACCAACGAAGTAACCAACAGAATGGCGGCAATCAATAAGTCCACTCGACGCCGGCGTATCCATCCGAAGACGCGCCGCATCCCCACGGTTCCCGCTTTCGTAATCACTTCAGCTGCTACCGCCCTCGCCGGCCGCTGCGCGCCAACCGCATCTTGGTCTTCGAAATGACGCCGGACACGCCACTAGTACGCATCACCCGCACCGCGCTACGCAGCGCGATACCCGCCTTCGTCATCACCGGGAGCCCCGACTCGCCGGGGTACCCTCCGCCCGTTGTCAACCGGGCCGCATCGGCCGCACGCCTTGGAGCCGCACAATAGTCTAACAGCGGCGTCAGCGACCGCGACCATGTATACCGCTCAGCCACTCGTGCTACGTTGTCCCGAATCCGCTGCGCACGCCCCGCATCATTCAAAATATCGAGGATTCCCGCGGCGAGGGCCGCATCGTCACACTCGGAGACGACCACTCCCAGATCCTCCGCCGCCACCAAATCGCCGAAGGAATCGCCCGCCGTACAGGCTATCGGAAGCCCCGCCCACAAATAATCCAGGATCCGGGTGCGGAAGGAGAACGACGTCTCCACATGGTCGAAGTGGGTGGAAATACCAACATCGGCATCCTTGAGATAATTTACACGATCCTCGTAGACAACCCAATCTTCATGAAAGAACACCGTAGTCCCAGTGAGTCCGAGTTCATCCGCAAGCGCACGCGTGCGCACCGCCATCGTCATCTCAGGGACATCAGGATTCGGATGCTTCATCCCTAGGAAGAATAGCCGCACATTCGGAATCGTGTCACGAACACGCACCACCGCGCGTATCGCCGTGAGCGGGTCGAACCAATTGTAGACGCCGCCTCCCCACAGGATGACCGGGTCGTCCTCACCGATCCCCGGGATCACGCCCTTAATCGCGTGCCGGGACTGGATGGCAGGACTATCAGAAGTACCGAACGGAACGACGCCTAAAAGCGAGCGAAGCGACGGGTCCGCATCATAGGTCTCCGGATTAACGCGACCAGCCAAAGCCAAGTGACCGATCCACAGATCGCGCTGTTTTTCTGAGGCACAGATAAAGTAGTCACCGCGCACCGACTGCGCGGAAAGCTCCCGCAACGCGTTGGCCAGTGCGGCGTGGCGCTCGGGCAACGGCTTGTACTTCTCAACCTCCAACGATTCCAGTTGGAACGGATCGTAGAGATCCACGACTAAACATTGAGGCACGTCTTTCAGCCACGGAAACGTCGCGGCGACGAAGCCTTGGATGATCACTACATCAGCGCCTTCGACTTCCGCACGGAAGCTCTCTACGCTGACCTGAGCAGTTCCAAATCGAACGTCGCTTCGTTCACACTTACCGAATGTGACTAAGCGGACGCGGTGACCACGCTCGGCCAAATGAGAGGAGATTTCCCACGCGCGGATAGCAGGGCCCGCCATACGTTGCGTCAATGCATCTAATGTAACAACGAGGACTCGCGGCAAGGACGTGCGCGCGGGCGTGGCGATCGTGTTCATTCATGTACCTCCGCTGGCCAACTCCAGCGCCCGTCCATAATTAGCGGGCCACCCGACTCAAATGGTATTCCGCGCGCAACGTACAGCCGCGCACTGTCCCGTAGATAGTCGTACACGTGCAGCGTGGACGTGTCAACAATTGAGCCGTGAATAATATACTGGCCGGGTTGCAGAGGCAATCGCGGAACAGTCAGGTCCACGCTGCCCCTCCCCTCAAGATACGGGACGTCGAACTCGAGGTCGCGAGTATTATTGCCCCAGAGATAAAGTCCGTCACTCGTCTCCATCGCGAATCCGAAATGTGGATGTTCGATCCGGGTCTCGGCATTGTAGTGCAGGCGCATAATGACCTCATCACCTGTGCACACGTGCCCCCGGTAGGCGTTCCGTGGCGGTCGAGCAGTTCTACTTGTTCGACACGCGCTTCACCGCTTCCCCAGCGAACGCGTCCGTTAGCATCAACACGGACGTTGGCACGTGTCGAGTCTGAGTACTTCTCCAGAACCACCTTCGCCTCCCCCTCATCCTGAATCCGACCATGAGCCAGCCATGCCGCGCGGTCGGCCATTGCACGGATCTGCGGCATCGAATGTGACACCAGAACCACGGTACGCCCGTCACGGCGGAACTCGGCGAACTTCTCCCCACACTTCTCCTGAAATGCGGCATCGCCAACCGCAAGGATCTCGTCTACCAACAGGATTTCCGGTTCCGTGTGGATGGCCACAGAGAATCCGAGGCGCACATACATCCCCGACGAGTAGTTCTTTACCGGTTGATCAATGAACTCCTCAACGCCCGAAAAGTCCACAATCTCATCAAACTTGGCATCCACCTCCTTTTTACTCATCCCTAGGATGGAACCGTTTAAGTAGACATTGTCGCGACCGGAGAGCTCCGGGTGAAATCCAGATCCCACCTCCAACATCGCCGCCATCCGGCCCCGCGTGGTGATGGTGCCGCCATCTGGCACAAGTATCTTGGCCAAACACTTCAATAGGGTTGACTTACCTGAACCGTTGTCCCCCACGAGCGCGTAGGTGGACCCCTGGGGAATCTCCAAGTCAACATCCCGCAGCGCCCAGAAGTCTTCATAAACCGAGCGCCTGCGCCTGAGTATGGCCGCCTTCAGCGTTTGATTCCGTTCCTTGTAGATGCGAAAGCGCTTGGAGACACCATTGACCGAAATAGCCGCATTCGGGCTCAAGATTCAGAGCACCTCCGCAAGTCGTGGCTGGTGCCGATCGAACAGCCTCCAGCCGATGAGGAATACAGAGACCGACAGTACCACCACAATGCCGATGGTGGACGGATCGGGGAGCCTGTTGTCGTACAAGAGGTTCCGAAACGCCATAATGTAGTAGTAGAAGGGATTGAGCTTATAAAGCTCCATTACAGTAACCCCCAGGAACGGGCCGATCTTGTCCGACTGCGCAGCGACCATCGACGCTGGATACACTATCGGGTTCGCATAGAACCACAACTGAAAGAGGATTCCGACCAGATACTGCGTGTCTCGGAAGTACACGTTCGCCATGGACATCATCATGGCCGCACCGGTTGCAAAAAGTGCAAGTAGACCCATTAAGAGCAGCGTCGGCACAATCCATAACCATGGACGCCCGCCCAGTATCGCTATCGCAACCACGAGCACGGCCATCTCCATAGCCCAGTTGTACAGCCATGACAACGAGTTTGATACCAGGAGCGCCGACCTGGGGAAATATACTTTCTTAATTAGGTTCTCGTTACCGACGAGCGCGCCCATGCCACCATTCACCACGTTGGTGAAGAATGACCATGGGAGAATGCCGCACATCAGCCACAAGGCGAATATGTTCAGCCCCGAGGGATCGCCGGCGTCAGGCTGCACACGGATGACGAATTGGAAGACGAATGAGTATATCACCATCTGAGCGAGCGGGTTGGCCAATGACCAGAGTTGTCCGAGTGCTGTGCGCTTGTACTTTCCCTTCACCTCCCTCATCGTGAGGTTATACAAGAGCTCACGCGACTCGCTCAAGTCGGCGAAGATCGCCACGTCGTACCTCCGATCGGTCTCCGGGCCCGTCAAGGACCAACGGTTGGACCGACACTACCGCATCCGACCGCCCACCTCTCCGCCACCAGGGAGTCAGCGGACAACACCGAGTGTGTCGGTTCCGTTGCCGTCCCAGTCTCCCACTATTGCTTCGTCCCCGGTGCGGCCATAGACCACAACCCGGTCGGCGCTGCCGCTGGTGATTGAGTTCTTGATGTGGTAGGTGGCGCCGCGGCGCACCGCCAGCGTGTCCTTGCCGTCACCGTTCCAGTCTCCGACCAGCACCTGGTCACCTGCCCGACCATATACGACCACCTTGTCGGCGCTGCCGCTGGTGATTGAGTTCTTGATGTGGTAGGTGGCGCCGCGGCGCACCGCCAGCGTGTCCTTGCCGTCACCGTTCCAGTCTCCGACCAGCACCTGGTCACCTGCCCGACCATATATGACCACCTTGTCGGCACTGCCCGCATTCATCGAGTTCTTGAAGTAGAAAGTCGAGCCGCGGCGCACCGCCAACGTGTCGGTACCGTTGCCGTCCCAGTCGCCGACCAGTACCTCATCCCCAGCTCGGCCGTACGCAAAGGTGCGCAACGAGTCACCGCTGGTGTTCGAGTTGCGGAAGCCGAACAGCGTGCCGTCACGCCGAGCCGTGGTGTCCACACCATCACCGTTCCAGTCGCCCGCCAGGATCGTCGATGTTGATGCTCCGTAGTAGAAGACCACGCTCGCAGTGCCCGACCACCCGTTGTTGAGGTGGATTTGGCGGGAGTTCGACGCCTTCGTGTTAGAGCTACCGCCCATGGCGTTGATCTGACTCTGCGCGGTCGAGCGGATCTGGCCCAGCTTGGAGTATCCGACGTCGCCGGGGCAGGTGGTGTAGCCGACGTCGCGGTGCCCGGAGATGACGGGCAGGGAGATGGTTTGTCCAGCCTTGTACTTCTCCGTGGACTTGAAGGTGAAGTTGGAGGAGCCGGTGGCGCTGGTGACCCCGGCCCGCTTCAGGAACCAGCCGGCCATCTTGCCGACATTGGTCAACTGGGTGGAGGAGGGGGACACGCTGGTGTAGGTGCCCATCATGGAGATGCCCATGGTGCCGGTGTTGGCGCCGTAGGCGTGACCACCCACCACCATCTTGCCGGCCGCGGCACTGGTGGAGCCGTAGCGGCCCTCGAACACCTGGCCGTACTTGTCCACCAGGAAGTTGTAACCGATGTCGCCCCAGCCGAGGGTGACCGCGTGGTAGTAGTAGATGCCGTTCACGATGGAGGCGGACTGGCTTGAGGTGTAGCTGTTGGTACCGGCGGTGTGGTGGACGATGACATGATCGGCCGTCACGTATGACGGCGTCCAGGTCATATAGGAGGAGTTGGCGCCCCACTCCGCGCGCGTGATCACGGGCACCGGCAGGCTGCCCGCGGTGGTGGCTGCCGCCAGCGCAGCGGGCAGGTTCGGGCTAATGGAAGTCCCGCCGCTCGTGCCGGTCGAGGCCGCAGCGGACTCGGTGGTTGCGGTTGCAGCCTCGGTAGGCTCCGGCTCCCCCTCCTGTGGGGCCGCATCATCCGCCGCCTGCGTTACCACGTCGGTGGGTGCAGTCAGGCCGCTCGTCAGGTTGTCCTCCGCCTCCTCGGGCGTGGCCACCGCGGTGGGCTCGGCGTCCACGGAGTCAAGGTTCTCGGGCTCGAGTACCTCCTCGCCAACGGGCTGGCCGGGGATCAGCGCCAGCTGGAGATCTGCGGGTAGGTCGGCCGCATCGCCGATGACGCTGGCCTGCACGGCGTCCGCACCGCCGGTGACGAACTCCTCCGTGCCGGCAACACCGACGGAGTCGTCCCGGCCGGCCCCCGATGCCTCATTCAAGTACCACTCGGACCAGACGCCGTTCTCCCGCACGCGCAGGTAGACGTCCAGGCCGTCGGGCAGCTCGTCGGCGCCGGTCCAGGTAAATCCGGCGACCAGGAAGTCGTCTACCTCAAGCGGTTCGGTAAGCAGGAGGGCGTCCGCCTCCGGGTCCACGCCGCCGGCGGAGGCCGCCCGAGCCACCGTTGCCAGGCGCTCGTTGAGTCCGGGGGCGACACCGGTACCGCCGCTCGTGCCGGCCGACGTCGTCTCCTCAAGTCCAGCCTCGGCTACCTCGGTTGCCTCACCGGTGGAGGTGGTCAGTTCAAGCAGTTGCACGGGTGCGGCCGTCTCGGCAGTATCGGCGACCGCCGTCGTGGCGGGCATGAGTCCGGCCGCGAGCAGCGGGACCACTGCGGCCATTCCGAGGAGTCGTGGGGCTCTCATGAGGATCCTTTCGCCATCGCCACCAAACCCATGAGTCACATGTGCACATTGGGGCGTATGTGACTCGCGTGAATCATGAGGCACTTTACCCGTCACATCTTGTCATTCCGCCGCGTTGTGCTTCACGCCATAATGCCACCGATGTAATTACGGGCGCGTGGTTATCGATATACTCGCTGCATCTCGCTGGTTGCACCCTGAAGCACGACTAAGGTTGCAGAACTATTTCACCCCGACGCGTCTCCGAGGGAGATCGCTCATGTTCGGATCCCTTTGCCGGACTGCGCACAACTGTCGACCTGCGGACTTATGGCATGATGGCAACGTTCGAATGCCTTCTAGCAGCGCAGGGGGAGCACTCCATGCACGTCCTCATCACCGGCGGCGCCGGGTTCATCGGCGCCAACTTCGTCCACCAGACCCTGGTGCGTCACCCCGACGCGACGGTGACGGTGCTCGACAAGCTCACCTACGCCGGCAACCGTGGCTCCCTGGAGGATCTGGGCGACCGTATCAACCTGGTGGTCGGGGACATCGCCGACGCAGACACGGCGGACCCACTGGTGGCCGACGCCGACGTGGTGGTCCACTTCGCCGCCGAGTCTCACAACGACAACTCGCTGCGTGACCCCTCCCCCTTCATCCGCACCAACCTGGTGGGCACCTTCACCCTGCTGGAAGCGGTGCGCCGCCACGGGGTGCGCTTCCACCACGTGTCCACCGACGAGGTCTACGGCGACCTCGAGCTTGACGACCCGGCCAAGTTCACTCCCGACACCCCCTACAACCCCTCCTCCCCCTACTCCTCCTCCAAGGCCGGCAGTGACCTGCTGGTGCGCGCCTGGGTGCGTTCCTTCGGGGTGGAGGCGACCATCTCCAACTGCTCGAACAACTACGGGCCCTATCAGCACATCGAGAAATTCATTCCTCGCCAGATCACCAACCTGATCGACGGCGTGCGCCCCAAGCTGTACGGCGCGGGCGAAAACGTGCGCGACTGGATTCACGTGCTGGATCACAACAACGCCGTGTGGGACATCATTGAGAAGGGCCGCATCGGCGAGACCTATCTGATCGGTGCCAACGGGGAGAAGAGCAACAAGGAGGTCGTCGAGCTCATCCTCGAGCTCATGGGACACGACCCCAGCGACTACGAGCACGTGAACGACCGCCCCGGCCACGACATGCGCTATGCGATCGACAACTCCAAGCTCGTCACCGAGCTCGGCTGGGCCCCGCAATACACGGACTTCCGCTCCGGCCTGCAGGCCACCATCGACTGGTACCGGGACAACGAGTCCTGGTGGCGCCCGCTGAAGGCGGAGGTCGAGGCCAAGTACGCCGCCCAGGGACAGTGAGCCACCCCCGCAGCGCCCGACCGGAAAGGTTGGGCGCTGCGGTTCCTATTGGCCGTCGCAGGCGGTGATGCGCCATAGCGTCGCGGTATCCAACTGCGCGACGAGTTCGAACCCATGCGTGACGTCAACGTCTCTGTAGCCGGGGAACTCGTTGCTCGCCTTCTCTTCATCCAGAGTGGTGTCATCGTAGTACATGGGTTCGCCGCCGTTTCGGTTGATGATTTCACAGACGCGGGGATCGCTGTTGATTTCGTTGAAGTGAACGGCCAGATATTCCTGCGCAGAGGGAAGGCTACGGGAAGTATCAATGCGCACAAAGGCATTGCCGGCGGAGAGCACAGGCACCAGTGCAGCACCGGAGGAAGGCACACCGTAGACGACGGCATCATCCAAGGTGCCGGGCGGAAGCGCTTCCAGTGTGGATCTCTCTTCGGAACTGATCCACGAAGGGTGAACCAGGGCCGTCTCGTCGTACCCGCGGCGGGTCCAGAAGTCAAAACGTTCGACACCCGGAATAGCCACGAACATGACAAGGATGCATGCCATGACGGCGCCGAGCATCCGGCGAGTGATTGGCATACGTGCATGCTTGCCTGTCCTACGTGCGCCCGCACACGTTTCAAGGGCGATAGCAGCAAGGCATCCGGATAGCAGCGCCAGCGTTGCCAGATACCGGTTGTTGTCGCCCCACCATCCGCCGGTCAGCGCCCACCACGGTCCTTCCGGCAATGCGGTTATCACGCTGAGAACGACCGTGCTCCCCCACACGGCCGGAAGCATGAGCCTACGGGAGTGCAGTAGTATCACCACGCCGGTTAGGGCAAGCAGGACCAACAACACGTTGTCCCAGATGGAGCCGTCAATGGGATCAAGCCACAGAGTTTGCTTTACCACAGTCTCCAGCGGACGGACGCTATGGTTGTACGCGCCCATAACCCGCAACTGCGGAATGGCCATCATAGTGCTCAGAGGCAACGCCACCATGGCCACCGCCAGGACGCTCCGGCGCAGCGCGGAACCGGACGACAACGGCGAACCGACCAGCCACACAGCACCCGCAAACAGCATGACGATGATCAACCACTGCCCCGCTCCGGCGTGCGCCATCGTCGTCCCTCCAACGGCTACGGCACCAACACCGAGTGCCAGCCGGGTGGAGCGCAGCCGGATGACGACCAGCATCGCCGCCGCAGCACTGAGGGCGATGGCTATCGCCCAGGCCGCAGCAACCTGTGCGTTGAAGGTGACCATGAATCCCGGGAGCCAAATACTGGCACACCCCAGTGCCGGGGCGACTAGAGTTGCAATACCTCCGCCTCCGGCTGCGCGCGTCAGGCACACGAGGGCGAAAGGCACGACCATTGCGCATACCAGAACCAGCATGATGTTGAAAGCGGCCGGGGTTGACACCACCGGGCGCAGCAGCGACGCCAATGTGTGCCACGTATTTGGGTAGTACTGGCCACCGTTAAGTGACTTCGCCGCCGAGAACATCGACGCGTTCCCACTCCGGTAAGTCTCCTCAATGAGGTTGAGATGGAACATTGCGTCGTGGTTTTGGAGCAGAGCATCCGCTGATCTAGACACGCTGGTCAGCACGATCAACTGGAGCGTTGCCGCCATGGCGATCCCACCGACGGCAAACAGCGCCGGGACCCAGCTACTGCGGATGGACGGATCAACGGCCGCGTGCCGTCGTCCCAATAGACGTCTGCGTCCGTACTGGACGAGGCAGCCGGTTACGGCACATCCAATGAGCACAGTCCACCCGCTGATCGGAGTCCAGGGGATCCCCAACGGTTTCATTACCGTGCTCACTGTCCCAACAATGAACACAGTGGCTGCCGGCCCTGCCGGGAGAGCAACCCTGCCAGGTGCTCCGACAGCTCTTAGAAGCAGAGCACCTGGCGCCACCACGGTGATAAACATAAGGGCCGCGAGCAGCACGGCCACTGTCCAGGATGTTCCCACGACGCGTCACGACCTTTTGAACGACGAGACACGAGAGGCCGATGACGTGGCGGTATCACTTCCTGGCGCATCACCTTCACAGCCGGTGATGCGCCAGATCTGCGCCGCGCCCTCCGAGTCCACCAGTTCGAGCCCGGTGTCAGGAACCTGCGCCAGCGGGGCGTCCCAGCGAAGCGGGGCCGCACCGGTCACGGATCCGGAAGCCGTCGCGTCGGTATTGATGAAGAAGAACTCGGCGCCAAGTTCGTCAAGCACCTCGCATGTGTGGTGGTCCAACTCGGGCCAAGCCTCAAGCAATTCCGCTTGGGGCGTGTTCTTCGTGGGGGCCGCCCGCATCGGGTAGGCCACGTGCACACCTCCCAGCGACCACAGGTAGGCGCCGCCCAATGACGGTGCGCCAACCACGACGGCGTCGTCCGGCAGCACCGCTGTCGCCCGTTCAAACAGGGAGATCTCGTCGGGGGTGACCAGGGTGCCGTACTGGATGCGTTTCGGATCGTAGATCGAGGCGACGAGTGCACGCTCCAACGGTATCCGCGTCAACACCGGCACCGTCGCCAGCAGCACCAGTGCGACCGCGCCCGCCCGTCGCCACTGCGCTGTGCGCTGTTGGAGCAACCGGGCCGCCAGGGCCTGCACCGCGCCACTGGCCAGGACCAGTGCCGGCAGCAGCACCAATGGGGCGATACGTGCCTTCTGCAGGTACCAGGGTGAACCGAGCTGACGACCCGCCCACTGCGGTCCCCCGACCATCACGACGAGTGCCAGCGCCAGTAGCCACGCCGCCAGCCAGGGGCGCAGCCGCCGATCGCGCCGTCCCTTCCAGGCACCCACGATCACGAGTGCACCGAAGACCGCGCCCGTGGGGATCAGGGCGCCGGCGTAGGAGCCGTACATGGGTAGGTCTGCCAGCGCCTGCAACAGCGTGCCCGCAGCGCCCGCCGGCCCGCCGGCCGGGCGCCGGTAGCCCATGACGGAGGCCAGCGAACTGCGCAGCAGCCAGGCAGCGGCCGCCAGTATCAGCACGCCGACCGCTCCCCCGCCGAGCAACCACGCCCGTGCCCGTCCGTGTAGGTGACGCAGCCTGCCAAGCGCACCCGCTGCGAACGGAAGTCCTAGCACCATCAGATTGAACAATCCGGTGCCGTGTGCGGCCATCACGCCACCGCAGGCGCCTACGAGCAGCAGCCAAGCCACCGCCCGCCGGCGCGGCGACTGGGCGGTATCGATGCGCAGCACCTCCATGACCACCATCACCCCCGGCAGGCCCAGCACGCTGAGTGCATAGGGCCACACCGCCAGCGCGGTCATGGGCAGTAGCGCGAAAGCCACCAGCCCCGCTGACAGGGCCACCGTTACGGCTATGGCAACCGCCCGGAGACAATCCCCGTCGGGCCCGGCCTCGATGTCAGTTGCTGTGCCCGGCCCAGTTAGCTGTGCCAGCATCCCGAAGGCAGCCAGCGGCCAGACTAGAGACAGTACCGCCAGAACAGCAGCGTTGGTTGCGGCCACTGCACCGCCGGGAGCAAGGGCGACGACTCCGTGCCAGACCGTCGGGTAGTAGACCGCCCGGCCGCCATACAGGTCGGCGAGGCCGCCGAGCATGGAGGCATTGCCGCCTTCCCGAATTGTGGCCACGGCACTCAGGTGGAAGACGGCGTCGAAGGCCTGGGCCGGGTAGTCCGCACCAGGCAGGGTAGTGAGAAATACCAGCGCCGGTACGGCCACGGCCACAGCCAGGCCGCTCCCCAGGATCATGCGGTCCGCCCGGGAAGCGCCAAGCCGTCGGCCCACAGCCTCACCGCGGCCGGCGAGCAGGCGCGCCACCACGGCGACCAGCGCAGTCAGGGCGGCGATGAATCCCCACCCCCACGGGCACCAGGGCGCGCCTACAACCTGGGCAAGGATCTCTGCCGTCCCGGCGATCGCACAGCCGAGTGCCGGGGCGAGTGCCAGGGCCGCCGACGCATTCAGCCGGGCGGCCCGGGCCACGACCCAGCCGGGCAGCAGCAGGATGAGCGCGACGACGGCCACCCCGGGCAGAAGGGCCGGGGAACTGGACGCCGCGCTCGCCGTCATGCTCAAGCTCGCATACATCGGCACCATGAAACCAGATGCACCGAGTGCCACGCCGACTTACTGGTCCCAGCCACAGGCACTGATCAACCACAGTGTGTGGTCGCCGTCGGTCGCCACCCGCATCAACGCCTCGCGCGGCAGCTCGTCGAGCTGGTTGGGCCAGCGTGGCGTCTCCGCACCGCCGGGGGCGCCGCCCTCGGTGGGGTCGTCGTCGGTGTAGTAGTAGTGGGCACCCAGCCGGTCCAGGGCGGCGCACACCTGCGGATCGTCAAAGATCTCGTCCGCGTGCCGAGCCACGATGCGGCGGTCCGCTTCGGCATAGCGGCGCAGGGTCGGGTAAACCACGTCGGTGCCGGTCAGTGACCAGTAGTAGGCCGAACCATTGGTGGGCTGACCGAGCACCACCGCGTCCTCGGGTAGCAGGTCCGCGGACGCGCGGATGAAGTCGATCTCCTCCTCGGACAGCATCATCGGCCAGCGGCTGATCGTCGGCTGGTAGGAGAAGGCGATTACGTAGTGGTGAAAGCCCGAGCGGGCGACCGCGGCGCCGCCAAGGGCGACCGTACTCACGGCGAGCAGCGCCGCCGCCGCGCGCAATCCCCAGTCGGCACGGTTCGGCTGCGGGGAGGCGAGCAGCGCCGCGCGGCGCCCCCGCGCCGAGTCCCCTAACCCCTCCAGCGCGGTCACCGCCAGCACCAGGACGGCGATCTCGAACAGCGGCATGATCCGGGCGCGCTGCAAATACCAGGGCGAGGCGAACACGCGCAGCGGACCATCCGTGTACACGGAGGCGACCATCAGCAGCACGGCGAGCACAGCGGTGAGGATCGCCCAGCGATGCCGGCGTCGAACCACGGAGACGACCACTCCGACGGCCGCGACCACGGTCAGGCTGGCCCCGCCCCAGCCGCCGTCGCGGATGGCCCGGGTCATGGCCGAGTCGTGGAAGGCCTCACGCAGCACCGCCACCGCATTCGCACTCGGCCGGTGGTAGGTGAACAGCATCCGCAGCTGGTCCCAGAAGCCAATCACGCCCAGGGCCACCGCCAGCACAACCAGGCCGGCCAGGGCCATGATGATCATCCGCTGGCGGTTTCCGGCGCGCCAGCGCTGCGTGATCGCCACCAGCCCCACCACCAGCAGCGCGGGCACGCCGATGACCGCCAGGTTGAACGCGGAGGCGCCGTGCACCGCCACCAGTCCCAGGCAGGCGAAGCCGGCGGCCAGCCAGCCACCGACCCGGGAGGCGGCCGCGCGGCGCTCTCCCCGGCGCGGCCGGGCCACCATCACCAGCGACACCGCCCCGGGCAGCAGGCACACCGCCCACCCGTAGGGCCACAGGATCGACATGAGCACGAAGGGGCCGGTGGCGATGGTGGAGGCGACGATGCCGGTCAGCAGCGGCAGGGCGTCTCGGATGCGCCGCGAGGGCGCGCTGAACAGGGCCGACAGCAGGGAGGCGCAGCCCAGCGGCCAGACCACGGCGAGCCCGACCAGCACGGTGAGGTTGGCGGACACCGCAACGGGCGCGGGCACGATCGCGTTCAGGGCGTGCCAACCGGTCGGGTAGTAGTGGACCTCCCCCCAGTACATGGGGGCGAGCGCACCGATCGGGTAGGCATCGGCGAGGTCACGCACGTAGGCGGCCGCGTTCAGGTGCCAGACGCCGTCGGAGGCCTGCATGGGTTGATCCGCCGGTCCGATGCCGGTGACCACCGCCCGCCCGGACAGGGCGGCAGCCAGTCCCAGGGCCCCGCCCAGCGGCCACCACGGCCCCGGCCCCACGGCGGGTGGCCGCAGCCGGGCGCGCAGGCGCTCCCAGCCGGAACCCGCCGCCGGCGGATGGCCGTGGCGGCGGCGCGCCCACGCGCGGGCCGCGGCGGCCCCGGCCAGGCAGGCCGCCAGCAGCGCCAGCGTGCCGGCGAGAGCGGTGCCCGTACGCCAGGGCACCCCGCCCCAGCGGTACAGGACGGTCAGGGCTCCGACGGCGGCGGCGGCCATGGCCGGGGCCGCCCCGAGGGACTGCAGTCGTGCCAGGCCGAAGGCCCGCCCCACCAGGTAGCCGGGGGCGAGCAGGAAAGCTAGAAGGAAGGCGGCTGCGGGCAGTGCCTGGAGCCAGGTCACTTGCCCCCGCCGATGGTCAGGCGGGGGGTGCCCGCCCAGAGGGCGGGGTCGGTGACGCGGCGGCCGTCGAGCAGCAGCCGCACGCCGGGCAGGTCCGCGGGGGCCAGGGTGGCGTACTCGGGGTGGTCGGCCTGGACGATGGCGACGTCGACGGCGTCGCCGAGGTGGTAGGCGTCCCAGCCGAAGCCGGCCAGCTCGGCGTCGGTGTACATGGGGTCGTGGACCAGCACCTGCGCGCCCTTGGCGCGCAGCGCCTCGACCGTGGGAAACACGCCGGAGAAGGCGGTCTCCTTCACCTTGCCGCGGTAGGAGGCGCCCAGCACCACCACGCGCATCCCCTCGAGGCTGCCGAGCACCTCCACCGCGCGGTCGACCACGTACTGCGGCATGGTGGCGTTGAAGGAGCGGGCGGTGCGCACGATCGAGGCGTCCGGGTCGGTGGACAGGTACAGGCGCGGGTAGACGGGGATGCAGTGGCCGCCCACGGCGATGCCGGGCCGGTGGATGTGGGAGTAGGGCTGGGAGTTGCAGGCGTCGATGACGCGCTGGATGTCGAAGCCGGCCTTGTCGGCGTAGACGGCGAACTGGTTGGCCAGACCGATGTTGACGTCCCGGTAGGTGGTCTCGGCGAGCTTGGCCATCTCGGCGGCCTCGGCAGTACCCATGTCCCACACGCCGTTGGGGTGGGGCAGGTCGGTGCGCTCATCGAAGTCGAGAACCTGCTCGTAGAAGCGGATACCGGCCTCGGTGCCGGCCTGGTTCAGGCCGCCCACCAGCTTGGGGTAGCGGCGCAGGTCGGCGAAGACCCGCCCGGTGAGCACACGCTCGGGGCTGAAGACCAGGTGGAAGTCCTCCCCCTCCTTCAGCCCGCTGATCTCCTCCATCAGCGGCTTCCAGCGCCCGCGGGTGGTGCCGACCGGCAGGGTGGTCTCGTAGGAGACCAGGGTGCCGGGGGTCAGGTGCTCGGCGAGGGAACGCGTGGCGGCGTCCATCCACTCGAAGTCCGGCTCCCAGGTCTCATCGTTGACGAACAGCGGCACCACCAGCACCACGGCGTCGGCGCCCGGGATGGCCTCGGCGTAGTCGGTGGTGGCGCGCAGCGCCCCGGCGGGCACCAGCCGGGCCAGCCGGTCGGCGAGCTCGGCCTCACCGGGGAAGGGCTCGCGGGCGGCGTTTACGGCTTCTACGGTGGCGGGGTTGACGTCCACGCCGATGACCTCGTGGCCCTTTCCGGCGTACTGGACCGCCAGGGGCAGACCGATCTTTCCCAGGGCGACGACGGCGATGCGCATGCAGATTCCTTCCTCAACAAACCTTCGGTCACGCCATCGTAGGCCATCGACGTCGGCCCATCGACCATCAAGCGCAAGACAGCTGATTTAGGATGCCCCTGTGAGACGCCATCCCGCTATCCTCGTGATCTCCTTCTCCCCGATCGCCCGCGATGCGCGGGTTCTGCGCGAAATCAGCGCGCTGGCCGAGATCGGCCAGGTCACAAGTGTGGGATACGGTCCCACACCACCGCATGTAACCAATCACTTGCAGATTCCAGATTCCGCGCCCTCCCTGCCACAGACCCCGTCCGGCGTGCTGAAACTGGCCACCCGCCGCCTGCGCTCCGCCGAAACGGCCGCCCCCGCGGCGCGCGCGGCGATACGACTGTTGGGCGACGCCCGCTTCGACATGGTCGTCGCCAACGACGCACGCGCAATCCCCACCGCCTTCGCCGTGGCCCACGGCGCACCGATCTGGGCGGACATGCACGAATGGGCACCCGAGGAACGCACCCATGTGACCAGTTGGCGTCTGCTCGTAGCCCCTCTCATGGACCACATCTGCCGGACATATCTTCCGCGCTGTGCGGCCGTGACGACCGTCGGTGCCGAGATCGCGGACCTATATCAACAGCACTATGGCGTTAGCCCTAGGCTGGTGCGCAACGCTGCGCCCTACGCAGACCTGTCCCCCTCCCCCATGAGTTCGGACGGCTCACTTCGGCTGGTGCACTCCGGCGGAGCCGTCGCGGGCCGCAACATCGAGGCGATGATTGACGCCGTCAAGCAGCTTGGGGATCGATTCACTCTCGATCTTTACCTCGTTCCCGGAGGAGACAACGGTGCTTACCTGTCCGCGCTCAAGAAACGGGCGTCAGGATGCGACCGGGTCATCTTCCACGAGCCGGTGACCCCCAACGAATTGCCGGCAACCCTGAATCAGTACGACGTCGGCGTCTACTGGATCCCTCCGTTCAATACCAATGCGCGCCTGGCACTGCCTAACAAGATCTTTGATTTCATTCAGGCACGTCTTGCCGTGGCAGTCGGCCCCGCAGTCGAAATGGCACGCGTGGTCGACAGTTACGGGATCGGAGTAATCTCAGGAGGAAACGACCTGTCAGACATCGTGGCTACGCTGAGCACTCTGACACCGGATGCAGTTTCCCGCTACAAGCAGGCAACCGACCTGGCCGCTCAAGAACTGAGCTTCGAGCATGAGAAACAGGTCGTCCATACAATCGTTCGCGAACTCACCAGCCCCGTCGCCTAATAGTCACAGGAGATCATGCCATGCGAGTCATGTCCGTAGTTGGTGCCCGTCCGCAGTTCGTTAAACTCGCGCCGATAGACCGCGCCTTCAAGGCGGCTGACATCGAGCACGTCATCGTCCACACGGGTCAGCACTACGACCCGATGCTCTCCGACGTCTTCTTCTCCGACCTGGGCATCTCGACCCCGGACCATCATTTGGGCGTGGGCTCAGGCACTCACGGACGCCAGACCGGTGCGATGCTGGCCGCCCTCGACGGAGTGCTGGAGGATGACCACCCCGACTGGGTGCTCGTCTACGGTGACACCAACTCGACTCTCGCTGCGGCACTTGCCGCGGTCAAGATGCACATACCGGTCGCGCACCTTGAAGCCGGGCTGCGTTCCTTCAACCGGCGCATGCCCGAGGAGATCAACCGAGTTCTCACCGATCACGCATCCGATCTCCTGCTCGCCCCAACTCAGGTGGGCATGGATCACCTTGCCGAGGAGGGGCTGGCATCCCGGGCGGTGCTGGTGGGAGATGTCATGACCGATGTGCTCTACCGAGTGCGCGACGAGGTCGCCGCACGGCCCGGCTGCGTCATCATGGATGAGTTGGGGCTGGCCGAGGGAGGGTACTCCGTGGCGACAATCCACCGTCCGGACAACACCGACGATCCAGCGATTCTCAACACGGTACTCGACTCGCTGGGAGCGGTTGATCATCCGGTTGTGTTGCTCGCGCACCCCAGGCTAGTCGCAAAATGCGAGGCCGCTGGGATCTCGATCGACCGTGGCTCGCTGCGTTCTCACCGCCCACTTGCCTATCCGGACCTCATCGCCTCGGTGATGCACGCGCGTGGCGTGATTACGGACTCCGGCGGCCTTCAGAAGGAGGCATTCCTCCTCAGAATCCCAACAACCACCGTGCGCCCACAGACCGAATGGGTCGAGACCGTGAAACTTGGTTGGAACGTACTTGTGGAACCTGGTCCGGAACTTGTGGCCGCCGCCCAGCGCCGTCGGCCACAAGATACCGACGCGGCCCCGTACGGCGACGGACACGCCGCAGCCAACGTTGTGCAGGCCTTGGAAAACCACATGACAGGCGTCTAATTCTCCGGTATGAGTTCGCCATTCTCATCGAAAGTGTTTGCCGCACCGTCGGGGCCATACAGGGGTTCGTAAGGGGTACTGAGCCCCCAAGGATCACGAGCGGAGGCAGGTGCCAGATCTCCGCAGGCGGTGATACGCCATACGGAGGCAGTTCCCGCGCTAGCGACTAGTTCAAACCCACCGGACGTATCCACCCCGTACAGCCCGGGTGCGCGCTCGGTCACATCAATCCCCGCCACCGTGCCGGCGTCGTCCGAGTAGTAGTACCCCACTCGGTAGTGCCGCACGAGTTCGCAGACCTTCGGGTCCTTGTCAATAGCCGAGAAGTGCTGGGCCAGATACTGGGCGTCCCAGTCCAATGAACGGAAGGTCAAGTGGGGGAACACCGAGCGCAGACCGGCCAGGACCTCTACATAGGCCGCCCCTGCGGCGGGGTCGCCAAGCACCATGAGGGAAGCGTCCGTGTGATCGCGCAATGAACGGATCATCTCCACCTCATCCACCTCCAACGTGTGCACCGGTGTAATGCTTCCCGAGACATAGGAGGACACGGCCGCATTGCTACGGGCTGAGTCAGCGCCAATACCTCCCGCGAACAGAATCAACACGCAGGCAGCCGCAGTCGCCTCTTGAGCCGGACGGACATGCCAAGCAGGCGCGCACACCCTGACCACACTCAGCAGCCAATCCACACTTGCCGCCGCCAGCAGCGAGATCGCCGGCATGACAAGAGGAATGATGCGGTACGGGTCGTTGTACCACAGTCCCGTCGCTGCTGTGAGTGGGCCTAACGGCAGGTAGGACGCCGTCAGCAGGATCATTGGCAGTAACCAGGCCCAGGTGATCCATCGCCATTGCTGACGACGCACGGTAACCACCAGGCCCGAGACGATCAGCACCAGCTGGAGCGACAGTGCCGTCTTGTACCCAAGTCCAGCACCACCCAGAGGCCAAAGCGTGAGCAAAGCACGCAGGCGTCGAGGTACATTCGTCAAGCCCGCATAGCCGTCACGGCCCAGGCGCGCAATTACCCCAGGCTCGAGGACGAGCATGGCGGCCGCGAGTAGCAACACCACTGCGCCTGTACCCGCTACCAACGCCGCCGTTCGCTCGCGTCCAAGGCGACGCGACACGAACGCCACAGTCGCCTTCACTATGCCGTACAGCAGTGGCAGCCCCGTGAGCAGAACCGAGAAAACTGCCGAGGGGTACGTGGCAATCGCACCCAGGAGGGCGGCAGCGAAGACGCCTAACGCAATCGTGGCCCGGCGACGTCCCGCAACGCCGGTTACGCTGAGCAGTCGCATCGCGCGGCACAGCAACGCCAACATCGCCGGCAGCACCGCGTACCCCAGTGCGTTGGGCCACAGCTGCCGGTAGGCAAGCATGTAGACCGGGTAGGCAGGCAACAGCGTCACGGTCAGCGACGCGACCGCGGGGGCCCATCTAGAGGTCGGGAACGCCTCATGCGCGAGTGCCGCGATTCCGAGGACCCAGATGATTGGAGTTAAAGACACCAGGGTGTTCGTCACGGCAACTATGCGCGCAGGGCCAGCGATAGCCGCCACGATGGCGTGCCACACAAGTGGGTAGTACGCGGGGATAGCGCGCAGCGAGAACGACCAGGAAGCTCCGGTGAGCAATGAAGCGTCGCCGGTCTGCGTAATCGTCCAGGCCAGGTTGTAGTGAAATACCGAGTCGATCTGCTGAGCCGGCAACTCGGGATCCCACTGCCTGAGGATCGGCAGCGCGATTAGGACGCCTGCTCCGACGGCAACAAAGAATGACAGGAAGACGGTGCCTCGCCGTCGCCGGGACAGTTCTCTCGGTAAAGGAGCCGGGAGCCTTCCCAGTACAAGACGCGAGATACACCAGGTAAGCACCAGGCAGACGACAAGTCCCACGGACAGAGACCCAAGCGAGTAGCGCAGCCCTATCCAGGCATACACCTGACCCAATAACGCCACCACGGCGAAGGTCACTGGTGGTGCTGCCGCGACTGGCAGCAATCCTCGGTATCCCAATACGCTAAGCATGGCGAGGCCGGGGATGAACACCAGCGCGAGTAGTTCCAGCGCGTATCCCGCACAGTGTAGCCACGGCACAAGAAGTGACATCAATAACTCTCTCTCGGGATTCCGACAGCCACGGGAGTGTTCGCGACCGAATCAGGTCAGTACCTCCGGGCTTTGCCCGGTTAAGGTCAACGCCACCGCCCGCGCGCGATCCGCCCAGGTGCTCTCTCGCGCGACTGCGCGGGCCGCTGCCGCTTTCTCCTCGACTTCCTCGGGTGCGTGCGTCAAGTGGAGCAGCAGTGCGGCGAAGGCATCGGGGTTGTAATCGACCACCCACCCCGCGCCGTTAGCATCAATGATCCTGCCGGCCTCGGTTCCACACGTGGCTATGACTGGTCTGCCAAACGAAAGGTACTCGAAGAGTTTGACGGGTACCGCAATATCCCGGTATTTGGAGGGCTTGACTGCGAGTACGCCGACGTGCGAGCGGGCGTACACCGGCTCAAGCTCCGACGAAGACAGATGCCGCACAGTAATCGAGTCGCCCAGGAGAACTGGGTTCTGGGCCACAGCTGCCTGCCACTGTGAGGCACGCGTCACTAGTTCAAGGCCAACGTTCGGGGTTGCGGCCACGGCAGCGACGAACGCCGTCAGATCGTAGTGCGAGCCCAAGCCACCCACGTACACGAGGCGTAGGCCGCCTGCCGCGTCCGGCAGTGGGAGGGCACGCCCGGCTTCCCCGCCAGGCGGGAGCGATGAGAAGGAGTCACCGGGCCCCAGGCCGACCAGCTCAGACATTGGCACAGACGGCAGGAAAAAGTGCACCCGATTACGGCGGTAGCCGTACAGGTCACCGCGTTGGAGGGCGTTCGCGATCCGGCCGTAGGGTGTGCGTGTCTCAGCGGTCGGTACGCGCCAGTACACATCCCGGTAGAACACTCCTACGGGCACACCCGCACGGTGCATGGTGCGCATGATTCGGTAGTCAAGCAGTGGGGCTAACCCGGTGCGTACACTTGTGGCCAACACGTTGGGCTGGGTGGAGTTCTCGCTGTACAGGAAGGCAGGTCGGTTACCGGCGGCGATTCGCTTGCGCAGAGCGGCGAACGCCCCGCCCCGCTGTCGTACCGAGCCAGAGAGGTCAAAAACCTCATAGCCAATCTGTGCAAACGCTTCCCGCATGCGCAGCGGACGCAGTCGGGACGCCGAAGTCGGGTCGGGGTCAAGCGGGTAGGGAGCATGAAAAACCATCCACTGTCCTCGCCCATCCACACTCATGCGGCCGTCTCCCGTTCGAGCCCGCTGGCAAGCTCGACCAGTCGCTGCGCCATACCGGTGTACTGCCGGTCGGCATTGAACTCCTGGTCCCAAGTGCGCCGCGCCTGTTCCCGCATCCGACTGAATTCCTCGGCCGGAGCGTCCGCGACCTCGGCTATCGCACGGGCAACATCGGCACCGGTCGCGTCACCTGCTACGAGCCGCCCATTGACGCCGTCGTGCACGATCTCATTGGTGCCGCCCACATCGGTGGCGACGACCGGTAGTCCAGCCGCCATCGCTTCCATGACCGACACCGGCACCCCCTCCCCGGAGGAGGTGTTCACCAACATCGTGTAGCCGGCCGTCTCGAGCAGTGCGCGCGTGCGATCGTTGGGCTGGTAGCCCAGGAACTCGATCTGAGCCCGGGGCGCGACGCGAGCGGCGTACTCACGCATGTCAGCGAGCCTGCCCTCGTTCCGCTCGCCGATATGGGTCCATCGCACGTGCCTATCCGCCCCGCTGAGTACCCCCACAGCGTCAGCGAGTCGGTCTATCCGCTTGTACGGGGCCAGGTGCGAGCAACTGACGAGGTGAACAGGCTCACGCACACACTCACCACCAGCGCTGGCAGGCACCCCCAAGTGACGGATCTCGATGTGGGCGCTGTCTTCATGATGGTAGGGGGCCAGGAACGAGGCGGCATAACGGGAGATTGGGTAGATCTCGTCCAACCCTCCGACCAGCCGCCGGCGCCCAGGCAGATGGCCCTGAGGCTTGTATGCCTCGTTAACGTCGTATGCGTGGGCACGGGAGACGGCGATGACAGGCGCGTCATGAGTGGCGCGTAGCAGCTGTGCCAGCCCGGCTCCGTAGTACAGCCAGTAGCCGTATGCAAGCAGCGGCCGCCCCGCAAGCCGTTCCCGGTACAGTCGCGTACGGGTAAACCGGTCGAAGCGGTGCAGCACGTCCACGGCGAAGTGGAGCTCGCGCACCACACAGGCGGCAGATCGGCGAGTGTTTCCAAGCTCGATACGTCCGGGTCCCGCCAGTAGCCGGGGCAGATAGCCGGCTACGCGTTGTTTCCAGGGGCGTTCCTCATCCAGGGGCAGCAACACCGCAGAAACGTTCCGGGGCATCCGGCGGGTCTTCGCCACACCGACACCGCTGCGCATCGGCACGACCCAGATCTCTTCGAAACACTCAGCCAGGTAGCCGATCTCCTGCTCGAAGAACTCCTCACCGACGTCGAAGGGGTAGTTGTCGGTGAAGACGACCAGTGGAACGGGCGACTTCTTCACGCTATTCCCTCTCCGTGCGACGGCGTGGTGCGACCGTGGGCCGCGGCTGCATTCTCGCATATGCCACGAGAGCGAGTCGGTAGATCCATCATTGACCATCGTCGCGTCGGCCGCTGCGGTCGTACTGGCGGGCTGTCAGCAACGCCATACATAGCATGCCGACCAGCATCAAGGCCATCAGCATCCCCAGCACGAACACGGTCCGCATGATCGGCAGTGGGCTGAGCCACAACCATGTCAGCGGCACGGCGCAGTATACGACGGCGAAGAGCAGCAGGCGGCTCTGCTGCTCGGTGACCACGAAGATGTTCGAGATCGGCGAGGTGAGCACGTTCATGAACAGCCAGGGCGTGAGCGCTCGAGCGTAGTACCCGGCATCATCCCATGTGGCTCCGAACAGCAGTGGGAACAGCCAGGGAGCCAGTACGTACAACAAGGCGAAGGGCACGATCGCGGCCAAGAAGGCGCGCCACAATACCGACCGCACCAGCGGCAGCATGGTTCCGGGAGGCGCATCGGAGAGTTTCTTCAAGAATACCTGGGACACCGAGCCGGCGATCAGGGCGACCGGCACCTGCATGATGTTCCAGGCCAGTTGGAATTGACCGAGTGCAGCCACCGAAGCCGCACCGATAATAAGGTTAATGCCGTTGTTTCGTACCGAGTCGACGAAGACGTTGGGGCCGTTCAGCAGTGGCATCTTCCAGTAGCGTCGCATCATCTGGCGCATGGACGGTGCCTGCGGGTCCTTCGGGCCATGTAGCTCGGGCACCCGGCGCTCCAACGAGATCAAGGTAAGCAACTGACCAGCGATCGTGCCAATGATGATCGCGGACAGTCCCCCGTGCAACACGACACCGACCAGCAACTGGCAGCCGGCAACGGCCGTCGACTGGAACACCCGGTTGCGTGCAATGTCCCCGAAGCGTCCTTTACGGGTCAGCCAGTACTGTACGTTGGCGATCTGGGCAACGAAGAACACCGTGATGCCGGAAGCGATCAGCCACCACATGAGCTGGCCGGAATGGTGGTAGTGATCCCGCAAGAGCCTCGCCCCGATCATGCAGGCCAGGGAAGTCAGCAGTGAGCTGATGACGATGCAGCGCCGCGAAAGCCGCGCCAGGACCTTCGCCGACCGGTCATCCTTGGGAAGGATGACGGTCAGGTCGAAGCGCAGGGCGGCAAAGGTGATGACGAATCCAGTGATGGAGCCGTAAATCCCGAACAGACCCTTGTCCGTGTCCGAGTACACCCTGGCGATGAAGATCTGCAGGAGAAAGGTGACGCCCTGAGCGGTCGCCGTCCCAGAGACCAGCGTCAGAATGGCGCCGAGCACGGGGCTCCCAGCCTTCAATGACGCCCACCGATCCCTCAGCCGCTGTACCATACGGGTATTGAACCACGCGGCCCGCATGGCGGCGAACGCGCAGGGCCCCGGGTACTCATGCCGCCCCCTCCCCGTCTCTTTACACGAATCTCGTTAGGAGTCCCATGGACGGCGTCCATCTTGATCTCGTCTCCACCCGGTGGTCGCATGCGGCTTCTGGGGATGCGTGGCTTTGGCGCCCATTGAGGAACTGGTACGCCGATGTGACGTCTGTGGATGCGCTTGTCACCGCGGCGCCCGCGGACCGGCGCGGCCAGTGGACCGTTGTCTCCCGACAGGGAGACGATCTGCGCATCGATACCGACCACACCCGCTCCCACCACCTGCTGTTCGCGCGTGCGGGCGACACCTGGATCGTCAGCGACGATCCTGAGCGACTCCGTCGGCACCTAGCCTCGTGGAGGCGTGATGATGAGGCGGCGGATGTGTTCCTCCACACCGGTTTCGTCGTCGGCAACCGCACCTTGGTACGCGGCGTGCATGCCACCCCGGCCGCATCGACCGTGCACCTGCATCCGGACGGAACCTGGGAGAGCACGCTGTGGGACTCCTACCGTTACAGCAACGACCCGATCACCTCGGAGGCCGACTACGCCGCCGCATACGACGAGGCCATGGATCGGACGGTAGGCCGTTTACTCGAGTACGCGGGTGATCGCCAACTGGTAATACCTCTGTCCGGTGGTCTGGATTCGCGCCTGCTCGCCATCTGGCTCAAGCGGCTGAAGGCACCACGTGTCGTCGCTTTCACCTACGGCAAGCCGGGCGCGCGCGAGACCGGAATCTCCCGCAATGTCGCCGATGCCCTGGGGATCGACTGGTTCTCCATCGATCTTGACCCCGGGGAGGTCGCACGCCGGTGGGCAACCACTCAGGCTGCGGTTTTTCAGGCTGCCACGTGGGGGATGACGTCCCTCCCCCACGTGCAGGACTGGTACGCCCTGACCTCAATCCGTGAACGATCCCTTATCGCCGACGACGCCGTGCTGCTCCCCGGCTTCGCTGCGGTCCTACGCCCCGGTTACGCACTTCCCAGACGGTTCGGCGGAGCCCGCGACCTGTTGACCTCCACACCCTCCCGGTCTGAGGTGCTCACCGCGATCGCCCGCAACCACGCCGCAGTCCAAGGCAGCTCCACCGCCTGGCGGCACCTGCCACTGCTGCGTGAGGAGATTCTGCGCTGCGAGAAGGAGACTCCACTGACCGGCGAGCGCGGCGTACAGGGACTGATGAGCTGGTTCAACGCCAGGGAGCGTCAAGCCAAGTACATCAACAACTCCACAAAGTCTTACGAGTTCTTCGGCTACGACTGGGCGCTGCCCATGCTCGACTCCGAGGTCTGGGACTGCTGGCTACGTGGTTCAGAGGAGTTGACCGCGACTCGCGACTGGTATGCGCGATACATCGCCCAGCACTACGCGACTATGACGGGTCAAGACCAGGAACTCTACCTGGCCGCGAGCATATCCCTTCCGGCAACGCCCAAGCGCGTATTGCAGTCCGCCATGCGTGCCACAGGCGGAGATCGCCTGCTCTCCCGCAGCCGCTCGGTACGCACGATGCTGGATCATCCCATGGCGTTCGAGGCCTTCTCGGCGAGTATTCCGCGCATCGAACAGGCACGACGCTTCGCTGCGGGCAACACCACACTGGGGATCTGGACCCGTCTGTTCCTGGACAACCAGTGGGGCGCTGACCTAGTGCCGGCCCCATGACCAACTGGACTGCAAGGGAAAGCTGAAAACATGTCCGAGGCATGAGATCAGCCCGAACGGCTACTCACCACCCATACGTGTGACATGCATCACTTTCGCGTCGCATCGCGACCACATCTGTCATAGTCGAGTTACGCTCCTCACACCGGGGTGTCACTGAACGCCCCAACAGACAAACCCTGCAACGCCCTCGATAAGGAGAGCGCAATGTCACGTCCCATACGGCAATTCACCTCGCGCCGAGCATCACTCGCATTGCTGACGCTTTCCCTTTCGATAGGGATAGGGGCACCTGCTCTCGGTCAGCCGAGCGACAACAGCGACCGCGGGTCAGTATCTGAAGCAGCAGCTGAGGACGCGGCTTTCGACGCTCAGACCAGCGAGCAGTCAGAAAACGAGATTCTCGAAGATATCGCATTTCAAGATCTTGTCAACGAGACCGTAGACCCTGTGATATTAAAGCATGAGGATATTTTCGCGGAAGCCGGCTTCAATGGCGACGGCACCGCCTATGTAGTCTTCACCGAACCTATTCCGGAAGAGGATGCGTCACGAATCCGCGCAGTCGAGGGGGTGACGCTCAGCGAAGACGGCGTGTACACCGCACACGAAGCCGACGAGCTCATGGAGGAGATATCGGACGCAGTTGAAGACGGCCTCCCTGAAGACGCAGCATTCTTGGTTCAGGTTTCACCCGTCAGTGGAGAAACGACCATCGCTGCATCGGACACCGTTCAATCCGAAGCAACGTCCGAGGTCCAAAGAATAGTAGAGGAATCACAGCCCCGCGACACAGTCGCAAGCCCAGGAGCCCCAGGGGATACTCTCGACCCGACGACAAACTCTAGTCCACAGATCTCGTTCGAGGTAGACACGACACTCGAGGCCGAAGACCAGGCTGTCAACGGGGGAGATAAGCTAACGATTACCAATACCACTACACACCATTGCACTGCCGCTTTCCCCGCGAAGTCTGGAGGACACAGCGGGCTGTTGACTGCCGGACACTGTCAGAATGACCTCACTGTTGATCAGGGCAACCGGCTCTACTCAGCTACCAAGGAAAAGCGTCATCTAAACGGGGATATGCAATGGCACCGCGCACGTGAGGCCGTCAACGGCAGGTTCCGCTACCAGTGGGGCACCTACCGTGCCGTAAAGGCACATCCGGTACTAAAGGTTGGAACCAAGGTCTGCCGCTTCGGGGCCACCACCGGCAACGGAACGGGTTGCACTACGGTTGTCTACGTTTCAGCCTGCATTACTTACTCCGACGAGGGCGAATACTGCAAGCTTGCAATGACCGATAGTCACACCGGCTCTAAAGACGGCGATAGCGGCGGACCCTGGTTCTATGGTAACAGCGCCTACGGGATCCATAGCGGCAGTGGAACTAGAGACGGAGTGTACAGAAACTGGTTCTACCCATCCAGAAAAGCAGTTACTGCAGACGGCATCTCCCCGATCTACGATGACGATGGGGCAATCCGCTAGAAGTGTCGTACAGACTTCCACTTTCTGCACTACGGGGCTGCAGTCCCCACAGCGTTTCGTACGCTGGTCGACCAAATGAACACCGTTTTGTTTGTCATCCGCCCCCTAACCGAGTTAATAAACGCTCCTGGAGCCGTTCGACGGCGCGAGCAGGCGAATGGTTGGCCGCGACCCATTCGCGGCCTCCATTCACGCGCGCGCCGTCGAGTGCCTGCCGTACGCCCTCCACAGTGGTCTCTAGCAGCCGTTCAGGTTCTGTGGGCCCGCCCAGAACCGGCACGTCACGCGTCGTCGGATGGGCGCCGTCGTACCAGCGCGAGTTCAATGCCATGACCGTCGTCGTCCCCGTGGCGATCACTTCGAGCTCGGAAATGCTCATGTACCCGGTCATCTGTCCCACGGCGAGAGTGCCGGTGCCCAGCCACCGCGCGTAATCGCGGTGGCTCATGCGGGGGCGTAGCACCACCCCGTAGTCCTGCGCAGCGGTTGACGCGTTCTCACCCCAGTCCAGGCCCTCCAGCTCGACGTTATCCCCAAATTCCTCGCGCAGTGATGCCAGCAAGTTCAGCTGCGTGGCGCCACCCTTGGCAACGTCCCAGCGTGAGGGGAACAAGACCCGGGGCCGATTCCCAGCTTTCTCGGTGACGACGGGAAGCTCACGGATATCCACGATGACCGGCTGCAGCGTGGCGGCAGGAGCGAGATCGAGGACGTGCTCGGCCAGGTCCGGAGTGGTGTAGTACACGTCTCTGGCTTCCCGCACGGCACGCTCAACCAGCGCGGTGTACGACGATTCGTAGCGACGCACACGGATATCCGTGCCGTGCAGGTGCAGCACGTAGGGACGCCGCAACCACCGCGTGTGTGCGGTCACGGTGGCGCCGTGCACGTCCAGGAGGTCAGCGGGTAGCGCCCGACGAAGCAGTCCGGCCTCCCAGGCGGCACCTCGCAGGGCGCGACGCAGTGTGCGGGTACGCGCAGACCATTGCGGATCCACCCGAGCAGTGTCGTACAGGCTCCAGTCAAGGCCAATGCTGCGGGCCTGGCGCACCAAGGCACTTCCGATGCGAGCGACGTCGTTGACGTGGAGGACCTTCACCGGGCCATTCTCACATGTCACGAAGGGTCTGCGAGATCTGACGCCACAGCCCACTGCGAGCTTTTGCACCCTGGTGTGCGGCAAATAGGCGTACACCAGGGTGCAAAAGCTCGTATCAGAGCACAAAGTCGTGTGTCAGTCCGCCACCGACGCCTCGGCCAGCAACACCTCGGCGGCGTCGCGCAGGGCGGCCTGCATGGAGCGGTGCCGCATGACCCACTCCCGACGGCGCTGCACCGCCTCGGCCCGCTGCGAGTCACCCGCACGGGCCGCTTCCAGGGCGGCCAGCATGGCGCCGGCGACCTGCTCGACGTCGTAGTCGCTCGCCCAGCCCAGGGCGTTGGCGGGCAGGTCCGTGCGCGCCGGCCCGGGTCCGGCGTAGACCACCGGCGTGCCGCAGGCCAGGGCGGCGAAGATCTTGGTCGGGTAGGCGAAGTCGTAGCCAAGCCCCGGGCGAATGGACACCACCGAGGCCACCGCCCCGCGCTGCCAGGTGGCGGCCTGCGCGGCCGGCACCAGGTCGTGAAACTCCACGCGCGCGTCCCCGCCCGCCAGGTCCTTCAACGCCTGCCAGTCGCTGCCCTGCCCCAGGAACACCAGCCTGGCCTCGGGCTCCTCCCGGTGCACCAGGCGCAACGCCTCGATGAATACGCCCGCCCCCTGCCACTCCGAGGCGGTGCCGGCGTACAGGAAGTACGGCGCCGCTGGTGCGTCGGCGGCGCGCGGCCCAGCCGGGGTGAACACGTCGGTGTCGATGCCGTTGGGCACCACGGTCACCGCGCGGGCGCCCAGTTCCCGCACCCGCTCGGCCACGCCGTCGTTGACGGCCAGCACGGTGCGGGCGCCACGCAGCACCAGGCCCTCCACGCACCGCAGGGCACCGACCACCCAGCCGGGGGCGCCGGTGGAGGCGGCGGCGTCGGACCACACGTCGGCGGCGTAGTAGGCGTAGGGGGCACCGCGCAGGGCGGCGGCCACGCGCACCACCGCCCCGGTTGTTGGCGGTGGCTCGGCGACGATCAGGTTCGGCGCGGGCCCGGCCAGCAGCCGCGCCGCGAGCGGGATGTCGAAGCTGAGGTACTGGGCGTAGCCGCGGATGTAGCCACTCTTGTCGCGCAGGGCCGGGGCGGAGCGCACCGTCACGCCGGGGTCGGCGGGCGTGTCCATGCCCGGCGGGGTGGAGGTCAGCACGGTCACCTGCGCGCCGACGTCGGCCAGGGCGCGGGCCAGTCCGCTCAGTCGCAGCGCGGCGGCGGCCGGTTCGGGGGCGTACAGGCGGGTGGCCAGCACCACCCGGGGGCGGCCACCGCGCGGGCGGGCGCGCAGTGCGGCGGCCGCGAGGGCGGTGCCCGCACCCGCGGCGGCCAGGGCGAGCAGGCGGCGGTTCACAGCTGCACGGTGCGGCCCTCGGCCGCGGAGGTGAGCACCGCCTCAACCACCCGCAGTGTGTTGACGCCCTCGGCCATGGTGACGTGTTCACTGCCCACGCCGCGCACGGCGTCGCGGAAGCGCTCCTGTTCCAGGGCCAGCGGCTCACGCTTGGGGATGGCGTAGCGGATGACGTCGCCCTCGGTGACACCGCGGAAGTTGGCGACCTGGTCCCAGTCTGAGGTGACGGTCCCGTTGGCGTAGAAGGTCAGGTCGCCGGTAAGGGTATCCGCCACGAAGGCGCCTTTCTCCCCGGTGACGATGGTGACGCGCTCCTTGAAGGGGGTCAGCCAGTTGACCACGTGGGAGACGATCACGCCGCTGGCCAACCGTCCGGAGGCGACCACCATGTCCTCGTTCTCCCGGCCGGAGCGGTGGGCCACCTGGGCGCTGATGGACACGTACGGCGAGCCCGCCACCCAGGCGGTCAGGTCGACGTCGTGGGTGGCCAGGTCCTTGACCACGCCCACGTCGCTGATGCGCGCCGGGAAGGGGCCCTGGCGGCGGGTGAGCACCTGGTAGACCTGGCCCAGCTCGCCGGCGTCGAGCCGCTCCCGCAGCGCCCGCAGGGCCGGGTTGCAGCGCTCCACATAGCCGACGGCACCCACCAGGCCGCGGGACACGAAGGCGTCGCGCACCCGCTCGCCGGCCTCGACGGAGTGGGCGATGGGCTTCTCCACCATGGTGGGAACGCCCGCCTCCGCGAGGGCCAGGGCGACCTCCTCGTGGAAGACGGTGGGGACGGCGACCATGGCGGCATCCAGGCCGGCGTCGATGAGGGCGTGCACATCCGGCAGCACTTCCAGGTCCCCGGCGACGCCGAAGCGGTCGCCGCCCGGGTCGGCCACGGCCACCAGATCCACGCCCTCGGTGGCGCGGATGACCCGGGCGTGGTGGCGGCCCATGGAGCCCAGGCCGATCAGGCCCAGGCGCAGCGGAGCGGCGGTGGTGGCGTTCTCGCTCATCTCAGACACCCGCCTTCACGACGGCGTCCACGGCCTGCACGATGCGATCCAGGTCGGCCTGCGACAGGGAGGGGTGGACCGGCAGGGAGAGGCACTCGCGGGCGACCAGTTCGGTGTTCGGCAGTTCGAGGTCGGGTGCGTAGGGGGCCAGGGAGTCCAGGCGGTGGTTGGGGATCGGGTAGTAGACGCCGGAGCCGACCTGCCACTCCTCGCGCAGGGCGCTCTGGGCGGCGTCGCGCTCGGCGGCGGTGGCCCCCTCCAGGCGGATCGTGTACTGGTGGTAGACGTGCCGGTAGCCGTCGGGGACGGCCGGGGTGATCACGCCGGGGACGTCGGCGAGTCCGGCGTCCAGGGCGGCGGCATTGGCACGGCGCGCCTCGGTCCAGCCGTCCAGCTTCTTCAGCTGCACCCGGCCGACGGCGGCGGCCACGTCCGTCATGCGGTTGTTCAGGCCCACCAGCTCGTTGGCGTACTGCTTCTCCATGCCCTGGTTGCGCAGCAGACGCACGCGGCGCGCCAGTTCGGCGTCGGAGGTGGAGACGATGCCGCCCTCCAGGGTGGTCATGTTCTTGGTCGGGTAGAAGGAGAAGGACCCCCATGCCCCGAAGGTGCCCACGGGCTTGCCGTTGATGGCGGCGCCGTGCGCCTGGGCGCAGTCCTCGAAGACCGCCAGGTGGTGGCGGGCGGCGAGCTCCATGATGGCGTCCATGTTCGCCGGCAGGCCGTACAGGTGCACCACCTCAATGGCGACCGTGTTGTCGGTGATGGCGGCCTCCACCGAGGCCGGGTCCAGGGTGAAGGTGACCGGGTCAATGTCGGCGAAGACGGGCTTGGCACCGGTGATGGCCACGGAGTTGCCGGTGGCCGCGAAGGTGAAGGAGGGGACGATCACCTCCGGGGCACCGCCCTCGGCCTTGAGGTTGCTGGCCAGGGTGGCCAGGTGCTGGGCGGAGGTACCGGAGTTGACGGCGACGCAGTGGGCGCCGGCGACCACCTGGGTGGAGAACTCCTCCTCGAAGGCGGCGACCTGCGGCCCCTGGACGACCATGCCAGAGGCCAGGACGGCGTCGACGGCGGCGCGCTCCTCGTCCCCGATGATCGGCTTGGCGGCGGGAATGAACTCGCGTGACATCAGTGGGTGACCTCCCGGATCGTGTTTTCGGAACTGTTGGGGGCAAGTGTTTCTTCGTACAGGGTGCCGGTTGCGGGGCAGCGCCACCGGCGCGTGCCTGCGGGGGCCGGCTCGCCGGCGACATCGGCGGGGGCGGCGTCATTGCGCGAGGTCGCGTTCGCGGCGTCTTCCTGCACGGGGACGAGCGGCTCGCCGGCGCGGCCCACCCAGCCGATGCGGCGGGCGGGAACCCCGGCCACCAGCGCGTGTGCGGGCACGTCCTTGGTGACGACGGCGCCGGCGGCGACGGTGGCCCATGCGCCGATGCGCACGGGGGCGACACACACAGCGCGCGCCCCGATGGAGGCACCCTCCTCCACGGTTACGCCGACCGGTTCCCAATCAGAGGCCGACTTCAGGGAGCCGTCGGGGTTGACGGCGCGGGGGAAGTGGTCGTTGGTGAAGGTGACGGCGGGGCCGACGAACACGCCGTCCGCCAGCCGGGCGGGCTCGTAGATCAGGGCGTAGTTCTGCACCTTGCAATTGCGCCCCATGCGCACGCCCTCGCCGATGTAGGCGCCGCGGCCCACGATGCAGCCCTCACCGAGCACCGCGTGCTCGCGAACCTGGGCCAGATGCCAGATGGATGAGCCCTCCCCGATGGTCGCGTCGGGTGAGACGTCGGCGGATGGGGCGATCCGGGCGGGACTGGCCGGGCTCATGGCGGCTCCTCACTGGCCTGAAGCTGGGCACTGGGCGTACATCGGAGCACCGACCTCAACCGGGCGGCACTGCGTGGCCATCTTAGGACAATCGTGTGCGAGAATGCGGCGGTGACGTCCACCGATGGCCAGCAGTCGCCGCCACCCGCTCCGGTTGTCCCGCTCACCGACGCCTGGCTGGTGATTCCCCTGTTCAACGAGGCTCAGGTGGTGCGCGGCGTCATTGAGGAGGCGCGGCGCGTCTTCCCGCTGGTCGTCGCCGTCGACGACGGCTCGCGGGACGACTCGGCAGCACAGGCCGCGGCGGGCGGCGCCGTCGTCGTCCGGCATCCGCTCAACCTGGGTCAGGGGGCGGCGCTGCAGACCGGCATCACCTATGTGCTGGAGCGTACCGACGCCAACTTCGTGGTGACCTTCGACGCCGACGGGCAACACTCGGTGGCCGACGCCGCCGCCATGGTGCAGGCTGCCCGGGATGAGGACCTGGCGTTCGTGCTGGGGTCGCGGTTCCTCCAGGGTCCCTCCCCCGTCGGCTGGCTCAAACGACTCGTGCTGAAGACTGCCGCGGTGGCGGCCTCGCACACCACCGGCATGCACCTGACCGACGCGCACAACGGCCTGCGAGTAATCCGCCGCGACGCCGCCGCCCGGCTCGACCTGCGCCAAAACCGGATGGCGCACGCCTCCGAGATCATCCGCCAGCTAGGCGCCACCGGGCTGCCGTGGCGGGAGTTCCCGGTACACATCGCCTACACCGACTACTCCAAGGGCAAGGGGCAGTCACTGTGGAACTCGATCAACATCCTCGTTGACCTGCTGTTCTCGTAACCCACCCCCATACTTGATGTCATGAGCTCACAGATCATCATTCAGGTCTTCCTCATCGCCGCGGTCGCCGCCATGGGGTGGATGATGCTGCGCTCACCGGGCGGGGCGCGCCATCAGGCCGGCCGCCGACTCCTGACCCTGGCCTTCGTCATTTTCGCCATCGCCGCGATCGTGGCGCCATCGCTGCTGACCCGGTTGGCGCACCTGGTGGGGGTCGGCCGCGGCACCGACCTGCTGCTGTATGCGCTGGTCGTGGCCTTCCTGTTCCAGATCCTGTCCTCGTTCCGGCGCAACGCCGCCCGCGAACGGCAGATCACCCGGCTGGCCCGGCGTGTCGCACTCGACGACGCCCCGCCGCCGCCCTCGCTGCCCTAGGTCGTGTTGTGTGAGTCGTTTGTGCTGGTGGGGTGGTGCTGGCGATGTGGATGGTGGTCTGATAGCGGGCGGCGAGTTCGTCGTACCTGGTGGCTACGGGGCCCCAGCTTGAGTGGGCTTGGTGTGCGCCCGTCGAAGGGGGCGAGTGGGTCTTGCACCGCCCCGGTTGGACCGCCCACGCCCCGTTGGACCGCCCACGCCCCGTTGGACCGCTGTAACCGGCGGCTACGGCGGTCCAACGGGGGAACAGGGGTCCAACCGGGGAACAGCGGTCCAACCGGGGAACAGCGGTCCAACCGACAGGCTAAACATCCACACACCGCCACCCAAGCACTTACACAACAGGACCTAAGGCCCTAAGACGTGCCGCACGTGACGGAGTCCGCCATCGCGAAACCTACTCGTCGGAACTTCCTTCAGCCCCGGGCCAGGCCTGACGAACAGCATCGGCAAACGTGTTGAGTCTTTCACGCTCGAACCGCCTCAGGAGATCGTCCAGGTCCCATCTCGGTCCCTTGCGTCCCGTCCTGCCAAGAACTTCAGCAAGCGCCCGGCACACGCTACTCGGACTTAGACCGAGCAAGTCGAGCAGAAACTCGTCAGGGAAGTCGCATCACCGTTGCCTCTACTTCGTCCTCTACCTGCTTGCTCCACAACGGTCTAAAGGCGTCGGTGCACCCGATCTCTAACAGGACGTCCCGCAGTGTGCTGGGAACAAGCACGCACGCATCAAGAAAGCAGAGAAGGCCATGGCAAGTCAGTCTCCCGCGCGCACCGCCTTGAGGGCCACCTGGACCTCGGCGGGGTCGTAGCGATGGGGACGATCGTCCTTCCGGGCAGTCTCAGCCGCGGCGGGCTGCGCGCACGGCGATCTCCTCGCGGGCCTTCAACCCCGCGGACACCGCCCAGCGCACGGGCGCCTGCCAGACGGCCGGGTGACTGGCGTTGATGTAGCGGCGCGCGGAGGCGTGGTGAGCGCGGATCATGCGCTCGGGCCGGCTCTTCCAGCTGGCGCCCTGCGCGTGTACGACGACGGCGTCCGGCACCTGCAGGTTGAGCCAGCCGGCCCTCCCCACGCGCGCGCCCAGGTCGACGTCTTCGAAGAACATGAAGTAGTCCTCGTCGAACCCGCCCAGCCGTTTCCAGGCGGCAGCGGGCAACAGCAGGCAGGCCCCGGACAGCCAGCCGACGGCGTGCGTAGCATCCTCATTCGTGCCGTGATAGGCGGAGGAGAAAGGGTTCCCCGGCCACACCTTCCCCAGGATGGCGTGGCCTGCCCCACCCACCAGGGACGGCAGGGCCCGACCGGACGGGTAGACGCTCCCGTCCGGGTTCAGCAGCCGCGGCCCCAGGCAACCGGCCCGAGGCTCGGCGTGCCCCGCCTCGATCAGCGTGTCCAGGCTGCCCGGGCGCCACTGGATGTCCGGATTGGCGACCACCAGCCAGTCCTCGGTCAGATCGCGGGCCGCGAGGTTGGCTCCCGCCCCGTATCCGCGGTTGGTGCCGTCGCCGACCACGCGCGCCCCGAAGTGCTCGGCGGCACGGTTGACGTACTCATGCTCGGTGCCGTTGTCGGCAATGACCACGTTCGGGGTCCGCCTGGTGGCGGCGCACAGGGTTTCAAGGAAGCGCTCAAGCTCCTCGCCCGGGTTGTAGGCGACCGTGACCACGCGAATCGTCTCCGGCGGCGGCCCGGCCGAGGCGTGGGGCGAGGTAGGCGTTGCGTCAGTCACGCGTGGGAGACTACACGCGCATCCGCCCGCGTGTGCGCACCCGTGAGAAGCCGCATACCTTAGGGTGGAATGAACAGGAAATGACGACAATCGTCTGAGATTCCTCCGCGTAAAGAGCGCGGAATCACAGCTTCTCACAGACGGGTTCCTTATGATCATGGACGTGCCCTCCCACGCCAAGCCCAAACCACACGCGAGGCATTCCGCCAAGGATCTGACGCGACGCACCGCGCGCCGGTTCCTGCTAGCCGGGTTCGCCGTGGTGCTGTTCGTGGTCTCCGGCGTCGGTATCGCCTACCACGACCTCCAGTCGCAGGTGAACACCATCGACATCAACGATCTGCTGGACGACAACCGCGACACGCGGCAGGTGGCGGACAGCTATGAGGGCCAGGCTGTCAACATCCTCATTCTGGGAACCGACTCACGCGCGGGGGCCAATAACGTCGACGGCTCCGAGGGCAGCGAGGAGGTGGCGGTGGCCCGCTCGGACACCGCCATGATCCTCCACCTCCCTGCAGATCGTTCCCGCATCGAGCTCGTCTCCATCCCGCGCGATCTACTGGTGGACATCCCCGCTTGCAAGACCGCCGACGGCGGCTCCACAGAGCCCATGTCCTACACCGCGTTCAACACCGCCTTCGCCAACGGAGCCGGCGCCAGCGCCGATGATGACGCCGTCGCCGCCGGGGTGGCCTGCACCCTCGCTACCGTCGAAGAGCTGACGGGCCTGTACATCGACGAATACCTGGTCGTGGACTTCAACGGCCTGATCACCACGGTCGACGCGCTCGGCGGTGTCAACCTGTACGTGGACGAGGACATCAACGACACCGAATACACCAAGCTGGTCCTGGAAAGCGGCTGCCAGCACCTGGACGGCGCCACCGCCCTGCAATACGCGCGCGTGCGCCACGGCGTCGGCGACGGCTCGGACCGCCAACGCATGCCCCGCCAGCAGAACCTGGTGGCAGCGATGCTGCGAACCGCCAAGTCCAAGAACTACCTCACCGACGCCGACGCCCTGTACAGCTTCGCCCGCGCCGCCCTGGGCTCGCTGACGGCCTCGCCGGGCTTCGGCTCCCTGACCAACCTGGCCGGGCTGGCCCTGTCCATCGGCGACGTCGGCATGGACCAGGTGACCCTGATCACCATGCCCAATGAGGAGGCGCCCTGGGATCGCAACCGCGCACTGCCCACGGATGAGGCCGACGCCGTATGGGCGGCGATGAAGGCCGACACCCCCATCTCCGAGGCCCTGAGTGATACGGCTGCTCAGGAGCCCACGGATTCCTCGGCTGACGCCACCTCCCCCGACGCGGCGCAGGATGACCAGGCGACGCAGCCAAGCTCCAGTTCCGACCAGTCCGGCACCACCGCGAATGAGACGACCCCCACCGCCGACGCCACCCCGGAGGACCCCGCCGCCCAGTGCTACTGAAACAGGCCCACGACACCGCAACCGAGCCCAAGGGACAGGAGGCCAGGCACCGGTGAGTTCCACCGACGACGGCGATCTTCCCCCGTCATTCACCCCCGGAAACGGCAAGCCCAGCCGCCGGACCAGCAACCCTGGCCGTCCGGCCCGGCCCTCCGGCCAGCAGGCCCGCCGCCCGGCCACGACACCCGCCAGTTTCGAGCCACGGCCCAACGGACGCAGTGCCGACGGCGACGCCGCCGCTCACAGCGGTGCCGCCCCCCGCCGCCCGCTCCAGCGACGAGCCTCGACGTCGTCGTCTGGCGGCGCTCCCGTCCGGGCGAGTGAAACCGGGCGCAGCGGCGCCGCCCCCAGGAGTCGGGCGCGAGCCGGATCGTCGGCGGTACCTCTGAGTTCCACAAGCTCCCGCTCGGCGCGTGCCCCCGAGGGCACCCGGGTGCTGCCGGCCGGTGCCGCCCCCTCGGAACGCAGTCGCAATGTGCCCCGCCCACCCGCCGCGGCACGCCCGGGCACGCTGGCGCCCACGTCCGCACTGAACGATCACACTCAGCCCGAACCGCCGTCACCCCCCACCCGCAAGAGGCGACACCACCCGCTGCGGTGGGTCGCCGCGGTGTTGGTGCTCCTGCTGGCGCTGGTCGGTGCGCGCGTCGCCTGGCTGGCCCACGACGTGAACTCCAAGCTGCAGCGCGTCGAAGCGCTGTCCGGCGCGGACGACACCCCCGGGGAGACCTGGCTGATCGTCGGCTCCGACTCCCGTGCCGACGGCGCCGTCGTCGACAACACCGAGGGCGCCCGCTCCGACTCGATCATGCTGCTGCACAAGGCGCCCGGAGGACAGGCCTCACTGACCTCGCTGCCCCGCGACACCTTTGTGGAGATCCCCGGTTACGGCGGCAACAAGATCAACGCCGCCTACTCCTACGGCGGCCCCACCCTGCTGGTAGCCACCGTCGAACAGCTGACCGGACTGACCGTTGACCACTACGTCGAGGTCAGTATGGGCGGAGTGTCCTCCATGGTGGACGCCGTCGGCGGCATCAACGTCTGCCTGGACTACGACGTCAACGACGCCGACTCCGGCCTGGTTTGGGACACTTCCCAGGGCGAGTGTCAGGACGTCGACGGGGAGAAGGCGCTGGCCTATTCCCGTATGCGCAAGTCCGACCCGACCGGTGACATCGGGCGCGGCCTGCGGCAGCGTGCGGTCATCTCCGCAGTGGTCTCCAAGGCGGTCTCCACCTCCACCCTGACGAGCTTCTCGCAGCAGGACACGCTGGTGAACGCCGGCACTCAGGCGCTTGTGGTCGATCAAGACGCCTCCATGGTCGACCTGGGACAAATGCTGCTGGCCTTCCGCTCCGCCTCCAACGCCGGCCTGACCGGGGCACCGCCGATCGCCAGCCTGGACTACGAGCCGGGAGGAATCGGCGCCGCCGTCCTGCTGGAGGACACCACTGCCCCTGGCTTCTTCGGCAAGCTGCGCGAGGGCACGCTGCAGACCAGCGATTTCAACCAGTCCTGAGCACCTGGTGCGCCGGCCAATCGGGGGCTGCGGCAAACCGTCAACTCCCAGGCCGACACGAGCGCCCCGCGCGCTCCCCGAAAGGGGAACCGCGCGGGGCGAATGCCAGGTTGGAGGTAGTGGGGGTAGACCTCAGCCGAAGTGGGGCCGGTCGGGGTCGGCCTGCCAGGCGGAGAAGGACGAGGAGACGATGTCGTCCAGATCGTGCTCGGCCTCCCAGCCGAGCACCTCACGGATGCGGGTCGCGTCGCCGATCAGCTGCGGCGGGTCGCCGGCACGACGGCCCAGCTCCTCCGGCTCCACCCGCTGGCCGGTGGCGGCGGCGACGGCGTCGATCACCTTGGAGACCACCTCACGAACCGACGCGCCCTTCCCGGTGCCCACGTTGAAGACGTGCTGGTCCAGCTCCTCGTTGCCGGCCAGGCGGTCCAGCGCGGCGATGTGGGCGCTGGCCAGGTCGCGCACGTGGATGTAGTCGCGGATGCAGGTGCCGTCCGGGGTGGGGTAGTCGGTGCCGAAGATCTTCGGGGACTCACCGCGGGCCAGGCGATCCAGCACCATGGGGATGAGGTTGAGGGTCGCCATGTCGCCCAGGTCGTCCCAGCCGGCGCCGGCGACGTTGAAGTAGCGCAGTCCCGCCCAGCGCAGCCCCCAGGCGCGCTCGCAGTCGGCCATCATCCACTCGCCGATCAGCTTGGTCTCCCCATAGGGGTTGATCGGGTGGCAGTCGATGTCCTCGGGCACGACCTCCACCGGCGGCATGCCGTAGACCGCGGCGGAGGAGGAGAAGATCATCTGCTCCACACGGGCCTGCTCCATGGCGGCCAGCATGTTGGCCAGACCGCCCACGTTCTGCTGGTAGTACCAGGCGGGGCGGGCCACGGACTCCCCACCTGCTTGCGGGCGGCGAAGTGGATGACCGCCGTGACGTTCTTACGCTCCATCAGGTCGGTCAGGACCTCGGTGGCGTTGCCGGCGGCGACGTCGAGCTCAACCAGCTCGGCGCCCTCCACGCGCCCGGGGGTTCCGTAGGACAGGTCGTCTACGACGACGACCTCATCCCCACGTTCCAGCAGCAGACGAACAACATGGGCGCCGATGTAGCCGGCACCTCCCGCGACGAGGATGCTCATGGGCAAATCGTACCGGGCGCGCCGTGACCCCGCGTGCATCTAAAGTCCGGTTCGGCGGACCGGACCGCAGTGTCGAGTCAGGAGCGGGCGGCGACTTCCCGGCGCAGCGCCTCCCCCTTGGCGTGCGCGGTCTCGGCCAGCTCCGCCTGGAAGGCTCGCATGGCCGCACGCAGCCGCTCGGCCTCGGGCCCCTGTCCCGCGCCCAGAATGCGGGCGGCGAGCAGGCCCGCGTTGCGGGCGCCGCCGATGGACACGGTGGCGACCGGCACCCCGGCGGGCATCTGCACGATCGACAGCAGTGAATCCATGCCGTCCAGGTACTTCAGCGGCACGGGCACGCCGATCACGGGCAGTTCGGTGACGGCGGCGAGCATCCCCGGCAGGTGGGCGGCACCGCCCGCACCGGCGATGATCACGCGCAGCCCGCGCCCGGCGGCCTCGCGCCCGTAGGCGAGCATCTCGTCGGGCATGCGATGGGCGGAGACCACGTCGGCCTCGTAGGGGACGCCGAGGGCGTCGAGGGCGTCGGCGGCGGCCCGCATGGTGGGCCAGTCGGAATCCGACCCCATGACGATGCCGACGACTGGCTGCTGGTCCTGCTGGTTGCTCACGGGGCGCTCCTACGCTGAATTCACCGAATCTGCCGTTTGCCGCGCATCACCCGCACCGACCGCGGCGCGGCATCGGAACAGCGCCGCCAAGGCACGAGCATGCTCAGCAAGCCTATGCCCAACCGGCGCCGGGCGGGCCTCGGCGGCCCGCTCAGGCCTCGCCGCGCAGGATCGCGACGACGGCGCGGGCACGCTCGCGTACGGCGTCGATCTCCGCCGGGTCGGTGGCCGAGGTGGTCAGGTTGACGTGTCCGAGCTTGCGGCCGGGGCGCCACTGCTTGCCGTACAGGTGGATGTGCGCCCGGGGCTCGCACTCCAGGGCGCGGGCCAGGACGTCGGCGGGCGGGAGGCTGTCCCCGCCCAGGTAGTTGACCATGACGGTGGTGGGGGCGGTCGGCGTCGTCGCCCCCAGGGGGAGGTCGAGGACGGCGCGCAGGTGCTGGGCGAACTGGCTGGTGAGGGCCCCGTCCTGGGTCCAGTGCCCGGAGTTGTGCGGGCGCATGGCCAACTCGTTGATGTACAGGCGAGTGCCCTCCGGGGCTTCGACGGCGAACAGTTCCACGGCCAGCACGCCGGTGACGTCGGCCCGCTCGGCGATGGTGCGACCAATGTGCTCGGCCTGGCGGGCGGCGGCCGGATCGAGCCCGGGGGCCGGCGCCACCGTCTCCACACAAATGCCGTCGGACTGTACGGATTCAATCACCGGCCAGACCGCGATCTGCCCGGAGGGGCGACGGGCGAGCAGCACCGCCAGTTCGCGGGTGAAGGGGACGGCCGCCTCCACCAGCAGGCTGGTGACGGCGCCGCCGCCCAGGGAGCCGCCCCCGCCCGTGCCGTTGGTGGCATGCCCGGCGCGGGCGGCCGCGGTGGCCTCCAGCCAGGTGGCGGCCTCGCCGTCGTCGAGGGCGGTGGCGGAGTCGACCATGAGCACGCCATGCCCGTCGTAACCGCCGCGCGGGGTCTTGAGCACCACCGGCCAGCCGTGGTCGGCGGCGAAGGCGCCGATCTGGGCGCGCATCTCCTGCGCGTTCCCGGCGATCTCCGCCCAGGCCGGCTGTGGTAGTCCGGCGGCGTCGACGGCGCGGCGCATGGCGAGCTTGTCGCGCGCCAGCAGCAGCGCCTCGGGGGCCGGGCGCACCGGCACACCCTCCGCCTGCAACTGGGTCAGCAGGGCCGAGTCCTGGTGCTCGTGCTCGAAGGTGAGCGCGGCGGCGCCGGTCACCAGGGCGCGCACGGCGTCGGCGTCGTCGGCCCGGCCCACCGGGGCGTCGACGGTCACCTGGGCGGCCGAGCCGTCCGGCGTCTCCACGAGCGTGCGCAGGTGGATGCCGAGGGCGGAGGCCTCCTCCTGCATCATGCGGGCCAACTGACCGCCGCCGATCACGGCGAGAATGGGTGCGCTCACGGCGTCAGCCTAGCGCCGGCGCCCCGTACGCTGGCGCCGTGTCTGATTCCACGCCCCCGGACTCCCCCAAGCCCAACTCACCCGCGCACGTCGGCAACGAACCGCTTGCGTCGGCCGCCTTCACCGCGCGCGTCGACAACGGCTCCCCCGCCGGCGGCGCACCCGGCGCCCGACCGGCCCCGGAGTCTTCCCCAACCTCCCGGCCTTCCCTGGCTTCACTGCCGCACTGGGCGGCGGTGCTGGGGGTGTGGGCGGCAACGAGCGCGCTCTCACTGCTGATCCTGCGGCTGGGCGCACAGGACACCGGGCCCACCGTGTGGGCCCCGGCGAGCCCGTCGTGGATGCAGCACGCCTCCTTCTGGGACTCCGGCTGGTACGAGCGCATCGTGCGCGAGGGCTATCCGACGCAGCTGCCGACCGACGCGAACGGCACGGTGCAGCAGAACGCGTGGGCCTTCATGCCCCTGCTGCCCCTGCTGGCCCGGGCCCTGGCCTGGACGGGCTGGTCCTTCTACGCCTGCGCCACCATCGTGTCGCTGGTGGCGTCGGCGCTGGCGGCGCAGGTGATGGACCGCTGGCTGGCGCCCCGCGTGGGGGCAGCCGCCTCCCTGTGGGCGGTGGCGCTGGTGTGGGGTTCTCCCTGCGCCGTGGTACTGCAACTGCCGTACGCGGAGTCGCTCGGCCTGCTGGCAGTGGCGCTGGCACTGCTCCTGGCCGAGCGGGGTCGCTTCCTAGCGGCGGCGCCGGCCGTGGTCGCGGCGGCCTTCGCGCGGCCGCTCGGGGTGCCACTGACGGCGGCGTTGGGACTGTGGTGGCTGTGGGAGACGGCGTGTGCGCGACGGTCCACCACGACGCCGTCGGTCGGGGGCGCCCTGGAGCTCAGCGGAGCCGGGAACGCGCCGCTGGGACCCAGCGCGCGCCGAGGACTGCTGGCCCTGAGCGGCGTGGCGGCCGCGAGCGCCCTGGCCTGGCCGCTGCTCGCCTGGGCGGTTACCGGCCGTGCCGACGCCTACACCGCCACGGAGACGTCCTGGCGTGGCGGCGAGCTGACGCCCCTGCTGCCCTGGCTGACGCGAAGTGGCTGGTGGGTGGGCGACCATCTGGGTCCACTGCTGCTGGCCGGGTTCGTGATGGTCGGTGCCCTGGCGTTGTCGGCGCCATCGCTGCGGCGGCTGGGCAGGCCGGCGTGGCTGTGGTGCGTGGGCTACTGCCTGTACCTGCTGGTCTTCTTCGACCCGACCACGTCGGTGCTGCGCCTGCTGCTGCCGCTCGCTCCGGCCGGGTGGGCGCTGGCCGCCCGGACGACGCCGCGCGTGCGGGCGACTCTGCTCGCCCTCGGGATGGTGGGACAGGTGTTTTGGGTCAGTTGGGTGTGGGACGGCTTCGGCGCCATCACCTGGGTGCCGTAGCACGTCACCCCATGGGTGACGCCGAACACGTTCTCAGCGCGCGCACATCGCACGCTCCTATGATCGTGTCCGTGACGAAAGCGAGACCCGAGGCGTTGGCCAGAACCACCGCTGCCGACCCGGTGCCCCCTCGCGTCAAGGCCGCGAGCACCGCACCCGATAGCCCCGCGGCATTCTCCGACGACGCCGTGGCCGCAACTGCCGAGCCCCCCACGGCCCTGGGGGCACGACTGCTGGCCTGGTTGCAGGAGCTGACCCAGTTCGGGCTGGTCGGCGCACTCGCCTTCGTCATCGACTCCGGCCTGTTCAACCTGCTCCAGCACGGTCCGCTGGGCGTGCTCGCCGGGCACCCGAACACCGCCAACGTGATCTCCGCCTGCGTAGCCACCTGTTTCTCCTGGGTGGCCAACCGCTCCTGGACCTACCGCGGTCGCACCCAGGAGAACACCGCCCGGGAGGCGTTCCTGTTCGCCTTCGCCAACGCCGGCGGGATCCTGATCACCCAGTTCTGTCTTCTGTTCACCCACCACATCCTGGGCCTGAGCGGCCCCCTGGCGGACAACATCGCCGCATACTTCGTGGGCTTCGCCCTGGGGACCGCCTTCCGTTTCCTCTTCTACCACTACGTGGTGTTCACCGGCGACGCCGCCTCCCGCGACCGCTGAGCCGGCCGCCCGTCGGGACCGCAAGCCGCACGGCTCACACCGGCGTGCCCAATTCCACAGGCCAGATGCGATGCCCGTCTCGGCGACCATCCAGGGTTTATTCCTACCCTGTAAACGTGACTGCATTGATCCCGGTAACCGCATTGTCCTCCGGGGCGCTGTCGGCCCTGCCCGCCATGCCCGCACCCGCGCTCGGCCCGGAATGGCTCGACGCCGCCAACATCATCACCAAGATCGTCGAGTGGTTCGGCCCCTGGGCGATCGTGGGCGTCATGCTCGTCATCTTCGCCGAGACCGGGCTGCTGGTCGGCTTCTTCCTGCCCGGCGACTCGCTGCTGTTCACCCTGGGAATGTTCGTGGCCACCGGTGCCGTGGGCGTGCCCATCTGGGTGGCCGCACCCCTGCTATGGGTCGCCGCAATCGTCGGCAACCAGACCGGCTACCTCATCGGACGCAAGGCGGGCCCGGCGATCTTCAACCGGGAGGACTCGCGCCTGTTCAAGCAGGAGTACGTCGAGCGCACCTCCGCCTTCTTCGAGAAGCACGGCGGCAAGGCGATCACGCTGGCCCAGTTCGTGCCGATCGTGCGCACCTTCACCCCGGTTATGGCCGGCGTCGGCCGGATGCGCTACACCCACTTCCTCGGCTTCAACATGCTCGGTGCCACCTTCTGGGCCTTCGCCATCACCTGGCTCGGATACTTCCTGGGGTCCATCACCTGGATCCAGAAGAACATAGACGTGATGATCCTGGCCATCGTGTTCGTATCGGTGCTGCCGATGCTGATCAGCGCCGTGCGCAGCAAGCTGGGCTCCTCCAAGGCCACCTCCGAGCAGCCCGCCGTCGTCGAGGTCGAGGTCGCCGAGTAGGCCGCAGACGGGAGCGGGGTAGCGCCCCTTGCGTTGACGAACCGCCACCGGAACACGCGAACCGTCAACCTCGCCCAGTCACCGATGCCCCTGCGCCGGGAACACGAGTTTGCGTCAGGAACACGAGTTTTAGAGCTTTGCACGTACCCTGCGCCCGCAAACCTCTAAAACGCGTGTCTTTGCGGGGAACTCGTGTACGAGACGACGGTCAGCGGCCGAGCGCAGGCTGCCCCGCGGTGAGCGTCAATTCACGGTCGCGGGCAGCAACTCGATGGCGTCGGGGTTGTCCTCCAGGTAGTCCCCCACGGCGTCGTTCTGGAAGGCCTCGAACAGCGGCGCATCCGCATCGCCGTCCAGCAGGACGATCGACTGTCCATCGGCGCTGGTGCCGGTACCGGTCGTCGGCACGGTCATGAAGTTGATGTCCGTGGAGTGGATGCCGCGCAGAGCGGTCGCCAGGGACTGCATCTCGCCGATGGTGAAGTCTTCGTCCACCGCCAGGGTCTCGGTGAGCGTGGTGAGGAAGGAGTACAGCTTCGTCGGGCTGGTCAGGATGCCGTTATTCAGCACGGCTCCGACCATGGCCCGCATCCAGGCCTGCTGGCGGTTGACCCGGTCGAAGTCGCCGCCCGGCAGGCTCTTGCGCTCGCGCGCGTAGGCGAGGGCCTGCTCGCCGTTGAGCAACTGCGCGCCGGCGTTGAAGTCGGTGCCGGCGAGTGTCTGGTCACTCTTGAGGTTGATGGTGACCCCACCGATCGCGTCGGTGATCTTGCTGAAGGACTCGAAATCCGCCACCACGAAGTGGTCGATGCGCACGCCCGTGAGCTGCTCGACGGTCTGGATCGTCAGGCTCGGCCCACCGTAGGAGAAGGCGGCGTTGATCTTGTTCTGCCCGTAGCCGGGGATGTCCACCCAGGAGTCGCGCGGGATGGACATGACGGAGACGTCCTCGCGGTCACCACTGATCTGCACCACCATGATCGCGTCGGTGCGCTGCGCGCCGGCCTCCCACTGGTTGGGGTCACCGGCACTGATACGCGAGTCGGAGCCGAGCACGAGGATGTTCGTCGCCGGATCCTCGGCGTCCTGCTCGGGGGCACGGTCGGCGGAGTCGATCGCGGCGAAGGGGTCGCCGATGGTCTCGATATTGCCCGACAGGTGGTTGCGCAGCCACAGTCCGCCGACCGCCGTGCCGGCCACAATCACCAGCACGACGGCGAGCACGGACACCAGTGCTATGCGCCAGCGCCTCCCACTGCGTTGCCTGCGCCGCCGCCTGCGCCCGGTTTCGGGCCGACCGACACCGCCCAGCACGTCGTCGCTGAAGTTGCCGGAGGCGCCATCGCCCGCGCGCTGCTCGTCATCGCTCATGGTTCAATCTGATCACACCGCGCCGACGCGAGAAACCGCGCCGACGCAGGGTTCCGATCACAAGCCGATTGCGACGTCACGCCAGGCGGTACATCCAGTTGTAAGGGTCCTCCAAGCGCCCGTACTGGATGCCGGTGAGCCGCTCGTAGATCTCGTGGGTGACCTCACTGCCCTCGATGGACACGTCGAAGCCCTCGCCCTTCAGCCGCCCCAGCGGTACGACGACGGCGGCGGTACCGCAGGCGAACACCTCGCGGACCTTGCCGGAGGAGATGTCCTCCAGCAGGCCCTCCAGTGGAATGGTCTCCTCCACGACGCGCCGGCCGGAGTCCTGCAGCAGGCGAATGATGGCGCTGCGCGTGTTGCCCTCCAGGATGGTGCCGGTCAGCCGCGGGGTGCGCACGGTGCCGTCGGCGTCCACCACCATCACGTTCATGCCGCCGAGCTCCTCGAGGTTCTTCTCGGTGACGTCGTCGAGGAAGCACACCTGGTCGCAGCCCCGAGCGTCGGCCTCCTCCTGCGGCAGCAGGGACGAGGCGTAGTTGCCGCCGGTCTTGGCGAAGCCGGTGCCGCCGCGGCCGGCCCGGTGGTAGTCCTGGGCGACCCAGATGGAGATGGGCTGCAGGCCGTGGGTGAAGTAGGCGCCCGACGGGGAGGCGATCACGTAGTAGTCGATGGTGCTGGCGGCGTGCACGCCCAGGAAGGCCTCGGATGCGAAGGCGAAGGGGCGCAGGTACAGGGACTCCCCCTCACCGGAGGGCACCCAGTCGGCGTCGGTGCGCACCAGGTCCACCAGGGAGGCGATGAAGTCGTCCTCCGGCAGTTCGGGGATGGCCATACGCCGAGCGGACAGGTTGAGCCGGGCCGCGTTGTAGCGGGGCCGGAAGGTCCAGATCGAGCCGTCGTCGTGCCGATAGGCCTTGATGCCCTCGAAGATCTCCTGCGCGTAGTGCAGGACGGCAGCGGCGGGCGACAGCGTCAGGTCGTCGAAGGGGACGATGCCGTAGTCGCCCCAGCCGTCCGCGCGCGTCCAGCGGGCGTGAGCCATGTGGTCGGTGAACACCCGGCCGAAGTGCAGGTCCGTCAGCGCCTGGGCGCGCTCGGCGTCGGTGGCCGGGTGCGGATTGGCGGACAGGGGGAAGCGCCCGGCGAGCGCGTCGGCGGGAGGGACCGGGACGGCGGCGGCGCGGGCCAGGGGCGTGTCGAGTGAATCGGGTGTGGGTGCGACGGCTGGGGCAGACATACCGGCACTGTACCGCCGCTTCACGCAGCGGACGGGCGTCTCTCACATACTGACTCCATCCGCGCCGTCGACCTCGCCCGGGCGCGCATGCCCTGGCGAAGCGAGCCGACGGCGTCGCCCACGTGGACCCTCCAGCGCCCGCCTCCGGGCCGGGGTCCGCGTCGGTGTCAGCCGCGCACGGCGGCGGTGATGGCATCCCCGATCTCGCTGGTGGTGCGCACCAGCGGAGCGCCGACAGCCTCGGCCGCGGCCCGGGCCGCCATGTCGGCGTCGACGGCGGCCTGGACGCGGGCGGCGGCGGTGCCCAGACCCAGGTGGCTGAGCATCATGGCGACGGCGGAGATGGTGGCCACCGGGTCGGCCTTGCCCTGGCCTGCGATGTCCGGGGCGGAGCCGTGGACCGGCTCGAACATGGAGGGGAACTCGCCGACCGGGTTGAGGTTGCCCGAGGCCGACAGGCCGATGCCGCCGGTGATGGCGCCGGCCTCGTCGGTGAGGATGTCGCCGAAGAGGTTGTCGGTGACGATCACGTCGAAGCGGCCCGGGTCGGTGACCAGGTAGATGGTGGCGGCGTCCACGTGGGAGTAGTCCACCTTCACCTCCGGGTACTCGGTGCCGACCTCCTCGACCACGCGGCGCCACAGGTGGCCGGCGTTTACGAGCACATTGTGCTTGTGCACCAGGGTGAGGTGGTGGGCGGGGCGGGCCTGGGCGGTCTCGAAGGCGTAGCGCACCACGCGCTCGACCCCGTAGGCGGTGTTGACGCTGACCTCGGTGGCGATCTCCTGCGGGGTGCCAGTGCGCACGGTGCCGCCGTTGCCGCAGTACAGGCCCTCGGTGCCCTCGCGCACCACCACGAAGTCGATGTCCCCGGGGTCGGCCAGGGGCGTGGCCACGCCCGGGTAGTACTTGGAGGGGCGCAGGTTGACGTAGTGGTCCAGGGCGAAGCGCAGGCGCAGCAGCAGGCCGCGTTCGAGCACGCCGGAGGGGACCGACGGGTCGCCGACGGCGCCCAGCAGGATGGCGTCGTGGGTCTTGATGTCCTCCAGCTCGGCGTCCGTGATGGTCTCGCCGGTGCGGTGCCAGCGCTCGGCGCCCAGGTCGAAGTCGGTGGTCTCCAGGGTGACGCCGCTGCCTTCAAGGGCCGCCTCAAGTACCTTCAGGCCCTCGGGCACCACCTCCTTGCCGATGCCGTCGCCGGGGATCACTGCAAGCTTGATGGTCTGCGTCATGCGGCGACCCTAAGCGGATCGGCTGTCGCTCCGGGCGGGCATCTCAGATACCGGCGGGCGGTTGGCGGACCCGGGACCCGCCAGCAGGCACTGTGCCGCTCCTGCCCACCACCTGCCGACTTCCCGGCACCGCCCAGACATTGCGCGCCGTCACCACGGCGTAGTTGCACGACCCCGGGCGATGTTCCACGACCTTTGTGCGTGTTGCACGACCCCGGGGTGGTCGTGGAACGCGCACCAAGGTCGTGCAACGCGAAGACGCAGCCACCGCGAACCGGGGCACCCGCGTTACTCGTTACGCAGGTATGGCCTCACCCTGATCAGAGCGGCATTGAGCTCGTCTTCGAGCCTCTTCCAGGCCTCCAGATGATTGACGTCACCGCCTATCTGGATTTGGCCGACGAGTTGCGAGCGCTTTCGAGCAAACGCGGTCGCCTTCATGAAGCTAGAACGATCCCGGTTGAGGTACTCCTCCAGCGTTCGCTTGGGGTCGGCCAGCCCCTCGATCACTTTACGACTGAGCCCCTTTCCCGACGCCCAGGCTCGGAAGGTCTCCTTCTCCTTCTCGTTAGACCACAGGTCCGCCAGCACCCAGGCCTCGGTCATCGTCACCGGGATCACCGGCACGACGCGGTCGTCGCCCGGCTCGCGGCACTCCTTGATCCGAGCCTCTATGCCTGCGTTGTCGGCGTCGCGGTGCACGAAGATCAGGTCATACGGCTCTTCTGCCAGCGCCTTGATCTTCTCCTCAACGTTGTTCGGACGCTTCCCATTCCACTCGTGCGGTTCGGGTTCGAGGTTCACGTCGGCACCGGGACGCATGCTCATGAGCAGCCGCTCGAGTACCTTAGCGAGCCTGTTGTCGGAGGTTCCCTCACCGATGAAGGCGCACCGCCAGTACTCACTCATCGGTCTCCTCCGGCTCCGAGGGGTTGTACAGGAATGCGAAGAGCTTAGAGCGCGACACCGGCGCCGAGCTCCGCGGGCGGTCATCCGAGCGCTCCCACTGCTCCGACCGCCAAGTGCCCGGCAACGGATTGAAGGTCACGGACTCCGTGATGCGGCCGTCGGCGTCCCGGCGTCGCCATGGCACCGCGCACAGCACGTCGTCGGCGTGGTCTTGCATGGCGTCCTGGACCAAGTAGGGCGAGTGCGTGTTGACGAGGACCTGCCCGGCGTGGCCGTCACGGGCTTCGGTCATGGAGCGCAGCAGTTCGAGTATGTCAGCGATCTTGGCGGGGTGGAGGCCGTTCTCCGGCTCCTCGATTGCGACGAGGCTCGGGCCGGAATTCAGCACCGCGAGAGCGGCGAGTGCGATGAGACGCAGGGTGCCGTCGGAGAGGCTGCGCGCGGACAGCTCGGGCCCGTCCCCGATCCTGGCGCGCAGCTCCAGGTAGTCGCCGTTGGGGACCACTCGCAGCGTGCGCATCTCAAGGAACGGGGCCAGAGCATCGATGATGTCCTCGTAGACCTGGTCGCCGTCCCGAGCGGCACGTCGGTAGAGAGTCGAGGCTAAGTGCTCTCCCGACGCCGTGATGTCCGCCTCCTCGTCACGGTCATCCGAGCGCCGCAAAGCGGAGGGCTCAAGGGACAGGAAGCGCCACGAGCGCATCTGCGCAGCGACGGCGGCGACGGCTCGTGAGGAGCCCGCACCGGCCGGATGGCCGAGCAGGGTACTTACACTGTCTTCGACCGAAAGCAGCGGCAGAGCTTGCTGGCCATATCCTGGTGGAGGCTCAACATCATCGCGGCCAACAAAGACAACGTCAAAAGAGTCGTCATTTGACGCATCATCGCTATCCAATGACTCTTCGCTCGTCCAGATGTGCGTCCCGCGAGTGTCGGAGACGAGGTGCTCCCGAACCAACGTGAGGTCGGTGTCGCCATCGCGTTCATTGACGCGGAACTCGACCTCGTAGCGAAACCTCTCCGTACGCGTGGGGGCCGCTGGCAGCCCCGACCGAGGATCGCGCAGCGCCATCTGCCAGGGCGGCGTCACGTCGACGTCGGCCGTGACCTCCGCGGCGAGCCGGACCGTGTGTCCGTCGGCGAGCGACTCGGGCGGGAAGAGCACGCGCAGCGGCGTCTTCTGGCCGCCATCGGAACGCAGTCGCCGGAATGCCTCGCGGTACGGGTACTGCACGAGGAGGCTGAGCAGCTCGATCGCGTCGAACAGGTTCGACTTCCCAACGCCATTCGGCCCGGCGATCACCGTCATCGGGCCGAAGTCAACGGCGACGTCCCGGAGGTTCTTGAACCCCGAGACCTCGATCCTGGTCAGCACGGCCTCGACTCCTTCCCGCAGCGTTTGCACAAGTCCCCGACCAGGCTAACAGCCGTGCCGCTCCAACACTGGCAAGAGCCGGGCACCTCCGCGCCGGCTCAGTCCGCGGCCGCTGCGGAGCCGCCCAGATAGGCCTGCACGGTGCTGCGGGGAACCGGCCGCATGCCCTGGCCGCCCCAGCCCCGGGCACGCCAGGTGCCGGCCAGCGGGTGGAAGTCCACCGCCTCGCCGCGCGTGCCGTCCCCACTGCGCGTCTTGCGCCCGACGGCGCACAGCACTTCGGCGTCCTCGGCGCACTGGAACAGGTTGGGCGAGTGCGTGTTGACGACGACCTGTCGCAGGTGCTGGGAGGCCGGCGCCGACAGGCCGTGCAGCAGCCGGTACAGCTCCGGGAGCTTGGCGGGGTGAATCCCGTTCTCGGGCTCCTCCAGGCACAGCATCCCCGAGTAGTCCTCCGCCACCCCGATCGCGGCCAGCGTGAGCAGGCGCAGCGTCCCGTCCGACAGCGCCCGCGCCGGCAGCTCCGGGGCGTCCCCGACCTGGGCCCGCAACTCCAGGGCCTGACGCACCGGGTCCTCCGTGATCGTCAGACTGCGCACGTCGACCAACGGGGCGACGGCGTCGCACACGCGGTGCAGCACCGCGCCGTCACGCCCGGCGGCCAGGTTCTGCCGGTAAAGCGCCGCCGGCACATGCGCCCCGGAAGCGGAAATGGTGCTCCGCTCCATTAAATCATCGGGGGCACGCATGGCGCAGGGCTCCAGGGCCAAGAATCTCCACGACGACATTTCTGTGCGCGCCGCCAGAATAGTCGGGTATTCGGCACTGGCGACGGCGGAAAGCACGGTGCGCTGGGCACCATCGGCGAGCACCCGCCGCGGCCTGCCGTTGGCTTCCCGGTGAACAATCACCGCACCTTGACCGTGAGAAGCCTGATAGTCGAGGAAACGGCCCTCCGAATCTGAGGGCCCGCAGGCGATGAACCGCCGACACGCCTCCGCCTCCGGGAAACGCAGGCCGCCGGCGGCATCGTCCAGTGCGCGCAGTTGCTCCCGCGCCAACCGCAGGCGCAGACCTCCCGGGACGGTCGGATCCTGCTGCACGGCAATCTCCACCTCGTAGCGCACGTAACCGCACGACGGCGCCACCGTCTGCCCGAATTCATCCTCCGCCCGCGGCGGCAGGATCATCTCCGCGGCGAATCCCAAGTTGGCAGCGCCGTCCAGCACGCCGGCGGACAGCAGGGAGGCGACGTCGAGATGCTGCTGAGCGGTCGGGCGCACCTGGAGGCAGGCGTCGTGGAATGAGTTGGAGCTGAGCAGGGACAGGAACTCGATGGCATTGAACAGGTTGGATTTTCCCACCGCGTTGGGGCCGGCGATGCAGGTGAATAGCCCGAAGTCCACCCTCACGTCAACGAGGTTCTTGAATCCCGTTACCTCAAAACGAGTAAGCACGCCTCTGCCCCCCTCGCCTCCCGTCGATACGCCTCTCAGTTTATCCTCAGGTAAGTACCAATACACGAGAAAGCACCAACGTGCTCAAAACGCGACATTGACCGCGTTCTGTAACGATTAAATCCGGAAAATGCGTGGGGGCGACGGACCGAAGCCCGCCACCCCCACCGGGATGTATTAGCACCGCAAAATCCGTTATAAACGGTCGAGCACTATGCCCGCACATTCTCTTCCGGACGGATGCGGCCTACCACCGGGTCAGCGCGCGGCCGAGCCCTCGGTGTAGTCTTTGTCGCGATCGGCGCGCCAGGCGAACATGGAGCGCACCTCACGGCCAACGGCCTCGATCGGATGGGCCTCGCCCTCGGCGCGCAGCCGCTTGAACTCCGGGGCGCCGGCCGCCTGGTCGTCCATGAAGCGCTTGGCGAAGGAACCGTCCTGGATGTCCGCGAGGACCTCCTTCATGTGCTCCTTGACGTCGGGGGTGATCACACGCGGACCGGAGACGTAGTCGCCGTACTCGGCGGTGTCGGAGCAGGACCAGCGCTGCTTGGAGATGCCACCCTCGTTGATCAGGTCGACGATGAGCTTGAGCTCGTGGCAGACCTCGAAGTAGGCCATCTCGGGCTGGTAGCCGGCCTCGACCAGCGTCTCGAAGCCGTACTCGATCAGCTTGGAGACGCCACCGCACAGGACGGTCTGCTCACCGAACAGGTCCGTCTCGGTCTCCTCGCGGAAGGTGGTCTTGATGGCGCCGGCGCGGGTGCCGCCGATCGCCTTGGCGTAGGAGAGCACCAGCGGCCAGGCCTGGCCGGAGGCGTCCTGCTCCACGCAGACCAGCACGGGCACGCCCCGGCCGGCCTCGAACTCGCGGCGCACGGTGTGGCCGGGCCCCTTGGGGGCGACCATCACCACGTCGATGTCCTTGGCGGGGGTGATGTAGCCGAAGTGGATGTTGAAGCCGTGGGAGAACAGCAGGGCGGAGCCGGACTTGAGGTTGGGCTCGATCTCCTGCTTGTACAGCTCGGCCTGCACCTGGTCGGGGGCCAGCACGACGGTGACGTCGGCCCAGGCGACGGCCTCGGCGATCGGCTCGACGGTCAGCCCGGCCTCCTGCGCCTTGGCGACGGAGCTGGACCCCTCGCGCAGGCCGACGACGACCTCCACGCCGGAGTCGCGCAGGTTCAGCGCGTGGGCGTGGCCCTGCGAGCCGTAGCCGATGACGGCCACCTTCTTGGACTGGATGACCGACAGGTCGGCGGCGTCGTCGTAGAACTTCTCAGCTGCCATGGTGAGTTCTCACTTCTCCTTGAGTTGATCGGTGATGGAACGGGGACCGCGCGAAATCGCGACCGCACCGGATTGGACGATCTCCTTGACCCCGTGGGGGGCCAGGGCGTCCAGAAGGGCCTTGACCTTGGACTCCGAGCCTACGGACTCGATGACGACCGAGGTCGGGGACACGTCCACGACGTGCGCCCGGAACAGGTCGACGATCTGGAGTACGGCGGTCCGGTTGGAGTCGTCGGCACGGACCTTAATGAGGTACAGCTCGCGGCCCACCGAGGTGTCCGGATCCAGTTCGACGATCTTGATGACGTTGACCAGCTTGTTCAGCTGCTTGGTCACCTGCTCCATGGCGGGCCCCTCGGCGTCGGCGATCACCGTGATGCGCGAGACGTCCTCGTGCTCGGTGGGGCCGACAGCCAGGGAATGGATGTTGAAGCCGCGGCGGGTGAACAGGGCCGACACGCGTGTGAGCACGCCGGGCTTGTTCTCCACCAGGACGGACAGCGTGTGCTTCTCACTCATGGTCTCAGTCCTCCTCCCACGCCGGGCTCATGCCCCGCGCGTGCTGGATCTCGTCGTTGGACACGCCCGCGGCGACCATGGGCCACACCTGGGCATCGGCGGACACGATAAAGTCGATGACGACGGGCCGGTCGTTGATGGCGTTTGCCTGCGCAATGACGTCGTCAACGTCCTCAAGCCGCTCGCAGCGCAGTCCGACCGCTCCGTAGGCCTCGGCCAGCTTGGCGAAGTCGGGGATGCGCTCGGTGCCGGCACCGGTGTGCAGGTCGGTGTTGGAGTATCGCTCCCCGTAGAACAGGGTCTGCCACTGACGCACCATCCCCAGGGAGGAGTTGTTGATGATGGCGACCTTGATGGGGATGTTGTTCAGCGAGCAGGTGGCAAGCTCCTGATTGGTCATCTGGAAGCAGCCGTCGCCGTCGATCAGCCAGACCGGCCGGTCCGGGCAGGCCTCCTTCGCGCCCATGGCCGCCGGAATGCCGTAGCCCATGGTGCCGGCGCCGGCGGAGGTGAGCCAGGAGCGGGGCTGGTTGAAGTGCAGATAGTGGGCCGCCCACATCTGGTGCTGGCCGACGCCGGTCACCCAGATGGTGTCCTCGGGCGCCGCCTTGTCCAGGTGGGTGATGACCTCCTGGGGCTGGAGCAGGCCGTCGTCGGTGTCGGTCCAGTCGGTGGGGTAGGTGGCTCGGATGTGAGCGACCTCGGTGAGCCACTGGTCGATCTCGGTGCGCGGCTCGGCCGCGAACTGTTCGCGGCAGGCCGCGGTCAGGGCCGGCACCACGTCCTTCAGGTCGCCCACGATGGGGATGTCGGCGGTGCGGATCTTGGAGATCTCGGCGGGGTCGATGTCCACGTGGATGACGGCGGCGTGGCGGGCGAAGGTGTCCGGCTTGCCGGTGACGCGGTCGTCGAAGCGGGCCCCCAGCGTGATGATCAGGTCGGCGCGCTGCAGGGCGCCGACGGCGGCGACGGTGCCGTGCATACCGGGCATGCCCAGGTTAAGCGGGTGGTCGGTGGGCAGCACGTCCAGGGCGGTCAGCGTCGTCGTGAAGGGGGCGCCGACCAGCTGGACCAGCTCGTTCAGCTGCTCGACCGGCACGCCGGCGCGGCTCAGGCCGCCGCCGAGGTAGAAGACGGGGCGCTCGGCAGAGGCGATGGCCTCGGCGGCCTGGGCGATGCGCCGCTGGTTGGGCTTGCCGGGCAGGCTGTAACCGGGCAGGTCCATGCGCGGCGGCCAGTGGAACTCGGTCTCGCCGACCTGGGCGTCCTTGGTGAAGTCGATGAGCACCGGGCCGGGGCGGCCGGTGGAGGCCAGGTGGAAGGCCTCGGCGACGCGGCTGGGGACCTCGTCGGGGGAGGTGACCAGGAAGGAGTGCTTGACGAACGGCATGGTGGAGCCGACGATGTCCGCCTCCTGGAAGGCGTCGGTACCGATCGCGGTGGAGCCGACCTGGCCGGTGATGGCGACCATGGGCACGGAGTCCATGTGGGCGTCGCCGATGGCGGTGACCAGGTTGGTGGCGCCGGGGCCGGAGGTGGCCACGCATACGCCGACCCTCCCGGTGGCCATGGCGTAGCCCTCGGCGGCGTGACCGGCGCCCTGCTCGTGTCGTACCAGCACGTGGCGGATCTTCTCGCTGGCCAGCAGCGGATCGTAGAAGGGCAGGATCGCGCCGCCGGGCATGCCGAAGATGTCGGTAACGCCGATCTCCTCCAGGGAACGCACGAGCGCCTGGGCACCTGTCATCTGTTGGTTCTGGTCCGGGGAACCACTGTCACGAACCATCGTCCGCCCTCCTATCCGTGAGCTCAGCGTGCTTGAGTTACTTGCCTGGTCGGCCGGGGCCGACTCAGGTGGAACCGTATGATGCCGCGCGCCGCAACGTCGATTTCACCGTCCGTTGTCTCACATATTGGAATCACGGACCGCGGATGTGGGCTCGCAGACTGCCGGGCGACGACGGGGCAGCGGGCAGCCTGCGGTGGGGCAGCTGCCGCATATTGCTGCATTCAGCCACATATGTCAGACGTCTCGCGTCGGCGCGGTCTTTGGTCCGCCCGATGAGCTAAAGCGGGATGCCAGAATACTGCCGTTAAACACGCAGCTATGCGGCCACGGTGTGGGCAACGCCGTCGGCCCGTGCAAGAGGAAGGCGGCATCAGCACGTGGTCACCGGACTACTCAATGCCTTGGCCGAGAACCCGGTTCTGGTCCTATTCCTGCTTATCGGCATCGGCATGCTGGTCGGACGCATCAGGGTCGGCGGCGTCAGCCTGGGGGCGGCGGCCGTCCTCTTCGCCGGGATCGTCCTGGCCGCCTGGGGCACCGCCGAGGGCATCACCATTGAGGTGCCCGCCCAGATCGGCACGCTTGGGCTGGCGATCTTCACCTTCGCGATCGGCATCCAGTCCGGGCCGAACTTCTTCCACGTGCTGCGCACGGCCGCCGGGCCGCTGGCCATCATGCTGGTGGTGCTGGTGGTCGGCGCCGGGGCCGGCCTGGCCGTGGGCCGAGCCCTGGGAATGAACTCCGCCATGATCGCCGGCGCCTTCGCCGGTGCGCTGACCAACACGCCCGCCCTGGCCGCCGCCGGCGGGGCCGCCACCGCGGCCGGCAACGCCGACGGCATGGCGATCGCCACGGTCGGCTACGCCGTCGCCTACCTGTACGGCGTCATCGGCATGCTGTTCTTCTGCCTGCTCGCGCTGCGCTACCGCCGCTCCGACAAGGACGCCCCCTCCCCCCTGATCAACCGCACGGTGCGCGTGGAGCGCGACGACGCCCCGCAGCTGGGTGACATTGCCGAACGCGTGAGCGGGGAGATGAAGTTCTCCCGCCTGCGCCGCGGCGAGACCGGCCCCATCACCCGGCCGACCCCCACCGACCGGATCTACAAGGACGACCTGATCACCGTCGTCGGCACACAGGACGCCGTCAACCAGGTCATCGCGGAGATCGGCCACTCCTCCTCCCACTCCCTGATCGAGGACCGCCGCTACCTCGACTTCCGCCGTATTACCGTCTCCGACCCGAAGCTTGCCGGGCACGCCCTGAGCGACCTCGACATCGACCACAAGTTCGGCGCCACCATCTCCCGCGTGCGCCGCGGCGACGTGGACATGGTGGGCACCCCCGACCTGGTGCTCCAGCAGGGCGACCGCGTGCGCGTCGTAGCGCCGACCGGCCGCATGGCCGAGCTGTCCAAGTTCTTCGGCGACTCCGCCCACGGCCTTTCCTCCATCAACCCGGTGGCGATGGGGCTGGGCATGGCCGTCGGCATCATCATCGGTGAGTGGGCGATCCCGCTACCGGGCGGCTCCACCTTCTCCATCGGCTCCGCCGCGGGCACGCTCATCATCGGCCTGATCTTCGGCCGCATCGGCCGCATCAAGAGCTTCGTCACGGCCATGCCGTTCACGGCGACGGCGGTGCTCTCCGAGCTGGGCCTGTTGATCTTCCTGGCGCAGGCCGGTACGCGCGCAGGCGGCCAGATCGCCAATGCCTTCACCGGCGGCGACTGGTGGAAGATCCTGATCACCGGCTTCGTGATCACCACGATCGTGGGCTTCGGAATGTACGCGTCCATGCGCTGGATCGTGAAGATGGGCGGTACGCGCCTGTCCGGCCTGCTCGGCGGCCTGCAGACGCAGCCCGCGGTGCTGGCCTTCGCCAACGAGCGCACCGGCTCCGACCCGCGCGTGGCGCTCGGCTACGCGATGGTCTATCCGGTGGCCATGATCGTGAAGATCTTCATCGCCCAGTTCCTGGGCGGGCTGTGAGCCGAAGGCGGCCTGTGAGCCGACGCTGCACCTACCGCGGTTCAACGCCGCGGCGCAGCAGGCCCACGATGTGCCCGTCGGTCAACGCCTCCCAAGAGGCCTCGACCACGTCCGTGCCCACGCCGACGGTTGACCAGGTCTCCTCCCCATCGGTGATGTCGATGAGCACGCGCACCACCGAGCGGGTACCGCGCTCGGTGTCCAGGATGCGCACCTTGTAGTCGGTCAGCTCGAAGTCGGCGGTCTCGGGGTAGACCTGCTCCAGTGCCGCGCACAGCGCGTGGTCCAGGGCGTTGACGGGCCCGTTGCCCTCCCCCAGGACCGCGAAGCGCCGCCCGCCGGCCCACAGGCGCACGGTGGCCTCGGTCTCGGTGACCGTGTCGCCCTCGGTGGACAGCAGCCGCTGCCCGGGCAGGGGGCGGGCCTGGATGGAGGCGCGCCAGGACTCCACCCGGAAGTACTCCGGCAGGTCGCCGCGGGCGGTGCGCAGCAGCAGTTCGAAGGAGCCGTCGGCGGCGTCGTAGGTGTAGCCGGCGGCCTCGCGCGCCTTGACGGTCTCTGTCACCCGGGTGAGCAGTTCCCGGTCGCCGGCGGTGTCGATGCCGAACTCGCGGGCCTTGAGTTCGATCGAGGCGCGCCCGGCCATCTCCGAGACCAGCATGGTCATGGTGTTGCCCACGCGCTCGGGATCAATGTGCTGGTACAGGTTCGGATCCACACGGATCGCGGAGGCGTGCAGCCCGGCCTTGTGGGCGAAGGCCTTCGTGCCCACATACGGCAGGCGGCTCGACGGCGGCCGGTTGACGATCTCACCGACGTGCCGGGAGACGGCGGACAGTTCGGCCAGGCGGCGGGCGCGCTCGGCGGGGTCGCCGGGCAGTACCGCAAAGTCGGTCTTCAGCTCCAGATCGGCGATGAGAGTGAGCAGGTTGGCGTTGCCGGTGCGCTCGCCCAGCCCGTTCACGCAGCCCTGCACCTGGCGGGCGCCGGCCTCGACGGCGGCCAGCGCTCCGGCGACGGCCACGCCGGCGTCGTCGTGGGTGTGGATACCGATGGTGCAGTCGGCGTACCCGGCCCGGCGCAGTGCCGCCCGCAGGCGGGTCACCCGCTCGCCGACGCGATTGGGCAGGGTGCCACCGTTGGTGTCGCAGGGGATGACGGCGGTGGCGCCGGAGCGCGCCGCGGCGAGGGCGACGGCGATCGGGTAGGGCAGTTCCGGGTCGCCGACGACGCCCGTGGCCTCGCCGCCCACGGCACCTTCCGCCGGACCGGTCGCGGAGGACGCGGCGGTGGAACCGGCCGCGCCCGCCTCGGCGTGGTCGATGCCGTCGAAGAAGTGCTCCAGATCGACCATGACCTCGCGGCCGGCCGCGGCCAGGACCGTGACCGTGTCCCGCACCATGCGCAGGTTCTCCCCCAGGCTGGTGCGCAGGGCCCGCTCGACGTGCACCGGATCGGACTTGGCGACCACCGTGACCACGGGCGCGCCGGAGTCCAACAGGGCCTGCACCTGCGGGTCGTCGGCCGCGGAGACGCCCGCCTTGCAGGTGGAGCCGAAGGCGACCAGCCGGGCGTTCTGCAACTCCAGTTCGGTGCGGGCGCGGGCGAAGAACTCGGTGTCCTTGGGGATGGCGCCGGGCCAGCCGGCTTCGATGTATGCCACCCCGAGGTTGTCCAGCAGCCGGGCGACGGCCAGCTTGTCGGCGACGGTGAAGGCGATGGACTGCTGCTGGGCCCCGTCGCGCAGGGTGGTGTCATAGGCGGCGACGTTGAGCGTGCCTGCGGGCATATGTGGTCCCCTTCCGCGGTGGCTGTTCACCGGAGAGTCTGTCACATTCCGACACGTTGTCTGCTCCCGCGACCGCCGCGCTCTGAGAGGGTGCTCACCCGCGGGCGTCAATCCGTGGCATGCCCGGTGCGAGCCCGGTAGCGTCTACGCGTTGCACGTTCCACGCCGGGAAGTTGTTCTCGTCCGCCCGTACACGAGACCGTTTACCGGCACGTGCTTGTGCTGCTACACGCTGGCGGCGCCGGAACTCCTTGACCCCGGTGATTCCGCCGTGGCGGGCGTGCCACAGCGTCTTGCGAGCCGTACTAACCAAGTCGCTCATGCGCGTCCTTCGCATCCACGAGTGCCGCGGCCGGCGGCGCACTGGCCTGCGGGTTGCGTACAGCCTAGACGATTAGCCGCCGGCCGCCCCACGCCTGCCGCAACCCGCACCTCACCGGGCCTTCGGCCGCGGAGCAGGCCGCGGGTCACAGAGCACGCAAGGCCACCTTAGAAAACTCTCATCGTTGTCTCACCGTCGCCTTCTGGGCGGGCGGGAGTCTTCTTTATGAAGTCGCCATCGGGCGACCGGAAGGAATACTCCCATGATCCGCCCACAGCATCTGACCCCGACCCTGACGGTGCCGCCACCACGGCCGGCCCCGGAGCCGCCGAGCCCGGCCATCCCCACTTCTACACGGGCCCTGGCCCGCCGGTCGGTGCCCCGCAACATCCGTGTCGTGCTCTACAGCCACGACGCCCAAGGCCTGGGTCACCTTCGCCGCAACCTCGCACTCGCCCACCAACTCGCCAACGAGCTGCCCGCGCTCACCGGCGCGTCGGTCACCGGCCTGCTGGTGGCCGGAGTGTCTCCCTCCCCCGGCTTCCCCCTGCCCGCCGGCTTCGACTGGCTGGTGCTGCCGGGCTTCACCAAGGGTGGCAACGGATACCGCCCCCGCGGCCTGCGCGGCACCCCCGATTCCCTGGCCACGCTCCGCTCCGGGCTCGTCGCCAGCACACTCCAGCGCTTCGCCCCGCACCTGGTGATCGTCGACCGCCACATCTACGGGGTGCGCAAGGAGTTGCGCGCACCACTGAAGCACCTGCGCGCCACCTCACCCCAGACCCGGATCGTGCTGGGCCTGCGCGAGGTGCTGGACGCCCCCGAGGTCGCCGCAGCCGAATGGCGCAATCTGGACACCCCCGCCAACCTGCGGCGCCTGATCGACGAGGTCTGGGTGTACGGCGACCCCACCGTGCACAACCCCGTCACCACCGGCGAGGTCCCCATGTGCCTGCGCGACCGCGCCGTGTTCACCGGCTACCTGGCCAAGGGCCGCAGCCTGCTGGAGCGGGGCGTCCGGGCGCCGGAGGACCCGTTCGTCCTGACCACGGTCGGCGGCGGCTCCGACGGCCTCGAGCTGCTGCGCAGCGCCGTCCGTATGACCCCGCCCACCGGCCACCGGCACGTACTGGTCACCGGCCCACAGTTGGATGACGCCGGTTTCGACGCCGTGCAGGCGGCCGCCGGCCCGACCACCGAGGTGCACCGCTCCCTACCCGGGCTGACCCGGTGGATCGAACGGGCCGCGGCGGTGATCGCCATGGGCGGCTACAACACCGCCTGCGAGATCCTGGCCACCTCCACCCCGGCCCTGATCGTCCCGCGTGAGCAACCGCGCCTGGAGCAGCTCATCCGCGCCCGCGCCCTCCAGGCGGTCGACGCCGTGGACGTCATGCGTACCACCGAGCTCACCCCCGAGGGACTCACCGCCTGGGCCGCCGGGGCCGTCACCCGGCGCATGCCCCGCACCGACTTGAACACCGACGGGCTGCCCGCCACCGCCCGCCGCGCCGCCGCCCTGCTGCGCGCACAACTGGCCACCACCCACGCACTACAGGAGATAGCCTCATGACTCGCATCGGATACGTGCTCAAGGTCTACCCCCGCTTCTCGGAGACCTTCGTGGTCACCGAAATGCTCGCCCGCGAGGCGCTGGGCGACGACCTGACCATCTACGCCCTGCGCCCCACCACCGACTCCCGCTTCCACCCGGAGATCGCCCGCATCCGCGCCCAAGTCAACTGGGTGCCGCGCCCACGTCGAGCCATCGACATGTGGGAGCTGCTCGCGAACTCGGTGAACGAGCCGGACATGCGCACGCACCTGGCGGAGATCCTGCCCGCCGTGGCCGACCTGCCGGGCGACGAGGTCGCGCAGGGGGCGGCCCTGGCCCGCGCCGCCCGCGACGCCGGCATCACCCACCTGCACGCCCACTTCGCCTCCCTGGCTGGCCGCACCGCCTGGATCGCCTCCCAGCTGAGCGGCATCCCCTACACGGTCACCACCCACGCCAAGGACATCTACCACGAGTCGGTGGACCCGCTGTGGCTGCGCCGCATCTGCGCCGACGCCGACCGGGTGATCGCCATCAGCCGCTACAACGAGCGCTACCTGTACTCGGTGCTCGCCGGCACCGGGGCGCGCATCGAGTTGCGCTACAACGCCCTCGAACTAGATCGCTTCCCATTCCGCCCGCCCGCCCCCGCCGACGGCCCGCTGCACGTCGTAGCGGTCGGCCGGCTGGTGGCCAAGAAGGGCTTCGACGACCTCATCGACGCCGTCGGCATCCTCACCAAGGCCGGCATTCCGGTCGTGGCTGACATCGCCGGCGAGGGCGAGGAACGCGACTGCCTGGCCGGGCAAATCACCGCTCTGGGGCTGGAAGACCGAGTCAACCTGCTCGGGCCGCTCACCCAGGCGGAGGTGCGCGCCCTGCTGGGCCGCGCCCAGGTGTTTGCCGCGCCGAGCAAGCCCGCCGAGGACGGCAACATCGACGGCCTGCCCACGGTGGTGCTGGAGGCGATGGCCTGCGGCACGCCCGTGATCGCCACCGACGTCACCGGCCTACCAGAGGTCATCCGCGACGGCGACACCGGAATCCTGCTGCCGCACAGCGACCCGCAAGCACTCGCCCGGGCTCTGCGCGAGTTGGCCGAGGGCACCGTCGACGCCGCCCCGCTGGCCCGCAATGCCCGCGCCCTGATCGAGCGGGACTTCGACTCCCGCGCCCAGGCGGCCGTGCTGTCCGCCTGGGAGTCCACCCCCGAACTTCAGGAGGTTCACTGATGCGTATCGCCTACATCTGCACCGACCCGGGCGTGCCGATCTTCGGCGCCAAGGGCGCCTCCGTCCACATTCAGGAGGTGGTGCGCGCCCTGCGCCGCGCCGGCCACGAGGTGACCGTCTACGCGGTGCGCCGCGGCAACCTGGTGCCCGCTGAGCTGGCCGACCTGCCCGTGCGCATCGTCCGGATCGATGCGGCCGACGCCGCCGCCCGCGAGCGCGCCCAGGCCGAGGCCGCCGCCCTGCTCGCCCAGCAGGTGCGCGAGGACGGCGCGGACCTGGTCTACGAGCGCTACTCCCTGTTCTCCACCGCCCTGGCCGACCTGGCCGGCGACGGCATTCCCGGAGTCCTGGAGGTCAACTCACCACTGATCGACGAACAGCGCCACCACCGCACCCTGGTGGATGAGGCGCGGGCCCGGTCCGCCCTGCGCGCCCAGGTGCGTGCCGCCCGCACCACCGTATGCGTCTCGGAACCGGTGCGCCGCTGGGTGTGCGGGCTCGTGGACGCCCCGCGCGCCGTCACCATTCCCAACGGCGTCAACCTGAACCGGCTGCGCCCCTCCCCGGAGGACCCGGACGCCGTGATCGTCACCTTCGTGGGCACGCTCAAACCGTGGCACGGCGTGGCGGACCTGCTGCGGGCCGCCGCCCTGGCCCGGGAGGACTGGCGTCTGCGCATCATCGGGGACGGCCCCGAGCGCGAGGCCCTGCACGCCCAGGCGGAGGAACTCGGCCTGGAGGTTGACTTCCGGGGGGCGCTGGCGCCGGACGACGTACCCGCGGCACTGGCGGGCAGCGCCATCGGCGTGGCCCCCTACCCGGACCTGGGCGGGGAGGATGAGCAGTACTTCTCCCCACTGAAGGTGCTGGAGTACCTGGCGGCCGGACTGCCGGTGGTCGCCTCCGCCGTCGGCCAGCTGCCGCGGCTGCTCGACGGCATCGGCGTCCTGGTGCCGCCGTCGGACCCGGCCGCCCTGGCCGCCGCCCTGGACGCGCTCGCGATCACCCCGCAGCTGCGTGCCCGCCGCGGCGAGCTGGGACGGCGCCGGGCGGAGAAGCACCACGGCTGGGACGCCGTCGTCGCCCAGATCCTCAACCAGGCGGAGGTGCAGCATGTCTGAACCCCAGATCTCCCGCTCCGCGCTGAGCCGCACCCTGCGCCTGGTCGCCCCGGACCTGCGCCCGCAGGTCCGGCTGGTGGCCGGCGGCACGGTGGCGCTGCTGGCCGAGGTGGTCTTCCGGGTGGCCGAGCCGTGGCCCATGAAGATCGTCATCGACTCGGTGCTGTCCTCGCTGGGTGCCGAAACCGGCTATGCGCCCGCCAACCTCGCCCGCCTGCTCGGGCTGGGGGCGGCGCTCATCGCGATCGTCGCCATGCGGGCGCTGTGCAACTACCTGGCCACCGTCTCCTTCGCACTGGCCGGCTCCCGCACCGCGATCGCGCTGCGACGCCGCGCCTTCCACCACGTGCAGACCCTCTCCCAGCAGTTCCACTCCCGCAATCGCTCCGCGGACACGGTGCAGCGCCTCGTCTCGGACGTGGCCCGCATGCAGGACGTGGCGGTGACTGCGGGGCTGCCGCTGGCCGCCAACGTGCTCACCCTGACGGTCATGCTGGGGGTGATGGTGTGGCTGGACCCGCTGCTGTCGCTGGTGGTGGTGGGCGCGATCGTCCTGTTCTTCCTGACCTCCTCGGGCAGTTCGAAGAAGATCACCTCCGCGGCCCGCCGCACCCGCAAGTCCGAGGGGCACCTGGCCAACACCGCCCAGGAGGCGCTGAGCACCATCAAGGTGGTGCAGGCATATGGCCTGGAGCCGATCGTGGAGGACCGCTTCGTCAACGCCAACCAGACCTCCCTGCACGCCGGTGTGCGCTCACTGCGCCTGGCGGCGCGCCTGGAGCGGACCACCGACGTGATCGTGGGCCTGGCCTCCGCAGTGGTGCTGGTGGGCGGTGGTCTGCGGGTGCTGGCCGGGGCAATGACCCCCGGCGACCTGGTCCTGTTCAACACCTACCTGCGCACCACCATGAAGCCGCTGCGCGACATGGCCAAGTACACCGGCCGCATCGCCCGCGCCGCTGCCTCCGGGGAGCGGGTGGCCAACCTCATGGACGTGAGCCCGGACATCGTCTCCCCGATTGACCCGGTGCCGCTCGGGCACGTGCGCGGCTCCTTGACCTTTGAGGACGTGGTCACCGAGTACGACGGCCACGAGATCCTGCACGGCATCAACCTGCAGATCAAGGCGGGCGAACATGTGGCCATCATCGGTCCGTCCGGCTCCGGCAAGTCCACCCTGACCTCCCTGGTTGTACGAGCGATCGACCCGGTGAACGGCAGAGTGCGCCTGGACGGACACGACCTGACCAGTCTGGACCTGACCGAGCTGCGCTCGCATATATCGGTGCTGCATCAGGAGGCGGTCCTGTTCGCCGACACCATCCGGGAGAACATCCGCATGGGCCGTCCCGAGGCCACCGACGTCGAGGTGGAGGCCGCCGCGGTGGCGGCCGGGGCGCACGAGTTCATCACCTCCCTGCCCGACGGCTACGACACCATCGTCGGCGAACGCGGCGGCACGCTATCCGGCGGCCAGCGCCAACGCGTCGCCATCGTGCGGGCGCTGCTGCGCGACGCGCCCGTCGTGATCCTGGACGAGGCGACCACCGGCCTGGACCCGACGTCATCGGCGGCCGTACTGGACGCCGTCGACCGGCTCTCCCGCGGCCGCACCCTGTTGGCGGTCACCCACGAGACCGAGGTGGCCATGCGCTCCGACCGGGTCATTTGGATCGAGGACGGCCGGGTCCGGCTCGACGGCACCCCGCAGCAGCTGCTCGACGAGTCGCCGCTATTCAAGGCGTGGGCCGCCGCCGGCGCCGCCCAGCAGGAACTGCTCACCAGCGTCAAACGGGAAACAGCCCGGGACAACAACCGGGCCGACGACCTGAACGGGAGGACTCATGTACGTCAGTAGCACGCGCAGCGCCGTCGACATGGTGCTCGCCCCTGACCGGCTCAGCGAGCTCGTCGGAGCACCGGTACGGGCCGCACGAATGCGCATTAAACCGGGAGTATCGGTGACGGTGTCCCTGCTTCGGGCCGACACCGGGCGCAGCGCGGGCTGGGCCCGACTGCTGTGGCCGGGCAGCCGGGTGAAGGCGGCCAAGGCCGCCCGCCGCGCCGACCGGCTGGGAATGCGCACAACGCAGCGGGACACCGGCGACGGCCTGCTGTTCCAAAGCGGAGAAGTGGCCGCCGACCCGGCACTGGTGAAGCACACCGCCGCGGCCCGCGACGCCGATCTCCTGGGAGCCCTGGAGGGGAATCTGCTGCGTTACAACCCGCTGCGCCGCCTGGTGGTCCGCACACCCGGTGGGGTGGTGCGGGTCACCGCGGCCTCCCAGCGACGGGTCAACGCCCTGCAGGACTTCGCGTCCCGGCATGTGCCGGTCCCCCCGCAGTTGCCCGTCCCGGATCCACCGGGCACCGGGCACGTGAGTATTCAACGCTTCGTCGGCGATACCGACCTGAGCCGCCACCACGATCAGACGGCCACCGCCCGCGCCGGCGCCGCCCTAGCCGCCTTGCACGCGGCCACCACCGCGCTACCCGAGGCACTGCGGCGGAACCTGGAGAGTCTGGTCCCGGACGCCGAGAACCCGGCGCTGGTGCATACCCGCATACTGAACCACCTGGACCCGACGCTCGCCGCCCGGGTACACCGCCTGGGCGAGGTCATGCCCCGGCAGCCGTGGGAAGAACCGGTGTTCATCCATGGGGATGCCTCTCCCGATCAGGTGCTCCTGGACCGGAGCACCGGCCGGATCTGGCTCACCGACTTCGACCGGGCCCGGCTGGCGCCGGCCGTCGTCGACCTGGGCTCCTACCTGGCCATGGCCGACTCCTCCACCGCCCTCGCCCTGCTTGAGGGCTACGCCGACGCCGGCGGCCGGGTCCCTGGCGACGACCAGCTGCGGCAGGCCGTCGCCCGAGCCCGGTTGGAGCGCCTCCAGGATCCGCTGCGCCATGGCGACCCCCACTGGCGCCGCCGAATCGCCGCAGAAATCGACCGTATCGAGGCTCTGCTCGACGCGTCGCCCGGTCGCGCCGGGTGGGGGTTCGGGAAGAACCTGCACTGCCGGCAATCGCAGGAGGCATCATGAGCACCGGTGGGGAAACCCGTACCACACCCGCCCAGGAGAACCCGCAGCCCGCCATTGCCGCGCTCCGCGGGCTCGCCGGGTGGGAGCGCGCCTGGCCGGACAAGGACCGGGGCCTGGTTTTCGAATGCCGGGACTCCTCGGGGCGTTTGCGGGCCGGAAGGATCCATGTGACCGGAGAAGTGGAGACACTCGCCTACGCCCAGGATCCGGCCCTGCCAAGCCTGTCCCCACTGCTGGTGGCCCCGCACGCCGAAGGGCGCCTGGTGGTCCACCGTGCGGGGCGCCGCGCCGTCGTCATGGGCGCTGACCGGGTGCACAAACTGGTGCGCGCCGGGAAGGCCGCGAGACTGGCCGACCCGCGTTCCGCGCGTCCGTTCCTGCGGGCCGGCCTGCGCACCGCCGAAGTTCTGGACCGCTCCGCCTCCAGCGTGGACCTGGAACTGTTGCCTGGCCGTTCCCTCCATGACTTGGCAGACGCCGGGTCGCCCGGGTGGGAGCGGCTGGCACAGCTGTGGCCCGGGGTCATCCGTCCCGAGACGCTGCCGGAGCACACCGGAACCGATGAGGCGGCGGTGCTGCAACGCTGGCACCGCCACGCGCGCAACCTGGGCGTGATCGACGTCATCGGAGCCCCTGATGGAGTCGGCGCGGCTGTCGACCGGATCTCCGCCCTGCTGCGGCAGCCGGGAGACCCGCCGGCCGCCTCCCACCGGGACTTGCACGACGGTCAGCTGCTGTGGGACGGTACCACCCTGTCACTGCTCGACCTGGACACCGCCGCTCTGGCGGAACCCGCCCTCGACCTGGGAAACCTGGCCGCGCACGTGGACCTCGCCCGCGCCCAGGGGCGCCTCGGCACGGTGGCGCACACGCACATCCGTCGGCTCCTGGAACACCTGGGGCGAGACCTCGCATCTGCATCCAGGCTGTCGGTCTACTACCTGGCTTCGCGACTGCGGTTGAGCTTCGTACACGCCTTCCGCCCCGGCGCACAGTCGTGGCTGCCTGCCTGGACGCGCGAGTCCCTGTGCCTGGCCGCCGCACCCGACCGGGCCTGGGCGGCCCGCACCCCGGGAGGATGAATGTATGCCCCGTTCGCCGACGGCGGGCGCGGCCACACCGGCGGCGCAGAGCATGGGCGGGAGCCGAACGAGGAGCGCGAACAGGGCCGCGGCGGGCACAATGGACGCGTGAAGGTCACCGCCCCGTTCTCCCGGGCGACCATACGCACCCGGATCATCTGGACGATCATCCTGGTCGCCTCGGTCGCTCTGGCGACCTCCGGCGCCGCCGTGTGGATGCTGGATCTGCGCTCCACCCATGCGGACATCGACGACCGGCTCGTGCTCACCCGCCAGGAACTGCGACGCCTGGCGGATGATGGCATCGACCCGACCAGCGGGGAGCCGCTGAGCGACCCGGCCCAGACGCTGCGCGTCTACATGGAGCGCTCCGTCCTGGGCTCCGGGGAGGGGCAGCTCGGCATTGTCGACGGCGCCGTGCAGTGGGTGTCGGCCGAGGGCGTCCGGCTGCGCCCGGAGGACGATCCCGAACTGGTGGATCGGCTACTGGCCGGAGCGGACGCGGACGTCTCCTCAATCTTCACCATCGAGACCGCCGACGGACGCTACCAGGTGCTCACCGTGCCGGTGACGGACGGAAACACAACGGCCGTCCTGGCACGCGTCGTCGACCTGAACGCCGCGGAGGCCGGCCTGTGGCGCACCATGCGCATGTACGCCTCCGCGGCGGCCGTGACCATGATGCTGGTGGCGGCGCTGGCTTGGTTGGGCATCGGACGGCTGCTGCGTCCCATCTGGGAGCTGCGCAACGCCACCGAGTCGATCGACGAACGCGATCTGACCACCCGGGTGCGGGTGCGCGGTCATGACGACCTGTCGGCGCTGGCGGCCGCGGTCAACCGCATGCTGGACCGGGTGCAGCGCGCGGTGGAGGCCCAGCGGGAGCTGCTCGACGACGTCGGCCATGAACTGCGCACCCCGATAACGGTGGTGCGCGGTCACCTTGAACTCATCGACCCCGACGATCCGGATGACGTGCGGCAGACCTCCGAGCTGGCCCTGGACGAGCTGGACCGGATGGGCACGCTGATCGACGATCTACTGGATCTGGCACGCAGTTCGCAGAGCGACTTCGTCACCCCCGAGCCCACCGACATCGAGGCACTGACGCTGCAAGTATTCGACAAGGCCTGCGCTCTGGGAGACCGGGATTGGCAGCTGGGAGGGTGTGCCTCCGGGACGGCCGTGCTCGACCCGGCGCGCATCACCCAGGCCTGGTTGCAGCTCGCGGCGAATGCGGTGAAGTACTCCGAGGAGGATTCGCGGGTCGCCATCGGCTCGGAGATCAATGGGAGTGAGCTGTTCCTTTGGGTCGAGGACGAGGGCATCGGGATAGCCCCGGAGGATGTGGAGCGCATCCGGCTCAGGTTCGCCCGGACCGCTGAGGCCACGCGCCACGCCTCCGGGGCCGGCCTCGGCCTGAGCATCGTGGAGAGCATCGTTGACGCGCACGACGGCCGACTCGCAATCTCCTCCGAGGTTGGGAGAGGATCTGTGTTTACGCTGCGCATTCCCCTGACAACCGTTGGCGAGACACGGTCGGCGCAGCAGAAGGAGTCGGATTAAGACATGGCCACTGTACTGATTGTGGAGGACGAGGAGCGCATCACCTCGTTCCTGACCAAGGGGCTCAAGGCCGCCGGCTTCGTCCCCAAAGCCGTCAACAACGGTGCGGACGCCGTCGAGATGGCTCTGCTGGGCGACGTGGACATAATCCTGTTGGATGTGGGTCTTCCGGACATCGACGGCTTCGAGGTGCTCGAGCAGCTGCGCGGCCAGGGAGTGACCACTCCGGTCATCATGCTCACCGCCCGCTCCTCCGTGGCCGACCGGGTGGCCGGGCTCGAGGGCGGCGCCGACGACTACCTGCCCAAGCCCTTCTCCTTCGACGAGCTCGTCGCCCGGATCCGGCTGCGGCTGCGCCCCCGCGAGGCGGCACCGACCGAGCGGGGGGTGCTGGAGCACAAGGACCTGGCACTGGACATTCACACGCGCCGGGTGCGGGTGGACGGGGAGTGGGTGGACCTGTCGGCCCGGGAGTTCGCGCTCGCCGAGATGTTCATGCGGCACCCCGGGCAGGTGCTCAGCCGGGAGCAACTGCTGGCGAATGTGTGGGGATTGGATTTCGATCCGGGCTCCAACGTGGTGGACGTGTACGTCTCCTACCTGCGCGGCAAGCTCGGTAAGGGCCGGCTGGAGACAGTGCGCGGCGTCGGCTACCGGCTCACCTGAAGCCCGCGGCCCTGCGTCGGGCCGCCGCCCCGCCCCGGCAGTAGGCGCGATCGGAGGCCGACCGGTCAGTCGTCGTCCTCGTCGCCGTCATCGTCGTCTCTGTCATCGTCGTCGGAGTCGGTGTCAGAGCTGCTGTTCGAGCTGCCGCTGTTGCTCGTGGTGCCAGTGCCGTAGCCAGATCCGGAGCCTCCCTGGGGCGAGACGTTCTGGGGCGGCGCCTGCTGCACCACCTCGGGGGTGCCATCGTCAACGCCGTCCGAGCCGCTGTCATTGGCGTCGTCGTCGGAGTCCGGAGGCGGCGTCATCAGGGGTCCGGCGCTGCGGCCGACCTGGGCGGTCGTGGTGGCTGCCGGGGTCATGGCGATGCCGGGTTCGTCGTCGAGGCCGGCGGGACGACGCAGAATCAGGATGGCCACGCATACGAGCAGAACGGTGGCCGCGGCGGCGACGAGCACCGCCAGCGGTCTGCCTCGGTCGGGGTTCATGGCTATTGCCTCCTGGTGCTTGCCCCCCGGCGCCGGGAAGCGGCGGGGTGAATATCGGGTCAGGGGCGCACGTGCCCCGCCCCCTCGACGACCCACTTGGTGGTGGTCAGCGCCGCCAGGCCCATGGGGCCGCGGGCGTGGAGCTTCTGGGTGGAGATGCCCAGTTCAGCGCCCAGTCCCAGTTGCCCGCCGTCGGTGAAGCGGGTGGAGGCGTTAACCATGATGGCCGCCGAGTCGACCTGGCTGACGAACTGGTTCATGGCGGCCACGTCCTGCGTCAGGATCGCCTCGGTGTGTCCGGTCGAGTATGCGGTGATGTGGGCGATCGCGTCGTCGATGGTGTCGACCACTCGCACCGCCAGGTCCAGGCTACCGTATTCGGTCTCCCAGTCCGCCTCGGTGGCGTCCACCAGCAGCTCCGCACGGCCCTGGGCGGAGGCCTGCTCCTCCACGCAGGCGCGGGCGGCGGCGTCGGCGTGGAGGGTGACGCCGCGCTCCCACAGGGCGTCCGCGGCGGCCGGCAGGTAGGCGGAGGCGGCGGAGCGGTGCACGAGCAGCGTCTCGGCGGCGTTGCACACCCCGACCCGCTGGGTCTTGGCGTTGACGATGATGTCGACGGCGGCGGCCAGGTCGGCGGCGGCATCCACGTACACGTGGCAGTTGCCCGAGCCGGTCTCGATCACGGGCACGCTCGACTCCTCCACCACGGTGCGGATCAATCCCGCCCCGCCGCGCGGCACGAGCACGTCGATCAGGCCGCGCGCATGCATGAGGGCGGTGGCTCCGGCGCGGCCGGCCGGGTCGATGGTGGTGACCAGGTCGGCGGGCAGGCCCGCCGCCGTCAGGGCGTCGCGCAGCACGGTGATGATGGCGGCGTTGGTGTCCGCGGCCGCGCTGCCGCCACGCAGTACGACGGCGTTACCGGATTTCAGGGTCAGGGCGGCCACGTCCACGGTGACGTTGGGGCGGGCCTCGTAGATCATGCCGACCACGCCGAGCGGCACGCGCACGCGCCGCACCCGCAGCCCGTTGGGCAGGGTCTGCCCGTCGACGATCTGACCCACCGGGTCGGGCAGGGCGGCGATCTCGCGCAGTGAGTCGGCAATGGCGGCGATGCGGTCGCCGTCCAGGGCGAGGCGGTCTATCAGTCCCGGCTTCATGCCGGCGGCGCGGGCGCGTTCGAGGTCCCGGGCATTGGCGGCGAGAATGAACTCGGCGCGGGCGGTCAGGGCGTCGGCCAGGGCGTGCAGGGCGGCGTCCTTGCGCTCCCGGTTGACGCCGGCCAGGGCGCGCTGGGCCTGGCGGGCGGCTCCGGCGGTGGTGGCGACCAGGGCTTCGGCATCGTTGACGGAATCGTTGGCGGCATCTACGGGTGAAGTCGTCATGACACCAGACTGTAGTCCCCGCCGCGCCGTGCGGGTAGGCGTGATGCGGTACTCGGCGTCACTCCCACGCGGGTGCTGGTCTCCCCTCGGTCTCGTTAAGCGGAGCGCGAGGAGGGGTAGGCGTCAGTCGCCGGCGGTGCGGGGCAGCTCGGCCAGGTCGTCGCGGTGCACCACCGGGGCCACGTGGTCTCCGGGGGCGGGGGCGCCGCGGCCGCGGGCCTCCAGCACCTCCTCGATCTCGGCGGCCGCATAGCGGCAGATGCCGCGGGCCAGCACCCGCTGCGGCCCCACGATCTCCACCACGGAGCCGGACTCGAAGTCCCCGTCCACGCCGACCACGCCGGGCAGCAGCAGCGACTTCTTGCCCTCGGTGACCGCCCGGGCCGCCCCGGCGTCGACCAGTACCCGGCCCTCCGGCATGGAGGCGTGCGCCATCCACAGCCGCCGGCTGGAGCGGTGCGGCCCGGTGGGGGCGAACCAGGTGCCCAGGTCGGCGGGAATCGTGCGCCCGCCCAGCAGCCGGGGGGCATCGTCGGCGTCGGCGATGATGGTGGCCGTGCCGGACGCGCAGGCGATCGTGGCGGCCTGCACCTTGGTGGCCATGCCACCGGTGCCCAAGGCGCCGGCGTCGCCGTCGACCCGGACCCCGGCCAGCTCGCCGGTGCCGCCGACGTAGCGCACCGGGCGGGCGCCGGGCGTACCCGGGCGGGCCGTCCACATGCCGTCCACGTCGGTGAACAAGATGAGCACATCGGCGGTGACCAGGTGGGACACCAGGGCGGCCAGGTGGTCGTTGTCGCCCAGGTTGAACTCGGTGGTGGCCACGGCGTCGTTCTCGTTGACCACCGGCACCGCCCCCATGGACAGCAGCGTGTCGAAGGTGGCGCGCACGGTCCGGTAGTGGCTGCGCACGGCCACGTCCTGGGCGGTCAGCAGCACCTGCGCGGTGACCGCCCCGTAGGCGCTCAACGCGGTCTGCCAGCGGGAGACCAGGCGCCCCTGCCCCACGGAGGCGGCGGCCTGCAGCAGGCGCAGCTCTCCGGGACGCGACTCCAGGCCCAGCGGGACCAGGCCGGCGGCCACCGCGCCGGAGGAGACCAGCACGACGTCGTGGCCGCGGCGGCGCATGCCTGCCAGCAGCCCGGAGATGATGTCGATGCGGTTCAGGTCCAGTCCGCCGTCGGGGCGGGTCAGCGAGGAGGAGCCGACCTTGAGCACGACGCGCGCCCCCTCCGGCAGGGCGTCGGGGCGCAGGCCCACGGCATCTGCGGCGCTCATGCGTCCTCCCAGTCGGCGGCGTCGGTCCACAGTCCCTCGGCGGCCTCGTCGCGCAGCTGCTGGCGGGCCGCCTCCTTGGCGTCCATCCAGTCGTGGTACTGCGCGCGCCGCTCGGCGTTGGTGCGGCGGTGGTGGTCCTCCAGGCGGGCGTCGGTGCCGCGGGCGCCCAGCAGCTCCGCACCGGTGGTCATGGCCGGCTCCCAGGTGAAGATGACGCCGCCCTTGACATCGCCGATCAGCACGGTGTCTCCCGCGTGGGCGCCGGCCTTGGCCAGCTCGTCCTCGACGCCGCCGGCGGCCAGGCGGTCGGCCAGGTAGCCGACCGCCTCGTCGTTGGAGAAGTCGGTCTGACGCACCCAGCGCTCCGGCTTGTCCCCGCGCACCTGGTAGACGGTGCCCTCGGCGGGGTGCTGGATGACGGCCACGGTGGCGGTCGCCTGCCCGCCGCGGCGGCCCACGGCGGCGGGGCGGATGATGGGCCGCGCGGGCTCGGCGAGGGCCGGGGCCTGGGCGCGGGCCTGCTGCACCAGCTCCGCCAGGGCGAAGGCCAGCCGGGACAGTCCCGCATGGGAGACGGCGGAGACGGTGAAGGTGGGCAGGCCGCGGGCCTTCAGGTCCGCCTCCACCAGTTCGGCCAGTTCGGCCGCCTCGGGGACGTCGACCTTGTTGAGTACCACCACGCGCGGGCGCTCCATCAGCGGCGCCAGCCCGGTCAGCGCCGGGTCGGCCTCGTCGGCGCCCAGCCGGTCGGCGTAGGCGGCCAGCTCGGCCTCAATGGTGTCGAAGTCGCTGAGCGGGTCGCGGCCCGGCTCCAGGGTGGCGCAGTCCAGCACGTGCACCACCACGGCGCAGCGCTCGATGTGGCGCAGGAACTCCAGGCCCAGGCCCTTGCCCTCGCTCGCCCCCGGGATCAGCCCGGGCACGTCCGCCATGGTGAAGCGCGTCTCCCCGGCCTCCACCACGCCCAGGTTGGGGGTGAGTGTGGTGAAGGGGTAGTCGGCGATCTTGGGGCGGGCAGCGCTCATGGCGGCGATCAGGGAGGACTTGCCGGCGCTGGGGTAGCCGACCAGGGCGACGTCGGCGACGGTCTTCAGTTCCAGGGTGACGTCACGGGCTTCGCCGGGCTCGCCCAGCAGGTGGAAGCCCGGGGCCTTGCGCTTGGGGGACGCCAGGGAGAAGTTGCCGCGGCCGCCGCTTCCGCCCTCGGCGACGACGACGCGCTCACCGGCTGCGGTCAGGTCCGCCAGCACGCCGCCGTCGGAGTCCTTTACCACGGTGCCCAGCGGCACCGGCAGCACCATGTCCTCACCGTCGGCGCCGCGGCGCCAGCCACCCTCACCGGGGGCGCCGGAGCCGGCGGTGCGGTGCGGGGAGCGGTGGTAGGTCAGCAGGGTGGTCACGCGCGGGTCGGCGGTCAGGATGACGCTGCCGCCGTGGCCGCCGTCGCCGCCGTCGGGGCCGGCCAGCGGCTTGTACTTCTCACGGTGGATCGACGTGCAGCCGTGGCCGCCGTCGCCGCCGGCGACGTGCAGGACCACCCGGTCGATGAAGCTGGGCATGGGCGTCTCCTCGGGCGCTGCGGGGCGGTGGCCCCGGGGGCCGGCATGCGCAAGGGCGGACGGCCGAAGCCGCCCGCCCTCGCGGATACCGTCATGGTGATGGAGGCTGTGTCAGCCTTCGGATGCGACGACGTTGACGACCTTGCGGTCGCGGAAGGTGCCGAAGTCGACGTTGCCGGCGGTCAGGGCGAACAGTGTGTCGTCCTTGCCGCGGCCAACGTTGTTGCCGGGGTGGAAGTGGGTGCCGCGCTGGCGGACGATGATCTCGCCGGCCTTGACGAACTGGCCGCCGAAGCGCTTCACGCCGAGGCGCTGGGCGTTGGAGTCGCGGCCGTTGCGGGAGGAACCAAGACCCTTCTTGTGTGCCATGTCGGGGCTTCTTTCTGTTTCGCTGTTGCCTGAAAGGATACTGCGGCGGGGCGGCCCGCTCAGCCGATCGCGGTGACCTTGATGGCGGTGAGCTTGGCGCGGTGACCCTGGCGCTTGCGGTAGCCCGTCTTGTTCTTGAACTTGAGGATGTTGATCTTGGGGCCCTTCTCGTCGCCGACGATCTCGGCCTTGACGGAGGACTTGGCCAGGTCCGCGGCGGAAGCGGTCACCTTGTCTCCATCCACCAGCATGACGGGGGCGAGAGTTACCTCGTCGCCGACCTCACCGGCAAGCTTGTCGACAACCACGACGTCACCGACGGAGACCTTCTCCTGACGGCCGCCGGCCTTGACGATCGCGTAGACCACTTGACTGCTCATCTCTGTCGTATCTTCTAGTCGCTCGTTCCCGGGAGCGCTGCTCCACCGCTGGCGGGCGACTACTTGGGCAATGGTGCGGAAGGCACCGCCGGATTACTTTATGCGATCCGGCGGGCGACACCAACCTGTGAAGGCCCACCGGACCTGTGTTCTTCCGCACCCCACCGCTCGGAGGGGATGCTCCGGGGCGACGGCGGGCGCCCACGTCGGGGCGGTGGCGCCCGCCGGGGCCGCTTACTCCTCGGTGACGGCGCCCGCCGGGGCGGCCGTGCTGCTCTCCTCGGCCTGGGCGTGCTCGTGAGCGTGCTCGGCGGCCGCCGCAATCTGTGCCAGGGCTCCGCGCACGGCCGAGCGGGCGGCGTCGTCCCGGTCCTCGTCCCCCTGGGCGGACTTGCCGCGCCCGCCGGAGCGACCGGACCTGCCGGAGGACTTGCCCGACCTGCCCGAACCCTTGGCGGACTTCCCCTCGGCCTTGGCGCCGTCATCGTCGCGACCGCGGCGACCCCGGCCGGAGCCGGCGCTGCGCGCGGCGGAGGCAGACATGTCCACCGCCTGGTTCTCCACCGGGTGCTCGTGAACGATGAAGCCGCGCCCGCCGCAGCACTCGCAGGGCGTGGAGAAGGCCTCCACCAGCCCCTGACCGACGCGCTTGCGGGTCATCTGCACCAGGCCCAGCGAGGTGACCTCCGTGACCTGGTGGCGGGTGCGGTCGCGGCCCAGGCACTCCACCAGACGGCGCAGCACGAGGTCGCGGTTGGATTCCAGCACCATGTCCACGAAGTCGATCACCACCATGCCGCCGATGTCGCGCAGCCGCAGCTGGCGGACGATCTCCTCGGCGGCCTCGAGGTTGTTGCGGGTGATGGTCTCCTCCAGGGTGCCGTCCGCGCCGCCGGTGAAGCGCCCGGTGTTGACGTCGATGACGGTCATGGCCTCGGTGCGGTCGATGATGAGCGTGCCGCCGCTGGGCAGCCAGACCTTGCGGTCGAAGCCCTTGGCGAGTTGCTCGTCGATGCGGTGGGCGGTGAACACGTCCTCGGGGCTGACCCAGTGCTCCAGCCGGTCGGTCAGCTCGGGGCTGAGGTCGGACACGTAGTTGGAGATGGTCTTCCAGGCGTCGGGGCCCTGCACGATGAGCTTGCGGAAGTCCTCGTTGAACACGTCGCGCACCACGCGCACGGCCAGCTCGGGCTCCTCCTTCAGCAGCACTGGCGCCTTCCCGGAGCCCTTGAGCACCTGGGAGGACTTCTTCTCGATGGACTCCCACTGCGCCACCAGCCGCTTGATGTCGTCGGCGAGCTGCTCCTCGCCGGCGCCCTCCGCGGCCGTGCGCACGATCACGCCGGCGTCGTCGGGGACGATCCGCTTGAGGATCTTCTTCAGCCGGTTGCGCTCGGTGTCCGGGAGCTTGCGGGAGATGCCGGTCATGGTGCCGCCGGGCACCAGCACCAGGTAGCGGCCCGCCAGGGTGATCTGGCTGGTCAGGCGGGCGCCCTTGTGACCGATGGGGTCCTTGGTGACCTGCACCAGCACGGTGTCGCCGCTGGCCAGGGCGTCCTCGATGCGGCGCGGCTTGCCCTCCATGCCGGCGGCGTCCCAATTGACCTCGCCGGCGTACAGGACGGCGTTGCGTCCCTTGCCGATGTCCACGAAGGCCGCCTCCATGGACGGCAGCACGTTCTGCACACGGCCGACGTACACGTTGCCGACCAGTGAGGTCTGGGTGTGCCGAGCGACGTAGTGCTCCACCAGCAGCCCGTCCTCCAGGACGGCGATCTGGTTCAGGCCGTCCTGCTCGCGCACCACCATCTGCCGGTCGACGCTCTCGCGGCGGGCCAGGAACTCGGCCTCGGTGATGATGGGCCGGCGTCGACCCGCGGCGCGCCCCTCGCGACGGCGCTGGCGCTTGGCCTCCAGGCGGGTGGAGCCCTTGAGCGCGGTGATCTCGTCCCGGGAGGCGTCGGAGCGGCTGCGAGAACGACGACGGCGACGACGAGAACTGCCGGCGCTCTCCTCCGGCGTCTCGGCGGAGGTCCGGTCCGTCTGCACACTGTCCGCGGCGTCGGCGGGCGTCTCGTTGGCCTCGTCGGCGTCGTCGGCGCTCTCGACCGTGGCGCCACGGCCCTCGGCGCGGGAGCGGGCACGCCGCCCGCGTCCGCCGCGGCGGCGCTTGCGGCGGCCGGTGGCGGCCTCCTTGTTGGTCTCAGTGCCCTCGGCGTCTTCTGCTCCCTCAGCGTCCTCCGTCGGGGCCGACTGGGCGGAGGCGGTCTCGTCGGCGTCCCGGGCCGGGGCGGCGTTGCGGCCGCGGCGCTTGGCGGGGGCGGCCTCCTCCACGTGCTCGGGCGCGGTGGAGGCGGCGGTCGCGCGACGACGGCGCCGGCGACCACCGCGGGTGCCGGTAGCGGCCTCGTCGGAGTCGGTGGAGGCGTCGGTACCGCCGGAGCCGGTGCCAACGGACACAGCCGCATCGGGCTTGGCGGCCGGGGCATCCCGGTCCCGGCGTGAGGCGGACTCGGGGCTCGACTCGGCCGGCTGGGCCTGGGCGGGGGTGGTGGCGGCGACCTTCACCTTGCGGCGCCGCCGCCGGGCCAACGCCGGATCGGGGGCCTGGAACAGGAGCGACGCGGCGGGCAGCTGCGGCTCCTCCGGCTCCGGCAGGTCCTCCTCCAGCTCCGGCGTGGACGCGTCGGCGTCGGCGTCGGCGCCTGACTCGGGCTCGGGTTCAGCGTCTGCCGTGGCGTCGGCCTCGGCGTCGCCATCTTGAGCCTCGGCAGCCTCCGGCTCACCGGCCTCAGACTCGCCGGCCTCGGCGTCGGCGGCTTCTGCGTCCTCGACGTCCTCGGCCTCCAAGGTCTCCGCATCAGCTGCGTCCTCGGCGTCTTCGCTCTCCGCAGCATCGGAGGCTTCAGCCTGCGCAGCGTCGTCGGCGGCGTCGACCGCCGCGGCGTCGGTTTCCTCGGGCGTTTCCGCGGAAGCGGCACTGTCAGGCGCGGCGATGCCCTCGGCCTGGGCCGCAGCCTCTTGTGCCTCGGCGTCTGCGGCGTCGGGAACCTTGCTCGGCGCGTCGGGAGCGGACTCGGGCGTAGTTACAGCGGCGGTGACTCGGCGGTGCCGACGGGCAGGCCGCTTGGGGACGCCTGTCTCCTCGGAGCCCTGAGCGTGGGAGTCGTGTGAGCGCGATGACGAGGGGACATGGGTCTATCTGCACTTTCGGACGCTATAGCTCCGCCGTACCCGCGGCGCCATGGCGCGGTCGCGCTCCCCTGGCGGGGAGCTAAAAGCCTACGTGTGCGCCTTGCGGCGCCGGCCTGCGGCGGAACTCGCACGTTGCGGAAGTGCGGCGGCGCTCTGGGCGGCGCAATTCTTCCGGGCGGTCTCGGCCGAGGGTCGGACACCGACTGCCGGTACGGGACCGCCGGTGCCAGGGGCAGTATCCCACAGGTGTAGCCCCACCGGGTGGCAGTCGGGCTGGTGGCGCCGTCGTCTCGCCAACGGCGGACAGGCCGACCGGCGGCCCGCCGACCAGTACTGTCACAAATGGTGACAAACGCGCCCGCGACACCAACCTGCCATCACCAAAACGTTGAAATCACGCGATTTCAGAATCGAGCCGGGACGTCGGGAGGCGCGTTTGTCACCAATTCTGACAACCAACCGCCCCCACAGCCCCACACAGCCGCATAACAAGTCACACCTTTTCACGACACACCGTCACCCGCCGCCTATACTTGGCCTATCTCCCGGGGAGCCCCTATAAGGTTCCTCTTATATTTCCCGTGGCCCTCGCGAAAGGCGGCGCAGATGAGCCTCGCACCCATGGCGCTCGACTCCCTCGACGTGGCTCGATGGCAGTTCGGCATCACCACGGTCTACCACTTCATCCTGGTACCGCTCACGATCGGCCTGTCCCCACTGGTCGCACTGATGGAGACCCTTCACCTGCGCACCGGCAACGAGCAGTGGCGGACGGCCACCAGGTTCTTCGGCAACCTTCTGCTGATCAACTTCGCGCTCGGCGTCGCCACCGGCATCGTGCAGGAGTTCCAGTTCGGCATGAACTGGTCGGAGTACTCCCGGTTCGTCGGCAACATCTTCGGGGCGCCACTGGCCTTCGAGGCCCTGCTGGCCTTCTTCATGGAGTCCACCTTCCTGGGCCTGTGGATCTTCGGGCGCGACCGCCTGTCCCCCAAGTTGCACAACCTGTGCATCTGGATGGTCGCCCTGGGTACCAACCTCTCCGCCTTCTTCATCCTCGCCGCCAACTCCTGGATGCAGCACCCGGTCGGCGCCGTCGTCAACCCGGACACCGGCCGGGCGGAGCTGGACGGGGTCGGCGGATTCTTCGATGTGCTCGGCAACAAGATCCTGTGGGTCACCGTGGCCCACGTGATCGCCTCCGCCTTCCTGGTGGCGGGCACGCTCATCCTGGGGGTGTCCGCGTGGTGGATGATCAAGGCCGCCCGCGCCGGGCAGGACTTCGAGGCGCGCCGACTGTGGCGCCGCATGACTCGCTTCGGCGCGGTCACGATGATCATCGCCGGTATCTTCACCGCCGGCTCCGGCCACATCCAGGGGCAGCTTGTCGCCGAGGAGCAGCCCGCCAAGATGGCGGCCGCCGAGATGCTGTGCGAGACCGAGTCGGGCGCGGGCTTCACCGTGGCCGCCTTCGGCTCCTGCGCCGACGGCACCGCCAAGCACCTAATCACCGTCCCCTACGTGTACTCCTTCATGGCCACCAACGATCCCACCGCCGAGATCATGGGCCTGAACGACGCCCAAGAGCTCTACGCGGAGCGCTACGGCGACGGCGTGGACTACACCCCCAACGAGATGGTCACCTTCTGGTCCTTCCGCCTGATGATCGGCCTGGGCATGCTCGCCATAGGCATCGGCGTCGTCGCCCTGTGGCTGACGCGCCGCGGCCGCCTGGTCGACTCCCCGTTGCTGGGCAAGATCGCCCTGTGGAGCATGTGGCTGCCCTTCGTGGCCTGCTCCTTCGGCTGGATCATGACCGAGATCGGCCGCCAGCCCTGGGTGGTGGTGCCCAACCTCGCCGACCCCGTCTCCCAGGTCTACATGCTCACCGCCGACGGCGTCTCCCCCACCGTCGCCTCCGGCACCGTACTGGCGTCGCTGATCGGCTTCACGCTGCTGTACGCCGCCCTCGGCGTCGTGTGGTTCCTGCTGCTGCGCCGCTACGTCCGCGAGGGCGTGCGCGCCCAGGTGCCCGACGTCGTCGACGCTGCCCGGCGCCCGAGTGACGACGCCGAGGCGCCGCTGTCCTTCCAGTACTAGCCGCACCCGATGCCCACCGAAGCAGCCGCCGAGGCCCACACCGGCCGACGCCGTCGCCCGCCGACACTGCCACCAACCACCGCCCAACTCGACTAGCCCGTGGAGCCCGCCGTGACACTCTCCGTCCTCTGGTTCATCCTCATTGCGATTCTCTGGGTCGGTTATCTGACCCTGGAGGGCTTCGACTTCGGCGTGGGCATGCTGCTGAAGATCCTCGGCCGGGACGAGCGGGAGCGGCGCGCCATGGTGCGCACCATCGGCCCCCACTGGGACGGCAACGAGGTGTGGCTGCTGACCGCCGGCGGCGCCACCTTCGCCGCCTTCCCCGAGTGGTACGGCACCCTGTTCTCCGGCGCCTACCTGGTGCTGTTCCTCATCCTGCTGTGCCTGATCGTGCGCGTATGCGCCATCGAGTGGCGTGGCCGGATCAACGACCAGGCCTGGCGCGACCGGTGGGACTGGGCACACACCATCGCCGCCTGGGTGCCCTCGATCCTGTGGGGGGCGGCCTTCGCGAACATGGTGCAGGGCATGGAGATCGAGGTGGTAGACACCGCCAGCGGCGCGCCCGTGCCGGCCGCCGAAGTACCCGCAGACGCGCTTGTCGTAGGTGCTTCCCACCTGCTCACCGGAGGGTTCTTCAGTCTGCTTACGCCCTTCACGCTGCTGGGCGGCGCGGCCACCTGCCTGCTGTTCCTCACGCACGGGGCCCTGTTCACCGCGTTGAAGACGGCCGGCGATCTGTCCGTGCGGGCGGGAACCTTCGCCCGTCGCTGCGGGGTCGCCTCGACGGCGATTGCCGCCGTCTGGGGCTTGTGGGCGACCAGTTACTCGGCCACCGCCTGGGTCTGGTTGCCACTGGTGGTGGCGGCGTTGGCGCTCGTCGGTTCCCTGGTGGCCTCGTTCCGCGGCCGGCAGGGGCTCGCCTTCGGCCTGCACTTCGCCGGTATCGCCGGAGTCGGGGCGCTCATCTTCACGGCCATGACGCCCGACGTCATGCGTTCCTCGATCGATCCCGCGTATTCCCTGACCATCGCGCAGGCCACCTCCGCCGACGCCACCCTGGCGATCATGACGGTTGCCGCCGTCGTCTTCCTGCCGGTCGTGCTCTTCTACACGATCTGGGGTTACCGGACCTTCTCCGCGCGCATCAGCGCCGAGCGGATCGACCCCGCCGCCGGTGGGCTGCACCCCACGCGAGTGCGCGACAACGCCCAGCCCGCGCCCGTCGATCACTGAAGGCGCGCTCACCCCTCCGACGTTGGCGGGCCCGCAGCCCTGTGGCCTCCTCCTGGGCCTCCATGAGCTCGTCGTACATGTCGAAGTCGAGAGTGTCTGCACGCAGCTAGAACGCGTTGTTTTAGGCCGCACTATCGGCGCGAACGTGTGTTTTGGCCCGGCGGCGTGCGGGGGCGGTGTTGTTGCACGACCCTGGGCGACACTGCACGACCTTGGTGCACATTCCACGACCCCGGGGTGGTCGTGCAACGCACACCAGGGTCGTGGAACGCGGCCCGGGGTCGTGGAACGCGGCCCGGGGTCGTGCAGTACATACACGGGGTGGGGTGAGCATCATCGCCACCCCACGCGTAACGGGTTACCGACACGAACGTCATGCACTAGACCAGCGCGTCGCGGGGAGGCGCGTTGAATCATGCCCACCCCTGATAACCCCTGACTTTCCCCCACTATCTCAACGAATAGCCCCGATCACGCACACACGTTCACGCCGATAACCCACGTTCACGCCGATAACCCTCTAAGGGCCGACATGCCAAAGTCCGCAAGGGCAAGGGAATGGCCCGGCAGGTGAGCGAAGTGATTGAGTCGACCGCTCATCTGATCCGGCCCATTGGTGTCCTTGTGGATGCCTGCCACCCCGCCGAGAGCCCGCTCCCGGGACTACGGTCCCAATCCGGCACTATGCTGTTTGGGTGAAGCCGTTGGACCCCCGACTCATGCGCTACGCAGCCGCGGCCCGGCGCTACATCGCCACGACGGCGGTCACGGGCGCGCTCACCGCGCTGCTCGTCGTCGCCCAGGCCTGGCTGATCTCCCGGGCCATCTCCCCGGTCATCACCGGGGGCGCCGCCCCCAGCACCGTGCGGCCCGCGATCGCGGCGTTGGCCGGAGTGGTGACGGCCCGGGCGCTGGTGCTGTACGTGCAGGAGTCGCGCGCCCACCGGGCCGCCACCGACGTCACCATCGACCTGCGCCGCCAAGTACTGCAGCGCGCCGCCGCCCTGGGGCCACGCTGGCGGGCCGTCCACGGCGCCGACACCGCCACCCTGCTCACCCGCGGCCTGGACGACCTCGAGCCCTACTTCACCCGCTACCTGCCACAGCTGCTGCTGGCCGCCACCGTCACCCCCGCCACCGGTCTGGTTCTGCTCACCCAGGACCTGCCGTCCGCGATCGCGGTGGCCTGCACGATCCCGCTGATCCCGATCTTCATGATCCTGATCGGCCGCCTCACCCAGGCCCACTCCGAGGCCCGACTGCGCACCATGGAACGCCTGGGCAGTCAACTGCTGGACCTGCTGGCGGGCCTGCCCACCCTCAAGGCGCTGGGACGCCAGGCCGGCCCCGCCCGGCGGGTGCGCGAGCTCGGCCGCGCCTACAACGCCACGACCATGTCCACGCTGCGAGTGGCCTTCCTGTCCGGGGCGGTGCTGGAGTTCATCACCACCCTGTCGGTGGCGATCGTCGCCGTCGAGGTGGGCTTCCGGCTGCTGTACGGCCGCATGGACCTGGCCACCGGCCTGCTGGTCATCATGATCACCCCGGAGGTCTACCAGCCGCTGCGCCAGGTCGGCCTCCAGTTCCACGCCTCCGCCAACGGGGTGGCCGCCGCCGAGGCCGTCTTCGCGGTGCTTCAGGAGCCCGCGCCGACGCCGGGTACCGCCCCCGCCCCAGACCTGCGCACGGCCCGCATCGAGTTCGCGCAGGTGTCCGTGTCCGCCCGTGGCGCCTGGGCGCCCGCCGACCTTACGGCCACGATTCGCCCGGGCCGGGTGGTGGCACTGACCGGCGCGTCCGGCACCGGCAAGACCACCGCCGCGCAGCTGCTGCTCGGCCTGCTACCCCCCGACCGGGGTCGGGTGCGGGTCATCGCCGCCGACGGGCCGCCAATGGACCTGGCCGACGTCGACCCCGCCTCCTGGTGGGAGCAGATCGCCTGGGTGCCGCAGCGCCCCGTGATCGTGCCCGGCACGCTGCTGGAGAACACCATCGGCCAGACCCCTACCGACGCCACCGCCCAGGTCCCGCCCGCCCTGGCGGATGCCGCGGCGGCCACCGGCTTCGACGCCGTGGTCGCCGCCCTGCCGGACGGTTGGCGCACGCGCGTGGGTCAGGGCGGCGTGGGTCTGTCGGTCGGGCAGCGTCAGCGCCTGGCCCTGACCCGCGCCCTGGTCACCGACGCGCCCCTGGTGCTGTTGGACGAGCCCACCGCCCACCTGGACGCGGCCAGCCAGGCGCGGGTGCTGAACGCCGTGAACGCCCTCCGCGCGGCCGGCCGCACGGTCGTGGTAATCGCTCACCGGGCGGCACTGGTGGCCCTGGCGGACGACGTCGTCGAGGTGGCCTCGCGCCCCACCCCCGCGGCGGACTCGAGCGGCGCCACCCCCGCTGCGAGCCCCGCCGAAGCCATGGACGCGCTCGTATTCTCCGAGGACAACCGATGAGCGCCGCGCTTACCACCGCCGAACGCCGCGCCCTGCGCCGCGCCGTGACCCTGCTCGACCTGGACGGCACCCGCTTCGCCGCCTCCGTGATCGTCGGCTCCCTGGGACTGGCCAGCGCGGTCGGCCTGTCCGCCGTGGCCGCCTGGATGATCGCCCGCGCCGCCCAGGCCTCGGAGGTGGCCGCACTCGGCGTGGCCCCCGTCGCGGTGCGCCTGTTCGGCATCTCCCGCTCCGTGATGCGTTACTGCGAGCGTCTGCTGTCCCACGACACAGCGCTGCGCGGCATGACTTCCCTGCGCACCCGCCTGTACGAAATCCTGGCCGCCGCCCGCACCGACACGGTCGCCGGACTGCGGCGCGGCGACGTCCTGGCGCGGGTGGGGGCCGACGTGGATGCGGTCGGCGACCTGGTGGTGCGCTCACTGCTGCCGATCGCGGTGGCGGCCGTGCTGGGGCTGTCCACCAGCCTGGGGGTGGCCCTCGTGTTTCCCCCGGCCGGCGTGATCCTGGCGGTCTGCCTGCTGCTCTCGGGCGTGGCCGGCCCGCTGGTGACGATCCGCTCGGCCCGTGCCGCCGAGCTGGCCCGTCAGGAGCAGGCCACCGACCTGTCGGCCGCCGTCATGAACCTGCTCGACGGCGCCGACGAGCTGCGCGTGTCCGGCCGCATGCCGCGCGCCATGAGCGACCTGGCGGGCTTGGAGGCGCACCTGGCCGCCACCCGCGACCGGGCGGCCCGGCCCGCCGCACTGGCCGCCGTCATCGACACCACCGCCATGGGACTGGCCGTACTCGGCAACATACTCGTGGGTGCCCCGGCCGTGGCGGATGGGCGCCTGGCGCCGGTGTGGCTGGCGGTGATCGTGTTGGTGCCGCTGAGCGCCTTCGAGGCCTCCGCCGCCCTGGGGCCGGCCTCCGTCCAGCTGGTCACGTCGGCCGGCGCGGCCGTGCGCATCGTGGACCTGCTCGACGACGCCGCCGCCTCCGCCGCCCGCGTGCCCACGCCGCGTCCGCTGCCGGCCGCGAGCGCCTCCGGGCCGCGGTTGCGCGCCCGGGGGCTGGCGGTGGGCTGGCCGGGCGGACCGGTCCTGGTCGACGGCGTGGACCTGGACCTGGCGCCGGGGCGGCGCCTGGCCGTGGTGGGTCCCTCCGGCATCGGCAAGACCACGCTGCTGCTGACCCTGGCCGGACTGTTGGAGCCGCGCGCCGGTGAACTCACCCTGGATGGGGCGCCGCCATGGGGGGCCGAACGGGCGGAGACTGCCGCGCGGGTGAGCCTGACCGCGGAGGACGCCCACGTCTTCGACACCACCGTGCTGGAGAACCTGCGCGTGGCCGACGGCGCGCTCACCCGCGAGCGGGCCGCCGCCCTGCTGGCACGTGCCGGCCTGGGCGACTGGCTGGCCCGACTGCCCGACGGACTGGACACGCGCCTGGGGGCGGGTGCGACGGCCGTGTCCGGCGGGGAGCGGCGCCGCCTGCTGCTGGCCCGCGCCCTGGCCGCGCCCGCACCGCTGATGCTGCTGGACGAGCCCGGCGAGCACTTGGACGCCGCTACCGCCGATCGCCTGGTCGGGGACCTGTTGCACGCCGGCACCGCGCCCGCGCCCGCCGCCGGTCCGGAAGCCTCGAACGCTGACGCGACCGGCCCGGCCGCCGAGGCCCGCGGCGTACTGCTGGTGACTCACCGCCTGTCGGCCCTGGCCGACGCCGACGAAGTACTCATCCTGGGCCGCCCGCACGCCGCCGCGCGCCCAGACGAAACGGGCGGCTTCGACGGCACCGACGATTCCCCGGCCGGCACCACCGCCGTCGTGACCCGGCGCGGCACCCACGCGCACCTGACCGCCGTCGACCCCGATTACCGCTGGTCCCTTCAGCAGGAGCAGGAGACTCATGTCTAACACGCCGTCCTACCCCGGCAGCCCCGGCCACAGTGCCGTCTCCGCGCCGACGGGAAGCACCGTCGGGCTGTTCCGCGCCGCCCTGCGGCTGACGAGCTCGCTGAAGGTCCCGGAGGCACTGAACCGGTTGGTCGACTCCGCCTGCGCCCTGACCGGGGCGGCCTGGGGGACGATCGCCGCCCCCGGGGCCGCCGACCCCGCCACCGCCGCCGCGCTGACCACCGGCACCGCCACCGTCTCCACCGACGAGCTGGCCACCATGGTCGCCGGCGCGCCGGAGGCCGGACCGGAGGACTGCGGCGTCGTCGTCCGCAACACGCCCGCCGGCGATGGGCAGCGCTGCGGCTCGATCCTGTCCGCCCCGCTGCGGGTGCACGGGCAGGTCTACGGCCGGCTGTTCCTGTGCGACAAGCAGGGCGGGTTCACCGACGCGGACGTCACCGCCGTGCTCACGCTCGCGGAGGCCGCCGCCGTCGCGCTGGAGAATGCCCGCCTGTACCGGGAGGCCCGCGACCGTGAGCAGTGGATGGCGGTGTCCCAGGAGTTGACCACCATGCTGCTGTCCGGGGCCGACGAGGGCGACGCGCTGACCCTGATCGCCCGCCGCGTGCGCGAGGTCGCCCACGCGGACACCTCCGCCCTGGTGCTGCCCAGCGTGGGCGACACCTGGATCTGCGAGATTGCGGACGGGGAGCACGCCGACGAGCTGATCGGCACGTTCTTCCCGCCCGAGGGCCGCGCCCTGAAGACGCTGGCGCGCCGCACCGGGCTGATTGAGGACTCGCTGGCCGACGCCTGGGGTGCCTCCGACCTGCTGGTTGAGGAGCTGTCCCAGTTCGGCCCGGCCCTGTACGCCCCCATGATTCACCGCGGCCGTGGCGTCGGCGTGATGCTGCTGCTGCGTGAACAGGGGGCGGAGCGCTTCACCCAGCAGGATCTGGAGATCGCGGAGCTGGTGGCCGGGCAGGCGACCATGGCCTTCGAGCTGGCCGACGCCCAGCACGCCGAGGAGATGGCCACGCTCCTGGATGAGCGGGCCCGCATCGGCCGCGACCTGCACGACCTGGCGATCCAGCAGCTGTTCGCCACCGGGATGCAGCTGTCCGCCGCCCGCGACCGGCTGCAGGCCGAGGGCACCGCCTCCGGCACCGACATGTCCGTGGCCTGCCAGGCGCTGGACGCCTCCCTGGCGGCGGTGGACGACTCGGTGCGGCAGATCCGCTCGATCGTGCGTTCGCTGCGCGACCGGGATGAGGACGTCAGCCTGGTGGAGCGGCTGCGGCGGGAGGCCTCTCTGGCCCGCACCTCGCTCGGCTTCGCGCCGTCCCTGATCCTCACCGTCGACGGCCACGGCCTGGCGCAGGCGGAACGGGACCGGGAGGACGAGCTGATCGGCGTCATCGACGCGGCGGTGGAGCCGGACCTGGCCGACGACATCGTGGCCGTGGTGCGGGAGGGCCTGTCGAATGTTGCCCGCCACGCCAAGGCCTCCTCGGTGACGGTGGACGTGAAGGTGGAGGGGCTGCTCACCTCCCAGCCGCCCGCCGGGCAGGACGGGGCGGCGTCCGGGGATGCCGAGCCCTTCCGGGGCGCGCCGGTGGTGGAGGTGGTGTGCCGGGACGACGGCGTGGGTGTGGACCCGCGGGTGACACGCCGCTCGGGGACCGCGAACATGGCCGAGCGGGCCCGCCGCCACGCCGGCAGCTTCGTGATCGGCCCGCGGGCCCGTTCCGACGGCGAGCGGCGGGGCACCTGCTTCACCTGGCGGGTGCCGCTCCATCGGGGTAGCCGAAGCGGGCTGCCTGATTTCATGCTCAGTGGCGTGACCGGGCAGCCTTCTGCGCCGCCCTCCTGATACGCCACCACTGCTGCATCTGGAACGGGTGGTCGTCAGGAAGACCTTCATACCTGTCAACTTGTTCCGGGTCCGCCACCAACAGCACGCCCAGATCGCCCATGCGCTCTCTGGTCGCAATCAGCATCTTGGCAGCGGCCACGGCTCCAGAACTAATCCATTCGCTTTCGATGCGATAGGCTCCAACCAGCAACTCGGACCTGCCCTGGCCGATATCCCGCGCCATTGCCACCATCTTCACCACGCCGAGGCTCCGCCTGACCCATGGGAACAGCAGAGCCAGTGGAGCAACCATATACACGACGGGGGTGAGCAGAATGAGTTTGATCGCATGCCCCCGCCGCAGCGCGGCCCCGGTCCAGGGACCGTACTCGCGCAAGAAGGGATCAACATCCCACGCCTCCAGGGAGAAGCCCTCCCGCCCCAGCACATCAACCGCCACCCGCACCGCCTCCCGAGCAGGCAGTGCCACAACAAACCGGCGAGCCGGATACGTGCTACCAATCAAACTCACAGCCCACTCCTCCCCACCCGTTGACCGCGTAGCCGTCCCGTATCACAGGCAGCGAGCCCACCGATGACTCCCGCAGCTCCTCACAGCGACCACATGCTGGCGACCTGCCGCTCCGCCGCCGCATAGAGATCATCGGCATAGCGTACGGCGGCGATGAGCTCCATCAGCATCAAGCTCAAATCCTGCCCCGACTGGGACGCTGAGCGATAAGTCGAGTCCGCCGCACTGGCAGCCTGGCCGCTCCACTCGGCCTGTGCCGAACCCATGCCTCCATCGAGCTGGCTCCAGGAGTACTCCCACTCCCCCTGCGCACGGGAAAGATCCTGGGCCAGCCAGTCCAGCACACCTTCCTTCACCACCAGGTCGCTCATTACTCTTACTCCTTATCTTCCTTGGCTGTCACGAATCTCGTCCATCTGGTCAAGGGGTGTATCGCCTCTCCCCGAGCGCTGTTGCTCGCGCCATTGGGAGCGTAGGGACCGCATGTTGCGTTCCGCTTGTTCGCGCAGACGGCGGGCCTCCGGGGAGCGGTCGGCACCGGAGAGGACGTCCATGACGGTCGTCTGGCCGGCATCAATCCGGTTCTGGATCCTGCGCCAGTCCTCGCCCAGCTCGCCCGAGCGCGCCATCCGCGCACGCTCCTCCTCCTGCTGGTCGAACCGTTCCTGTTCGGTCTCCCGCTGGCGCTCAAAGTCTTTTCCTAATGAACGAAGCCTGCCGATGATCGCGTCCAGATCGACGTCCTGCCCGGCCCGACGCTGCGGCTCCGAGCCGAATTCATAACTCATACCCGCGCCCTCGTCCCGCGCACAGCAGCTTCGCCAATGTTGATTACGGTGTAGGAGACCTCGACAATCTTGGCCTTGGCCTGCACCGCCCCGGCGATCGCCTCATATATCAGATTGAGGACGAGGTTGATTGCTCGGACGAGCGCGAGGACTTTGTCAAGCTTTAGCGCTATCGCAGCGCCTGCCTTAATCCAGCCGGCCACCGGGACGGTAGCATCAAGAGCTAATTCACATAATAGTTCGCTGATGAACTTAAGCGCTTCACCTACCGCCCAAGCAGCGAGCTTCGCCACCGTGGCCACCTTGCCAACGATCCCGCTCACGTAGCCTGCCGCGTAGCTGAGCGCCGTCGTGGCTCCACTGAGGGCGGTGATGAAGGCGTTGCAGGCCTCGGAGCCATCCCCCGTCCACTCCGAGAGGGCGGGCAGCACTGCGGAGTCGTTCTCGCCGATAGCAACAAGCGCCTTGTCCACATAGGACCAGGCGGTCGAGGCGCCATCGACGACCCGCCAATCACCGGCGAACGGCTAATAGATGAGGTCATTGAGCAGCGACCAGCCGAAGAGCTGCTCAAACACCCAGTCCACAGAGCCGAGCAGGACGCCAGCGCTCCAGCGCATATTGTCAATCTCAGAGGTAGGAGGCTCCGGCGGCACGAGGTAGGAACTCGCGTCCTGGGCCTCCTCAATCCCCCGGTTGGCCGACTTCGCCTGGGCGTAACGGTTCTCGGCTCGATAGAACTGGTCCTCGTCATACCTTCGCAAGGCTTCACCAGAACCGTAGACCTGCTCGATGACCGATGGTTTTCCCCACCGTAGTCGGGGCCTGCCGCCCGCGCCGCCGTGCCCAGCCCGGGAAGATATATTCTCGGGTCCGTGAAAGGAGGGACGGTGTGGCCGCGCTCCCGGAGGATGCGGGCGGCCTCTTCATAGACCTGCCGGTCGGTCTCGACGTAGGTGTCCAGAGTGGCGTCTAGCTTCTTGCCCGTCCATTCGTGGGCCTCGCCCAGCTGGCGCACGGTGAGCTTGCCCAACTCCACCACCGCGTCGTTGATCGGCTTGAGCGCTTTGAGGAGGTCTCCCAAGTCGGCAGAATCTATCCGCGCCCACTGCTCAATGAACTGCTCCATGGTGGACAGGTGCTCTGTGCCCTGCCTGGACAGCGTAGCTCCCGCGAGGGACAGATCCTCGTAGTCTACCTGCGTCAGCGTGACTCCCTTCAGTTACGCCTTGACCACAACTTCCGTAACTTAACCGCCACCAGAGCGTTAGAGAAAGAGTACATCCCGAAAAGAGACGTATATCCCAAGGCCACAGGCTTGCTGTGACAGCCACGCCTCAGGAGCGTCGCCAGCCGGAGGCGCGCTGGCCGGCCACCCAGGCGGCAACCTGGGTGCGCCGCTGCAGGCCCATCTTGGCCAGCAGGGAGGTGATGTGGTTCTTGACGGTCTTCTCAGCGACCCCGAGCCGCTCGCCGATCTCCCGGTTGGACAGGCCGTCGCCGATGAGTTCGAGCACCTTGCGTTCGGCATTGGTCAGGTCTGCGGTGGGATCGTCGTGATCCGCGCGACGGCGTGTGACGGTGCGCTCGTCCAGCAGCACCCGCCCGGAGGCGACCGCCCGCACCACGTCACTGATCTCGGCGCCGTGAACGGTCTTGAGCAGGTATGCCCTGGCGCCGGCGTCGAGGGACTCGGCCAGTGCCTCGTCGTCGTCGAAGGAGGTCAGCACGATCGGCAGTGCCTCGGGCACGGACTCGCGCAGTGCCTGCATGAGCTCGATACCGGTGCCGTCGGGCAACTGCAGGTCTACGAGTACCACGTCGGGGCGCATGAGCTCTGCCCGGCGGATGGCCTCCGCCTTGGAGCCGGCCTCGGCGACCACATCGAGCCCGTCGGCGCGCTCAATGATCTCGGCGATGCCGCGGCGGACGATCTCATGGTCGTCCACGATCATGACGCGGACCGTTTCGGGCGCGGGAGCACTCTGCATAGACCGGAGACTATCAGCAGCGGGGACCTACGTCACAGTTAGGTGCCGGCCGTTCGGGAACACCTCACTCACCAACCGTGGACGAACTCAACGGTCTCGGTGAGGCCTCCACGATCGTGATAGGACTCGGCCAGCTGTGCGGCCCGGGCGCGATACGCGTCGGCGGATTCCCCCGCTGTGAGCCGGCGTATAACGCGGGCCAGGCGCTGCGGCGTCAGGTCACGCGTGCTGAGGGCCTCCGGCCCCAGGCCGAGCGCGGCCACGCGGCGCGCGAAGTAGGGCTGATCGAGGGTGTAGGGGATGATGCCCTGCGGCACGCCCGCCGCTAGGGCCGCCTGGGTGGTGCCGGCTCCGCCGTGGTGGACCGCGGCGGCCATGCGGGGCAGCAGCCAGTCGAAGGGGGTGTCCCGTATGAGGTGTACGTGTGGACCGAAGTCGCGGTCCCATTCCTGGAAACCCGCGGCCGGGTGCAGGACTGCGCGTACCTTGGCGCGCCGCGCCGCCTCCGCCTGTATGGCGACCGCGCCGACGGGATCGCGCAAGGGGACCGAGCCGAAGCCGATGTACACCGGCGGCGCGCCGGCGTCCAGGAAGCGTTGCAGGCGGGCGGGAGGCTCCCACTGCGGCGACGCCGCCGCCAAATGTCCGGTACAGGCAACGGTTTCCGGCCAGTCGGGGGCCTGTGGGACCAGACGCGATGAGCAGGCCAGAATGACGTGTTCCGACGTGGACGGCGCGCAGGTGGCGGAGGAGGCCGTGTTCAGGCGGTGCATCGCCCGGGCGATAGGGCGTCCCATGGAAACCGAGCCCCGGCGCACCAGGGTCGATGCCCACAGGTTGAGTGCGGAGCGGTCGGGCCGCACGGCACCGACCAGGCACTGCCCGTAGGCGGTGGGCAGGGTGGGCGCCAGCATGAGTTCGAAGGTCTTGCAGCCGCGCTGCGCCGCCAGGAGTCGGCTTGCGGCCAGCCCGAGCACGCCGGTCACGATCCGGTCCCCCGGCCGGACGACGTCAAGGAGGGTGCGTGCGATCGGTTCGGCGGATCGGGCCATCCACCGGCGTATGAGCAGCGCTCCGGCCGTCTGGCTGCCCGCCACCAGGCGTCCCAGCGGCGCCGGCCGTATTGGTCCGATGGTGTGGGCGCCCAGGCCACGGAAGGGTACATCCGCCTCGGTGGCGGTGTCCGCGTACTCCTCCAGTCCCACCACGAGCACGTCGTCGCCCCGCTCCTTCAGGGCGGCGGCGAGTGTCAGCTGAGGCCGCAGATCCCCCATGGATCCGATGGCGATATGCACGAATCTCATTGGTCGCACCCGCTCGGGGCGTTCACGGCGTTCTCCGCCGTGGCGCCGTCGATCATGCCGTGCAGAAGCTCGACCGCATCATCCGCCCGTAGTTGTCCCGCGGCGACGGCGTAAACGCAGCCGATTAGGCTCATGTAGAAGTTTCCGGCGCACAGGACCACCCGGGAATGCTCGTCCGGTAGGCCTAGCAGCTCCGCCCAGCGTGAGGTGATGAGCGCTAGGACACGTCCCAGGCGCTCCTCATTGCCGGGCTCTGAGCCAATTGCGATGAGGGCGCGCAGATAGTCGCGCGATAGCTCCGTACCCTCGGCGGTCAGGCCGGGGGTGGCGACGACGAAAGCGCGCAGCGCCGCGCGAGGATCCTGTTCAGCGGCGAGCGCGCTCAGCGCCGCCTCGGTCGCCACCTCCTCCATGCAGGTAACGAACAACTGATCCTTAGTCCCCACTGAGACGACGGTACCCGCGGAGACTCGTGCGGCGGCGGCGATCTGCCGCACCGAGGTGTCGGCATACCCCTGTTTGAGGAACAGACGCCGCGCATGGCGGCGGACTGCGGCTTCAGTGGCGATACGTCGTTGCATCCCTCGGATCCTCCAACCCACTTCTGAACACGTTCACTTCTGAACACGTTCAGAATATGTGAATGTCTCGCGCCTGGCAAGGGTCGGGGGTTCGGCCGAGTGGCGCCGACCCCATCGACTCGCAACGGAAATCGCGCTCTACGAGTGGACGGCGAGGTCGGGACTTCAGGCGTGCGCCGACCGCGGCCGGGTCTGGCAGCGCGGGCAAAACACGTGACTGCGGCCCCCGATCGTCTCGGCGCGCAGGAGCGCGCCGCAGCGTCGGCACTCCTGTCCGGCCCGCCCGTAGACCGCCAGGGAGCGGGCGAAGAAGCCGGCGGCGCCGTCGGCGTCCACGTACAGGGCGTCGAAGCTGGTGCCGCCCGCGGCCAGGGCCCGCTCCATGACCTCCCCGGTGGCATCCAGCAGGCGGGCGGTCACCCGCGGTCCCAGCGCACTGCCGCGGCGCAGGCCGTGGACGCGGGCTGCCCACAGCCCCTCGTCGGCGTAGATGTTGCCGACGCCGGAGACGATGCCCTGGTCCAGGAGCAGGGTCTTGACCGCCCGGTTGGAGTGGCGCATTTTGGCAATGACGGCGGGACGGTCCAGGTGCGGGTCGAGCAGGTCGCGGGCGATGTGGGTGACGTCGGCCGGTATCAGTGGCGCGAGGCTGCCGGCGCCCCCGGGGGCGCCGTCGGCGGTGGGCACCATGTCGGTCACGCGCAGGCCGCCGAACATGCGCTGGTCCACCAGGTCCAGGACCGCGCCGCCGGGCGCGTCACCGGCGATGGGACTCAGGTGCAGGCGCACGCGCAGGTGCCGTGGGCGGGCGTCGGGGTCCTCCGCCGGGAGCGGGGCGCGCGTGGCGGTCAGGTCCACGCGGGGCGCGTCGGGGTCGCCCAGAAAGGCGTGGGCGTCGCCGGACTCACGCGCGGCGAGCGCGCCGGGGGTGCCGTGCACCAGCAGCTGCCCACTCATGCCCAGGTGGGCAACCAGGGCGGCCCCGTCGTCGAGCGGCAGCCACAAGAACTTGCCGCGGCGCACCGCGGCGGTGAAGGTGTGGCCGGTCAGCCGCTGCACGAAGGCGTCCGCGCCGCCCTCCTGCCGACGCAGCGGCCGCGGATCGAAAATCTCCACACGCTCCACCATGCGGCCGGTCAGGTGGCGGGCCAGGCCGGCGCGGACGGTCTCGACCTCGGGCAGTTCCGGCAAGGTTTCAGGCCCTCGTCGCGGCGTCGGCGGAACCGGTCGCCGCGGAGTCCGCGGTGTCCCCGGCGGCCTCCGCTCCGGGGACACCGGCGGCGGCGCCGAGGTCGGCGCGCAGGGCGTCGTTGACCCCGGGCAGGCTCAGTCCGCCGTCGCCGCGCTCGGCCAGGATGGCGGCGTAGGCGGCCTCGGCCGCGGCGTGTTCGGCGATCTTCTTGGAGGAGCCGGAGCCCTCCCCGTACACGCGGCCGTCCACGTGGGCGCGCGCGGAGAACACGCGCTGGTGGTCGGGGCCCGTGCCCTCCACCTCGTAGCCGGGGTTGCCCAGGCCGTGCACGGCGGTCAGCTCCTGCAGGCTGGTCTTCCAGTCCAGGCCCGCCCCGCGCATGGAGGCGTCGTTGAGGAACCGGGACACCAGGCGCTCCACCACCACGCGCACCGGCTCCAGGCCAGTGGTCAGGTAGGTGGCGCCGATGAGGGCCTCAACGGTGTCAGACAGGATGGAGTCCTTGTCGCGGCCGCCGTACAGCGACTCGCCGCGACCGAGTTTGATGAACTCGCCCAGCCCCAAGTCGCGGGCGACGGCGGCCAGGGCCGGCTCGGAGACGGTGGCGGCACGCATCTTGGCCAGCTGCCCCTCGGGCAGGTCCGGGTGGGTGCGGTACAGGTTCTCGGTGACGATGATGCCGAGCACCGAGTCGCCCAGGAACTCCAGGCGCTCATTGGTGGGCAGGCCGCCGTGCTCGTGCGCCCAGGAGCGGTGGGTCAGCGCCAGATCGAGCAGGTCGGCGTCGATGCGTTCGCCCCAGCGGAAGACGAGCGTGTCCACGTCCTCGCGCGCCGCGGATACGGCACGCTTCTGCTTGTGCTTGCGCCGCGAGCTCATCAGCGCTGCGCCTCCTCGTCGTCGACGGCGGATCCGGGGGCCTCGGAGTCGGCCGCATCGGTGTCCGCGCCGTCGGGCAGCAGGCTCGCCAGGGCGGACCAGCGCGGGTCGAGCTGCTCGTGGTGGTGGTCGGCGGGAAGATCGTCCAGGCGCTCGCCGCACTGCGGGCACAGCCCCGCGCAGTCCTCGCGGCACAGCGGCTGGAATGGCAGGGCGAGCACGAGGGCGTCGCGCAGGGCGGGCTCGAGGTCGAGGGTGGACTCGCCGAGGATGAACAGTTCGTCGGCCTCTTCATCGCCCTCGGCGGCCTGGGCGCGGGCGGCCTCGGGGGTGAAGTAGAGCTCGTCGAAGGAGATGGTGGTGTCATCCTCGAGGTCGCGCAGGCAGCGCACGCACTGGCCGGTCAGGTGGACGTCGGCGTGTCCGCGCACCAGGACGCCGTTGTCCAGACTGGTCAGCTCGGCGTCCAGCACCAGCGGGCTGCCCTCGCGGGCGCCGATCATTTCGGCGCCGAGGTCGGCGGGGGCGGGGGTCTCCAGATGGATGTTCTTGATCGACCCGACCTGCTGGGGCAGGTCGATGATGTCGACGACGAGTCCGGCCGTGGGAGCCATGGCATTCCTCCTGGATGGTCTGAAGTCGCAGAGCCGCGCACCCGAAGCGGCGCAGCGCAGGCGAATCTACTCGCGGGCGGGCACTTCAGCCTAGCGGCGGCCCCGGCGACCGGCCCACCCGGCCGCTATGAGAAGGGCCCACCACCCACTCATGGGGAGTGTACGGAGCTCAACCGTCGGCCCTACCGGCCGCCCTTGGACCAGTTGCGCGTGGCGGCCGGGTCCACGGACCAGCCGGCGAAGTGGCGGTTGGCCTCCTGCTGCTCCCGCTCCGCGGCCGCGGCATCGTTGGCAGCGGTCTCCAGACGGGCGGCCAGCGCGTCGCGGCCGGCCTGCACCTGCTCGGCGAGCTTGTCGATCTCGGCCTGCAGGGCGGCCAGGGAGCGGTCGGAGTAGTCGTCGGCCCCGTGGCGCAGCCGGGCGGCGCGCTCCTCGGCGGTGGAGATGATGGCGTCGGCGCGATCGTTGGCCATGCGCACGATGTTCTCCCCGGCGACGAGCCGCTCGGCCTCCTCCTGCGCATGGTTGAGGATGCGCTGAGACTCCTCCCGGCCCTGAGCGAGGACGGCGTCGGCGTCGGCGACGATCTCCTCGGCCCGGTGCACGGCGGTGGGGACCGCCTCGCGGGCGCGGTCGATCAGGTCGAGGGCCTCCTGACGGCCCACGATCGCGGAGGAGCTCATGGGCAGGGAACGGGCGGTGGAGACGAGTTCGTCCAGCTCATCGAGGATGCGTAGCAGGTCGTCTCCAGCGTCGGCGCGGGTGGTCACGGGTTCGTCCTTCGGTTCTGCGGGTAAGGGGTTGCGGTGCTGGGGTCGGCCGCCGGCGCGGTGGTCGCCGCGGGGGCCGGGGCGCTCGCCGTGCCGGGTGCCGGGGTGGCGAAGACGCGGGCGAGCGCGGCCGCGACGCTCGCGGGCACGAGCGCGGAGACGTCCCCGCCGTGGCGGGCGACGTCCTTGACCAGCGAGGAGGATACGTGTGCGTGCGTGGGGGCGGCGGCCAGGAAGAAGGTCTCGGGGGCGCCCAACTCCCGGTTGAGCAGCGCCATGGGGACCTCGGCGTCAAAGTCGGTGCCGTTGCGCAGGCCCTTGACGATGGCGTCGGCGCCCCGCTGAGCGCAGAAGTCGGCGAGCAGACCGGGGACGACGGCGACCTCCGCCCCCGGGATGTGCGCCAGTGCGGCGCGGGCCAGCGCGACCCGCTCGTCAATGGTGAACAGGCGGGAGGAGTCCTTGGCGGCGTTGTGGGCGACGCCGAGGATGACGCGGTCGAACAGGGTGGCGGCGCGGCGCACGACGTCGACGTGCCCGAGGGTAATCGGGTCGAAGGTTCCGGGGTATACGGCGAGCGTCACGCTGTGAGGCTAGCGGAACGACCCCGGCGGGTGGGGACGCGCGCCGCGGCCGGGACGCCGACACGAGCGCGCCGCCGACAGCCGGAGACCGCAGCCGAAGCGTCGGCAGCCGGGACGCCGCAGCGCTCGGCCGGCGACCGGGAACCGACATCAGGCGGGCTGCACGCCCAGCCAGGCCTCCACGACGACCGGCCGGGGTGCGGCGGCGGCCTCCGGGCGCACGTCCGGGCCGCAGGAGCGCGTGCCGATGCCGTGGTGCAGGGCGTCCAGGTGCAGCCACAGGCGGGTGTCCGGGCGCAGTTCCTCCACGTGCTCGGCGGCGGTGAGATTCTCCAGGCTCCATGGGCTCAGTGAGAAGGCCGCCGGGACCGCGGGCGGGATCACGACGCTCAGACGGCCGGCGTCGCCGTCGAGGTGCAGCCGGCGCAGGCCGGGGCGGGTACCGCCCTCCTGGGGCCGGACCGGCTGTTGCCACAGCGCGGGCACGTCGCCGGTGAAGACGCCGTGACGCATGGCCCCGGACAGGTCCGCGTAGGCGGGGGCGGGGCCGGTGCCGGCCCAGACCGCACGGGTCAGCCCCGTGGGCAGTCCCAGCCGTACGCCCAGCCGGGGCAGGACGGCGGGCAGGTCCCCGGTGGGGATGATCTCGGTGCGCAGCCGCAGCCCGCCGGCTTCGGCGGTCAGCGTGGTGGTGGTCTCCAGCGCCCAGGCCATCTCCGACGCGCCGCAATGGGTGCGCACCACGACGGCATCACCCGTGACGGCGGTGGCCACATGGCGCTCGCTCATCAGGTGCAGGCGGGCCTCGCGCCAGCGGTCGGCCGCGGAGGGGCCGGGACGTCCGGCGCCCGCACCGAGGTTGGCGCGGCTCGGGGGCACGTGCCAGTAGTCGATGGGCCCGTGCCCCTCGTCGTTGTCGGTGGGGGCACGCCAGATCGTGGTCAGCGGGCCGACGACGCGGATCCCGCCCAGGTCGACGAGCCGGCCCCGCTCGTACAGCCGGGCGGGACCCAGTTGGATGCCGCCGCGCACGCGCACCGGCGCCCCGCCATGAGTGGCCGTTTCCCGGCCCGCGGCGCTCGCGGCCTCGGCGTGGCCGCCCGCAGGCGCATTCCCGAGTGCCGGCCCGGTCGGAGTGGGCATAACCCATGGGGCCGCAGCCGCCACCTCCCGGGTGGACATGACCCGGCGCCCGGAGGCGTCGGCGCAGGCGACCTGGGGCAGCAGCGGGGCGCCGTCGGCCGGGTTGATCTGGCGGGGGCCGGCGTCGGCCAGTCCGGGGATGAGCGGGTCCAGCACGGCGGTGAGCACGTGGACGGCGCGGCCGGCGGCGCGGGCGCGGGCGACGGCGTCGGCCAGTCCGGGCACGTCGAGCAGGCTCTCCTCCCCCGCGGCGAGCTCGGGCAGCGGGTACTCGCCGGAGTCGGCGGCACCCAGGCGCGTGATCCCGGGCGAGGTAGCGGCGCCAGCGGCTGCGGCGGGGTCGGTCCCGGCGGTGGCCGTATCGCCGTCGGCGGTGGAGGCTTCCAGAGTCACCTGCCAGGCGAGCGTGAGTCCGGCGGTGGTGCGCGTGTGGAAGCGGTTGCGCACCCGCACCGTGCCGTCGCCCCGGCCGGGGCTCGCGGCGTCGCCGACCCAGGTGGCCAGGACCGGGGCGACCGCGTTGGCCCAGGCGGTGGTGCCGGCGCTGGGGGTGGTGTCGGCGGAGACGAGCCCGTCGCACACGAAGTTGCCGTCGTGAACGCTCTCGCCGAAGTCGCCGCCGTAGCGCAGGGCGCCGGCCGCCTCGGGGCGGGGGTCGACCAGGGCATGGTCGCGCCACTCCCAGACGAATCCGCCCAGGTGGCGGGGATTGTGCTCGACCTGCGCGGTGTAGTCCTCGATGCCGCCGGGGCCGGTGCCCATGGCGTGCAGGTACTCGCACATGATGAACGGCAGGGTGCGCACATGCGCGTTCTGGGCGGGGGTGAGCCGGGCGGCGGCGTGCCCGGGCACCGCCACCGGCGTGCTGACGGGAGCGGCGGCGGCAGCGCCGTCGACGGCGGTGGCTTCCGCGCCGCGCCCGACGACGGCCTCGACCTCCTCCAGGGTCGGGTACATGCGTGAGTGGACGTCGGTGTAGGCGCCGGCGAAGTCGGCCTCATAGTGGATCAGGCGGCCGGGGTCGCGGTGCTTGATCCACTGGCTCATGGCGGCCAGGTTGCGGCCGGTGCCGGACTCGTTGCCCAGGGACCAGAAGAGGATCGCCGGGTGGTTCTTGTCGCGCTCGACCATGCGGCGGGCACGATCCACCAGGGCGTCGCGCCAGGCGGGGTCCTCGGTGGGGTTGCCCCGCCAGCCGTGGGCCTCGAAGCCGTGGGTCTCCAGGTCGCACTCGTCCATGACCCACAGGCCGATCTCGTCGGCCAGGTCCAACAGGCGCGGGTGGGGTGGGTAGTGGGAGGTGCGGATGGCATTGACGTTGTGGGCCTTCATGGCGGCCAGGTCGGCGCGGGCCCAGTCCGCGTCGAATACGCGGCCGCGGTGGGCGTTGACCTCGTGGCGGTTGACGCCGGCGATGATCAGGCGGGTGCCGTTGACGCGCACCTGACCGTCGACGACCTCCAGGCGGCGGAAGCCGGTGCGCAGGCGCACGGTCTCCTCCCTGGCGGTGACCACGAGTTCGTACAAGCGCGGCACCTCCGCACTCCAGGGCTCGACCGCGGGCGCGACCAGGCGGGCCGTGCCGGGGCCGGCCAGCTCGGCGCTCAGGCCCAGTTCGGGCAGTTCGACCCGCACCGGGAAGGCGGCGGCCGGTGCGTCCAGGTCGACCTCGAGGGCGCCCGCGCCGGTGGCGGGGTCGTAGTCGGTGCGGACGAACACGTCGCCGATCCGGCCGGCGGGCCGCTGCAGCAGGGTGATGTCACGGAAGATACCGGGCAGCCACCACTGGTCCTGGTCCTCCACGTAGGTGCCGGGCGACCACTGGGACACGCGCACGGCCACGGTGTTCTCCCCCACTCGCAGCAGGCCGGTCACGTCCAGCTCGGAGGGCAGGCGCGAGCCCTGGGTGGTGCCGATCCAGGTGCCGTTCACCCACACGGAGGCGAAGGACTCCACCCCGTCCAGGCGCAGCACCTGGCGGGCACCGGCCTGGTCCAGCGGCCAGTCGGCCGGGAGGGTGAAGGTGCGCACGTGGTCCGCGGTGGGGTTCTCGTCGGGCACGTACGGCGGGTCCACCGGGATGGGGTACTGGACGTTGGTGTACCAGGGCAGGCCGCGCCGGCCGTCGCCGGTGAGCACCCAGTGGGCGGGCAGGTCGATCTCGCCCCAGGGGCCGAGGGAGGCGTCGGCGGTGTCGAAGACCGGGGCAATGGGTTCGCCGCGCTCATCAAGCCCTTCGGGGTGCGCCTGCGGATACAGGCGGAAGGCCCAGGTGCCGTTCAGGCTCAGGCTGGGGGCGCTGGTGTTTTCGGGGGCGACCCAGGCGCGCGGTGGCAGGTGGCGCCCACGGCCGGGTCCGGGCGCGGTGGGGAGCAGCCACTCGTAGGAGGGTTCGCGCGTACTGGTTGACTGCCGACTCTGCGCGGGGTTGGGGCCGGGCAGTGGGCCGCGAGGCGCTCCATCCGGCCGTGAGTCCGACACAGCATCTGATTGCGCTCCTGACGCCCCGGCAGTGGTCGCTGACGTATTCGGCATGTGTGTGTCCCTCCCGACCTCGGCTGGCGGCCGCGGTGCCGCGCCGCCGGTCACTCGTTGCTCCCTGGCGTAGCGCCAAGCCTACTGGCAGCGTCATGCAGTGGCGTAGCTGCCCGCCGCCCCTCATCGAGGCGGGCACCAGTAACGCTTCGAGGTCGGTCGTCACCATTCAGACAGGGCCGATTCGACGCATGTCCGGAATCGGCACAAACACCGGAGTCGGCGCTCCGGCCCGACAGCACAACCGCGTGATTCCAACGACTGTCGGGACTTGTCTTGGCACGGCAGGTCTGTTGGTGCTGATTCTGGATGCGGAGTCCCGCAACCTCAACCACATCAGATCGACGGAGTACCGATGGCCGTCAAGCCGGCTTCTACGCACTAACGCACGGACTGGAATCAGAAGAGTACCTGCCACTGCTGGAGGCAACATGCCACGACGTCCTTCAGGCCACCTACCGGCCGCCAACGAGGTCCAGTGCGGCCGGGGCACCCACCACTCACCTGAGGCCGCCCAGCAGTCCAGTTCCTCGGCCCAGGAGTGGAAGACCGTGTTCGCCAGCCAAATTTCAGCGGAGAAGTGTCCATCGGTGACCACTTTGACCTTCACCCGCGTATTGTCCGAATCGACGTTGGCGTAGTTGCAAGGGTTTGAGGAAGTTTCTTCTAGATACTAACCACTCCTTTCCGCCAAAGTGGTCACCGATGGACATTCCTCGCCCCTGTAGGCTCGTCCCATGACCAGGATCGTGGCCGGGAGCGCCGGCGGGCGCCGGATCGACGTGCCCGCGGCCGGCACCCGCCCCACCTCCGAGCGGGTGCGTGAAGCCCTGTTCGGCCGGCTCGAGCACTACGGCGTCATCGCCGACGCGCGCGTGCTGGACCTGTGCGCGGGCTCGGGCGCACTCGGTCTGGAGGCGGCCAGCCGCGGCGCCACCGACGTGACCCTGGTGGACGCCTCCCGCCGCGCCACCCGCGTGTGCGATGCCAACATTCGCGCCCTCGGTCTGCGCGGGGTGCGCAGCGCCACCGCGAAGGTGGAAGCCTTCCTGGCCGGGCCGGCGGGTGCGCCCGTGGACCTGGTCATGCTCGATCCGCCCTACGACGTCGACGAGACCACCCTGGCGGCCATGCTGGCCCCGCTCCCCCGCCGCCAAGACCCGTGGCTGGCGCCGGGCGCGGTGGTCGTGGTCGAGCGCTCCTCGCGCTCCCCCGAGCCGTCCTGGCCCGCGGGCCTGCGCCGGTTCTCCATGCGCAAGTACGGGGAGACCACGCTCTGGTTCGCCGAGCCCGACGACGGCGCGCCCTCCAACGACGGCGCTGCGGCCGACGCAGAACCCGCCGCGCACTGAATCGGCCCTCCCGAGCCGTGGGCCTGGCGGATCCGGCCCGCCCGACCCGCATCGGTGCGCGCCCGACGCGTCATGACCGCTCCAGGTAGGCGCCGGCCTCCTCATCCAGACGGTCGGCGATGGCGGCGGCCAGGTCCCGGTGCTCGGCCAGGGTCGGGTCGGCGGCAATGACCGTCTCCGCCTGCTTCCGCGCCCGGGCGATGAGCGCGCCGTCACGGCTCACGCGCAGCAGATCCAGGTCGCTGCGCCGACCCGACTGGGCGGCGCCGAGCACATTGCCCTCGCTGCGCAGTTCCAGGTCGGCCTCCGCCAGTTTAAAGCCGTCGCTGATATCCCCGAAGGCCTTGAGCCGGTGGTAGGCGGGCGACCCGACCTCCACGCCGGTCACCGCCACGCACACCGACTCCCGCTCACCGCGCCCGACGCGTCCGCGCAGCTGATGCAGCTGGGACAGGCCGAAGCGGTCGGCGTCCAGGATCACCATCATGGAAGCGGACGGCACGTCCACGCCCACCTCCACCACGGTGGTGCACACCAGCACGGGGGTGCGCCCGGAGATGAAGTCCACCATGGCGGCGTCCTTCTCCGCGGCGCTCATCCGGCCGGTCAGGGTGCCGACCCCCACGCCCGCGAGCGCCGGCTCGGCGGCCAGCTGCTGCGCCCAGTCGACGACGGCGGCCGGCGGCCGGGTCGGGGCCGCCTCCTGGGGCAGTTCCCCGCCCTCGTCGAGGAGCGCGCCCGGCAGCTCCGGCTCCTCCTGATCGGCTCCGGCGGCGTCATCGGCGTCAATGCGCGGGCATACCACGTACACACGTCCGCCGGCGGCCACCTCCTCGGCGGCGCGCTTCCAGATGCGCTCCACCCAGGGCTCGCGCGCCCAGGGCACCAGGCTGGTGGCGACCGGGCGGCGACCGCCGGGCAGCTCGTCGAGCACGGCCGTGTCCAGGTCCCCGAAGACGGTCATGGCAATGGTGCGCGGGATGGGGGTGGCGGTCATGACCAGCAGGTGTGGGGTGCGCTGGGCGCCGGTGGCCGGGTCGGTGACGCCACCGCGCTCGCGCAGAGCGTCGCGCTGGGCGACGCCGAAGCGGTGTTGCTCGTCCACCACGACCAGCCCGAGGAAGGGGATCTGCACGGTCTGGGACAGCAGGGCGTGGGTGCCCACCACGATGGTCGGCTCCCCGGCGGCCAGGTCGGCCAGCAGTTGGCGGCGCTGCGCGGGCGGGGTGGAGCCAGTCAGCAGCCGCACGCGGGTGGCGCGCTGGGCGCCGCCGAGCATGCCCGCGTGCGCGAGCGGACCCAGCAGGGCCTCTAGTGAGGCGCGGTGCTGGGCCGCCAGGATCTCGGTGGGCGCGAGCAGGGCGGCCTGTCCACCGGCATCGACCACCTGCAGCATGGCGCGCAGGGCGACCAGGGTCTTGCCGGAACCGACGTCGCCTTGGAGCAGCAGCTGCATGGGGACGGTGGAGTTCAGCGCGTCGGCGATCTGGCCGCCCACGCGCACCTGCCCGGCGGTGAGGGGGTACGGCAGGGCGGCGTCCAGGTCCGCCAGGAGGGACTCCTCGCCGGGGATGGGCCAGGCGACGGCGGTGTGCTCGGCGGCGTGCTGGACGCGCCGCTGCACCAGGGCGGCCTGCAGTACGAAGGCCTCCTCGTGACGCAGGCGACGGCGGGCCTCGCGCCACTGGGTAGCGTCCTCGGGGGTGTGTACCCACCGGTAGGCGGTGTAGGCGTCCACCAGGTGCTCGGTGGTGCGCACCGGCTCTGGCAGCGGCTCGGGGACGTCCGCGGGGCCGATCTGGTCCAGGATGGTGCGCACGGCTCGCCCCACCAGCCAGGAGGGCAAGGACTCGGTGCCCGGGTAGATGGGCATGGGGCGGGCCAGGAGCGCCTCGCGCTCGGCGTCGTCGAGTTCGTCGAGCACCTGGAAGCGGGTGCTGGCCAGCTGCAGGCGGCCGTGGCGCAGCCCGACCTTGCCGTACAGCAGCACGGTGGTGCCGGGGGCGAGCTGTTCGGCGTGGTGGTGCATCTGGCCGGGATTGCCGAACATCACCAGGCCCATGGTGGTCGCCCCGTCGGTGACGGTCGCCTCCATCAGGGCCGGTGGCCGGCCGGAGCGGGTACGGCGGGCGGCGGCGCGCACCACCTGCGCCTGGATGGTGGCCTGCTCGCCGTCCTTGAGGGTGCGCAGGTCGGTCAGGTCCCCCCAGGTGTCGTAGCGACGCGGGAACAGGCGCAGCAGCCCGCGTGGGGTGGTGATGCCCTGCTTGGCGAGCTGGGTGGCGGTGGTCTTGCCGATCAGCCGGTCCAGGGGCCGGTCGAGTAGGGGCACGGCTCCGCGCGGGCGGCGGGCACTACTGGGGGTGGTCATGGGGGCTCACCCGATGGCGAGCAGGACGTCGGGGGTCGGCTGGGCGCCCGCGTGAATGACGACCTCGATGGCGTCGGGGCTATCGAGTTGCTGCTCGGCGTAGCGGGCGACGGTGGCGGCCGCGACGGCGCCGACGTCGGGCAGGGCGTCGCGGCCGAGGATGACGGTGACGAGTTCGTCGTCGGGGCGCAGCGCGGCGGTCAGGGCGGCGGCGACGGCGTCGGTTTCGGCGTCCGGGCCGGTCAGGGCGGTGGTGCGCACGGCCGCGGCGACACTGCCCGCCCGGGTGGCCAGCTCGCCGAGTTCGGCGTGCTCGCCCTGCCCGGCCACGGCGACGGCGGCCGCCAGGACGCCGGCCTCGTCATCGGTGTCGCATACGAGCAGGCGTACCCCCTCGGGGATGGTGCGCGCGGCCTCGCCGGTCCCGGCGCCGCGCACGGAGGAGACGGCGGAACGGGCGGCGAGGAAGCGGGCCGCCGCGTGGGCGCTGGCGGCGGCCTGCGGGTCACAGGGCAGGACGACGGCCTGGGCGGCGCCGAGGTCGCCGGCGGCGCGGACGATGCCGTCGCGTTCGGGGTCCAGCACCACGACGGCGCCGGTGCGGGCGAACTGCTCGATCAGGCCGGGAGCGCGGGTGCAGGCGATGACGCCGACGCGGCGGGGGGCGGAGTTCGCGGCGGCGTGCGAACCGTTGCCGGCGGCCGCAGGGGCGGCCTGCGAGTCGTGCTGGGCGCGGCGGGCGGCGAGGCGCTCAAAGGAGACGACGCGGCCGTCGGCGGGGGCGGAGGTGGGCAGCGGCGGCTCGTCGGCCTCCCATGCGGGAGCGAGCGCGAGCGCCGTCGGGTGCAGATGGTGGATGCATACCTGGCGGGCGCGGCCGCTGCGGGGCAGGGCGGCGCGCGGGGTGTCGGTGTGGACGTGGACCTGGAACATGCCCACGCCGAGCGCGTCGGGGGTGCCGACCACACCCACGGAGTCGCCGATCGCCTCCAGATCGCGGCGCAGGGCGGCGGCCTGGGCGGCGGTGGCCTCCAGCAGGTACATGACCTCGAACTCACCGGTGGAGAAGGGTCCGGCGTTCTCGCGCGCGCCGGCGCCGTGGGTGGCGGCGGCGACCAGATCGTCGAGCATCTGCCGCGCGACGTCCGTGCAGGGCAGGGTGGACGGCATCGACGTGGCGGTCGCGCTCGGGGAGGCGGGCAGTGCCCCCGGGGCGGCGTCTGCATGACCGGCGTCGATGGTGTCGGACAGGCTGGTGTACATGAGCATGAGGGCGGCCCCGCCGGCGTCGACGGCGCCATGGCCCAGCCCCGCGGTCTCCACCACGGACTCCTGGGCGCCGAAGGCGGCGGAGGCGGCGACGGTGGAGACACTCGGCGGTGCGGAGGCGGTGGATTCCTCGAAGGCGGTGCGCGCGCCGGTGGCGGCGTCCTGGGCGACGGTGAGCAGGGTGCCCGCAACCGGCCGGGAGACTGCGGCCCAGGTGGTGGTGGCGATCCGCTCGTAGGCGTGGACCAGTTCGACCGGCCGCAGCGCCGTGGGGTCGGGAGCCTCGGCGCACACGTCCGCCAGGGCGGCCAACACCTGGGAGATGAGCAGTCCGGAGTTGCCGCGGGCGCCGCGGACGGCCCCGTCGGCGGCGGCACGGGCGGTCTGGGCGAGGTCCGCGCCGGGAGGGAGGAGAGCCAGGGCGTCGCAGGCGGAGCGGACGGTAAGCAGGACGTTGGTGCCGGTGTCGGCGTCGGGGACCGGGAAGACGTTGAGGAAGTTGACCAGCTCGCGGGTGGACTCGGAGACCGCCCGGGCCGCATTCAGCCAGGCGTGCAGCAGCGGGGCGGTGATGACGGGGACGCCGGGGGCGTCTGTGCGATCTGCCACGCCGCTCCCTTCCTGTGCTCGTTGCCTGTGCTCACGCGATGCCGAATCGCGTCGGCGGGCCGCCCGCCGGGGCTGGCGCACCGGCGACTGCGAACTTAACCTCAGACTAGTGGTTTACGGGGTTTTGTGCTGCCGCGGACGGTGCGGCGTGTGCGCGAGCCCATACCCGCTCCACTTGGGGTGGCGGGCCGTTTCCGATAAGGTGCTGGGGTTGCCCGCGACCCGTGTCGCCGGGCGGTAGACCCGGCGCCGGGCAAAAGGCCCGCGCGCTTACACCAAGAAGATTCAGGAGTGGAACCGTGGCTGCTGTGTGCGACGTCTGCGGCAAGGGCCCCGTCTTCGGCAAGAGCGTCTCGCACTCCCATGTGCGGACCAGCCGCCGGTGGAACCCGAACATTCAGCGTGTACGTGCTCTCGTGAACGGCACCCCCAAGCGCCTCAACGTGTGCACGTCCTGCCTCAAGGCCGGCAAGGTGACGCGCAACATCTGAGCGCGTTCGTTTGCCGTCGGCGTGACCCACGACCCTTAGTTGAGGGCGCTGGCGGTTGAGGGCCGCCCCCTAGGGGGCGGCCCTCAGACTATCTATCCGCAGCATGCAGCGCAGCAAGTCACCACTGCGGACGAAGCTCAGGGTGAATATGTCGCCGCATTGCGGCCTCCCGACTCGACAACAGCCTCCTGCTCGCAGACGCCTCCGGAACGACGTTTTCAGCGCCGTGGAATAGCCCCGGAGTCAAGTGGAGCTCTGTCGACACACCGGCCGCACACAGACGCGCCGCCAGGACCAGATTCTCATCGCGGAACAGGTCAAGTTCGCCTACATCCATGTAAACCGGAGGCAGTCCCCGAAGCTCTTCGACAGAAGCGGTGCCCGGAGCAGAGTAGATCGTCGGCGGCTGCCCCGCCAAGTACCAGCGCCAGCCCTCGATGTTGTTGTCTCGGTTCCAGGTGCCGCACCCAGAGCGAACAAGCTGGTACGCCGACGGAGTATCCGACCATGGATCGACCATCGGGTATATTGCCTGAACGAAGCACAAAGCCGGACCTCCTTCATCACGAGCACGCAGCGCGGCACCGAGGGCGATTCCTCCGCCGGCACTGCCGCCATACAAAGCGATCCTTGATCGGTCTGCGCCCAAGTCCTCGCAACTCGCCGCCCAACGCAGCGCGACCATAACGTCATCCAGCCCCGCGGGGAACGGATGCTCGGGCGCAAGCCGGTAGTCGACCGAGACACAGACCGCGTCCTGGATGGCCGCGATTCTCGCGAAGACGTGGTGCTCGGAGTCCAGGGTGCCCGCCCACATTCCACCACCGTGTATACACAGCACACACGGACGCATATGCTCTCCGGTTCGCGGCGTATACACGCGCACACGCACCTGCCGATCCGTACCTTCCACAGGAACGAATACCTCATGCCAATTGACATACCTGGCCACCCAGTCTGGCTCCGGAACGGGCGACCGCTCCTGAATCGCACGCCTGGATGCCGCGTCGAGGTCGAGGTAGTTATCAGGCATGCCCTCTTCAAAGGCCGTCAGCGCATCGGCATAGTCAGGATTGAGCCGTTCATCAAACCAGGCTTCGGCAGTGACGGAACGACGCCAGGTGCTCACGCGCTCCTCCTGCTGCGCTCGACAATGAAGCGGACGACTTCGGCGATGGCGAACTCACGATCCGTCACGTTCGCCCATCCGTGGTCGGCGGTCGGTCTGATCGTCAATTGAGCCTGCCGCCCGTATACCGACTCGTACCGGCGGACATACTCCACGGGAATGAAATCTCGCCCGCCATGAAGTATCCGCACTGGCCCGGCGTAGCCCCGGGCGGCACCGAAGGGGTCGATGCGGTTGGCGGAATCTATGATTGCAGACCCCAACCGGCATCCGTAGAAGTCGAGGTAACCCTGCTCATCGATGACGCTGAGCGGCTTGCCCTGGAGGTACCCGGAACGGATCTCGTCGGCGAATGAGCAGGCTGTCGACAGCAGGCTTATGCTCGCTATCGCGGAAGGGTTCCGCGCCGCGACAATAGTCGTCACAACGGCGCCCAGGCTTACCCCAACGAGGTGGACGTCATCGGCATCTACATCCTCGCGGTTACGCACACCTGCGAGGACGCGCTCGACATCATCGACGTCGCGCTCGACAGTGTCGTCGAAGAACGAGCCATCGGACTCACCCTGACCAGTCCGGTCGACGGCGAACGCAGCAACTCCAGAAGAGGCTAAGGCGCGCCCCAGCGAGACGAAAATCCCCGACTCAAGCCGATTCGAGCCGAATCCGTGCGACAACAGGACCGCCGGAATCCCTTTTGCATCGAGCGCTACGCAGTCCGGGCGGTAGAGGGTCCCTCGCAAGACTCCCCGCGCCCCCGTAAACTCCACGGACTCCAACACCACGTCTCGAGCCACTTCTTGTTCGCTTCCAGCAGCGAACGAAACGTTGTCATGCATGAGCCACCTCGGAGACCTCATCCCGTTCGACGTCGAAGGCCGTCGAACTCGTCCGGTGGAAACCCAGGTACCCGATAACGAGACCCGTAGCGGCAACAGCCCCGAGCACACCGTACAGGCCGCGGGGGTTGACCCCGAGGAGAGAGGGCGTGAAAACGGCCAACAATGCCGCGGCAACACGGGAGACGGCGTAGACCGTGCCCTGAGCCGTAGATCGCAGGAGCACCGGGAAGGACTCCTGTGTCCACACCTTCATCATCGTCTCATAGCAGAATGCGCCCGCGATCGTAACAACAACGAGCGCGAGGATGACGGTGAACGGAGTGAAGCCGAACACGGCGGGAATGAGGTAGGAGAGCACCACACCAATGGCACCGACGACGTAGTAGGGCATTCTTCTGGGTGTGTCCGCGACCTTCATGAACCACAGACCTCCGATGAGAGCAGCCGGTAGCGCCAGCATTGAGATCGCCGAGTACGAACTCACGGTCATCCCGGCCACGTTTACGGCCGTGTAGGTGCCGAACTGGCCGGAAACGAGCACCGCCACGGTGGTGAGCGTGTAGTACGCCAGAAGCGTCCACAGGGGCCTGGCATAGGCACCGGTGAGCAGATCACCGATATTGCGGCGAGTCGCACGTACAGTCGCCGCCCCCTGCTCCACCTCAGCGCGAGCCTCCTGCCAGGACCGTGACTCCGGAACTGTCAACCGCAGCAGGAACCCGACTACACCCGAGGCGCATGCAACCATGAAGATCAGCCGCCCTCCGGCGACACCCATTCCGCCGAAGCCGATTCCGCACAGCATGGCCGTGGTGATGCCCGCGGTGCCCATGAGGTTGGAGAAGATGACGAGCTTGGCACGGTTCGAGTCGTCGGCGGACTCCGAAATCGTGGCAAGCGAGACTGGAATATCCGCCCCGGTTCCGACGCCGAAGAGAACGAAGGCTACGAGCAGCACGGGGAAACTAGTGAAGGCCGCCGAGAGCCCGGTCCCGATGACGATGAGCACCATCGTCACGAGGAAGACGCGGCGCCGGCCGTATCGGTCACCCAGGCGCCCGCCACTCAGGGCGCCCACAGCCAGAGAAATCGTCGACAGAGAGGTAAGCACACCCACGTGCTCGGGACTGAGGGCGCCCGACGTCTGATAGAGGACGAGCGCCGTACCGAAACCAACGATGGCAACCTGGTCAACAAAGGTTGCCATACCGGCAGCGAAGGCGACCCACCACGGACTGCTGGCATGACCACGCCAAGTACTCATGAATTCTCGCTTCCTTGCGATAGAGGCCCGCGGGCCAGAAGTAGCTAACTGCTGTTAGCAGCCTCTACGTTAGACTGGCGAACGAGGCATGTCAACACCTGTTGGCACGAAGATCAGGCGCAGGATCGGGGCATAACGTGGCGAAACCGGCAGCATCAGCGGAGACCGCTGGATCCCCCCGTGCATCAACACACCCGAAGTCGAACGACGCATCGCGCCAAACAGAGCCGAAAGCGACACACCCGGCGCGTGTCACCCAGGCGCAGGTTGCCGCCCGTGCCGGGGTCTCGCGAACCGTTGCGTCGTTCGTCCTCAACGGACGCACAGATCAGCGCGTTGCCGCACGGACTGCGCAACGCGTGAAACAGGCCGCTGAGGAACTCGGCTATCGTCCCAACAAGATTGCCGACATCCTGCGCACAGGCGAGTCCGGCACCATCGCGCTCGTCTCCGACCTGGTCACAACAACGGCCGCCGCACACGCGATGGTGCGCGGCGTGCTTGAGGGAGCCCGATCACACGGAATGCTGCTATTCACCGCGGAGACTCTGGGTGAGCCCGAGCTCGAGGAGCAGCTCATTACCAACCTCCTAGACCGTCGTGCCGATGGCATCGTCTATGCCACGATGTTCAGTCGTGAGGTGTCACTTCCTCCTTCTCTCACCGGTGAGCGCGTTGTGTTACTCAACTGCAAGGATCCATCCAGGACAACCACGAGCATCCTTCCCGACGACCACGCCGCGGGAGCCGACGCGGGAAGACTGATCCTCAAGGCGGGCAGCGAAGGGCACGTAGTCTTCCTCGGACGTCTCCCCGGCAACGCCTCGGCGACCGCAAACTGGCCGAACACCCGTCCGCTCGCACTTCAACGTCGCCTATCCGGACTGCAAGGGGTGCTCGCCGCAAAGGGAAGTCTCCATGCGCCCGAGCTCGACGCACCGCTCTGGGATGCTCCCACCGGCCGGACCACAATGGCGCGCCTGCTACGTCAGGATGGTCCGCCCACCGCCGTAGTGTGCGCTAACGATGCGCTCGCGCTAGGCGTTTATCAGGCCCTGGCGGCACTCGGCCTGCGAGTTCCCGAGGATGTCGCGATCGTCTCCTTCGACGGTACGCAGATGGGCCAGTGGTTCATTCCGCCTCTCACCTCTTTCGCCCTTCCGCACGAGCAGATGGGACGCACGGCTATTGACACCCTGCTGGGCGAGGATTCGCTGGAAGCCGGCGAACTGCTGGTCCCGATGCCGCTGATTGCAGGCGGCTCGATCCAGGTCCGGGAGCCAATCACTCTTTGAAGTGGTCCCAGCCGAGACGCTCGGGTACGCGCCCGCCGATCAGTACGGCCGCCGACTCGCCCACGCGCCGGGCGCGCACGGCTCCGATCACCCGGGCGCCCTCCGGCAGCCGTTCGACCGCCGACGGCGGCAGCGTGGCCAGCAGGCCGTGGTCCTCTCCCCCGGTCAACACCCAGGCCCGCGCCAGGTCACGCGCGGCCACGGCGTCGGGGCGAAGCAAGCCGGCGACCGGCGCCAACGCGGCGAGGTCATGCGTCAGCCCGGCCTCCGGGTCGCCGTCCGGGTCGGCGATCTCGACGACGACGCCGCTGGCCCGGGCGATCCGGTCCGCGTCGCGCAGCAGCCCGTCGGAGACGTCCATCATGGCGGTGGCTCCGGCGTCAGCGAGCGCGGGTCCAGCCGCCAGGGGAGGCTCCGGCGCCCGGTAGATGCGCAGGCATTGCGCGGCGGCCGCGGCACCGTCGTCGTTGATCGTCACACCGTCTCCGCCCGCGTCGCCCCGCGCACCGGCGTGGGCGCCAGCGACGGCGTCATCCCACCCGTCCGAGCGGCCATCCAGACCGGCCTGCAGCAGTGCGAGCCCGGCCGCCGAGCGTCCCAGCGTGCCGCAGTGGACGACGATGTCGCCGGGACGCGCGCCCGAGCGCCGCACCGGGCGGCGGCCATCCAGGTCGCCGTGGACGGTGACGGCGATGACCACCCGATCCCCGACACTCAGATCACCGCCGACCACGCCCGCGTCCGTGCCCGCACATGCGTCGGCGAAGCCGCGAGCCAGGTCCTGCACCCAGGCGACCGAGGTGGTGCGCGGCAGCACCAGGCTGACCACCAGCGCCGTCGGGCGCGCCCCCATGGCGGCGATGTCGGCGAGGTTCTGGGCGGCGGCGCGGGCCCCGACGTCGCGGGCGGTGGACCAGTCGGTGCGGAAGTGCTCGCCCTGGACGAGCACGTCGGTGCTCACGCAGTAACGCCCGTCCGGGGCGGCGACCACGGCGCTGTCGTCCCCACTGGGCACCAGCACGCGGGCCGCCTGCGGCAGCAGCGGGGTGAAGGCGGCCAGCAGCGCCTCCTCCCCCAGGTCGGCGACGGTGGTTGCGGCACCACCACCGGCAACGGAGTCGACGGCGGCAGCACCATCGGAATCGACGGTTTCGGCGCCGCGGCCCGCCGGGGGCGTCCCGACGTCGTCGGCCTCAGCGGTTGACATCTCTGGGGCGCTCGAGCGCCAGCTCGATCAGCTCGGTGACCAGATCGCAGTAGGCCAGCCCGGATACCTGCCACATGTAGGGGTACATGGAGAAGGGCGTGAAGCCGGGCATGGTATTGACCTCGTTGACGATCGCCTCGCCGTCCGGGGTGAGGAAGAAGTCGACGCGGGTCAGGCCCTCCCCGCCGATGGCGATGAAGGCCTCCGCGGCCCGGCGCATGAGCAGATCGCGTTCGGCCGGGGCGATGTGGGCGGGGCAGACCATGGCGACGGCGTCGTGGGCCAGGTACTTGGTCTCGTAGTCGTAGAACTCGCCGGCACCGTTTGCGGCGTCCATGACGATCTCGCCGGGCTCGGCCACGCGGGGGGCGTCATCGCCGTGTCCGGCGAGCACCGCCACCTCGATCTCGCGGCCGACGACGCCGGACTCGACCAGCACCTTCGGATCCACCTCGCGGGCAGCCTCAATGGCCGCGTCCAGGTGGGAAAGATCCTCGACCCGGCTGATGCCCAGGGAGGAGCCGGCGCGGGCGGGCTTGACGAACAGGGGGCGGGCCAGGTCGGCGCACTGGGCGAGGATGGCGGCCTTGTCACGGCGCCAACGGTGCGGCTCGACGAGCACATGCGGGGCGGTGGGAATGCCGGCGGCCTGCAGCAGCACCTTGGTGACCTGCTTGTCCATGCCGGCGGCGGAGGCGAGCACGCCGCAGCCTACGTAGGGCAGGCCCAGCATCTCCAGCATCCCTTGGATGGTGCCGTCCTCGCCGTAGGGCCCGTGCAGCAGCGGCAGAACCACGTCGACGGTGCCGAGAACCTCGGGGCCGGCGGGGGTGATCGCGGTCAGATTCCCGCCCCCAGCCGCATGGCCAGTTCGCCGCGACCGAGCCCGTCGGTGGTGATTTCCACCGGGGGACGGGCGTCGTCCAGGCGCAGGGCGTCGGGATCGTCGTCCACCAGCACCCACTGGCCCTGGCGGGTGATGCCGATGGGAACGACGTCGTAGCGGTCCCGGTCAATGGCGTCCAGCACGCCGGCGGCGGTGGCACAGGAAATGGTGTGCTCGCCGCTGCGGCCCCCGAAGACGACAGCGACCCTGGGCTTGTGCGGCCGCGTGGCGGCCGGGGTCTGCGTTGAGGCGGCCGGGGCCGACGAGGTGAAGAGGCTGGAATCCGTGCTTGCGCCGGTGCTTACTGCGTTTGAGGCATGAGGGGCCGACATGGTGGCAACGCTACCGCTACCCGGGCGGATCGAGTATCAAGTCACCGCTCGGCGTCGGGCGCGCCGTCGGCCAGTACCGAAGTATCTGTTCCTATGCACCACCAGCCCCTCCCCCGTATGATTGACGTCACACGCATGGTTCACTCAAGGTCAGGAGCCGTCATGACACGCCCAAGCCCACTCCCCCGCACACTCGTCCCCGCCCTGGCCCTGCTGCTGACCGGCACGCTCACACTGGGCGCCTGCGGCTCGGGCTCCGGCGGCGGCGCCGCATCCGAGGAGGCGTCTGCGCCGGCCACATCCGCCGAGTCGGCCGACAGCACTGCCTCCGCCGCGTCCACCGATGACGCCTCGGCACCAGAGTCTTCCGATGCCTCGCAGGCACCCACCAGTACCGGCTCGCTCACCCAGGAGGAGACCAACCCGTCCGGGGCGCCCGCCTGGGGCACCGGCGCCGACGGCCAGGCGGCGTCCGACGACTCGGCACTGGTCATCTCCGACGTGCGCATCGGCTCCCACGACGATGAGGACTACTCCCGCTTCGTGGTCGAGTTCTCCGGTGAAGGCACGCCGGGCTGGTCGGTACAGTGGACCGATCAGGCTCACACCCAGGGCAAGGGCGACCCCATCACCGTGAAGGGCGACTTCACCCTGGTAGTCATCGGCACCGGCGTGACCATGCCGATCAGCGAGGAGCAGCAGGCCGTGGCCTACACCGAGCCGGTACGCTTCGACTTCGACGCCGTCGGGCGCGACGACGACGAGGGCATTGAGGAGGCCTACCTGGATCTCGCCTTCGAAGACCAGTTCCAGGTGGTGCTCGGCACCGACTCGCAGACCTACCGGATCTTCGCGCTCACCAACCCCACCCGTCTGGTGATCGACGTCGCCGACGATGACACCAACGACGACTGACGGCGGCTCCGTCGCGTCGCCGAGGTGCCGCAACAGCGAGGCCCGATCGGCCGGCTCGTGGTCGGCAATGAGGGCATATAGCACGAGCGTGTTCAGGCGCCACTCCCCCTGGTTCGCGGCGAACGACGGTTCGTATCTTCGCATCAGGGTTCGTATGTTCTGGTCAGCGATTCGCACCTTCTTGTGACGGTTCGTACGGTGGGGGTACTGTGCTGTCTCCACACTTCTGGGACGGTTGAGTCTCATGACTTCTGGGACGGTTGAGTCTCATGGGTTTTGGGACGGTTGGGAGCGGGGTGAGCGGGGTGGCCTGCTGATGATTCTGTTGGGTGGTTTGGAAGCGTTGATGGTGGCCCGGCTGTGGGTCTGTGCCTGGGTGGGCTGGGGCCAGGGAATCGCGGCGAAGTGTGTTCCGGCCTGGTCGTAAAGGTCCAGGCGGGTGGGGTACTGGCGGAACTCGATTCTCTGGCCGGCCATGAAGGAACCGACGTAGATGATCCGGCCCTTGTAGGTCACGCTCCCGTTGCTCAGGGCCTGTCTGCTGGTGATGGCCGGGTCGGTGCTGGCTGCCTGCGGCAGGCTCAGCGGCACCGGCCCGGATAGCGCGTCAAGGTTGATCGGGGAGGGATTGGGCAGGGCCCGGGGGACCTGGTGCCACACGCGTATGGGGGTTATGGCTATCCCCAGCCCCTGGTGCTGGCGCTCGGTGTTGTAGTAGGCGGTGAAACACTCCAGGCCGGTGTTGAGGTCCTCCAGGGTGGTGTAGGGGTGCGCTTCCAGCCACAGCTGGAGGGGCTTGTGGGAGCTTTCGACCTTGCCCTGGGTCTGTGGGTGACCGATGGCGCCGCTGATCGGACGGATCCCCAGGCTGGCCAGCCACCTCTCTGTCCGCCCGAATCCGGTGGTGCGGTGAGTGTTGAAAGCCCTGCCGTTGTCGGTCAGGATGGCTGCGGGCCGCCCCCAGGAGTCTGAACTGCACCGGGTTTGATGGAGGCAGTGAATGCACGGAAGGATCACTGTCATGAGTGCACCGAGGAAGTACCCTGAGGAGTTGCGGGAGCGGGCTACCCGGATGGCTGTGGAGGCCCGCCGGGACCCCGAGAGGTCTAAGGGGGCGATCCGCAGGATCGCCGAGGAGTTGGGCGTCCACCCCGAGGCGCTGCGTACCTGGGTCAAGAAGGCCGAGATTGACGCAGGCGCCCGGCCGGGAACCACGAGCGAGGACGCCCAGCGGATCAGGCAGCTGGAGGCCGAGAACCGCGAACTGCGCAGGGCAAACGCGATCCTGAGGAGCGCGTCGGCTTTCTTCGCGGCGGAGCCAGGCCGCCCGTCCCGCTGATCTGCGAGATGCATCGACTCCCACAGGGAGGAGCTGCGGGGCCTGTGCCGGTTCTGTCAGGCGCTGGCCAGCGCCGATGTCAAGATCGCCCCGAGCACCTACTACGCAGCCAGGAGTCGTCCCCCATCGGCAAGGACGGTGCGCGACCAGGCTCTGAAGGCCGAGATCGGGCGGGTGCATGAGAACAACTACTGCGTACTGGGCGCAAGGAAGATGCATGCGATGCGGGGCCGTCCCGAGGAATCCGCCCGGCACGGCCTGGGGCATGTGGCCCGCTGCACCGTGGAGCGTCTGATGCGGGACATGGGCCTGCACGGCATCCGCCGCGCCAAGTCGCCCAGGACGACCCGGTCCGTACCGAAGGACGCATGCCCGGCGGACCTGGTCAAAAGACACTTCAGCGCCTTCAGGCCGAACGAGCTGTGGGTGGCGGACATTCCCCCACTACGTGGGAGGTACCCCCACCTACGTGCGCACCCTGTCGGGCTGGGTGTATGTGGCCTTTGTCACTGACGTGTACTCCCGTCGGATCGTCGGCTGGCAGACGTCAACGAGCTTGTACACCGATCTGGCGCTGGACGCTCTGAAGATGGGTATCTGGCAGCGCCAGCGCGAAGGAGCCGACCTTACCGGCCTGATCCACCACTCCGACCGCGGGGTGCAGTACCGGGCGATCCGCTACGGGCAGACCCTGTCCGACTGCGACGCTGTGGCCTCGGTGGGCTCCAAGGGAGACTCCTATGACAACGCGCTGGCCGAGGCCCTGAACTCGCTCTACAAGGCCGAGCTCATCCGCAACCACAAGTACCTCGACTCCCACGGGCCCTGGGAGGGCATCGACGATGTCGAGCTCGCTACCGCCGAGTGGGTGCACTGGTTCAACACCGTCCGGCCTCACTCCGCCATCGACATGCACAGCCCCGTCCAGCACGAGCAGGCATACACCCCACCACCACCAGATACCACCGACACCGCCGACGCCCAGGACGTCGGCGAGCAGACCACCAGCCAACCCCAGCCGGCGACCGCCGGCGCCAGATAAAACAGCCTCCACAAAACCCGGGGCTTGACAGTCGAACGCCTCGGACAGGATTTGGCGGGTGGCCTCATGCGTCTCCCCGCCCCAGGCCGCCTTGAGCGCCACCAGCACCCTGGAGCAGTCATCGATGACCTGGTAGATGGTCACCACACGCCCCTGGATGCGCCACTCGATACCGTCTAGCTGCCACAGCTCGTTAGCACTGGTACGCGTGAACCGCTTGAAAGACACCCGCGGGCGCTTGCGTGGCGCCGGAACCACCAGCCCCATGGCCCGCATGCGCCTGGCAATAGTCGCCCGCGACGGGGCCGGGTTGGCCCCCGCCCCGGACAGCACCCACCACACCGACCACGCACCCGCATCCTTCCCGTCGGCAACCAGCTCCCGGCGTACCTGGGCGATACGCTCATCAACCCGCTCATCCCAACGGCGCGCCGGGTGCAGCGGCGCCCTGGAACGGGCGACCAGCGCCGCCCCCGGTCCCTCCTGCTTGGCCCGCTTACGGATCCGGTAGAACGAGGACTTCGAGACCCCCACCTGCCGGCAGAACTCCTCCACGCTCACACCCGCAACCCGCGAGTCAAACTCAATGATGCGCTGACGCTTGAACGGCGAAACTGCATAACCCATCCCCCAACCCAACCCCACCCGCACCGCCCCAGAATCTCACGACTTCTGACACTCCCAGATGTCATGAGATCCAACAGTCCCAGAAGTCATGAGACAACACAGTGGGGTAGGGGTACGAACCGTCGTCGGAAGTGCCGAAGCGTTGGTGCCAAGTGACGAACCGTCGTCGTTGGTGACGAACCGTCGTCGGAAATGGCGAGCTTCTACCGGAAGGCACGAACCGTCGTCATCGACCGGACAAGCCCGGACACGGGAACTATGTTTTTGCGAAACTGGGCAGACGGAGCCCTAAACCCGGTCACGCCATTACGACCGATCTCAGCACGTAACTTCAACCGAACTCGGCGAGAGGGGCGGCTCAGGTCAACGGTGCCGCGTTAACGCCCTCGGCCTTGCGGGGCCGGGACAGCAGGGCGTCGTTGATCTCCTCCACGGTGGCGGTCCCCTCGACGACGGCGACCACCCCCGCGGTGATGGGCATGTCCACTCCGTGCGCGGCGGCCAGGTCGAGCACGGCGCGCGCGGACTTGGCGCCCTCGGCGACACCACGCGAGGCGGCGGCGGCCTCCGCCACGCTCATGCCCTCACCCAGGCGCCGTCCGAAGGTCTGGTTGCGCGACAGTGGCGAGGAGCAGGTGGCCACCAGGTCACCCATGCCGGCCAGCCCGGCGAAGGTCTCGGGGTTCGCCCCGAGCGCCAGCCCCAGCCGGGTGATCTCCACCAGTCCGCGGGTGATGATGGTGGCCTTGGAGTTGTCCCCGAAGCCGCGTCCGGCGGTGATGCCGACCGCCAGGGCGATCACGTTCTTGACCGCGCCGCACAGCTCCACACCGAGCACATCGGTGTTGGTGTAGGGACGGAAGGTGCCGGTCGCGCACAGGGCGGCCACGCGCGCGGCCACCGCCTCGTCCTGCGCCGCCACCACGGTGGCGGTGGGCTGGCCGGCGGCGATCTCATCGGCCAGGTTCGGGCCGGAGACCACGGCGATGCGCCGGGCGGGCAGGTCGAGCGCCTCGGCGATGACCTGACTCATGCGCAAGCCCGTGCCGGCCTCCACCCCCTTCATCAGGGAGACGACGATGGCGTCGTCGTCGAGGGCGCCGCGCAGCGGGGCGAGCACGCCGCGTGCGGTCTGGGCGGGCACCACCACGACGACGAGCCCCGCCCCGGCGACGGCCTCCCGGATGTCCGTGGTGGCGGTGACGGTCTCGGGCAGGGTGATGCCGGGCAGGTAGCGGTTGTTGGTGCCGGCGTTGATCTCGGCGGCGATCTCCGGGCGGCGCGCCCAGATGACGGCGGGGGTGCCGGCCTGGGCGAGCAGGCGAGCGAAGGTGGTGCCCCAGGCACCGGCGCCGATGACGGCGGCCTTGCCGACGACTGCCGGGCTCATGACTGCTGCTCCGGGGCGGTTTCGGGCTCGTCGTCACCCGGGTTGTCGGGCGGCGTGCCCGGCACGGAGGGGTGCTCGTGCTCCGACGGCGCCGACGGGTCGGGCCGACGCACGCCGATGTTGCCCTTGCCCGGATCGCCGTCGTACTTCATATCGAAGGGGCGGGGCGCCTTCTCGCCGCGCAGTTGCTCCACCAGCTCCGTGATGTGCCGCATGATCTCGGCGGTGGCGGCGCGCACGACAGCGTGATCGGAGGTGTCCGTGCCGAATTCGGCCAGGTCGAAGGGCTTCCCGATCAGGACGTCCACGTCCTTGCGGGGAAAGGGGCGGAAACCGCTGCCGTAGGCACCCAGCACGTTCTGTGCGCCCCACTGGCCGATGGGCAGCAGGGGCGCGCCGGTGCGCATGGCCAGGCGGGCGGCGCCGGTCTTGCCGGTCATAGGCCACTGCAGCGGGTCGCGGGACAGCGTGCCCTCGGGGAAGATCATGATCGGGTCGCCCGCGCGCAGACGCCGCTCGGCCTCCACCAGGGAATCGCCGGCGTGGGTGGAGCCGCGGTAGACGGGGATCTGACCACCGGCGCTGAAGACGTGGCCGAGGATGGGGATTTCGAACAGCTGGGACTTTGCCAGCGAGTAGATGGGCACGTCCGCATCCACGAGCGCGCGCATGGCGGTGAGCGGGTCCAGGTTGGACAGGTGGTTGGCGACGGCGATGAAGCCGCCCTCGCGGGGAATGTTCTCCACGCCGGTCACATGCTGCTTGGAGACCGCCTTGAGGAACGGAATGATCGCCCCCCTGGCCGCGAACCGGTAGAACGGGGTCATGCGTCGTGTGGTCGCCACATCGGCACTCTACCCACTGGCGTGCGCCGCGGGCGCGAAATGACCGCGGGCCGACCCGGGCGCGAAATGACCACGGGCCGAGCCGGGCGCGGGTCCGCGGGCGGCCCGCCGGGACGCTCCGGCACCGCGGGGCGACCGGCGCCGGACCGGGTCAGGCCAGGCGGGTGACGTTGGCGTCGAGCGCGGTGAGCTTGCTCATGAAGTGCTCGTACCCGCGGTCGATGAGATTCACGCCCTCCACGCGGCTGGTGCCCTCCGCGGCGAGTGCGGCGATCAAGTGGGAGAAACCACCGCGCAGGTCGGGCACCACGATGTCGGCCCCGTGCAGGGGGGTGGGCCCGGAGATGACGGCGGAGTGGTAGAAGTTGCGCTGTCCGAAGCGGCAGGCGGTGCCGCCCAGGCACTCGCGGTACACCTGGATGGTGGCGCCCATCTTGCGCAGGGCGCCGGTGAAGCCGAAGCGGTTCTCGTACACGGTCTCGTGCACGATGGACAGCCCCTCCGCCTGGGTCAGGGCGACGACGAGCGGCTGCTGCCAGTCGGTCATGAAGCCGGGGTGAACGTTGGTCTCCACCACGATGCTCTTCAGGTCGCCGCCCGGGTGGTAGAAGCGGATGCCGTCGTCGCGCACGTCGAAGGCGCCACCGACCTTGCGGAAGATGTTCAGGAAGGTGGTCATGTCGCTCTGGCGGGCGCCGTGGACGAACACGTCGCCGTGGGTGGCCAGGGCGGCCGCAGCCCAGGAGGCCGTCTCGATGCGGTCGGGCAGGGCGCGGTGGTTGTAACCGACCAGCTCGTCCACGCCCTCGACGTGGATCGTGCGGTCGGTGTCCACGGAGATGATGGCGCCCATCTTCTGCAGCACGTCAACCAGGTCCATGATCTCCGGCTCGACGGCGGCACCACGCAGCTCCGTCAGGCCCTCGGCGCGCACGGCCGTGAGCAGCGTCTGCTCGGTGGCGCCAACGGAGGGGTAGGGCAGCTCGATGACGGTGCCGTGCAGCCCATCGGGGGCGGTCAGACGGATGCCCTGGGGCTGCTTGTCCACGATCGCGCCGAAGCCGCGCAGGATGTCCAGGTGGAAGTCGATGGGGCGGTCACCGATGCGGCAGCCGCCCAGGTCGGGGATGAAGGCCTCACCGAGTCGGTGCAGCAGCGGCCCGCAGAACAGGATCGGGATGCGGGAGGAGCCGGCATGGGCGTCGATGTCGGCCATGTGGGCGCTCTCGACGCTGGAGGGGTCCAGGCGCAGGATGCCCTCGGCCTGGTCGTAGTCGACGCTCACCCCGTGCAGGGACAGCAGCCCGGAGACGACGTCGACGTCGCGGATGAGCGGCACGTTGTGCAGCACCGACGGCGTGGTGCCCAGGAGGGCGGCGACCATCGCCTTGGGGACGAGGTTCTTGGCGCCCCGGACGGTGATTTCACCGTTAAGCGGGCGCCCGCCCTCGACCTGAAGCAGACCGTCGACCATGCGTACCTCCGAGTGTTCGCGTGAAGATCGGGCGCCGCGGAGACACGGCGTCACCCACGCCGGACGCGGGTGACCTCAGCATAGGCGGACCCGGCAGGAACGGAAGATGCCGCGGCCCGCTCACAGCGAACGGTGACGTGTCCTTCAACTCACCGGTGTGGCGGACCGTATGCGGCCCGACGACGACGGGCGCGAGCCCGGCCGACGGCCCGGTTCCCACCGGGCCGGGGCGGCGACGACGGGGCCGCCCCGCCGCGGGAGGCGGCAGGCGGGCCCAGCGTCGTCCGAGAAGTCAGGGGCGGGGCATGTCCGCGGAGTGGGCGGGCACGACCGTGGCGGGCGGCTCGTGGCGGGCGGGCAGGGTCCGCGGCTTGTAGGCGGGCCGGGCGTCCTCATAGGCGCTGATGGCGTCCTCGTGGGTGAGGGTCAGCGAGATGTCGTCCAGGCCCTCCATGAGAGTCCAGCGCACGTAGTCGTCGATCTGGAAGACGGTGCGGAAGGAGCCCGCCTCGACGGTGCGCTGCTCCAGGTCCACGGTGATCTCGGTGCCGGGCTCGGTCTCCAGGATCTTCCACAGCTGCTCGGCATCCTCCTGGCTGATGACACCGGCCACCAGCCCCTGCTTGCCGGCGTTGCCGCGGAAGATGTCGGCGAAGCGGGGGGCGAGCACCACCTTGAAGCCGTAGTCCTTCAGCGCCCACACCGCGTGCTCGCGGGAGGAGCCGGTGCCGAAGTCGGGGCCGGCCACCAGCACGCTGGCGTGCTTGTAGGCGTCCTGGTTGAGGATGAAGTCGGCCTCATTCGCCCGCCAGGAGGCGAACAGGGCGTCCTCGAAGCCGGTGCGGGTGATGCGCTTGAGGTAGACGGCGGGGATGATCTGGTCGGTGTCGACGGCGCTGCGGCGCAGCGGGGCGCCGATGCCGGTGTGGCGGATGAACTTTTCCATGGGTGGCTTCCTTCTCGGACTGGCGGCGGACGGCGCGGGCGACTCAGGCGGCGAGCACCGGCAGGTCCGCGGGGGTGGACAGGGTGCCGCGCACGGCGGTGGCGGCGGCCACCACAGGCGAGACCAGGTGGGTGCGCCCGCCCTTGCCCTGGCGGCCCTCGAAGTTGCGGTTGGAGGTGGAGGCGGAGCGCTCCCCGGGCGAGAGCTGGTCGGGGTTCATGCCCAGGCACATGGAGCAGCCGGCGTTGCGCCACTCGGCGCCGAAGTTCTTGAACACCTGGTCCAGGCCCTCGGCCTCGGCCTGCAACCGAATACGGGCGGAGGCCGGCACCACCAGCATGCGCAGGCCGGGCGCCTTGGTGCGCCCCTTGATGACGGCGGCGGCGGCGCGCAGGTCCTCGATGCGACCGTTGGTGCACGAACCCAGGAAGACGGTGTCGACCTTGATGTCGCGCAGCGGGGTGCCGGGCTTGAGATCCATGTACTCCAGGGCGCGCTCGGCGGCGCGGCGGCCGGTCTCGTCCGCGATGTCCTCGGGGTTGGGGACGGCGCCGGAGATGGGCAGGCCCTGTCCCGGGTTGGTGCCCCAGGTGACGTAGGGCTCGATGTCGGCGGCCTGCAGGACGACCTCGGTGTCGAAGACGGCGTCGTCGTCGGTGCGCAGCGAGCGCCAGTAGGCGACGGCGTCATCCCAGTCCTCGCCCTGGGGGGCGTGCGGGCGACCCTCCAGGTAGGCGAAGGTGGTCTCGTCGGGGGCGATCATGCCGGCGCGGGCGCCGGCCTCGATGCTCATGTTGCAGATGGTCATGCGGGCCTCCATCGACAGCTGCTCGATGGCGCGGCCGCGGTACTCGATGACGTGCCCCTGGGCGCCATTGGTGCCGATCTTGGCGATGATGGCCAGGATGATGTCCTTGGCGCCGCTGCCTGCGGGCAGGTCGCCGTCGATGAGCACGCTCATGGTCTTGAAGGGGGCCACGGGCAGGGTCTGGGTGGCCAGCACGTGCTCGACCTGGCTGGTGCCGATGCCGAAGGCGAGCGCCCCGAAGGCGCCGTGGGTGGAGGTGTGGGAGTCGCCGCATACGACGGTCATGCCCGGCTGGGTCAGGCCCAGCTGCGGGCCGACGGCGTGGACGATGCCCTGGTCGGCATCGCCGAGGGAGTGCAGCCGCACCCCGAACTCGGCGCAGTTGGCGCGCAGGGTCTCGATCTGGGTGCGGGAGGTGACGTCCGCGATGGGCAGGTCGATGTCGAGGGTGGGGGTGTTGTGGTCCTCGGTGGCCAGGGTCAGGTCGGGGCGGCGGACCTTGCGGCCGGCCAGGCGCAGTCCCTCGAAGGCCTGCGGGCTGGTGACCTCGTGGACGAGGTGCAGGTCAATGTAGAGCAGATCCGGGGCTCCGTCGGTGCCGGGGGCGACGACGTGGTCGCGCCACACCTTCTGTGCCAGGGTCATTCCCATCGCTGCACTTCCTTTCCTAAAGGGGCCGTTCGGCCCGGAGCCGCCCGCATTTGCGGAACCGGCAAACTCCGGGCCGTTTTTCTGACTCCACGCTACTTGAAGTCTCACCACTCGGAATGGCAGTATCAGATTATGGACACTCTGGGTGACATCGAAAGCGGCAGCGGGGTTGGCGTCATCGACAAGGCCGCGCTGGTCATGAGCGCCCTCGAGGCGGGCCCGGCCACGCTGGCGCAGCTGGTCACCACCACCCACCTCGCCCGCCCGACGGCGCATCGCATCGCCGTGGCACTGGAGTTCCACCGCCTGCTGGCTCGCGACGCCCAGGGCCGGTTCATTCTGGGGCCGCGCCTGAACGAGCTCGCCTCCGCCGCCGGGGAGGACCACCTGCTGGCCGCCGCCGGCCCGGTGCTGGCGGCCCTGCGGGACAAGACGCACGAGTCCGCACAGCTGTACCGGCGCCAGGGGGACGTGCGCGTGTGCGTGGCCAACGCCGAGCGTCCCATCGGGCTGCGCGACTCGATTCCGGTGGGGGCAACCATGTCCATGCAGGGCGGCTCCGGCGCGCAGGTGCTGCTGGCCTGGGAGGAGCCCGACCGGCTGCACCGCGGCCTGGTGGGCGCCCGCTTCAACGCCACCATGCTGTCCGCGGTTAGGCGGCGCGGCTGGGCCCAGTCCGTCGGCGAGCGCGAGCCGGGGGTGGCCAGTGTGTCGGCGCCGGTGCGCGGTGCCAGCGGCAAGGTGGTAGCGGCCGTATCCATCTCGGGGCCGATCGAACGCATGGGCCGTCAGCCCGGGCGCGTGCACGGCCCGGTGGTGGCCGCCGCCGCGCGCCGCCTGTCGGAGGTTCTGCGCAACAACGACGAGGGCTGAACCTCTCCCCCGCTCACCCGTACACTCGCCCCATGCGTCGGACCCTGCTCGTCACCAATGACTTCCCGCCCGTCGTCGGCGGCATCCAGTCCTACCTGGACGACTACACCCGGCGCCTGCCCGCCGCGGACCTGACCGTTCTGGCTTCCACCCCGCCCGAAGGCCCCGACGCCGCCGCGGCCTTCGACCACGAAGCCGCCTTCGACGTCGTGCGCATGCCCACCCACGTGCTGCTGCCGACTCCGGACGTGCGCCGGCGCATGCAACAGCTCATCCGTGAGCGCGACATCGAGACCGTCTGGTTCGGAGCCGCCGCCCCGCTCGGCCTGCTGGGCCGCGCCGCCAAGGAGGCCGGTGCCACCCGGGTCATCGCCACCACCCACGGGCACGAGGTCGGCTGGGGCATGGTGCTCGGGGCCCGCCAGGCCCTGCGCCGCATCTTCCGCGACGCCGACGTCATCACCTACATATCCGACTACACGCTCGGCGAGCTGCGACCGCATATGCCCGCGGATCAGGAGGTGCTGCGCCTGCCCAGCGGCATCGACGTCGACCGCTTCCACCCGGACCCCGAGGCGCGCGCCGCGCTGCGCGCCCGGTACCGGTTGGGCGAGGCACCCACCGCCGTGTGCGTTTCCCGACTGGTCGCCCGCAAGGGGCAGGACGCGTTGATCTCCGCCTGGCCGCGGGTGGTGGAGCAGGTTCCGGACGCCCGGCTCGTCGTCGTCGGCTGGGGGCCTTATGCGAAGAAGCTGGCCCTGTTGCGTCGCTCCTCCCCCGTGCGCGAGTCGATCATCCTGACCGGCAAGGTCCCCTATGAGGAGCTGCCCGGACATGTGGCCATGGGTGATGTCTTTGCCATGCCCTGCCGCACACGCGGGGGCGGGCTCGATGTCGAGGGGCTCGGCATCGTCTTTCTTGAGGCCTCGGCCGCCGGCCTGCCGGTGATCGCCGGGACCAGCGGCGGAGCGCCCGAGACGGTTGCGGAGGGCGTGACCGGCAACATCGTCGACGGCCGGGATGAGGATGCGCTTGTGTCCGCCCTGGTGCGCCAGTTGACCGACCCCGAACTGCGCGCGCGCATGGGGGAAGCCGGACGCGCCCTCATGGTCGAGAAATGGACCTGGCCCGGATTGGTCGAGAGCCTCGTGCAGGCGATCGACGCCCGGTAGGGCGTTCGGCCTCAGTGGTTGTCAGGGCCGACCTCGGCGGCCGGGGCGGGAGTGGAGGCGTGGGAGGCGCGCAGGTCGGCGATCGCGGCCTCGAAGTCGTCTAGGGAGTTGAAGTCGGAGTAGACGGAGGCGAAGCGCAGGTAGGCGACCTCGTCGAGTTCACGCAGCGGCTCGAGGATCGCCAGCCCCACCTCGTGGGAGTCGACGATGGCGTGTCCCTTGCCGCGCACCGTCTCCTCAACCCTGTGGGCCAGCAACGCCAGCTGATCGTCGGAAACCGGACGGCCCTGGCAGGCGCGGCGCACACCGTTGATCACCTTGTCGCGCGAGAACGGCTCGGTGGCGCCGGAGCGCTTGCGCACCGACAGGCTCGCCGCCTCGATCGTGGTGAAGCGCCGCCCACATTTGGTGCACTGGCGGCGACGGCGGATTGAAGTTCCGTCATCCGACGTGCGTGAGTCGACTACGCGCGACCCACTGTGCTGGCAGAAAGGACAGCGCACGCCGACCACCTCCGGTTCTCCGCAATGTGCGTACGGTTCGGAGGTTATGCTTCCGGCGCGCGGATCCGCAAGCGTTGTACCGGGCGCGAGCCCGTCGAACGTGCAGGAGCGGCTCAGCCGGCCGGGACGATGAGCGTCTGTCCGGGCTGCAGGGTGGAACTGGTCAGCCCGTTGAGATCGACGATCTGCGCCATGACCTCGTTGACGTCACCGGCGCCGGTGGCCACGGCGACATCCCACAGGGACTGGCCGGACTGGACGGTGGCGGTGGTGGTCTGCGCCGGGGCGGTGCTGAAGCCGGAGGCGACGATGCCGCCGGCCACTATCAGGACCGCCGCCAGCACAAGGGCGCCGACGACGAGCAGGCGACGTACAGCCACGGGCAGGGCCGCGCGCTCGGCCGACCGCTTAGCGGCCACCTGCTGCGCGGGCCGGCGTTCCTCCCCGCGCTGTACCGCCGCAGTCGGCACTGCACGACGCCCGGCCGGAGCCGGTACCACCCGGGTCCGAGCCGGCACCTGCGCCGACGTCGCGCGAGACCGCGCAGCCGGTGCCGGAGCCTGCGACTGTAGGGCATCCGCCTGCGGAGCCGACGCCGCGCGCCCGAGCCGCGCACGGCTGCGCGAGCGCACGGCCGGGTGAGTGGGAGCCAGCTCCTCCAGGGACTGCCGCCGACGCCGCGGAGCAACCGGACGCCGCATCACCTCCGGTTGCGCAGCGACGCGAGGCGACCCCGACGTCGCCTCGGGGTCGGCCTCGACGCCGCCGGTGACCAGACGCAGCCGCGGACGGGGCGCGGGGACGCCTTCGGGTTCGGTGGAACGTGCGGCACTGTCGGTGGCAGCGCCGACCGCAAACAGCCTCGAGCCGTGGTGATCCTCGGCAGAAACCAGCCGGAGACGCGGCGGCACTGGGGCGGCGAGAGCACTCATGGAAGCCTCCTAGAACACACGTTCGACGAACGTCTGTTCGATAGATTACCGGTTCACGTCCGACACGTCCAGAGCGTTTTCGAACACATGTTTGATCGCCCGGACGATCGGCCGTAGTCTTGACGAGACAAGGCCATCACGGGCCACCGACATGAATTCGGGCTCCTTAACCGGCACCCGGCCCCGGGCCGCCGGCAGCCCGGGGAGTGAGGGACAGGCGATGAGCGCAACCACCCGCCGGACGGGCCGCCGCGGCACAGACACGGCCCCCGCCGCCCCCGCCGCGGCGCCACCCGTTTGCGACGCCGATTCCGCGCTTTCCACCGCCGAGGCCCTGGAGTCCCTGGACGCGCGCGCCCGCGCCGTCTACGAGTCGGTATGCGAGGCGGTCGCCGCCCACGGCTACCCGCCCTCCATGCGAGAGATCGGCGCCCGAGTCGGCCTGACCAGTCCCTCCTCAGTCAAGCACCAGCTCGACAAGCTCGAGCGCCTCGGCCTGGTGCGGCGCGACCCCAACCGTCCGCGCGCTCTGGAGGTCGTGGCTCCCGCCGTCGAGCCGGACTCCGACTCCGGCGCCTCCGCGCCTGCGCACGCCACCCCGGCCCTGGAGCCGTCACTACCGGTGCTGCCCGGCGTAGCCGATGGGGAGGCCGTGGCCGTGCCGCTAGTGGGACGCATCGCGGCCGGCGCGCCGATCCTGGCCGAGCAGGAGGTCGAGGACGTGCTGGCCCTGCCCCGCCGCCTGACCGGCGACGGCGACCTGTTCATGCTGGAGGTCCACGGCGACTCCATGATCGACGCGGCCATCTGCGACGGCGACTGGGTGGTCGTGCGCGCCCAGCCGGATGCCGACAACGGCGACGTGGTGGCAGCGATGGTCGAGGACGTCGACGGCGCCTCCGCCACCGTGAAGGTGCTCTCCCGCAAGGACGGGCACCAGTGGCTGCTTCCCCGCAACCCCGATTACGCCCCCATTCCGGGCGACGAGGCCACGATCATGGGCAAGGTCGTCACCGTCCTGCGGGCCCTCTGAGCGGAAACCCAGGCGGAAACGTGCGCGTGCACGTCATTCTGACTTGATCCGCGTAAATCCATGCAGAAGGGGCCGACCCCCGTGGGGTCGGCCCCTTCATGCTTACAGACGACGCTACGGCCGCCGCGACGGGGACTCAGTAACCGAGCCCGCGAGCCACCTCGCGCAGGCGCTCGGCGGAGGCGGTCAGCCGATCGCGCTCGTCGAGGGTGAGCGGCAGCTCCAGGCGGCGCCCGGCACCCTCACGGCCGACGATGGTCGGCACCGCCATGCACACGTCGGAGATGCCGTGCCAGTTGTTCAGCAGTGGAGAGATGGTGAGCACGCGCTGCTCATCGTTGAGGATGGCCCCGATGATGCGGGAAACCGCCAGGCCGACGGCGTAGTTGGTCGCGCCCTTCCCCTCGATGATGCGGTAGGCGGAACGGACCACGTCGTGGGCGATGCGGTCGCGCTTCTCCTGATCGAACACCCCGCCGTCCAGGGTCTTGCCCCACTGGGTGATCGGCACGCCACCGATCTCGGTGGAGGACCACAGCGCCACCTCGGAGTCGCCGTGCTCGCCGGCGATGTAACCGTGGATGTTCTGGGTGGCGGTGCCGGTCTCAAGGGAGACCAGGTAGCGCATGCGCGCCGTGTCCAGCACGGTGCCGGAGCCGAAGATCTGGTTCTCGGGCAGCCCGGTGATCTTCTTGGAGCAGTAGGTGACAACGTCGACCGGGTTGGCCACCAGCAGGAAGATGGCATTGGGGGCAACCTCGACCAGCTTGGGCAGGATCTTCTCCATGATGCCGACGGTCGCGCCGGCGAGCTCGAGGCGGGACTGGCCGGGCTTCTGTTTAGCACCGGCGGTGATGGCCACGACGTCCGCGTCACGGCAGATCTCCGGGTCGTCCGAACCGGAGACGGCGCCGGCGGAGGTGAACTGAATGCCCTGGGCGATGTCGAGGGCCTCCGCCTCGACCTTCTCCTTGACGATGTCCTGCAGGACGATCTCGCGGGCGACGCCCTTGGTGACACAGGCGTAGGCGAGCGTGGAACCAACCGCGCCGGCACCAATGATGGCGACCTTGGAGGGACGACCGGAGCGGGCCGTCGGGTACGAACCTTGAGCGCTGTTGGTGATGGTGGTGTCTGACACTGTGTTCCTCCGAATCTGGACGGTTGTCAGGTTGGTGAGCTGGCCCACCCACGGCCTAGGGTACGCGGTCGATCTCGGCGCCGCACGGGTACCGGAAAAATCCCCCGGATTCACTTGCCGGCCGCCAGCCGCCCCAGCGCCCCCAGGACGACGTCGCGGTCCCGGGTAGGCCACAGCGGCGGCATGGAGCGGGCCAGGAACGCCCCGTAGCGGGCGGTGCGCAGCCGCGGGTCCAGCACGGCGACGACGCCACGGTCGTCGGCCCGGCGCACCAGCCGCCCCGCCCCCTGCGCCAGCAGCAGGGCGGCGTGGGTGGCCGAGACGGTCATGAAGCCATTGCCGCCGGCGGCGGTGACGGCCTCGCTGCGCGCCTGGGCGACCGGGTCGTCGGGCCGGGGGAAGGGAATGCGGTCGATCACCACCAGCCGGCAGGTGCGTCCGGGCACATCCACGCCCTGCCACAGCGAGAGGGTCCCCACCAGGCAGGCGTCCTCATCGGCGGCGAAGGCGTCCACCAGGGTGGGCAGCCGGTCCTCCCCCTGCGCGTACACCGTCAGGTCGGTGCGCTCACGCAGCAGCGCCGCGGCGTCGTCGGCGGCCCGCCGGGAGGAGAACAGGCCGAGCATGCCGCCGCGACTGGCCTCGGCGAGCGCCACCACCTCCTCCAGGGCCTCCGCGGAGATGCCCGTCCCGGGGCGCGGCAGGTGGGTGGGGGTGTACAGGATGCCCTGGCGCGCGTAGTCGAAGGGGGTGCCGACGTCGAGTCCCTCCCAGTCGGCGTCCGCCAGCGTGAGCCCGAGGGCCGCCGCCATGGGGTTGAAGCTGCCGCCCAGGGCCAGGGTGGCGGAGGTCAGTACGGCGGCGCGGTCGGCCAGCAGCGTGTCGGCCACCGACCCGGCCACGTCGATGGGTGCGAGGGTCAGGCGCGGCGGATCGGCGCCCATGCGCGGGCGCTCCACCCAGGCGACGTCGCGCCGCTGGGCCACCGAGTCGGAGGTCATGCGCTCGACCACCTCCGTCATGTCGGCAACCGCGGTGCGGGCCAGGGCCACTCCCCCGGCCTCGGCGCCCGCCTGCCCGCCGCCCTGGTTCGCCGCGCGGGCGGCCTCGCGCACGTCGGTGAGCACCTGCCGGCAGGCGGCCTCCAACAGGGTGAGGGCGTCCGCGAGCGCCGGCGGCAGCCCATCGGCCAGGCGCCCGTCGGGCATCTCCGCCAGGGCCAGCTGCAGGGTCTGCCCGGCCTCCTCCAGTTCGTTGACCAGCACGCCGGCGTGGCGGCGGGCGGTCGCGGCCACGCGTGCCACCGCCGCCGCGGACAGGCTGGCGGTGCCCTGGGAGCGCACCCGGTCGGCCAGTTCATGGGCCTCGTCGACCACCAGCACCTCGTGCTCGGGCAGCACACCGGGGTTGCCGGCCACGGCGATGCCGAGCATGGCGTGGTTGGTGACCACCACGTCCGCCTCCGCGGCGGTGGCGCGGGCGAGCACGGGGAAGCACTCGTCATGCAGGGGGCAGCTGCTGCCCAGGCACTCTGCGGCCGTCACGGATGCCTGCGCCCAGGCGCGGTCGGAGACGCCGGGCACCAGGTCGTCACGGTCCCCGGTGTCGGTCTGTTCGGCCCACTGGCGCAGGCGCACCACCTGCTCACCCAGGCTCTGCTCGGCACCCTCGCCGATGCGGGCGCGGGGTGTGGCCGCGGCGGCGGAGAAGAGGGTGTCGGCGTCGTCGTCGGGGTAGCCGCCGGCCAGGCGGTGGCGGCACAGGTAGTTCTGCCAGCCCTTTAGCAGGGCGACGCTGGGGCGGACGCCGGTGGTGCGCTCGACGGCGTCGGCGGCCAGCGGGGCGTCCTTGGTGAGCACCTGGCGCTGCAGGGCGAGGGTGGCGGTGGACACGACGGTGCGTTCGCCGGCGTCGACGGCGTGCACCATGGCGGGCACCAGGTAGGCCAGCGACTTGCCGGTGCCGGTGCCGGCCTGCACCAGCAGGTGACCGCCGGAGGTGATGGCCCGGGTCACGCGGCGGGCCATCTCGATCTGCCCCTCCCGCGGGCTGCCTCCGAGTGCGTTCACGGCGGCGTCCAGTGCGGCCCGGGTGCGCGCCTGCTCCGTCGTACCCGACGCGCCCGGGTCGGCCGGGGACGTGCCGGCCGGGGCGGCGGCGTCCTTTTCCGCCCGGTCCGCCGGGGCGGGCGCACTCATCTCGCGCACGGCTCTCACCCGGCGTCGACGGCGGTCAGTTCGGCCGCCAGGGCGGCGTCCACGCGAGCGACCACGTGCGTACCGGCCTCCACGTATTCGACGGCGGTTATGTCGCCGTCGGCGTGCACGCGGGAGACCAGGTCGCCGCGCGAGTAGGGGACGACGACGTCAACGGCCACGTCCGGGCGCGGCAGCATGGCCTCGATGCGGCTGCGCAACTCCTCAAGCCCCTGGCCGGTGCGGGCGGAGACGACCACGGCGCCGGGCAGGCGGGTGCGCAGGGCGGCCAGCGTGACCGGGTCGGCAAGATCGGCCTTGTTCAAGGCGATCAGTTCGGGCACGTCCAGGGCGCCGGGAATGTCGGCCAGGACGGCGTGGACGGCGGAGATCTGGCCGAGCGGGTCGGGGTGGGCGGCGTCAACGACGTGCAACAGGACGTCCGCCTCGGCGACCTCCTCCAGGGTGGAGCGGAAGGCCTCGATCAGTTCGTGCGGCAGGTTGCGCACGAAGCCGACCGTGTCGGTGAGGGTGTAGATGCGCCCATCGGCGGCCTCCGCCTTGCGGACGGTGGGGTCCAGGGTGGCGAACAGGGCGTTCTGCACCATGATGTCGGCGCCGGTGAGGCGGTTCATGAGGGAGGACTTGCCGGCGTTGGTGTAACCGGCGATGGCGACCGAGGGGATGGGGCCGCGGCGCCGGGAGCCGCGCTTGACCTCGCGGGAGGGGGCCATGGCGCGGATCTCGCGGCGCAGCTTGGCCATGCGCTGGCGAATGCGGCGGCGGTCCAGTTCGATCTTGGTCTCACCGGGGCCGCGCGAGCCGATGCCCTGACCGCCGGCGACGCGTCCGCCGGCCTGCCTGGACATGGACTCGCCCCAGCCGCGCAGGCGCGGCAGCAGGTACTCCAGCTGCGCCAGCTCCACCTGGGCCTTGCCCTCCCGGGACTTGGCGTGCTGGGCGAAGATGTCCAGGATCAGGGCGGTGCGGTCCACGACCTTGGCGTCCACCACGTCCTCCAGCGCGCGCCGCTGGGAGGGGGCGAGCTCACCGTCGATGATGACCGTGTCCGCGCCGGAGTCGGCGACCATCTGGGCCAACTCCTTGGCCTTGCCGGACCCGAGGTAGGTGGCCGGGTCGGGGTGGTCGCGGCGCTGAATGAGGGCGTCGAGCACCTCGCTTCCGGCGGTCTCGGCCAGGGCGGCGAGTTCACGCAGGGAGGTCTCGGCGTCCTGGGCGGCGGTGGTGTACGCGGCGCCGTTGGGGTGCGGGCCGGCCGGATGCGCGTTCGCCCCGGCGCGGCCGCCCGCCGCGCCGGGCTGGGGCAGTTCGAGGCCGACGAGGATGACGCGCTCGAGGCGAACCTGCCGGTACTCGACCTCGCTGATGTCCTCCTGATCGGTGGACAGTCCCACTACGCGGCGGGTGCCGGCGCGGGCCTCGCGTTCTAGGGCGCCGGCGTCGGGCTCGTGGTACTGCGGGCGGCCGGAGGTGGAGGCCAGGGCGGTGCCGGCGCGGGAGCGGACCCGGGAGGCGAGCGCCGCGGCGGGGTCGGTGTCGTTGGGAAGACCGGCATCGTTGTCGGCGGTGACGGCGCCGTCGGCGCTGTCGTTGACGGCGGGGTTGGCGTGGTCGGCGGAGTGGCTGTGGTGCTGCGTGTTTTCCATGCGGACTCAAATGCTACTGCCTGGCCACTTCCCTGCCGAGTGTCCGCGGGACCCCGTTCGCCGTAGGCGGTCGCGCCGACCGCGGCCGCGTCGATACGCTCGGGCGGTGAGTTCCCGCGAGTCCGACGTCCCGGAGACCGGTGGCCTCGCCTCAGCCGACGGCCTCGCCTCAGCCGACGGCCCCGCCGCGGCCGACCCCAATCCGGGCGCCGCCGGCGCCGCTGTCCCGGGCGTGCCGTCGTCACCGCCGGCGCCGTCGTCGTCCCCGCAGCCGTCGCTGCGTGCCCTGGTGACCACGCCGGTGGGACACCTGGCCACGGCGATGCTGGTGGTCGAACTGCTTGCGGGCATGCAGACCTACATCAACCAGACGGTGCTGCCGCTGGTGGCCACTGATCTGGGCGCCCGCGCCCACTACGGGCTGGTGACGGCCGCCGCCATGGTGCCGACCTTCCTGACCATGCCGCTGGGCGGCAGCATGCTGGCCCGTTGGCGGGCCGACCGGCTGATGACCGTGCTCACCGGCGTTCTCGTGGCCGGGGCCGTCACCGGGGCGCTGGCCCCAAGCGTGGGCGTGTACGTGGCCGGCGAGGTGCTGCGGGGGCTCGCCGCCGGGGCGTTGGCAACGGTGAGCATGGGCGTGCTGGTGGCGGGGCTGCCGGAGACGTGGCGGCGACTGTATCTGGCGGCGGGCTCGGCCACCTGGATCGTGTCCTCCATCCTGGGTCCGGGCTATGCGGCCGCGGTCTCGCAGACGTGGGGCTGGCGTTGGGCGCTGGTCGCCTACGTGCCGCTGCTGGTGGCGGCGCGTCTGGTGATGGCCCGTGAGATCCGCGGGCTGGACGTCGAGGACGACGAGGCCCATCCCCCGCTGGTGCCGGCCCTGGCGATGGCGGCCGGGGTGGCGGGCATTGGGGCGGTGCCGGCGGCGTCGGCCTGGTTCGCGCCCGTCGGGGCGGCCGGGTTGGCGGCGGTGGTGTGGGCCTGCGCCCGGGTGTTCCCTGCCGGCACCATGCGGCTGGTGCCGGGGCGGCGGGCGGCCCTGGCCACGCTCGCCTGGCTGTGCGCCGCCTACTTCACGCTCGACTACCTGGTCTCGCCCGCTGCCCACGACGTACTGGGCATGGGCCCGGCGGCGGTCGGCTGGGCGCTGACCTGCGCCGGGCTTACCTGGTCCTCGATCGCCATCTGGACGGCGGCGCATCCCGCCCGCGAGCCGCGCCGCTTCCGGGCACGTGTGGGCGCGGGCGGGGCCTGCTTCGCCGTCGGCGGCGCACTCATGACGTTCACCTTCGCCGGAGTGACACCCTGGTGGTGCCTGCACGTCGGCTTCGCCACGGCCGGAACCGGGATGGGCCTGACGCACCAGGACACGATGATTCGCTGCGTGACCGCTCCGGAGGACCTGGGCGGGGCGCCCGACGACATCTCGCAGGCACGAATCGCCACCTCCGTGACGGTGGCGAACGCGGCCGGCGCCGCCGCCCTGGGAACGCTGACCACCGCCTTCATCGCGCCGTCGGCTGCGGGCGTGCAGGCGGGCCTGCTGGTGCCGACGACGGCGATACTCACCCTGGCGCTCACCCTCACCCCGCTGCTGGCCCGCCGGGCGGCCTGAGCGGGCCGATCATGACCGGCCGAGCGCGCGCCCGGTAGGGTCGGGCACGTGAGCGACCAGCACTACTTCACCGCCTCCCCCGACGCCCCCGCCGAGGAGCGGCGCCACCACTTCATCATCCGCGGCGTCGACCACGACGTGACCACCGCCTCCGGCGTGTTCTCCGCCGACCGGCTGGACCTGGGCACGCGTGTGCTGCTGCGGCAAGCGCCCGAGCCGCCCCAGACGGGCACCTTCCTTGACCTGGGCTGCGGCTGGGGCCACTGACACTCGCCCTGGCCGACGCCGCCCCACAGGCCACCGTGCTGGCGACGGACGTCAACGAACGCGCCGTGGAACTGACCGGCCGTAACGCCGCCGACGCCGGGCATACCCGCGTGCGCGCCGTGCTCGCCGACGCGCTGCTGGAGGAGCTGCGGGGCTCGGGCACCCGGCTGGACCTGATCTGGTCGAACCCGCCCATGCGGATCGGCAAGCCGGCGCTGCACGCGCTGCTGACGGATTGGCTGGGACTGCTCGCCGACGACGGCGAGGCCTGGCTCGTGGTGCAGAAGAACCTCGGCGCGGACTCGCTGGCCAAGTGGCTTGCCGATCAGGGCTGGCAAGTGGAGCGCGCGGCCTCCTCCAAGGGCTACCGCCTCCTGCGCGTCACCCACTGATCCTCACCGAAACCGGCACTTGTTACACACCGAGATCGGTCGAAATGGCTCGCCGCGACCGGCGGTCACATGACGCCCCACCGCTCCCCCACTCCCACATTGCGCCAGCAAGAGCCGTATTCGTGATCGGGGGACAGGGCTTACCGCGCATCGTCTCGGGGGTATAGTAACTTCCGGTTTTGAACACTCATCGGAGAGGCTGAGGCGCGGACATGACCGAGTCATTCCCATTGCAACCGTCGCCCGGAGTGGTCCTCACGGGACAGGCGGCCGCACAACAGCTAACGGCCATGGGGCTCGATGCAGACCTCCTGGCCGAGGCGTGTCACGAGGGGCTTCAGGCCGCCATCAACCAACACACGCCATTCGATCCGGTTATTGCCTTCGGCTTTGAGCACTGGGCGAAGACCGTCAGCGCTGTACGTAAGTATCTGGACAGCCTCGGCTGGCGGGCCCACGACCGCGCCAATGCGCCCCGCTCGGTTAGCCCTAACGAGGAGCTGACCGCCATTGCCGCTATGGGAGGGAACGCCAACACCGGAAACCCGGACAAGCGGCCCGCCAACGCGAGAAGCAAGGGCCCTGTCTTCCGCGACGAAGTTGACGACAATGCCGACCTCTCGCGCATTCAGCTTGCCCCCCCAGACCGCCCTCGACTTATCCGAAGGCGCAACAACCGCTGATGCCGCCGTGGCCCGGGGTATTCCACTACACACCTGGATACTGTTGTATTTCTGGGATCGCATTGAGAACGTGCTTCGCTGCGAACTCTCGCTTCCCATCGCATGCGACGACGGCATCATCACGCAATGGCATACCCGCATCATTCTGCCGGAAGCACCACTGGAGCCCACTGGTCTCGAAGCCATCCCACAGCGAGGGCCCACCGACGACGTCGACTTCGACGTGGTGGCGCTATAACGCCCATCCCAGCGGCATCGACTCAATCACGACATGTCCATCCACCCCACACGTGTCACGATCGCCCGCGAACGCGGCGGATTGTCCCGGCTAGACCTGGCCACCGCCGTCGGCGTGACCACTCGTACTCTCACAAACTGGGAAGACAGCGGCGCACCCGACAACAGGGCCGACGCGCTCTCCACCGCCACCGCACAACCCGTGGCATTCTTCCAAACTAATCCCGCCGCCACGTTGACCGATGAGCGGATATTCTTCAGAACGCGCCGCCGTACGAGCGCAGCTCTCCTACACCAGGCCACCGCCCTCGGGTCTCTGGGAATGGAGATGTTCAACGAAATGAGCCGGCGACTTGGCCTGCCTGCGCTCACACTGCCGGAGCTCGATCCGAGCCTGTCCCCCAAGCGGCCGCTGAGGCGGTACGCCTGCAATGGGGCTTAGGCGACTTCCCACTGCCGAACCTCGTACAGCTGGTTGAATCCCATGGCATTCGGGTGCTGGGGATCCCGGCAGCCGAACAGGACGTTGACGCCTTCAGTTTCTGGGGTCAGGACGCGCGCCCGTACGTGTTCCTCGCCCGCCGGAAGACGCCGGAGCGGTCCCGCTTTGATCTCGCCCACGAGCTCGGTCATCTCCTGATGCACTCCAGCACTAAGACTGACGACGACGCCACGGACCGGGAGTTGGAACGGGAGGCCAACGTCTTCGCAGCGGCGCTCTTGCTTCCGCCCGATTCCGTGCGCGCGGCGATGCCCTCCGCCCCACCGCTGGATGCAGTCATTGCGCTCGCCCGTCGTTTCGGCACCTCCGCCGTCGCTGCGGCACACTCTGTCCACGACGTCGGAAGGGCTTCTGATTGGGGACACCGCCAACTCATGGCCGAACTCACCCGCCGCGGCTTTGAAAGCGGTGAGCCGGGCAGCTCGCTCCCCTATGAGCGCTCGCGGATCCATGACGCCCTGGTGAAATACCTGCGCCAGTCTCGGATAACGACGACTGCCTGGGCACGCGCCATTGGCCAGCGCCCCGATGATGTGGCGGCCTTTACCCTCGGACAAGCGCTGTCGGTCGCGCCATAGGCCCTGATCTGCCCGCGCCTAGACGCCGAGCCCATCTACAGCCCCACGATCTCTCCGCGCAGGAAGGTAACCGCCGCGCCCGCCAACGCGCACCGCTCGCCGTCGACCGTGCAGCGCAACTCACCACCGCGCGCGGAGGCCTGCCAGGCGCGGATACGCGACTTGCCCAACTGCTCTGCCCAGTACGGGGCGATGTGGCAGTGCCCGGAGCCGCAGACCGGATCCTCCGCGATCCCTAGCGACGGGGCGAAACTGCGCGATACGCAGTCGAACTCGAGCCCCTGCGCGGTCGCGTGGCACAGCGGCCCCGGCAGCACCTCGACCCGCCCCAGGTCCGGCGTCAGGCCGCGGACGGTCGCCTCGTCGTCGAACACGCACAACAGGTCGCGTCCCATCCACGCCTCAGAGGGACGCGCGCCGAGTGCCGTCTCCATCTGATCGGTGACTTCGATGCGGCGCAACCGGTAGGCGGGGAAATCCATCTCGTACCGGCTCTCGCTTCGACGCACGGTAAGGCGGCCGCCGAGCGTTTCGAAGGAGACGACGTCGTCCCCGGCCCCGAGCTCGCCCAGCAGCACGTGCGCGGTCGCCAAGGTGGCGTGACCGCACAGGTCGATCTCGCCGCCCGGAGTGAACCAGCGCAGGCGCCACGCCGCCCTCTCACGCACGCAGAATGCGGTCTCAGAAAGATTGTTCTCCCGCGCAATCGCAAGCATGAGCTCGTCGGTGGGCCAGGCCTCGGGCAGACAGACGGCGGCAGGGTTGCCCGCGAAGGGACGGTCAGTGAAGGCGTCGACGACGAACTGGCGCATGCGCCAAATCCTAGTGTCGGCTACCGGCGGCGTTCCCGGGCGACTCCCGCGGTTACGACGGCGATCCCGCGACGGCGCAGTGCGGCTGCCAGTACGCCGCAGCCCTGCTTGAGTTTGCCGCTGTGAGTGCCGTCGTAGATGGTGCGCACGCCGCAGGACGGACTGCGCTCCTGCAGCACCGCGGCGGGGCAGCCCACCTGCGCCGCCACAACGGCGGCCGCATTGGCGCCGCGGACAAAGGCATCGGTGACGTCCTCGCCGTCACGAGTGATCACGCGCGCATGCCCGTCGAGCACGTCTTCGCCGTCGCCACCCACGATCTCGGCGGGTGGCCGTGGGACGGGCAGACCACCCATCAACTCGGCGCACAACGGCAGGGCCAGCCCCTCGGCAGCCAGGCCGGCGACGTCGCGATCCGGCTTCGCACCGCCGTCGTACCGGCACTTGAAGCCCGCCAAGCATGCGCTGACAACCAGTGGACCGCCCTGGGAGGAAGAATTCACGCTGAACAGCCTAATAGGTCGGCCCGGGTCGGCATCCGATGCGTCCATCCGGTCCACGACGGCCGGACAGTCGGAGCATCGTTGGCACCGACCTCGGCGAGAAAGAGGCGGGGCGACGGAACGGGGCGGCACCGGAGAACCGGCACCGCCCCGTCCTGTGGAATTCCGCCCGAGCCCGTGGGCCCGGGGCACGCGCTTACGCCGAGTGCGGCGAGGCAGGCGCCTTGCGAGAGGTCAGCACCTGGTCGACGATGCCGTACTCCTTGGCGGCGGCGGCCGTCAGAATCGTGTCGCGCTCGAGGTCGGCGTGCACCTTCTCCACCGGCTGACCGGTGTGGGAGGCCAGGGTCTCCTCCAGCCAGGTGCGCATGCGGTCGATCTCATTGGCGATGATCTCGATGTCACTGGCCTGGCCCTGCACGCCCTCCATGGCGGGCTGGTGGATGAGCACGCGGGCGTTCGGAAGCGCCAGGCGCTTGCCGGGCGATCCCGCCGCCAGCAGCACGGCGGCCGCGGATGCGGCCTGCCCCAGGCAGACGGTCTGCAGCTGCGGCTTGATGTACTGCATGGTGTCGTAGATGGCCGTCAGCGCCGTGAAGGAACCGCCGGGGCTGTTGATGTACATGGTGATCAGGCCGTCGGGGTCCTGAGACTCCAGCACCAGCAACTGGGCCATGATGTCGTCGGCGGAGGCGTCGTCGACCTGCACGCCCATGAAGACGATGCGGTCCTCGAACAGCTTGGCGTAGGGGTCCTGCCGCTTGAAGCCGTAAGCGGTGCGCTCCTCGAACTGGGGCAGCACGTAGCGGGCCTGCGGCAGCGACTGCGGGTTGATACCCGCGGCCTCGACCTGCCGGGCGACGGCGTCGAAGTAGGGGCGAGAGCTCGTCATGTCAGTTCTCTCCGTTCTGGGTGCCGATCTCGCGGCTGGAGCTCACGATGTGGTCGACGAATCCGTAATCCAGGGCCTCCTGCGCGGAGAACCAGTGGTCGCGGTCGGAGTCGCGGATGATCTCCTCGACCGTGTGTCCGGTGTTCTCGGCGATGATCTCGGACAGCTCCTGCTTCATCTTGATGATCAGGTCGGCGTTGATGCGGATGTCCGTGGCCGACCCGCCCGCACCACCGGAGGGCTGGTGCATGAGCACGCGGGTGTGCGGCGTGATGTAGCGCTTGCCGCGGGCGCCGGAGGACAGCAGGAACTGTCCCATGGAGGCGGCCAGGCCGGTGGCGACGGTGACCACGTCGGGCTGGACGTACTGCATGGTGTCGTAGATCGCCATGCCGGCGGTCACGGAGCCGCCCGGGGAGTTGATGTAAAGGTAGATGTCCCGCTCGGGATCCTCGGCGGCCAGCAGCAGCATCTGCGCGCAGATCGCGTTGGCGTTGTCGTCGCGCACCTCGGAGCCGAGCCAGATGATGCGTTCCTTGAGCAGGCGGTTGTAGATGGAGTCGGTCAGGCCCAGGCCCGTCCCAGATCCGTCGGCGGCGGCCGGGGTCATGGCCGCCGGGGGCGTGTGGAGCTCGCTCACGTCAGTCCTTCCGTGTTCGGTGATGCCAACGCTAACCCGCCGGTCGCCCAGCCCATGCCCAGGAACGGGGGCTTTTCGCTCACGGCCCACACGATGGCGCAATCCGGCCGAGGTGTGCCGGAGCCCACCGGCTCACCGCCCCGCGACGCGGGTAACCTCGACACAGGATTTGAAACGGCTCGAGCGGGAACAAATGCTGCGACGTGCGCCGCACCCCGGCGCTCACCCAGGGCCGTCGTCTAACGCCTAAACACCAGCACCCGTCGCGAGAGGAATCCGACCATGCCCACCACGCCCGTTTCCGAGTCCCTATTCCGCCTCGGCCTGAATGAGGCCCTGCCGGTCAGCGAGGAGGCCACCACCTCCCGCGTCGTGGTCAACAACGCCGTCCTGCGCACCGTCATCTTCACCTTCGACGCCGGCCAACTGCTCACCGAGCACGCCTCCACCAAGGCGGTGGTCGTCACCCTGCTGGAGGGCGAGATGGATTTCACCGTCTCCGGGCGCACCGAGCGCATGCGTGCGGGCGACGTCATCTACCTCGCCCCGAACGACCGCCACGCCCTGACCGCCGTGACCCCGTGCCGCATGCAGCTGGTCATGGTGGAGGTCGATGACCGGAACAGCAGGAACTGACTGTCTAAAATCCGTTCCTTCCCCGAATGCCTCGTTATTTCGGCACCCGCACGGCTCTGCACACGGAGTGCCACGACAAGCCAATCCGGGACGCACCTCGGGAACCGCTTCGAATCGAATGATCAACCGAGCGGCGCAGTGATTAGCGTCAGCACGAGCCAGACGCCAAATGAGACCACGGGCGCCACGACCGAAACGATGATCGCGGCAATACCCCTGGAGCGATCCTGGCCACGCGCCACAGCAGTAATCCCCACGCCGAGACCAGCTACCCCAATGACTGTCCAGAGCAGGTTGGACAGTAGAAGCGCAAGATAGACGGTTTCCATCGTTGCGTCCCCGGGGAGTTCTTCCCCGACCGCGGCCCGAGCCTGAAGCGGCCCTAAGTTCAACCCGACAAGCACCGAACACAAGAGCGTCGCCGTAGCGGCAACTGTCGCCAATACAAGCGCGGCCAGGGCCAGTCGACTCTGCGGCACAAGCCCGACAGGGGGTGAGCCCGAGCGACTCTGTTTCTGCGCAATGAACCGCCCCTGGTAAACCATGAACCAACCATACTTACTCCTGCCTGCACTGTTAAGGGCCCCAACAAGACTCCTTAACCAGCGTCCGCGCACGCGGTGCGGCACAGGCAGGCCGCCGCTAGGGCGGCGCTGATCGCTACCGCTCCTGCCGCCCATGGCTGCCATATCTGCCCATCGAGTATCGCGGCGTGTGCCCGCAGCGGCCACCACGAGGGCACCACAGCCGTCAGGAGGCTCCACGGCCCACCTCGCCCCATTACGAAGGCCGGCAACACCAGCAGCACGAATCCCAGTTTGATCGCCGTCACCGCCTGGATCGTCGAATCCGTGAAGACAGCGATGGCCATAGCGGTTGCGCCTGCCAGGGGCGCCCCGGCCAGGGCCAGGCCTGCGCCCGCGCCCCAGCCCAGATCGTTCAATCCGCCTACACGTAGCCCCAGGAGCGCGAGCGGACCGGCGAGCCCCACAGCCAGACCGGCGCGCCAGACCAGATAGCCGCGCAATGACACCGGGGTCACCGCCACGGCCCGCCAGGTGCCGTCCTCCTTGTCCGCCAAAAGCATGAAACCGACTACGGTTCCAATCAGCACGGGAGTGATCACGGCGAATGCCACCGCACCCAACGGCTCCAGCCAGGAGCCCGCGTCCAGGCCAAGATGCGAGAGCGCGCCGACCAGCCCCGGAGCGGCCAGACGCAGCACCGGGGCGACAGCGAGCGGCAGCACCGCCATCCACGACAGCAGCTCATCGCGCGCCAGGCGGCGCAGGTCCAGTGGCGCCATGCGGGCCAGTGCCCGAATCGTCGCCGCGGTGCGGATGTTATTCGGAGCTCCCGACTCGGTGCCGGCCATACCCCTGCGCCTCATGGCTTGCCCCCAACCTTGATGCTGATCGCGTGCAGACGCCGTCGAGCCAATGCCATCCCCACCGCCGCCCAGAGTGCCCCGACGACGACGGCAGGCGCCGCCAGCGCGGTCGGAGCGCGGTCGAAGGCGACCTGTACGAGGACCACTGCGGGCTGTAGGGGATGGAGCCACAACCACCAGCCGCCACCCAGACCCACAAGGGGTAGCACCGGCACGATGAACACCACGGTCCACAATCCCGAGGGCAACAGGAAGGCCGCCACCGTGTCGTATCCGGACACGGCGATCACTCCATAGAGCACCTCGCAGGCGGCCAGCACCAACACGCCCGCGATCAGCGCGGGCCAGTGCCGCGGAAGGTCACCGGCCACCGCCACCAACACCGCCGACTCCACCACCGCCAACGCCCCAAGGGAGACAATCAGAGCGGTCAAGTACTCCTCCTCCCGCGCCGGCGTGAGCGCCCGAGCCGTCAGCACTCCCTCTCCGCGCTCGGCCAGGACCTGCACGGCAGCGAAGTAGAAGCACGTCACCGTCAACTCGCCAAGGAGAAGAATCGGCCACCAGCGGGTTGGCTCTATCCCCGACCCTCGTACCATGCCCGCCACCACCGCCCCGACCAGCACCGCCACCAACCAGTAACCGCCGACCGCTTGGCGCCGCAGATCCAGCAGGAGGGTCGCCGCCGTGCGCTCCACCGCATACCTCATGACAGCTCTCGCCCCGTCACCGCTCGGAACACCTGGGCCAGGTCCGCCTCCTGGCTGTGGAGGGTGTGCACCCGGCGCTCGCGCAAATCGCGGTGGAAGCCCGGGTCATCCGCCAGGCCGTCGAGGGGAAACACGGACCGGCCCCCGTCCCAGGTCAACACCACCTCACGCCTGCCGTGGCGCCGCCGCAACTCGTCAGGCGCCCCCATTTCGACGATGCTGCCGTCAACGACGAAGCCGACGCGGTCACACACCTCCTGGGCGAGGACCATGTCGTGGGTGGTGACGACCACGGTGCAGCCGCGCTCACGTTCACGAGTGATGAGATCAGCCATCTGGGAGGCGGTTACGGGATCCAGGCCCGAGCTCGGTTCGTCGAGGAAGAGCAGTTCAGGACGATGCAGCAGCGCCCGCGCGACGTTCAGGCGTATCCCCATGCCCTTGCTCATCGCCGAGGCGCGCATGCCTGCGTCCTCGGCCAGGCCGAGTAGCTCCAGCAGTTCGTCCGGCGCGCGCGTGTCTGCCGGATACATGCGTGCGAAGTAGGCCAGATTCTCTCGCAGAGTGAGGCAGCCGACGGCCACCGGATGCTCGAAGCCGACCCCTATGCGCTCGTACAGTTCGCGCCCCCATGAGGACAGCTCCCGCCCGAGCACCCGGGCGTCCCCCGTCGCGCCGCGCAGCAGCCCGGTCAAGACCCGTTGCAGGGTGGACTTACCCGCGCCACTCGGCCCGAGCAGACCGATCACCTCTCCGACGTCGACCGTCAGATCGATGCCGTGCAGTGTGGGACCGGCAGCACCTCGGTAGGTGAAGCCGAGGGAGCGAGTGGCGATCGCCTCAGCCATGAGCCCGCCCGCCTGTGCGGTTCTGCGGCCGAGGCATCAACGCGGCTACGAGCATGACGACGACGTCGTCGGCCACCGCCGCGATCTCGGGGCGGTCGAAGGCACTGCCGTCCTTCGCAGCCTGCCGCGGGCTCACCCCGAACCGGGCGACAACGTACTCCGGAACACTCAGCAGTACCTTCTCCATCATCCAGGCGGCGGTTTCGGGGTCCACGTCCGCGCGCAGCTCGCCGCTCTCCTGTCCGGCAGTGATCGCGGCAACCGCCCACCGATGTACGCCCGCATTGACGGTCTCGTCCGAGCCGAGCACGACGGGGGCGTCGGCCGATAGTGCACGCGCAAGCACCGCCCAGCCACGGGGATCGCGCCGGAAGAAGTCCCGGCTGCCCAGGACCATCGCGCGAAGGACCTCATCGAAGGGCACCTCGGGCACCGGCGCGTCCTGGACGTCGATACGCGCGTCCATGAGTTCGCGCACCAGGTGGGTGTAGGCATCGAGCTTGTCGTTGAAGTACTGGTAGAAGCTGCCCTTCGAGATGCCGGCGGAGGCCGTGACGCGGTCGACCGAGGCCTGCGTGTAGGAGTGTTCCGCGAACTCCGCCTTGAGCGCCTCCACGACGCGGGCACGCTTGTCCTGCGTGAGGTTGAAGAACGTGTCCTTGGGCATGAAAACTCCATTCAAACAATATGACTATCCAGTCATATGACTGCCGAGTCATACGGTACGCCGCAGACCCCCGGGCCGCAATGTGTACGCCGCCCATCGGCCGCAATGCGGCTCTTCGTGTTTGGGGTGTGCTCGGTGGGTAGGGCGGGTTCGGTGGGCGTGTATGGGTGAATGTTGGCGTTGGCCGGGGATGGTCGGCGGGTGGTTAGGGGCCGGTCGGGTGAGTGCCCCGGGGGGTGGCGCACGCTCAATCACCTTGCCGCTCCGACCGGTCGGCGGGTTTTGCCTGGTATTTCAATGTTCTTGGTTTTGGGTCGAAGGAGGCCCATCGGCTCCCATGTGCGCCGCGGGGATCACCGCACATGGGAGCCGGCCGCACTGTTCACCGGTTGATGTGTTATCCGCGTAATTACGCCAAATCTCTAGAAACGCGCCGCGAATGAGCGTGCCGCGCGTGCCCGCGCCGGGCCGCCCGGCGCACACACCCGGCACTCCAGACACGCGCACCAACCACCCCACCACACCCGCAAACACGAAGAAGCCGTAATGCGTGAGGGGCCCGCGCCTTCCGGCGCGGGCCCCTCACTGAGCGTTACGGGTGGACGTCACTCGGCGTCGTCGGCGCTGTCCGCGGAGGCGGAGGACGCCGAGGAACCGGAGTCGGCCGCCTCGTCGGCGTCGGCCGGGGAGACGACGACCTCGTCCTCAGCGGCCTGGGCCGCGGCGGCGGCACCGGCCTCGGCGGCCGCCTCGGCGTCGAGCTCGTCGGAGCCGATGAACTCGGTCAGGTCCACGGCCTCGCCGTTGGAGTCCTTGACCGTCACGTGGCGCAGGGCCATGGCCAGGGACTTGTTGCGGGCGATCTCGGAGACGAAGGCCGGAATCTGGCCGGCCTGCTGCGCGCCCTGCATGAACTGGGCGGGCTCCATGCCGTACTGCTGGGCGGTCTGCATGAGGAACTCCAGGAGCTCGTCCTGGGTGACGGACACATCCAGGGACTCGGCCAGCACGTCCAGGAGGATCTGGTCGCGCACGCCGGAGGTGACGTCGTCGCGGATCTCGTCGGCGTGCGGGTCGCCCTCGGGCTTGCCCTCGGCCTGCAGGTGCTGCTTGATCTCGTCCTCGACCACGGACTCGGGCACGTCGAAGGAGACCGCGTCGCGCAGCTGCTCCAGCAGGGCGTCGCGGGCGGCGATCGCCTGGTCTCCGGTCTTGCGCTCGGCGGCCTGTGCGCGCAGGTCCTCGCGCAACTCCTCGACCGTGTCGAACTCGGAGGCCATCTGGGCGAACTCGTCGTCCACCTCGGGCAGCTCACGCTCCTTGATGGCGGTGGCGGTGACGGTGACCTCAGCCTCCTCGCCCGCGTGCTCGCCGCCGGCAAGCTTGGTGGTGAAGGTGGTGGATCCGTCGGCCTTGAGACCGACCAGGGCGTCGTCCAGGCCCTCGAGCATGTTGCCCTTGCCGATCTCGTAAGACACGCCGGACACGGAGTCGACCTCCTCGCCGTCGATGACGGCCTTGAGGTCGATGGTCACGAAGTCGCCGGTCTTTGCGGCGCGCTTGACGGACTTCAGCGAGCCGAAGCGGGCGCGCAGGTTGTCCAGCTCGGTGTCGACGTCGGCGTCGGTGATCTCGACGGCGTCCACGGTCACGTCGATGCCGCCCAGCTCGGGCAGCTCGAACTCGGGGCGCACGGTGACCTCGGCGGTGAAGGCGAGCTGGCCGCCCTGCGGGCCGGTGACGTTAACCAACTCGGTGACCTCGATGTCCGGCTGGCCCAGCGGCACGCGGCCGGAGTCGTTGAGGGCGTCGCGGTAGAAGTCGGGCAGCTTGTTGTTGACGGCCTCCTGGATGACGGAGGCACGGCCGACGCGCTGGTCGATGACACGGGGCGGGACGTGTCCGCGACGGAACCCGGGGATCTGAACCTGCGAGCCGATCTCCTTGTAGGCGGCGTCGAGGCTCGGCTCCAGCTCCTCGTAGGGGACCTCCACGGTCAGCTTGATACGCGCGGGGTCAAGGTTCTCGACGGTGCTCTTCACGGGGTTCTACTCCGAATGTGTAAATCGACTGGAAGGTGCGGGACCGGCAGGCCTCGCAGGCGCCCTGGTGTGGCGTCAATTCCGGGCCATCCTAGGGCACGGTCGCGGCCCGGTGACAAATGAGCCCGCCCATAGGCGGCGGGAACTGCTCACATTCCGCTCCCGGCCGACGCCGGCGGGCGCCCCGAATGCGGCGATGTCGACGCGCGCCCCCGAGAGGAGCGCCATCGCCTCCCCGAGCGGCCGGCCCCGCCATGCTGCCGCACGAGCGGCCGGTTCCGCCGCGCCGTCGGCCACACTCACGCCTCCAGGGCGATGGGCACGCTGCGCCCGCCCACCACCTTGGCAAGCACCTGCGCGGGCACGACCGCCGCCCGCCGCACCCCGGCCACGGTGCGGTGGTGGACGGCGCGAGCATCGGCGTCGTCGGCCCCGGTGAATCGGATCGTGACGCGCGGCTGGCCGCGCACGACGTCGACCTGGAAGGCCTCCAACGTCGTCGAGGCGGTCACGGCGGCACGAGCCGCAGCCTCCACGTCCTGCGGACCGTGGCCGGGCAGCAGGTTGGTGACCGTGAGAATGGTGCGATATGAGGGCATGAGGTCAGCCTAGGGCGCGGGCCGCCGCCGTCGCACGCGCCCGCGTCAGGCCTTCACCCAGCCGCGGCGCAGGGCCAGGGCGTGTCCGGCGTAGCACAGGGCCACGAAGGGCACGGTCCAGTACAGGGCGGAGCGCTGACCGGGATCGAAGACGATCAGGATGCAGGAGGCGGCCGAGCCGATGAAGGCCGCCAGCGGCACCCACGGGTAGCCGGGGGTGCGGTAGCCAAGTTCGGCGGGGATGTACCCGGCGTCGAGCCAGCGGCGGCGGAAGACGAACTGGCAGGCGGCGATCGCCATCCACACGATCACCACCGCCAGTCCGGAAATGGACACCAGCGCCAGGTAGACGGTGTCGGCGGCCACCACGGAGCTGAGCAGAGCCAGCAGTCCGCCCAACATGGACAGAGCCAGCGCCACCACGGGCACGCCCCGCATGGTGGTGTGGGCGACGATCTCCGGCACGGTCCCCTCGTTGGCCAGCGACCACAGCATGCGGGTGGAGGCGAACAGGCCGGAGTTGGCGGCCGAGAGGATGGCCGTCACGACCACGATGTTCATGAGGTCGCCCGCGTGGGGCACGCCGATCATGTCCAGCACGGTGACGAACGGGGAGGCGCTCACGCCGGCCTCCTGCCAGGGGATGAGCGCGGCCATGACCACGATCGAGCCGATGAAGAACACGGTCAGCCGTACCAGGGTGGTGCGGATGGCGCGCGGGATGTTGCGGCCGGGGTCGGCGGTCTCCCCCGCGGCCACGCCGATCAACTCGGTGCCGGAGAAGGCGAAATTCACGGTAAGCATGGTGGTCAAGACGGCCCCGAAGCCGTTGGGGAAGACGCCGTCGCGGATCAGGCCACCCAGGCCCGGCGCGGGTGAGCCGTCGGCCATGGGGATCACCCCGACGATCGCCAGGGTACCGAGCACGATGAAGGCGATGATGGCGAAGACCTTCACGCCCGCCAGCCAGGACTCCGCCTCGGCAAACACCCGCACCGAGAACACGTTGGAGGCGAAGACCACCACGATGAAGATGGCGGCCCACATCCACACCGGCGTGGTGGGGAACCAGTGGCGCATGATGGCGCCGGCGGCGGTGAACTCCGAGCCGAGCGCGATGGTCCAGGTCAGCCAGTACAGCACCGCCACCACGAACCCGGTGCCGGGGCCGATCAGCTCCTTGGCGTAGACGTGGAAGGCGCCGGTCCAGGGCATGGCCACGCTCAGCTCCCCCAGGCACAGCATCACCAGGTAAACGAGCAGCGCGCCGATGGAGTAGGCGAGCACGGTGCCCAGTGGGCCGGCCTGGCTGATGGTGTAGCCCGAGGAGAGGAACAGGCCGGTGCCGATGACTCCGCCGAAGGAGATCATGGTCAGGTGGCGCGAGCTCATCTTGCGCTGCAGACGGTCGTGTTTGCTGGCGGCGTCGGGTGTGGTGGCCATGGCGTTCCTGGGGTGAGCGATTCCGGGACGTTCCCGGCTAGGGTAGGTGGGCCGCCGAATGTAGGCGGGCGAGGAGTCGACAACAGGGTCGGGAGGCGACTCGGTTTGAGTGATGTGCTTACGAGGTTACTGGCACAGCGGGGGACGATCGTCCTCGACGGCGCAATGGCCACCGAATTGGAGAAGCGGGGCGTGGACACCTCCGGCCCGCTGTGGTCCGCGCTGGCCATGCGCGACGCGCCCGACACGATCCTGGACGTGCACCGCGCCTACTTCGCCGCCGGCGCGGACGTGGCCACGACCAACACCTATCAGGCGAATCTGGACGCCTACCGGCGCGCGGGCCTGAGTCAGGCCGAGGCCGAGGACATGGTGCGGCAGGCGGTGCGTCTGGCACGCCGGGCCCGCGACGAACATGCGGCGACCACCGGGCGCCACGGCCTGGTGGCGGGTTCGGTCGGGCCCTACGGCGCCTACCTGGCCGACGGCAGCGAGTACACCGGCGCCTACACGCACACGGATGAGGAGTTCCGCGCCTTCCACCGCCCGCGGCTGCGGCTGTTGACCGAGGCGGGCGTGGACGTGCTGGCCCTGGAGACGATGCCGCAGGGACCGGAGATCCACGCGCTACTGGGGCTGCTGCCCGAAGTGGCGCCGGAGGTGCCCGCGTGGCTGTCGCTGTCGGTGCGCGACGACGCCACGGCGCTGCGCGATGGGACGCTGCTCGACGACGTCGTCGCCTGGGCGGAGGCCTGCCCGCAGGTGCGCCTGCTGGGAGTCAACTGCACCCGGGTGGAGTCGGCGACGACGGCGCTGAGCCTGCTCGCCGACCTCACCAGCCTGCCGCTGGTCGTCTACCCGAACTCGGGTGAGGAGTATGACGCCGAGGCCAAGACCTGGTCCACGGGCGGCAGCACGACCGGCGGTGGTGTCGGCACTGGTACGGGCAGCGCCGACAGCGATGCCGACGATGTCGGCTCTGGCAGCGGCGCCGCCCCCGGCAGCGGCGGCGCAGGACCCGGAGACGATCTCCTGGCCGGCGCGCTGCCCGCCTGGGAGGCACTGGGAGCCCGCGCCGTCGGCGGTTGCTGCCGCACCACGCCGGCACAGATCCAGGCGCTGGCGGCCGCGGTGGGCGAGCCGGCGGCGTAGGAGCCAGGTAACGGCGGAGGATCGCGCCCCGAGCCTTCACCCTGTTGCGACACTTTGCGCCCTGCTACGACGTTTTGCACCCTGGTGTGCGGCAAATGCCCGTGCACCAGGGTGCAAAAGCTCGTACCAGGGAGCGAAAGCTCGTAGCAGACAGCCGAGGCGCCGCAACGCGAAGACCAGGGCGCCCGCTACCGAGTGAGCTGCCGCCAAACGATCACGTACACCGCGCACAGCACGATGATGCCGAGGTAGCCCAGGAAGGCCAGCACGTGCGCCTTGCGCAGATGGTGAATGTTGGACGTGGTCTGCCCTGGGGGCGGGAGCAGCCCGACCAGGAGCGTAAACATGGCGTAGGCAGCTCCAATGAAAAGTCCCACGGGAGGCAGCAGGGGGTCGAGTCCCATGGGCAGGACGAGCATGCAGCCAAGCGGGAGCAGGAGTGCACTCCACCCGATGCAGACGCGAGTATGCCCTTTGTCAAAGGCGTCGGCTGACAACAGCATGCAGGCAAACATCAGTGCGAGTGCCACGAGGCTGGCCGGCTTCGCGATGATGAACAGCGGCTCGCCCCGTTCGTCCCGCAATGCGTCGGCCGACGTTGCATAGGTCGTCACCACGATCGCGACGTAGATCAGCGCGACCCCAACGTAGATCAGCGCGACCCCGGCGCTCGCCCGGCGAAGCCGGTACAGGCCCGTGCCGTGGCGGTTGTCGCCGCGCAGCACCCCCACTGCGAGTGCGTCGAAGCTGCTCAGGCTTCCGACTAGCAGGCCGATCGGCAGCGCGGCGGGGTTGTGCCGGTTCAGCAGCCCACAGATGAAGCCGGCAACCAGCGGCACGCCGGACAGCGCCACGCCCGCTGCGCGTCGTTTCCCCGGCAGCAGTGCTATGCATCCGATGGCAGCCACGACGCCGGCAACAATCAATAGGCCCGACAACACAGTGACGACTGTAGGCGATCACCCGGCAGAGCAGAGCCCGGAGAACCCGCCTTGGTGTTGAGCAGCGAGCCCGCGCCCGCGGTGCCTGTTGCGACACCTTTGCACCGCGATGATGACCACTGCCGCACCCGTGACCCGCGCCCGCGGTGCCTGTTGCGACACTTTGCGCCCTGCTACGACGTTTTGCACCCTGGTGTGCGGCAAATACCCGTACACCAGGGTGCAAAAGCTCGTACCAGGGAGCGAAAGCTCGTATGGATGCGGAACTGCTTCGTCATGGCTGGGTGCTAAAGCTCGTACCAGGAGGCGAAAGTTCGCAGTAGACGCGAGGACACCTCACGAGCGAGCTCGTGGGTGTCCTCGTCGTCGGGGTATTCGACCTGACGGCCTTGTTACCCCTTCCTCCTCGGACACCTCACGAGCGAGCTCGTGGGTGTCCTCGTCGTCGGGGTGGCGGGATTTGAACCCACGATCTCCTGCACCCAAAGCAGGCGCGCTACCAAGCTGCGCCACACCCCGTGTAAACGCCCGCGACCGCCACCGGAGTCCGGGGCGGCCGCGCGTTCACCGAGCGGGTGACGGGAATCGAACCCGCGCCATCTGCTTGGAAGGCAGAGGCTCTACCATTGAGCTACACCCGCATTGGACGGGCCTGGGCCCGCCGTATTGCCGGTTCGTCGCCGGCGATGCCGGGACGGCGGCGATATCAGTACTCGATGAGGCCGGTCCGGTAGGCCTTGGACAGCCGACCGGGCACCGCCACCTTGCGCCCCGCAACGGTGACCGTCTGCAGCTCGGGCAGCTTGGCCTTCCACTGCGAACGGCGATTGCGGGTGTTGCTGCGGGACATCTTCCGCTTCGGCACTGCCATGAGCCCGCTCCTCTCAAAGTCGAAGGGCCGTCCGGTCACGGACAACCCGAAGGATAGTTGACCAGGGGTCACCCTAGCGGTTCGCCCGGATTCCGTTCCAGCCCGGGCGCCCTGCCGGACGTGTGAGATCAGTCCCGTCCCGCCCACAAGTACCGTCGCACCCACGCCGCCGCGCCCGAGCGGCTATACATGACGCCATGACCGCCGTGCCCGCTTCCAACGCCGACTACGCGACCGCCAACGCCGTGGTCACGCTGTCACGCGGCGAGCAGCCGGAGACCGACCTGGAGGTCAAGCGCTCCCACTTCCTGGGACGGGCCGCGCGCACCGACGACGAGGCCGCCGCCCGCGCCTTCATCGCCTCCGTCCGCTCCCGCTACCCCGACGCCCGCCACCACTGCAGCGCCTTCACCGTGTCGGTCCCCGGCGCCCAGCCCATCGAGCGTTCCAGTGACGATGGCGAACCCTCGGGCACCGCCGGCGGCCCCATGCTGGACGTCCTGCGCGGCACGGGTCTGGTCAACACCACGGTTGTGGTCACCCGCTACTTCGGCGGGACTCTGCTGGGCACCGGCGGCCTGGCCCGCGCCTACTCGCAGGCGGCCGCCGACGCGCTGAACGCCGCGTCCCGGGTGCGCCTGGCCACTCGCCACCTGTGGCAGGTGCGGGTGCCCGTCGCCGACGCCGGCCGTCTGGAGGCCCAACTGCGCGGGCAGGGCGGCCCGCAGGACATCGGGGTGGAGGACGCGCAGTGGCAGGCCACCCACGCCGTCCTCACCCTGTCCACGCCCACCGCCGACGCCGACGCGCTCGCCGAGCAGCTGGCCGCGCTGACCGGCGGAGCCGCCCATGCCGAGCCGGCCGGCAGCCGGGTGGTTGAGACTCCTCTACCCGCCGCCTGACCGGAGTCACGCAGCGACTCCAGCACCCGCCGCTGAGACGTCCTGTCCACAGCGTGACTCCTACCGGCTCCGTCCGCCTCTGTACTGGCAGGGCGGGCCTACGGGAGCGCGCTTTGATCAACGGGACCAACGGGTACGCGCTGTGTACACGGGCAGGCGCGATGAAGCGAAGTTCACCATGCGGATGATTTGACAGCCGCGCCGGCGCAGGCACTACTGTGGCTTCAGCGGATCACGGCGCCCGCTCGGCGCCGGTGAAGCTCCGCAGGTTTTGGCAGCACCAGGTAATGAGGAGGACCCCATGACGGTCGGTAACGTCATGTGCGAGATGTCCTTCTGCTGCTGCCAGTGTCGATAGAGCGCCTGGCCATGACACTGTGCGCGCGTTGCTGCGCGCATGCCCGGCGCTCGGGCGCGGGAAGCGCCCCTCCCCACAAACGTTCAAACGCCCTCCAGGCTCTGGGTGTACCCGTATTCGCTAATCGCCCCTGCCGGAGCGGCGCCCCGCACTTTCAAGACTTAAGGAACAGCCATGACATACGCCAACAACATCACCGAGCTGGTCGGCTCCACTCCCCTGGTCCGCATCAACCGCGTCACCGACGGCGCCCCCGCAACCGTCCTGGCCAAGGTCGAGGCCTTTGAGCCCGCCAGCAGCGTCAAGGACCGCATCGCCCTGGCGATCGTCCGAGCTGCCGAGGCCTCCGGCGACCTCAAGCCCGGCGGCACCATCATCGAGGCCACCTCCGGCAACACCGGCGTCGGCCTGGCCATGGTCGGCGCCGCGCTCGGCTACCGGGTGATCATCACCATGCCGGAGACCATGTCCAAGGAGCGTCGCGCCATCATGCGCGCCTTCGGCGCCGAGCTGGTACTCACCACCGAGGGCGGTGTCGCCGGGGCCGTCAAGCGCGCCGAGGAGCTCCAGGCCGCCACCCCCAACTCCGTGCTCGCCTCCCAGTTCACCAACCCCGCCAACCCGCGCATTCACCGGGAGACCACCGCACAGGAGATTCTGGCGGCCACCGACTCCAAGATCGACGCCTTCGTGGCCGGCATCGGCACCGGTGGCACCCTGACCGGCGTGGGTCAGGTCCTGCGGGAGCAGATCCCGGGTGTGAAGATCTTCGGTGTGGAGCCCGCCGAGTCCCCGCTGCTGAGCGAGGGCAAGGCCGCGCCGCACAAGATCCAGGGCATCGGCCCCAACGTGGTCCCCGAGGTGCTCGACCAGTCCATCTGGGATGAGCTGCTGCACATCGAGTCCGACACCGCGCTGGACTACGCCCGCCGTGCCGCCGCCGAGGAGGGACTGCTGGTGGGTATCTCCTCCGGTGCGGCCCTGGCCGCCGCCTCGCAGATCGCGCAGCGCCCGGAGTTCGAGGGCAAGACGATCGTCACCGTCCTGCCGGACACCGGTGAGCGTTACCTGTCGACGCCGTTGTACGCCGAGTACCTGAACTGAGTACCTGAGCCTGCAAGTCGGCGGGCGGCCACGACGTCAACGGCCGCCCGCCGACCCGCCTTCGGTCATGTCCGGCAGCGGATTCGGATACGGTCCGGCGTCGGTGGCGGTGCCCGGGAACAGGGATGCCGCCACCGACGTTGTCCGGACGGATCATCGCAGGTGAGACGTCCTTCGTGGCGCTGCCGAGGTCCTCCAGCCCCGATGTCCCTCTCTGTTGTCCAGCCTCATCAGGCCGTTGTCCAAGGAGCACCATGCAGAAGCCCAGCCGGTCGTTCATCGAGATCGCCAAGGAGGATCTGGCGACCGCACGACGCCGTGACCCCGCGGCACGCTCGAACCTCGAAGTGGCCCTGCTGTACCCGGGCGTGCACGCGCTGTGGGCACACCGCGCCGCCCACCGCCTGTGGCAGGGCGGCCACTACTTCGCGGCGCGTGCGCTGTCCCAGGCGGCCCGCGCCGCCACCGGAATCGAGATTCACCCGGCCGCCAAGATCGGTGAACGCTTCTTCATCGACCACGGCATGGGCGTGGTGATCGGAGAGACCGCTGAGGTCGGCAATGACGTGCTCATGTTCCACGGCGTCACCCTGGGCGGGGTGTCCATGAACCCGGGTAAGCGCCACCCCACCATCGGTAACAACGTGCAGATCGGGGCGGGCGCCAAGGTGCTGGGGCCGGTGACCGTGGAGGACGGCGCGAAGATCGGCGCCAATGCCGTGCTGGTCAAGAACCTGCCCGCCGATCACGTCGGCGTGGGAGTGCCGGCGCGGGCCCGCGACCCGCGCACCGACCCCGAGCTGATGCTCGACCCGACCATCTACATCTGACCGCCGGACGACGGCCTGCCCGACGACGGCGGGGCGCCGGTCCGCTTTGATGCCACCCCGCGGCCGGCTGGCTTATGCCCGTCGGTTGCGGGGCGGAGTCGTCGTCAGTGCTGGTAGACGATGCCGCGCTTGACCGCCTCGACGGCGTCGTCGCCCAGGAAGTGGCGCACGATCTCCAGGCCGAGCTCGATGGCGGTGCCCATGCCGCGGCTGGTGATCAGTTCGCCGTCGACGACGACCGCGGCCTCGCTGGTGCGGGCGCCGTGCTCCGCCAGAACCTTCATGAAGTTCGGGTTGGAGGTGGTGTCACGCCCCTGAAGCAGCCCCAGTTCGGCCAGGATCGACGGGGCGGCGCAGATGGCGGCCACGGGCCGGCCGGAGCGCATACGGGCGGTGACCTCGGCGGTGACGGTCGGGTCGGCCTTGAGGTTGGGCGTGCCGGGGATGCCGCCGGGCAGGAACACCAGGTCGTAGTCCGCCAGGTCCACCTCCGCCAGCAGTGCGTCGCAGGTGAGCACCACCTGGTGGGAGGAGGTGACGGTGAGCGAGTCGCCGACGGCTACCAGGTCGGCGCGGATGCCCGCGCGGAACAGCACATCGACCACCGCGAGCGCCTCCACCTCCTCCAGGCCCGCGGCGATCAGGACGGCGACCTTCTTGTCGGTGGCAAGCTTGCCGGGTGTGGGCATGGTTCCTCCTTGAGTGCGGTTGAGCGCGATGCGGCGGCGTCGGGCCGCGTCTTCAGCGTACGCGGACCAGCCGGGTCATGCCGCGGTCGATGATCGGGCGGGCGGAGGCGGGCACGTACACCGACAGCCCCGTCTCACTGACGGAGAACTCGGCGCTGCCGTCGCCGCCGATGGTGACCGCCCCGTGGCCGCCGATCGCGCAGATCCACCGCTCCCCCGCGTGTCGGGCGCCGACGTACAGGCGCTTGCTGGCGGCCACACCGGTGGACAGGACGACGGCGAGCCCGGAGCCGGGGTGGGCGTCGTCGCCCTCGCGGGCGAAGCCGACCAGGTCGGCGGCGTTGAAGACGTCGTGCTGCGGGCCATAGGCGAGGCTGCGGCGCAGCCGCATGAGCAGGGGCAGTTCAAGGCACGCGGACATGTCGCCGGTCTCCGGGGCGCCGAATAGGTCGCCCCAGAACACGCAGGGGGTGCCGGCCTCCCGCAGCAGGATCAGCGCGTAGGCGGCGGGCTTGAAGCCGGGTTCGACGAATGACTGCAGGGACTGGCCGGGCTGGGTGTCGTGGTTCTCTACGAAGGTGATGGCGTGATCGGGGTCGGCCTCCACCAGGGTGCGTTCGAAGATCTTCGACAGGTCGAAGCGGTCCTTGAAGGAGGCGTGGTACAGCCGGTAGTGCAGCGGGGTGTCGAACATGCTCATGATCGGCTCCTCGCCCAGGTAGGCGCACAGCTCCTCGGCATCGCGGGACCAGAACTCGCCGACGGCGGGGACCTCCCGCCCGGTGGCCTCGCGCAGCGCGGGCAGCCAGCGGCGGTAGAACTCGCGGCTCATGTGCTTGAGCGCATCCAGCCGCACGCCGTCGACGCCGGTGGTCTCCAGGTACCAGCGCCCCCAGCTGATCAGTTCGTCGGATACGCGCGGGTTGTTGAGGTCGACGTCCGCACCCATGAGGTAGTCGAAGTTCCCCCGCTCATCGGTGACGTCCTCGTTCCACTCCTTGCCCTCGAACAGCCACACACTGTTGCGGCGGGTGCGCTCGTCCCAGTCGGTGCCCAGGAAGCAGGTGTGGTCCCAGGTGAAGTCGGAGTAGGTGCCGTGGCGACCGGGGAAGGTGAAGCGGGTCCAGGTGGTGATGGTGGTCGGGTCGGCGACGGGCTTGCGGCGGTCGGCGCCGTCGACCTCGGTGGCGCGCACCTCCTCGGTGCCGTCGGCGCCCATCCGGTGGTTCAGGACGATGTCCGCCAGCACGGTCATGCCGGCGGCCCGCAGGGCGGCGACGGCGGCGACGTACTCGTCCTTGGTGCCGTACTTGGTGGGGATGGTGCCCTTCTGGTCGAACTCGCCCAGGTCGTAGGTGTCGTAGACGCCATAACCGACGTCGTTGACGCCGGCCTGCCCCTTGTAGGCGGGCGGCAGCCAGATGGCGGTGACGCCGGAGTCGGCGATGAGGGAGGCATTGTCCGCGAGGAAGCGCCAGTGGCTGGAGTCGGCGGCCATGTCCCAGGCGAATCCCTGCAGCATGATCGGGTTCTCGCGCCCGCCGAAGCCGATGGTCGTGCTGTCACTCACAGGGGCAGCCTACCGGAGGGCTGTACCGGTCATCGTCGGCGCTACGCGCAATGGACTTCACTCAGAGCGCAGCGCCTCCACCGGGTCCTCCCGGGCCGCCTTACCCGACGGGATCAGGCCGGCCAGCACCGTGAGCCCCACGGAGATGAGCACCAGGATGATGCCGGCGCGCACCGGCAGTTGGGCGATGGACTCCACCCCGAAGCGCCCGTATATGAAGGCGTTCAGCGGCAGGCTCACCAGCAGGGTGATGCCCACCCCCATGAGGCCGGCCATGAGCCCCTCAATGACGGTTTCGGCGTTGAACACGTGGCGGATGTCGGAGCGGGAGGCGCCCACGGCGCGCAGGATGCCGATCTCCTTGCGGCGCTCCAGCACGGAGATGTAGGTGATGATGGCGATCATGATGGAGGAGACCACCAGGGAGATGGCCACGAAGGCGATCAGCATCCAGGAGATGATGTTGACGATCCGGGTCACCGAGCTCATCAGCACGCCGACCACGTCGGTGTAGGTGATGACCTTGTCGTCATCGCCGGCGGCCACCTGCGTGGCGTTGTAGTCGTCCAGGATCTGCTTGACCGCATCCTTGGACTCGAAGTCCTTGGGGTAGATGTCGATCTCGCTGGGGTTTTCCAGGTCCGCCCAGCCCAGCGCGGTCAGGTTGGTCTCGTAGGTGGCGGGCTCGGTGGTCACCAGCGTGCTGAGCAGCTGGCTGAGCTCCTCCGGAGTCATGTCCAACTGGAACGCCTGGGCGAAGGCGTCCGGGTCCACGCTGACGGCGTCGGCCAGGTTGGTGGCCAACTGTGTGGTGGCGGCCTCGATCTGGGCGGTTATCTGCGTCTGGATGGCGGTCATCATCTGGCTCATGGCGGTGGCCATGGCCTGCTGCACGGCGCTGGACAGGGCACTGGTGATGGAGCTGGTGACGGCCCCGGCCACCTGGGAACCGATCTCCGCCACCAGCTGGTCGCGCACGGCGTCGGAGATATCGGCGACGGCGGGGTCGGATCCCAGGGCGGTGGTGAGGTTCTCGGTGAGCTTGGTCGAGTCGATGACGTCATCGGAGCCGAGGGTCTGCGCGATGGTGCGCTGCACGTCCTCCTGGGAGAGGTAGTCGGTCACGAGCGTGCCCAGGTCGGGGTCGTCGTCGGGGTCGTCGGGGTTCTCACCGGCCGCGTGTTCGCCGTAGTAGTCGGTGAATCCGGCGATCAGCCCGTTCATCATGGTGGCGACCTGCTCGTCCGCCCCCTCCTTGATGACGCCGTCGGACAGGGCCTGGGTAATCAGGGTCACGTAGTCGACGTCGACGAGCTGGGGGAACTGCTGCTCCAGGTCGGTCAGGCTCAGTGACGACAGGTCCAGGGCCGACAGGTCCACGTCGGGCTGGGCATTGGCCAGACCGGACAGGTCCAGGCCGGAGAAGTCCATCTGAGTGGTGTCCAGGCCGGACAGGTCGATGCCCGACAGGTCCATGCCGGAGAGGTCCAGGGCACTGGAGTCGATCTGGAAGGCGGCCCGCAGCTGGGACTCGTCGATATCGAACAGGTTGGTGAAGTCGAATTCGGTGTCCCCGGTGGCGTCGGCCTCCTCGGCGAAGGTCTTGCCGGTGAACACGTCCACCTCCGGGTCGGCGAGCTGGGCCTTGACGATTTCGGAGTCGGCGGCCTGCTCCACCAGGTGCTCGGTCAGCGCGGGGGTGTAGTAGACCCCGGGGACGAGCGAAGCCTGGGTGCCTTCCGCGCGCGCAATCCCGACCACGGTCATCGTTTCGCCGTCGGCAACCAGATCGGACATGAAGGCGGCGTCGGTGGACTTGTCGGTCCACACCTGGTACTCGGCGTCGTAGGCATAGTGCTCGTATGCGGGCACGAGGCTCAGGGTGCGGCCGATGAGGTCGTTGTACGCGTAGGTGCGCTCCGCATCGGGGTCGGCGGAGTCGCCTGCGCCTGCGGTAGCGGTGGAAGTCGCGCCGGCGGTGGCGGTCGGCCCCGCTGTCGCGTCTGCTGCCGCGCTCGCGGTGGAGTCGGCGGCGGTATCCGCGGCCATTGCGCCGCCGGTCGTGGTGGCGCCGGGCAGGCTGCCCGCCATCCCCGACACGTAGGTCTGCACCAGCTGCTCCAGCTCATTGTGCTCGCGCAGGCCGAGCGCGTACTCGGTCAGGTCGCTCATGCGGCCGTCCTCGGGCAGGACGATGACCAGTTCGTTGTACGCGGTGGGCCAGCGGCCGGCGGCGACCTCGTACTGGTCGGCGTACAGATCCGTATCGGTGGCCAGCTGCTGGAAGGCGGTCATTTGCATGGTGGCCGTCATGGCTCCAAAGCTGGAGAAGGCCGTATCCGGGTTGACCTGGGTGGGCATCTGTCCGGCGGAGTCGGCGTCGACCGGCAGATACAGCTGCGGGGTGACGTCGTAGAGGTACTCGATGGCGTTGGTGTAGGTGGAGACGTTGCCGCCGTCGGCGTCGAAGTAGGACTTGAGAGAGGCCAGGTCGTTGGTGTTGGCCGAACCGAGCATGTTGCTCAGGGCACGCCGCTCCCCCACCACGCCGTCGGGCAGGTCGTCCTGTGTGGTGGTCTCGGTGGCCTGGGCGATCAGGGAGGTGTAATCCATACCCAGTCGCTCGATCTGCAGCGGGTAGGAAGAGAGGGTCTCCTCCTCGGTGCGGGCGATGTAGGCGTTCACCCCGTTGGCGAGCGCCAGGATCAGGGCAATACCGATGATGCCGATGGACCCCGCGAAGGAGGTCATCAGGGTGCGGCCCTTCTTGGTCATCAGGTTGCTGAAGGACAGCGACAGGGCGGTGAGCGGCCCCATGCGAGTGCGCCGCGGCGGCCGGGCCTCGCGGGCGTCGTCGGCCGCAGGCGTGTAGGGCGCGGTGTCTGAGGTGATGCGCCCGTCGGCGAGCTCGACGATGCGAGTGGCGTAGTCGTGGGCGAGCTCGGGGTTGTGAGTGACCATGATGACCAGCCGGTCGGAGGCGACCTCGCGCAGCAGGTCCATCACCTGGATGGAGGTGGTTGAGTCCAGGGCGCCGGTGGGCTCGTCGGCCAGCAGGATCTCCGGGTCGTTGATCAGGGCGCGGGCGATGGCGACGCGCTGCATCTGGCCGCCCGAGAGCTGGCTCGGTCGCTTGTGCACGTGCTCGGACAGCCCCACCTGATCCAGGGCCTCCAGGGCCCGGCGGCGCCGCTCCCCGCGGGAGACGCCGGTCAGGGTCAGGGCTAGCTCCACGTTGGCCAGCACGCTCTGGTGCGGAATGAGGTTGTAGGACTGGAAGACGAAGCCGATGCGGTTGTTGCGGTAGGCGTCCCAGTCGCGACTGCGGTAGTCCTTGGTGGATACGCCGTCGATGACCAAATCCCCGGAGTCGAAGTGGTCCAGGCCGCCGATGATGTTGAGCATGGTGGTCTTGCCACTGCCGGACTGGCCGAGCACCGCGACGAACTCATTGTCCCGGAAGGACACGGTCACGCCGTCGAGGGCGGTCTGGTCGAGTGAGGCGGTGCGATAGGACTTGGTTATCTCGTGCAGCTCAAGCATGGGCACTCCGGAGCGGGGGTCGAGTCCCGAACCCTATGCCGTTTTCCTGAAAGAACCAACAAAGCCGTGCTGCAAACACCGGCTTCCCGGCTCCTTCGCTCCGCCCCCGCCGACCCCAGTCACGTGGCTCATCGTCCGAGCATTGTCACAAACCGGGACAAACACCCGCCCTGGCGCCCCGCCCCGATTCAGAAACCGCATGATTCCAACGATCTGTGACCGACGATCAGCGGCCAAAAGCTCGTTTGTCCCGGACTCAGACAATCAGCCGCTCGCGCAGGGCCGCCAACGCGGCACCGAGGTCGGCGTCGATGAGGATGGAGCGGTCGGCGATCTCGCGGGGCGTGCCCGGCTCCAGTGACAGCGCCGCATAGGTGGCCTCGGGGTTGGTGTGCACGCGTCGCCAGAAGGGGTACTTGATGATGCCGGGCGTGTTCATACCCACCCCGAGTTCGAGGTGGAGCACGCGCCCGGTCTGATGGGTGTCGGCCCAGGAGACGTAGCGCTCGGCGGCGGCGTACCAGCCGGCGTCCTGAACGAAGGTGTCGTCCGAGCGCAGGTTGGTGGTCAAGGGTTCACCGCAGCGCGGGCAGGTGGGCAGCAGGTGTGTGGGCACGCGCATCGGGGTGCCGACGGCGGCTCCGGCCCGCTCGGCGGCGTCCATGGCGACGACGGCGTCGTGGTTGTCATAGGTGTCCTGGCTGCAGGGCACGGAGCACTGGAACAGGCCGTAGTCGCCCTGGGTGTAGAACAGGCGGTCCTTGGGGAAGCCGGAGTTCTGAAAGCGGTGGTCGACGTTGGTGGTCAGCACGAAGAAGTCGCGCCCGTCCAGCAGGGCGTACAGGTCGCGGTAGACGGCGCCGGGCCCGGACTCGTAGCGCTGGAGGAGGATATTGCGCGCCCAGAAGGCCCACTTCTCCTCCGGCGTGGGGAAGGGGTAGAAGCCGCCGGAGTAGGCGTCGGTGATGCCGCGGGCGGCGTGGAAGTCGGCGAAGCGCGCCTCGAATGCGGGGCCGGCGTGCGCGTCGCCGTCGGCGACCGACAGCCCGGCGCCGGCACCGACGAGGACGGCGTCCGCGCCGGCCAGTGCCTCGGCGAGGCGGTCAATACGGGCCAGGTTGGCGGCGTCGAGCGGCGGAGTCGGCGGGGTGGTAGTCACCCGGGCGATTATGGCGATTCGAGGTATTTTGGGCAAGGGTACAGCCCACAGCCGTGCATCTCCGGTCCAGCGCCGCCCGGCCCGCACCGGCCGGCGGCCTCGGCCTCAGTCGTCCAGGATGCCCGCCCAAACCAGGAAGTCCACGGTCCGCCCCACCGCCGTCTCGTAGTTCGCATCCCCGAAGCCATGGCCCGCCCCCGAAATGCGCTCCAGGCGGGCGTCGGGAAGGGTGCGGGCGGCCGCCTGCGAGACGGCGAGCGGCACGTCGGCGTCCGCGTCGCCGTGCACCAGCAGCACCGGGGAGCGGTAGCCGCGCATGGCGGCCTCCACGTCCCGGCCCCACAGGTCGCGGGCGAAGTCGCGCCCGAGGATGATGTCGCGACCGTCGACCCGGGAGGTGAAGGTCTCCGGCACCGCTGCGAGTCTCCCGAAGCGGCGCCGCAGGGAGGCCGGGGCCGCGAGCGCCGGGTACCACAGTGTCAGCGCGGCGATCTGCGCCGGGTGGTTGGCGGCCGCGAGCATCGCCACCAGCCCGCCCTGGCTGCGGCCGAACAGGGCGGTGTGAGCGGCGTCGACGAAGGGCCAGGTGCGGGCCGTGCCCAGCACGGCCTCCAGGTCGGCGAGCTCGGTGGCGATGGTCATGGCGGTGGTGGGGCCCGCCGTCGGGGCTCCTCCCCCGCGGAAACTGGGGGCGATGGTGACGGCGCCCGCGGCGGCCAGGCGCTGGGCGACCGGCGCCACGCGCAGCCCGGACTCCCCCAGCCCGTGGCAGCACACCACCAGCGGGGCGCGCACCCGCCCGGCTGCGGCGGCGCGGGGCACGTATGCCAGGGCGTGGACGAGCCCGCCCGGGTCGGCGCCCGTGGCGGGCACACGTGCGGTCAGCTCGCGGGCGAGGTAGTCGTTCGTCTCGTCTTCCACCACGGCTCCCACCCGGCCGCCGGCCTCACGCACGGACGCCGTCCCCGAGACCGACGGCGCGCAGGTGGGCTGCGGTGGCGTCCAGCGCCTTCATCAGGTCGGCACCGTGGAAGCCGTGGTCTGCCCCGTCGATGGGCAGGAAGCGGGCGTCGGTGTAGGTCTCGGCGGCACGTGCGCCGTAGGCGACGGGGACGAGGGAGTCGTCGGTGCCGTGGATGATGAGCGTCGGTCCGGGATAGCTACCGATCTGCGCGTAGACGTCGAGGTCCCACACGTCTTCGGCGTAGCGGCGCCCCAGGCGCTGCCCCATCCAGGCGAAGGTCTCGCCCACCCCGTCCAGCGAGCCGAGGCCCCGGTGGAGGTCGTCGGCGATGCACAGGGCCGGGTACCAGGCGACCAGTGCCGCCACCTGCGCTGGCCGGCGGGCGGCGGTGAGCATGGCGACGGCGCCGCCCTGTGACTTGCCCAGCAGGGCGATGCGCTCCGGGTCGATGCCCGCCCAGGGGCCGGAGTCGGCCCCGGCGCCCGCGCGTGCGGCATCGAGCACGGCCTCGAGGTCTGCCACTTCCGTGAGCACGCTCATGCCGGTCATGTCGGCGCCGGCCCAGCCGCCGTTGAAGGTGAAGCGGTAGGTCGCCAGGCCGAGGGCGGCCAGGTGGTCGGCCACGTCGGCGGTGCCGTGCAGCGAGTCCGTGAAGCCGTGGCAGCAGATCACCAGCGGGAGGCGTCGTTCGGGAGTGGCGCCGACGCCGTCGCCCGCCGCGTCCGGGAGGGTGAGCACGCCCTCCATGGGAGCGCCCTGGGAGACGACGTCGAGGCGCTCGCGCCGTAGGCGGGGGCTATCCCGGGGAGGGAAACGGGTCATGCAATCATCACTCCTTCCAGCCGCAGCAGGGCGGCCTTGCGTTCGGGCCCGCCCGCGTAGCCGGTCAGGGACCCGTCGGCGCCGAGCACACGGTGGCAGGGCACGAGGATGCTGACCGGGTTGCGGCCGACGGCGGAGCCGACGGCGCGGGCGGAGGTGGGGCGGCCGGTCGCGGCGGCGAGGTCGGCGGCGATGCGCCCGTAGGTGGTGGTCTGCCCGCGCGGGATGGTGCGCAGCCGGTCCCAGACGCGCCGTTGGAAGTCGGTGCCGCCGGGCGCCAGGTCGGGGGTCGGGCCGGGGTCATCGCCGGTGAAGTAGTGCTCCAGCCAGGCCCGTGCGGCCGCCAGTGCGGCGGGCTCGTCCGGGTCGCCCGCGGCCACGGGCCGGGCGTCGTCGGCGAGTCCGGCGCGGTCGTGGCGCTGCCCGTCGAACCAGACGCCGACGACGGCCCCGCCGTCGGGCAGCCCCTCCCCCGCGGCGATGGCGAGCGTCATGGGGCCCAGCGGGGAGTCGAAAGCGCAGAGGTAATTCGTGGCCGGTGGCACAGCCTCTGACTGTACTCGCGTCCCCACGCCCGCCGGTAGCGGCCCGAGGGCGCCATCGACGGCGCCGCCGGCGGGCGGATCGGCGACGGCGCGAGTGATCGGCCCGGCTGCTGCGCCGCCATCTGCGCGAGTTGTTAGGAGGCCGGGTGCTGGACGGGCGGTCGAGGCAGGCTCCATGCGGCGCCGCTCTCTGGCGCGATCGGCTGCCATCCCTGCTCCCAGTTCTGCGGGTCGGGCAATCCGCGGTGGTACAGGACGGCGCATTCGTCGTTCGGTTCACCGGCGTGGGCGGCGATGAGGAGGACGGTGTCCTGGTAAGGCGCCGTGGCGCCCGCGCCTCCGCGGGGATCGATTACGCGGACGCTGTCCATCTGCGCGATCAGGCGGCGCCGGAGCCCGGCGTATTCAGGGCCCTCGATCAGTGCCGCACTGACAACGAGGGCGATAACGCCGTAGTCGGGGATGTGCTCGCACGCCCAGGTCAGTATGCGCGTGTCCATATTGGCCGGTGTCGGAGCTCCGGCGGCGTCGTATGCGGCGGCGAGCCTGGCGTCCAGGGCGGCGTACCGTGATTCCCGTACCTCGGCGGCCGCTTGCCCGCGGGGCGGGTTGCAGACGATTACGCGGGGTGGGTAGTGGCAGATGGTGGCCTTGTCGAACTCGTCCTGCTCGAACCATGTGGGCTGGAGGGGGTAGGTGGTGGCGTACAGGCGTTGCGGCGCCGGGCCGAGTGCCGGCAGGTCCAGGAGCAGGGGATCGGCGAGGACCCGCAGTGGCAGCTGGAGCTCGGCGTCGGCGAAGGGGCTCCAGCCCGGTTGGGTCGGCCAGCCCTGCGCCTCCTGAGCGATCTCGATTCGTGTGTTGGTGAGGTACCTGGACATGACGCCGGGGCTGATCGTGTGCGCATCGCCGCGAGGCCACATGGTCTTCGCCGTCTGCTGGCTGACGGCTCCGGGGATGTAGAAGCGTGAGAGAAGTTCGCCCGCTCCGGTCATCGGGTCGAGGACGTGGGCGTGCTGGGGGTTGCGCAGCCCGAAGGGGCGCAGGTAGCGCAGAGCCATCTCGTCGGCGGCCCATGTGAGGGCGTCGGCGAGCGCATCCGGCAGAGGGGCGTTGATCCTGCTCATGGCCTCGGGGAAGACGGGATTGAGGAAGTTCGCGACGAACTCGTCGAACAGCGCCGTGCGGAAATGGCGGTCGGAGTCGATCCAGCTGCGACGTTGGACCAGGGAGCGCAGTTCCTCCAGTGGTGCGAGCAGCTCGCGAATCGACTCGCTGGGCGTCGGTGCCTCAATGAGGTCAAGCAACGAGCGCATGCTCTCGACGTTCCACGGCCCGCTGGTGCGGTATTCCGCCGCGGTAAGGCCGGAGGGCTCACGCAGGAGATTGCCGGTGAGGACGGCCTGGACGGTGAGTTCCTCGGCCACTCGCCGCTCCCCCACGATGCCGGTGTCGCGCTCAAGCGCGGTGAGGAGTGCGCGGATCCACGAGTCAGTCCGGCGCAGGCGCAGCTGGTCGGCGATGAAGGCTTCCAGGTCCGTGCGCGCCTTGCGCCCCACGGCGGCCCAGCGTTCCCAGTCGATGGGTCCGACGACGTCATCGGCTACGTGGATCAGCGCCTGGGCGCGCTCGGGGCCGGCCACCGCGTCGGCGTGAAGGATGATCGTCTTCTCGGGCAGCGCGCCGTCTTGCCCGCCTGGTCCGGCGCCAGCGCCCTCCGGGCCGACCGGCGCATGCCCGGCGAGTATCAGTCGTACTCGAGTGAGCAGCGAGGCCGACGACGTCGAGGGATCGGCCGGGCCGGGCGCCTGGGCTCCGGCAATGACGGGGACGACGACGTTCAAGCGGCTTGAGGCGCGGGAACGCCCAGGGCGTTGACGACCATGGTGGCCAGCTCCGCATCACTCAGGTCCGGCGGCACCACGAGCGTGGCGCCGCGCAGGTCGCTGTCGGCCACGGCGTCGCGGGCATGTGCGAGCGGCGACTGCGCGGAGACGATCGCTACCGCCACGCTCGCCTGGTTGATCACCACCGGTGCGGTGACAGGGTCCATGAGCTGCGCCGGAACCAAGCTGCACTCGGAGCCGAGCAGACCCATCCGTCCCGAAAGCCGCGCCTGCTCGCGAGCACGCCGCACTCGATCCTGATCGCGATCCATCGTTGGCGTCGGCACGAAGTCCTCCATGTCGGTCATGAAGCCAGAGTACGGCGCAGGTCCGACACGAATTCAGAGGCGTTAACCGGCCGCACCGCAGCCCGGAGCGCCGGGCGCCGGAGGGGCCGGCGCCCGTCCTTAGCCCTCACCCGCGGCCTCACGCTCGCGCTCAGGCACAGAGTTGTAGCCGTGGGGCTCGTCATCTTCGCTGCGATAGACGGATCCCAGAGTATCCATCCACCAGTGCTCGCGGTGAATGATGTCCTTCGCGGTTGCGTGCATGTCGAAGATCTCCAGGATCGAGTACTGGAAATTCTGCTCGATGTACTCCGGAGACAACTCCTGGAGCCGCTTGTTACCTCCAGAGTGGTCGCCATCTGCATACGCAGACCAGCGGGACAGCAGGCCACGGTCGCCACCGTGCCGCGAATAGGCAGAACCGACGTAATGCCAGCCATTGCGCTTATCGGTTTGCAGGTAAACCGCTTGGACGCTTCCGAGCGCGGCACGCCAGCTCGGATCCTCAACGGCCACCCGCAGTTGGGAGTGGGAGAGCCGCACCCTGTCATACCCCGGGAAGGGCATTGCTGATACCGGAGAATCGGCAATGCGCACAACCGTCATCTTATCGACGAAGCCCTCAAGATGCTTCGAGTTGGAGAGGTCGAAGTCGATACCCGTATAACCCGGCTCACGCCTATATCTTGCAACCAACCGCGCCGCGAGAGGAGCGAGCCGCAGATCCTCGTCGAGTCGATAGAGCTCATCGCCGTCAGACCAATATCTCCCACCGCGCGCAAAGACGCCGATAAACAGCCAAAGATCATTACGACCCTCTTCTAGCCGAATGAACTGAATTACTTTGTCCTGCTTAATATTCTTCGCCTTCTTTCCGTCGCCAGCCCAGTGCCTCTTGGCTATGTGCCGCATCAGCTCGTCACGCTCTTGATAGTAGGCTTCGATGACCGGGATACCGTAGCCCCGGTTGCCACTCAACCTGATCGAGTATCGGCTCGGCTCATCTCGGGGAATGCCAAGGAGTTCGAAGAACTAAATGGGAGGCTGCTCGCTCATTAATGACGCCTATCAACGTTGACGGGTGGGGTGCCACAAAGAGCATACACGCAAGCCGCATGCGTATGTTGCTCCACCTGCAAGGCGGCGTGGCACAGCATCGCGGCCAGAACTTCGGGTCCTGGGGTGCGGCGGCCGTACCTGACTTGTCGTCCGGGTCCTGGTGAAATCAGAAACGGGCGCACGCAAGGCAAGTCACACTCTGCGGCCCACGGCTCGTGCATCTGAGTCGGCGACCGCACTGCGGAACCCGCGAAAACGCGACGAACACCTCCCGGTCGCGTAGGGTGCTTGCGACTCGTGAGGCGATTTCCTGCTGCCGTCGGACGCCTGACGCATTTGCTGACCGCGCCTACTACGCCGGTTGACGGTCCGCTGCATGCCCCGGGCCCCTTAAACAAACCACCAACCGGCACACCCAAGGGGGAGATTGCGTAGTAAACCGCGAACAAGCGTAGTAGACGACGCAGCCAAGTGCGCAGACCCCTCCGCCAAGCGCGAGCCCGCCTACGCCCTGCGGCAATCTGCACGGCCCATGCAGCCATCCACGCCTAGGCGGCTACACCGACCGACCTCGGCACGTAACATCTACCGACCTCAGCGGTTATATCGACCGACCTCGGTACGTAACATCTACCGATCTCGGTGGTTATATCAACCGATCTCGGTGAGGGGAGGGCAGCGAGCCAGCCAAGGGGCGGTCACCTCACCGGTAGGCCTCTGAGGAGGCGTTTGGGTCGTAGTTCGCCACCAGCACCAGGCCGGTCAGGGCGTAGGGGCCGCCGATGTAGGGCATGGCCTGCACCAGGGCGGCGGCGACCTTCTGCCGGGTGTTGCCGGCCTTGATCGCCCCGGCCACGTGCGGCGTCAGCTGGGTGGCGGCGCCGAGGGCGGCGATGGCCACCAGGCTGATGATCTCCCGCTCGGCCACGCTCAGCACCCCGCGGGACTCGACCTCGCCGAAGCCGACGGCCGTGAGCAGGTGCGGCACCTGCGTGTCGAAGGGCGCAGGCAACTTGGCGAAGACGGCCTTGACCTCGTCCCCGTACAGCGGGACCTGGATGGCCGCCCCGGCCTCGTCCCTGTCCTCGTAGGCGACCGTGGCGGCGCCGGCCAGGGGCAGCTCGACCCCGTGCTCGGTGAGCACCTCGTTGACCACGCCGATGGCGTTGAGGGTCTTGGGGTAGCCGATGTAGGGCTGGCACTGGTAGATGACCTCGCGCAGCTGCTCGGGGGTGGCCCCGACGTTGAGCGCGGCGGCCGCGTGCGCGCGCAGCTGCGGCAGGGTCTGCATGGAGGCCAGGCAGGTGACGGTGATCAGCTCGCGCTCGACGTCGGTGAGCACGCCGGCGGAGAAGACCTCGCCGAAGATGTGGTTCTGCAGGGTCTCCATGAGCTCGGGATCGGTGGGGCTGGGCTGGGGCTCGGCGCCGAACAGGCGGGTGAAGGTCTCGATCGCCTCGGGGGTCAGTGCCATGGGGTCTCCTTGGGACTCGTTCGGGTTCTGCTTGGTTGTTCCGCGCCGGGGCGCAGGGCCGACGACGGCGTCGGCGGGCCTGGGCACGATCCTGGCACGGCGCCGACCCCGGCGGACACACCTGAGGGGGTGCCCACCGGGGCCTGTCAGTGCCGCCCGGTCGCCGTACGGGCGGCCGGCTTCAGCAGATCCGCCGCCTAGATTGCCCGGCCCTGGCCCGGGCCGGGCAACCGGTGAGAGCCGGCTCAGACCTCCGGGGCGGGGGCGACGTCGCCCAGCAGGTGGGCCATGCGCACCACCCGGGCGGCCTGCTTCTCGAGCTCGGCGCGGGTCAGCGTTACGGCCGCCGTCCCCTCGCCGCGCAGGGCCGCCAGGATGTCCTGCCGGTCGGCCTCGCAGCCGGGCATGAACAGTTCGTTGCCGGCCTTGATGGTGGCCGAGGCGGTGGCGCGCGGGTTCTTCAGGTCCGTGCGGGCCATGGAGTCGACCACCCAGTCGGTCATGACCAGGCCCTCAAAGCCCCACTCCTCGCGCAGAATGGTCTCCAACAGGTCGGCGGACTCGGAGGTGTGCACGCCGTTGATCAGGTTGTAGGAGGTCATGAGCGCGTGGGGCTGGGCCTCACGTACGACGATCTCGAAGCTGCGCAGGTACAGGTCGCGAGCGGCCCGCTGGGAGACGTGACTGTTGGAGTTCAGGCGGTTCGTCTCCTGGTTGTTGAAGGCGAAGTGCTTGACGGTGACAGCCCGCCCCGGGTGCGCCTGGACGCCGCGGGTGATGCCGGCGGCCATGCGCCCGGCCAGCAGCGGGTCCTCGGACATGTACTCGAAGTTGCGTCCGCACAGGATGGTGCGGTGCAGGTTGAAGGCCGGAGCCAGCCACAGGTGGGCACCGAAGTGATCCATCTCCGCCCCGACCAGGTCGCCGTAGGCGGCGGCCAGCTCGGGGTTCCAGGACTGGGCGATGGCGGTGCCGATCGGGATGGCGGTGGCGTACTGCTCGTAGGTGCGCTCCGGGGTGCGCGGCGCGGCAGCGGCGCCACCGAGCGCGGCGGTGGACTCGTCGTCCATGAGCTCGGCGAACAGGCCGCCCAAGGCCTCACCGAGCGCGAAGGGCCCATCGGCGTCCACACCCACCTGCGGGGACAGGCGCAGGCCGGCAGGGCCGTCGGGCATGATCAGCGAGGGCAGTCCCTCGAAGCGGGTGGTGGTCTGGCCGGCGGCGCCGACGAGTGCCTGCGAGGCCTGGCCGATGATCGACTGCTTCTCGGCGTCGTCGCTGTAGTCGCCCAGGACGATGTAGGACAGGTCGTCGTCGGACAGGTCCTTGACGAAGTCGAGGGCGTCGGTGAGGTCCACGGGGGCGTGGATGTCCTCGCGACGCAGGTCGGCGGCGGCCACGGTCAGCCGCGGGAGGTCGGCCGGCACCTCGACGGCGACCGGTGCGGCCGGCTTGAAGTCGGTGAAGCCGGGGTCCCCCAGGGCGTTATGGAGCTGGCGGACGATGGCGGTCTCCGGCAGCTCGACGACGGCGGCGGGCACCGTGTTGCGGCTGGACGCGCCCACGCGCACCACGTAGTTGCCGGCCTCCAGGACGGTGGCGGACTTGGCGGCGTCGAAGGAGGCGACGTCGGTCAGGTCGAAGGTGACGGCGACCTCCTCGGCGGCGCCGGCGGCGAGCTCGCCGGTCTTGGCGAAGGCGGCCAGGGCCTGGTAGGGCTGGTCGAGGTCGCCGGCGGGCACGGAGACGTAGACCTGGACGACCTCCTTGCCCGGGCGGGTGCCGGTGTTGGTGACGGTGGTCTTGACGGTGATCTCGGAGCCGACGGCGCTGACCACGGGCGCACCGATGGTGAAGGTGGTGTAGCCCAGACCGAAGCCGAAGGGGAAGATCGGGGCGGTGCCGACAGAGTCGAAGTAGCGGTAGCCGACGTAAACGCCCTCGCGGTAGTGGGTGTCGTCCGGGTCGCCGAAGTCGCCCTCGGTGGAGTAGTCCTCCCAGGCGGCCCAGGTGGTGGAGAGCTTGCCGGAGGGGTAGCTCTTGCCGAGCAGGACGTCGGCGAAGGCGTCACCGATCGCGGCGCCCAGCTGGGACAGCAGCAGGATGTTCTTCACGTCCTTGACCGGGCTCAGGTCTACGACGCCGCCGACGTTGAGCACCAGCAGGAACTTCTCGAACTTCGCTGCGAGCGCGGTGATGTCGCGGATCTCGGAGTCGGTTAGCTTGACGTCGCCGGCGTCGGGGTGGCGGTCGTTGCCCTCGCCGGAGTCGCGGGCCACGACGTAGACGGCGGCCTCGCCGTCGCCGTCGAGCGGCAGGTCGAAGGCGGGTGCGGGCTCGACGGCGCCCATGCCGAAGTAGATGGCCGGCTGGCCCGCGGCCTTGGCCTGCGCCTTGAGGTCGGCGACGAAGGTCTTGTGGTTCTCCTCGGCGACGCCGTCGTAGGCGTCGAGCCAGGGCTTGGTGGTGATAGTGAAGCCGGCGTTCTCAAGGCCTTCCTCAAGGGTGACCACGTGGCGGGAGTTGACGTCGCCGCTGCCGGTGCCGCCCTTGATGGTGCGCCGCGCGCCGGCCCCGTACAGGGCGATGCGGCCGGGTGCGGCGAGGGGGAAGGATCCGTCGGCCTTGAGGAGGACCATCGATTCGGGTGCTCCCGCGCGCACCGTTGCCAGGTGGTCGACCTCGTACTGGTTCATGTTCTGCTCCACTGTGAGCTCCTTCTGTCAGGCCAGGTTGTACGTGCGCTCACCGGAGAGCACCCGCTGATCACAATCCTACCGCTCGGTCCATTGTTTGTGAAGAGGTTTAGCACGAGCAATCCACATCCATCCTCGCGCCGGGGTGCAGTTTCCAATGGGCCACCCCAAGACCTGACGCACCCCGGCCGAACACCCCGGAGCCGACCACGACGCCGCATCCCGTATACTATGTCCGAATTCGGACTTGGGTGCTGACGGGAGCCATATGACCACCGCTCTGATGGAGCTGCAACAGACGATCAACGCCATGATCAAACGCGCCGACGACGCCTACCACCGGGCCGCCCGAACGGCGGGGCTGTCAGACGCCGCCTTCGACATCCTCTACGCGCTACATGTCGCGGGCGAGGGCTGCTCGCAGAGTCTATTGTGCGAGCTTTGCTTCTCGCGGAAGCAGACGATCAACTCCGCCATCAAGCGGCTTCAGGAGGACGGCACAGTGCGCCTCGAGTCCGGACCGGGGCGAAGCACGCACGTGTATCTGACCGCGCGGGGGCGCGAACTCGTCACCGAGCGCATCAACCCGATCATCAAAGCCGAGCTCACCGCTCTGGACTCCGTTCCAGCCACTCAGCGCGCCGCGCTCGCAGCCGCCCTGACCACATATACGAGCGCTCTGGTGAGGAGCCTGAACGCAATCGGAGGCGACTGACTCCATGGACATGTCCCAGCACCTGGGGGCGCGCGCACTGCTACGCTTCACGGCCCCTTCCATCGCGATGATGCTCTTCACCTCGATCTACGGGGTGGTCGACGGCCTGTTCGTCGCCAACTTCGCCGGCAAGACGGCGCTGGCCGCCATCACCCTGATCATGCCGTTCATCATGATTCTGGGCACCCTCGGCTTCATGATGGGCTCGGGCGGCAGCGAACTCATCTCCCACACCCGCGGCCGGGGCCACGGCGGGTTGGCGAACCGCTACTTCTCCATGATCGTCTACGTCACGCTCGGGACGGGCATCGTGCTGGCGGCCGTCGGCGCCCTGACCATGCGGCCCGTCGCCCAGCTGCTGGGCGCATCCGGCCAGATGCTGGAGCTGTGCGTGTTGTACGGCAGGATTCTGATGGTCTCACTGCCTGCATTCATGCTGCAGTACGCCTTCCAGACCTTCGCCTCCACCGCGGGCAGGCCCCGACTCGGCCTGTATGTGACGGTTGCGGCGGGCATGACCAATATGGCCCTGGATCTGCTGTTCGTCGGCGTCTTCGGGTGGGGCGTGGCCGGAGCCGCGTGGGCCACCGTAGCCTCGGAGTTGATCGGCGGCCTAGTGCCGTTGGCCTGGTTTGCTCGCCCGAACAGCAGCTTCCTGCGTCTGGGCCGCCCGGTAGGGGACCTGGCCGCGCTGGGTCGAGTCTGCGTGAACGGATCATCGGAGATGATGGCGGTGGTGGCCATCTCGGTGGTCAGCATCATCTACAACCTGCAGTTGCTTAGGTTCATGGGCCCGGACGGGGTGGCCGCCTACGGGGTGGTCATGTACGTCAGCATGATCTTCACCGCGGTCTTCGAGGGCTTCTGCATGGGAGCGGCCCCGCTGATGAGCTACCAGCACGGCGCCGCGAACGATACGGAGAAACGCAGCCTGATGCGCACCTCGCTGGCCATACTCGCCATCACCGGAGCGATGATGCTGCTCGCCTCGCAACTGCTCGCACACCCTCTGGCACTCATCTTCGCCGCGAACGATCGCGGTCTCATGGAGCTGACCGAGACGGCATTGCGCATCTTCTCAGTCGCCTTCCTGCCCATGGGCGTGAGCATGTACGGCTCGTCCCTGTTCACGGCACTGGGCAACGGGCTCGTCTCGGCGGCGCTGGCGGCAGCCCGCACCCTCGGCCTGGAGGTGGGCTCGGTCCTGCTACTGCCGCTGCTGATCGGACCGGCGGGCATCTGGGCCGCGATCATAGTGGCCGAGACCACGGCAGCGCTGGCCGTGGGCGTGCTCATCAGGTGGCTGGGGCCCCGGTATGGGCTCCGTGACCGCCGGCCCTTCCCCGCGGGGCAGATGAAGAAGTCCACATCAAACGCTCTGGTGCCCTGATCCCCACAACCGCGAGAGACGACAAGAACAGCGCCCGTCGAGTCACCGACTCAACCAGTGGTTGAGTCGGTGACTCGACGGCTCAACCCACGGATTCCGTGATCAACATATGCGTGCTACCGTCCGGCGCACCGCTGCGGACATGATCGGTCACGCGCCGTCGGTCCCGGCAGACTGCGGGACCTTCGGCGGGTCAGGGACATCCTGAGGGACGCCCCGACAGACAACCGATCAAGAACTATGGAGACACCGATGAAGAACTCTGTCGGACGCAACATCGCCAGGCTGCGGCTGTCACGCGGCATGACCCAGGAGCAGCTCGCCCAACGGATGGGAGTCACCCCGCAGGCGGTCAGCAAGTGGGAGAACGATTTGAACTACCCGGACGTGGCGACACTGCCCGCTCTGGCGGCACTGCTCGGCACCAGCGTCGACGCGCTGTTGACGGTGCCGGACAGCGACGCCGCAACCGCCGACCGTCCCACGCCGTCACCGGCCTCTCCTTCATCGGCGCCGTCGCCCCTCTCCGCCCCTTCGGCACCGTCCCCCCTCTCGACCCCTTCGGCACCGTCCCCCCTCTCCTCCCCTTCGGCGCCGTCCCCCGCGGCGCCCGCCTCCACCAACTTCGAACTGATTCGTCCCGAGCCCGCGCCGGAGCAGCCGCGGGCCCGACGCGCGGCCGGACGCAGCCTCCACATCGAGGTTCGGGGGCCGCAGGACAATGTCGACCTGGCCTTCCCCATGCAGGCGGTCTCCGCGCTCACCGGTCTCATCGCGACGGTTCCGCAGGTGCGCAGCGCCGTCGGCGCCCGCGGCATCGACCTCGACGCAATGCTGAAGACCTCGTTCAATGCCCTCGACTCCACCGGCCCCGCCACCCTCATCGACGTCACCGACGACGAGGATCACGTACGCATCTGGGTCGACTAGCCCGACACCCTGAACCTATCTTCAGCCCCTGATTCGTCGGCGCCATTGGATGGGTTCAAAAATGTCCAAAACCGGCATAAACGAGCCCGCTCCACCGAGAGAGCCACTGGAATCATGCGGTTGCGGAGCCGACTCGGAGCGCCGAATCCGGCGTTCGTGCCGGTTTTGGACATTCTGCGGCCTCGTCGGCCAAGCGGCCGGGCCGCAGCAACACTTCAACCGATCTCGGCATGTAACTTGACTCTTCTGGTTCATGGGTGGTGGTTCGGGTTGGGGCTGCGAGGCGGTGGTCGTTGTCGGGCGGGGAAGGTCGTGTTCGGGTGTGAGAGGTCGTTTTCGGGTCGGCGAGGTCGTACTCGTGCGCACATGGTCGTACTCGGGCGGTCGGGCGGGGTCGTTCTGGGTCTTGGGAGGACGTCTTCGGGCCTACGAGATCGTATTCGAGTACCCCACGCCGGTCGAATACGACCTCATCCGCCCCAAACCCTCCACATTCGGGAGGGTTTCGGGCTGACGAGGACGTGTTCGCCGAACCCAGGACGTCCTCGGGCCGACGAGGACGTTTTGGCCGAGCCTGGGACGTCCTCGGGCTCGTGACCGTTGGCGGCTGACGACTCGTTGGAATCACCTGGATCAAGCAGTTCCCGGATCACGATGGCGGCCGTTGGCGACGGCGGCGATTCCGCTGAGTCCAGCGCTTCTAATGCCGCACCCCAGGCGCTCCCGGGGCGCGAACATGGCCGCCGCGGGGGCGCAGGCTTTTCGCGTACTCACTCGTGCGCCCCGCGGGACGCTGCGCGACGGTTCGTCATAAACGACGACGGTTCGGCAGTTAGCACCAACGATTCGGCATGAACCGCGACGGTACGTACCTGTGATGTCTCAGGACATCGGTGACAGTTTTGTGTCAGGACATCGGTGACACTTGGTGTGTCAGGACATCGGTGACAGTTGTGGTGGTTGGTGGGGTTGGGTGTGTGTGGGTGGAGACGTAACGGACGCCGGGTGCGGGCCAGGGGTACTGGGCCAGGATCTCGCCTTGGGTGTCGGTGAAGGCGACTTGGTGGGGGTCCCAGGTGATGGTCACTGGCTGGTGTGCGTGGGTTCTGGATACCAAGAAGCTGATACCGGCCAGGCTGACCACTCCGTTAGCCCCGATGGTGCCTTGGCGCTGCCCTGAGGGCGGTGTTGTGGGCCGGCGCCTGGGGCGGGGTTGTGTGGGGATGCCGCCGACGGATACGGGCTCGTGGTGCTTGGGGCGTGGCGGGGCGGCGACGGGGGTGGCGTCCCACGCCTGCTGGGGTGTCATCCTCCCGGGCAGGGCCTGGTGTCCTCGCTCGGTGTTGTAGATGTGGTCGAAGGCGTCGACTTGGGCTTGTAGCTCTTCGATGGTGTGGGCCAGGGGCTGGTTGTCGAGGTAGCGGAACAGAGTCTGGTGGAAGCGCTCGTTCTTGCCCTGGGTGGTGGGCTTATAGGGCTTGGAGGTGATGGGTTCTACCCCCAGGGTGCGCACGTGGTCGACCAGTTTGCCTTTGCGGCCGCGTCGGGTGGGGTTCAGGGCCGTCCCGTTGTCGGTCAGTAGCCGCTGGGGCACCCCGTAGCGGGCGACGGCCCGGTCGAATACCGCGATAGCCGCCTGGCTGGTCTCGGCGGCGGCGACCAGGGATGCCACCGCCAGGCGGGAGTGGTCGTCGATGAGCTGGAAGATGACGACCTTGCGTCCTCCGGCGAGGACGTACTCGGTGGCGCCCCGTCTGCCAGCAGGCGTTCGGGGCCGGATAGACAAACCGGCGCCATGCCGCCCGGGGCCTCTTCGTGGGCTCGGCTCGGGCCACGCCGGCGGAGCGAAAGATGCGGGCCAGTGATGTCGGCGAGGGCGCCTTGAGGCCCATGGCCCGCATCTTGTCGTGCACGCTGATCGGGCCGCAATCCAGGCCAGAGCGTTCCAGCGCGGCACGCACGTCAAGGGCCTGGGAGCGTACCTGGTCGCTTATGCGTCCCGGGCTTGTGCGAGGACGGCGGGAGCGGGGCTCGAGTACCGCGGCCTCCCCGTCAGCTCGGGCTCGGGCCCGCAGCACATAGAAGGTCTTGCGGGAGATGCCCTCCTGTTCGCAGAACGTGGTCACCGCCCCGCGCGGGGCGTCATCAGGCCACCGGGCGATCGCCAGACGCACACGCGGATCAACACCACTACTGTTGGACTTCCTGACTGAGCTCATGCGCCCAAAAGCACACCAGAACTGTCACCCCCAACAACCTACGAACTGTCACCGATGTCCTGACACAGAACTGTCACCGATGTCCTGAGACATAACAGCGACGGTACGTACCTCTAGGTGCCGAACCGTCGCAGGAAGTGCCGAACCGTCGACCCGAACACACGAACCGTCGTCGGATCCACCGTGGCCCGCCGTCGCCCACCGATATTCACGGCAACCTATCCCACCCCCGCCCATCACGCCACGCACCGCACCCGATCTGCCGCGCACGCAACCAACAATCCAGACACACGCCAACCATCAACCCACCGCACCCCCAAAACGGAAGAACCCGTAACTTCAACCGATCTCGGCACGTAACTTCAACCGACCTCGGTGACGGGAAGCGACTCAGCCGACCCGACTGCGCGCCCAGTCGAAGACATCCATGGCCTCGCTGCGCCCACCGGGCCGCAGCAGCAGGAAGAAGGTGGCATGGGCCATGGCGTCCCGAATCGGCACGACGACGCGGTCCGAGGCGAGCGCCGACAGGGCGGGAGCGTCGGAGACGAAGTGGGGCAGCGGAGAACTCTTGACCAGTTGTTCGAAAACGCCACGGTCCTCCTGCACCACGAACTGGGAGTGGGGCAGGTAGCGGTCACAGCGCTCGCGCCAGAAGCCGATGTCGGCCAGGAGCAGGAAGGTCTCGCCGTCCAGCTCCGCGGCCGTCACCTGCTCGCGGTTCGCGAGCGCGTGCTCAGCGGGCAGGGCGACGGCGAGGTTCTCCACCATGAGCCAGGCCGAGCGCACGCTCGGCAGCGGATGGGGACGCAGCGAGATGCCCAGGTCCAGCTCGCCGCCCACCACTCCCTCCTCGACCTCCTCCCTGCCGAGGCTCTGCGAGGTGAGCACCAGGCCGGGGAAGCGTTCGACGATCAGTGAGGTCAGCCGCCACAGCGGCGCCGGGGCGACCGCACCCACGCGCAGCGCCCGGGTGCGACGGGCGACGTCGTCGAGGGCGGTGCGCATGGACTGCTCCTCGCGCAGGATCCGCCCGGCATGTTCCAGAGCCACACGGCCCGCCTCGTTGAGCACCAGGCGGCGCCCCGGGCGGTCGAAGAGCGACTGGCCGAGCTCTGCCTCCAGACGCTGCAGCGAGCGGCTGAGGGCCGGCTGGGACAGGTGCAGGGTGCGCGCGGCGGCGCTGAGGGTGCCCTCCCGCGCGATCGCCTCCAGCTGGCGCAGCTGCTCGAAATCCACCAGTCCCCTCCCTCTGCTTATGCACGTAGCGCATCAAGAGTTCCGATATTGGCATTTTACATCCGCGCCCCTGGGGCGAAGACTTATGCACAGCGGGACGGCATTGAGCTGGTCCCGAAGCAAGTCCCAGGAGCGCATCAATGACCACCATCCCGTCCTTCACCATGAACAACGGCATCGACATCCCGGCGCTGGGTTACGGCGTCTTCCAGATGACCTCCGAGCAGGTGCGCGAGCACCTGCCGCAGGCCCTCGAGCTGGGCTACCGGCACATCGACACGGCTAACGCCTACTTCAACGAGGTCGCCGTCGGCGAGGTGCTGCGCGATGCGATCGCCGCAGGCACCGTGAAGCGTGAGGACCTGTTCATCACCACCAAGTTGTTCCCGCAGTCCTACCCCTACGCGCAGGCCGTCAAGGACATCGACGCCACCCTGGAGCGCCTGGGTCTGGACTACGTTGATCTGCTGCTGTTCCACCAGCCCTACGGCGAGTACACCTCCGGCTGGAAGGCCATGGAGGAGGCCGTGGCCGCGGGCAAGGTCCGCTCCATCGGCCTGTCCAACTTCCCCATCGCCAAGTTCCAGGAGATTCTGGACGTCGCCGACATCAAGCCGGTCGTCAACCAGGTTGAGGCCCACCCGCGCTGGAACCAGCACGAGCTGAAGGCGCAGATGGACCAGGCCGCCGACACCGAGGTCCTGGTGGAGGCCTGGTACCCGCTCGGCCACGGCGACAAGACCCTGCTGGAAGAGCCCGCGATCACCGCGGCCGCACAGCGCACGGGCGCCACTGCCGCCCAGGTGATCCTGGCCTGGCACCTGGCGGAGAAGAACATCACCTTCCCCAAGACCCTCAACCCCGCCCACATGGCCGACAACCTCGCCGCGCTCGACGTGAAGTTGACGGAGGCGGAGATCGCTGCGATCAACGAGATCCCGCAGGCCCCCTACTACGTGGTCCCGGACGAGCCGCCCGCCTTCACGACGACGGTCATGGACTACTCCCAGCAGGCCTGACCCGTCCTCGCCTGGCCGGTCGCCACGGCGTCGGCCAACTGCCGAGATCGGCCCCCGACCACTCAAGACCCGCATCAGGAGAGAAACCCATGACCACCACCGTCCCCACCAAGACCCTCAACAACGGCGTCGAGATGCCCGTGCTCGGCTACGGCGTCTTCCAGACCCCGCCCGATGAGACCGAGCGCTGCGTGAGCGAGGCCCTCGAGGTCGGCTACCGGCTCATCGACACCGCCCAGGCCTACGGCAACGAGGAGGGCGTCGGCGCGGCCGTCGCGAAGAGCGGCCTGCCGCGCGAGGAGGTGTTCATCACCTCCAAGATCTGGGTGTCCAACATGAACTACGAGCGCGCCACCGCCTCCATCGACGAGTCGCTGGAAAAGCTCGGCACAGACCACATTGACCTGATGCTGCTGCACCAGGCGATGGGCGACTACCCGGGCGCCTACCGGGCCATGGAGGACGCCTACAAGGCCGGCAAGCTGCGCGCCATCGGCGTGTCCAACTTCTACCCCGAGCGCCTGGTGGATGTGGCCGCACTGGCCGAGATCACGCCGGCCGTCAACCAGATCGAGACGCACCCCTTCCGCCAGCAGGACGCCGCGCACGCGGTCATGGCCGAACTCGGCGTGGTGCACGAGGCCTGGGCGCCCTTCGCCGAGGGGCAGAACAACATCTTCGCCAACCCGGTCCTCGCCGAGATCGGCGCCAAGTACGGCAAGAAGCCCGGCCAGGTGATCCTGCGGGCCCTGATCCAGAAGGACGTCGTGGTCATCCCGAAGTCCACGCACCGCAACCGCATGGAGGAGAACTTCGACGTCTTCGACTTCGAACTGACCGAGGAGGACCTGGCGACCTTCTCCGCCCTGGACGACGGCACGCTGCCGCGCATCTTCGACCACTACGACCCGAAGGTCGTGGGCTGGCTGCTGCGCGACATGGTCAAGCAGCAGATCGGCGGCGGCTCGCTGTACTGAGGCCTGACGCAGCACGCCGGGGTGTAGGACGACGGGCGCCGACGAGCTCGGCGCGAATCCGGAGGGCTACTCGCTTTTGGGCGGCTCCGCGGGTGCGCGCCTGGCCGCCTACCTGGGGTCCTACGGCCCCGCCCGATTCGGGGGCGACGACGTGCCCGGCCCCGGCGCCGTCGTCATGCAGTACACGGGGCAATCGGACCTCTCCGGCGCGGAGCCCGCGACCGCTGAGCCTCACCCGGGTGAGGCGGCCCGAGCCAACAGAAGGCATGGGGAAAAGCCGCCTACGAGCGCGGTGAGGGCGAGCTGGAGCACCTGAACTTCATGCCGCACGCCTTCGATGAGGGCGCCGCCTGCCACTACCCCGCCCGCGGCACGCACCCGCGCTGGAGCAACGACGTCGTCGCCTGGAGCCAGCACGGCGGCGGGCTGGAGCTCTTCCCGCACGACGCCGAGGTCATGGGCTGGTTGTTCCGGTAGCCCACGTAGGGCGCGCCACCTATAGGGTTGTGCCGACGGCCGCCGTCGAGCAGCGGCGTCTTGAAAACGGAGGGGACGAGAATGCGTACGCGGCACCTGGGAACTCTGGAGGTATCCGAGATCGGCATGGGTTGCATGGGCCTGTCCCACGGCTATGGGCACATCCCGCCGGAGACGGAGTCGGTCGCGGCGATCCGCGCCGCTCATGACGCCGGCTGCACCTTCTTCGACACCGCCGAGGCGTACGGACCGAACCTCGATCCGGCCAACCGGGGCCACAATGAGCGCATCGTCGGCAAGGCGGTCGCCCCCTTCCGGGACGACGTCGTCCTGGCCACCAAGCTGCATCTGCCGACCGAGGAAGTGCGGGCCGACGGCGTGGTGGCCACGCTGCGCCACCACCTGGTGGCCTCCCTGGCGCGCCTAGGTACCGACTGCGTCGACTTGTACTACCTGCACCGTGTCAACCCCGAGGTGCCGGTTGAGGAGGTGGCCGACGGCATGGGCCGCCTCATCCAGGAGGGGCTGATTCGCGGCTGGGGCCTGTCCCAGGTGGATGTGCCGGTCATCCGCGCCGCCCACGAGGTGACGCCCGTGACCGCCGTGCAGAACATCTACTCCATGGTTGAGCGCGGCATTGAGGCGGAGGTTCTGCCGTACTGCGCCGAGCAGGGTATCGGCGTCGTCCCCTTCTCCCCCATCGCCTCGGGGCTGTTGTCCGGGAAGGTCACCACGGCCACACAGTTCGAGGAGCACGACGACGTGCGCAACCTGGTGCCGCAGCTGCTGCCCGAGAACCTGGCCGCCAACCGGCCGATCGTGGACCTGCTGGCACGCTTCGCCGCAGAGAAGGGCGCCACCAGCGCCCAGATCAGCCTGGCGTGGATGCTCGCTAAGTGGCCGCATGTGGTGCCGATTCCGGGTTCGAAGCGCAAGGAACGGATCCTGGAGAACCTCGGCGCCGCGGATGTCTCGCTCACCGGCGCGGAGCTGGACCGGCTGGAGGCAGCGCTGGACGCCGTCGAGGTTCACGGGCACCGCGGCTTCGACGAGTCCGAGGGGCGCAGTTTTCTACGCGGCTCTCGCTGAGGCCGACGGCGCCCTACTACACCGAGGAGAATCCGTGCACTACCTGATCGACGAGTCACTGACTCCGCGCGCCCCGGAGGATCTGCGCAACACGGACAGACAGTTCGTCGCCGTGCTGACTCCCGATCAGTGGACCCAGCGCCGCAGCACCTTCGAGCTGGGCATCGACATCGACTCGCCTTCGCGCTGGATGAGAAGGGCGTGGTGTTCATCGACGCCCAGGAGACGGCCGCGGGCGCCTCGGAACGCATCAACGATATGCGCTCCGAACTACGCGACCTCGACACCCACTACAACGACCTCATGGACCTGACCCAGGTCCTAGAGGAGAACGAGAACGGCTTCTTCCGCGAGGAGGACCTGCGGTACTTCCGCACGGTCTACGGCCGACTCGACAAACTGCGCGATCAGGCATCCTCCCTGCGCGACCAGGCCCTCCAGATGCGTGACCTGTACAAGATGCACCTGGACGTGCGGCAGAACCACATTATGGCGGCGCTCACGATCGTCACCGCGATTTTCGCGCCGCTGACGCTCATCGTCGGCTGGTACGGGATGAACTTCGAGCACATGCCCGAGCTCGCGTGGCCGTGGAGCTATCCGGCCGTCGCGGTCCTGAGCGTTCTGGTGGTCATCGGCTGTATCGTCTTCTTCAAGCACCGCAAATGGCTGTGACAGCCATAAACGGCGCTTCCGGGAGGCACTGGCAGGGACTCCCGAAATCGGAAAGACCGGCATAGCCTGCCAAAGGCAGCGCAGTGCGGCGCCGGCGGCCGCGACGCGTTACCCGTGCCGGTCAGGGCACGCCACTCTCGCCGGTCTCGGTGCAAAGCCACCAGGACAGAACGCCGAATAAACATCAAGCAAAGCCGGAAACCGGAGGAAATCACCATGACCACCATCGCCATCATCGGTGGCGGCCCGGGACTGGGCCGCGCCGTCGCCCGCCGCTTCGGACGAGAGGGCTTCGACGTCGCCCTGATCTCCCGCAGCCGCCAGCACCTGGACGAGCGGGTCGCCGCCCTGAGTGTCGACGGCATCAACGCCCGCGGCTACGTCGCCGACGGCCGCGACGGCGAGGCACTGGCCCGGGCCCTGGCCGACGCCGCCGGCGAGCTCGGCCCCATCGAGGTGCTCCAGTGGAGCCCCGTGCCGGCCCGCGAGTTCATGAAGCCCGTGCTGGAGACGAGCGCCGAGGACCTGGTCGGCCCCATCGAGATGTCCGTCTACGGCCCCGTCAACGCGGTGCAGCAGGTGCTGCCGGGCATGCGCGAGCTCGGCCGCGGCACGATCCTGCTGATCAACGGAGGCTCCGCCGTCCGCCCGGGCCAGAACGTCACCGGCACCTCGGTCGCCTTCGCCGGGGAGAGCGCCTACGGGCAGCTCCTCCACGACGCGCTCGCCCCGGAGGGGATTCACGTCGCCCAGCTGATCATTCCGCGCGGCATCAGCGGAGGCGAGCCCTCCCACGAGCCGGAGGCCCTGGCCGACCGCATCTGGGAACTGCACGCACAGCACGACGGCGACTTCCGCACCTTCGTGGAGCCCATGGACGCCTGACCCTGGCCGCCTGAACCCGCCCAATCCACTCCATCTGGCCGGGCGCATCGCGGCGTCAGCCCTGCCGGAGCGCTTGCCCGCCGGGAAAACCGGGCGGCATAATTGTGGGGAGCCACCCGGCGGCAACCGGATGACTCCCCGAGGCAGACGGCTCAGTTGAACCACCTGCCGAGGGCATCCACAAGGATACCAATGGCCCGGATCAGATGAGCGAGAGACTCGAACACTTCGCTCACCTGCCGGGCCATTCCCTTGCCCTTGCGGACTTTGGCATGCCGGCCTTTCGGCTTGGACATGGCCCCCACCTCCCTCCTGGCTCCTACCTCCTCGGCCAAGGACATGGATTGTTCCGAGAGGAGGTGCCGAAGAAGGCGCTTCTGACGCGGAATCACCTTCAAGAACACGCCCAGTTGGACCGCCCACGCCCCGTTGGACCGCCCACACCCCGTTGGACCGCCCACACCCCGTTGGACCGCTGTAACCGGCGGCTACGGCGGTCCAACGGGGGAACAGGGGTCCAACGGGGGAACAGGGGTCCAACGGGCGGGTCGGCGGCCGCGCACGCCAACACCCAAGACACCCAACCGCACGCAGACACCCAACCACTCACACAACCAGCCCTTGCACGCTCCGAGACGACGCAACGCCCGAGGGCTCCTAGGGTTATCGGCACCTACCGTCAGCCTTTCAACGCCATCAATGCCGCCAGTGACGGTAAACTTTGGCGGTGATCGGCGTCTCATACGACCGGACACCGTCGGACCGACAGGAAGCAGATGGCTTATACGCCCCCCTTCACCCGCACGCCCGCAATCGACAACTTATGCATGGAGATCGCGGAACTCGTTGGGACGCTCGGCCCCGCTTCCCCACTGAGCACGAGCCCGCAGCTGCACCGCGAGCTGCGCATTCGCACGATCCACTCCTCGCTCATGATCGAGGGCAATGTCCTCTCAGAAGACGCCGTCACGGCGATCATCGACGGCAAACGCGTGCTCGGGCCATCCCGTGAGATTCGTGAGGTCGAGAATGCCCACCGCGCCTACGAAATCATGGACCAGTTGGATCCATACTCGATCACCGATCTCCTGCGGGCCCATGGCGTGATGATGGACGGGATCATTGAAGACGCCGGTCGGCTGCGCAATGCAAATGCCGGTGTCTTCGACGGCGATCGGCTCATCCATGCGGGCACGCCCGCCGCCTACGTGCCCGAGGTCATGGCCGAACTGTTCGACTGGATGCGGCACACCGACCTCCACCCGCTGCTCGTTTCCTGTGTCTTCCACTACGAGTTCGAGTTCATTCATCCCTTCACCGATGGCAATGGCCGGACCGGGCGGTTGTGGCACACATTGCTGCTGGCCCGTTGGCGCCCAGTCCTGAGGTGGCTGCCGATTGAGACGGTGATCCGCGACCGGCAGCGGGAGTATTATGCGACGCTCGCCCATTCGAACGCCGTGGGCACCTGCGAGGACTTTGTCGCCTTTATGCTCACCGTGATCCGCCAGGCGCTGATGCCGTATGCGAAGCCCTCTGCGCAAACTGTCGCGGACAGCCGCGAGGAGCAGGCGCTGAGCCTCTTTTCGGGGAGCCCGACGGCGACCGTCGCCGACCTGGCCGACCTCCTCGGCTGCTCCCGCCGGACCGCCGAACGTGTCGTCGCCGACCTGCGCGCCTCGGGCCGCCTGCGGCGCGAGGGCAGCGCCCGGGCGGGCCGCTGGCGGGTCACGGACGCGGACTAGGCGCAAGACGTTGGCCGCGTGGCCCTCATGAGCGCAGGCGGCCCCGCCTGTGCGAAGTCGCGTAGGTCCAAAACGCGGGCCCCTCACACGCGCGGGACGCGGTCCAGGGTGGGCTCGCCGATGCGGGTGTCGGGGTAGTCGCGCACGCGCTTGCGCCGGTGCATGGCCACGTAGTGGCGCTCCACCTCGCCGGTGTACACCTGGCGGGGACGGCCGATGCGCTTGGCCGGATCGCTCATCATCTCCCGGTACTGGGCAATCCAGCCGGGCAGGCGCCCGAGCGCGAACAGCGGCGTGAACATCTTCGTGGGGAAGCCCATCGCCTGGTAGATGAGTCCCGTGTAGAAGTCGACGTTCGGATACAGGTTGCGGGAGATGAAGTAGTCGTCGGACAGGGCGACCTCCTCCAGCTCCATGGCGATCTCCAGCTTGCGGTCTCCGTCCTTGGAGCCCAGGCGGGCCAGCACCTCGTGGGCGGTCTCCTTGACCAGGGCGGCGCGCGGGTCGTAGTTCTTGTAGACGCGGTGCCCGAAGCCCATCAAGCGCACCCCGTCCTCCTTGTTCTTGACCTTGCGGACGAACTCGGTGGTGCTCATGCCCTCGGACTGGATCCGATCCAGCATGCGCAGCACGGCCTCGTTGGCGCCGCCGTGCAGCGGCCCGGACAGGGCCCCCACACCCGCGGCCACTGAGGCGTACAGGTTGGCGTCGGATGAGCCGACCAGGCGCACGGTGGAGGTGGAGCAGTTCTGCTCGTGGTCGGCGTGCAGGATCAGCAGCATGTCCAGGGCGCGGACGACGGTGGGGTCGATGTCGCTGGCCTGGTAGGGCATGCCGAAGGTCATGTTGAGGAAGTCCTCGACGTAACCGCGCTTGGGGTCGGGGTACAGCAGCGGCAGCCCGATGGCACGGCGGGCGATGTAGCTGATCATCGTGGGCATCTTGCTCAGCAGCAGCACGGTGGCCAGCTCGGTCTCGTAGGGGTCGTGCGGGTTGAGGGTGTCCTCGTAGTAGGTGGCCAGGCCCGCAATGCCCGCCTGGAGGATCGCCATGGGGTGCCCCGAGGAGGGGAAGGAGGTGAAGAAGCTGCGGAAGTCTTCGTGCAGGAGGCGGTGCCGGCCGATGCGCCGCTCGAAGCGCTCGAAGGTGTCCGGGTCGGGCAGCTCCCCGTTGATCAACAGGTAGGCGACCTCCAGGAAGGTGGAGGACTTGGCCAGCTCCTCGATCGGGTAGCCGCGGTAGCGCAGGATGCCGGCAGCGCCGTCGATGTAGGTGATCTCGGAGGTGCAGGCGGCCGTGTTGGTGAAGCCGGGGTCGAGCGTGACCAGGCCCGTGGTCCCCAGCAGTTTGCCAATGGCCAGTCCGTCGGAGCCGTCGGTGGCCAGGGCACGAGGCAGTTCCAGGCTGGTCTCGCCGACGGTGAGCATCCCGGGGGCGTCCTGGGCGCTGAGGTCAGTGGGCGTTTCGGTCATGAGTGTCTCCTTGTTGGCGACGGCGGGCCGCGGGAGCGGCCCCGGACCTGTCTGCCCGGAACCATACCGGCAGGCGACCGCCGCCGTCACAGAGCGTGCCGGCGACGCGATGGCACTCCGTACCCACCGCGCCGCCGGCATCTTCATGGCAGTGCCGCCACCACTACAGTTCCCTTCCGTTGGAGGCGATTACGCGCCGGTACCAGTCGAAGGACTGCTTGCGGGTGCGGTTGTAGGTGCCGTTTCCCTCATCGTCGGCGTCGACGTACACGAAGCCGTACCGCTTGCTCATCTCGCTGGTGGACATCGACACCAGGTCAATGCAGCCCCAAGGCGTGTATCCCATGAGTTCGACGCCGTCGTCGATCGCCCTGCCCATCTCACGGATGTGGCGGCGAAGGTAGTCAATGCGAGCCTCATCCCGGACGTTCCCATCGGCATCCGGCGTCTCACGTATGCCCACCCCGTTCTCCACGATGAACAGCGGGAGCCGATACTTGTCGTACAGGGCGATGAGCGAGTAGCGCAGACCCTCGGGGTCGATCTGCCAGTTCCACTCGTTGACCTCCAGGTACGGGTTCTTCACCCCGGAGGACAGGTTGCCGCTCACCCGCTCATGCTCCCCCTCATCCCGGGCAGACACGAGCGACATGTAGTAGCTGAAGGACAGGAAGTCGACAGTACCGGCGGCGAGCTCGGCCCGGTCGGCATCGGTGACCTCAATGTACAGTCCCTTACGGGTCCAGTAGCGTTCCACCCACCGCGGATAGTCGCCGCGCACGTGCACGTCCGCGGCCATCTCGTTGTCCCGGTTGGTGCGCTGCGCCAGCAGCTGGTCCTCCGGGTGAGCGGTGAGCGGGTAATGCAGCAGCTTGGTGAGCATGCATCCCATCCGGGCGTCGGGAACGAGCTCGTGCAGAAGGCTGGTGGCACGCGCCGAGGCGAGGAGTTGGTGGTGCAGCGCCTGGTAGCAGACCTCCTCCATGTTCATCCCCTCGAACTGCTCGGCAAGCAGACCCGCGGTGGTGAAGGGGTGCCGGAAGATCGAGTCAACCTCGTTGAAGGTCAGCCAGAGCTTCACCTCCTCCCCGTATTCGCGGAAGCAGACCTCAGCGAAGCGCATGAACAGGTCAACCATGGCGCGGTCGTACCAGCCCCTGTGGTTGAAGACCGTGGCTAGCGGCTGTTCGTAGTGATGCAGGGTGACCAGCGGCTGGATGTTGCGCTCACGCATGGCACGGAACAACTCGTGGTAGAAGCGCACCCCGGCCGCATTGGGGCCAGGCTCCTCCCCCGTTGGGAACAGCCGGCTCCACTGGATGGAGACCCGTAGCGTCTTGAACCCCATCTCCGCCATGAGGTCCAGGTCCTCCAAGTAGCGGTGGTGGAAGTTGTTGCCACGGCGCTTGGCGTAGGGCCCCTTGGCATCGCTCCACTCCAGCGCGGTCTCGATATCGGCCAGGCTGATGGCGTGGCCGGCACGATAGTCACGCGGATCAACGTCGGGCTTGTGCCGGGTGACGTCGGCCACCGACGGCCCCTTGCCATCCTCGTTCCAGGCGCCCTCGCACTGGTTGGCGGCGAGCGCCCCTCCCCACAGGAAGCCCTCGGGGAATACCGGCTGCAGGTTGTCTGGTGCATTCATACGGGAACAGCCTCCTTGCTGTCGTTTTGAGCGGCGGATTCCTCGCCTAGAGTCTCGCGTGCGGCGCGGCGATCGTCGATGGCGACGAAGGGCACCCACATCAGAGTGGTGACGATCAGGATGACCGCCTGGACCACGATCCCCTGCCAGCCGAAGCCGATGAATCCGTTGATGAAGATCGGGACACCAAAGGGCACGTCCACCGTGTTGGCCTGGATGAAGCCCAGGTTCATGGCGCCCAGTGCGATTGCCGCCGAAATGCCGGTGTTGAAGATGAACGGAATCGCGTACAGGGGGTTGAGTACCAGCGGCACTCCGAACACCAGCGGCTCGGAGATGCCGCAGATCGCCGGGACGAAGCCGAGGCGGGAGATCATCCGCAAGTCCTCCTGCTTGGACATCAGCGCCCCCACGATCGTCAGGCCGAGGATGCCGCCGGCGCCGCCGAGGACGATGAAGGTCACCCAGAACCCGTAGGTGAGCGGCTGAGTCGGCTCCGCACCGGCGTTGACCGCCGCAATGTTCGCGGCAATGGCGGTGGCGAACAGCGGGTTGCGGATCGGGGAGATCACCAGCCCGCCGTGAATACCGAGGAACCAGAACAGCTGCGAGAACAGGGCCATGAGAACGATGCCCGCGGTGGACTGGAAGATGATCTCCAGCGGGTGCTGAAGCACCGCGTACACCCACTCATTCAGGTAACTGCCAGTCCCCAGCCGGAACAGGCCGCCGAAGACCGCCGAAAAGGTCAGGATGAGGAAGACGGGTATGAGCGAGTTGAAGGACTGCGTGATGGCGGGCGGGACGGAGTCCGGCATGGTGATGCGCAGCGCCTTGATGCCTGACAGCCAGCGGAACAGCTCCGTGATGACAACGGTCCAGATGATGCCGATGAACAGGCCCTGGGCGCCGAGTGCGCCGTCGCCGAGGCCGGCCGCACTGCCGCCGTCGGAGCCGTCCTCAAGCAGGGCCTGCACGCTCTGCGGGACGACGGTCACGTAGGCGGCCACGCACAGGATTGCGGTGGCCTGGGTGGGTGTGCCGTTGCGTTTGGCCAGCTGCCACCCGAGCAGGATGACGATGGGGATCGTCATGAAACTCATGGTGGCAAAGTTCATCGCGGTGAAGGCCCCGTCAAGGTTAGCCAAGGCGGGGACCCAGCGGGCCAGTCCTGTCTCCTCGGAGGAGACCAGGGATCGCAGCAGGCTGGCGAAGGAACCGACGAGGATGAAGGGCAGGAAGTAGCTGAAGGAGTTCTTCAGCGAATTCAGGTACTTGTTGTCGTCGACCTTCTCGGCGACGGCGGTCAGGCCGTCGGAGAACCGGTCGGAGAGGGAAGGCATGTTATTCACCTCCGGTCAGTGACTCGGCCTGGGCGATGACGGTGGCGCCGTCCCCACGGCCGTAGGCGCGGGCGTCGATCACCTCCACCGGGGCGGCGTCACCAACCACGCCCCGCACCTTGCGCAGGATGTGGCGCACCTGCGGGCCGAGTAGGACGACGTCGAAGTTGCCCAGCTCGGACTCGATGGATGATTGGTCGGCCGCCCAGATCTTGTAGTTCTTCCCCTGTTTCGCGGCGGCCTCCTGCATGCGTTGGACGAGGATGGAGGTGGACATTCCTAGGGCGCAGGCGAGCATGATGCGCAGCGTCGGCCCTTCCTGATCGGCGGCCTTCTCCGGATGGGGGTTCTGCTCGGTCATTTCAGTTCTCCTTCGTGTTTGTGTTGGTGTCGGTTGCGGTGGTCTGGTCTGCCGGCGCGGTCGGGGGCGGGCTCGAGACGGCCGTCGACGGGAGCCGTGCCTCCAGGCGGTGGATCCGGGAGTAAAGCTCGATGAGCATTTCGGCGTTCTCCTTGGCCATAAGCGCCATGGTCAAGTGGTCATTGGCGTGCACCAGAACGATGTCCACATCCACGTGGTCCTGGCCGGCCTCCCTCTGGAGGAGCGCGAATTGGATGTCGTGGGCCTGGCGGAAGTCGTCGTCCGCACGGGTCAGGGCCTGACGGGCCGCGTCGAGCTGCCCCTCCCTTGCGAGTTCAACGGCCTCCATGGCCTTGGACTTCGCCGTCCCGGCGGCGAGGATCAATTCGAATGACACGGCATAGGGATCGTCGGGTTGCTCGCTCACCGACTGCGGTTCGCTCATGCTTCCTCCTGTGGTTGCTGGGTAATCTCTCGAATCGAATGGACGATGGCGGAGAAGTCGCGTCTCTCAATGAGGGTGGTGATGTGTTCCTCGCTCATCAGGTACCTGGATAGGTCCTGATAGAACTGCTGCAGGTCTTTGCCCTCTCGCGTGGAGATGGACACCAGGCATACGACCTGGACCGGGTTGCGCGTCCAGCGGATGGGTTCGTCCAGAACGCCGACGGCGATGAAGGTCTCCTCGCTCATGGCCACCTCGCCGTGCGGCATGGCGACCCGGTTGCCGAAGTCGGTCGGCGCCAGTGCCTCCCGACGCAGCACCGAGTCGAGGAACACGGCGGGCAGGTCGTATCTGGTTCGGGCGCGCCGAGTGAGTGCTTCAATCGCCTCGCGCGCGGTGTGCGCATCTAGGTGGGGGACGAACAATTCGGGCGAGAAGACCTGGTCGATCCGGGTGCTCGGCTCGGTTACCAGCATCCGCCGGATCTTGCGTACGTCGGCGTCGTCGATGAACGTGCCGACTTTGAGAACGGGAATACCCGGATCGGCGTCTAGAGCGACTGTGGTCAGGACCAGGTCCGTGTCCGGTTGGGTCCGGATGGGCTTGCGCGTGTTTACGGTGATGAGCGATTCGATCAGGTCCCCGAGGCGCTCCCGCAGCCGCAGTTCAATGAGTCGGGTCGCCGCGCCGTCTGCGCCGGAGACGAGCAATACGCGCTTGCGCCGTTGCTCCGGCCGTCTGCGCTCAAGGGCGAGTGCGAACCACAGGGCGACGTATCCGGCCTCATCCTCGGAGACGGTGCGGCCCAGGTGGCGGGCCAGGGCGGTGCAGGCCTGCACGGCCACGGCGTAGGCGAGCGGGTAGGACTGCTTAATGCGTTCGAGGCTCTGGTTGGGCATCCGCATCTGGAAGCGCAGCCGTACCAGCAGCGGGATCGTGTGCTGCACCAGGGCCGCCCGCAGCTCGTCGTCGTCGGCCAGGCCCAGGCCGAAGCCCTCGTCGACGATGCGAAGCATCCCGTCCACCACCTGCCGGGCCTCGACGATGCTTTGGGAGTCGGAGGCGTCGGCGGGAGAAGTGAGCACTCTGCGCCCGGCGAAGTGGAGCGCCAGGTAGTAGCGCTCCTGCAGCGGGTAGGACACCCCCAGGTCCCGTTCCAGGCGGTCGAGGATGTCACTGGCAACGTCCAGTTCCGCCTCCGTCACGTACCGGCGCAGCCCGGCGATCTCACCCGTGATGGCGCGCCCCGCCCTGACCCGGTTCGTGGCGATGGCGATGTGTAGGATCACGCTGCGCACCGCCTCATCCGACAGCGGAGCGCCATGGGCTTCCAGCACCTCACGTACGTGCCGTTCCGCCCGGCCCACGCCCGCTTCCAGGTCCTCTACCGCGAACCGTGAGCTGTGCTCCGGGTCGTAGACGGTTGCCAGGCAGGTGCGTATGTCGAGTTCGGCGCCGATCACACGGACGCCCTTGTAGGGGCGCCGGTCCACCAGCAGGCTGTGTTCGGCGAGTATGCGTTCCACCTGCGCCAGGTCGGCCGTCACCGTCTTCTTCGAGACGAACAGCGCCTGAGCGATAACCTCTATCTTGATGTAGTCCTGTGCGGTCAGCAGTAGCCGCAGCAGATAGCGCCGACGCTCGATCGCCGTCACCGGGGTGCCGTCAACGGCGCCACGAGTCTCCTTGAGGTCGGCGAAGGCGTCGGCATCGGTGATGGTCAGGGTGTATCCGGTGCCGGGTTTGGAGTCGATGCGGGCGCCGCCGTCGGCCAGGGCGCGGCGTGAGCGCGACAGGAGACTGCGGACCGTGCGGCTGGTCACGCCCAGGCGGTCGGCGAGCTCCGCGGCGGTGACGACCTCGGTGTCTCCGAAGGCGTCCAGTACGTCCCAGATGCGTTCGTCCACCGCTCGCCTCCTTCGCCGTCGTCGTTGACGACAAAGAAAGGTATGAGCATTCGCAGGCCGCCTCCATCCCGTCGGTTTCCGGGGTGCTGCGGAAATCTACGGCCCCAGCCGATGCGGCAACACCAGCTTCAGTCACGCAGACCGGACGAGGACGGCGCGGCACCCGCCATCCCGGACGGGGCGCCGGCCGGCCGCCTCAGCCGGCGAACAGGGCGGCCGCGTCGGGGGCGTGCAGGCGCCGCACCGCGGCGGCCACCCGCTCGTCGGTGTCGGTCAGGGACATGCGCACATGCCCGGCGCCGGCCGCGCCGTAGAAGTCCCCGGGGGCGACGACGATCCCCAGTTCGGCGAAGGCGCCCACCAGATCCCAGGCGCTCATGGACGCCGACCCGCTCAGCCACAGGTATAGGCCGGCGACCGAGTCGGGGTCATTGACCAGGCCGACGGCGGCCGTCGCCTCCAGCAGCGCCTCACGCCGGGCCCGGTAGACGGCCTGCTGCGCCACCACGTGCGCGTCGTCGGCGAGGGTGGCGGCCAGGGCGGCCTGCACGGGCGCCGGCGGAAGCATGCCGGTGTGGCGGCGCACCTCGGTGACGGCGGCCACCAGCGTCGGGTCGCCGGCGAGGAAGGCGGCCCGGTAGCCGGCGAGGTTGGACTGCTTGGACAGGGAGTACAGGGCGAGCAGGCCGGTGAGGTCGGGGGTGCCGTCGGGGCCGGTGCCGGTCACGCGGGCGTCGAGCAGGCTGGGGACGCCGTCGGTGGCCCAGGGCTGTTCCCAGGCGAGTTCGGCGTAGCACTCGTCGGACAGGACGACGACGCCGCGCGCCCGCGCCCAGGCGACGATGCGGGCGAGCTGGTCGACGGAGAGGACGTGCCCGTCGGGGTTGCCGGGACTGTTGAGCCAGATGGCGACGAGCCGACCGTCGGGCAGCTCCCAGGAGTCGGGGTCGGCGGCGGTGTCGACCGGGACGGGGGTGGCGCCCGCCAGGCGGGCACCGACGTCGTAGGTGGGGTAGGCGGCGCGCGGATGGGCGATGAGGTCACCGGGGCGGGCGCCGAGCTGGAGCGGCAGCTGGGCCACGGACTCCTTGGAGCCGATGGTGGGGATCACGGCGGCGTCGCTCAGGCCCGTGACGCCGCGACGGCGCCGCATCCAGTCGATGATGGCGGCGCGCACCTGCGGGGTGCCGTCGGCGGGCGGGTAGCCGGGGGCGTTCGCGGCGGCCGCAAGGGCCTCGCGGGCGATCGCCGGGCTGGGGTCCACGGGCGTGCCGATCGACAGGTCGACGACGCCGCCCGGGTGCTGGGCGGCCCGCTGCCGGTAGGGGCGCAGGGAGTGCCAGGGGAAGTCGGGCAGCGCGAGCGGGCGGGGCAGGGCAGCCGGAGCGGCGGAGTCGGGGGCGGCGGGCGTGGAGGCGTTCACGCCGCCATTGTGTCGCGTTCTCGCCTCCGCGGCAGCGCTCCGGCAAACCGCGGCGTAAGGCGTCTCATCTTCCGATACCTTGCTCCAGCGCGCCCTCTATGGATTCGGGGAGTCCCAATACTGAGTCAGTCCTCGTCATCGGGCGCGGTGACGTCGCCGTCGCGATCCAGGGCCGGGTCCTGGGTTGCGCCGCCGGTCGGGTTGGACGCGGACTCCTCCCCGCCCTCGGTCACCGACCCGGTGTCGGCAGCGGCGTCACCGGAAGCGGTGCTGTTCGACCCCGAGGTCTGGAAGTCGATGTCGGGAACGATCGTCTCGGGACGGTATACGACTCGGTAGTGATACGGGTCCACGACCGACGCGTCGGTCTGCTCGACGAAGTAGGTGACGTTGTCGCTCAGGCCCAGGAAGTGCTTCTTGAACAGGTAGCCACCGTCCTCGTCCTTGCCGACCAGGCAGATGACCTCCAGCTGGCTGTCCTCGCTGTCGGCGGTGATGGAGCAGTACCCCTCGATCTCGAGGAGGTACTTGTCGGTGATGCCGTTGAAGAACACGATGCGGCGGTTGATCTCGAAGTTGTCCGAGGCTTTCGAGATGTTGTTGGACGCGGTCTCGGCTGCGTCGGAACAGGCGGTCAGCCCCAGCGCAGCGACGGCTACCAGGGGCAGGACGATGAGCTTGCGGAGGGTGTTCTTCATTCGTTGCTCTCCTTGTGGGGGTGGCAGGCTCAGTAGCCGTTGGCGGCCTTCCAGTCCTCATTCTGGGGCTCCAGGGCGGCGATCATGGGATCGTCGTAGTCCTGCGGGCCGACGTTCTGCGCGCCGCCCGGGGAGCCCAGGCCCCTCAGGGAGAAGAAGTCGATGTTCGCCCGGGTGTAGTCCTCCCACTCGTCGGGCACGTCATCCTCGTAGAAGATCGCCTCGGTGGGGCACACCGGCTCGCAGGCGCCGCAGTCGACGCACTCGTCGGCGTTGATGTACAGGCTGCGTTCGCCCTCATAGATGCAGTCGACCGGACACTCGTCCACGCACGCACGATCCTTGACGTCCACGCAGGGCTGAGCGATCACGTAGGTCATTGACTGCTTCCTCTCTGTATCCGGGCATACCGCGCGGGGCCGCGGCCGGGTGCATCTGCGCCCCCAAGTATCTCCCCGCCGCGGTGCCGGACCCAATAGCCGCGCAAGATGTCAGCAAATACGCCGATTCCAGCCCGCCGGGCGCCCCTCTTTGCGTCACGCACCAAGTGCGAATTGCGCCCGCTGACCGCGGACCGCCTGCCCCCGACGCGCCTTCCCCGGCCCCGCACAGCCCGACGCCGCCTGGCTCAGCTGCACACCACGGGGTTGTCGGAGTCGTAGGCGGTGGTGAGGACGTCGTCGGGCAGGCGCTCGCCGTCGTGGCTGCGGGTGCGGGTGACGGTGACGTCGAATCCCTGGGTGCCGCCGCCGTAGGGCTCACAGCCCGGCCCGGAGCCGTGCACGGTGGCGTAGGGCCGGTAGTTGGTGTGCTCCCCCTCGGTGATGGTGACCTCGTAGTAGGGGGTGGACCACAGCCGTACGTGCACCTCCCCGTCGCCGGCCCAGGCCTGTACCAACACCGTGTAAGGCGTCGAGTTGCGCCATTTGACGTCCTTGACGCCGGTCCAGATGGTGGCCTCCCGGCCGGCCGGGTAGCGGGTGAACCAGTAGGTGTGGGGCCAGTGCTCCACGTCGTCCATGCCGGCCTCGAAGCCGGCGTTGAACACGGTGGTGCCCACCTGAGACAGGCCGCCGCCCATGGCGTCGGTGTGCTGCCCGTCGGTGACCACGCCCGCGTAGGTGTAGCCGTGTTCCAGGTCGACCGGACCGAGGGCGTCGGTGGTGGAGAAGGTCTCCCCCGGGGCGACGAGGGTGCCGTTGATCATCTCGGTGCCGCGCTGGAGGTTCTGGTCGCGCCCGTACTGGGAGAAGTAGGGGGTGGAGAACTCGCCGACGATCTCGGCCACCCCCCACTCCTCCTCCGGTGTGGTGACCTCCGGCTGTAGGACGGCGACGGTAGCGGCGGCGGTGCGTGCCCCGCCGACCTCGGTGCCGGCGGCCAGGACGGCGTCGGCCAGGTCGCCCGCGTCGATGCCCGTGCCGGTGGTGGCGGCGTGGTAGACGGGGGTGGCGTCCGCGGCGGTGGCGGGATCGCCGTCGATGGTCCAGGTGGCGTCGGTGGCCGGAGTCTCGATGCCCTCTCCCAGGGCGGCGACGACGGCGTCGTGCAGCGCATCGGCGTCCAGGACGGCGGTCAGGGTGCCGTCGCTGGAGTCGATGGTGGTCATCGCGGCGAGCGTCGCGGGTGTCAGCACGGCCTCGCCGGTGGCGGCCGCGGCGCCGGTACCTGCGGCGGTGACGGTGATGTCGGCGCTCAACAGGGGGCTCAGGACGGTGTCGATGAAGTCCTGGGCGTCGGCGTCGGTGATGGCCGGGGTGGCGGTGCCGGAGGCCAGGGCGATGCTGTCCGCACCCAGCGGCCAGGCGTCGTCCAGGGCGCTCACGCTCGCCGCCACATCCAGCCCGGTGCCGACCGAGCCGGGGGTGAGCACCGGGGTGGTGCCGTCCAGGGTGACGACGGCGTCTGCGGTGCCGGTGGCGAGCGTGTCCAGGCGGGTGTTGAGGGCGCGGGTGAGCGCGTCGGCGTCCACGGCTACGACTGCGTCGACGCGGGTGCCGGACAGCCGCCGCACCAGGGTTACGGGGTTGAGGGTGGGGCCGGTCAGGCGGTCGATGCTGGCGGCGGCGTCCACGCTCACGCCGGAGCGCGCGGGAACGAGGGCGTCGGAGGCGTCGTCGACGATCAGGGTGACCGGCTGCTCGAGCTGGGCGCCGATGCCGGCTTCCACGGCGGCGACCGCCTCGGCACGGGTCATGCCGGAGACGTCTACGCCGGAGACGGCGGAACCGGGCGCCAGGGTGCGGGTGGTCGCCCAAGCCAGCCCCAGCCAAGCGATGAGCAGGGTGGCGCCGAGCGCGGCCAGCAGCGGGCGCAGCACCGTGTGGCCGGCGCGGGCACCGGACGCGGCTGAGGCCGCCGAGGCTTCGGGGGCCGCGGCGGGCGAGCCGACGGCGTCGTCGAGCGGGACCTGGTTCATGGGCACACTCCCGGGTTGGGACGGCGACAGTCCGGCGCCTCAGGCGCCGGCGCGACGACGGCGGGCGGCGGCCTTGAAGCGCTCCTGCGAGTCGAGGATGACCTTGCGGATGCGCACGGCGTCCGGAGTCACCTCCACGCACTCGTCGTCGGAGGCGAATTCGAGGGCCTCCTCCAGGGTGAGCCGGCGCGGCGGTGTGAGTGCCTCGTAGACGTCGGCGGTGGAGGAGCGCATGTTGGTCTGCTGCTTCTCGCGCACCACGTTCACGTCCATGTCCTCGTCGCGGGGGTTCTCCCCAACGACCTGCCCCTCATAGGTCTCCTGACCGGGATCGACGAAGAAGGTGCCGCGGTCCTGCAGCCGGATCAGGGCGTAGGCGGTGACGGCGCCGGCGCGGTCGGAGACCAGGGAGCCGGTGGTGCGGGCGGTGATCGGGCCCGCCCAGGGCTCGTAGCCCTCGGCGATGGAGGAGGCGATGCCGGTGCCGCGGGTCTCGGTGAGGAACTGGGTGCGCCAGCCGATCAGGCCGCGGGCGGGCACCAGGAACTCCATGCGGATCCAGCCGGTGCCGTGGTTGGTCATCGTCTCCATGCGGCCCTTGCGGGCGGCCATGAGCTGGGTGACGGCGCCCAGGTGCTCCTCGGGCACGTCGATGGTCATGCGCTCGACCGGCTCATAGCGCTTGCCGTCGACCATCTTGGTGACCACCTGCGGCTTGCCGACGGTCAGCTCGAAGCCCTCGCGGCGCATCTGCTCCACCAGGATGGCCAGCGCCAGTTCGCCGCGGCCCTGCACCTCCCAGGCATCGGGGCGGGATGTGGGCAGCACGCGCAGGGAGACGTTGCCGATCAGTTCGCGGTCCAGGCGGTCCTTGACCTGGCGGGCGGTGACCTTGGCACCCTTGGTGCGGCCGGCCATCGGGGAGGTGTTGATGCCGATGGTCATGGAGATGGCGGGGTCGTCCACCTTGATCAGCGGCAGGGGCCGCGGGTCTTCGGGGTCGACCAGGGACTCGCCGATGGTGATGTCCTCGATGCCGGCGACGGCGACGATGTCACCGGCGTGGGCCTCCTCGGCGGGCTTGCGCTCCAGGCCCTCGGTGACCAGCAGTTCGGAGACGCGGGCGGAGGCAATGGAGCCGTCGTGGCGGGCCCAGCCGACGGTCTGCCCCTTGCGCAGGGTGCCGGCGTGGATGCGCAGCAGGGCGAGACGCCCCAAGAACGGGGAGGCGTCCAGGTTGGTCACGTGCGCCTGCAGGGGCGCGGACTCGTCGTAGGAGGGGCCGGGGATCCGCTCGATGATGGTGCGGAACAGGGGCTCGAGGTTCTTGGAGGCGGGCAGCTCGCCGTCGGCGGGCTTGACGGTGTCGGCGCGGCGGGCCTTGGCGGAGGCGTACACGACGGGCACGTCCAGCACGGCGTCCAGGTCGATGTCCGGGTGCTCGTCGGCCAGGTCGGAGGCGAGCGAGAGCAGCAGGTCGGTGGTCTCGGAGACGACCTCGTCCAGGCGGGAGTCGGGGCGGTCCACCTTGTTGACCACCAGGATCACCGGCAGGCTCGCCTCCAGGGCCTTGCGCAGCACGAAGCGCGTCTGCGGCAGGGGGCCCTCGGAGGCGTCCACGAGCAGCAGCACACCGTCCACCATGGACAGTCCGCGCTCGACCTCGCCGCCGAAGTCGGCGTGTCCGGGGGTGTCGATGACGTTGATGGTGATGCCGGCGGGCAGTCCCGCGTCGATGGCGGCCGGGCCGGCGTAGTGGACGGCGGTGTTCTTGGCGAGGATGGTGATGCCCTTCTCGCGCTCCAGCTCGCCGGTGTCCATGACGCGCTCGCCGGTGTTGTCCTGGTTGGCGTGGTTGCCGAGGGCACCGGCCTCCCAGAGCATCGCGTCGACGAGAGTGGTCTTGCCGTGGTCGACGTGGGCGACGATGGCGACGTTGCGCAGATCCTGGCGCACGGTCATATGGGCTGATTCCTCCCCTAGGCAAGCGCCCGCGGGCGCACAAACTCAGCAAGGGTACCGCCGCGCGCGCCGGCGGGCCATGACAGGCGCGACATGCCGCCTGTGCGGCCGCTCACCTCTGCTTCCCCGTGATCCGACGGGGACCGGGACGGCGTCTGTTCCCCTCCTCGACGTCGGCCGGGTGGGGGCCGGCAAGCGGCCGCGACACCGCCGGAAGCCGTGCGGTCGGCTGCGGGGCGTCAGAGGGCAATGAGCGCGACCGCGAGCAGGAGCACGACGACGGCGGTGGCGGCAGTGGGGGCCCAGTCCCAGCGGGTGGTGGGAACCGGCGAAAATCCAGCCGAAGACGGACGGTCCTGACCGGCGGAGTCAGCAGGTAGCTTGCCGAGCCGCTGGGCGCGTCGCCGCAGCCGGCGGGTCAGTGCCAGGTGCTCGGTGCGGGCGGCGCGGTAGAGCTCGATCAGGTGGGCGGCGTCGCCGGCGTCCATATGGGTGCGGTAAGTGGGACGCTCGGCGTTAGCCGCATCCTCGGACGGGTCGGTGACCGTGGCGGTCACGTAGGCCTCGTCCACGCGAACGGCACGGCGCTCGTGCCGCACAGCGGTGAATACCCCGCCGCGCTGACAGGCGGACACGGTCACGTTGCTGGCAGAGTCATCCGATCCGAGTTCCAAGACGAGTCCCCAGCGGGTACGGGTGCCGTGCAGCGACTCCCAGGGGATGCGGTGGCTGCGGAAGGCGTTGCGCACGCCGATGGCGTCTTCGGCGACCACGGCCCGCGGGCGCCACCACAGCAGCCAGACCGCGACGACGACGGCGACGGCCACCGCCAGCGCCTTCAGGCCGTGGCCGTAGCCATCGGCGAGCCAGATGACCATAACCGGGTAGAGGCAGGCGAGCGCAACCAGGACGGTCCCGATCCGGCCCGTCAGTGAACGCAGAACAATCGTGGGCACTCCCCCATCCTGCCTCATCCACGTAGGCGAATGCCGCTGTGCAAACGGCGGCGCCCACCTCAAGCAGTTGGTTGAGGTGGGCACCGCCGTCAACAATGCCGGCTCGGTTGTCAGCGGGGAACCGTGCGTGGTGTCCCGTGATCTAACCCCGACCGGCGCCGGATCACGAACCGAAGGTCGCTTACTCCGCCATGTAGCCGACGTCCTCCGGACGTGCGGTGGACAGGCCGAAGGCGCCGTAGTTGGCGAGGGTCTTCGGCACCGCACGGTAGTCCACGCGGGAGTAGATCGGGGTGACGGTGGCCAGTTCCCAGATCTTGGCGTCGGCCTGGTTGGCCAGCTCGATGCGCTTGTCCGGGTCCGCCTCGGTGGCCACCTGGCCAATGAGTTCCTGCAGCTCCGGGTCGGAGACACCGGAGTAGTTGGAGGCAGAGCCCTCGCCGTAGATCTGGCCGATATTGGCCATGGGGTATTGAGTACCCACCCAGGCAAAGGCCGTGATTTCGAACTGGCCGTCATGAAGACGAACGTTGAAGTCCTCAGGATTGGTGTCATCCATAACGATCTCCACGCCGATCTCCGCCATATTGGCCTGCAGGATACGGCCCTCGGTGGCGGAGGTGGAGATGTCGGGCATGCGCAGGTACTTGATGGAGAGCTTCTGCCCGTCCTTCTCACGGAACTCGGCGCCCTCGGCCAGGGTCCAGCCGGCGGCCTCGAGATCGGCCGCCGCGGCCTCCGGGTCGTAGGCGTAGTCCCCGGTGTTGTCCGCGTAGCCCTCGTTATGAGGCATGAACAGATGGTTGCCGAGCTGCAGCTGGGAGGCCGGCACCGGCAGACCCTGCAAGTCGCCCTCGGTGATGGTGAGGCGGTCCATGCCCTTGACCAGGGCCTGGCGCACGGCCTGGTCGGCCAGGATGCCGGAGGAGCCGTTCATGGTGAAGTGGCGCCACTGCACGCCGTAGGCCTGGCGAATCTCACCGTCGGCGCGCTGGCTGCACTGGTCGTAGATGGCGGCGTCGATAATCGGATAGACATAGTCGATCTCGTTGTTGCCGAAGGCGGTACCGAGCTGGGAGGAGTCCATGGCCCGAAGGGTGATCTTGTCCAGCAGCGGGGCGTCGCCCCACCAGTTCGGGTTGGGCTCCAGGGTGAGAACCTGCTTGGCGGAATCGGCATCCGTGACGAGGTAGGGGCCGGTCCAATAGTCGGTGACGGAGGCATCGGTCCAGGAGGAGAAGGTCTCCGCATCGGTGGTGAGCGACGCCGGAACGAGGGAGGCGTCCGAGAAAACACTCGACCAGTCAGGGAAAACGGCATCGAAGGTGACGATCATCTCGAACTCATCGGCACCGGCCTCAATGGACTCGATGTGATCCCAGCCGTCGGTGGACGCGACCACGGCGTTGAAGTCCTCGTTCTCACCGTTGCAGGCCTGCCAGCAGCCCTGATAGTCGGCCACCTGGATCGACTCGCCGCTGTTCCACTTGGCCTCGGGGTTGAGGTGCATGGTGATGACCGTCTTGCCGTCCACCTCCTCCTCGGTGTAGTCGAGGCAGAAGTTTTCGTTCACCTCGAAGGTGCCGTCTTCGTTGTAGATCCAGTTGCGCACGCCGGTGAAGCCCTGCAGGGTGGTGCCGTTGTCCCCGACGTTGCCGTCGATGTGCAGCGGGTTGTAGTTCGGGATCATGGCCTCGATCGGAATGCGGAACTCGCCGCCCTGCTGCAGGGCGGAGCGGTCCTGCGGGTTGATGTCCGCGGCAGCCAACTCCACCGCGCCGGCAGAGGCACTGGCGGATGAGGAGGACGAGCCCCCGCCACAGGCGGCCAGGGCCGCCAGGGCGGCCGCCGAGGCGGTGCCCGAGAGGAAGAGACGACGGTTGATTTGCATTGGTGGTACTCCGTTTCTGGATCGGCTGAGCGGTTTGGCTGAACGGTTGTTGGCAAGCGGGACGCGTGAAGTGCCCGGCAGCTGTGAAAACCATACGAGTGTTTCTGACACCTGTCTGATACTCGGATTGGCGTTGGCCGCCAAACCACACCGATCCGAGCACACCCGAAGGCTCAGAACACGCTGGCGTGCTCCGAGTAGTGGCAGGAGAGCCGATGGTCCTCCCCCATCGTGAAGAAGTCCGGAAGCCGGGTCAGGCAGGCCTCTCGCTGCTCATCGTCGAGCTCATTTGCGAACTTGGGGCAGCGAGTGCGGAAGGGACAGCCCGAGGGCGGGTTGGCCGGCGAGGGCAGATCGCCCTGCAGGATGATGCGGCTGCGGGTGCGTTCCTTAACCGGATCCGGAATCGGGATGGCGGAGAGCAGCGCCTGCGTGTAGGGGTGAGCCGGCGCGGAGAAGACCGCGTCAACGTCGCCGATCTCCACAATCCGCCCCAGGTACATGACCGCGACCCGGTCGGCGATGTGCCGCACCACGGACAGGTCGTGAGCCACGAAGAGATAGCTCAGCCCCAGGGTGGCGCGCAGCTCGTCGAGCAGGTTGATCACCCCGGCCTGGATGGAGACGTCCAGGGCGGAAACCGGCTCATCCAGCACCAACAGGCTCGGCTCCAGGGCCAGCGCCCGGGCAATGCCGATGCGCTGGCGCTGCCCGCCGGAGAAGTTGCGCGGGTAGCGGTTGGCGTGGCTGGGTTCCAGGCCGACCAGCTGCATCAGTTCGGCCACCCGGTCGGCGATCTCCTGCTTGGGGCGTTTGAAGGCGCGCAGCGGCTCGGCGATCAGGTCGAACACCGGCAGGCGCGGGTCGAGCGAGGCCATCGGGTCCTGGAAGACGATCTGCACGTCCTGACGCATCCGGCGACGCTCACCGCGTGACAGCTTGTCCGTCTGCTTGCCGAGCACCACGATCGTGCCGTGCTGGGGAGACTTGAGGTCCATGACCTCCAGCAGAGTGGTGCTCTTGCCGCAGCCGGACTCCCCCACCAGCGCCAGGGTCTCACCCTTGCGCACGTCGAAGGACACGTCCGCCACGGCATGGACGGTGCCCACGCGGCGCTTGAAGACCGCACCCTTCATCAGCGGGAAGTCCTTTACCAGCTCGGTGACCCGCAGCACCTCCTCGCGCTGCTCATGGGGCAGGTCGAGGGCCTCCGGCGTCTTGAGCTTGGGCACCGGGTAGATGTCCCGGTAGTTGAGGTTGTTCTTCTCGATCTCCGGGAAACGACGGCAGGCGGACAGCTGCGGGCCCGCGGGGGCGTCGTCTACGGCGTCGAGGCTGCCATCGGGGCGCACCGGCGCCAGGGCGGGCTCGCCGTCCAGGCAGGCGTCCTGCACCATGGGGCAGCGCGGGGCGAAGGGGCAGCCGGTGGGCTCGGCCAGCAGCGACGGCGGGTTTCCCTCCAGGGTGGCCAGGGCGGAGTCCTTCTTGGTGTCCAGGCGGGGCAGCGCGCCGAGCAGACCGATCGTGTAGGGCATGCGGGGGCGGTAGAACACGTCGTCGACGTCGCCGGTCTCCACGATCCGGCCGGCGTACATGACGCTGACCCGGTCGGCCATGCCGGCCACCACTCCCAGGTCGTGAGTGATCATGATGACGCCGGCGCCCGTCTCCTGCTTCGCGGTACGCAGCACGTCCAGGATCTGCGCCTGAATAGTCACGTCCAGCGCGGTGGTGGGCTCGTCGGCGATGATCAGGTCGGGATCGTTGGCGATCGCGATGGCGATCACGGCGCGCTGACGCATACCGCCGGAGAACTCGTGCGGATAGGCGTTCACGCGCACGGTGGGGTTGGGAATACCCACCAGGTCCAGCAACTCGATGGCGCGTCGTTTCGCATCCTTGTCCGACATGCCGCGGTTGTGGATCTTCAGGGCCTCCACGATCTGCTGACCCACCGTGTACACCGGGGTGAGGGCGGATAGCGGGTCTTGGAAGACCATGGCGATCTGGGTGCCGCGAAGCTTCGACATGTATGCGTCTGAACGGCCCAGAAGCTCGGTGCCGTGCAGCTTGACCGAACCGGACACGGCAGCCGACTCGTCCAGCAGTCCCATGACGGCAGTGGAGGTCACCGACTTGCCCGAGCCCGACTCACCGACCAGGGCGAGCACCTCGCCGCGAGCCAGGTCCAGGTTGACGCCGCGCACGGCGTGCACCTGACCGTCCTCCGAGGGGAAGGTGACGCACAGGTCGCGGACCTCCAGCAGTGGGGCGGCGGCGGCCGGGTCGGGCAGAGCGTCGGATTCGAATGCGGGGGCCTGCTTGTGGGAGCGGCTCATGCCTGGCCTCCAGACTTAGACGAGGAATCGAGGGCGTCACGCACGCCGTCGCCAATGAGGTTTACGCACACCAGCATGACCATCAGCACCACGGCGGGGGCGATGAAGGCCCACGGGTAGACGGCGACGTCACCCTGCGACTGCTGAATGAGCGTCCCCAGGGAGGTGTTCGGGGGCTTCACGCCGAAGCCGAAGTAGGACAGCGTGGTCTCGCTCAGCACCGCGCTGGCAATGCCGAGCGTGGCGTCGATGATGATGTAGGAGGAGACGTTGGGCAGGATGTGGCGGGCGATGATCCGCGGGGCGCTGACCCCCATGTAGCGGGCCGCCGTCACGTACTCCATGTTCCGCACGGACAGCGTCATGGAACGGATGACGCGGGCGGTCAGCATCCAGCCGAATGCGGCCAGCAGAATAATGAACAGCGGAATCGAGCCCTTGGACTGGCCGGAGACCGACTGGGACACGATGGCGATGATCAGGAAGGAGGGCACCACCAGCAGCAGGTCGATGACCCACAGGGCGACCTTGTCGAACCAGCCGCCGAAGTAGGCGGCCGCACTGCCGACGATGGCAGCCACGCCGGTCTGGATCGCGGCCACGCTCAGGCCAATGATCAGAGACTTGCGCAGGCCCTCGATCACCATGGCGAACACGTCCGAGCCGTCCTTGGTGGTTCCCAGCCAGTGATCGGCGTTCGGGGGACGTGGAAGGCGAGGAAATCGGGCTCGGTGTAGTGGTAGCGGGCGATGCGCGGGCCGACGACGGCCAGCAGCACGATCAGGCCGAAGCCCACCAGGCCGCCCACGGCGCTCTTATTGCGGAAGAAGCGGCGGCGCAGGATCTGACCGCGGGTCAGGCGCGCGGTCTGCGCGGCGGAGTCGGCCATCTCCGGCGCATTGCCGGGAATGGCGGTCTCCAGGGAGGCGCCAGGCGCCGAGTCGGGGCCGATGACCGAATCCGAGCGGCTGCTGCCGCCGGAGGTGCTGTCATTGCGGGACGCGTCTGCCATTTCAGCTCACCCTCACGCGGGGGTCGATGACGGCCACGAGGACGTCTGACAAGAGGGCGCCTATCAGCGTCATCATTCCGGAGAAGGCGACCACGGCTACGGTGCCGTTGATGTCGAAGGTGGAGATCGAGGTGACGGCGTACTCGCCCATACCGTGCCAGGTGAAAACGGTCTCCGTGATGGAGGCGCCTACGAACATGGTGGCCAGAGCGAAGGCGAAGTAGGTGCCCATGGGGATCAGCGAGGTGCGCAACGCGTGACGGGTGATGGCCTGGCGCTTGCGCAGTCCCTTGGCGCGTGCGGTGCGCACATAGTCGGCGCCGAGGGTGTCGAGCATGAGGTTGCGCTGATAGCGCGAGTAGGTCGCGATGCCCGTAAGCGACATGGAAATGGTCGGCAGCAGCAGGTGTTGGGCGCGACCGACGAAGCCGGAGCCCTCGCCGACGAACTCGAAGACCTGCCCGCCCAGGGCGGCATTGGCCTTGATGGCCCCGAGTTTGAGGAACAGGGCGATGACCATGACCGGCGTGGAGAAGACGATCAGGCACAGCACCGTGATGATGCGGTCCGCGGCGGAGTACTGCTTGGTGGCGGTCCAGGCGCCCAGCGCCGTGCCGACGCCCATACCGATGAGGGAGCCGAGGAAGACCAGCCGCACCGATACCCACATGCGGCGGGCAACGATGGCATTGACGGATTCACCCTTGGGAGTCTTGCCCCAGTCCCACTCGGTGAGCACGCCCGTGGCCCAAATCTTGAACCGATCCAGGACCGGATCATTGGGGTTGATGTTATAGGACGTGAGTGTGGCGTAAATGCCGTCCCAGTTGAGCTTGGTATTGCTCAGGTCATACAACCCGAGTGGGTTGAGCTGCGTCGCGGCGAGGAAATACGCCAAGACGGTCGCTATGACCAACAGGATCGCGTAGTTCGCAAGCCTGCGCATTAGGTACGGAAACATGCGGTCTTCTCTTTGGCGGGCCGCCGGAGGGCCGGGCCCCGCGTGGGAGCCGATTCCGGTGAGGCTACGGACATTGCCGCCCAGACACAGCCACCCGCGGGCGACCTTGGGACCGAACGGACCGTCTCACGATACCCGCATTTGGAAACACGCCTTACACCCCGGACGTCAAGGCCGGGGCTATGTCCAACGATGGGCGGCGCAGAACCGGCCACTACCGGCCGCGCAAGTAACCTCCGCCACATTCCTGCCGCTGGGCAGGCAGTAGGCCCCGGACTCGGACACTCGCAGGTGAGTCCGCCCGCCCGCTCCGGGGATCCGCGAGCGCCAGCCGCCGTGAAACACCGCCTGGGCGCGAGGCCGCGGCGTATGCCCACCACCACGGGCGGGCACACGCCGTCGTCGGGCGAAGCCTCAGTTGGCGGCGCGGGCGTCCCGGCGGCGGAACAGGGCCGCGACCACGGCGCCGGAGAGGTTGTGCCAGATGGAGAAGACCGCTCCGGGCAGGGCGGCCTCCGCGCTGAAGTACTGGGCGGCGAGGCCGGCGGCCAGGCCGGAGTTCTGCATGCCGACCTCAATGGCGGTGGTGCGCGAGGCCTTCTCGTCGTGGCTGGTCACCCGGCCGATCAGGTAGCCGAGCAGGTAACCCAGGCAGTTGTGCAGGGCGACCACCAGCAGCACCAGCGCTCCGGCGGAGGCGATCTTGTCGGCAGAACCGGAGACCACGGCGATCACCACGTAGCAGATGCCGAGCACAGAGATCCAGGGCATCGCGGGCAGCAGCGGCTCCACGAAGCGGCCCAGGAAGGCACGAATCAGCAGGCCGCCGATGACGGGCACCAGCACGATCTTCACGATCGACATGGCCATGGACCCGGCGTCGACGGGCATGTACTGGCCGGCGAGCCACTGGGTGAGCAGGGGCGTGAGCAGTGGGGCCAGCAGCGTGGAGATCGAGGTCATGGTCACCGACAGCGCCACATCACCGCGGGAGAGGTAGGAGATGACGTTGGAGGAGGTGCCGCCGGGGGCACAGCCGACCAGGATGACGCCGGCGGCCAGGGCCGGGTCCAGTTGGAAGATGCGGGTCAGGGTCCAGGCGATAAGGGGCATGACCACGAACTGGGCAGCCACTCCCACCAGCACCGGCAGGGGGCGGCGCACCACCAGGGCGAAGTCGGGGACCGTCAGGGTCAGGCCCATGCCGAACATGATGATGCCCAGGGCGTAGTTGGTGCCGGCGGACAGCGGGCTGAGCGCCTCGGGGGCGAACATCGCGGCGGCGAAGGCCAGCAGGATCAGCAAGGGGAAGACCGTGACGGCGATGTAGGCCGAGCGGTCCTCGTCGTTGCGGCGGGGAGCCGGCGTCGGGTCGGCGGGTTGGGAGGAACTAGGGGTTTGCGCTGGGGAGGTCATGATTCAGTCCTATCGCTGCCGACCGGATTGCGAACGGCCGGTCTCAGGATCCGGGAGTGGGGCGAGTCAGCGCAGCGCCGCCGGGCGGACCACGAGGGCGGCCGCGAAGGACTTCAGCAGGTCACCCACCACGAACGGCGCCAGCCCCATGACGAACACCGCGTTCCACGGCGCGCCGGTTGCGGCCTTGAGCCACAGCAGGCCGGGCACGTACACCAGCGCGGAGGCGGCGAGCATGAGTCCCACGCGCACCGCCGCCGCCCGCAGGACCGCCGGCGTACCGCGGCCCACGGCGACCGTTCCGGCGCGGCCGGCGAGCAGCGCGGCGAGCCCGTAGCCGAGCACGTACCCGAAGGAGGCGGTGATACCGCCGCTCCAGCCCGCGAGCACCGGGGCTCCGAGGGCGGCCGCCGCGGCGAGCAGGGCCACGGCCGCCAGGCCGCGCCGGGAGCCGAGCACGCCGCCCACGCCGAGGGCGGCCAGTGTGCCGAGAGTGACCGGCACCGGGGTGAAGGGCAGTGGCAGGGCGATCTGACCGATCAGGGCGATGGCGGCGGCGCCACCGATGATGAGCGCCGCCTCGCGGGCGACGCGGCGGGCCAGGGGCACCGCGGCGGGAGCGGTGTTGGAGCGGACGGCAGGGCGCATGTTTGTGCTCATGCCACCACCGTAGAGGTGCGAGGGCCCGCAACGCACCGCCGTTTGCCGCCCGGATCCGCGAGCGCAACTTGTGGGATTCCTCCAATTCCCTATTAATGGCTAGCCCACGCGTCAAAGGCCTTCCCCACTCGCCCGTGCAACCGCCGCTTACACGCCCACGCCGGTACCCGCGGCACACCGCGGCCGCTAGACGAGGTACGCCTGTCACGGAATGCACCACTTTCAACCGCAACCGCCCCTGGCGCGCCGCATCGAGTCGCATGATTCTGCGGTGAGCGCGGAGCCCCCTCAGGAAGCAGACGCAGAAAGAGGTGCATTCCATGACAAGTGCCGGCCTCAAGCGCGCCGCACACGCCGCAAGGGGCCCTGCGAACCGTGGCGTCAGGAGACGGTGACGTCGCCGGAGGTGGTGCCGGTGGCGGCGCCCCCGTTGATGGTGTTGACGGTGATGGCGGAGGTGCTCCCGGCGGTGATGGCGCCATCGAAGCTGGTTGCGTCCAGGGTGAGGGTCAGGGTGCCGCCGTTGGAGCCGGAGTTGCCCCAGCGGTCCTCGTCGGCGGCTGCCAGGCCGCCGGCGGTCTCCAGCGTGCAGCCGGTGAGTGTGGCCTCGGCGGTGGTGTTGGTGACGTAGAGGATGGGCACGTCCCGGCTGCAGGTCAGCGTGACGTCGGTGAGCGCGAGGGTGGAGGTCTCGGTGGCGGCGTCGGAGTCGGCGGCGTCCCCGGACATGGACTGGTACAGCATGACGCCGGCGGTCTCCGAGTCGGTGGTGAACGTCGAATCGGAGACGGTGGCGTGGTTCTTGCCCTCGACCACAATCGCCTGCCCCTGGCCGGAGGCGCCGGTCAGGCCGGAGACGGTGATCTCACCGGTGGAGTAGATGCAGGGCGAGCCGTCGCCGGCGGTGGTGAAGGTGTTCGTGCCGTCCACCGTCACGGTACCGGAGCCGCGATCGGTGGCGACGGCGGCGCAGTGGGCGCCCTCGGTGGTGATGGTCAGGTTGGCGCCGGTGATCGCCCCGGCGTAGGTGGCGTGCAGGCCGCGGGAGGACTCGCCGGTGGTGGCGATGGCGGAGGCGGTGACCTCGGCCGTGGCGCCGCCGGTGGCGACGACGGCGTTGGCGCCGGAGGCGTCGGTGGTCAGCGTGGTCTGGTCGATACTGGCGCTGCTGCCCTCACCGACCACCACGATCGCGGAGTTGAGCCCGTAGAAGCTGTAGGAGTCATCCACGCCGTGCTCGCCGTCGGTGGAGGCGTCGCCCGACTTGTTGACGCGGGCGTTGGTGACGGTGAGGCTGCCGCCGTTGACGACCAGGAAGACGGTCTCGTCGCCGTTGGTGGATTCGAAGGTGCCGCCGTCGATGGTGGCCGCGATGCCGTCGACGAAGTAGGCGCCGCTCAGGGTGATCTCCTTGTCACCGATCGAGCCGGTCCAGGAACCGCCCGACAGGGCGGTGTTGGACTCGGAGGCCTCGTGGTACTCCGGGCCGACGGCGGCCTCCGCGTCGGCGGAGGTGGTGGTGTCCGCGTCGGCGGCCGTCTCGGTGGTGGCTGTGGCGGTGGAGGCGGAGTCGTTGGAGGGGCCGCAGGCCGTCAGCACGCCGACCGTGGCCAGGCCGAGTCCGCCCAGCAGCACGGAGCGGCGCCGCATGCAGAAGCGGTCGTCGTCGAGGTCGGCGGTGTATTCGGTGGTACGACTGAAACGCACGGGGATCTCCTTCAGGTGTGCTGCCGGCGCCCGACGACGGTGCGCATGTTCCACCGCCGCCGCGGTACCGGCTTGCTGGTCGCCAACCAGTCTGGTGACCCCGCTTATGTGCCACCTGTGTACCCCGTAGGGCTCCGGCATGAATGCCACGAGGCCGCAGCGCTGCGCTAGCGTGCGGGCATGCCCGCTCTCCCCCGCCCTGCCGGCCCCGACGACGCCGCGCCCTTCGCGCTCGTGCCCGCCGCCTACGTGCTGTTGCTGCGTCCCCGAAAGGACGCCACCACAGCCATGGCCACGGAGACACTCGGCGCCGGCCATCCCGTCGGCGTCGACCGCGCGCCCCGCTCCCCTGCCGGCTGGCCTCACGGCGCCGCCGCTACCGAGGTGCTGCTGCAGCTGCGCCGCAACACCGGATTCATGGACGGGCACTGGGCCGCCGGGATCGCGGGGCACGTCGAGCCCGGCGAGTCGGTGACCGCGGCGGCCGTGCGGGAAGGCGCCGAGGAGATGGGCGTCGTCGTCGATCCCGGCGATCTGGTGCCGCTCACCGCCATGCACCGCAGCAACGCCGTCGGCGGGCCGGCCCTCGAGCAGCGGGCGGACTTCTTCTTCACCCTGACTCGCTGGCGCGGCACACCCACCATCCAGGAGCCGCACAAGTCCGGCGCCCTGAGGTGGTTTGCGCTGGACGCACTGCCCGAGCCGGTCCCGCCGCACGAACTGAAGGTCCTGCGGCTGCTGGCCGCGGCGCTCGACGGCGGCCGGGCCGTGCCCGCGATCACCACCTTCGGCTTCGCGGGCGCGCCCGGCGCGCCTCAGCCCTGACGGGCGGCGATGGAGGCGACGACGGCGTCGAGGGTCTCGGCCAACTGGACGTCGCGCCGGTCCACGGGGGTGAAGGTGGCCATGTCCGCCGTGGTGTCCGTGACGAGGATCAGCTGCACCGGCGGGTAGACCACGTGCATGCTCCAACTGCCCAGGACCGTGCGCCACTGCTCGACCGCCCGGATGGCGCCGTCGCCGGAGTAGCCGACGAAGCCGACGGTCTTGTTCTGGAACTCGGAGAACAGGTGATCGGTGGCGTTCTTGAAGGCGCCGGGAATGCCGTGGTCGTACTCGGAGGTGACGAACACGAAGCCGTCCTGGGAGTCGATGGCGTCTGACCAGGCCTGCACCCGCGGGTCGTCATACTGCTTGTTCGCCATCATTGGCGGAACCTGCGAGGTGAACAGGGGCAGGTCGAAGGACTTGACATCGATGATGGTGTAGTCGGCGTCGCCGCGGGCGCGCGCGTGCTCAAGCACCCACTGGGCGATCTGCTCGCCGAGGCGAACCTCCCGCACCGAGCCGAGCACGATCCCGATCTTGGGCTTATTGGTCATAGATGTCTCCGTTCAGGCCGTCGCCCGCCCGGGTTCGGGCGGTACGAGCCCCAAGAACAGCATGACCCCATTCGTGACGCCAACGAAATCAGACGTTGACATTGTCACAGCGTCGTCGTCCACCGCCCGGCGGCGGTCGCCGTCGGGCTCAGAACCCGAGGAATTCCAGGATGTCGGGCAGCTCCCGGCGGGCCTGCGCCAGGCCGGCCTCGTAGGCGGTCACCACGCGGTCGTAGCGCAGCTCACCGTTCTCGATCGCCATGCGGTCGGGCTGGAACAGGTAGACGCGCCCCTCGCGGCGCCCCTGCTCCAGCTCCTCAATGGTGCGGTTGTAGCCGTCGGGCCGGTTGATGATGGCCTCGGCGACCTCCGGCTGCTTGCGGAACATGCGCCGGTAGGCGGCGGCGCGCTTCTCGGCGGGCTTGCGGTAGCCTGCCGGCCGGGTGGAGACCACGAGCATGCGCTCGTAGCCGTCGGCCGCGGCGGCGTCGGTGGGGAAACCGCCGGTGGGGCCGAGCGCCCCGTCGAGGTAGGGCACGCCGTCGATGTGGACGGTGGGCATGAGCACCGGCATGGATGAGGAGGCCTGGCAGCGCACCAGCAGGTCCTCCATGACGTCCATGTCCTCCAGGCCCCAGTAGACCTCCTCGCCGGTGTCGCAGCGGAAGGCGCCCAGGCGCACGGTGGCCGCGGAGGACTTGAAGGTGTCCCAGTCGAAGGGGAACAGCTCGTCCGGCAGGGAGGTGTGCTGGTAGATGTGCTCGGAGTTGAAGTAGCCCTGGCCGCGGGCGAAGCTGCCCCACCCGCCGGCGTCGGGGTCGGTGGTCAGCCCGACGAAGGCCTCACGGGTGCGCCACAGGTCGCGGGAGACCATGTTGACGGTGTTGGTCGTGCCGGCGGAGATGCCGCCCACCCAGGGGAAGAACAACCCCTCCTCCAGCAGCACCTGCACCAGCGCCGCGGTGTAGGTGCCGCGCATGCCACCGCCTTCGAATACGAGGGCGACGTCGTCGACGCGCCGGGTGATCGGGGCGGGCGTGTGCGCGGGGTCGCCGTACGGGACGGGGCGGGAGGGGGCGAGGGCGGAAGTGGTCATGATGTGCCAAGGCTATCGAGCCCACGTGGGTGGGCGGCAGTGATCCCGACCGCACCCCTGGCCGTCGACGGTCGGCACGCGTAGCGTGACGCCATGGCGAATCCACAGCTCCTTCAGCCCCTTTCTCTGCGCGGGCTCACGGCCCGCAACCGCCTCTGGCTCCCACCCATGTGCATGTACTCGGTCGAGAACCAGGACGGCATCGCCACCGACTGGCACGTGGTGCACTACGGCTCGCGCGCCCAGGGCGGCTTCGGCACCGTGATCGTCGAGGCCACCGGCGTCACTCCCGCGGGGCGCCTGTCCCCCTACGACCTCGGCCTGTGGGACGACGCCCAGGTGGACGGCCACCGCCGCATCGTCGAGGCGATCCACGCCGGCGGCGCGCTGGCGGGCGTGCAGCTGGGCCACGGCGGCCGCAAGGCGGGCACGCCCCCGTGGCGGCCCGACGTCGAGGGGGCCCGCTCCGGAACCCTGCCCGACTGGGATCTGGTGGCGCCGAGTGCGGTGGCCTACCCCGGCCACGCGGTGCCGCGCGCGCTGACCACCGCGGAGATCGCCGACACCGTGCAGGCCTTCGCCGACGCCGCCCGCTGCGCCGTGGCCGCCGGCTACGACGTGGTGGAACTGCACGGCGCCCACGGCTACCTGATCCACCAGTTCCTCTCGCCGCTGTCCAACACCCGCACCGACGCCTACGGCGGCTCCGCCGAGGGGCGGCGCCGCTTCGCCCTGGAGGTGGTTCGGGCGGTGCGCGCGGCCATCGGGGAGGACAAGGTCCTCGACATCCGCCTGTCTGCCACCGACTGGACCGAGGGCGGGCTCACCGGGGATGACACCGCCGAGTTGGCGCGGCAGCTGGTGGCGGCGGGCGTGGACGTGCTGCACGTGTCCACCGGCGGGAACGCGCCCGCCCAGGTGCCGGCGGGCCCCGGCTACCAGGTGCCCTTCGCCGCCCAGGTCAAGCAGGCCGTGGACGGCATGACGACGCCGGGCGGAGGGCAGCCGCAGGTGGTCGCCGTCGGCATCATCGACTCCGGCATGCAGGCGGAGCAGATCCTGGTGGCCGGCCTGGCCGACGCCGTCGCCGCCGGGCGGGCGGCCCTGCGCGACCCGTACCTGCCGGTGCGCTGGGCTCACGAGCTGGGCGTCAGCGACTGGCAGGCCGCGCATCTGCCGATCCAGTATTGGCGCGGCGCCTGGCGCTGAGCACCGGCTCGCGCTTGAAGGCAGGCGGTGCCGGGCGGCTGCATTGAGCGGCTGCCCGGCACCGTCGTCTTGTGGCGGGGCCGGCGGCCGGCGCGGCTAAGCGGGCGGGGCCGGGCGGCGCACCGCCCTCTGGGGTTCAGGCGCCCTGCCAGTAGGCGTGCATGGCGCGGGCGAGGCCGCGTCCGTCGGTGACCGCGCACATCTCCCGCTGGGAGTGCATGGACAGCAGCCCCTGGCCGACGTCGACGGTGGGGATGCCCAGGCGCGTGGCGGTGAGCGGGCCGATCGTGGTGCCGCAGGGCACGGCGTTGTTGGACACGAAGTCCTGGCTGGGAACCGCGGCGGTGCGGCAGGCGCGTGCCCATGTGGCCACGGCGGTGGCGTCGGTGGCGTAGCGCTGCTGGGCGTTGATCTTCAGCAGCGGCCCGCCGCCGAGGACGGGGCGCACGGCGGGATCGTGCAACTGTGGATAGTTCGGGTGGGCGGCGTGGCCGGCGTCGGCGGAGACGCACACCGAGCGGGCCAGCAGCGCCGCGTAGGCGTCGCCCGTGATCCCCATGGTGCCGGCGAGGCGGGACAGCACGGTCTGCAGGAACGGGCCGGCGGCACCGGTGCGGGTGCCGCTGCCGACCTCCTCATGGTCATTGGCGATGAAGACGATCGGGCCGGTGGGATCGCCCGCGCGGGCCAACGCCTCCAGCGCCACCAGGGCGGCGTGCACGGAGGAGAGGTTGTCCAGGCGGGAGGAGGCGAGGAACTCGCCATTGCGACCGAAGCGGGCCGGCGCCTCGGTGGGGTAGGTGAGGATGTCGCAGAAGGCCAGGTCGGCGGGGTCGATGCCGGCCAGCTCGCATAGGTAATGCTCGGGCGCGTCGGGGCTGGGCAGGGCGGACGCGGCGTCATTCCCAGCTCCGGCCGCGTCGGTTGCAGCGCCTGCCGGGGCCGTGCCGGCGGCCACCGCCGCATCGCTCGTTTTGCCGCTCGTCAGGGTCCACAGCGGCAACAGATGGGCCTGCTTGTCCAGGTGCAGGGACTCGTTCACGCTGCGGTCCAGGTGCGGGGCGACCTGGGCGACGCGGGCGATGGGGCCGGTGCGCACCAGGTGGGTGGTGCCGTCGAGGGCGGTCAGGCGGCCGGCCAGGCCGAGCTCGCGGTCCAGGAAGGAGTTCAGCAGCGGCCCGCCGTAGACCTCGACGTTCAGCACCTGCACGCCGTCGCGCACCATGGCGGCGCGGGGCTTGAGCCGCAGCGCCGGGGAGTCCGTGTGGGCGCCGACGATCCGCAATCCGGCGGCCGCGTCCAGCTGCTCGGGCAGCAGCCAGGCGATGATGGCGCCGTCGCGGCGGGTGTAACCGCGGCGGGGCAGGTCGGTTCCCCAGGGCTCGCGCTCGTCTACGGCGGTCAGGCCCACGGCGTCCAGGCGGCGGGCGACCTCCGCGGCTGCGTGATAGGAGGTGGGTGAGGCGGTGACGAAGTCGATGATGGAGTCGGCGTAGGCGTCGTCGTCGCGCAGCGCGGGCGCGGTTTCGGGGTCTGTCATGGGCCCAGTATGGGCCCGGCGAGTGAGGCCACCGCCGAAGAATGTCCAAATCCGGCAGGAACGTCGGGCGCGCGCTCTCTGGCCGCCCATAAAACGGCTTGATATCAGCGATCTATCAGCCACAGTTCGGTCGCGCACACGCGTTTGTCCCGTATTCGGAGCATCATTCTGCGCGCGTACCGGAAGGCCGCACAGCCACCATCTGGGCCTTCCGACCTATGGACACGGCGAGCCTCCTCACCTACTCTTGCAAACGTTCCCGGGAACGTTTGCAAGAGGCGCTCCCGGTGGCATGATCCGCTCTTGATCCCAAGGAAGTGAACCAATATGAGCGTCCCAGTACCCAACCTCCGCGGCCTCAACCCCGCCCCCGTCACCCCCTTCACCCCCGACGGCGAGATCGACTTCCCCGCCATCAAGCGCCTGGGCTCCTGGCTGGGCTCCTTCCCCGAAGTCACCTCACTGGTCGTCCTGGGCCACGCCGGTGAGGGCACCTTCCTCACCCAGTCCGAGCAGGTGGCCGTCATCGAGGCGTTCGTCGCCTCCACCGACGGCCGCGTCCCCGTCGTCGCCGGCATCACCGGCGAGGGCACCAGGGTCGCCTGCGAGGAGGCACAGCGTGCCGTCGACGCCGGGGCGACCGCCGGCCTGATCTACCCCTCCCACGGCTGGCTGCGGTTCGGGTTCCAGCCCGGCGCCCCGCAGGACCGCTACAAGGCGATCTATGAGGAGACCGGCCTGAACGAAATCCTCTTCCAGTACCCGGACAACACCAAGTGCAGCTACGACCTGGACACCCAGTTGGAGATCGCGGCGCTGCCCGGCGTGCACTACACCAAGAACGGCGTGCGCAACATGAAGCGGTGGGACACCGAGATCCCGGTACTGCGTGAGGCCTTCCCGGACCTGACGATCATGAGTTGCCACGACGAGTACCTGCTGCACACCATGTTCGACGTCGACGGCCTCCTGGTCGGCTACGGCAACATCGCCCCCGAGCTGCTGATCAAGCTGCTCAAGGCCGGCCAGGCGCACGACTACGACGCCGCCCGCGCCGTGCATGACCAGCTCCTGCCGGTGACCAAGGCGGTCTACCACCGCGGAAGTCACATGGAGGGCACCGTCGCCCTGAAGGAGGCGCTGGTGGAGCGCGGCGTGCTGGAGACCGCCACCGTGCGCTCTCCGCTACGCCCCCTGGCAGAGGGCGCCCACGAGGAGATCGCCGCGGCCCTGGCTGCCGCCGGAATCGGCAAGGCGCAGATCCCGGCCTGACCACTACACGTGGCGGTCGCGGCCTTATTCCCGCGACCGCCACGCCCCGCGGCCGCCCCACACCAAGTGTGTCCCATCACGATCGGTGCCGATGGTGATCACGCCCCGTGCCGCGTTCCTCCCCCCACCCACCGCCCACAATGGAGTAGGCCGTGATCCTTCTGCAGTTCCTCGTCTTCGTTGCCTTCATCATCATCGGCGCCAGAATCGGCGGCATCGGCATTGCCTTCGCCGGCGGAGCCGGCGTGGTGGTCCTCGGCCTGCTCGGTGCCACCCCCGGCGACCTGCCCATGCAGGTGATCGTGTTCATCATGGTGGTGATCTATGCGGCCTCGGCCATGCAGGTGGCCGGCGGGCTCGACTACCTGGTCAATCTCACCGACCGGCTGTTGCGTGCCCACCCCAAGTACCTCGCCCTGCTGGCGCCCCTGGTTACCTACCTGCTCACCTTCGCCGCCTCCACCGGACAGGTGTCCTTCGCGACCATGCCGGTGATCGTGGAGGTCGCCAAGGAGAACAACATCCGCCCCACCCGCCCGCTGGCGGTCGGCGTGGCCGGATCGCTGCTTGGCATCACCGCCTCCCCGATCTCCGCCGCCGTGGTGTTCCTCTCTGGCCAACTTGAGGAGACGAATTCCGGGTGGACCTTCATCGACCTGATTCTGGTGTCGATCCCCGCCACCTTCCTAGGCACGATGACTACCGCACTGGTATTCATGTTCTGGGACAAGGCGCGCGGGACGGACCGACTCGATGTCGTGCCGGAGTATCGGCGCCGCCTCGCCGCTGGCGAGATCACCCCGCCTAAGCACGAGGTCCGCGAACTGCGCCCGGGCGCCAAGCTGTCGGTGCTGATCTTCCTGATCGCCCTGGTTGTGGTGCTCGCCTACTCCATTGCCATCTCCGAGAAGGTGGGCCTGATCTCCGAGCCCGTTATGGACGCCGGACAGTGCCGTATCTCCGTCATGCTTGCAGCCGCCGGGGCGATCATCGTGGCCTGCCGCGCAGATCCGAAGGCGATACCGGGCTCGTCAATCTTCCGCACCGGTATGAATGCCTGCGCCTGTATCCTCGGTGTCGCTTGGCTGGGTACCACCTTTATGACCGCCAACCAGGAGTGGATCCAAGCCCACCTGGGTGACGCGCTCGCCGGCAAGCCCTGGCTGTTCGCCATCCTGGTGGTAGTTGCCTCCTCATTGCTGTACTCGCAGGCCGCCTCCACGCGGGCGCTGTTCCCCACCGCGCTGGCGATCGGTGTGGCTCCGGCGACCGTGGTCGCCTGCTTCCCGGCGACCTCATCCCTGTTCATCCTGCCCACCTATCCGACGCTGTTGGCGGCGGTGGACCTCGATGACACCGGCTCGACGCGGCTCGGCACACACTTCTTCGACCACCCCTTCCTAGTCCCGGGCCTCATGGCGACGGGGCTGAGCGTGCTCTACGGTTTCGTACTGGCCGCCGTCGTCGTTTGATCACGAGTAGCCCTGTCCGAGACGGACTCGCGACGTCCTTGGGTGCCGCGGGTCCGTCTCCTCGTCTGCGAGTCGCGCAGCTACGATGCGATCAGCCGACCAGGAGGCACACCGTGAAGACCGTCACCCTTAAGGACGTCGCCGCAGCAGCTGGCGTGTCCATCTCTACGGCCTCCCGCATCCTGGACGAACGGCTTCCGACCTCACGCTCCGCCTCCGCCAAGCGAGTGAGGGAGGCGGCCGAACGGCTCGGATACCGGCGCGACGCCGCAGCCTCCGCACTGCGACGCGGCGACACCGGCACCGTCGGGGTGCTGGTGCCGCGGCTGTCCGACACCGTGATGGCGCTGCTGTTCGAGGCGATCTTCTCAGCGGCGGCCGCTCGGGGATTGTTCGCACTCGTATCCGTGTGCGGCGACGACTCCGCCGCCGAGGCCCACGCCGTGGACTCGCTACTGGCCCGGCGCGTCGACGGCCTCGTACTCGCCACCGCTCGGCTTGATGATCCTCTGCCCAGTTCCCTGCGTGAACTCGGTGTGCCGCATGTGCTCGCATTGCGCACCGACGACATTTCACCCTCCTCCGTATGCGACGACGAGCTCGGCGGGTATCTCGCAACCCGCCACCTGCTCGACCTCGGGCACACCAAAGTCGCAGTGCTTCCCGGGCCCGACTTCGCCTCCACCGCCAGGCAGCGCTTGGCCGGCTACCGCCGCGCCATGGCGGAGGCAGATGTGCCGGTCCCTGAGGCGTACGTCCGCCACTGCGGCTTCGGCTTCACAGACGGCAGCGCGGCGGCGACAGCCGTGCTCAGCGAGGCGCCGGGAATCACCGCCGTCTTCGCCGCCAATGACTCCCTCGCCATGGGGACGCTGTCCGCGGCCAAGACGTTGGGACGCTCCGTCCCGAAGGACTTGAGCGTCGTCGGCTATAACGACACCCCGCTGGCCGGCCAACTGACCGTGCCACTGACGACGGTGCGTGTGCCTTTCGACCTGATCGCCGCCGGGGCACTCGATCTGCTCGCCGCGCAGACCAGTGGCGATTCACAAGTGGTTAACCGCGTCGCCACCCCGACCCTGATCCCCCGTAGCTCCTCCACCTCTCTCGCCCGCCGAAGAATGTCCAAATCCGGCGGGAACGTCGGGCGCGCGCTCTCTGGCCGCCCATAAAACGGCTTGATTCCAACGATCCGGAAACGGCTCTTGGCCGCTTCGGACCCGTTTATGCCGAATCCGGACATTCGGCCCCGCGCCTTCACATGTTGGTGGTGGCCCGGGCGGTGCCGGTGGCGGTGATCGTGAAGCCCGCTGCGGGGATTACGCCCCAGGGCAGGAAGGGCGGTTGGGAATGCGCGGTCAGGGTGACGACGGCGGTGGCACCGTCGGGACTGGCGGCCTCGGTGATCTGCACCCCGGTCAGCTCGACCGGTTGTCCGGCCAGGTCGGCGGCGGCCGCGGCCCGCACGCTCGCGGCCGACAGCGTGCCGGGGCCGGCCGTTGTGGAGTCTCCGGCGAAGTAGGAGGCGTCGTCGATCGCATCCGCGGCGGCGGCCGCGGCCGAGTCCGCCAGCGAGGTGAGGGTCTTCAGGTCCAGGTAGACGGCGCTGGCGGAGGCGAGTGCCAGAATCAGTGCGGCGACGACGGCGACCAGCCCGACGCCCAGCAGCAGGGTCTGTCCGTCCTCCGCGGCGGCCGTCCGGCGCACCCGGGCGGCGGCGGCCCGGCAGGGCTCCCGCGAGATCATGGTGCGCTTCCCTTGCTGACGGCAAGGGTGACGGCGCGCTCGGCATCCACGACGACGACGTCCCGCCCCACCCCGGCCGACGCGAGCACCGGCAGGTCCACGCCCGCCTGTACGCGTACCACCGCCCCGGTGCAGGCGGCGTCCGCGCAGCCCACGCTCAGGGCGGTGGCGGGGTCGGCGTCAACGCCTTGGTCGGACAGGGCCAGGCCCACGGCCACACGCGCGTGAGCCACGGCGGACTCCCCCGGCTCGACCTCCAGGATGCGGCTGGCGGCGTCGGCGGCGGAGGCCACGGCGAAGGAGGCGGCCTGCACTTGGGCGAGGGCGACGAGCAGGTACACCACGGGCACCACCAGCACCACCGTCCACCCGATGAACTCCACCGCGGCGTTGCCGGCCTCCGGCTCGCCGCGCCGTCCGGCCCGGCGGAGGCGCGGGCCGGGGGCCCGGCGACCAGACCAACGCCTCCCCGACGGCTCGACCGGCGTGTGCGGTCGGCTTTGCGCGCGCCGGTTCACGGTTCGTCTCCGTCCACGCCCACGAGGACGGCCTCGTCGACGGCGTGCCCGGTGACGTGCAGCGTCCCGCCGGGGCCGAGCAGGCCCAACACCGGCAGTGGGGCGGTCACGTCCACGCGTACCACCGTCACGCCGTCGACCCGGGTGCGGGTGACGTTCACGGCGTCGACGTAGCCGTCGGCGAGTGCCGCGTCGGCCAGGGCGCGCACGCGCGCATCCGCCTCGGCGGTGGTGCCGCCGACCAGCGCGGCGCGGCGGGCGCCCTCTCCGGCGGCGTCGGTGAGCAGGTTGCGCACGTGCAGGCCGAGGGCGAGCTGGAGCAGCGCCACCGACACGGCGACGACGAGCACGCCGACGAGCACGAAGTCGACTACGGCCGAGCCGCGCTCGGTGGCCATGCGGTGGGCCGCCGGCCGGTGCCGGCCGTCGGGCCCGTCCGCGTCACCGCGCCCGACGTGCCCGCGGGCGCACCGGCCCGGCCGTTCAGATGGCACCGGAGACCTTGGCGATGGCGTCGTTGAACACCTGGATCAGGGCCGGGCCGGCCACCGCCCACAGGGCGACGACCAGCCCCGCGGTCATGAGGGTGACCAGCACCCAGCCGGGGACGTCGCCGCGCTCGTCGTCCAAGTGGTGGAGCCGGGTTTGCAGGCGAATACTGAGGCGCTTGAGAGTTTGCATGGGATTCTCCGTTTCCGTGGAGGGGTGGTGGATATGGGTCTGGCGGTGGGGAGGTTTCGGGCGGCCCGGAATCCGCGGGCGCGCGGCGCGACCGGCGCGGGGAGTCGGCTCATAGGCCGATCCGCAGCACAAACAGGCCCGGGAAGAGGGCGAAGACGACGGTGATGGGCAGGATCAGGAAGACGACGGGCACCATCTGGGCGATCTCGCGGCGCCCGCCCTCCTCCATCAGGGCGCGTCGGGAGGCCTCGCGGGCGTCGGCGGCCTGGGCGCGCAGCACGTCCGCCAGCGGGGTGCCGCGCTCAAGGGCGACGGCGATCGCCTCCGACAGGCGGGTGACCTGCAGGGAACCGACCCGCTGCTCCAGGTGGGCCAGGGCGGTGGACAGTACGGTGCCCGAACGAACGTCGGCGAGGGTGACTTCCAGTTCCTCCACGAGTTCGCCGTGGCCCACGCGCGCGACCCGCTCGATGGCCGCGATGGGGCCCTGCCCGGCCCCGACCACGAGCGCAAGCAGTTCGACGACGTCGGGCAGTTGCGCCTCAATGCGCTCGCAGCGCCGGGTCACGGTGCGGGTGAGCCACCAGTCGCGGGCGGCCGCCCCGCCGACGCCGGCCAGCAGCGCCAGCACGATCAGCAGCGGCACGTTGACCCGCCAGAGGAGCGACAGCGCCAGTCCGCTCCCGGCGGCGACGGCGAGCCCGGCCACCGCCCACAGCAGTTGTTGGGTGCGCAGTTCCTCATAGGTCAGGCCGGTCCCGGAGCGGGCCAGGCGCCGACGCACCGAGTCGGCCGAGGAGCCGATCGCCTCCAGCAGGCCGCCCAGGCGGGTGACCGTACCCAGCAGCACGGCGCTGACGGTCTGCCCGTCCGCGGCCGGCGCGCCGACCAGTAGCCGCGAGGCGGCCGAGCGGGGGTGCACGTATGGCTCCAGGCGGGAGGCGAGGGTGGGGCGGTGGCGCCGCACGGCCTGGATGACGGCGAGGATGCCGCAGGCGGCGAGCAGCCCGGCCAGGGCGCCGGCGAGGCCGGGACTCATCGCAGCACCCGATCTTCCTCGGGCAGGCGCCCGAGCCGCAGCATGAGCCGGTAGGCGATCACGGTCACCACCCCGCCGACGGCGAGCATGAGGGCGCCAGTGGCGGTGGCGTAGGCGGCGGCCGCCTGGGGGCGGGTGGACAGCAGTGCCAGCACGATCCACGGCGCGGCCACCGCCACCCGCGCCCCGTTGACGGTCCAGGACTGGCGGGCCTCCAACTCGCCGCGGGTGCGCAGGTCCTCCCGCAGCATCCGCGACAACGAACGCAGCAGGGTGGTCAGGTCGTTGCCGCCGACCTCGTACGCCAGCCGCAGGGCCTCCACGATGCGGTCGGCCACCGGGTCGGCGAAGCGGGCCTTGAGCCGGTCCAGGGACTGGTCGAAGCGGGCGGTGGTGGCGTAGTCGACGCCGAAGGCGCGCAGCTCCTCCCGGATCGGTTCGGGTCCGCGCTCACCGAGGTTGGCCAGTGCCTCGGGCAGGCTCATGCCGGCGCGCACGCCCGACACCAGCGTGTCGACGGCCTCCGGCCAGACCTCGCGCAGGTTGGTGCGGCGGGTGCGGGCTCGGGAGGAGACCACCAGCAACGGTGCGCCGGCGGCGATGGCGCCGAAGGCGGCCGCGATCGGCCAGGCGCGGGAGACTCCCAGGAAGACCAGTGCGACCACGAGTCCGAGCCCGAGACTGCCGGTGACGAACAGGGCGGGGCTGGTGCGGCCGACGCCGGCCTGCACGAGCAGGTCCGCCAGGTGCCGTTGGCGGGCCGAACGCCACTGGGGCGGCTCGCTGGTCAGGGCGAGCCAGATCAGGATGATGCCGCTGCCGCCCAGCAGCCCGGCTACGGCGCCCATCAGGACCACTCCCCCGCGGCCCCCGCCGTCCCGGTACGCCCGCTGGCCCCGGCGCGCAGGCCCGGATGGGACCCCACTGCGTCACCGGTGAGCAGGGCGGCCAGGTCGTGGCCGGAGCGGGCATAGCGTTCGGCGGCGCGCGGCAGCCCCGGGCCACGCACCAGCCGGCCGGCGTCGTCGCGGTGGAAGACGTCGGACATCTCGATGGTGCCGTTCTCCACCCGCCCGGACAGGGCGGCGATCTCCCGCACCTGGCGGTGGCCGTCGGCGCCCAGGTCCAGGTGGACCACCAGGTCGACGGCGCCGGCCACCGTGGGGACCACGAACCCTGCGGAGACATTCTCTCCCGCCATCAGCGGCAGCGTGCAGATCTTGACGATCGCCTCCCGGGCGGAGTTGGCATGCAATGTCGACATAGACGGCATGCCGGAGTTCATGGCGATCAGCAGGTCCAGGGCCTCCGCCTCGCGCACCTCGCCGATCAGCAGCCGGTCCGGACGCATGCGCAGCGCCTCCTTGACCAGGCGCCGCAGGTTGATCTCGCCGGTCCCCTCCAGGTTGGCGGCGCGGGTCTGCATGGCCACGCAGTCCCGATTGCGCAGCGCCAGCTCGAAGACCTCCTCGCACGTGATCACCCGCTGCCCGGCGGGGATGGCGCCGGCCAGGGCCCGCACCATGGTGGTCTTGCCGGCCTGGGTGGCGCCGGAGACGAGGATGTTCAACCCGGCCTGCACGGAGGCGTCCAGGAAGGCGGCGGCGTGCGCGGTCAGCGACCCCATCCGCACCAGGTCGCTGGTGCGCGCGGCCCGCGAGGTGTGCTTGCGGATGTTGACCGCCCAGTGGTGGGAGGTGATGGGTGGGATGACCACGTGCAGGCGTTCGCCGCCGGGCAGTTGGGCATCCACGAAGGGGCTGGCCAGGTCCAGACGGCGCCCGGAGGCGCGCAGCATCCGCTCCACCAGGACGCGCAACTCCTCATCCTCCAGCAGGGTGGTGGTCAGTTCGGGACGGCCGGCGCGGGCGATGAACACGCGGCCGGGGGCGTTGCACCAGATCTCCTCCACCGTGTCGTCGTCCAGGTAGCGCTGCAGTGGGCCTAGGCCGGCCAACGCGTCGACGGCGCGAGCGCCGGCGTCGTCGGGGTCGGGCAGGGGCGGGACCAGGCCGGCGTCGGCGCGGGCGAGGTAGTCGGCGCTGGCCTCGGCGACGAGGGCCTCCAGGCCGGGGGCGTCCGTGAGCGGGTCGACGCCGCGGCGGCGGACGAGTTCGCGGATTTCGGAGTGCAGCAGGGCTGCGGCATCCATGGCGGGCCTAACGGTTGATGGTTGCTTGGGCGCTGGCGAGGCGCTCGCCAGCGGGTGTCTTGCGTGGCGCTGACTCGGCGTTGAGCAGTGCCACGCCGCGACCATAGGTCACAACTGCGCATCGACGCCACTCCGTCTCAGCGGCCTGTGGAAAACTCCGGCCGTCGGCGCGGGGGCATCAACGGTGACGGCCGCCTGACAGTCGTCTGAATGGTGGGCGGCCGCCGGGGCGCGGCGCCACCCCGTCCGGCGGGTTCCTCGCTTACGGTGGAGTCATGTCACAGCCGCCCGCCGGACCGTCCACCCCCGCTTCCGCCTCCGAGTCGCCTCGCACCGCCACGTCGGGTGGGTCCGCGCCCGACGCGGAGTCCGCCCGCGAGCGCTCGCCACTGGCCCTGGCGGCCCTGGCCGCGGTGGCCGTGCCCGGACTGGACCCCGCGCGCCTGGCCCTGCCTCAGGAGCGCTCCGCCGACCTGCGGGTGGTCGGCGTCGTCGACACCCGGGGCCGCCACTGGGAGGTGCTGGAGACCCGCGCGGACGCAACCGGCGCGACCCTGGAGGCGGAGGCCGAGGTACTGCGACGCATCGGGAGGATCGTCGACGACGGCCGACTGTCCTTCGACGTGCCCCGCCCCGCCGGCACGCTGCGGCTGGAAGGCAGTTACATTCAGGTGCGCTCCCACCTGGAGGGGCGGCCCATTGACATCGATTCGCTGCGCCCGGGGCCGGGGCTGTCCGCGGGGCTGGGCAAGGCGCTGGGCGAGTTGCACGACCTGCCCACCACGGTGGTATCCGAGGCGGGCCTGCCCGTCTACGACGCCGACGACGTGCGCACCCGTTGGTTGAACCTGCTTGACGACGCCGCCGGGACCGGCAAGGTGCCGCCGTCGCTGCTGGCCCGATGGGAGGTGGCGCTGGAGGACACGGCCCTGTGGCGCTTCCGGCCGGTGGTGGTGCATGGGGACCTGGCGCCGGAGAACGTACTGACGGCGGGCGGCGCGGTGGTGGCCGTGCGCGGGCTGGGCCAGGCGCATGTGGGCGACCCGGCCGAGGACATGGCGTGGGTGTACGCCTCCGTGCCTGTGGACTGCCTGGACTCGATCGAGTCCGCCTACGACTTGGCGCGCACCGAGGGCGTCGACCGGCACCTGCGCGACCGGGCGGAGCTGGTCAGTGAACTGAGTCTGGCCGAGTGGCTCAGGCACGGGGTGCGTACCGGCAGCGACTCGATCATTGACGATGCCGTGGCAATGCTGACGGACCTGGCCGACCAGGTTGGGGATGAGCCGCTGGTGGAGCAGACCGGCCCGCGCCTGGCGCCCGTGCCCGGGGTCAAGGAGCCGGCCGAGCCGGAGGCCACCACCAGCGAGGTCAAGATGGTGCTGGTCGAGGAGGACGCCGACGAAGACGCCGACTACGAGGGCGTCGACGACGGTACCGATGCAGAAGCCGATGGGGACGGCTCAGACGCTCATTGAGCCTGCCGGTCCACGCTGCGCCGAATCTCCTCCAGCGAGAGGAAGGCCTCCTCGCCCAGTTCGTCGACTTCTCCGCCGTCCGCGACGTAGACGTAGGCGGCGCGGATCTGGTCGGTGGGGATCTGCTTCTTCGCGGCCCAGGCGTGCACGTACACGCTGAGCTGGTCCACCGGCACGCGTTGGTGGCCGGTCTTCCAGTCGACCACCAGGAAATGGTTGCTGCCGGGGCGCTGGAAGATGGCGTCGATGCGGCAGCGCAGGGTGGTGTCGCCGAGGGTGAGTTCAAGGGAATCCTCAGTGGTCACCAGCTCGTAGCCGTCTAGCAGCGGATGCTCGGCGGCGACCTTGAGCCAGCGCTCCACGCGCTTGCGGTCGGAGTCGGCGAGCGTGTCCGGGACGCCGGCGTCTTGCAGGCTGAACAAAGTGCCGCGGCTGCTCAGGCGCTGGGCGATGGCGTCGTGGAAGACAGTGCCCAGGCGCCCGGCGGATTGAGGCTGGGACGGCAGGGGACGGCGCAGGTCGAGTGCGAAGCCGTCTCGATCGTCGCGCAGGTCGGCCAGCCGGGTGGCGGCCAGGTGGGCGGGCTGGCGGACCGTGGGGGCTTCGGCCGCGGCGGCGTCGCGCTCGGCCAGCAGTAGCCGGGCGTCCTCCCACCAGCGGGCCACGCGCCCGTCGGCGGCGCCCTCCCCCGTGGGATGCCCGCCGCGGGGGTTTCGTCCGCAGAGACTGCGGTGGGGGCCGCCATGGCGCGGCCGACGGCCTCGGCGACGGCGATGCGCGCGGCCCGCTCCGAACTAGGGGCGGCCGGGTGCGTAACCGGCCAGGATGCCTGCGCGACCCCGACGGGGTTGACGGCGTCCTTAGGCGCGTCGATGAAGCCGGGTCCGAACTCGGCAAGCAGCCCCGCCTGCTGCAGCTCGGTCAGGAACCGGGAGGCAGGTTTGAGTGTGTCGCCGGTCTTGACCAGGTGCGAACCGGTCAGCAGCACGTCATGCCGGGCCCGCGTGACGGCCACGTAGGCGAGGCGACGCTCCTCGGCAACCAGGTGACGCCCGAGCGCGAGCCGGTACTGCTCCCTGAGTTCCTTGATCTCGCTCTTCTCATCGTTGCTGAGATTCACGCCCTCACCCAGGGGAACACCAATGTCACCAAGTTCGAAGGGCGGTAGCTGGTCGGCGTCGGAGCGCAGCGGGTAGGGGAACTCCCGCTTGGAGGTCATCCACCCATTCGCACGCACTCTCTTGTCCGTGGGGACTTGTTTGGCCCGGTATGAGGGGAACGAGGTCTCGGTCAGTCCGATAACGGCCACATGGTCCCATTCCAGTCCCTTGGCGCCGTGGACGGTCATGATCTGCACGGCGCCGGGTTCGGGCTCGACCTCGGGCGATTCCAGTCCCCGCTCTTCCGACTCCGCGTAATCGAGCAGCTCCAGGAACCCGGAGACGGTGGGCACTTCGACGTCGGCGGCGTATTGCTCGGCGGCGGCCCGGAAGGCGTCCAGGCCGCGCCGCCCCATGCGGTTGCCGACGCGGGCCGCCAGTTCAACGTCCAGCCCCAGGGCCTGCTCGGCCACGGCCACCAGGTCCGGCAGTGACAGCGCGAGCGCGCCCCGTACGCGACGCAGCGCCCGGGCGATCCGCACGGCCGCCTGGCGTCCCGCCTCGCTGAGGCCCGCGACCGCCGGGCTCACCGTCGGCCTGCCCGGTCTCCCGGCACGCCGGGCACCGGAGACGCGGGCGGCGTCGTCGCGGCGGGCGAGTTCCTCGAGCGCCTCGGACAGGGCCGCCTCCTCTAGCTCCGTTGAGCCGCCTCCACCGCTTGCAGATTCAGCGCCCTCGGCACGTGTGTCCCCGGCTCGTGCCACGCCGCCGCCTGACCGCGCGTCCGCACCGGCACCGTCGGCCCGGTCGCGCTGGCGCGCGAGTTCGCGAGCGAAGCCCTGCAGGGCCCGCAGGTCGGCGGCGCCGATGTCGGCTCCCGTAAGCAGGCGCATGAGTCGGTCGCCGCGTTCGGGATCGGCGGCCACGGCCAGCAGGGCCCGCATGTCCGCCACTTCGGGGATGGAGAGCATGCCGCCCGACACCGCCACCTCGTAGGGCACTCCACGGGCTTCAAGCGCCTCGGCCACCGGCACCATCTGGCTGCGGGCGCGGCACAGGACGGCCAACTCGGCGTCGGGGCGCCAGCGCTCCTGCATGAAGTCGGCGACGGCGTCGGCCTCCTGCAGTGGGTCCGTGAGAAAAGCGGCGAGCACCTGCCCGGCGCCCAGGCCATCGGCGGCCGAACGCTCCTGCAATTCGCGGACCGGGACGTGTCTGACCAGGGCATCACCGGGCTGATAATCGGGGTTGCGCAGCGGCTTGGAGACGACGTTGGCGGCGGCGAGGACCGCGGAGTCGTTGCGCCAGGCGGTGGACAGCTGCAGCACCGGCGTCTCGACTTCGGGGTTCCCGCCACCGGCGACGGCCTGCACGCCGGAGGGGTTGAAGCGGTCGTGGAAGGTGTCCAGCGCGCCGGCGCTGGCACCGCGCCAGCCGTAGATGGCCTGGTTCGGGTCGCCGACGGCGGTGACGCCCTGGCCCGCGAATAGGGCGGAGAGCAGCCGCACCTGGGCGACGGAGGTGTCCTGGAACTCGTCCAGCAGCACCGCCGGGTACTGCGCGCGCATGGCCGCCACGGCGTCGGGCACCTCTTCGGCGATGCGGCAGGCCAGCGCCAGCCGGTCGCCGAAGTCGACCAGCCCGTGCCGGCGCTTGTAGTCGCGGAAGTCCTGTACGGCGTCGAGCGCGCCCAGCCAGGCCTCCGTGGCGTCGGTCGTGCCTTTGAATGCCGTCTTCAGCCCTTTCGTGCCAATTAGGCCGGAAAACAACTCGTGCAGATCTGTCAGCTGCTCGCGGGCGTCCTCAATGCTGAGCAGATTCGTGGACAGGGCGTTGTCCGCGTCAAGCACGGTCTTGACAGCCGTGGAGAGCTTGTCGATGGGCAGCGGGTCGGTGCGCCGCTCGAGAATGTCGGTGACGATCTGCCACTTGCGCGCCTCGGTGATCAGGGTGGCGTCCGGGTCGGCGCCGACGTACAGGCCGTATTCGCGCACGAGCGAACCGGCGAAGGAGTCGTAGGTGGCCACCGTCGGCTCGGGCGAGTCGTCGACGCCGGTGATGACGCCGCTCTCGACCAGCTGGGCGAGGCGGACGGAGACGCGCTCGGCCAGCTCGGCCGTGGCCTTGCGGGTGAAGGTCAGTCCTAGCACCTGGTCGGGGCGGACGACACCGGTGGCGACCAGGTGGACGACGCGCTGGCTCATGGTGGCGGTCTTACCGCTGCCGGCGCCGGCAACCACCAGCAGGGGCCGCAGATCGTAGCCGATTACCTCGGACTGCTCCGCGGTGGGGCGGGGCAGTCCGAGCCGCTCGGCGAGGGCTTCCGGGGTGAGGTCGGCGGCGCTCATGCCACGGTCTTCCTTCCTTCGGGGTTGACGGGGCAGGATGTCCTGAAGGCGCACAGTTCGCAGGCATCCCCGCTACGCGCGGGCAGAGTCGGGCCCGAGATATCCAGTGCGGCGCGGGCGAGCAGTTCCAAGTCCCACTCCTGCCCGGTGTCAGGGTCAGGGCTGGGGTCAAGCACAACGCCGCTGGGCACCAGGTACGGAGTGGCCGTTGTCTTCCGGGGTTCTTCCGCCAGGAATGCCAAAGCCGAACCGTCTACCCGGTAACCGAGAGCGGCCAGCGCCATGCGGTAGGTGGCTAGCTGCGCGTTGCGGGCCGAACTCTTCTGTGTAGGCGCGGTTCTGCCGGTCTTGAAGTCGATGACGCGCACGCGCTGCCCCTGCCCGGCGGGGAGCACACCGTCCGCGGATGAGTCGGGCGGGGTGCCGTCGAGGAACTCCAGGCGGTCGATGCGCCCGCGTATGCGCACCGGTATCCGCTCGCCCGCGGCCACGGGCCCACCGCCCGTGGGCTCACCGCCGTCGGCCGGGAACCCGGCACCGGCCGCGCGCCCGCCGTCGGCGCGCGCCACGGGCTCGCCACCCCCAGCAGCGATGCCTTCCTCATCGCCGTCCTCGGGCACGGGCAGATCCAGGTGGACGTCCACCGTCTGCTCCACCAGGGTGGGGGCGGGGGCCGAGCCGAGGTAGGCGTCGAGCCGGTCGATCATGTCGCGCACGCGCTGCCGCGCGAGGTTGCCGAGCCAGGTGTCCGGGTAGCCCAGCTCCGGCAGCGCGTCCTCCAAGGCCTGGCGCAGCACCTCTCCGCGCAGTCCCTCCCGTTCGGCGCGCTCGGCCAGGCCGTGCACGAGCATGCCGATCCTCTGGGCATCGCTGGTGCCGGTACCGCCGCCGTTGCGCTGGAGGAACCATTTCAGCGGGCATTGGCTGATGGCGTCCACGTCGGAGGGGCTGATGCGGACCTCTTGGCCCGCGCCGACCAGGGGGGTGGTGGAGGTCGGCTGCCCCAGGCCGGCCCAGTTGGCGGGGTCGGCGGCGCTGACGCCGTCGCGGGCGAGCGCGGCCAGCAGCCGTTCGGCCTTCCGGCCGCGGGCGCGAGCACCGGCGTCGGCCCGCTCCAGGCGGCCGGCTACGGCTGCGGCGCGCAGTTCCCCCACGAGGCCCGGCAGGGTCAGGTCGGCAACATCCGGCCGGGGCTCGAGCTCGCCGTCGTCGTTGAAGAGCGTCTGCCCGGTCGCCTCGGCGACCTCGAGCAGGAAGGAGGAGGGTGCGCAGTCTCCGTCCAGCGCCGCGGTGACGATCAGGCGGCGGCCGGCGCGGGAGATGGCGGACAGGAACATGCGCCGCTCGTCACCGCGTACCTGGCTGCGGGCCTCGGTCGGGTCCTGGTCGGCCGACCGTCTACCATCAGCCTCCGGCAGGCGGCCGGTGACGGCGTCGACCAGCAGGCCGGAGCGGGTCAATCCGTCGCGCAGCCGCAGGTCGGGCCACGCGTCCCGCTCCACCCCGGCGACGACGACCACCTCCCACTGGGCTCCGGCCGCGGCGGCGGGGGTCAGGACGGCGACGCCGGGCGGGCGGATGCCCTGCGGGGCCACCGTGTCCGAGGGCAGTACCTCCGCCGCGAGCTCGTTCAAGAAGTCGCCTGCCGCAGCACCGGGGTGGCGCTCGGCCCACACCTCGGCGCGTTTGAACAGCACGGTAACCACGTCCAGGTCATGTTCGGCCGCCTCGGCCGTGAGCGCGGCGGCGCGCGTGGCGTGCGGCGCCAGCGCCATGGCGCGCCACGCCTCCGCACAGTCCGAGGCCTGCCAGGCCGCCCACATGAGCGCCTCGGCGTCGATCAGGCGTTGCTCTACCCGGGCGGCCTCGACCACGTCCCGCAGGGCCGCGACGACGCGCGCCGCACGTTCCAGCCGCATGGCCTGCTCGGCGAGGGGCTCGTCGGCAAGCTCGCGGACCAGGGCGGTGGCGGCCGCGGGGGTGGCCAGGACGCCGAGCAGGTTCTCATCCCGGCCGGCCTCGGCGGGGCGGTCGGCGCGCAGGCGACGACGCAGCCGGCGCAGGTCCAGGTTGGTCAGCCCGATCAGGGGGCTGGTGAGCAGGTCGAAAGCAGTGGCCCACTCGGGCGGGGTGTCGGCGTCTCCGAGGGTTCCGGCCAGTGCGGCACGACAGGCGTTGATGATGGCGGCCGCGGCCGGCTCGGCGCGCAGCAGCACGGCCGGGGTGGTGGAGGCCAGGGGTACGCCGTGATGACGTAGTTCGCGGCTGACCGCGCGGGCGGTGCCCGCGGAGCGGACGATCACGGCCATCTGGTCCCAAGCGGTGTTGTGGTGGACGTGCTCGCTGCGCAGGATGCGGGCGATCTGGGCGGTCTGCTGGAGCGGGCCGGAGGCGATGAGGGTCTCAACGCCACTGGGAGGAGCCGGCTGACGCTCGGTGCCGACCGCACTCCCCCCATCCGGTGCGCCTCCGCATCCCGCTTCGTCACCTTCGTCTCCCCCACGGTTCGCCTGTGGGGCAGCGGGAGCAGCGGCGGAACGGTCGGCGAATGCGCCGGCGGCAGCCACGCCGTTCGCATACTCGGGGTGTCGGTGAGTGGCGGTGCCGGTGATGGGGATGCGGTCGGCCTGCGCGGCCCAGACCCGGGCCAGCTCGGGTGTACCGCGGTGGACCGTACGCAGCATGAGGCGCTCGGCGGCGAGCCCGGAGCGGTCCTCGGCGGCATTGAGCAGGCTGGGGTTGCCGCCGCGGAAGACCTCGACGGCGGCGTCGGGATCCCCCAGGGCGACGATCTGGGTGCGGTGGCCATCGGCGTCGGGCTCGGAGAGCGCTACCAGGAGGCGGGCAGTGGCGGCGGTGCAGTCCTGGTAGTCGTCGACGATGACGACGTCCGGGACCGGACGCGGGACGCGCACGCCGTCGGCCTCCCAGGTGTCCAGGACCTCGCGGGCGCGGTCCTGCAAGCGGGCCGAGTCCATCTTGCGGACGGTGGAGCGGTTGGCGGCGCTGGGGCGGCCCTGCGCGTCCCAGGTGCGCAGCAGTGGGGCGGCGTGCCGCCAGATGGGGACGTTGAGCTCGGCACCGAGGTCGGCGAGTTGCTCGGCGGTGACGCCGAGTTCACCGGCACGGGCCAGCAGGTTGCGCAGCTCGGTGCGGAAGGCACGCGACTCGACGGCCTCGGCGGGCAGGTCCCCCAGTCGGCGCCCGGCACCAGCCCGGCCAGCGCGGCGTCCTCCTCCGCCCCGGCAAGCAGGACCGGGGCGGGCAGCGGGTCGGGACGCTGGGTGAACGAGGTCGTCAGGATCGTCAGGGCCAGGCCGACGGGTGTGCGTACCCGGACCGTGCCGGAGGAGGCGCCGGCGAGGCTGAGCAGGTGGGAGGCGCGCTCACGCAGGCGGTCGGCGCGGGCGCGCGTGGGGGCTAGCAGGAGGGCCTCCTTGTGGCGGTCGGTCACTGCCTCGACCAGCAGGCGCAGGGCGGTGGTGGTCTTGCCGGTGCCCGGGGCGCCCAGGACGACGAGGTTCGCGCCGTCTGTGGCACGGGCGAGCACCCGGGCGGCGGAGGCGTCCGGCTCGGGCAGCGGGGGCTGCACGAGCGGGGGTAGGAGGCGGGGGGCGCCGGTGGGGCTGGTCATGTGCCCATCTCACCACGGGGGTCCGACATGAATGGAACGCCCTTAACGTCGTCTGGGTATCGGTCTTCGCGCGACGGTCTTGGACGTGTCGCGGCGGTCCCTTAGCCCCGTCCCGGTCGCGGGCTTAGACGCGCGACGGTGGCTTGCTGTCCGCGCGGCGCGAAACGGCCCGGATTGTGGTGGGCCGGGCAAGCCTTTGCGACAGCAAGGCCCATAGGATCGGGCCAGACACCCCATCGCGGGCCGTTGCCTTTACAGGTTTTGCGACCCGAGTCCTGGACACAAGGAGTACCCATGCAGGTCACCATCGGAATCAAGCACTCGACTCGCGAACTCCAGCTGGAGACCTCTGCCTCCCAAGAGGAGGTCCTCGCGGCCGTGGCTGACGCCGCCACCTCCGCGGTCACCCTGACCGATGACAAGGGTCGCAAGGTGTTCGTCCCGGCGGGTTCGCTCGCCTACATCGAGATCGGCGAGGCCTCTCCCCGCCGCGTCGGCTTCGGGATCTGACTCAAGCCTTAAGTAAGTGTAAGCGCGGCGCCGCGTCGGCTTCGGCGCCTGATTCAAGCCTCTGTGTCGGCGCTCGTCCATGGAGACGGGCGCCGGCCTTTGTGTACGGGCAGGCGGGCGGCGGTCGGGCGCGCCGCCCGCGCCGACTGGCGGGAGGCATGTCCCGGGGGCTCCAGTCGGCGTTTTTCGACCTTGGGGTGCGTTTTACGACCCCGGGGTGGTCGTGGAATGTACCCCAAGGTCGTAAAACGTCACTAGGGCCAGCCGGTCGGCACAGCCAGGCGGCCCGCGGGCTCCGCCGACCGCCCCGGCCCTGGGGTTATCCACAGGGGCCGCGGACCGGGTGGCGACAACGGTGAGGGTCACGGTACGGTTGCGGAGCATCGGCACGCCGCCGACACCCCACCCGGGCCCTCAACGAGGAGGCCACCCCCAACATGCCCACACACCCCAGCACTCCGCGACGTCACCAGGCTCAGTCCGGCACGAATTGCCTCCGCTCCGGCCAACACCGCCAGTACACCCCGGCACCAGCGCACCGAGCACGCCAAGCAGCGGCGCTGGCCATCTGCCTCACCGTCCTGGGTGCAGGCTGCGCAAACGCCACTAACCGCACCACCTACACCCCCACCTGGACCCCACCCGCCACCGCCAGCGCTAGCGCCACGCCCACACTCTCGCCCGAGGACGCCGCCGCCCGGGCCACCGCCCTGGCCATGGAACCACCAGAGGCCTACACCCCGGAGTTCACCCCCGAAGGCGCAGCCACCGCAGCCACATACTTCCTCAACCTCTACCCCTACGTCTATGCCACCGGCGACCTGGACGCCTGGCAAAACATGAGCGACGACAACTGCGAATTCTGCAACAGCGTAATCAACAACGTCACCGAGCTACACGACGCAGGCGGCTGGACCGACCCGTGGGGGCAGGAGATCACACCCCTGGAGTGGTGGGATGACGACGCGGACCCCAACCGTAACGTCGTTCGGATTCAAACTAGCTTTACTGGGCATGCGTCGCATTCAGGCGACGGAATAGAGTCCGCGCAGACCAACGCAGCAGACGAAATCCTTCTGATCCAGATGTATTGGACAGGTTCAACATGGAGCGTAGAAATCGTTGACATCGAGGATGCAGATGATTGAATTGCGATTCCACACTCCCACGTTCCGCACCATTACGGCAATCGCCCTCACACTAAGTTCTGCGACAGCGGCAAGCGCTGCCGCCGCTACACCACCATCCAGTGATTACCGCGCTGAATCGCGCGGTAGTTCTGTGGTGGTGACTGGCAGCACGTCTCGCCAGGTTCTCTCGTTCGCCCCGGGTGGGCCGGCCGCAGCGAACACAGCCGGCAGTAGCGGGGTCGTGTACGACGAGGCTGCGGTGCGCAAGGCACAGGAACGCTACCGGCAATGCTTCCAGTCGCTAGCGGTCGACGCAATGGCCGTCGGAAGCCACAACAGATCCATCTCGGAATGCCTCGCCGACACCCCCACCACCAACACCCCCACCACAACCGGCACCATCACAACCATCACCATCACCGCCACCGACGTGTCCACCCTCCTGGCCGACGGGTCCGGTATCACCCGCCAACCCCCAGGCCCGGAAGTACTACTGACCAAAGACTTCATCGTCTACACCAACCCCGACACCCAAACCCTCACAACCACCATCGCCGGCACCGAGGTCACCATCCACGCCACCCCCACCACCTACACCTGGAACTGGGGCGACAACACCACCACAACCACCACCGACCCCGGAGCCCCCTGGCCAAACCAAACCGTCACCCACCAATACACCACCACCGCCCAAGGCGTAACCACCACCCTGACCACCACCTGGCAAGCCACCTACACCCCCACCGGCGGCACCACCACCCCCGTAGTCGGCACCATCACCACCACCAACACCACCACCGCCTACAACATCGTCCGCACCACCACCTACCTCACCGACCAAGCCGAAACCCAACAAGGACACTAAACAGGCTCTTCTCGTTTGTGGGCGTGGCGGTTCGGGCACTGGTTGCAACGCCGGAGGTCGTTCTCGGGTGCGCGAGGTCGTCTTCGGGTCGGCGAGGTCGTACTCGGTGGGTGCCGGCCTGCCGAAAACGACCTCTTCATCCCCAAACCCTCCACATTCGGGAGGGTTTCGGGCCGACGAGGACGTCTTGGCCGAACCCAGGACGTCCTCGGGCCGATGGGGACGTCCTCGGGCCGATGGGGACGTTCTCGGGCGAACCAGGACGTTCTCGGGCACACCGGGTCGTCCTCGGGCCAAGGAGGACGTCTTCAGGCCAAGAAGGTCGTCTCTGGGGGCGGGGACGTTCTCGGGTTGGCGGTGTTGGCGACCGCGGACGAATCGTTGGAGTCGTCGGAATCATGCGGATCCCGCAGGCGCGGGGCCCAGATGGATGGCTCCCCGCGCATCTGGGCGGGCGGGCCCCGCAGGCGCAGGGGTGTGCCTACTTGGACCGCTGTTCCCCGGTTGGACCCCTGTTCCCCCGTTGGACCGCCGTAGCCGCCGGTTACAGCGGTCCAACGGGGCGTGGGCGGTCCAACGCGCGAACCGTCGCACCCGACCCACCGCGCACATCCCAGCCAAGGCGCATTCCCACCCATCGCGTCACCCACCGCGCCGCCGTGCCCCGCACACCAACCACAACCCGGACAGTCGCCGCCCGTCAGCCCGCCACACACCCAAACGAAGAACCGCTAAACACACCGCCGGCGATCGCATTCGGCAGCCGCAGTCGGCGCACCACAGTCACCAGATCAGCACAGCTCTGGCGGCGCGCTGCGCCCATCATGCCCACCGCCAGCCCATCATCGCCGTCGGCACCCCGCGGGCAGCACTACAGCCGGTCGTGCTTCTCGCAGAAGACGTGGTTCCCCATGATCTTGAAGCCGTCGCGTTCGGCCGCGCGCAACGCGTCGTGCTCGGTGTAGCTCAAGGCGAGCACGCGCTCAATCGCCGTGCCATCCGGGTCGTGGACCGTGTCGACCACCCGATGCGCGACCATGCGGTCGCACCCCTCGTGGTCACAACGGACGGCGATTGCCTCGCGACGAACGAACATGTGGTCCCCTTTCAGCGTCAGGACTGCTGATTGTCGAATCTGTTTTGCCTGTGCGAATCTGCTTCGCCAGTGTGCCCAGCGCGGAGCACCGGCGCCCCGATGTGAGCCACGCACGTATCATGCCGCACACTTCTGTCCCCGGTGGGCCCCGCCGCGCACGCGGCCCCCACCGCGCACGCGCGCCGCGCCCGCCCCGACGGGGCACAACGCGTTACGGCTACTGTTAGCGGCGATGTCGCCCGTGATCACCTACGCCCTCCTGTTTCTCGCCGGAGTGGTTGCCGCCATCGTCGGCTACCTAGTGGGAATGGCCTCGCTGGTCTCCTACCCGGCGATGCTCGCCCTGGGCGTGCCACCGGTGGTCGCCAACGCCTCCAACACCGTCAGCCTGATTCCCGGCGGCATCGGCTCACTGATTACCTCCTGGGACCGGCTCAAGCAGATCCGCTACTACCCGTTGCTTCCCCAGGCGCTCATCGCCGTCGTCGGCGGGCTCGTGGGCGGCGCGCTGCTGCTGGTGGCCCCGCCCGGCGTATTCGAGGCGATCGTGCCCTGGCTGGTGCTGCTCGCAACCGCCCTGGTGGCGCTGAGCCCGCGGTTGCGGCGCGGCGCCACCAACTACCGACTGCCCGCGCCCGCGTTCCTGGCCCTGATGGCCGCCATCATGGTCTACAGCGGTTACTTCGGCGCCGGCGCAGGGGTGCTCTTCTTCGCCCTGTGCACCCTGGGCACGCCCATGAACACCCACGCGGCCGTGGTGATGAAGACGCCCATGACCACCCTGTCCAACTTCGCCGCCGCCGTGCTGTTCATCGTGCAGGGGCAGGTCGACTGGGGCGCCGCGATCACGGTAGGCCTGGGCTCCTTCGCCGGCGGCTACGTGGCCCCGCTAATTCAGCGGCTGATTCCCGAGCGGGTCATTCACGCCGCCGTGGTGGTCGGCGGTCTGGTCCTGACCGTCTGGCTGCTGCTCGGCTTCTGATCCCGGCCCGACGACGGCGCCCGGACTAGACGCGCAGGCCCAGCCCCCGCATGCGGGTGGTCGCCCCCTGGGAGAGGGCCTCGTGCAGCGCCTCGCCGTCGGCACCCGACGCGGCCAGGTCCGGGGCGGTGGCCAACAGGCGCTTCATGGTGCCGATCTCCTCGCCCACCACGCGGCGTCCCCACAGCCCCAGGCGCGCCGCCAGCTGGGTGTCCTCGCCGATTGCCGGCACCAGTTGGGAGGAGGCGAAGGCCGCCAGTCGGTCGGCGTCGGTGTCCTCCGTCAGCTGATCGCGCAGGGGCGTCTCCACCGTCTCCGCCAACGCGACGACGAAGTCGCGCAACAGCCCGAAAGTCAGGTAGGTCTTGGTCAGTCGCTCATACCAGTCCAGGGGACGCAGCCGCTCATCGAAGTCGCCCAGCGCCCCGACGAAGGGCTCGGCCGCCGCGAGCACGTCGACGCCAGCGTCCGCCGCCGAGACCCGCAGCCGTTCGAAAGAAGCGACCGCCTCCCCGCTCATGCGCAGCAGCTCGGCGCGCAGTCCCATATCCGGGGCCTTGTCGGCGTCCTTGGCGTAGCGCGTGCAGGCGATGGTCCGGGCGTAGGCGGCCAGGCCGACCACGGCAACCGTGTGCGGCGACGGCGACGCGGTCACGGTCCGGCTGGCAGGAAGGGCTGAGCTCGTCATGGTGTCAGGGTAGGCCCTGACGCCGTGCCAACCCCCGTGTTCGTCACAAGTGCTCGACGGCCAACGCGATCCATCTCTCTTATCGGTCACTCACGCATCCACGCCCGGTTGACTAGGCTGGACGCAGGTTGCCCGGTCGCCATGCCCATCGTCATGCCTCTCAGCCCCACCTGCCGTTACGGCAGCGTGCGTGGCGTCATTCGCGATCGGCTGCCGTATATGACCGCAGGCGCGGACTCCGCCGCACGCCGGCGCCTCGTCCGCGCCGCCTGAGCCCGGGGCCCACCCGGATTACATACAACCGAAAGCACATACCGCATCGTGACCGAGCAGACCGCAACAACTGAATCGACCACCACTCCCGCCGCATCGACCGAGTCGCAGTCGCCCACCGCGACGACCCAGGCGCCCACCGCGCCGGCCGACACCGCCTCCGGGATCATCTCCACCGCGCAGGCCCACGCCCCGGTGCTGGACGACGCCAAGCCCGACATCACCGATGCCGACTCCGAAACCGACCTGACCACACGTACCTTCGCCGACTTCGGCGTTGAGGACGAGATCTGCCAGGCCCTGGCGGACAGGGGCATCACCCACCCCTTCCCCATCCAGGCACTCACCCTGCCGATCGCGCTGCGCGGCCAGGACATCATCGGCCAGGCCAAGACCGGCACCGGCAAGACCCTCGGCTTCGGCATCCCGCTGCTCATGGACACGCTCGGCCCCGGCGAGGAGGGCTGGGATGAGGACCCCGCCTCGGGTTCCCCGCAGGCGCTGGTCATTCTGCCGACCCGCGAGCTGGCCAAGCAGGTGGCCGAGGAGCTGGCGGGCGCCGCCGCCAAGCGCACCGTGCGCATCGTCCAGGTGTACGGCGGGCGCGCCTACGAGCCGCAGATCGAGGCGATCGAGCAGGGAGCCGAGATCGTCGTCGGCACCCCCGGTCGCATCATCGACCTGATGGATCGTCGGGTCCTGGACCTGACCCACGTAACCACCGTGGTACTGGATGAGGCCGATGAGATGCTCGACCTGGGCTTCCTGCCGGACGTGGAGAAGATCCTCTCGCGCACCCGCTCCGACCGCCACACCATGCTTTTCAGCGCCACCATGCCGGGCGCCGTCGTAGCCCTGGCCCGCCGCTACATGACCAAGCCGACCCACATTCGCGCCCAGGACCCGGGCGACGACTCCATGACGGTCAAGACCGTGCAGCAGGTCGTCTACCGCACCCACGCGCTGAACAAGGTCGAGGTGCTCTCCCGCATCCTGCAGGCTGAGGGCCGCGGCCGCACCATCATCTTCGCGCGCACCAAGCGCACCGCCGCCCGCGTGGCCGAGGACCTGGCTGCCCGCGGCTTCGCCACCGCGGCCCTGCACGGCGACCTGGGGCAGGGGGCCCGCGAGCAGGCGCTGCGCGCCTTCCGCAAGGGCAAGGTGGACGTGCTGGTGGCCACCGACGTGGCGGCACGCGGCATCGACGTCGACGACGTCACCCACGTCATCAACTACCAGTGCCCCGAGGACGAGAAGATCTACGTCCACCGCATCGGCCGCACCGGCCGGGCAGGCGGCTCGGGCACCGCGATCACCTTCGTCGACTGGGACGACGTCTCCCGCTGGCGTCTGATCGCCAAGGCGCTCGGCCTGCCGATCGAGGAGCCGGTGGAGACGTACCACACCTCCGACCACCTCTACACGGACCTGAACATTCCCCGAGATGTCACCGGCAAGCTGCCGCGCAGCAAGCGGGTCCTGGCGGGGCTCGACGCCGAGCAGATCGAGGACCTGGGCGAGACCGGCCGGCACGCCCACGCCCGCGAGGAGCGCGGCGGTCGGGGGCGGGGCCGCGGCCGCGGACGGCGCAGCTCAAGCACCGGGCGCGACGGCGGTTCGCGGCGCAACGACTCGAGCACGGGTTCCCGCACGGGCCGCTCCGCATCCGCGCAGGACGACCGGCCGCGCCGCAAGCGCAACCGCCGCCGCACCCACGGCGGTCGCGCCGACGCCTGAGGCCCATCGCGGCTTGGCGCTAATCGGCCGCCGGAGCCGGTCCGCACGACGCCGCGCCGCGCACCCACCGCACTACCGCACCCTGGCGCGCCGCGCACCCACCGCACTACCGCACCCTGGCGCGCCGCGCACCTACCCGCGCGCGGCGCCCGGGTGCGCTCAGGCACCGGTGACCGCGCCGATGTAGGCAATCACGCCGTCGGCCATCATCTGCACCGCGATCGCGGCCAACAACAACCCGAAGATGCGGGTGAGCACCTGAATCGCGGACTCCCCCAGCAACCGGTGCAGGCCCACGGAGAACCGCAGGACCACCCAGATGACCAGGTGCGTGACCACGATCGCGGCGGTCACGCTCACCCAGCCGACCACCGGCCCGGACGCCGACTCCACCGCCACCATGGTGGCCACGATCGCGCCCGGCCCGGCCAGCAGGGGCGTGCCCAGGGGGACGAGTGCGGCGTTGGTGGCCACCGAGTCCGGGTCGGGGTGCTCATCGGTCTTGTCGGTGAGCAGCTCGAGCGCCACCAGCAGCAGCAACAGCCCGCCGGAGATCTGCAGCGCCGGCACGGTGATGCCCAAGAACCGCAGAATGTAGCGGCCGAAAATCGCGAACACGAGAATCACCGCGAAGGACACCAGGGTGGCCTGGCGGGCCGAGCGGGTGCGCTCGGCGTCGGTCTGCCGGCTGGTCAGCGACAGGAAGATGGGAATGGCGCCCAACGGGTCCTGAATGACCAGGATCGTGGTGAGCGCGGTGGCGAAGAGCGTGAGGTCGAAGATGTTTGCGAGCATGACTGGGGCGGAGGGAGCGGAACGTTTTGATTGGGCTTGACGATTGGGCGTCCGGAGATCCGGGCGGCCCGGCGGATCTTTGGCTGGACGGCTTCCCTGCCGGGCGGCCTGCCGCCCGGGGCGACGGCGACCGGCACCCGGTCAGGGCGTGATCAGCGGGAGCGCACCCTCGGCGACGATCTGCTCCAACAGTGCCGGCGGCATGAGGTTCTCCCCGAGCCGGTTCGGCTTGCCGTCGCCGTGGTAGTCGGAGGCGCCGGATGTGCCGACCCCAAGCTCCCGTGCCAGCGCACGGGCCTGCTCCCGCTGGGCGGGATCGTGGTCGCGGTGGTCGACCTCAAGCGCGGCCAGGCCGGCCTCGGCCATCCGCGCAAAGGTCGCATCCGGCACCAGGCGCCGCTGGCGGTTGGCGGCGCGCGGGTGCGCCGCCACCGGCACTCCCCCGGCCGCGCGCACGAGCCGGCAGGCCTCAACCGGGTCCAGGGCCCAGTAGTGCACGTAGTACGGGCTGGAGGTCGCCAAGGGCCCGGCGAAGGCGGCGGACCGGTTGGGGAAGACCCCGGCGGCCACGAGCGCGTCGGCAATGTGCGGACGGCCGATCGTGACGGCGTCGGAGGACTGGGCGAGCACGTCCTCCCAGGTGATGGGGTAGTCCACCGCCAGGCGCTCGACCATGTACCGGGTCCGGTTGGAGCGCGACTGGCGGGCGGCGGTCAGCGCATCCGCGAGCGGGCCGTAGTCGGGGTCGAACAGGTAGGCCAGCAGGTGCAGGGTCACGCCGTCGACGGAGCAGGAGATCTCCGTGCCACGCAGCAGGGTCACGCCCGTGCGCGGCACCGCCGCGGCCGCCTCGGCCCACCCCTCGGTCGTGTCGTGGTCGGTCAGGCCGACGACGTCGAGACCCTCACGGGCGGCGGCGGCCATGAGCGCGGCGGGAGTGTCCGTGCCGTCCGAGTAGGAGGAGTGAGTGTGGGGGTCGATGCGCACCCGCCAAGTGTACGAATACGGGCTGGGCCCCTGCCGCTCGGATCCTCGGACGCAGCGGGCCGGGCCGCGGTCATGCCGCGTACCGCCGGTGGCCGCGGCCGCACCGCGCGAAACCACCCCCTGACTGTGACGCCGGTTACTTGCTAGCGTGAAGCCATGAGCACCGCCGCCGCATCCGACTCGCCCGCCCAATCCGGCCCCGCCTCCACACCGACCGCCCCGATCCGCTTCGGCATGATCGGTGCCGGCTTCATCGCCCGCTGGTTCGTGGAGGCGGCCCACACGGTTCCCGACGCCGAGGTCGTCGCCGTCACCTCCGCGCACCCGGAGCGGGCGGCCGCCTTCGCCGCCGAGCACGCCATACCCGCCGCCTTCGCATCGCTGGAGGAGATGCTCGCCGCCCGCGACGCCGACGGCGACCCCCTGGTGGACGTCGTCTACGTCGGGTCCCCCAACCTGCTGCATCCCGAGCACGCGCTCGCCGCCCTCGAGGCCGGCCGGCACGTGCTGGTGGAGAAGCCCTTCGCCCCCACGCCCGCCCAGGCGCGGGCCATGGTGGCGGCCGCCCGGCGCAATGATCGGCTGCTCATGGAGGGGTGGTTGCCCGCCTTCGAGCCGGGCACGGCGGTGCTGCGTGAGAACCTGCGGCGGCTGGGTCCGATTCGGCGCGCGCTGCTGGTCAAGGAGCAGTACTCCTCCCGCATGGACGCCTACCGGGACGGGGCTTTGCCGCCGGCCTTCAACCCGGCCATGGCGGGCGGTTCTCTCATGGACCTGGGGGTGTACCCGATCAGCTTGGCGATCCACCTGTTCGGGGCGCCCACGCGGGTGACCGCCGCCGGGGTGCTGCTGGACTCGGGCGCGGACGCCCTGGGCACGGTCGTGCTCGACTACGCCGGCACCGACACCGCCCGCCAGGTCCAGCCCGCCGGCTTCGAGGTGGTGTGCCTGCACTCCAAGACCTCCCCCGCCGGCACCGGCTCCGCGATCGCCGGCGACCACGCGGTGCTGACCCTGGACGACTGCCAGTGGCCCCAGCAAATCGCCCTACGCGGCCCCGCGGTGGGCACAGCCGCCGCCGGCAGCACGGCCGGCGCGGACCGGATCAAGGCGGCCGCCGGCGCCGACGCCGTCCAGGACCTGTCGGTTCAGCGCAGCGGGCCGGTACTCGCCTACGAACTGGAGGCCTTCTGCCGCCTGGTGCGCTCCGGGGCACGCGAGTCGGAACTGCACCCGCTGGCCAACTCGGTGGCCGCCGTCGAGGTGCTCTACGAGGCGCGCCGACAGGTGGGAGTGCGGTTCCCGGGCGACCCCGACTGACGCCACCCGGCGGCTTCGGCCGGTGCACTCCCCGATCGGCGAGCGTGCCACTATGGGGCCATGACCGATTCCGTATCCGACTCCCCCGCACCCTCCGCAGCGGACGCCGAGGCGCCCCAGACGCTCGCAGAGCGCGGCAACAACCGCTCCCACCGGCCCACCAACCAGGCCTTCCGCGACTTCATCGGCTCCGGCTGGGGCCCGCGCCCCGATGCGCTGCCCGACCGCTCCGCCGCCGCCCCCTGGGCCGCCGCCCGACGCGAGACCCTGGGCGCCCTGTTCCCCGGCGACCGGCTGGTCATCCCCGCCGGGGGGCTGGTGACCCGCAACAACGACTGCGACTACCGCTTCCGCCCGCACTCGGCCTTCGCCCACCTGGCCGGCACCGGCACCGACTTCGAGCCCGACGCCGTACTCGTGCTGGAGCCGCTGGCCGCCGGTAGCGCGGGTGCCGGGACGAGCAGCACCGCGGGCAGGAGCGCCGGTTCCGCCGTCGCCGGGGATGCCGACAACCCGGGCGAGGCCACGACCGCGCCCACCCACGAGGCGGTGCTGTACTTCCGCCCCCGCGCCTCCCGGTCGTCCGAGGAGTTCTACGCCGACCCCCGCTACGGAGAACTGTGGGTGGGCCAGCGCCCCTCGATCGAGGAGGTGGAGGCGGCCACCGGAATCCGCTGCGCCCACATCGACTCGCTGCCCGACGCGCTCGCCAAGGACGCCGGTCCGGACGGCGTGCAGTTGCGCGTGGTGGAACAGGCCGACGCCGCGGTCACCGCCCTGGTGGACCGCGTGCGCACCGCGGCCGGACTCGCCGCCGGGCAGGACGCCCAGCAGGTCGACGACGCCCTGGCGGAGGCCACCAGCGAACTGCGCCTGACCAAGGACTCCTGGGAGGTCGAGCAGCTGCAGCGGGCCGTGGACGCCACCCGCGCCGGCTTCGACGACCTGATCCGCTCTATTCCGCGCGCCACCGGGCACTGGCGCGGCGAGCGTGTGCTGGAGGGTGCCTTCGGGACCAAGGCCCGCGAGGAGGGCAACGGGCTCGGCTATGAGACCATCGCCGCCGCCGGGAACCACGCCAACACGCTGCACTGGATCAACAACGACGGCGCCGTGCACCCCGGCGAACTGGTGCTGGTGGACGCCGGCGTGGAGGTCGACTCCCTTTACACCGCCGACGTCACCCGCACCATCCCGGTGGACGGTCGTTTCACCGCCCCGCAGCGCCGGGTCTACCAGGCCGTGCTTGACGCCGCCGACGCCGCCTTCGCCCGTGCCAACACTCCCGGCTGCCGCTTCCGGGACGTGCACGCCGCCGCCATGGAGGTGATCGCCGCCCGCCTGGAGGAGTGGGGCATGCTGCCCGACGGCGTCACCGCCGCCGACTCCCTGGGGCCGGACGGCCAGTTCCACCGCCGCTGGATGGTGCACGGCACCAGCCACCACCTGGGACTGGACGTGCACGACTGCGCCCAGGCGCGCCGCGAGATGAGCATGGACGCGGTGCTGCGCCCGGGCATGGTCTTCACCATTGAGCCGGGCCTGTACTTCCGCGCCGACGATCTGCTGGTTCCCGAGGAGCTGCGCGGCATCGGCGTGCGCATCGAGGACGACGTCGTCGTGGACGCCGACGGGAGCGTGCGGCGCCTGACGCAGGCGATTCCCCGTACCGTCGCGGAGGTGGAGGCCTGGGTGACCGGCCTCATCGCCTGATCCCCAAATGACGGGGCGGCGCGGTTAGTCGGCCCGGTCCGCGGGTTTGCTGACGGTCCTTGAGTCCGCTCCGGTGCACGTCGCTACCATTGAGGCCGTGTCACCGGTTCGTGGCCCCCGTCGGCGCCCGAGTTCAGCCCCCGGGGAGCAGGCATGACCTCCCTCGGGAGCCGCGATCCCGATCGCACACGCCCCAGCGGGCACGTACACGGCCATAACCACGGCTCGACTGCCTCCCGGGGCCGGCTCGCCGCCGTCCTGGCCCTGACGACGGGCGTGCTGGTGGCCGAGGTGGTCAGCGCCGCGCTCACCGGGTCCTTGGCACTGCTTGCCGACGCCGGGCACATGCTCACCGACGTCGTCGGCCTGGTGATGGCGCTGGTGGCCGCGCACCTGTCCACCCGGCCCGTAACCGACCGCTCCACGTGGGGGCTGCGGCGCGCCGAGATCCTGGGTGCCGCGCTGCAGGCGACGCTGTTGGGCGTGGTGGGAGTCATCGTTGGCGTGCGAGCGGTGATCACGCTGGTGGGCGGCGCCGAGGTAGAGGCACATGGCATGCTGGTCATGGGCGTGATCGGCCTGGTGGCAAACGTGGTGGGGCTGCTGGTGCTTTCCGGCGGACGTGACCACAACCTGAACATGCGGGCCGCCTTCCTGGAGGTCGCCAACGACGCACTGGGCAGTGTGGGCGTGATCGTGGCGGCGGCCGTGGTGGCACTCACCGGCTGGGCGCGCGCCGATGCAGTTGCCTCCCTGGTGATCGTCGCGCTGATCGTGCCGCGGGCCTTCTCCCTACTGCGCACCGCACTCGGCGTGCTCATGGAGCGCACCCCGGAGGCGCTGGACCTGGCGGAGGTGCGTCGTCACCTGCTGGCGGTGGACGGCGTGGAGGAGGTCCACGACCTGCACGCCTGGACGGTGGCCTCCGGCCTGCCGGTGCTCACCGCGCACGTCGTCGTCTCAGACACCTGCTTCGCGCAGGGGCTCACGGGCGAGGTCCTGGACGCGCTGCAGGAGTGCGTCGCCGAGCATTTCCCGGTGCACATCGAGCACGCGACCTTCCAGCTTGAGCCCGCCGCGCACCGCGCCCACGAGCACGTCCCCTGCGTCTGACTCCGGCGGCAAGCAACCAAGTCGGCCTGGCCGCTCCTCCCGTGCCCCTCTCAGACACGAGTTTGTGCTCGTTGTAGACGCGGGCAGGGCGTAGGGCGTCGGTAGGCCGTATATTTCGTAGGGCGGCGTAGACAGGACTCAGGCGTCGTCGGGACGACGGCGGTAGGGGTCGTCCTCGGGGTCGGCCTGCCCCTGGCCGCGCTCCCCCGCCGGCGTTTCGGCTCGGCCGTCCGCCACCGAAGGCACCGGTCCGTTATCCGTCCCCTGTGGCTGGTTCTCCTCAGGCCGCGGCGCGATCGGCGTCCGAGGTGCGGCGCCGTTCGGCATGGTGGCACCCGGCATCTGACCGGCCTCCGGGGCTGCGGCCGCCGGGGCTGCACTGCCGCCTTGCGAGTAGGTCTGCGGGTCCACTCCCTCGGGCAGGCGCACGCCGAAGCGGGGCTGCTCGTCCGGACGAGAGCCGAAGGTGCTGCGGCCCTGACCGCGGGCCTGCTGCCGGGCAGCGCGGCGCTCCTCGGCACGGCGCGCCGACTGCCCGCCGCGGGCGAGATTCCCCGGCAGGTCCGCGAGCGCGCGGGCCGCCTCCGCGGACAGCTCGGAGGCGATGATGGAGTAGCGCGAGGCGACCACCTGGCTGATGGAGGTGAAGTCGCGCTTGCCGCGAGTGACCGCGTAGGCGGCGACCTGGAAGATCATCCCCCAGATCACGCCCATGATGATCGCGGCGATCAGCACGGTGCTGGTCCCCTCGCTGGGGCCCAGCAGCAGCATCATGGCGGCGAAGAACAGCCCGATCCACAGCCCGGACATGGCGCCGTTGGCCAGCGCCCGCCCCCAGCTCATGCGTCCGGTAATGCGCTCGACCTGGCGCAGGTCGGTACCGATGATCGCCAAGTGCTGGACGGGGAAGCCGGCGTCGGACAGGGAGTCGACCGCGTGCTGCGCCTCCGCGTAGGTCGCGAAGGAGGCGACCTCGTCGCCGCGCGGAATGCTTCCCCGCGTCATGCCGAACGGCGCGGCCTGCGTGGAGAATTCAGTCTGGCTCATGGGTACATCGTCCCACGTAGTCCCGGCACGGGGCCAGCTTCATCGAGCGGCGAAACCGTGAGGCGGCATCAACCCCGCCACGCCGATAGGCTGGCCGCTGTGGAAAACACCAAGACGCGCGCCACCCTCAGAGTCTTCGTCGCCCGACTCGTGGGCACGACCGTCTTCGATCCTCTAGGCGACGCCGTCGGCAAGGTGCACGACGTCGTCGTGCTCATCCGCCTGCGTGGTCAGCCGCGCGCCGTCGGCCTGGTGATCGAGGTGGCGGGCCGCCGCCGCGTGTTTCTGCCACTGTCACGGGTGACCGCGATCGAGCCGGGCGCCGTCATCACCACCGGGCTGGTCAACATCCGCCGATTCGAGAAGCGCCGCGTGGAGACCTTGGTGGTCGGCGAGCTGCTGGACCGAGTCGTCACCCTGCGCGATGGCTCCGGGCAGGTAACCATCCGCGACGTCGCCATCGAGCGCGACCGCGGCATGGATTGGAAGGTGACCCGCCTGTTCGTTCAACGCGGCTCCTCGGGTCCGCTGGGGCTGCGCCGCGGCGAGACCTTCACCGTGCGCCCCGACGAGGTCACGGGCCTGGCCGGCTCCGCCGATCAGCAGGGGGCGACCGCGCTGCTGGCCACCATGGAGGGGCTCAAGCCCGCCGACCTGGCCGATGTGCTGTCCGACCTGCCGCTGTCGCGGCAGCTGGAGGTGGCGGCCGAGCTGTCCGACGAGCGTTTGGCCGATGCGGCCGAAGAGCTGTCCGACGACGACGCCGTGGCCCTGCTCTCCGGTCTGGACGCCGCCCGTGCCGCCGACGTTCTGGACGCCATGCAGCCCGACGACGCCGCGGACCTGGTTTCCGCCCTGCCCGCCTCCATCGCCGCCCAGTTGCTGGACCTGATGGAGCCGGAGGAGGCGGAGGACGTACGCCGCCTGATGACCTATGACGAGTACACGGCCGGCGGTCTGATGACCACCGAGCCGATCATCCTGCCGCCGGAGGCCACCGTGGCCACCTTCCTGGCGCAGGCCCGCAAGGCCGAGGTGCCGCCGGCGCTGGCCGCCGTCGCCTTCGTGTGCCGCCCCCCGTTGGAGTCGCCCACCGGCCGGTTCCTGGGCATGGTGCACCTCCAGCGCGCCCTGCGGGAGCGTCCCCAGCAGCTGCTCGGCTCCGTGCTGGACAAGGACCTGGAGGAGGTGCACGCCGACGACTCGATCGGCACCGTCACCCGCCTGCTGGCGACTTACAATCTCACGGCCCTACCCGTGCTCGACGATGCCGGCCGCCTGCTCGGCGCCGTGTCCGTCGACGACGTCCTGGACCACCTCATGCCCGACGACTGGCGGGAGGCGGACGACGCCGTCACCGACGAGATGATTGAGAGGAGCGCCAATGCCTGATCAGCTCGACCAGCCCCTGTCGAAGAACCGCTCCCGGTGGATGCGTTGGACGCATCCCTCCCGCAGCCGCTCGGATACCTCGGGCCGGGTGGCGGAGGCCATTGCACGCTTCTCCGGCACGCCGACGTTCCTCATCTGGCTGACCGTCTTCGTGGCCCTGTGGATGATCTGGAACTCATGGGGGCCCGAGAATCTGCGCTTCGACCGCGCCAGCCTGGGCTTCACCGCCCTGACGCTCATGCTCTCGCTGCAGGCCTCCTACTCGGCGCCACTGATCCTGCTGGCCCAGAACCGGCAGGACGACCGCGACCGGGTGACCGCCGAGCAGGACCGTCAGCGCGCCGAGCGCAACCTGGAGGACACCGAGTACCTCACCCGGGAGATCGCCTCCCTGCGCCTGGCCATGAACGACGTCGCCACCCGCGACTTCGTGCGCTCCGAGCTGCGCGTCGTACTGGAGGAACTGCTCCAGGAGGAGAGGCGCACCCGCGAAGAACTACATGACGACATTGTCGATGAGGGCGGGGAGACCCCGGATGCCCCGGAGACTCCCGATGGTTCGAACACCGCGCGGCCGCAGCAGGAGGACGCGGGCTGAACGCAGGCCCCCGGCGGCATCACTCCAGGCGGCCCCATTCATCCGGTGGGCCGGGTGGACGGCGCCCGCCCCGCCCGCCGCATTCCCGCCGTCGGCGTGCTCCTCACCACCATGGCGGCCCCCGGCGGAGCGGGCAACCGGCCATAGGATTGAGCCATGAGCCTGCCCACTGAAGACGCGGTCCGCGAGGCACTCGCCCGCGTGATTGACCCCGAGCTGCGCCGCCCGATCACCGACCTCGGGATGGTCGATTCCATCGAGATCGCCGCCGACGGCGTCGTCACCGTAGGGGTGCTGCTGACCGTCGCCGGCTGCCCGCTGCGGGACACCATCACCGCGGATGCACGCAAGGAGGTCGGCGCCCTGGACGGTGTGACCGACGTGCGCGTCAACATGGGCGTGATGAACGACGAGCAGCGGGCCGAGCTGCGCACCCGCCTGCGCGGCGGCGCCGCCGAGCCGGTCATCCCCTTCACCAAGCCCGACAACCTCACGCGCGTCTACGCGGTCACCTCGGGCAAGGGCGGCGTCGGCAAGTCCTCAGTCACCGCCAACCTGGCCGCCGCGATGGCCTCCCAGGGGCTGAACGTCGGGGTGGTCGACGCCGACATCTACGGCTTCTCCATCCCCCGCATGCTGGGTGTGGATCAGGTTCCCACCCAGTTGGACGGCATGATCATCCCGCCCATCGCGCACGGGGTGAAGGTCATCTCCATCGGCATGTTCGTGGAGGAGAAGCAGCCGGTCGTCTGGCGCGGCCCCATGCTGCACCGAGCCGTGCAGCAGTTCCTGTCCGACGTGTTCTGGGGCGACGTGGACGTGCTGCTGCTGGACCTGCCGCCGGGGACCGGCGACGTGACCATCTCGGTGGCGCAGCTGCTGCCGGACGCTGAGATCCTGGTGGTCACCACCCCACAGACGGCCGCCGCCGAGGTGGCCGAGCGCACCGGACTGATCGCATCGCAGACCCACCAGAAGGTCGCCGGGGTCATCGAGAACATGTCCTACCTGCCGCAGCCCGACGGGTCGCGCCTGGAGATCTTCGGCTCCGGCGGCGGCCAGGCCGTTTCCGAGTCGCTGACGACCGCGCTGGGATACGAGGTGCCGCTGCTGGCGCAGTTGCCGCTGGACATCAAGCTGCGCGAGGGCGCGGACGTGGGCATCCCGGCGACCATCGCCGTCGGTGACGGACCCGCCACCGACTCCCCCGCGGCCCTGCAATTGGCGGGTGTGGCCCGCAGGCTCGGGCATCGCGCGCGCGGCCTGTCCGGCAAGTCGCTGGGGATCAGCCCGGTCGGCGCCGTCGGCTAGTCCGCACGCGCCTCAGCGGCGTGAGTCTGAGCGCGCCCGCGACGAAAGGGTTTCAGGCGACGGCGGCCGTTGCCGCCTCGGCGCGGGTGCGGGCGGCCTCGTTGGCGGCGCGCACGATGTCGCGCGGAGAGACCGGGCGCAGGGCCTGCACGGTCTCGTCCTGCTGGGGTTCCTCCGCGAGGGTGGAGGGGATGTCGGCGGCGACCTCTTCCGCGTCGGCGGTCGGCTGCACCTCGGGGATCTCGGCGGTGGCCGTTTCCCCCGCCTCCAGCGCAATCTGGGCCGCGTCGGTGGAGGCGTCGGCCATCTCCTCAGTGCCCTCCGCGCTGGCGTCACCCGCGTCGGCGGCGGACTGCGCGGCGGTGAGCTCTGTGGCTGAGGGCTCGTCGACGACCTCCTGCTCAACGGCGGAGTTCTCGTCCTCGGCAACGGCGGCTACCGGCTCGACCTGAGGCAGCTCGGCCGTCACCGCCGCGGCCTCCTGAGCCGCCTGCTCCGGGTCCTTCTCCGCCTGCTTGTCCGCCTGCGTTGAACCATCCGCGCCCTGCTGGTCGCCGGGCGCCGCCGCGGCCGCAACCGTGGCCGCCGCGGCCGCACCGGTGGACGCGGTCCGAGCGGAGCGCGTCTCCTGGGCCTTGTCCTCGATCATCTTCGACAGGGACTTGGACTTCTTCTGACCCTTGCCGCTCACCGCGGCCGCGGCCTCATCGCTGGCCTCCTTGGCGGTTTCCATCACCGACTGGAAGGGGTTGGTCAGATCCTTGCGGATGGCGTCGAGGTCCTCCCCCAGCGCGTCGCGCACGATCTTGCGGGGGTCGTAGTTGCGCGGATCCAGATCGGACAGGTCCAGCTCTCCCAGCTCGGGGCCGACCTCCTCGGCGATCTGGGTCTTGGTGTCATCCAAGAACACGCGCAGACGACGCACCGCCTGGGTCAGCTTGCGGGTGTACTCGGGCAGGCGCTGCGGCCCCACCACGATGGCGATCACCAGCAGGATGACGAAGAACTCAGCTCCTGAGATACCCAACACGGGGTCAGTATAGGGAGGAATGCACGCGACCGGGCGAGCGCGTGGACGCGCAACCGCCCCCGGACCTGAAACAATGGGCGCAGCCCCGCGCCGGCATCCCGGCGCCGCGGGGTTGAAACGACGGCTAGGCGGCCCGGTGCCGCGGAAGGGGCATATGGTGGCTGCTGACAAGACACTGAGCTGGTCCTACACGGAGGAGTTCCCGGTCGAGAGCGAGCCGACCGCGCAGGCGCGTTTGCGCGGCATCGAGCTGGGCACCGACCCGGTTTCCCCGGCCACCGGCGCGGCACTGCGCATGCTGGCAGCCGTCGGCGGCGCCAAGTCCGTCGCCGAGGTAGGCACGGGCACCGGTGTTTCCGGCCTGTGGCTGCTGGCCGGCATGGGGGCCGACGGCGTGCTGACCACCATCGATGTCGAGCCGGAGTTCCAGCGCGAGGCCCGCCGTGCCTTCGACGAGGCCGGCTACCCGGGCTCCCACACACGCATCATTCAGGGACGCGCCTCCGACGTCATGCCCCGCATGGCCGCCCAGTCCTACGACATGGTGGTACTCGACGTTTCCCCTCAGGAGGCCGCGGAACTGGTGGTGCAGGCGGTCCGCATGCTGCGCACGGGCGGAGTCCTGGCGATCACGCATGCGCTATGGAACGACCACGTCGCCGACCCGGCACGTCGCGACGCCACTACGGTTGCGGCGCGCGAGCTGGGCAAGACGCTGCGGGATGAAGAGGGCCTGCTGACGTCACTGCTGCCAGTCGGCGACGGTCTGCTGGTTGCCGTCCGCCGGGCCTGACGACCCGGCCGGGCGGACCCGCCGGTTTCGGGGTGGCCTGCCGGCGACTGTTGCCGTGCCGCCCAGAATCCGGTTCAGTACTTGACGGAGGCCAGCGCCTCCTGGAGCTCCTTGATCTCGTCGGGCGTGATCTCTACGACCAGGCGACCGCCGCCCTCGAGCGGCATCCGCATGATGATGGAGCGGCCCTCCTTGACGACCTCGAGCGGCCCGTCTCCGGTCCTGGGCTTCATGGCAGCCATATGCTCCCCTTTCACTGATGATTCGCGGACTTTTACCGCTTCTCCCAGCCGTATTCTACGGCATAAAGCCGCCAGTTTGCGCCGAAACGTGGCTGAATCCACGCCTGCGGACCCGTCCACGGCGGGCCCACAGCGAGCCTTCACGACGCCCTCGTGGCCTCCCCGCGGCCGCCGCTTATCGCCCGCCGTTGGCCCGCCGTCGGTCTTACTCGGCGGTCCACTCGGACCGGTCGGGAGTGCGGGTGAGCCCGTTGGCGCGCATGGTGCGGGCGGCGTCGACGACGAAGTCGACCGCGGCCTCGGCGGTGTCGACCACCCGCAGCAGGGCGACGTCGTCGGCGTCGATCGTGGCGGCCTTCACCAGCGTGCCGCGCAGCCAGTCCACCAGGCCGCCCCAGAACTCCGAGCCCACCAGGGCGATCGGGAAGGAGGGCACCTTCTGGGTCTGCACCAGCGTCACCGCCTCGAACAGTTCATCGAGGGTGCCCATGCCGCCGGGCATGATCACGAAGCCGTCGGAGTACTTCAGGAACATGGTCTTGCGGGCGAAGAAGTAGCGGAAGTTCACCCCCAGGTCCACATAGTCGTTCATCCCCTGCTCGTGGGGCAGTTCAATGCCCAGTCCCACCGAGATTCCACCGGCCTCGCGGGCGCCCTTGTTGGCCGCCTCCATGATGCCGGGACCGCCGCCGGTGATGACGGCGTAGCCGGAGTCGGCCAGTCCCGCCCCGATCTGCTCGGCCAGGGCGTAGTTCGGGTCGTCGGCGCCGGTGCGGGCGGAGCCGAACAGGCTGATCGCCGGGCCGACCTCCGCCAGCGCGCCGAAGCCCTCCACGAACTCCGACTGGATGCGCAGCACACGCCACGGATCAGCGTGCAGCCAATCGGTGTCGCCGCGGCGGTCGAGCAGCCGGGCATCGGTGGTGCGCGTGGGGATCTGGGCGCCGCGAAGCATCACCGGGCCCTTGCGGTAGATCTCGCGTGAGCCGTTCGTTGGGCGCGGCTTGCGCCCGTCCTTGGTGTCCTTAGCCATACGGGGCATGATCTCGCACGCACCCCCGCCGCCCGCGGCAGCGCACGGGGCGAGTCTGCTTCCTGTGCGTCCGATGTGCTCACCACCACCCATGACAGCGGTCACTGGCGGGGCGTGCGCCGACGCCGACACGGTACGGTCGGCCCATGACATATGCGCACGAGCGCGCGGCCACCAATGAACTCGATGCCGCCGTGAACGCCTGGATCACCGAGGATCCGGACCCAGACACCCGCAGGGAACTGACGGACCTGCTCTCCGCTCATCGTGATGGCGACGCCGCCGCTACCGCCGCACTGGCCGATGCCTTCTCCGGCACCCTCCAGTTCGGCACCGCCGGGCTGCGCGGCCGCCTGGGCGGCGGCCCCAACCGCATGAATCGCGTGGTCGTGATTCGCGCCGCCGCGGGGCTGTCCGCCTATCTGCACGAAATGCTGGGTGACGACTTCCGCGTGGTCATCGGCTACGACGCCCGCCACGGCTCGGCCCGCTTCGCCCGCGACACCGCCGCCGTCGTGACCGGTGCGGGCGGCCACGCCATCCTGTTCGACTCCCACTGCCCCACGCCCGTGCTCGCCTTCGCGCTGCGCCGTCTGGGTGCCGACGCCGGCGTCATGGTCACCGCCTCCCACAACCCGCCGCAGGACAACGGCTACAAGGTCTACCTGGGTGGGCGCGCGGTGACCGGCTCCGGTCAGGGCGCGCAGATCGTCCCGCCCCACGACGCCGGAATCGCGGAGAAGATCGCCGCCGTCGGCCCGCTCGCCTCCGTGCCCATGCCCGAGGACGGCTGGGAGACGATCGGGGCGGACATGGTCGAGGAGTACGTGCAGCGGGCGGTCAAGGCGGCCCGCACCCAGGCGGTCGCCCCGCTGAAGATCGTGCTGACCGCCATGCACGGCGTGGGCGGCCAGATCTGCCGGGAGGTGCTGGCCCGGGCGGGCTTCGACGACGTCGTGGTGGTGCCCGAGCAGTTCGACCCGGACCCGGACTTCCCGACCGTCGCCTTCCCCAACCCGGAGGAGCCCGGCGCCCTGGACCTGGCCTTCGCACGCGCCCGCGAGGTCGGTGCGGACCTGATCATCGCCAACGACCCGGATGCCGACCGCTGCTCGGCCGCCGTCCCCGATGAGCACGTTCGCGGCGGCTGGCGGCAGCTGACCGGCGACGAGGTCGGCTCGCTGCTGGGCGAGCAGGCCGCCGAGCTGGCGGCCTTCAACGGCACCGGCGTGCTGGCCAACTCCATTGTCTCCTCCCGTCTGCTGCGCAAGATCGCGCAGGCCCACGGACTCGCGCACCGCAACACGCTGACCGGCTTCAAGTGGATCAGCCGCGTACCCAACCTGGTGTTCGGCTACGAGGAGGCGCTGGGCTACTGCGTGGACCCGGCCGCCGTGCGGGACAAGGACGGCATCTCCGCCTCCGTGCGACTGGCGGTGCTGGCCTCCACGCTCAAGCAGCAGGGGCGCACGCTCGACGATCTGTTGGACCGGCTGGCGCGTGAGCACGGCCTGTACGCCACCAGCCCGCTGAGTGTGCGGGTGGAGGACCGCAGCTTCATCACCAACGCCATGGAACGGCTGCGCGCCGGCGGGGCCCCCGCGGCGTTGGCGGGCTCGCCGGTGGTGGACGTCTTCGATCTGATGGACGGCGCCTCCGACGGAAACGGCAAGCGCCTGCCCGCCACGGACGGCCTGATCTTTAAGACCGCCGACGACGACCGCGTGGTGGTGCGCCCCTCCGGTACCGAGCCGAAGCTCAAGTGCTACTGCGAGGTGGTCATGCCCGTCGCCGTCGACGAACCGGTCGAGGTGGCGCGCCGCGCCGCCGCCAAGCGCCTGGAGGCCATCAAGGCCGACCTGCGCGGCGTGCTCGGCATCTGAGGGAGAATCCCGCTGAAACCGTGTAGGCAAGCGCACAGACCAAGGCGATCGTCCCACCGACCGACAATTCGAGGGCCAGCGCCACGCAGAACCCGAGCAAGCAGCACCCCGCCCCCATAGCACCGGCGCCCAGGAGCAGCCCGTTGACGGTGCGCACCCATGGGCACGCCGCGGCGGCGGGCGCGGCGATCAGCGCGATGGGAAGGATAGTGCCCACCGCAGGCACCAGTACGCCAATGGCCAGGCATATGAGGATCAGTACCGTCCACTCCGCCATCCGTGCACTCAGCCCCGCGGCCCGGTAACCGACCGAGTCGAAGCAGTACATGGCCAGTCGTCGCCCACCGACGGCGACTGTCAGCAGCGTGATCACGAGCACTGCGACCGTCAGACCCACATCCGTGCGATTCACGTTCAGGATCGAGCCGGTCAGGAATCCATCCACTTTCAACGGCAGCGGGGCAAACCAAGTACTGAGCAGGGAGCCCAGGGCGAAGCCGACGGCCAAGATAACTCCGGCCGCGGCCTGCGAGGATATGCCCGGCAACCTTCCCAGCCGGCGCATCAGCCAGATCATCGGCAGACACATGACGATTGTGCCCACGGGAACCGCCAGCGACAACGTCCCGTAGCCGACCTCGCCGCCGGTCAGCACACCTCCGAGGCCCGAGGCCGCCACGACCCCGGCCACCGCCCCGGGAAACGTTGCGTGGGTGACGGACTCGGTGAAGAAAACACGCCGGTCGAGGACCGCCAGGGCGCCGATGACACCCGCCAGGACCCCGACGACGACGGTCTCCACCAGGGGCAGTACCAGCAGCTGGGGGGTGAGGCTCACAGCGACCGCCCCGCCCGCATACCCGTGTACGTCGCCGCGCCCGCCAATACCAGCGCCATCACGACGATGACACACGCCTGTGGGGACACTGGGCGCGGCAGCGGGGCGGTTGCCAGCAACAGGCCGACGTAACCGCCTCCCACGCCCGTCACGATTGCGATCCACACCATCGCACGCAGGCTCGGGGCCAGCAGCCTGGCCGTGACGGCGGGAATGATGAGGAAGCCGATGACGAGTAGAGTGCCCACCGCGATTGAGGCGGAGACGACCACGGCGGCGATCGCCGTGTTCGCAATCAGATCGAGCACCGCGATGCGCTGCCCGCCGGAGCGCGCGCCCACCGCGTCGAAGGCGCGAGCGATCTGTTCCTTCCAGGTCGCCATCACCAGTACAAGCGCAAGGCCGCATACTGCCAGGGCCTGAACCAGACGTAGGTCGGTCACTTCCAGTAGACGCCCGAACATGAGTGCCTCCAGTTGCCCGGATCGGTCGCCGACAGCCAGAAGCACGATCATTCCCAGGGAGAAGAAGCCTGTGAGCACAACCGCCGTTCCAGCCTCCGTGGCCTCACGGCGGGCGTGATGCCCCAGCAGAGTCAGCGCGGCGGCCGCCGCTGTCCCGGCCACGGCGGCGGCCGGGATAATGGCGTCCAGCCCGGAGGTCACCGCGCCGATCACTACTCCAGGGAAGACGGCATGCACCAGCGCCTCGGCGTGAAACTCCGCGCAGCGCAGATTGATTAGCACACCGACTACGGCGCCGACAATTCCCAGCACAACCAACATAACCAGGGGCCGAAACAGGTAGGGCGCTCCCGCCAGTGGCGCCAGTCCAGGGACTTCGGCGAGCAGCAGCCGCAGCGCCTCCAGCGCCCGTGAGAAGTCGTTCATGCCATTGTCCCGGACGGGTGCGCAGCGGGGGAACGGTTCGAGTCCCGTTGAAGACCGCGTGAATCGGAGGTGAGCAATTGTGGTACCGACACCGCCCGAAGGCCTGCTCGATGTACTCAGGCACGAGTACCTGTTCACGGGGCCCGAAGGCGATCTGCCTACCAGCCAATAACGCCACCTGTTCGCAGACGTCGTAGGCCAGTACCAGGTCGTGCGTGGACACCACCACCGCTGTACCGCCTTCCTTCAGGTCCGTCAGGATTCTCAGCAGCGCCTCACGGTTGGGCTGGTCGAGCCCGTTGAAGGGCTCGTCAAGCAGTACCAGTTTCGGCGCGGAGGCGATGGCGCGTGCAAGCAGCACGCGCTGCTGCTGCCCGCCGGAGAGCGATCCGAAACGTTTGCTAGTCATCGAGTCGAGGCCGACGGCGTTCAGCGCCTCCCGGCAACGGGCGTGTTCCGTGCGCCCGGGGCGGCGCCCGAGGCCGAGTCGGGGGTATGTGCCCATGAGGACGACGTCGAGTGCCGTTACGGGGAATGTCGGGTCCAGATCGCTGTTCTGGGGAACGTAGGCGATGGAACCGCGAGGCGCATGTCCCGGCTGGGCGCCCACGACGCGCACGGAGCCGGAGACGATGTTGACCATGCCGACCAGGGCGCGCAGCAGAGTGGTCTTCCCCGAGCCGTTGGGGCCCACGAGCGCCAGCGCCTCGCAGGTCCCAACGGCGCCGCTCACCCCAGTGATCACCGGGGTGCCGCCGTACCCGAGGGCCGCGTCGTCAAACTCCACGACATGCTCCGCCTGCTGCGGCGAGCATGCGCGACGGTGTCGGGCGGTCATTGCCGCACCGTCTGCTTTGGCGCCCACTTTGCGAGCTCATCGGGTATGGGCGCGACGGTACCGCCCCACGCATTCGTCATATTGGTGACATTGTGCAGCAGCGAGCCGACGTAGGTCTCACCGTCCGTTCCGGGGCCGCCCAGAGAGTCCCCGTACAGGGCCTCGTCACCGATGACGGCGGTGACGCCGGCGAGTTGAGCCACTTTCTCCACGGATTTCGGATTATTTGAGTTCTCGGCGAAGATCGCCACGGCACCGGTGCTCTTAACGGCGTCAGCAGTCTCCTGGATCTTCTGCGCGGTGGCGTCCTGCTGGGCGTTGAAGTCGCTAAGCGCCGCCCCTTCGAAGCGGATGGAGTACGCCGCCGCCAGGTACCCGAAGGCGTCGTGACTGGTGAACAACACACGGCGATTCTCCGGAACGGACTCCAATGAGGCAGCCGCCCAGCGATCCAGCGCATCCAGGCGAGCGACATAGGCGCGCACGCGTTTGTTTATCACCTCCTTCGAGTCAGGTGCCGCCGCAGCCAATGCACGCCCGATATTGGATACCTGAACGACGGCGTTCCGAGGCGAGGTCCACACGTGCGGGTCGTAGCGGAATTCAGCCTCCTCGCCGCCTTCCGGGGCGAAGGGCCAGGGGGCGACATCCACGGCCTCCGCCCCGCGGTCGATGGTGTAGGCGCGCTCGTCGTCCCGCTTCTGCCGGCTCGCGGGCCTTCCCGATCCGGCGTCTGCCTCATCGGCCGAGAGCACACCCGAGGTGACCACCATGGTGCCCTTGAACCCCGTGGCGTCAACCGCATCGTTCAGGAAGCGCTCCAGATCCACACCATTGACTAGGAGGAGGTCGGCTTCACTCAACGCACGTGACTGGGCTGCGGTCATCTCATGCTCATGGGCGGAGGCGTTAGGCGCCAGCAAACAGGTGAGGGATACGTGCACCGAGGCCTTGGCGGGGTCGGCGCCGACTTCGGCGGTCGCGCCATCAGCGCCGACGCGGGTCAAGGCGAGATCATCGGCGCCGGAGGCCAGCTGGGTGACGTAATCGCAGATCTGCGTGGTGGAGGCGACAACCTTGATGGCGCCCGTAGCGGCAGCATCGGTCGGGGTGCACGCGACGACGAGAGGAACAGTGAGCGCGAGGGAGGCAAGCGCCGCAGCCGCCCGAGCCGGCGTGTTGATAATAGTTCTCATGTGCCACATGCTAATTTCGGGTACCCGAAACTTTCAAGTCGGGATCCGCTCGTGGCAGGGCCGCATGCCGCAATCAGACGGGCAGGCCCTCCTCGTCCGCCGGGCGTCCGGCGGCGGAAAGTGGACCCCTGTCCCCCCGTTGGACCGCTGTTCCCCCGTTGGACCCCTGTTCCCCCGTTGGACCCCTGTTCCCCCGTTGGACCGCCGTAGCCGCCGGTTACAGCGGTCCAACCGGGCGTGGGCGGTCCAACGGGGCGTGAGCGGTCCAACCGGCCGGTGCAAGACCCACTCGCCCCCTCGACTGCCGACAACCAGACCCCCGACACCGCGGGAACAGCCCTGCACGCCTGACAGCGCAAACGGTCCTCGCTGAGCACACAACCGGCCCGCCCACAGGCACCCGCGTCGACAACCCGGCTCCGGGACGACGCCCCCAACAGCGCGAGCGTGCTCACGAAGGTCACTCCGCGTCCTCGACGAGCGGAGGCAGCCCACTCAAACTAGGGCCCCGTGGCCACCAGACACGACCAACTCACCATCCACCACCCACCCACCACCACGACGAATTACACAACACGACCACTAGACGATCTGCTCGACCGGGTGGTGGTGCGCCCCTCGGGCACCGAGCCGAAGCTCAAGTGCTACTGCGAGGTGGTCATGCCGGTAGCGGTCGACGAGCCGGTGGAGGTGGCGCGCCGTGCCGCCGCCAAGCGCCTAGAAAACATTAAAACCGACCTGCGCGGCGTGCTCGGCATCTGATCCCGGGCGTCATTCCGGACTCAGGCGGTCGACCTGCGGCCCACAACGACCGAAACCGGCACAAGCAACACACCGAAACCGACTTATGTGACGCGCTGCGGAGACCGGCACGTCAGTAGTGCCGGTCTCCGCCCGTCAGACGGGCAAACCCTCCAGGATCGCGACGGTGGCGGACACGCCCAGCCGGGAGGCGCCCGCCTCGATCATGGCCAGCGCATCCGCCGCGGTGCGGATGCCGCCGGACGCCTTCACGCCCAGGCGGTCCCCCACGGTGGCACGCATGAGCTCCACGGCGTGCACCGAGGCGCCGCCGGCGGGGTGGAAGCCGGTGGAGGTCTTCACATAGTCGGCGCCGGCCCGCTCGGCGGCCTGGCAGACCGCGACGATCTCGTCGTCGGTGAGCACGGCCGACTCGATGATGACCTTCAGCAGCTTGTCCCCCACGGCCTCCTTGACGGCGTGAATGTCCGCCTCGACGCCTTCGTAGTCGTGCTCCTTGACGAGCTTGAGGTTGACCACCATGTCGACCTCGTCCGCGCCCTTGGCGACGGAGTCGGCGGCTTCGGCGGCCTTGACAGAGCTGGCGTGCGCCCCGGAGGGGAAGCCGCACACGGTGGCCACGTGCAGCCCGGCGGGCGCCTGGACGGGCAGCTGGTTGGGGGATACGCACACCGAGTAGGTGCCGAGCTCGGCGCCCTGGGCTACCAGGTCGGCGATCTGCGCGCCGGTGGCCTCCGGCTTGAGCAGGGTGTGGTCGATAATGGCGGCGACTTCCGCACGTGTGGGCATGAGCTTCCTTTCGCTAGATCCGCTCGGTCAAGGGTAATGGTGGGGCAATCACGGCGAGTACACGGGGCCAGCCGCCCAGCTCGCGCGGCCCGTTCCCAAGCGCCGGCCGGGGCGCCAGCAGGTCCAGTGCGCGCACCGTGCCGGAGGACGGCTCGTACAGGTGAACGCGACCCGGGCCCGGGTCGGCGCGGCCGATCACTCCCCAGGGCACGGCCAGCACGTAGTGCCGCGGGATGAGGACGCCCACGGCGGCGCGCAGGACGCGACCTGCCCGGCCGGCGGCCGCCGCACGCCCGAGCAGGGGACCACCGGTGAGCAGGATGGCGGGCACGCCATCGGCCAGTCCGGTGCGCAGCCCCGCGACGACGCCGCCCCAGCCGGTGCCGCGGTCGTCCACCCAGGTCACGGTGCTCTCCCCTACGCCGGGGCGCACCCGCCGCAGGGTGCGAGTCAGCTCCGCGGCCACCGCCCACGGGGTCGAGCCCAGGCGCCGCGTCCACGGCAGCGGACCGAGGGGGCCGCGCGCGTGTCGGTTCATGGCCCGCTGCAGACCGCGCTGGCGGACCGCCAGGGAGTCCCGCAGCGCCCGGCCGGGCCGGGCCGCGCCGGTGCCCGACGGCGAAGAGGCGTCATCGAGCGGCAGGCCCAGCAGGAGCCGGGCAGCCAGCACGGCGGTGGCGCCGCAGGTGGTGGCGTCGCACTGGGTCAGGGTGATGGCATCGCCGGCGGTGGTGAATCCCCCCACGCGCAGCCGCGAGTTCGCCACACGCACCCGGGGTGCGGACGCGCCGGTGCGGGTGTCCACGGCGTGCCTTCAGACGATCCGGTCCAGCACGACGCCGGCACGGCGGCGCGCCACGGCGGCGCGCGCCTCGGGCGAGTCCGCGGGACACACGGCGATCGCGTCCTCGAGCGCGGCGCGGGCGCGCTCAAAGCGCTCCGGGGTGGCGGTGTGCAGGGTGAGCAGCGGCTGCCCGGCGCGCACACTGTCGCCCGGCTTGGCGTGCATCTCCACGCCGGCGACGGCCTGCACCGGGTCCTCCTTGCGGGCGCGGCCGGCCCCCAGGCGCCAGGCGGCCACGCCCACGCCCAGGGCGTCCAGGCGGGTGAGCACGCCGTCGTCTACGGCGCTGATGATCTCGGTCTCCGGGGCCACGGGCAGGGGGGCGTCCGGGTCCCCGTCCTGGCGGCGGATCATCTCCCGCCACACGTCCATGGCGCGCCCGTCGCCCAGGGCGGCGCGCAGCTCCGGCTCGTCCACCGGGTGCCCGGCGGCGGAGAGCATCTCACCGGCCAGCGCCACGGTCAGGTCGACGACGTCTTGGGGGCCTCCGCCGGAAAGCACCTCGACGGCCTCACGCACCTCCAGGGCGTTGCCCGCGGTGAGCCCCAGTGGGGTGGACATGTCGGTGAGCAGGGCGCGCGTGGTCACCCCGGCGTCGGTGCCGAGCGCCACCATCGTCTGCGCGAGCTCGCGCGCCTGGTCAAGCTCCTTCATGAAGGCGCCGGAGCCGACCTTCACGTCCAGGACCAGCGCGCCGGTGCCCTCGGCGATCTTCTTGCTCATGATGGAGGAGGCGATCAGCGGCACGCAGGAGACGGTGGCGGTGGTGTCGCGCAGTGCGTACAGCTTCTTGTCGGCCGGGGCGAGCCCGCTGCCGGCGGCGCAGATGACGGCGCCGGGGCCGGAGGCGGACAGCATGTCCAGGATCTCGGCGTTGGTCAGGGCGGCCCGCCAGCCGGGAATGGACTCGAGCTTGTCCAGCGTGCCGCCGGTGTGCCCCAGGCCGCGGCCGGACAGCTGCGGAACGCTGACGCCGAAGACCGCAACCAGCGGCGCCAGCGGCAGGGTGATCTTGTCGCCCACGCCGCCGGTGGAGTGCTTGTCCGCGGTGGGGCGTCCCAGACCGGAGAAGTCCATGCGCTCCCCCGAGCGGATCATGGCGTCGGTCCAGCGGGCGATCTCACCCCGGTCCATGCCGTTCAGGTAGATCGCCATGGCCAGGGCGCTCATCTGCTCGTCGGCGACCACCCCACGGGTGTAGGCGTCCACCACCCAGTCGATCTGGGCGTCGCTGAGCCGCTGACGGTCGCGCTTGGCGGCGATCACGTCGACGGCGTCGAAGGGCTCCACGCCGGGGGCGGGGTTGGGGGCTGTGGTCACGACCGATCTCCTTCTGGTGCGGGTGCGGATGTGCCGGTGACCCGGTCGATGTCGGCCTTGCTGAAGCGGTCGGGGAGCACCTGGTCGATGGTCATCATCCCCGACGGCATGTCCAGCAGCATGTGCGGGTCGGCGTGCTCGGACAGCACCTGGCGGCAGCGCCCGCACGGGGAGCAGACCCGCCCGTCGCCGTCGACGCACACGAAGGCGATCAGGCGGCCGCCGCCGGTGCGCACGAGTTCGGACACCAGCCCGCACTCGGCGCACAGGGCGACCCCGTAGCCCGCATTCTCCACGTTGCAGCCGGACACGAGGCGGCCGTCGTCGACCAGGGCGGCGGCCCCCACCCGGAAGTGGGAGTAGGGCGCGTAGGCGCACCGCATGGCTTCGGTGGCCAGCGCCCGCAGCCGCGCCCACATGTCCGCGTCGACGGCGGGCGCGGCGTCGGAGACGCCCCGGGCCGGCCCGGCCGGGTGGTTGTCGGTGCCGATCACGGGTACGGGACCCCCTCGGCGGCGGGGGCGCGCACACGCCCCACGAAGCCGGCGACGGCGAAGACGGTCACGATGTAGGGGATCATCAAGATGATGTTCGCCGGGATCGGGGAGCCGATGACGGACAGCGTCTGCCCCACCGCAGTGGCGAAGCCGAACAGGAGCGCAGCGTACAGGGTGCCCACCGGGTTCCAGGCGCCCAGGATCATGGCGGCCAGGGCGATGTAGCCGTTGCCGGATGACATGTCCTTGGTGAAGGCCAGTCCGGAGCCGATGGTGAAGAAGGCGCCGCCCAGGCCCGCCAGCGCACCGCCCAGCATCAGGTTGTTCACGCGGGTACGCATGACGTTGATGCCAACGGTGTCCGCGGCCCGCGGGTGCTCGCCGCAGGCGCGCATGCGCAGACCCCAGCGGGAGCGGAACAGCATGAAGGACAGCACCGCGACGGCCGCATACATCAGGTACACCAGGATCGTCTGTCGGAACAGCACCGGGCCGATGACCGGGATCTGGGAGAGCACCGGGATCGGCAGGGTGGGCAGGCGCATGGAGGCGTTCAGCCGCGTCGGGTTGTCGCTGAGCACGGTGGAGAACAGGAAGCTGGTCAGGCCGGAGACGAACACGTTCAGCACCACGCCGACGACGATCTGGTTGACCCGGTACTTCAGGCCGAACAGCGCCAGCAGCAGGGCCACCAGGATGCCGGCGAAGGGGGCGGCGATCATGCCGGCCCAGGCGGAGCCGGTGATCGAGGCGACCACCACGCCGAGGAAGGCCCCGCCCAGCAGTTGCCCCTCGATGGCGATGTTGATGGTGCCCGAACGCTCCCCCACCACGCCGGCGAGCCCGCCGAACACCAGCGGCACGGACAGGGCGAGGGTGGAGGACAGGATCGTCACCAGCGGGATGACGGTGGAGCGTCCGGCGCCGGCCCAGGTGAGGAACGCGACGATGAAACTGGCTCCCAGCACCAGCCCCGCCCAGGTGGGGATCGGCGCGCGGCCCACGGCGCGAACCCACATGTAGACGGTGACCGCAACGGCCAGCAGCACCATCACCACGATCACGGGTCGGGCACCCAGGGTGAGCATGGGAATCTTCAAGAAGTCGGCCTTGGTGGCCAGCTGGAAGCGGGTGTCACCGTGGCTGGCCAGACCCATCAGCAGTTCCAGGATGACCACGACGGTGCCGGTGATCGGCAGCTTGTAGGCGATCGGCTCGACGACGACGGCCGGCCCCGCTTCCGGGCGGGCGTCACGGGTCGGCGTGGCGGTAGGTGAGGCGGTCATGGCTCAGGCCTCCTTCTTCTCAGCGGCCGGGGCGACGGCGGCTGCGGCGTCAATGGCCTCGCGGCGGCGGCGCCGCCAGGAGCCGGGTGCGGGCAGGTGGTAGATGGCGCGCACCAGCGGCGGGGCCGCGATGAACAGGACGATCATGGACTGCAGCACCAGCACGATGTCGATCGGGGTGCCGGTGGCGGCCTGCATGGTGGTGCCGCCGGCGGTCAGGGCCCCGAACAGGAGCCCCGCCAGCACGGTGCCCTGCGGGGTGGAGCGGCCCAGCAGGGCCACGGTCATGGCGTCGAAACCGATGCTTCCGGCCACCGAGCCGGTCAGGTAGTGCTGGGTGCCGAGCACCGGGGCGGTCGCCGCCAGCCCGCACAGCGCGCCGGAGACGATCATGACCAGGGCGGTGATCCGGGGCACGTTGATGCCTGCCGTCAGCGCCGCCTGCGGGTTCAGGCCCGTGGCGCGGAACTGGAAACCGATCTCGCTGCGTTCCAGCAGCCACCACACGAACAATGCGGCCAGCAGGGCCACGATGAAGCCCAGGTGCAGGCGGAACGGCCCACCGATCAGCTTCGGGTATTGGGCGCTGGCCGCCACCGGCAGTGACTTGGGGTTGGCGTTGCCCGCGCCGATGAAGGTGGCGGTGGTCAGCATGTGGGCCATCAGGTAGCTGGCCACGGAGTTGAGCATGATGGTGGTGATGACCTCGCTCGCACCGGTGGTGGCGCGCAGCACGCCGGGAATGGCGCCCCACAGGGCACCGCCGACGATCGCGCCGAGCACCGCCACCAGCATGTGCAGTCCGCTGGGCAGGTCCCAGGCGAAGCCGACGTAGCCGCCGACGATGGCACCGAGGATGATCTGCCCCTGCCCACCGACGTTGAACAGGCCGGCGCGGAAGGCCACCGCCATGCCGAGGCCCGCCAGAATCAGCGGCGTGGCCACGGTCAGCGTTTCGGTGATCGGGCGCCACATGCGCGCGACCGAGGAGGCCTGCCAGTCGAAGATGCCGCCGCGTAGCATGGCCGCGTAGGCATCCACCAGGCACGAGCCGACCGCACCGAAGAAGTCACTGGGGCGGGCGAACAGGTAACCGGCGGTGGTGCGCACGTTGTCGTCGGCGAGCAGGATCAGCAGCGAGCCGACGATCATGGCGGAGATGACCGCAAGCACTCCCATAAGAATGTTGGACTCGGCGATCTGCCGCAGTAGGCCCGGCCGCTCCGGCTGCTTGTCCGTGCGCTGAGCGGGCGGGACGACGGACGGCCGACCCGTCCGTGATTCCGCCTGCGCGGTGCCGTTCGGGGTAGCTTCGCTCATCAGTTCTCCTCCTGGGCGCGGGCCTGGTCGAGGGGGACGCCGGCCATCATGAGGCCCAGCACATCGCGGGGCGTATCCGGCGGCACAATGCCGACGATCCGGCCGCGGTACATGACGGCGATGCGGTCTGACAGGGAGTAGATCTCATCCAGCTCGGAGGAGATGATCAGCACGGCGGTGTCGTTGTCGCGCTCGGCCACGATGCGCTTGTGGACGAATTCGATGGAGCCGACGTCTAGTCCGCGGGTGGGCTGCGAGGCCACCAGGACCTTCAGTTGGCGGGACAGCTCCCGGGCGAGGATCGCCTTCTGCTGGTTGCCGCCGGACAGGGTGGAGATGGGGTCGGCGACGTCGGTGACACGTACGTCGAACTCGTCGCGCAACTGCTCGGCGTGGTTACGGACCTTGGTGGGACTGATGGACGGTCCCGAGCCGAAGGCCGGGTCGTCGAAGCGGTCCAGGATCAGGTTCTCGGCCACGGAGAACGCGGCCACCATGCCGTCGGTGGAGCGGTCCTCGGGGACGAAGCCGAGGCCCGCGTCGATGCGCCGGTGCACGCCCAGGGCGGTGACGTCCTGGCCGCCGAAGTGCACGGAACCGGCGGTGGGGGCGCGCAGCCCCAGCAGTACGTCGGCAAGTTCGGTCTGTCCGTTGCCCTGCACGCCGGCCACACCGACGATCTCGCCGGAGCGGACCTGCAGGCTGACGTCGTCGAGCAGGGTGTTGCCCTCATCAACCAGGCTGATGCCCTTCAGCTCCAGGCCGACGTCGCCCAGCCTGGGGGCGTCCTTGGCCACCGTGAGGGAGACGGAGTGGCCGACCATGAGACCGGCTAGCTCCGACTCGGAGGCGGTGGGCTCGGCGGTGCCGACGACCTTGCCGCGGCGGATGACGGTGATCGTGTCCGCCACCTCGCGCACCTCGCGCAGCTTGTGGGTGATGAACACGATGGAGGTGCCGGCGGCCTTGAGATCGCGCATGATGGCGATCAGCTCGTCGGTCTCCTGCGGGGTGAGCACGGCGGTGGGCTCGTCCAGGATGAGGACCTTGGCGTCGCGGGAGAGGGCCTTGATGATCTCGACGCGCTGTTGTACGCCCACGGGCAGGTCTTCGATGTAGGCGTTCGGGTCCACGTCGAAGCCGAAGCGCTCGGAGATCTCCCGCACCTTCGCGGCGGCGGCCTTGGCATCGATGACGCCGGCCTTGCCGACCGGCTCGTAGCCCAGGGCGACGGACTCGGCCACGGTGAACACGGGCACGAGCATGAAGTGCTGGTGGACCATGCCGATGCCGGCGGCGACGGCGTCGCCGGGGCCCTTGAAGGTGACCGGCCGGCCGTCGATGAGGATCTCGCCGTCGTCGGGGTCGTACAGGCCGTACAAGACATTCATCAGCGTTGACTTGCCGGCACCGTTCTCGCCCAGGAGGGCGTGGATCTGGCCGGGTTCGACGGTGACGTCGATGTGGTCGTTGGCCACGAGGGATCCGAAGACCTTGGTAATTCCGCGGAGCTCGAGCAACACGAGAGGCTCGCTTCCTGTGGGTTCAGGCAGTACTGGTGGGGTTGGTGAACTGGGAGTGAGTGTTCGGGTGGCGCCGGTGCCACCCGAGCGACAGTGACGCCGCCGCCCCGTCAAGGACGACGGCGTCACCGAGTTGAATTGGCACGGGGCCGATCAGGACGGGTCGTACGGCGTGGAGACGTCGAGCGTGCCGTCGATGATCTGCTGCTTGAGTACCTCGACCTGCTCCTTCACCTCGTCGGGGACCCGGTCGGACCAGTCGTGGTAGTCGGCGATGGAGACACCGTCGTTGGCGAGCGTGCCGATGAAGGGCTCGGAGGTGAAGTTGCCCTCCGAGGCCTCCTTGACGGCGTCGTACACGGCCGTGTTGATGCCCTTCATGACGGAGGTGACCATGTACTGGCTGCCGCCGATGGACTCGGTGGTGAGATAGCCGTCGGCGTCGACCCAAACGATCGCGTTGTTGTCGTCACCGGCCGCCTTGAGCGCCGCGATCGTGCCGGAGCCGACCGGTCCGGCCACCGGCATCACAATGTCGGCGCCCTGGGACAGGAACAGCTCGGTCAGCTGCTGGCCCATGGGAGTGTCGGTGAAGTTGCCCACGAAGGAGCCGGAGCCCGGGTTGTCGGGGTCCCAGCCGAGGACCTCCACGTCGGCACCGTTGTCCTCGTTGTACTTCTCCACGCCCTTGGCAAAGCCCTCCATGAAGATCTGCACGGTGGGGATTGCCTGACCGCCGTAGGTGGCGACCTTGCCGCTCTCGGTGGTACCGGCAGCGGCGTAGCCGGCGAGGTAGGCGGCCTCCGCGGTGTTGAAGACCAGCGGCTTGGCGTTGTCCAGCTCTACGATCTCGCCGTCTGCATCCCTGAACCTTTCGTCGATGAGGGCGAAGTTGATGTCCGGGTTCTCCTGGGCTGCGGTGGCCAGGTCCGCGGAGAGGTTGAAGCCGACGCCGATGATCAGGTCGCAGTTCTGCTGGATCAGGGAGTCGACGTTGGTGGGGTAGTCGGATACCGACTGGGACTCGACGGCCTTGGTCTGCACGCCGAGTTCGCTGCCGGCGCGGTCCAGACCCTCCTTGCCGGACTGGTTGAAGGACTGGTCGTCGAACCCACCCTCGTCGGACACCATGCAGGCGAGGAAGTCGCCGGCGTCTCCGCCGGAGGAGTCGGGGGCCGAGCCGCAGGCGGCAAGCGACAACGCTGCGACCAGGCCGAGCGTAATGGCGGGATACTTCTTCTTCACGGTCGTGTCTCCAGATGAGGTACGGGCTTGCGCCCTTGCAAGGAGCTGGCCGGGACGGCGCTGGCTCGGATATCTAGGATAGACGCTTCCCCGCGGCCTGCTTCACAATTGGCGTTACAGCGCCATATTGCGACCATGACGTGACCCACGCCCCAGCGAACCTTTCAGCTCGCTGATGATGCCGCTACCCGGTTTCTGCCGACCTCCGCCTTGCAGAGTCTTGCAGAGCTTGCAGGCGGGGGCCGAGCCCGCGGCGTGAACCAGACACGAGGCCCGCGGGTCGGATTGACGCACCCGGCCCGGTCACAGCAGCGCGTCCCGCCCGGCCGCCTTGAGCCGGTCGACGACGCCCTTGACGTCCTGGGCGCGCTCCGGGGTGGTCACCAGCAGCGCGTCGGGGGTGTCAACCACGACGACGCCGGGTACTCCCAGCAGCGCCACCTTCCGGCCGGTGCTGGAGGCGACCAGGGCGCCGTCGGCACCCACCGCCTCCACGTCGGCCTCCCCCAGCACTTCGACTCCGGCCGCCGGCCCGGAGGTGGCCGCGGGAATCAGCTCGGCCAGGGTGTCGAAGCCCCCGACGTCGTCCCAACCCATGTTCCCGGGGACAGTGGCCACGCCGCCGGCGGCGGCCACGGGCTCGGCGATGGCGTGGTCGATGGCAATCGCCTCCAGGCCGGGCCATACCCGCGCCATGACGGCGTCGCGCGCGGGGGTGTCCCAGGCGGCGGCGATCTCATCGAGGCCGGCCGCCAGCGCCGGCCGGCCCACCGCCAGGTGGTCCAGCAGCACGCCGGCACGCACCACGAACATGCCGGCGTTCCATCGGTAGTCGCCGGTGGCCAGGTAGCGGGCGGCGGTGGCGGCATCGGGCTTCTCGGCGAAGTCGAGCACGCGGTGCCCGTCCGGCGCCCCGGGCACGTCCAGGGCCTCACCGGCGTGAATGTAGCCGAAGGCGGTGGACGGTCCGGTGGCCTGGATGCCGATGGTGACCAGCCAGCCGGCCTCGGCGAGGGCTGCCGCCTGGCGCACGGCCTCCTGGAAGGCGGCGACATCGGCCACCAGGTGGTCGGCGGCGAAGGAGCCGACGATCGCCTCACGCCCGTGTCGGCGGGCGATCAGGGCGGTGGCCAGGCCGATGGCGGCCATGGAGTCGCGCGGAGCCGGCTCGGCCAGCAGGTTCTCCTCGGGCAGGTCCGGGAGCTGCCGGGCGACGGCGGGGACGTGGGCGACGCCGGTGACGACCGTCGTCGTCGCCGCCAGCGGGGCCAGGCGGGCAACGGTGCCCTGCAACAGGCTGCGCCCGGTGCCGGTCAGGTCCAGCAGGAACTTGGGGCGGGCCTTGCGGCTCAGCGGCCACAGCCGGGTGCCGGCGCCGCCGGCGGGAATGATCGCGTGGATGGCGGGGGCCGTGGATGCGGTCGCGGGGGCGGGCTGGTCGGGGCGGGGCTCGGCGTTCACGCGTTCAGGCTAACGGGTGGTCCGCCCCGTCCGGGTGCGCCCGCACTCCCAGCGCCGGGCTCGCCAGGGAGGCCCAGCTGCCGTCCGGGGCGAGTCGCTGAAGGTGGATGCGGTCCACCACGAAGGTCGCCGCGATGTCTTGGCCGGCATGGGCGGCCCGGTCCAGGGCGGCGTCGTCGACCTCATGGGCGAGGGTGATGTGCGGGTGGAAGGGGAAGCGCAGGCCGCGGCTGAGCGGCCCGTCGGCGGCGCGCAGGTCCTGCTGGAGCGCGTCGATGGCGGGGCCGCCCTCGGCCACGCCCAGGAACACCACCGGGCTGACCGGGCGGAAGGTGCCCACACCGGCGACGCGCAGGGTGAAGGGAGCGGAGGCGGCCGCCACCCGGGACACGTGCGCGGTCACGGCGTCCAACTCCGTCTTCTCCACGGCGGTGGGCGGCAGCAGGGTCACGTGCGGCGGGATCGCATTGCCATGGGGGTCACCGACCGCCAGACGCACGCCGCGCACACGCGTGGCCCACGGCTCGGGCAGCACGATGGTGACGCCGAGGACGCACTGGGTGGGCGTGGGCGCGGGGACGTCCATGAGGCGCGCACTCCTCCTCTTGACGGCACGGGCTGACAGCAGCTGCACCTTACCCCCGCGGCAGGGGTGGAAACATCCCGGAGGCGGTCACTCGGCGACTCCGGAGAAGGAGCTTGCCAGGGGCTCACAGGTGGGGGTTCGTCTGGCAGAATGGGCCCATGCCGCGCACCGAGACCCCGCCCGCCGCCGTCGCCGGATCCGAGCCCGTCTTCTCCCCCGCACTGAGCCCGCAGGAGGGTGTGGAAGCCGCCACCGACCTGTTCCGTGAAGCCTTCGGCGCCGAGCCCGACGGCGTGTGGTACGCGCCCGGCCGCGTCAACGTCATCGGGGAGCACACCGACTACAACGGCGGTCTGGCACTGCCGATCGCCCTGCCCCACCGCGCCCACCTGGCGCTGCGTCGCCGCGACGACCGCACGATCCGGCTGGTGTCCCCGCAGACGCGCGAGGCCATCGATGTGCTGGACCTGGACGCGATCGGCCCGAAGGGTACGCCCGGCGAGGTGCGCCACTGGAACGCCTACGTGGCGGGCGTCGCCTGGGCGCTGGAGCGCGACGGGCTCGGGCCGCTGCGCGGCTTCGACGCCGCCCTGTACTCCTGCGTGCCGCTGGGCGGCGGCCTGTCATCCTCGGCCGCGCTGGAGTGCGCCACCGCCGTCGCCCTCGACGACGTGTGCGCACTGGGCCTGGCCGGGACGGTGGACACCCCCGACGACGCCGGCCGCGCCCGCCTGGTGGAGGCCTGCATCCGTGCCGAGAACGAGATGGCGGGCGCCCCCACCGGCGGCATGGACCAGTCCGCCTCCATGCGCTGCCGCGCCGGCCACGCCCTCGAACTGGACTGCCGGGACGGCTCGGTGGTGCATGTGCCCTTCGACCTGGCGGCCGCCGACCTGACGCTGCTGGTGATCGACACCAAGGCCAAGCACTCCCTGGTGGACGGGCAGTACGGGGCCCGCCGGGATGCCTGCGAGCGAGCCGCCGAGATTCTGGGCGTGTCACTGCTGGCGGATATCGAGCCCGGCTCGCTCGAGGCCGCCCTGGCTACGCTGCGCGCCTCGAAGGCCACGGACGCCGAGGTGCTGGTGGCGCGCACCCGCCACGTGGTCACCGAGATCGACCGCACCCGCCGCCTGGTGGCACTGTTGCAGGACGGGACGCCCCTGACCGGGGAGAAACTGGCCCAGGTGGGGGCGCTCATGGACGCCAGCCACGAGTCGCTGCGGGTGGGCTACGAGGTCACCTGCCCCGAGCTCGACGTCGCCGTGCAGGCCGCTCGCGCTGCCGGCGCGCACGGCGCGCGCATGACCGGAGGCGGCTTCGGCGGCAGCGCCATCGCACTCGTGGATACCGCCGCCGTGGATGCGGTGGCCCGCGCCGTCGTCGACGCCTATGCCGACCACGGCTTCGCCGCACCGGCATTCCTGAACGCGGTCCCCTCCGCCCCGGCGGGCCGCTTGGTCTGAACCGCGGGGCGTCTGTGCGACGCCGGCCGCGAGCGTCACACAGCTGCCGCCCGGCGGCCGGCGCGGAGTCCTCTCAGAACCGCCTCATGGCCGCCCGGGCCACGCGGTTCACCTCGACGCCCGGGCCGCATCCTCCTAGCGGAGGAGATCCCCGACCTCTGAATCCGGGACCAACCAGGGTGTTCTCCTACCTGCGGATGAGCGCAAGGGCGTGTGCCGCGACGTAGCCTCGGGGTGTCACCCGGGCTGCGGCAATCGCCGCCGTGGCCCATCCCACCACCCGGCGGCCTCCAGCCGCCGCTTCCGGCCATGTCGGCCGACCGGAGGTGCGCCGTGAAGCGCTATGTCCTGCCCACCATCAAGCTGCTGATCGGCGTCGCAATCGCGGTGGCCCTGGTGAAGATCGCCTTCTTCCCCGACTCCGACTCGGGCACCACCGCGAACATCTCCCCCGGCATAAACGTCACCACGCAAACCACGGTCGTGACCACGGGGGACATCGCCAACACCGTGGACGTCAGTGGGCAGATCGTGGAGGACGCGGCCGTGGAGGCGCAGGCGACCCTGAACGGCGTTGTCGACTCCTTCGCCGTCAGCAAGGGAGCCACCGTCACCCAGGGGGAGCCGCTGGTCTACCTCAAGCAGGTTGAGCCGCAGCAGCCGATCATCGGCACCGACGAGGACGGCAACCCGGTGGAGACGCCCGTGGAGGACAAGGTCACCTGGTCGACCGTGTACGCGCCGGCCGCCGGCGTGGTCTCCTTCAACGTGATCAAGGACCAGGAGACGAGCGTCGGCATGGTGGTGGCCACCGTCTCCCCCGGTACCTACTCCGCCAAGGGGACTATCACCGCCGATCAGCAGTACCGGCTGACCAATGCGCCGTCGTCGGCCACCCTGACCGTGGACGGCGGGCCGGCGCCCTTCGACTGCACGGGGCTGACGATCGGCACCCGGGAGACCACTTCCACCACCACCTCAGAGACCGGCGAGGTCACCACCACCACCGGCGACGGCACCACCGTGGAGGTGCGCTGCGCGGTGCCCTCCGACCAGCAGGTCTTCCCGGGGCTGTCGGTAACCATCGGCGTGGATGCCGGCTCCGCCACCGATACGCTGATCGTGCCCGTCACCGCCGTCGAGGGGTCTGTCACCAAGGGGAATGTCTGGGTGGTCACCGATCCGGAGGACCCGGACGCCGCCGAGGAACGGGAGGTCGCGCTGGGCATCACCGACGGCGAGAACATCCAGGTCACCGACGGGTTGGCCGAGGGGGACGAGATCCTACTGTTCGTGCCGAACAAGGACACGGTGCGCACCGGCGAGCCGAACACCTGTGAGCCGGACGGATCGGTGTGCTACGACGAGAACGGCGAGGAGCTCCTGTGAGTCCGCTGCTGAGCATGCGGGGCATCGCCCGCACCTTCGAGGTGCCGGACTCCCCGCCCCTGAATATTCTCACCAACGTCGACCTGGACATTTCCGCCGGCGAGCATGTGGCCGTGGTCGGCCGCTCCGGCACGGGCAAGTCCACGTTGCTGAACCTGATCGGCCTGATCGACCAGCCGACCGAGGGCACCTACACCGTGGACGGGCGGGACACGCGCCGTCTGAGCGAGGCCAGGCGCGCCCACCTGCGGGGTCAGACCTTCAGCTTCGTGTTCCAGTCCTTCAACCTGATCGAGGGACTGTCCACCACGGAGAATGTGGCCGCGCCGCTCCTGTACGACACCGGCGCCGCCTTCTGGACCCGCACCCGCCGCGCCGAGGAGCTGCTGGCCTCCGTCGGCCTGGAGGACAAGCTCGGCTCCCCCATCGGTCGTCTGTCCGGCGGCGAGCAGCAGCGCGTGGCCATCGCCCGCGCCCTGGCCCGCCGCCCGCGGGTCATCCTGGCCGACGAGCCCACCGGCGCCCTCGACGTGGACACCGGCGCCCTGGTCATGGGGCTGCTGGAACGCCAGTGCCACGAGACCGGGGCGGCCCTGATCGTCATCACCCACGATCTGGCGGTGGCCGGCCGCGCCCAGAAGCAGTACCGGCTCGACCACGGGGTGCTCACCCCGATCATCGTGCGGCACGAGCGCACCGGCGGTCTGGACGAGTTCACCGAAGAGATCACCGACCCGTCGGCGGCCGAGAGCGACGGCCCGGCGGAGCCGCAGGGACGCCACACCGTGCAGCAGGAGGCAGCGTCATGACGGGCATCTTCACTGGATTCTTCGGGGCCCTGGTGGAGGCGTGGGCGCAGCTGCGCATCGGCAAGCTGCGGGTCATGCTCTCCCTGGTGGGCGTGGGCGCAGCCGTGGCCGCCATGACCTTCGTGATCGCCCTGGGCCAGGTGACCAGCGCGATCATCGACCAGGAGATCGCCACCTATGCGGGCCGCCCCGGCACCGTGCGCATCGAAGTCACACCCACCGGCCGCGGCGTATCCGGCGGCGACAGCGGCACGAGCCCGACCGAGGCCCCGGGCGCGGAGGGCGCGGGCGGTGACACCACGGCCACCGAGCGCATCACCAAGGCGGAGATGAACCTGGTCGACCGCTACAGCGCCAACAGCTGGGCCACCAACTACCTGCAGAACCTGCGCATCGCCTTCCCAGGCGGATCCCGCAGCGTGGAGACGACCGTCGTCAGCCTCGGCTACGGCACCCTCCACCACACGGCGGTGGCGCAGGGCCGCTGGTTCTCGGCCGAGGACGAAGACGACCTCTCGCCGTCGCTGGTGGTCTCGCAGGGCTTCCTGGAAGAGCTGGGCTACACCACCCTGGATGGCCCGCTGACCGTGCGCGCCTACTCCCCCGCCCAGACGACCTTCACCATCGTCGGGGTGCTCAAGCCAGACGACCTGGCCTGGTGCGAGAACGACGTCGATGCCGCCAACTACTGCTACCAGACGATCAGCGCCTTCGCACTGACCGGACCGTACGAGCAGTGGCTGGGTGGCGAGGCGCAGGCCTCCCTGCCCGCGCCGACGTTGGAGATCTGGGCCGGCCCGGAACAGGAACAGGAGCTGATCAGCCTGGCCACCCAAGACCTGGACGCCCAGTTCGGGGCGGGATCCACGAACGCCTGGTCGAACACCGACGGCATGCAGGGCCTGGACACCGGCGGGTTCACCACCACGGTGACCATTGCGGGCGTGTTCGTCATGATCCTCGGCGCGCTCAGCCTGATCAACATCTCCATGGTGACGGTGCGCCAGCGCATTCACGAGATCGGCGTGCGCCGCGCCTTCGGGGCGACCAGTCGGCGCATCTTCTTCTCCATCATGCTGGAGTCGGTGGTGGCGACCGTGGTCGCCGGGATCATCGGCATCGGCATCGCGATCGTGGGGATGCGAGTCGCGCCGCTCGGCACGCTGCTGGGGGTGGCGGTGGAGACCCGGCCGCCGTTCCCCATGTCCGCCGCCCTGATCGGGTTGATCGCCGCGACCGGGGTGGGTGCCCTGTCCGGCATTATCCCGGCGGTGGTGGCCGTGCGCATCAAGCCCATTGACGCGATCCGCTACTGACCGCGGCGCGGCAGGGGTTTACCGGTCGCACCGGGGTAACCGAGCGGTGCGTTACACCGGTTGTCCTCGCGTTCCACGACCTCGGGGGTGTTCCACGACCGCCCCGGGATCGTGCAACGTGCACCAAGGTCGTGGAACGTCAGTTACCCATGACGAAGGCGCGATGGCGCAGGCTGCCGGGACGCAGGTCGGTGACATGCACGGAGGCGACATTCGCCCAGCGGGGGCCGTGGTACAGCCAGGCGATCATGCGGGCGACGTCGTCGGCCGGCCCCTGGGCGAAGACCTCCACGTCGCCGTCGTCCAGGTTGCGTACCTCGCCGACCAGCCCGAGCCGCTCCCCCTCCTCCATGCAGGACCAGCGGAAGCCGACTCCTTGCACGCGGCCGGAGACGATGGCGTGAATCGTGCGCCGGCGTTCGGTGTCGGCGCTGGCGGAGTCGTCCCCGGAGTGGGCGGCGGCCCGGTCCGCAGCACTCTTGTCCGTGGCGTCGGCGGCGGGTTGGTTCGCCGGACGGCGGAAGACGTCGAAGAAGCTGCGCGGCATATGCCCATTGTCGCAGGAAACCGGCCCGCCTTACAGGGCCGACGGTGCACAGGGCTGACGGCACACACGTACACTCGGGCGTTATGCGCGTAGCCACCATCAACGTCAACGGCATCCGGGCCGCAGCCCGCAAGCACATGGACTCCTGGCTGGAGTCCAGCGCCCCGGATGTACTGCTGGTGCAGGAGGTGCGAGCCGACGAGACCACCGCGGCCGCGCTGTTGCCCGGGTACGAGTCGGTGATCTGGCCTTGCCGGGTGAAGGGAAGGGCCGGCGTCGCCGTCGCGGTGCGCCAAGGGGCGCCGGTGACCGTGGGCGCGGTGCGTCGCGGTGTCAGCACACCGGGGAGCGAGGAGCCGGATGTGGACTCCGGCCGCTGGCTGGAAATGGACCTGACGGCCACCAACGGCACCGGGGCACAAACCCCGCTGACGGTTGTGTCCGCCTACTTCCACTCCGGCCAGGTCGGGACGATCAAGATGGATCAGAAATACGCCCACCTGAACCTGGTGGACGCGCGCATGACATCGCTGCTGGCAAGCGCGGCGGCCGGCGGTCCACAGGTGCTCATGGCCGGTGACCTGAACATCGTGCGCTCCGAGCGGGACATCAAGAACTGGCGGCCCAACCACAACAAGTCCGCAGGCGCGCTGGATGAGGAGATCGCCTACCTCGAGCGCTGGTTCGGGGCCGGCTGGGTAGACGTGGCCCGCAGTCTCGCGCCCGACGCACAGGGCCCGTACACCTGGTGGTCGCAGCGCGGCAAGGCCTTCGATAACGACGCCGGCTGGCGCATCGACTACCAGGTGGCCACTCCGCAGTTGGCCGGGCGGGCCCGCGCCTTCACCGTGGACCGGGCGCCCAGCTACGCCGAGCGCTGGTCGGACCACGCCCCGCTGGTGGTCGACTACGACCTCTGAGGCGGTTCGTCTCTAATCGCCCTCTGAGGCGGTTCGTCGCTTGTCACCCAGGCGACGGTTCGGCACAAACGCCGACGGTTCGTACTTTCCGGTCGGCGGTTCGTACCTCCTTACGACGGTTCGGCACCTACGGGTACGAACTGCCAGTGTTATGTCTCAGGACATCGGTGACAGTTCTGTGTCAGGACATCGGTGACAGTTCGTGGGTTGTTGGGGGTGACAGTTCTGGTGTGCTTTTGGGCGCATGAGCTCAGTCAGGAAGTCCAACAGTAGTGGTGTTGATCCGCGTGTGCGTCTGGCGATCGCCCGGTGGCCTGATGACGCCCCGCGCGGGGCGGTGACCACGTTCTGCGAACAGGAGGGCATCTCCCGCAAGACCTTCTATGTGCTGCGGGCCCGAGCCCGAGCTGACGGGGAGGCCGCGGTACTCGAGCCCCGCTCCCGCCGTCCTCGCACAAGCCCGGGACGCATAAGCGACCAGGTACGCTCCCAGGCCCTTGACGTGCGTGCCGCGCTGGAACGCTCTGGCCTGGATTGCGGCCCGATCAGCGTGCACGACAAGATGCGGGCCATGGGCCTCAAGGCGCCCTCGCCGACATCACTGGCCCGCATCTTTCGCTCCGCCGGCGTGGCCCGAGCCGAGCCCACGAAGAGGCCCCGGGCGGCATGGCGCCGGTTTGTCTATCCGGCCCCGAACGCCTGCTGGCAGACGGGGCGCCACCGAGTACGTCCTCGCCGGAGGACGCAAGGTCGTCATCTCCCCGGCTCATCGACGACCACTCCCGCCTGGCGGTGGCATCCCTGGTCGCCGCCGCCGAGACCAGCCAGGCGGCTATCGCGGTATTCGACCGGGCCGTCGCCCGCTACGGGGTGCCCCAGCGGCTACTGACCGACAACGGGACGGCCCTGAACCCCACCCGACGCGGCCGCAAAGGCAAACTGGACGGGCCACGTGCGCACCCTGGGGGTAGAACCCATCACCTCCAAGCCCTATAAGCCCACCACCCAGGGCAAGAACGAGCGCTTCCACCAAACCCTGTTCCGCTACCTCGACAACCAGCCCCTGGCCCACACCATCGAAGAGCTACAAGCCCAAGTCGACGCCTTCGACCACATCTACAACACCGAGCGAGGACACCAGGCCCTGCCCGGGAGGATGACACCCCAGCAGGCGTGGGACGCCACCCCCGTCGCCGCCCCGCCACGCCCCAAGCACCACGAGCCCGTATCCGTCGGCGGCATCCCCACACAACCCCGCCCCAGGCGCCGGCCCACAACACCGCCCTCAGGGCAGCGCCAAGGCACCATCGGGGCTAACGGAGTGGTCAGCCTGGCCGGTATCAGCTTCTTGGTATCCAGAACCCACGCACACCAGCCAGTGACCATCACCTGGGACCCCCACCAAGTCGCCTTCACCGACACCCAAGGCGAGATCCTGGCCCAGTACCCCTGGCCCGCACCCGGCGTCCGTTACGTCTCCACCCACACACACCCAACCCCACCAACCACCACAACTGTCACCGATGTCCTGACACACCAAGTGTCACCGATGTCCTGACACAAAACTGTCACCGATGTCCTGAGACATCACAGGTACGAACTGCCAGGCCGAAGTACGAAGCGTCGAAGCAAAGGTACGAACCGTCAGACTCGCGCGGATGTTGACCGTCGACTTACGGCACAGCCAACACCTCCAAACAGGCACCGACAAGAACCCGGGCCCGCCGATCGCCTTGCTGACGTCATGCAAAGCAATCTCGCCGAGGCATACCACCCTCGCCGCACAGGTGCGATTCAGGGCAACGGGCTCATCGTGTTCATCCAGGCCCGCGGCTGCAACACCCACATTCTTCCCTGCGGAGAGGCATCAAGCACCTGGCGGACAACGCTGTCTGGTTCGCGCAGTGCCGGTGTCTTGAAACGCACTACATGCCAACCGGCCCGCTTGAGCCGGTCCTGGCGGATTCCCTCCTGGAATACCACATCATCTCCCGCATACTTCAGGGCGCCATCAAACTCAACGTCGAGCATGATGTCCGGCCAGGACAGATCCAGGAAGTACTCGTTGTTCTCAGCGACTACCCGGTGCTGAAGTACCGGCAGCGGAAAGCCTGCCGCCAGGAGAATCCTGCGCAGCTCACTCTCGCCCGGCGACTCCGCCCAGGGAGACAACAGCTTGAGCAGGCTCTGTGCGCGTACCCGCCCGTTGCGGTGGCGGTAAGAACTGAGTCTCTCTTCGACGTCGGCAACCAGCTCTTGCCACAGCGCGTTGGTGTCTCGACTGCGCCAACGGTCCGGGCGGCAGTGGACTCTCAGCAGCGAGTCACCTGCCACCAACGCGTCTGCGGGCGGTAGGTCAAGCAGACAATCGGTCAACGTACGGGCGAGCGAAGTCACCGGCACACCGTTGATGGTGACAATGTCGTGCTCGCTGAGGTCTTCGCGGTAGTGACGGCGCAGTTGCACCTGTCGTCCCAACCGTTCCGCACGTTCTAACGGGATACGCTCGCACCTGGGGACCCGCCTCGCAAGTGTTCCACCATAGACGACCTGCGGAAGCGCAGTGGCAGACACGCGTGGCCTATACGACAGCACGACATCAATATCGGGCTCGAATCTGCGCAGCGATCCCCCATGAATGAGTACCGCGGCCTCGTATGCAATGGCGATCGTACCTGTGCCAGCATGCAGCGCGGCAACGGCCCTGGCCAGGGTCACTTCACGTTTTTGGGCCCAGTGCCCGGCAGAGACCTGCGGCAGGAGAACCTGTCCACGCATGATCGGTACCGCAGTTTCAGGAACGGCGCCAAGGCATCCGGTGGTGGATACGACAGCTGGGAGCACAGCGGAAACGTGAACGGTCATAACTACAGCATGGAGGATGTCAGCGCCGTGCCACATCTGACCGTTCACAAGTTTTTGAATGAGTGGCGCACCAACCACACCTGTGGACGTCGGCGGGCCGGCACACCGTGCGCAGCCAACACTCCCGGACCACGCAGCCGTACGACGGTTCGGCACCAACGCCGACGGTTCGTACTTTCCGGTCGGCGGTTCGTACCTCCTTACGACGGTTCGGCACCTACGGGTACGAACCGTCACGCCGAAGTACGAAGCGTCGAAGCAAAGGTACGAACCGTCAGCCAGATTAGCCCCGTGAACCGCGTTGCAGTCCATTCGAGACGTATCACAGCGGGAGCCACAACCAGGTGACGCAGCCCAGAACCGCTGCTCCAGGGCCCAGCGCCTATGAGTCGGCTGCGTTGCGTTCGGCGATCTCGACGACGTTGGCCAGCAGTAGGGCGCGCGTCATCGGGCCGACTCCCCCGGGGTTCGGGGACAGCCAGGCGACGACCTGGTCGACGCCGTCGGCGACGTCGCCCATGATCCGTCCCTTGCCGGTCTCGGGGTTGACGACGCGGGAGACGCCCACATCCAGGACTACCGCCCCGGGGGCGACCATGTCGGCCGTGACGATGCCGGCCGAGCCGGCGGCGGCGATGACGACGTCGGCGCGGCGCACATGCGCGGCCAGGTCGCGGGTGCCGGTGTGGCAGACGTCGACGGTGGCGTTGACGTCCTTGCGCATCAGCAGCAGGCCGATGGAGCGGCCCACGGTGACGCCGCGGCCGATGACACACACGTTCTTGCCGGCCAGGTCGATGCCGTGGCGGGTGATCAGCTCGATGCAGGCGCGCGGCGTGCACGGCAGCGGCGAGGTGATCGGACCAGTGCCGCGCAGCACCAGGCGGCCGAGGTTGGTGGGGTGTAGGCCGTCGGCGTCCTTGTCGGGGTCGACGCGCTCCAGGATGGCGTTGGTGTCGATGCCGGCGGGCAGCGGCAGCTGGACGATGTAACCGGTGCAGGCGGGGTCGGCGTTGAGGCGGTCAACGGCCGCCTCGATCTCCGCCTGCGTGGCGGTGGCCGGCAGGTCCACGCGGATGGACTCGATGCCGACCTCGGCGCAGTCGGCGTGCTTGCCGGCCACGTACTTGACACTGCCGGGATCCTCACCGACCAGCACCGTGCCCAGACCCGGGGTGATGCCGCGCTCACGCAGGGCGGCCACGCGCTCGGCCAGTTCGGCCTTGAGCGCCGCGGCGGTGGCCTTGCCGTCCAGGACGCGGGCGGCGCCCGTCCACGGGGCCCTCACTGGGCCAGCCCCGGGTAGAGCGGGAAGGCGTCGGTGAGCGTGCGCACGCGTCCGCGCAGGGAGGCGAGCAGCTCGTCGTCGGCCTTGCCGGCCGCACCCGCCACCAGGGCGGTGGCGATGATGTCGGCGACCTCGGTGAACTCGGTGGGGCCGAAGCCGCGGGTGGCCAGGGCCGGCGTGCCGATGCGCAGGCCGGAGGTGACGCGCGGCGGGCGCGGGTCGAAGGGGACGGCGTTGCGGTTGACGGTGATGCCGGCGTCGTGCAGCAGGTCCTCCGCCTGCTGGCCGTCCAGGGCGGAGTCACGCAGGTCCACCAGCACCAGGTGGACGTCGGTGCCGCCGGTGACCAGCTTGATGCCGGCGGCGGCGACGTCGTCGGCGAGCAGCCGCTGGGCGAGGATCGAGGCACCCTCAAGGGTGCGGGCTTGACGGTCCTTGAACTCGTCGGTGCCGGCGATCTTCATGGCGACGGCCTTGGCGGCGATCACGTGCATGAGCGGGCCGCCCTGCTGACCGGGGAAGACGGCGGAGTTGAGCTTCTTGCCCCACTGCTCGGCGCGGTTGGTCAGCAGCATGCCGGAGCGAGGGCCGCCGAGGGTCTTGTGGACGGTGGTGGACACGACGTCGGACCACGGTAGCGGGGAGGGGTGCAGGCCGGCGGCGACCAGCCCGGCGAAGTGGGCCATGTCGGTCCACAGGGCGGCACCGACCTCATCGGCGATGGAGCGGAAGGCCTCGAAGTCGAGGTGGCGGGGGTAGGCGGACCAGCCGGCGATGATCACGCGGGGGCGCTCGCGCAGGGCAGCCTCGCGCACCTGCTCCATCTCGATGCGGTGCGTGGTCTCGTCCACGCCGTAGGCGGTGGCGTGGTAGTTCTTGCCGGAGAAGTTGATCTTCATGCCGTGCGTGAGGTGACCGCCGTGGGCGAGCGACAGGCCGAGGATGGTGTCGCCGCCGTTGGCCAGGGCGTGCAGGACGGCGGCGTTGGCCTGGGCGCCGGAGTGCGGCTGGACGTTGGCCCACTCGGCGTTGAAGACGGCCTTGGCGCGCTCGATGGCCAGGGATTCGGCGACGTCGACCACCTCGCAGCCGCCGTAGTAGCGGCGCCCGGGGTAGCCCTCGGCGTACTTGTTGGTCAGCACGCTCCCCTGTGCCTGGAGGACGGCGCGGGGCACGAAGTTCTCCGAGGCGATCATCTCCAGGGTGCCACGCTGGCGGGCGAGCTCGTCGTCGAGGACCTTGGCGATCTCCGGGTCGAGGTCGGCCAGGGGTTGGTTGTTGAGGGCGGTGCGGGCGGTGGCCGCGACGTCGGTCATGGTTCTCCTGATGTCTGCGCGGCGCGGGCCGCGCGTGGGCGTCGACCTCGGCCCAGGCGGGCGACCAGGTTCTCCGTTGCTGCGTCCCGGAGCCACCGCAGGGTGCGGGCGGACCCGTGACGTGCCGCCGCTCCCCGGTGGTGACCACCTTTTCGCCAGTCGCGACGACGGCCCCATGCTAGCGCTGACGACGCGGCGGGGCCAGGTGGGAGCGGGGCGACTCCATGCTGCCTAGCCAGGCACCCGCGAACACAAGTAACAACTAAGTGGCAGCTCACCCGTTACGGCACCTCCACCGTCTCCGCAGATCTACTGTCAAGCATCCCCTTAGACAAAGGAGTCCCGTGGCACTCTCCGTGCGCGCCCGGTACGTGTGGGCGAAGTCCGGATACGACCCCGACAGCCGTGTATGGCTGCCGCTGTGGCTGCACCTGTTGGACAGTGCGGCCGTGGCCGACCACCTGGCGCGCAACTGGCTGGCGCCGACCGTCCGGGATCTCATTGACCGCGAGTTCGCCGGATCCGATTCCGACCTCTCCCCCGTCGACGAGTTCTGCCTGCTGGCTTCCTGGATCGCAGGTGTCCACGACATTGGCAAGTGTTCGCCGGCGTTCTCCGACAAGGTAAAGCACCTCGACGATCGAATGCGAGAGGTCGGCCTAAAGCACGAAACGCTCCACGCTAACGACCGCCGCAATATGCCGCACGGGCTGGCTGGGCACGTCGTCCTCCAGCGCTGGCTCCGTATGGAGTATGCCGCTAACCGGAGCGGCAGCATGGCGCTGGCGTCTGTTGTAGGGGCCCATCACGGCATCCCGCCCACAAAGGCGAGGCTCACCATGGATTTCGCAGGTCGTGATCATCTGCTGGGCGGCGCGCTCTGGGATGCCACGCGCGGCGAGCTACTGGATCTGGTTACCATGAAGACCGGTGCCGCTCCCCTGCTAGGCGCTTGGAGCCGCCGCAAGTGGTCCCAACCGTTCCTCGTTGAATTGTCCGGTCTGGTCATCGTGGCCGACTGGATCGCTTCAACGGAGGACTATTTCCCGCTGCTTCCCTTGGACGACGACGGCACCACCCTGCTCGCACCCGGCGCCCATGCTGCCCGTGTTCAGCGGGGCCTGTCGCTGCTGGAGATCCCGACGCCGTGGCACCCGCGCGACACCGGCACCGATGCCGACTCGCTGCTGACGCAGCGGTTCAAGCTGCCCGACGGCGCGTGCGCCACCGATGTTCAGGCACATGCGCTCGATGCCGCCCGCACCATGGAACTCCCCGGGATCCTGGTTGTTGAAGATTCCACCGGTGGGGGCAAGACCGAGTCGGCACTCATGGCCGCCGAGGTGCTTGCCGCTCGCACCGGACGCTCGGGCATCCTCTTCGCTCTGCCGACCCAGGCAACTACCGACGCCATGTTCTCCCGCGAATTGGACTGGCTGGATGCCGTCGAGCAGGCATACGCCGACGACGGCGCTCCCTCGGACTTCGCCGTGCAGCTGATTCACGGTCGCGCCCGCCTGAATGCGGAGGCACGGGAGCTACGACGCCGCGGTTACCAACTGCGTGACCGGTTGTTCGGGTCTCTCGGCGGCGAGCAGGCGGACGGTCCCCGGCCGACGGGAATTGGCTGGGACGAAGAGGAGGCACGCAGCAAGAAACCTCTCGATGCAGCAGGGCGGCGCGCGGCGGACGTGGCCATCATGGCGTGGTTCAGTGGGCGGAAGAAATCGATGCTGTCGGACTTCGTCGTCACCACCGTGGACCATCTACTGTTCGGCGCGATGCGCTCGCCCCATCTGGCGATGCGCCACCTGGGCCTGTCCCGCAAGGTAGTTGTGGTGGATGAGGTGCATTCCTACTCGACCTACATGAACGCCTACCTTGACCGGGCGCTGACATGGCTGGCCGCCTACGGCGTGCCGGTGGTGCTGCTATCCGCGACACTGTCGGAAGCACGCTGCACGGCGATGGTTGATGCATACCGCCGCGGCCTGCTGCTGTCCAGTGGACAGCGGCTCAGCGAACACTCCGCCCCCGAGACGATCAATACGCCTTTCCCGTGCTTGGTTGCTGCCGGTCGCGAATCCACCAAGATCATCCCGGTTACCTCCGCGGGACGTCACTCCACCGTCCAGATCCGACAGCTCGGCAAAGACGGTTTGCTACCACTGCTGGAGGACAAGCTCGCAGACGGCGGCTGTGCCCTAATCGTCCGCAACACCGTCGGGCGGGCTCAGGAGACCTATGAGGCACTGCGAGAGCACTTCGGCGAAGATGTCACCCTTAACCATGGCCGCTTCACCATCGGTGATCGCCTTACCAAGGACGCCGACTTACTTCATCGGTTTGGTCCGCCGCGCAGCCATCCCGAACGCCCGCACCGGGCTATCGTCGTCGCCACGCAAGTGGTGGAGCAGTCGCTTGACGTCGATTTCGACCTGCTCGTCACCGACCTTGCTCCCGTCGACCTGGTACTTCAGCGCATGGGCCGACTGCACCGCCACACCCGCCCGCGTCCGCCCCGGCTCACTACGCCCACCTGCTACATAGATTGGCTTCCGACGACGGGTTCAAGCGAACCTTCGCTTGAACCCGGAGCTGCAACGATCTATGGCGGGCACGACATGCTGCTCAGCGCCGCCGCCTTACGCGGCGTCGTCGACGGCAGCGGAGTCGTGACGGTGCCCGACGACGTCCACGGGCTGATCGAAGCCGTATATGGAGATGGCGCCGACGTGCCGCCAGCGTGGCAGGACGCGCTCGCGCAAGCGCGCGACGCCTACGCGCAAGAGCTCGAGAAGAAGCGGAACGCCGCGCGGGCGTTCCTCTTGGAAGAACCCGAGCGCAGTGGCGAGTCCGCTTCTTTGATCGACTGGCTTCACACTACGGCGTCGGACAGTGAGGAGACCGGGCGTGCACAGGTCCGCGACGGTGAGGACTCGTTGGAAGTCATCCTGCTTGAGCTGCATCGGGAAGGCTGGCAGGAGGAGCTGCGGACGCTGGCACACGCGCCCGGAGCTCCGGGGGCTTTGATTCCAACGGACCAGGTTCCCGGCCGTGACCTTGTACGGGCCATGGTGATGTCTGCCGTACGGCTGCCGGCCGGTATTACCAGGGGCGACAAGATGGACCAGGCGATTGATGAGCTTGAGATTCGTGTCGTACCCGCGTGGCAGGCTGATCCACAGCTCCGGGGGCAGCTCTTCCTCCTCCTTGAGGATGGCCGGGCACAGCTGGCCGGAACCGCCCTCGAATACTCATCCACCACCGGGCTAAAGGAGGTCCGCGACGCATGACAGCAAGCTTCAATCTTCTCGACGAGCCCTGGATCAGGGTGGCCCGACTCGACGGCACACCCGCTGAGGTCTCTCTCCTCGCCCTCTTCCGCGATGCAGAAAGCATTGAGGGAATCCACGGCGAGATCGCCAGTCAGGACATGGCGATTCTGCGTCTACTCCTGGCCATCTGCCACCGCGCCATGGACGGCCCGAAGGATCTGGACGCGTGGGAGGAGTACTGGGATGAGCCGGGAAGGCTCGGGACGGACGCCGCCGCTTATCTGGAGCGCTTCCGGGACCGATTCGACCTGCGCGACCCCGAGCGGCCGTTCTTTCAAGTTGCCGGGATTCACTCGGCTTCGGGCAAGATCTCGGGCTTGGAGTCCCTGATCGTGGACGTGCCCAACGGCAATCCCTTCTTCACCACCCGCATCGCCGAGGGCCTGGATTCCATCAGTTGGGCGGAGGCCGCGAGGTGGCTGGTACACGTCCACGCCTACGACCCCTCAGGTATTCGGTCCGGCGCCGTTGGCGACCCGCAGGTAAAGAATGGAAAGGGCTATCCGATTGGTCCGGGGTGGACCGGGCAGATCGGCGCCGTAGCTGTGACTGGAGAGAACCTGGAGCGCACGCTGCTGCTCAACACCGTAGTCTGCAAAGAGGTACACGGCCTACACGATGTCGCCCCGGAGCTCGACCTCGCCCCGTGGGAACGAGATCCCGATGGCCCGGCAGGTGCGTCGGCGCTGGAACCGACCGGCCCGGTCTCCTGCTACACATGGCAGACGCGACGCGTCCTGCTGCACGGCGACGACGACTCGGTGACAGGGCTCTTCCTCGGGAACGGGAACAAGGCCACCCCGCAGAACCGTTTCTCCGTTGAGCCCATGACCGCGTGGCGCTTCTCCGAGCCGCAGACCAAGAAGCTCGAGGCCCCCGTCTACATGCCGCGCAAACTGCCGACGGATCGAGCCTTCTGGCGGGGTTTGTCCTCGCTGATCGCGCAACTCAGCCCCTCGCTGACAGTTAAGGGCGCGGGAGAGGTGACCAGATTTATGCCTCCCGGCGTGGTGGACTTCTACCAGGGTCTCATGATGTATGAAATCGTTCCATTGTCGGGCCTCATACCATTGCACGCCACCGGCATCGAGTATGGCGCGCAAGAAGCCGTGGTCTCCGAACTGGTTGATGACACCCTGGTGCTACCGGCGAAACTGCTCGATCCCAAGGAAACGCGCCTGCTTGCCGTGGTCCGGGACGCCATGGAGCAGACCGAGCAGGTGGCCGGCGCGCTACGCAAACTCGCCGCAAATCTAGACCGCGCCGGTGGCGGCAGCCCGGATACGGCATCGGCGGCTCGCGACCGTGCCAGCACCGCCTTCTACCAGGTGATAGACGAAGAGTTCCCCCGCTGGCTCGCTTCCCTGGCGGAAATCGACCCGACAGCGGGGCGCGAGCAATGGCAGACCCTCCTACGGTCGGAGGCCTGGCGCCAGCAGGACGCACTCGCTTCCGCAGCACCGTACACGGCCTTCGCCGGTCGGGGCGAGGGAACGGGACGCATGGACGTCAGCCGCGCTCTGGTCTTCTTCCGCGCCGCCCTCAACAAGATCATCCCTCCGCCCGATAGCGAAGATGCGCCCAACAATGAAGAAAAGAGGACAGTTGCATGACGCAGCCAGAAGCCGATGCTCCCACAGGGCCCCAGAGCACAGCACCGCCGCAAAAACCGAAACGCAGGCTAAAGGCAGATGTCGGGCAGCTCGTGGATAAGCGCCTAGGTGGGAAGAATGGTCTGCAGGCCCGCTACCTGCGCAATGAATCTCAGGGGCGCGCCGACGTTGCCGCCCTACGCAAGGCCGCAAACCGAGCCCCCGGGGAGCTGCCCGAGGTCTGGTCGTTGACCGCTGTGCCTGTAGCGTCCAGTGCCGGAGACGCTCCCACATGGGGAGAGCTCGCAGTGCACACCGCCATGGCCCTGTATGCCGTGCACCAGCAGTCGCGGACCGAGGGCATGTTCCAGCCCGGAGTCGGCCTTGGCCAAGCAGCACGGGATTTAATCGGTACGCGCGACCAGGAGAACCCTTCCGCGCGTGCACGGTTCAACGCCCTGGTTACTTCCACAACCGTCAATGAGCTACGCCATCATCTGCGGAGTTTCGTCTCCCAGCTGCGCGCCCACCGCATCCCCCTGGATCACGCCATGCTCGCCGATGACTTGGTTGATTTCCAACGTCCAGGAGGTGCCAAGGATGTCCGGCTGCGGTGGTCCCGCCAGTACGGCCGGCTCACTGCCTCCGACGGCTCCACGTCATCTACCGGCACAACAGCTGTCGATTCCGCATCCGATTCCGCCCCCACACCTTCAACCCCGGAGAACTGAAATGAGCACCTACGTCGACCTCCACATCATCCAGAACCTGCCGCCGTCCTGCGTCAACCGCGACGACTCCGGCTCCCCCAAATCCGCGGCCTACGGTGGGGTACGCCGCCTGAGGGTATCCAGCCAGTCCTGGAAGCGGGCCACACGCCTGTACTTCAACGAGCTCCTGGACGCGTCCGACGTCGGCGTTCGCACCAAGCGCGTCGTAGAACTGCTGGCGAACAAGATCGCGGCTGAGGCGCCCGACCTCGCCGAGTCCGCCCTCGCGCTGGCTGAGGACGTATTCAAGGCAACCAAGATCAAGGTCTCGGCACCCCGAGGCAAGAAGGATGCTCCGCAGGAATCCGGTTACTTACTGTTCCTCTCAACGAGTCAGGTCGCGCGACTGGCAGAGCTCGCCATAGCCGCCGCCCGCAGCGGAGGCAAGGTTGACGCCAAAGAAGTCAAGAAGATCTTCAAGGAAGCTCATGCGGTGGACGTGTCGCTGTTCGGCCGTATGGTCGCCGACGATACGGATCTCAACGTAGACGCCGCCTGCCAGGTCGCGCACGCGATCTCCACCCACGCCGCCGAGAACGAGTATGACTTCTTCACTGCCGTCGACGACGCGAAGTCCCGTTCCGAGGAGGAGGACGCCGGCGCCGGCATGATGGGCACAGTCGAGTTCTCCTCGGCAACGATGTACCGCTACGCCACCGTCAACTTCGACCTGCTCGCCGAGAACCTTGGCAACACTGACGCCGCGCTGCGCGCTCTCGAAGTCTTCGTAAAGGGTTTCTGCCTATCCATGCCCACCGGGAAGCAGAACACCTTCGCCAACCGGACCGTGCCCGAGGCAATCGTCATCTCTGTCCGGGATGACCAGCCGGTGTCGCTGGTGGGTGCGTTCGAGCAGCCCGTACGCACCGATGAGACTCATGGCTATCTGGGGCGCTCTATCGAGGCGCTGGCGGAGCATGCGCGCGCGGTGGAAAACACCTACGGCCTACGCCCCCTAGCGAGCTTTGTCGTCTCCCTGAAGGACTCCGACGCCGTTGCGTCCTTGGGCGAGCGGGTCTCCTTCGCAGATCTGTCCGGCCGCCTGCGGGAGACCGTGGCGGCACGCGTGGCCGACGAGGAGCAGGCCTGATGGCGGTTCTCCTGCTACGACTTGCGGGCCCGATGCAGGCGTGGGGGGTGAAGTCAAGGTTCACCGTTCGGGCCACGGAACTCGCCCCCACCAAGAGCGGAGTGATCGGCATGCTCGCCTCCGCGGTAGGACGACGGCGGACAGATCCGATCGAGGATCTGCTGAAGCTCCGCTTCGGCGTCCGCAAGGACCAGCCCGGCACCGTGATCCGCGACTTTCACACCGCTCGCTCACTCGACGGCAAGGATTCCATGCCACTGTCGGAGCGCTACTACCTCACCGACGCCGTATTCCTGGCCGGGATCGAGGGAGACGATGCACTCCTTCAGGGGCTAGACGAGGCAGTCAAGCACCCCGTCTTCCCCCTGTACCTGGGCAGACGCTCATGCCCACCGACGCAGCCCGTGTCATTGGGGCTGCGCGATGCGTCGCTTTACGACGCACTCAGGGAGGAACCGTGGCTGGCCTCGCCGTGGTTCCGGCAACGCCGTCGACACTCGGCTTTCAACGCCGAATTACTGCTGGACCGGGATGCCGTTCCCGACGATGCACACACGGGTGCTCTCCGTGGAAGCCGCGATGTTCCGATGTCCTTCGATCCGCGCCGTCGCGAGTACGGGTTCCGTCAAGTAGAACGGCTGGAGGTACCGATGACGGCACCCACCGATGAGCCATCTTCATCAGTGGATACCCACGATCCGATGGCCGATGTTGAGGAGGCCGCGCAGTGTTCCTGACGAAGATTGACCTTGATCCGTCCCGTCGCCTCGCCCGCAAGTACCTGGGCTCGCCGCAGATCATGCACGCCGTCGTCATGAAGGCTGCGGGAGAGGATACTGGGGACGGCGCAGGCAGGGTGCTGTGGCGGGTGGACCCCGGAGCAAGTACTTCGCTCTACTTGCTTACCCCCTCGGAGCCCGACTGCACGCAGATTGTATCCGACGCCGGCGTTCATGATTCGCAGGCCCGAACTCTCGACTACTCGCCGTTTCTGAACCAGCTGGACACCGGCCAGCTGTGGGCGTTCCGTCTGGCTGCCAACCCCTCGCGTTCGGTCGCTCAGGGCCCCGGCAAACGCGGAAAGCGGTACGGCCACGTGACCGTTGAGCAGCAACGTCAGTGGTTGATAAACCGCACTCCCAACTACGGATTCGAGCTTGTCCCCACCGAAGGGGACGACGACGAAGCAGCGCAGTCCGTCGTCGTTGTCCGCCGAGAACGTCCAATCTTCAACCGCCAGCGGCCCGACGCCGAAGTGCGCGACCGAGTCACGATCAACCGGACCGTTTATGAAGGTGTTCTACGTGTGGCGGATCCGGAGAAGCTCCGCCAGGCGTTAGTGGCAGGGATCGGGCGCTCAAAGGCGTATGGGTGTGGGCTCATGACCCTCGCACGAGTGGGACGGCGCTGAACCATGGCCCGGATGCTGCCGGTTCCCGTGACTGCGCTCCCCCGCGTGCAGGATCGTATGACATTCCTCTATGTGGAGCACTGCGTGGTGCATCGCGAAGACGGAGCGCTTACTGCTCGCAATGACCAAGGCACTGTCAGGGTCCCGGCAGCCTCACTGATCGCGGTGCTTTTGGGCCCCGGAACCTCAGTGAGCCACCAGGCTATGTGTCTGCTGGGCGAGTGTGGAACGACCGCCGTCTGGGTCGGAGAACGAGGTGTGCGTTACTACGCACATGGACGCTCGCTGGCCACGTCAACCCGCTTGTTGGAGGAACAAGCGGCCAGAGTCTCCTCGCCACAGAAACGTCTGCGGGTCGCCCGCGAAATGTACTGCATGCGCTTCCACGGCGAGGATGTTAGCGGCCTCACCATGCAGCAGCTGCGCGGTCGAGAAGGCGCCCGCGTGCGCGAAATCTACCGGGAGAACTCGCGCAGGACCGGCGTTCCCTGGACCCGCCGGGACTACCGACCCGACGACTTCGAGGCCTCGGATCCGATCAACCAGGCGCTTTCCGCCGCACACGCTGCCCTGTACGGGGTAGTGCACGGAGTAATTGTTTCGCTGGGTTGTTCGCCCGGCTTGGGCTTCGTACATACCGGGCACGAGCGTTCCTTCGTGTACGACATCGCTGACCTCTACAAGGCGGAGACGACGATCCCCATGGCCTTCGATGTCGTTGCCGAGGGCATGGAAGATCTGAGCGGCACTACCAGGCGCCGAGTGCGCGACAAGGTGTTCGAGCTACGCGTCATCGAACGTGCTGTCAAGGACATCCGTGGCCTACTCGGCGTCGAGGAAGAGGATGATCTGAGCGTCAACGTGGTCTCCCTGTGGGATTACCAGCGGCGACTAGTTGCAGGTGGCGCGAACTATTCGGAAGAGGATGCAGGCGGATGGTAGTGCTGATTCTTTCGGCCTCACCCGCATCACTACGGGGCGCCATAACGCGCTGGCTGCTCGAGGTGAGCCCGGGTGTGTTCGTCGGGCATCTGTCCGCCCGGGTGCGCGAACAGTTGTGGGAGCTCGTCAGGGCGTACATCGGCGATGGTCGGGCACTGCTCATCTGGTCTGCACGCTCCGAGCAGCACTTCGAGATCGCCTCCCTCGGTCACGACCGCGATCCGGTCGATATTGAGGGCTGCATCGTGATGCGCACACCGTATCGGCAGATCGAAGGGGCCAAGTCGATTCCCGGCGCGATAAAGCCCGCCAAGGAATCATGGTCGATTGCAGCCCGACGCCGCCGCTTCCGCAATTCGACGGAGCGGGCACTAGGTCAGCAGTAAAGGAATCACGTGTAGTGTTTGCTGCAGCGCCGTTGGGATTCCAAGGATCCGCAAGTGTCGACCCCGCGCGAGCGGGGATGATCCCAGGTCACCTCTCTGTCCACCACGGTAACCGGCCGTCGACCCCGCGCGAGCGGGGATGATCCTCTGTTAGAACTCGGGGGCGGTGTAGTAGGAGGGTCGACCCCGCGCGAGCGGGGATGATCCGGAGGAAGGGGGCGTAGCGCCGTGGCGTATACAGTCGACCCCGCGCGAGCGGGGATGATCCGTCTTGGGCGGATCTCTGCACCGACGTCCTGATGTCGACCCCGCGCGAGCGGGGATGATCCGGCGGCGTTCGCGGCGTTGCGTGGGCGCGCGAAGTCGACCCCGCGCGAGCGGGGATGATCCGGCGTGTTCGTCTTTGCCGCGTACCAGCGCCCGGTCGACCCCGCGCGAGCGGGGATGATCCGGAACAAATAACCAAGGCGGTAACAACATGCCACGTCGACCCCGCGCGAGCGGGGATGATCCGCGAACGACTTGATTCCGTTCCAGATGTTCGTGGTCGACCCCGCGCGAGCGGGGATGATCCCGTTCGAGCGTATTGGCGCGCCTACGGCGGTTTGTCGACCCCGCGCGAGCGGGGATGATCCCGCCGCCCGACCAATGGGCCTCGAAGGAAGCCGGTCGACCCCGCGCGAGCGGGGATGATCCCCAACGCCGCGGCCCGCTGATAAATAGCCGACGCGTCGACCCCGCGCGAGCGGGGATGATCCCTCTAAGGGGCGGACGTCCGTCTACCTCGCCTCGTCGACCCCGCGCGAGCGGGGATGATCCTGGCAATGGAACCGCGTTTGCAGGCATGCGAGCGTCGACCCCGCGCGAGCGGGGATGATCCTCAATAGTTGGCGCACTACCAGCGCCACGAACAGTCGACCCCGCGCGAGCGGGGATGATCCCGTAGCCGGTAATCTGGCCGCTTTCGGTGCACTGTCGACCCCGCGCGAGCGGGGATGATCCTAGATGCTGCACCCATTGGGTATGTGTTGGGCGTCGACCCCGCGCGAGCGGGGATGATCCTGTGTCTCCCCGGCTCGGGATTGACGCTTACTCGTCGACCCCGCGCGAGCGGGGATGATCCCGGGCCTCGTCTTCAACGGCGTACTCCTCTACGGTCGACCCCGCGCGAGCGGGGATGATCCCGGCCGCCGCACACACATACGGAACATCGACACGTCGACCCCGCGCGAGCGGGGATGATCCCGATTAGGGTTCCTTTCGTCCGCCGCCGATGAGTCGACCCCGCGCGAGCGGGGATGATCCCTCCATTGCTGTGGATGTCGGGCGTGGTGCAGAGTCGACCCCGCGCGAGCGGGGATGATCCGTATTCCAGTTCTGGAGCGCTAACGCGCATCGCGTCGACCCCGCGCGAGCGGGGATGATCCTGGGAGACGGGGCCAAGAGCGAAATACGGATGCGTCGACCCCGCGCGAGCGGGGATGATCCGTTGAAGCTAACCTCCCCGTAATTGTTGACGATGTCGACCCCGCGCGAGCGGGGATGATCCGACGGCAGCGTGTCTGTTCGCACGATTGACGCCGTCGACCCCGCGCGAGCGGGGATGATCCGATGAGCGTCGATATTCTTGCCGAGGTGGTGCGGTCGACCCCGCGCGAGCGGGGATGATCCGTACAGCGGCCTATGGTTGAGGGCGTGCTCTTTGTCGACCCCGCGCGAGCGGGGATGATCCGTAGAGCCTCATGCCGCCTCACCCACCCGCATTGTCGACCCCGCGCGAGCGGGGATGATCCAGTCGGGGTCGGTCAGCGCCCGCTCTACGGCGGCGTCGACCCCGCGCGAGCGGGGATGATCCCCAAAATATTGAGACCTACACGCGTCAGGGCTGGTCGACCCCGCGCGAGCGGGGATGATCCGGACACTACATGCTCCAGCGCCTGATCACCGAGGTCGACCCCGCGCGAGCGGGGATGATCCGGGGGCCTGCATCGCTGCCCTGGACGCTGGGGAGTCGACCCCGCGCGAGCGGGGATGATCCCCAGTCACCGGTCTTTACATAGGGGGTGCCGCCGTCGACCCCGCGCGAGCGGGGATGATCCGGCGTCCCCAACCTCGGCGGCGTCGAAACCTGGGTCGACCCCGCGCGAGCGGGGATGATCCGTAACCATCTCCCTCGCCGACGGCGTATGGACAGTCGACCCCGCGCGAGCGGGGATGATCCTGCCCGGAACTCCTCCTGCATGGGCACGGGTGCGTCGACCCCGCGCGAGCGGGGATGATCCGGGACGGCACCACCAACACCGAGATTGTCGGCACGTCGACCCCGCGCGAGCGGGGATGATCCCTTCTGGGACCACGGCCGGGCGACGCAGATCGGGTGGACCCCGCGCGAGCGGGGATGATCCCACGGCCCAAGTTGAGCTTTCTATGACCTCACTGAACAACGTCGACACCGATGGCAAGCCGAAGCGTTGCTTCACGACGCCCCGAGTGAACGCACCTGACCGGGCGGCATGTCGGCGTCCTCACGCCACACTACGAGCATCGGCTGCTCCTGGTCGGCGGCCGCTACCACGATGGCATCCACGACGTCTCGTGTATACGCCCCCAACTGGTTGACCTCCGCTGTCACCCCAGGCGGCGGCGTGCACCCGCCCTTCTCCCATGTTTGGACCGTGCCCTCGGGTACTGCCAAAAGCTCAGCCATGTGCAGGCACAAAGCCCTTTCCACCTAATCCGTGCGAACGAAGGCGGCTCGCATGGGCGTCAGAAACGCATAGGCAGAGGCGAGTTGGCCTGCCCGCAGCGCGTCACGCGCCAAGTGGGGGCTGGCTCTCGCCTCTGTTCGGGCGAGTCTATTCCACATCCCCCACACGCACACCATCATGACCAGCTCAGTATGCTCAGATTGAAGGCGGCAGGCGTTCCACCATGACGCTCAAGCGTTGCGGATAGCCCAGCCGCCTTCGTCACGCTTGTCTCCTGTCTCTCCATGACGTATTGCGAGTCGAGTACGCCGCTTCCCCAGTCAGCCACACACCACCACTCACCCAACGCCGTCCGCCCTCCGGCCCGCCGCCCACACACCCGCCACACCCGGCTACCCTCCTGCCATGACCACGTCCGCCCCCACCGCACCCGCCGACGCCCACCACCTTGTGCTGACCCTGTCCTGCCCCGACCGCCCCGGGATCGTCAACGCCGTCTCCGGCGCGCTGGCCCGACGCGGCGGCAACATCACCGAGTCCAAGCAGTTCGGCGACGAGGCCTCTGGGCTGTTCTTCATGCGCGTACAGGTAATGACCACCGTGGCCCGTGAGGAGTTGGAGAAGGACCTGGCCGAGCTGGCCCGCACCTACTCCATGACCTGGTCGCTGGATGAGGTCGGCCGCCCCATGCGCACCCTGATCATGGTGTCCAAGGAGGGCCACTGCCTGACCGACCTGCTCTTCCGCGCCCGCAGTCAGGGCCTGCCGATCGACGTCGTCGGCGTGGTCGGCAACCATGAGGACCTGCGGCCCGTGGCCGACTTCTACGGCGTCCCCTTCCACCACATCCCGGTGACCAAGGAGACCAAGGCCGACGCCGAGGCTCAGCTACTGGAACTGGTGGACTCCCTGAACGTCGAACTGGTGGTGCTGGCCCGCTACATGCAGATCCTCTCCCCCACCCTGTGCGAGCGGCTCCACGGCGGGGTCATCAACATCCACCACTCCTTCCTGCCCAGCTTCAAGGGCGCCAACCCCTACCGGCAGGCGCACGAGCGCGGCGTGAAGCTGATCGGCGCCACCGCCCACTACGTCACCCCCGATCTGGATGAGGGTCCCATCATCGAGCAGGACGTCACTCGCGCCAACCACGAGGACTCCGTGGAGACGCTGCGCGCCAAGGGGCAGGACGTCGAACGCCGCGTGCTCGCGCAGGCGGTGCGCTGGCACGCCGAGCACCGGGTGCTGCTCAACGGCCTGCGCACCGTCGTCTTCGCCTGACGCCGGCCCCACCCCGGCGCGGGTTTTCCTGACGCCTCTTGAGCCTGCCCGGCGACGGCGAAACACTGACGCCGTGTCCATCGCCCTCGCCCTGCACCTGCTCGCCGCGCTAGCCACCGCCATGGTCGCCGGCTTCCTCGTCATGTACTGCCTGACGATCGGCGGCTTCTTCAGCCATATGGTGCGCACCGGTCAGATCGAGGCTCTACAACGCCATTACGCGCCCTTCCGACGCCGCACGCATCTGAAGACCACCTACGCAGCGGCCATGCTCCTCCAGTTCTTCGCGTCCGTGGCGGCGCTCGCCGCAAGCTGGCACACGCCCCTGATCGGCCGCGTCCTCGCCGTCGCCGCCCTGCCCCTGTTGCTCACCGTCCACCGGGTCACCGGCTTCACCGAACCGGAGGAGACGCTGGTCTCCGGTCGGCCGATCGCCGACGACGCCGCCGCCCGCTACCTGCGGCTCAACCTGCCGCTGCACGCGCTATACGCCTGCTTCTACACGCTCGCCGCGACCTGGCTGCTCGCCGAGCTCGCGCGCACTTGAGCGGTACGTGCCCATCCACCAGGTCCGCTTCCAGGGTTGCGCCGAACTCGCGCGCCTGAGCGGTACTCACCCCCGACGGCGCCGCCGGCGTCGCCCCGTCGAACTCTCGCGTGTGAATGGTCGGTCGTTCCGGTCGGGCCCGGGCACGCCGGCAAGCCCTCTACCGCGGCTTCGCCACCTCAGACCGGCCGCGCGGCAGCCGGTTGAGCCGCTCCGTCATGACCAGGCCCAACAGGGCCAGCGCCAGGAGGTAGAAGGGGAGCAGCCACAGGCCGACCCGGCCGGAGATGAGCCCGAACAGCGGCGGCATGATGGTGGTCCCCGTGTAGGCCGCCGCCATCTGGATGCCGATGATCGCCTGCGAGTTGGCGCGTCCGAAGTTGGCGGGCGTGGAGTGAATGACCGCCGGATACACCGGGGCCGCGCCTATGCCGGCCAGGGCGAAACCGACGAATGACACCTGTCCCAGTGGCAGCGCCACGATCGTCGCGCCGACGGCCCCCAGTAGGAAACCGCCCCTAATGAGCTGCCGGTCCCCGACCCGGTCGGCGAAGAAGCCGCACAGGAAGCGGCCAGCGGTCAGCCCCAGGATGAACAGGGCCCCGAAGGACGCCGCCGTGGATGCGTCAAAGCCCCGGTCGGAGACGAAGAAGGTCGCGCCCCACAGCATGGCCGTCTGTTCGAAGGCGCAGTAGGCGAAGAATGCGAGCAGGACGGAGGGGACCCCGGGGATGCGCAGCGCCGTCCGGAGCGAGACGTGCCCGTCGGCGCCCCCCGCGGCACCACCGCCCCCGGCACCCTCGGCCATCGCGGCGGGCTCATCCTCCGCCGTCGGCTCACCGGGACGGATCGCCGCAACACGCTGCCACAGCGGGAGGCTGGCGAGCAGCACCGCCGCCAGCCCGACCTGCAGCAGGCCGATCGTCCGGTATGCGGCCGGCCAATTACCGTCGGCGGACAGGGCCAGACTCATGACGAAGGGACTGATGGACGCGCCCACACCCCAGAAGCTGTGCAGCCAGTTCATGTGCCGCGCCGTGTAGTGGAGGGCCACGTAGTTGTTGAGCGCCGCGTCGACCGCCCCCGCGCCCAGGCCGTAGGGGACGGCCCACAGGCACAGCATCCAGAACTGGCTGGCGGTCGAGAAGCCCAGCAGCGCCACGGCCGTGAGCACCACGCTCACAGTGGTGACCAGCCCCGCGCCGAAACGCCGGGTCAGCCGCTCGGAGGCGAGGGAGGAGACGATGGTGCCGACGGCGATGATGAAGGTGACTCCCCCGGCAAAGGACACCGGTACACCCAGGTCCTCGTGCATGACGGGCCAGCCCGCGCCCACGAGCGAGTCCGGCAGACCGAGACTGATGAAGGCCAGGTAGATGATGGCGAGTAGCAGCAGATACACGAGGAGCCTCTCCGAGCAACGGCAGGCGGCACTGAGCGCCGGGGAGTCGATCAGCACCAATCACGAAATTAACCGACGACGCTATTTTAATAGTCCCTTCCCGGGTTACAAGGGCCGTTCGTCCACATCGCGCCCCACCCTCGCCCACACGGCGGGCCTACGCGGAGTCCTGAGCGAGTGCACCGGCCCCATCGGCCAGCCGCGCGACCGCCAGCCGGTCGACTTTGCCCGGCCCGCGCAGCGGCAGCGCATCGACGACGACGATCCGCTTGGGAGCATGCGCCCCGTCCAGTCGCTGCCGCGCGGCCGCCCGCAACTGCTTCGCCCAGACCCGCCGGTCGCCAGGCTTCGCCGTTGACTCCGGCACGACGGCGGCCGCCACGGCACTGCCCCACTGGGCGTCGGGCACCCCGACGACGCAGGCCTCCGCCACCCCGCCCAGCGCGGTGAGCGCCTGTTCGACTTCGCGCGGAACGACCTTGATGCCGCCGGTGATGATGACGTCATCCACGCGTCCGAGCACGGCCAGGCGCCGTACCCCGTCCGTGCCGTCGATCAGTTTCCCGATATCACTGGTGAGCAACTCGCGGCGGGCATCCGGGTCGCTCCGCTCGCGAAAGACCGCCGCGCCCGCCGACGGCGCCAGCCCCGCTCCCCTCTCGGCGTACCCGTGGGCGAGGACCGGCCCGGCGAGCACGACTCGGCCCACCCCGTCGCCGTCCGGGTTCTCGATGCGCACCTCCACCCCATCCAGCGGCACGCCGTCGTAGACGCAGCCGCCGCCGGTCTCGCTCATGCCGTAGGTCGTCACCACCCGTACCCCGGCGGCGCGGGCGCGCTCCAGCAGGGCCGGGTCCGCGGCGGCGCCGCCCAGCAGGACGGCGTCGACGCGGGCCAAGGCTGCGCGTGCCCGTTCCTGCCCCGGGGCGAGGGCCCGCACCAGCTGGGTGGGTACCAACGAGACGCGCACCGGGTCGCCCGGCCGGGTGGCGAGCGCCCGCGTGATCGCGTCCGCGAGCGCGTCGGGGCTGAAACCGCGCGAGGTGTCCGCGACCACCGGTGCGCGCCCGGCGAGCAGGGAGCGCATCACTACCTGCAGCCCGGCGACATGCTGCGCGGGCAGGGCCAGCACCCAGCTGCCGGGCCCGCCCAGGCGTGCGTGCGTGGCACGCGCGGAGGCGGTTAACGCCCTCATGCTCATGGCCACCAGGGCGCCGGTTCCGGTGGTGGAGCCGGAGGTGCGCAGCAGTAGGTCCACCTCGGGATCGATGGCGGGACCGTGCGGATCCAGGCGCCGGGCCAGGTCGGATTTGACGGCGTCGGCGTCCTCGCCCGGACCGATGGGGACCAGCAGGGGGCGGACTTTCCCGCTTTCCCCGGCGCCCGCCTCGAACCGGTCGCGCAGCGCCGTGATGAAGGCGACGGCATCGTCGGGGCGATTGCCCCCGCGCAGGAGGAACAACGGGCGGGGAAAGCTAGTTGTCGAAGACACAACCACCAGGGTGGCACGCCGACCGGCCGCCGCCATAGCTCCACTAACGGTTAGGCTAGATACGTGCGTGCCGTCCCCTACATCCTCGCGCTGGCGCTGGCCCTCTACGCCCTGCTCGACTGCATACGCACCCCGTCTGAGAACATGCCGGCGCGCCTGCCCAAGCCCATGTGGATCCTGCTCATCCTGGTCATGGCGGTGGTCGGACCGATCGCCTGGATCATCACCTCGCGGGTGCGTGCCGCCGAGGAACGCGGCGGCGAGATCGAGCGCACCGTGTGGTCCTCCAAGGAGCGCGTCGACCTGCACCTGGCGGAGCGCCCTCGCCCGGTTGCACCCGACGACGACCCGGAGTTCCTCGCCCACCTCGAGCAGGACATCCGCCGTCGTCGCCGCGACAAGGACGCGGGCACGAACGACGCCCCCGGCAACCGGAATGAAGACTCCGACAAGAACTCCGACGATCACGGTGCGGATGGCCCGGGCGTTCCCTCAGACGGTTCTCCGACGTCGTGATCCTCCGGCCGACGTCCCGGACAGCATCCGGCAGCACTCAGGCATCGCCCATAGGCGCCGGCAGAGCCGGGCACTCACCGGAAGCTCCAGCACCTGGTTCTCGGGTAGGTGCGCTCGTAGCCTCCTCCCGCGCCGTCAGCTCGGCTCGTAGGGGGCGACGACGATCTCGACGCGCTGGAGCTCCTTGACGTCGGCGTAGCCGGTGGTGGCGAGCGTGCGGCGCAGGGCGCCCATGATGTTCAGGGTGCCGTCGGCGCGGTCCGAGGGGCCGGAGAGGATCTGCTCCATGGTGCCGACGGTACCGACATGGCTGCGGTAGCCGCGGGGCAGCCGCTCATGGCGGGCCTCGGCGCCCCAGTGATAGCCGCCGCCGGGAGCCTCCTCGGCGCGTGCCAGTGCAGCACCCAGCATGACGGCGTCGGCGCCGCAGGCGATGGCCTTGACGACGTCGCCGGAGTTGCCGACCGAGCCGTCGGCGATGACGTGCACGTAGCGGCCGCCGGACTCGTCCATGTAATCGCGGCGGGCGGCGGCCACGTCGGCGACGGCGGTGGCCATGGGCATGTGCAGGCCCAGGACCTGGCGCACGGAGGAGGAGGCCCCGCCGCCCTGGCCGACGAGCACGCCCGCCGCACCGGTGCGCATCAGGTGCAGGGCCGCGGTGTAGGTGGTGACCCCGCCGACCACCACGGGCACATCCAGCTCATAGATGAAGCGCTTGAGGTTCAGTGGCTCGACCGAGCCGGACACGTGCTCGGCGGAGACGACCGAGCCGCGGATGACCAGCAGGTCGACGCCCGCTTCGACGACCGTGCGCCAGTGCCGCTGCGTCTGAGAAGGGCTGAGGCGTCCGGCGACGACGACACCGGCCTCGCGAATCTGCGCCAGCCGGGCGGTGATGAGTTCGGGCTGCACCGGCGGGCGGTAGACCTCCTGCAACACCGCGGTGGCCTGCTCCGGGTCCGCGTTGCGGATGCGCTCCAGGGCGGGGGTCGGGTCCTCGTAGCGGGTCCACAGGCCCTCCAGGTCGAGCACGCCGATGCCGCCGAGTTTCCCCACCAGGATCGCGGTCTCGGGACTCATCACCGAGTCCTGGGGCGAGGCCATTACCGGTAGGTCCACGTGGTAGGCGTCCAGCTGCCAGCCCACGCGCACGTCGCGCACATCGCGGGTGCGGCGCGCCGGGACCAGCGCAATGTCGTCGAAGGAGTAGGCCTGTCGGGCGCGCTTGTCCCGCCCGATTTCGATCTCACCGCTCATGGCGAGCATCGTAGCGAGCATCGCCCCGGACACCTGCGTCTCCGGTCGCGCTATTCGTGTCGGAGGGCGGTGGCACACTCGGCACATGAGCGAGCAACCAGTACCCATGCCGACCACGGCGCCCAGTTCCTGGGCCGCCGGTCCACTGCTCGGATTCGACACCGAAACCACCGGGGTCTCCCCCACCGCTGACCGCCTGGTGACGGCGGCTCTCGTCGCCCGCGGCCCGCGCGGCGCCGACGGCTCGCGGACGCAGCAAATCACCACCTGGCTGGCGGACCCGGGCGTGGTGATCCCCGCGTCGGCCACGGCCGTGCACGGCATCAGCACCGAGCGCGCCCGCGCCGAGGGGCGCCCGGTCGGCGAGGTGCTTGAGGAGGTGGCGGCGACGCTGGCGGCGGCGATGGCCGCGGGCACGCCCGTGGTCGCCTACAACGCCGCCTACGACCTGACCCTGTTGGAGGCCGAACTGACTCGCCATCACCTGCCCACCCTGCGCGCCCGGCTGGGCCGCGAGTTGGGGCCGGTGGTGGACCCGCTGGTGATCGATCGGCGGGTGGACCGCTACCGGAGGGGCAAGCGGCGCCTGACGGACCTGTGCGCCTTCTACGGGATCGACCCGGAGGCGGCCGGCCTGCACACCGCGGAGGTGGACGTGGTGGCCACCCTGGATGTGCTCGACGCCATGGCCTACGCCCACCCGGAGATCGCCCGCATCCCGCGCGCGGAACTGATGGCCTGGCAGGCGGCCGCGCACCGCGACTGGGCGGTCTCCTTCAACGACTTCCTGCGCCGCCGTGGCCGCACGCCCGACGTCGACACCGCCTGGCCGCTGCCCGACGGCGTGTGACGGCGCCGACGGCAGGCCGGCCCGCCCAGTCTCGCGGCGCGCCCGGTTGCAGCGCGCCCGCGGTCAGGATGCGCGGCCGGTGTAGTTGGGGGCCTCGACGGTCATCTTCACATCGTGCGGGTGGGACTCCTTGAGCCCGGCCGCGGTGATGCGCACGAACTGGCCGTTGGCCTTCAACTCGGGGATGGTGCGCGCGCCCACGTAGAACATCGACTGGTGCAGACCGCCGACCAGCTGGTAGACGACGTCGGCCAGCGCCCCGGAGAAGGGCACCTGCCCCTCGATGCCCTCGGGAATGATCTTGTCGTCCCCGGAGACGTCGGCCTGGAAGTAGCGGTCCTTGGAGTAGGACTTGCGGCCGCGCGAGCTCATGGCGCCAAGCGACCCCATGCCCCGGTAGCGCTTCCACTGCTTGCCGTTGACGAACACCAGGTCGCCGGGGGACTCGGTGCAGCCGGCCAGCAGGGAGCCGAGCATGACGGTGTCGGCGCCGGCCACCAGGGCCTTGGCGATGTCACCGGAGTACTGCAGGCCGCCGTCGGCGATGAGCGGCACGTCGGCGGGGGTGCAGGCGCGGGCGGCCTCATACACGGCGGTCACCTGGGGCACGCCCACGCCGGCGACCACCCGGGTGGTGCAGATGGAGCCGGGACCGACCCCCACCTTGACGGCGTCCACGCCGGCGTCGATGAGCGCCTGGGCGCCCTCGCGGGTGGCGACATTGCCGCCGATGACCTCGATGCCGGAGAAGGCCGGGTCGTGCTTGAGCCGGGAGATCATCTCCAGGGCCAGCTTGGCGCCGCCGTTGGCCGTGTCCACCACGATCACGTCGACGCCGGCCTCGGCCAGCGCCCCGGCCCGCTCCCAGGTGTCGCCCCAGTAGCCGACGGCGGCGCCGACCACCAGCCGGCCCGCCTCGTCCTTGGTGGCATTGGGGTACTGCTCGGTCTTGACGAAGTCCTTGACGGTGATCAGGCCGGACAGGCGGCCGTCGGAGTCGACGATCGGCAGCTTCTCGATGCGGTTCTCAGCCAGCAGCGCCTTGGCGTCCTCCCGGGAGATGCCGGTAGGACCGGTGATCAGTCGCTCGCGCGGGGTCATGCACTCGCGCACGGTCAGGGTGTCCCAGCGCTCGGGCGGCACGAAGCGCAGGTCGCGGTTGGTGATGATGCCCAGCAGGTTGCCGGCGTCGTCCACGACCGGCAGGCCGGAGACCTTGTAGTGGCCGCACAGCTCGTCCAGCTGGGAGATGGTGGCGTCCGGGCCGACCGTGACCGGGTCGGAGACCATGCCGGACTCCGAGCGCTTGACGCGGCGCACGTGCTGGGCCTGCTCCTCGATCGAGAGGTTGCGGTGCAGGATGCCGATGCCGCCCTGCCGGGCCATGGCGATGGCCATGTCGGATTCGGTGACGGTGTCCATGGCGGCGCTCAGCAGCGGGGTGGCCAGGGAGATCTTGCGGGTCAGGCGGGAGGTGGTATCGACTTCGGAGGGGATGACGTCGGTCAGCCTGGGCAGCAGGAGGACGTCGTCGTAGGTGAGTCCGGTGGGGGCGAAGATGTCGGGGCTGGTGATCGAGTCGCTCACAGCAGCATCGTAGAGCCCCGGCGGCACCCACCGCACACGGGGATGCGCCACAGCCCCGGAACAGCCCTGTGGGGCGGCAGGCATGCGCCTACCGCCCCACAGGCAACGTCAAAAACCTCGGCAGGTGCCGGGTCAGCGGGTGACAACCGCCAGCACGTCGCGCGCGGACAGGATCAGGTAGTCCTCGCCGTCGTACTTGACCTCGGTGCCGCCGTACTTGGAGTAGATGACGACGTCGCCTTCGGCGACGTCAACCGGGATGCGCTTGCCGGAGTCGTCGACGCGGCCCGGGCCCACGGCCAGAACCTTGCCCTCCTGCGGCTTCTCCTTGGCGGTGTCCGGAATGACCAGCCCGGACGCGGTGGTCTGCTCGGCCTCGACCGTCTGCACGACGATGCGGTCCTCGAGCGGCTTGATGGAGATCGACATGCGTTCTCCCCTTCTCGCTTCTTGAGTATGGAATGACTGGATGCCGCATCCCGGGAGTGCCGAGCCGCCGTCGCGGGGGTCGGTCCGACACGCGTGAGCTGCGGGTCGCGCGAGAAGCCGAAGCACCTCGCGCGCCGAAAGAGAATCTACGCGCACCGTTAGCACTCAGTCAACGCGAGTGCTAAGACGCGCATCCCGGTTCGCCGAGGGCGTGCCCCCACGGCGCAGCGCGCCCGAGTCTCGGCCACCGGACCGACGGCGCGCACAGTCCGTCGCTCACGCCGCCCGGTTGGCGCGGGTGAAGGCAATGGCCTCCTCCACACTGGTCTCCCGGTCCCCCAGCAGCGGGGTGCGGTTGGTGGCCACATCCCAGGCGGCCTTGACCGCGGCCCCGCGCTCACGCAACCAGCTGTAGGTCCAGGTGGAGCGGTTGGCACGGGCACGCGCGTCCCCGACACCGCTGGCGTCCACGCCGACGGCGCGGCACACGGCCACCGCTCGCGCCTCATGGAAGTCCTGAGTGACAAGGATCGCGTCCGACACGCCGAAGACCCGGCGAGCCCGTACGCAGGTGGCGTAGGTGTCAAAACCGGCGTAGTCGATCGCGATCGCCTCGCTGGGGATGCCGGCCAAGACCAGGTAGTCGTACATGGCGATGGGCTCGTTGTAACTGGCCTGTCCGTTGTCGCCCGACACCAGGATCGCGTCCACCCGCCCCGACTCGTACAGGTCGGCCGCCACGTCCAGCCGGTAGCGCAGCCACGGGGAGGGCTCGCCGGATGAGTAGACGGAGGCACCCAGGACGATGGCCACCGGCGCGGTCGCCTCGTCGTCGGAGGCCCCATAGTCGGTCACATGCCCGGAGGCGGACGCCCACACCCAGGCGTTGGGCAGCGCCACCGCGGCCACCGCGAGCGCCACGATCCCGCCCACGACCCACCGCCAGCGGCGGCGCTTGTCGCGTCGTGCCACGCGTGTCCTCCTTCTCCCGGCCGACGGCCCGGACGTTTCGACTGCGGGCCGAGCGGCCCATACGGACGTGCCAGCGTAGCCCCTGCCGGACGGCGGCGCGGGGATAGTGAGACGGGTCTCCCCGGCGTCGCGCGGGCGGGTCGGCGTGTCATGATTTCGTGCGATGGACGGCTCCGACCTCGCCCCGCTGCTGACCCCCGAGGGTTGGCGGCTGCTCGAATCATTGCCACCCTACGACCCCGACCAGGCCCTCGTACTGTCCGAATCACTGCGCCGCGAGGGCCACTCCCCCGCGCTGGTTTCGGCCGCCCTGACGCAGCAGCGGCTGCGCCGGCGCGCGGCCACCAAGTTCGGCCCCTTCGCAGACCGCATGTTGTTCACGCCCGACGGACTGGAGCAGGCCACGCGACTGGCCGTGTCCGCCCACCACGCCGCCCGCTACGCCCGCGCCGGCAGCCGGTTGGTGGCCGATCTGGGCTGCGGAATCGGCGGGGACGCGCTGGCACTGGCCTCGCTGTGCCCGGGCGTGCTGGCGGTGGAGCGCGACGAGGCGACGGCGGCACTGGCCACCGTCAACCTCACCCCCTTCCCCAACGCCGAGGTGCGGTGCGCCGACGCGCTGGAGGTGGACCTGGCCGCCGCGGGTGTGGACGCCGTCTTCGCCGACCCGGCGCGCCGCTCCGGTGGGCGGCGCATCGCCGACCCCGAGCGCTGGTCGCCGCCACTGCACAGCGTGCTGGCCCTGCGCGAGCAGGTGGCGGCCCTGGGCGTCAAGGTCGCTCCCGGCATCGACCACGCGTCGCTGCCCGCCGACGCCCACGCCCAGTGGGTGAGCGTGGACGGCGAGGTGGTCGAGGCCGGCATCTGGTGCGGCCAGCTCGCCCCGGAGGGCCCCGGCCGCTCCGCCCTGGTGCTGCGCACGGGCGCCGACGGCGAGTCCTCCGCCCATGTGCTGGCCGACCCCGACTGCGCCGACCCCACCCGCCCGCCGGTCCAGCTGGACCCGATCGCCGGACCAGAGGCATTGGGAGACTTCATTCACGAGCCCGACGGCGCCGCCATCCGCGCCGGCCTGGTCGCCCACCTGGCGGGACGACTGGGCGCCCACCCGGTCGGCCACCGAATCGCCTACCTGACCGGCGCAACACCTGTCGAGCCGGAGCTGGCCCCCTTCCTGCGCTCCTGGCGGCTGGTGGAGGTGTTGCCGCTCCATCTGAAGGCGCTGCGCTCGCGCGTGCGCACCCGCGGGATTGGCCGCCTGGAGATCCACGCCCGCGGCGTCGACGTCGCCCCCGACGCGTTGCGCGCCTCACTGCATCTGCGCGGGCAGGCCGGGGAGACCTGGCTGCTGACCCGTATCGGCGAGCGCGGCGAGCACGGCCGCTCCCCCCGGGGCGTGGTGCTCGTCGTCGCGCCCGTCGAAGCCACGGCGGCCGCGCCCGGGCCCGCCCCAACGGGTTCGGACCCCGCCGCGCCATCCCCGCTCCCACGCCCGGACCGTTCAGCACCTTAAGCATCCGCGAAACGCCTCCCCCGAAGGAGCTCCGTCATGACACCGACCACGCCCGCATTCACCCGGACGCACCGCGCCCCCCTGATCCACCGCGCGGACCTGCCCTTCGCCCGCTCCGAACGGTCCACACTCGGCATCGAGTGGGAGTTGCAGTTGGTGGACCGCGACAGCCTGGACCTGCGCCAATGCGCCGCGGACATCCTGCGCCTGGTGGGCGAGGACCCGAATATCCACGGCGAGATGATGCTCAACACCGTGGAGCTGGTCTCCGGGGCGCGCCACACGGTCGCCGAGTGCATCGAGGACATCGCGTTGGCCTACGACCGGCTGCTGCCGGTCACCGAGCCGCTGCGGGTTCAGCTGGCCAGCGCCGGCACCCACCCCTTCGCCGACCCGCTGGTGCAGAAGGTCACCGACGCCGAGCGCTACGCCCGCCTGGTCGACCGCACTCGCCTGTGGGGCCACCAGATGCTCATCTTCGGCACGCACGTGCACGTGGGCATTGAGGATCGCAGCAAGGTGCTGCCGATCCTGTCCGCCCTGCTCACCCGCACCGCGCACCTGCAGTGCCTGAGCGCCTCCTCCCCGTTCTGGGCGGGGGATTCCACCGGTTACGCGGACAACCGGGCGATGATGTTCCAGCAGCTGCCGACCGCCGGCGCCCCGCACCAGCTCGGCTCCTGGGAGGAGCTGGAGGGCTTCGTCGGGGACATGGTCCACACCGGTGTGATCGAGGACTTCACCGAGGTCCGCTGGGACGTGCGCCCCTCGCCGCGCCTGGGCACGATCGAGGTGCGCTCCTGCGACGCCGCCACCAACCTGACCGAGTTGGCCGGCATCGCCGCCCTGACTCAGTGCCTGGTGGAGGACTTCTCCCGCCGCCTGGACCGCGGGGAGGAGCTGGACGCACTGCCGCCGTGGTACGTGAATGAGAACAAGTGGCGCTCGGCCCGCTACGGGATGGACGCCATCCTGATCACCGACTCATCCGGCACCGAGGAGCTGGTCACCGACACGGTGGAGCGGATGCTCACCGAGTTGGCACCGGTGGCCGCGGACCTGGGTTGCGAGACGGAATTGGAGAGCGTGCGCGCCACCCTGGAGGCCGGCGCCTCCTACCAGCGCCAGCTCGCCGCGGCCACCGCGGCGAGCAGCAACGAGGCGGCCATGCGACTGCTGCTGGAGGAGGTGCGCGCCGGCCGTCCGCTGACCCCCGCGGAGGTTACGGCCCTGGTCGCCGACGGCATCAGTCCCGCCCCGCGACCCCGGCCCGCCCCTCCCGCAACCGGCGCCGTTAACCCGCCGAGGTCGGTTGATATCCATCGAGGTCGGCACTAATCACGTGCCGAGCTCGGCGAAACAGGAGGCGAGCGGGCGGGAGGCCGATGGGCTCAGTGCGCCACGGGGAGGTCCAGGGGCATGCCGGAGTCGGGGGCGAAGTCCATGGGGCTCGGCTCCACGCCCGCACGCACCGCCTCCGCCCCCAGGGCCGCGATCTGGGCGCCGTTGTCCGTGCAGTATTTCAGCGGCGGCAGCCGCAGGGTGATGCCGGCGGCCTCGCAGCGCTGCGCCGCGAGCGCCCGCAGCCGGGAGTTGGCGGAGAAGCCGCCGCCGATCACCAGGGTGTCGCAGCCGGTGTCCCGGCAGGCCTGCACCGCCTTCGCGGTGAGCGAGTCGTTGACCGCCTCGGAGAAGGCGGCGCACACGTCGGCGGCCGGCACCTCCTGGCCGGCGTCCGCCAGCGACTCCACATAGCGGGCGACCGCCGTCTTCAGGCCGGAGAAGGAGAAGTCGTAGCGGTGGCGCTCGCGGTCCTTGGCGGCGGCCAGCCCGCGTGGGAAGCGAATCGCCTCGACGTCTCCCTCCTGCGAGAGCCGGTCGACGTGCGGGCCGCCCGGGTAGGGCAGCCCGAGCAGGCGGCCGACCTTGTCGAAGGCCTCCCCGGCGGCGTCGTCGAGGGTACTGCCCAGCTCGACGACGTCGGTGGCCAGGCCGTGGATGTCCAGCAGACTGGAGTGGCCGCCGGAGACGATCAGGCCGATGAAGTGCTCGGGGGCGGGGCCGTCAATGAGCTCGTCGACGGCGATGTGTCCGATAACGTGGTTGACACCGTAGATGGGCTTGCCGAGCGACGCGGCCAGAGCCTTGGCGGCGCTGACCCCGACGGTGAGGGAGCCGATCAGCCCGGGGCCGGCGCTCACGGCGATCGCGTCAACGTCGGCCAGGCCGACCCCGGCCCGCTCCAGCGCGGCGTCCAGGGTGGGCAGGAAGGACTCCAGGTGGGCGCGGGAGGCGATCTCAGGGATGATGCCGCCGAAGCGGGCGTACTCGTCCATGGAGGTGGCCACGACGTCGCCGAGCAGTTCACGGCCGCGTACCAGGGCGACGCCGGTCTCGTCGCAGGTGGACTCGATGCCGAGGATCAGTGGTTCACTCACGGCGCCCAAGCGTAGCCGCCCGGCCGGCCCGGTGGATTGCCGGGCCGGGGCACTCCGCTACGGCTCCACGCTCACACGAGCCGCCAACCGGCGGCGCGGCTGCGGTAGTTCCAGAAGTCCTGGTAGGGGCCGGGGGCGTCCACCAGATCGGCGTGGGTGCCGTGCTGAGCCACGCGCCCGTCGGCACCGAGGACGACGACCTGGTCGGCGGCGGCGATGGTTTCCAGCTTGTGGGCGATCACAATCAGTGTGGAGTTGCGGCGCAGCTCCTGCATGGCGGACACGATATGGGCCTCGTTCTCCGCATCCAGGGCGCTGGTGGCCTCGTCCAGCAGCACGATGGGTGCTTGTTTGAGCAGGGCACGGGCGATGGACACCCGCTGGCGCTCCCCGCCGGACAGGGCCTGTCCGCCCTCGCCGACGCGCGTGTCCCAGCCGTCGGGCAGCCGGTCCACGATCTCGGTGACGCCGGCCAGGTCGGCCGCCCAGCGCACCCGGGCCGCATCCGCGCCGAGGTTCCCGATGCGGATATTGGCCTCCAGGGTGTCGTCGAAGAGGTAGACGTCCTGGAAAACCATGGAGATCTGTCCCATGAGCTGAGAGACCGGCATGTCACGCACGTCGGTGCCGCCCACCCGCACGGTGCCGGCGTCCACGTCCCAGAAGCGGGCGACCAGGCGGGCGATGGTGGTCTTGCCGCTGCCGGAGGGGCCCACAATGGCGCACATGGAGTGTGCGGGCACGTGCATGTTCACTCCGCGCAGCACCGGTGTTCCGGCCCGGTAGGCGAAGTGGACGTCGTCGAGCTCGACGGCACCGGGTTCGGACTCCCCGGCGGCGGCGTCCGGCTCCGGCAGCGGGGGCACGTCCATGACGGCGTCAAGATGGTTCATCATCTGGCGGCGCTCCTCGATGCCGGCGGTGGTGGTGCCGATGGCGTCGAGCATGGTGGTGAAGCGCAGGCAGATGCCGATGGTGACGACCGCTTGCAACGGCTCCAAGGCCCCGGAGACGGCCAGGGCCGCTGACAGGGTGATCATGGCGACGATGATGATCTGGACCAGGACTCCGTTGACCAGGTTGCCGGCGGTCTCCCACCACAGGCCGCGGCGGGAGGTGCGGGCCACGACGTCGAAGGCGTCGGCCAGTTGGCGGTAGTCGGTGCCCGCGTGGCAGGAGCGCAACGCCCCCTGGCAGCGGGCGAATTCCACGATGCGGGCGGCGAGCTCGCGTTCGGCGGGCTCGGAAACGGCCTTGCCGCGGTCGATCAGACGGCGGGAGACCCGCAGGAACACCGCCAGCAACGGCGCCGAGCAGGTCAGCAGCAGCCCCAGCCGCCAGTCCCAGACCCAGGAGCCCAGCCAGATGACCACACATCCGGCCACCGTGGTGCTCAGCGAATTCAGGAAGTGTGCCGCCGACTCGGACAGTGACATCATCTCCCGGGAGACGGCCCGAGACATGACACCGGCGGAGTCGGCGGTGAACCAACTCAGCGGCACACGGGCCACCTGATCACCTATGGCGTAGTGGACGTCGTGTTGGAAGCCGAGTGCGCCCGTCATACCGATGCGCTGGCTGAAGTAGTCGCCGACGGCGGCCGCGACGGCGAGGACGGCGAGCACGATCAGCCAGCCACCGAAGCCGAGTCCCCAACTGTTTCGGCCGGTCGCCAGCGCCACTGAGGCCGGCAGGAGGAACAGCAGCGCCAGGCCCGAGAAGATGCCGCTGAGGACTCCGATTCCTATGCCGCCGAGCACCTGGCGCCAGGCGACGGGGCCCATGAGGCGGTGGTACCGGGCCATCAGGGAGCGGGAGACGTCCGGATGTTCTCCGGCCCGGGCGCCGACTGCGGTCGGGTTCACGGTGGTAGGCGTGGCCGAGTTCATGGTTTCAGTCATGGCTGTTCTCCTGGGGGTCGTCGACGTCGATGCCGCCCTGACGCAGCAGCGCCCGGTAGTGGGGTTCGGCCAGCAGCTCGTCATGGGTGCCGGTAGCCACGATGCGGCCGCGGTCCATGACCACGATGCGGTGGGCGCCGCGGACGGCTGCGGGCCGGTGGGCGATCACCAGCACCGTGCGCCCCTTGACCAGCTCCGCCAGGGCCTGCTGAATCTCCGCCTCGGACTCGGGGTCGGCCATGGCGGTGGCCTCGTCGAGCAGGATCACCGGGGTGTCGCACAGGACGGCCCGGGCGATGGCGATGCGTTGGGCCTGCCCGCCGGACAGGGCCGTATCCCGGCCGACGACGGTGTCATAGCCGCTGGGAAATGTCATGATGAAGTCGTCTATCTGGGCGACGCGGGCGGCGGCACGCACCTGCTCCAGGTCCGCGCCTGGGCGGCCGAGGGCGATGTTGTCGCGAATAGGGGCGTCGAGCAGCTGGGGATCCTGGAGGACGAAGGAGACCGTGTCGTACAGGGTCTGCTCATCCATGTCGCGCAGGTCCACCCCGCCGATGCGCACGGTGCCGGCGTCGGGGTCGGCGAAACGGGCGATCAGGGTCGCCAGCGTCGATTTGCCGGAGCCGGAGGGGCCCAGCAGGGCGGTGACCGTGCCGGCCTCCAGGGCCAGGGAGGCGTCGTCGACGGCGAGGGTCCGCCCGTAGGAGTAGGACACGTGCTCGATCTCCACGCGGGCGCCGTCCGGGCGGCGCGGGTGGACGGCGGCGGGCAGGGTGGGGGCGTCGAGAATGTCGCACAGGCGCAGCGCGGCCGCCCCGGCCTGCTGGTAGGACCAGGAGACGCTGGCGATGGTGACCATGGCTCCGGGCAGCACGAGGGCGATCAGTGTGGTGGTGAGCATCTGCGGCAGCGTGACCAGGCCGGAGCGCGGCAGCAGGCTCCCGCCGCCCAGGTTGACCAGTAGCAGCACCGGGATGGACACCCAGGTGATGGACAAGCAGCTGATATTCATCATCGACATGGCCCAGGCGCGGTAGAACGTGGAGAACTCGTCGCCGGCGCGCAGGTAGGCGGCGTGGGCGCGGCCGACCTGCCCGAAGGCCTTGACCACCCCGATGCCGGCGACGAACTCCACCATGGCGGAGGAGATGTTCTCCAGGCGGCGGTCCATCTCCACGGTCTTCTCGTTCATGCCGCGCATGGACAGGGAGTATGTGGCGAAGAACAGCGGGATGGTGCCGATGCTCAACAGTCCCAGCCGCCAGTCGATCCAGAAGGCGCAGGCCAACAGCGCTACCGGGGAGACCACCGCGTTGAGGCGCTCCACCGGCCCGTGTGCAATGACGGTGTGCACGGTGGTGGTGTCGTCCTGCACCGCCTTGCGCAGCCGTCCGGAGGTGGAGGCGGTGAACCAGCTCAGGGGCGTGCGGGTCAGTCGGGCCACGATGTCGCGGCGCAGCCGGTCACGCAGAGCGAGGTCGGCGAAGTGGGTGATGAGCAGGGCCAGGGAGTACAGCAGCAGGCGGGTGGAGTAGGCGCCGATCAGCACCATCACCGTGGCGCGCACGCGCTCCGGGTCGGGGGCAGAGCCCGCCTCGTGCGCCGCCAGCAGGATGTCGCCCAACTGTACGAGCGCCACATACGGGGCGATGGAGAGCAGCCCGGAAATGGCTACGAGCACCTGCCCGAGGCGCAGCCGGGAACGCACCGGCGCACCGAGGCGTTTAACGGCCGCCTGCCCGGCGACGGCGCGGGCCCGGTCGTCGCCGGGGTCGGCGTTGCGACCGCCCCGTCCGGTGCCCTGGTCACGGGGATCGGTATCGGTCGGCGGCCTAGAGACGGGCGGAGAGGACGCCTCCGACGACCGGGCCGGTGATGCGCTCATCGTCGTGGTATGTGCAGCGGACATGTCTCACGCTCCAATCAAGAATGGTTTTCTCTATTTACTGAGTGCGACCTTAGTTGGCGCCGGAGCGGTGGGCAAGGGCCGTACGCAAAACGGTTCGCGGCGCTCACCACGCCTCCCCTCACCGCCGAATCGACGGACCGTGTAAGGTCGGACACATGACTCGTCTTGGCAATCCCACCGGGCCGAAGCCCGGATTCGCCCGCCGGGACGTGGTGGAGGCGGCACTTGAGATCGGCATCGACCGGTTCACGCTCTCCGACGTGGCCCAGCGGCTGGGGGTGGCGACCTCGGCGCTGTACCGCACGATCAGCTCACGCGAGGATCTGTTGCGGGCCTGCCTGGATCGGGTGGCCGCCGACACCGACTTCTCCGATCTGGGCGGTCCCTGGCGGCAGGTGGCGCGCGACTACGCCGAGCGCCTGTGGGTCTTGTTTGAGGCGCGGCCGGGATTGGCGGGCGTGCTTGTGTCGACCTCCTGGGCCTACCAGTTCTTCGCCCGCCCCATTACGCAGGCGCGGCAGGCCTTCACGCAGGGCGGCCTGTCCCCCGACGACGCCGTCCTGGCGCTGGACTTCATCGCCGACACGGTGATCAGCGTGCACCTCCAGACGGAGGTCGCCCGCGCCCCCGTGGGCGGGGCGCCGACGACCTCGCCGGAGGGGACGAGCGCCGACGGCCGAGGCGGCGCCCCGGACGGGCCGAGCGGTCTGGAGGAGGCCCGCAGGCGCTACGAGGCGGACGGGCGGGCGGAGCAGTTGCCCGCCGCACTGGCCCCCTCCAGCGCCTGGATCGACCGCGGCTGGCTGGACCGCAAGCTCGAGGTCATCATCCGCGGTATCGCGGCCGCCGAGTAGCCGTGACTCAGTAGTGGCTGACGACGGTGGTGCCGATGTCCGCCCAGTTGTAGAACCAATGAGCCTCATCCTCCGGCAGGTTGATGCAGCCGTGGGAGCCCGCGTCGGAGCCGACCCCGAAGTGCTCGGCCCAGGGGGCGGAGTGGATGGCGTAGTTGCCGTGCCAGTAGGTCACCCAGTGCACGTCCTTTTGGCAGTAGGACCAGCCGGGGCTGCAGCCCAGGTCCTGCTCGGCGTAGGTCAGTACACCTCGTAGGTGCCCGTGATGGTCTCGTTGCCGGGGCCGCCATGGTTCATGAGGACCGGGCCGTGGACCTGCTGGTAGCCCTCGTAGGCGGTAATCGTGGAGTCGGTGAGGTTGATGTCGATCCACTTCTCGCCGTCGTCGGCGCTGTAGGCGAAGCGATCGGTGCCGGCGGAGACCACCCGCTGCTCGGTGTCGGCGGACACCGCCTGGGTGGTCAGTTCGCCACTGTAGGACTCGCCGGAGTCGAGAGCGGCGATGATGCCGTCGGTAACCGCGGTGCGGTTGGTGACCTCCAGACCGTCCTGGGCGGGGCGGGCGGGTTCGAGCAGGTTGCCCTCGGCGTCGACATTGTCGATGCCCGTGATGGGGTCCAGTTCAATTGCCGCGGCCGCATCGTCGACCCAGACGGCGACGCTCTCCTCCAGCAGCGTCGGCACGAGTTCGCCGTTGACGGCGGTGGTGCCCACCCAGGATGCGCGGGTGGCGGCGTCGGCCGTCATGGTCTTTCCCTCGGCGGTGAGCGTCACGGCGGGGGCGATGAGCGTGTTGGCGGCCGCGGCGGACTGTTCGGCGGCGGCATCCGATACGGCGGGGGCGACGTCCACTAGCGTCAGTTCGACGCTCTGGGAGGTAAGGGTCTCGGTAGCGGACGCGACGACGGCGGTCAGTGCATCGACGTCCACGCCCTGGCCGTTGGCCCCGGGGACGACCTCGAAGGCGTCCCCGGAGGCGGCGGGCCGGATGGAGGCGTTCACGGCGGCGCTGCCCGCCTGAGCGTCAATGCGAGCGGCGAGGGCGGCCACGGCGTCGGGGTCCACGGTGGCGGCAGGCTCACCCCCGGGGTGGCCGGGGACGCCGGGTCCTCACCGGACACGACGGCGAGGGCCATGGCGTCGGCGTCGACGCGCCCGCCGGCCTGCGCCAAAGGCGTGGTGATGGTCTGTCCGGCGACCGTAATGGTGACCGTGGTCTCGGCGGCCTGATTCGCGACGACGGCGGCAACCTCGGCCCGGGTCATGCCGGCCATGTTCTGCCCACCGACGGTGGCACCGGCGGGCGCGAGGCCCACGGCATAAGCGGCGCGGCCGGAAATGCCGGCCAGTGGCGCCGCCAGGACCAGCGCGAGCAGCACGGCGATCACCCGCCCGCGAACGTCGAGTCCGCCGGCGGCGTGTCTGGGTGTATGCGCGGCCAGTGCGCGCCGCAGTTCGAGAAGTCTGTTCACCGTCCCTCCGGTTAAGGCAGTGTAACGACATCTTGTGAGAAGGTGGCAACCATACAGCGGTCGACTGTGATTGCTAACCGGTGGCCGCCGTCACATGCGCCGAGGTCGGTCGATATGATTGAGGACTCCGGTGTGAGCCCACCGCTCTGCCCGGCCAAGTGACGTCTGCGCGAGCCGCGATGGGGAACGCTGCCCCTGGTGCGCATCGGCGAAGTCATCCACCATCCCTGTATGAGTACTCCTGTCGCCAACGCCGCCGACACTCGAAATGCCGCAGCCCCGCCGGCCAAGCGGCGAAAACGCGTCAGAGCGGCGATCGCGTTCGCCCTGGCACTCATGATCCTGGTCCCGTTCGTGAGCTGCGTCGATCAGGGGCAGATACCAATGAGCCGGTGGCTCAAGCAGCAGGACGCCGTCGCGCGCGCCAGGGTTTACTGCCGCCCTTATATGGAGACGGGGTGCGGCCTCGAAGCCGAAGTCACTCTGGTTCCGGATACGAACGCCACAGACGCCGCCGCCGTGATCGACGGCGCGCTCGAGAAGGCGATGGAGGACCGCCACGTCACTGCGGACTACTTCAGCATCGAGCTGGAGTGGCAGTATCGCTCCGCCTCCCTGAACCACTACGGCGTCAGCGTGTACCCGCGCACAACGAGCGACGACAAGCTCACCGAGCCGGTGCGTGCCCGGCGCGTCGAGCTGATCGGCACCGCAATCGGCCTCGCCGAGGGCGGAGCCGAGTCCGTGACCATCGGATCGAACTCACTCGACGTCAAGCGCGGCGAGGTGGACGCGGTCCCCACCGATCTGCTCGCCACAACATCTTTCAGCGACAACGCCGCCACAGTCGGCCTGAAGGACCGGTTCACGCTGGACGGGTGGGAGGTCCAGATCGAGTCGACCGCGGATAACCAGCCACTGCTCGATGCTATTGACAGGGTCACCGCGATACCTCCGGCGTCCGGCACTGAGCCGAGGCTGACGCTCGACGCCACCAATACCTATCCGGGCAACGAGCTTCAACCCACTATTGACGTACGCGGTCTGCCCCTAGGCGATGAGGACACTCCTGCGCTTGACCACGCCGCCCCGATCCTCGCAGCCATTGACGGAACACAGGGGTTCACCGACGTCACGCTGTGCACCGCGGCCGGGGCCGCCAACGGCGTCTCCGGCTACTCCTGCGTGTTCTACGACATGCACGACGGCAAAGTTGACCGAGACTCCGGCTACCCACGTATACAGGCCCGGGACATATACGACGCCGCGCAGCGGCTCTGAGCAGAGCCACTGCGCGGCGCGAAAGCGGAGCCTCGGGCCGGGATCCGAAACCCTCAGGCGGTGGTCTTCTGGCCCTTCCACAGGGCGTGGCCGAGGTCGCGGTTCAGCCGGGTGATGACCTCCAGCGGCACCGACTTGGGGCACACGGCCGCGCACTCGCCGATGTTGGTGCAGCCGCCGAAGCCTTCGGCGTCGTGCTGGTTGAGCATGTTGACCACGCGGGCGAGCCGCTCCGGCTGGCCCTGCGGGAGCAGGCCCAGGTGGGAGATCTTCGCGCCGGTGAACAGCATGGCGGAGGCGTTCGGGCAGGCGGCCACGCAGGCGCCGCAGCCGATGCAGGCGGCGGCCTCGAAGGCGGCGTCGGCCTTGTCCTTCTGCACGGGCACGGAGTGTGCCTCCGGGGCGGCGCCGGTGTTGACGGAGATGTACCCGCCGGCCTGGACGATGCGGTCCAGGGCGGAGCGGTCCACGATCAGGTCCTTGAGCACCGGGAAGCCGGTGGAGCGCCACGGTTCGATGGTGATGGTGGAGCCGTCCTTGAAGGAGGGGTCCTCTGCCAGGTGCCGCATGTGCAGCTGGCAGGTGGTGGAGCGGATCGGGCCGTGGGCCTGCCCGTTGATGACCACGCCGCACTGCCCGCAGATGCCCTCGCGGCAATCCGAGTCGAAGGCGACGGGCTCCTTGCCCTCGGCGAAGAGCTGCTCGTTGAGCAGGTCGAGGACCTCGAGGAAGCTCATGTGCTCCTCGATGCCGGTCATCGAGTACTCCTCGAAGTGCCCCTCCGAGTCCTGGTTCTTCTGGCGCCAGATCTTCAGCTTGATGTTCACTTGTAACTCCGCTGCTTGAGCTCGATGTCCTTGTAGATGAGGTCCTCCTTGTGGAGGATCGGGGGCTGGTTCTCGCCGCCCCACTCCCAGGCCGCCACGTAGAGGAACTCGTCGTCGTGACGCAGCGCCTCACCCTCGGGGGTCTGGGACTCGGCGCGGAAGTGGCCGCCGCAGGACTCGCGGCGGTGGAGGGCGTCGATGCACATCAGCTCGGCCAGTTCGAAGAAGTCGAGCAGGCGGCCCGCCTTCTCCAGCGCCTGGTTGAGCTCCATGGCCTCGCCGGTGATGCGGGCGTCCCGCCAGAACTCCTCCTTGAGGGCGCGGATCTGGCCAATGGCCTCCCGCAGTCCCTCCTCGCGGCGCTCCATGCCGCAGTACTCCCACATGATGCGGCCAAGGGCCATGTGGAAGTCGTCCACGGAGCGGGTGCCGCGCAGCGCCATGAGCCGCTCGACGCGTTCCTCAACGTTTCTGCGGGCCTCGGCGATCTCCGGGGCGTCCGGGTCGACCTTACCGATCCGCAGCATGTCCGCCAGGTAGTCGTTGAGCGTGTCCGGCAGCACGAAGTAGCCGTCGGCCAGGCCCTGCATCAGGGCGGAGGCACCCAGGCGGTTGGCGCCGTGGTCGGAGAAGTTGGCCTCGCCGGCCACGTACAGGCCCGGGATGTTGGACTCCAGGTCGTAGTCGACCCACAGTCCACCCATGGTGTAGTGCACGGCCGGGTAGATGCGCATGGGGACCTCGTAGGGGTCGTCGCCCGTGATGCGCTGGTACATCTCGAACAGGTTCCCGTAGCGGGCCGAGACGGCGTCACGGCCGAGCCGTCCGATGGCCTCGGAGAAGTCCAGGTAGACGCCGCGGCGCATCATGCGCTCATTGCCCTGCGCGTCGCGCTCCTTGATGGCGGGGCCGACGCCGCGGCCCTCGTCGCACATGTTCTTCGCCTGCCGGGAGGCGATGTCACGCGGGACCAGGTTGCCGAAGGCGGGGTAGATCCGCTCCAGGTAGTAGTCGCGGTCCTCCTCGGGAATCTCGCGCGGGTCCTTCTCGCAGTCCTCGGCCTTCTTGGGCACCCAGATGCGGCCGTCGTTGCGCAGCGACTCACTCATCAGGGTCAGCTTGGACTGGAAGTCGCCGGACTGCGGGATGCAGGTCGGGTGGATCTGCGTGTAGCAGGGGTTGGCGAAGTAGGCGCCCTTGCGGTGCGCCCGCCAGATGGCGGTGGCGTTGCAACCCATGGCGTTGGTGGACAGGAAGAACACGTTGCCGTAGCCGCCGGTGCACAGCACGACGGCGTCGGCCAGGTGGGTCTCGATCTCGCCGGTGACCATGTCGCGGGTGACGATGCCGCGGGCACGACCGTCGATCACGATCAGCTCGAGCATCTCGTGGCGGCGGTACTCCTTAACGGTGCCGGCGTGGACCTGCCGCTCCAGCGCCTGGTAGGCGCCGATCAGCAGCTGCTGTCCGGTCTGGCCGCGGGCGTAGAAGGTGCGGGAGACCTGCACGCCGCCGAAGGAGCGGTTGTCCAGCAAGCCGCCGTACTCGCGGGCGAAGGGAACGCCCTGGGCGACGCACTGGTCGATGATGTTGGCGCTGACCTCGGCCAGCCGGTAGACGTTGTCCTCCCGGGCGCGGTAGTCGCCGCCCTTGACGGTGTCGTAGAACAGCCGGTATACGGAGTCGCCGTCGTTGCGGTAGTTCTTCGCGGCGTTGATACCGCCCTGCGCGGCGATGGAGTGGGCCCGCCGGGCGGAGTCCTGATAGAAGAAGCACTTGACGTTGTAGCCCTGCTCCCCCAGCGACGCCGCGGCGGCACCGCCGGCCAGGCCGGAGCCGACCACGATGATGTCGAGCTTGCGCCGGTTGGCGGGGTTGACCAGCTGGGCGTTGAACTTGCGCTGCTCCCAGCGCTGGGCGATCGGGACGTCGTGCGGCGCCTTGGTGTCGGCGATCTTCTCGCCCTCGCGGTACAGGCCGTCGATGAGTTCAGTCATCATTCACTCACTTCTCGATCAGTAGGCAGCGCAGTGGGCGAACTGCTCGGAGGCCGAACCGATCGCGTCGCAGAACTGGGGGTAGTAGTCGGCCGCGGCCATCGGGGCGTCGACCCAGCCGAAGAGGATCGCCGTCGGCACCGACATGAACACGAGGAACAGGCCGAAGGCGACAATGAAGGCGATCAGGCGGATGAGGGGGATGGTGTTGCCGCGGGTGGCGCCGAGGGTCTGCAGCGCCGACCAGACGCCGTGCCACACGTGCAGGCACAGGGCCGTCAGAGCCACCAGGTAGATCAGGTACACCCACCACAGCTGGAAGCCGTAGTACATGTTGGCGTAGGCGCGCCCGTGGACGTACTCGCCACCGGGGGTCAGCGTCAGGGTGGTGAACTGCAGGATGTGCCAGATGATGAACAGCAGCAGGATGACGCCGCCCCAGCGCATGGTGCGCATGGCGTAGCGGGAGGCGAAGTAGTCGGCACCCGGCTTCTTGACCTCGTACTTGTCAGTCCCACGGGCCTTGCGGTTGCGGAACCACAGGTGGAAGGCACTGATCACGTGGGCCAGCAGCAGCGCCACCAGGACAACCCGCAGGATCCACAGCATGCCGCCGTAGGGAAGCAGTGGCTCAAGCAGGGTGCGCAGCCAGACCGCGTAGTGGTCATAGGCGATCTCACCCTGGAAGTAGTGGGTGTTGCCGTAGGCGTGAAGCAGCAGATAGACGATGAAGATGATGCCCGACCAGGCCATCAGACGCTTCATGAAGACCGTCGTCGTGTAGGCGGCCTTCTTCTTGGGGGGAGCAGACGTTTTCACCACGGGTGCAGTTTACGAACGCGCCCTGGCCGATGGTCCCAAACCGCCGTCCGCGTCCCCGCGGGCACTCGCTCACCCCCGTTGCGCCGCGGAAAACCGGGGATAGCCAGCGGGAACACGGTTCGAGTCGACTCGTCATATCGCGCCCGCCGACGCCAATAAGCGCCACCATTTCGTCACACCATTGTCAGACAAATATCAGGGCCCGCGGGAATCTCCCGCACTCCGCACAGGCCCCTTGCAGCTTCAGCGCCCGTCGCGGCATCCTGCAGGCCGCGACGCATGACGATGGCGTCCTCCACCGGCGCCAGGTAGTAGCGCCGCCGTCGCCCGATCGGGGCGAAGCCGTGGTTCGAGTACAGCCGCTGGGCACCCGCGTTGGAGGCACGCACCTCCAACAGCACGGCGCGGCAGCCCGCTTCCGCCGCCACCCGCACCAGCGCCTCCAGCAGGGCCTTGCCCACGCCGCGGCGCCGCGCGGCGGGAACGGTGGCGATGGTGAGCAGGTCGGCGTCGCCGCGGCCGTCCCCGTACCACAGGCCGGCGTAACCGACGATCGGTTCGGCATCGGCGTCGACCACCCCCGGGCCCGGTGCACCGGCCGCCGCCTGCGGGTCGGCCGCGCCTACAGTGCCAGCATCATCCAGGTGGGCGACCAGGTAGGTGCGGTCGGCGCCCGGGCCGGTGGTGCGATCCAGCTCCGCGGCGAGCGTCGCCGGGCTCCAGGCCTCCGCGCCGAACAGCTCCGGCTCCAGGCGGGAGACCACCTCCAGGTCACGCGGCGTCATAGGACGCAGCCGCACCCCGACCGCCGCGGCCTCCTTACCGGGCGAGTTCACCGGGCGCGTCCCGCGAGGTGCACGTCGGCGCGACGCAGGTACAGGGGCGCCGTACCCAATCCGGCCTGCTGCAGGCTCTCCTCCCCCGCACCGTCAAGGGCACGTAGGCGGGCCAGGGCGATGCGCACCTGGGCTGCCGCGTCCCCGGAGACGGGGGCCAGCGCCTCGCGGCCGGCGGCCAACTCGGGGTACAAGGCGACGCCGGAGCCGGCCACGACGTCGGCGGGCGGCTGTCCACCGCTCTCCTCGCGCTGACGCAGGCCGGCGGGCGCCAGCACCTCATACTCACCCAGGCGCTCGACGTCGTCGGCGCCACGGGCCCGGAAGAGGGCGGTGTAGACCTCCTTGCGGCGCGCATCGGTGGCGACCAGGACCGTGGCCGATCGCGCGGAGGCCCGGTCCCGTCGGGCCAGCTCATCGAGGGCGGCGCGGGCCACGGCGTCGAGGCTGGGCACGCCGTAGACGGGGATGCTGCGGGCACGGCCGACGGCACGGGCGGTCACCAGGCCGGCGCGCAGCCCGGTGAAGGGGGCCGGGCCAGTGGCGGCGACGACGACGTCCAGTGGGGCCGCGGCCACCGCCGGATCCGCGAGCGCGGCAGCGAGCATGGGGCCGAGCGATTCGGCATGGCGGCGGGGACTGTCCTGACCGGAGGCGGTCAGGATGCTCAGGGCGGTGGGATCCGCACCGGGGTCCGAGTGGTCGGGGACGTCGGCGACCAACAGCTGGGTTCCCAGGGAGGAGTCGATGGAGAGGATGCGCACGCGCACAGCCTAGATGAGCGCCGGGCGTCGAGTTGTCAGCCGGCCAGCACGCCCAGGTCGACGCCGGCCCAGCGGGGGCCGACGGCGGTGACGGTGATGGTGCGCCGCCCGTCGTCGACCTGGGCCAGGTCGGTAACCGTTCCGGCCTCGCCGCCGTCTGCGGGTGCTGCGGCGGCCAGGCCGCCGTGGGGGCGGGCAACGGTGATCTCCAGCCGGTCGGCCGAGAGGGCTTCCGCCTTGCCCTCGCCCCATTCCATGAGGGTGACCGAGTCGGCGACGGCGGAGTCCAGGTCGAGAGCGTCCAGCTCCTCCAGGGAGGAGATTCGGTAGGCGTCCACGTGGATGAGGTCGGGGCCGGCGTCGGTGGCGGGGTGGACGCGGGCGATGACGAAGGTCGGCGAGGAGACGCGTCCGCGCACGCCCATGGCGGAGCCGATGCCCTGGGCGAGGGTAGTCTTGCCGGCGCCAAGGCCGCCGGTGAGCACGACCACGTCGCCGGCTTGCAGCAGGGCGGCCAGGCGGGCGCCTAGGGCACGGGTGGCGTCGGCGGAGTCGGTGTGCACCTGGGCCGCCGGCGCGGGGGTGTCCGGGGTGGCGGGGCGGGCGGCGCTCATGCGCGGGTCTCCTGTCCGTGCGCGGCGGGGATGGCGGCGGCGTCGCGGCCCACGAAGACGCGGGGCACCCGTGCGCCCAGGCGGGTGACGATTTCGTAGTTGATGGTGGAGCACAGCTCCGCCCAGTCGTCGGCGGTGGGGGTGACGGCGTCGGTGGGTGCACCCCACAGCACGGCGACGTCGCCGGCGGCGGCGGGCGCGTCCAGCGCGGCACCCTCGGGGTGGTGGCCGGGCCGAGATCGATGACCACCTGGTCCATGCACACCCGGCCGACGATGGCGGCGCGCAGGCCGTTGACCGCGGCGGGACCGCCGTTGGAGGCGGCGCGGGGGATGCCGTCGCCGTAGCCGAGTGGAACCAGGCCCAGCCAGCGGTCGGTGGGGGCGCGCCAGGTGCCGCCGTAGGAGACGGCCTGGCCGGCGGGGATGCGCTTGACCTGGGTCAGGGGCGCCTCCAGGCGCATGGCCGGCAACAGGTCCAGGGCGGCGGAGGTGGCGACGGCAGGGTCCGGGGACAGGCCGTACAGGCCGATGCCGATGCGCACCAGATCCAGGCGGGCGTCGGGGTGCCACAGCAGGCCGGCGGTGGCCGCCAGGTGCCGCACGCGCGGGCTCAGTCCCGCCTCGGCCACCACCCGTTCGGCCGCCAGGAAGCGGGAGAGGTGCTTCTCGGTGGAGCCGGAGGCGGGTTCGTCGGCGCGGGACAGGTGGCTCCACAGTCCGACCATGGCGATGATGCCGTCTTGCTCGGCGGCCTTGACCGCGTCGGCCAGCGCGGGCAGGTCGGCGGGGGTGGCACCGCCGCGGGACATGCCGGTGTCGACCTTGAGGTGGATACGGGCCGGGCCTGGCGCGGGTTGGCCGTCGACGACGTCGTCCAGTTCGGCGTGGGCGGCCGCCACAATCGCGTCGAGCTGGGCGCGGGTGGATACCGACAGGTCGATGCCGGCCGCGAGCGCGGCGCGCAGCGGGGAACCGGTGGCGGCGGCCTGCTCGGGGGTGAGGACGGGCAGGAGCCAGCACAGCAGCCGGGGACGTTCGGAGGTGGGAACGGAGTCGGGATTGTGGGAGGGGCGGGCGACGCCGGCGGCGTCGAGCAGGGCACGCAGGTGCAGGGCCTCGGCGAGCTGGGCGACACCGAGCCAGGTGGCGCCGGCACGCAGGCAGGTGGTTGCCACCGGGGCGATGCCGTGGCCGTAGGCGTCGGCCTTGACCACCGCCATCCAGGGCACGCCGCCGACCGCAGCGAGCACGTGGGCGTTGTGGGCGATGGCGTCGAGGTCTATGACGGCGCGGGAGGTCGTCGCTGGAAGCGGAGTGCCGGTGGACGCGTTCACGGTGGCGATTGTTCCACTCCGCGGCGCTCAGCGCCTGGATGCGGCGGTGGGAAGCCGGCGGGGATCGGTCCCCCGTGGGGGTCAATCACGCCTTCGGCGATGCCGGCGCAGACGGCGGCGGGGTCCCATAGTGGCATGAGCACAGCACTGAACGAGGCGGCGCCGGCAACAGTGTCGGCGCACCCCATCGCGGACAATCCCGACCTGGTTGTAACCACCACCGGCCTGACCAAGACCTACGGCGGCACGCCCGCAGTGGACCACGTGGACCTGCGCGTACCGCGCGGCGGCGTCTACGGATTCCTGGGCCCGAACGGGGCCGGGAAGTCCACCACCATGAAGCTGCTGCTGGGGCTGACCCGCCCCAGCTCCGGCAGCATGCAGGTGCTCGGGCACCCGGTAGGCGCACGCTCCCCGCTGCCGGCCGGAGGCATCGGCTCCCTGATCGAGGGCCCCTCCTTCTATCCGCGGCTGACCGGACCGGAGAACCTCGCCATGGTGGCCGACTACCTCGGCCTGCCCCGTGACCGCGTGCAGCACGCACTGTCCACGGTCTCGCTCACCGGCCAGGACAAGAAGCTGGTCAAGGACTACTCCCTGGGCATGAAGCAGCGGCTGGGACTGGCCATGGCGCTGCTGGCCGAGCCGCCGCTAATGCTCTTGGACGAGCCCACCAACGGGCTGGACCCGGCCGGCGTAGCCGAGATCCGCCAGCTGATCGTGGACCTGGCCCGGCAGGCGGGCACGACCATTATCGTCTCCTCCCACGTCCTGTCCGAGATCGAGCAGATGGCCGACGTGGTCGGCATCATCTGCGCCGGCAGGCTGCGCTATCAGGGCCCCCTGTCCGGCCTGCAGGACGCCGGGGTCATTGACTTCACGGTCTCCGATCCTGCCGGCACCGCGGCCCTGTTCAGCGAGCAGCACATCCGGCATGAGCTGCGCGGGCGGACGGTGCGCACGCCGATGCTGCCCGAGGAGGTGGTCGGCGCCCTGGTCAGTCGCATCGTGTACGACGGCGGCACCGTCTTCCGGGTGCAGACGGTCCGCAAGACGCTGGAGCAGGCCTTCCTGGAACTGACCGACCCGCTCGGCTCGCCGGCCCGTACCGCTCCCGTCGCCCCGGCCGCCGTCAACGGACGAGGAGGACGCCGATGACCGCGATCATCATGGAGGCGCGCAAGCTCAAGCGCCGTCATTTCTGGCTGATGGCAGCCGCACTGGGAGGCCTGGTGGTGATGTGGTCCGCCGGCCTGCTTGTGACACGCGCAAACGGCGTGGAGCAGATGAGACTACTGAGCCTCGGCCTGGCCGACTCGCTCAACATGACCGCCATGCTGCTGCCCTTCATTGCGGCACTGCTGGCCTCTCGTCTGGCCACGGTCGACACCGAGGGGCGCATGGGCCAGTGGCTCACCGCGCTCGGGCAGGACGAGCGCTCGCGATTCTTCGGGAAGCTGCTTCTGGGCTCGTTTGCCGTCGCCATCGGCCAGCTGGCAATGCTGGGGCTCGCCGCTCTGGCCGGCCCGGGCATGGGGCTGCGGACGGACTCCGCAGACCGAGAACTGATCTGGTCCATCGCCGTCGTCATGATCGCGGCCTCCGTCGCGGCGGTGGCGGCGCAACTGGTGCTGGCGATCTGCGTGCCCAAGCAGGCGGTGGGTCTCGGGATCGGAGCGGTGGCGTCGCTGCTGTGCTCCGCGCTGCCTTTCATGCATCTGGGTGCAGTGGACTGGCTGTTTCCCTGGGGCATCGCCGGCGCCGCAGCGCCCCTGTCACAGGCGTCGCAGCAGGCGGGAACGGTGATTCTGGTCGACCACCCCTGGCTCAACGCGCTCTGGGCCGTACTGGCCGCCGGCATCTGGACCGCACTGGCCGGATTCATCATCAACTACCGGGAGAATCACCGATGAGTACAGCGACTGCCTCATTCCAACAACCCGTGGCACACCCACCGGCGCATTCCTCAAAACGGTTCGGCTCCGGCGCCGCAAGACCCTCACGGTGGGCGGCCTGGAAGTGGGAGAACCACAAGGCCGCCGCCTGGTGGTATTGGCCGGTGTTGGCACTGCTATGCGGCGTCGGCATGGTCAATGGAGCAACCAATTATCTGGAGTATCGCGCCGACTTCGAGGCACAGGGCACGACCTGGCTGGCGGTCTGGGGCCAGGCGACGCTGCTGACGACCATGCTGGCCTTTCCCCTACTGGTCGGCTCCTTCATCGCCCAGGTCGGCGTCGGCGAGCACGCCGGACGCAACTGGCAGCGCATGCGCGCCAACCACCTGCAGGGAGTGATGTTGAGGGGCAAGCTCATGCACATGGCACAGGTCGCCGTGCTGACCGCGCTGGTGCTGCTCGGCGAGTTCGCCGTCACCGGGCTGCTGCTCGGATTCGACCTGGCGGGCGTCGGCCCCTTCCTGCTGCGGGGGATCCCCATCGCGCTGGCCGTTTTCGCCACCGAGGTATTCGTCGCCTGGCTCGGCGTGGTCATGACGTCGTTCGCGTCCGTCATGACCGTGGTGCTCGCTGGGACCGTTGTTGGCAGTTTCCTGATCCTGGTGGCCCCGCAGCTGGCACCGTTCTTCCCACTGTCCGTCATGACGGCGGCATGCAGCCCAAGAGACCTGTACAGTGTCACCTCCGTGGGCTCAATCCTCTCCACGACCGCGGTTGTCGCCGCCTGGTCAGGCGTATGGACCGTATCGCTGCGGCGCGCCGTCGCCAGGGTCGTCTGATGGCCGCCGCATCACCGGGGACGGCGAGAGTGCCGCGCACCCTTATCGATCGGCTTGCCGCCTGGTGGCGTACCAGTGCGCTGGGTTTGTGGGCCGTCGTCGTCGGGATGGGGCTGTTCGAGCTGGTGCTGCTGGCTCATCTGCTGGCCGAGGGACCGGTGCCCGGGGTGCGAGCCTGGACGGCAGTCAGCCTGCTCGTCGTCCTTGCCCTGCTCGGGCGGCGGCGTTGGCCGCTGGCGGTGTTGATCCTGACGACCCTGGCCTCCGCCGCCGCGGAGCTGTGGGGACCGGGTGCGTTTCTCAATCTGCCTCCGCTGGTCGCCCTGTACTCGTTGTTCGTGAGTGCCGGGGCGCTTCAGCGCCTGATCGGTGTACCGGTGCTGCTTGCCGGCTGGATATTGCCTCCGGTACTCAGGGGGCTGTCATATCCGCTGACCGCTCGGCTCACGCCGTACATCTTCTTCTCCGTGGCCGTGATCGCGGCTGCGGCTATCTCACGGGCCCGGCGCGAGGCCCTGGAGCACGGCGACGCTCAGCTCGCCGCCCAGGCCGCCGAGCATCGGTTGACGGCGCAGCGCGATGCCGCCCGCCGTCAGGCGCGGGTGGCTGGTGAGCTGCACGACTCGGTGGGGCACGATCTGACCGCCATCATCGCCCTGTCGGAGGGGTTGGCGGGGATGACCGGCAGGGATGAAGTCGACGAGGCGATAGAGCTCATCAACAGCCTCGCCCGCGACGGACTCGCCGACACGCGCCGCGCCGTCGACGCCCTCCAGCCCACGCATGTGAAAATCGGCCCTCTTGACCCGGCACCCCTCAACGGCGGCTCTCACCGCGACGCGTCCGGCACCGGAGCGCCCGAGCACGGCTGGGAGGGACTGTCCGGCTTGTTGGACACGGTTCGCCGGACTGGCATTGCCGTCGCCCTGACCGAGACCGGTCACCGCACGGAGGACGCTGGAACAGGAGCGCTGGTCTACATGGTGGTGCGTGAGGCCCTGACCAACGTCATGCGGCATGCGGATGGGGCCACGCGCATCGTTGTCTCCCTGGACCACGCCGCCCTACTCACCCGGGTCACCGTGTCCGACAATGGCAACAACGACTCCGATGTCGCGCCGAAACCGGAGACTCCGCATTCCACGCCCGGCCATGGACTCGCGCACTTAGCCGACGTTATCGGTGAAATCGGCGGCGCTTTGAATGCTGGCCCTGCCTCAAATGGTTGGCAATTACAGGCGCGCATTCCGCATCAGGAGCCCGTATGACCCCGTCCACCGCCCCACGTCTCAACAAGACCGGCAGGGTCATCACCGTCATGGTGGTCGACGATCAGCGCGCCGCCCGCATGGGCCTATCACTGATCATCAACCGCGCGGATGACCTGCGAGTTGTCGCCCAGGCCACCGACGGGCAAGACGCACTCGATCAGCTCACGCACCTGGAAACGGATCGTTGCTCTCTCCCGGACGTGGTGTTGATGGACATTCGCATGCCCGTCTTGAACGGTGTGGAGGCCATTGCACGCATCAGCCAGCTCCATCCCTCGGTCAAGACGCTCGCCTTGACCACCTACGACCAGGACGACTATGCCTTCGGCGCCCTGTCCGCTGGGGCCTCCGGTTTCCTCCTCAAGGACACGCGTACGGCGCAGCTGCATCAGGCGATCCGGGCGGTCGCCTCGGGGGACGCCATACTCACCCCGCGTATCACGCGGGAGCTGCTCAGGCGCCATGCCTTCCGCCCCGTCGCTTCGCCGCAGCAGCGCGCTGCTCGGGAGCGCCTCGAGCGGCTGAGTCCACGCGAACGTGAGGTCGCCGAACTCGTGGCCCAAGGGCTGACCAACTCGGAGATCGCTCAGCGCCTGGTCATCGCCACCGACTCGGTGAAGAAGAACGTCACCCGCATCCTGGCCAAGCTGGACCTGCGCGACCGGGTGCAGCTCGTCATCCTCATGCGTGACATTGAGTTCCGGTGAGAAGCCGTACGGCAAAAGTGTCCATCGGTGACCACTTTCAGGAGCAAGTCCCTTGGTGAGCCGCAGACAAACGGCTCCAGAACGGGGAAATCTCGGATTGCCTCGGAGGCCGAGCAGCCGCAACAACGGCAAACTGGTCACGGATGGACATTTTTCCCGCGGCAGGCGTGCCCAGGTGCGGTACCGGCGCGCGGCGAGTTCAAGGCTCGGTGCGGGCCGATGCTCCAGAGGTGATTCCAGGCCTGACTCCTGACAGGTCGCTGGGGTGATTGGGGTTTTTCGTTGGTGTGGTGTGGTTGGGTTGGTGGTTGTGGGGCACTAATCCGGTGGCGGTAGAGTGATGGTGTGTGAGCCCGTATGTTCGTAAGGTGCGTACCGCGTCGGGGGCTACGGCTGTGCAGATCGTGGCTAAGGAGCACGGTGTGCGCCGGGTTGTGGAGCACCTGGGCTCGGCCCACGATGAGGCGGAGCTGGCGGCCCTGATTCAGGCTGGGCGGGAGAAGATCCGGGGAGGCCAGGGGGTGCTGGACCTGGCCGGCCTGACACCTCAGGCTGCCCGCCAGGCCGCCCCGGCGGTAGTCGTCGGGCAGCGCTCTGCCCTGCTGTGGGACGTGCTGTGTGGTGCGTATGAGGCCCTGGGGCTGGATGAAGCGGTGGGTGGGGATGAGGGGTTTATGCAGATGGTGCTGGCCCGTCTGGTCGAGCCCACCAGTAAGGAGCAGGTCCCCGCCGTGCTGGGAGAACTCGGAATTGATGCCCTAACCCCACGCTCCTTGTTCCGGTCCCTGGCCCGCTGCATTACTGGCGACTACCGCTCCCGTATTCAGGCCGCCTGCCTGCGGCACGTGAGTGCCGGCGGGGACCTGTCCCTGTGCCTATACGACGTGACCACCTTGTACTTCGAGGTCGAGAAGGAGGACTCCCTGCGGCGGGTGGGGTACTCCAAGGAGAGGCGGGTCGACCCGCAGGTCATCGTGGGGCTGCTGGTGGATAGGGCCGGCTTCCCCCTACAGATCGGCTGCTGGGAGGGCAACAAGGCCGAGACCAGCACGTTGATCCCCATGGTCGAGGAGTTCCGGAAGGCTTCCAACATTGAGCACCTGGTGGTGGTGGCCGATGCCGGCATGCTCTCCGCGGCCAACCTCGAAGCGCTCGACCAGGCCGGCTTGGGGTTCATCGTCGGGTCCCGTATGACCAAGGCGCCGGCGGACCTGGCCGCCCATTTCCGCTGGCACGGGGACGCCCTGGCCGACGGGCAGGTGATCGATACGATCACCCCACGTCGAGGCACGCGCTCGACCGAGAGGGACGACAAGACGCGTGATGAGCCCGTCTGGAGCCCAGTGGAGTTCCCGGGCTCGTGGCGGGCGATCTGGGCCTATAGCGCGCGCCGGTTCGCTCGGGACAACAAGACCCTGACCGCGCAGGAGAACCGGGCGCGGGCGGTGGTCGCCGGCCACAGGCGCCCCAAGGGCACCCGCTTCGTCACCACCCGCAAGGGCGACCAGGTGCTCGACGAGAAGGCTCTGGCTCGCGCTAAGCGGCTCGCGGGACTGAAAGGCTACGTGAGCAACATCCCCGCCACCGTGATGCCCGCCAGTGAAGTGATCGCCTCCTACCACGAGCTGTGGCACGTGGAGCAGTCACTTGCGCATGTCCAAGCACGACCTGCGGGCCAGGCCCGTCTTCCACCACACCCACGACGCCATCCAGGCCCATCTCACCGTGGTGATGGCATCCCTGGCCGTCGCCCGCCACCTACAAGCCGCCACCGGCATCAGCATCAAACAACTCGTCCGCGAACTGAAGCCACTTCAGGAAGTCACAATCACCATCAACGGACACCAAATAACCGCCCAACCCCAGACCACCCAGACCGCACAGCAAATCCTCAACAACCTGAACGCCGCAGGGCACTAAACTGTCAGGACTCAGGCCCAAGGGCTGACCAACTCGGAGATCGCTCAGCGCCTGGTCATCGCCACCGACTCGGTGAAGAAGAACGTCACCCGCATCCTGGCCAAGCTGGACCTGCGCGACCGGGTGCAGCTCGTCATCCTCATGCGTGACATTGAGTTCCGGTGAGAAGCCGTACGGCAAAAGTGTCCATCGGTGACCACTTTCAGGAGCAAGTCCCTTGGTGAGCCGCAGACAAACGGCTCCAGAACGGGGAAATCTCGGATTGCCTCGGAGGCCGAGCAGCCGCAACAACGGCAAACTGGTCACGGATGGACATTTTTCCCGCGGCAGGCGTGCCCAGGTGCGGTACCGGCGCGCGGCGAGTTCAAGGCTCGGTGCGGGCCGATGCTCCAGAGGTGATTCCAGGCGGCCGGAATCGCCTCGGTCAGGTCCAGTGCGGCAAGCGGATGTCCCGAGCACGCAAACAGCCGGCCGGCTCCAGCCGTGACTGCGGGGCTGGCGTCAACCAGGCCCGCCGCCCGGGCTGCCGCGACCGCATGCAGCCGCACCCCCAGGGCCGCGCAGCGGGCCGGGCCTTCGGCCTGCACATCTTCGCCGCCGACGGCTTTGCCGTTCTCGGCATCGGCCCGGCGGGCCGCCAGTAGGGCGCCGATGATTCCGGCCAGTACGTCCCCACTGCCGGCGGTGGCCAGCCAGCCCGGGCCGGAGTCGACCGACAGCAGTGTCCCGCCCGGGGAGGCGATCAGTGTCGGCGTGGTCTTCAGCAGCACGGTGGCGCCGGTCAGCTCCGCCAGGCGCCGCGCCGCGGCGGCCGGGGCCGCCTCGACCGACTCCCGCGAGGTCTGCTCCCCCAGCGCGCCGAGCAGGGCGGCGGCCTCCCCGGCGTGTGGGGTGAGCACCTGCCGCGGCATGCAGCGACCACCGGTGGCAATGCGGGCGGCGAGCAGGGGCAGCGCGCCGGCATCAATCACCGCATCGACCGGCTCGCCGGCCTCACCCAGCACCCGTCCCAACGCTGCGTCGAGTTCGGCGGCGCGTGGGGCGTCGGCGGGGTCGGTGCCGGGGCCGAGCACCAGCGCCTGACAGCGCCCGTCGGCGGGCACGACCTCGGGGCGGCGGGCGAGCACCAGGTCGACCACCCGCGCCGGCGCCGCCAACCGCACCATGCCGGCGCCCGTGCGCACCGCCGCCGACGCGGCCAGCACCGCGGCCCCCGGATAGGTCTGGCTGCCGGCCCACAGCCCGACCACGCCCCGGGTGTACTTGTGGTCGCGGTCCCCGGGCACGCGCAGCAGGCGACCCAGTTCTGCATCCGCGGGCCGGCGCGCCAACACCGCCGCATCCGGCACCGGCAGTCCCAGGTCGACCACGTCCACGCGCCCGCACCGGGGCGCCGCCGGCGGCGCCAGGTGGGCTGCCTTGAAGCAGGTGAAGGTGACGGTACGGTCGGCGGCCAGCGCGGGGCCGGGCAGGGTGCCGTCGTCCACGCCGACGCCGGAGGGAAGGTCGACGGCCAGCACCCGGAAGGGCCGCTCCCCCGGATCCCCGGCGGCGCACAGCGGAGCGATGAGCTCGGCCGCGGCCGGGCGCAGTGGCCCGGTGGCGCCGATGCCGGTGAGCCCGTCAACCACCAGGTCGGCTCCGGCCGCTCCCCCGGCGGCTGCACGGGCCGCGGCCATTGGATCAGCGGCGAGACGCACGCCGGCGGCGCAGGCGTCCGCCAGAGCCGTGGCGTGCAGCCGGGATATCTCGGCAGCGGGGGCGGCGGTGACGGCGCAGCCGCGGCGCGCCAGCAGGGCGCCGGCCAGCAGGGCGTCGCCGCCGTTGTGACCGCCACCCACAAGCAGCAGCACGCGCGCTCCGGGCACGGCACCGCGCATACCGCGGAGCTCCTCCACCGCCGCCCGAGCCAGGGCGTGGGCGGCGGCATGCATGTAGCGGTCGGTGCCCGCGGTCAGCGGTGCCTCCGCGTCGGCGACGGCACGGGCCGGGTAGGCGTTTTCAGTTGGGAGAAGCTGACTCACGGCTTAATTCTTGTACATTTGCCAGTCCCTGGTCCGCATATGCCGCCACGCCACGTAGGCGAGCCATGTCGGATCCGCCCGGAACAGTGATTGGAGCACGCCCACCGTCTGGAAGACACCGTGTCACTAAGGCCGCTCGAGAACGGCCCCGTTGTCGGAATGGGCTTCGGTCTCCGCTGAGACGACACCTGTCAACGCCCAGGCGAGCAGCGCCAGGCTGGCAACGAACAACGAGGCCCCGGCGACGGCTATGTGCCCCACATCCTCGAGCCAGCCGATGAACGGCGGAATGAGCAGGGCCGCACCGGCTTGGACCGCCAGCAGTGGCCGCACTCGTTGCAACAGCATCTCGGGCCTGCGGGTTTCGCCATGCATTGCTCTCTACGCGTATCCCGCGACGCGCAGGCATGCGACCAACCAGGGCAGAGGTATTGCGGTGACCAGCACGGATGCGAGAAGCGGGAATCTGAGCGAGGGCTCGGTGGCGTAGACCTCACCGACCAGCAGGTACAGATACACCATGGCGCCGGCGACAAGCAGGGCATGCAGGAGCGCGGCGACGAAGACAAGCCGCATCCGCCGTGGCTCTGCGATAGAAGATGAAACAGACATAGCAATCCTCAGGGGGTCACGCCCGGCGCAATTCCGTAGTAATCATAAGCCCATTCCGTCTTCGCCCCATTGATCGTGAGGTTGTCACGCGCGAGCGCCACCTTGACGTACCCAGCCGCCCAACGGCCCGATACCACACGCGCATTCGACGTTGCAGAAGCAAGCTCCTTTCCAGACCTTCTGTATTTAATCACGGTACAAATAATACGCTTACCGGCATATACGTTGGCCGCCGCATACGTCGAGCCACGATAGGATAGAAGCGCAATCTGCTCGTTGCGCACATAAGACGCGCCCCACGAAATCTTCTTGCTCTCATAAGGAGCATACCCTGCCGGAGAAGCCGTAGAGGCATTCAATTGGTTCTGACCCCCGGAGACAAACTCACCCTCAAATGAGTATAGCCGCAGCCCCTCCTCAGCCCCTAGAAGCACGCCGTCAACCTCGATAGGCTCAGTCGGAACAATGACCTTGGAACTTGTCTCAACCGGTTGGAGCAAAACCGATCGGCCTGCCGCCACCGCATCAGGTGACAGCGAAGCGGCAACAACGATGCCAGCAGACAAAACCAAGGACCTACGGGGAATGCGGCCGACAACACGCATGACGACTCCTACATATCCGGGGACTGGGCGCATCCAATTCGATTCACCGCTTGAACGTGAGTTCAACCACAGGCGATAGTCTTGGCAAGTCGCTATGCGAATCGTTACATCAACCCAGCCCTCTGCATTTGCTTCTTGGCAGACGCTGGAGCCCCATTCATGAGCGCTACTCCACGGTGACGGACTTGGCCAGGTTGCGGGGCTGGTCCACATCCAGCCCCTTGGCCTTGGCCAGCGCGGAGGCGAAGATCTGCAGCGGCACCACCGTCAGCAGCGGCCACATCAGGGTCGGCGTGGCCGGGATGCGGATGACGGTGTCGGCGAAGGGGGTGACCGCCTCGTCGCCCTCCTCGGCGATGACGATGGTGCGGGCGCCGCGGGCGCGCACCTCCTGAATATTGGAGATGACCTTGTCATGCAGGACGGGGCGCCGCGGGGTGGGGACGATGACGAACACCGGCAGCCCGTCCTCCACCAGGGCGATGGGGCCGTGCTTGAGCTCGCCGGCGGCGAAGCCCTCGGCGTGCACGTAGGCGACCTCCTTCAGCTTCAGCGCCCCCTCCAGGGCGACCGGGTAGCCGACGTGGCGGCCCAGGAACAGGAAGGAGGTCTGGTCGGCCAGCTGCGCCCCGAGCTCGCGGATGCTGTCCTCCTGCTCGGCGAGCAGGCGCTCGAGCTTGGCGGGCATCTTGCCGAGATTCTCCAGGTAGTCGGCGACCTCGTCGGGCCACTTGTTGCCGCGCAGCTGCGCCAGGTACAGGCCCAGCAGGTAGCAGGCGGTGATCTGGGCGAGGAAGGCCTTGGTGGAGGCCACGGCCACCTCCGGGCCGGCGTGCGTGTACAGGACGGCGTCGGCCTCGCGGGCGATCGTGGAGCCGTAGGTGTTGACGATCGCCAGCGCCCGGCTGCCCTGTTCGCGGGCGTGGCGGACCGCCTGGATGGTGTCCATGGTCTCCCCCGACTGGGAGATGGCCACGGTCAGGGTCTTCTCCGACACGATCGGGTCGCGGTAGCGGAACTCGTGGGCGAGTTCGATCTCCACCGGGATGCGGCACCAGTGCTCGATGGCGTACTTGGCGACGTGCCCGGCGTAGGCGGCGGTGCCGCAGGCGACGACGATGATCTTGTCGATGCTGCGCAGCACGGCCGGGTCGATGCGCATCTCGTCCAGGACCAGTTCACCGCGGTCGTCGACGCGCCCGAGCAGGGTCTCGGCGACGGCGGTGGGCTCGTCGTGGATCTCCTTGTCCATGAAGGTGTCGTACCCGCCCTTGACGGCGGCGGACGCATCCCAGGAGACCTCCCACTGGCGCGGGGTGACGACGTCACCGGCGGCGTCCCACACGGTGACGGAGTCGGCGGTCAGCAACAGCACCTGGTCGTCGTCGACCTCGGCGGCGTGGGTGGTGAAGGCGACAAAGGCGGCCACGTCCGAGCCGAGGAAGTTCTCCCCCTCGCCCAGGCCGATCACCAGCGGGCTGGAGCGGCGGGCGGCGACGATCGCACCGGGGGCGAGCTCGGTGACGGCCAGCAGCGCGAAGGTGCCCTCCAGGCGGGCGGTGACGGCGCGCATGGACTCCACCAACAGCGCGGCGGCCGCGTCCGGGTCCACGGTGCCGGCCTCGCCCGCGGCGGTGAGCCGGTCGGTGAAGTCGAGGTCGAGCAGGTGGGCGACCACCTCGGTGTCGGTGGCGGACAGCAGGGTGTGCCCGGTGGCCTCCACCTCGGCGCGCAGGGCACGGAAGTTCTCAATAATGCCGTTATGCACCACCGCCAAGGAGCCCGCCCGGTGCGGGTGGGCGTTCTCGGTGGTGGGGCCGCCGTGGGTGGCCCAGCGGGTGTGACCGATGCCGGCAGTGGCCGGCGCAGGTGCGGCCTCGTCCAGGGCGGCGCGCAGGTTGTCCAGCTTGCCGGCGGCCTTGACGGTCGTTAGGCGTTCGACGTCGCCGGGCCGCACCAGGGCGACGCCCGCAGAGTCGTAGCCGCGGTACTCCAGGCGCGAGAGTCCGTCCAGCAGCACCTCCAGGGAGCGACCGGAGCCGGGGGCGGACGAGGCGGTTAACGAGGTCAGGGGGCCAACATGGCCGACGATTCCACACATGTGCCCGATCGAACCACCAACCCGCCCCCGGGCACAACGCCCGCGCCGTGAACGCGCGAAGAAATCGACCGGCGGCCCCGGTGAGAGATGCGGCGTCACAGCCTCCTGGCGGCGCCCACGCGTGCCTATGAGGTAACAATGCGTCACACTGGTGTGGTGAACACCCCCGCATCCCCTGCGGCGTTGGCGTCCCGGCCCGGGACGCCCCCCTCGCCGTACATCGAGTTGCATCGCGACCAGTGGCGTGCGCTCGCCTCCTCCGCGCCGCTGCCGCTGACCCAGGCGGACCTGGAGAAGCTGCGCGGTCTGGGTGATCCGATCGACCTGCCGGAGGTGGATGTGGTCTACCGGCCGCTGACGGCACTGCTGGAGCACTTCATCACCACCGCCCGCGAGCGCGCCCGCCGCACCGCCGGCTTCCTGGGGGTGGATGAACGCCCCACGCCGTTCGTGGTGGCTGTGGCCGGCTCGGTTGCGGTCGGCAAGTCGACGACGGCGCGGCTGCTAGCCCACCTGCTGGCCCGCTTCCCGGACACCCCACGGGTGGACCTGGTGACCACCGACGGCTTCCTGCTGCCCAACGCCGTGCTGGAGGCGCGCGGCCTGACCGCCCGCAAGGGCTTCCCGGAGTCCTACGACCAGAAGGCGCTGCTGGAGTTCGTCACCGCGGTGAAGTCCGGAGCACCCCGGGTGGAGGCGCCGGTGTACTCGCACACCGTCTACGACATCGTGCCGGGCAGGAAACTCGTGATTGAGCGGCCGGACGTGGTGGTGCTGGAGGGGTTGAATGTGCTCCAGCCCGCCCCGCGGGTGCGCCACTCCCCCGGCAACGATGAGCGCACGGTGGCGTCGGCGCTGGCGGTGAGCGACTTCATCGACTTCTCCATCTATGTGGACGCCGACCCGGAGGACATCCGCCGCTGGTACCTGGACCGCTTCCTGACGCTCAAGCACACGGCCTTCAAGGACCCCGACTCCTACTTCCGGCGCTACCAGGCCATCCCGGACGACATCGCGCTGGCGGCGGCGAACGAGGTGTGGGAGAGCGTCAACCTGGTGAATCTGCGGGAGAACATCGCCCCCACCCGGGGACGGGCCACCCTCGTGCTGCACAAGGACGCCGACCATCACATGAGCCGGGTGCTGCTGCGCAAGGCCTGAACGCCCATGGTCGGTTGGCTGGGGCGGGTCGGGGCGGACTCGGGCGGAGCATCCCGCAACCGGCAACCGCCCGCACCCACCCGCGACGGGCCGAATGTCCGCATGGGCCGAAGCTGCTGGCGTCCCTCGCTCCGAACACCGTCCCTGACGGGCCGATGTCCGCGTGGGCCGAAGGTGTCCGATTTCCTACATGATGCCGCGGGACATGAGGTAGGCGATCCGCCGATCGTTGGCGCGTCGCTCCTGTTCGATCGCATCGTCGGGGGCCGGACAGTAGGCGCAGTCGTCGTGGGCGACTGCGCGGGAGACGCCCCACTCCCAGATGGTTTGTGCCGCGGTCGTGGAGGCGAGCAGGGCGCGGTCCTCATCCTTGGCATAGCGCAGCGTGCCGGGTAGGCGCAGCGCCAGCCCGATCGGGTCGAGCAGCCAGGCGGAGGCCTCGGCAAACCCGAGGAAGCGCCGAGTTCGCACGAAGAAGTACGAGCGCGACGGCGGCCACGCCACCCGGCGGGTTCGCCACCCCACCAGCGCCAGCCCTTCCCGCGAGAGGATCGTGCGTTCCCGAACAATCCGGTACAGGCTGGCCACGGGAGTCGGGCCACGGCAGGTGAACCGTCCGCAGCAGGCCGCGGGAGTGAATGCCGCGGGCATCGAATACGGTGCGGCGTCGCAGCACCACGATGCCAAGGAACAGTAATAGCGCCCCACCCGCACATAAGGGCACGGTGACCGGCAGCTCTGGATCGACGGCATGCGGCACCTGGACGATGCTAAAAACTATCAGGCCGGCAAACAAGAAGACGACGCCGGCGATCATGCTGGAGGCATCCGGTCGACGCACCAGCAACTCCCGGGGCTGCGCCTACGCACTCGTTCCGGGTGTGGGGACGCTGCCGCGAGAATAGGGCAGGTCGCCGTGAACGGAAGCAGGCATGTCAAGTCCTTCAAGCAGCTCGCGAGCGGGGCCGAGAACGCCCCAGATCGGTACCGGAGCAGCAGCGGCGCGCACAGCCACCATATCCATACCGTTATTTTTTGCCTAGTAGAGCCGCCGCGCCGTCTCGCGTCCCAGCAGGAGGGCCATCTCATAACCCCCTCCACACGTAACCTCGCACGGCTCGCCTCGAGCCGAAACTCCGATGACTCGGTTCATCCCTGGGCATTGAGGTACTCGATCCGGCGCGCGACGGCGACGCGTCGGCGTTCGCACTCCGGGTCGGCGGCCGGCTGGTAGCCACCATCGTCCACCGCGAAGCCGGAGGCGACGCCCATTTCCCAAATGGAGTCGGCCGCCGCCGCAGCAGCCAGAAGCGCGCGATCGCCGCCTCCCAACCACCGCAGTCCCGGAACCGATACGGACAGGCCCTCGGCGGCGAGGATTCTCACCTCCACCACAGTCCTGCGATACTCCTCGGTCTCCGCGACGAAGATGGACGAGCGCGAAGTGGGCCAGTCAATCCAGAAGGAGTACATGCCGCTGAAATAATCGATGCCCTCCGCGTACACGGTCAGGCGGGCACGGGCGGTTTCAAGGAGATCTGGCAATACCCGCACCGCGACAATCAACATGAGCAGCCCGATTGCGAAACCCAGCTTGCCGGCCACGGAGTCAATGCCGCTCCGACTGAGCGTGTAGAAGGCGTAGCCCACACCGCCGCCGCCGAGCGCGAGGGTGCCGAGAATGTGCCAGATGATCTCCCAGCGCTGCCCGGACCAGGCGGAGAACACCACGGGCTTCTGCCATTGCGACTCCGCGTCGTCGAAGACCTCCGCAGCGGGAGCATCTCCCCGGCTGTTCATTGGGCGTCCGGGCGCGGTCGCCTTGCGCCTCCTGCGCCGCTTATGGCCCCGGTGCCGCGCGACGCCAGGTACGTAGCCGCGGTCAACCGCCCAGGCCCAGATCTCGTCGACCTCCGTCTCCACTTGAGCCCTGATGTCGCCGACAAAACCACCGACCACTCGTGGCGCTCCCAGCTTGAAGCTGCCCACAGTCGATGGAGCAACGACATACGCCGTATTGAAGTATTTCCCGTACGCCTGACGTACGACGAAGGCCGCACGCGAGTCGGGCCAGGGGGCGTCGATGTCACGCAGCGTGGTGTGGGAGTGAATGCCGTCGGCGTCGAAGATCGTGTACTCCCGCCAGGGCGCCGTGCCGAGGAAGACCACCAGCACCCCGATGGTGACCAGGAGCAGGCCGCCCTCGATCTCTCCGATCGCCAACACCGCTATGCCGGCGGCGATCGGCAGCAGTCCCATGAAGACGATCAGGCAGCCTCTGGTGCGAGCCCGACGGTTTGGGCGCGCCACGATGCGCTCGGGCGGTGGCACCGCTCGTGACGCAGTGGAGGTGCCGGCGTCGTACTGGTTGAGAGCCGGTCGGGGCCTGTGGAACATGGCTAGTCCGCGCGTTCGGCGTCGTATGCCTCGCGGGCGGCGAGCACGTCATCCATGTGCCCGACGGCCCACTTCTCCAGGGCGTCCATGACGTCGGCGAGGTCCCGCCCCAGTGCGGTCAACTCGTAGGTGACCCGCGGCGGGGTCTCGGTGTAGTACTCGCGCCTGACCAGGCCGTCGCGTTCCAGGGTGCGTAGCGTCTGGGTGAGCATCTTGGTGGAGATACCGTCCACGCGCCGGGAGATCTCGGTGAAGCGCAGCGGCCCCTCGTAAAGGGCGCCGATGACCAGCACGCTCCACAGTTCACCGAGCTCGCGCAACAGGCGTCGTGAGGGGCAGGACCGGCTGTAGGGGTTGTAGGCGTGCTCGCCCTCACCTGTCGCACTCATGCGCCGTTCCTCCCTTCGCCCCGCCGTCGGAACCCGAACAATGGGATTCTACCGGCCTCTGAGAAAGGTACAGCGTACAGGGCTGCGCCCGCCGCCCCGAGTTGGGGACGGCGGGCGCACGCGTCACACGGTTAGTGGTTTGCCCGGCGGGCGGGTTCACTTGATGACGGCGAAGCCTCCGGTCCAGGCGACCTGCTCGCTCAGGGCCAGGCCGATCTGGAGCGCGCCCATGGCCTCCAGCTCATGCGCCCGCTTGAGCGCTCCGGCGTCCACATAGGCCAGGCCGGCCGCCTCCACGAGAGCGCGCAGGGTCGCCTTGGCGTCCTCGCTGTCCGCGGCGGCATAGACGGTGACCGGCTCACCGGCAATGGTGCCGGCGGCGAGGGTCGCGGCGAAGTTCGTGTTGAAGGCCTTGACGACCTGCGCTCCGGGCAGGCGCTCGGCAACCTCCGCGGCGGCCGACGAGCCGGGGGCGACGACGGAGTCGAGCGTGGCGAAGTCGATCGGGTTGGAGGGGTCGACGACGATCTTGCCGGCGAAGGCGTCCGCGGGGTAGGCGGACAGCACCTCGGCGATGGCCGGGTAGGGCAGTGCCAGGACGACCAGGTCGCCGGTGACGGCGTCGCCGATGGTTCCGGCGGTGGCGCCGTCGGCCGCAGCGGCGGCCTTCGCGGCGTCGCGGGCAAGCACCTGGACGGAGGCGCCGGCCTTGACGGCGAGCTGGGCGACGGCGGAGCCGATGGCACCGGCTCCGAAGACGGTAACGGACGGGAGGGATGCAGCAGCCACGATGTTCTCCTTACTGCGTGCGGTGGTTCCGACGGGTGTTACTCTCCCTCAGTAACTCACTTCCCGCAAGAGAGCTTTTAAGTGAGTCGAGCCACATCTCCCACTGAGGCGGGCGGCTCGCCGGCCACCGCTTCGCGCCGCTTCAAGGCCCGCGGCGGTGAGACGCCGCGTGACACCCACCCCGACGCGTTCTACTGTTGCGTGAGTCACCACGCGCGCCCGTATTCCCCAACCCGCGGTCGCCGCCGCGCCACCGGGCGCGCCCGCTGAAAGGAGCTTCTATGCGTCTTGGAATCCCCTGCCAGCCTCCGGACCGCTCTATGACCGCGGCCACGCCGCAGACAGTGGAACAGCTGATCCGTCTGGGCTACGACGTCGTCGTCCAGCGGGGAGCCGGGGCACCGGCCCAGTTCCCCGACGCCGCCTATGAAGAGGCAGGCGCGCAGCTCGCCGACCGCGCCGAGACCTGGGGCTGCAACGTCGTCGTCACCGCCTATGCACCCGACGACGCCGAGCTGGACCTCATGCACCCGGGCGCCACCCTCATCGGAAGGCTCGACCCCGCCCGCCATCCCGAGCTCGTGCAGAGCCTGCAGGACCATTCCCTCACCGCCCTGGCAATCGACACCGTGCCGCGCATCTCCCGGGCACAGAGCATGGACGTGCTCTCCTCCCAGGCGAACCTGGCCGGCTACCGGGCCGTCATCGAGGCCGCCGCGCACTTCGGCCGCCTGCTCAACGGCCAGGTGACCGCCGCCGGCAAGTTCCCGCCCGCCTCCGTGTACGTGATCGGCGCGGGCGTGGCCGGCCTGGCCGCCATCGGCACCGCCTACTCCCTGGGCGCCGTAGTCAAGGGCACCGACGTGCGCCCGGAGGTGGCCGACCAGGTCAAGTCGGTGGGGGCCGAGTTCGTACCCGTGCCCACCGCCCAGGAGGTGTCCGCCGACGGCTACGCCAAGGAGATGAGTACCGACCAGGCGGCGCTGGCGAACGCCCTGTATGCGGAGCAGTCCGCCGCCGCGGACATCGTGATCACGACGGCGAACATCCCTGGCCGCCGCGCCCCGCTGCTGCTGGACCGCGCCGCGATCGACGCCATGCAGCCCGGTTCGGTGATCGTTGACATGGCGGCAGCCAACGGCGGCAACACCGAGCTGACCGTGCCAGGTGAGGTGGTCACCACCGACTCCGGTGTGACCATCGTCGCCTACACCGACCTGGCCGAGCGCCTGCCCGCCCAGGCCTCCCAGCTGTACGGCCGCAACATCCTCAACCTGCTTACCCTGGTCACCCCCGCCAAGGACGGCGACCTGACCCTGGACCTGGACGACCAGGTGGTGCGGGCCATCACCGTGTGCCAGGCCGGCGAACTGCTGTGGCCGCCGCCGCCCGTGGCGGTCTCGGCCGCCCCCAAGGCGCCGGCCGCCCCGACCCCCGAGCCGGCCCCCGATGCCTCCGGAGACGCCGAGGCCCAGGCCGCCGCCCGGGCCCGTTCACGCCGGCGCATGAGCATCGGCCTCGCGCTGGCCGCCGTCGCAGTCGCCGTCTTGGTGCTGGTCACCCCCGCGGCCGCCACCAGCCACTACATCGTGCTGGCCCTGGCGGTCATCCTGGGATTCCACGTCATCTCCAACGTGACCCCGGCACTGCACACGCCGCTGATGTCGGTGACCAATGCGATCTCCGGCATCATCCTGCTCGGCGCCATCTCGCAGGTCGGCAACGCCAACCCGGCGATCAGCGCCGTCGCCTTCATCGCGATCCTGCTCGCGTCCATCAACGTCTTCGGCGGCTTCGCGGTCACCAACCGCATGCTCGCCATGTTCAGGAAGGAGTGAGGGCATGTCCTGCGCAGCTGTTGTCTCCCTGCCCGCATTCACGCCAGCGGCTCTGTCGGCCGTGTCCCCTGCGGCCTCCGCCGCCGCCGTCGGCCTGACCCTGCCCTCGCCGGTGGCCCTGGCCTACGTCGCCGCGGCGGTACTGTTCATCGCCGCCGCCGCCGGACTGTCCCGGCACGAGACCGCGGTCGCCGGGAACATCGCCGGCGCCGTCGGCATGGTGGTCGCGGTCGCGGCCGCCATCGGCCTGGCTTTGACCTCCGACCCCGGACAGGGCGTGGTCACCACCGCCATCCTGATCGCCCTGGCCCTCGGCATCGGCGCCGTGATCGGCATGCTGCTGGCCGGGCGGGTAGCCATGACCGGCATGCCGCAGCTGATCGCGGTCCTGAACGGGCTGGTAGGTCTGGCCGCCGTACTGGTGGGCTACAGCTCCTACGCCTCCCCCGATGCGATGTCGGAGTTGCTGGGAGGATTCCACCTGGGTGAGGTGTTCCTGGGCGTGTTCGTCGGCGCCGTGACCTTCACCGGCTCGGTGCTGGCGGCGCTCAAACTCGCCGGGCGTGTCCCGGGCCGCCCGATCACCCTGCCGGGGCGCAATAAGCTCAATCTCGCCGCTCTGCTGGTCAGCCTCGTACTCATGGTCGCCTTCATCCTGCTGCCGCCGGGGTCGACGGCGGCCTGGGTGTGCCTGGCGGTGATGACGGTGATCGCCCTGGCCCTGGGCGCCCACCTGGTGGTGGCGATCGGCGGCGGTGACATGCCCGTGGTCGTCGCCATCATGAACTCCTACTCCGGTTGGGCCTCCGCCTTCACCGGCTTCATGGTCAACAACGACCTGCTGATCATCACCGGCGCACTGGTGGGCTCCTCCGGCGCCTACCTGTCCTACCTGATGTGCCAGGCCATGAACCGCTCCTTCGTGTCCGTGCTGCTGGGCGGCTACGGCACCGAGGGCGCGGTCGCCGCCCCCGCCGCGGGCGAGGAGGGCACCATCCAGCAGACCGACGTGGGCGCCGTCGCCCGGGCGCTGCAGGACGCCAAGCGCGTGGTGATCACCCCCGGCTACGGCATGGCCGTGGCGCACGCCCAGTACCCCGTGGCGACGCTGACGGAGATGCTGCGCGGGGAGGGCGTGGACGTCACCTTCGGCATCCACCCCGTGGCCGGCCGCCTGCCCGGGCACATGAACGTGCTGCTGGCGGAGGCGAAGGTCCCCTACGACCTGGTGCTGGAGATGGACGAGGTCAACGACAGCTTCTCCGACGTCGACGTGGTGCTGGTCATCGGTGCGAATGACACGGTCAACCCCGCCGCGGAGGAGCCCGGCTCCCCCATCGCCGGCATGCCGGTGCTGCGGGTTTGGGATGCCGCCAAGGTCGTGGTGTTCAAGCGCTCCATGGCCACCGGCTACGCCGGCGTGCAGAACCCGCTGTTCTTCAAGGACAACACCTCCATGCTCTTCGGCGACGCCAAGGAGACCGTGGAGGAAGTCATCCGCGCCATGGAGTGAGCACGTGCACTGAACTCCCCCAAATTGTGCCGGGCCCGCGCCGTTGAACGGCGCGGGCCCGGTCGTCTGAGTCCCTCGTCAGGCGGCGGCGAAGGCCCTAGCGGACAGGCGCTTAAGCAGCGCCGACACCTCCGGCGCGGGAAGTCGACGCTCCGGGCCGAGCCAGGTAAAACGCTGCGCTTTCATCATGTCCACAACGGCGCCGATAGACGACGTGTGACCAGCGGAGCCGCGCCCCAACGTCATCGCGTCTTCCGCGCTCCAGTCCTCACGCAAGTCTGTTGCAGGCATCTCCCACTTCAAGAACCCGAAACGCTCGTCGCCCCGACGATCAGGAAAGAACACGGCGACTATGGTGTCGGCGCCATGGTCGAGGTGATCGGAGAGCACGGAGTCGAAGGGCTCGGATTCGGGAACCGCAAGTATCCTGGTCTCACTGACGTAGTGGTTGCGCGCAAACAGTTCCCGCCCCTCGGGCGTGCCGAGGAAGAGTCCCACGGCGCGCGCCGCATCGCGCCGCGTCGTCTTGGTGCCGCTCATCTCTGCCAGCTCCTGAAGTGCTGCTCCATCCAGTCGAATACCTGCGTATACGACGTCTCGTAGGACTCTTCCAGTATGGCACGGTCGTTTCTGCCCAAGGCTTGGATGGGACGCGTCTCACGAGCCCCATCCCGGTGGTACTGGTGGGAATGGATGCAGCCATGGCGCGTGTCGATCCGAAACACCGGCTTCCAGTCGCCTCCCCACTCACTGCGCCACTCATGTTGGAGCGCGTAGTCGACAAGCCTCCCCCGGTATGTCCTCAAACGTACGAGTATCCGATGAGTTCCCACCACGCCGCCGAGCACCACGTCTAGCGGGTAGGTCTCGTCCTCACACACATGACTCGGCGGAGGACGGTATCCACCGTCTGGCAAGTCCATGTCCCCTCCACCCTGCTGTTGCTCTCCTGTGTGGCAAAGCTACAGCGGAGCACGCTTACGATGACGACGACCTGTGGACAGTCGTACGGTGGACCGCCATAACCGCAACCTGTTGAAAACCGTGCGGGCTGGGGCGGCCAGCATCACCGGTGCTCGCCGCCCGCCCCAGACGTATGTGTGCCCCGCCCGATATTCCTGGCGGGGCACACATACGCATGAAAGCCGTGGACGACCCGGTCTCCCGGGCCGCGCGATCACAGTGCGAGGTTGTCCTTGACGACGGCGGCCAGGCCGGCGGCCACGCGGTCGGCCTCCTCCTGGCTGGCGGCCTCCACCATCACGCGCACCAGCGGCTCGGTGCCCGACGGGCGCAGCAGCACTCGGCCGGTCTCCCCCAGCTGCTTCTCGGCGTCGGCGACGGCGTCCTGCACCGCCTTGTTGGTGCCGGCGGCGGCCTTGTCCACGCCGGGGACGTTGATGAGCGTCTGCGGCAGGCGCTGCACAATGCTGGCCAGCTCGGCCAGGGACTTGCCGGTGCGCTTCATGCGGGCGGCCACACGCAGCGAGGTGAGCACGCCGTCACCGGTGGTGGCGTGGATCGTGTCGATGACGTGCCCGGACTGCTCGCCGCCGAGGGTGTAGCCGCCCTGCAGCATCTTCTCCAGCACGTAGCGGTCGCCCACGCCGGTCTGCACAATGCGGATGCCGTGCTCGCGCATGGCCAGGATCAGGCCCAGGTTGCTCATGACGGTGACCACCAGCGTGTCGGAGCCGAGCGTGCCGTCGGCCTTCATGCCCACGGCCAACAGGCCCATGATCTGGTCGCCGTCCACCAGGTTGCCGTCTGCGTCCACGGCCATGCAGCGGTCGGCGTCCCCGTCATAGGCGACCCCCATGTCCGCGCCGACGCTGCGCACATACGCCTGCAGCTGCTCAGGGTGGGTGGAACCGCAGTCGGCGTTGATGTTCAGCCCGTCCGGGGAGGCGTTGATGGCGATGACCTCGGCGCCGGCGGAGCGCAGGGCGGCGGGGCCGACGTTGCTGGCGGCGCCGTTGGAGGCGTCCACCACGATGCGCAGGCCGGACAGGTCGGTGGCTACGGAGTCCACCAGGTGGTTGATGTAGGTCTGGTCGGCGACCGTCTCGCCCTTGATGACGCGACCGACGGCGGCGCCGGTGGGGCGGGGCAGGTCCTCGTTCAGGGCTGCCTCGATGCGGTCCTCCACGGCGTCCTCGAGCTTGTAGCCGCCGCGGGCGAAGAACTTGATGCCGTTGTCAGGGAAGGGGTTGTGGGAGGCGGAGATGACCACGCCGAGGCTGACGTCCTGGCTGGCGGTCAGGTGAGCGATGGCGGGGGTGGGCAGCACGCCGACGCGGGTGACATCCATGCCGGAGGCGGCCAGGCCGGCGCTGATGGCGTGGTCGAGGAACTCGCCGCTGGCGCGGGTGTCGCGGCCGACGACGGCGCGGGGGCGGCGGCCCAGCCGGTGGGGCGAGTCGTCCGAGCCGACCAGGACGCTGGCCGCGGCCCGGCCGAGGCTGACTGCGAGATCAGGGGTGAGCAGTTCGTTGGCGAGTCCGCGGACGCCGTCGGTGCCGAAGAGTCGTGACATGGGATCCTCCTGTGGGTAGACGGCCCCATCATTCCACGCCGGAGCGCAAACCGGTGGCCGCCTCCCCGAAGGAAGACGGCCACCGACGTGAAATATGCGCTTCGGGGCACCCCGGAGGGGGCGCCGCCGCGGTCAGCGCTTGGAGTACTGCGGGGCGCGGCGGGCCTTGTGCAGACCGGCCTTCTTGCGCTCCACAATGCGGGCGTCACGGGTGAGGAAGCCGGCCTTCTTCAGGGCCGGGCGGTTGGCCTCACGGTCGATCTCGTTCAGGGCGCGGGCGATGCCCAGGCGCAGGGCGCCGGCCTGGCCGGAGATGCCGCCGCCGTTGATGCGGGCGATGACGTCGAAGCGGCCCTCGAGCTCGAGGATGGTGAAGGGGGCGCGCACGAGCTGCTGGTGCAGCTTGTTGGGGAAGTAGTCCTCCAGGGTGCGGCCGTTGATCTTCCACTGGCCGGTGCCGGGGATGAGGCGGACGCGGGCGACGGCCTCCTTGCGGCGGCCGAGTCCCATGCCAGGAGCGGTGATGGACTGGCCGCGTCCCTCGGTGGGGGTGGATTCGGTGGTGTAGCTGGCGGGGGCGTTGTCCTCGTCCAGCGCGTCGATGTCGACGGTGGTCTCAGCCACGATGTGTCCTTTGCTTGTCGGGTGCCGGGCGCTGGAGCGCTTACTGGGTGACCTGGGTGAGCTGGTAGCTCTGCGGGTTCTGGGAGGCGTGCGGGTGCTCCGGACCGGCGTACACCTTCAGCTTCTTCAGCTGGGCGCGCCCCAGGCGGGTGTGGGGCAGCATGCCCTTGATGGCCTTCTGGACGGCCCGCTCGGGGTGGGTGGCCAGCAGCTCCCGGTAGGAGACGGCGGTCAGGCCGCCCGGGTAGCCGGAGTGGCGGTAGGCGAACTTCTTGTCGGCCTTGCCGCGGGTGAGGACGACCTTGTCGGCGTTGATGATGACGACGTAGTCGCCACAGTCCTCGTTCGGCGCGAACTGCGGCTTGTGCTTCCCACGGAGCAGGGTTGCAGCCTGGGCTGCGAGCTGGCCGAGCACGACGTCGCTGGCGTCAATGACGTACCAGTTCTTCTTGACGTCGCCGGGCTTCGGTGTGTACGTGCGCACTGGCGTTGCCTTCGTTTCTCTTGGCGGGCGGACACGCGGACACAACGCAGGCGCTGGCATCCGGCGGGACCGCCATGGTCAGATGAGGTGGTCGGAGCACCGGCCGCAAGTGGCGAGTGGGATGGCACCACGAGCGTGATCGCGTGCTGCACGACGATCCCCTACCCTACCGGCGGCTTCGGGGACGGTCAAAGCCGCCGGCACCCGGGCGGCCGTGAAACCTGACACGCCGCTGTGCCGCTCGCCGACGGTGCAGCGGTACCAGGGGCGCCTGCCGACGGGACCGGCGCCCGGGACTGACCGCACCATCAGCCGCGCGGTCAGTCGCAACAGTTCGGCGCCCGACGCAGGGTGCGGGCCCGCTCGGCCTGTGCGGCCAGCTCGGCGTCGGCCGGGTAGGTGACGGCTTCCAAGGTGAGCCCATGGGCCGGAGCAACCGGCGCAGCCCGGCCTCGACTGCGGGCTGCCAGCAGCCGGGCGGGCCAGTCGACGTCGCGGCGTCCGGTCCCGACTTCGAGGGCGGCGCCCACCAGGGAACGCACCATGGAGTGGCAGAAGGCGTCGGCGACGACGGTGAGGGTGACCAGGCCGCCGTCGGGGCCGGGGGCGTCGGCGGGCACACGCCGCCAGGAGAGCTCTTTCAGGGTGCGGATGGTGGTGGCGCCCTCGCGGGGGCGGCAGTAGGACAGGAAGTCGTGCTCGCCCAGCAGGGGGTGGGCGGCCATCTGCATGGCGTCGACGTCGAGCCGCTCGTTCACCCACAGGACCTGGCCGCGGCGCGCGGGGTCGCGCGGGGCGCCGGCGGGGCCGCCGTCGGCGATCCGGTACCGGTAGCGGCGGGTCAGGGCGGAGAAGCGGGCGTCGAAGGCGGCGGGGACCACGCGCACGCCGTGGACCACGAGGTCGCCGGCGCCGCGCGGGGCGGGGGCTGGGCCGCCCTGGGCCTCGCGGGCCAGCACGCCGGCCAGCCGGTCCAGCAGCGTCTGCTCGGGGGTACGCGTGGAGCGTCCGGGCAGGGCGCGCCAGGCTGCGACGGGCACGTCGAGGTGGGCGACCTGCCCGCTCGCGTGCACGCCGGCGTCGGTGCGCCCGGCCACCGTCAGCCGCACCGGAGCGCGCAGCACGGTGGCCAGGGCGTCGGTCAGCACGCCCTCGACGGTGCGCAGGCCGGGCTGGGCTGCCCAGCCGTGGAAGCCGGTGCCGTCGTAGGCGAGGTCCAGGCGCACGCGCACCGTGTCGGGGCGGGTGGGGTCGGCTCCGTACGTGGGGTCAGCATCGCGCGTGGGCTCGGCATCGGTCATGGCAACCATGAGACCACAGCCCGGGTGCTGCCTTCACCCGTCCGCCTCGGTGCTAGACGTCGGGCCGCGTCTCACTTGCACGACCTTGGTGCCATTGCACGACCTTGGTGTGCGTTCCACGACCACCCCGGGGTCGTGCAAAACACCCCAAGGTCGTGCAACGTGGCCCAGGGTCGTTCAACAGCAACGGCCCCCGCCTCACCTTCGGCGGCCAGCCCGGCCCTTCGCGCGCACGCCCGGAGACAAAGACCCTATCCGCGCAGCTCGGCAGCGGTGGCGCCCGGCCGCCAGGCACGCACATAGCGCTGGGCCAGGTTGCCGGCGTACCCTGAAGTCAAGGAGGCCCAAGACATATGGTTGAACGCACCGCAGAGCGTATGCGGTTCCGGGACATTAAACCCATCGAGGCGCCAACCACACTGGATGAGCTAACCGGTCCTGCAGCAGGCGAGGTCACCCTCCCCCTGCGTGTGCGCTGGGTACCGGGAACTCGAACGTATGACGTTAGCCGAGACCCGCATGCGCAGATCGTCTATCAGGCTGTCCTCGCTGAGGGGACCGTTGACGACCAGCGGCGATTCATCAACCGCGACCGACTCGTGGCACTGTGGCCGACTCTGAACCTCGACCAGCGAATCGTCACGCTTTGGGAAGGGCGATTCCCCGAGTTGCGTGGGCTCGCATGGTAGTCGGTCGCCTGGCTGATGAGCAGTGGCGCTTGACAAAGCTAGCGCTCGCTGCCTTGGCCGACGACGAGTTCGCCTTGGCGGGGTCAGGGGCGATTCGCGAACATGGGCTCATCAACCGCCCCACCCAAGACGTCGATCTTTTCACCGTGCAGAGTGCGCAAGCCCGTTTTGAACCCGCCGTAGATCGCCTCATCACCCAGGTGAGAGAACACGGGTATCGCGTCCTTGTGGAACGGCGGCAGCAGGGCTTCGCACAGTTGACCGTAACGACACCGAACGGGCTGGAGATCGGAATGGACCTCGGAATCGACTGGCGCGCCGAACCAGCCGTTTCCCTCGCCATCGGTCCTGTCCTGGCTCAAGATGATGCTGTTGGAAACAAGATCGCAGCACTGTTTTCGCGAGGCGAGGTACGAGACTTCCTTGACGTTGATGCCATCCGACGGAGCGGTCAGTACTCCGACGCGGATCTCTATCGCCTGGCCAAGCGCGCCGATACCGGGTTCACGCTGGATCGCCTCGCGCAGCGACTAGCGTTTGCCGAGCGAATGCAGCCTGAACATGTCACCGACTACGGCGTCATCCCCGCACAGCTTGATGAGATCAAGAGCCGGCTGGCGCGTTGGCGCGACGCCATTGTGGCCCATTGACAGAAGCAACAGAGAGGCATCCGGACGTGTTGATGCACGACCTTGGTGCCATTGCACGACCACCCCGGGGTCGTGCAAAACACCCCAAGGTCGTGCAACAGCAACCGAGAGCGTGTCCTTCCCCGCCTTGCGAAGGCTCTAGGCGCGCAGCTCGGCCGCGGTGGCACCGGGACGCCAGGCGCGCACGTAGCGCTGTGCCAGGTTGCCGGCCAGTCCTGCGGCGACGAGCGCGGCCACCACCGTCAGCACCAACGCGGCCGCGGTGAACGCGGAGCTGGGGTGCCATAGGGTGGCGAACATGTCGGTATCACCGGCGATCTTGTCCATGCCCATGGGCAGGATCTGGTAGGCGAGCACGCCGAATCCGCCCGAAACCAGCAGGGGCACCCCCGCGCTCCAGGCCGCGGCGGCAGAGGCTATCCGGGGTCGGCCCAGCAGGGAGCCCAGCGGCGCCAGCAGCGCGCCGAGCCCGCGGGCATCGGTGGCGACCACCACCGCGAGCGCAACGAATACGCCCGTGAGTCCCACGATGGCGAGCGTGATCACCCAGTTGGCCTTGAGGAGGGTGTCCACACCGGAAACGATCCATTCGGAACGAGTGCCCACCACCGCACCCGGGATGCGCTCGCTGGCCAGCGTCTGCAGCTGATTCACGTTCAGGTCGCTGCCGTCCAGGGAGATAAGCACCAGAGTCTGATCCTCTGAAACCGCGGCGGTGGCATCCACCGCAGTGACATCCGCCAGCTGCGCTCCGGCCACGTAGCGTTGGCGAGCCGTGGTCAGGGTGACGCGCTCGGCCTCCCCGACGGAGCACTGCAGTTCCAGGGCCTCGAGCGTCGCGCAGTCGGCACTAAGCGTGGTCACGTCCTGCTGCAGCTCCTCGTCCCATTCAGCCTGGCCCACGCGAACCACGCCCGTATTCTCGGGCAACACCGAAACGAAGGCGCTTGTGTCCATACGGCTGGCGATCTCAAGCACGCTGGTACCGAAGACATCCCGGTTAGCGACCGAGCCGTAGTAGGCCACCCCAAGCGAGCCAACCCACAACTGTACAAAGCCGGCCATAATGACCGCGGCGCACACCCCGATGGCCAGGCGCCTGCTACGTACTGTCTGCCGCTGCAACACGCGGCCTCCCACCAGGGCGCCCGGAGAGCGATGGTGTAGGCCCACTTGCGCGAGCCCGGCGCCTATGGCCTGGGTGCATGCGGTGATCGGCGCCCACGCGGTTATCGCCACCACGGCGCCAGCCAGGGTGCACAGGATCGTCTTTTCGGGCCAGTTCGGCCACAGTTGCGGCACGCTGACGGCCGCCACCATGGCAAACAGGCAGATGGAACTGGCCAGCCCGCGGTTGGGCTCACCACCCCGGGACCGGCGCCTTCCTCCCAGACGCCGCACCGCGGCACGGGCCAGGATGAGTGCCAGGTTGGACATCAGCCATGCCGCCAAAAGGGCCACGATGAAGGCCACCAGGGCTGCGCGGGTGTCGGTTGCCAGGTACCGCGTATCCAGGAATGGAATACTGATGTCCCGCAGGCAGGCGACCGCCAGCAGTACCCCGGCACCCGCGGCACCGACGAGCGTGACACGCAGGAGTTCCAGCGCATCCACGATCGCCATGTGGCGGCGCTGCAGGCCGATGGTCATGAACATGAGCCCGTCGCGGCGCAGCGACTGCGCGCCCACACAGGCACCGGCGGCCACGGTGATAAGCCCGGTGACTGACAGCGCAATGAGCGCCAGCGGCACTGTCTCGCCCTTGGAGCTGCCGTAGAGATAGCCGACACCGTGAAGGATCGAGTTCTCGTCCTCCGGCGGCGCTCCGAAGCCTGAAACCGGAAACATCGCCTCGGCTTGCAGCGCATCGGAAGCCGGGCGCATGTACACGCGTCGCTCAGTGGGACTCTCTAGGGCGGCCGGGTCGATTGTGCCGACCACCTGTCCGTAGTCAAGGGCGGCATCTCCGGTGAGTTCTTCCGCGAGCTGTGGGGAGACCACCGCCTGGCCAGGATCCGGCCACTGCTCCACACCCGGCGGTAGCGGCGCGTCATCGGAGAGCGGTTCGATTACGCCGATCGTCACTGGGCGGTCATTGCTGCTGCCGTAGGCGTAGTAGTACAGCAGTTGGGCATCTTCTTCGGACTCCACGAAGACCGGTGAGGCCGCAGCCGAGCGCTCGGTACGCAGGTCAATGGTGGTGGCGGCCAATACGGCTCCGAGCGCGCCTACACAAGTAAGGAAGGTCCCGAGCGCCACCACGATTGCGCCGGCGCGTGTACCGGCGTGGGCATGCTGGCGCCGCAAGGCATGCGCCACCCCGACCAGGCCCTTTAACAGTGCGCCTCTCACGACTGTGGCTCCAGGCGTCCGTCGGCCAGGCGCAGCACCGCATCGGCCCGTCCCGCCACGCTCATGTCGTGGGTGACCAGGAGGATGCCACAGCCGTGTGCGCTCGCCTGCCCCAGCAGCAGCTCCACCACTGCCTGCCGATTGTCAGGATCAAGGGAGGCGGTGGGCTCATCCGCAACGAGCAGTTGGGGAGAATTCACCAGTGCACGTCCGATGGCCACGCGCTGCTGCTCGCCACCGGAGTAGGTGCCCACGGGCCGCTCCAGTTCGGCCAGCCCGAGCCCGCTCAGCGCGCGTTCGGCCCGCTTGCGGGCCTCGCCCGCGTCCACGCCGGCAGCCAGCGCGGGCAACATGACGTTCTCCACCGGGCTGAGTTCGTCAAGCAGGTAACCGGATTGGAAGACCATGCCGATGGTCTCGCGGCGCAGGCGCGAGGTCGCCCCGGACAGCCCCGCGTCCACCGGCTTGCCAGTAATGCTTATCCTGCCTGCGTCCGGCTTCAGTAGTCCCAGCACGATCGACAGAAGCGTGGACTTGCCGCTGCCGGAGGGGCCCACAATGGCCACTGACCGCCCCACCGGGACGGTCAGCGACACATCGTGGAGCACCTGCTGTTTTCCGTAGGAGAAACTGACCCCGTCCATGACAAGAGCTGGGATCTTCGATTCATAGGAAGCCGCATTCACAGCGTTCATGGTAGAGGACCGTTCCCCATGTTGAGAAGGTAAGCAGCTCCGGCGTCAGCCCCAGTTCGAGCAGCGGTCAGGGGCGCGCTGAATGTTAACACACGCCCGCACGGAGGTCACTGTGAAGCCATACGTCCGCGAGACCGACGCACCATAGCCGGCATTGTTATCGAGACGATTGCCCGTGTTGTTGACGTTGGCGAACACCGAATGACTGTCCGCCGACGTGTCCCTGACGGTGACCGTGTTGCCGGAACGAGTTGCGGACGCCCCCGTGGTTGACATAGTCACCGCCGAGAACGCCGGAGCTGCACCGAGGATCAGCGACCCAGCGAGCAACAAGGAAGTGAATGCGCGACATTTCATGACAAACTCCCAGGAGTAGAGTTCCAGGCGCCAATACCGACGCACGTATCGACGCCGACGCACGTATCGACGCCGACGCTAGCAACAGCGCTTGCGTCAGATACATCGTCGCACAGAATTCGCGGTCCGTCAACAGGATTCAGTATGTTATGAAACCTACGCTATGCGACACGACGATGTCTATTTGAAGACAAACCGCCACATTTGACATCCGTTTGTTATCTTTATTTTCTATCCTGCCTCAGGACATCGGTGACAGTTCGGGGGTTGTTGGTGGTGACAGGTCGGCTGTGATGGGCCGGTGAGTAATGATCCTGTTGACCCGCGTATCAGACTTGCGATTGCCCGGTGGCCCGACGACGCCCCGCGTGGTGCGGTGACCTCGTTTTGCGCCGAGCACGCCATCAGCCGCAACACCTTCTACAAGCTGCGACGCAGGGCTGTCGAGCTGGGGCAGGCCGCTGTCCTCGAGCCGCTGTCCAGGCGTCCGAGGTCTAGCCCTACCGCCTTGGGCCAGGACATCAAGAATCAGACGGTGGCGGTGCGCGCCTCAATGGCGTCCTCCGGCCTAGACCACGGGCCGGTGTCCGTTCATGACAAGATGCTGGCAATGGGGCTGGACGCGCCCTCGCCAGCAGCTCTGGCACGCATCTTCCGCCAACGGGGAGCCTGTCAATATGTTTGTGTAAGTGGGTTGGGTCACAGGTGGGGGTTGATTCGTTCTGGGTAGGCCAGGGCCAGTTGCTGGAGGGCTTGTTTCCAGTTGGTGGTCACCGCTCCCTCCACGAGCCGGCCTGGCGCTTTGCGTTTGCTGGCGGGTAGGTTCTTCTCCTTCTCGCGCTGTCTGGCGCGCTTGTCCTCGATGTTGCAGATCGCCAGCCACAAAAGCTTCACCGCCGCGGCGTCGGAGGGGAACTGGCCCCGGTTCTTCGGGCACCTCTGCTGCTGGTAGCTGGGCGACTCGATGCTGTTGGTGGAGGGGGTACCTCCCACGCAGTGGGGGAGAGATGACCCGGCGCAGCATCGGCCGGAGTACGCCAGGAACGGGGTGAACCGCTCCCAGGCGTCGGTGAAGGTCTTGACCGCCGCCGGGTAGCGCTGGCCGAGTTCGCTGGTCTCGAAGGCCGCCAGGGCCTCCAGGGCGGCCTCCTCATTAGCGGCCTGGTAGATCGGCCGCAGCGCGGCGCACACGGCCTTGCGGTCCTTGTAGGACACGAACCGTGTGGCGGCCCGGATCAGGTGCACCACGCAGGTCTGGACAGTGGCCTGCGGCCAGGTCGCCTCGATAGCCTCGGGGAACCCAGTCAGTCCGTCGCAGCACACGATCAGCACGCCCCTAGGACGCCGCGGTTGTGCCGGCACGGGCGCACACCCCGGCCCAGAACTTAGCCCCCTCATGGGCCTGCACCCAGATCCCCAGGACGTGCTTGATCCCGTCCATGCCCCGCGCCCTACGGCGATGTGTGCGGCCCGGTTGGAGACGTGGGCTCCGTCGCGGATCTTGACCACGATCGCGTCCAGCCAGAATCACCGGGTAAAGAGACTCCAGCGGCCGGTGCTGCCAGGCCAGGACCTCCTCGCCGATCTGATCGGTGACCTGTGTTGATCGTCTCGTGGCTCAGCTCGGTGCCGATGGTCGAGGCCAGATGGTGCTGGATGTCTCGCACCGTCATGCCGCCGGCGTACAGGCTGATGATCATCCCGTCCAGGCCGTCCAGGCGGCGCTGCCCCTTGGGTACCAGCATCGGGGCGTATGGTGCCGGCCCTATCCCGCGGCACGTCCAGGTCAACATCCCCGATCCTTAAGTACTGACCGTCTTACGACTCGTGCCGTTACGAGAGTTGGGATGCGCCGCGGCGTCCGCAGCGCCCTTCTCATAGCCCAAATGGCTGGCCAGCTCGGCCACCCAGGACCCCGCTCCAGGGCCGCCTTGAGCACGCCGGTCAGCAGGCCATCCTCTCCAGTCAACGGGGTACCGGCATCGATCTGGGCGAAGATCTCATCCAACGCGCCCGATGCCTTCAGCTCCTCAGCGATCTCACGCTGCCGCTCACCAGCCGCAGCCCGATCCTCATTCACACTCACCCTCTCGTCTCCTCGCAGGTCAGGCCACACCCCTTACACAAACAATCTGACGTTTATGTTGGTTGTGCTCGTCGTGGGGCGTGACCCTCAAACTGACTGGCCTGCCGGTAGTGGTGCCTTTCGCGTGATTTGTCCGCCTCGCCGACGAGCGCAGCCGCCGGGCCGGCGCGTGACCTAATAGGAGCCTGAACTCATCCTACGAATCGTCCCGTAAACGTCTTGTCCGCGCACGACCCGGGCGGCCGCAGCCCCCACACCACATACTGCGCGAGAGGCAGGACTCATCATGACAAGGACACCCGAGCATGTCCACACCGGCACCGCAGGTGCCGGACCGGGAGCGTCGGCGAGCGTGTTCGCCGGCGTGGACACCCACGCCGACACCCACCACGCGGCCGTAGTGGACGCCCTGGGCCACCCGCTGGCGGACCGCCAGTTCCCCTCCACCCCGGAAGGCCACCAAGACCTGTACGACTTCATCACCAGCCACGGCCGACCCGCACTAGTGGCGGTGGAGGGCACCGGCTCCTACGGCAGGACCCTGACCAGCCACCTACTGTCCCAGGGCCTGCAAGTACGCGAGGCCCTGCGCCCCGGCACCCCCAAGCGCCCCAGAGGCAAGACCGACACCATCGACGCCTACAGGGCCGCACGCGCCGCCGCAGCGGACGACGGATCACTACCGGTACCCAAGACCGGCACCGGCAGCGTCACCGCGATCCGCGCCGCCAAGAACGCCCGCCGCCAGGCCGTACGCGCCCAGGGCGACACCATGCGCCAGCTCAAGGACCTGCTGATCACCGCCCCCACCAGCGTACGCGAGGACTACCGGGGCCTGGACGACCGGGCCCTTCTGGACGCGCTGGCCGCACTGGACCAGCCCGACCCCCAACAGGACCCCGGCCAGATCGTGCGCTCCGTCCTGGGCTGCCTGGCCCGGCGCTGGCTCGACCTGGACACCGAGATCAACCAGCACACCCGCCTGCTCGACACCCTGACCCTACAAGCCAACCCGGCCCTGCGCGCCACCAAGGGCGTAGGCACCGTCGTCGCAGCCGAACTACTGTCCCTGGCCGGGGACAACCCCGGCCGCATCCGCTCCCAAGCCGCCCTGGCCGCCATGACCGGCACCTGCCCCATACCCGCCTCCTCAGGCCGCACCGACCGCCACCGCCTCAACCGCGGAGGCGACCGCCAAGCCAACTGGGCCATCCACCAAATCGCCCACAACCGCGCCACACACGACCCCACCACACGCGCCTACATCCAACGCCTGATCTCCCGAGGCAAGACCAAACGAGAAGCCATCAGATGCCTCAAAAGAGCCATCACCCGCGAGATCTACAAAACCCTGACCAACCCCCAACCCCTACCAGACCACACCACCCTGCGCCAACGCCGCAAGACCAAGAACATCACCCTCACCCAAGCCGCCACCGCCCTACACACCTGGCCCGCCCGCATCAGCGAACTCGAACGAGGCAAACGCCCCGACCGCGACCTCACCACCACCTACGACCAATGGCTCGCCACCGCTTGACACGCATAGGAGCATCACCCTCCCAACGGGGCGTGGCAAGACGCGAGCCGTACAAGCGGCCTAGGTCTGCGTGGAGGCGGTTCGTCTACCCCGCCCCGAACGCCTGCTGGCAGACGGGGCGCCACCGAGTACGTCCTCGCCGGAGGACGCAAGTGCGTCGTATCCCCAGCTCATCGACGATCACTCCCGCCTGGCGGTGGCGTCCCTGGTCGCCTGGTCGCAGAACCAGCGAAGCTGCTATCGCGGTATTCGACCGGGCCGTGGTCCGCTACGGGGTGCCCCAGCGGCTATTGACCGACAACGGTGCTGCTCTGAACCCCACCAGGCGGGGCATGCAGGGCGCGCTGGTAGAGCACATCAGGACTCTTGGGGTTGAGGCGATCACCGGCAAGCCGTACAAGCCAACCACTCAGGGTAAGAATGAGCGCTTCCACCAGACCCTGTTCCGCTACCTGGACAACCAGCCCCTAGCCCACACCATCGAAGAGCTACAGGACCAGGTAGACGCCTTCGACCACCTGTAAACAACGAGCGCCCCCACCAGGGCCTGCCCGGGCGCATCACCCCGGCCCAGGCATGGCGGGCCACCCCTGTCGCCGCTCCACCGCGCCCCGACCCCGCGCGTGATGAGCCGGTGATCCCTGGAGGCCCACCGGACCCGAGCGCCGCGGCCGCGCAGCAGGCCCTGGACGACTATGAAGTCCTGGCCGACAAGGGGCGCCGCAGCCGGTCCCGGCTCGGCGAGCACGGTCAGCGGGCCAAGACGATCGCATCCAACGGCACCGTCACGATCGCTAATACCTCGTTCCTGGTCTCCAAGAAACGTGCCGGCCAACAGGTCACCGCCTGCTGGAACACCACCGCTATCTGGTTCGTCGACACCGACGGCGAGGTCATCACCAGCTACCCCTGGCCCGACCCGGCCACCAGGTACGTCAGCCACCACGACCCCAGCACACGCTCCAACCGCGGCAGACCCCGAAAACGACCACAAGTGTCACCGATGTCCTGAGACATCACAGTTATCCTCATTCTCAGCGCGTCGTGATCAAACTTGTGAGCACCGGTGACGCAGAGTTCTTCTTCAACTGTCTCTCGCATCCCCAAACCGGTAGCGTCGGGGCGTGACCACTACGACCACGCTCAGCGTCGACTGCGGCGGCGGCGGCATCAAGGCCTCCGTGCTCGACGCCGACGGCGCCATCATCTCCCGCGCCCTGCGCACCCCCACCCCCTACCCGCTGCCGCCGGAACTGCTGGTGGACACCATCAAGGACCTGGCCGATCAGCTGCCGCCCGCCGACCGGGTGACCGTCGGCATGCCCGGCATGATCCGCCACGGGGTCGTCATCGCCACCCCCCACTACATCACCAAGGACGGCCCCCGCTCCCGCGTCCTGCCGGAGCTGGTGGAGGCCTGGGCGCGCTTCGACATGGGCGGGCGACTACAGGAGACCCTCGGCCGCCCGGTGCTGGTGCTCAACGACGCCGAGGTGGCCGGCGCCGGCGTCGTCACCGGCCACGGCCTGGAGATGATCGTGACCCTGGGGACGGGTCTGGGCAACGCCGTCTTCGACAACGGCGTGCTCGCCCCGCACGTGGAGGTCTCCCAGGGGCCGGTCCGCTGGGGTCTTAGCTATGACGACTACATCGGCGAGCACGAGCGCCTGCGCCTGGGGGACGCCCACTGGTCGCGGCGGGTGCGGCGCGTGGTCGAGGCACTGCGCCCCATGTACATGTGGGACCGGCTCTACCTGGGCGGCGGCAACTCCCGCCGCATCACCGCCTTCCAGCTCGACAAGATCGGCGACGACGTCGTCGTCGTGCCCAACGAGGCCGGCATGACCGGCGGAGCCCGCTGCTGGGAGATGGCCCGGCCCTGACGGCCCCGTCCCGCCCGACGACGCCGCACCACTACCGCCTCCGGCTCCGCACGCCCGACGCTGAGACGCAGGGAGGGCCGGTCACCTCGCGGCGACCGGCCCTCCCCGTATGTGTGAGCCTTGCGGCCCACCAGCGCTCAGACCCTACCGGGACCGGCTCACTTCTTGACCTTCTGCGCGGCGGCACCGCCGGCGGGGGCGAAGCCCGCGGCCTCGGCGTCCTCGGCCGAGGCGAACCAGACCTCGGCCACCGTGTTGTCGTACCAGCGGGAGCCGGGCACGTGGTACTTCATGGAGTCCTCGTTGCCCTTGACCTCGTGGTCGGCGTCGGGCGCCTCGGTGGAGCCCTTCTCCAGGCGCACCGAGCCGGCGTAGACGGGCTTGCCGGAAGTCTCGTCGACAGCGGCCTCGTCAGCGGCCTCGGTCTCCTCCACGGCAACCTCGGCGACGTCATCGGCCGGAGTCTCCTCGGCCTCGACCTCGGCGGCGGCCTCCTCAACCTCGGCCACGGCCTGCTCGGCCGCACGCTTAGCGGTGCGGACGGCGTCGTCGACGACGGCCTTCTTGGCGACCGGCTCCAGCACCAGCGAGATCTGGGCCATGGGGGCGTTGTCGCCCCGGCGCGGCGCGGTCTTGATGATGCGGGTGTAGCCGCCGTCGCGGTCGGCCATCTGCGGGGCGATCTCGTCGAAGAGGCGGTAGACGGCGTACTTGTCCGTCATCTTCTTCATCACGGTGCGGCGGGCGTGAAGGTCGCCGCGCTTGCCCTTGGTGATGAGCTTCTCGACGTAGGGCCGCAGGCGCCGGGCGCGGGCCTCCGTGGTCGTGATCGACTCGTGGATGATGAGCTGCGTGGCCAGGTTGGCCAGCATGTGGCGCTCGTGCTGGGGGGATCCGCCCAGCCGGGGACCCTTGGTGGGGCGAGGCATGTTGTCTCCTAGTGGAATGGCGAGCCGGCGTCAGGCCTGCTGCTCGTCGCTGAAGGTGGGGTTGGTGTAGTCGCCCTCCGGGGCGTAGTCGACCGGGGACCCCTTGAGGGACAGCCCGAGCTCGGCCAGCTTGTCCTTGATCTCGGAGATCGACTTGGCACCGAAGTTGCGGATGTCGAGGAGGTCAGCCTCGCTGCGCGCGACGAGCTCACCGACGGTGTGGATGCCCTCGCGCTTGAGGGCGTTGGAGGAGCGGGCCTGCAGGTCCAGCTCGTCAATCATCATGGCCAGATCCTGCTGCAGGGCCTGATCCATCGGCGAGGGGCCGACCTCGATGCCCTCGGCCTCGACGTTGAGCTCACGGGCCAGCCCGAACAGCTCAACCAGCGTCTTGCCGGCGGAGGCCAGCGCGTCGCGCGGGGTCATGGAGGCCTTGGTCTCCACGTCCACCACCAGGCGGTCGAAGTCCGTGCGCTGCTCCACACGGGTGGCCTCCACCGCGTAGGAGACCTTCTTGACCGGTGAGTAGATGGAGTCGACCGGAATACGCGAGATCTCGGCGTTCGGGTCCTTGTTCTGGTTGGCGGACACGTAGCCGCGGCCGCGCTCGACCGTCAGCTCGATCTCCAGCTTGCCCTTCTCGTTGAGAGTGGCGATCACCAGCTCGGGGTTGTGGATCTCCACGCCCGCCGGCGGGGTGATGTCGCCGGCGACGACGACGCCCGGGCCGGACTTGCGCAGGTACATGACCACCGGCTCGTCGTTCTCGGACGACAGGACGATCTCCTTGATATTCAGGATGATCTGGGCGACGTCCTCCTTGACCCCGGCAATGGTGCGGAACTCGTGGGGCACGCCCTCAATGCGGACGGAGGTCACGGCCGCGCCCGGGATGGAGGACAGCAGCGTGCGACGCAGGGAGTTTCCGAGCGTGTAGCCGAAGCCGGGCTCGAGGGGCTCGAGGATGAACCGCGAGCGGCGGTCCTCCTCAATGACCTCCTCGGAGAGTGTGGGTCGCTGTGCAATGAGCACTAGGGGTTTCCTTTCGTCGCGGCGCCCGCTATATGACGCCGTTCCTCATGGTGTTGGCCGCCGACACGCGTCGGCGGCCGGCCCGTCCTGTCCGGGCGGAGCCAATGGCCGACGTCGTCCCCAGCTTTTGTGGGGAGGCGCCGACCGTAGGGTCGAGCCTCAGACGCGGCGCCGCTTCGGCGGGCGGCAGCCGTTGTGCGCCTGCGGGGTCACGTCGGTGATCGAGCCGACCTCGAGGCCGGCAGCCTGGAGGGAGCGGATCGCGGTCTCGCGGCCGGAGCCGGGGCCCTTGACGAACACGTCGACCTTCTTCATGCCGTGGTCCTGGGCGCGGCGGGCGGCAGCCTCGGCGGCGAGCTGAGCGGCGTACGGCGTCGACTTGCGCGAGCCCTTGAAACCGACCTGGCCGGAGGAGGCCCAGGCGATGACGGCGCCGTTGGGGTCCGTCAGGGACACGATGGTGTTGTTGAAGGTGGACTTGATGTAGGCGTGACCGTGGGTGACGTTCTTACGGTCCTTGCGGCGCGGCTTGCGCGCGGTGGAACGAGTCTTAGGGGGCATGCTTCCTTCTTCGAGTGAGGTCTAGTTCCGGGCCTGCGGCGCCCGGATAACGGCTGGTTACTTGGCCTTCTTCTTACCGGCCACGGTGCGCTTGGGGCCCTTGCGAGTGCGGGCGTTGGTCTTGGTGCGCTGGCCGCGGACCGGCAGGTGCCGGCGGTGGCGCAGGCCCTGGTAGGAGCCGATCTCAATCTTGCGGCGGATGTCCGCCTGGACCTCACGACGCAGGTCGCCCTCGACCTGGTAGCTGGAGTCGATGTGGTTGCGCAGCGCGACCAGCTCGTCCTCCGTCAGGTCCTTGACCCGGGTGTCCGGGTTGACCCCGGTGGCCTCGAGGGTCTTCTGGGCGCGGGTGCGTCCGATCCCGTAGATGTAGGTGAGCGCGACCTCGACTCGCTTCTCGCGAGGCAGGTCGACGCCGGAAATGCGTGCCACTGTGTGGTTCTCCTGTGTGCTCCCGGAGGTCGTCACCCATCCCCTCCACCGCCTTCCGGTGGCCCCGGCCTCCAGGAACCGGGGGTGGTGGCGCGAGGCGCCACTGGGGTGAGTGCTGAGTTGTTTTGCCGCCGACCCCAGGCCGGCGACGCGCGGGTGTCAGCCCTGACGCTGCTTGTGCCGCGGGTTGTCGCAGATGACCATGACCTTGCCGTGGCGACGAATCACCTTGCAGTTGTCACAGATCTTCTTGACGCTCGGCTTGACCTTCATGTTGTTCCTCCGTCCTCCCGGCAGGGAGGACTGTCACTTGTACCGGTAGACGATGCGGCCACGCGACAGGTCGTAGGGGCTGAGCTCAACGACCACGCGGTCCTCCGGCAGGATGCGGATGTAGTGCTGCCGCATCTTGCCCGAGATGTGCGCGAGCACGACATGCCCGTTGCTCAGCTCGACCCGGAACATCGCGTTCGGAAGGGCCTCGACGACCGATCCCTCGACCTCGATGACGCCGTCCTTCTTAGCCATGTTCCTCCGTCGGTTGCTTTCTCGCTGGATACTCCCTCCGGCGACGACGCCGCCGGCATGGTGCGCTGGACGCGCCACCCCACCTTGCGGGAAGCCGGTGAGCCGGCGGGCAAAATGGTATGGCACCACGTCCTGGACGCGCCGATCGCCAACGATACGGCAAACCCGCCGCGGCTGACCACCGCGGAGGGGCATTATCCGGCGGTGTTTCCCGACACACTGCGCGCCTCGACTCCGGCGCGTCGCCGGCCCCGCCTCGCTCCCGGCACGACCGACCTCGGCACGTAACTTCCACCGACCTCGGCACGTAACTTCAACCGACCTCGGCGATCGCGGGCGCAGGACAGCAGGACAGCAGAGGAGTCAGTCCAGGGGCTTGGGCTCCAGGCCGTAGGGGGCCAGGCCCTCCACTCCCCCATCGGGGGCTGTCAGCACCCACACTCCGCCGGGCACGAGCGCGACCGTGTGCTCCCACTGGGCGGCGTGCGAACCGTCCCGCGTGACCACGGTCCAGCCGTCGTCGAGCTCGTCCACCTCCGTGCCACCGGCGGTGAGCATCGGTTCGATGGCGAGCACCATGCCCGCCCGGAGCTTGGGGCCCTTGTGCTTGACGGAATAGTTGAGCACGTCGGGGGCCATGTGCATGGCGGTACCGATGCCGTGGCCCACGTAGTCCTGCAGGATGCCCAGATGCACCCCCTCGCGCTCGCTCACCGCAGCAACGGTGGCCTCGACCGTGTCGCCAACCGTGTTCAACCGTGTGGCTCGCCCAGCGGTCTCTCCGGCGGCGGCACGGGCGACGGCGGCGATCGCGTCCCACAGGGCCTGCCGGGTGGTGGTGTCCAGCACCCGATCGGACTCGGAGGCATAGCGGCCGCCCACCACGGTGGTGAAGGCGGCGTCGCCGTGCCACTGGGTGCCGGCGTCGTCGAGGATGTAGGCGCCACAGTCGAAGGTGACCAGGTCGCCCGGCTCGAGCACCCGCTCCCCCGGGATCCCATGGACCACCTCGTCGTTGACGGAGATGCAGACGGTGGCCGGGTAGTCGTAGTAACCCAGGAAGTTGGAGTGGGCGCCGCCGCGGGCGATGGCGTCGGCGGAGACGGCGTCAAGCTCTGCGGTGGTGACGCCGGGGCGCACGGCCTCCCGCAGGGCGGCGTGGATATCGGCGACGACGAGCCCGGCCCGGCGCATGTGCCGCAGCTGGTCCGGGGTCTTGAGCTGAATCCGCTCGCGCGTCAGCATGGCGGGTGTCCCCTTCAGGCGGTGACGCCGCGCGTGGCGAGCGCGCTCATGATCCGGTCGGTGACCTCATCCAGCGCGCCGACGCCGTCGGCGCGCACCAGCAGCCCGCGCTGCTCGTACAGGGCGGCCAGCGGCTCGGTCTGCTCCGCGTACACCTCCAGGCGACGACGAATGACCGGTTCGGTGTCGTCGGTGCGGCCCTGCTCGGCGGCGCGCCCCAGCAGCCGCTGGACCACGACCTCGGCGTCCGCGGTGATCTCCAGGACCACGTCCAGGGACAGGCCGGCGGCGGCGAGCATGCTGTCCAGCTCGTGCACCTGCGCCTCGGTGCGGGGGTAACCGTCCAGCAGGAAGCCGTCGGCGGCGTCGTCGGCGGCCAGCCGGTCGGCGACCATGGCATTGGTCACCGAGTCGGGCACGTACTCGCCGGCGTCCATGTACTGCTTGGCCTGGCGGCCCAACTCGGTGCCGCCGGCGACGTTCGCACGGAAGATGTCGCCGGTGGAGATGGCGGGGATGCCCAGGCGCTCGCAAATGCGGGCTGCCTGGGTGCCCTTGCCGGCTCCGGGTGGACCGAGGATGACCATACGTGCGCTCATGAGAGGAACCCTTCGTAGTGCCGCTGCTGCAGCTGAGAGTTGATTTCCTTAACCGTCTGCAGGCCGACCCCCACCATGATCAGGATGGTCGTGCCGCCGAACGGCAGATTCTGGGACAGGCCCAGCCGGATGACGGCGAGCGTCGGCAGCAGGGCCAGGATCACCAGGTAGACGGAGCCCGCCGCGGTGATCCGGTTGATTACGTAGCTGAGGTAGCGCACCGTCGGCTCACCGGCGCGGATGCCGGGGATGAAGCCGCCGTAGCGCTTCATGTTGTCGGCGATCTCCTCGGAGTTGAAGGTGATGGCCGTGTAGAAGAACGTGAAGGCGAAGATCAGCAGGGCGTAGCCCACCAGGTAGACCGTGTCGGTCTGCCGCAGGTTGGTGGCGATCCACTGCACCCAGGAACTGGTGGGCGAGCCGAACTGGGCGATCAGCTGCGGCATGGCCAGCAGGGAGGAGGCGAAGATGACCGGGATGACGCCGGCGGTGTTGATCTTGATGGGGATGTAGGTGGTGGAGCCGCCGTACTGGCGCCGTCCCACCATGCGCTTGGCGTACTGCACCGGGATGCGGCGGGTGGCCTGCTCTACGAAGACCACCGCTAGCGTGGCCACCAGGATGATGGCTACGACCGCCAGGAAGCGGGAGAGACCGCCGGAGCCGCCCAGGATGGACAGCAGGTTCTGCGGCATGCGCGCCACGATCGAGGTGAAGATCAGCAGGGACATACCGTTGCCGATGCCGTGCTCGGTGATGAGCTCACCCAGCCACATGATCAGGCCGGTGCCGGCGGTCATGGTGACGATCATCAGCGCCAGGTTCAGGGGGGAGTCGTTCGGGATGACGTCCACCGAGCAGCCGGTGAACAGGTTGCCGTTCGCGGCGGTGGCGACGATTGTGGCCGACTGGAGCACGCCCAACCCGATCGTGAGGTAGCGGGTGTACTCCGTCAGCTTGGCGGTGCCCGACTGGCCCTCCTTGTACAGCTCCTCGAAGCGCGGGATCACCACGCGCAGCAGCTGGATGATGATGGAGGCGGTGATGTAGGGCATGATGCCCAGCGCGAATACGCTCAGCTGCAGCAGCGCTCCACCGGAGAAGATGTTGATCAGGCCGAGCAGGCCCGCATCCTCGGCCTCCCCCACGCACACCTGCACGTTGGCCAGGTTCACGCCGGGGGTGGGCAGCACGGAACCGAACCGGAACAGGGCCATGATGCCCAGGGTGAACAGGAGCTTTCTCCTCAGGTCCGGCGTTTTGAACGCCTGGATGAACGCACTGAACACTCGGTCTCCTGTGGGCGGCTGATTGCGGACGCGGGGCACTGCGCCTGTCGACATTCATGACGCGCCGGCAGACGCTCGGGATGTACCCGGGGTTAAACCCAGGGTGCAACCCTGGGCTACCCTACCCCGCCCGGCAGATGCTGCCACCCGCCGAGGCGCCGTATTCGGGGGTATCGGTCACGCCGTCCCGCGCCCGCCGCGCCAAACGCACACCCGTCGATTACTCAAACGCACAAGTTCCCGCCTCACGTACGCGTTTTGGAGATATTCGGCTACCAGGCGCGGGGAAAGCTCCAAGACTCGCACGTGGGAGCGGAACCCGAACGTGGAAGCCGAACGCGTACGCGAGATCCAAACCCGCACGTGAGAGGCGGAGGCGTACGCGTGGGACGTCGGGGGGTGGTCAGCAGAACGGCTCCGGCCGGGCCGGGGTCTCCCCCGGCCCGGCCGGAGCCGTGACATTTGCTGTGCGTGTCGGCCGCCGCCGTGGCGACGGCCGGCCCCGCGGTCAGCGCGCGACCAGCGTGCCGCCCGCGGCCTCGACCTTCTCCTTGGCGGAGTCGGACCAGGCGTCGGCGGTGATGTCGAGCTTGACCGCGACGTCGCCGCCACCCAGCACCTTGACCAGGCGGCCCTTGCGCACCGCGCCCTTGGCTACCAGGTCTTCAACGCCAACCTGGCCGCCCTCGGGGAACAGCTCGGCGATGCGCCCGACGTTGACGGGCTGGTACTCGACCCGGTTCGGGTTGCGGAAGCCGCGCAGCTTGGGCAGGCGCATGTGCAGCGGCATCTGGCCGCCCTCGAAGCCGGGGCGAACCTGGTACCGCGCCTTGGTGCCCTTGGTACCACGGCCGGCGGTCTTACCCTTGGACGCCTCACCGCGACCCACGCGGGTCTTGGCCTTCTTGGCGCCCGGAGCGGGGCGGAGGTCATGCAGGCGAACGACCTGCCCGGCCTCCTCGTGCTTCTTCGTGTCAGCCATCTCAGGCCTCCTCAACGGTGACGAGGTGCGCCACCCTGGCGATCATGCCGCGCACGGACGGGTTGTCCTCGCGGACCACGGACTGGCGGATCCGGTGCAGGCCGAGGGCCTTCAGGGTCTCGCGCTGGCGGCGGGTACCCCCGATGCCGGAGCGGACCTGGGTCACCTTGATCTGCCGGGCGTCCTGCTGTGTCTTAGCGGTTGCGGCGTCAGCCATCACACACCCACTCCTTCAGCGGCCTTTTCGGCCTCCTTCTTCTCGGCCTCGGCGCGCTTGGCGGCCTCACCCTCGGCGCGGGCGCGCAGCATGGACTGCGGCGCGACCTCCTCCAGGGGCAGGCCACGGCGAACCGCGACCGACTCCGGCTGCTCGAGCTGCTTGAGCGCGGCCACCGTCGCGTGGACGATGTTGATCGCGTTCGAGGAGCCGAGCGACTTCGACAGGATGTCGTGGACGCCGGCGCACTCCAGGACGGCACGCACCGGGCCGCCGGCGATAACACCGGTACCGGGCGAGGCGGGCCGCAGCAGCACGATGCCGGCCGCGTCCTCCCCCTGGACCACGTGCGGGATGGTGCGGCGGATCATCGGGACGTGGAAGAACTCCTTCTTCGCCGCCTCGACGGCCTTGGCAATGGCGGCGGGAACTTCCTTCGCCTTGCCGTAGCCGACGCCCACCGTGCCCTCACCGTCACCGACGACGACCAGCGCCGTGAAGGTGAAGCGGCGGCCGCCCTTGACGACCTTGGACACGCGGTTGATGGTGACGACGCGCTCGATGTACTTGTCGTCGTTGCCCCGGCCGGTGCCCCGGTCGCGGCGGTCATTGTTGCGGTCACGGCGGCCGCGGCCCTCGCCGCGGTCGCTCTCACGCCGGGCCGAGCCGTCGGACGACGCGGACCTGTCTCGCTGCGGTGCAGCCATCAGAAACTCCTTAGCTTTCTCGTCGTCTGGCTCAGAACTCCAGGCCGCCCTCGCGGGCGCCCTCGGCGACGGCCGCGACGCGACCGTGGTACTTGTAGCCGCCACGGTCGAACACGACCTTCTCAATGCCCAGCGCCTTGGCGCGCTCGGCAATCAGCTCGCCCACGCGGTGAGCCGCGCCGACCTTGTGGCCCTCGACGCCCTGGGCCGCCGCCTCGTGGGTGGAGGCGGCGCAGAGCGTGTGGCCGATGGTGTCGTCGATAACCTGCGCCACCATGTGGCGGTTGGAACGGCTGACCACCAGCCGGGGGCGCTCGGCGGTGCCGGACACGTGCTTGCGCACGCGCTGGTGGCGGATCTTGCGGGCGACAGCCTTGGTCTTGTCCCTCTTGATCGCGTAAGCCATGGTCACTTACCAGCCTTTCCGACCTTGCGGCGCACGTTCTCGCCGGCGTAGCGCACACCCTTGCCCTTGTAGGGCTCCGGCGGGCGGATCTTGCGAATGTTCGCGGCGACCTCGCCGACCTGCTCCTTGGAGATACCCGAGACGATCACCTTGGCGGGACCATCCACCTTCAACTCGATGCCCTCGGGGGCGTCGACGACGACGGTGTGGGAGAAGCCGAGTGACAGCTCGATGCCGGTGCCCTTCTGGGCCGCACGGTAACCGGTGCCGACGATCTCCAGCTCCTTGGAGTAGCCCTCGGTCACACCGATGACCATGTTGTTGATCAGCGTGCGGGACAGGCCGTGCAGCGAGCGCGAGCGGCGCTCGTCGTCGGGCCGGGACACCAGGATGGAGCCGTCCTCCTGGCGGGCGACCGTCAGCGGCTCGGCGATGGTGCGGGTCAGGGTGCCCTTGGGGCCCTTGACCGTCACGTCATTTCCTTCAATGGTTACGTCCACTCCGGCGGGAACCGGAACGGGAAGGCGTCCAATACGAGACATGGTTCTTCTCCGCTCCTTCTCTCACCAGACGTAGGCGAGCACTTCGCCGCCTACGCCCCGGGCCTCCGCCTGCCGGTCGGTGAGCAGGCCGGAGGAGGTGGACAGAATGGCCACCCCCAGGCCGCCGAGGACCTTGGGCAGGTTCGTGGACTTTGCGTACACGCGCAGACCGGGCTTCGACACGCGCTTGAGCCCCTGGATGGCACGCTGCCGGTTGGCACCGTACTTCAGGGTCAGCGTGAGCGTCTTGCCGACCTGGGCGTCGGTCACCTCGTAGCCGTCGATGTAGCCCTCGTTCTTCAGCATCTTGGCGATATTCACCTTCAGCTTGCTGGAGGGCATGGAGACGGTCTCGTGGTATGCGTTGTTGGCATTGCGCAGACGAGTCAGCATGTCTGCGATTGGGTCTGTCATTGTCATGAGTGGGCCTGCGCCCTTCCTCGTCGCGGTTTCCTTCTCGGACCTGCGACGTAAGTTCTTACCAGCTGGACTTGCTCACGCCGGGGAGCTGGCCGTTGAGGGCCATCTCGCGCAGGCAGATGCGGCACAGGCCGAACTTGCGGTACACCGAGCGGGGCCGGCCGCAGCGCTGGCAGCGCGTGTAGGCACGGACGCCGAACTTCGGCTTGCGGTTCGCCTTGACTTTCAAAGAGGTCTTAGCCATGTCACTTCTCCTTGAAGGGGAAGCCGAGCTGCTTGAGCAGCGAGCGGGCCTCCTCGTCGGTCTTGGCCGTGGTCACCACGGTGATGTCCATGCCGCGCACGCGGTCGATGGCGTCGGGGTCGATCTCGTGGAACACCGCCTGCTCGGTCAGTCCGAAGGTGTAGTTGCCGTTGCCGTCGAACTGCTTCGGGCTCAGGCCGCGGAAGTCGCGGATGCGGGGCAGCGAGATGGAGATGAGCCGGTCGAGGAACTCCCACATGCGGTCGCCACGCAGCGTGACGTGGGCGCCGATGGGCTGTCCGGCGCGCAGCTTGAACTGGGCAATCGACTTGCGTGCCCGAGTCACCTGCGGCTTCTGGCCGGTGATGGCTGCGAGGTCGCGGACGGCGCCCTCGATCAGCTTCGAGTCGTGGGCGGCCTCGCCCACACCCATGTTGACGACGACCTTGGCGACGCGCCCGACCTGCATGACGTTGGAGTGCTTGAACTCCTCCATCAGGGCGGGACGCACCTGGTCGTCGTACTTGGCCTTCAGCCGGGGGGCGACGGCGGTCGCCGTGGTCTCAGCCGTGTTCTCAGCCATGGTCACAGATCCTCCCCGGACTTCTTGGCGTAGCGCACGCGAACGGTGCGCTTACGGCCGTTGGGGCGCACGCCCTCCTCGACCCGGAAGCCGACGCGAGTGCGCTGGCCCGTCTTGGGGTCGATCGGCATGACGTTTGAGATGTGGATGGGGGCCTCGACGGTCTCGATGCCGCCGGCGCGGGCTCCCTGGGCGGTCTGCCGCGGGCGCGTGTGCTTGGTTACGCGCTGCACGCCCTCGACGACGACGCGGTCCTCCTTCGGGATGACCCGAAGCACGCGGCCGGTCTTGCCCTTGTCCTTGCCGGCGATGACGATGACCTGGTCGCCCTTCTTAATGCGTGCCATGGGTCAGATCACCTCCGGTGCGAGCGAAACGATGCGCATGAACTTCTTCTCGCGAAGCTCACGGCCGACGGGGCCGAAGATGCGCGTGCCGCGGGGCTCGCCATCCTTGTCCCTGATGATGACGGCGGCGTTCTCGTCGAAACGAATGTACGAGCCGTCCGGGCGGCGACGTTCCTTGGTGGCGCGCACGACGACCGCCCTGACGACCTCGCCCTTCTTGACGTTGCCGCCGGGGATGGCGTCCTTCACGGTAGCGACGATCTGGTCGCCGATGCCCGCATAGCGCCGACCCGAGCCGCCGAGCACACGGATGCACAGGATCTCCTTGGCACCGGTGTTGTCGGCGACCTTTAGTCGCGACTCCTGCTGGATCATTGAATGTTCTCCTGTCGTCGAGCCGGTTCTCCCGCCACGCATGGCGGCGCGAGCCTGGCCGAACGTTCCTTCTGGTGGTGCACGCTGCCCGCCGACGGCGGACGAGTCCCGGTACGCAGGCCCCGACAGACACAGGCGCAGGAGCGCGAGGTCTCTGCCGGGCGCACCGAGGGCGCGCGCAACTCCCCAACCCTAGTGCAACGCAGGGAATCGCCGGTAGTCCGGCCGGAAATCCGGGCCTGTGCCTTTGCTCACCACCGCGAGCCGGCGACCGTCGCGGCGGCCCAGGGCACGTGCGGCCGGTCGCCAGTCCGGGCATTTTGGATGGTGGAGCTCCATAAGTCGACCTGCCGCGGCGACGCCTCGTACAATCGCGACAACCGTTCTCGATCATCCGGAAAGGCTGTGCGGCGTATGACCGCTTCCGCTGAACCCGCTTCTGTGGAGTTCCCCGACTACGTCCACCTGCACGAGGCGCCCGAGTTCGACCAGTGGTCGTGCCACTTCGACGTCGGAGAGCCGCGCACGGCCGAAAGCGTTGCCGAACTCGGTCACGAGCCCAACGGGTATTTCTGGGCCGGTGTGGTTCAGCGCCTGGTCGATCTCGGCGAGCTCCCCGAAGTCGAGGCCGACCCCGAGGGCGACACATTCATCGCCTACGGCAGCCGTCCCCTGATGGAACGGCTGGCACGAACGCTCGTTCCGTACTTGACGGATCCAAATTCGCTGACCGCCCTTGTCACCGCGGCAGATGCGGACGGTTTCGACTTCGACGACTGATTCCCACTGCCTCTACTTGGACCGCTCAGCCTCACTTGGACCGCTCTAGACGCTGTCTCAGGCGGTCCAACGGGGGGAACGCGGTCCAAGTAGGCGCACCCCTCCTGCGCCTGCCCGTCACGCCACGCACCGCGCCCACCGGGATGCGCACACAAACCATCACCCGGATACCCCGTCACGAGGTCAAACACGAAGAGCCCCGATAGCTCTCCGCCTAATACGACGACGCCGCAGCCCGGGCTGCCCCGGAGGCTGCGGCGTCGTCGTTGTGTGGTGAAGCCCGCGCGGGACCGCGACCCGATGGCCTACCGGTCCCAGCAACGAATCACTTGGCCTTCTCGAGGATCTCCACCAGTCGCCAACGCTTGGTGGCGCTCAGCGGCCGGGTCTCCATGATCAGCACGAGGTCGCCGGGGTGGGCGTCGTTGTGCTCGTCGTGGACCTTGAACTTCTTCGAGCGGCGCAGAACCTTGCCGTACAGGGAGTGCTTGTAACGCTCCTCCACCTCGACGACGATGGTCTTCTGCATCTTGTCGGACACGACGTAGCCACGGCGCACCTTGCGGTGGTTGCGCTGGGGGGCGTCGGTGCCGGCCTGCTCGCCGGCGGTCACGTTGTCAGTGGTCTGTTCGCTCACTTGGCGTCCTCCTCCTGAGTGCTCGGAGCGGTGCGGATGCCGAGCTCGCGCTCGCGCACAATGGTGTAGATGCGGGCAATGTCGCGACGCACGGCCTTCATGCGGCCGTGGTCCTCCAGCTGCCCGGTCGCGGACGCGAACCGGAGGTTGAACAGCTCCGTCTTGGCCTTGGACAGCTCCTCGGCGAGGCGCTCGTCGTCCATGGCGTCGAGGTCTGCGGGGGTGAGCCCCTTGGAACCGATAGCCATCAGATGTCACCACCCTCACGGGTCACGAAACGGGTCTTCATCGGCAGCTTCGCCTGGGCGCGACGCATGGCCTCGCGGGCCAGGTCGACGTCGACGCCGCCGAGCTCGAACATGATGCGTCCGGGCTTGACGTTGGCGATCCACCACTCCGGGGCGCCCTTACCGGAACCCATACGGGTCTCGGCGGGCTTCTTGGTCAGCGGACGGTCCGGGAAGATGTTGATCCACACCTTGCCGCCGCGCTTGATGTGGCGGGTCATGGCGATACGGGCCGCCTCGATCTGCCGGTTGGTGACGTAGGCGGGCTCGAGGGCCTGGATGCCGTAGTCGCCGAAGGCGATCTGGTTGCCGCCCTTGGACATGCCCGAACGGTGCGGGCGGTGCTGCTTGCGGTACTTGGTCCGGCGGGGGATGAGCACGGCTCAGGCCTCCGTTCCCTGATCGGGGGCAGCGTTCTCGGTGGCCGGCGCCTGCTCGGCCTGCTGCTCGTTCTGGCGCGGGGCGCGCTCACCGCGGCGGCCGCCGCGGCGCTCACCACGGCCGCGGCCGCGCGGGGCGGACTCGGCCTGCTGGCGGGCGAACTCGCGCTCGGTCATGTCGCCCTTGTAGATCCACACCTTCACGCCGATGCGGCCGAAGGTGGTCTTGGCCTCGTAGAAGCCGTAATCGATGTTGGCCCGCAGGGTGTGCAGCGGCACGCGCCCCTCGCGGTAGAACTCGCTGCGGCTCATCTCCGCGCCGCCGAGGCGGCCGGAGCACTGCACGCGCACACCCTTGGCGCCGGCGCGCATGGCCGACTGCAGTCCGCGGCGCATGGCGCGGCGGAAGGAGACGCGGCTGGCGAGCTGCTCGGCGATGCCCTGGGCGACCAGCTGCGCGTCCAGGTCGGGGTTGCGGACCTCGAGGATGTTGAGCTGAACCTGCTTGCCGGTCAGCTTCTCCAGCTGGCCGCGCAGGCGCTCGGCCTCCACGCCGCGACGCCCGATGACGATGCCGGGGCGGGCGGTGTGCAGGTCGACGCGGACCCGGTCGCGGGTGCGCTCAATGTCGACCTTGGAGATGCCGGCGCGCTCCATGCCGTTCTCCATGAGGCGCCGGATCTTGACGTCCTCGTCCACGAAGTCGCGGTAGCGCTGACCGGGCTTGGTGGAGTCGGCGAACCAGCGGGAGCGGTGGTCCGTGGTGATGCCCAGGCGGAAACCGGTCGGGTTGACCTTCTGCCCCATTACCGGGCTCCTTCCTGCTTGGCGGTGTCGGCGCGGTCGCCGACGACGACGGTGATGTGACTGGTGCGCTTGAGGATCCGGGCCGCGCGTCCCTGGGCGCGCGGGCGGAACCGCTTGAGGGTCGGGCCCTCGTCGGCGTACACCTCGGTGATGAACAGGTCGTTCTCGTTGAAGCGCTCGCCGTCGCGCTCGGCCTTGTACCGGGCGTTGGCGATAGCGGACTCGATGACCTTGCGGACGGGCACTGCAGCGGACTGCGGTGCGAAACGCAGCACGCCCACGGCGTCGACGGCGCGCTTGCCGCGGACCTGGTCCACGATCCGGCGTGCCTTCATCGGCGTGCAGCGCACGTACTTGGCCTGCGCCTTGGCTTCCATGATTCTTAGCCTCTCAAACTCTCCGGCGCCCGTCAGCGACGCGCCTTGCGGTCGTCCTTGACGTGCCCACGGAAGGTACGGGTGGGAGCGAACTCACCGAGCTTGTGGCCCACCATGGACTCGGTAACGAACACCGGGACGTGCTTGCGACCGTCGTGGACGGCGAAGGTGTGCCCGATGAAGTCCGGCGTGATCATCGAACGCCGGGACCAGGTCTTGATGACGTTCTTGGTGCCCTGCTCGTTCTGGGCGTCCACCTTCTTCTGCAGGTGGTCGTCGACGAAGGGGCCCTTCTTAAGGCTTCGCGACATGACTGGCTCCTATCAGCGCTTCTTGCCGGTCCGGCGACGGCGCACGATGAGCCGGTCACTGGACTTGTTGGGACGACGGGTACGGCCCTCAGGCTTGCCCCAGGGCGAGACGGGGTGGCGGCCACCAGAGGTGCGGCCCTCACCACCACCGTGGGGGTGGTCCACCGGGTTCATGACCACACCGCGCACGGTCGGGCGGACGCCCTTCCAGCGCATGCGGCCGGCCTTGCCCCAGTTGATGTTGGACTGCTCGGCGTTGCCGACCTCGCCGATGGTCGCCCGGCAGGCGGCCTCGACGTTGCGGATCTCGCCGGAGGGCATGCGCAGCTGCGCGTACTTGCCCTCCTTGGCGACCAGCTGCACCGAGGTGCCGGCGCTGCGGGCGATCTTGGCGCCACCGCCGGGGCGCAGCTCGACGGCGTGCACCACGGTACCGGTGGGGATGTTGCGCAGCGGCAGGCAGTTGCCCGGCTTGATGTCGGCCTCGGGGCCGGCCTCGATCCGGTCACCCTGGCGCAGGCCGTTGGGGGCCAGGATGTAGCGCTTCTCGCCGTCGGCGTAGTGCAGCAGGGCGATGCGGGCGGTGCGGTTCGGGTCGTACTCGATGTGCGCGACCTTGGCGGGCACGCCGTCCTTGTCGTGCCGGCGGAAGTCGATCAGCCGGTAGGCGCGCTTGTGACCGCCACCCTTGTGACGGGTGGTGATGCGCCCGGAGGAGTTGCGGCCACCGGTCTTGCTCAGCGGCCGGACCAGCGACTTCTCGGGGCGGTTGCGGGTCAGCTCGCTGAAGTCGGCGACCGACGAGCCGCGGCGACCGGGGGTCGTCGGCTTGTACTTACGGATTGCCATCTCGATCTTCTACCTTCCGTGTCAGTCCGTCACGTCGCCGAAGATGTCGATGGTGCCCTCGCGCAGAGTCACGATCGCGCGCTTGGTGTCCTTCGACTTGCCGATGCCCGTGCGGGTGCGGCGGGTCTTGCCGCGGCGGTTGAGCGTGTTCACCGAGGCGACCTTGACATCGAAGATGGACTCGATGGCGATCTTGATCTCGGTCTTGTTGGCGTCGGGGGCCACGACGAAGGTGTACTGCCCGCGATCCATGCAGGTGTACGACTTCTCGGAGACGACCGGCGCAATAATCACGTCGCGGGGGTTCTTGCTCTTTACGAAGCTCACTTGGACTCCTCCTCACCCTTGCCGAGGAAGTCGTCCAGGGCGGCGGCGGTGAAGACGACGTCGTCGGAGTTGAGGACGTCGTAGGTGTTCAGCTGGTCGGCCTTGAGCACGTGCGCCTCGGGGGCGTTGCGCAGGCTGAGTCGGGTGAGTTCGTCGGTGCCGGTGGCGACCACCAGGGACTTGGGGCGGTCCGTGAGGTTGCGCAGGGCGGCGAGGGCCGACTTGGTGGACGGCTTCTCGGAGGTGACGAACTCGGTGATGACGTGGATGCGGCCGTTACGGGCCCGGTCGGACAGGGCCGAGCGCAGGGCGGCGGCCTTCATCTTCTTCGGGGTGCGCTGGGAGTAGTCGCGCGGCTGCGGGCCGTGCACGGTACCGCCGCCGGTGAACTGGGGGGCGCGGATGGAGCCCTGGCGGGCGCGGCCGGTGCCCTTCTGTCGGTAGGGCTTGCGGCCACCGCCGCGGACCATGCCGCGGGTCTTGGTGGCGTGGGTGCCCTGGCGGGCCGCGGCCAGCTGGGCCACGACGACCTGGTGCATCAGCGGGATGTTGAGCTCGACGTCGAAGATCTCGCCGGGCAGCTCCACGGTGCCGGTCTTGGCTCCGGTGGAGTCGACGACGTCGACGGTGATGGTGTCTGCCATGGTGTCAGGCTCCCTTCACGGCGGTGCGGATGACGACCACGGAGCCCTTGGGGCCGGGGATGGCGCCGCCCATGAGCAGCACGCCCTTTTCGGTGTCGACGCCGCGGACCTTGAGGTTCTGGACGGTCGTGGTCGCGTGGCCCATGCGGCCGGCCATGCGCAGGCCCTTGAAGATGCGGCCCGGGGTGGCGCAGGCGCCGACGGAGCCGGGCTTGCGGTGGTTGCGGTGGGCACCGTGGGAGGCGCCGACGCCGGAGAAGCCGTGGCGCTTCATGGTGCCGGCGAAGCCCTTACCCTTCGAGGTGCCGGTGACGTCGACCAGCTGGCCGACTTCGAAGGTGTCGGCCGCGAGCTCCTGGCCGGGCGCGAACTCGCCGGCGAGCGAGGTGCGCACCTCGGCGACGTGGCGGCGGGGGGTGACGCCGGCCTTGGCGAAGTGGCCAGCGAGCGGCTTGGTTACCTTGCGCTCATCGATCTCGCCGAAGGCGAGCTGGACGGCCTCGTAGCCGTCGTTCTCGACGGTGCGGATCTGGGTGACGACGTTGGGGTCCACGCGCACGACCGTGACCGGACGCAGGGCGCCGTTCTCGTCCCAGACCTGAGTCATGCCGAGCTTGGTGCCGAGCAGCGCCTTGATGGGCGCGGCGGACCGCTGGTTGGTAGTCATGGCTTCAGTCCTCAGAGCTTGATCTCAATGTTGACGTCGGCCGGCAGGTCGAGACGCATGAGCGAGTCGACGGCCTTCGGCGTCGGGTCGACGATGTCGATCAGCCGCTTGTGCGTACGCATCTCGAAGTGCTCGCGGCTGTCCTTGTACTTGTGGGGCGACCGGATGACGCAGAACACGTTCTTCTCGGTCGGCAGCGGCACTGGGCCCACGACCGTCGCGCCCGCGCGGGTCACGACGTCGACGATCTTGCGCGCCGAGGAGTCGATGACCTCGTGGTCGTAGGACTTGAGCCGGATGCGGATCTTCTGTCCCGCCATGGCGCCTAACCTCTCTTGCTTTCGGTGACCGGTCCACGCGCTCGGGCGTGTCGCAGTGCGACGCGCACCTCGGCCCGGTCAAGGGCTGGTGAGCCGGTCTGGACACACGGAATCCCGATGGCGATCGGGTCCGTCAGACTGGATTCCGGGGTGGGCCCCCGGTGCGGCCGGAGCGGGCGTTGGCCCGCCGGCTGGCCTACGTTATCAGCGCCGCGCCCGCATGCGAAAGCCGAGCAGGCCCGCAGGGCCTGTGAGACCGCGCACGGGTCCACGCGCTCGGGCGTGTCGCAGTCCGCGGCGCTCACCCGCAACGACGGGAGGCCCGCCACCCGGTGTGGGTGGCGGGCCTCCCGCGAAGCCTCACCGCGAGCCAGTGCCCGCAGCTGCGTCAGCGCATGGAGCGCCGTGGCTCGTCACTTGATGATCTTGGTGACGCGGCCGGAGCCGACGGTACGGCCACCCTCACGGATGGCGAAGCCGAGGCCCTCCTCCATGGCGATGGGCTGGATCAGCTCGACGGACATCTCGGTGGTGTCGCCGGGCATGACCATCTCGGTGCCCTCGGGCAGCGTGATGACGCCGGTGACGTCCGTGGTGCGGAAGTAGAACTGCGGACGGTAGTTCGAGTAGAACGGGTTGTGGCGGCCGCCCTCATCCTTGGTCAGGATGTAGACGTGGCCCTCGAACTGGGTGTGCGGGGTGATGGAGCCGGGCTTGCAGACGACCTGACCGCGCTCGACGTCCTCACGACGGGTGCCGCGCAGCAGCAGACCGCAGTTCTCACCGGCCCACGCCTCGTCCATGGACTTGTGGAACATCTCGATGCCGGTGACGGTGGTCTTCTGCGCCTCGCGGATACCGAGGATCTCGACCTCGGAGTTGATCGGCAGCTTGCCGCGCTCGACGCGACCGGTGACGACGGTGCCGCGACCGGTGATGGTGAAGACGTCCTCGATGGGCATGAGGAACGGCTTGTCCATGTCACGCTCGGGGGTCGGGATGTACTCGTCGACCGCGTCCATGAGCTCCTTGATCTTGGCGGTCCACTCGGGGTCACCCTCGAGGGCCTTGAGCGCGGACACGCGGATCACGGGGGCGTTGTCGCCGTCGTAGTCCTGGGAGGACAGCAGCTCGCGGACCTCCATCTCGACCAGCTCGAGGAGCTCCTCGTCGTCGACCATGTCGGCCTTGTTCAGGGCGACCAGCAGGGCGGGGACGCCGACCTGACGGGCGAGCAGAACGTGCTCGCGGGTCTGGGCCATGGGGCCGTCGGTGGCGGCGACCACCAGGATGGCGCCGTCCATCTGCGCGGCACCGGTGATCATGTTCTTGATGTAGTCGGCGTGACCGGGGGCGTCGACGTGAGCGTAGTGACGCTTGGCGGTCTCGTACTCGACGTGCGCGATGTTGATGGTGATACCGCGCTGGCGCTCCTCGGGAGCCTTGTCGATCTCGTCGAAGGGAGTGAAGGGGTTCAGGTCCGGGTACTCGTCGTGCAGGACCTTGGAGATCGCTGCGGTCAGCGTCGTCTTACCGTGGTCGACGTGACCGATCGTTCCGATGTTGACGTGCGGCTTGGTCCGCTCGAACTTGGCCTTGGCCACTGGTGTCCTCCTGGGACTCGGGTAGTTCTCTTCGTCGGGGATCGACTAGCACATGGTAGCCGTACCGACTGCGAGAGTGTCTACTGATGAATTGTTGGAAATCTTACTTGGATGAGTTGCCCCGGAGGCAATTCCGGGGCCGGGTGGGGCCGGGGCGGACGGCTCGCGCCGCCGCGCCCCGGCACCGGTGCGGTCTGGGTCACTCGCCCTTGGCCTTGGCGATGACCTCGTCCGCGACGTTCTTGGGAACCTCGGCGTAGGAGTCGAACTCCATGGAGTACACGGCGCGCCCCTGGGTCTTGGAACGCAGGTCGCCCACGTACCCGAACATCTCCGACAGCGGGACGTTGGCCTTGATGACCTTCACGCCCTGCGCGTCCTCCATCGACTGGACCATGCCGCGCCGGGAGTTCAGGTCGCCGATGACGTCGCCCATGTACTCCTCGGGGGTGCGCACCTCGACGGCCATGACCGGCTCCAGCAGAACCGGCTTGGCACGCTTGGCGCCCTCCTTGAAGGCCATGGAGCCGGCGATCTTGAAGGCCATCTCGGAGGAGTCGACCTCGTGGTAGCCGCCGTCGACCAGAGTCGCCTTGACGTCCACCATCGGGTAACCGGCCAGCACACCCGTGGTCATGGCCTCCTGCACGCCGGCGTCGACGCTGGGGATGAACTCACGGGGCACGCGGCCACCGGTGACGGCGTTGACGAACTCGTAGTGCTTGTTCTCGCCCTCCTCGTCCGCGTCGTCGTGAGTCAGCGGCTCGAAGGACATGAGCACCTTCGCGAACTGGCCGGAGCCACCGGTCTGCTTCTTGTGCGTGTACTCGACCTTGTCGACCTTCTTGCGGATGGTCTCGCGGTAGGCGACCATCGGGTTACCGACGTTCGCCTCCACCTTGAACTCGCGCCGCATGCGGTCCACGAAGACGTCCAGGTGCAGCTCGCCCATACCGCCGATGACGGTCTGGCCGGTCTCCTCGTCGAGCTCGACCGTGAAGGTCGGGTCCTCCTCGGAGAGCTTCTGAATGGCGACGCCGAGCTTCTCCTGGTCGCCCTTGGTCTTGGGCTCGATGGCCACGTGGATCACCGGGTCCGGGAAGGTCATCGACTCCAGGATGATCGGGTCGCCCTGGGCGGACAGGGTGTCACCGGTGGTGACGTCCTTCAGCCCGATGAACGCGTAGATGTGGCCGGCGTGGGCCTGCTCCACCGGGTTCTCCTTGTTGGAGTGCATCTGGAAGAGCTTGCCGACGCGCTCCTTGCGGCCCTTGGTGGCGTTCAGGATCGTGTCGCCCTGGGAGACCTTGCCGGAGTACACGCGCACGTACACGAGCTTGCCGTAGAACGGGTGCGTGGCGACCTTGAAGGCCAGCGCGGAGAAAGGCTCGTGCTCATCGGCCTTGCGGGTGATGACCTTGGACTCGTCTCCGGGGACGTGCCCCTCAACGTCGGGCACGTCCAGCGGGGAGGGCAGGTAGTCGAGCACGCCGTCGAGCACGGGCTGAATGCCCTTGTTCTTAAAGGCGGACCCGGCGAAGACCGGGAAGGCCTCGCCGGCGATGGTGAGCTTGCGGATGCCGCGCTTGAGCTCGGCGACCGACAGCTCCTCGCCCTCCAGGTACTTCTCCATCAGCTCGTCGTCGGCCTCGGCAACCGTCTCGATGAGCTCGTTGCGCAGCTCCTCGGCGCGGGAGACCAGCTCGGCCGGGATGTCCTCGTAAACGACGACGCTGCCGCGGGTGTCCTTGCCGTCGGCGTCCTTCTCGGGGAAGCGGATGGCCCGCATCTCCAGCACGTCGACGACGCCGGAGAACTCGTTCTCGGCACCGATGGGGAAGTTGACGACAATCGGGGTGGCCTGAAGCCGGTCGCGAATCGTCTGTACGGAGAAGTCGAAGTTCGCACCCAGCTTGTCCATCTTGTTGATGTAGCAGATGCGGGGCACGTTGTACTTGTCCGCCTGGCGCCACACCGTCTCGGACTGGGGCTCGACGCCCTCCTTGCCGTCGAAGACAGCGACCGCGCCGTCGAGCACACGCAGGGAGCGCTCGACCTCGACCGTGAAGTCGACGTGGCCGGGGGTGTCGATGATGTTGATCTGGTTGTCCTTCCAGAAGCAGGTGGTGGCCGCGGAGGTAATGGTGATACCGCGCTCCTGCTCCTGTTCCATCCAGTCCATCGTCGAGGCGCCGTCGTGCGTCTCGCCGATCTTGTAGTTGATGCCCGTGTAGAACAGGATGCGCTCCGTCACGGTCGTCTTGCCGGCATCGATGTGAGCCATGATGCCGATGTTGCGGACCTTGGTGAGGTCAGTCAGCACGTCTAGTGCCACTAGTGATGTCCTTCGTTCTTGTGGTGCGGGAGTTGGGCGCCGCCCGGGCCCTGGGGCCCGGGGGCGTGCGGTTGATTACCAGCGGTAGTGAGCGAAGGCCTTGTTGGACTCGGCCATTCGGTGCATGTCCTCGCGCCGCTTGACGGCGGCGCCGAGACCGTTGGAGGCGTCCAGGATCTCGTTCATGAGCCGCTCGGTCATGGTGTTCTCGCGCCGCTGGCGGGAGAAGTCCACGAGCCAGCGCAGGGCGAGGGTGGTGGCGCGGTTGGGGCGAACCTCGACCGGGACCTGGTAGGTCGCACCACCGACGCGGCGGGAGCGGACCTCCAGGGACGGGCGAATGTTGTCCAGGGCGCGCTTGAGCACCGAGACCGGATCCTGGTCGGTCTTGGAACGCACGCCCTCGAGGGCGCCGTAGACGATGCGCTCGGCGGTCGCCTTCTTGCCGTCAAGCAGGACGCGGTTGACGAGCTGGGTGACGACGGGCGAGCCGTAGACCGGGTCGACGGCCAGCGGGCGCCGGGGTGCGGGACCCTTACGAGGCATTAGTTCTTCTCCTTCTTGGCGCCGTACTTGGAACGTGCCTGCTGGCGGCCCTTGACACCCTGGGTGTCGAGGGAGCCGCGCACGATGTGGTAGCGGACACCGGGAAGGTCCTTCACACGACCACCGCGGACGAGCACGATCGAGTGCTCCTGGAGGTTGTGCCCCTCACCGGGGATGTAGGCCGTAACCTCGATACCGGTGGAAAGGCGCACACGGGCGACCTTACGCAGGGCGGAGTTCGGCTTCTTCGGGGTCGTGGTGTACACACGGGTGCATACGCCACGGCGCTGCGGACTGGACTTGAGCGCCGGCGTCTTGGACGCCGCGCGCTTGGTCGAGCGGCCCTTGCGGACCAGCTGCTGAATCGTGGGCACTACTGATTCTCCATCTTGAAGTGCTTGCGGGCTGTCGCTGCCCACGTGCCGACCCGCTCCCCCGCGACGGCGCACTGCGCCACGGTGAGGGCCGGCCCGCTCGGCGTCGGCCCGGCCGACGGCGATGCGTCCGGAGCCCCGTGACGGGGCCCGTCGGTTCCCGCCGCGGCAGACCCGCGTCACCGACCGGAGCCTGAGCTCCGAGTGGCTGGGAACGGAATGGAGAACGGTGGCCCGCACGCGGGCACCAGTGGGGCACATTACCCGGGCATGACACTGCACGCCAGACGGCGTCGGGGTGTTCCTGGCCACGTGCTGCCCCACCGAGCCCGGTCGCTATGACCGGCCCTTCAAGTATGGGGACGTGGCCGGCCGACAGGTGGCGGTTCGCCGGGTGAAGGGCGATGCGTGCGGGTTCCGGTGATGCGGCGCGCGCCTTCACCCGACGGCTCGTGTGTTCACCTGACGGTTCGTACGTTGCGGTCGACGGTTCGGCACATCCGACGACGGTTCGTGAGGTAGGTGTACTGTGTTGTCTCATGACTTCTGGGACTGTTGGATCTCATGACATCTGGGAGTGTCAGAAGTAGTGAGATTCTGGGGCGGTGTGGGTGGGGTTGGGTTGGGGGATGGGTTATGCAGTTTCGCCGTTCAAGCGTCAGCGCATCATTGAGTTTGACTCGCGGGTTGCGGGTGTGAGCGTGGAGGAGTTCTGCCGGCAGGTGGGGGTCTCGAAGTCCTCGTTCTACCGGATCCGTAAGCGGGCCAAGCAGGAGGGACCGGGGGCGGCGCTGGTCGCCCGTTCCAGGGCGCCGCTGCACCCGGCGCGCCGTTGGGATGAGCGGGTTGATGAGCGTATCGCCCAGGTACGCCGGGAGCTGGTTGCCGATGGGAAGGATGCGGGTGCGTGGTCGGTGTGGTGGGTGCTGTCCGGGGCGGGGGCCAACCCGGCCCCGTCGCGGGCGACTATTGCCAGGCGCATGCGGGCCATGGGGCTGGTGGTTCCGGCGCCACGCAAGCGCCCGCGGGTGTCTTTCAAGCGGTTCACGCGTACCAGTGCTAACGAGCTGTGGCAGCTGGACGGTATCGAGTGGCGCATCCAGGGGCGTGTGGTGACCATCTACCAGGTCATCGATGACTGCTCCAGGGTGCTGGTGGCGCTCAAGGCGGCCTGGGGCGGGGAGACGCATGAGGCCACCCGCCAAATCCTGTCCGAGGCCTTCGACTCCTGGGGGCGGCCCGCAGCCATCCTGACCGACAACGGCAGGGCTTTCAACACTCACCGCACCACCGGATTCGGGCGGACAGAGAGGTGGCTCGCGTCGCTGGGGATCCGTCCGATCAGCGGCGCCATCGGTCACCCACAGACCCAGGGCAAGGTCGAAAGCTCCCATAAGCCCCTCCAGCTGTGGCTGGAAGCGCACCCCTACACCACCCTGGAGGACCTCAACACCGGCCTGGAGTGTTTCACCGCCTACTACAACACCGAGCGCCAGCACCAGGGGCTGGGGATAGCCATAACCCCCATACGCGTGTGGCACCAGGTCCCCCGGGCCCTGCCCAACCCCTCCCCGATCAACCTTGACGCGCTATCCGGGCCGGTGCCGCTGAGCCTGCCGCAGGCAGCCAGCACCGACCCGGCCATCACCAGCAGACAGGCCCTGAGCAACGGGACCGTGACCTACAAGGGCCGGATCATCTACGTCGGTTCCTTCATGGCCGGCCAGAGAATCGAGTTCCGCCAGTACCCCACCCGTCTGGACCTTTACGACCAGGCCGGAACACACTTCGCCGCGATCCCCTGGCCCCAGCCCACCCAGGCACAGACCCACAGCCGGGCCACCATCAACGCTTCCAAACCACCCAACAGAATCATCAGCAGGCCACCCCGCTCACCCCGCTCCCAACCGTCCCAAAACCCATGAGACTCAACCGTCCCAGAAGTCATGAGACTCAACCGTCCCAGAAGTGTGGAGACAGCACATTTGCTGCTACCTGACGAACCGTCACCGGAACACACGAACCGTCCGCACGCGCAACGGCGCCGACGACGTCCTCATCGACCCGAGCACGTCCTCGCTTACCCGAGAACGACCCCGCCAACCCGACGTCGTCCTCCCGCACCCAAACACGACCGCCACACCCCGACCGCCAGCCCGAACCACCACACCCACAAACACAAAGAACCCGTTTACTACGCCAGTTCACCGTTTACAACGCCCCTTAACGGTCTGCTGAACGCCTCAAAAGCCTTCAGCAAACCCCTAAGGTGCGTACCCAACGCCGAAATGGCGCAGTGGTGGACTCCCCCGACGTCGGCGCAGCCAGACACTTGCCGGAGCGCCGCCTGCCCCGCACACACATACCGGCCGGCTGGGTTATATGCCAGTTGGCCTGGCTATACCAGCGCAGCGATGGCGGCGTCGTAGTCGGGCTCCTGCCGGATCTCCGGTACCTGCTCGGTGTACAGGACGGTGCCGTCGGTGTCGAGCACCACGACGGCACGGGACATCAGCCCGGCCGTAGGGCCATCTACCAGCACGACCCCGTAGTCATCGCCGAAGCTGGAGCGGAAGGTGGAACCCGTCACGACCTGGTCCAGGCCCTCGGCGCCGCAGAAGCGTGCGGCCGCAAAGGGCAGGTCAGCCGAGACGCACACGACAGTGGTGTTCTCCAGGCCGGCGGCGAGCCGTTAATAATGACATCTTTTCATTTTGAGAGACAAGGCCTCACACAACCTGTTTCCGCATCCGCGATCCCCGCCCAGCCTGAGCCGCTCCCGCTACTCTCCCTTGACGGAACGGAGGATGTCCAGCACCTCGTCCTTGCCGGGGATGTCCACTCCCAGGGACTCGACCCGATCGATGATGGCGTCGATCTGCTCGCTGTCGATCGCATCCACGTCGATCGAACCGGCGTATGCCACCGCCTGTGCCACGGTTCGCTCCTCGAGAGCGCTCGCCCCGTAATGCGCGGCGCCCACCGTCGCCGCGGTCGGCAGGACCAGGGAGGCCACCAGCAGCAGCGCCGCGGCCGTCTTCGGCCGCGCCCGGACCACGGCCACGATGGCGACTATGAAGGCGATGAAGGCCAGTACTCCCCCGATCGCGAAGGCCGCGGCGGCCGTGGTGTTGATCAGGCTGCCCGTGCCCTGAGCGACGGCGAATACGTCTATGGAAGTAAGCAGCGTGTACATGCCCCAGCCGAGCAGCGCGGAGGCCACGAGCACCAGGATCGTGCCCAGCGGGGTGGCAGCCGTATGGCGGCGGGCCGGGGGCGCGGGCAGTCGCGCGGGGGCGCCCGGTTGCGCATTGCCGGAGGCGGGCGCATACGTGCTCTGCGTTGGGGGCGTCGTATGGCCGATGCCGGTCGGCAGCGCCATGGTCGGGGTGGGGTCCGCGGCGGATGGTGAGTAGCCGGCGTCCGCGTAATCGGCGGGTGCATACGACTCGGGTAGGGCGGTGGTGGCGGCGCCGTCGCCCAGACCGGTGGTGATGTCGACTGCCTGCGTGGGCTGGGCGTCCTGCCACTGAGCGTCGTCGGCGTCGCGATCCAGCTGTCCATCCCTGCCGTTGCGGCCGAACGCGCTTACGCGCCTGGTCGCGCTGTGTGATGAAGACGGATTGGGCGGGTACTCGGGTGCGGACGGCGTGGTCACGGGCGACTCTCCTTAGCGATGGCGCTACGGATAAGGTACATCCAAAACGGTACCGATCCGCAGCGTCATCGCGCGCGTGCGCTTGGACACGGTCTCGAGCTAGCGGATGACGCTCGCGACGCCGTACGTCGGCCTCAGTACCCGTAGTACACGTACGAGTCGGTAACGGTGACGATCGGTTCGTCATCACCGTCCTCCGGCCATTCGATCGTGCCGGAGAAGGTGTAATTCCAGTCCTTGTCCTTGGGATTCTTGTTCCAGCTGGTCGGGATGTTGCGGGTGGTGAAGGTGATCGAACCGCTCTTGAAGGCAGTGCCGTTCACCGTCACTTCCGTGGCCTCGGCGGTCACTTCCAGGGAATCCAGTTCGGTGGACTGCAGCGCGTACGGGCATACCTCGTCCATGTTTCCGGGCGGAGTGACGCACTCCGTCGCCTGCGCGTTGACTGCGTCAAGCACGAGGTTCTCCAACGCCTCGGTCGCCTCACCCTCCACCTGGACGGTGGTGCTGGACGTGGAGTTGATGTTCAGCTCGGTGGTGTCGGCCGTGAGGTAGTCAGACACGTCTGCGTCAACGCCGACGTCGTAGATGCCGAAGTAGACGTACTGGGTGGCGGAGCCGCCGTCGTACTCACTGGTCTCCAACGGCACCTGCGTGCCGCCGACGGTGACGGCGCCGAGCGTATAGGAGGACAGCGTGACTTCCCGAACGAGCGGGGTGTCCACCTCCCAGGTGTTCAGCACCCCGTATTCCTTGTCGCCGGCCTTGACCACGATGGGCACGTCGAAGCGCTCGCCGTCCAGGGAGATCGTGGCGGTCACCGTGACCGAGTCCCGCGTTCCCGTGCTCGCGTAGGTATCCGTGTCCGAGGGCGCCTCCACATCCACCACCTCGATGCGCGAGGTGGCGGCACCCAGCGTCTCGTCAGTGAGCAGAAGTCGCTGATCGTTGGGGACGCCGGGATCGACCATGGCGGTGGCCTCCGCGGCGTGGCCGTCGGCGAGCAGCTCCAGGTAGGCCTCGACCGCCTGCTCCGGCCCCCGCCGCGCGTTGAGCACATGCACCGCGATGGCACCCGCACCGACAAGAACCAGGCAGGCAACCACCGCGCCGGCCACGCGCTTCAGCCGTCGCCTGGCCGCCGGGTCCATCGGTTGTGGCGCGGGCAGTGGCGGCACGGGGGCTCCCGCCGCATTGGCCGACATGGCCGCGGGCGCGGATGTGGCCGACGCCACCGGGGCGGATGGCACGTACACCGCAGGGGGCGGCGGCGCAGCAGGGGCCGGCGTCGGCGTCGAAGTCGCGTTGGGCTGCGCGGCGTAGGGAGCAACGTATTCGTCCGGCGCCGGGGCGGGCGCCGGCGTAAACGCAGGCGCGGGCGGGACGGCGGTCGACGCCACGAATGACTGCTGCTGGGCCGGCTGGGCCTGGCCGGTCGCCCAGTATTCGACCGCCTGGGTGCCTGCGCACAGCCGCAGGAAGGAGTTGGCGTTGGCGTACAGCCAGGCCGGCAGCACCTCCGCCAGCACAGAAACGATCAGCGCGAAGAGCGCCAGTGTCAGGCTCGACCACCAGGCCGGACCGACACTGGCTGTGGCCTGCTGCCCCAGCAGCCGGCCCGAGAGGCGCACCGGCGCGAGCAAGTGCAGCACGATCAGTCCTGCCGCCAGCACGGCGACCGGCATCTGCCAGGTCCGGGCCGGGTCCGCCGCAGCCAGCCGCGGCCGGCGCACTCCGACGCGCGCCGCGCCCGCCACGGCCACCACCAGCACGGCGACATACAGCAGGATCGACCAGGCGCCCATGATGTCCCAGGCAGAGGCGCTGCCCGACGGGTAGGGGACGTCACTGACGCCGAATTCCTGCAGGAAAGGAGCAGAGAAGGAGCCGGCGATGCCGCCCAGGGTGCCGAGGGTGAGGGCGTAGACGATCAGGTTGCCGACCAGAACGGGCAGCAGGGGAATGGCACCACCGGCGTCGTTCTTGAACGCCGCAAACACAGCGACGACGATGCTGACCACGCCGAGCACCACGCCGATAATCGTTGCCAGCGCGCCGAGTTCGCGCAATACCTGGCGCAACCGGGCCGGGACCCGGGAGGTGAGCTGTACCCCCGCACGTGCGAGTATCAGCGCGGCAAAGACGATCACCCAAGTCATCAGTAGGGATGAAGCGGCCGACGCACGCACAACCGCTTCGCCCGTTCCCGCCGGGTCGTAGGATCCCAGGGCGGTGAGCAGGCATGCCAAGAGTGCGGCCACGGCCGCCTCGACGGCGGCGCGTAACGTCATCGCTCCGAGGGGCGCCGCGGACTCGTCTACGGGCGCGCGCCGCCTGGCCAGCAAATACACGCCGACGGCGATTGCCAGCAGCGTTCCCAGCGGCAGTACCGTGAGCCCCACGTTGGCAGACACATATGCGTCGCTCCCCAGTAACTGCGGGGAGATCGTCGCCTGCAGGCCTCCCCCGAGGCTGAAGCCCATGGCGACCACGAACACCCCGAAGGGAGTCGGCACGTCGTGCTGCCCGAGCAGCTCCAGCGAGGTCATGAGCAGGATCGCCGAGCCCAACGCAACTCCGAATACCACTGCGAGGGTGAGGCCTACCGTCGTGAGCGCGGGCTTGCGGGTGAGCGTGTGCATGGCGGCTGCCACGTGACTGGGAGCAGCGGTATTGGGCACGGCCGGCGGCTGCATCCCCGTACCGGGCCACACGGTGGACGTCGGCTGCACCGGCGTGGCCGGCTGCCCGGGTACCGGCTGGGGCGGGGCCGGCGCCGCCTGAGATGGCGCGGGCACATCCTGGGCGGCTACCGGGGGCGCCGGGAACGGCGTCGTCGCGTCCGGCTGCGGGCCGAATTCAAGGACAGTTGGGCTGGGCGCAACCGGCGGCGAGGCGCCCGCAGGCGAGCTGGAGGGTTTCGCAGCAGGCGCTACCCCACCGGGGCCGCTCTCAGGATGTGGGCCGGGACTCGGTAGATTGTGTTGGTCACTCATAGCATCCCTTTGGGAATAGGGAGGGCTGGACGCCGCACACCTTGCCACGACGTGATGCGCATCTCAATTGACCCGCGAAGAGCAAGACGGCTATTGCGGAAGCTTGCGGAGATCGCGTCGAAGAAGGCGTCGCCGCGGCCGCCGCAGCAGGAGCAGCGGCAGCGACCCGCGGTCGCACCCCCTCTCAGGCCTGCGGTGTCTGCGGAGTGGGAGGCTGCTCCTGAGGCCACGAGCCCGCCTGCCCCTCGGCGGACTGATTGGGTTGCTGCGGTCCGTACGACTGTGCCTGGTACTGCTGCGTAGTTGCCGGCTGGGCGGTGGGGTTCCCTGCGGCGGGGGCCTGCGCCTCATACGGCTGCTGAGGCATCGGCTGGGCGGCGGGGTTCCCCGCGGCAGGGGCCTGCGCCTCATACGGCTGCTGAGGCACCGGCTGGCCGAACTGCTGCGGTGCCGACTGGGCGTCATACGCAGCCTGCTGCGGAGCGGCGGCAAGATACTGCTGTGGCGCAGCCTGAGCAGCCTGCTGCTGCGCCAACTGCTGCTGCATCTGCTGCTGTTGCATCTGCTGCATCTGGGCCACCTGCATTTGCTGCATGGCCAATGACTGCATCCGCAGGTCCTGTGCTTGTCCGTGCTGAAGCGCCGCGGTGTCAGCAAAGACCCGATTCTGCAGCTCGGCGCGGAAGGCCTCGAGCTTGGCCTTGTCCAGCACCGAAACCTCTGGGCCAAAACTTCCTCCGGCGTGGTTGGTAGCCACCAGCGCTAGGGAAATCGAGGTCAGTGCGAACATGACCGCCAGTATGAGACACAGCAGACCACCCAGCGGCGAGTCACCGATCATCGCGAAGCCGAGAATCGCCAGGACGAGAGCGAGCAGAGCGCGGCCGACCTTAAAACGTGACGAGGTCGAGACGGCGGCGATGGCCGACAGCGGAATTGTGTTCTCAGTGTTTCCGATCGGAATGATGCCGAGCAACGTATTGGGCACCTTGTAGACGAAGCGAGTCGTCGAGCACATGAGCTGCCCCTTTAGATACGGGGCGAGGATCGAGACGAGGAAGCTTTCGCCGTACACCCCGGTCTCGCCCGGTGCGAGCGCGAAGTCGGTCACGTTGTGTCCGCCGACGTGGGAGTTCGGAGCAGCTGGATTCTGATATGCGGCCATCACAATGTTCCTTGGAAAGGAGATGGGGGACGGTCAACTTTGGGAACGACCGTTATGTCCCGGATAGTTTCGCACATGCGCCCCACAGTCAAGACAGACTCACATCGTGGAACACCGCTCGACCGGTGGCGTGTACGTGACGGCGGCCCGCATCCTCCGGAGTGGAGGGTGCGGGCCGCCGTCGTGGTCGGTTAGCGCTGCGAGGCCGGAAGGCGACCGCCACGCGTCAGAACTGGATGTCCTCCGAGGAGGTGTTGAATCCGGTGCGGAAGTCGTCGGAGAAGTCCGCGCGGAAGTCACCGCCGAAGGAGAAATCGTCCAGCGCCACCGAGTCGCCCGCGGAGAAGCCGTCGCCGCCGGCGTAGCCGGCCCGGGAGAAGACCTCCGCCTTGACCTCCTCGGTCGGCTCCACCTCGATGTCCGAGTAGCGGGCCAGACCGGTGCCGGCGGGGATCAGCTTGCCCAGGATGACGTTCTCCTTCAGGCCCAGCAGCGGGTCCGACTTGCCGCTCATGGCGGCCTCGGTGAGCACGCGCGTGGTCTCCTGGAAGGAGGCGGCGCTCAGCCAGGAGTCGGTGGCCAGCGACGCCTTGGTGATACCCATCAGCTCGGTGCGCGCGGAGGCGGTCTTGCCGCCCTCCGCCATGACCCGGCGGTTCTCCTCGCGGTAGCGCGAGACGTCCACCAGGTCGCCCTGCAGCAGGTTGGTGTCACCGGCGTCCAGCACGGTCACGCGACGCAGCATCTGCCGCACGATGACCTCGATGTGCTTGGAGTGGATGTCCACGCCCTGGGAGCGGTAGACCTCCTGCACCTCGTCCACCAGGTGACGCTGGGTGGCGCCGACGCTGCGCAGGCGCAGCAGCTTCTTGGGGTCGATCGGCCCCTCGGTGAGGGCGTCGCCCGGCTCCACGTGGTCGCCGTCGGTAACCAGCAGCCGCTGGCGGCGGGAAACGGGGACCACCAGGTCCTCCTCACCGTCGTCGCGGGTGATGACCAGCCGCTTGCCGTCGGCGTCGTCCTCAATCTTGAGGGTGCCGGCGGCCTCGGCCACCGCGGCCTCACCCTTGGGGGTGCGGGCCTCGAAGAGCTCCTGCACACGGGGCAGACCCTGGGTGATGTCGGCGGCGCCGGCCGCACCACCGGTGTGGAAGGTACGCATGGTCAGCTGCGTTCCGGGCTCACCGATGGACTGGGCGGCGATGATGCCGACCGCCTCACCGATGTCGACGCGCTTGCCGGTGGCCAGGGAGCGACCGTAGCAGGCGGCACAGGTGCCGACGGCGGAGTCGCAGGTCAGCACGGAGCGGCACACGACCTGCTCGATGCCGGCGTCGATGGCCGCGCGGATGTTGGCGTCGCCCAGGTCGGTGCCGGCCTCGATCACGACGTTGCCGTCGGCGTCCACGGCGTCGCGGGCGAGCGTGGTGCCGAACACGGTGGTCTCCAGGATGTCGGAGACCTCCTTGACGCGCTCGCCGTCGACCTCCTTCCAGGTGAACAGCCGCTTGGTCAGACCCTTGCGGGTGCCGCAGTCGTCCTCGCGGACGATCACGTCCTGGGAGACGTCGACCAGACGCCGGGTCAGGTAGCCGGAGTCGGCGGTGCGCAGAGCCGTGTCGGCCAGACCCTTGCGGGCGCCGTGGGTGGCGATGAAGTACTCCAGGACGGACAAACCCTCCCGGTAGTTGGACTCAATCGGCCGCTCGATGAGGCGCTGCTTGGGGTCGGCCACCAGGCCGCGCATGCCGGCCAGCTGGCGAATCTGGTCCCAGTTGCCGCGGCCACCGGACGCCACCATCTGGTAGACGGTGTTGCGCTCGGGGAAGTTGGCGCGCATGGCCTCGGCGACCTCGTCGGTGGCCTTGGTCCAGATGTCGATCAACGACTTGTAGCGGTCGTCCTCGGTGAGGGCACCGAGCTCGAACTGCTCCTCGATCTCGGCGGCCTCGGCCTCGTAGCGGGCGAGGATCTCCGGCTTGGAGGGCGGGGAGACCACGTCGGCGAAGGCCACGGTGATGCCGGACCAGGTGGACCAGTGGAAGCCGTTGGCCTTCAACTCGTCCAGGCAGGCGGCCACCTCCACGCGCGGGTAGGACTCCGCCAGCGTGTTGATGATGTTGCCCAGCTTCTTCTTGTCAACGGTGTAGTTGACGTAGGGGAAGGACTCGGGCAGGGCGGTGTTGAACAGCGCGCGGCCGAAGGAGGTGCGCAGGGTGATCGGGTCGCCCTCGCTCCAGTTCTCGGGCGGCTGCCAGCCCTCGGGCGCGGTGATGCCCTCCTCGAAGCGGATGTCGCAGGTGGCGTTCACATCCAGCTTGCCGAAGTCGTAGGCCATGACCGCCTCCGCGTAGGAGGAGAAGGCCGGGACGATCGGCTCGCCGTGCTCGTCGGTCTCCACCGCCACGGCCGGGTCCGGCTCCTGGGTGAGGTAGTAGGTGCCGATGATCATGTCCTGGGAGGGCATGGTCACGGGGCGACCGTCGGAGGGCTTGAGGATGTTGTTGCTCGAGAGCATCAGGATGCGGGCCTCGGCCTGCGCCTCGGCGCCCAGCGGCAGGTGCACGGCCATCTGGTCGCCGTCGAAGTCGGCGTTGAAGGCACCGCACACCAGCGGGTGCAACTGGATGGCCTTGCCCTCGATCAGCTGCGGCTCGAAGGCCTGGATGCCCAGGCGGTGCAGCGTGGGAGCGCGGTTGAGCAGGACCGGGTGCTCGCGGATGACCTCGGCCAGCACGTCCCAGACCTTCGGGTTGGCGCGCTCGACCATCCGCTTGGCGGCCTTGACGTTCTGCGCCTCCTTGAGCTCCACCAGCCGCTTCATGACGAAGGGCTTGAACAGCTCCAGGGCCATCTGGCTGGGAAGACCGCACTGGTGCAGCTTCAGCTGCGGGCCGACGACGATGACGGAGCGGCCCGAGTAGTCCACACGCTTGCCCAGCAGGTTCTGACGGAAGCGCCCCTGCTTGCCCTTGAGCATGTCGGACAGGGACTTCAGCGGGCGGTTGCCCACACCGGTGACGGGGCGGCCGCGGCGGCCGTTGTCGAACAGGGCGTCGACGGCGTCCTGCAGCATGCGCTTCTCGTTGTTGACGATGATCGTCGGGGCGCCCAGGTCCATCAGCCGCTTGAGGCGGTTGTTGCGGTTGATGACGCGGCGGTACAGGTCATTGAGGTCGGAGGTTGCGAAGCGGCCACCGTCCAGCTGCACCATGGGGCGCAGGTCCGGGGGAATCACCGGGATGTTGTCCAGCACCATGGCCTCGGGGGCGGTGCCGGTCATGCGGAAGGCGTTAATGACCTTCAGCCGCTTGATGGCGCGGGTCTTACGCTGGCCGGTGCCGCTGTCGACAATCTCGTTCAGGGCGGCGGCCTCCGCCTCCAGGTCGAAGTTGCGCAGGCGGTCCTGGATGGCCTCTGCGCCCATGGCGCCCTTGAAGTAGATGCCGTAGTCGGCGGCCATGTCCCGGTACAGGACCTCGTCGCCCTCGAGGTCGCCGACCTTGAGGGACACGAAGCGGTCCCACACCTTGTCCATGTGCTCCAGGGTGCGGGTGTTCTTGCGGCGCAGGGAGGCCATCTCGCGCTCGGCGGTCTTGCGGGCCTTGTCCCGCTGCGCCTGCTCGGCGCCCTCCGCCTCGAGCTGGGCGAGGTCCTCCTCCAGACGCCGCTGGCGGGCCTCGATGTCGGCCTGGCCGGCCTCCTCCACGTGCTGCTTCTTGACCTCGAACTCGTTGCGCAGCGAGGGCAGGTCGTCGTGGCGGGCCTCCTCATCCACCTCGGTGACCATGTGGGCAGCGAAGTAGATGACCTTCTCCAGGTCCTTGGGGGCCAGGTTGAGCAGGTACCCCAGGCGCGAGGGGACGCCCTTGAAGTACCAGATGTGGGTGACGGGCGCGGCCAGCTTGATGTGGGCCATGCGCTCGCGGCGCACCTTGGAGCGAGTCACCTCGACTCCGCAGCGCTCGCAGACGATGCCCTTGTAGCGCACGCGCTTGTACTTGCCGCACGCGCACTCCCAGTCACGGGTGGGGCCGAAGATCTTCTCGCAGAAGAGTCCGTCCTTCTCCGGCTTGAGGGTGCGGTAGTTGATGGTCTCGGGCTTCTTGACCTCGCCATGCGACCAGGACTTGATGTCCTCGGCGGTGGCAAGGCCGAGCTGGATCCTGTCGAACACGTTGGCGTCGAGCACAGTTCCTACTTCCGATTCAGAGTGGTCAGCTCAAAAGTCTTAAGGGTTTCCGGTGCCGCGTTTCCACGGCGGCACCGGGCCCGTTGGCCCGGGAGGGCCGGCGCGCTGGGCGCCCGACCTCCCGGACGTTGGGGTTAGATCTCGTCCACCGCCATGGCGCTTCCGCCAGGACGGCGACCCAGGTCGAAGCCGAGCTCCTCGGAGGCGCGCCGGCCGTCGTCGTCGGTGTCATCCAGGCCGATGACATTGCCGGCGGCGTCCAGGGCCTCAACGTTCAGGCACAGCGACTGCATCTCCTTCATGAGCACCTTGAAGGACTCGGGGATGCCGGGCTCGGGGATGTCCTCGCCCTTGACGATGGCCTCGTAGACCTTCACGCGCCCGTTGACGTCGTCGGACTTGACGGTCAGCAGCTCCTGGAGGGCGTGGGCGGCGCCGTACGCCTCCATGGCCCACACCTCCATCTCGCCGAAGCGCTGGCCACCGAACTGCGCCTTACCGCCCAGCGGCTGCTGGGTGATCATCGAGTACGGGCCGGTGGAGCGGGCGTGAATCTTGTCGTCCACCAGGTGGTGCAGCTTGAGGATGTACATGTAGCCGACCGACACCGGGTACGGGAAGGGCTCTCCGGAGCGGCCGTCGAACAGCCGCGCCTTGCCGTCGGGCTGAACCAGCTGGAGGCCGTCCCGGTTGGGCAGGGTGGAGTCGAGCAGGCCCATGATCTCGTCGTCGCGCACACCGTCGAACACCGGGGTGGCCACGGGCGTACCGGGCTCGGCGGACACGCCGTTCTCGGGCAGGCGCTCGGCCCAGGCCTCGCCGGCCTCGCGGGCGGCGGAGGCGTCCCAGCCGCGGGAGGCGACCCAGCCCAGGTGCAGCTCGAGGACCTGACCGACGTTCATACGGCTGGGCACGCCCAGCGGGTTGAGGATGACGTCCACCGGGGTGCCGTCGGCGAGGAAGGGCATGTCCTCCACGGGCAGGATCTTCGAGATGACGCCCTTGTTGCCGTGGCGGCCCGAGAGCTTGTCACCGACGGTGATCTTGCGGCGCTGAGCGATGTACACGCGCACCATCCGGTTCACGCCGGCGGGCAGTTCGGCGTCCTCGGAGGAGGCGTCGAACTCGCGCACGCCGGTGACGATGCCGTACTCGCCGTGGGGCACGCGCAGGGAGGTGTCGCGCACCTCGCGGGCCTTCTCACCGAAGATGGCGCGCAGCAGCCGCTCCTCACTGGTCAGCTCGGTCTCGCCCTTCGGGGTGACCTTGCCGACCAGGATGTCGCCGCTGCGGACCTCGGCACCGATGCGGATAATGCCGCGCTCGTCCAGGTTGGCCAGCGCCTCCTCGGAGACGTTGGGGATGTCGCGGGTGATCTCCTCGGCGCCCAGCTTGGTGTCGCGCGCGTCGACCTCGTGCTCCTCGATGTGGATCGAGGTGAGCAGGTCCTCGGCGACCACGCGCTGGGAGACGATGATGGCGTCCTCGTAGTTCAGGCCCTCCCAGGTCATGAAGGCGACCAGGAGGTTCTGGCCCAGGGCCAGGTCGCCGTCGTCGGTGGCGGGGCCGTCCGCGAGCACGCTGCCGACCTCCACGCGCTCGCCCTCGGAGGCGACCACGCGCTGGTTGTAGCAGTTGCCCTGGTTGGAGCGGCGGAACTTGGCGACCTTGTAGACGGTCTCGGTGCCGTCGTCGTTGGCCACGCGCACGAAGTCGGCGCACACCTCGGTGACCACGCCGCCCTTGGAGGCGACCAGTACGTCACCGGCGTCGACGGCGGTGCGCCGCTCCATGCCGGTGCCCACAAGCGGGGCGTCGGGGCGGATCAGCGGCACGGCCTGGCGCTGCATGTTGGCACCCATGAGGGCGCGGTTGGCGTCGTCGTGCTCGAGGAACGGGATCAGCGAAGTACCCACGGAGACCATCTGCCGCGGGGACACGTCCATGAGGTCCACCTGGGAGGCCGGCACCAGGGCCGGCTCGCCACCGGTCACGCGGCACAGCACGTGGTCCTCGGCGAAGTGCTCGTCGGCGGTGAGTTCCACGTTCGCCTGGGCGATGACGTGGCGGTCCTCGTCGTCGGCGGTCAGATAGTGGATCTCATCGGTGACCTGACCGTCGCGCACCACCCGGTAGGGGGTCTCGATGAAGCCGAAGGGGTTGATGCGCCCGAAGGTGGCCAGCGAGCCGATCAGACCGATGTTCGGGCCCTCGGGGGACTCGATGGGGCACATGCGCCCGTAGTGGGAGGTGTGCACGTCGCGCACCTCCATGGAGGCGCGCTCCCGGGACAGACCGCCGGGGCCGAGCGCGGACAGACGCCGCTTGTGGGTCAGGCCGGCCAGCGGGTTGTTCTGGTCCATGAACTGGGACAGCTGGCTGGTGCCGAAGAACTCCTTGATCGCGGCCGTGACGGGCCGGATGTTGATCAGGGTATTCGGGGTGATGGCCTCGACGTCCTGAGTGGTCATGCGCTCGCGCACCTGCCGCTCCATGCGGCTCATGCCGGTGCGCACCTGCGACTGGATGAGCTCGCCGACGGCGCGGATGCGGCGGTTGCCGAGGTGGTCGATGTCGTCGTACTCGACGGCGAGGTCCACGATCTCCCCGTCGCGCACGCCCTCGACGGTCTCGGCGCCGGCATGCAGCGCGAGCAGGTACTTGATGGCGGCGACGATGTCCTCGATGCGCAGCACGGACTCGTTCAGGTCCGCGGCCAGGCCGAGCTTCTTGTTGATCTTGTAGCGGCCGACCTTGGCCAGGTCGTAGCGCTTGGCGTTGAAGTAGAAGTTCTCCAGCAGGGTGCGGCCGGCCTCGACGCTGGGCGGCTCACCGGGACGGATCTTCTTGTAGATGTCCAGCAGGGCCTCGTCCTGGGTGGTGACCTTGCGGTCCTCATCCAGGGCGGTGGTCAGCGCCGGGTAGTCCTTGAACTCCTCGCGGATCTCGGCCTCGTCCAGGCCCAGTGCCAGCAGGAAGACGGCGATGTCCTGCTTGCGCTTGCGGTCGATGCGCACGGCCACGCGGTCGTTCTTGTCCACCTCGAACTCCAGCCAGGCGCCGCGCGAGGGGATGAACTTGACGTTGTAGACGTACTTGTCCGAGGCCTTCTCGGTGGTGCGCTCGAAGTACACGCCCGGGGAGCGGACCAGCTGGGAGACGACGACGCGCTCCGAGCCGTTAACGATGAAGGTGCCCTTGTCGGTCATGAGCGGGAAGTCGCCCATGAAGACCGTCTGGGACTTGATCTCACCGGTGGTGAAGTTCTCGAAGTCCGCCACCACGTACAGCGGGGCGGAGTAGGTCAGGTCCTTCTCCTGGCACTCCTCGGCCGTGTACTTCGGCTCTTCGAAGCGGTGGTCGTGGAAGGACAGGGCCATGGTCTCGCCGAAGTCCTCAATCGGCGAGATCTCGTCGAAGATCTCTTCCAGCCCGGAGGTTTCCGGCAGCGAGCCCGGCTGGGCGGCGTTGGCGGCGTCCACTCGGGCGCGCCACTTCTCGTTGCCCACGAGCCAGTCGAAGCTCTCGGTCTGCAGGCCCAGAAGATTCGGAGCCTGCATCGGCTCGGCAATCTTGGCGAAATTGATTCGACGCGACGCGGTACGCGCGGCGATGTCAGCGGCGGTTGGTGCAGAGGTGCGCGAGGCAGCCAAAGGGGATCCTTCCCTCATCTCGGGGATCACTCTGCGTACACCTGTGTGCGGGCCCGGCAGTTCCCCCACGCTCCCCTCTCGGGTCCGCCGACTGGTCGCGCCGGCTCGCGGGCAGTACCACTGAGGCCAGTACACACAAGGTACGCGAAGAGCTAGCCTACACGCTCACGCCGCACCGATCCACGCCGAGACGGTGTTCCTCCTTGCGATTCCCGCCACAATCCCGCATACTGCCCCACTCCCCCGGCGGCACAGCTCTCCCAGCACCGACCCTGCCTACGGCCCCGCAATCCAGCCGCAGCAGCTGCACTGCCGCAGGCCCGTCGTGGGCGTGATACGGCGTCGCCCCGACCACGCGTGGGTGGTCGGGGCGACGCCGGTGTTTATGCGGTCCCCCGGCGCCGGCGAGGTGCCGACGCCGTCGGGGACGAACTCACTTGAGGGTGACGGTGGCGCCGGCGTCCTCGAGCTGAGCCTTGGCCTTCTCGGCAGCGTCCTTGGCGGCGCCCTCGAGGACGGCCTTGGGGGCGGCCTCGACGAGGTCCTTGGCCTCCTTCAGGCCGAGGGAGGTCAGGGCGCGCACCTCCTTGATGACCTGGATCTTCTTGTCGCCAGCGGACTCGAGGATGACGTCGAACTCGGTCTTCTCCTCCTCGGCGGCACCGCCGGCAGCAGCACCGGGGGCGGCGGCGACGACGGCAGCGGCCGGGGCCGCGGCGGTAACGTCGAAGGTCTCCTCGAAGGCCTTAACGAAATCGGACAGCTCGATGAGGGAGAGCTCCTTGAAGGCCTCGATGAGCTCGTCGGTGGTCAGCTTCGCCATGATGGGCGTTCCTTCCTGGAAAAGGGGTCCTGCGCCGTGTCTGTGCGCAGGGCGATTTTGGGTTGGTGGTGGACGCGGCTCAGGCCGCGGATTCCTGCTTCTCGCGCAGGGCGTCGACGGTGCGGACCGCCTTGGAGGCGGGCGCAGCGAACAGGTACGCGGCCTTCGACAGGGACGCCTTGATAGCGCCCGCAGCCTTGGCCAGCAGGACCTCGCGGGACTCGAGCGAAGCGAGCCGGTCGATCTCGTCGGCGGTCAGGGCGTTGCCGTCCATGACGCCGGACTTGATGATGAGGTTCTTGTTGTCCTTGGCGAAGTCACGCAGGGCCTTAGCGGCCTCGACCGGCTCCCCGGTCACGAACGTCAGGGCGGTGGGGCCCTTCAGGTCGTCCACAATCGCTTCCAGTCCGACGCGACGGGCGGCGATGGATGCCAGCGTGTTCTTCGCCACGGTGTATTCGGCGTTGCCGGCGAGCGAGCGGCGCAACTCCTTGAGGTCGGCGACGCTCAGCCCACGGTACTCGGTGAGCAGAACGGCGTTGGCCTCACGGAACTTGTCCGCCAGCTGTGCAACAGCCGCGTCCTTCTCAGGCCTTGCCATGGGCCCTCCTTCCGTGGTCTGCCACAGGTTCCGGCACTGAAAAAGCCCCGCGCCGGTGGGCACGGGGCTCGTCACGGCACTCGGAGTGCACCGATAGCCGTTGGGCTCGTTCTCACCTGCGCCGGCTCCGCGTGGCGCGGACTTGGCCCCGCTTGCGCGGGAGACCTGCGGTCTTTGGCGGACCCGACGATACACGCCGCAACCCCACGCGACGCAAGCCCGACGACGATGGCCCACGGTGCTCTTGGTCACGCCGACGCCGAACGTGGCAGGCGCCGACCCGCTCAGGCGTCGACGACGGGAATGTCGGTCAGGCGGGCGGCGATCGGCTGACCGAGGGCGTTGGGCCCGCCCGGCAAGTCGAGCGTAACCGTGTCTCCACCCACATCCGGCCAGACCACGGGGATAGAGGTTGTCCAGTCTGACGGAACAAGCGCCCCAGATGCACCCCAGGTATTCGTCACCGGTGTGTTGAGGCCAATATGGTCCACATAGGCCACTGGCAGCCTTCGAGCGTCGCCCACCAGCAGGGTCAGGTTGCAGGCGTGGCCGATTCGGCCGTTCCAATATGCGCATTGACCCGAGTCCGGCAAGAGGAAGGCGCTGGCGGGCAGTGATTGTTCAGCGCTGAGGGAGACCGTACCCACGAGGAATTCTCCAACCCGCACCACCTCATCCAAGGCCAGGTGGGCACGCACGCCTTCGACCTCGATGTCTACGCCCTCGGCTCCGGACGCGACGGGCACACCTGTTCCCAGCCCGAGTTCGTCTTCGGCTACGTCTGCCGCGACGCGCTCGGCCGGATCTTCCGGCGTCGCCCTCGCTTCCACTCGGTAGTTGTAGTAGAAGAGCAGATCATTGTCAGGGTCGCCGTAGTCCACGTTCCGTTCTTGCGAATCCTCCTCGCCGGACACCGCAACCTCCCACCGACTCAGGTCGGTCAGTTCAGCCAACCGGTCCGCTATCGCCTGCGCCTCTGCCCGGGGCCCGCCCTCGTGCGTCGTGTAGTGGAAGTAGGGGGCCCGGAACGGCTGGTGCCCGGTGAGCTGCAGCTGACCACCAGAGGGATAGGACTCGAGTTGCCTCACGAGGGGTGCCATGACCTCGTCGGCATCACCAGACAACTCGACCGCCTTGGGGTCGTCGGGGTCTTCGTCGTTGAACAGTCGGTCGCCGAGCATGCTCACGACAACGGCCCCAGAAGGATCGCTGGAGACAGCGGTGTCTGCCGACCAGTCTCCTGCCACTGTGAGCGAAGTGATTGGGAATGGGCCGTCCCCGTTGTTTCGCAGCCACTCATTCTGCTCCGCTAGACTGACTGCCCTGTCCACCTGCTCCGAGGTAAGAGCGGCCCCACCGAGATCCACCACGGGCACGTCTATGGCCGTGCCGACATTGGGGAGGAACACCTCGACCCTGTCGATGTCACTGTTCACCGCGGCGAAAACTGGATACAGCTCAGCCGCATCATCTGCAGAGATGTAATAGTCCCCGGCATATGAGCTGTGGCCCAGCTGGGGGAATGCAAGCCCATTCGCCAGGGAGAGCATATGAATGCTCCACATATTGCCGAAGCTGCCGCCCCACCCTCCGAACAACTCGGTTACGTCAATCTCATCAGTGATGTCAGTACTGATCATCACTCTCACCACAGTGAACTCGTCCACCACCGCGGCGGGCCCCACTTGGACGGTCAAGGAGGCGCCCGCGTACTCAGTCTCAAGCACCACCGGGGCCGCGGTCGGCGTCGGCGATGCCCCGTCATCAGCCGTCGAATCCCCACCCACCGTGCAACCGCCAAGCACCCCACCCAGCACGGCCGCCGTCGCACCGAGCAGCACGCCGCGGCGGGATGGTCCATGGGGCGTGGAAGTGCGCCAGGCGGAAGCGGACCGCACCGCAGACTGAGCGTGGGTATATGAATTCCGCTGGGGCATTACTGGCTCCTTTGCTTCGGCGTGGGAACACACCGACCCTAACCGGCCGGCGGCGTGCGTCGCCATGGGGAGAGCTCTCCCGCAGACGCCCCGATCGGTGGCCTCATCCCCTACGCCTCGACGACGGGTATGTCAGTAAGGCGAGCGGTGATCGCCTCACCCTCACAGTTCGCACCACCCGGCAGGTCGAGCGTGACCGTATCCCCACCCACGTCCGGCCAGATCACCGGAATCTGAACCAGATCGGCAGGAAGGACGTCGTCGCTCATGTAGTTAGTGAGCGGCACGTAGTCGTTACCACCACCAGTTTTCCAGTACTCCGCCGGCAGCTGCCTGACGCTGCCATTGAGCAATGTCAGGTTGCAGGCATAGTTCAGGCAGTCACCCCAGTGAGCCCCCTGGGCGGTGTCAGGGAGTAGGAAGGCGCCCTTGGGGTACACGTTTACCCCGAGGGTCTCCTCTACCCCCAGCATCACCGTACCGACCAGGAAACCGTCTACGCGAATGACCCGTTCCATGGACAGGGTCAGTTTCCCCCATTCGCCCACAGTGACGGTGACACCCTGAGCGCCGTTTGCGACCGGGCCGGTCGCCTGCGGCTCCGCATCGCCGACGGCGGCGTCCGAAGTATCGCCCTCGGTTGGATCGTTGGGGACCAGCACGACCTCGACTCGCCGGTTGATGTGCGCGAACTCCTCGTCATACAGCCAGGTCCCGAGGCTGCTGTGCCTATCGAGACGCGGCGTACGGTAATCGCCACCTTCAATCGACACCTCCCAGTGCTCCAGGTCGGCCAGATCAGCCAATCTATCCGCGACCGCCTGAGCCTCCGCCTCGCCCCCCTCAACATCGCCGTCGTAGTTGTGCTCTGTCTCATGCCCGCATACCGACACGGTGCCACCCGAGGGGAAGGACGCCAACTGCTTCACGACGGCGGCGAGCATGTCATCGGCTCGCTCGGAAAGTTCCGGTTCAGCGGTGCTGTCGTCGGAGAAGAGCAGGTCGCTCAGCAGGGTGACCGTGGTCTGGCCGTTGAGCACCGCCGTATCCGACGATCCGTCACCCGCGATGGCAAGGGATCCGATGGCGAAAGGGTCAGTTTGCAAGGGGTATTGGTTTGTGAGCCCCGCGTCGTCGATTATCTCGGTCACGGGGAAGTCGACCTCCTCCGAGGACACCACTGGTACTCCCAGGGCAACCCCGAGGTTAGGTAGGAAGACCTCCACCTCACGTACGTCAGGGTCCACCGCACCGAATACGGGGAACAGGTCCAGCGGCTTTCCCTGAGCCACCCCGTATCGCCCGACGGCGGACTTCAGAGTCAATTCCAGATAAGCCTGATCCCGAGCGAGCGACAACATGTAGATCTGGGTCATGGCGAGCGAGTCTTTGGGCGACGCGAAGACACCCGCGAGGTCCATCATCTTCTGAGAGTCGGTGGCGATTCGCAGGCGCACAACCGTATACCCGCCGTATGACGCTGCAGGGCCCACCTGCACAGTCAGGATTGCGCCCCTGTACTGCGCGTCCAAAGTGACGGCCTCGGCTGTGGCTGCCGCGGTAGTACTCCCCGTGTCTGGAGATCGATTTCCCGCCGCGCAACCGCTGAACAGCCCGCCCAGCGCAACCGCAGTCGCACCGAGCAGCACGCCGCGGCGGGTCATCCCGCAGGACGTGGAAGCGCGTGAGGCAACAGTACGCGGCGCTACAGATGGCATCACGGATTGGCCGTGGCTGCTCGAAGGTCGACTCAGCATCGGGGGCTCCTTCACTGCGGACGGGAACACACCGACGCTAACCGTCCGATGAAGCCCGCCACCATAGGGAGGACTGCCCCGCTTGCGGCCGCCAAGGGTCTCGCTCCCTGCGTCTACGCCTCCACGACCGGTATATCGGTCAGGCGAACCGCCAGATGCTGACCGAAAGCGTCATCCTCACCGATCATGTCCATGGTCACCGTATCCGGCTCTTCGCGTTTGTGGGTGTGGTGGTTCGGGCTCGCGGTTGGTCGTGTTCGGCGCGCTGTTCGGCGCGGACGGGTCCGACTTGGTGGTCGTGTTCGGGACGATGAGGTCGTGCTCGGGCGTGCGGGAAACGAGGTCGTGGGTCCTGCGCGGACGTTCTGAGGCTGACGACGACGTCACCGGCGGCGGGGATGTCCTCGGGGCGGTGCCACGGGCGTGGAGCGAGTGGGATCGAGGCCAGGGCGCGGTCGTTGGGTACGCCCCTTCGGCCTCTGCTACGCCAGTTTGACCTCCCCAGACCCCTTCAGCAGACACCCAACCGGCGTAGTAAACAGGCGCTTCCGGTTTGCGGGTGTGAGGTCCGGCCGGGGCTGTGGTGTGGGGTGGTGGTTGGTGCGGTGCGGTCGTGCTCGGGTCGGCGGGGACGTCGTCGGGCCGCCTAGGACGCTCTCCCGGGAGGCGTCCTCGAGGGCCGGGGCGTGTCCTCTAGCAACCCCGCCAGGCCATCCAGGCCGGCTCGTCGTGCTTGTGGATGTGGCGGCCGGCGTGTCTCCGGGCGAGGAAACCGGTGAGCCTGCCGGTTCACCACGGTGACCATCGCCCAGCTGTCACTGATTGCACCACTTTACCTGCCCGGACGCGAGCCACCTAGCGCACATCGTTGAAATCATGCGGTTCTGTCGACCAAGGTTCCGGCATGTCCCAGCAAAAGTGGTGCAATCTGTGACAGCTGGGAGCACCATCGAATGCTCACGGGCTCTGCGGATTGTGGGTGTGGTGGTTCGGGCCCGCGGGTGGTCGTGGTCGGGTGCGCTATTCGGCGTGCACCGGCCCGGCTAGGTGGTCGTGCTCGGGCGCGCGAGGTCGTGCTCGGGCGTCCGGGCAGCGATGTCGTGGGGCCTGCGAGGATGTTCTGAGGCTGACGACGACGTCACCGGCGGCGGGGATGTCCTCGGGGCGGTGTCGCGGGCGTAGAGCGAGTGGGGTCAAGGCCAGCGCGCGGTCGTTGGGTACGCCCCTTCGGCCTCTGCTACGCCAGTTTGAGCTCCGCTGAAGGGCCCAGAACCCTTCAGCAGACACCGAACCGGCGTAGCAGACCACGCCAGCGCAAAGCAAGCCGACGAACCTCCTCCCGGCTCCACCCACACCCCCAAACGCGAAGCGCCCCGTATCCTCCCCCGTGTCCGGCCATACCACCGGGAGACTACGAACATCATTGGCCACCATTGTTCCCGAGATGTAGCCGGCCAGCACAATGCTATTTTCATCGGAGTTAATGAAGTCGACAACCAAATGCCGGGAGTTGCCCTTCAAAAGCGTGCAGCCTGAAGTCGCATAAGACGACCACATCCTAATGAAGAGCAAATCATCAGGGATCTGTATCAAGAACAATGGAACGCTCACCTCTTGCTCGGAGGAGATCTTGACCGTGCCGATCAGGTAGCCCGCATACCTAGTGTCGTGTTGTGTAAGTCGTTTGTGGTGGTGGGTCGGTGCTGGCGATGTGGATGATGGTCTGATAGCGGATGGCGAGTTCGTCGTATCCGGCGGCTACCGGGCCCCAGCTTGAGTGGGCTTGGTGTGCGCCCGACGAAGGGGGCGAGTGGGACCTGCACCGCCCCGTTGGACCGCCCACGCCCCGTTGGACCGCTGTAACCGGCGGCTACGGCGGTCCAACCGGGGAACAGGGGTCCAACCGGGGAACAGCGGTCCAACGGGGGAACAGCGGTCCAACAGACAGGCTCAAAAACCACACACCGCCACCCAACCGCGCACCGCCACCCAAGCACTTACACAACCGGACCTAGACCGCCCCGCGCGGCGAAGGCCTCCGACGACGCAGGCGCCGCCAGCCGCAGAGTCGAGGGGTGATGACGCCGAAGAACCAGGCAGAGGCCACGGCCCTATCGCGGCGGCTACTCCCTCGCCGGACCAGGCCTCCACGGCGGCTTCCGGGCAGATGCCCCGTTCCGTTGGCCCGGTGGCGCAGGCCTGACCGGCGGCGCCCAGTCTCGGCTTACTTGCCCACGACGGCGTGAATGACCAGGTCGTCTCCCTCGGCCACCAGCATGCGCGGGGCCCCGGCGGCCTTGCCGGCGGCATTGTCCGACGGCGGCAGCACACCCACCAGGGTGCCGGCCGCCTGCCAGAGCTGCTCGCCGTCGTCGAGGTCGTAGGCGATCACGTTGTCTCCGGTGGCGTCCGTGCGCGAGGAGGGCTGCCCCATTGTGAATAGCACACCTTCGTCTTTGCCGATGAGTCCCTCCGGGGTGATGACGCAGGCCTCCCCGTCGGTGCGCTCCGGAACGTCATAGCTCGCTCCGTCGGGGCCGGTGACGGTACAGTCGATCGTATTGAGCGTGAGCCCGGCCTCGGCGCTTCGGCCGCGCACGTGCACCGAGCTGTCAGCGGCAGCGCTGCGCAGCAGCTCCACCAGCTGCTCGGCACTCACGGCGTCGGAAAGCACCCAATCCGAACGGGTACCGGCCCCGTCCACGGTGCCGACCTCGGTGCCGGTGGCGTCGTAGACGGTCACCGCCTCGCCATCGACCTTGTAGAAGGCCTGCGTGCCAGCGTCGATGCCGATGCCGCCAGGCAGGGAGGAGTCGAAGTCGGGGGCGTTCTCGGCCGCCTCGGACAGGAGTACCTCCCCGGTTTCCGCGGAGAGCACGAGCAGCCGCTCGGAGCCGGTCTCGTAGGTGACGATGAAGCCCGCACCGATGCGCGCCTCGCGGAAGCCGCCGTCGCGGCGCCACACCTGCTCGCCGTCGGCGTCCATGGCCACGAGCGAGCCGGAGTAGCTGCCGTCGAGCACAATGGCGGCGCTTCCCGTGGTTCCCAGCTGCTTGCGCTCGTCGAACGCGAGGACACCGCCGGCCTCGGTGCCGTCCAGGCCGATCAGCTGCCCGGTGTCGTCCTGGACGCACAGGAAGGTCTCGCTGGTCCAGAAGCCCGCCGAGTCACAGTCGCCGGACCAGACCGGGGCCTGGCCCGCGGCGTCCAGGTCGTACAGCGACCAGTGCTTGTAGCTGGTCTCCGCCGCCAGGGCACCGTGGTCGGGCGCAAGGCGGTACTCATCGACATCGGTGATTCGCTGCAGCTCGATCGTGTCGGCCTGTGCGGGCAGTGCGGCTACGGCGGTGGGACCGGGCGCACCCGCGGTCCGGTGCCGCCAGACGATCACCCCGCCGACGGCGACGGCGAGCACGACGACCGCGCCGATTACACCGAAAAGCGCGCGCCTGGGGCGGCGGCTGCGTGGCACTGGTCGGGACACGGCTCCAACATTCGGGGGCGCCCAGTCGGCCGGCGGGGCGGGCGGCTGCGGGGCGCCGGCGAACCGGGCCTGCGCAGCGGCCTCACCTGCGGCGGGTGCGGCGGATGCGGCGGACACGCGTGTGGGCTCGCCCGCGGCGACCGCCGTCGGCGGCAGCGCCAGCGGGGCGGTGGGAGGAGTCCCGGCCTCGGGCCCGGCCGGGCCCGCCTCAGTCGGAGCCATCGCCGAACCGGGCAGCGCGTCGTCGGCCCACAGGTAGGGCGCGGCCGCAGGAGCGGACGGCGGGGGCACGGTCAGGCGGCGAGCGGGGGCGCAGCCCGCCAGCGCGGGAGCGGCCATTCGCAGTGCAGCGGCGACCTCGCGGGCACTGGGACGGGCGGCCGGCTGCTTGGCGAGCATGCGCTCCAGCACACTCCACAGGGCGTCGGGAACGCCGTCTGGGCGGCCGGGAGCACGGCGGGCGTGCTGCGCGAGCACCTGGGAGGGGCACCGACGAACGGGGTGATGCCGCAGGCGGCCTCGTACAACAGCACACCGAGGGAGTAGACGTCGGCGGCCGGCGTGGGGGCGGCGGGATCGAGGATCTCGGGGCCATGTACAACGGGGTGCCAATGGCGCCGGTGGCGTGGGAGGAGGCGACCGTGTCACAGATGCGGGCGACCCCGAAGTCGGCGAGTCGGGGCGTCCAGGCGCCCTGACCGACCACGGTGTCATCACCGTCGGCCGGATCGGCACTCCCGCCCGGTGGGGAGATCAGCACGTTGGCGGGCTTGATGTCGCGGTGGACGATGCCGGCATCGTGAACGACGGCCAGTCCGCTCGCGAGCATGGCCCCGACCCGAGCCACCTCGGCGGGTGACAGCACCCCTTGCTCATTGAGCAGCCCCCGCAGGGTGCCGCCGCCCACATAGTCCATGACGATGGCGAAGCGGCTGCCCTCAATCACCATGTCCTGCACGCCCACGACGTAGGGGGAGGACACCCGCATCAAGGTGGCGCGCTCTCGGATGAAACGCTCGACGACGTCGGCGTCCTCCAGCAGGTCGGCGCGCAGCAACTTGACCGCCAACGGAATGCCGGGGGCGTCGTTGCGGTGGGCGAGCCACACATCCCCTTGCGCGCCCCCGCCGATGCGTGCGTCCAACACATAGGCGCTGCCCAGGCGTTGGGCGGCGGCGTCGATCGGGGGCATGGGTGTCTCCTCGGGGTAGGGGGCAGGCCGGGCACGTGGGCGCACTGGCCCGGCCTGCCCGGTGCGGCCATCCTAAGAGGAAAGTCTGGTTGTGATGACGGACGGGCCGGTCCCGTCTGGGAACCGGCCCGTCGATTCAGCTGTCTGTCAGCCGAAACGTCTCAGAGCTTGGCGACATCCATGGGGATGCCGGGACCCATCGTCGTGGCCATGGTGGCCTTGAGGATGTAGCGGCCCTTGGATGCGGACGGCTTCAGGCGCTGCACCTCGTCCAGAGCGGCCTGGAAGTTCTCGGCCAGCTGCTCCTCGGTGAAGGAGGACTTGCCGATCACGAAGTTGAGGTTGCCGGCGCGGTCCACCCGGAACTCGATGCGGCCGCCCTTGATGTCGGCGACGGCCTTGGCCACATCCATGGTGACGGTGCCGGTCCGGGGGTTGGGCATGAGGCCACGGGGACCGAGGACGCGGCCGAGGCGACCGACCTTGCCCATCAGGTCGGGGGTGGCGACGGCTGCGTCGAAATCGGTGTAGCCGCCGGCGACCTTCGCGATGAGCTCGTCGCCGCCGACCTCGTCGGCGCCGGCGGCAAGGGCCTGCTCAGCCCGCTCACCCTGCGCGAAGACGACCACGCGGGCGGTCTTGCCGGTACCGTGCGGCAGGGACACGGTGCCACGCACCATCTGGTCGGCCTTGCGGGGGTCAACGCCCAGCCGGAGAACGACATCCACGGTGGAGTCGAACTTCGTGACGGACGTCTCCTTGGCCAGCTTCACAGCCTCCGCCGGCGTGTAGAGGATCCCGGACTGGATCTTCTCCGCGGCGGCGCGGTAAGCCTTACTGCGCTTAGTCATCTGCTTCTCCTTAGCAGTCGTGGTGAACGGGCCGCGCAGGCCCTTCCACGCTTATTGGTTTGGGGAGGTTGGCCTGGATTCAGGCCTCGACGCTGATGCCCATGGAGCGGGCGGTGCCGGCGATGATCTTCGCGGCGGAGTCGACGTCGTTGGCGTTCAGGTCACGCATCTTGGTCTCTGCGATCTCGCGCACCTGGGCCTGGGTCAGTGAGCCGACCTTGTCCGTGTGCGGGGTGGCGGAGCCCTTGGAGACGCCTGCGGCCTTCTTGATCAGTTCCGCGGCCGGCGGGGTCTTGGTCACGAAGGTGAAGGAGCGGTCCTCGTAAACCGTGATCTCCACCGGGACGACGTTGCCGCGCTGCGACTCGGTGGCAGCGTTGTAGGCCTTGCAGAACTCCATGATGTTCACGCCGTGCTGACCGAGCGCGGGGCCGATCGGCGGGGCCGGGTTGGCCTGGCCGGCCTGGATCTGGAGCTTGATCAGCCCGGCGACCTTCTTCTTAGGAGCCATGGGTAATTCGATCTTTCTTGTCCGGAATGCTGCACACCTGCCGTGCAGCGGGTTCATGCGTTGGTACGTGGGCACGTACCTCGCACGCGAGCGCCTATCTTAGACCCGCGTGCACGCCCATGACCCCGCCGGTGGGCGGTCTCACAGGCGCTGCGCCCTCGCCCGCGGGTCCTTAGGACCCGCGGGCCGGGCGGTCAGATCTTGGCGACCTGGTTGAAGGCCAGCTCGGCCGGGGTGTCGCGGCCGAACAGGGAGATGAGCACCTGCAGCTTCTGCGTCTCGGGGTGGATCTCCGAGATCGTGGCGGGCAGCGACTCGAAGGGGCCATCGGTGACGATGACGGACTCCCCCACAGAGAAGGCCACCTCGTAGACCTGGCCGTCGGCGGCAACCTGGGTGGCGGCGCCCTCCTCGGGGGCGGCGGTGGCTGCGGCAGCCCGCTTGGAGGCGACCTCCTCGGGGGTGGGGCCGAGCTGGGAGACGGCCTCTTCGAAGGTCAAGGGCACCGGGTCGTAGCGGTCGCCGACGAAGCCGGTGACGGCGGGCGTGTCCTTGATGGTGCGCCACACCTGCTCGGAGGTCTCCGGGTCATCCAGGTCCATGCGCACGAACACGTAGCCGGGGATGCGGACCCGCGAGACCTCCTTCTTCTTGTTGCCGTTCTTGATCTCGATGACCGTCTCCATGGGGGCGACGGCGTCGAAGACGTAGTCCTCCAGCTCGAAGTTCTCCGCGCGCGCCATGATGTCCGCGGCGACGCGGCGCTCATAACCGGAGTAGGTGTGCAGCACGTACCACTCGCCGGGCAGCGAGGACAGCTGCTTGCGGAACTCCTCGACCGGGTCGACGTCGGCCGGCTGCTGCGGCTCGACGGCCGACTCGGCGGCGGGGGCGGCCTCGTCGACGACGGTGGGCTCCTCGGGGATGTTCTCCTCGGACACGGTGTTTCTCTTTCCTCGGACTGAATCTGACGGCGACGGCGACTGGTGGAAACGGGGACGGATCGGGACGGTCAGGCGAAGGCCCACATGACGAGCCGGTCGAAGATCGCGTCGAGCACCCCGGTGAACAGCATGATCGCCAGGATGAATACGACCACCACTGCGAAGTAGGTCCACAGCTCGTTCCGGGTGGGCCAGACCACCTTGCGGAGCTCGTCGATCACCTGCCGGAAGTACAGGGCGATGCGGGAGATCGGGCCGCGCCTCTTCTCCTGCGTGCCCTTGGCGACGCGCGTATCGCTCATGTTCTCTCGTGATCCTCGGGTCGACGGTTCGGTCACGCCCTGGCGGGCGAGAAGACGGAACCGACGGGATCTCCCGACAGATCCGCCGTTCTCAGCAGGGCAGGCGGGACTCGAACCCACAACCGCCGGTTTTGGAGACCGGTGCGCTACCAATTGCGCCACTGCCCTTCAGCGGCAACCCATCTTGCCACACGGACCGCCGATTGCGGAACTTCAGCCGCGTGGGCTGCGCCACGTCCGCGGCTCCGTGCCCGGCCTTGCGGGCGTGAGAGCCTTGCCACCTCGCGCCGCATAGCGGGACAGCGGCACCGCCCTACCGCGGTGTCATGAGAATATCGGCGCGTGAGCACTGCACCTAGAAGCCGAGTCTCAGCCCGTCTGGCCGCCATCGCCCCTTCGGCGACCCTCGCCGTCGACGCCAAGGCCAAGGCCCTGCGCGCAGCCGGCCGGCCGGTCATCGGGTTCGGCGCGGGCGAACCGGACTTCGCCACCCCGGACTACATCGTCGATGCCGCCGTCGCCGCGGCCCAGGACCCGGTCAACCACAAGTACTCCCCCACCAAGGGGCTGCCGGAACTGCGCGAGGTCATCTCCGCCAAGACACTGCGCGACTCCGGCTACCTGGTCTCCCCGGAGGACATCCTGGTCACCAACGGCGGCAAGCAGGCCGTATTCCAGGCGTTCGCCGCACTGCTCGACCCGGGCGACGAGGTACTCATGCCCACCCCTATCTGGACCACCTACCCGGAGGTTGTGGCCCTGGCCGGAGGCAGCACCGTGGAGGTGTTCGCCGGAGCGGACCAGGAGTACAAGGTGACGGTGGAGCAGCTGGAGGCCGCCCGCACCGAGCACACCAAGGTGCTGCTGTTGTGTTCACCGTCGAACCCGACCGGGGCCGTCTACACCCCCGCCGAGCTGACGCACATCGGCCAGTGGGCGCTCGAGCACGGCATCTGGGTCGTCACCGATGAGATTTATGAGCACCTGCTGTACGACGACGCTCAGCCGGCCCACATTGTGGCGTTGGTTCCCGAGCTTGCCGACCAGACGGTGGTGCTCAACGGCGTCGCCAAGACCTATGCGATGACCGGCTGGCGCGTGGGCTGGATGATGGGCCCGTCGGACGTGATTCGGGCGGCCACCAACTTCCAGTCGCACCTGTCCAGTAACGTCGCCAACGTCTCCCAGCGGGCGGCCATTGCGGCCGTGGGCGGGGACCTGTCGGCGGTCGCCCATATGCGCACCGCCTTCGACCGGCGGCGGCAGCTGATCGTGTCCATGCTCTCCGAGATCGACGGCGTGCAGGTCCCCACGCCCAAGGGCGCCTTCTACGCCTACCCGAGCGTGGAGGGACTAATCGGGCGTTCGCTGCGCGGGCACGTGATCGACTCCTCGGCTACGCTGGCCGACCTGCTGCTGGAGTATGCCGAGGTGGCCGTGGTGCCAGGGGAGGCCTTCGGCCCGTCCGGCTTCCTGCGCATGTCCTATGCCATGAGCGACGACGCCATCACCGAGGGCGTCGCCCGCATGCAGCAGCTGCTGGCCGAGGTCGATTGACGGCCGCCGCGGCCCTCTCCCGCCAGGGGGTCGGGCCTCAGCCCGCCTCAGGCGTGCAGGCCGCGCAGCACGGAGTAGAACTCAGCCTTGCCCTCGAGCCCAATACCCGGTAGCTCTCCGGGAGCTACCCGAGAATCCACGACTTGGGCGTCGTCGGTGAACCCGCCGGTGGGCTGGAACTCGCCCGGGTAGGACTCGTTGCCGCCCAGGTGCAACCCTGCGGCGATGTGGAGTGAGAACTGGTGCCCGCCGTGCGGGATGCAGCGGCGCGAGGACCAGCCGTGGTGGTCGAGCACGTCCAGGACACGGCGGTACTCGGTCAGCCCGTAGGACAGCGCCGGGTCTACCTGGATGTAGTCGCGGTCCGGACGCATGCCGCCATAACGCAGCAGGTTGCGGGCGTCCTGCATGGAGAACAGGTTCTCGCCGGTGGCGATGGGGCGCCGGTAGTTCTCGGCGACGACGGCGTTCAGGGCGTAGTCGAGCGGGTCGCCGATCTCCTCGTACCAGAACAGGCCCAAGGGCTCCAGCGCGCGGGCGTACTCCAACGCGGTGTCCAGGTCGAAGCGCCCGTTGACGTCGACCGCCAGGCGCGAGCCGTCGCCGTCGAGGACGCCGTCGATGACCGCCTCGATGCGGCGCAGGTCCTCATCCAGCGGGGCGCCGCCGATCTTCATCTTGACCACCCGGTATCCGGCGTCCAGGAAGCGATGCATCTCGTCCTGCAAGTCGGTCAGAGTCTTGCCGGGCGCGTAGTAGCCGCCGGCGGCGTAGACGAAGACATCGGCGTCGGGCTTGCCGTCGCCGTAGTGGTCGGAGATCCAGCGGTACAGGGGCACGCCAGCGAGCTTCGCGGCCAGGTCGTGCAGGGCCATGTCGGCCACACCCACGGCGACGGAACGCTCCCCGTGGCCGCCGGGCTTCTCATTGCGCAGCATTACCCGCCAAGCGCGTTCGGGGGCGAGTGCGCCGTCGTCGTCGAGCAGCTCGGCCTCGGGGGCGGCCAACAGGCGGGGCAGCAGCCGCTGCTCGAGGATGGCGGAGGCGTTGTAGCGGCCGTTGGAGTTGAAGCCGTAGCCGACCACCGGCTTGCCGTCGACGATCACGTCGCTGACCAGGGCCAGGATGGAGCAGTCCATCGAGCTGAAGTCGATGTAGGCGTTGCGGATAGGGGAGCTGATCGGGATGGTGCCGACGTGAGCGGAGACGATCTTCATTGAGCTTCCTTTGCATGACGCGGACTCGCGCACCATCGTAGCCGCGGCCGCTCAGGCCTCCACCTCGGCTTCCTCCGGGACGGAGGTGAACTCGTCGCCGGGGCGCCGCAAGTACGGGTCCTGCTCCAGGTATGCCTTGGTCTCGCGGGCGATCAGGCCGGACAGCAGCACCAGACCGATCAGGTTCGGGATGGCCATGAGGCCGTTTGCGATGTCCGCGAAGGTCCACACGTCGTCCAGGCTGGTGACGGTGCCCAGGAAGATCAGGACGGTGAAGAACAGGCGGAAGGGCAGCACCCCGTGAACGCCCACCAGCCGCACGATGCAGCGCTCTCCGTAGTAGGCCCAGCCCAGGATCGTGGAGCAGCCCAGGAAGATGAGCGCCACCGAGACGATGTAGTGGCCCCACTGTCCGGGCAGGCCGGTGGTGAAGGCGGTGGCGGTCATGGTGGCCGGGTCGTCACCCGTCCAGGCGCCGGTGGACAGCACCACCAGACCGGTGCAGGTGACCACCACGAAGGTGTCGATGAAGGTCTGGGTCATGGAGACCAGTCCCTGCCGGACGGGGTGGTTGGTCTTGGCCGCGGCGGCGGCGATCGCGGCGGAGCCCATGCCGGACTCGTTGGAGAAGATGCCGCGGGCCATCCCGAACTTGATTGCCATGAGCATGGTGGAGCCGGCGAAGCCGCCCACGGCGCCGTGCCCGGTGAAGGCATCCGCGAGCACCAGCGCCAGGGCGGCGGGGATCGCCGTGATGTTGACGGCGAGGATGTACAGGCAGCCGCCCACGTAGAAGACGATCATCATCGGCACGAAGGCGGCGGTGACGCGCCCAATGGATTCGATCCCGCCCAACAGCACGCCACCGATCGCCACCGCCATGATGATGCCGACCAGCGCCGGGTCCGCGCCGAAGGAGTGCTCCAGCTGGGCGGCGACCGAGTTGGACTGGGTCATGGAGCCGATGCCGAAGCAGGCCAACAGTGTGGAGATGGCGAAGAACACCGACAGGATTGTGCCCACACGTCCCTTGATCGCGTGCTGCAGGTAGTACTGGGGGCCGCCGGACTTCTGCCCGTTGGCGTCGGTGGTGCGGAAGCGGACGGCGAGGAAGGCCTCGGAGTACTTCGACGCCATGCCGAAGAACGCGGTCACCCACATCCAGAACAGGGCGCCGGGACCGCCCAGGTGGATGGCGGTGGCCACTCCGATGATGTTGCCCACCCCCACGGTGGCCGCCAGCGCCGTCGTCAGCGCCTGGTAGTGGGAGATGTCGCCCTCGGCGGTGTCCGCCTCACCGTCGCTGCGGTCCACGAAGGCGAAGCGCAGCGCCGGGAAGAGCTTGCGCAGCTGGACGGCGCGCAGGCGGATGGTCAGCCAGATGCCGGTGCCCAGCAGCAGCGGAATCAGGAGCCAGGGGCCCCAGAGGAAATCGTCGGCGGCGGTCAGGGCCTCACTGAAGCCGGCCGGTCGGGCCGAGGTCGATGCCGTACCTAGGGCGGTGAGTGCGGAGATTGCGGGAATAGCGGAGGACGTGGGGAACACGGTTTCTGCCTTTCAGCCGGCGGGCACCGGCGCGGCCGCAGGTTACGCACTCCGGCGGTTTCGAGTGTGTAACTGTCCAAAACGTGGCTGCGTTCCCCTTCCGGTCTCGAGGACCGACGACGACGCGCGGCTTGGTTCCCACCCACCGCGTCGAGCTCCGGCCGCCTCGCTCAGTGGGCACCGCGACGCGCCTGTAGCTCACGCGCCTGCGCGAGCCAGGACTCGGCGCGGGCCAGGCGCCCCTCGGCGTCGGCGCGCCACGGTCCGCCGTCCTCCCGGCGTGCCCCGGCCACCAGCGACAACACCACGCCGGCGCAGCGGGCGCGCAGCGCCACCGGGTCAACCTGCTGCTCGGCCAGGGCCGTCCATGTCTCCAGCACGGGACGCAGGTGCGGATAGGAGGCGGGTGCCAGGTGGTCCAGGACACTGACGTGTCCGAGCAGGCAGGCCAGGTCGTCCACGCGCCGCCCGGGTCCGAGGGAGTCGACGTCGAGCAGGCTGGCGACTCGCTCCCCCTCCATGAGCACGTTCGCCTCATAGAAGTCGCCGTGTACGGGCACCACCGGTCCCGGGTCGGAGGCGGCCATCAACTGCTCGACGCCCTCGGCTACGGCGCGGGCGCGGGCCAGGTGCTCGGGCAGGACGGTGGCGGCGGCGTGCGCGTAGTGGCGGGCACGATCGGACCAGGCGGGGTGGGCCGCCAACTGCAGGGCGGCGGCGGGCAGGGAATCCAGCAGACCGGTCAGCCCCTGGAACACGCGGGCCGCCTGGGCCTCGTCCATGCCTCGCGACAGCAGCCCGGACAGTGGTACACCCCGGCCGGTGGACAGCAGCACCAGGCCGTCCGCATCGTCGCGCAGCACGTCCGGCGCGGGGACACCGGCGGCACGCAGCATACGGTGCCGCTCGGCGAAGGCCGCCGTCTGGCTGGGACGCAGCACCTTGGCGTAGGCGGTGGAGGTGTCGGGGTAGGTAACCCGCACGACGGCACGGCGGGTGGGCCGGTAGGCGACCATGGTGGCCTTCACCGGGGACCCCAGCCGCTGGGAGAGCAGGGAGGGGGTGCAGGCGACCGCGAGCGCGGGCAGCTCCGGGTCGGCCGGGTGCCGCCATACGTGCACGATCGGCCCGTCCCCGCCCGTGGGGGCCACACGGGTCAGGCCGGCGGCCTGCGGGTTGGACAGGCGCGCCGTGGTGGCGCACAGGTACTCGGTGGCGCGGCTGCCGTCCGGGCGGGCAACGACGGCGGTGTAGCCGACGGAGACGCCGGCTCCGGGCCGGTGGTGCACCGAGTGGACCTCCCAGCTCATCAGCTGCTGCCCGGCGGGGGCGAGCGCCGCGGCCAGCACGGAGGCGGCGCGCGCGCCGGTGAGCAGGGCAACCTCCTCGGGCTCGTGTCCGGCCATGACGGTGCTCATGAGCACAGTCTGCCTCACGGCGCCGCCGACTGCTGCGTCTGTGAGGCGACGGTTGGCCGACAGGGGCGCCGGGGGTGGCACAATCCCGCCATGCGCGACCTCGCCGCCCTGCCCAAGGCGCACCTGCATCTGCACTTCACGGGCTCCATGCGCCTGGAGACGCTCGTGGAGCTGGCCTCCTCCGCCCACGCCCGGCTGCCTTCGTCATTCCTGGAGGGGGATCCGCTGCACGTGCCCGCCGATCACCGCGGCTGGTTCCGCTTCCAGCGGGCCTACGACACGGCCCGCCACCTGGTGGTCACCGAGGAGATCATGCGCCGCATCGTGCTGGAGGCGGCGCTCGACGACGCCGCCGAGGGGTCGCGGCGCCTGGAGATCCAGGTGGACCCGACCTCCTACGCCCCCTTCGTCGGGGGCATCACCCCCGCCCTGGAGATCATCCTCGACGCCGCCAAGCAGGCCACCATCCTGTCCGGCGTCGAGGTGGCCGTGATCGTGGCCGCCTCCCGCATACGTCACCCGCTGGAGGCGCGCACACTGGCACGCCTGGCCGCGCACTACGCGGGGGACGAACCGGGCACCGTCGTCGGCTTCGGGCTGTCCAACGACGAGCGGGCGGGTGAGACCACCTCCTGGGGGCCGGCCTTCGCGATCGCGCGCCGCGCCGGCTTGGCCTCACTCCCCCACGGCGGGGAGCTGTTGGGCCCCGAGCACGTGCGCGACGTCGTCTCCGCGCTGGGGCCGACCCGGCTGGGGCACGGCATCCGCACCAGTGAGGACCCGGACCTGCTGGACGCCGTGGCGGCGGCGGGCATCAGCCTGGAGGTGTGCCCGGCGTCGAATGTGTGCCTGGGCGTGTACCGGGAGCCGGGCGACGTGCCGCTTCCGGCGCTCCTGGAGCACGGCGCTCAGGTGGCGTTGGGCGCGGACGACCCGCTGTTGTTCCAGTCCCGGCTGGTGGACCAGTACCAGATCGCCCGGGACCAGGGGCTCGACGACGCCGCACTGGCGGAGTTGGCGCGCGGTTCCATCCGGGCCTCGCTGGCGTCGCCGTCGTCCAAGCGGGAGTGGCTGGCGCAGGTGGACGCCTGGTTGGCGGCGGACGACTGACCCCCGGGCCGCCTGCCCGTGCCGGCGGGCCGGGCGGTGCGCGGGCGGTCGGGGCCCGGGAGCCGCCCGCTTAGGTCGTGTGTTGTGTTAGTCGTTTGTGGTGGGTCGGTGCCGGCGATGTGGGTGATGGTCTGGTAGCCGATGGCGAGTTCGTCGTGTCTGGTGGCTACGAGACCCACCCGCTTGAGTGGGCTGCGTGCGCCCGTTGAGGACGCAGAGTCACCTTCGGGAGCACGCTCGCGCCTTCGGGAGCGTCGTCCCGAGCCGGGTTGTCGACGCGGGTGCCTCCGGGCGGGCCGGTTGTGTGCTCAGCGAGGATCGTTGTGCGCGCTCAGGCGCCCAGGGCCGTTCCCGCGGTGCCAGGGGACCCGGTGTCGACGGTCGAAGTGGGGCGAGCGGGTCTTGCACCACCCCGATGGACCGCCAACGCCCCGTTGGACCGCCCACGCCCCGTTGGACCGCTGTAACCGGCGGCTACGGCGGTCCAACGGGGGAACAGGGGTCCAACGGGGGAACAGCGGTCCAACCGGGGAACAAGGGTCCAACCGGCGGGTCGACGGCCACGCACACAGACACCCAACCACGCACCGCCACCCAAGCACTTACACAACACGACCTAGAAGCCTACGTGCACCGGCTCGGGCACTAGCGTGACGCCGAAGCGCTCACGCACCCCGGTGACGACGGCGTCGCGCAGCCCGGCCAGGTCGGCGGCGCGGGCATGGCCCCGGTTAGTCAGGGCCAGCACGTGCTTGGTGGACAGGCTGGCGGTCGGCTCGGCTCCGGCCGCCGGCAGGGCGAAGCCCTTGCCGAAGCCGGCGTGGTCGATCAGCCAGGCGGCGGAGGTCTTCACCAGTCCCTCGACGACGGGCGCCTGCCGGGTGCCCGTCACCGCCTGGGAGTGGTCGGTGACCGGGAAGCGGGGGGCGTCGTCGGGGAGGGCATCGGCCTGGGCGCGGGTGAGGATCGGGTTGGTGAAGAAGGAGCCGGCGGACCAGGTGTCATGGTCGGCGTCGTCCAGGACCATGCCCTTGGAGCGGCGCAGTTCCAGCACGGCGTCGCGCACCGCCCGGGCATCCACGCGGTCGCCCACCTCGGCCCCCAAGGTGCGCGCCAGCTGGGCGTAGGCGATGGGGGCGGACAGGGAGGCGGTGCGCACGGAGAAGGTCACCGACAGCACCACCCAGCGCCCGGTGGGCCCCCAGGTGCGGCCGCCGCCGATGGTGGCGTCGGTCAGGGAGCGCTTGAGGTCGGAGTCGCGGTAGCTCAGGCGCAGGCGGGCCAGCGGCAGGTGGGCGGGGCGGCCGGCGGCCCGATCCCAGGCGCGCACGGATGCGAGCAGTTCGGCTACCTCCGCGCCGTAGGCGCCGATGTTCTGCACCGGGGCGGCGCCGACAGTCCCGGGGATCCCGGACAGGGGCGCGAAGCCTCCCCACTGGTTGGCGATGGCCTCGCGCACCAGGTCGTCCCAGGTGGTGCCGGCGGTGGCGGTGAACTCCACGCCTCCGCAGCGGTCATCCGCGGACAGGCTGACCTCCTGGCGGGCGTCGCGCACTACCACGCCGGCGAATCCCGCATCGGCGGCCAGGATGTTGGAACCGCCGCCGATCACCAGCAGGGGGGTTCCGGCGGCGTCGGCCTGGCGGACCGCGTCGATCAGTTCAGCCTCGGTGCGGGCCTCGACGTAGCTGTCGACCGGGCCACCCACCCGCAGGGTGGTCAGCTCGGCCAGGCACGGGGTCGAACCGGCGGCGGATCCCAGTGGGCGGGCGAGGGCGGGGACGGGTGCGGGCCAGTCGGCGGGGTCGGAATGCATGGACATGGGCGTGGTGCACGCCTCGGTGCCGGACAACGGATCGGGCGCGCTCAGGCCGAAGCGGCCGGCGTCTGGGGGTAGTGACATGGAGGCTCCGCTCGGGTCGTGTTTGCAGGAGCAGAATAGGCGACCCGCCTCCACTCAGGCTGTCGCCTGCGCACGTGCGCTCAACTCCTCACTGCTGAGCAGAACCGGCCAGTCGTCGTCCCAGGCGAGCCTGCGCAGGGCCAGCGTGGGGGTGCCGCCGTTGTCGGCGTCGTAGTAGTGGTGGACCAGCCAGTCCCCGGCCACGGCCCCACCTCCGGGGCCGATCATGTTCCCCTGGCTGCTAAGTAGTACCGTACCGCCGCCGTCGAGGAGCGACGCACCCGAACGGTCCAGATAGGGGCCGGTGATCGCCTCGGAACGCCCGACCGCGGTCTCGTAGGTTGAGTCGGTTCCCTGACAGCAGCTGCCGAAGGAGACGAACAGGTAGTACCACCCGTGGTGCTGGGCGAGGGCGGCCCCCTCCACGTCGCTCAGCGCGGTGCCGCGGTCGGCGAGCCGAATGGGGTCTGCGGTGGGGTCTGCGCGCAGTCCGTCCCGCCCCAGCTCCACGGCGAAGATCCCAGCCCAGAAGGAGCCGAAGGCCATCCAGGTGCGCCCGTCGGCGTCGGTCAGGACGGAGGGATCGATCGCGTTGTAGGCCTCGCCGTCGCCGGAGGTAATCACCACGCCCCGGTCCTCCCAGCCGGTCTGAGGATCGGTCGGGTCGAAGGCGGCGTTGGCCATCAGGCCGATTGCCGAGCGGGAGGAGCCGAAGGTAGAAGCCGCGTAGTACAGACGGATCTCGTCACCCACACGGACGACGTCGGGCGCCCAGTAGTTCGTCAACCCGGGTACCGCCTCGTGCGTCCAGGCGGGCTCGTCGGCCAGGCGCCACGCACCGGTTCGCTTCCCCCAGGTGGTACCGCCGTCCTCGCTGATGCGCACCAGGATGGCACCGCCCGCGATGCTCGCATCCCCGGTGGAGAAGACCGCCAGCGGTGCGCCCTGCTCGTCCAGCAACAGTGCCGGGTCGTGCGCGACCAGGTCACCGGCGAGGGTGGGTACTTCCGCGGCCGGACCGCGGTCGGCATCGTCCGCGTTCGACCTCGCGGCGCAGCCGCCAGCAAGTCCAAGCACTGCCTGTGACGACAACAGGCTTCCTAGAACCAGTAGCGAACGTCGGTTCATGTTTGCTCCCGAAGTTGTGCGGGGAACGGCTGCAGGGGCCCCGCCCCTGGGCAAGCCCCACCGAGCCGGTCGGGCCCGCAGCGGCACGCACCCTCATTGGTACATCGTTATAGACGATGCTGCACGCACTCGCCCAGCCTGTCAATACCCGGAGTTTCCCGCATGATTCCGGCACGAATTGCGGTATTGACGTGCAGCCGGTCACATGCCATACTTTCTAACGTTGTAAATCAAGCGGGCCGATGATGCCCCACTTCTTCCGAACGGAGTCCTTCAATGATGAAGCACCAGATGCTCAGCCGTCGCTCCTTCAACTCACTCGCCCTGGCAGCGGGTGCTCTGGCTGGAGCCTCCGCCCTGGCGAGCTGCTCCTCCTCTAATTCCTCCGCCTCCGGCACCCCGGAGCTGACCTACATGTTCCGCGGAGGCACGGACGAGAAGGCCGCCTACCAGACGGCCATCGACAACTTCTCCAAGGCCAACAACTGCACCGTCAAGGTCATCACCACCGACGCCGACCAGTACTCCACCAAGCTGCAGGCCGCCATCACCGGCAACCAGGTCCCCGACGTCTTCTACCTGGAGCAGGGCTCGGTCATGTCCTTCGCCTCCAACGGCATCGTCATGGACATCACCGACATGCTCGGCGACGTCGACCTGGACAACATCTGGGCCTACGGCGTGGACTCCTACCGCTACGACGGCACCCAGGTCGGCAAGGGCCAGATCTACGGCCTGCCCAAGGACGTCGGCCCGTTCGCCTTCGGCTACAACAAGACCATGTTCGAGGCGGCCGGGCTCGAGCTGCCCGACAAGGACGTGCCCTACACCTGGGACGAGTTCGTCGACGTGTGTCAGCAGCTCACCCAGGACACCGACGGCGACGGCGAGCTCGACCAGTGGGGCACGGGCCTGAACGTCAATTGGTGCCTGCAGGCCTTCGTGTGGTCCAACGGCGCCGACTGGTGCAACGAGGAGCACACCACCGTCACCGTCGACACCCCGGAGTTCGCCGAGGCACTGCAGTTCTTCGCGGACATGCAGAACGTGTACGGCATCACCCCCTCCATTGCCCAGGCCCAGACCATGGACACCTACCAGCGCTGGATGCGCGGCCAGATCGGCTTCTTCCCCGTCGGCCCCTGGGACGTGTCCACCTACCAGGAGTTGGACTTCGAGTGGGACCTGATTCCGTTCCCCGCCGGCAAGACCGGCAAGCCGTCCACCTACATCGGCTCGCTGGGCATCGCCGTCTCCTCGGGCACGAAGTACCCCGAACTCGCCGCCAAGCTGGTCGCCTACCTTTCGGCCGACCGCGACTGCCAGAAGCAACTGGTTGAGGCGGGCATCCAGATTCCCAACCTGATCGACTACGCCAAGGACGAGTACGCCACCGACACCGAGACGGCACCGGCCAACAAGGAGGAGTTCCTCCAGATCGTCGAGACCGACGGCCACGCCCTTCCCGGTGCGGTCACCTGGAGCCCCGAGTGGTATGACGAGTTCTTCACCAACATCCAGCCGGTGCTGGACGGGGACAAGACCGCCAGCGAGTACTGCGCGGAGGTGCAGCCCGTCATGCAGGCAAAGCTCGACGCCGCCGTCGAGGCCGCCAAGCAGGCTCAGGCCGGCGCCTGATTCCCATTCGCTGAGGCGGGTGGAGACGCCTGCCTCAGCGCCAACCCGGAGTTTGCACCATGTCCCTTACCAAAACCGCGCCCCCACGGCCGGTCGCGGCGGCCGTAGCGCCGCAGCGCAAGTCCACACTGCACCGCAGTGAGCACCGCTGGGCGGCGGTCTTCGTCGCCGCCCCCGTGATCGGCTTCCTGCTGTTCACTCTCTTTCCACTGGGCTATTCCATCTATGCCTCGTTCACTTCATGGAACGGCCTGTCCGCCCCTCGCTTCATCGGGCTGAACAACTTCATCGCCATCGCCTCCGACCCCTACTTCCGCAAGACGCTGTTCAACACGTTCTTCTACATGTTGGGCATCCCGATCGGCCTGGTCCTGTCACTGCTGCTGGCCATGGCTCTGAGCCGGAGACTGCCGGGGCGGACCTTCTTCCGCACGGTCTACTACATTCCGGTGATCTCCTCGCTCGCGGCCATCGCCATTCTGTGGCAGTGGGCCTACAACGGTGACTATGGCCTGGTCAACCAGGTGCTGCACATCTTCGGAATCCAGGGCCCCAACTGGCTCCAAGACACCGCAACGGTTAAACCGGCGATCATCATCATGTCCGTCTGGAAGGGCCTGGGCTACTCCATGCTGCTGTACCTGGCCGCCATCCAGTCGGTACCGAAGTCGCTGTACGAGGCGGCCGAACTCGACGGCGCCGGGTCGCTACGCAAGTTCATCTCGATCACGCTGCCGATGGTGCGTCCCGTGACCTTCTTCTTGATCGTCACCAACATCATCAACGGCTCCCAGATGTTCACCGAAATCAACATCATGACCCCCACTGGCGGCCCCGAGTACTCCGCCGCAACCATCGTCTGGTACATCTGGCAGAAGGCCTTCAAGAACCTGCAGATGGGCTACGCGACCTCGATGGCGCTCGTGCTAGGGGTGCTCATCTTCATCATCACGGCGATCCAGATGCGCATGAACGCGCGCAACGCGTTCAGCGTCGAGTGAGGCGACCATGCAGATTCTCAAGCAGACCCGTAGCCGGACCCCCCTGAAGGCCAAGACCCGCTACACCATCACCAATATCTGGATCACCATCCTGCTGGCGATCGGAGCGGTCATCATGGTCGCTCCGCTGCTGTGGATGTTCACCACCTCGCTGAAGGACAAGGAGGGCGTCTTCGCGCTCCCACCGGAGTGGATCCCCAGCCCGGCGCACTGGGACACCTACCTGCGCATTTGGACCGAGGGACCACTGGCCAGCGGCATCAAGAACAGCCTTGTCGTCTCCCTGTCGGTGACGATCGTCGGCTCCTTCGTCTCGGCACTGGCCGCATTCGCTTTCGCCAAGATGCGGCTGCCCGGGACGAACGGATTGTTCCTGCTGCTGCTGTCCGGAATGATGATTCCCTTCCCGACACTCATGATCCCGCAGTTCATGATGTTCTCTCGTATCGGTTGGGTGGACACCCTGCTGCCGCTGATCGTGCCCGGCATGTTCGGCAACATCATGATGATCTTCTTCCTGCGCCAGTACCTGACCTCCACCCCGGACTCGCTGATTGAGGCGGCCCGGGTTGACGGGGCCTCCTTCCCGCAGATCTTCTTCCGCATGATCCTGCCGCTGATCCGTCCCGCCATAGCCGCCCAATTCATCTTGTGGTTCATGGGCGTGTGGAACGACTACCTCGCGCCGACGATCTACCTCAACAGCCCCGAGAAGCTGACGCTGCAGCTGGTGATCGCCAATTTCAACTCCAACTACGCGATCCAGTCCGACTACCCGTTGATCATGGCGGCCTCCATCGTCGCGCTGCTGCCGATCTTCGTGATCTTCCTGGTCTTCCAGCGGCAGATCATTGAGTCCGTCGCACTGACCGGAACGAAGGCATGAGGCCCATGGGCAGTAACCCACGACCCCGCCCGGTCGCCTCGCCGAACGCGGCGCCAGAGAGCGCCAACACGCCCGGTCCCGGGGCCGACCCCGGCCCCTGGGGCGCTCACGACCCCGCGGTCATCCGCGCTCGCGACGGCCGTTACTACATGTTCTCCACGGACACCGAAGTCGCGGGATCGCCCGGGGTCGGCGTGCAGGTCCGCCGCTCCGACGACCTGATGCACTGGCAGTGGGTGGGTCATGCCTTCGACGGCGTGCCGGCCTCGGCCGAGCGGTGGTCGGGGGCGCAGGGCATCTGGGCACCCGACGTCGTCGAGCGCGACGGCGAGTACCGCATGTACTACTCCGCCTCCACCTTCGGCTCACGGCGCTCGTGCATAAACCTGGCGGTGTCCGGGAGCCTGGAAGGCCCCTGGACGGATCTGGGCCCGGTGGTGCGCACGCGCGCAGAGGATCCTGTCAACGCCATCGATGCCGCCGTCGTGCGCACCGCAGAGGGAACGGACCTGATGCTCTACGGTTCCTTCTTCGGGGGATTGCGGCTGCTCGCCCTGGATGAGCGGGGTCTGCCCCGCCGGCCGGGCGACCTGGGCGTGTCGGTCGGTCGGCGCACCACTGCGCACAACGGCCCCATCGAGGGCTCGCACATGTGGTACGACGCGGAGACCGGGCGCTACCTGCTGGTGTGTTCATTCGACTCGCTGTTCGACACCTACAACATCAGGGTCGCGCGTTCCGAGCACCCCGAGGGCCCGTTCCTCGATGCCGCCGGTCGCCGCCTGGGCTCCCGGGAGGGCGACGTGGTGGACGGCGGCACCAAGATCCTCGGCTCTCTGGTGACAACCGCGGGCGAGACGGATTTGGCGCCTGGGCATTCCAATCACCTGGTTACCCCGGACGGCATGCTCCTGGTCCATCACGTCCGCATGGGCGCCGATCCCAAGCGCCACCGGGCGCAGCTGCGCCGCATGGCGCTGACATCCGCCGGCTGGCCGGTGGTGAGCCCCGTCGAATACGACGCGCTCCCCCTGCTGCCGCTGGAGGGCACCGACCTCGACGACCCTTGGCAGGTGTGGCGGATGGACGCCGAATCCACGCGCCCCGCAACGCCGTCCGTGGGCGCGGTGCGCCTGGGGGCCCTACTCCCGACACCCGCGGAACAGGGCGGCGTCCGGGTCACGCTGGAGGTCGATGGCACCACCGTCGACGCCGTCGTCTGGCGTACCCGGGCCTCCACCGCCTTCGCGGGGCTGTCGGGGGACGAGGTCGTGCTGGGAGTCCGGGCGGAATGAGACAACGCCGTATGCAGCCAGTCGACGACGCCGACATCGACCTGCCGGGTTGGGGCGGCACCGTCATGGGCTGGCTGCGCGTGGCCACCCAGCTCGTGGCGCTGAACATCCTGTGGTGGCTCGGTCTTCTCGCCGGACTGGTGGTGTGCGGCGCGCTTCCCGCCGGCTGCGCCGTGCACGAGCTTGCACGGCGCAGCCGCCGCGATCCCTCCATGCATCTGTGGCGCGACTTCTGGCGAATCTACCGGGAGTCCTTCCGCCCTGCAGCGGGCGTCGGGGCGCCGCTGGTCACCGTGACACTGCTGGGCGGCATCGACCTGGGCATCCTGTCTCACGCCCGCGGCGCGCTGGTGGCGCTGTTAATTCCCGTCATCGTCATCTGCATCATGTGCGTCGTGGTGGCGTGCTACGCCATCCCCCTGCTCGGCGCCACGGACGACCTCGGGGCGCGGGAGACGCTACAGCGGGCGGCAGGGGTCGCCGTAGCCTCACCGCTTACAACCATCGGCCTGGTGGTCACGGCTGTAGTCGCCGGGGCGGTGGCCTGGTGCTGGCCGCTGTTGGAGGTCCTGGTCGGCGTGAGCCTCCCGCTGACGGCGATGACGCTGCTTACCCGCGAGCGGCTGCTGCGCACCGGGGTGCTTGTCGATCCGTCCGCGTAGCCGCGGCCGAATCCCGCCGCAGCGCGCTGAGCACGCGGTGCGCGCGGGCCGCAAGGGCGCATCTGCGCTACAACGCCGTCGACTGTCGCTGAACGAGCCGGAAGGGAGCCACCTCGTTGCGGTAGGGAACGGGTGGGCGACCGGCCTGCTGCTCTTCGATCCGCTCAACCAACAGGGCGACGGCGCGCTGAGCGATCCAGCCCGGACCGGGATCGATAGTGCTCAGCGAAGGTTGGGTGTACTGGCCGTCCTCGACGTTGTCGAAGCCGATCACCGACACATCTTCCGGAACCCGAATGCCCGCGACCGCGAGCTCGTGCAGCACACCAATGGCCATGGCGTCATTGAGCGCGAAAATCGCATCAAACGGGACACCGTCTGAGATCAGCCTCCGCGTGGCCTCCGCCCCGCTGGCCCGATGCCACAGGCCCGCCTCGCGCACCAACCGCTCGTCCACCACGAGTCCGGCCTGCGCATGCGCCTGCCGGTAACCGGCCTCGCGCAGTCCGGCCGAGCCGACGACCTCGCCCGCATGCGCACCGATCAGCGCGATCCGCCTGCGCCCCAGGCCCAGCAGGTGTGTGGTGGCCTGGTACGCCGCCTCGGTGTTCGCCATAGTCACGTGGTCTGCGGGCGCGCCAAAAACACGCTCCCCCAGCAGTACCAGCGGGTAGTCGACGTGGAATTGGGCGATGTCATCCTGCCCCAGCTCGAGCGGGCTGAACAGCAGTCCGTCAAACAGATGGCGGCGAGAGTCGTGCAGTACCCGCAGCTCGCGCTCCCTATCGGAGTTCGTCTGCTCAATCAGTACCGTGCGGTTGTACTTCTCGGCGGCGGCGATTACCGCGTCGGCGAGTTCCGCGAAGTAGGCGAGTTTCAGCTCGGGGACTGCCAGGCAGACGAGCCCGGTGGAACCGCGGCGCAGGTTGCGCGCCGACTGGTTGACCTTGTAGCCGAGCTTGTCGATGGCATCGAGGACTTTGGTGCGTGTGGACTCACGCACGTGCGGGTAGTCGTTGACGACGTTTGAGACGGTCTTGACCGAGACCCCAGCCAGACGGGCGACGTCATGCATGGTCACGGCCATGTGGTGCTCCTAGGCGGTACGGCTGGGTACGTGTGTGCCCGGGGAACAGGCCCCGGGCACAGGTCACTTCACTTCTTGTTGCGACGCTGGTGACGCGTCTTACGCAGCAGCTTGCGGTGCTTCTTCTTGGCCATGCGCTTGCGGCGCTTCTTGATAACAGATCCCATTGAGGCTCCTTGTTGTTGTTCGTGCCGGCCTGCACACGCGGGCTTGCCCGCCGGCAGCTGGCGACCGGACGTCGGACAGGCGAACCGGGTCCGACCACACTGTGACTAAGGGATTGTAGCGGCTATCAGGAGCCGGTTGAGGCGGAGTCCTCGTGTCCCCAGTCACCCAGCCCGGCGGCGAGGTACTCCTGGACCGCGCGCTCGGGAACACGGAAGGAGCGTCCGACCTGCATGGCGGGCAGGTCACCGGAGTGGACCATGCGGTAGACGGTCATCTTCGACACGCGCAGCATGGCCGCCACCTCCGCCACGGTAAGGAAGCTGGGGGCGCCCGAGGCGCTGGGGGGTGTCGAGGTGCCCGATGCCATGGCTATTGGTGTCCTGTCGTCAGGTCGGAGTGGACGCGCGAGGGTGTCGAGGCGGTGCACGACGTCGGCGCGCTGAAACAACACCAATATAACCTGTGTCTCAACTGTCGCACAGGATGTTTCCTCCCTCATTTGTCACGGGCGCCGCATCTCACACATTTGTCGCACCGACGGCGGGTGCGACCGCCCGACCTCTCGGGTGCGACCGCACGGCTTCTGTCCGGGACGGGCCGCCATGGCCCACAATGGCCCCGTGTCCTCTTCCGCAAGTCCCGACTCCGGAGCCAGCCACTCGCCGTCGTCGTCCGCGCAGGGCCGGGAAGCCCGGGCCGGACGCGTCGGCGTCGCGCGCGATGCGGACCGCCTGGGCGGCTGGCACACGCAGACGGCGGATGCAGGGTTGATGGGGACGACCGAGCCCCTGGATCCCAGCCGGCCGGCCGCCCCGGATGAGCTCGCCCGGCAGCTGACCGCCCAGGAGGACGCCGGCGGTATCCGCGGCCTGCTGGCGCGCCTGGGACTGCGCAGCCGCTTCGACCGCATCGCCCGTTTCTCCCCGGCACGCTTGGCGGTCACCGTCTTCGCCGTCATTGTCGCCGGGATCGCCGCCCTGCTCAGCCTGCCGATCGCCACCGCGAGCGGCACGCGCGCTCCCTTCGTGGACGCCCTGTTCACCGCGACGTCGGCCGTGTGCGTCACGGGCTTGACCACCGTGGATACGGCCTCCTACTGGTCGCCCTTCGGCCAGCTCGTCATCATCGTCGGTGCCGCCATCGGCGGCCTGGGCATCATGACGCTGGCCTCGTTGCTGTCCTTCGCCGTGTCCCGCCACCTGGGGCTGACGCAGCGCATGCTCGCCGCCTCGGAGAACATGGCCGGCCTGGGCGACGTCATGTCGCTGCTGCGCGCCGTCGCCTACACGGCCTTCGGCGTCGAGGCCGTGCTCATGGCGGTGCTACTGCCCCGCTTCCTCACCCTGGGACTCGACCTCGGCCACGCCGCCTGGTACGCGTTCTTCATGGCGCTGTCAATCTTCAACAACGCCGGGTTCGTGGTCATGCCGGAGGGCCTCGCCCCCTACGCCAGCGACTGGTGGGTGGGGCTGCCGATCGTGCTGGGCACCTTCCTGGGGGCCATCGGATTCCCGGTAATCCGCGACGTCGTGCGCCATCGCCGTCGTCCCCGGCAGCTGACCCTGCACAGCAAACTGACCCTGACCACCTACACCGGCCTCAGCATGTTCTCCGCCGTGGCCATCGGCGCCTTCGAGTGGAACAACCCCAACACCTACGGAGCACTGTCCACGGGCGGGAAGATTCTGACTGCGCTGATCAACTCCGTCAACGCCCGTTCCTCCGGGCTGTCGACGATCGCGCCGGAGCACATGCACGAGTCCACCTGGCTGCTTCAGGACGCGCTCATGTTCGTGGGCGGCGGCTCGGCGTCGACGGCCGGCGGCATCAAGGTGTCCACCTTCGCGGTACTGGTGCTGGCGATTCTGGCCGAGGCGCGCGGAGACCAGGACATCGAGGCCTTCGGACGACGCATCACCCTGTCCACGGTGAGACTGAGCGTGGCCGTGGCATTCATCGGGGCGAGCATCGTCGGCGTGGCGTCCCTGCTGCTGCTTCAGCTAACCGACCTGACCCTGGACCGCATTCTGTTCGAGGTAATCAGCGCCTTCGCCACCGTGGGCCTGTCCACCGGCATCACCCCCATCCTGCCGCACGGCGCCAAGTACGTGATCATCGTGCTGATGTTCATCGGCCGCGTGGGCACCATGACCGCGGCCTCCGCCCTGGCGTTGCGCGAGCGCCGCCGGGTGATCCGCATGCCCGCCGAGCGGCCTCTCATCGGCTGAGGCGCGCCGCCCGCTCAGCCCCCAGCATGCCGGCCAGTGCGCGCGCGGTGGCGACGACGTCGTCGTGCCAGCCGGGCTCGCCGACGACGATTCTCCGCACCAGCAGGCCCATGGCGGCATGGTGCACGACGGCGGCCGCCGCCTCCGGATCGAGGTGCCCGGCAACGTCACCTCGGGCCTGCCAGCGCCCGAGGATGCGGGCGGTCTCGGAACGCACCCGGGCGTAGCTCTCGGCATTGGCGGCGCGCAGATCCGGTTGGCGCGCCAGCTCCGCCCAGATGGCCGCCTGAAGGTCGGCGGGGGCCACCGTGCGCCCGGCACCCTCCGCCCCGGCGTCGGCGCGGACGCCTCCCTCCGAGTCGGCGCCGACCGAGGCTTTGTAACTCCAGGCCTGCTCAACGGCGTCGATAAAGGCGGACTCGAACGGCGGGAGCTCCTCACCCGCAGACAGCCTCGCCATCCACTCCACCACGGGGTCGGTCGCCTGCCCGAGGACCGCCCGGATCAGGGACTCCTTGCCCTGCGGAAAGTAGCGGTAGACGGTGGCGGAGGACATGCCGGCCTCGGCGATGATCTCGTCCATGGAGGCGCCGTCGAAGCCGCGGCGGGCGAAGCAGACCTCCGCCGCCGCCACGATTCGGGCGGTCTGGCGATCCCGGTAGGACTGAGTGACGCGAGGCATGGGGACAGGATATGGCGCGCCGATATGCGCCCCGCCCTCACACTCAACCTCACCACATACAACAACGATCGTTTTGACTTGGATTCCGACGACCACTAGCATCCCGCGTCAAACAACAACGTACGGTTTCATTAGGAGAGCTGTTGAACACTTCGCACGCATTCGACCTTGACGCCCCGCCCCTGGGTGCGCATGCACTCCCGGCCGAGACCGACCAGGCCTTCCAGGCGCTGCGCTGGGCGGAATTGATCGGCCCCCACGCGATCGACGAGATCAGCGCACTGTCGCCGCTGCCGCGTACCAATGCCGGCTGGGTCGGGGCGTACCTGCATCTGGCGCGCGGCGCCCGGACCGCGGGCAGGGACTTCGACGCCGTCGTCTATGAGCGCGCCGCCCAGTTCTTCATGAGCGGCGGCGACCCGCGTCGATTCCCCATCCGGGAGCGCTTTGTGGACTTCATGCGTCAACGCTTCAGCCTTGATCCCGTCGACATCCCCTGCGACGGCGCCGTTCTGCCCGCATACGACCTGCCCGCCCTCAGGCTAGGTCCGAGCGAGGAGCCCCGCAGCACTTGGGTGGTGTGCGGCGGCTTCGACTCCTATATCGAGGAGTGGTTCCCACTGCTGGACGCCGTGGCCCGGCGGGGGCACCGTGTGATCGCCTTCGACGGGCCCGGCCAGGGCGGCGTGCTGGAGGAACAAGGGGTGCCACTCGTGGCGGGGTGGGAGCGGCCGGTGTCAGCGGTTCTGGATCACTTCGGGCTGAATAACGTGACCCTGGTCGGTCTCTCCCTGGGCGGAGAGCTCGTGATCCGGGCCGCAGCCTTTGAAACACGGGTCAAGCGGGTCGTGGCTTGGGATGTGATGGATGACTTCCTCGACGTCCTCATGCGGCAGGTGGCCCCTGTACCGCCGCACATGGGCCGGGCGTTCTCCAGACTGCCGAGCGTTTTGGTGGACCGGCTGCTCGCATTGGCAAGCAGGCGCTCCGTCATCCAGTGGGGCCTGGAACAGGGGATGCGGGTCACCGGTACTCGGTCCCCGGCACAGTTCCTGCGCTTCGCCGGGCGGCTGCATACCCGTGAAGCGTCCCCAGGGGTGCGCGCAGACGTGCTACTGCTCGCCGGAGCAGAGGACCACTACGTGCCGCTGTCCCAGCTGACCCGGCAGGCGGGCAGTCTCACGGGCGCCCGCTCAGTCACCACGCGTGTATTCACCGAGGCCGAGGGATGTGCCTCCCATTGCCAGGTTGGTAACCTGGGGCTGGCGGTGCGCACCATCCTGGCCTGGGAGGAGCCGTTGCTGCACCGGGACTAACGGCTCACGTTAGGAGGCGAAGAACCAGGGACTCACGCGCGCCCACAGCTCAAGTGAGGTCATGTGCTCCAGGAACAGCTCCTCGGGCAGGTTCGAGGTCGCCTTCTGGGCGACCACTTCGGGCGGAGCACCAGCCTCCAGGGCTTCAGCGACCGATTTGGGTACCAGTTCGTACAGGCATTCGGGCACGGACAGGGTCGTCATGGAGCCAACGACTTCCCAACCTCCATCTCGAGGCACGCTCGTTGAGATGAGCGAAAGCGTCCACTGCCCACTGGCGAACCCGTCCGTGAGCGGCGTGGGCCCGCCGAGTTGCCCCGGCTCCCCGCCACGATCCAACTGACGCGCCAGACGGGCGAGTTCCTCTGTCAGGGCATCCAGGTCTCCAGAATCGATGAAGCTGTATACCGACGGCGGGAGAATCCGCGGCCCCAGGTCGATGTTGTGACGCGGCTGCACGTCGAGTAGTTGTGCGAAGGCGGACGGAACCTCGCATTCGTCGAGGCCGTACACGTGATAACCGTCCGGCTCATGCTTGACGATGGTCGCCCGCTGTGGACCTATCCACGCCTCGGCACGCCGCCCTGGGCGCGTTGGTTCGAAGCGGTAGACGTCGAGATGCCGGGTGGCCCCGGCGACGCCGTGCAGTGCGGGAGCCGCCGACGGCATGATGCCCTGATCATCCAGAATGCCGCTGCGCTGCAGCCGCCTGGCGACGCGGCCCTTCGGCATGCGCCCACCCATCGCGACGGCGCGCAGAGACAACCACTCCGCGTCACCGATGATCAGGACCGGGGTGTATCCGCTCGTGTCCAGCCGCGCCATCAGATCTCCTCAAGTGTGACGATCATGGCCAGAAATCGCTCCACCGCCGTACTGCAGTCGCGAGTGGCACAGGAGAAGGTCGCGGTCAGCCCACGCCGCGAGGTCTCGCTCACCCAGGTCCATTGCAGGGCGGTGACCGAGACCGTGTCCTGGATGTAGACGCCTGAGCGCAGCAGGCCGGGTCCGACCGCCTCCCACTCGGTGATGTCGATCAATTGGAAGCCCGGCACGGAGTTGACGAGTTGCATTGTCGAGTCCCGATACCAGTCCTCCGCAGAGGTAGCCTCGGGCAGTTCTGCGACGGTGATCACGCAGTTCTTGGCGAAGCGGGGACTGTCCGGCCGCTCGGCGCAGATTAGGTCCACGCGCCCCGCACCGCCGGGGGCCATCTCAGGGTCCGGGATGCCGGGGATACTTGCGGGGTTCACCTGCACCCAGCCGGCTGGCGCGGAGATCCTGACGACGTCGCCCGTGAACTCCTGGGGCAGGTCCGGGTTCGATCGCGAGGTCATGCGTCATCTCCTGAAGAGTCGGGGGACGGATGCGTAGCCTCCGAACTGGAGCGGTTATTGGTGCGCCCGACTTCCGGGCGGGAGGGCTCACCGGGCTCCAGCCGTGAGGTGTCACGCCACGAGTTCTCCCCGGCCAGCCGCTCGCGCCGCCGCCGACGCCGCCACTCCACATGCCACTCCGGATACATCCACGCCGGCAAAGGAATCGGCAAGAAGCCCACCAACATGACCAGCAAGAAGAACGCCGATATGGAGCCACAGATAATCTCGAACACCGAGTCAGGATCCCCAAAACCAAACACCGCACCGAAAATGAACGTCAATGCGCCGGAGGGCATTACAAGAGACAGATTGTTCTTGACTCCCATCTCCGTACTGATCTCCCGCGCAAACTCACCGGGCCCCGTATCGGTGAACATCGCCAAACTCCAATGAGCCAGCAGGACCGCTCCGAACAAGAAAATCGCAGCTGCCTTCACCACAAGTCACACCTCCCGCTAGCCCTACCGTCACCAGTGAAACAGCTTACTGACACCCTTGTTGATCAAATCTCCCGCCGCCTTACCCACAGCGGATCCTGCGATTCCTCCGATCGCACCGCCGACAATACCGCCCACGGCGATACCGACCGGACCTCCAAGAGCACCGATCGCCATCCCGGCTTGAGCTCCCAGCCAAGCCCCACCGTATCCCAGGCCACCCTGCGTAACTGCCTGCGTTCCGGCACGCACGAGTTTCTTGCCCGCGCCCATTGAGGGGTTGGCCGAGTCCTTCTGGTACTGCTCGTACCCACCAACAACGCCAGAGAATATGGCTGCACCAACACCTATGCCCTTGGTGACACGAGCCGCTTTTCCGGCATACTGCTGTACCTTCCACGCGGTGGTCCCGCGGGTGTAGGGCTTGTTGATCCAGTTACTGGTCTTGGCCTTGGCCCACAGGGTTCGCAGCAGCCCCATCTCGGAGCGGTCCGCCGCCGACATGAATCGGCCCGCACCCGGATGCCAGCTCGGGTAGCGGGGCCGGAACACGGAAATCGCTCTGATCGCAGCCCATTGAGCACCAACCGCAACACCGTCGGCAATGTCTGCCGCCTTGGATACGCCGCTCGCATCCCAGGTGGGGATGAACTGATCCCGGAGCCACTCCCCCGCACTCTTGAGGGAGTCACAGGCCGAGATGAGCGTGTCGTGCGCCGTCGACTCGTCGGCACGAATCAGGGACAGCGTGGAGGAGAGCGTGTCGTAGGCGGCCTTCTTGGTGGCGTAGTCCGCGTCGGAGTCGTCCTCCGCGGGCTCCTGAATGGTGCTGCCGGAGACCGTCAGTCCGGCGGCCGTCGCGTCGGCGATCACGTCCGCGAGCCGGGTCTTGACCGAGTCCATGGAGTAGCCGAAGTCGTTGAGTGCCTTGGACAGGGACGTGGCATCGGTGGAGGCGTCGTCGAGGTCCGCGCCCTGGGTACTCAGCCTCGACAGCGCCGCATTCGTCGACTCACTGAAGCAGTCGGAGGCGATGGTCCTGCGTGTGGCGGCAACGTCGTCGGAGGCGTCCGAGACCGTCGTCGATATCGTGCTCAAGCTCCGTGCGGCATTCCACGCCTCCGAGGGCTCGGTGATCACCCGCGCGTCAAGAGACATCAGTTATCACCGGCCGAGGGAGTGGCCGAGGCGGCGTCCTGGTCCGTGTTGCGAAAGTCCGAGGCGGTCGTCCTCAGGCCGCTGGCCGTGGTGCGCAGTGAGGAGGCCGCACCCGAGGTCTTGGAGGACAGCCTACTCAGCGCCGTTGACACCGCGGACGACGAGCGGCCCACATCGGGGTCGGCTGGAAAGGAGGCATCCTCAAGGTCACCGGCAACATCATCAAGCGTTCCAGCCGCATGATCGAGGGTCTCGGGGTTTATGTTCAGACTTCCGGTGCTCACGCAGTCATCTCCTAGAGGTCCAACGGACCAATCACGCGCGACACCGTGATGCTACCGCGACCCAACGTCATTCTGAGCGGTTCCTGAGCAATCTTGATCACGTTGCCTGTACCAGCAACCGGGCTCAGCGGAGGGGACTACCGTTGGGGGCAGTACCCGCTCGGTGACGTTCTCCGGGCAACGCTCGCTATCATTCGGTGAGTATCCACACATCGCCATTGAGGACTCATGCCTGACCGCTCCGCCTACAACGACTCGACCCTGGTGATCGGGCTCGGCCGCTTCGGCTCGGCCATGGCCGCCACGCTGGACCGCCTGGGCAGGGAGGTCCTCGCCGTCGAACGGGACCCCGTCATCGTGCGCCAGTGGACCGGACGCATCCCGCTGGTGGAGGCGGACGCCACCGACATGGAGGCCCTGGAGCAGCTGGGCGCCACCGAGTTCGGCACCGCGGTGGTGGGCGTGGCCACCTCCCTGGAGGCCAGTGTGCTGATCACCGGCAACCTGGTGGACCTGGAGACCCCGCAGATCTGGGCGAAGGCCGTCTCCCGCGCGCACGGCCGCATCCTGCGGCGCATCGGCGCCCACCACGTGGTCTACCCGGAGTTCGACGCCGGGCAGCGCGCCGCCCACCTGGTATCCGGCCGTATGCTGGACTACATCGAGATGGAGAAGGGCGGCTTCACCATCGTCAAGATGCGCCCGCCCGTCGAACTGCACGGCTTCACCATCGGCGAGTCCAAGATCCGCTCCCGCTACGGGGTGACCGTCTTCGGTCTGATGAGCCCGGGTGAGGCCTTCGAGTACGCGACCCCCGCCACCCTGGTCTCCCCCGACGACGTGCTCGTGGTCGGTGGGGACGCCATGCTCCTGGAGCGCTTCGCCAACCGCGGCTGAGTCGAATAGGTCGCCGGGGCGGCGTTGCACGCTTCAGGCTGGACGCTGAAGCCCGAATTGGCGGAATTGTGCGGGTTTACCCTACTATCGCGAACCGCTCAGAGAGCTCCGGTGTGCAACGGACCCCTCGTTGCACACCGGAGCCTCGCCACCCATCCGGGCCCAAATCCCGCGATTGGCTAGATTGCGCCAAAAAGTCCCGATAGGCTTAGGTTCCGGACACGGCCTTTGCGTGCAAAGAGCACGGCCCACACGATGAGGGCGTCCTATTTCCGCAGGCCGACTCTCGTCTCCGCCTGGTCCGCCGCCGCATCGAGCTTCACCTCGCCGCTGCGGTCGGCGGCAGTGACCCGATAGGTGCCGCGGAAGCCGGACAGGCGCAGTTTCCCGTCGGCGTCGGTGCGCACCGTCGTAGGCGGCGTCCACCACTGGCCCTTGACCAGGTCGTGCAGGGCCGCGTAGCTGGGCTTCAAGGTGCCGTCGGCGCGGGCGAAGCCGACCGGGGCGCCCAGCCAGGCCCCATCGTCGGTGAAGCCCCAGTAGGTGATCGCCGCGACCGCGGGGTGGGAGGCGAGCGTGGTGTAGTGGCGGCGGATCTCATCGGCCTGGCGCTCCTCCCCCTCCGGTGTGCTGGGCCAGTGCGGAATCTGGTAGTCGTTCAGGTCCACGATCTCGGGCGGCATGAGGTGGCCGGAGACCAGTGTGGTCTCGGTGAAGTGCAGCGGCAGGCCGAAGCGGCTGAAACGCTCGAGCACCTCCTGGGTGCGCTCCTCGCCCCAGTACCCCTGGTGCATGTGTGACTGCAAGCCGATCGCGTCGATCCTCACCCCCGCCTCCAGGCAGTCCTCGATCAGCTGGACGTACTTCTCGCTCATATTGAAGTCGTTGAGCAGCAGGAAGGCGTCGGGGTTGGCGGCGCGGGCGGTCTCGAAGGCGAGCCGCACGATGCCCACGCGGCCGAGGCGCTGGGCGAGCGGGGTGATGGCGTTGTCCTCGGCGGTGAACTCCGGCATGATCACCACCTCGTTGATGGCGTCCCAGGTGTCCACCAGGCCGCGGAAGCCACTCGCCTCGCGGGTGATGCGAGCACGCAGGATGCGCTCGACCTCTTCCGGGTCGCGTCCCAGCAGCCACTGCGGGGCGAGCGTGTGCCAGGCCAGCGGGTGTCCCTTGACATCGGCACCGTGGGCGCGGATCCAGCGGGCCGCATTCGCCAGCCGCTCGGTGTGCGGATGCCCCTCCTCCGGCTCGAATGAACGCCAGTAGAAGGGCAGGGTGGTGACGTTGAACAGGTCGAAGAAGCGGTCCGTCAAGGTCTCGGCCAGCTCGGGCCGGGCCCCGCCGAACAGGCTGTCCGCGTTGGACTCCTCCCCGTTGGCGACGGCGACGAAGTCGAAGCCGATGTTGCCGATTCCCAGCTCGTGCCGGGTCTGCTCGACGACGACGTCGGTCTCCGCCAGCGGCGCCCCGTCGGGGCCGGTGACGGCAATGACGCGCTCGGACAGGCGGTGGCGCATGGCTGGTGGGACGGTTACGGTGCTTACGTGGTTCAAGGCTTGCTCCTGTGGTAGCGAGTCCGCGTGCGCAGACTCATCGTGTGCGGAAACAGTGGTGGATTCGCAGTGGGGTCTTAGATCTGGCTCATGCCGCCGTCGATGACCAGCTCCGCGCCGGCCACGTAGGCGGAGTCCTCGGCGGCGAGGAAGACGATCGCGGCGGCGGTCTCATCGATCGAGGCGATGTGGCCCACGGGCACCATGCTCGTGATCCGGTCGATAGCCTCCTGCCCGCCGACGAAGGCGGCGAAGCCCTCGGACATGGTTGGGCCCGGGCTGGCCGCGTTGACCCGGATGCGTCGCTCACGCAGCTCGGCGGTGAAGGTGCGCGCGAGCGAGCGCACGGCGGCCTTGGAGGCGTTGTACACCGAGTGTCCGGGGTCGCCGTTGGACCCGGAGATGGAGGACAGCAGGACTACCCGCGCGCCGTCCCGCAGGAGGGGCAGGGCCTTGCGGACGGTGAAGTAGGCGCTCTTGACGTTCAGGTCCATGACCCGGTCGTAGGTGTCCTCGTCCATCTCGGCCAGCGGCCGGTCACCACCGCCGCCCGCATTGGCGACGATGACGTCGAGCGGGCGCCCGAGCGCCGCGATACGCCCCATGAGGCGGTCGAGGTCTTCCATGCTCGAGGCATCGCCCTGCACGGTCAGGCAGTGCTCGCCGAGTTCCCGGCGCGCCCGAGCGAGCATGTCGCTGCGGCGTCCGGTTACGACGACGTCCGCGCCCTCCGCGATCAGACGCCGGGCAACGCCGAATCCGATGCCGGCGGTGGCGCCGGTGACGAGTGCGAGTTGACCTTCTAATCTGCGTTCGGGCATCAGGCCCACACCTCCTTGACTGCGCGAACATTGCGTCCCCTCTGGATGGACTCCTCAATGGCCAGGGCGAGGTAGTGGTCCTGGCATGCCTCGGCAAGCGGGTAGGGCTCCGGGGCCTCACCACGCGCCCACGCGCCGACCTCGAGGAGGAAGGAGGCGACGGCGATGTCGTCCTCCGAGAAGCGGCTTCCCGGCCAGGGATTGCGGTAGACGATCTGCCCGTCGAAGGCGACTGTGGCGAGCTCGTTGCCTTCGAGGTTCATGTCGACTCCAAGCCGTCTGTAGCTCAGAGGAGACGAGACAACGCCCTCATCTGTCAGGCGCACGACACTGTCGTCGACAATCTCCCCCTTCCCGCCACGCACCAGGATCCTCCGCGACAGCAGGGGGTTCCACCACTGGTTGTCGGTGAACAGGTACAGGCCGCAGCGTCCGTCGCCGAAGTCGAGTGTGGCGATGGTGGTGGCCGCCTCCTTGGGCTGCGGATTAGCCTCCCACCCGGAGAAGGACAGCGGATCGACCAGCGGCGCCGTGAACCGGTGCGCGTTGACCACCGCCTCCTCCATGTCGAGGCCGAGGAAGCTCCTGATAAGAGACATCGAGTGGTACATATGGGTTGAGGCGACCTCCACGAAGGTCGGGGCCCCGATCACACCCCGGTCCACGACGGCCTTGCGGCTCGCGTGGCCGGGCATGCGCAGGTACTGCTCTGCGACCTGGACGAGGCCCGTAGACCCGACGTCGTGCCATAGCGCCCGTAGCCCCTCCAGGTCCGGTGCCGGAGGGGTCTCGGCGAGGACCTTGACGCCGCGGGCGACGAGGTCGCGGACGACCTCGGGCATCGAGGACCAGGAGACGCAAGCGATCACGAACTCCGGATCGGTGGCGAGCAGATCCTCCACTGCGGGGACAACCGGCACGTCCCAGCCGTCGCGAATACGGGAGCGGGAGGGCTCAGAGCGAGCCAGTACCGCGGTGCAGTTCAAGACTTCGGGGACTGTGGCGGCAATACGGAGGAAGAACTCCGATCTCCACCCGGCCCCGATGATGGCGAAGCGGATGGGAGGCGATGATGTTGTCATACTGCTCGGCTTTCGTGTCAGCGGGCGAAGCAGCGCCCTGGGTGGTTGTGACAATGAGGAGACCGCTACTTGAGTGCGCCGGCCGCCATGCCCCGCTCGAAGTACTTCTGGGCGGACAGGTAGGCGACGATGGCGGGTACGGCCGTGATTACGGCAGCCGCGAGCACTCCGGTCTGGTCGTTGGTGTACTGGCTTGTGAAGAACGAGGGCAGGAGCGTGACTACCTGTTTGCCCGGATCATTGAGCATGAGCATCGGCAGAAGATATGAGTTCCAGGAGTTGATGAAGGTCAGTACGACGATCGTCGCGGCAATGGGCCGTGTCAGTGGAAGGATGACGTGGCGGAAGACCTGCAGGATGCTGGCTCCGTCGACTTTGCCCGCCTCCATGAGCTCGTTGGGGATGCCGCCCACGTAATTGCGGGCGAGCAGGACCGTAAAGGGCGTCTGCAGCGCCGCGAGAGGCAGAATGACCGCCGCATACTCGTTGTAGAGGTCGAATCGTGAGGCCATGACGAACAGCGGCGTGAGCAGGACGGCCTCGGGCATCGTCAGCGCCGCCAGCAGCGCCCAGAACCAGATCTCCTTGCCGCGGAACCTGAGCTTGGAGAAACCGAAGGCGGCGAGCATTGTGACCACGTAGACGATCACGACCACGCTGACGGCGATGATGGCGCTGTTCCTGAAGTAAATCGGCACGACGCCGGTTGCGAAGACCTTCTGGTAGTTACCGATTCCACGGCCCGCGAACGATCCCTGCACCATCGCCAGCAGCGGGAGCAGGAAGGGGACGGTCAAGACCGTGGCTAGCGCCTGGATCAGAACCCTGGAGCGTCGGCTACGAGAGTCGAACATGTCAGTTCGCCCCCTTTCTGCTGCGGACGCTGGAGGCGACTCCGCCGACAATGGCGAGGACAAGCAGGATCACCGCGACGGCGGCCGCATATCCGAAGTGCTTCTCCTGCACCATGGTGTGGTAGATGTAAGTGCCGAGGAACTCGGTGCCGTGGTTCGGTCCACCCTTGGTCACGAGGTAGGGCACGTCAAAGGTCTTCAGGGCGCCGATGAGGCCGAGAATGGCCAGCGCGCCGGTGGTTCCCCTGCACATCGGCCAGATGATCGAGCGCATGGTTCGCACGCCTCCGGCACCGTCGATCCTTGCGGCCTCGAGTATCTCGGAGTCGATCTGACTCATCGCCGCGTAGTAGAGGATGAAGGTCATGCCGGTCCACTGCCAGACGGTGACCACCATGACCACCCCCATCGCGGTGGACGGGGAGGCGAGCCAGGGCTGGCTCAGCGAGCCGAGCCCGACGTGCTGCAGGAGCCAGTTGAGCTGTCCATCGGCGTCGAAGATCTGACGGAAGACCGGGGCCATGGTCGCGGGGGCCAAGACGGTCGGCACGAAAATGATCACCTTGTACACCGCACCCAGGCGGACCCGGGAATGCAGCAGCGCCGCCAGAATGAACCCCACGGCCGTCTGCACGGTGAAGGTGATGATGAAGAAGTACAGGGTGTGCCACAGGGATCCCCAGAAGACGTTGTCGCCGACGAGCTCGGCATAGTTCCCCGCACCTATGAAGTCGGGTGCGGAGAGGATGAAACCGTTCCAGTCGAGCGTAGAGACGAAGCCCGTGTACCCGATCGCGAAGTAGACGAGCCCGATGACCAGGACGGCCGCGGGCAGGATCCAGGGCAGGCCCCATGACTGCATGTCGATGCCACGCCGCGCCGCGACCTCGGTCCCGGTAGCACGCCTTGCCCGGGCGGGGCGTACGACCGTCATAGCGGTTCTCCACTCGTCGCTGCCGCATCGTGGGAAGACCGCTGTGGAAGCAACTCAGGCATTGCGCTCACCTCTCCGAGTCCACAACCGCCTGTAGCGCGGACAGCACTTCCTCGATCGTGACCGTCCCCGCGATGAGGCCGATCAGACCGTCCCGGTAGGCGCTGTTGAGATCCGCGCTGACGTCGGCGAAACGCGTGACACTGCTGCCGCCGGCCTGCTCCGTGTACGTCTGCAGGGGCTCCCTCTGCACCTCGGGGTCGACCAGGTCGATGGCGTCCCAGTCGGGGGTGACTCCCTCAAGCGCGGGGATGTCATTGAGAGTGTCGGCGATCGCCTGCTGACCGGCACTTGAGGCGGCCAACCAGGTGACGAATGTCGTGGCCGCGGCCTGCTGCTGAGACATGCCGCTGACGGCAACACCGTAATCCGCGTCACCGAAGTAGCCGCCGATATTGCCCGTGCCCGCGACGTCCGGGAAGTCGATCGGAAGGATCGTGAACGGCTCCGGGTTGGACACCCCGGCGGCCTCCATGGCCGCCACCATCGCGTCCTTGACCGCGTACTGCGTGTACCAGGACCCCATCATGATCATGGCGTACTTGCCGGACATGAACATGTTGTTGGCGTCAGGGTACTGCTGGAGCCCGATCGCACCCTCCTGCATGATCCCCTCATCGAAGAGGCTCTGCCAAATCTCGAGGCCCTGGGTGAAGATCGGGTCGCTGAACGGGATCTCCCCCTTCGCAGCCGCCACATATGAGCCCGGCCTGATGTTCTCCATGATCGCCTCGAAGGTGTCCATGTCGAAGGCGTGCTGACCGGCACCCTGAACGAAGCCGCCGACACCCGCCGCTCGGAAGGCCTCGCAGGCCGACTTCCATTCCGCCAAAGTGGTCGGATGCTTGAGGCCGTGCTCGTCGAAGAGGTCCTGGTTGACCCACAGGCCGCCGGAGTACACGGCGCCGGCGGACAGGCCGACCAGCTTGTCGCCGACGGTGAGTCCGTCAACCCCGATCGCGGCGAGCCTGCTCCTCCAGTCGTCGCCCAGCGCCGCGGTGACCGCCTCCGTAAGGTCGATGGCGCCGGCCTCGAAGGTCTGGACTCCGCCATTGGCAGAGCCAGGAGCGACGTTGAAGACGTCCGGTCCGTCCTTGGAGGTGATTGCGGGGCTGAGCACGGAGTCGTAGGAGTCGATCGGCTTGGAGACGAACTCGACGTGAATATCGGGGAACTCCTGGTTGAAGGCCTCGATGATCTTAGCCGCGTTGGCGGCGTCCGGCGTCCAGCCCCACCAGGTGATGTCACCGGCCGTGGCCGAGCCCTGCTGCTCCTGCCCGCCGCCGCACGCGCCGATGCCGGCAGCGATGGCGATAGCCGCGGCTAGACCGCCGAAGGATCGACGAGTCATGAGAAAGTTTCGCGAGTCGTGCATCATTGCACCTTCCTCCTAGCATGCTCATTGTCCCCAAGAAGGGTTGCACACACCTTCGAGTGCCACGAAAGTTTCTTTAACCTTTCGTGACTCGCTAATCTAGTTCCATCGGCTGGACCTGTCAAGAGAGGAGCCCCGACGGTGAGTCAGCGGGTCACGATCGCCTCCATCGCCCGGCAGGCCGGGGTCTCGGTCCCGACGGTCTCGAAAGTGCTCAACGGCCGCCCCGGCGTTTCAGAGACGACGCGCCGCGAGGTCGAGGCGCTCGCGTCGGCGCTCGGCTACAAGCCGCGCCGCACCACCCGTCCGACTCCGAGCCATCTGGTCGACTTCGTGATCTCCGGGCTCGACACGCAGTGGGCATCCGCGCTGCTCACCGGCGCCCAGGCCGAGGCCGCCCGCAGAGGAAAGGACCTCGTGGTCACCGCGACCCACGGATCTCCCGTTGGGGGAGCCCACTGGGTGGATCATCTGGTCACCCGCGGCTCCGCAGGAGTGGTCGTCGTCGTCTCGGAACTGCTCGAGGTGACCGAGCGCAAGATGCGCCAGCTGAAGATGCCGGTGGTCCTTCTCAACCCGTCAGGACACCAGCGCCATGATGTCCCCACCGTCGCGGCCACGGACTGGGCGGGCTCGCGGGACGCCACAGAGCATCTGATCTCCCTCGGTCACCGCCGGATCGCCTACATAACCGGCCCGATGGACCTCGTCTCTCACCAGGACCGCCTTGACGCCTACCGCTCCGTCCTCAGCCGCCACCAGATCCCCTACGACCCCGAGCTCGTCGTCGCCGGCAACTCCCTGTTCGAGGGCGGCTACCGGCTCACGCCGCGGCTCCTCGCCCTGGACAACCCGCCGACGGCAATCCTCAACGGCTCCGACGAGCAGGCCTACGGCAGCTACCGGGCGATCAAGGACGCCGGCTTGGCCATCCCCAAAGACATCTCCGTCATCGGCTTCGACGACGTGGACCTGTGTCAGTGGGTCTCGCCCCCCATGACCACCGTCCACCAGCCCCTGATCGAGATGGCGCAGGAGGCCACGCGCATGGTCATTGACCTCTCCGAGGATCCGCACGCGCCGGCGCAGAACATCGAGCTCGCCACGACCCTGGTCGTGCGTTCGTCGACAGGACCCGCGCCCCGCCACTGAGCGGAGCGGCATCAGACCGGACGGGAGCCGCCGCGCACAAGCCCGCGCCCGGCCTCCTCACTCCTTGGCGGCCGCTGCGGTCATGGCGTCGACAATGCCCTGGGCGTCGCCCTTGCCCGCCAGCATGTCGACCACGGCGACGTTGAGCGCGTTGCCGACGTTCTGTCCCAGGGAGGTGTCCAGCCACACCTGGGAGTAGGCGGCGTCGTTGCCCGCCTGCATGGCGTCGGCCAGGGGGCCCGCCGCGATTACCCCCTGGGCGTCCTGGTTGGCGGGCAGCATGTCGAAGGCGTCGGCGTAGGCCTCCTGGTTGTCCTTGGTCATGATGAAGTTGAGGAACTCGGCGCACAGCTCGGCCGGGGCCGTAGCAGAACAGGAGTAGCCATCGACGCCACCCATGATGGCGGTGGGGTCGCCCTCGCCACCATCAACGGCCGGGAAGGGGAACCAGGCCAAGTCCTCCAGCGGCTGTTCATCCGGGGTCAACGAGGCGATGACGCCCACATCCCAGGTCCCCATGAGCTCCATGGCGGCCTGGTGGTTGGCCACCAACCCCGCGGACGAACCCGCGCCCTGCTGGGCGGAAGTGGTCAGGAAACCGTCGTTGAAGGGCTCGGTGGCGGCGAAGTCGGCCAGGTCCTGCCCGGCATCAACCCAGCACTGGTCGGAGAAGTCCAACTCCGCCAGCGAGGACTCCAGCGTTTCCTGACTGCACTCGCGCAGCACGAACTGGTAGTACCAATGGGCAGCGGGCCAGGCGTCCTTGGCCCCCAGGGCGATCGGGGAGGTGCCGGAGTCCTTCAGCTTGGTCACCGCGTCGGACAACTCCTCCATGGTGGTGGGTGCCTCGGTGATGCCCGCGGCGTCGAACAGTTCCTGCGAGTAGTAAATCCCCTCCGGTTGGAAGGAAGTGGGCATCGCATACAAGGAGCCATCGATGGTGTAGGGCGCAAAGGTACCCTCAGCCACCGACTCGCGTACCTCTGGCTCCACCAGATCCGTGATGTCGAGCAGCTGCCCCGCCTCGACCATGTCGGCCATCTTGCCGCCGCCGCGCTGGACGAACAGGTCCGGGGCCTGTCCGCCGGCCAGCGCCGTCTGCAGCTTGCCATCGATGTCCTCGTTGGAGATCGCCACCACGTCGATGGTGACGCCCTCGTGGGAGGCCTCGAAGTCGGCCGTGACCTCCTCCCAATAAGCAGCCCAGGCGGGAGTGGTGGAGTTGTTCCAGAAGGTCAGTGTGACCTCGTCACCGCCGTTGGCCGAATTCGCGCCGCATGCGGCGAGGGCAAGCGAGGCGGTGAGCACTCCGACGACGCCAAGACCCCGCCTATGCCTAACAGACAGCTTCATCTTTGAAACCTCCGTGAAGAGTTGTTCGGTTTGGTTAATCAGTGGAGCCCGCGCCGCCCCGGCCCTCATGCCGACGCCACGACTACGGGTGTGGTGAGCACGCGGCCCTCATCGACCACGCGGCGCCGGCCGGTGATTTCGACGGCGAGCGGCGCCAGCCGGTCCTCGCTGCTGGTGCCGGCGGCGAGCAGGATCTGACCGGGCTCGACAATGCGCCGGTAGTCGACGCCGGTGAAGGAGGTGCGGTCGGCGTGCACGGTGAAGGTGACCCGCTTGGACTCCCCCGCCTCCAGGTCGACCTTGGCGAAGCCGATGAGGGTCTTCAGCGGGCGCACCACCTCGGCCACCGGGTCGGACAGGTACAACTGGACGACCTCGGCGCCGGCGCGGTCGGAGGTGTTGGTGACCGTGACCGTGTAGTCGACCCGTCCGTCCGCGTCCATCCGGGTGGCGGAGACGGCGGGGTCGGTGAGGGCGAAGGTCGAGTAGCTGAGCCCGTAGCCGAAGGGGTACAGCGGGGTGGGGTCCAGGTTGGAGATGCCGTCGGCGTGCCAGGCGAGCGGCGCCGCCAGGTAGGTGCCCGGCTGGCCGCCGCGACCATTGGGAATGGCGACGGGCAACCGCCCGGAGGGGTTGACCGCCCCGGTGAGCACACCGGCGATGGCATCGGCGCCCTCCACGCCCGGCATGAAGGCCTGCACGATGGCGGCGCAGCGGTCGGCATACTCCCCCAGCGCGTAGGGGCGCCCGGTGACCAGCACCAGCACGGTTGGGGTGCCGGTTGCCAGCACCGCCTCCAGCAGCTCCCCCTGGCGTCCGGGCAGGCCCAGGTCGACGACGTCGCAGCCCTCCCCGGAGGTGCCCCCGCCGAAGAGCCCGGCGATGTCACCGAGAGTGACCACGGCCACGTCGGCGGCCGCGGCGGCGTCGACGGCGGCACCGAAGTCATCGGCACGCCCGTCGATGAAGCCGACACCCCGGTGGAAGGTGGCCCCACCGGGGCGGGCGGCGCGCAGCGCGTCGGGCAGGTCGCGGATCTCCAGCCCGGTGGTGCGGCCGCCGTCGCGGCTGAGCACGTGGTTGGGGAAGGAGTAGCAGCCCAGGAAGGAGCGCACGTCCTCCCACACCGGGCCGGACACGGCCAGGCTCGCGTCGGGGGCGAGCGGCAGCACGCCGTCGTTCTTCAGCAGAATCACCGACTCCTCCGCCAGGGCGCGGGCCACCGCCCGGTTGCCGGGAGAGTCGAGGTCGCGGCCCGCATCGACGCCGGCGGTCGGCTCCCAGTCGGCGTCTAGCAGGCCCAGCCGGGCCTTCTGGGTCAGGACCCGGACGACGGCGGTGTCGAGTTCGGCCTCGGTGAGCAGGCCGGCGTCCAGCGCCGCCTCGAGGTGGGAGTAGCAGGTGGTCTCCGGCAGCTCCACGTCCAGCCCGGCGCGTACCGCCAGCGCGGCGGCGTGGGCGTAGTCCCCGGCCACGTGGTGCATGGCCTGAAGAAAGCGCACCGACCAGTAGTCGGAGACCACGGTGCCGGTGAAGCCCCAGCGCTTGCGCAGCACCTGCGTGAGCAGGTGGCGGGAGGCGGCCACCGGTTCGCCGTCGATGTCGGAGTAGGAGTTCATGACGGAGGCGACGCCGCCCTCACGCACCGCCATCTCGAAGGGCGGCAGCATGACGTCCTCCAGTTCGCGCTGGCCCATGGACACCGGGGCGTGATTGCGGCCGGCCTTTGATGCCGGGTAGGCGACGAAGTGCTTGAGGGTGGCGTGCACCCCCTGGGCCTGCAGGCCGCGCACGTAGGCGGTGCCGAGCGTGCCCACCAGGTACGGGTCCTCGCCGCAGGTCTCCTCCACGCGCCCCCACCGGTAGTCGCGCACGACGTCGAGCAGCGGGGCCAGGCCCTGGTGCACGCCGACGGCGCGCAGGTCGGCACCGATGCGGCCGGCCATCTGTTCCACGAGTGCGGGCCGCCAGGTGGCGCCCCAGGCGATGGCGGCCGGGTATACGGTCGCCCCCAGCGCCGTGAAACCGGTCAGGCACTCCTCGTGAGCGATGGCCGGGATGCCGAAGGCGTTGCGGGAGACGATGTCGCGCTGCAGACGCGCCAGCTTGGCCGCTCCGTCGGCGACGCTGACGGGGTCCGTGCCGTAGATGCGGGTCAGGTGGCCCAATCCGCCGTCGACGCTCTCCTCCCAGCCCTGGCGTCCGACCTTGAACGCGTCCTCCATGGGGGCGACTTGGTGAGCGGCCTCGGATGCGGCCGCCTCGTCGTCGTGGTCACCGACGTCGACCGGCTCCGGTGCGGGCACGGCCTCTTCCTCGTCGCGCTCCCAGAAGGAGGCGAGCTGGTGGATCTTCTCCTGTCGGCTCATGACCGAAAGCAGGGCTGCGGCCCGCTGGTCGGCAGGCAGGGAGGTGTCGTTCCAGGTGTTCACGGTTGGCTCCAGGTTGCGGTGGTTGGCGGTCGGCCTTGGGTCAGCCCTTGACGGCGCCGGTCAGGCCGCCGACGATGCGCCGCTCGAACAGGCTGAAGACCACGAGGGCGGGGATCATGGACAGGGAGGTGAATGCCAGGACCTGCGCGGTGTTGACCGAGTGCTCGGAGGCGAAGGCCTGGACCCCCAGCGGGAGGGTGTACTTCGCGTGGTCGGTCAGGATGAACAGCGGCAGCATGTAGGAGTTCCAGGAGCCGACGAAGGTGAGGATTCCGGTGGTGACCACGCCGGGCGCGGACAGGGGTACGACCACCCGCCAGAAGAAGCCCATGCGCCCGCAGCCGTCCAGGGAGGCGGCCTCCTCCAGCTCCTTCGGGATGGCCCGCAGGAAGGGCACCAGAATGATGACGGTCTGCGGCAGCGCGAAGGCGATGCCGGGGATGATGATGCCGGCCAGGGAGTTCATCATGCCCAGGTTCTTGATCAGGATGTACAGGGGCGTGATGGCCACGGTCATGGGGAACATGAGCCCGGCCGCGAACAGCATGTACAGGGCGTTGCCGCCCTTGAAGGGGTAGCGCGCGATCACGAAGCTGACCATGAGCCCGAGCGTCACGGTGCCGATGGTGGCGCAGGCGGCGGTGATGGTGGAGTTGCCGACCTGCTGCCAGAATCCGGAGGAGGTCAGCACCACGCGGTAGTTGTCGACCACCCAGGGATCGGGCAGGCCGGCGGGATCGGAGGTGATCTGCGAGTTGTTGCGGAAGCCGCCGAGGATCACGTAGGCGACCGGGGCGAGCAGGGCCGCAATCACCAGCGCGGCCACCAGGTAGACCACGGGGCTGGCCCAGGCGGGCTTGGCCTTGGCGGAGCGGACGCGGCGGCGCGCACTGGCCGGCGCGGGCGCGGCGGGGTCGAGAGGCTTGATGGAGGATGCGGCGGCGGTCATCGGCTGCTCCCGGTCAGTGCGCCCTCGGTGTCACGGCGCAGGACGAATCGTTGATAGGTCAGGGCGATCACCAGGGAGATCAAGAACAGCACGACGGCGACGGCGTTCCCGTAGCCGTAGTTGCCGCTCATACGGCCGTTGACCACCATGTAGGTCGCCATCGTGGAAGTACCCGCGGTGGAGGAGATGTACTGGCCCCAGATGATGTAGACCAGGTCGAACAGCTGTAGGGAACCGATGATCGACAGGAAGCCCCACATGCGCATGGTCGGGCCCAGCAGCGGAATGGTGATCTTGCGCTGGATCTGCCAGTAGGAGGCGCCGTCGACCTTGGCGGCCTCGGTCAGTTCCTCGGGAATGCCCTGCATACCGGCCAGGAAGATGATGACGGCGAAGCCGGCGTACTTCCAGGTCAGGATGAACAGCAGGACGGTCAGGGCGGTCTTGGGGTCGGAGATCCAGTCATTGACGAGGGCGCTGAGCCCGAGCTTGCGCAGCAGTCCGTTCATGGCGCCGTCGGTCTGCAGGATCAGGCCCCAGGCGGTGCCGGCGATAACCTCGGAAATGACGTAGGGGATGAAGATCAGCACGCGGATCAGCGACTGCCCACGCATCTTCTTGTTCAGCAGCAGCGCCAGCAGCAGGGCGAAGGGCCCCTGCAGGGCGAGTGAGCCGACCACAACGATGGCGTTGTGGCGCAGCACGTTGTGGAACTCGGGGTCGGTGAGGATGGTGCGATAGTTGTCGAAGCCGACGAAGTTGGTGGGGACGCCGAAGCCCTTCCACTTGAAGAAGCCGTAGTAGGCGGCCATGATCACCGGCAGGATGACGAAGGTGATGAACAGGATGACGGCGGGGGCGGACAGGGCCGTGATCTCCATACGGTCCCGCCAGGACAGGGCGTTGGGGCTCCGCCGTTTCCGGCCCCGCTGCTTGCCCTGTTCCGCCGTACCGGCGGGCAGCGTAGCGGTTGCAGCTGTCATGTGAGGGTCTCGTTTCATGCGTTGGCCGCGGCGCACCCAGAGCACGCTTCTGGGCGCGCCGCGGCCTGGTGGTTGGAGCGGAGGGAGGAGGCTTTACTCCTTGGCGGCGGCCGCGGTCATGGCGTCGACGATGCCCTGGGGGTCGCCCTTGCCGGCGAGCATGTCGACCACGGCGACGTTGAGCGCGTTGCCGATGTTCTGTCCCAGGGAGGTGTCCAGCCACACCTGGGAGTAGGCGGCGTCGTTGTTGGCCTCCACCTGCGGCAGCAGCGCCTCGGAGGTGACGACGTCCTGCGCCTTCTCGTTGACGGGGATGGTCTCGAAGGCGTCGGCGTAGGCCTCCTGCTTCTCCTCGCTCATGAAGAAGTTGAGGAACTCGGCGCACAGCTCGGCCGGGGCGGTGGAGGAACAGGCGTAGCCGTCGACGCCGCCCATGATGGCGGTGGGGTCGCCCTCGCCGCCCTCAACGGCCGGGAAGGGGAACCAGCGCAGGTCGGGCAGCGGCTCCTCGTCGGGGGTCAGCGAGGCGATGACGCCGACGTTCCAGGTCCCCATGAGTTCCATGGCGGCCTGGTGGTTGGCCACCATGCCCGCGGACGAGCCGGCGCCCTGCTGGGCGGAGGTGGTCAGGAAGCCGCTGTTGAAGGGCTCGGTGCCGGCGAAGTCGGCCAGGTCCTGCCCGGCGTCGACCCAACACTGGTCGGAGAAGTCCAGCTCGGACAGCGAGGACTCGAGTACGTCTTGGCTGCACTCGCGCAGGGCGAAGAAGTAGTACCAGTGCGCGGCCGGCCAGGCATCCTTGGCCCCCAGGGCGATCGGGGAGGTGCCGGAGTCCTTGAGCTTGGCGACGGCGTCGGACAGCTCCTCCATGGTGGTGGGCGTCTCGGTGATGCCGGCGGCGTCGAACAGGTCCTGGGAGTAGTAGATGCCGCCGGGCTGCAGCGAGGTGGGCATGGCGTAGATGCCGTCATCCACCATGTACGCGGAGAAAGCGCCCTCGGGGACGTCCGCGGCCACGGTCTCATCGATCATGTCCGAGATGTCGAGGATGAGTCCGGCATCGACCATGTCGCGCAACTTGCCGCCACCGCGCGCGAGGAAGACGTCGGGCCCCTCACCCGCGTTCTGTGCAGTCTGGAGCTTGCCGTCCAGGTCCTCATTCTGGATGGCCTGCACCTCGACGGTTACGCCCTCGTGGGAGGCCTCGAAGTCGGCTGCGACCGTCTCCCAGTACTCCGAGCCGGGGCCGGTAGTGGCGTTGTGCCACAGCGTGAGGGTGTTGTCGTCACCGCCCGCGCCGGATCCCCCGCCGCATGCGGCCAGCGCCAGCGAGGCGGTCAGCACGCCGGCCATCACTCCGGCGACGCGACGGCGGGAACGTGTGGGGTGGGGGCGGTGAGCACTAAGCTTCATCATTGAAACCTCCGGGTACGGACGCGTCCGATCAGGCTGATCGAAATATTTCGCGAATCCGTCTGACATATTTAGTATAGCTGCGCACATTATCCTGTCAACTGCGGTCGCCGCCGGCCTCCGACCGACGCGCCACCGCCAACCACACAGTCACCGCAAGGAGCCGCCATGGCCTACTTCGACCTGCCGCCGTCGGAGCTGGAGGACTACTCCCCGAACTGCCCGAGCCGAAAGACTTCGACGCCTTCTGGGCGCACACGCTCGCACAAAACCCCTTCGATCCGGCCAGCGTCAGCATCGCCCCCGTGACGACACCGCTGCGCACCCACCGGGTCCAGGACGTCACCTTCGGCGGTTACGCCGGAGACCCCATCCGCGCCTGGCTGATCGCCCCGGCCGACCAGTCCGGACCGCTGCCCGCCGTCGTCGAGTTCCTCGGCATGGGCGGGGGCCGCGGCCTGCCGCAGGACAACCTGGCGTGGGCGGCCGCCGGCTACGCCCACCTGGTGATGGACACCCGCGGCCAGGGCTCGCACTGGGGCTCCGGGGGTGATACGCCGGACCCGCACGGCACGGGCCCGGCCGCGGCCGGCTTCGCCACGCACGGATTGCAGTCCCCCGAGGAGTACCTGTATCGGCGGCTGTTCGTGGACGCCCACCACGCCGTCGAAGCCGCCGCGGTCCTGCCGGAAGTGGATGCCTCCCGCATTGCCGTCACCGGCGTCTCGCAGGGCGGCGGACTCACGCTGGCCGCGGCGGGCCTGAACCACCGCGTCATTGCCGCCATGCCGGACGTGCCGTTCATGTGTGCGCTCACCCGCGCGGTCGGGCTGACGGACGACCCGCCCTATGCCGATATCGCCGGCTACCTGGCCGTGCACCGCGACGAGGTGGAACAGGTGCGCCGCACGCTCGCCTACTTCGACGGTGCACTGCTGGGCGCGCGGGCGACCTGCCCGGCCTTGTTCTCCACCGGGCTGATGGACACCACCTGCCCGCCGTCGACCGTCTTCGCCGCCCGCAACCGATGGGGGCAGGCGGCCGTCCCGGCACCGGCGCGCCCGGAGATCCGCGTCTACCCCTTCAACGGGCACGAGGGCGGCGAGTCGTACCAGTGGCGCGAGCAGGTGGCCTGGCTCGCCGCGCTGCATCAGAACCTCGAATAGTCCTGTTAACCTCCTGGAAGCACACGGGCCCGGCGGGTCCTGAGGGGAGAAGACGTGGAATCTCGGCAGCGAGTGACCCTGGACGACGTCGCTGCGGCGGCCGGCGTTTCCAAGTCGGCCGCCTCCAAGGCGCTGAACAACCGCGCTGATGTGTCTGCGGCGACACGGGAGCGCGTCCTGGCCGCCAGCGAGGATCTGGGCTACGTGCGCCCGGAGACGACGCCGGCCCGCACCTACCCGCCGATCGCGATCGTCTCCGACGACCTCGCCACCGCCTACACCATTGAAGTGCTCAAGGGGGCCGCGACCGCCGCGCTCGACGCCGGGGTCGCCCTGCACACCACCTACACGCCCACCCCGGCCGAGCGCGCGCACCCGGTGCCCTTCGAACCGGAGTGGTTCACACTGCTGAAGGCCACCGACTACCTCGGCCTGATCGTGTTGACCTCCTCGCTCACCCGCGAGCAGCACACCAGTGCCAGGCGCATCGGCCTGCCCGTGGTGATGATCGATCCCTCCGGCGAGCAGGAGCGCGGCATAGCCTCCATCGGCGCGACCAACTGGAACGGGGGCGTGGACGCCACCGAGTACCTGATCGGGCTCGGCCACGAGCGCATTGCCCTGGTCGGCGGCCCGGACGACTCGGTACCCGCCCGCGAACGCCACCAGGGGTACCTGTCCGCGCTGCAGATGCACTCACTGCCCGTACACGCAAACCTGATCTCCTCCGGCCCCTTCACCTACGAGACCGGCCTGCAGCAGGGACGTCGGCTGCTGCGGCTGCCGGAGGGCGAGCGCCCGACCGCGGTCTTCGCCGCCTCGGACACCACCGCCCTGGGCATCTACGAGGCGGCCAGGGAGGCCGGGCTGCGTATCCCGGAGGACTTCAGCGTGGTCGGCTTCGACGACACGGAAATGGCCGGCTGGGCGGCGCCGCGGCTGACGACGGTGCGTCAGCCGCTGTTCCGCATGGGGCAGGAGGCGGTCCGCATGATCGTTGACAATCACCACGGCCGCCCCATGCTGACCACCACGCCCGTGCGGCTGAGCACCCGCCTGGTCATCCGCGACTCCGCGGCGCCGCCCCGGTAGCGCGGCCTGCTTACCACCGCGGGCGGTGGTGGGCCGGTGTCGCCCCACCACCGCCCGCGGTTCGAACGGATTGCTGCGCCCCTCCGCCTAGGCGGTCACGGGACGACGCTTGTTGAGCAGGTCGAAGGCGACGGCGCCGAGTACGACCAGGCCCTTGATGGCCTGCTGGTAGTCGATGCCGACCCCCAGCAGGGACATGCCGTTGTTCATCACGGCCATGACCAGGCCGCCGACGATGGCGCCGACGACGGTGCCCACACCGCCGGTGACGGCCGCACCGCCGATGAAACAGGCGGCGATGGCGTCGAGCTCGAAGCCCTGGCCGGCCTTGGGTCCGGCCATGTTGAGCCGGGAGGTGAAGATGATGCCGGCGAGGGCGCACAGCACCCCGTTGTTGACGAACACCCAGAAGCGGACCCACTGCACCTTGACGCCGGACAGGGCCGCCGCCTCCTTGTTCCCGCCGATCGCGTAGATCTGGCGACCGATGACGGTGCGCCCGGCGACGAAGGAGTAGAGCAGAATCAGTGCCGCCAGGATGATCAGCACGTATGGGGTGCCCTTGTAGGTGCCGATCTTCCAGGCGAAGGCCATGGCGATCAGGCAAACGAGCACAATGCGCGCGATCCAGGTCCCGGAGGCGGAGACGGGAACCTCATTGGCGATGGAACGCCTCCGGTTGCGCACCTCGGAGAACACATATGCGGCGAGTGCGATGGCGACAAGCAGCAGCGTGAATACGTCGTACCCGTACCCGCCGAGCAATCCATTGAGGTAGCCCGACGAGATCTCCCGGAATCCGCTCGGGAACGGGGAGATGGACAGGTTGTGCAGCACGATCATGGTCAGCCCGCGGAAGATCAGCATGCCGGCGAGGGTGACGATGAAGGCGGGGATGCCGACGAAGGCGATCCAGAACCCCTGCCACACGCCGACGAGCAGACCGGTGATCAGGGCGGCGATGACTCCGGCCCACCAGGGCATGCCATGGTTGACGGTCACCACGCCCGCGACGGCCCCGGTCAGAGCCACGACCGAGCCGACCGACAGGTCGATGTCGGCCATCAGGATGGCGAAGAGCATGCCGATCGCCAGAACCAACACATAGGCGTTCTGCACGATGATGTTGGAGACGTTCTGGGAGGAGAGGATCTGGCCATTGGTGACGATCGCGAAGAAGATCACGATGACGACGAGTGCAATCGCCAGACCCCCTTGCCGCAGGTTTGTACGCAAGGCTCCCTTGAGCGTTGAGAATGTATTGGACATTGGTCAGTCTTCCTTGATCTGAGTCATATAGCGCATGAGCGTCTCCTGGTCGGCATCGCCGCGATCCAGGTCGGCGGTGACGCGCCCAGCCGAAAGGGTGTAGATGCGATCGCAGATGCCCAGAAGTTCGGGCAGCTCCGAGGAGATGACGAGGACGGCCTTGCCCGCGTCCGCGAGCTGGTTGATGATCTGGTAGATCTCGTATTTGGCGCCGACGTCGATCCCGCGGGTGGGCTCATCGAGGATCAGCACGTCCGGCGCGGCGGCCACCCACTTGGCGAGCACGACCTTCTGCTGATTGCCTCCCGACAGTCCGCCGACGACGGATTCAATGGTGGGTGCCTTTACAGCCATCTGACCGCACAGCTCGGTGACCACGGCGCGTTCCTCATGAAGATCGAGCACGCCGCGGTGGGAGAATCTGCGCGGGGATGCCGATGAGACGTTGCGCCTGATGGACTCGATGAGGTTGAGCCCGTAGCGCTTGCGGTCCTCCGAAACGTAGGCGATGCCGTTGGCGATGGCCGAGGCCACGTCCTTGATTTGGATCTCGCGGCCGTCTTTGAAGACTCTGCCGGAAATGTCGCTACCCCAGGAGCGGCCGAACAGGCTCATGGCCAGCTCGGTGCGTCCGGCCCCCATCAGGCCAGCGAGGCCGACGATCTCACCGTGCCTGAGCACCAGGTCGGCGGCGTCGACGACGGTGCGCGACGGGTCGGCGGGATGGTGCACGGTCCAGCCCTCGAGTCGCAGCGCCTCTCCATCGACTTGGGAGACGTGATCGGGGAAGCGCTGGTCCAGCGTGCGGCCGACCATGAGGCGGATGATCTCGTCCTCCTCGACACCGCCCTTGCGATGCATGTCGAGCGTGGCGATGGTGTGCCCATCGCGAATGATCGTCGTGGAATCGGCGATCTGCCTGATCTCTCCGAGTTTGTGGGAGATCATGATGCAGGTGATGCCCCGCTCCTGGAGTTGACGTATTAGGTCGAGCAGGTGGGCGGAGTCGTCGTCGTTGAGGGCGGCGGTGGGCTCGTCCAGGATGAGCAGGCGCACGTCCTTGGACAGGGCCTTGGCGATCTCCACAAGCTGCTGCTTGCCCACACCTATGTCCTGAACCCGGGTTGCCGGATTCTCCGCCAGCCCCACGCGGGCCATGATCTTCTGGGCTTCGGTGTTCGTGCGGTGCCAGTCGATGACGCCGCGGGATGAGCGTTCATTCCCCAGGAAGATGTTCTCCGCGATGGACAGGAACGGACTGAGCGTGAGTTCCTGGTGGATGATGGCGATGCCCGCGCTCTCCGACGCCTTGATGTCGGAGAAACTCACCTCCTTGCCGTCGAGCAGGATCTGCCCCTCGTAGGTGCCGTGCGGGTGCACACCCGACAGCACCTTCATCAGGGTCGACTTACCGGCCCCGTTCTCGCCGCAGATGGCATGGATCTCGCCGCGCCTCACCGCGAAGTTGACGTCATCCAACGCCACCACCCCGGGAAACCGCTTGGTGATGCCACGCATCTCAAGAATGTTATCAGTTGCCATGTTCAGCCCCGACTCCTGTCACGGATGGGCACCGATGCACCCGGTACCACGAAGCAATTCCGGTCACTTGAGTTCGTCCTCGGTGATGTAGCCCGTGTCCACGAGGGAACTCTGTACGTTGTCCTTGGTGATGATCTCGGACTTCAGCAGGTAGGAGGGGACGACCTTCACCCCGTTGTCGTAGGTCTCGGTGTCGTTGACCTCGGGCTCCTCGCCGCTGAGCACCGCCACGGCCATCTGCACCGCGGCGTCGGCGAGCTCGCGAGTGTCCTTGAAGATGGTGGAGTACTGCTCTCCGGCCATGATCGACTTGATGCCCGCGATTTCCGCGTCCTGCCCGGTCACCGTCGGGTAGGGCTGCGCATCGGTGCCGTACCCGGCGCCCTTGAGGGCGCCGAGGATGCCGATGGACATGGAGTCGAGCGGCGATAGGACGCCGTCCACCCGGCTGCCGTCGGAGTAGGTGGAGGTGATCAGGTTGTCCATGCGGGACTGGGCGGTGGCGGCATCCCACCGCATGGTGGCCACGGTGTCGAAGTCGGTCTGACCGGATTTGACGGTGATGACGCCGCTGCCGAGGTACGGCTGGATGACGTCCATGGCGCCGTTGAAGAAGAAGGGGGCGTTGTTGTCGTCCGGAGAACCACCGAACAGCTCGATGTTGTAGGTCTCGTCCGGTGAAACACCTGCGTCCTCGCCATCGGCGTTAAGAATGCCCATGCCGATGAGCAGTGAGGTGCCCATCTGGGTGCCGACGTCGTAGTTGTCGAAGCTGGTGTAGTAGCTGACGTTCTCGTTGTCCCGGATGAGGCGGTCGTAGGAGATGACCGGAATACCGGCCTCGCCGGCGGAGTCCAGTTGACCGGACAGCGCGGTGCCGTCGATGGGCGCAATGATGAGCAGATTGACGCCCTGCGTGATCATGTTGTCGATCTGGTTGGCCTGCGTGGGGATGTCATCCTCGGCGAACTGCAGATCGACGTTGTAGCCGAGTTCTTCGAGCTGCTGCTTGATGTTGTTACCGTCTTTGATCCAGCGTTCAGATGACTTGGTCGGCATGGCCACGCCGATCTTGAGTTCCGCGGGCTCCTTGCCGGCGGTGTCGTTTCCGGCTCCGCCTGTCGCGCCGGGCCCACCGCAGGCGGCCAGCGCCGTCGCCACCGCGGCGGTGACACCACCGGCGAGAGCTAAGCGACGCGAAAGAGTCGGGACTTGGGGTCGAGACATGTTGAGCCTCCTCTTCGAGATCTTCAGGAAGCCCCGCGGACACAACGCCTCGGCACGCCGTCCGCGGGATCCAACACTAGTGTGAACGTTCACTTTCGGCGTGTCAACAATCTCCCGTAACCACCGACACACACGGACCAAGTGGCTAAATATCCGCCTTTTAGATCGGTTAACAACCCACTCATGTAGAGTGAACCTTAACATCCATGTTTTGACGAGTCTCCCTCGAGCCGGTGCAGGACCGGCCGCCAATGAGTGGCCGTCGGCCGCTCAGGCGTCAGCAGCTGGAGCGGCGCACGCGCAGGGTTGGGGAGATCGAGTGGGTGGTGCCGGCCTCGCCGTCGATCGCGCGCAGGAGCACCTCCATGCACAGCACGCCGAGCTCGTCGAAGGGCTGGCGCACCGTGGTCAGCGGCGGGGAGAAGAAGGCCGTGCCGGGAGTGTCGTCGAAGCCGACCACGGCCACCTCCTCGGGCACGCGCACCCCCTGGTCGCGCAATGCGGCCAGCACGCCGAGGGCCATCAGGTCGTTGGCGCAGAAGACGGCGTCGGGCAGACCGCGCGCCACCATTTCGGCGCCGACCTCATAGCCGCGCTCGGCACTCCAGTCCCCCGTCAGCATCGGCGGGATCTCGCAGCCGGCGTCCTCCAGGGCGGCGCGCCAGCCGCGAGCGCGGGCGAGGGCGTCGTACCAGTCCGCCGGTCCCGCGAGATGCGCGATGCGCTTTCGCCCTAGTCCCAGCAAGTGTCCCACCGCCATGCGTGCGCCCAGTTCCTGGTCCACCGAGACCACATGGATGCGCTCGCTCGGCGTCAGGCCGTCGGCGACGACGACGAGCGGCACCGCCCGGGCGACCCGTTCGGCAGAGGTGGCGATCCAGGTCTGTGGGGCGACCGCGATGATTCCGTCCACGCCGCGTTCGATCAGGAAGTCGAAGACGTCGCGGATCTCCTTCTCCGCGTCGTCGGCCTCGCGCTTGAGGGCGGTGACGAGGGTGGCGTAGCCGGCCTGCCGGGCGGCGACCTCGATGGCGGCGGTGGTGGATGCGGGCCCCTGGAAGTGGGATCCGGTGGTGACCACGCCGATCATGCGGGTTGAGGCGGTGACCAGGGCGCGCGCGGCCATATTGGGCCGGTAACCGAGCTGATCGATGGCGGCCCGGACCTTCGCCAAAGTGGCGGGGCGGACGGATTCGGGGCGGTTGATGACGCGCGAGACGGTCTGGTGGGAGACGCCGGCCAGGCGGGCGACGTCCATCATTCCCGGACGGCGCCCCACGGTTCCGGGCACTGCCTGCGCAGACATGGGCGGCGTACCCGCGGACCGGCTCAGTCCTCCTCCCAGAGCCGCCAGGTGAAGGTGTGGGACTCGCCCGCAGCCAGAGTGACCAGGTCTTGTCCGGTATTGAAGGCGTTGGGCGGGCAGGTCATGGGCTCGACGGCGACGCCCCGCCGTCCCAGGTGCTCACCGCTGTAGACCTGCACCCAGGGGGCCGCGGCGCTAATGACCACGCTGTGCTCGCCCTCGCCGCCGGTCAGCCGCACCTGCCAGGCACCGGCGGGCAGCCCGGTGTAGGCGTTGTCGGTGGCGGTGCTCCCCACCAGGCGCCCGGCGCGCCAGTCCCAGTCGCTGCCGGTCACGTCCCGCTCCCCCGCCGGCGCCATGTGGGCGTCGACGTCGAGCACGCGGTCGGCGGGCACCTGCAGCACACATTCGTCCAGCGGGACCGAGCGGGTCAGGTAGGGGTGGCAGGAGACGCCGTAAGGAGCGGGCGCGGGAATCCCGCCCTCGAGCGGGGCGCCAACGATGCCGGCGGCCGGGGAGACGGCGGCGCCGGCGTTGGTGGTTGTGGTGGTGACGGTAAGGCCCGTGCCCGCGTCCAACGCGTAGCGGACGGCGACCTCCAGCGCCCAGGGGTAGGCGTAGGAGGCGGGCAGACTGAGTACCAGGGTGACCGCCTCGGCCGCCTCCGGCGTGGCAGCGCCGGCGGCTTCGGGCTCGGCGACGGCGAAGCTCGTCCAGCCGACCAGGCCGTGCAGGGCGGCCCCGGTCTCGGGCTCATTGCAGGGCACCGGGTAATCCACGCCGCGGTAGGTGTAGTGGGAGTCGGCGATGCGGTTGGGCCAGGGGACCAGCGTCTTGCCCTGCCAGGCGCCGGGCAGGGCGGTTTCGGCATCAAAGGGGATGACCAGGTCGCGCCCCTGCCGGCGCAGGTGGACCAGAGTGGCACCTGCGGTGGCGATCCGGGCTTCGTAGTCGCCCGCGCGCAGGTCGATGAGCTCTCCATTGAGCGAAGGGTGTTGCATGGTTGCTTCCAGACTCTCGTGGGGCCGCCGCCCCGGATTGTTTTCCGGTTGAGTGCAATGCTAGTCGACGGTTCCCGTTGGGATGTAACGCGACCGCCCGCCCAGACATATACCAGTCGCCAACCCATCTCGTTCCGAATCGGAACGCCGGCGTCTGAAACATCCACCGACCCGAGGAGGCACAAATGCGCACAGCCCGCAGCGACGTCGACCCGAGGCCGGTATTCCGCGAAACTCCGCCAGAAGAGTTCACCGCACTCCCGCGGAACGTGTTTGCTGAGGCCCAGCAGGTGCCGCTGTCAAGGAGGCGACCGACATTGAGCCGGTTGAAGAAGAGCCAGATGACCAGCACCAGCCGCACTGTCGCGCGCCGCACCGCCGCCATAGGTGTCGCCCTGGCGGTGATGGCCCAGGGAGGATGCGCGGGGAACCAGGCTGACGACGTACACACCGGCCCGACGGAGCAGCCATACGTGCTCACCTATGAGGTCGCCCAAGATGAGGAGCGAATCTATCTGGATGCGCTCTGGCAAGGGCAGTTGGAAGTCGACGAGCACAGCGGTTGCATACAGGAAGCCGGCAGCGGCGCGGACCATGCCACGGAGACCGGCCCGAAGCCTGTGGGTATGGTCTTCCCCGAGGGAACCGAGGTCACGTCTGACGGGACCGAGATACACCTGCCGAGCGGAGGCACCATCCCCATCGGCCCGGAGGTCTCGCTGGGTGGAGGCTACTTCCCGTCCGCTCCCGTGACGCCCTCCCCGAGCCCCGGATACGACGAGTACTTCATGGTCAACGATGCCCCCGAATGAGACTCATTCATCGCTGCGGGGGAGGTCCGACTCACCGACAAGTCAGGCCTCCTCCGCAGCCGCCCATTCTGATATTACCTTGACGCGGTCCGATGCCGTCGAGACATTCCAGCAGATCTACACCGATCACCAGCCCCACATGCTAGCAATCGCCAGACAGCGCCTCGGACAGCAGGCGGTGGCGGAGGACATTACCGCCGAGACCTTCCGAATAGCCTGGCAGCACCATATATCGGGCGGAGAGGTCAGCGTTCCATGGCTTTACAAGACACTCCGCAACTTGATCGCCAACCAGTACCGCAGACACGAGCGTGACACGAAGTACTTCGACTCGATGAGCGGCACCCAAGACGCACACGAGTCGATCGAGACCGCGATTGATGACTCCATCCTGGTTCGCCAGGCCATGAGGTCACTCAGCGCCGACGACCGCGAAATACTACGAATGGCGTACTGGGAGGAGCTGACGCGATCCGAGATGGCATCCGTACTCGATATCACGACAGTCGCTGTCCGAGTGCGCCTACTACGAGCCAAGAAGCGGTTGCGCGCCGCTCTCGAGGAGCCGGAGTGACAAGTGCATACGAGAGGAGAACACCAGTCAATGAACGATCTTGAGCGCAGGATTAGGAACTCCCGCCCCCGGGGCCCCGGACGGAACTCCTCGCTCTCGCGGCGCGCACAAGCGGACTTCACCGACATAACCGGCCACGTCTACGATCCCCAGCACGGCCGTCCCGCGCAGCAATCCTCACCGCTTGAACGGGCCACCCGCTCGCCCCGGTTCTTGATCCCCGTCGCGGCTGCGGCCGCCGTGGTGCTAGCCGTAGGATCGTTTGCGGTCACTCGGCTCGACCGTCCAAGTAAGCCCGACGCCGAAGCCGAGTCCATCACAGACGGCTCCTACCAACCGATCCTGCCGCAGTCCTATGAAGACGTCCAGGCACTCGCCGAGGCCTCGGACCTCGTCATCATCGGCAGCGTCGATGGCGTACCGATCGATCCGGACGGTACCGCAGTCGTTGATGCCAGCGAGGTCCTGGCGCCGACGGGCCTGGACGTGGCATCGGTGCGCATCCGGCAAGAGCCGGTGGAATCCGATGGGCAGGCGCCTCTGGCCGAAATTGGCGGCGATAAGGCGGTTCTGTTCTTGACGGCCTCCGATGAACCGGGGCTGTATACGCTCACCCACCCGACCCAGGGCATTCTTGAAGTGGAGGAGGACGCCGTCTATCCGCTCCTCGCCGACGTCGATATGAAAGGAGCGGAGACGGTCAGTCAACTCAGGAACCTGCTTCAAGGTCAGTAAGGCCGCCACCGGCTGCGACCGCTGCACGGCCAGACAGATCCCGTGCGCCCTCACTGGCCGCCCAGGCCGGTGGTGGCCACGGCCTTGATGATCTGGCGCTGGAAGAGCATGAACAGGATCGTGAGCGGCAGCCCGGCGATCATGGCGGAGGCCATGGTCTGGGCGTAGATGGTGCCGTAGGCGTTCTTCACCGTGGACAGCCCCACCGGCAACGTCATCAGGTCGGGGTTGTTGGTGACGATGAACGGCCACATGAAGTTGTTCCATGCACCGATGAACACGAAGATAGCCACGGCGGTGACAATCGGCCGGGACACCGGCAGGATGATGTTCCAGAACAGGCGCCAGTTCCCGGCGCCGTCCACGCGGGCGGCATCCTCCAGTTCCTGGGGAACCTGGTCGAAGTACTGCTTGAAGATGTACACCATCATCGGCGCGATGGTCTGTGGCAGGATCACACCGGCGAAGGTGTCCACCGCGTTCAGCAGCACCATCTCCTTGAACAGCGGCACGATCAGGATCTGCCCGGGAACCATGATCAGGGCGATCGTCAGCGCGAGCAGCGCCTTGCGCCCACGGAAGATGGTGCGGGAGAAGGCGTAGCCGGCCAGCGCACAGATGATGACCGTGAGGATGGTGACCGCGGTGGCGATCAGGAAGGTGTTGCCCATCCAGGTGAACACCTCGCCGCGCGCGAATACGGTGCGGTAGTTCTCCAGGGTGAAGCCGCCGTCGGGAACCCACTGCAGCGGCAGTGACTGTGCCTGTACCTCGGTCTTGAAGGAGGTGTCGATCGCCCAGGCGAGCGGCAACAGCCAGGTGAGGGCGAACAGGGCCAGGATCAGGAAGGCGACGACGCGGGCCACCTTGCTGTCTCCCAACAGCAGACCGCGGGTGCGGCGGATCTCCGCATTGCGCTCGGCCCGCTCGCGGCGGTGCCGGTCGCGCAAGGAAATCGGCGGGGCGATGGACTCAGCGCTCATTGTTGGCGTCCTTCCGAGAGCGGGTCAGGAACCGGAAGGCCACGGTGATGACAATGATGACGATGAAGAAGATGTATGACATCGCCGAGGCGTAACCCATGCGGTAGTTCGTGAAACCCGTGTCGTAGATGTATTGGAGGATGGGGCGGGTGGAGCCCTCGGGGCCCGATCCGCCGGCGAAGGCGATGAACATCTGGTCGAAGATCTTCAGTGAGGCGATCACTTGCAAGGTGGCCACCAGCACGGTGGTGCCACGCAGCTGCGGCAGCGTGATGGAGAAGAGCTTGCGCCAGAAGCCGGCGCCGTCGACCTCGGCGGCCTCGTACAGCAGGTCCGGGATCGCCTGGAGGCTGGACAGGTACAGCAGGAAGTTGAAGCCCACGGTCCACCAGACGGTCAGGATGACCATGGACCACATGGCCACGTTCACGTCGGTGAGCCAGCCGACCTTGTCCAGCCCGAACCTGACCAGCCAGTAGTTGATGAAGCCGACATCGGAGTTGAACAGCCAGGTCCAGATCTGCACGACGACGGCGACCGGCAGGAGATAGGGGGCGAAGAAGGACAGCCGCCAGAACCACTGGCCGGGGATGCCGGTGTACACCAGTAGTGCCATGATCAGGGCGACGAGTACCAGCGGGATGGTGCTCATGAGCGTGAAGGCGAGCGTGTGGCCCAGAGTGGACCACATGGTCGCGTCACCGAAGGTCTCAACATAGTTGGCCAGTCCCACCCAGCCGCCGTTGCCCATCAGGGACTGCTCCGTGAAAGACAGCCACAGCCCGTAGACGATGGGGGCGATCAGAAACAGGAAGGCGACGATGAGGAAGGGAATGACGAAGGGCATGCCGGAGCCGAGTCGCCTAACCGCGCGGGAGGAGTCCCGTGCGCTCCGGCTCGCGCCGGCCCGGCGACCGGTCCTCGTGGTGGAGGCCGCAGCCGGATCCGTACCGGCTGCCGTATTCGCTGCGGTTCTAACAGTCATAGCGGGTCTCCTTTCACTCAGGCCGGCGGGTTCTGGGCGAGCATGCGGTTAAAGCGGTCGATGAGTCCATCCACGGCCTGCTCCGGCGTGAGGGAGCCGGACAGCCAGCAGGACTGCATGACCTCCGCCACGCGGGCCTGGAAATCGGAGCCGGATCCCGTGAACCAGGCGGCTGGTTCGAAGACGGCCTGGTCGATGGCGTCGGCATAGTGGGACTGGGGCACGAGCTCGGCGTAGGCGGAGGATGAGGTGACCTCCACGTTCGCGGGGGTGTGCCCGCCGGCCGCCCAGTCGAGGGAGTTCTTGAGCATGCCGGCCACGACCTCGTAGGCCGCATCGCGCTTGGCCTCATCCACACTCGTCTGGTGCGGGAGCACGAATACGTGGGAGTCACCGAAGGTGGCCGGGGTGCCGAAGATGTTCGGCATCGGCATGGCGTCCAGGGGCACGCCGGCGTTCAGGAAGGTCTGGTACTCCCAGTTGCCCATGAAGGTGATGCCGGTGCGGCCGGTGGAGAAGGAGGCGATGGCGCCGCCGTAGTCCATATCCGGCTCGGCGACGGTGCCGTCGAGCATGTCCTTGATCAGGGAGGTGACCTTGATGGCGGCGTCTCGGTCGATCTGCGCCTCCTGCCCCGGAATGAGGGTGCATTCCGCACCGGTCTGGGCGTACAGACCCCAGAACATGCGGGAGACCTGGGCGCCGTCGCCGGTGTAGCCGAAGGACATGCCCTGCCCGCCGGTTACCTCCGCCAGACGGCGGCCGGCGTCGAGGAAGCCCTCGGGGGAGTCCAGTCCGGTCAGGGTGCCGTCCGCGGCGAGCAACCCGGCCTGGTCGCACAGCTCGGTGTTGAAGAAGAGGATGAAGGCGTGGAAGTCCAGCGGGACGGCGTACAGCCGGCCGTCCACGAAGCACTTGTCCCACAGCAGATCGGGGAACATCTCGGGGGTGATGCCGTGGTCCGCGAGCCGGTCCAGATCCCAGGTGTCGAGCAGCCCGCCGGGGGCGTAGCCGATCACTCGAGTGGCGTGCATGACGGCCAGGTCCGGGGAGCGCCCGCCGACCGAGGACATCGCTAGCTTCGTGTAGTAGGGGCCGCCCCAGGTGAGCACCACGGGGTCGATCTCAAGCTGCGGATTCTGCTGGCCGACGGTGTCCATCATGGCCTGGAAGACGCCGCCGTCACCGCCGGTGAACAGGTGCCAGAGCTGGATCTTGGTGCGGTCGGAGGCGGATGCCGAGGACGAGCAGCCGCCCAGCAGGCCGGTTCCGGCCAGTGCGGCGCCCGAAAGCATGGCCGCGGTCAGAAAGCGACGTCTGCTCGGGAGCGCGTACGGAATCGATGGTTGACTCAACGTGACCTCCTTGTCAGTCGTGAGTGAGTGACGCCCGTTGGGGCGGCACGTACGGGCTGTCGAGTCGTACGCGCCGCCCGGGTGGGGCGTCGACAGAGGGGCGGGCCGGCCCGCCGCCGACGCTACGGGCTCCTTTCTTTCAGGCGAGCTCGACCGCCAGCCAGGAGGCGGGCGGCAGCGTGGTGGCGAGCACGCCGTCGGCCAGCGTCACCTCATGGGGGACGGGGTGGACGCGGTCGGGGTCGTCGGCGGTGTTGACGGCGTCGAGGTCGTCGGGCGCGATGATCTGGGCCGCCTTGACGCGGCTCACGCCCAGGGCCCCCAGCGCGGCGGTGACGTCGACCGCATCGGTCAGTGAGCGGTTCAGGGCCAGCAGCGAGCCGGTTCCCGTCTCCTCGTCCCAGGTGACCACGGCGTCGACGGCGTCGATCTCGCCGTAGCGCTCGGTGCCGGTGACCGGGCTGGCGACGACGGCGTCGTAGGCCTGGCCGCGGGCGATCCGGGAGGCGATGGCGAAGGGGTGGAAGGTGGTCTGCCGCCAGGCGCGTCCGCCCTTCTCGGTCATAATCGGGGCGATCACGTTGACCAGCTGCGCCATGGAGGCGGCCTTGACGCGGTCGGCGTGGCGCAGCAGGGAGATCAGCAGGCCGCCGACCACCAGGGCGTCGGCACCCGTGTAGACGTCCTCGATGCGGGGGGCGGCCTCCGGCCAGTCGTCGGGGGCGAAGCCGTGCTCGATGGAGTTCCAGGCGCCCAGGCGCCACACGTTCCACTCGTCGACGCTGACCATGATCTTCTTGTTGGAGCGGTGCTTGGCGCCGACGGCGTCGGCGGTGGCGATCACCCCGTCGATGAAGCGGTCCAGGTCCACGCCGGCGGCGAGGAAGCTGGCCCGGTCCTGGGCGTCGGGGTCGACGTAGCGGTGGAGGCTGATGTAGTCGACCTCGTCGTAGGCCAGGTCGAGGATGGTGCGCTCCCAGTCGCCGAAGGTGGGCATCTCCCAGGCGGCGGAGCCGCAGGCCACCAGTTCGAGGTTCTGGTCGACCATGTGCATGGCGCGGGCGGTGGACAGGGCCAGGTAGGCGTAGTCCTCGGCGTTCTTGTGGCCGACCTGCCAGGGACCGTCCATCTCGTTGCCCAGGCACCACATGCGCACGTTGTAGGGGTCCTCGTGCCCGTTGGTGCGGCGCAGGTTGGCGTACTGCGTGTCCGCCTGGCCGTTGACGTAGTCGAGGAGGTTGACGGCGTCGGTCTCGCCGCGAGTGCCGAGGTTGATGGCCAGCATCGGCTCGATACCGGCCTGGTCGCACCAGGTCATGAACTGGTCGGTGCCGAAGGTGTTGGGCTCGGTGGTGTGCCAGGCGAGCTCGAGCCGCCGGGGCCGGTCCTGAATGGGGCCGACGCCGTCCTCCCAACGGTAGTTGGACACGAAGTTGCCGCCGGGGTAGCGCACGGTGGTGACACCGAGCTCGCGCACCAGTTCCATGACGTCCTGGCGTAGGCCGTTGGCGTCGGCGGTGGGGTGGTCGGGCTCGAAGATGCCGGTGTAGACGCAGCGCCCCATGTGCTCCACGAAGGAGCCGTACATGCGGGGCGAGATACGGCCGATGGGGCGGTCGGCGTCGACCGAGATGCGTGCTGTCAAGGGATCCTCTCCTTTGAGTCGGTTGTGGGCCGCGCCTCCGGCGGGCGGTGCCGGCGCGCTGCCGTTGTCACCATGGTGACCCTCTACTTCAACGTTGTCAATCCCCACGGCGCCGTCCACGAACGAACATCAACCCGACTTCTTCTGCCGTACCAGCGCACAGCTGGAGCGAACGGGGAAACAAAGGCGAATTGACAACGTTTGACATCGTTGAACGTGCGTCGCGACACAGTCGGCGTGCGTTTCTGTATGCTGCCGCGCATGGCCGCCACGCTCCTCGACGTCGCCGCCCTCGCGGGCGTCTCGCCGAAGACCGTCTCGCGGGTGGTCAACGGCGAGCCGGGGGTCTCCCCCACTACCCGCGAGCGAGTGCTGGACGCCGTGGCGCGCGCAGGCTATGCCCCCAACACCTCCGCACGCTCGCTGCGCACCGGTCGCTCCGGAGCCATCGGGCTGGCGGTGCCGGAGTTGAATCAGCCGTTCTTCGCCGAGATCGCCGACCGCATTGCCGCCGAGGCGCACCGCCACGACCTGGCGGTGGTGCTCGGGGTGACCGGCGAGCGGGGGCAGGGCGAGGCGGAGTTCCTGGCGGAGCATCCCGACCTGGACGGCACCGTCATGTACTGGCAGGGCATGGAACCCGAGCAGATCGCCGCCGCGGCCGCACAGCGCCCGCTGGTGCTTCTCGGGGAGCGGAGACACGACGCCGTCGACCGCGTCGCCATGGACAACGAGCGCGGCATTGATCTGGTCGTTTCTCACCTGCAGGCCCTCGGACGCGGCCGCGTCGCCGCGCTGGGCGTGGCCGCACCGGGCCAGTGGACGCATGCGGCGGGCCTGACCCGCACCGAGGCGTTGCGCACAGCCATGGAGGAGCACGGACTCGACCTCGACGAGCATCGCCTGGTCGCCTCCACCGAGTGGCGTCCCGTCGACGGCGCCGCCGCCGTGCGAAAGCTGCTGGAGCGCGGCGTCGACTTCGACGCCGTGATCGGCTTCAACGATGGGCTCGCGCTCGGCGCGCTCCATGAACTGGCGGCGGCGGGGCTGCGAGTGCCGCAGGACGTGGCCGTCACCGGCATCGACAACCTTGAACTGGCGCGCTACTCCTCCCCGTCGCTGACCACCGTCTCGCCGAACCTGAGCACATATGCGGCGGACGCCGTTTCACTGCTGCGACGGCGCATAGCCGTCCCGGACACTCCCGCCCGCACCGTCATCGAGGATGTGACACTGCTGGCCCGGGACTCCACCGTCGGGGGTGAGACGCCGTGGCCGCGCGTGTGACCATGAGCGATGTCGCCCGCCGGGCGGGCGTGTCCACCAAGACCGTCTCGAACGTGCTGCGCGGCGCGCCCGGCGCTTCTACCGCTACGCGCCGGCGCGTGCTGGAAGCGGTCACGGCGCTGGACTATCGGCTCAATCCGAGCGCTTCGGCACTGCGCTCAGGCCGGCGGGGAAGCATCACCTTGGCGATCCCCACCCTGCAGCAGCCGCTGTACGCCGCACTGGCCCAGGAATTGATGCGTGCCGCCGACGACACGACCGTGATTCTGGAACTGACGAGCGGTGAGGCGGAGCACGAGCAGGAGATCCTGGCCGGCTCATGGGCGAGGCGCTCCGATGCCGCGGTGTTGGTGCCCCGGGCGCTGGATCCGGCGTCATTGCCGGCCGGTGAGGCGTCATCCCCCGCACCCCTGGCGCTCATCGCCGATTCCGGCCCCGTGGGCGTGCCGCGAGTGAGCTGCCCGCTCGATGCCCAGGCGGCGCTGGTCGCCGCCCATCTGCGGTCGCTGGGACGAATCCGTCCCGCCGTCGTCGGCGTCGCCAGTGCCGCCGACCGCTGGACGCGCGCCTGCGTGCGAGGCCTACGGGAGTCGGGATTGCGCGTCGACGACGATGCCGTCCTGCGTGTCGGTTCTCCTGACGGGATGCTCGGCGGAGTCGAGGCGGTGGCACGGTTGGCATACACAGGGCTCCCCGTGGACGCGGTGGTGTGCCACAACGATGCGCTGGCCGCGGGCGCCGTAAGCGCGCTACGACGACGCGGCGTACGGGTACCTCTGGAGGTGGCCGTGATCGGCCGCGGGAACACCGACGCCGCCGCCTTCGCCACCCCAACGATCACCAGCGTGGACCTGGATCTGCCGGCCATCGCCAGGGGGCGTTGTCGCTGCTCAGTATCGGAGCGGACGCGACTGGTAGCGAGGGCTCACCCGCACCGGGGCCGCTGGAGCCGCGGCCAGTGGAGACCACCCCGGCGTTGTCGGTGCGTGGGTCCACGGTCGACGACGCCGGGGCGGCCCCGGGGCGGCGGGGCGAGCCCCACCGCGGACAGGTCTGATCTCAGCCCTGGGTGAGGCGGTAGTAGACCTGGTTATTCCGCAGCTCCTGCACGAAGCCGCGGGTGGTGGTGGAGGAGTCGATGACGGCCAGTTCCATCCGGGCGATCTCGGCCAGGTCCTGCCACATCTCCAGGGTGGTGGCCGTGGTCATGACCGTGTGGTGGGCGGCGCCGGCCTGCATCCAGCACTCGGTGGAGGTGTAGAAGTCGGGAGCCGGTTCCCATACGGCGCGGGCGACGGGCAGCTTGGGCAGCGGCTCGTCGGGACCGACGACCTCAACGAGGTTGGCGGTCAGGCGGAACCGCTCACGCATGTCGGACATGGCGACTACGAGTCCGGCGCCGGGGTCGGCGTCGAAGACCAGGCGCACGGGGTCCTCGCGGTTCCCGATGCCCAGCGGGTGGATCTCCAGGCGGGGCTTGGACTCGGTGAGCGAGGGGCAGACCTCCAGCATGTGGGCGCCGAGGATCTTCTCCTTGCCGGGCGTCATCTCGTAGCAGTAGTCCTCCATGAGGGAGGCGCCGCCGGGCAGGCCGTAGCCCATGACCTTGGCAGCGCGCACGAGCAGGGCGGTCTTCCAGTCGCCCTCCGCGCCGAAGCCGTAGCCGTCGGCCATGAGCCTCTGGACGGCCAGGCCCGGCAGCTGGCGCAGCCCGCCGAGGTCCTCGAAGTTGGTGGTGAAGGCGGTGGCACCGCGCTCCTGGAGGAAGCGGCGCATGCCGGCCTCGATGCGAGCACCGTAGCGCAGGGACTCGTGACGCTCGCCGCCGGGACGCAGTTCCTCGACGACGTCGTAGGCGTCCAGGTACTCCTCGATGAGGGCATCGATCTCGGCCTCGGTGACGGCGTCGACGACCTCGACCAGGTCGTTTACGCCCCAGGTGTTCACGCTGGCGCCCAGGCGCAGCTCGGCCTCGGTCTTGTCGCCCTCGGTGACGGCGACGTTGCGCATGTTGTCGCCGAAGCGGACCAGGCGCGTGGCATGCAGGGCGTCCCAGCCGGCGGCGGCGCGGGCCCAGGTGCCGATCTTGGCCTGCGTGGCCGCCTGGGTGGCGTGCCCGACGACGACCTTGCGGGGCTGGCTCAGGCGGGTCAGGATGTAGCCGAACTCGCGGTCGCCGTGGGCGGCCTGGTTGAGGTTCATGTAGTCCATGTCGATGGTGGACCACGGCAGGGACTGCGAGTACTGGGTGTGCAACTGAACCAGGGGCTTGGACAGCGCGTCGATGCCACCGATCCACATCTTGGCCGGGGAGAAGGTGTGCATCCAGGCAATCACACCGATGCAGGCGTCGTCGGCGTTGGCGGCGAGCATGGCGGTGCGGATGGCGTCGCGGTCCTTCAGGACCGGCTTCCAGACGATGCGCACCGGAATGGCATCGGCGGCGTCGAGCCAGGCGGCTACCTGTTGGGACTGGTCGGCGACCTGAGCCAGGGTCTCCTCGCCGTACAGGTCCTGGCTTCCGGTGAGGAACCAGATCTCCTTGCCGTCGAAGGGGTTGGGTAGAGCAGTCATGAGTCTTCTCCTTTGAATTGCGTTGATAGACAGTAGGTTGAAAAAGGTTCAGGGGCGGCCCGCACCGTGCCGGGCGGCGACTCGGGGCGGGGCACCGGCTCGGGGCGGACGGGTTCGTTAGTGTTGGCCGTAGACGTTCTGGTAGCGGTCGTTGAGGCGGTCGATCAGGTTCTGCTCGATCGGCACCGGCTCACCCCCCTGACGCGCGATATGCACGGTACGCGCCACCTCCTCACACATCGCCGCGGCCTTCACCGCCGCCCGCGCATCGACCCCGATCGTGAACGGGCCGTGATTCGCCATCAACACCGCCGGCGACCGCGACCCCGACAAGGTCTCCACAATCCCCCGACCAATCGAATCATCCCCAATCAAAGCAAACGGACCCACCGGAATCTCACCCCCAAACTCATCCGCCATCATCGTCAACACACACGGCACCGGCTCCCGCCGCGCCGCCCACGCCGTCGCATACGTCGAATGCGTATGCACCACCCCACCCACCCGGTCCATATGCCGATACACATACGCATGCGCCGCCGTATCCGACGACGGCGTCAGATTCTCCGGCGTCCCATCCTCGATCTTGTCCCCGTCCAGCGTGCACACCACCATGTTGTCCGCCGTCAGCTCCTCATACGCCACCCCCGACGGCTTAATCACGAACAAGTCCGTCCGCTCCACACTCCCATCCGGACGAGACACGCTCACCCGCTCAGACACATTCCCGGCCGTCCACACCACCAAACCCCACCGAATCAACTCCCCATGCAAACGCGCCACCCGCTCACGCGCATCAGCCACCGCCCCACGCACACCATCATCCAAATCAGCCAACACAATCCGCTCGGTCATGTTCTTCCCCTAGTTGTTCGTCCGGTCGGTCATGGTCTGCGGCGGCGCCGTTCGGCACCGTTGCCGCACTGGTGAGGGTTTGCTGGACATCCAACCGTCTGGGTGCCACACAGACCCGGCCGCGGCGGTCACCGCAGCTCAACACCCCAATAGTGAACGTTCACATCGGTGGTGTCAAGGCGCTTCATGTCCGCGACACACTGACTCAGACGCTCAGATGGTCGAAGTCCACATGCGCATGACGCTGGGACCGCAGTTACCGCAGGTTGAGAAGGACGCCAGGTTCACCTCAAGGCTTCGAGTGGGTGCATCCCGTTCGTCCCGGGCGGGATGGACACAGCAAGCGCTCCGCCTCCCGCACACACTTACCGACTCACACTGCCTCCGCACACAGCGTGGGGCCGGCGCGCCCCCGAGACGCGCCGGCCCCACCACACTCCGGCAGAGATCAGAAGTCATACTGTCCGATGTTATCCGCCGTGAAGATGATCGGCATGTCCACATCGAGCTCACCGTCTGCGAGAATCTCGAACTCGCCCACACCTTCAACCGTGGCCTTCTCTCCCTCAGCACCTGTGATCGTGCCAGCCACGAGTTGGTGCGCCACCTCGACGGCGACTTGCCCCAACTGCGCCGGGTCCCACAGCGCGAAGGCCTTGGCCGTTCCGTCTTCGATGAACTGCGTCATCGAAGACGGCATCGAAAAGCCTGGAGCGAACACCTCACCCTGGCGGCCCGCGTTCTCGATAGCCTTCGCAGCGGCCGGCGTCGTCACAACCGAAGACGAGATGATGAACTTCAAATCCGGGTTGGCCTGCATCAAGTTACGGGCAATCTCCTCGGATTTAGTGGCGTCGTCCTCTGCATACTGAACAGTGTCAATGTAACTCAGCGAGGAATACTTCTCGTCTGAATCAATGAGTTGCTTCATCAGCTCAACATGCTTTTTATGATTTGTCGCCGTCGGAGACGCAGAAACGAATGCACACAGACCACCCTCAGGGTCATTCTGAAGGGCCGAGTCAAGCATGGAAGAAGCGGCCAACTCGTATGAAAGCTGGTTGACGAATACGCTACGAGAGTCCACCGCAGAGTCGGCGTCATAAGTCACAACCTTGATGCCAGCTTCCATCGCACTCTTCAACGCAGGAGCCACAGCATCCTCGTCGATGGCCGAAACAACCATGGCAGACGGCTTCTGAGCGATCGCGTTCGTAATCGTCGTACTCTGGGCGGTCGCGGTAGCCTCCTGCGAGCCGATGTAGTCATACTGGACGCCAAGAGCCTCAGCCGCGGCCCTGCCGCCATCGCCAGAGACATCGAAGTACTTCAACCCGGTGTACTTCGGAATCATCAGGATCTTCTCATCACCTGACGCGCCACTAGCCGGACCGGAACCCGAATTGGGCGCCTCGGAAGAGCAAGCAGCGAGTGCTGCGGCAGTTACAACACCCACGCCTGCCAGCACAGAACGACGGGTCATCATGTTGAGATTGTTGGAACGCATGACGTCATTGTCCTTTCAAAACTTGCGTCGCGGATAAGTGAATCACGATCAATGGAAGCCTTTACAGTTTCACTGGGCGTGTTCCACACTCCTCCCTGGTGAGCGCCGATGGAGGTGATCAATCAGCTGTCCGGCGTTGGGCACAATAACCGCTATAAGCAACACCGCGCCCGAGATCAAGGTCTGGGTCGTGCCCGGAACGTTGGCCAAACTCATGGCTGTCTGGAGCACGAGTAGCAAGCAACAGGACAGCACAACACCACTCGTCTTGCCTGAACCGCCAAAGATTGACACGCCGCCGAGCACCACGCCCGTGAGCACAAGCATGATCGTGCCATCCCCGTTGTCGCCGCGGGCCGACATGTACTCTCCAACCCAGACCAACCCGGCAAGCCATGCCATGAGTGAAGCGAACACGTACGCACCAATCTTCGTCCGCGCAACCGAGATGCCGGCTGAACGAACCGCGGGCGCGCCACTGCCGATCGCATAGGCGTAGCTGCCGAAGTTCGATCGGGACATAAGAAGCCAAACCAGCACCGCCATGACGATGAAGACGACAACTGGGACCGGGAACCACCACACCCAGCCCCTGCCGAAGGCCAGGTATGACTCAGAAATCCCTGTAACACCGGCGTCACCGCCAATGAGATAGGCAATACCGCGATACACGCCCATTGCCCCCAATGTCACGGCCATCGAGGGAAGGCCAGCAACCGCGACCAGGACACCGTTAACCGCGCCAAGGAAGGTGCACAGCAGGGCAGAGGCTACGAGAGCTGCCGGCATCTCTACGCCGCCCTCGGACAACTTCGCAAATAACACCGCAGAAACGGCGAGAGTCGAAGGCAACGAGATATCGATTTCGCCCGTGACGACGACGGGGAAAAGACCGAGTGTCATCAGGGCCACCGGCACGAAGGTCATCGCAGACCGGGAAAAGTTTCCAAAGTCAAGGAAGTAGGGAGACAGCATCGACCCGATGACGACACCGAGCAGGATGAGTATCACAAGCACTGTTTCCCAACGGTAGCGGATCAAGATGGCCTTCATGCCGTAGCCTCCAGAATTGCGCGACGCTGACCAACGCGGAGAACCTTTCGCCTAACAACAGCGTCAATACCGATAGCGCCAACGATCGCGACGCCCTGAAATATGAGCCTGACGTATTCCTCAACCCCAAGAAGTACGAGGCCGTTGTCAAGACAGGCGTAGACGAGGGCACCTAGCATCGCACCGACCGCCGAGCCCGTACCACCCCACAGACTGACTCCACCGATGACTGCCGCAGCGATCACGGTCATCTCATAACCATTGCCTAGTAGGGAATTGATCGTACCGACCCTCGCCCCCATGAGCATGCCCACAAGGCCGCATATAGCACCGGACGCGACGTAGGCCCCCAAGAGGATATGTCTGGAATTGAGACCGAAAGACACTGCTGCATTCTGGTTGGCGCCAAACGCATAAAGTTTGCGCCCCCAAGGCCTAGAGGACAATAGGAACGTCATTATAAGCACCATCAACAGCGTTAACCACACGTAGAACGGCACGCCAAGAAAAGACCGCGGCGCCAGCGCGTTAAGCCAGGCGGGAATTTGGTCGTTGGTTACCTCACGTGATCCGGAGTAGAGCGAGCACAGTCCCCTGTATACCGACAAGGTGCCGAGCGTAGCCACCATGGACGGAACCTTTAGATACCCCACAAGGAGCCCGTTAAGTGCGCCAAGTATCGCTCCGAAGCAGATTCCGACAAGAATAACGAGTGGTTGCGACCAGGCAGCGTGCGAGGTAACGTCGTAGCAGACGTAGGCAGTCAGGCCTATGATCGATCCGACCGACAAGTCGTAGTTCCCGGTGAGGAGCACGACCGCTTCTGCCACGGCAGCGATCGCCAGTAGCGATGCGGAGTACAGGATACTCGTCAAGTTACTCGCCGAGAGAAACCGAGGTGCCGCGAGGGAGAAGACGACGATCACGGCCAACAAGGACACAGCCGTCCCAAGGGCCTGGGGACGCACGTTGATACGTCGGGCTACTTTCATGAATGCGTTCATCGCCTTATTCCTCCTGGCCTGAAGCACTGTCGGTAGATTGGGAATGCGCGGAACGCACGGCAGCTGCCATGATCTGCTCCTGGGTGGCCGTGGAGGCATCGAGCTCAGCGGTGACGTGACCACGGCACATGACGACGATCCGGTCGCTGAGCGCAAGTAGTTCCGGCATGTCTGAGGAAATCACAATGACAGCACGCCGTTCTTCACGGGCCAGACGACGGATCATTGCGTGGACCTCGGCCTTGGTCCCGACGTCTATGCCGTGGGTGGGCTCGTCGAGAATCAACAGTCCGGGCTCGATAGAAAGCCAGCGGCCAAGTGCAACCTTCTGCTTGTTCCCGCCCGACAGAGAAGCGACGATGTCGTCTGGGCGAGCCTTGATCTCCAGTTCTTTGATCTGCTTCGCGACGAAGGACCGCTCTGCCCGCTTGTTGCGCAGACCATGAGTAGAGATCGTGCGAAGACTGGGCAGGACAAGGTTGTCGGATACCGACATGTCGGTCACGACACCCTCGTAGTCCCGGTCTTCCGGAAGATAAACCACGCCCGACCGCACCATACGTCTCGTCGAGATACGGGGCACTCTTACGCCATTTAGGAGCACTTCGCCGCGAAACCCCGGCACCAAGCCGAAAACTGCCTGCCCTACCTCGGACCGTCCAGCTCCGACTAGCCCGGCTACGCCAAGAATCTCTCCGGAATGCACCGTGAAGCCCACATCCTCGAATAGGTTCGTGGCAGATAGATTCCTTACTTCGAGCACCGGGGCGCCGAGCGTTGTCTCTTCATGGTGTGGCTCTAGGTCCAGTTCGCGGCCGACCATGAGTGCGATGATCTCGTCGGTTGTGATGTCATCAACATAGCAAGTGCGCACGTGAGATCCGTCCCTCATGATGGTGACGCGGTCAGCAAGCGTATGCACCTCCTCCAGACGGTGAGAGATCCAGACGATGGTAGTTCCCCGCGTCTCCCGAAGACGACGAACGACGCCATACAGGTCACTCGCCTCCTTCGGCGTAAGCGAGGAGGTCGGTTCATCCAGGATGAGTAATCGCAAATCTGAAGACAGTGCCCGCGCGATTTCGACGTACTCGCACTGCGCAACGGACAGATCGGAGACGACGGCGTCCGCACGTATATCAAAGCCGAGGTCATCAAGCAGTTCCTGCGCCGCTTTCTTCATCGCAACCTTATCGACCCTGCCTGCGCGCATCGGATAGCGAGGAGCAAAGATGTTTTCGGCAACAGTCAGCGAAGGGAACAGCGCCGGATCTTGATAGACAGCAGCCACACCCGCTGCGCGTGCGTCAAGAGTCGAGGCGAAAGAGACCGGCTCACCGTCCAGGACGATCTCGCCCCTATCCTGCTTCTGGAATCCGGTGAGGATCTTGATAAGTGTGGACTTTCCAGCACCGTTCTCACCAACTAGTGCGTGGATCTCCCCCGGCAGGAGTTCGAACGAGATATCACGGAGAGCACGAGTATCTCCAAATGACTTGCGAATACCGCGTATCTTGAGCCGGGGCTCCACATCGGGCCTTTTCCCGCCTGCGCGCCTCACTGCGTCAGCCATCAGCTTCCCCCTTGGAGCCGGATCTGAGATGTCTTGAGACTACCGTTCGAGTGGAACGATGTGTCACAAATGCCCACTACCTGAGCAATTGCTCACACGCAGATTCCCGAAGATACAGGCATCGACCCAGGATTTGAGCAAATGCTCATGACGTGCGCGAATGTTTGCCGACAATGACGATCCGTCGTATGGTTCATGACGACAGGACGACGCCCTCGTTCTGGCACGTACGCAGGCGTACGGGCAGGCCACGCAACCACGTGGTCCTCGCATCGCCGTGACCACACGGACTAAGGCAGTGGCACGTTGATTACGCAAACCACGACCGCATCTCACGACACCGACGGCAACGACGAGCGTCTTGTACAGGCCGCCTGGCTCTATTACGTCGATGGGTTGACACAGGAGGAGATCGCGCACCGGCTGTTCGTTTCTCGTCCGACCGTGGGCCGCATGCTGCAACGTGCACGCTCTAACGGAATCGTGCGCATAGAAGTAGACACTACGAAGCTCGGCGACCTGCAACTGGCAAACGACCTGAAACAAGAGTATGAGCTCGACGACGTTGTAGTCATCCCGGCGGGTGCGGAGAGCCTGAGTCAGGAGGCACAGAACGATCGCGTAGCCGCAGCAGCCTCGATCTACGTCTCCCGCCACCTTCACCCCGGCAGTGTGATCGGGCTCGCATGGGGGGAGACGGTACAACAGACTCTCGCCCACCTTCCATCTCGTAGCCTCGAAGGAGTTACCTTCGCCGCGCTTGGTGGCGGTATGGACTACATCAACGCCCGTCTGTCCACATATCCCTCGGTCGCGGAGCGCCTAAGACCTATCCCCGCTCCGCTCGTCGTCTCCTCTACCCGCATTGCCCAAGCTCTGAACAGGGAGGAGTCCGTGAAAGCAACTTTGGACTTGGCGCGGACAGCAGAGATGACACTAACCAGTGTCGGCCCAGCCTCGCTCAGCTCGAACATCGCCAGAGCAGGCGTCTTCACCCCCGAGGAGATCACGCAGGTCATCTCCTCGGGCGCCGTCGGCGACATGCTCGGCCAATGGTTCAACGGCAGCGGCACCCCGATCACCTCGCAGAGAGGCCCCTGTCACGTCGGTATGTCACTTGAGGAGCTGCGCAAGCAACAGAACGTCGTCGGCCTCGTGGCCGGACGCAACAAGGCGGAGGCTGCACGGGTCGCGCTTCTTGCAGGATATTGGAATTCTCTCGTCACCGACGAGAGGGTCGCCCGCGCTCTCCTTTCCCCAGCCCTTGCTCGCACCTGAACCAGCCATTTGGCCTGTCCATGTCCCTGATCATCATCTCGAAGGAGAACACCATCATGACAACGAATTGTCTCAGAACCCGTCGCCTTTTCGACCAGAGCTCCGGCAGATCCTTTATGGTTGCGCTGGACCGAACGCTCGGCGTCGGCGTAGAGCCATTCACTGAGTCCCCTGGCACTCTCATACAATCGGTCATCGAGGGCGGAGCAGACGCAATGCTGCTGAGCCCCGGCCTCATAAAACAGTTTGGCATGCTTGCCGCCTTCCACGGAGGCCCCGCCCTAGTAGCGAGAATCGACTATCCCTTCATGTATGAGTCCACGCAAGGCAAGGGCGAGGAATTCAGACTCATTGCTTCAGTAGAAGAAGTTGTTGCACTCGGGGCTGACGCCGTTGTCATGTTCCTGACCACCCTGGTCGAGGAACGCCGCGTCTTCGCAGACAACGCAGCCGCCGTGGGACGCGTCGCGCGGGAATGTCGTCGGCTCGGTATCCCGCTGATCGTGGAGGCTGTGCCGTGGGGAAAGGCCTCCACCGACCATCACGACCCTGCCACGGTAATCCAAAGCGCTCGCATTGCCGCTGAACTCGGCGCAGACATCGTCAAAACAGAGAACCTCGACGACGCGGAGCAAATGCACAGGCTAGTCACTTCATGTCCGGTACCCGTACTCATGCTAGGAGGCCCCAGCCTCCCACTCGACCAACTATTGGAGCGCACGAGTCGCGGCCTCGCAAGCGGCGCGAAGGGCGTTGTCTTCGGGCGCAATGCCTGGCAGCGAACCGACGCAGCCGAAGCCATGAGTGCGCTCCGCGCGCTGGTCCACGAGGGGTAACCCTGATGGCGCGTTCCTCTCGCAACGTACTAATTGGCCTCGACGCAGGCGGAAGCTATGTAAAGGCGACCGCATTCGACCTGGCCAACGGCCACTCGGCGACCTTCAAGCGCTCCGTCGGCACGAGCCACCCACGACCGGGCCACAACGAGCGCGACGCTGAACTCCTGTGGATGCGAGCTGCTGAGGTGATCCGCTCCGCAGTTGAGGCTGTTCCGCATGGCCGTGACCGGGTTGCCGCGGTAGGCGTCACCGCTCACGGCAACGGCCTATACCTGGTGGATGAATACGGCGTACCTACACGGGCCTCGATCCAGGCCTCCGACACGCGTGCTGCCGACCTCGTACACCGATGGGCAGTCAACGGGGTACCTGAGCAATTGCGGGAACAGGTATGGAACGACCTGTGGCCGGGTCAGCCGGGCCCTCTGCTCGCATGGTTGGCTCGTCACGAGCCCGATACCTTACGGCGGTCAAGTACCGCGCTCATGTGCGGCGATTACCTGCGCGCAAGGCTGACGGGCACGCTCCAAGGAGAGCTGACCACATGGAGTTGTAATGGTCTTCTGGACTCAAGCAACCTCAGTATCTCCGATGCCGCACTCTGCTCCTATGAAATCGAGGACCTTAAGCGACTGCTGCCGCCCCTTGTAACCCACGACATGCTGGTCGGGCCGATTACGTGTGAGGCCGCCAAGCTCACGGGGCTGCCTGAAGGCACCCCGGTCTCCGCGGGCGTAGTCGACAACGTAGCGCTCCAACTCGGCGCCGGCGTCACGGACGGGACTCACATCCTAGTGGGTGCAGGAACCTGGTCGATCAACCAACTTCTCGTCCCCCAGGACCAAATGACGATATCCGGGGCGCTGGGAGCAGTCTCGCCGTATGCGGCCTGCCTGGCGGTCCCGACCGGCATGGCACTGCTCATAGAAGCGTCAGCGACGTCGGCCTCAACGCTTACCTGGGCACTGGATCATGTCCAGCGCGGGCCCTCAATTGAGGCTGATCGCCTGGGGATCAATGTCTACGACCACGTCCTCGAAGCCGTGCGCGACCTGACCCCAGATCCAAACGGCCCTATGTTCATCCCATACCTGGACGGATCCAGGCAGTCCGCCGGTGCCCGAGGCGCCTGGCTCGGCTTATCGTCAAGCGATACCGACTACACCATGCTCAAGGCGGTTGTTGAGGGGATCTGCTTGGAGCACCGGCGTCACGTCGGAGCCCTTGCCGCCGCCAGTAGCCCGACAACTCCGCTGCGGCTGGCGGGCGGAGCCGCCCGGTCCCGCATCTGGTCCCAGTTATTCGCGGATGTCTCCGGACGAGTCGTCGAGGTCTCGCCCGTCGAAGAGATCGGCGCGGTGGGGGCAGCCATCATCGCCGGCGTAGCGACTGACGAGTTCGCATCACTTGACGCCGGCATTGAGCATCTCAACCCCCATCACGAGACCTTCGCCCCCGACCCGGAACGTGCCGCGTTCTACTCCAAGCGATTCGCGCGGTACTCGCGGTGGGTTAACCGCATCGAGGAGGATCCCTGGGCTGGTTGAATGTCTTTACCAACTCTTCAGGTTTGAGGGTTTGGTCGCGGGACGAGATCGTTCGGGCGGCCTGTGGCGGTCGTTCGTAGTCGGGCGCTAGAGGACGTGCCCGGGCTGAAGCGGTCATGCTCGATCGGACCCCGTTGATCGAATACGACCTCTTCGTTCCAATTCCTCGACACCCGCGAGGGCTTGGAACGCACGAGTACGTTTCTGCCACACGGGTCCGCTCTGTCGCCCACGACACCCCACGTGTACCCGGCATCTAGCCGACGCCGTTCCAACCAGTACACGCGCAGCCCCCGAGAGCGGTCACGGCTCCGCCAGCGCCCGGATGGCTGCCTCGGCGTCGACGTCGTCGGGATCGTCATAAGGCACCGCCGACTCGGGCAGGGGGAGGACTCCGGAATGCCAGTACAACCAGGAGACGCACCAGGCGGGCAGGGCCACGCCGAAGACTGGGATCAGCCCAGGACACGCGCGCCACAACCACAGCCATCCCGCCACGACGGCCAGCACCGTCAGCGAGTGCGCCGGACGCGACAGCGCCAGCACCACCACCAGCTTGGTCATCCGTGGCAGGGGCTCATCGAAGTGAACCGCCACCGGCCAAACGATGAACGTCACCGCCGCCCAGAGCACGCTGAGCACCACCACGATCCCAGAGAGCCAAGGCGTGACCCCGCCGATGCCGCCCCGCAGTACCAGCCGGTCGAGACCGAACACGACCCAACCCACGAGCACCACGCCGCCGATCGCCTGCGCACGCCAGAACTCTTGACGCCACACCCGCCAGAACTCCTGCCACAGGCCGGGCCGTTCGGCGACGACCAAATTGCGCGTATCCAAGGCCTGATTGAGCAGGTCCCGTCGAATGACGGCGTTGAGAGCCATAGTCGCCGGTGCCGCACCGAGAATGACCCCGCCGGCGACCACGCCCAGCAGCCAGACCAGGTGCAGGACGAACAGGCGTCCTACTAGCTCGCCGATGCGTACGTGCCACCCCACGAGGGCGGGCATAAGGCGCCCCCGTGGGGCGGGCCGGCCACTCATCCCTTCACCGCTCCGATCAGCACACCCTTCTCGAAGTACTTCTGCAGGAAGGGATATACGACGATGACGGGCAGGGTAGACACCACGATCACCCCATACTTGATCTGGTCGGCGTATCGCTGCGCGTAAGCGCCTCCCGACCCGCCGCCACCGCCGGCCCCGCCGGAGAAGGCCTGGTTGGACAGCAGGATGTCTCGCAGGACGATCTGCAGCGGCTGCTTGGCGTAGTCACGGACGAAGATGAGCCCGGTGAAGAAGTCATTCCAGTGCTGCACCAGGTAGTACAGCCCGATCACCGAGATGATTGCCTTCGACAGCGGCAGCGCGATAGTGCCGAAGAACCTGAAGTAGTCCGCGCCGTCAAGCGTCGCCGCCTCGTAGAGCTCCTCGGGTAGGGAGTTTTCGAAGAAGGAACGGGCGATGATCAGGTTGTAGACGTTGACCGCCGAAGGCAGGATGAACACCAGCCAGTTGTCCAGCAGCCCAAGGTCCTTGTAGAGCAGATACGTTGGAATGAGCCCGCCGCTGAAGAACATGGTGAAGGCGAAGAACAGCATGAGCGGGCGCCGCGGTCGGAACTCCCTGCGCGACAGCGCGAAGGCCGCGGGCAGTGTGACCGCCAGGTTCAAGGCCGTACCCACCGCCGTGTACACGATCGTGTTACGGTACCCGGTCCAGATACGCGCATCGCCGAGTATCTGTTCGTACCCGAACAGGCTCAGGCGTTTGGGAAGCAAGACGACTTGTCCGGTGGCCACGGCACCCGAGTCACTGATGGACGCGATCAGGACGAAGTAGATCGGATACAGGGTCGCGAACACTACAAGCGCGCATGCCAGCAGCACGCCGAGGTCGAACAGCCTCTCCCCCGACGACCAGCGCCGACGCCGAGAGTGAGGTCGCCGTGCCCTGCGGGATCGACCCGATGAGAGCGATGTGGTGGTCATGTCTCCTCCTTCGTCACCACAGGCTCGTATCCGACACCCGCTTCGCGATGCGGTTGGCAAGCACGAGGAAGGTGAAGTTGATGAGCGTGTTGAACAGGCCGATGGCAGTCGAGTAGCTGAATTGGCTGCTGAGAATGCCGATCTTGTAGGTGTAGGTCGAGATGACCTCGGAGATCGGCAGGTTCAGGGTGTTCTGCATCAGGAACACCTTTTCGAAGCCGGTGTTGAGTACGTTGCCCATGTTGAGAATGAGCAGGATGATCATCGTGGGCACGAGGGCCGGTATATCCACGTGGCGTATGAGTTGCCACCGGTTGGCGCCGTCGATTCGGGCGGCCTCGTAAAGCTGGGTGTTGACCCCCGCGAGCGCTGCCAGATAGATAATCGAGTTCCATCCGGCGTGCTGCCAGATGTCAGACAGGACATAGACCGGGACGAAGCTGCCCGTGTCTCCCAGGAAGTTGGTGCCGGAAATACCAATGGACGCCAGTAGCCGTGTAAGCAGGCCGTCGCTGGGAGACAGGAACACCTGCAGCATGCCCACGATCACCACCACGGAGATGAAGTGAGGCAGATAGGTGATGGTCTGGACCCAGCGCTTGATGCGCGAGCGCATCAACTGGTTGATTAACAGCGCGAGGATGATCGGTGCGATGAATCCCAGCACAAGCGTGGTTATCGAGATCAGCACGGTGTTGCGCATCAGGGTGGCGAACATCGGGGAATCGAAGAACTGCTGGAAATACTTCAACCCCACGAACCTGCCGCCGGTCAGGCCGGCAGTGAAGTCGAATTCCCGAAAGGCCAGCTGAATGCCGTACATGGGAACGTAGGCGAAGACCAGAACGAAGGCGGTGGCCGGCAGCACCATGGCCCACAGCTGCCAATAGCGCTTGAGGTGTCTGGCCAGGCCATGCCCGGAACGTCCCGCCGGGGCGCCGGCGCGTTTCACTACTGCGGTACTCATTGCTTCGAAGCCATGTAGTCGTCGTAGTACTGCTGCATCTTGGTGATGTTGTCCTCGATGCCCGACGCCTTGACGGTGGCGAGGTAGTCGTCCCACTGCTCCTCGACCCCGCCGTTGGTGATCCAATCGGCGAACTTGGTCTGGGTGGTGTTGAGCATGGTGGTGTTGACCAGCGCCATGGCGCTGATGTCCTCGGCGGTCATCTTGATGAACTGGGTGGGGTACACGTCCTTCTCCAGATCCATGTTGTCGATGGCGGGCTGCAGGGGGACGGTCTCGTCGATGGCCTCCTGCAGGTCCGTGGGCAGTTCCACGGTGATGTCGTCACGGATCCACATGGGACCGTTGTCCGCCAGCGTGGAGGTCCATTTCCAGGTCGAGGGGTCGGTGCCGTCCTCGGCCGGCAGGACCTTATAGGTGCTCTCATCGACTTTCTCAATGTTTGGACCAATGTCTCCGAAGAGCACTTGCAGGCTCATCTCCTGGTCGTAGAAGGCGTTGAGGACCTTCAGGGCGGCCTCCTTGTTCGGGGTGGAGGCTGAGACCACGATTTGGTTGGCGGGGAAGTTCTCGCCGAATCCGTCGTAGCTCCAGGCCACGGGAGCGGTCTGTCCTGCCTTCTGTGCGAGTACGGGCATGGCCTCGTACTGCTCGTAGATCTCGGGACCGAAGCGGTCGGAGCGGGTCCAGCCCCAGGTGAACCCGACCGTGGCGACACCGTCCCCCGGCCCGCGAGCGGCGGACTGGTAGGCCGAGTAGTCCTGGGTCAGCACCTCTTCGGAGATCAGCCCCGCCGCATAGCACTTGGACAGGAAGACCATGACGTCGCGGTAGCGCTCGTCGATGAGGAAATTGGAGACCTTGCCGTCCTGGAGGAAGTAGCCCTGGCCGCCGCCCGAGGACAGTGGCAGGCCGGTGGACCCGAGCAATAGTACGGATTGGAAGTAGCCGAAGCCCGTGGTGCCCACCGGGCTCCAGTCCATGGGGATCACCTTCGCCCCGGTCCCGGTCGGATCGCCCTCCTTGAAGGCGACAAGTACGTCGTACAGCTCGTCCCAGGTTGTGGGCATTTCCAGACCCAGCGCATCCAGCCACTGGCGGTTGATGTACTGGTGCTGAACGGTAGGCGGCCAGAAGCGCTTGTACCCGGGGACGGCGTAGATCGCACCGCTGCTCTGGGTGGCCAGGGCCGTGAGTTCCGGCTTCGCCGCCAGCATTTCCTTGACGTTGGGAATGGCGTCGAGATCGTCGGAGAGATCCTCGAAGAGCGTGCCGTAGGTGGCCAGGTCGGAGTCCGAGATGGCTCCAGTGCCTACGATCAGATCGGGCACATCGCCTGCGGCGAGCATCGTGGATTTCTTCTGATCCCAGTCGGCGGAGACCTCTTCCCAGGCGATGGGAATACCCGCGACGTCCTCGAGCTGCTTCGTCCACGCCATCTGGGCCATGGGCTTGGTGAGGGGGTGCTTAAGCACGAGGATGCGAAGCTGGTTGGAGCCACCCGATCCGGATCCGCTGCTGCAGGCGGCGAGCGTGCCGCCTGCAGCGGTGACGGCGGTGGCCGCTGCCAGGCTCCGCAGCATGGTGCGTCGGCTGAACGCGGGCACACGTGTACAGGTGTTCATGGTTCTCTCCTTTGAGTGAGGGTTGTGGGATGGACAAATGCGGAAGGGCGTGGATCTCAGCAGGGTCAGATGGTCGGAATCCATACGCGCATGGCACCGGGGCCGCGGTTGCCCCAGGTGGAGAAGGGCACAAGTTCCGCCTCCACGTTTCGTGAGGGCTCGGCCGGCTCGACCCATGAAGCCGGGCGGTAAAGCCGATCATCAGGATCACGCACCCCCAGACTCACCCGCAGTACGGGGGCCGGACCAGTCGTCGTCGGTGGTAGCTCAGCGACATCCGGCGGCCCGGGCAGGAAAACGTCATCGGCGGCGATTTCCTCCGGCAGGTCCACCTGCTCCAGGCAGTACAGGATCGGCCCCCGCTCGAGGGCGACGGCACCGCGTACGGCGTCCACACGGTGGTTGGCGGCAATCCAGCGGGGACGGAGCGGGAGCTGCAGGACGGCGCCGTCGACGTCGTCGGCCGGGATCTGGATGTAGCCGTGGGTTTGCTCGGCCTCGGACACCGGGCGTTGTTTCCCTCCCACGCGCAGGGTGATGCCGTCCGCCCAGACCGGGATGCGTACCTGCACCGCCGTTCCAGGAGGTAGGGCGCCACCCACGACGTGCAGGGAGATCTCACCGTCGGCGGGGTAACGAGTCCGGACCGTCAGCGTTCCGCCGCCGAGCGATTCGGGCAGCTCGATCTCGCAGGCGAGAAGTTGGTGCAGTTCCAGCGCGGGCCCGTCCGGGGCCTGCCGGACGGTGGCCACGTACGCACCGGCCTGGGCGATGGTGCGGGCGATGTTGGGCGGGCAGCAGGCGCAGGCGTACCAGGGCTGCCGCTGCGCGGGGGCGTTCTCCTCACTGAAGCGGTCGGGGCGCCGCTGCATGGGGTTGGAGTAGAAGAAGCGGGTGCCGCTCTCATCCACCGACGCGGCCAGGGCGTTGTAGAGCTCGCGCTCCATGACATCGGCGTAGCGGCGGTCCTCCCCGGCCAGCAGCATGCGCCAGGTCCAGTGCAGGTCCGCGATGGTGGCGCAGGTCTCGGCGTAGGCCCGGTCGGCCGGCAGCTCGTAGTCGTTTCCGAAGGACTCGTCGCGGTGGCGGGAGCCGAAGGCACCGGACAGGTACATCTTGCGCTCGTGGACGCGTTCCCATTGCGCTCGCATGACGTCGTGTAGCGCCGACTCACCGGTTTCCAGGAACAGGTCGGTGACACCGGCGTTCAGATACAGCTGGCGGACCGCGTGGCCGGTGGGGTCGACGGCCTCACGCACGCGCGCGTGGTCCTGGTAGTAGCGACGTCCGAAGCCCTCATCGGGGAGGATGTCGTGGCCGCGCTGGTTGATCAGGTGCTCGGCCAGGTGCAGCCAGCGGGCCTCGCCCGTGTGGCGGTGAAGCTCGATGAGTGCGGTCTCGATCTCGGGGTGCCCCGGGATGCCGTCCTCACGGCCCGGGCCGAAGCGGCGGTCCACCAGGGCGGCAAAACGGATCGCGACCCGGAGCAGTTCGTCCCGTCCAGCCGCCCGGTCCAGGGCGACAGCCGCCTGGATCAGGTGCCCGAGCACGTACATCTCGTGGTTACGCTCCAGCTCGGCGAAGCGTTTGTCCGGGCGAACGCCCTGAATCCAGGTGTGCAGATAGCCGGTCGGCTCCTGCACGCGGGCGATCAGCGCGATGGCCTCGTCGAGCCAGGCGTCGAAGTCGTGGGTGCCGGAGCGGCCGATCTCCCAGGCGACGGCCTCGATGACCTTGTACAGGTCCGAGTCGGCGAAGACGAAACCGCGGTAGGGGGCGCCGGACTCGCCGATCACGCGCCGGAAGTTGTCCATGACGCCGGAGACCTCCAGCTGCTCGATGCAGTGGGGAATAGTGCGGGAAGCATTGCGCTCCTGCCAGCGCCCCAGAGGGCTCTCGGGGGAGATGCGGACCGCGTCGATGCCGAGCGGGGCACGGCCGACGGGGCGGGCGTGCGGGCCCGGGGCGGCCGGAGCACACAGACAGGCCGAAGAGGCGGTCTGCTGCAAATCGAGTGGCGCCATTGTCAACTCCTCATTGCTGTTGTGACATGTCCATCATGACCGCCTGATTAAACGTTGTCAACCGCGATCAAGTGATTCAGGGCACACCTTGTCGTCGATGTGGGCGTCGCACCAGACAGAGGAGCGGCGGTGCGCAGAAGGTTCAGCGACTGGAGCCGCGCACGATCAAGGTGGTCGGCGCCTCTGCGGGCGCCCCGGGCGCCTCACCCTGTAGCTGCGCCACGAGGCACTCCACCGCGGCACGGGCCATGGTGTCGGTTCCCGGATCGACGGTGGTGAGCGACGGAACGGTGAACTCGCCCTCGACGGTGTTGTCGAAGCCGGTCACCGCGACATCCCGGGGGACCGCGACTCCGGCCGCCTGCAGAGCGCGCAGGGCACCGATGGCCACGGCATCATTGATGCACATCAGCGCGTCGAAGCGGATCCCCGAGCGCAGCAGGCCGATTGTCGACTCCAGGCCGGTGTCCCTGCGGTCCCAGTCCTCGCCCCGCACGGTCAGGGCCGGATCGACATCGATACCCGCCTCCTGCAGCGCGAAGCGGTAGGCCTCCAAACGTGGCCCGCCATCGCCGTCCATCTGGGCCATGTAGGCGATGCGGCTACGGCCGACGGAGACCAGGTGTCGGGCTGCGGCGAGGGCGCCACCGAACTCGTCCATGGCGACTCCCGCAACACCCGCCGTCGGGGTCGAACCGATTTGCACCACCGGCAGGGGAGGCCGCCGACCGGCCAACAGCGCGTCATTCAAGTGGTGGGGGCATATGAGTACGCCGTCCGCGTCCCCCGTGGACACTCCCATGACGGCGTCGCGTTCGCGCGCGGGCACATCCTCGGTCAGTCGGATCGTCGAGCGCAGGCCGCGCTGGGCGAGCTCGTCGATAAGCATCTCCGCAAGACGGGAGAAGTAGGGCTGATAGAGGTTGGGAACCACGATTGCGATCCGCCCGGATACGCCGGTGACCAATCCCCGAGCGGCCTCAGAGGGCACGTACCCGAGGGTACGCGCTGCTTGCCTGACTCGCCTCCGGGTCTGCTCGGACAATCGCGTCGTCCCGCTCTTCCCGCCTCCCGATAGCGCCGTCGACGCCGTGGCCACCGACACGCCGGCCGCCTGAGCCACATCGCGGAGCCTGACCCGCCGCTGCATCAGAACCCCTCCACCCGGGGAGACGACAACTGCCCAATCGACAGCGGGGCCGCGGAGGTGAACCCCAGCGTGGATTCGCGACGTATCAGCGTGGCCCCGACCCGTGTCATCGCCCTGTTGTGCGAACCCGGCTCCCACCTCCGTTGGAGATCGTCCAGCGCAATCCTCGCAATCTCTCCGGTGGGAAAGCCGAGTGTGGTCAGCGACGGCGAGGAGAATCGTCCATCCTCGAGACCGCCGCACCCACACAGCGCGATCTGGTGCGGTACCCGCACTCCTCGACTTCTGAGCCCCGCAAGCACACCCAGGGCGAGCTCGTCATCGGCACACACGACGACGTCATGGCGGTCGAGGTCCTCCACCAGTCGTGCGGCCAGCCGAAATCCCTCCGCGCGACTGGGCACGGCATCCGTCTCCAGTACCGCCGCAGTATCCAGCGCCCGCTGCAGGGCATTGGCGAAGGCACCTGGCCGGTCCAGGCGAGGGCCGACGACCACCGGAGCCGTCAGTCTCAGCGCCCGCAGATGCCGGCTGACGACGTCGGCCGCCTGATCCAAATCCAAGCCGACACCTCCGCCGGTCGTCGGAGTGCCGTTAGCCCCGAAGGCCTCGATCCGACAGACCGGCAGAGGCCCTCCCCCGCAGAGGAAACGTCCTCGCCATGGATTCCTCCCACCACAATCGCCCCGTCGAATGACGTCGACTGCTCGGTCAGCACTTGGACGGCGCGATTGCGATCGCGACCACACGGCTCGATGGCGGTGCGGAGCCCGCGCCGGTCCGCCTCGATCACCAATGCCTGCGCCAGCGCGGCGACCCAGCCGGAACGCAAGTCGGGAACGATGACGGCCACGGTCTCGGTGCGGCCGGTACGTAGCGTTCGCGCCAGCGCGTTGGGCTGCCAACCGAGCTGGTCGATGGCCGTCGTCACCTTGTGTCTGAGCTCGTCGCTCACATTCGGCTCACCGTTGACCACCCGGGAGACGGACTTGAGCGAAACGCCCGCCAGTTCCGCTACCTGGCGCATAGTGACAGCCATCGACTCCCCCCTCCCGTGTCTCGCTCCCGGGGCGGCTCCATCCACCGCCGATCACACGGTATCGGGGTACAGCGGTTGCGGCAGCCCAATGCCACGCATGGCGACGGTCTCCGCACCGAACCCACCGAGCACTCTTGACAACGATTCATCACTGCTTCATGATACGGACTACATTTAGCTTCTAGGAGTCAGTGATGACACCACCAGTTTCCCCACCTGCCACCTTCCCGCCGCGCGGCTGGAACTCGTGGGACTGCTTCGGCGGGTCGGTGACCGAGGCCGAGGTTCTAGACAACGCGCGTTTCATCCACGAGCACCTGCTCGCACATGGCTGGGACACCGTCGTGGTAGACATCCAGTGGTACGAGCCGGCCCCCGGCACCGCGGACTACAACGCCCACTCGGCGGCAGTCATCGACGCCTACGGGCGTCCGCTGCCCGCCGAGAACCGTTTTCCCTCGGCGGCGGGTGGAGCCGGGTTCGGACCGCTGGCGGAGGCGATCCACGCCCTGGGATTGCGCTTCGGCGTGCACCTCATGCGGGGCATCCCGCGCCGAGCCGTCGCCGCGAACACCCCGATCCTCGGCACCGCCTACACCGCCCGGGACGTTGCCACTCCCCCATCCGACCGCTGCCCCTGGAACCCGGACAACGAGGGTGTGCAGCCGGATCACCCCGGTTCCCAGGCCTGGTACGACTCGCTGCTCGCACTCCTGGCCACCTGGGGTGTGGACTTCGTCAAGGTCGACGACGTGCTCTACCCGCCCATCCGCCGCCCCGACATCGCCATGATCCACCGCGCGATCAAGCGCTCCGGCCGCGACATCACGCTCAGCCTGTCTCCGGGGCGCGAGCTGTCGCTTGAGCACGCCGACTTCCTACGCGAGCACGCCCAGATGTGGCGGGTCTCGGACGACCTGTGGGACGACTGGGAAGCAGTCGTGGAACAGTTCCAACGGGCCGCACGCTGGGCCGCAGTACAGAGCGACGACGGGGTCGGGGACCTGGACATGCTGCCTCTGGGGCGAATTGGTCTACGCGCGCATGTCGGCGACCCGCGGCACTCGCGCCTGAACCTCGACGAGCAACGCACCATGCTGACGCTGTGGAGCATTGCACGCTCCCCGCTCATGATGGGCGGACATCTGCCGGAGTCCTCGCCGGAAACCATCGCCCTGCTCGGCAACGACGTCGTGCTCGCCCTGGGTGAGCGGGGCGCCGACTGCCGTGAGATCATCCGCGACGGCGACCTCGTGGTCTGGCGCTCCACGCTGCGTCCGGCGCCCGGCCGGGGGGAAGGGGAATGGGAGGTCCGCGCCGTCTTCAACCTCGGCGATGAGCCCCGCACCCGCCGCCTGCACCTGGCCGATCTCGGGCTGCCCCAGACGACCCGCCACCTCACCGACCTGTGGACCAGCAAGCGCGCCGCCGTCGTCGACGGCTGGTGGGAGATGGACCTGCCCGCCCACGGCTGCGCCGTTGCCGCGGTTGCCTGAATCCGTCACGCTCTCCCACTACCGAGGACCGTCATGCCCCCCATACACGCCGCCACCACGCCGGTCTTCGAGATCGGGCCCGCCTCGATCACCTGGCGCGGCTCCGGCCAGACACTGCGCGTCGAGTCCTGGGGCGAGAGCGCCGTACGTGTGCGATGCGTCCCGGCCGGGGACCTCATCGATACCGACTGGGCGCTCCTGCCGGTGCCGGACGTGCCCACGACCGTTACCGTCGACGGGCCCGATGCCCGCCTGGTCAACGGCCGACTCACTGTGCTCGTGCACGCCGACAGCGCCTATGACGCCCAGGCGGGCTATCAGGTGTTTCGGGCCCGACTGGAGATCCGCGACAGCAACGGCCGTACCCTCCTGCGCGAGCTCGGCGACGGCGGGGCGCTCAAGCTCGTCGCCCGCAACTTCACGGCTTTGCCCGGAGGCTCCCACCATCTCCTCGCCGCCTTCGAGTCGCCCGTCGACGAGCACTTGTATGGCATGGGCCAGTACCAGCAGGAGATCCTCGACCTCAAGGGTTCGACCTTCGAGCTCGCGCACCGCAACTCCCAGGCCAGCGTCCCCTTCGTCTTGTCGAGCGCCGGCTATGGCTTCCTATGGCACAACCCCGCCATCGGTCGTGCGACTTTCGCGCTTAACAGGACCGAGTGGGTGGCGAACGCCACCCACCAACTCGACTATTGGGTGACCGTCGGAGACAGCCCGGCGGAAATCTCCCGCGCCTACGCGGACGCCACCGGGCACGCACCGATGATGCCCGAGTTCGGGCTGGGCTACTGGCAATGCAAGCTGCGCTACTGGAACCAGAGCCAGTTGCTCGAGGTCGCTCGCGAGCACACGCGCCGAGGACTGCCGATCGACGTCATCGTCGCAGACTTCTTCCACTGGCCCGAGCTGGGCGACTACCACTTCGATGAGGAGATGTGGCCCAACCCGCGCGCCATGGTTGAGGAGCTGCGCGAGCTAGGCATCGAGCTAATGGTCTCCGTCTGGCCGCAAGTTTCCCCGCTCAGCGAGAACTACCCTCTGCTCGCCAAGGAGAACCTCCTCGTCCAGGCGGACCACGGCCTGCAGCCCCAGATGGCCTTCGGCGGCCCATCCCTGTTCCTCGACCCCACTAACCCGCGCACCCGCGACACCGTGTGGAAGATCTGCAAGCGCGGCTATCACGACCTGGGCATCAGGCTCTTCTGGCTCGACGAGGCGGAGCCCGAATACGGCACGTATGACTTCGACGCCTACCGCTACCACGCCGGACCGGTATCCGAGGTCGGAAACATCTACCCACAGGCGTTCTCCCGGCTCTTCTACGAGGGGCAGGTCTCGGCCGGGCAGGAGGACATCGTCAATCTCGTGCGCTGCGCGTGGGCGGGCTCCCAACGCTACGGCGCCCTCGTGTGGTCCGGGGACATCCCCTCCAACTGGACAAGCCTGCGCCGCCAGCTTATCGCGGGTCTGCACATGGGCGTCGCCGGCATCCCCTGGTTCACAACCGACATCGGCGGCTTCCACGGCGGCGATGCCCGCGACCCCGCCTTCCACGAGCTGCTCGTACGGTGGTTCCAGCTGTCCACGTTCTTCCCCGTGATGCGCATGCACGGCGACCGCCTGCCCTTCGAGAAGGTCACCGCCGCCGACGGTACGCCCCGTGAACACAGCGGCGCTGCGAACGAGCTGTGGAGCTTCGGGGAGAAGGTCGAAGAAATCCTCACTCGCTTCGTCTGGGTGCGCGAGCACCTACGGCCGTACACGCGCTCACTCATGCGCGAGGCGCATATCGGCGGCCAGCCGGTCATGCGCGGCATGTTCTACGAATTCCCCCACGATGACGCCTGCCGGGACTTGGCTGATCAGTACATGTTCGGCCCGGACGTCCTCGTGGCCCCTGTACTGACGCCCGGGGCGACGAGCCGCGAGGTCTACCTCCCAGCCGGGGCGTCGTGGACCCACGCCCACACCGGACAGATCCACGACGGCGGGCAGTGGGTCAACCTTGACGCCCCGCTCGGCTCCATCCCGGTTCTTCTGCGTGACGGCGCGCTGTCACATCTGATTGGGACCATCTGAGCGCCGTCGGATCCCGGGGCCGCAGCGCACCAGGACGACCGGTTCGCGATAAGGCTGATCATCGACGCGCTCGGGGTAGCCGAAACACTTCCATTGGGGTGAGAGACCAGCAGCACCCGGACGCTACGGGTGCCGGGTAGAGCTGGAGGAGGCCTGTGCCGGGAGACTCCGCGTCCCACATCAACAGCGTCGCGGTCTCCAGGAGGAACGCACGGGTGCGCCCCGCTGTAGCTGGGCGCACCCGTAGTCGTCGTCGGCAGCACCGACTCACTCATCCCTTGACGCTACCTGCAGCCAATCCGGAAACGATCCAGCGCTGGCAGAAGATGAAGAAGATGAACACCGGGATGAGCGCGATGACCGTCATGGTCATGAAGGACGGCCAGTCGGTGGCGAACTGCCCGACCGCGTTGTAGACCTGGAGCACTACCGTGCGCTTGGCGGTGGAAGAGATGAACACGTTCGGGGTCATGAAGTCGTTCCAGGTGCTCATGGTCTGGAAGACGATGACCGTGGCCAGGATCGGGCGGATGAGCGGCAGCACGATACGCCAGTAGATGGTGAAGGGGCCGGCGCCATCGAGTCGGGCGGCCTCGATGATCTCCCAAGGGAGTTTGCGCATGTAGCCGACAATCAGGAAGTAGCAGAAGACCGCCCCGGCCAGATACATGACCACCAGCCCGTTAAGGGTATTCACCAAACCGGCCTGGGCCTCCAGCCGGTACAGAGGAATGAGCGTGGCCTGCGCCGGGATGACGAAGGCGATCATGAGCACAAGTCCGACCACCGCAGTGAACCGACTTCTGCGCATGACAATGCCGTAGGCGGCCAGCGACCCGATGAACACCTGACCGGCAACACCCACCACCGTGACGTAAACGGTGTTGAGGAACGACCGGAGGACCGGCGTGGTCGCGAAGACCTTGGAGTAATTCTCCAGCGTGGGGGTGGAGGGCAGTCCCAGCGGCGAGACGGCCATGTCCTGGCTGGTCTTAATGGTGTTGACCACGATGTAGTAGAGGGGGATTGCCGCGATCAGGGCCAGGAGGATCATGACGACGCTCCGAATCCAGTACCACAGGCGACGGCGAGCGGCGGGGCTCATGACAGGTTCCTCTCGATCCGGTTGGAGACCGCGAGCTGCGCCAGCACTATGAGCGCGACCGCGGCGGTGAAGATGACAGCCAGTGCGGAGCCGACGTCGGCGCGACCCTGCGCAATGCCCTGGACGATGATCGACTGGGTGAGCGTGTTGGTGGCAAACCCGGGGCCACCCTTTGTCAGGGTGAACGGCAGGTCGTAGACCTTCAACCCTCCGGACATCAGCAGGAAGGTGGAGACCACAATGCCGGGGGCCAGCTGTGGCAGCGTGATGTGGCGGAACTGCTGGAGCTGACCGGCGCCGTCGAGCTCGGCCTGCTCGTACAGGTCGGCAGGAATCGCCTGCAGGTAGGCCAGGTAGAGAGTGGCGTGCCAGCCTACTCCGGCCCAGACGGCCACCAGAATGACGCACACGCGTGCCGACGTCGACTGAGCGAGCCATGCCACCGCGTCCGCACCGAACAACGAGTGCAGGATGCTGTTGACCACGCCGGTATCCAGGGGCGAGAGGATGTACTGCCAGACCAGTCCGAGAATGGCCATGGAGGGTACGGACAGGAAGAAGAACAGGGAACGCACCAAGTTGCGCCCGAGGAAGCGCTTGTTGAGCACCACCGCCAGCGGAATCGCGAGCACGGTGATGAGCACCGTGGTGGCCAGGGCGAACATGATGGTGAACACCAGCCCCTGAAGCAGCGAGGGGTCGGAGAACACCGTCGCGTAGTTCTTCAGGCCCACGAATTCCACATCGGTGGAGTAGCCGGAGAAGTTCGTGAGGCTGAAGTAGAAGGTCTGCGCCAATGGGACGGCGAATAAAAGGACGAAGACGGCGATGACGGGCAGAAGAAATGCGGAGCTGGCCAAGCTCTCCGAGGCCTGGCGCCCACGCGGGCGTCGGGCCCTACCCCTGGAATTGACACGATCCGGACGGGACATCAGATTCTCCTAAGTGATTCTGCGAAAGCGGCTCACAAGGAGGCCAGCTTGGTGTCCATCCCGGCGGCGACTTGTTCCACGGTGATCTGCCCCTGCACCAACTGCTGGCACAGCGCGATGCCTTCGAGTTGGAGAGCGTCCGAGGCGTGGTCCCAGTAGTTCATGGGCAGGTAGATCTTCGAAGTCTTGAGGTAATCGTCGTAGAGACCCTGATACTCCGGGGCCACCTCAACCGTGAAGTCCGAGGTGTTCACCAGGGTGCCGATGTGCTCGTTGGCGAGCCTGAGGCCTTCTTGCGACGCCAGGAAGGTGATGAACTTCTTGGCCGCTTCGAGTTCCTCCCCCTGTGCGGAGGCCGAGATCGCAAAGCCCGGATCCGGGGCACCAGTTGCAAAGGGCTCGCCGCCAGGTGCAGCCGGCATCGGCGAGATACCCCAGTTGAGGCCGGACGCGGCGATGTCCGCCAAGTCCCAGGGGCCGGTAATGAACATGGCGAGGTTGCCGGCGATGAAGTCCTCCTTGAGCTGCGTTCCGGTCAGCGAGACGGACTCAGCTCCGACGATGCCCTCGTCGTAGAGGCGATACCATTGCTTCATCGGCTCCGGCCACTCCTCGGCGAAGGTGGACTCGCCGGTGAAGATCTTCTTCTCCCCCCGCTCGTCGCCCGCGAGGTCGTAGCCGGCCCCCAGGAATGCTTGGAACATCGAGGGAATGTCCTGGACACTTTCGCGGTAGGGGGTTACGCCCGCACCCTTGAGCTGCTTGCACAGGTCAAGGAACTCATCCCAGGCCTGCGGGACGTCATCCGCGCCCGCCTGGGCCAACAGGTCCCGGTTGTAGACGACGCCGGCCGCCCATGCGCCGAACGAGGCGCCGTAGATTTTGCCGTCGTCCTCATACGCGCGCAGGTTCGCGTCCGCAATCGCACCCATGAACGGCTCGTCGGTCAGGTCCGCAACCAGGCCCTCACCGATGAGTTTCTCCTTGGTCTCCGGGTTGATGCGATGAACCGTGGGCTGCTGGTTGCCGGCGATACGGGTCTGGAGCGTCTGAAAGTAGCCGGCGGTGGGAGCGGAGTAGGAGAAGTCGATCGCGATGTCTGGGTTGGCGTCCTCAAAGGCATCGATAAGTGGCCGTGCCACCTCCTCGGTCTCCCATGACAGGTAGGTGATCGTGGTCTTGCCTGAGTTCCCGCCCCCGCCGCATGCGGCGAGGGTTGCCGCAATCGAGGCCACCCCGAGGCCGGCGAGGGCCTGACGACGAGAGACGGCGGTGCTGGCGATGTTGGAGATCATGGTCGGTGCTCCTTTGCACGTGACGAGCGACGCCCGCTCGATTTAACGTTACATCGGTACCATAGCGCAGTTTCCGCAGTTGTCAACAGAGCGACCGCCGCAACCCGGTAGGCTGCGGCACATAGCGAGGAGGAGCCAATGACAACTCTGGCGGACGTCGCCAAGGAGGCAGGCGTGTCGGTTATGAGCGCCTCCAACGTGCTGCGTGGTAAGCCCAACGTCTCCGCATCAATCCGCGAGCGTGTGCTCGCCGCCGCGACCAAGCTCGACTACCGGGCCAACATGGCCGCCAAGAGCCTGCGGTCCGGTCGCAGCGGCATCATCGCCCTCTGCGTTCCCCGCCTCGACATGCCCTTCAACGCCGCCTTTGCCGCGGCCGCCACGTCAGCGGCGGAGGAACACGGCGTCAGGGTGATGGTCCAGCAGACGCTTTCCGACCCCGAGCGGGAGCTCGAGATCCTGCGCGGAGCTACAGCCTCCCTGGTAGACGGCACAATCGTCTCCGCGGTCGGCGCAAGCGCCCGCGAAATCGAGGACGCCGCGAGCAGCCACGCCGTCGTCCTGTACGACGAGCGCATCCAGAACACTCAACTGGACCTTATTTCCAGCCCCAATCAGGCGGGCGGGAGGGCCGCGGTCGAGCACCTCATCACCAAGGGCTGCCGCCGCATCGCCGTCTTGGGCACACACAGCGCCCCTCATGGCCGCGCCGGCGCCGATGGCCAGGACCTGCGCTGGGCCGGCGCCTTGAGTGCAGCCGAGGACAACCCACAGGTCGATCTGACCCCCATCCCCTGCGCATGGGACTGCGAGCCCGCGTACGCCGCCATGCTTTCCGCCTTGGCCGTGGGCACACCCGTCGACGGCATCTTCGCCATGACGGACTCCGTCGCACTGGGAGCCATACGCGCTCTGTCCGACCGAGACCTTCGCTGCCCCGAGGATGTGCGCATCATCGGCTTCGACGGCATCCGCGAGGGAGCCATATCCGTTCCCTCACTGTCAACCGTGGACATTGGGATAACCCAGCTGGCACGCACAGCGGTCGACATGCTCCTGACGCGCATTGAGGCACCCGCGTCGGAACTGCCCGGACGCCGGTTCACCCCCGCCTACACGCTCATCGAGAGGGAATCCTCGCGCTGAGCCCATCCAAGCCGCGGTTGAACGACCACACCCTGACATGTAACGTTACATCCATGGGACCGGTTTACCCGCCCCGTCACTCCTTACTCCCGCATGCTCAGACACACAGACCAAGGAAGTTCCATGATGTCCAGCTCTCCTGTCCCCCGCGCCGTCGTCGACCTCGATGTACCCGGCCCCACCATCTCCCGTCACATCTATGGGCACTTCGCGGAGCACCTGGGCCGCTGCATCTACGGCGGCTTTTACGTGGGCGAGAACTCCCCCATCCCCAACGTCCACGGTCTGCGCACCGACGTCATTGAAGCGCTGAGGGCGATCGCCATCCCCAACCTGCGCTGGCCCGGCGGCTGCTTCGCCGACGAATACCACTGGCGCGACGGGATCGGCCCCAAGGATCAACGCCCCACCATGGTCAACACCAACTGGGGCGACGTTGTGGAGGACAACTCCTTCGGCACGCACGAGTTCATGGAACTGTGCGAGTTGCTTGGGGCCGACGCCTACATCACGGGCAACGTCGGCTCGGGCACGGTGCAGGAGATGAGCGAATGGGTCGACTACCTGACCCGCGAGGGGGACTCCCCCATGGCGCGCCTACGCCGGGCCAATGGCCGCGAGAAGCCGTGGCGGGTGCCGTTCTTCGGCATCGGCAACGAGCCCTGGGGCTGCGGCGGGAACATGAGCGCGCCGGTCTACGCCGCCCAGGCCCGCCGCTATGCCACCTTCGTGCGCAGCCACGGCGAGAACGAGATGGTGCGCATCGCCGGCGGGGCGAACGTCGACGACTACGCGTGGACCGACGCACTGATGCGCGACCTCGTCTGCGACACCTGCCCGCGCTCCGAGCCCGGCCCCTACCAGGCAATCAGCCTGCACTCCTACACCTTCCGCGACTCCTTCGAGGCCAAGGGTCAGGCCCGCGGTTTCAGCACCGAGGACTGGTACGCCACCTTCGCCAACGCCTGGTGGATGGAGGAACTGATCACCCGGCACTCCACGGTGATGGACCGCTACGACCCCCACCGCAAGGTGGGGCTCGTCGTCGACGAGTGGGGCGCCTGGTGGGATGCAAAGCCGGGCACCAACCCCCACTTCCTGCAGCAGGACAACACCCTGCGGGACGCGCTCATCGCCTCGCTGCACTTCGACATCTTCCACCGCCACGCCGAGCGCGTCATCATGGCCAACCTGGCCCAGACGGTCAACGTGCTCCAGGCCCCGATCCTCACCGACCCGACCAGCGGCGCCATGGTGCTCACTCCCACCTACCACGTGCTGGCGATGAACCTGGGCCACCACGACGCCACTCGGCTCGACATGCGTTGGGTGGATGATCTTCCCGCCCATGCCGACGACGGCGCCCGTCCCTTCCCGCTGGTCTCCGTCTCCGCCTCCCGTAAGGGCGACACGGCGCTCATCTCCGCAACCAACCTCGACCCCGCGGCGCCCCACACGATCCGTCTGGACTTGCGCGGTGCCGCGGCGGCGGTGGACGGTGCGCGCGTGCTGACCGCGGCCGCGCTCGACGCCTGCAACACGCCAGAGGCCCCCGACGCCGTATCACCGGCTGCGTTCTCGGACTGGTCGCTGGCGGACGGCGTGCTGGAACTGGTTATCCCACGTGCCGCCTACGTGACGGTGTCATTGGGACTAGAGCCGACGACGAACTGAGTGCGGAGCCGCGACGGCGCAAGACTCTCGCCACCGCTCGGCTGCTGCGACTCGGCTCCCGCGACCACTCGGCTCCCGCGACCACTCGGCTCCCGCCACCACTCGGCTGCTGCGACCACTCGGCTCCCGCCACCACTCGGCTGCTGCGACCACTCGCCTGCTGCGACCACTCGGCTCCCGCCACCACTCGCCTGCTGCGACCACTCGGCTCCCGCCACCACTCGCCTGCTGCGACCACTCGGCTCCCGCCACCACTCGCCTGCTGCGACCACTCGGCTCCCGCCACCACTCGGCTGCTGCGACCACTCGGCTCCCGCGACCACTCGGCTGCTGCGGCCGCTCATGGAACGCGCCGCCGCACGCGGTCTGTGCACGAGACTCGGTCGCCGGCCCGCTCCGTGCCCGCATCTAGGTCCTGTTGTGTAAGTGCTTGGGTGGCGGTGCGCGGTTGGGTGGCGGTGTGTGGCTGTTGAGCCGGTCAGTTGGACCGCTGTCCCCCCCGTTGGACCGCTGTCCCCCGTTGGACCCCTGTTCCCCGGATGGACCCCTGTTCCCCGGATGGACCCCTGTTCCCCGGTTGGACCGCCGTAGCCGCCGGTTACAGCGGTCCAACGGGGCGTGGGCGGTCCAACGGGGCGTGGGCGGTCCAACGGGGCGTGGGCGGTCCAACGGGGCGTGGGCGGTCCAACCGGGGCGGTGCAAGACCCACTCGCCCCCTTCGACGGGCGCACACAGCCCACTCAAGCTGGGGCCCCGTAGCCAGCAGACACGGCGAACTCGCCATCCGCTACCAGACCACCACCCACATCGCCAGCACCGCCCCACCGGCACAAACGACTCACACAACACGACCTAGGGCCCGCCTCTGAGCCCCGCCTCTAGGACCCGCCCTAGAAGGGCGGGATCTTGTCGAGCAAAGGGGCCAGACCCAGGTCATGCAGAGCCGCCGGGTAGGGGTGGGCTTCAAAGGCGCCGACGGGCTGGGCGGGACGGGGTCCTCGACTGGTTACCTGCGGCGGATGACCGGGCCCGCCCCGGCGGGATGCCATCTCCAAACCGCGGCGAAGCCGCTCCACGACCGCGCCGTCGACGGCCCGCGCCTCTCGCTCGGGGATGATTCGAGCAGAAACCTGGAGTTGGCGGGGGCCCACGCGACGCGGCAGGAGGGTTACGGTCCCCTCCGGGGCTCTGCGGTAGCGGGCCCCGGAGGGCGTAGTCCACAGGAGGGCGTCATCATCCTGCCGGGTGAGGGTCCATCCGGGAGTGTGCTTGAGGCGATGGTGGGCCTGACACAGGCAGGTGAGGTTGTTCAGGCTGGTGGTCCCGCCCTCCGCCCAGGAAATGACATGGTCGATGTCGCAACGCGCGGCCGGCACCGTGCACCCGGGGAAGGTGCACGCCTGATCACGGGCCTGCACCAGGTCACGCAAGGCGGCCGGAGGCCGGTAGTGCGACCGCCCCACGTCCACTACGGCGCCTGAAAGGGGATCGGTGACCAGCCGACGCCAGACACCGCCCAGAGCCAGGGCACGCGCAGTGGCGGCGGGGATGGGCGCCCGATTGCGGCCGATTACGACCTCGGCCGTCGGTGCCGTCCCCAGCGGCAGCGCATCCCCACCGCCCGCGTACAGACCTGCGCCGTTGGTGGTGCTCTGACTCCTCCCATGGGCTGCAGGCGCACTGCTCCCGTCGACAACTACGGGCGTCTCGATCCCATCGACGGCAGTGGGCGCACTTCCCCCACTGCCGGTAGGCAGACTCATCCCACTCGCGCCGCGTGAGCCGTCTTCGCCACCCGGCGGCGCGCCGCCGGTGTGGTCGTCATCGGGTACCAGCAGGGTCAGCGGGACCGTGACATCAACATTGATTCCAATTCCGGGTGGCGGGAAGACCGGGTCGATGCCGGACGGCGTCCACCAGGGACGAGAGGGCTCCACCAAACCGCTTAGAGCGCCGAGCAGCCCCTCCAGCGGAACCCCATCCGGCAACAAGCAGCCACCGCGGCCGGCTCCGAAGGTGCCATGTGCTACGCCGGTCGCGTCGCCGGCGCTGGAGTTCTCCGCTGTGGGGATCACGGCGACGGGTATCTCGGCGGGTATCGCGGCGATGGGTATCTCGGCGGCGGCCTCTCCGACTGGACCGCCGGAACGGCAACCGGCGTCGACAAAATCCGACGCATCGCTCGTGCGCGTGCTTCGGCAGGCGACGTGTTGGCTGCCTTGAAGGGTGCGCAGGGCCATACCGGTGAGAGCGTCGGCCCGCAGCTGGCCCAGGCTGCGCCCATCGCCGGCGGCGCGGGCGCTGGCGGCGATGGCGTCCAGGGTCGCGTCGACTAGGAAGGCATCCAGGCTGGGCAGCAGCAGCATCTCATGGGTGCCCTCACCCGCCTGACGGGGATGGCTCACGTGACGATCGGCAACATTCCTTGTGCGGCGGCTGCTCGCTCCCTGGGGATCCAGGGCGGCCAGAGCGCGGTCGACATCCCGCCCGAGCCCTGACTCCTGACAGGTCGCTGGGGTGATTGGGGTTTTTCGTTGGTGTGGTGTGGTTGGGTTGGTGGTTGTGGGGCACTAATCCGGTGGCGGTAGAGTGATGGTGTGTGAGCCCGTATGTTCGTAAGGTGCGTACCGCGTCGGGGGCTACGGCTGTGCAGATCGTGGCTAAGGAGCACGGTGTGCGCCGGGTTGTGGAGCACCTGGGCTCGGCCCACGATGAGGCGGAGCTGGCGGCCCTGATTCAGGCTGGGCGGGAGAAGATCCGGGGAGGCCAGGGGGTGCTGGACCTGGCCGGCCTGACACCTCAGGCTGCCCGCCAGGCCGCCCCGGCGGTAGTCGTCGGGCAGCGCTCTGCCCTGCTGTGGGACGTGCTGTGTGGTGCGTATGAGGCCCTGGGGCTGGATGAAGCGGTGGGTGGGGATGAGGGGTTTATGCAGATGGTGCTGGCCCGTCTGGTCGAGCCCACCAGTAAGGAGCAGGTCCCCGCCGTGCTGGGAGAACTCGGAATTGATGCCCTAACCCCACGCTCCTTGTTCCGGTCCCTGGCCCGCTGCATTACTGGCGACTACCGCTCCCGTATTCAGGCCGCCTGCCTGCGGCACGTGAGTGCCGGCGGGGACCTGTCCCTGTGCCTATACGACGTGACCACCTTGTACTTCGAGGTCGAGAAGGAGGACTCCCTGCGGCGGGTGGGGTACTCCAAGGAGAGGCGGGTCGACCCGCAGGTCATCGTGGGGCTGCTGGTGGATAGGGCCGGCTTCCCCCTACAGATCGGCTGCTGGGAGGGCAACAAGGCCGAGACCAGCACGTTGATCCCCATGGTCGAGGAGTTCCGGAAGGCTTCCAACATTGAGCACCTGGTGGTGGTGGCCGATGCCGGCATGCTCTCCGCGGCCAACCTCGAAGCGCTCGACCAGGCCGGCTTGGGGTTCATCGTCGGGTCCCGTATGACCAAGGCGCCGGCGGACCTGGCCGCCCATTTCCGCTGGCACGGGGACGCCCTGGCCGACGGGCAGGTGATCGATACGATCACCCCACGTCGAGGCACGCGCTCGACCGAGAGGGACGACAAGACGCGTGATGAGCCCGTCTGGAGCCCAGTGGAGTTCCCGGGCTCGTGGCGGGCGATCTGGGCCTATAGCGCGCGCCGGTTCGCTCGGGACAACAAGACCCTGACCGCGCAGGAGAACCGGGCGCGGGCGGTGGTCGCCGGCCACAGGCGCCCCAAGGGCACCCGCTTCGTCACCACCCGCAAGGGCGACCAGGTGCTCGACGAGAAGGCTCTGGCTCGCGCTAAGCGGCTCGCGGGACTGAAAGGCTACGTCAGCAACATCCCCGCCACCGTGATGCCCGCCAGTGAAGTGATCGCCTCCTACCACGAGCTGTGGCACGTGGAGCAGTCACTTGCGCATGTCCAAGCACGACCTGCGGGCCAGGCCCGTCTTCCACCACACCCACGACGCCATCCAGGCCCATCTCACCGTGGTGATGGCATCCCTGGCCGTCGCCCGCCACCTACAAGCCGCCACCGGCATCAGCATCAAACAACTCGTCCGCGAACTGAAGCCACTTCAGGAAGTCACAATCACCATCAACGGACACCAAATAACCGCCCAACCCCAGACCACCCAGACCGCACAGCAAATCCTCAACAACCTGAACGCCGCAGGGCACTAAACTGTCAGGACTCAGGCCTGACGGGGATGGCGCACGTGACGATCGGCAACATTCCTTGTGCGGCGGCTGCTCGCTCCCTGGGGATCCAGGGCGGCCAGAGCGCGGTCGACATCCCGCCCGAGCTGCGCGGCCGTTCTACGTGGAGCGCGGGCGAGCACCCGTTCCTGGACCGCAGCGGTAGTCGCGGAACCCGTCCCCTCGAGCCGCGCAACAATCAGCGCAGTCTTGGACTGATCCACCAGGCCCGCACGGTACAACACCTCCGTGAGCGCGAACTCGGGCTGCAACAGAGCCCGCCCGCGGTCAAGTATCCGCGAGGCGGTCGCGCGCGGCACTCCCAGGCGGCAGGCGATCTCGTTGCTGGTGGTGAACCGCGATTCCTCTTCGGTAACCAGCTTCGCGGGCTCTCCACCGGGCCCCCACGGGGCCGCCCCACGGTTCATCTCCGCGGTTCTTGCCAGGCAGGCTGCCGCGACTGCCTCCGCCCATGACACCCAAGCCTCCAGCCGATGACAAGCCGCCACCAGCTCACTGAGCACCTGCCCTCCCAGGGAGGCCAGGGCGTCGATACCGGTTCCCTCGCCCCAATCCACGCCCAGCCGCGCAGCCGTCTGCGCCAGGTCACGGTCAGCCGGACTGGTGATCGCGCCCAGCACCTCGTCCATCTCAGGAACGCCCAGGACCTCTGCAACTTCGGCGGAGTCAACAACACCGCCGGCGTCGGCAACGGTGGCGCCACAGCCGTCTGCCTCACCCTCGGAACGCGCAGGTACTAGAAGCCCGGCCAATAAGTCCTCAACCAGGCCCGCCAAGCCGGCTCCCGCCGACATCCCAGCCAGGCGATCAACCAGGGCGCCAGGATCCGGGGTGTCACCAGCCAAAGCGGCCCGCGCCGTCGTCGGCTCCGTCGCCGTCGTCGGCATCCCGTTCTTGGCGGCAGGAAGCGCAACTCGGCCCGCCGTACCGGTCCCGGCGGGTCCACCCTCGCTCCCCCTGCTCCCGAACATGAATACACGGTATCGCGCGGCACCGACACGAATTCCACCCCTTTAGCAGGGCTACCGCCGCGACGCGGGCGGCATACTTCACCCCAAGTGGGCTACGGCGTGTGGGCGTGTCCGCCCCGGCGGTATCGCTATATTGCGAAATGGGGGTACCCGCCAGCCGACTTAGCCCTCGGAAGGCGGGCCCCGCACGTTGCCGATTCGACCAATCCCTGGAGGTCAACATGGCACGACTCGAGGACTCCGCGGCGCCGCTCAAGGACGCCATGGGTGATGCCCTGCTCGAGCTCATGCACGAAAAGCCCCTGCGAAAGATAAGCGCCAGTGAGATCGCCTCGCGTGCCGGCCTGGGGAGAGTGACCTATTTCCGGCACTTCTCCTCCAAGGAGGAGGTGCTCGCCTATAAGTATCGAACCGCTTGGAGGGACTTCGCCGCCCGGCACTGGTACGACGAGTCCGACGACCGCGCGAATGCCATAGCCCGGTTCCACTTCTGTCTGCAGGTGCGTACGCTCAACGACGCCGTCTATGGGGCGGAGCTTGGGAGCATCCTGCTGGGAGTCATTGTGGAGTCGCTGGAGGGCCGGGCTCCGGACCCGGCGACGACCCCTGCCTCCGATGCCGGGGCCACGGACGCCAGCGATCGAGCCGGCTTCCTGCACCGCTTCAAGGCCTATGCCCTGTTCGGGCTCATTGACGCCTGGATCCGCCACGGTTACCGGCAGGCCCCGGAGGAGATGGCCGCCATTTACGTCAGCTTCCTCAGCCCCGAGGTCGAATCGCTGGGTTCGCGCGGCTCCGAGCGCCGAACCGGCGGCAGGGCGGCACGGATGCGCAGATTGCAGCGCATCCGGGAGGCGGCGGAACTGCGCAACCCGAGGCGCTACGTCGTAGACGACGACTCCTGAGACCGGACGCCTTGACAGCGCCTTGACAGGATGAATCCATTCAGCGTTAAATGAACCAACCGGTCGGAACCTCGCGGAGGATTCGCGTGCGTTCAGCGCCCGGACATCGATGCAAAGGAGCCACATGTCCAATGCCGCCGATCCCCGTCTGGAGGAGCCCACCCGTCCGGGCACCTCCGCCAAGTATCTGGGCGGACGCCCGTACTACCAGTACCTGATCTCCTTCGTCATCGCGGGTGTCTTCCTGTACGCCTGCTACTCGGCGCTGGCGGCGCTCCTGCTGCCCAACACCGTGCAGACGATCGAGTTCCAGCACTACTTCTCCGGCACCACCGTCACCACCCTGGACCAGCTCACCGAGCTCACCAACCTGGCCAATGACGTCAACGCCGGCACGGTCACCGCGACGTCCGAGCAGGCGCACCTGCTGGACCTGCTGAAGCAGTACGAGGCCGCTCGGGCCTCCTCGATCTCCAACATGATGATCGTCGGCTCGTTCTTCACGCTGTTCGCCCAGCCGATCGTCGGTGTCCTCTCCGACCGCTGGCGCTCCCGCTGGGGCCGGCGCGCCTTCTGGATCGTGGCCGGCGCCGTCGCCGGGGCCGCCTTCATGATCGGCCTGCGCTACTCCACCACGATTCTCATGCTCACCATCTTCTGGACCACCGCGCAGGTGTCGCTGAACTTCATGCAGGGGCCGCTGTCGACGACGGTGGCGGACCGGGTTCCCGCCGAGAAGACCGGCACGGTCTCCGGCCTGTCCGGCATCGGGATGATGGCCGGCTTCACCGGCGGCTCCGTGGTGGCCGGCATTCTGATGAACTCCATGGGGCTGGATGCCTACTTCGTGTTCGCCATCGCCGTCGTCGTCGGCGCCCTGATCTTCGTCACCTTTGCCAAGGACCGCTCCTCCAAGGACCTGGAGCTGCGCGAATTCGACTGGATCGCCTTCTTCAAGGGCTTCTTCGTCCCACTGTTCGACCATGACTTCCGCTGGGTTTGGATCGCCCGCTTCATGATGTTCTTCGGCTACACGGCCGTCAGCAACTACAACCTGTACATCATTCAGTCCCACCTGCGGCCCGCTCACACCGCGGCCGAGGCGAACACGATCGTTGCCACCCTGTCGGCGGCGGCTCTGCCGGTGCAGTTGCTCATGCTGGCCTTCGCCGGCAAGCTCTCGGACAAGGTCAAGCGGCGCAAGCCCTTCGTCATCGGCGCCTCCTTGGTGATTGCCCTGGACATGCTGGTGCCACTGCTGGTTCCGACGCTCCCGATGTACTTCTTCTTCTACATCCTGCTGGCGGCCGCCTACGGCATGTACATGGCGGTGGACGTGGCCCTGTTCATCGACGTCCTGCCCGACCCGAACGCCGCCGGCCGTGACCTGGGCGTGGCCAACGTGGCCTCCAACATCGGCCAGATGCTGGCGCCCTTCGTCGCCGGCAAGCTGGTCGCCCACACCGGCGGCTACTCGGCGATCTTCATTACCGCTGTAATCGCCGTCGCTATTAGCGCCGCAGCCATCATCCCGGTCCGGAAGGTGAAGTAGCGTCTGAAGCACTTGGTGGCGGCATCGGTCCCAGCCGGTCCGGTGCCGCCACCATCCCAACCGGTAACTCACTGCCGCTTGACCCAGAATCGCTTGCAAAGGAGCAAGACATGAACACCACCCCAAGACCTGGGCCTATGGCTCATTCCCCTGGCTTTCCGAGTCCGACCGGCTCCCCGGCGTGGCTCCCCGCACCCGCGTCATCATCGATAACGACTTCGCCGGCGATCCCGACGACCTCTTCGCGCTGGCCCACCACCTGCTGGTCGAGGGCACCGAGGTACGCGGCGTCGTCATCTCCCGACTGCGCGAGGACGACCCGTGGAATCGCACCGACTCCTCCGTGCGCGCAGGCCACGAGCGCGTCGAGACGCTGCTGGCGACCATGGGGGTGACCGGCGTCGACCTGTACGACGGCGACGACCGCGGCTTCGACGCCTACGCCGACCAGACCGCCGCCTCCCGCTTCATCATTGATGAGGCGCTGCGCGACGACGACCGCCCGCTGTTCCTCGTGGCCGGCGGCTCGCTGGGCGACGTCGCCCGGGCCTTCAAGGCGGAGCCGGCCATTGCCGAGCGCCTAACGCTCGTCTGGATCGGCGGCGGGGAACACGCCGGACTGGCGTACGTGCCCGAGGGCGGCACGGACATGGAATACAACCTGGCACTCGATCCCGCGAGCGCCCGCTACGTCTTCAATGAGACCGAGGCGCGCATCTGGCAGATTCCGCGCGACGTCTACCGCTCCGCCACCGTCTCCATGCCGACCATCCGCCGCGGCTGCGCTCGCGCGGGAACGGTTGGCGCCTACCTGCTCGGTGAGTTGAACCAGGTGCGCGAGATGGTTTCGGGCATGACGCACCCCGGCGCCACCTACGTGCTCGGAGACCAGCCGCTGGTGCTGCTGTCCTCGCTGCAGACCACCTTCGAGCCCGACGCCGCCTCCTCCTACTACGACGTCATCCCCACGCCCCGCATTGCGCAGGACGGCACCTACCGCTACCCGCAAGACGTCCGGCCGATGCGCCGCTACCAGCGCATCGACAACCGACTCCTTTTCGACGACATGTTCGACTCCCTGGCCGTCCTGGCCGAGTGGCTGGAGAACTGAAAGGAAGAGGCAGCGTGTACAACTCCATAGTCATCTCCACCGTCCATGGTCCGGTCCGTGGACGGGTGGTGGACGGCGTCGCCGCGTTCAAGGGCATCCGCTACGGCGCCGACACCGGAACCTACCGCTTCCAACCACCCCGGCCGCCACAGCCTTGGACAGATGTTGCCAATGCCTTCGAGTTCGGTCCCACCTGCCCACAGGATCACCCGGACACCGGTGTCGATCGCGCCCTGAATCCCTTCCTGCAGAAGATCGGACTCACCGACAATCTGCCGGAGGACGAGGACTGCCTATTCCTGAACGTGTGGACACCTGCACGCTTGTCTCAGGAAGCTTCAGTTTCTGGCGACGGAACTGACGGCGCCCGCACGGACCAACCCGACCACCCCGGCAGGCCAGTACTGGTTTGGGTACATTCGGGCGCATACTCCTCGAACTCGGGCTCCTCGCCCTCCATCGACGGCACTCATCTTGCCCGTGAGCACAACCTGGTGGTCGTCACCTTCAATCATCGACTCGGCGCGCTCGGCTACACGCAGGTAGTTGATCCAACGACGGAGCCGAACTCCCCCTATGCCGAATCCGGCAACGTCGGCATGCTCGACATTGTGGCGATGCTGGCCTGGGTACGAGACAACATCGCCGCCTTCGGCGGCGATCCCTCACGGATTACCGTGGCCGGTCAGAGCGGCGGGGCCATGAAGATCTCCATTCTTATGGCTATGCCGTCCGCGGCCGGGCTGTTTCACCGCGCCGTATTGTGTTCTGGTGCCACCACGCTGGCGCGTCCGCTCGACGATGCCCTGCGGACCGGGCGCCATCTGCGTGTCTGCGCCGGACTTCCCGGGGACGCCGCTGTCACCGAGCTGGCTAAGCTCCCGATCCAAGACTTCATGCGTGCGTCGCTCGCCGCCGCGGGCACCTCCATGACCACTTTCTCCCCTGTCATCGACGGAAGCACACTGCCCTGCGCACCATTCGCGCCTAGCGCGTTGGCATTGTCCGCCCATGTGCCTGCAATCATCGGTGATCTCGACACCGAGGCGGCGTTGTTCCTCGCAGGAAGTCACGACGAGCTCGCGACCCAGGGGCTCGACGGACTGCATCGGGCATTGACAGGTGAATTGGGCACGCAGGTGGCGGACAAATTCCTTGCCGCCCTGCAAGACTCCCATCCGAGCGCGTCCCCCTACGAACTGGCGCTGAGGGCCTCCTCCGACCTGGCCTTCTGCGTCCACACGCGCACCGCGGTCCAGCGACGGGTCGCCTGGGCACAGGCACACGGCGGTGCGCCCACATGGCGCTACCGCATAACTTGGCGGACCCCGGTGGACGACGGCGTTTATATGTCTACGCACGAGCTAGACGTCGCACTCGCATTCGGCAATGTGGAGGCGGCTCGGGGCCTCAATGGTGGAGGTGACGAGGCCCGGGCTCTATCCCGCACGATCGGCTCGACCTGGGCGAACTTCGCCGCCGACGGCGAACCGTGCGGCCGCCAGGGAACCGGCTCCGTAGCCTCTTGGCCCGCTTGTGAGTCAGCCGTTGCCCATACGCTTCTGCTCACGCCAACGCCCCAGTCCGCCGGGGACGTGGACGCGGCCGAGCTTGACGCAATCACGGCGACAGTGCATGGCGAGGTGAATTGGCTGGAGGCGGTGCGCGCGCGATGATCAGGCGTCATCCCACCACGCCGGTTCGGGAGTACCACGCCAACTAACGGGCTCTGCCTGCCTAGGGGTGTGGTGTCCACGGGCCGGTCGGGAGTCTGGGTCGGGTGTGCGAGTGGACTGGGGCGTCTGCTACGCGGGTCCGACGTTAACAACGCTACTTAACGGTCTGCTGTATACCTCGGAGCCCTTCAGTAGACCGTTAACCGGCGTTGTTAACCCCGAAGTGGCGTTGCAGACGGTGAAGCGACGTAGCAGATGGCAACCGTCTCCCGGCACGGCGATACCGGCAACCGTCTCCCGGCACGGCGATACCGGCAACCGCCCCGGGCGCCGCGATACCGGCAGCCACGCGACTCTTCGAGCACGAAAAGCTGTATCGCCTATCAGCGGATATAACGCTAACACCAGCAAATTCTGACAGCCACCAGAACCGTCGGATCGAACCAATAGGCCAGCACCGAGAACCTGTATCGCCACACCAGGCTTACGACTTCCACATTCAATGTGGAAACACTCGAGCTGTTCATCTCCCGCTTGACCACGTAGCATCGACGCAACCACGGTCACCGCGAACAATTTAAGCGGCGCCCGGAGCCAGCACATCAGGCGCAGCCGAAGACCAGACAAGGAGGTTTGGTATAGTGTTCGAAAAGGAACTCATCGTCTTCAGCGACACCGAGTACGCGTCGAAAGACGCCGTCATTGAGGGGATGGCCGAGCTCGTCGCCAACAAGGTCGATAGCGTCGAGGGGTTTGCCAACGCGGTCAAGGAGCGCGAGGCGGCATTCTGCACCTACATCGACCACGGCGTAGCCATACCCCACGGCAAGACCGACATCGTAAAGAGTCCGTTCGTCATCTACCAGCGTCTCGGGAAGGGCGTCACCTGGGGCGAGGATGGCGAGGTCGCCACCCACGTCTTCATGATCGGCGTCCCGGAGGCGGCGGCGGGGAACTTGCACCTGAGGATACTTGCGGAGCTTAGCAAGGGACTCGTACGCGAAGCTTTCCGCGACAGGCTGCTCGGCACCGATTCAAAGGAAGAGGTCTTTGAGATTCTCAAGGACGTAGAGAAGGAGATCGTCAAATGAGCTTGGGACAGACCAAAAAGAAGGCAAGCCTGGGCGCTCAGCTCTTCAAATACTTCAACACGGGCATCTCGTACTTTCTACCCGTAATTATCGCGGGCGGCATGCTGTTCTCGCTAACACTCATCACCGGTCGCATCGAAGACGGCGCCATTGTCCCCTCCAACCAGTTCTGGCAAAACGTTTACGACCTGGGCCAAGCCGGCTTCTCCATGATGGTACCGGTCCTCTGCGCCTACATAGCATACGGCGTGGGCAGCAAGCCCGCACTCGCGCCCGGTTTCATCCTAGGATACGTGGCAAACAACCCCATCGGTTCCCGCCAAATTTCCACTGGCTTCCTCGGCGCCCTCATCTTAGGTTTCATGGTGGGCTACTTCGTAAAATGGACGAAGAGCTGGAAGGTCCCAGATGTGCTCAAGCCCATGATGCCCACCTTCCTCGTCCCACTGGTCACGACCTTTATATGTGGCGTCGTTTACACCTACTGCCTCACCTACCCACTGAACGCATTCGTACAAGTCATCGTAGACGTCATGTACAAGCTGAACGGGGTGAGCGCTGTACCTCTGGGCATTGCCATCGGCGTGCTTGCCGCAGCAGACTTCGGCGGCCCCTGCTCCAAGGCTGCCACTGCCTTCACCATCGCTCTCATGGCCGAGGGATTCTATGGCCCCAACGGCGTCTTCCGCATGTGCTGCGCCATCCCGCCCCTAGGCATGGCACTCGCCTCGTTTATCCTTCGCGACCGCTATGACAAGGCGGATCGCAACCTGGGCATCTCCGCCCTGTTCCTTTCCTCCTCCGGTATAACCGAGGGCGCCATACCCTTTGCCGGCAAAGACTTTAAGCGCACCTGGATTGCTTGCGCGATCGGAACGGCCATCGCCGGCGGCATCGGCATGGTGCACGGCATTTCATCCGTCGTGGCCTTTGGCGGCATCGTGGCCATCCCCGGCGTTTACGAGGGACAGCTCTGGTATGTGGTCGACATGCTCATCGGCGCTCTGGCCATAGTCGGAATCCTCTTCCTCATCAAGCCCAAGCTGGACACCGACGGGAAGTAGCGAAAGACGGGTCGAGACGTAGGCCGCCCGCATCATGGACTAGACCAATACAGGAGGTGAACTGAGCCGTGAGGCGCTATTTGGAATTACTCGGCCTCATACGTGAAGATTCGTACGTAACCACCTCGCACCTTGCCCAAGTGCTGGGCGTGAGCTCGCGAACCATCCGGTCCGACATTGCACAACTCAACGATGAGCTCCGCACATGGGGAGCGAGAGTAACCTCCACCCCGCGAAAGGGCGTGACGCTGGTCGTATGCAACAGGCAGAGGTATTCCCTCTATCGTCCCGAGTACGAGCAGTCGGACCTAACCCAGGACGAACGGACTCGCCAGATAGCGGAGTACCTTCTGACCGTCGAGAAGCCGGTCTTGCTGGACGACCTTGCGGACATGCTGCATTTCAGCCGCTCCACTCTCAAGCGGGATATGCGGGAGGTACGCCAACTTCTGGGCGAATTCGATCTAACCATCGACAACCGCGCATATCACGGGATGAGAGTCCACGGCGAGGAAGTGGGCATCCGCAACTGTCTTGCCCACCTCAAGAGAGTAGTCTGCCTCAATAACGACAGCGCCGAAGGAGACGAGCTAGCAGCCCTGCGCGCGATTGTCACTAGGCAAGTGACCGACCATCATTTCCAAATCTCGGACATTGCCGTCGAGAATCTTGCCGTGCACCTGTACATCGCGATCAAACGCGTACGCATGGGCAATCGCATCGAACTGGACCCGCAGATGATCTCCGAGCTGGCACGGGAGACCAAGGGCGGCAGTATGGACGTAGCGACCGAGATATTGGAACAGGTCGAACACGCATATGACGTCAGCTTTCCCCAGGGCGAGGCGTATAACTTTCTGGCACGCCTCTCCGGCAAACAGATCGTGAGCCTCGACGACGCGACGGCGAACACGATAGTGACCGAGGAGAATACGCGCCTGGCGTTCAGCATGCTCGAGAGAGTGCGCGAGAGCTATCAAATCGACTTGCGCTACGACATTGAGTTGGTCACCACCCTCGCAATGCATCTGGCACCCCTGAGAACGCGCATGAAGTACGGACTGCCTTCCGTGAATCCGCTACTTGATGAGATCCGCCACAGTTATGTGCTGGCATTCAGCATGGCGACCGTTGCTTGCAGCGTTCTCGAGGGGGAATTGGGATACGACGTGCCCGCGGACGAGGTCGCCTATGTGGCCATGTACCTGTCGGTCGCTCTCGACCGTCATCGCGACAAAACCGATGAGAAGGACAACGTGCTGGTCGTGTGCGGGAGCGGAAGGGCATCCTCCGAGATGCTCGCGCACAGGATTCGCGATCTCTTCGGCAGATATCTCAACATCGTCGGGACGACGAGTGCACACGAACTCGGCCGGGTCGACTTCAGCGATATCGACTATGCATTCAGTACCGTGACCATCGAGCATCCGATCCCGGTGCCAATCGTCGAAGTCTCCACATTTCTCGCCGATCGCGACGTCAGCAACATTACGCGCGCACTCTCCGAAGGAAGAATGAGTCGCCTCGCGACGGAACTCATTAATCCCGACCTGGTCTTCTGGGGGAGTTTTGAGAGCAAGGAAGCAGTCATCTCCTTCCTGTGTCGCAAGATGAAGGACTGTGCCGACCTGCCCGATGATTTCGAGCAGCTCGTATTGGAACGCGAGGAAGCCGGCACGACGGCCTTCGGCAACCTGGTTGCCATCGCGCACCCGATTCGGGCCGTGGGAGCCGAGGACATTCTCGCCCTGGCCGTCCTCAGACACCCGATCGACTGGGGCGGCGAAGACGCCCAGCTAGTCTTCCTTCTTTCGATAGGACAGAAGAAGTCACGAGGCTTGGCGAGTTTCTATCGCATGATGAACAGCCTCGTCGGCAGCAGGCCGTATGTCGAGCGTCTCATCGCATCTAAGAGCGTGGAGGAGGTCAGAAGGACGCTACGCCTTGTGGCAGAGGCCGGCGCCTAGGAACAGCAATAGAGTCGATGACACGTGCTCGCCATCTGGAGGGCACGCAGTGAAGAACAGTACGTAGAACTTCCAGAACAATCACGAAAACAGAAAGGAATTATGCCATGAAGATCGTCGCAGTTTGCGCTTGCACGGCCGGCATCGCCCACACCTACATGGCCCAGGAAGCCATCGAGCAGGAGTGCGCCAAGCGTGGCATCGAATGCAAGGTCGAGACCCAGGGGGGCATGGGCATTGACAATGAGATTGAACAGGACGAGGTAGACGAGGCGGATGTCGCCATCCTGGCCGTTGCCGTTGGCATCGAGATGGAGGAACGCTTTGACGAGAAGCGCGACGCGGGCAGGCTCCTCGAGGTAGACCCGAGCGTGGCCATCAAGAAGACTCCCGATCTCATCGAAGAGGCTGTTGCCCTGGCCGGGTAGGTCGAGAAGCGGCTCGTTTGTCGGGCCGTGTGCGCTGTACCTTTCCCGTGTGTGGGAAGGGTGCGATGGTGTGTTCTCGCCCCGCCGCCCGTCGTCAGTCGCGTCATTCCTCCAGCAGTGCGCGTGCCGTTGCGGCGTCGGTGATAAGCACGTTCACCCAGCCGCCGCGTAGGGCGGCGTGGATGGCGGAGTGTTTGCGCTTCCCGCCGGCCGCCGCCACCCTGCGCGGGATGGCGCGTAGCTGATCGGCGTCGGCTCCCACTAGGCGGCGGTCAAAGTCGGAGTCCACGTGGGCGCCGTCGGCGTCGAAGTAGCGCAGACACACGTCTCCAACGGCGCCTGCCGCGCGCAGTTCCTCATGGTCGGCGTCGGAGAAGATGTTGCCGGACTGGCGCAGCAGCGCGGAGGGCTCGAGGCTACCGATGCCCACCAGCGCAATGGTGACCTGCGGCAGTAGTTCGAGAATGTGAATGACGGAGGGGTCGTTGCGCAGCTCGGCGGCCGCGGCCGGCGTACCCAGCACGGCCGGCGAGGGGAAGAACTCGGGTGCGGCACCGGTGGCCCGGGCGAGTAGATCGATCATGCGGGTGGCTTTTACCTGCACGGTGGGGTTACCGATTCCGCCGAATAGCTGTACGACGGCGGAGGCAACCTGGGTTCGGAAGGGCTGCAGCCTCTCTATCGCCGCCAGCCAGGTGGCGCTCCAGGACGACAATCCGATGACGTCGCCGCCGGTGAGCGTGGTCTCCAGGTAGGTGGCTGCGGCTGCCGCGAGCGCGTTCTCGATCGTGGTCTCGTCCTCGCCGGCGTCCACCACCACGCACTCGTCCAGCCCGTAGCGGGCCTCGATCTCCTCCTCCAAGGTGGTGAAGGTACCGGCGGGCAAAGTGACAACGGTGCGCACAATGCCCTCGTCGGCGGCACGTTTCAGCAGCCGGGAGACGCGCGGTTGGGAGACGTGCAGCTCGGCCGCGATTTCTGATTGCTTGATGCCGCGCTCGTGATACATGCGTGCTATGCGGGCCATCAGCCGCAGTTGGGCATCATCGTTCACCGGAGTGGTTCCTTTCCCCGCAGCAGGGCTTAGAGCCTAAACTTATCGCGATTAAGGGCATTTCGGGGAAAGGGTTGCGGCCGGGACCAGGTTTTTCGCCTGGTCCCGGCCGCGTTCAGGTCACGCCGGGTATCCGCTAGGCGAGCAGCTCCTTGGCGGCGGCCGTGATGCCGTCGGCGCTGATCCCCCAGTGGTCCATGAGCCAGCCCTCCGAGCCGGTGGGCGCGAAGGTGTCTGGGATGCCGATTCGCTTCACCGGCACGGGCTGGTTGGCGGTTACCAGTTCGGCGACCGCGCCCCCGAGCCCACCGGCGGTGAGTCCCTCCTCGGCGGTTATGATCCGGCCCGTCTCACGAGCGGCGGACAGCACCGCGTCCTCATCGAGCGGCTTGACGCAGGCCATGGACAGCACGCGCGCACGGATTCCCTCCTGGGCAAGTGCGTCCGCAGCGGCGAGTGCCCGGTGCAGCACGGTGCCATTGGTGATGATGGTCAGGTCGTCACCATCGCGCAGCGTGGTTGCCCGTCCCGGGGTGAACACATAGTCATCGGCGTGTACGGCGGGCACCTTCATCCGTGAGATGCGGATGTAGACGGGGCCGTCGTGCTCGGTAACCGCCCAGCGGACGGCGGCAGCGGTCTCGACCGGATCGGCGGGAACGATCACCGTCATGTTGGGGATGACCCGCATCCACGCCACGTCCTCCGCACTGTGGTGGGTACTGCCGAGTTGTCCATAGGCCAGGCCCGGGCTCTGGGCGGTGAGCACCATGTGCCGGTATGAGTAGGCGGCGTCGATCTTGACCTGCTCCATCGCCCGGGCGGACAGGAAGGAGCCGGCGCATGAGACGATCGGTAGCCGGCCGCCGCCCTCGAGTCCCGCGGCCACGCCCACCTGGTTCTGCTCGGCGATGCCCACATTGATAATGCGCTCGGGGAAGCGTTTGGCGAACCCCCCGAGCTTGGAGGAGCCCACGGAGTCGTTGACGACGGCGACGACGCGCTCGTCCGCTTCCCCCAGTTCCGTCAGGACGTCGGCGAAGGCGTCACGGCAGTCGTACAGGGCGTTCGCTTCGGCGATGGCGGTCATGCCAGTGCCTCCAGTTCTGCTAGTGCCTGCTCCACCTCGGCGTCGGTGGGCAGCTTGTGGTGCCAGGCGACGGCGTCGGACATGAAGGAGATCGGGTGTCCCTTGTGAGAGTGGGCGATGATGAAGGTGGGTTTGCCGGAGGCGGCTGGTACGGCGGCGAAGGCATCCAGCAGGGCGCCGATGTCGTGCGCGTCAACATCCACCACCTCCATACCGAAGGCGCGGGCCTTGTCATCCAGCGGAGTCAGATCGTTGGTGTCTTCCGTGGTAGCGCCCTGCTGGAGGTGGTTGCGATCGGCGACCACGCAGAGGTTCGCCAGGCCGCGCTGGGCGGCGAACATGAGTGCCTCCCAGTTGGAGCCCTCCTGCAGCTCACCGTCACCGGTCAGGACGAATACACGGCGGGGAGAGCCGACCAGCTGGGCGGCGATGGCCTGGCCGACGGCGATCGGCAGACCGTGCCCCAGCGGCCCGGTGTTGGCCTCCACGGCATCCACATACAGCCGGTTGGGGTGGCCGTTGAGTCGGGACTCGGGCTGCACGAAGGTCTCCAATTCGGCCACATCCAGCAGGCCGGCTGCGGCGAGTGTGGTGTACAGGGCGCAGGCCGCGTGTCCCTTGGAAAGGATCAGGCGGTCGCGCTCGGGGTCATGCAGGTTCTCCGGGGTCACATTCAGGACGTGGAGGTAGAGGGTTGCCAGTACGTCGGTGATGGAGAATTCACCGCCGAGGTGGCCCATGCGAGCATTCGCCACCAGTGTGAGGTCCTTGCGGCGGATGAGGCGCGCTCCCTCCTTGATGTGCGCGATCACCTCCTCCCGGCTCATGTCGGGCGTGGTGCGCCCGACTACGGGCAGTTCAACAGAAACTGTCATGGTTCTTTACTCCTAGAGCATTGGGCGTGATGGGGCGGCCCGGAGCCTCAGGCCATGCAGGTCAACAGCGCGTCCTGCACGACCCGCTGCGCGGCAAGCGGATCCTGGCGGGCCTGGGCGTCGGCGAGGGCGGCCTCGTCGAGGTTGTCCAGGGCGCGGTGCAGGGCCTTGAGGAAGCGGATGGAGGTGCGGGCGTTGTCCACCACGTCCTCCCGGAAGGGGAACTGGTCGAGCTGCCAGACCCCCTCCCAACCGTTCTTCTTCAGCGTGTAGAAGAACTCGAAGATCTCGGTGATGTGGACGGTGCCGACGACCATGTCGTCGTCCCAGCCGCGGTAGTTGTCGTTGACATCCATGCCCCACAGCAGGCCGTGGTCGATGAGCAGCTGGGCGGCCTCGGCCGGGGCCTCACCGCCGAACAGGGCGTGTCCGAAGTCGAGGAGCACGCCGACGTTGTCCACACCCATCTGCTGGATACCGAGCACGGTCTTGGCCGCCGAAGACCAGAACATGTGCGTGCGGGGCTCGCGGGGCTTGTACTCGATGACGAACTTCAGGTCGGGATTGGCCTTGGCCAGATCGCGCATGCCCTCCACGGCCAGCCGGTTCAGTTCCCGGTAGTCCACCTGGAAGGGGTAGTCGAAGCCGTCCTGCCCGGGCCAGATCTTGACATAGCGGGCGCCGAGTTCGCGCACGGCGTCGGCGGCGCCCTGCATGATCGCCATGGCTGAGGCCCGCTTGTCCGGGTCCGGGTTGGTGAAGGCGCCCATTTGGTGCTCACGCAGGTAGATGTCCGGGGTGACGCCGATGGCCTTCAGGCCGGTGCGCTCCAGAGCCGCCTTGACGTCGTCGAGGCTCACGCCGGCCGTGAAGGGGTAGTTCAGGTCCACGTAGCTGATGTCGCCGACCTCGGCGGCCAGTTCGATCTGCTCGATGGTGGAGCGGGGGTCGCCGTAGCCGTCGGTGGCGTAACGGTCCACGTAGGTGGCGAAGTTCCACAGGCCTGCGCCGAAAACGGGGGTGTCAGACATTGTTTGTTCAACTCCAGTCGTTGTTGTGTCGGTGTATCGGTGTTGGTGATCTTGTCGGATGGTTGGTTGATGACCGCCGGTCAGGCGGGCACGGCCCGGGAGCGAGCCAGCGCGTCGCGCCATTGTGAGCGTGCGGCCGCGCGGGCACCGTCCTCGAAGGCCGGGCGGTAGCGACTGCCCTCCTGCTGCGCGACCGCCGGCAGCTCCCAACCCAGTCGGGTGAAGCCCATGAGGGCGGCACCCAGGGCGGAAACCTCCGCGTTGGCGGCCACGACCACGTCGCGGCCGAGCAGGTCCGCCTGGCACTGCATGAGCAGGCGGGAGGCGGTGGCGCCGCCGTCGGCGTGGAGAACCTGCAGGTCGGAGGTGTCCAGGGCGTCCACGACGTCGGCGATCTGGTGGGCGACGGCCTCAAGGGCGGCGCGCGCGACGTGGCCACGGCTCGTGCCGGCGGTGAGCCCGGAGATGATGCCAACGGCCTGGCGGTCCCACCAAGGAGCCCCCAGTCCGGTAAAGGCGGGCACCAGACTGACGCCGCCGGAGTCGGGCACGGTGGCGGCCAGCTCATCCAACTCGAGGCCGGGCTTCACGCCCAGCAGGCGGGCGGTCCAGTCCATGGCGGTGCCGGAGGCAACGATATTGCCCTCGTGCCCGTACATGGGGGCGTCGGTGAGCCAGGCCAAGGTGGTGGATACCCCGGTGCGGACGGAGCGGTCCGTGCCGGAGGGAATCATCACCGATGAGCCCGTGCCATAGGTGGCCTTGCCCTCGGCGGTGTTGCGGCAGCCGTGGCCGAACAGGGCGGCATGGGAGTCCCCGAGCACACCCACGATCGGCACGCCGTCGGGCAGGAAGTCCAGCCCGGCGGTGACGCCGAAAACGGCGTTGGAGGCGACGACGTCGGGCAGCGCGGCACGATCGATGCCGAACAGCTCGCACATGGCGGGCGACCAGTCGAGCGCGGCGAGGTCCAACAGAAGCGTCCGGGAGGCGTTGCCGGCCTCAATGACGTAAGCGGACTGACCGGTCAGGCGGCTTACCAGCCACGCATCCACGGTGCCGATGCGCACCGGCCCCGAACCGACCTGATCAAGCAGGTAGCGCATCTTGGGCGCCGAGAACATGGGATCCAGGCTCAGGCCGGTGGTGGAGGCGACGGCGAATTCACGCTCCGGGGAACGCAACCAGTCGCAGAACTCGGCGGTGCGAGAGTCCTGCCAACCGAGCATCGGGGCCAACGCCCGGCCGGTGACGCCATCCCAGGCGACCACGGACTCACGCTGGTTGGAGATGGTGATGCCGACCGGCGTGCCCACGACCCCGGCCAGGCACTCCCGGATGGCGGCGCACTGGGCGGCCCATACGGCGTCCGCATCCTGCTCCACCCAGCCGGGGCGTGGGTAGGAGACGGCGACCGGAGCCGAGCCGGAGGACAGGATCGCGCCGTCTGGGGCGATGGCGAAGGCCTTGGCGTTGGTAGTGCCCTCGTCGAGGGCGAGGACGTAGGGACCTGCCGTTCCCCCGGGCGCATGTCGAGCCGCATCGCTCATGCAGCGCCTCCTTTCCTGCGTGCCGAGCGCGACCAGCGCTTGGCATTTTTATTCCTCGTTGAATCTAGATGTGAGCCTAGCAGGTGCCGCCGTGGTTGGGAAGCCCCGGGCCGAAGCCGATTCGGCCCGGGACCTCCTCTGACCGCGGCGCGAGCTACCGACACTCACTCCTCTTCAAGTTCGAAGAGCGTGTAGCGATCAGCGTTCGACCCGTCGATCAGGATGCAGTCCACGAGCTGCTTCTCCTTCTTCCCGGTCTCGCCGTTCTTAATGAAAGCGTCCGCCTGCTCCACGGCCATCTCGGAGATGTGCACAGCCGGCTGCATACCGGTGGCGAGCATCGTGCCCTCCTTGATCGCCTTGACAGCATCCGGAGAGCCGTCGAAGCCGATCACCAGGATGTCGTCGGTCTTACCGGCCTGCTGCACCGCGGCGACGGCGCCCACCGCCATGGTGTCGTTGCCGCAGATGATCGCCTGGACGTCGGCGTCGCGCTGGAGCAGCGTCTCGACCTTCTGATAACCGAGCTGCTGGTCCCAGTCGGCCGTCTCGGTACCGACCAGTTCCATGTCCGGATATTGGTCGAGCACGGAATGGAAGGCCGTGGACCTGACCTGGGCGTTGGTGTCCGTCTCCCGTCCGAAGAGCTCGTAGTAGCGACCCGCCCCCTGGAGGGTGTCCGCGAGCTTTTCCGCAACGAGCGCTGCACCCTGGGAGTTGTTGGCCACGATCTGTGCGGCGGCAAGGCCGGAGGTATTGATCTCCCGGTCGATCAAGAAGACCGGGATGCCCGCCTCAACGGCCTTGCGGACCGCCCCCTCGGTGGAGTCGGCGCCCGCGTTGTCCACGATGATCGCCGCGGCATTCCGGGAGATCGCGGAGTCGAACAGCTCGGACTGCTTGTTTACGTCGTCGTCGTGGGAGAAGGCGTCGGCGGTGTAGCCGAGCTTCCGAGCGGCGGCAACGGCCGCCTCGGCCTCCGTTTTGAAGAACGGATTGTCATGCGAAGGCGTGATGACCGCGAAGTAGTTGGAGTCACCGCCCGCGGAACAGGCGGCCAGGCCGGGCAGGAGGGGGATCGTGAGCGCTCCGAATGCGCCTGCGCGCAATACGGTGCGGCGAGGGATCGGGCTCATGGACGAGCTGATGGAGGTGATGGTAGATGTCATGATGGGTTCCGCTTCTTCTCTGCTTGTTTCACAGTTCGACGGGATCAGGCGGAGGCGTCGCCGGGACTGACCTCGGCCCGCTGAATGCGGGCGGCCTCCCGTTTGACTTCTTGTGCGGCCTGGGCGGCGGCACGAGAACGCTCGAGGCGCTGCTGCCCCTGGTCGAGCATCACGGCCAGGACGATGACCAGGCCCTTGAGGAAGGTCTGCCAGAACGAGGACACGCCCACGAGGACCAGGCCGTCGTTCAGGAAGCCGATGACGAAGGCGCCGATGAGGGCGCCCTTGACGTCCCCGCGCCCGCCCGCAAGCGAAGCCCCGCCGATGACGACGGCGGCGATCGCGTTCATCTCATAGGTCTCACCGGCAGCCGGTGCGGCGGCGGTGAGTTCGGAGGCGATGATGAGTCCGGCCAGGGCGGCCATGCAGCCGGAGACCATGTACACCCGCATCTTGACCCGCTTGACGGGCACACCGGAGAGCTCGGCGGCACGCTCATTGCCGCCCACGGCGTAGAGCCAGCGGCCGAAGGGGGCGCGGGCGACCACCAGGGCGACGACGATCGCGAAGATGATCATCAGCCAGACGCTGGTGGGCAATCCGAGCGGCCGGGACACCCCCAGGAAGGAGAATCCCGTGTTGCCGAAGGCCTCCTCGCCCGCCAGGTCCGGGTAGGTGGCTCCCTTGGAGATGAGCAGCGCCGCGCCGCGCGCCATATACATGGTGCCCAGGGTGGCGATGAAGGGGGCAACGTTGAATCTGGTGATCAGCAGCCCGTTGATCGCACCGACGAAGGTGCCCACCACCAAGGCGACAATGACGACCACCAGCACCGACGGGTAGGCGTTGATGTCAAAGACCGACAGGTGCATGCCCTTGAGCATGACGCCGGCGATAACGCCGGACAGGCCGACGATCGATCCGATGGACAGGTCGATGCCGCCGGTAAGGATGACCAGCAGCATGCCCAGGCTGAGCAGCGCGTTGTAAGCCACGTGCTTGGTCATGGTCACCAGGTTGGTGGCCGTCAGGAAGGAGTTGGACAGCGAGGCGAAGATGACGATCAGCACGAGCAGGGCGATGAAGGCGCGCTGCGCCATCAGAAACTCGCCGATGCTCCGATTGCCTATGCGCAGGCCGGACTTGTGGGTGGATGCGGGTGTCATGCTTGGTCCTCGTCCTTTGTGTCACTCGTCGCGGCGTTGTCTGCGCTCGCGGCGTCGTCGTCGGTAGCTGTGATCTGTTCGCCGGTCGCGGCCATGACCTGGTCGCGGGTGGTGGTGCGCGGGTCGAAGTCGGCCACGATGCGTCCGCGGGCCATGACGATCAGGCGGGTGGAGGCGCCCAGCGCCTCGGACAGTTCGGAGGTGGCGAAGAGGACGCCGACCTTGGTTCCCGCCACCTCGGCCATGGTGGAGAAAATGTCCGACTTGGCGCCGATATCGATTCCGCGGGTGGGCTCGTCCATGAGCAGCATGCGGGGTGCAGTCATCAGCGCCTTGGCGATGACGACCTTCTGCTGGTTGCCCCCGGAAAGGGAGGTGATCCCGATGCCTGGGGACTCGGTCTTGATGCGGACGGCCTCGATGCCGTGATTGATCTCCTTGGCCTCCTGCTTGCGCTTGACCTGCCCATTGCGGGTGAGGATGCGCAACGCCGCCAGGCTCATGTTGCGGCCCACGCTCATGAGTTGGACGATGCCGTCGGCCTGCCGATCCTCCGGGGACAGGACGAGTCCGGCGTCGATCCGCTCGCCGATTGGAGCATTGGATATGTCCTGCCCATCGAGCAGGATCCGGCCGGATGCGGCGGTATGCCGTCCCGCGAGCGTCTCCAACAGTTCGGTGCGCCCGGCACCCATGAGCCCATAAATGGCAACGATCTCCCCCTCACGCACCGTGAGTGAGAGGTTGTCAACCGCGATGCGCGACGGGTTCGCGGGATCCGGCACCACCAGGTCCTCTATCTCCAGGATCGGCTCGCCGGGAGTAGCGGTGATCGCCGTGAACAGATCGGATTGATCCCGTCCCGCCATGGTCTTGACGATCCAGGGCAGGTCCACGTCCGCCATGGGCGCCGTGGCCACGTGCCGGCCGTCGCGCAGGATGACCGCGGTGTCCGCGATCTCGAGGCACTCGTCCATGTGGTGAGAGATGTAGACGATGGCGACGCCGTCCGCGGTCAGTTCGCGAATGATGCGGAAGAGCACCTTCACTTCCGTGGCCGAGAGCGCCGATGTGGGTTCGTCCATGATGAGCACGCGCGCCCCCTCGACGAGGGTGCGGGCGATCTCGACGAGCTGCTGCTGCCCCAGCCGCAGGTCGCCCACGAGGGCGTTGGGGTCGATCGGCTCTTCCAGGCGTGCGAGCGCCGCGGCGGCCTGCTCCCGCTGCCGGGAGCGCGAGATGCCTGTAGGTGAGGCGATCTCACGGCCGAGGAAGATGTTGTCAACCACCGAAAGATTGGGACAGAGGTTGAGTTCCTGATGGACGATGGCGACTCCGTGCGCAACGGCATCGGTGGTGTCGGTGAAGGTGATGGGCTCACCGTCGAGCTCGATCGTGCCAGAGGTCGGCGGCTGCACTCCGGAGAGGATCTTCATCAGGGTGGACTTGCCGGCGCCATTCTCTCCGATGAGGGCCACTACCTCGCCCCGGTGAATCTCGAAGTCGACGCCGCGCAAGGCGTGAGTCGCCCCGAAGGCCTTGGTGATGTCGCGGCCGGCGAGGACGACGGGGGCGTTCTCGCTTACGGTCATGACGCCACCTCAATAGAGACGGGGGTGATGACGACGTGCGCGGAATCGGAGTATGCGAAGGCGCCGACCACCGTGATCTTCTGGCCGATCATGGAGTTCAGGTCGTTCTCGGTGAGCACTCCTGCCTTAAGGGGATCGTTGAGGGAGAGTCCCACCTGGGCGTAGTCGATCTGGTTCTCAAACATGTCGAAGGTGACCTCACCGGTAACGTCTCGCAGAGCCGTGCCCATCACGGCGGGACCCGTCTGGACGGAGACGGTGACCCCCGAGGGCACGCCGTCGACCGCTAGGTTGACCTGGCCGAAGCCGCCCTCCTCCACGGTGCCGGTGGTGGTCACAGCGAAGGTGTACGCGGCCTCACCGTCACGGTGGCCGAGCTCCTCGCTGGTGCCCTCCTCGTCCTCCTGGAGATCTTCGAGCAGCCCCGCCAGGTCGGTGGCGTTGTCATTGACGTACGCAATGGTGGAGTCGTAGTGCTCGTTGGCGTATGCGACGGGATCCGTCGATCCGGCTGTGAGCACGGCTTCCGCCTCCTCCGGGGTCATGAAGGTGGTACCGAAGAAGCAGATGGCGAGTATCACCACCGCTCCGACGACCTTGAAGATGACACCCCAGGGGCGCCCGCGTCGTGTCTTGTTAGTTCGTGCCACCGCTTGAGCCTCCTCGCTCTGTCGTGGCGGATTCGGGACGATCCGCCTGCGTTGACATATTCATTCGTCCATGAATGACAACTCTAGTGTCGCCCGCGGTCTCGTTTCTGTCAACTTCATAACGGCGGTTGACTCCTGGGAGGGACACGAGCGCAGAAACAGCTCGGGGCCAGCCGACGTCCGGCGGGCCCCGAGCTTCTGTGGCGCACTCACGCCGCTGCGGTTCAGATCCCAATGGGTTCGATGGCACCGTAGGAGGCGGCCGCGCCTGCGGATAGCACCGCCGCCGAACCCGCCCGCATGGCCTCCGCCACGGCCCGTTCAAAGTCCAGCCCAAGTGTCAGGGCAGCCGCCAGCGCGCCGACGGAGGCATCCCCCGCACCGGTGGTGTCGACCACCGGACCCGCGGAAATCGCGTCAACGTGTGCGGCCTGTGGACCACCGGCAACCGCGGCGTCGTACCAGACGGCGCCGGCGCCCCCGAGCGTAATCAGCACGCGACGCGGCCCCCGCTCGGTCAGCTGGGCGGCGGCGTCAAGCGCCTCCGCAGCGCCGCGCGGGGCGGGACGACCGAGAACCAGACCGGCCTCGGTCTCATTGACCACGAGGATGTCCACCGCGGCGAGATCCTCCGCGGCGATGCCGTAGACCGGCGCGAGGTTGAGAATCGTCGTCGCCCCGGCCCCGCGAGCGGAGGCGATGGCGGCCGCATTGGCGGCGGCCGGAATCTCACCCTGGAGGACGACGACGTCTCCTGCTTGCAGAGCTGCGGCGTCGACCTGCTCGGAGGCGACCCGGCCGTTTGCACCCGCGTCAATGAGAATCGTGTTCTCCCCGGTGGCGGACACGGTGATGAAGGCGGAGCCGGTGGTCCCCTCATCTACCAGCAGGCCGCTCACATCGACACCATGACCGGCAAGTTCCTCGCGCAGCGCTGGGCCGGCGGCGTCAGAGCCGACGCGTCCGACGAAGCGGACGCGGGCGCCGGCATGGGCTGCCGCGGCGGCCTGGTTGGCACCCTTGCCGCCGAGCCGATAGCTGAGGGAGCGCGTATACAGGGTCTCCCCCGGCTCTGGGAAGCGGTCAACGGTGACCGTGACATCCTGGTTGATGGAGCCGATTACAACTACATGCGCGGACATATCGTCCCCTCCTTGTCAGTCCTGCGGCCCAAAGCTCGGCAGCACGCCCTTGGTGAGCAGATAACAGCCGTAAGGCCGGGTCTCCTGGGTGTGAATGACCGCGGAGGCGGAGCGAGCGGCCTCGTAGAAATCGAAGCGCTCCATTGCGGAACCGGAGATCTCGCGGCCCTCGAGTTCCGTGGCCACGGCGAGGACGTCGCGGGTCACCTCGCGCAACTCGGTGTCGCCCTCGCCGACCATGTAGCGCACGGGGGCGTCGACGAAGGTGTCGAGCGGCATGAGCTCAACCACCAGCCGCACGGCCTCGGGACTGTTCAGCGAGGGCATGGGGATGACCGGCCGGCCGGTGGCGTAGGCGGGGTAATTGGAATCGACGACGGCGATGACGTCGCCATGCCCCATACGGGCCAGCACGCCCAGCAGTTCGGGCGTCATCAGGGTATTGATTCCTTTGAGCATCATTCTCTCCTTTGAAGGTAGTGCCGACGCTGGCGGCACCTTAACGCTGCCTGGGTTCCGGGGTCCCTCGCGCGCCCCAGGGTCTCGAAGGCACCTGGCGTGACGGGTCGACGTACGTTACGGTTTCGTCATTATCCCCTGTTAGTTCCTGAAAGGGCCAGTTGATGATGGATGACGGCACCCGCATTGTCACAAACGGTGACAAACGAGCCCGGGACGTCGGCCCACGACTCACGAAACGTTGGAATCATGCGGCTGCGAAAACCAATCCGGGCACCGAGTCCGACGTTTGTCACCATTTCGGACACCGCTGGTCACCGGACGCCCCACCCCCAGCTCCCCGTCGATCGCCCGACGCCGAGCCCGTCGATGCGGCCGGCGCGCTCAGCCCTTCACCGCCCCGGAGAAGGCACCGGAGACGAAATAGCGCTGGAAGAGCAGGTAGACGATCAGCACCGGGATCGCAGTCATAATGATGAAGGCGTTCAGCGGCCCGTAGTCGGTGCCGTGCTGGGCGGAGAAGTTCTGCACGGCCAGCGGGATAGTCGCCATCGATCCTGATTGCAGAATTGTGGAGGCCATGGCGTACTCGTTCCAGGTAGACACGAAATCCAGGACGAACAGAGCAGCCAGCGTCGGCTTGATCAACGGGCAGCAGATCTGCCAGAAGATGCGGAAGGTGGAGGCGCCGTCGAGCCGGGCGGACTCCTCGACCTCATCGGGTATGGCTCGGAAGGAGCCATAGAGCATGAAGACCTGGTACGGCACGCCAAAGGCGAGGTACGGCAGGATCAAGCCCACGTAGGTGTCCAGCAAGTCCGCCTTCAGCAGCAGTTGGAACATGGGCCCGAGGGCAACCTGGATGGGCACCATAGAGCCGACAGCGAAGACGGCGACGACCCACTTGGCCCGCCGCATATGGATACGGGCCAATGCGTAGGCCGCGAGTGCTGCGAGCAGCAGGCCCAACGGCACTTTGATGACCGAGACCAGCAGACTGTTACTGCCACTGATCCACAAGTCACCGGTGTCGACGGCGTCGGCATAGTTGCTCCAGAGCCACTGCGAGGGCAAACCGAGCGTAGATCCGCTCGCCAGGTCCGCTCGACTCTTGAAGGAGGTGAGCAGCATGACGGCGAAGGGCACCAGCCAGAACGCAGCCGTGATGAGTAGCGCGACCCACAGGCCGATGGTGACCCAGTCGCGCGGCGGCCGGTTCGGTGCGGCGACTGCCCCGGCATCGGAGCCGACGGCGGTGCGGGCCACAGGAATAGCAGTCATCTCAGTCCTCCCCCTTCATGGACCAGGCCAGGTAGGGAACCACCAGGCACAGCGAGAGAATCAGCAGGACGGTGGCGACGGCACCACCGGCCCCGAAGTTGTGGTTGGAAAAGGACTGCTGGTACGACCACAGGGCGAGAACCTGACTGGACTGCGCCGGCCCTCCCCCGGTCATGCCGACCACCAGGTCGTAGACCTTCAGCGAGTTGATAATGGTCAGAATGACAACGACGACGGTCGTCGGTCGCAGCGCGGGCCAGGTCACGTTGCGGAAGACCTGCCAACGGCCCGCCCCATCAACCTTGGCCGCGTCCACGAGCTCGGCCGGCACGGATTGCAGACCGGCGAGGAAGAGCACCATGTTGAAGCCGACCCCCTGCCATACCGAGGCGACAAAGATGGAGTACAGGGCGGTGCGTGGGTCACCCAACCACTCGTGGGCCAGTCCGCCCAGACCGACCGCTTCGAGTACCTGGTTGATAACGCCCATGGTGGGGTTGTAGATCCACCGCCAGATCGCTGCCACCGTGATGGATGCGAAAACGCTCGGGATGTAGAAGATCGAGCGGAAGGCATTGCGCCCCCATATGCGCTGGTTGAGGGCTAGGGCCATGAGGAGGGACAGCACCATGGGGATGGCTACCGATAGCACCACCCAGATCATTGAGTTCTTGAGGGCAGTCCAGAACACCGTGTCCTGCGTGAGCAGGTACCGATAGTTCTTGAGCCCGACGAATTCCTGGGCGGCGGTGGCGTAGCCGGACCAGGAGAAGAAAGACAGCCGTACCGAGTCAATCATCGGATACAGCAGAAATATGCCGTACAGCAGGGCCGCCGGGGCCAGGTAGGGCAGGGAACGCAGCACGCGGTGCTGTTTGATGGCCCGTACGGGCGCTGACGCCGTTTGAGCTGTTGCCATGAGAAGTTCTTTCGCTGAGCTTGTTGCGCGGATCGGACCTGAACTGGCCTGTCCGCTCGCGCGGTACCGGCCGATCAGGAGTTGGCGTCGATGAACTTCTGCATGGCCGGGCCGGCCTCCTCCGGGGCCATATCACCGATGAGGACGGCGTTCTGGATGCGCCAGTACTCGGTCGTCTCATCCAGACTGAGGGCCTGGTCGAAGTTGTTGTACATCTCCTCCGAGGACTCCAGGATCGGGGGCCACAGTGCGTCGAGTGGGTTGGCCTCGGAGACTTCGACGTCCTTATTCACACTCACAGCCGCCCAGGCACCGCCGCTGCCGCCCATCTGTTCAGCCGAGGTGACGAAGTCGAGGAATGACGCGGCCAGGTCAGCCTTCTCGGTGTTGGCGTTGATGTAGAAGCCCTCGCCGAATCCATACAGGCGTCCGGTTCCTGTGGGGAAGGGGAAGATGCCGACCTCTTCGGGGTCCATTCCGTTGTCCACACACTGGGCGTCGAACCACGTGCCCTCCAGAGCCATGGCTGCCTGCCCGTTCCAGAACAGCAGGCTGGAGTCGTCATTGGAAATGGACATGTAGCCTGCGTTGAAGTAGTTATCCGCCCAGGTCTTGAGTTCGGTGAAGGCCTCGGCTACACCTGTCTCGGTGTCCCAGCCCGTCTTGTCGGTGACCAGGGTTCTGGCGACGTCGGCGCCGCATTTGGTTTCGATCAGTGAATCGAGCAGACGCATGACGTGCCAGTTGACGGTGCCGCCGAACTCGATCGGCGTGATGCCTGCGGTCTTGAGGGCGTCGCAGGCGGCGATGAGCTCGTCATAGGTGGTCGGCTCGGCGGCGATGCCGGCCTGTTCGAACAAGGTCTTGTTGTAGTACAGGCCCTGTGCCTGCAAGGTCCAGGGGATGCCGTGGTAGCCGCCGTACTGGGTGATGCCCGCCAGGGATGCGGCGGTGAAGCGGTCCTCCCAGCTGTACTGCTTGTAATAGTCGGTCAGGTCCAGGCTCATACCCGCCTCGACAAGATCTCCTCCTAGTCCCGGTCCCTCCCAGTACCAGTAGATGTCCGGTCCAGCGTTGGTGCCGGAGACCTGACGCATGGACTCCTTGAGTGAGTCGGTGGAGTGTGTCTCGTACTTGACGGTCACGCCGTTAGCCTCTTCGAAAGCGGCAACCAGGCGGTCGATGTCCTGCTTTTGGGAGTCCTCGAGTGCGCCGAGCCAGAGGGTAAGGGAGTCCGCGCCACCGCCCGACGCCCCTCCTCCCTGGCGTCCGCAGGCGGCGAGAGCGCCGGCAGTGAGGAGGGCGGTACCGAGCCCGATGGCGTGACGGCGAGTGAGAGTTGTTTTCATGATGTCCCCTGTGGCGTTGAAGCTGTCGTGCGGCTGCAGTGCCGGACAACGGCAGGTCTCATGTTCATTCAACATTGAATGAACACTGTTAAGCATAACAGTCTGCGCTCTGCTGTCAAGGGCTGCGGTTGCGTATTCGACCGAGGTCGACTCAGCCCAGCGCGCCCAGGTATCCGGCCGTCGAAGCGCGCACCACCAACTCGGGCCGCGGCGCATCGTCGTCGTAACTGACGCCGGTTACATCGGCGACGGCCCGACGCAGCGCTACCTCACCAATCCGCTCGAAGTCGATACGTGCAGTTGTGAGCGGAGGATCCATGAACTGTGCGTCGGGCATGTCATCGAAGCCTGCAATCGCATAGTCGCGGGGCGCTATGAGTCCCCGCTGGCGCAGTGCACTGATGAATCCCAGAGCAATGGTGTCGCTTCCCGCGAAAACGGCGGAGAACGATCCCGCCTCCACCCGCCCAGCACATTCGGCTCCGGAGGCGGCGTTCCACTCACGACTCTCCAGCACCGGCAACCCCTCCAGGCCGGCGGCGGTCATCTCCGCCTCGTAGGCGCGCCGCCGGGCGACCGCCTGTGCCCGGTCGGATGGCCCCGATATGTGCAGGATCCGGCGGTGCCCCAGCGCGATCAGGTGCCGCATGACCGCACAGGAGGCCTCGTAGGAGTAGGGGCCAACGGCGTCTACGGCCTTGTCAGGCAACTCCGCCAGAGTTACTAGCGGGACCGCGCCATCCACGTAATCAATGATCCGCTTGATGCTGTCATACGGGGAGCCCACGATCAGGGCGTCCACGCGCATGGACAACAGCGTGTCCACCTCTGTCAGGAGTGCCGCCCAGGACTCTGCGCTTGTGGCGGGATCGCGTTCCATGTGGGAGATCATCACCGCCTGTCCGGCCTCCCGAGCCGCACGCGTCAAGCCGCCCATGATCCCGGAATTGCCGTAATTGAGCGGCCCCAGCAGCACTAGCCCGATCAGGTTCGTGTGCCGCGCCTTCATCTGCAGCGGAATGCGATTGCGCACGTACCCCAGCGCATTTACGGCGGCCTCCACGCGCGCACTGGCGTCGGCAGAGACATATCCGCCGTTGAAGTAACGCGAGACGGTCTGAGCGGACACTCCGGCGGCACGACCGACGTCGACCATGCTGGGTCGCCTGCCTTCCACGCGCGCCATGCTGCCCAAATCCTTCTCGGTTGCTCCCGGCCGCACCGAGCCTTCTCGTCGCGGCTTGCCCTATGCCGCTCAGGGTAGTCGGCCCCGAATCACTCGGCCGCGTCGCACCGTCGTACCGCGCGTCTGAGGCGCGCGACCGTGATGGGGAGGGAGTGTCCCGACAGCAGTTCCGTGCCATCGGGGAGCGTGAGCAGCCTGATCTCCAGGCTCTCACGGAGCTTGCCCGCATCCCCCGTCGGAAAGATGGTCAGCCCGGGGCCTCCCTCGTAGACCGTGTCACCAACCACCGCGAAGCCGGCCTGTTCGCAGTAGAAGGCGCAGGAGTCATCGGTATGCCCGGGAACGTGCAGGACCTCGAGTTCGACGCTCGATCCCTCCCCCAGGGCCAGGCGGTCGCCGTGTTGGAAGTTCTCCACACCGCGGACCCGCAGGGGCGCGCCGTGGGCGGCGGACAGGTTCAGATCGGGGTCGCCCAGGTAGCGCTTGGATTCCGCATGCGCCAGCACGGGGACGCCCAGGGCAGCGCGCAGCTCATCCACGGCCCCGACATGATCGAAGTGGCCGTGCGTGAGCACGATGGCCTCCACGGTCCACTGATGCCCGCGCACGGCACGCAGAAACAGGTTCGCCTGGGCACCGGGGTCGATCAGGAACGCATGTCGCGTGACCTCGTCGACGACGAAGTAGCCGTATGTGGCAAACACGCCCCGGGCCAGAAGCGGGCGAACCTGTACCCCCATCAGATCGCGCACCCCTCCGGGCCGCAGGCGCCGCCCTCGGTCGTGTCCTCCGCGAGCGCCGCGTCGCGCGCGTTTGTGAGCACGCGGGTCATCTCCTCGATCGGCTGGGCCCCCGAAATCGTGTACTTGCCGTCCACCACGAAGAACGGTACGGCGTTCACCCCCATGGAGTGCGCCTCGCGCTCATCGGCACGCACGGCGTCGGCGTACTCGTCACTGGACAGCACGCGCTCCACGTCCACCTCCGGCAGTCCGGCCTGCTTGGCCAGGCGCCGCAAGACGGCGTGGTCGGACATGACCTCGTTGTCCACGAAGTAGGCGTGGAAGCAGAGTTCCTCGAAGCGGGTGTTGCCCTGCTCGTGCGCGAGCTTGGTGAGCCGGTGCGCATCGAACATATTGGTGTTGCGCGTGGTGGCGTAGTTGAAGTCGATGCCTTCGGCCCGCCCCATCGCGCTGATGGAGTCGATGCGCTGGCGTGCAGCCGCCCTGGTCAGCCGGTACTTCCTGGCGAAGCGGTCAAGCGTCGTTCCCTGCACCTCGCGGGGCGCGTCCGGGTAAAGCTCGAAGGCCTTCATCTCCACCTCGACGTCGTCGGCCAGGCCGAGCGACTCGATCGCCTTGTGCAGGCGGGTCTCGCCTACGTAGCAGTACGGGCATGCGAAGTCCGACCAGTAGGTCACCTTCATGTGTTCCTCCTCGGGGTTGTGGGCGCCGGCGCGCTGCGCGCGGCCTGCGCATCTGGAGCAACTGTCACTCATGGCGCTACGGTTCCGCTAGTACTATCTTTTTCTGTAGTACTAGCGGCACGAAGGAGAGGAGCGGCATGGCCGAGGCCCCCAAGATCGAGTGGTGCCCCGCGATCGCGTCCCTGCAGAAGGTCGTGGGCGGCAAGTGGAAGATCGAGATTCTCTTCTACGTCGCCCTGGCCGAGGTCAGACACTTCGGCCAGTTGAAGCGTTGCCTGCACGGCGTGTCGGACTCGACCCTGTCCAAGCAACTGCGGGAGCTGGTTGCGGACGACTTCCTGGAGCGCGTCGACTACGGCGAGGTGCCTCCCCGCGTTGAGTACCGGTTGACCCGCCGCGGGGAGAGCTTCAAGCCCCTCATCCAGGCGATGTGGGACTGGAGCGAGGCGGAGTTCGAGTTCTCGCGCGCCGAGGCCGCCCAGATGCGCGACGCGCGCGACGAGTTGGGTATTCCCCAGGTGCGGTGAGGCGGCTCAGCTGCGCGGCACCCGTACGACGACGGCGTCGCTCGCGCCGAGGGAGTCGGCGCCTCCCAGCGGTACGCCGCCCAACGTCCCGGCGACGGCGGCGGCAGTCCCGAGGTCGTGGTTCCCCCGGTTGGTGAGTGTCCAGTAGTCTGCCGCCTCGCCGCGGCGGGCGGAGGCAATCACCTGCCCGCGCAACGGCTCGGGAAGGTCCGGGCCGATGCCGGCGGACGCAAGCAGTTCGGCAACCAGCTCTGCCAGGTCTTCACCCTCCAGGCGCGTGGAGACATACGTTGCCGACCCCTGTCCCACCGGGCGCCGCGTGACGGCGGGGACGCCCGCTTCAATGCCGCGAGCATGTTCGTAACGGCGCAGCACCTGGACGTCGGGAGCGGTGAGCTCCACCCGCTCGCTCCACATACGGCCGGTGCCGCCATTGGAGAGCGCTGCTGCGTCGTCGTCCAGCAGCGGGCTGAACTCCTCGACGCGGATGCCTAAAAGATCGCGCAGGGCGCCGGGGTAACCTCCGAGAATGATGTGGTCGTGCTCGTCCACGGTCCCGGAGAAGTAGGTTGTCACCAGGTGGGTGCCGCCCGCGACGGCGGCGTGCAGGCGCTCGGCCAGGTCGGCGGGCACGACGTGCAGCAGCGGGGCGACGAGCAGGTCGTACCTCTCCAGATTGTTGCGTGCAGTAACGACGTCGACTCGCATTCCCGCGGCGACCAGGGCCCGGTACCAGTCCAGGGCCTGGCCGCGATAGTCCAGGCGGGTGTGCGGCAGGAATTCCTGCGTGAGCGACCACCAGGACTCGTAGTCGAAGATGACCGCGGCGCGGGCGGGCAGTGCCGGGCTGCCGGCCACCGCGGCCAGGTCCTCCAGGCTCTTGCCCAGGGCGACGACGTCGCGGAACAGGCGCGAGTCCTCCCCGGCGTGCGGAAGCAGGGCGGCGTGGTATTTCTCGGCGCCCGCGCGCGAGGCCCGCCATTGGAAGAAGCAGATGGCGTCGGCGCCGTGGCCGAGGTGCGTCAGTGAGTCGCGCATCAATTCCCCGGGGAGCTTGGGCGGATTCACGGGCCGCCAGTTGACGGCGGAGGTGGCGTGCTCCATGAGCCACCACGGCCGACCCTTGGCAATGGCGGAGGTCAGGGAGGCGGAGAAGGCGAGCTCATCGATACCGCCGGGGCCGGGGTCCAGGTAGTGGTCGTTGGAGACGAAGTCGACGTCATCCGCCCAGCCCGGGTAGTCCATGGCGGAGGTGTCACCCATGACCATGAAGTTGGTGGTGATCGGCACGTCGGGGGTGATGGCCCGCAGCACTTCGCTCTCGGCGCGCAGGTGGTCGCGCAGGGCGTCGGAGGAGAAGCGACGGAAGTCGAGCAGCTGGCTGGGGTTGGGCTCGGAGGCGGCCAGGCGGGGTGGAAGGATCTCCTCCCACCGGTGGTAGGTCTGTGACCAGAATGCCGTCCCCCAGGCGTCGTTGAGCGTCTCCAACGTGGTGTAGCGCTCGCGCAACCAGGCGCGGAAGGCCGCGGCGGCATCGTCGGAGTAGTCGTAGGCGTTGTGGCAGCCGAGCTCGTTGTTCACATGCCAGGCGGCCAGCGCAGGGTGGCTTCCAGAGCGCTCCGCCAGACGGCGCGTCAGCTCCAGGGCGTAACGGCGGAACACGGGCGAGGTGGGACGCCACTGCTGTCGTCCCCCCGGCCACAGCGTCTCACCCGTACGGGTGACCGGCAGTACCTCGGGGTGCTTGGAGGTGAGCCAGGCGGGCGGAGACGCGGTGGAGGTGGCCATGTCGACGTCGATACCGGCCTGCGCCAGTCGGTCCATGATCCGGTCCAGCCACTCGAAGTCCCAGGTGTCCTCGTTCGGTTGTATATGCGCCCAGGAGAACACCGGTAGGGTGACGACGGTTACGCCCGCCCGCCGCATCAAAGCGATGTCCTGTTCCCAGGTGGCCTCTGGCCACTGGTCGGGGTTGTAGTCGGCACCGAAGTGGATGGCCGCGCTCTCGCGGCGCGGGCGCCGCGGGAAGCCGGGGCGGGTGGTGGCGTTGCTGTTCATTCGTGCCTTGCCTAGTCCTGAACCGACCTGAGCCGATTCTGTGGTGGTTGGCGACGACGCGCCGTGGAGTCAAAGCGTGTTTCGGCTCCACGGCGCGTCGTGCGGGCGCGGTCAGGAGACCGTGAAGCCCTGCTGATTGCCGTAGGTGATGCATGCCTGCTGCCAGGCGGACAGCCCGTCGGCAATGGAGGTGGCACCTTTGGACTCGTAGGCCTTGCCCACGGAGTCGTTGAAGATGGAGTTGGCGTAGGCCTGGAAGGGGAGGAAGGACCAGCCCTCGGTGACGGCCGCGGCACTGTCGGCGAAGATCTCGTTTGCCTTCTGGCCGCCGAAATACTCGAATTCGGTCCCCAGGAACTCCTCGCTGCTCAGGTCCGCCGTTGTGGCCGGGAAGGCCCCATTGGCGATACGGCTGGCGACGCCGTCCCCGGCGTTGGCGTATTCGATGAAGTGGTACGCCAGGGCCTGCTTATCGCTGGCAGCAGTCACCGCAAGCGAGGAACCGCCCATCTCCGAGGAGGCGGTCTGCCCGGCCTCCCAGGCCGGCAGCGGCGCCACCCGCCACTTGCCCGCCCCGGCCTCAACGCCGCCTACGAAGGAGGCCGGCATCCACGCGCCCATGACGAGGGAGGCGATGGTGCCGTCTCCCAGGCCCCGATACCACTCGTCGGACCAGTCGGCGCAGGGATAGAGCAGTTCCTCCTCGATCAGCGTGGCCCACAGCTCGGCGTACTTCTGGGAGGTCTCCTCGCTGAAGTCGATGCCGACGGTGGTGCCGTCCACCGTGTAGGGACGGGAACCGGCCTGCCACAGCAGCGACAGCGTCTTGACCGCGTCCCCGATGTCGTTGGCGATGTACTGCTCCGGGTTGGCGGCGTGAATGGCGCGGGCGGCGTCGAGATACTCCTCCCAGGTGCTGGGGACCTCAACCCCCGCCGCATTGAAGACCTCCTCGTTGTAGAACAGGGCCATCGGGCCGGAGTCCATGGGCAGGCCGAAGATGCCCTCGTCCGAGGCGACCGACGCCCAGGGGCCGGCGGAGTAGGAGCCGGCCAGGTCGGCGGCACCGAACTGGGTCAGGTCCGCGAGCGACTCGGACAGGGAGAACTGCGGCAGGGCGTAGTACTCGATCTGGGCGACGTCGGGGACGCCGGACCCTGCGGAAATGGCGTTCTGCAGCGCCGTGTACTCCTCGACGTTGGTACCGGCATTGACCAGTTCGACCTTCACGTTGGGGAAGGCGCGCTGGTACTCGGCGACGACGTCGGTGAGTGTGGGCTCCCAGGACCATACGAGCAGCTCCCCGCCGGCCGCGGCGGCGGAGGCCGCGGCCGAGGGGTCGACCTCGGCAGTGCTGCCGCCGTCGGAGTCGGAGCCGGAGCAGGCGGCCAGGGTAAGGGCGAGAGCGGAAGCGCCGAGGGCGGATAAGGCGCTGCGACGGGTCAGATCAACGGGCATGACGGAACCTTTTCTCTTGATTCGGATGGAGCGTCGGTCGTGGTGGCGCGACGCGGTCAGGAGACCGTGAAGCCCTGCTGGTTGCCGTAGGCGATGCAGGCGTCCTGCCAGGAGGCCAGCCCCTCGGCGATGGTGGTGTCGCCGCCCGTCGTGTAGGCCTTGCCGACGTGGTCGTTGAAGATGGAGTTGGCGTAGACCTGGAAGGGCAGGTAGGTCCAGCCGGACAGCACGTCCTTGGCGGCCTGGGACAGGACCTCGTTGGCCTTCTGGCCGCCGAAGTACTCGAACTCCTTGCCCAGGAAGTCCTCGGAGTCGAGTTCCGCCGTCGTGGAGGGGAAGGCGCCGCCGTCGATGCGGATCTGGATGCCGTCCTGGGCGGAGCAGAACTCGACGAACGAGTAGGCCAGCGCCTGCTTCTCGGAGGCGGCCATGACCGCGAGCGAGGAGCCGCCGTTCTCGGCGCAGGCGGGAGTGTCAGCGTCCCAGCGCGGCTGGGGGGCCACGCGCCACTTCCCGGACGCACCCGGCACGGAGGAGGTGAAGTTGCCGGGCATCCATGCGCCCGTCACGAGTGCGGCGATAGTGCCGTCGCCCAGCCCCTGGAACCACTCGTCGGTCCAGCTGGAGATCGGGGCGAGCAGCCCCTCCTTGATCAGGGTGGTCTGGAGCTCGGAGAACTTCTCGGCCTCGTCCGAGGAGAAGTCAATGGTGACGGTGGTGCCGTCCACCGTGTAGGGCTGGGCTCCCGCCTGCCACAGCCCGGACAGGGTGGCGCCCGCGTCGCCGGTGTCGCTGGCGATGTACTTGCTCGGGTCGGCGGCGTGAATCTTGCGGGCGGCATCCAGGTACTCGTCCCAGGTGGTGGGGACGTCGACGCCGAGCTCGGTGAAGACCTCCTCGTTGTAGAACATGGCCATCGGGCCGGAGTCCAGGGGCAGGCCGTATACGCCCTCACCGGTGTGAACGGAGTTCCACGGCCCCTCGGTGAACGTGCCCTCGTAGTCGGCAGCGCCGAACTGCGTCAGATCCGCCAGGGACTCGGAGATGGAGAACTGCTGCAGGGCGTAGTACTCGACCTGGGCTACGTCGGGCCCGCCCTTGCCGGCAGAAATCGCGTTCTGCAAGGACGTGTACTGGTCGGCGGAGGTGCCGACGTTGGTCACGGTGACCTTGACGTTGGGGTACTTCTTCATGAAGGCCTGCGCGCAGGGCTCAATGGTGTTGTCCCACGCCCACACGAGCAGTTCGCCGCCCGCCTCCGCGGCCGAGGCTGCGGCGGAGGGATCGACGTCGGCCGCCCCACCGGAGGACGAGGAGCCCGAGCCGCAGGCGGCCAGCAGAGCTGAGGTAGCGCCGGCCACGGCCACGGCAGAGCCGGCGCGCAGAAACATTCGACGATCGATGGTCATGGGATTTTCCTTTCCAATTCGCACCCTTGCGGTGCTGGTGGGAGTGTTTGGGTTGGGGGTTGATGTAGTCGAAGGACGCAGGGGCAGGCGGAAGGAGGCTTGGAGTGGCGGCATCATTCCTTGACGCCGCCGGAGGCCAGGCCGGCCTGCCAGAAGCGCTGCAAGCCGAGGAAGGCCGCGATCAGCGGAATGATGGTGAGCAGCGAGGCGGTGATGACCAGGTTGAAGATCGCCTGCCCTCCGGCCGTAGCGGCCTGCGCGTTCCAGGCGTTCAAACCGATGGTGAGCGGATACCAGCTGGCGTCCTTCAACATGATCAACGGCAGGAAGTAGTTGTTCCAGGTGGCCACGATCGCGAACAGGGCGACCGTCACGATGCCGGGGCCCAGCAGCGGCAGAGCCACCTGACGGAAGGTACGAAACTCGCTCGCGCCGTCGATCCGGGCCGCCTCGAGCAGCTCGGTGGGCACGGCGTCGCGGGTGAACTGCCACATCAGATACAGGCCGAAGGGCGAGATCAGCGAGGGGATGATCACCGACCACGGAGTGTTTGTCAGCCCCAGCTTGGCGAACATGAGGAAGGTCGGGACCGCGAGCGCGGTGCCGGGGACGGCGACGGCGCCGATGACAATGGCGAAGACGGCGTTCTTACCCGGGAAGTCGAACTTGGCCAGACCATACCCGGCCAGTACCGAGAGCAGCACGGAGCCGCCGGCGCCCAGAACCACGTACATCAGCGTGTTCAGGAACCAGCGCACGAACTGGCCGTCGTTGTAGGTGAGCGTCTCGCGGATGTTGTCCCACAGGGCGAAGTCATGACCGAACCACAGCCCGAAGGTGGAGAAGAGGTCCCCCTGGGTCTTGGTCGAGGAGATGAACAGCCACAGCAGCGGCAGGTAGGTGTAGATGAGCATCAGGCCCATCACGATTGTCAGCAGCCAACTCTTGCGGGGGTTCTCGACGTTGTAACCGCGGTGGGCGACGGCGGCCTCGGTGGTCTTCTTGCTCATGGCTCAGTTCTCCCGGTTCCCGCGCAGCTGGACGAAGTAGGCCACGGCCATGGTGATCAGGCCCATGACGATGGCGACGGTGGCCGAGTAGTTGTACTGCTGGCCGGCGAAGGAGAGGTTGTAGGCGTAGTAGTTCGGCGTGTAGTAGGTGGTGATCGCGTTGGGGGCGAGGCTTTGCAGGATCGAGGGTTCGTTGAACAGCTGGAACGATCCGATGATGGAGAAGATCGTGGCGATACCCAGGGCGCCGCGCAGGGCCGGGATCTTGATGGCGGTGATGATGCGCCACTCGCTGGCGCCGTCGATCGCGGCGGCCTCGTACAGGCTGTGCGGAATCGTCTTCAGCGAGGAGTAGAAGATCAGCATGTTGTAGCCGACGAACTCCCAGGTGACGATGTTGCCGATCGACACCAGAATGACGTTCGCACCCAACGGGTCGGGGATGCTCACACCGAGGAAGTCGGACAGTGAGCCCACCAGGCCGAAGCGGTTGCCGTACATGAAGCCCCACATGAGCGCGGCGACCACGGCGGGCACCGCGTAGGGCATGAAGATGGAGATGCGGAAGAACGCCGTGCCGTGGAGCTTCAGAGAGTCGATCGCCAAGGCCGCCAGCAGCGACAGCGTCAGCATGATGGGCACCTGAACCACCAGGAACAGTGCGACGCGGCGGAATGCCTCCCAGAACTGCGGGTCGCCGAAGAGCTGGATGTAGTTGTCCAGGCCGACGAACTGGTTGCCGCCGACCATCCGGTTCTGGAACAGGCTCAGGTAGATCGAGTAGAAGATGGGTGCGAGGAAAACGAAGGCGAAGACCACCATGAAGGGGCCAACGAAGCCCCATCCGGTCCAGCGACGTTTATGGCGCCGCTCGGGCGCGGGGTTGGTTTGCGCGGCACCGGAGGTGCTCGCTGCGACGGGAATCGCCGACATCCTTGTCCTTCCGTCTCTGCACTGAGCGGAGTGGGCCGATAGAGTGGTGTTTACGCAAACAATTGCAACAGCGGGGATGGTTGCGTAAACATCGTGAACGGGTGTTACCTTGTCACATCGGTTCAGTTATGTCAACCATGACCCCAACCATCGTTGACCTCAGGAGGTCATCATGCCCGCACGACGGCGCCGCCAGGTCTCCATGGCGGACGTGGCTCAGCTGGCCGGCGTCTCCGCACAAACCGTCTCGCGCGTGTCCAACGGATACGAGGGCGTGGTCCCCGAGACCCGCGAGCGGGTGGTCGCAGCCATGCGCGAGCTCGGTTACCACCCCAACGCGGCCGCCCGCGCCCTCAAACGCGGCAGCTTCCACAACATCGGCGTGGTCATGTTCGACCTGACCGCTACAGGCAACACCTCTACCCTCGCGGCGATCTCCGAGTCCGCTTCATCCCACGGCTACACCGTCACCCTCATGGCACCGCAGTCCCGCACCACAGCCTCCGTCTCGGGAGCCTTCGACCGCCTGAGCGAGCTGCTGGTCGACGGGATCATCCTGGTGATGGAGTCGATGCCCGACGACGCCGAGGGCGCGTCCTTCACGCTCCCCGACGTCGAGCACCTCGTCGTTGTCGATTCCGCCCTGGGCCCGGATCATGCGGTGGTCGATACCGATCAGGCCGCCGGCACTCGGTCCGCCGTCGAGCACCTACTGGCACTGGGGCACGCGACCGTCCACCACATCACCGGCCCGGCCTATTCGTATTCGGCACAGCGCCGCGAGAAGGCCTGGCGTGAAGTGCTCACCGAGGCCGGACGGCGGGTGCCCGAGCCGGCACACGGCGACTGGTCGGCCGGCTCCGGCTACCAGGCAGCCCTGACTCTGCTGAAGGATCCGAGCTGCACCGCCGTCTTCTGCGCGAATGACGAGATGTCACTCGGACTGCTGCACGCCGCACAGGATCTGGGGCGGCACGTCCCGGAGGACCTGTCGGTGGTCGGCTTTGACGACATCCCCCTTGCCGCCGACTTCGCTCCCCCGCTGACGACCGTGCACCAGGACTTTGCCGGCATGGGCCGGGCCTGTATGGCCCGCCTGGTGCGCATGATGAGCACCGGGGTGGCCGAGACCGGCCAGGAGCTGGTGCCGACGTCACTGGTGGTACGCGCATCCACGGCACCGCCACGGAAGCACTGAACAAGTTTCCTCACCCTTGACGCCGCGGTGGGGCGCGGCAATAATCGGTACAGGCAGTGATGTTTGCGCAACCATCGCTGATATTCCGCTATTTCTCAATGGGGAGAGTTCATGAGGAAGCTACGTATCCGCACCCTGGCGGCCCTCGCAGCCGCATCACTTGCGGCTGCTGGAATCGTTGGCATAGCGCCACCCAAGGCGTCAGCAGCCACCGCAGTCACCGTCACCATTAACCCGAGCTATCAATCGGACGCCTTCGAAGGCTGGGGGACTTCCCTGGTCTGGTTTGCCAACGCCACCGGGGACTACCCGCAAGAGGTCCGTGAACAGCTACGCGACGCCGTGTTCGGCGAGGAGGGGCTGAACCTCAACATTGCGCGCTACAACATCGGCGGCGGCAACGCGACGGACGTTCCCGACTACCTACGTCCAGGAGGAGCAGTCGAAGGGTGGTGGAACCCCGATCTGCACGCAACGGACGACGAGGGGAGCATCACCTCGACCTATGCCGACCGCGGCCGTTACCGCGCCGCCTGGAATGGCGACGACACGAACTCCTACAACCTGTCTGCGGATGCGACGCAACGGTGGTGGATAGACGCGATCAAGGCCGACATCACGCACTGGGAGGCCTTCTCCAATTCCCCACCGTATTTCCTCACCCAGTCGGGGTTCGTCTCCGGAGGCGTCAACGACGGTTGGGCCGAGCAACTGTCCTCCGATGACATGGAGGCCTTCGCCGACTACCTCGTCACCGTGGTCGATGAGCTGGAATCTGCCCACGGAATCAAGGTGAACACGATTGACCCCTTCAACGAGCCCAACACCAACTATTGGTCCACATCGATCCGCAGCGGCGAGCAGTGGCCCAACTCCTCCTCACGGCAAGAGGGCGCCCACATCGGTCCGCAAGCACAGAACGAGATGATCCAGGTCCTCCAGGCTCGCCTCAACGAGCCCGGGACCGGCACCGAGGCCGTCATCTCCGCTATGGATGAAACCAATCCCAGCACTTTCGTCACCGACTGGAACGCGTACTCCGCCCGGTCGCGGGCCGCGGTCGACCAGTACAACGTGCACACCTATGGTACGGGCGATCGCCAGGTCGTCCGCGACATAGCCAAGGTTGATGACACGTCACTCTGGATGAGCGAGGTGGAGGGCGACTGGAGCCCGAAGAACGGGCTGAACCTCACCGAGATGGGCAACGGTCTAGGCATGGCCCAGCACATCACCGACGACCTGCGCGAGCTCGAGCCCGATGCCTGGGTGTTCTGGCAACCCGTCGAGGACCTTTACAACATGGAGAAGGTGGAGCGGCTCAACTGGGGCTCGGTCTTCATCGACTTCGACTGCAACGACAACGGCGATTCCGAACGGCGCCTGGCCGACGGCGACGCCGATCCGAGCTGCAAAGTCCTGACGAACTCCAAGTACAACACCGTGCGCAACTACACGCACTACATCGTCCCCGGCTCCCATCTCATCCCGACGGATTCCACACAGTCGACCGCGGCTATCCGCCCCGACGGGTCCGGAGTCAACATGGTTCATATCAATGACTCCTCCGAGGAGCGCGCAGTCACCATCGACCTGTCCAAGTTCGCCTCGGTCGCCGGCGCGACCGTTACCCCAGTAACCACTACCGAGTCCCCCGAGTCCGATCCGACCGCCAACGCGCTGGTGACCGGCTCGGCCCTCAACGTCGACCCTGTCACCAAGACGGCTACACTGACCGTTCCCGCGATGTCCGTCACCACATTCCTTATCGACGGCGTCACCGGTGTCGCCGACAACGCTGCATTCCTTCAGGACGGCCACACCTACGAAGTCACCGGCGTTCAGTCCGGCCGGTCCCTGACGGCGAAGAACGGTGGCGTAGTCATCGACGACTTCACCCCCGCGGACTCCGCAAACCAGTTGTGGACCGTGCACACTCTCTCCGGCGCCGGCACCAACCAACAGCGCGTCACACTCACCAACCGTGCCGGGCAGGTGCTGGCAGATGTCGACGGTACGGCGGTTGCCGCCGCTCCCGACACCGTTTCGGAGGACTCAAGCACGTGGATCGTGACCACCACTAACGGCGAGGACTTCTCCCTGGTGTCCACCGCCCGCCCCGTAGTGGTGGAGGTGAACGGCCAGGCGCAGAGCGCGGGCAGCCGCATAGGGACCTACAAGTCCAACGGCGGCGGCAACCAGCGCTGGACCGCCCGGGACATCACAATCACGGGCTTCAAACCGGTCACCGCTAACACGTCTGTAGGCGTAGTCCCGGTGCTGCCAGAGACCGTCATTCCCCTTTACGCGGACGGCCCCGGCGCCCCCGCCTCCGTGACCTGGGACGTGTCCGGGCAGGACTGGTCGACGTCGGGTACAGTCACAATCCACGGCTCCGGTACCGATGCATACGGAAACGCATTCGACGACGTCGTAGCCACGATAGAGGTGGGACCGGCAACTTCTTCCGACCCGACCAGCGTCACGGTCCGGAGTGGCGCCTCCGTCGCGGATGTGAGTGCAGGGGCGCCGGAAACGGTACGCGCCCAGGCCGGAGACTCCGCTTCGCGTTTCGACGCCCCAGTAGTCTGGGACTTCTCAGACCTCACCGCCGAGCAACTCGCCACCGTGGGCGTGTACGTAGTACCGGGAACCGCATCCTCGGGCGGCGCCGAAATCCCGGCAACACTCAACGTGATCGTCGTCGGTGTCGCCCCTGCGAACATCGCCCCCGAGTCGGCCCCTACAGCCACCTTCACCGAGCCCGGCTATTCCGTCGAGGGCACGACGAACCTCGTGTTGACCGATAAGGCTTGGTCGAACTGGAAGTCCTCGGATAAGAACCTCAGCGACACTCTCACCTACACCTTCGCGGACAACGAGACGGTGACGGATGCAACTGTGTATTTCTACATGGACGGCTCCTCACACAGCTGGGCAACGCAGATTGTCCCCGAGTATCTCGATCCCGACACCGGATCCTGGATGAGCCTGCCGAGCGTGCCCGTCCCAGATCAAGCAACGGCACCAACCGTGACAGTCGATTTTGGAAACATCCAGGCCGCGGCTGTGCGCTTCGTACTCACTGCACGCGAGAACACCCACATGATCGTCTCAGAGGTGGAGATAAACGCCCTGCGCGCGGCTCCGTCCTCGGTATCGACACTCTCTCGGCTCACCGTAGGCGGTGTTGACGTGGAGGGGTTCTCCCCCGATGTCACCGAGTACGCACTCACCGTCACCGCCGATCAGCAGCCGCCCGTCTTCGCCGTACCGACCGACGTCGACGCGAGCGTTGATCAACGCTCGGATGGCCAGGGCACAACAACGATCACGGTCACCGCGCCCGACGGGACGCAGACGACCTACACCGTGCACGTGACACTCACGCAGCCCATCGCCACACCAGAACCCACTCAGGCCGGGACTCCTAGCGCCGTGCCGCAGCCGACGGCGACCAGCAGTGCGGGTGCTCCCACCTCCGCACCGATACCCGAGGCTACGACCGCATCCAGCGCTATGCCTACGGCCATTCCCCAAAGCCCGGGCTCCACGCCCAGCCAAAGCGCCGAGGCGGCTATCACCGCCCGGGCCTCCGCCCAACCGGTGCCCGGAAAGTCCGGACACTCGCTGGCGCGAACCGGGGTCAATATCGCCAGCGCCTTCGCCGCTGCAGGACTGCTTGTGTCCGGCACCGTACTGCTCCGGCGCCGGTCGGAGAGCTGAGCCGCTTCGGCGCCGGCGGTCAGTGGATCCTGCACCGCCGCCGGCGCCGAGCCTGGCTCAGTTCCCGGCAGCTCGAGCCGCACCGCCGTAGGCGCCCAACGGTGGGAGTGCACCGCCTGCCGGGCCTCGACCACCGCGCCGCAGCCGGCCTCGCCGGGTGGGGCCGACATCGGTCGGAGCCCTTACGTCTGTTTGGGCCGCCCCAGTGGCACACTACGGCGGTCCAAACATAAAGAAGCGCTCCAAACAAGGCACGCCGACTGCGAACACCCAACGACACACCGGCCTAAAGCGGCTCTTCGTGTTTGGGAGGTGTGGCTGGTGGTGTGTTCTGGTTGGACTGAGAACGACCTTGGTTCGGCCAGAACGTCCTCTTCGGCCCGAGACCCTCCCGAATGTGGAGGGTTTCGGTACGCAACACCGCCTTGACCTTCCGCAACGCCACTCACCGGCCTGCCGCACGCCCCGGGAGACCTTCAACAGACCACTAACTAGCGTCACAAACGACCTCCCCGACACCCCCAGGCCCACACCGCCGGACCACTCAGCCGGGCGCTGGCCCACACCGGCGGGCGCGGGTCAGGTGGACTGCCGAGTGCGGTGTGTCGGAGGGCTCTGGCACGTGGGCCATCATTGGTCGGCGTCAGGGCGCGGCGTGATGGGGTGGTGTCGTGGGGTGGACGGTTCGTGTGTTCCGGTGACGGTTCGTCAGGTAGCAGCAACGGTTCGGCATGAACGACGACGGTTCGTACCCCTACCCCACGAACCGTCGCCGGATGTGCCGAACCGTCGACCAGAACGTACGAACCGTCGCTGGATGTGCCGAACCGTCGACCCGAGCGTACGAACCGTCAGGCGAAGGCGCGAACCCTCACGCACGATCCGCCGCTATCCGCCGTGATCCGCCGCTATCCGCCGTGATCCGCCGCTATCCGCCGAGATTCACGGTGAACTATCCCATCCCCGCTCATCGCACCCGCCGGAGCACACACAAACCACCACCCAGACACCCCACCCACAAACACGAAAAGCCACAAAACCGGTGGCGGGGTGGACCGAGAAGTATCGGAACGCCCCGCCACCGGAATCCGGGTCACCTAGTTCAGTTACCCCTACGACTCAGTGCACGCTGCAGGAGCACGAAGGCGAGCAGGAAGACACCAATGAATACCTTCGTCCACCACGAGTCGAGTCCCTCGCGGGCGATCAGAACCTGGAGTAGGCCATAGACCATAACGCCCACGACGCTACCCCAGACGTATCCGCGCCCGCCGGTCAGCAAGGTGCCGCCGATGGCCACCGGAGCGATCGCATCCAGCTCCATGCCCACACCGGTGAGGTTATAGCCCGATTTGGTGTACATGGCGAAGAGGATGCCGGCGATGCCCGCGCACGTCCCCGAAAACATGTAGAGCAGGATCTTCGTGCGGCCTACCGCGAGTCCCATGAGATTCGCCGCCGCACCATCATCGCCGGACCCGATGCCGTACACGGTACGACCAAAACGCGTGTAGTGCAGCAGATAGAAACCGATCAGCACCACCACGAATGCAATAATCATCGGAAGCGTAATCTTCCACGAATCGCGACCCTCACCGAATTTAATCGCCCAGGAGGCCAAGGCCGAGAAGCCCTCGTCATTAATGGCCAGCGACTGAGCGGACACCAGGTTGGCGACGCCACGGACGAGGAACATCACCGCTAGCGAAGCGATGAATGGTTGAAAGTCGAAGTACCTCACCAATACCCCAATCAGCAGGCCCGAGCAGGTGCCGATGAGCACCGCGGCGACCAGCACGATCGGCAGCGGCACCCCCGCCGGCAACAGCTTCGCTATCACCAGGCCTACGAGGGCCACGACCGCGCCCACAGAAAGATCGATACCACCGGTGAGGATGCAGACCGTCATGCCGACGGCCAGAACGAGAATGAAGGAGTTGTCAGCGAAGAGATTCGAGAACAGCTTCATCGAGACGAACGGACGACTACCCGAGTACCGGACCTGGCCGATCGCGAGCATGATCAGCAGCGTCAGTATTGTGGAGCCTACCGGCAAATACTTCGGATCGAATACACGAGCAAGGAGGCCATTGCGAGCGGCCTTCCCGGCGCCCCGCCCAGCGTTGTCTCGCTTCCTTTTGTTCACGGTGGACATGGCTACGTCACTCATGCCGCTACCTCCCTAACCGAGTCTTCAACGGCCCCGCCGACCCGCTTGTGGCGTTGGGCCCAGTCGCGGAACTGCGGTGCCTGCGCGACCACAACCACGATGACGACAATTGCCTTGAACAACGGAGTCGCGGTCGCAGGGATGTGAAAGATGATGACGGCGCGCTCGATAGTGGTCAGCACCAGAGCGCCGACTACCGTGCCGCCGAGATAGAACTTGCCGCCGCTCATCTTTGTGCCGCCTATGACGACACAGAGGATCGCGTCCATCTCCTTCATGAGGCCGATATTATTAGCGTCCGCGGCCATGGTCGGGGCACCGTAGATGAGCCCCGCCAAGCCCGCCAGCAGGCCACACAGAATGTATACGAGCCACATAATCCGGCGCGATTGCACACCCGATATACGCGACGCCTCCGCGTTGATGCCGATCGACTCCACCAACATGCCCAGAGCCGTCTTGCGCACGAACAATACCAGCAGGATGAACACCAGCGCACCGATGACTACCGGGGTCGGCAGACCGAGGGTGAATCCGGAACCGATCGACTTGAACGGCGCCGAAGTCACCGTTGTGATCTGTGCCCGCGTGATAAGCATTGCTATACCCCGGCCCGCAACCATGAGGATCATCGTGGCGATGAATGGCTGTATATCCAACACGGAGACCAGGAAGCCGTTAAACACGCCTACCGCCAACCCGACCGCCAGGCCCAGCCCGATCGCAGTAACGACAGTCCCCGGCGCTGCAGCATCATTGGCGTTATCAAGGAACGTCAACGACACCGCCAGTGAAATAGCCATAACGGCACCCACTGAAAGATCGATGCCTGCAGTAGCGATGACCAGGCACATCCCCAGTCCGAGGAGCATGGGAGTGACGGCCGCGCGCAGAATATCTATTAGCTGTCCGAACAGGTGCCCATCTTGGAGGGAAATGCTCAGGAAGCCCGGGCTCATCACCTGGCACGCCGCCAGGAGAAGCAAAAGTGCGAGCACCGGCCCAAACAGGTTGTGGGAGGTGATACGCCGTAAGGCGGATGTCCGTTCGACTCGCTCGCGATCCGCGTAGTCGCCAGGCGCTCGGACGGCGGAACCTCGCTTGATATCCGCGGGCGCCCGATTATCCGTACCTTCGTTCGACCGTGCATCACTCATCGGCCTCACCCTTCTCAGCAGCAATAGTCGACATGACAGTGCCGGCCGTAACCCCCGGCCCGTTGACCATTTCGCCCACCTTACTGCGGTCTCGCATAATCATGATCCGGTGAGAGAGGCGTAAGACCTCTTCCAACTCGGAGGAGATGAAGATGACGCTCATACCCTGCCCAGCGAGCTCAGCTACGAGACGTTGAATCTCGGCCTTCGTTCCAACATCGATGCCGCGGGTCGGCTCATCAAGAATCAGCAGCGCGGGGGCGGTGGCCAGCCACCTGGCCAACAGCACCTTCTGCTGATTCCCACCAGACAGGTTCTTGATCAACATCCCGGGATTGCGGGGATGAATGTCAAGCGCCTCCATGTACTTATCGACAATCCCGTCCAGTTCCTTGCGCGGCAGAGGCCGCCATGCGCCGCGCGACGCCTGGACGGCCAACGCGATGTTCTCGCGGACGGTTAGGTCGCCGATAATGCCTTCCTTCTTTCGATCCTCGGTGGAGTATGCGACCCCCTGTTTCAACGCGGCCAGCGGGCTGGCGAGGCGTACGCTGGAGCCTTTGATCTTCAGTTCGCCGGTGTCAATCTTGTCTATCCCCGCCAGTAGGCGAGACGCCTCGGTGCGACCGGACCCCAACAAGCCCGCGATGCCGACGATTTCTCCCCGGTACACATCAAGATCGTATGCCGCGACATTCCCCTTGCTGGAGACCCCGAGCGCGCTGAGCACCGGAGCGTCCTCACGCTTGACCGCCGCCTCATGGGTTCCGCCGCCGATTGCGTCGAGTTCAGCGGCGTCCTTGCCGATCATCTGGGAGATGAGTTCGGAGCGCGACAGCTCACCCGTGGGAGTCTCGCCGACCAGTTTGCCGTTGCGAAGCACTGTCATACGGTCCGATATCTCATATACCTGGTCGAGGAAATGCGAAACGAATAGGATTGCGACACCCGCGTCGCGCAGTTCTCGGATGACCTCAAACAGTTCCGACACCTCATCCTCGTCAAGCGACGAGGTCGGCTCATCAAGTATAAGGACCTTGGCGTCGACGACCAGGGCCCGCGCAATGGCGCACAACTGCTGAGTAGCTATGCTGTGCTGCGACAACGTGGTGGCAGGGTCAATATCTAGGTGAAGTCGCGACAGGTGTTCCTTGGTCTGTCGGCGCATCTCCCGCCAGTTGATGAAGGGACCACGCTTGGGCTCGTGCCCCAGCATGACGTTTTCGGCTACCGATAGGTTGGGGCAGAGATTGACCTCCTGGTACACAACCGCGACACCGTTGTTCTGCGCATCAGCCGGATCGGCGAAACTCACCTCCTCACCGTCAACCTTGATCGTGCCCGCCGTCAGTCTATTGACGCCGGTCAGCGCCTTGATGAGCGTGGACTTACCTGCACCGTTCTCGCCCATGAGAGCATGCACCTCGCCGGGAAAAAGACGGAAGTCGACGTCGTCGAGCGCCTTCACTCCCGGAAAGGTGACTGTGATGCCGGACATCTCCACGATCGGGGTGGGGGCCCCACGCACATCCTGCGTGCCGGTAGCCATGGTCCCTCCGTTTCGTCGAAGTGTAGTGGTAGGAATCATTTGGAGAAGAGGAGTACGGCCGTGCTTGCGGCCCACGGCCAGGCCGTGGGCCGCAAGCTGAACACCTCAGGAACGCCGATCCGAGTTAGTACGGCCGCGCGTCGACCTCCTCCTGCGTGATTGTCTGATCAAACGTCTTGTCCTCAACAACGGTGTTCTTCTCGACCTCTTCGCCGGCAACGACCTTCTTCATGAGTTCGCCGAGCTGTTCGCCGAAGATTGGGTTGCACTCAACAACGTAATTGAACTTCTTGTCGACCAGCGCCTGCAGCCCGTCCTTGACGCCGTCGACGGTGACGATGGCAATATCCGTACCCGGCTTCTTGCCGGCCGCTTCAATCGCCTCGATCGCTCCCAGGCCCATGTCGTCGTTGTGGGAGAACACGAGGTCCATGTCCGGATACGCCTGGAGTGCGGCCTCCATTGCGGTCTTGCCTTCGGCACGAGTGAAGTTCCCCGTGGCCTTGCCGATGACGTTGTCACCCATGATGGCGTCGAATGCCGCTTCCCGGTCCACCTGCGGCCCCGAACCCATCGTGCCCTGAAGCTCAAAGATCTTGGCGTTCGGGAAGTTCTCCTGCACCCATTCGCCGGCCATTTTGCCCTCGGCAGCCATATCGGAGCCAATGTGCGCAACGTAGGGATCCTCGACCGTTGTGTCGACGGAACGGTCCACCAAGATCACTGGAATCTCGGCATCCTTGAGTTCCTGGAGCACGTCGTCCCAACCCGTCTCAACGACGGGAGAGAACGCGACAATGTCCACATCCTGGCTGATGAAGTCGCGCAGCGCCTTGATCTGGTTCTCCTGCTTCTGCTGGGCGTCCACGAATGTCAGATCAAACCCGTTCTCGGCGGTCAGATGCTTCTTGATGTCCTCGGTGTTGGCGGTGCGCCAACCCGACTCGGCGCCCAGCTGTGAGTACCCGACGACGATGGTGTCCCCTTCGGCGCCGGAGCCGCCCGACTTGGACGAACCACAGGCACTCAAACCCAGGACCGCCCCACCAACAGCAGACATGACAAGGAATTCGCGACGCTTCATGAGTCTCTCCCTCGAGAATCAGAACGGCCCCACCTTTAGGTAACCGCCACGTTTGCGCACGCCCGACGTTCACCCCTAGCAGGACGAACTTCACGCGCCGGTTATGCGCTCGTACAACTAGATTGTGAACGTTCACATGCGGCCTGTCAAACCTTCGGCCGTCCCGTTATGAAGTTGTTGTTTTTGACTTCGCCGGCGGCACCCCGGCGCGCCCAGACCCGACACTTTCGTGTAGGACGACGGGGCTCGGAGGTATGGGCTACACCATCAAGAACCAGCGGACCTCGCCCAGTCCCCCGCCCCGACCCACGACACACGTCACGGTGGCGTCCGCACGTCCGGCTACCGAGGATCCGGGTGTGAGTACAGCCCGCGCTTGCTGTTACGAAGTGCTACCAAGACACACCCGCCGCCCACGAACGCTACCGATATCAGCAATCCCGTCAGTCCGGTGCCGGTTTTGGGAAGACTCCCGCGCCCACCGGATCCAGCATTGTCGTCTCGCCGTATTGGAGCCGCCGTCGTGCTGTTAACAGAGGCCGGGTTCTGAGAAGGGGGCGCTGATGTTGGCACGGGGGCGGCAGCTGCAGCCGACTCCTGCGCCCGCGTCATTGGGGTTCCGGTCGCGGCCTGGGCCGGGGTCGGCGATTCACCGCTCGCCGCCCGCGTTGGTGATGGCGTAGGTACCGGTGACGGTTCTGAGTCGGGTTCATTGACGGGCAGGACGGTGACCACGGCTTCAACGGGTTCACGGGTGTCGTTAGCCGCAGTTCCCCGGACGCGTATCTGCCCGGGGCTTGCCAGTGACTCGGCTGTGATCGGCGCCCAGGTCACGCCAGCCTCCTGGACGGATCCGTCGGCCATGGTCAACTCCACGGTGCTCGGCAGCGATGGTTGAGTGTTCAGCGTCGTGGTAACGGACACCTGTTCGACGGCACTGACCGCGATATCGGGTTGAAGCGCCAGTAGTACTGTTTGATACTCCGCCCGGGTGACCGGAATGACCGTGCCGTGGCGTGGCCGGCCGCCGTCCGCGTTCTGCGGCAGGTTGCTGGATAGCTTCGCCGCGGCGGAGTACCAGTCGGCCGCCGAGGTGTCGGCGAGGGGCTTGTCAGTGGCGAAGGGCACGTAATGGTTTGGGCCCCCATGATAGTCGGGCTGGTCGATGAACAGGTACCAGGCGGCACCATTGATGTCGTCAGCATTCGCCTTGAAGATCGACGGCCCCTCGCCGTGGACGAAGGTGTTCGTCCCCACACCGTTGGGCAGCCCTGCCGCGATTCGTTCGGTAATGAGTGTCCACTGGTCGGGAGCCCCCTCGGCACCGGGAAGGTCCCCGGACACCGTGGATGTCAGGACCGTAGATTTTTCCTCGCGAAGAGTCATATCGCCCTCATCCTTGTAGACCCGGTAGTAGACGCCGTCCTCTTCGGCGACGGTTACGTCAATGGTGCCCAGGCCGTCCGTTCCCGACTTGCGCACCGAGTCGATCCATACACGTGGCTCAGAGAAGGTGACGAAGTCGTCCGTTGTCACATACATCATGCGGTTGTAGGTGAGGCTGGTTCGATCCGCGGAGTCGACGGTGTCATACAGATTGGAGGCCCAGTACACGACGTACTTGCCCAGTTCGGCGTCCCAGTAGGCCTCCGGCGCCCAGGTGTTGCCGGCGTAGTCGCTGGAGACCTTGACGTGGCGCTGCTCGGACCAGCTGACGAGGTCGGTTGACTCCCAGATCTCGAGGTACTTCGAACCGGTGCGCTGGGCGGTGGTGAATCCGCCGGGCAGGCCCGCAACTTTAAGATCGGTGGCAAGCATGTAGAAGCGATCGCCGTCGTGGGAGCGGATGATGAACGGGTCGCGCAGGCCTCCGGTGCCCTCGGTGGACTCGATGAGCGGATTACCGTCGTTGAGGGTGTTCCAGGCGAGCGCGTCGTTGCCCTTGGAGGCGGCAATGGAGATCTTCTCCGCGCCCTGTCCCTCACCTGTGAAGAAGGCCCACACGTATGCCTCCTCGGCCTGCACGGACGGCATCGGTTGGACGGTGACAGCAATGTCCTTCGTCTGGGCGACGTCGCCGCTGGTCACCGTGGCGCGCAGAACCACGATGGTCGGATCGGAGCCGGCGGACGGGCGCTTGATCACGTAGGTGGCCGACCCGTCGCGGACACCGGCGATCAGTCGCGGATCGGCGGCGCCGGGCTCAATCACCTCCCAGGCGATCGCCGAGCCTGCGGCGCCGACGGTGGGAACTGAGAAGTTCGAGCGCATGTCGTCGGCGTTGTGGATCACCAGTGCTTCGGCGTCTGCCGACACCTTGGCAGTATCGGTCTGGTCGGCCGATACCTTGACGGTATAGGTGCGCACCGCTGGATCCGCGCCGGGGAACGAGTAGGTGGCGGTCAGAGTCACCGCCGCATCACCCTCCTCGGCGCGCGGCCGAGAGACGGAGGCTACACCATCGCCGTCCACATTGATCACCCCGGGCTCCGAGGATGACCAGGAGATCCCGACCGGCCCAGAGGTGACCGGGACAGTGAAGGTCTCCACTGCCTCAGCGGGGACCTTGGCAGCAACGACGGCCAATGCGGACTCGATCGCGGCAGGGGCGAGGACCTCTGCGCGCTCAGCCGCTTGGTCGGCATAAAGCTCGGACACCTGCTGGTCGGTGAGCGCCTCGTGGTAGACCGCATAGTCGTCAACCGTCCCCTTGAAGAACCGATCAGGATAGGGCGACTTACCAATGAATGCGACGAGATCGCCGAAGTCGGTCAGGTCGGTGGCGATCGCGTGTGAGGAGATCTTGACGCCATCTAGGTAGAAGCTCATCGTGCCGGTGGCGCCGCTGATGACGGTCGTGTACAGCGACAGGGATGAGCGGGCCGGGGCCTGCGTCGAGCCGATCTCGGTGTTCCAGGTCTCCGCGGCCGGGTTTGCGGCCGTGGCAGAAGTGATGACGGACTTGACGGCGCCCGAGGGGTTGGCAGGATTGAGCAGCCAGTAGCCCTTGGTGCGGTCGGCGTTGCCCACGTAGGCGCCGGCATAGTTGTCGCTGCCGGTGGCGTTGGTCATCCAGATGGAGATGGTGACGGCTTCCTGTCCTGCATATGCGGCGCCCGGGATACTCACGAAGGCGGCGCCCGAGCCGTTCGCGCCTCCGGGCAGTGAGATCGAGCCTTCGGCGAAGGCGGCGCCCTCACCGGAGACCGTGGCCGCCAGACCACTGCCCGCCGCGTCGGCGACCGTACCGTCAGCGGCGGCAGAGTCGAAGGTGTAATGAACGTAAGGGTCTGGCAGCTCGGCGGCGAAAGCCACTGCGGGGGCCAGGGGCGCGGCAAGCAACGCGGCCGCTGCGGCACGGCCGAGTCCGGCGCGTATGCGCCGCGCCCGTCTGCGGTCCGGGATCGTTAGGGGCATTTGAGGTTCCTTCTACTGCGGGGGCGGTCTCGCCCACGTGGTCGCATCGGTTGACGGGGCTGGGGTGAGGGGGGCGAGGCACGGCTGCGCCCCGCCCCCGGTGGGCTCAGGCGCGACGACGGCGCACGCTCACTGCGCCCGCACCGATGAGCACCAGGCCGCCACTGAGCAAGGCGAGGTCCGTGTTTGCGCCCGTACGAGCTAGGGAAGCGCCGGGCCGGCCCGGTTCCGCCTTCCCACTGCGCGACACCCTCTCGGCGACAGCGACCTCGGCCGGGGCGTTTGTGGAGGCGCTCGTGACGGGACCGTCACCCGGTTGGCCGCTACCACTTGCAGGAGCAGGGGATGGAGTGGCGGTCGGAGTCGTCGGCTCCACCGCGGTGGGCTCCGCCGTCGGCTCAGCGGTCGGTTCGGCTGTGGGTTCGTCGGCGGGAACGGCGACAGCGCCCTGTGAAGCGTTGACCAGGTTGTCGCGATAGCCGTCGTAGTGAGCGATGAGCGTGCCCGCAAGTCCCCCGGGCAGGGCGACGTCGGCCCGCCCATCGGTCAGAGCGACGGCCTGGCTCCAGTCGCCCAGCGTGAAGGTGACCGTACCGACGACGTCGCCGGAGTCGGCGGCGGTCACGGTAGCGGTGGCTCGTCGCCCGTCCAGAGCGACTTCCGTGACGGAGTCGACGGCGTGTATTCCGCTCCAGGATTCCATTGCGTCCAGGATCGTCTGGGGAACGTTGACGAATGCGCCGTGACGCGGGCTGGAAGGCAAGCCCGTCTGTGCGTGGGGTGTCCAGCCGACCGTCTTGGACAGCCGGGAATCCATCGTCGAGGCGGCAATGGCGGTACCGGTTGTCACGAAGGGGACGTAACCGCCGTTGCCGTAGTTGTCGACGAGGAAGACGTAGCCGTCGCCTGTGTTGTTCGGGTCACCCTCGTTGAGCTTGACGATCTCCGGGCCCTCGCCCGCCTGACCGGTGAGCGGCGTGGTCATTGCGGTATCGACCAGCTGCCAACCGGTGGCCGGATCCGTGCCTGCAGAGGACTGGGTGGTGACCGAGGTCAGGACCCGGGACCGTTCCAAGAAGATGTCCTTGCCACGCTCCAGCCCATCGGCAGAACCGCCGTCCTCGTTCTTGGTGAAGCGGTAGTAGTAATCACCGATCTTCGTAACGGTTGAGTCGATACGGGCGTAACCCGTGTCCTGCCACACCTGCGGAGGGTAGGTGAAGGTCTCGAAGTCGCGGGTCAGTACGTAGAACATGCGGGCGTGAGCGCCGGTAGAGGTGGTCATGTGGTCAACGTCGTCGTACAGGCGTGAGGCGAAGAAGACCACGTAGGACTGCAACGCATCGTCCCAGTAGACCTCAGGAGCCCAGGTCATGCCGGCCTCGGGCTGGTTGACCACAATGCCGGTATCGCCGTCATCCGCGTTGGTGCGCGTCCAGTTGACCAGGTCGGCGGACTCCCAGGCCTCAATCTTCAGCGAGCCCTTGGATTGGGCATCACCCCAGGAGGTGCCGCAGCCGATGCACAGATCGGTGGCGAGCATGTAGTACTTGTCGCCGTTTACCGAGCGCAGGATGTATGGATCTCGCAGGCCTTGCGTGTCGGTCTGCGACGCGACCGTCGGCTGGCCGCCGTTCGCCGGCGTGAAGGTGAAGAAGTCGTTTGTCGTCGTGTAGTCCTGGTATATCCGCTCGTTGCTGTCCGACTTGAAGTAGGCGGCTGCGTAGCCGACGTCGGGCGCACTGCGGCCCAGCTCAGCGACGGTCACATCAAAGGTGCGCGTGGCGCTCTGCCCGCCCAGCGTGGCGGTGGCGGTCAGGACGACCTGTTTGTCCCCGGAGCCGTAGGCGGGCCGACTGACGATGCCGGCGCCTTCGAAGGGATCGGCAGAGCCGACGTCAGGAGCGGCATAGGCCGAGTCGGTCTCACTGATGACGGAGGGGTCGGAGGAGGTCCACGTGATCTGCGAGCCGTATCGGGCGCCTTCAGCAACCAGAGGCAGATTCTCGTAGGTGACCGACTCCAGCTTGATTGCTTCCAGTTCTGCGGCAAGGTGTGAGGCAACCTCGTCATCGGATATGGCCTTGACGGTGACTTCGAAGACGTAGGTCCGCCCCGCGGGGTCCGTTGCGGTCAGGGTGGACTGGCGATCCTGCGCGCCACGGGCGATCGTGCCATCCGCCGCGACGACGGCGGGATCAGACGAGGCCCAGGTCAGTACTGTGCCGCTGACAGCGGTGGGTGGAGTCAGGTTTTCCCTCACGTCTTCAAGGGAGGTGTTGGCGGCGAGGAGACGGAGCTCGATCTGCTCGGCAACGATGGCTTGGAAGACAGCCGCTCGCTCTGCGGCGGTCGGGACTGAAGCGGCAACCTCGGTGGGGGTGAGGGCATCGTCCCACAGCTTCATGTCCGTAACTGTTGCCTTAAGCAGGGCATCCGGCTCGTAGAGCGAGCGGCCGATGTAGCCCAGGACGTCGCCCTTGACGATGTCGCTCATTGATTTGCCGTGCTGGAGCTGGGATTCCTGGACGCCGTCGACATACAGGGTGATGGTGTCGCCCGAGGAAACCAGCGTGATCGTGGAAACGGCATCGGAGGCGAGACGTCCACCGGCGGGCACACGCTCCTCGCCATTGCCGCCGTCAGTCTTGACACGGATGCCGGATAGGATCCCGCCCTCACGCTCGCCGGAGGCGGGGTTGACAAAGACATGGTTCCCCAGTTGATTCGTGTTCCACGAGCCGATGCCGTCGCCGATGACCCAGCCGAACTGGTTGGCGACGGCTGCATTCGTCAAAGACATCTCTACGGTGAATTCGTTGTCGGTACCGGTTACAGCTCCTGCCGGCATGGTCGCATAACCATTGCCATCGAAGACGAGGGACTCGTCGGCCGCATACACCTTGAAGTCCGAATCGTCTAGGCCCGTGAGCCGGGCGTCGCGACCATTGCCGGAGACGTCGATTAGTACGGAACCCGAGTGCGACATATCGTAGTGAGCCGTCGGGGCGGGAACCCCGTTGGCGGCCACTGCGGCAGGAACCGGGAGTGCCATACCGGCGGTCAGTAGAGCGGCACTCAGAACTCCAACCGCTGTGGTTGCGTGCTTAGCTTTCACGGACACGTTCCTCCCTTGGAAGGTGCACCAGCCGGGCGCCGTCGGCGCGAGAGCGGATGGACGGCGTCAAGCAGACTGTGATTGTCGCGGCCCAGACCCACGCCAATGTGAACGTTCACGAACCGCACGTGCAGCATAGGCGATGTTTGCGCTAACAGCAAGGCTTCATACGGGCTCTTCACACGTCCGCTACGACCCCGTCTCCTTCCGCTCGCCTCTCGACACACAGAACCACCGTCGCACATGCTCGGGAAGTCGGAAGGGCTCGTAGCCCCCATCCGGTCCACACTCCACGCAACTCCACGCGGTCGCGCGCATACACGAGGAGTGGCCGACAGCCGCTCCGGCTGCCGGCCACTCCTGTCGTCTCGACGGCGAGTGCGGAACCGCGTCACACGGCGCTGCGGCGTTTGCCGGCGATGTCCACGGCTACGGCAAGCACCAGCACCAGACCCTTGATGGCCTGCTGCCAGGCGGAGTCCACGGCCATGATTGACAGCCCCATGTTGAGCACACCCATGATCAGTGCACCGATGATGGCGCCGGACACCCGACCCACGCCGCCGGAGACGGCGGCGCCGCCGATGTAGGCCGCCGCGATGGCGTCCATCTCGTACAGGTTGCCGGCGGTAGAAACCGCGGCCCCGGCGCGCGAGGTGGTCACGATTGCCGCCAGCGAGGCCAGGAAGCCCATGTTGACGAACACCATGAAGTCCACCCGCTTGACGTTAACGCCGGACAGGCGGGCGGCCTTGAGGTTGCCGCCGACCGCGTAGATGTGTCGCCCGAACACGGTCTTGTTCATGACGAAGGAGTAGATGAGGATCACCGCGCCGACGATCACCAGCACGATCGGCGTGCCGCCTGCCGAGTAGGCGAGCAACATTGTGAAGAAGCCGATGGCGGCGGCGAAGACCACCAGTCGCAGGGCGACTACACCAACGGAGTCCACCGCCCGGCCCGCGGCACGGTTGCGGCGGCGGGTACGTAGCTGCGTGAACACCAGCCCGGCAATGGCGACCGCGCCGATCAGGATGGTGACGCCGTCGTAGTTCTTGAAGTACCCCAGCCAGGCCGGCAGCGAGCCGTTGGCGATGGACACGAAGCTGGGCGGCAGTCCGGAGACGGTGCGCTGGACCAGCACCACCGTCAGCCCACGGAAGATGAGCATGCTGCCGAGGGTCACGATGAAGGCGGGGATCTCCATGATCGCCACCCAGAAGCCCTGCCAGCAGCCAATGAGCAGACCGATCACGATCGCTACCAGCACGGCCACCAGCCATGGCACCCCGGAGTTGACCACCAGCAGGCCGATGACGCCGCCCACGAATCCGACGATCGAGCCGACCGACAGGTCGATGTGCCGGGCGATGATGATCATGACCATGCCGACCGCCAGGATCATCACGTAGGCGTTCTGCTGGATGAGGCTGGCGACATTGTTGGGCGCCAGCAGCAGCCCACCGGTGAGGATCTGGAAGAAGATGATGATCGCCACCAGGGCGGCCAGGATTCCGTACTGGCGGAGGTTGCGGCCGAGGGACTCGCGCAGCTTGGCCCCGGCACCGGGGACATTCTCGCCACGCCCCGAGGCGCGCTCGACCTTGCTTTCCGACGTCGTGATGTCGGCTGAATTCGGCTGGCTCACTGCTCCGCTCCTTCCTGTTCCATGCGCGGCGCGGCCCCCGGCCGGCGGCGTCCTTCTCGACGGTCATGAGCTTCATTAGGTTCTCCTGGGTGGCCTCGGCCCGGGGCAGTTGCCCCGTGATCCGGCCTTGGCTCATGGTGTAGATGCGGTCGCATATCCCCAGCAGCTCGGGAAGCTCGGAGGAGATGACGAGGATGGCCTTTCCTGCATCGGCCAGTTGGTTGATGATCTGGTAGATCTCGTATTTGGCGCCGACGTCGATGCCACGGGTCGGCTCGTCGAGGATGAGGACATCGGGGTCGGAGAACATCCACTTGGCCAGGACGACCTTCTGTTGGTTGCCGCCGGACAGGGAGCCGACCGGCGTGGCGAGCGACTCCGTTTTGGTGCGCAGCTCGCGCCGGTAGCGTTCGGCCACCTCCTCCTCCGCGGCGTCGTCGACGATGCCGCGGGAGGAGACCTTGTTCAGGGCTGCAGCCGTGGTGTTGGTCTTGACGTCCTGGATGAGGTTCAGTCCGAGCACCTTGCGGTCCTCGGTGACGTAGGCCAGACCGTTGTCGATGGCCTGCCGCACGGTGGCGGTGGAGATCTCCTTGCCGTCCTTATAGACGTGTCCGGAGATGTTGGTGCCCCAGGAGCGCCCGAACAGGCTCATGGCCAGTTCCGTGCGTCCGGCTCCCATGAGGCCAGCGAGCCCGACGATCTCTCCGCGCCGCAACGTCAGGGCGGCGTCGTCGACGACGGCCCGGGCGGTGTCGATGGGGTGGTGAGCGGTCCAGTGTTCGATCCGGAGCACTTCCTCCTCTACATGCGGAGTGTGTTCGGGGAACCGGCTGGACAGCTCGCGCCCCACCATGAGACGGATGATCTCGTCCTCGTCGATGGCGCCTTCTCCGTGCAGTGGGGCGGTGCCGACGGTGCGGCCGTCCCGGATGATGGTGGTGCGGTCGGCGACACCGGCCACCTCCGCCAGCTTGTGGGAGATCATCACCATGGTGATGCCGCGTTCGCGCAGCCCCCACATGAGGTCGAGCAGGTGGGCGGAGTCGTCGTCGTTGAGGGCGGCGGTGGGCTCATCGAGAATGAGCAGGCGCACGTCTTTGGACAGGGCCTTGGCGATCTCCACCAGCTGCTGCTGGCCGACGCCGAGGTCCGCCACACGGGTCTGCGGACGGATGTTCAGGCCGACCTCCTGAAGCAGTTTGGCGGCCACCTCATTGGTGGCATCCCAGTCGATTACACCGCGGGTAGCCTTCTCGTTGCCCATGAAGATGTTCTCGGCCACCGACAGGTACGGGCTGAGTGCCAGCTCCTGGTGGATGATGACGATGCCGAGGGCCTCGGAGTCGCGGATAGAGCGGAATTCACGGACCTGGCCGTCGTAGACGATGTCGCCGTCATAGGTACCGCGGGGCCAGACCCCGGACAGCACGTTCATCAGGGTGGATTTGCCGGCGCCGTTCTCGCCGCAGATGGCCAGGATCTCGCCGCGACGGACCTCCAGGTTGACGTCATCCAGGGCCTTGAAGGAGCCGAAGGCCTTGGTTATGTGCCGCATCTCCAGAATCGTGTCCGCGGACGACGACGCTTCCTGCGCGGGCGCGGAGGCACGCGGGGTCTTGGGGTCGGCGGTCATTACAGCCCCACCTCGGCGGCGGTGTAGTAGCCGGAGTCGACCAGGACCTCTTGGACGTTGTCGGCATCGACGGTCACCGGGGCGAGCAGGTAGGAGGGCACCACCAGTTGCCCGTTGTCGTAGGACTCGGTGTCGTTGACCTCGACCTCCTGCCCCCGGGCGATCTGGTCGACCATGGTGGCGCAACGCTCCCCGAGCAGGCGGGTGTCCTTGAAGACCGTCATCGACTGGCGGCCCTTCACAATGTTTGCGACGTTGGCCTGGTCGGCGTCCTGACCGGTGAGGACCGGCCAGTTGTCATCGTTGTAGCCGGCGGAGGCCAGGGCCTGGCCCACGCCCAGGGCGATGGCGTCGTTCGGGGACAGTACGACGTCGACGCGTGTGGTGCTGGAGTAGAAGGAGTTGAGCCGGTTCTCCATCTCCGACTGAGCGGTGGTGTTGGACCACGCCTGGATTCCGATCGACTGCCAGTCGTCCACGCTGGAGGGCATCTTTCCCGACGGGCAGACCAGCTTGCCCGACTCGATGTAGGGGCTCAGCACGTCCCAGGCGCCTTCGAAGAAGAAGCGGGCGTTGTTGTCATCGGGGGAACCGGCGAAGGGCTCGAAGTTGAAGGGGCCGGAGGCGTTCTCCAGATCGAGGGCGTCGACGATGTACTGCCCCTGCATGGCGCCGACGTTGTAGTTGTCGAAGGTGACGTAGTAGTCCACCGCCTCGGTGTCCCGGATCAGGCGGTCGTAGGCGATGATCTTGATGCCCAGCCCGGCGGCGCTCTGCAGCACGGGCCCGAGCGCGGAGCCGTCGATGGAGCCGACGACGATCACGGCCGGGGACTTGTTGATCATCGTCTGGATCTGGGAGTTCTGCTGCTCGACCTTGTTGTCGGCGAACTGGAGCTCGACGGTGTAGCCGAGATCCTCGAGCAGCCGCTTGAGATTCTCGCCGTCGCGGCTCCAACGCTCCAGGTTCTTGGTCGGCATGGAGACGCCGATCAGCGCTCCTTCGCCGCCGCTGACGTCGCCGTAGTAGTCGGCCGTTCGCTCCGCGGTGCACGCCGCCAGCAGCGCCGCCGCTGCGACGGACCCGCCCGCAATAAACGACCTGCGCGACAAATTCTGCATTGAGGCCTCCTCGCCTCGGGTGATGGGTCACGGATCCTGCAATCCATTTAGTTGCACGCTAGCACTTATATGGAGTCGTGACAACCCGCCAAGCGGGACCGGCGTTGCTCGCGCCCCAGGAGCAGCCGAGCCCCTGAGTCGGACCGCCACCAAACCCGGAGCACTTGCGCGTGGCCTGCGGGAGTGTGAGACTTTGTAACATCCTGATGACGAGCCCTTGCCCCTTAGGAGTCGCTCATGCGCCGTTTCCATACCGGTTCGCTCGGACTGCGTAGTGCTGCCGCAGGGGCGGCGGCGCTGCTTCTGGCTTGTGCGCCCCTGGTGGCGTGCTCATCGGAGTCGGACGACAATCCCCTGAATATCCCCACCTATGATCCGGAGGCTGCGGCGTCGGCGGAGGCCTCGGAGTCGGCCGCCGCCGCTGAGGCGTCTGTGTCGGCTGCGGCCTCGGCGGAGGCGGCGGGTGTGGTGACGGCGGAGTCACTGTCCACTGAGCGGCATGTGATCACGTCGATCCCGGAGGGCCTGGACGAGCAGCAGACCGAGATCCTCAAGGCCTTCGTCAACTACGACGAGGTGACCTGGAACATCTGGTTCACCCGCACCGGCATCGAGGACGCCCAGCCCCTCATGACCGCCGACGAGTACCAGGCCTTCACGGACTACTTTGAAGAAAACGCAGCAGGCAGGACCGACGGTACGGTGCGGGTCGCGGTGACGTCGGTGTATCTGACGTCCCCCGACGATTCGCCGCCGAAGGCGACAGTCCAGGTCTGTGACGACCAGACCGACCTGGTTGATTATGACGCCGACGGCAATGACGTCAGCAACCCGGAGACGCTGCAGGTGCGGTACAAGATCATCATCACGATGGTTTATGAGGGCGGCACCTGGAAGGAAGCCGCCGAGGAGTACCTGTCGACCAACGAGTGCACGGTGTGACCCAAGATGAGGACCCCTAGCAAACTAACCGCCACACTCAGTGTGGCAATCATTCTGGCGACATCGCTCATCATGACGGCCTCGCCGGCCCAGGCAGTCTGGCAGGGCAAGGACCCTGCTGGTGCTTCGTCTTCTGGTTCGGTGTCCACCGGTGGGGATGGCTCAGTGACGATGGCGGTCAACGTGGAGTCCGTGTCGGCTGCTGCGGATGGCTCGGCTGGTTCCGGTGGCGGCGCTACCGCGTGGTCGCAGTCGGTGACCGCGAGCGTGCATCCGGTGTGCTGGTACACGCAGAGTAGTACTGGCGCGGAGAAGGCGAAATATATCGACTCGCCGGAGTCCACCAGCTACATGAGTATTACACGCGGCAGCATGTGGGATGACTATAAGGCCCGCTTCCCTGACTATGAGTCCTACGCCGACGACACGGAGGGGCATTGGTATGTCCCCAACTGCGACCCCAGGTACATGGCCGATGATGACGAGCGCGACTTCGGTGAGATCATGGCGGACTACTACGCCAGCAACAGCCCCGTCTACGTCCCTGCAGGCGAGTCTGCTCCCGCCCCGGAGGTCGATGGGGTCACGTTGGCTCAGGCGGCGTGGGATGCGGTGACGATTCCTACTGCGACGATTGGTTATAACCCGATGGTTGGGGATGTGGGGGCCACGGTTGTGGGTATGGATACCTGGGTGTGGGCCACGGGCGACACGCCGAAGGAGGTGACCGTGACTGCTACGGCGGGGTCTACCACCGCCACAATCACCGCCACCGCGAAGTGGTTAACGCTCCAGCCCAAGGACGGCACCGCCAAGTGCACCAGCTTCGGGATCCCCTGGAGTGAGGACAATGACGCCAAGGGCACGGACTGCAAGATCGTGTTTGACCGGTCCAGTGCGCACTTCAAGGACAGCGTGACTCCGGTGGATGTGAAGGTGTCCTACGCGATCACCTACACGGCCACCGACGGCGCCGTCGGCACCATGGATACTCACACCACCTCCGCGACCACCAGCATCCCGGTGGCGGAGATCCAAACTCTCAACACCCAACCCACCAAACAACCATGACAGCCTACACACAATCGGACACCTGCACTCGATTACGAACAGAACGTTGCCGACAGACACAAACCAACCGATCGATTGGAGACAACTCGAATGGTCGCCAACCCTAAGCGGCAAGCTCTCGAGAAGCTCAGCGAATACGTGTCACACAGGAACCAGAGTCTCGGGTTCAAAACCAACTCTACAGCCTGGGACATCACGCGCGATATCTTTCACGGCTCTAAGGGCTCCGAGTTCAGTTCAGCGGTTAACGCCTCCGACACGTGGACCGGCCCGTTGGCAAACACCTCCGCCGAAGACACGAAGGCCGACGTTGACGCGGTCGACACCGTGTTCAGCGATCTGCTCGACCGGATCAACGCCGCGATCGTGGCACTGCCCGAGGAACTCGACGAGAGTGACCCGGCAGCAAACTGGCCCAATGAGCCGTAATGAAACGAGCGAGGAAACAGGGAACGAATAGGAGAGCGAATCCGAGATGGCAGTACTGTACTTGAACCCTGACAAGCTGGATACCGTAATTCAGGACCTACGAGACTTCGCAGACGACTGCAAAACCGCTAAATTCAGGATTGATGACGAGTTCGAGTTCAGGCACGACCCCATGGACATCAGTGACTTCCGTACAGCCGGGACAGACGCCATCGATGGTGTCGACGCCCTCGCGGATGATCTGGCGAAGGCCAAGGATGCTATCGTGGCGGTCAATGAGTCCGGCGTCGGCAGCATGACCGCTGACGGGGGCATCAGTTGCGAAGTCCCAGACGACACCACCATCAACTCGATTGATGACTTGACAGCCTGGTCGCAGGCCACCATTGATGCCCACGACCTGCAAACCATCATCGACGGCGGGCTCGTTGTGGGGTCGACGTCAAACGGCCGCACCTACGACCAAGTCATTGAGGCAATGAGGGAACGGTCAGGTGACCCCGCCTACGCAGCGGCGCTGATCAACGCACTCGGCCCGGAGAATCTCACCAGCCTTCCATTGGAAGTCCAGGAGCACTACACCGCAAGTGATGACACAGGTAGCCATGCCCTGAGGCCGGAGGCCGGAACCGAGCTGGCCGAGTTGCTGGGCACACTGCTGGCCTCCGCCTCGACCACTTGGGACAAAGAAACCTGCGAGTCCATGGCGAATACGATCAAGGAGTCTGTCGACGACAAGGGCGAGTGGGGGCGCATAACCGTACTGAACGCCATGCTCGACGGGCATGACGCCGACGGCAACCATGTTAACGACCTGGAATTCAACAGCACCTTCCTCACCGCCCTGGCGAACAACCTGGACGACCTCGATTGGAACACCATCAAGGCCTGCGCCGACCGCGCCACGGATCCCAACACCGATAGAGACATCGCCCGCTATGACAAGAAGGACCTCGGCCCCTACCTGGGAGGCCAGTCCTTCGACCCACTCGCCGGAGTGCTGGACGCCATGGGCAACAATCCTCAAGCCGCCCTCGACTACCTCGCCAAGGCGTCCGAATGCGGCGACGGATCGGATATGACTCTAGTGGAGAAGCTATCCAAACGGGAGTGGGACGAACAGGGATTCGCAGGCTTCACCGCGGCCTTGGCCGCCGCCTCCAGCCAACGTCCTGCCACCAATGAGACCACACGCAGGCAGGCCAACAACGTGGCTGGATACGGCATACACTACCTGGCCACGAACACCGATGAGGGCATCTACGACGACGATGCCAAGGCCCGTGTCGCCCTGCTCCTGGCCAACTGCCCCGCAGAACTCACACGCGCATGGAACGGCGATCGGACTCAGGTTGATCCGAATACGCATCAGCAGCTTCCGGCTGCCACGGCCGCGGACCTTAATGCTCTGGGCTACCGGGTAGCGGACTCCTGCGACGCGACCGCTACTATTGCCGCCCAGCTCGCACAATATGCCCACGACCGAGCACAACGCGACGCAGCCAGTCACGCCGGTGACCCCGACACCCAAATCGCCGACATCAACAAAGCATACGATCGAGCAACAGTGGCTACGGGGTATCTTGCGGGGCTGGCGGACAAGAAGGCAAACGACATCAACTCCACCGCCCAGAATACGGCGGACAACCACAGCGAGGCCGCCAAGACCGCGCTCAGCGTGCTCGGCACGGTCGCCGGTGCCGGATTCGGGGCGGTTGGAGGACCTCCAACCATGGTTGCCGGCGGGGCCGCCGGATTCGAGGCGGCCGCAACACTGCTTGAGCCCGTGGTGGAGTACGACGCCGCCCAGGTCAGTTCCGCCGCTCCAAGTGGAATGGACAAAGGCCTGCAGGCGGCTGCCATCCAGGATGCCGCGAACGCGGGGCTACTGAAACCCGAGGACTACACCATCACCGGCTACAACGACTACACCGGTAAAAGGGCAAAGACCTTCACCTGGATCATCACCAACCCTGACGGCACCCACACCATCGACCTATCAAAAGCCGACGACCCCACCATGGCCCCAGACGAGGTGTCAACGTGGGTCGAAATGGTGGAAGCAGCCACCGGAGACTACATCTTCGAAGACATCACCGACGACTTCAACGGCAGTTACGCGTCTGGCTATGACAAGGGGAGTATGTACGGTGGCTGACTCGCGTAACACAGTAAGGTTCCATCAGATCGGGCTGGGTCCTGGGCGCCGTCTCCGTCTTGGGGTGTCCGCGGTGGCGTTGGCTGTTGGGCTGGTGCTGTCGGGGTGTGCTGCCGGCGCTGGTGCGGTGGCGGGGGCCTCGGGGACGGCGGCTTCCGCTGATGCCGCGGACGTGGTGTCTTCTGGTGGGCGGGCGGCGCAGGAGCTCTCGGACGCGGCACGCGGCACCGGCACCAGCGGCGCTGGGGTGAGCGAGCTGGTGGAGGCCATTAGCCCGCATGCCTCTGATCCGGTGTGGGCCAATGACTTCGTCACCGCCCTGGGGGCCGACAACCTTGCCGGCCTTCCCCTGGCCGGGGCCGTTCCCGACGGCCAGGCACTCGCCAATCTGCTCGGCCGGACTCTCGCTGCGGCATCCACCACTTGGGACGAAGACACCTGTGAGTCCATGGCCACGACTATCAAGGAGTCCGTCGATGGCAAGGGCGAGTGGGGGCGCATCACCGCCCTGAACGCAATACTCACCCACTCCCCCGACCAGCAGGACGCAGCCGTCGGCTCCGACTTCGCCCCCGAGTTCTTGGCCGCTCTGGCCGGCGAGCTGGCAGACATAAACCCCGACACGATCCGCCGCTACCGCGGGTACGCCAACACCAGCTACCCCGACCTGACCAGCTTCGGCAAGCAGGCCCTGGGCGGCTACCTGACCGGCTACTCCTTCGACCCCCTGACCGGAGTACTGGAAGCCATCGCCGCACACCCCCAAACCGCCCTGAACTACCTCACCAGCACCCCCGCCGCCGGCGGCGGGCCGCCCCTGGAGCAGCTGTCCCAACGCCAGTGGGACCAGGCCGGCCTGGCCGCCTACACCACCGCCATCGCCTCCGCCACGACCCTGCGCACCAGCACCGACCCCACCACCCAGCACCAGGCCGACCAGCTCGCCGGCCAAGCCATCAACTACCTGGCCGCCAGCACCACCGAGGACCAGTACACCCCCGCCACCGAGACCGCCATCGCCAACCTGCTGGCCAACAGCCCCGCTGAAGTCACCTGCGCCTTGAACCAGGACAACCCCTACAAGTCCTGGCGCACCTCCACCTGCGACTACGGAGACATCTGGTTCGAACGCCAGCCCTCCATCTACGAACCCGTCGACCCCACCCCAATCACCGCCCTGGCCTGGCGCATCACCGACACCCCCGAAACCACCAGCACCATCGCCAAGGCCATAACCCGTCACGCACACACCCAAGCACAAACCAACCTCAACACCATCACCAACCCCAAACCCGGCACCATCAATGACGACTATGACCCTAGAGTCGACGCCATCAACATCCCCTACCAACGAGCCGTCTACGCCATCAGCTACCTCGCCGGCCTCACCGAGAACAAGACCGGCACCAGCACCTACAATCACGCCTTCATCACCGGACACACCAACGACGAAAACCAACTATCCGCCATGGCCATCCAGGATGCCGCGAACGCGGGCCTGCTGGACCCCGAGGACTACACCATCACCGGCTACAACGACTACACCGGTAAAAGGGCAAAGACCTTCACCTGGATCATCACCAACCCTGACGGCACCCACACCATCGACCTATCAAAAGCCGACGACCCCACCATGGCCCCAGACGAGGTGTCAACGTGGGTCGAAATGGTGGAAGCAGCCACCGGTGACTACGTGTTCGAAGACATCACCGACAACTTCGGCAACGGCGATATGTATGGCTATGACTCAGGGAGCAAATATGGCGGCTGACTCGCGAGCACTCAGGCCCGCTGCCGCCCTCGTCCGGAGCGGCAGCGGGCCAAGCCGCGCCTGAATCACCAGATCCGCACGCGATTCACCCCTGGTGTCAGACCGGCCAGCGGCCCGGCCGGGTTGGCGGCGTCGTGGTCCTTGACGCCGCCTACCAGGTCGACGTCGGCCCAGGCCTCGCTGCCGTCCGGGTTCTCCCAAGCGGCATCCGGATACCAGGCGCGCCCCAAGTCCCGTCCGGTGATCGTCGTCGAGGCTGCCGTAGCAAAGGCCTCCGGCAGTTCAATCACCAGCTCTACGCCACCACCGTCGGCGTCCTCGATCGCGACATTCACCTCTCCGAGGTGGACCGGCCGTGTCTCACGCACATAGGCGGGAGCGCCATTGCCGTAGGCGTTATCGCGCACGTACACGGGCAGCTCCACGCCCTCGAAGCGCTCATGGTCACCCTTGGAGGGATCGTTCACCTGCGCCAGGTAGGCCTCCGCACCATGGGGATGCGCATCGAACAGGGATGTGCCATCGCTGATCTTCCGGTGAGCGGGCGGGTTGACGAAGGCGACCTCCCCTACGGTGGACAGGAACAGGTTGGCGATGTAACGGTCATCGCCGCCGCGGATGGCCGCGTACCCGGCCACCTGCGTGGAGTGCGGCAGGTGGTAAGGCGTGGGCCGCTCAATAATGGGCTGGTTGGCGACCACGCCGAGCACAAGATTGTTGACGTAGGCGCCGCCCTGGGAATGGCCCTCCAGCGAGACCGGCGAGGCGAATACATTGTGGTCCACCAGGTAGGGCCCGTGACTGACCTCAATGAACAAGTCTCGGGTGTTACGGCGGTACACGTTCCGCGTCACGCGCGTGCCCTGCGCCTCCCAGTCCAGCCAGGTCCCCAGAGTGCAATCCTCGATCAGGTTGTGGCGTAGCACCGTGTCGATGGCGGCGTGCAGTTTGATGCCGGCGATCTCATAGCCGTAGAACTCACGCTTGGTGGCAATGTCATGGATGTGATTGTCCTCGATGACCGAGAACACGCAGCCCAAATGCCCGACAATGCCGGTCTGCCCGCAGTCGTGAATGTGGTTGCGGCGCACCACGTGCGAACCGATCAGCTCCTTGGACCAGCCCACCCGGCGAGCAGAGAAGACGGCCTCCAGCTGATACTGGTAGCCGGGTTTATCCAGACGCTCAGCGGCCCAGTTGGCTCCGGAGGAGTTCTCCTTGCCCAGGGAGACGGCGGAGCACTTGGCGTCGTGGATGTCGCAGTCCTCGATCACCCACCCCTTGGCCCAGTTGGGGCCGATCAGTCCCGGCTGGTCCGCCGTCGGCGGCGCCCAGGGGGTCGCGGCCTGGGCGAGCTCCAAGCCGCGCACGGTGATGTAGTTGATGTGGTGCACCTCCGGGTAGAACACGCTGCGGCGCACGTTGACCTCCACCAGCGCCTCATTGGGATCCGCCGACCCGAAGTTCGCCCACACCGTGGTGGCCCTCTCCCCCACCTCCGCGTACCAAACGCGCTGAGTCCAGTCGGGGTCGCGCACGGCTTCCGGGGTGCAGGTCCACTGATCCACATCCTGCGTGCGGCGGGGCGGGGAATCCACCTCCGCCCGACTGGTCACCTCGTACAGGCTGCGCCCGTCCAGGTACACCTCGCCCAGATGCTTGCGCGGGGCCTGCCGAGAGGCGTAGACGATCCAGTCGCCCTCGATCGGTTCGGCGAAGGGGTTGAAGTCGCCGAACATGGTGCCCGGCAGTTCCACCCGCCAGACGCCGTCACCCTCGCGCTCCCAGCCGGTAACAACTTCAGAGCCCTTGATCACCGGGCGCTCACCGGGGGCGGCGGCGAAGATGATGCGGCGCTCCTCGTCCCGCCCAGTACGGGGCGGGCGCACCCACTCGCGGTAGGTTCCCTCGTGGATGAGGACGGTGTCACCGGGCATGGCGGCGCGGGCGGCCCGGTTGATGGTGCGGAAGGGAGCGGCGGCGTCGCCGGGGGCGGCATCAGAGCCGGCGGGGGATACGTGGAAGACGGTGGACATGTATGTGCTCGTTTCTGTGGTTGTGGGCGGCGGCAGCGTGCGTCAGCGCTGCGGGTGAACCATGCTCTTCAGCGTCGTGGACGCGGGCTTGTCCCGCAGCGGGGTCTCGGCGTCAGCGAGGCCGAAGTGGTCGGTGGCCAGGGCGTCGAGATCGACCCTTCCGGAGGAGACCAGTTCGATCGCGGTGGGCCAGGTGTTGTTGTAGCGGAAGATGCCGGTGACGTTGACCTCGTGGCTAGTGATGTAGGAGACCGGCAGGAGCATGTCGTCGTCCCCCATTCCGATGATGACCGCGGAGCCGCCAGGCTCGACGCGTTTGATGCCATCGACGACGGCGGCGGTCACGCCAGTGGCGTCGAAGAAGGCAGTGAAGGCGCGTCCGTCGAGTGCAGCATCCCCGGGGGCGTGGGCCTCGGTGGCCCCCAGCTCCAGGACCATGCGGCGACGCTGTTCCACGGGGTCGGTGACGACGACGGTGCCGACTCCGTAGGCGCGGGCAACCTGGGCGACGATGGCCCCGATGGGCCCGGCGCCCGCGATGAGGACGCTGTCGCCCACGCCGATGCGGGCCTTGCGCACCGCGGCGATGCCGACGCTAAGCGGTTCGAGCAGCGCGGCGGCGTCGAAGGACATGTCATCCGGGATGGCGTGGGCGAAGTCGTCCTGGATGAGGGCGTATTCGGAGAAGCTTCCGTCGATGGGCGGAGTGGCGTAGAACTCGATGTGCGGACACAGGTTGTACTCCCCACGCTTGCAGTACTTGCATACCCGGCAGCAGCGCTGCGGCTCGATGGACACCCGCTGCCCCACCCGGCCGGGATCGACGTCGGCACCCACGGAGACGATGGTGCCGGCGGACTCGTGGCCGAGGATCATGGGCTCGCGGACGACGAAGTCTCCGATGCGTCCGTGTTGGTAGTAGTGAACGTCCGAGCCGCATACACCCACGGACTCGATGCGGACCAGAACCTGGTCCGGATCTGGGACGGGTACGGGACGCTCCTCCAACACGATGACGCCCGCCTCCTTAAGGACGGATGCGCGCATGGTCTGCGGTAGGGAGAATGGCTCGGAGGTATCGGACATGTTGGTTCCTCTTTCAGGCTCGGATAAAGCGGTTGGTTCGGGATGCGGTTACTTGCCGACGCCGGCGGTCAGTCCGGCCACCATCTGCCGGCGCCCGAAGGCGTAGGCGACGATCAGCGGCAGGGCCGAGAGCACGACGGCGGCGAGGATGGCGGGTGTATTGGAGGAGAAGGCCCCCTGGAAGTTCCACAGTGACAGCGGCAGAACGCGTTTGTTGGCGCTCTGCGTGAGCACGAGGGGGAACAGGAACCCGTTCCACACGTTGAGGGCGTCGTAGATGGCCACGGTTACCAGCGCGGGTCGACACATGGGTGCGGCAAGGCGCCAGAGCATCTGCCAGTCGGTCGCGCCGTCGACCTTCATTGACTCGAACAGTTCCCGGGGCACGTCCCGCAGGAAGTTGGTCAGGATGAGCACCGAGATGGGGATGGCGAAGGCGACCGAGGGCAGTATCAGTGCCCAGAGGGTGTCATATAGGCCGAGCTGCACGATCAGGTAGTAGACGGGCACGATGGTCGCCTGGATCGGAATCGCAATGCCCAGCAGGAACAGGGAGAAGATCCGCTTGGAGAAGGCTGTGCGGCTGCGCACGATCACATAGGCGGCCATGAAGGAGACGACGAGGATTGCGGCGACGGTCGCCACGGTCACGATGACGGAGTTGAGGAAGTAGGTCCAGAAATCGTTCGCGAAGACCTGGATATATGCGTCCAGCGTCGGGTTGGAAGGCAGGGAAAGCGGGTTCTCGACGTAGTAGTCGGCCTGCGAGCGCAGACTGGTGACGATGATGTAGTAGATCGGGACGACGGCGATCGCCAGCCAGATCCAACCGAACAGCCCGCCGATCAGATTCGGTCGCGTCCCTCCGCGGAAGAGTTTCATCACAGGGCTCCTTCCATGTCGCTCTCCATCTTCGAACTGCCGGAGACGTTGTTAAGGAGCCAGGCGATAAGCAGGCCGACGACGACCAGAATGACACCGATGACACTGGCTCCTCCCATGTTGTATGAGCGGAAACCGGTCAGGTACATGTCAAGAGGCAGCACACGCGTGGCATTGCCCGGCCCGCCGGCCGTCATCACGAAGATCAGGTCGAAGTAGGTCAGTGAGCCGGTGATCATCAGGGTGGAGGACGTGATGATGGTGTTTCGCAGTTGCGGCAGGGTGATGTAGAAGAAGTTCTGCACCCTATTGGCCCCGTCAATCATTGCCGCCTCGTAAATGCTGGCCGGGATCTGGCGCGCAGCGCCCTGGTAGAGCAGGGAATGGAAGGGGACGAAGCACCAGGCGATGACCGCCATGATCGTCGGCAGCGCTAGGCTTGGGTTCCCCAGGAAGTCCCGGGACAGGAAGTCGAGCCCGAATGCCCGCGACATGCCGAAGTTGGGGTCCAACAGTGCGGTGAAGGCGATGCCCACAGCGGTCGCGCTGAACAGCAGCGGCAGGAAGTAAAGCACCGAGAGCACCGCACGGTAGCGCTGCTGTCCGGCCATGAATACGCCCAGCAGCAGGCTGATCGGGGTCTGGATGACCCAGCACATGACCGTCATGATCAGGGTCAGGACGATCGCGTGCTGCGTGGTGGCGTTGCCGAGCATTCGGCTCCAGTTGCTCGTGCCGGCGAAGGACAACGAGCCCAGGCCGTCCCAGTTCATGAAGGACAGCACGAATACGCCGATGAGCGGAACCAGGGCGAAGCAGCCGAAGAAGATGAGCGCCGGAGCGGCGTACCAGGCCGAGGGGCCGGCGCCGACGCCGTGTCCGCCCGATCCGCGGACGCGGCCGGCCGTTCGACGACGGGCAATGGGATTAGTCATGATCGATCCTGCTAGGCATGTGTGCGGCTCGGAATGCCCTCACAGGGTCGCATTCATATTGGCGACGAACTGCTCGGGCTCTTGCTGCAGCAAGAAGATTTGGGAGAGGTTGGTGAGCAGTTCCTGCGCCGCGGCCGAGGACAGCGCCTGGTCCCACGACTGGGTGAAGCTCCCGGCGTTCTTCACCATGTCATAGCCGTAGGCGAGGTACTCGGCGTGCTCGGAGGCGGCGATGGCGTCGTCGGCGTCCAGCGCGGCCGGAATGGTGCCTCCTGCCACGAGCGCTTCTATATAGGCCTCGTTGTAGAGCTCCTCATTGAGGTAGTCGATGGCGATCTGCTGGACCTCCTGGGAACCATTGGAGGCCACCGACCAGTAGTTGGCGGGGTTGCCCACGATGTTGGACAGGTCGCCGGTGCCGTCGGCCACCGAGGGGAAGTCCATGTAGCCGAGGTTGCCGTCACTCATGAAGTCCGGGGCATCGGTGAGGAAGTTGGCGTACACCCAGGAGCCCTGGAGGATCATGGCCGCCTTGCCGGTGTGGATGAGGGCGATGTCGGCGCCGGAGTCGGCGTCGACCGAGCCGTAGGAGTCTCCGAAACCGCCGGCCCTGACCAACTCCTGGATCTTCTCCAGCGCGCCGGTGATGGCCGGGTCCGACCAGGCGTCCTTCTCTCCGGCCACGATTCTGGCGAAGGGCTCCGGACCGCCGATGCGGTCGGCCAGGTACTCGATCCACATCAGGTAGGGCCACTGGGAGGAGCCGGCCTCGGCGAAGGGGATGTATCCGGCGGCAGTGAACTCGGGGACGAGGTCCAGCAGCTCGTCCCAGGTGGTCGGCGGCTGCGCGCCGATGGCCTCGAAGGCGGGCTTGGAGTAGTAGAGCATCACCGGCTGGGCGTTGTTGTTGGGCAGGGCGTATACCTTGCCATCGACCTTGCCGGGGTCCAGCAGCGAGGGGACGATGCGCTCCTGCGCCGTGACGGTGGATTCGGTCAGGTCAACCACCTGCTCGTTGGCGACGTAGTCCGCCAGCGTGCCGCCGGCCCAGTTGTATAGCAGAGTTGGGGCATTACCGGCGCCGACGGCGGTGCGGATCTTCTCCTTGTAAGCATCGTTGGCGAACCACTCGGTGGCGATCTGCCGATCGGTGTGTGCGGAGTTCCAACGCTCGAAGGAGTCGCGGAAGGTCTGTTCCGGGCCGCCGGTCAGCACCCAGGCGGTGGCGCCATTACCTGCGGAGGAGGTGGATCCGGGCCGGTTGCCGCAGGCGGCAAGGAGCCCGGCTGCGCCCGCCGCGAGTATGCCGCCGGTCATCTGCCGCCGCGAGATCTTCAGCTGGTACATGGTTGTTCCTCTCATGCTGAGCCGGTGCGGCCACGCCGCCGCACCGCGGGAAGTGAGCGAGCATTCGGTGAACGTCGTCGTCCACATAGCGAAAACATTTTCGTTTGTTTCGCCGACAAACTGATCCTACATGTCCGCGACACGCCAAACAACCGTTCATTTGATCACGATCTTACAACGCACGCCGGAAGCAGCGGCCCACTATGTGAAAATAAACGAAACTTATTGCCCCAATCCTGAGAGGTTCAGATGTCCCGACCGCGCTCCTCCGGCCCTACGCAGGCCGCCGTCGCCGCCCGTGCGGGAGTCTCCGTGGCCACAGTCTCGAAGGCGCTGCGGGCAGACCCGGTCATCTCCGCCCCGACCCGGACGGCCGTACTCGCCGCCGCGCGTGAGCTCGGCTATCGCACCCCGGTTACCACGCTGCCCGGTGCCGCCGCAGATCCAGCCGTGCGCCCGGTGACGGCGGTATTCGACACCGTCGACACTCAGTACGCCGCCTATGTGCTGCGAGGACTGCTGGAGGAGGCGGAACTCGATGGCGTGTGGCTGCGGGTCCGGCACATCGGTTCGTCGATGGACCAGTTGGATCAGGCGCACCGGGAGGTGTGGGAACGCAGCGTGCTTGAGGTGCTGCCCTCCTCTTACGGGGTCGTGCTGGTCACCACGGGCGTCACCGCGACAATGGTCGCCTCCGCCGGTGAACTGAGCGTTCCCCTGGTTGCCGTCGACCCAGCCAGTGCGGTGCCCGTGGGCATCTCATCGATCGGTGCCACCAACCAACGCGGCGGGCAACAGGCCGTGACGCACCTGCTCGAACTGGGCCACCGCCGCATCGGCATCGTCACCGGACCGTCGGAATCCATACCCGCCAACGAGCGGGTAGCCGGATACCGCAGCGCCCTGGCCACCGCAGGCATCGCGCACGACCCCGCACTGGTGCGCGCCGGACGCTTCGATTACGACTCCGGCCTGGTCCATGGCGGGGATCTGCTGGACCTCGAGGCGCCGCCCACCGCCATCGTAGCCGGCTGCGACGCAGCTGCGGTCGGCGTCATCGAGGCGGCCCGGCGCCGTGGTCTGCGCGTACCCGAGGACCTGTCGGTGGTGGGATTCGACGACACTTTGACCGCCACGGTCTGCTCACCCAGGCTCACCACCGTTCACCAGCCGCTGGTCGACATCGGCGCCGAAGCCATGCGCACCGTCATCCGCCTGGCTACCTCACGCGGCTCCCGCGCCCTGTCCCCCATCGAACTGGCCACCACCCTGGTAGTACGCGACTCAACCGCGCCTCCCCTACACCCCTAATCGGCTTGTCAGATAGGCGCACCGGCGGGCACAATAGTGGGGAGCCACCCGGCTGCGACCGGATGACTCCCCTATGCAGGCGGTTCAGTTGAGCCACCTGCTGAGGGCATCCACAAGGACACCAATGGCCCGGATCAGATGAGCGAGTGATTCGAACAGTTCGCTCAACTTCCGGGCCATTCCCTTGCCCTTGCGGACTTTGGCATGTCGGCCTTTCGGCTTGGACATGGCCCCCACCTCCTTCCTGGCTCCTACCTTCTCGGCCAAGGACATGAGCTGTTCCGAGAGGAGGTGCCGAAGAAGGCGTCACCAGCCTACGCAGCAGGTGCGACAGGAATCCGAGGTAACAGCGCACCACTCCAGCCGAAGTACGACGGGAGGGCGCGACGGCATCCCATCGCACCCTCCCGCGGCGCCGGCGGGTAGCGTCCCCCGACCGACGCATCCCGTAGCCGGGTCGTACCGCCCCGGCTAAGGGAGTCTCAACCGACCCGACGTCGTGCCCGCAGCATCAATGTGCCTGCCCCCAATAGCAGGGCCGCTACTGGAAGGGCCAGCACCTCGGCACCGGTACGTGCCAGCGGGCTACCACCGCCATTCGGCGAGGGCTCGGCTCCAACTATCGGCGTAGCACTTGCTGCCCCCGAAGGCGCGGGCGGACCGCTCGCACTGGGCACAGCCGAAGCCGCGGGCTCTGTTGCGGCGACCGAGGGGACCGCGGTAGGCGTCGGATCCTGCGTCGGCTCCGGAACGCTGCACTCCTGGGGCGTCGCCGGAATCTCCTGGCCCACAGCCGCCGCGTATGCCCACTTGCCGTGGTAGTACGGGTCGAACAGCAGCGGATCACCCGAGTAGAACCGCCACGAGCCGGAGTCGACCAGGCCCCACAGCGTCACCGAGAACAGATCCCGCTTGGCGTCCTGCTCGGCAAACATCTCGAACAATCTCTGGTAGAAGCGGCCCTGGTCCAGCAGCGTCTGGGTGTCGACGGGCGTACCGGTGCGGGTGGGCACGTCCAGCTCGGTGACCGCCTGCACCAGCGGCAGCTCATCGAAGGCGCTCATGGCCGCGCCGAAACCCTCGACATCGTCGTCGAGCCAGGCGTGGAACTGATGCCCGACGCCGTCGATCGGGACACCCCGGTCCACCAGCCGCTCGATGAGGGCGTGGTAGCGCCCGGTCTTCGAGGAGCCGTCGGTGCCGTACTGGGTGTTGTATTCGTTGATGAACAGTGTCACCGGGTGATCGGCTCCGGGAGCGGCGTAGGTGGAGTTGAAGGCTTCGTTGGCGTAGATGAAGGCGTCATCGATGAACTCCTCGCCCAGGATCTGGTACCAGTAGGAGTTGCGCAGCCCGTCGGTCTCAGGTGAGGGCCCGTCGGTGATCACCTCGTTGACAACGTCGAAGGCCACCAGCGGGTTGGTGTCCGAGCCGAACAGCCCGTACTTGTCAGACAGGTATCTGGCCACGTTGTTGACGTGGGTGCGCATTCGCTCTCGCAGTTCGGCACGATCGGCCTCGGAGTCGCCCGAGAGGAAGGTGCCGTCCTCGTGCTGGAACAGCCAATCCGGGGTCTGGGAGTGCCATACGAGCACGTGGCCGTAAACCCGGCCGCCATTGGCTTGGGCCCAGTCCATGACGGCATCGGCCTCGGCGTTCTCGGTGACGAAGCTGTGGTCGTCGTTGTACCAGGCCTCCGGCTTCATGAAGTTCTCCGGGGTGACCTGGTTGAAGTGCTGGTTCAGCAGCTCTAGTGAGTCGCCCTGGACGGTGTTGGCCGTGACCGCCGCGCCCACCGGGTAGGGCAGGGCGTCGAGCAGGGAGGTGGAGTCGTCAACCGGGCCGCGCCCGCAGGCGTAGGCGGTGATGGCGGCATCGTCCACGTAGAAGGAAGCGGTGGGGTCCTCCAGCTCGATGTAGATTGTCCCGTCTACGCCCTCGGCCGGGGTGTAACCGCCCGTAAGCTCAACCCACTCCTGGCCGACCTCGGTAGGTGAGGTGATCTCGACGTACCGCCCGTCACTCTGGGCAGCGGTGAGCTTGGCGCGGGTGGAGGCCGCCCCGTCCGGTAGGCGCACCCAGGCCGTGACGTCATAGGCCTGCCCCGCCTCCATATAGTCGCCGATGGATATCTCCACTCCGTGCCAGGCCTGGGTACGACCGGTGACGTACAGGCTGTTCCAGGGGCTACGCCGCACCTCGTTGGTGGTGACGGCGGTGACACCCTCGCCGCGCGGGACCCACGGCATGTCCGGCTGACTGGACTCGAAGTTGGAGTAGCTGACTGCATAGGGCTGGGGCTCTGTCGGTGTTTCGACCGCGGCCGCCCCCGCCGTCAATCCCGCGGTCGCGACGGCGGCCGCGGCAATCGCCCCAAGCAGACGGTTCCGGCGGGCACGCCGGGGTTTTGCTGTGCGCATGCGCTTGCCTTTGCTGTTGTCCCACCGGCCCGGACGCCTACCGCGACGGCGCGACGATGAGCCCCATGCGGCGGTACGGTCCTACATGGGAGCGCTCGTAGCGGCAGGTCCAAGTGATGAGGATGGCTAGGGGATGCCGGCCGACGCTGGCCCGCGGTCGCGACACTACACATACCGAAATGCGACATCAACGGTTTCGTTGCGTTTCGCCACTGATCCTCTTCATGTGGGCCGCTCCGAGGGGTGCGATGGGGTACGCGCGAACGAGTGCCGAGTCGGTTACGGGTAGACGGTACGGCCGGCAGCGTCGGCAATGCCGGAGTGACGCAAGAAGTACGTGCATACCTGATCGCGCCATTCGATGGCATTGTGTTCCTGAGCCTGCCAGCGGCGGTCGACATCGGTGCGGGTGCCTTCCGGCACCTGCTCACGCACCGTCTCCCAGTCTCGCCGCATGGCGCGCACCTGCTCAACCCCTTCGAAGTGAGTGTCGTAGATCCGCTGGATCAGTGTCACCCCGGATTGAGGCAGCACCTGGTCATAGCGCAGATGGTGGAAGAAGAGCAGTAAACGTTCCGGGCAGTCCTCCAACGACCGATACCGAGCTGCGAGCGCCGGCGGGTACTGCTCGGTGTACCCCGATCCTGTGGGCGTGCGATCCACACCTACGCCGTCCCGGTCGGCGAAGTGATAGGTGCCCCAGGGGGAATACTCGTATCCGTCGATGTTGGGGCCATAATGTCCACCCGGAGTCACCATGAATCCGACGCCGAGCGGCGCAGTGTAGTTCTCGTAGGCTTCACGGGAGCGCAGCAGAATGCGGGTCAATGCCTCATGCAGGTCGGCGTCACCAGTGAAGGAAGCGATGGCCCACTCCTGAGCGATGGTCTGCGTGCCTTCATGCAAGTCCCACGCCAACCGTCCGTATCCATACAGATTGGCCTGCGAGAAGGTGTTTCCGGTCCAGTTCCAGTCCCGGCCCACCCCGGCAACAGCGACGATCGCCGAGCCTCGGCGATCCACCAGATCCCGGCCCAGATCCGCACCACCATCTCCAGCGACATCGAGTTCCAGCACTTCCCGCCAAGCGGTGGGCAGAAAGTAGGTATCCCAGGCATGCCCGGTGTACTCCTGGGCGATCTGCAGTTCGAGGGCCACGCGAGTCTCGCGCAGACCGAGCAACAGTGGGGAGACTGGTTCACGCACTTGAAAGTCGAGGGGACCGTGCTTGATCTGGAGTAGGACGTTGTCGGCGAAACGCCCGTCCAGGGGCATGAAGTGGTCATAGGCGGCGCGGGCACGGTCCAGGGTCCGATCGCGCCAGTCCTGACGGTGGTTGTAAACGAAGCACCGCCACATGACCAGTCCGCCGTGCGGTGCGAGTGCAGCGGCCAGCAGGTTAGCGCCGTCGGCATGGTCCCGCCCGTAGTCGAAGGGGCCGGGACGCCCCTCCGAGTCGGCTTTGACCACGTAACCGCCTAGGTCGGGCACAGCGCTGTACACACGATCAGTAGTTTCACGCCACCAACGCTCCACGGACTCGTCAAGCGGATCGCAAGTCGCCAGCCCTCCCAGGGTCATGGGCGCGGCGAAGTCGACGGAAACGAAGGTGGTGATGTTGTGACGTCTCAAAATGTCGGCGATAGCCCGCACCAGATCGAGGCGCTCTCCGACCAGCGTCGCCTCGGTAGCGTGGACATTTACGTTGTTCAGGCATACGGCGTTGATGCCAATGGATGCCAGCAGCAACCCGTAGTCGTCGATGCGATCCGTATCGGGGACCAGGTCTCCGTTTTCGAAGAATACCGAGTCTCCCGCATACCCGCGCTCAATGGTCCCCATGACCGGGTGGGGCACGAGGTTGTCCCAATGGTCCAGCATGCGCAGGGACAGATCCGGGCTGCTGACGACGGTCTTCTTCCCTCCCAACAGGGCTTCGGGCCCCAGGACGAGCAACCGTAATGTGCCGTACAGAGCGCCGGCAGCGTCGGCCCCAACGACAGCTAGATCCCCTGCGTTGCCGCGAGTGACGACGTACCCCTCGGGTGCAGGGGGCGCCGCCACAGCGCAGGCGGCTCCGTACATCGTGGGCGGCAGAACTGAAGCGTACTCGAGGGTGGTAATCAACAACTCACCTATGCCCCGAGCAGGCGGAGCACTAGCGGCGAGCCGTCGCCAGTCATCGGCGGCTCGCTCGATCAGCTCGTCTCCGCCTATGGGGCGGGGGGTGTAGGCGTTAAGCCACGGCTTTGTAGCCGGCTCGAGCCACATGGATGAGCTGGTGGTGAAAGGTCGGGCGGGCATGCGGGGCTCCTCGAATTGAGCGACGGGGTGGCGAAGGCGTGCGGTCAAGTGCGACGAAGCACGATCACGTCTCCGGCCGGGATGGTCAGCGATTCCCCTGCCGGGGACTCCCTGCCAGTGAGCAGGTCAACGCCCTGCACGGGCGGTGTCCAGGCCAGGGGCGTCTGATCGTGGTTGAGCAGGATGTCGAAGGTGCCACGGGAACAGGTGCGGCTGACGTGTTCCAGTTCGCCGACCAGAGGGTGCCCGGGGGCCGGGCCGATAAGGGAGGCTATCAGGCGTCGGCGTCCGGCCTGGCTCAGCAGCGCGCCGAGGCGTATGACGGTGCCACGACCGAAGGCGTTGCGAATTATGGCGGAGCCGCCTGCGAACCAACTGGACCGCCAATGCCCTGCAGTCTGCCCGCCGGTGGGACGCAAGATCTCGAAGAGATGGTGGGCGGTATCGGTGGTCCCGTCAGGAAGAGTCAGTTCAACGCCGAATCCGGGCTCCTGAGCGTCGCGTTCCTCGACCTGACAGCCGAGCAGTTCGTCCACCCGGTCGTCCACCAACACACGGCCGGTGGCATCGGCGGCAAAGGACATCGGGCCGGTCAGCAGTATGCCGCCATCTGCCACGTACCGGCGCAGGGCGTCGATAACGTCGTTGTGAGCCATATAGAGGCTGGGCGCGACAACGATCCGGTACCGGGACAGGTCGCTGCGGCCGTCGGTGACGTCCACACCTCCGAGGTGACGTGCAAGTGCCTCGTGCCACTGCCGGGCCTGATCGACAAGGTCCCAGTGGTCGGAAAACCCATCGACGAGCCGGCTGTACCACCAGGAGTCCCAATCCATAAGGACCGCCGCCTGGGCTTCTACCCGACTGCCGACGAGGTCGTCGAGTTGGAACAGCTCTCGGCCGAGTCTCGCCGTCTCCCGGTAGGTACGCGTGTCGGTGCGACCGCGGTGGTCCAGGACGCCACCGAACCACATTTCCGATCCGGCCGGTGCGGAGCGCATCTGGAAGTGGAGCACTGTATCAGCCCCTTGAGCGAGCGCTTGTAGGCTCCAGCGACGCAGCACACCCGGCGCACGGGTGGGGTTGACGTCCCGGCACGTCGTGGCCACCGGCGCCTGCTCCATCAGCCACATGGGCCTACCACGTCCTACCGCGCGCATCAGGGAGTGGTTGAAAGCCATCTCCGGCCAGGCGCGGATGGCACGCGGGTAGTTGTCCCAGGCCACAACGTCAAGGCCGCTGGCGAACCGGAAGTAATCCAGATGCTCGTACGCGCCCATTAGATTGGTAGTGACCGGGTGGACGGCGTCGAAATGGCGAATCTGCTCGATTTCCCCCTCCAGGCAGGCGGCGAACTGCTCGGTCATGAAACGCTTGTACTCGAGCGTGATGATTGGAAAACCACTGCGGTAGGGGCCGCCCCAGTGCTCTGTGAGCGCGTTCGGTGCGGGAATCTGGTCTGCGTGTGTGAAACGGTGGGACCAGATCTGCGTGCACCAGTCGTGGTTGAGGTTGCCGAGCCCACCGTGCCTCCGCAACAGCCAACGGCGGAATTCGGCAACGCAGTTCTCGCAGTAGCAGGCACCGCCGTATTCGTTGCCAATATGCCACGCGAGTAGAGCGGGGTGCCCATGGTAGCGATGCGCGAGCAGACCGGCGATTTGTTGCGCCTTTTCTCGGAAAACCGGCGAGGTGGGGCAGAAATGGTGCCGCTGACCGAAGCCGTGTCGCCGCCCTTCGAAGTCCACACGCATTGTGCTCGGCTTCTCAGTTGCTAGCCAGGGCGGGATCGCCGCAGTCGGGGTGGCCAGGATGACGCCGAAGCCGCGGGCATGGACACGGTCCAGTAAGACGTCGAGGCGGTCGAAGGCGAAGGTGTCAGGGGCCGGTTGCAGGTCTGCCCATCCGAATACGTTGAGCGTGAGTGTGTTGATTCCGGCTGCCTCCAGGGCAGTCAGGTCGGCATCGATGGTGGCATCGTCCCACTGCTCCGGGTTGTAGTCACCTCCATGCAGGATGTGCTCGGGAAACTGCATTAATGCCTCCTATGGAACGGACGTAGTGACGGAAGCCCGGGTGAATTGCTCAGTGAGAATGCGCCTCTGTCCACTCGTGGCGGGAGCCGCCAGCGCGCACAACGGCACCCAGGCGAGCATCAGGAGTGCCGGAACGTGCAAGGCAATGAGCAGACCCGCAGCACCGATGCCCGCGAGTAGGAGTGTCCCGGCGGCGTCGCGCACAGTCATGACGGCCGTTAGCACGAGCACGTCGGACATCTTGAAATTGAACAGAGCGATGATTGTGCCCGCGCGTCCAACGCCCAGCCCGGCGGACGCAAGCACGATGAGGACGGGCACACGTAGTCCGCCTCCCACCCCGGCGGCGGATCCCGCCAGTCCCACCGCCAATACGACGGCGAGCGCCGCCAACGGGCCGAACTGGGCGATCGACCCGGCCCATCCGCGCCACAGTGCGGCGATGCGGCGCCGGGCGGAGGGATCGTAGGTCCACCCCGGTCGGGTGACGGCGTAAACGACTGCCGGCAGGGCGGTTAGCGCCAGCACCCAGGTCAGTACTAGAACCAGCAGCGACCAGACAGAACTCCCATCGAGCGTGAGCATGCCTACCGCCGCCGGAATTGCGAGCGGCAGCGAGCCCACGCCGAGGGCGGCCGCCTGGTAGACCACCGAACTGATCCGCACCAGTGGGGAGTCGAAGGGATCGTCCGGGACATCGGAACCTTCCCCGGTCGCGACGAGTCCCGACGATGGGCGGGTGCGGGCGCCCCGCGATGGGGTGCCCGCACCCGGGTGACGGTCAGCCATTGTTCTCCACGTAGGTGGCGCGCGCCGCGTTGAGGATGTCCATGTAGGAGGTCACGCCCTTGGCCTCACATTCGGTGACGTAGGTGTCCCACTCGGCCAGGTCGCGCCTTCCTGTGATGAACTTCAGCGTCTCCTGCATGACGTAGTCCTGCAACGGAGTGATCAGGAGCGTTGCCTGCTCGCGCTGGGTCTCATCCAACGGAGCCGGCGGATCGATGGGCCTCTGCGTGTGCGTGGCTGCCATCTCCTCCTGCCAGGCAAGTTCCTTGTCCAGCATCATTGAGTGCAGCAGTTCAGTGGTGCCGCCGTAGGCGAAGACGCCTCCGGAGAAGCCGTACTCGACGCGCAGGTCTTTGTCGCCGGCCGGGTTCAGACCGTTGTAGTTGATGTCATCGACCAGCGTGCGGGTGCCATCTGCGTCCTTGTTGTAGGTAACCCCTTCCACACCCCACTTGGCGAATTCTTCGCCCTCGTCGGAGTACCACAGCCAGTCGATGAACTGCATCATGGCCACGAAGTTCGGGTCGTCGGCGGCCTTGGAGGAGATCATGATGCCGTTCTCCAGGCGGGTGCCACCGATCAGCGCGCCGGCGGGGCCGGCCGGCTGGAGAATCTTGACGACCTCGAAGTTGCCCTCTCCGAGGGTCTCCTTCATCGTCGTCTCGTAGGTGACGTCGTACTGGGAGTTGGTTCCGATGGCGATCGACTTGCCGGTGGTGAAGGTGTTGACGGCCGTGTCCTCGTCCTGGGTGAAGGAGTCCGGGTCGAGTACGCCGGCGTCGACCATGCCGCGCAGCATGGTGACCATGGCCTTGTAGTTGTCGGAGGTGCCGCAGAAGATGAACGACTGCGAGTCCTCGTCCCACTCGGCCATGGTGGTCATGCCCCAGGAACCGCCGGACTGGGTGCCGTAGGAGACCGCTGCAAGGTTGAGCATGCTGAGCCCCTCGAAACGATCGGAGATGCCCTTCATGTCCGGGTGGCGCTCCTGCACCTTAGAAATCACGTCCTGCAGCTCCTCCCACGTGGTGGGCAGCTCCAGTCCCTGTTCGTCGAGGAGATCCTTGCGGATTTCGAAGGTGTAGTCGGGCCAGATCTCCTCGTGCAGGCCGGGAAGAACATAGATGGAGCCGTCGGCCTGGCGCAGCGTGTCCAGCTCCTCGTCAAGCTGCCATTCTTCAACCTTCTTGCGGAAGTTGGGCATAAGGTCGAAGTAGTCGGACACCGCCAGGACCGCCCCGGAGGAGACGAAGGCGGACTCCTGGCCGGGGTACGTCTTGGGAAGGATGAGCGGCGCATCGCCGGAGGAGATCAGCAGAGAGCGCTTCTGCTCGTAGTCGGACATTGGCACGATCGTCATGTCGAGGGTGACATTGGTGCGGTTGGTGATCTCCTCCAGCAGCATCCAGTCGGCCTTATAGGGGTAGTTGGGGTGATCGGAGAACAGGCAACTGAAGGTCAGCGGCTCGGTCGCCTTGAAGCTGGTATCGGCGGCGAAGTCATCCATGGCGGCGGCCGTATTGGTCACGCCCTGCGCCGCATCGCCGGAGTCGGAACCGGAGCCACAGGCCGCCAGTGCGGCGGCTGCCGCCGTGCTCAGAAGCAGGGCGCCGGCCCGACGGCGGGTGAAGGGGTGGGAGAAGAGACTGGGGCTCATCGCTGAGTGCCTTTCTAATGGTGTCGGCCATGATCGGCCGGATGGTGGGTCGGATTGGGAGGAGTGGTGGATGGATGGGTGGGCGCCGCTGCCGTTGCCGGCCGCGCCCCCGGTCGACGCCTTTGTGGGCTCTTGTCAGCCCTTGACGGACCCAAGGGTGACGCCGGTGACGAAGTACTTCTGCACAAAGGGGTAGACGCAGAGGATCGGCAGCGAGGTGAGCACCATGGTCACCGATCTGAGGTTGGAGGAAATCTGGGTCTGGTCGGCGGTTCCTCCTCCGAGGGAGTCGGAGGTGGTCACTCCCGCGAGCATGTTTCGCAGGTAGATGGTTACCGGGAACAGGTTCTTGTCGTCGAAGTACAGGAAGGCCCCGAACCAGGCGTTCCAGTTGGCGACCGCATAGAAGAGGAACATGGTGGCGATGATCGCCTTGGACAACGGCAGCACAATGCGGAAGAGGATTCCGTAGGTACCCAACCCGTCGAGCTCGCCGGCCTCCTCCAGTTCATGCGGCAGCCCCTCGAAGAAGGACTTCATGACCAGCAGGTTGAACACGTTGATCGCATTGGGCAGCACGACCGCCCAGATCGTGTTCTTCATTCCCAGGTTGGTAATCAGAATGTAGTTCGGGATCAGACCACCGTTGAAGAACATGGTGAATACGGCGAAGCCGACCAGCGCATTGCGGCCCTTCAGGTCCTTCTTGGACAGTACGTAGGCGAACGCAGTGGTGAAGACCAGCGAGATGAAGGTGGCGACGACCGTGTACACGATGGTGTTCCGATAGCCGGTCCAGAAGGCGGAGTCCCCAAGCACCACTTTGTAGGTAGTGACGTTGAATCCCTTGGGGATGAGGTTCACCTCCCCGGCAGAGATGGCCGCCTCGCTTGAGAAGGACTTGGCCACGACGTTCAGGAAGGGGAACAGCGTCACGAATATGACGCCCAGGAGTATGACCGTGTTGAGCAGGCGGAAGGCCCGGTAGCTGCGCGAATCGTATTTGGCGTTTTGAACAGGCATATCCAATCACCACAGACTCGTCTTGGCGAACTTGCGGGACGCGAAGTTGGCGGCCATGACCATGATCAGCCCGATCAATGACTCGAACAGGCCGATGGCTGCCGCATAGCTGAAGTTGGACGACTGCAGGCCCACCCGGTACAGGTAGGTGGAGATGACATCGCCGGTCTCATAGGTCAGCGGGTTGTAGATCAGCAGGATCTTCTCGAAGCCCACCGCCAGGAAGGAGCCGACGTTGAGAATCAGTAGCGTGACGATAGTGGGCCGAATTCCCGGCAGCGTGATGTGCCAGGTCTGCTGCCAGCGGTTGGCGCCGTCGATCTGGGCAGCCTCATACAAGGAGTCATCAATGGTGGTGAGCGCCGCCAGATACAGGATCGTCCCCCAGCCAACGGTCTGCCACACGTCGGAGATGACGTAGATGGGCACGAACGCCTTGGCCGTTTGAATGAAGTTGACCGCCTGACCGCCCAAGGCGGTGATCAGGCTGTTGATCGGGCCGTCCACCGCGACGACTTCCATGATGATCCCCGCAATGATGACCATCGAGAGGAAGTGTGGCAGGTATGAAACGGTCTGAACGATCTTCTTGAACCAGACTCGGCGGACCTCGTTCAGGAGCAGGGCCAGGATGATCGGTGCCGGGAAGGACACCAGCAGTGTCGAGAAACCGATGACCACCGTGTTACGGAACACCCGCCAGAAGGTGGGGTCCGCGATGAACATCTTGACATATTTCAGCCCCACCCATTCCTCGCCGTACATGGAACCGCCGGGCACGAATCGGCGGAAGGCAATGACGTTGCCGACCATCGGTGCGTACCGGAAGACGATGAACCAGATCACCGGGATAACCACGAGGGTATAGAGCTGCCAGTCGCCTCGACGACTGCTCCTGCGCCTGCCGGGTCGTCCCGTACCCCTGCGGGTTCGCTTACTGAAGGCCGAAGCTGTAGGCATGGAGGGCGCGCGGCGCCCGGTTGCCCGGGGCACGCTCGGCGCTGTATCCACTGCTTCTGCCACGACACATCACCTCCTCGTGACTTTACGGCTTGCGAACGTTTTCGCGTCACCGTTCGCTAGCGACGACCTTAGAGTAACGTCGCGAGTCACTCTCGTCAAGGATTTGTCTTGCCGTACACGAAAATTGGATCGGCGAAAACGGTGGGATGATAGACCTGCTCTCACCCACCCGCGCGAATTGCCGTAAATTGCCTAACGACAAGACTATTAGGCCGGCTAGGCCGCGCAGAGCTCTAGGCCGGCTAGGCCGCGCAGAGCTCGCGGATCCACGTGAGCTGACGGCGCAGATAGTAGAACTCGCCGCTCTCATGCCCGTTGTCCGGGTAGATCTCCACCTCTGTCGGGCCGGCGTATGCCGCCAGCGCCTGTTGACCGCCCAAGGGTGGACAGCAGGTATCGCGCAACCCCAGCCCCCAAAGCGACGGGGCCTGGGCACGCCGCGCATGGTTGACGCCGTCGACGTAGGCCAGGGTGCGGAAGACCACCTCACGCTCGGCTCGCCGCACCGACAGGTATCGGACCAGTTCCGCGTAGGGCTCGCCCTGCGCAGACTGATAGACGGCCGGAATGTCGCAAAGAAAGGGGACGGATACGGTCACTCCGCGCAGGTCGGACACCAGTCCGGCAACGGCAAGAGCAACGCCGCCCCCCTGAGAGTTTCCCATCACGATCACGCGCTCGGCGTCGACGTCCGGCAGTTTGCGTACCGCATCCACGGCGCGCACCGCGTCCACGATGAGGCGGCGGTAATAGTACGTTTCGGGCGCGGAGATGCCACGGGTGACAACGCCGGGCGCTTCGGGGGCGCCGTCGTGGAGATCCGGCGTGTCCCCACCGCTCCCATATCCGCACCCCTGCCCGCGTACGTCAAGCAGCAGGTGTGCCATACCCGCGGCCGCTACGTGGGGATTCTCGCCCGGCAGTCCACGCCCGCGGCCGTAGCCCGGAATCTGAACCACGCAGGGTAGCGGTTCATCGTCGCACCTTGCCGGCCGGGACAGCCACGCCTTCACCCGCTGCCCGCCGAACCCCCTGAAGGAGATGTCCCAGTAGCGCAGCTCCGAGAGGGGCTGCTCCACGGCGACGCGTTCAGTCGTCCTCGCCTCGGGATCGAAGCTGCGCGCCTCACCCAACGTCCGCACCCAGAAACGATCGAAGTCATCTGGTTCCGATACGACTGAAGGCGGAAGCGGGCCGAGTTGCGGGGGCAAAGTAGCCATGCACATCCTCCCTTGAGGTGCGGCAGCCACACCGGTGCGGCGCGCAGCCGCATTTCGAGGTCTTTCGCACGTTTTCGTGCGATCGCGAGTGTAAGCTGCAACTCCTGCTCAGGACAAGGTCACCGGCACGGACCAATGGCAGAAACATCGGTACAGGGGCAGGGGCAAGGACACTACGCTTGCTGGAACAACACTTGTACCACCGGCTTCTACCCGCGCCGGTGTGGGGCGACCCGAGAATGGAGGACACTGTGACTCCGCGCGAACGCGTCACGCTTGACACCATAGCTGCAGCCGCTCAGGTCTCGCGCGCAACCGTGTCCAAGGCGATCAATGGCCGTCAGGACGTCTCTGCGCGTACACGTCGACAGATCCTTGACCTGGCCGAACAACTCGGCTATGAGGCGCCTACATCCGCAGAGCGGAGTTCCCCGACGATCACAATCGTCTTCGATTCTCTCGATACGTACTACACCAACCGCGTGCTCGCCGGGGCGGTAGCGGCAGCGCACGATCATGGCGCCATTCTTGATGTCCGCTCCTTCAATGACCGTCGAGAGGCCGCGTCCGACTCCTGGGTGCGACGGATCGTGGCAGAAGGTCATTTAGCACTGATCGTTGTCACCATGGAACTGTCTGATGCGCAGATCGACGCGGTGCATACACTCCAGCTGCCTGCGATCACCGTGGACCCGGCTCAAGAAACCCCCGACGGGGTGCTTGAGATCTCCTCGACCAACTGGAACGGCGGCATGGCCGCCACCCAGCACCTGCTCGCACTGGGGCACCAGCGCATAGCCTTCGTCGCCGGCCCGGAGCGCTCGCTACCGGCCAGGGAACGCCTGCTCGGTTTCCGTTCCGCCATGATGGATGCCGGCCTCGACGTGGATCCCACACTCATCCTTGGGAACAGCTTCACTTATGCCAATGGGCTGCGCGCGGGGCTGACCCTGCTCGATATCGCGCCGGAAAGCCGTCCCACCGCCGTCATGTGCGCCTGCGACGTCTCCGCAATAGGCGTATATGAGGCTGCCCGTCAGCACGGACTGTCCGTTCCCGACGAACTCAGTGTTGTCGGCTATGACGACACTTTCCTTGCCGAGTGCGCCGCTCCCCCGCTCACAACCGTTCACCAGGCGCTGGAGACGATGGGGGCGCGGGCAGTCGAGGCGTCCCTAGACCTCGCCGAAGACTCCACAGGAACCAAGACCAAGCGAACGATCGGCTCGGTCAAGATTCCTACGCGCCTGGTCGAGCGCGCCTCGACGGCGCCGCCGCGGGTGTAGCGGATCGTCGCGAGTTGGCGCGACGAGCCTAGAACCGCGAGCACCACCAGCCTCCCCTGTGAGCAACAAGGCGAGTCACCCCCCCACCATTGCATTTGTTTCTGCGACACGCCTAAACTTTCGTCGCAAGGGAAGCCACCCAGCGCACTGCCCGCGCCCCCGCCAAAGGCGCCGGGCACATCCGAAGAAGGACCACCATGAAGCTCGCATTCGGCTGCGACCCCAACGCCACAGCACTCAAACACCTGCTGATCACCGAGGCGTCCGCCCTCGGCCATGAGATCATCGACTACCCCTCTGACGACCCCATCTATGCCAATGTCGCTATCCGAGTCGCCCAGGACGTCGCCGCTGGTTTGGCGGACCGCGGGATATTGTTGTGCGGAACGGGCATCGGTGTCTCAATCGCCGCCAACAAGGTTGCCGGAGCCTACTGTGCCTGTATCAGCGACGCCTACCAGGCTCAGCGCGCGGCCCGATCCAATGACGCGAACCTCGTCTCGATGGGGGCACAGGTCGTCGGTCCCGAGACGGCCAAACTCCTTCTGCGCGAGTACCTCGACGGCGTCTTCGACCCCGCCGGTAGGTCCGCCCCCAAGGTCGACCGTATTCGCGATTACGAGGCAAGTAGAGCCTGAGGCCTCGCGCTGCAACGTGGTCGGGAGCCGCATGCAAAGCATCAGTTACCCGGCTCCCGGCCCACGCCCGCGGCCCGCGCTCACATTCCGAGCCCCGACGCCCTGGCATTCGCTTCGATCAGGGTCATCCAGGCGTCGATCCTGGCGAGCGAACGGTCCGAGACCACGAGCTCGGGCGTGTTCAGGTGCCCGTGAAGCGCTTCCGGCTCGCAGAACTGGACTACGTCGTTACCTGCGGCTGCCAGAGAGGCCGCCAGCGTCTGCCCGCTCGCCCTCAGGCCGTCCAGCTCCGAATTGAGGACATAGACCGGGGGGAGCCCACTCAGGTCGCCGTCGCCGGGGAAGGCGTAGGGCTCCTCCATCCGGTCCTCCGTCCCCACGAAGTTGAGATTCATCAGGTGGACCCGCAACGGCGAGTAACGCTGCTCGAAGGGGATGCGAAGGTATTTGTTACGCAATTCCGGCGTCATCGGCGGCAGCACCGAGTGGGCCGTCGGGTACACCAGCGGAATGCCGGCGGGCAACTGGCCGCCCTCGTCGCGAAGACGTTGCGCCGCGGACAGCGCCACACTCGCGCCAGCACTCGCCCCTCCCAGATACCAGACGGAGGTCACACCAGCGAGACTCGGCAGCGCCGCACAAACGTCGACAACCTCATCGATCGGGACAGGGAAGCGAATGCCCGCGGCCTCCCTCGGAGGCCATGGCCACTCATCACCCGCGGGGATGTGCTCCGCAAGGGAATAGTCCACAACGGCGACTGTGCATCCCCTGCGCGAGAGGTGTCCGGCAACACTCATCGCCTCCGGCATGTTGATCGCCCCACGGATGTAAGCGGAACCATGGAGCCAGACCACTACTGGCTCACTAGGAATGCCGCTGTCCGGAGTCCACAGCCGCACGGTAACCTCGCCATGACGCGTCGGAACCGCGGTGTCACGCCACTGCACTCCTCCGCCCCGCCGAGCCGGCCCGCTTACCTCTGTACTCATAGTGCCAATGTCCTCTTCCTACCGCTTCTGGCTACCAGCCCCGCAGGACCCGGAGCGAGTGTGCGGCTGGGCGCATGCAGACCTCTGCCGCACCACGCCCAGCCGTGCTCGCCATCACGAGCCGGTCTCCCCCTCTCTCGCGCGGAGCAGGCTCCCGACGGCAGCGGCACACATCCCGAAGGAGACGGCCCCGGGGTCCGGATGCCCAATAGACCTCTCGGCGAGCGGACGTGCCCTTCCCCTTCGTGGTGACAGGACTCTCGTCTCCTCGGCTGCACGGCACGCCTCGGACGCGGCCGCGCTCCAAGCGTCACTCAATGATGCCTGCGCATCGATTTCGAGACGCAGGCGGTCCCGGAACGGAACTGCCGCGTCTATGACCGTCTTGTCCCCGAGCTCGGCCTTTCCCAGATCGGTCATCGCCAGGACGAAACGCTCCACAGCGGCTGCCACATCCGCGGGCACAACCGTGACCTCGTTGCCGAGCCCGGCCCCCAGCGCTCTAAGCGCAGCACCCCACAGGACACCCGAGGTGCCGCCGGCGTGCTCCGCCCACGCGTCGCCGGCGCTTGCGAGCACGCCGGCGGCGCCCCATCCCGTTGCGAGGGCCGCCGTAGCCGCGTCTACGGCGCAGTCGACTCCGCGAACCATACCGCGGCCGTGGTCGCCGTCGCCGGCCACCTGGTCGATGCGGCCCAGTTCGTCCTCCCGCTCGTGCAGCACCGCCTGCATGGCCCGCAGGCAGTCGACAACCAGAGCGCCGACGACGCGCGAATCCTCCGATCCCAAGGGCGACTCGACGTCGGGTTCTGAATAGAAATACTCGACGGCTTCCTCATCGGCGGTTGCGGATGCGGCCGTCCCCTCAAGCACACCGCGCCGGAAGGCAGGAGTGTCGGCCGGTGCCAGCCACAGGGCCTCCAACTCATCATCCAGCCAGCACAGCGTGAGTGACACCCCGGCCATGTCAAGGCTCGTCACGAGTTCCCCGACCTCGGGCGCGACTACCTCCAGACCCGCCTCCCGCAACAGGGCCGCTACATGACCCCACAAGAGGAAGAGTTCCTCGTACTTCGTTGAGCCAAGGCCGTTGAGTATCGCGGCGACCCGTGTTCCCGATCCTGCCGGACGTTCCGAGAGCAGGCGCCCCACGAGGAGCGCGGCCAGCTCGTCAGCGGGCATCCAGTCGATATCCTCCAGCCCCGGCTCCCCATGGATCCCCAGGCCGAGGCCCATCTTGCCCTCGGGCACGGTGAAGTGGGGCTCCCGGGCGCCGGGGAAGGTGCAACCCGCGAAGGCCACCCCGAGGGAGAAGGTCGCGGCGTTGGCCCTCAGCCCCAACCGGACCACCTCGTCGAGATCGTCACCGCGCTCCGCCGCCGCACCCAGAATCTTGAACACCACGAAGTCCCCAGCAATCCCGCGCCGCTTCGAGGACTGTGCGGGCGGCGCGGAGGCGATGTCATCGGTGATGACCAGCTGTCGGGTCTCAATTCCCTCCGCGGTGAGTCGCTCTCCCGCGAGACCGAAGTTCATGACGTCGCCCGCGTAGTTGCCGTAGCTGATGACCACCCCTGCCCCGGAGCTGGCAGCCCGCGCCACCGAGTACGCCTGTACGGTGGACGGCGAGGTGAAGAGATTGCCGATGACAGCGCCGTCCCCCATTCCGGGGCCGACGACGCCGGCGAAGGCCGGATAGTGGCCGGAACCACCGCCATAGATGACGGCCACTTTTGGCTTCATCGAACGTCGACGTCTCACGACACCACCGGGAACAAGACGGAGTCGGTCGGAGTGCAGGTCGACGAATCCCCGGGTCGCATCCTCGGTGAAATCGGCTGGGCTGTTGTAAATCATGGTCATGCCGTTGTCCTCCCCTCGGCGCCGAGCACCCGATCGGCGTCCCAAACGCAGATACGTCCGTCCCCTAATTCGGCAAGCGGTCCGGGGATCCAGGTATCCTCCGGGCGCTCATTCCCAACCAGATCCATGGAAAGGCACACCGGGGAGCCGTCGGGGGCGGTGAAGGGCAGCCCGGCCATGCGCACGTGTCCAAGGTCCTGCGCACTCACCGGAGCGAGGCCGGGGAGCGAGCCGTCCTCGGGCAGGTCGATGACCACACTGACGCGCCCGTCACCGTCGGTCTCGACCCGGGCGGCACCGTCGGGCACCCGCACAGGGCGTTCCTCAAGCGAGTAGCCCCGGGCGCCGCCGAGGTAGACGTTGTCCCGAATGACAACGACCTGACGCACGTCGTTGTAACGGCGGTGGTCGCCAGCCTCCGCACGGACCTGAGCGAGGTAATCACTCCACTTCGAGGGGCACCCGTCGTAGGCGACCGTGCCATGCCCGTACACACTCAATGCCGGACGTGGCGTGACATAGGCCGGGGCCTGAGTCCCGGGCCCGAAGACATTGCCGATGAAGCGGTCATCACCTCCGAATACGACCGAGACACCGGCGACCTTCGTCGAGTGGGGCAGGTGATACGGCGTGGATCGGTCGGGGACAGTCTCGACTCTGACGGTGCCGAGCACGAGGTTCGCCACGTAGGCGCCGCCCTGACTGAGTATCTCGATCGATGCGGGGGAGGCGAGGACGTTCGAGTCCACAACGTAAGGGCCGTGACTGACCTCGATGAAGAGGTCGCGGGAGTTATCGTGCAGCACGTTGCGGGCGACCCTGGTACCCTGCGTCTCCCAGTCGAGCCAGATGCCGAGGGAGCACCCGTGCACGTGGTTGTGGGTGATGCTCGTGTCGATCGCGGCATGCAACTTGATGCCCGCGATCTCATGACCGTAGAAGGCCCGGCGCGCAGAGATCGTGTGAATCTCATTGTCCTCAATCGTGGAGAAGGCACAACCCATGTGTCCTACGACGGCGTTCTGCCCGCAGTCGTGAATGAGATTGCGCCGAACGACGTGGGAGCCGACCTTCTCTCTGGACCACCCGAGTTCGAGCCCGGCGAAGACCGACTCCAACTGATACTGGTAGCCCGAGCGGTCCCCCCTCGTGGTGGAGTAGTTGTCTCCTGTGGAGCCCTCCTTGCCCAGCGAGACGGCCGCGCACTTGGCGTCGTGAATGTGGTTGTCCTCAATGATCCAGCCTCTGGCCCAGTTGGGGCCGATCAGACCGGGCTGGTCGCCGGTTGGCGGCGCCCACGGGGTCGCAGCGTGCGCCAACTCAAAACCGCGCACGGTGATGTAGTCGATCTGGTGATTGCGCGGAAAGAACACCGAGCGGCGGACATTCGCCTCGATGAGCGCCTCACGTGGGCTGCGACCCGCGAGGTTCACCATGATCGTCGTCGTGGTGTCATCGACGACGGCAAGCCAGGTGCCGGGCACCGGCCCGCCGGCGGGGGCCACCTGCACCCCGGTCCAGTCATCGACGATCTCGGGCAGCGCGGGGGGTCGGCGCAGTTCTTCGCGGTCGCGAACTTCCCTCAGTGCCGTACCGTCTAGATACACCTCACCCAGGTGCTGAGGGGCGTCCGCCCCCACGGGGCGCACCAACCAGTCGCCTGCGATCACCTCCCGGTAGGGGTTGAAGTCGCCGAACAAGGAGTTGTCTAGAGCCGTGGACCACAGACCGTCCTCGATCTCCTCCCATTCGTTCAGTTCCTCGGAGCCCTTGATGACGACATGCTCTCCAGGCGCGGCTGTGTATGTGATGCGGCGCAGTTCATCACGTCCACCGCGCTGCGGGTCAACCCACTCGCGGTAGGTGCCTTCGTGAACAATGACGGTGTCACCCGGAAGGGCTCTACGGGCGGCCTCCGAGATGGTAAGGAGCGGCTCCTGTGCCGTCCCCGGAGCAAGGTCCGATCCCTGTTTTCGGACATGTATATCCATGATTGAGTCGTGTTCCTTTGCTTTGAGGTCTTGTCAGGATGCTGTCATTCAGTTCCCGCTGAGGGCTCCGCCGTGCAGGAAGACCGCCAGAGCCGAGTCGTCCTGAGCCGCCAAGCCCGCCTTCATAGCGGTGCGATAGAGATTCTCAGCAGCGCCCGCTACGGGCGTGGGCAGGTGAGCGGCCCGATTTAGATCACCGACTATGCCCATGTCCTTGTCGATGATGTCGAGACGGGACCGCAGTTCCACCGGCGCTCCCCGCAACTGCTCGGCCATACGCGGACCGCGGTCACCGAGCATGAAAGAGGCGGCCGCCCCCTGCATGAACACCTCTACGCATCGGCGCGGATCGAGGCCGAGACTCGCCGCCATGGCCAGTGCCTCCGCCGCGGCCGCGGTGTGAATGCCGCACAGCAGCTGGTTCACGGCCTTCATGTTCTGGCCGGCTCCAACAGGACCCGTTTCAACCAGGGTCTCACCCAACGCGGTGAGCGTCGGGCGGCCGGCCGCGAGCGCCTCCTGCGAGCCCCCAATCATGATGAGCAGAGTGCCGTCACCCGCGCGGACCGCCCCTCCGGAGACCGGGGCGTCGACGGTGAGAACACCGCCTTCCGCGAGCCTGGCAGCCACGTCCACAACGCAGGCCGCACCCACGGTGGAAGTGATGACGACGACTGCCCCTTCGCGCAGGCCGGAGGCGGCTCCCCGCGCCCCGAACAGGACTTCATCGATCTGGTCTGCTGACCTCACCGCGATGACGGCGACGTCAGCGCCCTGGACTGCCTCGGCCGCGGACACGGCAGGCAGGACCCCGGCACACGCAGCGAGTTCGCGGCGCGGTTCAAAGGGGTCATAGCCGACTACGCCCCCGGGGGCGACTGCGGCGAGGCGGGTTGCCATGGGCAGCCCCATGGCTCCCAGGCCGAGGACGGCTGTGCGGTTTGCCGTAGTGGTTTCCGTCATGGTGGCTCCCTTTCAGATCTCATTCAGCGCGACAGCCAGCATCCGGCGGATGTAGCGCATGTTCTCCGCGGATACAGTCAGGCCGTCGCCGCCATAGTTCTCCACGCACATCGGGCCGTCGAAGCCGGCGTCAATGGCGATCTGGATCGCCTCGCGGTAATTCGCCGTGCCGAATGCCATGGGGGCGGGCACCGTGGTTACGTGCCCCTCGGCGTTTACATCGCGCGAATAGCTCTTCATGTGCCAGTAGTTGGCGTATGGCATGCACTTCTCAACACTGACGAGGAAGTCCTCAATGGGCCGGTGCAGGCGGTAGAGGTTGCCCAGATCGGGGTTCAGGCCGACGCCGCTCATCCCGATATCGGTGACGAGCCTGACCGCGGAATCGGCGGTGCCGAGCAGGGTGTCCTCGTACATCTCCAGGGACAGCAGCAGGCCCAGGCTCACGGCGTGTTCGCCGAGCTCGCGCAGGCGGGTGACGGCTCGGTGCCAGTTGTCCGGATCACGGGAGTCAACGGGACCCGGCTGAGTCCAGAACCACAGGGCGTGGGCCTGGGCACCGAGGAGAGGACGGTGCAGGCCGACGGAGACAATCTCGGAGCCGAGAAAGGCCGCCGCGTCAATGACCCGATGCGAGTATTCGAGATTGTCCTCCCACCCGACGGGATCGATGACGGAACGGCGGATCGCGGAGATCGCCGATGGGGCGAGCCCGTACTCCTTGAGGAGCCCCTTGAGGAGAGCCAGGCGCTCCCGACTGAGGTCTCCGACACGGACCCAGTTATCGGTGAGATCGACGGCCGTGAACCCCTCGAAGCGGACCTGGGCGAGCTGCTTGCGCCAGGTGTACTCGTCGGCGTCCTGGGAGTCCGGGAAGGGAAGCATGGCAGCGGCGATAGGCCAGTTGGCGGAGGTGCGTTTGCCGGTGTAGGTCATGGGAAGTCTTTCTGGATTTGATGGAGAAGCCGGCTGGAACCGGTGCTACTTGCCGAATCCAGCCGTCATGCCGGCGATCAGCTGACGGCGACCGAGCACATAGAGGCTGAGGATAGGCAGAGCTGACAGCACGATGGCTGCCATCATGGCGGGCACGTTGATCGTCAACTCGCCCTGAAAGGTCCACAAGGCCAAGGGCAGCACCCTGCTCTGGGGCGACTGAGTCAGCACGAGCGGGAACAGGAAGTTGTTCCAGACATTGACGCCGTTGTAGATCGCGGTCGTCGAGAGAGCCGGAACGCACAACGGCAGCACCAGCCTGCTGAGGATCTGCCACTCGGTCGCCCCGTCCAGGCGCATCGACTCGAACAACTCGCTCGGGATATCCCTGAGGTAGTTGGTGAAGATGAGCACCGTGACCGGGATGGCGAAGGCGGTGGACGGCAGGATTACGGCCAGGAGCGTGTCGTACAGGCGCATCCGCGTGATCATGTAGAAGATCGGGATGATCGCCGACTGGGCCGGGATCGCCAGGCCGAGCAGAAAGACCCCCAGGGATCGCTTAGCGATCGCCCGCCTGCTGCGCACGATGGCGTAGGCGGCCATGAGCCCGACGGCTATGGTCAGGCCGACGGCGCCGACGGTCACGATGATCGAGTTGAGGAAGAACCGTGCGAAGCCCTTCTCGAACACCGCCGCATAGTTCTCCAGTGTCGGGTTGCTCGGCGGCACAAGCGCCCCGTCGGTGAAGAAGTTCTGCTGCGTGCGCAGTGAGGTGACGACCACCCAGTAGATCGGCACGACGACGACAAGAAGCCAGAGGACCGCACCTAGGCCACCGGGGATGTTCACCCGAGGCCCGCTGCGCCGACGTGCTGCCCGTCCTACGATCCCAGAGGCCCGGGGCAAGTCAATGGCGCCCATCAGATTCCCTCCTGCTGGCTTTCCATCCGGGTGAAGCCCGTTATTTTCGTCAGTGTCAGAGACAGGATCAGGCCCAGCATCGCAAGCAGCGTGGCGATGGCGCTGGCACGCCCCATGTCTGCCGCCTGGAAGCCCGTGAGATACATGTGCAGCGGCAGGATCCGGGTGGCATAACCCGGTCCGCCCGATGTCAGCACGAATATGAGGTCAAAGTAGGTCAGTGAGCCTACTAGCATCAGGGTCGACGAGGTGACGATTGTGTACTTCAACTGTGGCAGCGTGATCTGGAAGAACATCCGTAATCCGCCGGCACCGTCGCACGAGGCCGCCTCGTAAAGGGACTTCGGGATCTGCCGCGCACCCGCCTGGTAAAGCAACGTGTGCAGCGGCACGAAGTGCCACGCGATGATGAAGACCACAACCGCAAGAACGGTCTCCCTGTCCCCGAGCCAGTTTCTGCTCAACGGTCCGAGCCGCTCCATGGCGGTCATGCCGAAGTTCGGGTCGAGCAGGTTCTTGAAGGTCAGGCCGACTGCTGCCGAGGAGAGCAAAAGAGGCAGGAAGTAGACGGTTGTTACGACGGCCCGCGTGCGGCCCGCCTGGGCAGCCCAGACGCCAAGCAGCAGGCTTAGTGGCGTCTGGACGGCCCAGGACCCGACCATCACTATTAGGCTGAGCTTGATCGTGGTCCAAGTGACCGGATCGGTCAGCACGGCACGCCAGTTCGTCAGTCCCGTCAGTTGCGGTGAACCAAGGCCGTCCCACTTGGTCAGGGATAGAATTACCGCGCCGAACAGGGGGATGATCGCGAAGACGAGGAATAAGACAAGGGCCGGGACGATGAACCACGGGCTGGGGCCAGTCTTGGTCCTTGCCCGCACGCCGTCGGAGTTGTCTGAAACGCTCACGAGCAGCCTCACTTGCCCACGGTGGCGGTCATCGTGTCAACGAATTCCTGAGGGGTGATCTCAAGGAGGAACAGTTGGTCAAGCGCCGTGTTGAGGGCTTCACCCTGTACCGGCGTGAGTGCCTGGTCCAGGGACAGCTGGAACGCAGGCGCCTCATTGACCATTTCAAAGACGTAGGAGGCAAAGGGATCCTCCGCGGCGGCAAGCTTGTCGCCCGCGGATACGGCACCCGGTACCGAGGCGCGGCCAATGATCTCCTCGACGTATTGGTCGTTCATGACCTGTTCGTCGAGGAACCGGATGGCGATATCCTTGGCAGCATCGGTCGAGGCACTGGTGACGTACCAGTACGCCGAGGGGTTACCTGTGACGTCCTTCGGGTCGCCCTTGCCCCCTTCGACCGCTGGGAAGGCGAAGTAGCCCAGGTTGCCCGACTCGACGAACTCCGGCGAAGCCTGGGCGATGTTGGAGTAGGCGTTGGACAGCATGACGAGCATCGCCGCCTTCCCGGTATAGAGCAGGGCATCGGCTGCGCCGCTCTCATAGGAGGTTGCAGAGGCGTCGGAGGCGAATGCGCCGGCCTCTACGAGCTCTTGGATCTTCCGTGCCGCTTCGAGCACAGCCGGGTCGGACCAGCCGTCGGCCTGGTCCGCCTCGACCTTGGCAAAGACCTCCGGCCCACCGATGCGGTCTACCAGGTAGGCGAGATACGGAAGGTGGGTCCACTTGCTCTGGCCGGCCAGAGCAATAGGAGTGAAGTTCGCACTCTTGGCCTGCTCGACGACGTTGAGCAACTCGCTCCAGGTCTGCGGGACCTCGGCACCGATCGCGGAGAACACCTCCTTGTTGTAAAGCACGACCACGGGCTGCATGTTGCCGATCGGGACGCCGTAAAGCTCGCCATCGATGGTGGCCGCCCCGAGGGTCGCCTCGAGGTAGCGCTCCGCGATGCCGGCGTGCTCGCTGCCCGCAAGTTGCGTTATGGAATCGACTAGGCCCTGTTCCACGTAATCGCGCAGGCCGCCACCGCCCCACCCATATATGAGGGTTGGCGCCTGATCGGCGCCAAGGGCGACGCGAACCTTGTCCTTGTACCCGTTGTCGGGCATGACCTGCAGGTCGATCCGCTCCTCCGGGTGCGCCTCGTTCCACCGGTCGACGGCGGCGATGTATGAGTCCGACTGGGAGCTCTGGATTGCCCAAGCACTGGCGGCGAAGTCACCCGCCCCGCCAGCATCTGAGGAGTTTGGGCCGGAGGACCCGCAGGCGACCAGTGCGGACGTCATTGCCGCGGAACTGACAACGATGCCAGATGCCTTGAGCAGACCGCGGCGTGAAAGCGTGTAATGACCACGAACACTCATCTTCGAGCCTTTCGTACCAAAAGTTTCGGCCGACTGCCAAAACTTTGACGTGTTCAGCGTAGCGTTCCCCCTGATGATCCGCAAGTGCCTCACCCCATGTGATGAAGTCGTCATCGCAGCCACCGCGCGTAGCTCACGTTGCACCGTGTTTCCCTACCCGAAGCGGACGGGAGAGGGGACGTGCTCCAGCTCCTCGCGTTTGAAGGCATGAGGCTGGCGAGTGGTGGTTGATGCGCACGTCCCGGTACACGTTGCTGACGAATGGCGACGGGACGGGCCCCGCCTGATGACTCGCCGACTGGTCGCCGAGGCGCCGCTTGACGTCCCCGCCGACCCGAACGCGACCAACCACTCCCGCCCGGCCCCAGCCACGACGCCCACAAACGCGGACGGCCGGTTCTCCCGGTCCCCTACCATGCGGGCATGCGGTTACAACATCACACCGACCGCTGAAAGGCACCCCCATGAACAACCCGCCAGCCGCGAGCCGCACCCTGCTTGCGGACGTCGCCGCACGGGCCGGCGTCTCACTCGCGACCGCTTCAAAAGTCGCCAACGGCCGCCCCGAGGTCTCCCCAGCCACCCGTGCTCGCGTCGAGGCCGCCATAAAAGAACTCGGCTACGTCACACGCGTGCACCACCCCGAAGAGACGCCCCCGTCCATCTCGTTCATGGCCGACGTAATCGAGAGCGCCTACGCCATGACGATCCTCAAGGGGGCCCGCGACGCCGCCGAGGCTCACGGCGTCGATCTAGTCATAGAGCGCACCCACACCTCCGCGGAAAGGACCTCCCCAGTCCCCCAGTCGGATCTCAACCATCGACTGCTGTCACGCAATCGCTCGGGCGCCGTCGTTCTTACCGCGAGTCTCGACTCCGACACAGTAGCCGGCATTGAAAGCGCCCGGCTGCCGATCGTCGTCATCGACCCACTGGACTCCTCCCATCCGGAGATCGTCTCCGTGGGCGCGACCAACTGGCTCGGCGGGCACAGCGCCGCGGAACACCTGCTTGGGCTCGGTCATACCCGTCTGGCCATCCTTACCGGGCCTGTCGCCTCCCTGAGCGGTACAGCCCGCCTTGACGGTTTCCTGTCTGCCTGTAGCCGCCGTGGACTCACCCCCGAGCCCGATCTCATCCGGCATGGCCCCTTCACGCAGGCAACCGGTTACCAAGTCGCCCGGGAGTGGCTGTCCCTCGGCCCGAGACGCCCGACGGCGATCACTGCAGGCTCCGACCTCCAGGCCATCGGCGTCATGCAGGCAGCCAACGATCTCGGCCTACGCATCCCGGAGAACCTCAGCCTCGTCTCCTACGACGACACCTTCATCACCACGCTCACCACTCCGCACCTCACCGCCGTGCGGCAGCCCCTGGAGGAGATGGGACGCAGAGCGGTGGAAACCGTCCTCCTTATGAAAGACGACGGCCAACCCGAGGCTCACCATATCGAGATCGCGACCACGCTGTCTGAGCGCGCCTCGACGGCGCCGCCGCGGGGATAGCGGCGACGCCGTCGCAGCCGGTCGGAGAGCCCCTACCGGCAGTGCCCTTAGCGCGAGTCAGTCCCCCTGCTGCGATGCTGCCACGATGGCTGCCGCCGCATCGTAGGCGGCACGCACCTGCGGCTGCGGCTCGGCGGTCAGGTGCTCGACCGGGCCGAGTTCCCATACGGGCGGCTCCTCACCGCCGGCAAGCACCCAGGCGGCCTGCTTGGCGGCGCCGTTGGCGACATACTCGCCGGGCTCGGGCACATCCACCGGAACGGCGAGCACGGCGGGGGCGAGCTCGCGGGCACAGGCCCACTTCACTCCCCCACCCACGAGCGTGACGGCGTCGACCTCGACCCCCTGGCCGCGCACGGCGTCGACGCACGCCCCCATCAGGCACAGCAGTCCCTCGACGGCGGCGCGCGCGTAGTTCGCAGGGGTCAGCGAGGCCAGCGTCATGCCGGTGAGCATGCCCGTGGCCTCGGGCAGGTTCGGGGTGCGCTCACCCTCCAGGTAGGGCACGTGCACCAGCCCGGCGGCACCGGGCTCGGCGGACAGTGCGAGCCGGTCGAACTCGTCGTAGGAGACTCCCAGCACCTGCTTGGCGGCGTCCAGAATGCGCGCGGCGTTGAGCGTGCAGGCCAGCGGCAGGAAGGCGCCGGTGGCGTCGGCGAAGCCGGTGACCAACCCGGAGGCGTCATGGGTGGGCGTGGCGGAGACGGCGGCGACCACGCCGGAGGTGCCCAGGGAGACACTGGTGGCGCCGGGGCGCAGGCCCAGTCCGAGGGCGGCGCCGGCGTTGTCGCCGCAGCCGGGACCGAGCACCAGATGGGTCAGGTCCCGCGCCTTCCCCGTCGGAGTGGTGAAGGCGCCGCCGCGGGCGGCCTCCTCGTGTGGGCCGACGACGCGGGGCAATACGATGTCGGCGACCTCGGCCTCGCTGCGGTGCAGGGCGAGCGCGAGCAGGTCGCGGCGGTAGCTGTTGGCCACGGAGTCGAAGTAGCCCGTGCCGGAGGCGTCGGAGCGGTCGGTGACGAGGGTGTCCAGCGAGGCGGCGCCGGACAGCTTCCAGGTGAGCCAGTCGTGCGGCAGGCAGATGGCCGCGATGCGGGCGGCATTCTCGGGCTCGTGGTCGGCCAGCCAGCGCAGCTTGGTGATGGTCAGGGAGGCCACGAGCACCGAGCCGACGGCGTCGGCCCAGGCCTTGGCCCCGGCGGCTTCGTCGCCGTCGCCGAGCTCGCGGATCAGATCGCGGGCGGCGCCGGCGCTGCGGGTGTCGTTCCACAGCAGGGCAGGGCGGATGACCTCACCGTCGGCATCGAGCACCACCATTCCGTGCTGCTGCCCGCCAACGCTCAGGGCGGCGACGTCATCGAGCCCGCCGACGGCGTCGATCACTTCGTTGAGTGCGGTCCACCAGTGATCGGGGTGGACTTCGGAGCCGTCCGGATGGGAGGCCTTGGCCTCACGCACGAGGGCGCCGGTGGCGGCGTCGCGGACGACGAGCTTGCAGGACTGCGTCGAGGAGTCGACGCCGGCGACGAGGGCCATAAGAGTTCCTTCCACGTTGAAGGCGGTTGGATTTCGAAGGGACGAACTAAAGCGTAGTCGTGTAGTCGTATGTTGAAGCGGGACGTTGTCGAGGCGAAGGGTCGTCTTCCTCGCGGGGGCCGACGGGCGATGGGGCGGCACCGCCTTGGCGCCACCCCATCGCCACTCCGGTTCAACCGATGAGGTGCTGGACGGCCTTCTCGTAGAGGTCGACGAAGTGGTAGTCGCGGGCGGCGGCCGCCTCGGCGTCGAAGTCCTCGTAGGCGGAGCGGTCGGCGAGCAGGTCGGCGATCGTCTCCCCCTCGGCGAGGGTCGGCTCGGCCAGTTCGTAGATGCCGGAGAGCTTGAGCGCCTCCTGCACCTCCGGGTCGGCGCGGAAGGCACGGGCCTTCTCCGCCAGCTGGATGTACATCTCCATGTTGGCGGCCGCAGACTCCCACACACCCTCAATGCCGTCGGTGCGCGAGGGCTTGTAGTCGAAGTGGATCGGCCCGTCGTAGCGCGGGCCGCCGCTGGGGAAGCCGTTGACCAGCAGGTCGACGGTGAAGAAGGCGCTGAGCAGGTCGCCGTGGCCGAAGACCAGGTCCTGGTCGTACTTCAGGCCCTTCTGACCATTGAGGTCGATGTGGAAGAGCTTGCCGGCGTTCAGCGCCTGTGCCAGGGCGTGGGTGTAGTTCAGACCTGCCATCTGCTCGTGGCCGACCTCGGGGTTCAGACCGACGATGTCGCCGTTGTCCAGCTCGGCGATCAGAGCCAGGGCGTGGCCGACGGTGGGCAGGAAGATGTCACCGCGGGGCTCATTCGGCTTGGGCTCCAGGCCGATGCGCAGGTTGTAGCCCTGGTCCTTGATGTACTGCGCGACGGTGTCCAGACCCTCCTTGTAGCGGTCGAAGACGGCACCCAGGTCCTTGGAGGAGTCGTACTCGGCGCCCTCGCGCCCGCCCCACATGACGAAGGTGGTGGCGCCCAACTCGGCGGCCAGGTCCACGTTGCGCAGGATCTTGCGCAGCCCGAAGCGGCGGATGGAGCGGTCGTTGTTGGTCAGACCACCATCCTTGAAGATCGGGTGGGTGAAGGTGTTGGTGGTGACCATCTCGATGGTCAGGCCCGTGGCGTCCACCGTGTCCTTGAGCTTGCCGACGATCTTCGCGCGCTCGGCATCGGTGGCGTCGAAGGGGAAGACGTCGTTGTCGTGGAAGGTGATGCCCCAGGCGCCCAGTTCGGCGAGCTTCTCGGCGTACTCCCAGGGCTTCAAGGCGGTGCGGGTGGTGTCGCCGAAGGGGTCGGCGGCCAGCCAGCCGACGGTCCACAGACCGAATGAGAACTTGTCTTCCTTGGTGGGCTTACGAACCATGGTTCCTCCTCGAGCCGGATTTTGTTCGCTCACGCAACTATGCCACGGGTGTGCGGTATGGTCAAGGCGTGTCTCAAGCCCGCACGACGTCAGCGTCGCCGTCCCTCGCCCCCCGTACCCAGGCATCCGCAGCCACTGTCTCCGCACGGCAGTCCACCCTGCGGACGGCAAACCTGGCCCTGTTGGCCGGGCACGTCTTCGCCGCCCCCAAGCCGGTATCGCGCGCCGACGTCGCCGCCATGACCGGCATGACCCGCTCAACCGCCTCGCGGTTGGCCGACGACCTGGTGGCGGCCGGCATCCTGACCGAGCTGGACCCCTCCCCGGCCTCCGGGCCCGGCCGTCCGGCAGTGCCACTGGCTCCGGCGCGGGGCACCTTCGTGGCTATCGGCCTGGAGGTGAACGTGTCGCGGATGGCGGTACGCGCGATTGACCTGTCCGGCCAGGTGCTGGCGGAGCGGGTAGTGCTGGATGACTTTGAGGCCTCCGATCCCGCGGAGGTCCTGCCCCGGCTGGCAAGGCTGACCCGCGATGTGCTGAGTCTCGACGCCGTACGGCGGGCCCGCAAGGTGGGCGCCGCCATCGCCCTCCCCGGCTTGGTCTCGCACGAGACGCTGCTGCGCGCCCCCAACCTGGGATGGGAGCGGATCGATCCGCGCCCATTCCTGACCGACGTCCTCCAGCCGGACGGCCTGGTGCTGCGCCTGGGCAACGAGGCCAACTTCGGTGCCCTGACCGCGGGACGCGAACGACCCGCGGCGCTGCATTCATCCCCCTCCTTCATCTACCTCTCCGGGGAGAACGGAATCGGGGCAGGAATTGTGCGCGACAATCGGGTCATGCTCGGGGTCTCGGGCTTCGCCGGCGAGGTGGGACATATCCAGGTGGACCCGACCGGCCCGCTGTGCACCTGCGGCAACCGCGGCTGCGTTGAACGCTACGCCGGCCGCCGGCTCATTCTGGCCGCCGCCGGTTTGGAGGCAACGGCCGGGCCACAGGAGTTGGTGGCGGCCTGGGAGGCGGAGGCGCCGGCCGCACGTCGGGCCGTCACCGATGCCGCCCGGGCGCTCGGCGTCGGACTGAGCGCCGCCATCAACGTCTTGGACATTCCCACGGTGATCCTGGGCGGCCACCTCGCCCCACTGGCCGACATCCTGCGTCCCGAGTTGGAGGCGGAGCTGCGCCAGCGGGTGCTGTCCTCTCGCTGGTCGGTGCCCGAGGTGATCACCACCTCGCAGGATCAGACGCCGGCGGTCACCGGCGCGGCCTGGTCCCTGTTGGAGGAGGTCGTCGCCGACCCGGTCGCCTGGATGTGAGGCGCTGCCCTCCACGCGCCACACACCCCTGGTGCCCCGTGCGCCACGAACACGCGTTCACGCCTCGAACACGAGTTTTAGAGGTATGCATGCGCCCAGCACCCGCAAACCTCCAAAACTCGTGTACTTGAGGCGAAAGCGTGTTTCAGACGGCCGTCCGTCAGCGCTGCACCCGGGCGCCGCCCCCGGCGGCGAGACGCAGAACCTCGGCCTTGGTGGCCATGCTCGTATCGCCGGGCGTGGTCATCGCCAGGGCGCCGTGAGCCGCGCCGTACTCGACCGCGGTGGCCAGGTCGCCGGTGTCGATGAGCCCGTAGATCAGCCCGGAGGCGAAGGAGTCGCCGCCGCCGACGCGGTCGAGGATCTCCAGCCCCGGCCGCTGGGTGGAGCGCACGAAACCGTCCTGCCGCGACCAGGCGATCGCCGACCAGTCGTTGACCGTGGCGGTACGCACCTGGCGCAGGGTAGTGGCGGCGACCTTGAAGTTGTCGAAGTCGGCAGTGACCCGCTCGATCATGCGCTCGAAGGCGGTGGTGTCCAGCTTGGACAGGCCCGCGTCCACGCCCTCCACCTCGTAACCGAGGGAGGCGGTGAAGTCCTCCTCGTTACCGATCATGACGTCCACCAGGCACGCCAGGCGCCGATTGACCTCCTGGGCCCGCTCAATGCCACCGATCCCCTTCCACAGGGAGGGCCGGTAGTTCAGGTCGTAGGAGACGATCGTGCCGTGGCGGCGGGCGGCACTCATGGCGGCCTGGGCGACCTCGGCCGCTGACTCGGACAGAGCGGCGAAAATGCCGCCGGTGTGCAGCCAGCGCACCCCGAGGGTGCCGAACAGGTACTCGAAGTCGACGTCGTCGGCCCGCAGTTGGGCGATGGCGGTGTTCCCGCGGTCGGACACGCCGACGGCGCCCCGCACCCCGAAGCCGCGCTCGGTGAAGTTCAACCCGTTGCGGACGGTACGGCCGATGCCGTCGTACGGCGCCCAGGTGATCATGGGGTCGACGCCGCCGGCCAGGATCATGCCCTCGATCAGGTGGCCGACCTCGTTGTCCGCGAGCGCGGTGACCACGCCGGCGCGCAGGCCGAAGCAGCGGGATAGGCCGCGGGCGACGTTGTACTCGCCGCCGCCCTCCCACGCCTCGAAGCGTCGGGCGGTGCGCACCCGCCCCTCGCCCGGATCCAGGCGCAGCATCACCTCGCCCAGGGAGACGACGTCGTAGCGGCACTCCTCGGCGGGGCGCAGGGGCACCGGCCCGGTGGCAGTCGTTTCGCTGACGGTGCTCATCGGCCGCACTCCTTCGCGATGGCAATGGCCTGGGCGGACAGGCGGGTGATCTGCTCCCAGTCGCCCGCGGCGACCAGGTCCTTCTTCACCATCCAGGAGCCGCCGCAGGCGCGGATCACGTCGACAGACAGGTAGTCGGCCAGGTTGTCGGCGTTGACGCCGCCGGTGGGCACGAAGCCCAAGCCGGGGAACGCGGCGGAAAGCGCCTTGATTGCGGGCACGCCGCCGTTGACCGAGGCCGGGAAGAACTTGACGGTGTCGATGCCGAGCTCGAGGGCGGCCATGATCCAGGAGGCGTCCGAGCAGGCGGGCAGCGAGAGGACACCGGCGTCCTGGGTGGCGCGCACGACGTCGGCGCTGAATCCTGGCGACACGATGTACTTCGCGCCGGCGGCGACGGCGGCTTCGACCTGCGCGGTGTTGATGACGGTTCCGGCCCCGACGGTGAGGCCCTCGACCTCCTGCATGGCGCGGATGGCGTCGGCGCCTGCGGCGGTGCGGAAGGTTACCTCCGCCGTGGTGATGCCACCGGCGACCAGCGCCTTGCCGACGTTCACGCCGTCCTCGGCGGAGTCGACGACGACGACCGGCACCACCGGGTTGGCGGCCAGCAGCGCGGCGAGCGACGACTGGGCGGCGGTATCGTCTCGGGCGGGTGTTTCAATCGTTCCTGTCATTACATCTACCTCTCTGCACCCGCTGATCCGTAGGCGCGTGGTTGAGATTGGTTCCGGCACGTAACTTATGCCGATCTCGGCATATTACTCGCGCCGGTCTCGGCCGCCATGGCGGCCGACCTCTCCGGATGGGACGGCGATAGTCGGTTAAGGGCTCAGGCACGCCGGGACTTGAGTTTGGCGGTGGCCTCGTACAGGCCGTTGATGTAGGTGGCTCCCAGGGCGCGGTCGTACAGCGGGTAGCCGGGGCGGCCGGTCTCGCCCCAGATCATGCGGCCGTGGTCGGGGCGCACGTAGACGTCGGGGCAGGTGTCGTAGATGGCTTCGACGATGGCGGCCATGTCCAGGCTGCCGTCGGCGGACAGGTGCTGCGCCTCTTGGAAGTGCTTGGGACCCAGGTGCTTGACATTGCGCACGTGGGCGGCGGCGATGCGGCCGCGCTCACCGAATTCGCGGAAGATCGCGGGCACGTCGTTGTCCGGGTTGGAGCCGAGGGACCCGGAGCACACGCACAGGGAGTTGGCCGGGGAGTCGACCAGGCCCACGATGGCGTCCAGATCGTCCCGGTTCTTGCACACGCGCGGCAGGCCGAACAGGTCCCAGGCGGGGTCATCGGGGTGGACCGCCAGGCGGATGCCGACCCTTTCACAGGTGGGGATGACGCCCTGAAGGAAGTAGCGGTAGTGCTCGCGCATTCGGGCGTGGTCGATGCCCTCGTACAGGGCGAGCACCTCCTCCAGCCGGCCCAGCCGCTCGGGCTCCCAGCCGGGCAGGGTCAGCCCGCCGGAGGCGCGCTCGGTCATGGCGACGATCTCGCGCGGTCCCATGCCCTCGACGTCGGCGTGGTTGTAGTACAGGCAGGTGGAGCCGTCCTCGTTGCGGTGGTACAACTCGGTGCGCAACCAGTCGAACACCGGCATGAAGTTGTAAATGACCACCTTGATGCCGAACGCCGCCAGGTTCTCCAAGGTCTGGCAGTAGTTGGCGATGTAGGCGTCACGGCTGGGCAGTCCCAGCTTGATGTCCTCGTGGACATTGACGGACTCGATCACCTCACACTCGAGGCCCTGGGCGTGTACCCGATCCACCAGGGCGCCGATGTCCTCCCGGCTCCAGACCTCGCCCGCGGCGTACTGGTCCAACACCCCCATGATGCCGGTCATGCCGGGTATCTGGCGCACATGCTCCAGGGGGATCGGGTCGTAGGCCTCCCCATACCAGCGGAAGGTCATCTTCATGGCAGCATCTCCTCCTCGATGGTGGTGCGCACGGCGCCGGGGCCGGCGAGTAGTCGCGCCAGCAGTGTCTCGATCTTGACGGCCAGCGGGGTGGTGTACAGGTCCAGGGCGAACAGGGTCGGGTCGGACAGGATGGGTCGCAGTGCGGCGTGGATGGCCGCGGCGTCGGCGCTCCCGCCCAGGGACAGACCGGCCACGTGGGCGTGCAGCTCCTCATAGCGCGGATCGGAGGACGGCGTGAAGGGCGCACCGTCGTCGGCAATGCCCGTCAGATAGCGGCACCACAGGGCGATCACCAGCGGGATGGCCGTCAGGCCGCCCAGGTCCAGGCCGCGTTCGCGGTAGCGCAGCAGGGTCTGTCCGAAGCGGATCGGCAGCTTCTGCGAGGTGTCCATGGCGATGCGGGCCGGGTCGTCGGGCAGGTAGGGGTTGGTGAAGCGGGTTCCCAGGACCTCGGTGAGGAAATCCGCGGGGGCGACGACGCCGGGATCGGAGACCACCGGCAGGCCCTCGTCCCAGCCCAGGCGGCTGACCAGCGCTTCCAGGGCCGGGTCGCGCATCTCCGCATCAATCGTGGGCATCCGCAGTAGGCAGCCGGCGACGGCGAGAGCCGTGTGCAGCGGGTTGAGGCAGGTGGTGACCTTCATGTTCTCGAACCTGTCGCACACCTCGCGTGCGACCACGTGCGCGCCGGCCTGCTCGAAGGGCGGGCGGTCGGCAGCGAAGGCGTCCTCGATGATCAGGTACTCGGTGGGTTCGGCGTTGACGAAGCCGGCCATCGCGATGCGTCCACGGGTGGCCAGCGCCATGTCGGTGAAGCCGAGCCGGGCCAGGTCGTCACTGACGGCCGGGCTGGGTCGCGGAGTGATCTTGTCGATGACGGTGATGGGGAAGGCGACGCGGGTCGGGTCGGCCAGCCACGCGAGGAAACTCTCCGCCGCGGAGCCGGCCTGCACCCAGCCGCGGGCGACGACGGTGATCGCCTCTCGCAGCCGATCGCCGTTGTGGCTGAAGTTGTCGCAGCTCATCAGGGTGATGGGGGCGCCGCCCGCCTCGTAGCGGGTCAGCAGAAGGGCCGCGAGCACCGCCATGGCGTGGGGCTGGTAACCGTGGGGATCGGTGGCAACGGCGTCGGCGAGCTCCGGCAGGAGTCGGCCGGCGCCGTCGTAAACCGCGTAGCCCTTCTCGGTGATGGTCAGGGAGACGAGCGTGACCTCCGGATCGGCGGCGAGTGCGAACAGACGGGCGAGGTCGCCCTCGCGGCGGGTGACCAGGGCCTCGCACACCCCGGCGATGGCGCGCAGATCGCGGCCGCCGTCGGGATTGAGGATGACCGAGAGGGTGAGTAGGTCGTGGGCGCCGAGCCGGGCGTTGAAGCCGGCCGGGTCGGTGGTGACGACGGCGGTAATGGGCCAGTGGTGTCCGGCGGTGATGAGGTCGTCGGCGATACGGGCCAGGAAGACACGGAAGATATTGCCGGCACCCAGGTGGAGCCAGCGCGGACGGCGTCTCCCCGCGTCCTGCATGGCGGCGACATCGAAGCCGGGCGTGACGACACCCGCGTCCCGGAACGCGTCCCGATCCTGCAGACCCTCTATGGTCAGTTTCATGGGCGGATCGGCTCCTTTGCTGCGGACGCTACTGAATGCAGATTCTCTCCCGGACGGCAGCGACATCCCCAGTTGCCACGAGTTGCCAAAGACCACCCGACCGCCGTGGAGCCCTCCGGAGCCTGGGAGGCGTGCTACCGCCCCTCTGCTACGAGCTTTTGTGCTCTGCTGTACACCTATTTGCCACACACCAGGGTGCAAAAGCTCGAAACAGATGACAAAAGCTCGCAGTAGGCGCTGGAGCAGGAAGTGCCTTCAGGCACGGACGCCGTCGGCCGCACCTTCACCCTCTGCTTCAAGTGGCAACAAACGGCAACTCGTAGGCGGATCAGGGACTAAGTTGTGGGATGGCAATGTAGTTCACCACACACGCCCCCGCAGAATCCACGCTCCACGACGGCGCGGTGGAGCAGGCCTCTGCGGGCGACAGACAAGGGAGCCCGCATGCTGTCCGTACGCAATTCCGCCTCGCGCACAGTCGTGTCCCTCGACGGGGTGTGGCGCTTCCAGCTCGACCCGGAGGACCGTGGTCAGGCCGAGCGTTGGTTCGCCACACCCTTGCCCGCACCGCGCCCCATGCCGGTGCCCGCCTCCTACAACGACATCACCATCGCCCCGAAGTCCACGACCACGTGGGTCCTGCATGGTACGAGCGCGAGGCCGTCGCCCCGCACAATCTGGGCGAGGACCGACTGGTTCTACGTTTCGGCTCCGTGACCCATGAGGCGCGCGTGTGGGTCGACGGCGTCGAGGTTGCCCAGCACACTGGCGGTTACCTTCCTTTCGAGGCCGACATCACCGACCATGTGACGGCTGGGCGCGACTTCCGCATCACCGTGCGCGTGGACAATCGACTGTCCTGGCAGTCCATCCCCGTGGGCTTCCTCGCGGAGGACGCCCAGGGACGCACCGTGCAGCGTTACTTCTACGACTTCTTCAACTACGCGGGCATCCACCGCTCGGTCGTGCTTTATACCCGGCCGTGGATCGCCGTCACCGACGTCACCATCGTCACCGACTACGCCACCGGCCCCGAGGGCACCGCCGGACGCGTCACCTACACCGTTGAGGCGGAGGGCGCCGAGCACGTCCACGTCGTCGTCAAGGATGCCGCCGGTGCGGAGGTCGCCCATGCCGAAGGCGCCGCCGGGACGCTCACCATCGACAACGTAAACCTATGGCAGCCCGGTTCCGGCTACCTGTACACGCTGGAGGTGCACGCCCGCGGCTCCGCGGACGGCGGCGCGAGTGAGGACGTCTACCCGCAGCGCTTCGGCGTGCGCACCGTGACGGTGCGCGACTCGCAGTTCCTCATCAACGGGGAACCGTTCTACTTCCGCGGCTACGGCCGCCACGAGGACAACCTGGTACGGGGCAAGGGACACGACCCCGCGCTCATGGTCCATGACTTCGAGCTGATGGAGTGGCAGGGCGCGAACTCCTTCCGCACCTCCCACTACCCCTACGCCGAGGAGGTCATGGACTACGCCGATGAACGCGGCTTCGTGGTGATCGACGAAACGGCGGCGGTCGGGCTGAACACGGCCATCATCGGCGGCTTCTTCGGGGGCGATCCGATTCCCTTGTTCAGCGAGGACCACGTGAACGCACATACGCAGGCGGCTCACGCCGACCACATCCGCGAGTTGATCGCCCGAGACAAGAATCACCCGTGCGTAGTGCTGTGGTCGCTGGCCAACGAGCCGGAGAGCAACACCGAAGCCTCATTGCGATACTTCGAGCCTCTGGCCGCCGCGGCCCGGGAAGCGGACCCGAACCGACCGGTCGGCTATGTCAATGTGATGATGGGACAGCCCGCCCAGGAGCGGGTGGTTGACCTGTTCGACGTGGTCATGCTCAACCGTTACTACGGCTGGTACGTGAACAACGGCGACCTGCCGGCCGCCGAGGCGGGACTGCGAGCGGAGATCGACGGCTGGATCGAGCGGGCACCGGGCAAGCCGATCCTGTTCACCGAGTACGGGGCCGACACGCTGTCCGGTATGCGGGATCTGCTGCGCCGCCCGTGGTCCGAGGAGTTTCAGGTGGACCTGCTGGCCATGTACCACCGCGTCTTCGACGCCTACCCGCAGATCGTGGGTGAGCAGATGTGGAATTTCGCCGACTTCCAGACCGGGACCGGCACCACCCGAGTCGGCGGCAACAAGAAGGGCATGTTCACCCGGTCGCGGGAGCCCAAGCAGAATGCCTTCGTGGTGCGAGACCGTTGGCTGGGCAAGCGGCGCCGCCACGAGTGTTGACCCGCTCACTCGCTTCGGACTCCCGGCCGCGACAACGCGGCACCGCCCGCCACTCGGAAAGGAGCACGCTTGCCAACCACAGTCTCGGACGACGACACCACCGCCTTAGCCGACGTCGACAATGCCTCGACGCGTCCACAGGGCGCAGAGGAGCGCGGGCGCGACAAGCCCATCACGATCTACGACATCGCCGCCGCGGCCGGGGTGGCGCCATCGACCGTGTCCCGCGCGCTGACCCGCCCCGGCCGGGTGTCCGCCGAGACCGCCGACCGCATCCACGCCGTCGCCGAACAGTTGGGCTACAAGCGCACTCGGCCCCGCCGTCCCGCCGACTCCGCGGAGGAAACCTATGTGATCGCGCTGGCGATCGCCGACGTCGGCAACCCCTTCTTCAGCCGGGTCATGATCGGCCTGCAGGAGTCGGCACGCGCCAACGGGTACACGGTGCTGCTGGTCGATTCCCGGGAGAACGCCGCCGAGGAGAGGGCCGCCATCGGGAAGGTACTGCACCTGATCGACGGGATCGTCCTGGCCTCCTCCCGCATGAGCAACTCGGCGATCCAACAGTTCAACCGGGCCGTGCCCGTGGTGTCGCTGAACCGGCAGGTTCCCGGCGTCACCTCGATCCTGTCGGACTCCGTACAGGGGATGCGCGCCGTCGTTGAGCACCTGGCCGCCCACGGGCATAGCGAGCTGACCTACCTGGCGGGGCCGCCGGACTCATGGTCCAACGGCACTCGCTGGGAGGGGCTGACCCGCGCCTGTCATGCCCTCGGCCTGCGCCCGCGCCGGATCGGGCCCTTCTCCCCCACCATCGGCGGTGGACTGCACGCCTTGGAGACGTGGGGCCGCCACCCGACCAGTGCCGTTGTCGGCTACAACGACCTCCTGGCGATCGGCTTCATGAAGGCGGCGGTCGCTCGCGGCCTGCGCGTGCCCGAGGATGTATCGATCATCGGCGTGGACAACGTGGACCTGTCCGCCCTGACCAACCCGGGGCTCACCTCCTTGGCGGCCGGGTCGCGGCGGCTGGGCATGCGGGCGGCGACGGCGATCGTCGGGCACCTGCGCCACCGGTCCCAGCCGCAGCCGGCGGTCACCATGCTGGAGATGTCCCTGCAGGAGCGGGAGAGCGTCGGGCCGGTGCCCGTGGCGCCACCCGTCCTGCCGCCCGTCACCTGAGCCCGGCCTCCCCCGCCCGACGACGGCGCCCCCTTGCGGGAGCAGCCCGTAACCGACATCGTCGTCGGCCGCCATGCCCCAGTTTCAGCACCAGTTACCAAGGAGACCACCGTGTCCGCCCCAGTCCAGCCACTGCCCCTTAGCCCCGACCGGCTGCTGCCCGCCGACCCGGCCACCCGCGCGGTGGCCCGCGAACTCCTGGCGGAGGTGGCCGACGCGCCGATCATCTCCCCGCACGGGCACGTCCCACCCGAGTGGCTGGCCCAGGACGCCTCCTTCGCCGACCCCACCAGCCTGTTGCTCACTCCGGACCACTACACCAACCGTTTACTGCACTCCCTGGGCGGGGTGGAACTGGAGCAACTGGGTGTCCCGGTGGGCAGCGAATTGAGCCCGGAGAGGTCACGGGCGGCATTCCGGCTGCTGTGCGAGCACTGGCACCTGCTGGCCGGTACCCCGGTACAGACCTGGTTCACCGAGGTCTTCCACGACGTGTTCGGAGTGCGGGTTCGACCGTCGGCCGCCACCGCGGACGCGATCTACGACCAGATCGACGCCGCCCTGCGCACGGAGCCGTTCACGGCGCGGGCACTGTACGAGCGTTTCAACATCGCGGTGCTGGCGACGACGGACGATCCGTGCTCGGACTTGGCCGCCCACCGCGCCCTGGCCGCCGACCCGGATTGGAACGGCCGGGTGATCCCGACGTTCCGCCCCGACGCCTATCTGGAGCCGGCCCGGCCCGGCTGGCGGGAGTTGACCGAGGCGCTGGGGCAGGCGGCCGACCAGGAGGTTTCCACCTATGCCGGGCACGTCGAGGCGATGCGGCGCCGACGGGCCTTCTTCAAGGCCTGTGGCGCGGTCTCCTCGGATCACTCGCATGCGGATGCGGGCACACAGCGGCTGGAGGACGCGGAGGCGGAGGTGCTGTACGCGCGCGCCCTGGCGGGACGAATCGACGCCGCCGACGCCGCCCGGCTGCGGCGCCACATGGTGAACGACCAGGCGCGGCTGGCGGCGGACGACGGGTTGGTGATGACGCTGCACCCGGCCGTGTACCGCAATCACGACTCCGGGGCACTGTCCCGGTACGGCGCTGACGTGGGCGGGGACATTCCCACCTCGGTGGAGTTCACGCGTGCCCTACAGCCACTGTTGGACGCCTACGGCAACGCCGACGGCTTCCACCTGATCCCCTTCACCATGGATGAGTCGGTCTACTCCCGCGAACTGGCGCCACTGGCCGGTTGGTACCGGGCCGTGTACGTGGGGGTGCCGTGGTGGTTCATCGACGAGCCGGATGCGATCACGCGCTTCCGGGAGGCGACGACGGGTTCGGCGACCTTCTACAAGACCTCCGGCTTCATCGACGACACCCGGGCCTTCTGCTCGATTCCGGCGCGCCACGGCATCGCGCGCCGCTGCGACGCGGGCTTCCTGGCACGACTGGTGGTCGAGCACCGGCTGAGTATGGATGAGGCGGCTGCCGTGGCCCACGATCTGGTGGACGCGATCCCCCGCCGTGCCTTCAAACTGGACTGAGGCGGCGACTCGGTCCCAACAGACGCGGGGCAGCCGGCATGAGCCGTTTGGGAGATGGCGCTTCACAAGCCGAGACAGCGTCCCACAGCTTGCGGAGCGACCACCCGCTGGTAGGCCCACCCCAGTATGCGCGGTTGGCGAGCCGTGTGCGCCTTGTGCGCGGCACCCGGTGCCGCTGCCATGCGTCGCCAAGGGCCACGACCCTCGATCCGGTGCCCGCATAACTCCGACAACTCGAACGAATCGCCGTCGGCCACCAACACCGCCAGCCCGAGGACGTCCCGGGTTCGCCCAAGACGTCCTCGTCGGCCCGAAAACGACCTCCCACGCCCGAGAACGACCACCTCATCGCAGCACTCCGCCCCTAAGCACCACACCCACCGATCCGAATAACCGCTTTAACTCGAGCGTCGACCTTGCTTCTAAATAAGACCGCTTCAGGGGCAAGACATGGATCGGCGATTTCATCCGCAACCGCAGCGGGCGCGTATCAAGCCGTAGCGGGCCCCCAAGCGCCCGCGCGTCGCAGCGCCTCAGGCTCCGTATTGCTGCGGCGGGACGGCATCGGCGGCGGCGCGAGCGGCCCGCTTCTGACGACGGCCGACGACGATCCCGCCAATGCCCACCCCGATGCCGACGACGGCGATCCCCAGGCCCGCGCGGCGCACCGGCAGCGCCGATCGATCGTATTCGAGGATGGCGTTGAAGTCCTCGACGCTTATGGGGCACTCCTCGCCGTCGACCTCGAATGTGTAGCCCGACAACGGATCATCAGGCCCAGCACAGCTGATGTCCGGTTCCGGGCCGACGTGCTCGACAAAGATCATGGCCACGCCGACTACGAACAGGACTACGGCAGCGATGTACATGTATTTACTCTTCATAATATCCACCCTAGGGTGGATAGAGTCTACGGGCCAGTTGCCGGACCACACTCCAGGTGTGACCTTTTAGATACGCGGCCGCGTCGGCCGCACCAGCGTCCACATAACGGTCTTGACAAGGAAAGGCCGCAGGCGTACGTTCTCGCCGTCGGCCGCCCCTGGGAGAGCGCCTCGGAGTCATGCTGCTGCACCCATATTTCGCCTTCAGGAAGAGCGCAATCGATGTCTGATGGGTTATTCACATCGTCGCGGGCGACCTGGAGATGCTGGCCGCCCGGCTCGGCTCGCTGGACGGCGACGTACGAAGCGTGGATCCCGACGGCGTGGCTGAAGCCTCGGACTCGCTCAGGACACTGGGCACACACCTGTCATCTCTACACGAAGACGCCGAGTTGGCACTGGGCCAGGTGGCCTCGCGGTCTTCGGGCGTCAACGCCATGCGCGCGGCGCTGCGCTCGAGCATCGCCGAACACAGCGAGCTTATCGCGCGGGTCGACTCGCTCCGGACCGCCACCGCCACTGCCTGCGACGGGCTGATCGCAGTTCGTCGTCAGGTCTTGGCGCGCCAGGACTACGCCGACGCCAATCCCTATTTGTCCCTGGCCGATGACGGAACTGTCACCGCGACCCTCCCCACGACGAGCAACATGACCGCCGCTACGGCAGCAACCACGACCGGTGGCTCCGCCGGTAGGACGACGGCCGATGCGAAACTCATCCAGTCCCAGGCCGATGAACTGGCCGGAATGGTGGCAGCCACCGTCACCCTGGCCAACCAGGTCGACACCGACTACGCCCAGGCACTCAATTCAGCCACGCCGAATCCGCAACCAGGACCATCACCTAAGCCCGACCCCAATCCAAATCCGCGTTCTAACCCGTCCCAGGTCGGAGGAGACACCGCCACCCGGAGTTCCCGCTCCGGGCGCGTGGTGCCCAGGGGCAGCGTGCCGAGCGGGAAGGGAAACTCAGACGGCAACACCAGTAAAACAGGCCTGGGCGATCCGGTACCCGGCGAACACGCCGACATGCCGGGTGTAGACCCATGGCAGTATCCGGGCGACACTCCGGACGAGGGATCCGGCCCGCACGGACAACGCGACGCCACTCTGCGAGATCACCTAGTACACGAGGGGGCAACGCTTGCCGCACGTGCACTCGAGGATACATGGCCAGATGTCGCGGCGAATCTCAACCACTTCCTGGACAACACCGGAACGCCGCAAAACATCAACGTTGACGGCATGCTAAACGACTTGTCCAGCTTGGACGAAGGTTCACAGGATTACGTCACCAGTATGGTCAACGCCGCAGTAGACGACTACAAAACCTCCGGGGCGACCGGTCCGATGACCTACCCTTTCAACACCGATTGGACGTCTGGCTACGCTCAACAAAGCGAGAGCGAGAACTGGTTTTATGCGACGGGTGGCTACCAGTACTGCACAGAAGGCACCGTAACCGTATACCCGCCAACCGACTCGAACTCAGATTACACTTACTCTTACGACTACCGGGTACACGTGGCCGATCGGTACAACTGGGACCGCAATAAGGACACACCGATAGGTCCCGCGAATATAACCGATGCCGAAATGCAGAAGCTGCATCAGGCTGGCATAGCACAGGAGTACGATCTGGTCGGTAAGTCATCAGTGCAGCACGGGACTGGGCCATGATCAACGCAGCGAAACCACGGGCTACGCTCGGTGTCCTACTCACGAGCGCGCTGGTGCTGTCGTCCTGTGGAGCAGTATCAGGCTCGCGCGACGCCACACCCACTCAGTCTATCGCTACCCAGGAGGCCACCATGACATCCACTCAGCAGGAGGGAGCGCCCTACCCGGCGGACATGGAGCACCTGGACGACATCCTGTCCGTCGGCCAAGGACACGAGCTTCCTGAGAACGCCGAAGTACTCTCGGTCTCCCCAGCCGTGAACTTCGCCGAAAACTACCCCGGAGGCTGGGGCTACATCATCGCCTTCACAGCCGAGGATCAAGCCATACGTGACTACGTTTCAAACCAGACGAGCTACTCTGGCAAGCACATAGACGTTGGCGCAAATGCTAGACAGAATGCAGACGGTTTAGAGGACGTCGATCTGAGTTCAATTTCAGATCCTTGGAATTGGGGTTTTGCTGGCGACGCGGTATTGCTGCTCGAACGTCCCCTGGGGCGCGGTTGGCTGATTATCCGCGGCGCGCCCCGCTGACGCTCATGCGGTTACCCATGCCGCCAATCCCTGTCTCCAAACGCACCCGCATGTTGCGCGTGGAATCACGACGAGTCTCCGGCTTATTCGCCGCTGTCCTGCTCGCTGGAGCCTTGGCGCTCTTGGCCTGTGGCGCGACGTCAAACTCACGTAGCACCTCACCCACGCAGTCAGTCGCAACCCAGGAGGCCGCAGTGACAGCGAACCAGCAGGAGGGCGCCCCCTACCCGGCGGATATTGAGCACCTGGACGACATCCTGTCCATCGGCCAAGGACACGAGCTACCCGAGAACGCCGAAGTCCTCTCGGTCTCCCCAGCCGTGAACTTCGCCGAAAACTACCCCGGAGGCTGGGGCTACATCATCGCCTTCACCGCCGAAGACCAAGCCATCCGCGATTACGTTACCAACAACACCGGTTATCCCGGAGAACACGTCGAGAGCTATCCTGAAGCAAAACAATCCGGTGGCGGCTTAGAGGACATAGACATCAGCACCATCACTGAGCCGTGGCGTACTGGATTCGCAGGCGACGCTGCGCTACTACTTGAACGACCGCTCGGGCGTGGTTGGCTGATCATTCGTGGCGCGCCGCGCTGACACCATGACCCCTGCCCCTTTCCCGGCCGGCGCTCACATGCCGGCGGCGAAGCGACAGCATGGTGAACTGCACCGGGTTTGATGGAGGCAGTGAATACACGGAAGGATCACTGCCGGGAGTGCTACCCGTGGAAGTATCCCGAAGAGGGCTGCGAGAGCGGGCTACCAGGATGGGGTGTGCAGGGGCCCGTCGGGGGACCCCGGAGTGGTCTAAGGGGGCGGGCCTGGAAGATCGGCGAGGAGCTGGGCGCCCCGCCCCGAGGCGCTGCGCACCTGCTACGTAGGAGGGGCGAGATCGACGCGGGCGCCCGGCCGGGAACCACCAGTCAGGACGCTGAGCGGATCAGGCAGCTGGAGGCCGACAAGCCGCGAGCCGGGGGCGGACCAACGGGGATCCTGCGCAAGGCGAGCGCGCATATGCGCCACGGGCGGAGTGTGAGCGCCGGAAGAGGTCACCGGTCTCATTCATCGCCGGGCAACAAGACAAGTGCTTGGGGCCTGTGCCGGTTCTGCAAGGCGCTGACCAGCGCCTATGTCAAGATCGCCCCGAGCACCACTTGCGCAGCCAAGTCCCGTCCCCCAGTGCCAGGGCTGTGCGCGACCAGGTTCTGAAGACCGAGAACCGGGCGGGTGCATGAGAACAACTACTGCGTACTGGGCGCAAGGAAGATGCATGCGATGCCGGGCCGTCCTGAGGCCTCCGTCCGGCACGGGCTGGGGCATGCGACGCCCGCTGCACCGCGGTTGCGGCTGATGCGGGCCATGGGCCTGCACGGCCACCGGCCGCGCCAAATCACCGCGTACCACGCGCAGCGCTCCCAAGGAGCAGTAGCCAGCAGACCTGGTCAAGAGGCACTTCTCAGCGTTCAGGCCGAATGAGCTGCGGGCGGCGGACCCCCACTACGTGGGAGGTACCCCCACCTAGGTACGCACCCTCCCAGGCTGGGTGGTGCGCCTGCCTTCGCCCGCCGACGTCTACTCCCGCAGGATCAGCGGGTGGCAGACCACCCGCGAGCCTATATATCGGCCTGGCCCAGGGGCGCCCTACGCATGGGGATCTGGCAGCGTCGGCGCGAAGGAGCCGAGCTGAAAGGCCTGATCCACCACACGCGGCCGCGGGGTCCAGTACCGGGCAATCCGAGTGCGGGCAGGCCCTGCTCGGACTGTGATGCTGTGGCCGCGGTGGGCACCCGAGGGAGACTCATACGATAACGCTCTGGCCGAGGCCCTGAACTCCCTGTACAAGGCGGAATTGATCCTTGGGCCGCCATTACCTCGACGACCACGGCCCCTGGCAGGGCATCGAGGACGCCCGTGTTCGCTACCGCCCAGTGGGTGCAACTGGTCGGGCAACACCCGTCCTCACTCCGCCATAGGCATGCACACCCCGATCGAGCACGAACAGGCCTACACCCCACCACCACCAGACGACACCATCACCGACGGCACCACCGCCGACGGCACCGGCATCATCGACAACGCCGACGCGCCGGGCGTCGGCGAGCAGACCACCACCGACCAACCCCGGACCACCCTGACCGCACAGCAAATCCTCAACAATCTAAACCCAGGGCACTAAACTGCCAGGACTCAGGCTTATGTTCCTTCACAAGCAAGGCCGCAGCTTTCTTCCCAGGACGCCTGACCAACCCATTCGCAGTTCGGGCATCTCCGCACACAGAGTCAACGACGCGGCACCCGCACAACGATGGCGTCGTCGAGCCCGAGAGTATGCGCCCCGCCGAGTACGGTGCCGCCCAGTAGCGCCGCAACATCGTCCGCGGGCCCAAGGTCAACCCGCCCGCGATTGGTAAGCGTCCAGTAATCCGCCTGGTCACCACGGCGCACCGAAGCGATGACCTCGCCGGCGAGCGGCGTGGGCAAGTCCGCAGTGATGCCGGCGCGAGCGATCAGTTCGGCAAGCAGGTCACTCAGTGCACTGTGCTCGAGCCTCGTCGAGACGTAGGCGGCCGACCCACGCCCCAGTGTCCGACGAGTTACAGCCGGAGTACCGGGTTGCAATCCTGCTTTCAGCGTGTCCTGGCAATCGCTATAGGTCCGTAGCACCTCGACTTCAGGGGAGACAATCTCAACGGGCTCGCACCAGGAGCTGGCCAAGCCGTTTGCCATCGTCCCACCACCATCGACCATGAGGGTCGTACCGTCGAGTAATGGACGCATCTCGTCCACCCGCACACCGAGCAGGCCTCTCAGGGCACCCGGGTAGCCGCCAAGGTAGACCCTGGCGTGCTCGTCGGCGATACCGGAGAAGTAGGTCGTGACGAGGTGAGTCCCGCTTTCCACTGCCTCACGCAGCCGGGCAGCAAGCGTACTCGGCACTAGGTGGAGCAGAGGAGCAGCAAGAAAGTCGTAACGCGCCAGGTCATTTTGCGGACACACGACGTCTACCCGTAGCCCGAGATCGGCAAACACGCGGTACCAGCGTACGAGCTCTTCCCGATATTCGATACGGTTATCGGGCATAGAGTCGCCTTGAAAGAGGAGCCAGGTCTCATAATCGAAGACGAGCGCGCAGCGCGCCGGCAGGCTAGGGCTCCCTGCGACCTCGCGAAGAGAACGCAGTTCTCGGCCCAGTGCGGTCACCTCGCGGAACACCCGGGAGTGCCTACCGGCGTGAGGGACCATAGCAGAGTGGAACCGCTCACCGCCTGCCGCAGATGCCCGCCACTGGAAGAAGCAGATGGCATCAGCGCCGTGACCGAGGTGAGTGAGCGAGTCGCGGCGCAACTGTCCAGGTCGCTTCGCCGGGTTTACCGTGCGCCAGTTCACAGCGCTCGTCGCGTGCTCCATGAGCCACCAAGGCTCGCCGTCGGCGATCGCCGACGTGGCGGAGGCGGAGAACGCCAGCTCCTCGATTCCTCCCTCGCCAGGCAGGAGGTAGTGGTCGTTGGAAATGAAATCTGTGTCGCGGGCCCATGCCGAGTAGTCGATGCTCTGATAGTTCGCCGCCAGCATGAGGTTCGTGGTCACGGGGACGCCCGGTGACAACTCGTGAAGGATCGCGGTCTCGGCTGCCAGGTGATCGCGCAAGGCATCACCGCTGAAGCGTTGGAAGTCAAGCACCTGACCGGGGTTGTTCTGCGCGCCCGCCTGGCGCGGTGGAAGAATCTCCTCCCACCGCGCGTAATGCTGGGACCAGAAACTTGTGCCCCAGGCCGCGTTGAGGTCCTCGAGGTCGTCGTAATGTCCACGCAGCCACGCCCTGAATGCCGCGGCGGCGTCATCCGAGTAGTCGAAGACATTGGCGCCTCCGAGCTCGTTGTTGACGTGCCAGGCCACGACGGCCGGGTTATGTCCATAGCGCTCAGCCAGACGACGTGTGACCTCGAGGGCGTACTGACGGAAGAGCGGTGAAGTTGGCCGCCAGTGCTGTCTGCCGCCCTGCCAAAGAATGTGCCCGTCGTACGTGACCGGGAGGACCTCGGGGTGCTTCATCGTCAACCATGCCGGAGGGGAGGCCGTCGAAGTGGCCAGGTCGACATCGATGCCCGCCTTGGACAGCATGTCGATGATCTCGTCGAGCCATGTGAAGTCCCAGGTGTCTTCGGTGGGTTGGATGCGCGCCCAGGAGAACACTGCGAGCGTCACGACTGTGACTCCGGCCTCTTGCATAAGTGCAATGTCCTCGCGCCAGGTCTCGCGCGGCCACTGCTCCGGGTTGTAGTCCGCTCCGTAGTGCAGCGCGCTGTCGTCCCTACTGGGACGCCGCGGGAACGCCGTCATCACAGCACCCCTGTAAAGGAGAAACGGTGCTCAATCCTGCCGGACGGCAGGAGATACTCCGCGTGTGGGCGTGCCCCCCAGGAGTCATCTCCGCCGAGTCCTCTACGCATAACCGCTGGCCGCAGGACGGTCCTGCCGCTGGCCGGTAGCTCGAAGCTGTGACGAGCATTTTCAATCTCGAATGGGGTCCATGGGAGAGCGGAGAACTCGATCGGTGAGCCATTCGGTGCACTCACCTTCATCCCACGTCCGCGCCGGTCGGTAACCATGGCCCAACGGACACCGGTATGCGATCCACACTCCTGAGGGACGAGATAGTCGGCCATCTGGGAGGCTACGGTACTGGAGTACACGCCCAAACGACCGCCGCCGCGACGATCAATGTAGGTTTCCTCCGGCCCCTCGCCGTAAAACGTCAGCCGGTTCATCGTTCCGGGGAGCTCCATGATGACGGACAGCTCAGGCAACGACGGCGGATCCTCGCCAGGCTCAAGGGTCTCGGTGACCTCTACAGTGCCGTCGGAGAGCACCCGATAACTCATAACGCAGCGCCCGTTCTCCATGCCTGCGAGGACGTACGTGTATGACACGGTGACGGCGTCTTCATCTTCAGCGACGACGGGTTCCGTACCGTTCGCGCTGGGACGAGAGTACCTCGACGCCAGATGCCACTGGCCCTCCTCGAAGGGGCCGCCATATCCGCGCTCGTTGGCCGTCGGAGCGTGCCAGAAACACGGTGTGACGGGGGCACGCAATAGCTCAGTTCCTCCATCCTGTGTGCGTCCGAACCGGTAAGAGGTCAGCGCGGGCGTCAGGAAGGAGAATACGGCTTCGAAGGACTCGCCGCGTACTCCGACGTTGTGCCGTCCGCGGACGAGCTCGGGGCGTTGGGCACGGTTTCCAGGAATGACAAAGAGCGGTACCGCGGGCGCGTGTATATCGGCCGTAGTCGGAGGCGCGATGGTGACGACGCACTCGTCCCAGGAAACCTCTTCACCGGCTTGCGCCCACTGAGTGGGCTCGCGGTAGCGGAAGGAGACCACGATGACGTACTCGCCGCCAGTACCGCCATCACCGTCAGGCAGAGACAACGGCAGTGCGTATGTCTCCTCCGCTCCGGGTGCGACGTCAGTATCGAGGGTGGAGCGGGCAACCATGACGCCTTCGCGCTCGAGCGTGACTACGCAGTCGTAGGCCGAAGAGCGGGTGAACAGGAAACGGTTAGTTACCGTCACACAGCGCTCAGTGACGTGGGTCCGCAACGGCTGGTAAAGGTGGCGCACCTCCTGGATCTTGGGCGATGGACTGTGATCAGCATAGAAAATCCCATTACCGCAGAAGTCGCCGTCGTGCGGCGACTCATCGCTGTCACCGCCGTAGGCCCAGTACTCCTCGCCGTTGGGGGCCGTCAGCCGGATCGCCTGGTCTGCAAAGTCCCAAATGAAACCGCCTTGGAAGCGCGGTTCCCGTTCGCTGAGGTCAAGGTAACGGTCGACCGCACCGAAGGAGTTGCCCATCGCGTGAGCGAACTCGCACAAGATGAAGGGTTTATCCCCGTGACTGCGGAGCATCTCTTCGATACTCGCGGCAGGCGTATACATGTGGGACACAACGTCCGAGGAGTCCGGCCGACGCGGGTCCCAGCAGATGCCCTCGTAGTGGACGGGACGTTGATCGTGGGCACGCAGGAATGCGGCCATATCGGCAATATTGTCGCCGCCAAAGGACTCGTTGCCGCACGACCACATTACAATCGACGGATGGTTCTTGTCGCGCTCGTACATTGATCGCACTCGGTCGAGGACCGCTTCGCGCCACTGCGGCTGATCGCCGGGAACCACGCCGGCGACGCCCTTGTCATGCCGGAGAATCTCGTCCCAAACGCCGTGAGACTCGAGATTGGCCTCGTCAATGACGTAGAGGCCATACTGGTCACACAACTCATAGAAGAACGAGTTATTCGGGTAATGGCTCGTACGGACGGCGTTAACATTCGCGCGTTTCAGGGCGACGATGTCCAGTTCGGTACGCTCGCGCGACATCACGCGGCCCTGCTCCCCAAACTCGTGCCGATTAACGCCCTTGAAGACAATGCGTTCGCCGTTGATCCGTAGAAGACCGTCCTCGATCTCAAGACGCCTCAGTCCGACACGTTGAGGGACAATTTCTTGGACGTCTCCTCCCTCATCGAGCACCTCAATCGTGAGGTCGTAAAGGTGCGGGTCCTCAGCGCTCCACAGATGCGGGTTGCGCACCGTTACGTGCCCCACACCGTCGTCGTCCCAGACCAGCGCGCCGACACCGTCCAACCTGGCCCTCACTCTACCATTGCCTTCGAGACGGGTACCTACTGTGACCTCAGCGGAATCGAGATCGTCGGAAAGCGCGACTCCCACTCTTACGTCGGCCAGATGGACAGCCGGCAGGCGTCGCAACAAGACGGAGCGGAACAGCCCAGAGAATCGGAAGAAGTCTTGGTCCTCGATCCAAGAGCCGGAACTCCATTTAAATACCCTCAGCGCGAGCCTGTTGGAACCACAGCGCACGTACTCCGTGATGTCGAACTCGGCAGGCGTGAACGAGTCCTCGCTGTAACCGACATACTCGCCGTTCACCCAAACAACCACAGCGGACTCGGCGCCTTCCAAGCGCAGGACCAACCGCTCGCCCTCAGGCAGAGACCGGGGTAGCGTGAAACCGCGTACGTACGAAGCGACGGGGTTGTAGTGGCTGGGCACCTGGCCCGGATCGACCTGCTCGTGTCCGTCCCAGGGATACTGGACGTTGACATACTGCGGCCGGTCATAACCGTGAAGCTGAATGTGCGCGGGAACCGGAATGTCGTCCCACTCGATGACATCGTATGACGGGTCTTCGAATCCGTCTACGGCAACCTCCGGGTTCTTAGCGTACGAGAACTTCCACACCCCGTCCAGACTAACTTGGAACGACGACTTACCAGCGGCGACCTCAGCCTGGCTCGCGTACCACAAGTGATCGGAGTGAGCAGGAAGCGTGTTCTCGGAAAAGAAAGCCGGGTCCGCAAGGCGAGCAATGTCGAAACTCATTTGACCGCACCCATAATTCCGTTCGCAAACGACCTCTGAAGGACCAGGAAGACGATCACCGCCGGCAGGGAGGCGATGAGGACCGCGAGCATGAGAACGCCGTAGTCAGTCACGTAACCACTTGCGAGGTTAGACACCAGCATCGGCATAGTCTGGTATTGAACGTCGACAAGAATGATTTTCGGCCACATGAAGTTGTTCCAAGCATTCATGAATGTAACAACCGCAGCCGCCGCATACGTGGATTTCATTGTCGGAATGTACATGCGTACGAAGATGGCCACCTCGCTCAGACCATCTAGTCGCGCCGCCTCGATAATCTCATGAGGAAAAGATCGGGATGCCTGACGAAATAGCAGAATAAGGAAAGGCGTAGAGACCGTCGGCAAGACGACCGCCCATAACGAGTTCACGAGTCCCACTTTCCCGAACAGCTGGAACAGAGGGATCATCGTCGCCGCAAAGGGAATCATCATCGCCAACAGCAATATCGCCATCACCGTATCCTTGCCCCTCGAGTGATAGATCTCGAAACCGTACCCAGCGATAGAGCACACCACGAGCGCAAGGAGCGTTGTCAGCAGCGCTATAGCCGCCGAGTATCCCAAGGCCGAGTACAGGTCGGACAGCTCGAGCAATCGATGCCAGTTATTCGCAAGACTGCCACCGAAAGTCATCTTGGAAGAGAGAACCTCGTTGGAACTGTTTGTAGCCGATACCACCATGAAGTACAGCGGGAACAGCGACAAGAACGCCACGACCGACAAAAATACATAGGCGGGAACACGACGTAGTGAGGATCTACGCATCACGTTTGTCACCAACTTTCATCTGAATGAACGCGAGAACCGCTACAAGAACAAGAATGACGTAGGACAACGCTGAAGCGTATCCGAAGTTCGGGCTCTTAAGGAAGGAGAGCTCGTAAAGGTAGTGCGACATCGACATTGACGTGTACGCGGGGCCTCCCCTCGTGAGATTCCAAGACTCATCGAAGAGCTGGAGCGTTCCGTTAATGGACATGATCGCGGTGAGAACGATCATTGGTTTGAGCTGGGGCACCGTCACGTGCCAGAAGGTCTGCCACGCATTAGCCCCATCGATCTTGGCAGCCTCAAGCGTGGCCATATCGATGTTTTGCAGACCTGCCAGATAAAAGACCATGTTGTATCCCGTCCAGCGCCATAGCAGACCGAGGATAATGACCATGCGTGCTGTACTCGTCTGCCCGAGCCAGTTGACGGGGCTATCGATAAGATGCAACCCTGTGAGCAGGTCATTGATGAAGCCATCGTTGGCAAAGAGAGTACGGAACACAAGTGAGTAGGAGACTAGCGAGACAGCGCACGGCAAGAATATCGCAGTGCGCCAGAACGCCTTGAATCTCAGATTCGGGTCGTTGAGCAGCACGGACAGCAGTAGTGCTGTCCCAAGCATGATCGGGACCTGGATGATGAGGTAGATGAAAGTAGTCTTGAGCGTCATGAGGAAAATCTCGTCGTGGAACAAGCGCTCATAGTTCATCCACAACGGATCAGCGTATTTAAGCCTGGCCCCCCGTCCAGTCTGCAATGACAGTAGAAATGCCTGCACCATCGGCCAGAAACTCATTACGCATATGAGGAGCGCAGCCGGGATGATGAAGACCCACCCCGTAAGGTTGCGCCGCCGTTCGGACCGCGTAGGACGCGTGGCTTTCTTCTTCTTCCCTAAACTCGTTCTTGAGATAATATTCGCCGTCGTCATTGACAATCCATTTCGTCATATTAGCGGATCGCGCCCGCATACTCGTATATCTGTCGCGCGCTCCGGGGGTCAGGGCGGAACAGCGCCTTGACCCCCGGATGGGTAGCACTGATTATCAGTCCATAGCAAACTCGGTGGTATCCGAGGCGTCGGACAGCGCATTGTCGACGTTTGCACCGCCGACGATCTGTGTAAGAGCGGCAGAGACAGCGTCGCGTCCCTCGTAGTAGTAGACGCCAGTGGTCACCGTCGGAACCTTCGACCCAAAGTCGACGACGTCAGCGTAGACCGTCTGGCCGCCGTAGAATTCGGCCGGCTGGTTGTAGACGTCGGAATCGCCGGCAGGTATCCAGTTCGCGATGGCACCTGACGACGGCAAGATGTTGTCGTAGAACTCGGTGGATCCCGCAAAAGTAGACTTTAAGAAGTCCGCAGCCAGGTCGTAGTTCCCCGTCGAGGAAATCGCCCAGAATGAGCCACCGTTAGCCGTGTAGTTTGTAGCACCATCGACGCCATCGACGGACGGAACGTTCGTGACCGCCCACTTGCCGGACTGATCACTCGCCGTCTGGATCGAACCCGAGATCCACACACCGTTGATCGTGCCGACAACCTGCTCACTGGTGAAGGAAGCAACATACTCATCCCACGAGTTGACCTCAATGAGGATGCCCTCGTCGACGAGCTGTTTATAGATTTCGGCGCATTTCTTGAGCGTGTCGTTGTCCTTGATGTGAACCGTTCCGTCATCAGTAAACAGAGAGGAACCCGCCGACTGGTTCATCATCATGATGAGGTCCGACTGCCCCGCCTGGCTCGAGAGCATTGGCTTGTTTATCTGAGACTTGACGTCTTTGCCAATCTCGATGAAGCGTGACCATGTAATGTCAGTTAGGTCGTCGATGGTATAGCCTGCCTGTTCGAGGAAGTCCGTGCGCCATGCCCCGATCGCGGTGCCGGAGTCGAAGGGAAGACCGTACTGAACATCCTCGTAGTTGGAGTAGCTGACGACGGCCTCAGGGAACTGGCTGAAGTCGATCCCAGAGTCGGCATAGTCAGAGAATATGTCCGGGTAGTTTACGATATTCTTCTGTCCTGCCATGTTCTGCATGAGGAAGATGTCTGGGAGCTGGTCGAGGTCCTGCGACTGAGCCAGGGTAGTTAGCTTCTGCTGGACGTCATCCCAGGCCATCTCCGTAATCTCTAGCTTAAAGTCCGGATGGTCCTCTGCATAGATCTTCTCGGCCTCCTGCATCGCGTAGATGTTGAAGGCCGGGTCCCAGCACCAGACCTTGAGGGTGGTGCTGTCCGACTTGGATCCGGAGTCCGAGTCGGAACCGCCCCCGCAGGCCGCGAGGCTAGCAGTGCCGGCAGCCACGAGACCGCCAATCAGCGCAGAACGACGAGTGAGCATCATGGGCATGGGATCTCCTCCTTGAGATCGGCACCTCGTCCCCGGGGAAGGAGATCGAGGCGATGGCAGGACCCGCGGCGTCACCGTCATCTTGGCAGTCACGGGTCCCAGTGTGGGTATGCGCGACAGCGGCAGTAGACTGAAGATGGTTACGCAACCATTGTCGCGTGGGTTACTATCGCAGCAGGGAAGCAACGTGTCAAGCGGCATCGGACAGGAGGCCTGTCATGGTGACCCATCGGCCCCAATCCACGCGTCGCCCATCGATGGCAGACGTCGCCCGAGCGGCGAGAGTCTCTCCGCAGACGGTTTCGAGAGTCGCGAACGGTTCTGCTGCCGTCACGGAACACACACGAGAACGAGTGTGTAAGGCAATAGCTGACCTGGGTTATCGGCCGAACGCCGCGGCCCGCGCGCTCAAACGTGGCACCTTCCAAAGCCTCGGAGTTGTCATGTTCGACCTCTTCTCGGAAGGGCAGTCGAGGATTCTGGCCGCCATTGCCGAAGCAGCGTCTGAAGTCGGCTACTCGATCGTACTGGCGCCCTCCGGGCCGCGCACCTCTGAGGCGGTTTCAGGTGCTGTAGTGCGACTCGAGGAGATGTCGACTGACGCGGTCATCCTTGTTATGGAGGCGTCGCCGTGCGAGGGTACCTTCGTCGTCCCCACCAGCGATCGCCTTGTTGTTGTGACCTCCGGAGACGCCGGCGGCTACCCCAGTGTCGACACCGACCAGGCGCAGGGCGCCAGGCTTGCCGTCGAACACCTGCTGTCCTTGGGACACGACACCGTTCATCACGTGACCGGCCCCGTTTACTCTTATGCGGCGAAGGCGCGCACCCAAGCTTGGCGCGTTGCGCTTGAGGACAATGGACGGAACGTTCCCGAGCCGTTAGGCGGTGATTGGTCCGCTTCCTCCGGTTATCATGCTGGGCTCTCTTTGCTCCGCGATCCGGCCGTCACCGCCGTCTTCTGCGCCAACGACGAGGAAGCACTGGGACTCACGCGGGCGGCTGCTGAGCTTGGCCGTGATATTCCCGGCGATCTCTCGGTGGTTGGCTTCGACGACCTGCCGATCGGAACGGGTTTCCCCACCCCGCTGACGACGGTTCACCAAGATTTCCACGCCCTAGGCAGAGCGTGCGTTCGTCTCGCGCTGCGCCAGATTGAGGGAGCGGCTACCACGTCCGACTCAATACGAATCCCCACCTCTCTCGTCGTGCGCTCCTCGACGGCGCCTCCGCACATCTGAGTCGCTCACTCATGCTCTGCCCACCTACCCCACGTACTGTCATAGCTGCTCGTGGCGGCCCACCCGCGCGAGGCGCAATTGACTTCACCGAGTACCACCATCGCGCTCACGTCGCAGCCCGTCGCGTCGGGCGGTACGGCCGTACGACGCCAGTGCGATACTGGTACCCCGGGTAGGGGCCAAGGTACGTTCCGCATTCTCAACACCCAACCTCAAAGACCATGACAAGCGTCGTCGATCGCCTCGCGACCATACAGCAGAACAGCTTGATTCCAACGATTGTCAAAGCGTAGTGCGCGTCCACGGACACGTTTGTCACGGGTTCTGACGATTCGGACATCGAAACGACTGGCAGGGTGTACTTATTGTCCCGAGCGGTCACATCCTCAAGCTCGGGGCCAGGCTAACCGTCTCTTTACCGTCCGCCCGCACGCGCGTCCCGCCGGCCTCCAGCCGCCACGGCCCGCGAGCGCCGTCGGCCCGCGCGGTGATCACGCCGTCGCGGCGGGCGACGTGGAAGGCGACCGCCGCGCAGTCGTCGTGCGCAGGGACCACCACCTCACGTTCGTCGCCGTCGACCAGGCCGAAGCAGCGCAGGGTGAGGTCGGCGGCCCAGTCGTCCTCCGGCCGTTCCACCCGTCCCGTCACGGGCAGTACACTCCCCTGCCGCACGTACAGCGGCAGGGTGTCCAGGCCGTGGCGCTCGCGCACCCACCGCGGCCCAGCCACCGTCGTCCCATCCCACCAGGAGGTCCAGGTGCCTTCGGGCAGGTAGACCTCCACCTCGCCGTCGGCGTCCATCACGGGCGCCACCAGTAGGGCCTCCCCGAGCATGTACTGGGTGTCGATGTCCCTGGCCCCGGGGTCGTCGGGGAACTCCAGGAACATGGGCCGCATCATCGGCGCCCCCGTGGCGTGCGCCTGCTCCGCCAGCCGGTACAGGTAGGGCATGAGCGACAGGCGCAGGCGGATGAACCGGCGGGCCACCTCGACCGCCTCGGCGTCGAAGGCCCAGGGCACGCGCACCGAGTTCGAGCCGTGCAGCCGGGCATGGGAGGACAGCAGTCCGAAGGCCAGCCAGCGCTTGAACACGCCCGGGTCGGGGGTGCCCTCGAAACCGCCGATGTCGTGGCTCCAATAGGCGAAGCCGGAGGCGCACAGGGACAAGCCGCCGCGCAGCGTCTCCCCCATGGAGGCGTAGGTGGACTCGTTGTCGCCGCCCCAGTGCACGGGGAACTGCTGTCCACCCGCCGTGGCCGAGCGGGCGAACAGGACCGCCTCCCCCTGGCCGCGCCGCTCGCGCAGCAGTTCGAAGACGGTGCGGTTGTACAGCTGTGTGTAGTAGTTGTGCATCTTCTCCGGGTCGGAGCCGTCATGCCAGGCGATGCCCCGTACCGGGATCCGCTCCCCGAAGTCGGTCTTGAAGCAGTCCACACCCATGTCCAGCAGCACCTGGAGTTTCTCCCGGTACCAGGCGACGGCGTCGGGGTTGGTGAAGTCGACCAGGGCCATGCCCGCCTGCCACAGATCGGTCTGCCACACATCACCGTCGGTGGTGCGCACCAGATATCCGCGCGCGGCACCCTCATCGAACAATGCCGAGCGCTGGGCGATATAGGGGTTGATCCACACGCATACGCGCAGGCCGCGGGCCTTGATGCGCTCCAGCATGCCGGCCGGGTCGGGGAAGGTCGCGGGGTCCCACACGAAGTCGCACCAGCGAAAGCCACGCATCCAGAAGGTGTCGAAGTGGAACACGCTCAGCGGCAGGCCCCGCTGCTCCATGCCGTCAATGAATGACATGACGGTCTGTTCGTCGTAGTCGGTGGTGAAAGAGGTGGTCAGCCACAGTCCGAAGGACCAGGTGGGCACCATCGGGGCGCGGCCGGTCAGCGCCGTGTACCGCCGCAGCACGTCCTTCGGGGTGGGCCCATCGATCACGTAGTAGGTCAGGCGCTCGCCCTCCACCGAGAACTGGACGCGGGTGGTGATCTCACTGCCGACTTCGAATGACACTCCGCCGGCCTCGGCGACGAACACCCCGTAGCCGGCGCTGGAGAGGTAGAAGGGGATGTTCTTGTAGGCCTGCTCGGAGGCGGTGCCGCCGTCCTCGTTCCAGATGTCCACGCTCTGGCCGTTTTTGGTGAAGGCGCCGAAGCGCTCCCCCAGCCCGTAGACCCGCTCCCCCGGGCGCAGGGAGAGCTCTTCGCGCATGTAGCGGGTCCCGTCCGGCCCGACGACGTGGGCGACGGCGCGCGGCAGACTTGCCGTGAGCGGGCGTCCGGCGGAACTGAAGACAGCCGTCCAGTCCTCCCCCTCCCGCAGGGTCACGGCCAGAGCGCCGGCCCGCAGGGTGACGCCGCCCGCCGCCTGCTCGACCTCGCCCCGATAGTCCTCCGTCGTAGCTACCGCGAAATGCGGCCCGCGGTCACGCACGCCGCGGTGGTTGACCAGTTCCACCTTGATGACGCCGTCGGCGACGGCGGTGAAGGTCGCCGACAGCAACGCCACGTTCAAGGTGTCGCCACGGCCGGAGACCGGACGGACCGGGGCGTATGCGTGAACAGTGCTGCCGGTGTCGCCGCAGTGGGCGGCGCCGACGGATAGGTCGAGCAGACCGCGGGCCTTTTCCACGGTGTAACCGGGACGGTCGAGCCAATAGCCGTTGGAGAACTTCATGGGGGTCCTTTGCTGATTGATCTGCTTGCGCTACTTAACCGCGCCGGCGGTGACGCCGCGGGTCAGGGTGCGCTGGAAGAAGAGGAAGAACAGGAAGGTAGGAACAAGCGAGACGAGGGCGCCGGCGTTGAGGGTGGGCACGTCGAGCATGCGGTCACCCTGCAGGCTGGACAGGGCGATCGGCACCGTCTGGTTGTCATTGCTGGTGAGCATCACCAGGGGAATGAAGAACTCGTTCCACGTCCAGATGAAGAAGAAGATCGCGAGCACGCTCATGGTGGGGCGGACGATCGGGTAGACCACCCGCCACAGGATCTGCCAGCGGCCGGCGCCGTCGAGCTCGGCCGCCTCCAGCAGGGCGCGTGGGAAGGTGCCCAGCACGGAGGAGAGCAGGTAGGTGCCGAAGGCCGACTGGATGACGGTGAAGATGATGACGATCGACCACGGGTTGTCCGTGAGCCCGGTCTTCTGCGCCATGGTGAACAGGGGGTAGATCAGCCCCTCCTGCGGCAGCATGTTGGCGATCATGAACACGGCCACGATCCAGGCGCGTCCCCGTACCCGGCCCACGCCGATGGCATAGGCGTTCAGCAGGGAAAGCAGCGTGCCGGCCACGGCTACCAGCGCCGAGGTCCAGATGGAGTTCCACAGCTTGACGGGGAAGTTGACTCGCTGCCAGAAGTAGGCCAGACCGTCGGTGTAGATCTGCTTCGGCAGGGACAGCGGGCTGCCGCCGGAGTAGTCGGCCGGAGATTTGAAGGCGTTGATGACCATCAACAGGAAAGGGGCCACCATGAGCAGCGCGAACAGGCCGACGACGGCGAGCACGATCCAGCGTCCGGCGCCCCGATGGAAGCGGTCCTTCCTGCGAGTGGCCGTGCCCGGTTTCGGCGCCGGGGCGCGTTTGGTTGTGCCCGCCGCACGAGTGGCCACAGATGCTGAGCTGAGGACGGTGTCGGACATGTCAGCGTCCCTCCTCCTCACGCCGGGCGCTGCGGTTCTGGAAGACCTGGATGACGCCGGCGATGACGATAATGACGATTGTGAGCACGGTTGAGATGGCGGCGCCGTAGCCGACCTTCGACTTGTCGAAGAAGTTCAGGTAGGAGTAGTAGCTCGGCACCAGGGTGGAGCTCTCCGGACCGCCACGGGTGAGCACGTAGATGGGCGCGAACACCTTCAGCGCCGCGATGGTGCAGGTGAGCACGATCACGAAGGTCTCCGGCCGGATCTGCGGCACGGTGATGGCGCGGAAGCGCGCGAACCAGCCCGCGCCGTCGAGCTCGGCCGCCTCGTACAACTCCGGGTCCACCCGCTGCAGGGCGGACATGAAGATGACGGTCGGGTAGCCGATCTGGATCCAGATGAGCACGAGCATGACCGAGCCCAACGCCGTCGAGGTGGAACCCAGCCAGTTGGGCGGGTCGGTGACACCCAGGCCGCGCAGAATCGTGTTGACCGCACCCGTCTGGGAGTTGAGGATCCAGTTCCACACGATGCCGGCCACGGAGATCGGCAGGATCTGCGGCAGGTAGTACATGGCGCGCAGCGTCGCGGCGGTACGAGAGCCGAAGTGCTTGCCGATGTAGTCGAACAGGACGGCAGCCAGCACCAGCCCGATGAGCGTCGGGATGATGACCATGGCCACGATCATCGACAACGAGTTGCGGAAGGACGCCCAGAACTTCGCGTCATCCAGCAGTTGGGCATAATTGTCCAGCCCGATGAACCGCATCGGCGACATGCCGCCCTTCCAGCTGTTGAGCGAGTACCAGACGTTGAGAGCCAGCGGCACCAGAATGATGATGGTGAAGCAGACCGCTCCCGGAATGAGGTAGGGCAGGTAGGCCAGACTCCGCGACCTGCGGCGCGAGGGCCGTTCGGTTCGGGCGCGCACGGTCAGCCCTCAATGCCCATATCGGCCTTGCCCTCGTCATATGCGGAGCGCAGGTCGGCAAGAACCTCGTCACCGGTCTTGGAACCGTTGATGAGGGACTGCATGGCGGAGACGATCTGGTCGTAGAAGCCCGCCACCGGCCAGTCCGGGTAGAAGGCCAGGCCGTCCTGCTCGTTGATCTGAGCGAAGTTCTCGGTCATGGTGCGGGTCTTCTCGTCCTCAATGGTGGAGGGGTCGCCACTCACCGGCAGCCCGCCCTTCTCGCCGAGGATCGCCTGGACCTCATCGGACAGGGTGATGTCGATGAAGTCGTAGGCGAGTTCCTTGTTCTTGGCATTGGTCGGCACCACCCACAGGTTCCCGGAGGAGCCCGGGAACAGTTCCGTGCCCGGGAAGAGGAACTGGTCCCAGTTCTTGTCGGCCATGTCCCCGACGATCCGCCCGAACCACCAGGAGCCGGAGACGAACATGGGATAGCTGCCGTTGATGAAGGCGGTGCCGGCGTCCTCGGCGGTCAGACCGGCGGAGTCGGCGGCGACGTACCCCTTGTCGATCCATTCCACGAGCTTGTCGGTTCCGGCCTTGATCGGGTCGGCGGTCCAGTCGACGTCGCCTTCGAAGAGCTGGTAGGCGTTGACGAAGGAGCGGTCGGCGTGGGCGAGAACCAACTGGTACCAGAGCTGCCCCATGGGGTACTCCGAGCCGGCCTCGGCCAGCGGGATCTGCCCGGCGGCGACGAAGGCGTCACATACGGCCTCGAACTCCTCCAGGGTGGTCGGCACACTGAGCCCCTGGGCGTCGAACATGTCCTGGTTGTAGTAGACGAACACGTACTCGCCGTAGTTGGGGACCCCGTACCAGTCGCCGTCGCCCATGAGCCCGTCCTCACTGTAGCGGGCCGTGGTCTGCAACGAGGCCGCGAGCTTGGCGTCCCAGCCGCGTTCGGTCGCCTGCTCGGTCAGCGGCTCAATGAGTCCCTGGGAGGCGAGCTGTCCGGAGGTTGAGTTGCCCTTGTTGTACTCCATGATGTCCGGGACGTCGTCTCCGGTCAGCACGATCTTGGCGTTCTTCTGCAGCTGCTCGAAGGTCTGATCCTCGATTTTGACGGTGACCTCGGGGTGCTGCTCCTTGAAGATCTCGATCGCACGGGCCCAGGCCTGTCCCATGGCGGAGTCGTCGGACTCGTAGTCCCAGATGGTGAAGGTGTCCGATCCCGCTCCGGATGACCCGGAGGAGCCGCAAGCGGACAGTGTCGGGCCGAGCAGGCCGGTGGCGGCCGCGGCGGCCAGGAGGGCGTTGAAGTTCCTGCGCTTCATCATGATGTTTCCTCTTCATTGAGTGCGGGCACTCCGCTGGGGAGTGGCGATGGGGCCCGACGCCGGTGGGCGCCGGGAGATTGTGGGTTTCAGCGGGCTGTATTCAGCTGCTGCTCTTCTCGCGCGGATGGTTGCCGTCCAGGTCGGCTCCCGGGGCGGGGCCGAGGCTCTCGCCCTCGACCACCGAGCAGGTCACTAGCTGGTGGCAGTCGGCCGGGTCGAGGCGCTCGTCGAGGATGGCCAGCAGGGCGCGGGCGGCGAAGGCACCCATGCGCTCGCCGGGCGCATGCGTCGTCGTCAGGACGGGAGTTGTCATGGCACCGAGCGTCGGGGAGGAGACCGCGCCGACCACGGAGATATCCCGGGGAACCCTTAGTCCTTGCGCCTGCAGTCCGGCGAGCAGTCCGAGGGAGGCCATGTCATTCATGACCACCACCCCGGTGGGAGGTTCCTCCAGTGCGGCCAGTTCGCGGGCAAGCGCCTGGCCCGCCTGGGGACTGGCGTCGCAGTGGAAGGCGAGCGGCTCCAACGCACGGTTGTTCATCGCCCGCAGGTATCCCTGTCGTCCCCTTACCGCCGGCCCATAGCCCGTCTCCGCCTGGGACGCAGGACGTCCAATGAAGGCGATGCGGCGGTGGCCGAGGCGATACAGCTCGCCGACGGCGTCGTCGACGGTGTGCTCGAAGTCGATATCTACGTATGCCAGTCCAGTAGGGTCGGCGGTGCGTCCAACCATGACGAATGGCAGCCGGGCACGTTTGAGTGCGGCGACTCGCGGATCGTCCACCTCCACTTCGACGAGTAGCACGCCGTCGGCCTTGCCCTGCCGCACCAGCGCCACCAACTCCGCGCCCGCCTCGGTCTCCTCCAACGGCCAGACGGCAAGGCTGTAGCCGTGGCGGGCGGCCTCGTGCTGAGCGCCACGGACGATCTCGAAGACCGTCTCACCCATCGCGGTGTCGAAGCGCGGAAAGGTCATGGCCAAGGTGTGGGAACGGTGGCTGGCGAGCCCGCGCGCCATGGCGTTCGGCTGGTAGTTGAGTTCCTCCATTGCAGCACGGACGCGTCGGGCGGTCTCCGGAGCCACCGGACGCGCACCAGAAAGGGTGTAGGAGACGGTTGACACGGCAACGTTGGCCCGTCGGGCCACATCCTGCATGGTCGCCATGCCTGCCTCCTCGATCCGATCGGCGTATCCGCGTCCCGGCGCTGTCCTTGCCGCGCACAGACCGCACCGGAAGCACCCCGGCCACTGCCCGACCTGTGCTCGCGAACCACTACGCGCGTCGGATCTCGCTGACATTCCAACGTTCGAAGCGTTTCGTCGAAGCGCTTCGAATAGTGTGCAACGCGCCCTCGGCCGGGGTCAACGCGACGCCGAAAAGATCGAAATTTCGATGTCTGGCACTTCACCCCTGCGGCGGTCCCGGGAACACCACCTCGCCCGTCCTCCACGGCCGCCGCTGGGGAGAATCTGCAGCAGTCGTGTCGGCTGACTTAGCATTGGGCCGTGGGCCAGGACAGCACGCGGGGCGATGTCGAACTGCTGCTGAGGGTGGCGCGCATGTACTACGAGCAGCACCTCACCCAGGCGGACATCGCCCGCGAGATCGGCTATTCACGCCCCAGCGTCTCGCGGCTACTCAATCGCGCCCGTGAACAGGGGATCGTGCAAGTCACCATCTCCCACCCGCTCGAACACATCTTGTCGGTGGAGAAGCGCCTGCGCGAGAGACTGCCACTCAAGGCGGTCCGGGTCGCCGAGGTCAACGGGACCGATGTGATCGGAGCCGTCGGACAAGCCGCCGCCGAACTGCTGGTCGACTCGGTCGCGAACGGGCAGGTAGTCGCCGTCGGCAACGGACGCTCCATACAGGCCGCCGCCCAGCGCATCCCGCAAATACCGCGAGTGGACTGCACAATCGTTCAGCTACTCGGTTCGATTCCAGGCGGCCTGCCCTCCTGGGGCCGCGACGCGCCAACCATCTGCACCCGCATTGCCAGCCAGCTTGGCGCCAAGGTGTCCCGCATGCCGGTTCCATTGATCGTGGACGATCCCTCGCTGTTGCGGCCGCTCATGCGCGAGGAGAAGGTGGCCACCACGCTGGCTTTGGCTGCGCGCGCCGACGTGGCGCTCGTAGGCGTGGCCGGAGTGGAGGCGAAGGGCGCGGGTAACATCCTGGCCGAGTACCTCACCCCGGACGTACGTGAGGCCATTCGCGCGGGTGGCGCAGTGGGACACATCCTCGATCACCATTACGACGCCTACGGCAATCCCGTTCCCACGCCGCTGACCCCGCGCACACTGGCGCTGCCCCTGGATGAGTTGCGGCGCATCCCACTGGTCATCGGGGCGGCCGGCGGTGAGGACAAGGTGGAGGCGATTATCGGAGCAGTGCGCGGCGGCATCCTGAGCGCGCTGGCCACCGACTACCAGACCGCCCTGTCAATCCTCGACATGCTCTGAACCGGAGGCCACCCGCGTACCGGGCCGGGAGGAATCAGAGCAAGTATGCGGTTGGGCGTTGCCGGGACTGAGTCATCTCACATCGCAAGCCATCGGTGCCAGCGCATGTTCACCGATCACCGCACTAATCCGTATCCACCTGTGGAACCGCTGCGCGCTTACGGTGGTAGAGCAGGTAGGCACCTACGCGGGCGCGCAGGCTCGGGCGCACCTCGTGCGGCCAGCGACGGGCGACGTAGGAGATGGCGTCGTCCACTTCGAGCCGCTGCGTGGAATTGCCGACGCGTACCCATAGTTCGGTGCCACCATTGCCCTTCGGGCCCTTGAGGTACACGGGGACGGGCGAAGGCGGCACCGTCACCCGGCACACCTCGCCGGCCCCGTCAGCGGCCGACGCAAAGTCCAGGCGCGGCAGCGCCGCGGCGTTTGTACCCAGCCGCACTCGCCACAGGCTGCGTAGGAACAGCTCGAAGCGGTCGGCGTCGGGCTGGCGCAGAGTGGCGTAGTCCGGGGCCAGGCCAATCAGGCGCCCGTCGTCGTCGACGCCCAGCAGCAGGGTGCCTCCCCGGGAGTTGAGAAAGGCGGCCACGGTCTTGGCCACCACCGTTTCCATGGCATCGTCGCGCTTGCCGGTGTGCATGTTCACGCGGGCGGAGGACTTCAGCTCCAGCCGTTCCGACTCACCCCGCCGGGCCACCTCGGCGATCGGGTCCAGCGGCGGCTCATGCTGGATGCGGGTTATTACCAGCGCGGTTATTCCCACGACGATTACCGCGACTACGACGGCCGAGGCCAGCATCCGCGGCGCCCACAGATAGTCCTCGTTGAACAGCCAGGCGCCGCCGGCGAACCCGGCCCACAGGCCGATCAGGGCAGTGAGGGTGGCCGTGGAGGTAGAGATCTGGGCTCGACGCCGTACCAGGTGAGAGGCGAAGCGACCGGCCAGATAGGCGACCAGCAGCGCCACCGGCTGAATGAGGACGGCGAACAGTAGCACCGGACTGCGCGGTGCCGGCGGGAGGGCGGTGGCGTTTAGCGGCAGGACACTAAGCAGGCCTGTGAACGAGACGGGCATAGTGCCTCAGCGTAGAGCAGTACCTTCAGCCGCGATCCCGCAGGTGCCGAGCCAACAACGTCAGGTCGGCCGGGCTCAACCGGTCCGCGGCGTTCAGGTGGTGCCAGAACGGGTAGGGCAGCCCGGTTGCGCTGACCTGTTCCAGCCGCTCCATCTCCTCAGCTGTGAGCGCCAAGTCAGCCGCACCGAGGTTCTGCTGCAACTGTTGCTCATTGCGCGCCCCTACGATCACCGAGGTGACCGCCGGCTTGGCCAGGACGTAGGCAAGGGCCACCTGACTCGGTGCGACACCGTGCCCGTCGGCGATCGCCACGAGTTCCTCGACGATGTCGTAGAGGACCTCGACGTCATACACCGGCGGCTCATTCCAGCCCTCAACGTGGCGGCTGCCGGCGGGCGCGTCGACTCCGCGACGGTACTTGCCGGTCAACAGCCCGCCGGCCAGCGGGCTCCACACCAGGATGCCTATGCCCTGGTCCACCGCGGCGGGCACGATCTCATGCTCGATATCCCGGGTCTGCACGGAGTAGTGCACCTGGTTGCTGACGAACGGGGTCAGGCCGTGACGGTCTGCGGTCCACAGGGACTTCATCATGTGCCAGGCCGCATAGTTGGAGCAGCCGATGTAGCGCACCTTGCCCGCGTGTACCAGATCGTCCAGAGCGGTAAGCGTCTCCTCCAGGGGCGTGACCCCGTCCCACTCGTGCACCTGGTAGAGGTCGATGTGGTCAGTGCCCAGGCGGCGCAGGCTCGCCTCCACACTGCGCATGATGTGATGCCGGGACAGGCCGGCGTCATTGGGGCCCTCCCCCATGGGCATCCGCACCTTGGTGGCGATCAGGACGTCGTCGCGCTCCGCGCCGAGCGCCCTGCCGAGGATCTCCTCGGAAAGTCCGGCGGAGTACATGTCGGCGGTGTCGAAGAGGTTCACTCCGGCGTCGCGCGCTATGTCGATTTGCCGACGCGCTCCGTCCACATCAATCTGCCCCACGGTACGCGCAAACCCGGTACCACCAAAGCCCATGGTGCCCAAGGTGATGGTCGAGACCCGTAGGCCGCTTTTGCCCAGCTGTCTGTATTCCATGACACATACGATACGAGCCGATCTGCGGGGACGGAAGGGCTTTCTGTGCCTCCAGCCCCCGCAGATCCGCGGTCCTCAGACCGCCCAGGCGGCCAGCCCCTCGAAGATGAGGCGGCCGACGACGGAGCCGCCGTCGAGCACCCCGATGCTGCGGGAAGCTGAGTAGGCGGCGCGTCCGTGCACGGCCTCCATCTCCCGGGTGGACTCCGAACCCTGGGCGGCCGCCTCGGCAGCGCGTCGCAAAAGCTCCGTCAACGCGGCTCCGCCCCCGTCGACGGCGCCGGCGCCCTCCACGAGGGCCGTCGCCCCGGGCGCGAGCGCATCCAGGATGGTTTTCTCCCCCGGCTTTGACTCGGCCTTTTCCATAATGGCCTCCACGCCCGCCTGCACGGCCTGCGCGGCGGTAACAACGTTGGCCTCAGTCTTTCCGCGCAGCGTCCGCGCCATACCCATCATCCCGAAGCTGAGGATGGTTCCCAATGACGACGGCGCCGCACTGTTGAACGCCTTGGCCGCCCCGCGCAGTAGCTGTCCGAGATCGGCCTGTTCCTGGGTGGCAAGGTATTCGGCGAGCGCCTTGAAGCCGTCATCCATGGAGATGCCCAGATCACCATCTCCGTTAACCTGATCCAGGGAGACCAGATAGTCACGATTCTCGGCCATCAGGGCGCTGATTTCACCGACGATTGCCGCAAGTGATTCACGGTTCAGCATTTTGACCCTCACTTGTTCGCGTTGGTGTAGAAGGGCGTGGCGGCCGGAGCGCGCAGCAATTCCTTCAGTTCTGCGTCGAGCTTGAAAACTGACACCGACAGACCGGCCATCTCCATCGACGTGGCGAACTCGCCCACATGCGGCATCACCACCGCGACTCCGCGTTCGGCCAGCCGCGCGTGCACGGAGCGGTACACGATGAGCTGTTCCTCCAGCGGGGTGCCGCCCAGACCGTTGATCATCACCGAAACCTCGTCCCCGGCATTCAGCGGCATGTCCGCCTCGATGGTCTCAAGGATGAGGCGAGCGATCTCGTCTGCGGTCATCATGGGACGCACTTCGATGCCGGCCTCCCCGTGGATGCCCATGCCGATCTCGATCTGCCCCTCCTCAATGGTGAAGGTCGGTTGCCCGACCTTGGGGACAATGCACGGGGACAGCGCCACGCCCATGGTACGGATGTTGTCCAGGGCACGAGCCGTGACAGCGGTGACCTCGTCAAGCGTCATCATCCGTTCGGCCGCCGCCCCGGCGATCTTGAACGCGTAGACCAGCCCGGCCACGCCCCGGCGCTTGTCGGCGCGATCCTTCGGGGAACTGGCGACGTCGTCGCGACCGAGCAGCTGGCGGGTCTCGATGTCGTCGAACTCGACATCCTCGCAGGCCATACGGAAATTGAAGACATCGCCGTTGTAGTTTCCGTACAGGCACAGGACGCCGGCGCCACGGTCACAGGCGCGGATCATGTCGGCCATCTTCTCGGCGGCCGGTGAGGCGAAGACCTCGCCGACGGCGCATCCGTCAAGCATTCCCTGCCCGACGTAGCCGAGGAACAGAGGCAGGTGGCCGCTGCCCCCGGCCGTAACAATGCCTACCTTGCCCTCCGGTGCCGGGTAGCGTGAGACGAGCACTCGGAAGTCGCCGTCGAGCAGACCCACGCGGTCGCCGTATGCCGCTTCGATGCCCTCCATCGTGTCGCGGACGAAGGTGTCCGCACTGTTGAGAATCTTCTTCATCGTTCTCTCCCAGAGTTCTACAGGTCGGTTCAGTGCTGGTTGGGGAAGGTGATCTCCGACGGATACGCCCACTTCTGGAGTTCTTCGGTGGCGAAGGGCTCGGGCTCGACGCCGCGGTTCGCCGTGAGCGCGTGGTGGTAGAGTTCGGCGAGCTCCTCGATGTATGCGGCCTTGAGGTAGGCCTCGTAGAGATTGCGGGAGTCGACGGCGACGGTGCCGTGCTTCTCCAGCAGCACGCAGTCCGCCTCGCGCACCGCCTGACGCACCGAGGCGGCCAGCTCGGGCGTGCCGGGGCGGCCGTATGGGGCCACGGGGATGCGCGCCCGGCTCAGTCCCAGGTTGGCGACCTCGTAGACAATGGCGGGGATCGGCTTGTTCAGCAGCGCGAACGAGGTGGCGTAGACCGAGTGCGTGTGCACAATGGCGGCCACCTCAGGACGCTCCTTGTATATCTCCAGGTGCATGAGCACCTCACTGGTCGGTCGCAGGCCGGACTCGTTCTCGACGACGTGGGCATCGAGGTCCATGACCACCACGTCACGCGGGGTCATCAAATCGCGGTCCAGGCTGGTGGGCGAGGCGACCAGCAGACCGGTCTCGGAGTCTCGGATGGAGAAGTTGCCGGACTTGTGCTTGCACAGCCCGTCGTGCTGCGCCCGCTTGGCGATCTCGCATAGTTCCTTCTTCAGGGTTTCAAGCATGGGTATGTCCTACTTTCTGGTTTCAGTGGATTCTTTGGTGTTCATCGGGGCCGTGACGACGGCGGGGGGGACCGCCGTCGTCACGTGGAGTCAGCCGCCTCAGGCGGCGGCCCCGGCCTCCGCGGCGGCCGCGCGCGCCTCGTTGCGCTCCTTGATCAGACTGCGCGAGTACAGGACGAAGCAGATCAGCCAGACCACGAAGATGAGCAGCGGAATGAAGTTCCCGTCGAGGAACTGCATGAGGTGGGACAGCGCATAAGTGAAGATCGGCGCGTCGATGGAGGAGTTGGAGATCATCTGCCCGGCGGACAGCTCCACAGCCTTGGTGGAGTTGGCCAACTCGGTCATGAATGGGGCGAAGGCGGTGCCCGCCCACAGGAACACGGGTGCGAAGATCGTGCACTGGATGAGCATCCGGATGATGTTCCCCTTGCTGGCGAAGTAGGCCGCCACCGCGATGCAGATGTTGATGATGCCGGCGAAAGGGAGGATGCCGTTGCCGGGGAGGAAGAACGCGTATGCCAGGGTCACCGGGATGGTCCAGATGACGGCAATCCAGATTTCGTTGGCGCCACCGAGGAAGGGCCAGTCGAGTCCGACGAACAGCTGGCGGTCGTTGAAGCGCTTCTGCATGTACTCGGAGATGGCGTTCGAGATCGGCTCGAGTGCCTGCATGAAGTACTTGGAGATGACCGGGAACAGGGTCAGCGCCGTCGCGGCCTGAATGCCGAGCGTCAAAATGGCGGCCACGTCGAAGCGGGCCAGAATGCCGAACAGGATGCCGAGGATGAACCCCAGGACGTGGTTCTCGGCGAAAATACCGAGCTTGTCGCGCAGGTCGGCGGCGTTGAACGAGCGGTCGAGTCCGGGGATCTTGCGCAGCAGCCAGTCGATCGGGTACATCGGGGCAGCCAGGAACACCATGCGGTGGGTAATCGTCACCCCCGGGATACCGGACATGGTTTCGACCCGATGCTGGTGGAAGTCGGCCGTTTTCAGCTCAAAGACCACCTGAATGGCCGCGATGACGAAGGCCAGCCACACCATTCCCGTGATGTAGTAGACGGCGACGGCGGTGAAGATCTTGCCCCACACGTTCCACAGGTCCGCGTTGAAGGTCTCGGTCTGCTTGAACAGGATCAGCACAATGTTGATGCCGATCACCAGTGGGAACATGAGGAAGGCGTACGGCCACGACCAGGAAATCGTAGACATCGTCGTCCACCCGCCGTCGGTGATGGGCAGATCCACACCGATCGTGTCCGACATGGCCTGAGCGGCCGGCGTGATGGCCTCGGTCATGTAACTGATGAGCATGGTCATGCCGGAGAAGGCCACACCCAGGGTGATGCCCGCAGAGACGGCGTCCTTGATCTTCATCCGGACGATCAGCCCGGCGATGATGATAATGATCGGGACGAAGATGGCGGCCCCGAGCGACAGCAGGAAGTTGACGGAGCTCTGAAGGACTTGCATGTCAGTTGCTCCCGGAGGCCTTGATGGCCTCGATCAGCTTGGCCAGCTCCTGATCCTGCCCCATGCCGGTGAGGAACGCGATCCCGTTGATGACGGGCACGGAGCGCGGCTTGTTCTCCCGCACGATGGTGATGTAGGCGGCGGCGTCGGTCAGGTGGCGGTCGACGGACTTGAGGTCGACGGCCTGGACGTCGGCGTCGACCCTCGCCTCCTTCAGCAGACGGTTGACCTTGCTGGCCACGGTCTGGGAGGTGGCGACGCCACTGCCGCAGGCGACGATTACTTTCGCAGTCATGATGACTTCTCCTTGTGGATGGGTGGGTATGGGTATGGGAACGCCCGATTCACGCGGCCTCGAGGCCTGACATGTCGGAAAGCACCCGGTAGTACTCGTCCGGGCTCTGTGCCTCGCTCAGCCGTTCCATGAAGACCGGGTCCTGGAAGGCCTGCAGCATGATTTGCAGTACCTCCACGTGGCGGTCCTCCTGTACGAAGCCGAGGACGAATATGAAGCGCACCGGATGGATGACGTCGTCGTTACCCATCTCCCGCCAGTCAATCGGCCTGGCCAGGCGCACCGATGCGATGAAGGGCTTGACGATGTGTTCGACGTCGGAGTGGGGGATCGCAACCGCCTCCGGCGAGGTCGGGAGCGCCGTCGGATACTTGCGTTCTCGCTCTGCCAGCGCCTCGCAGAAGGAATCCTTGATGTAGCCCGCGCGCAGGAGCTCCGCCGAGATCCGGTCGAAGAAGTCCTCCTGGTCCTTCACCTCCCAGTCGAGGCGAACCAGGTCGCGTTTGAGCAGATCCAGCCGCATGTCTGCCATCTCCTTGAGTCTCGTCATCGAGTACCAGAGCCCGGACACGGTCCGGACACCCCGGAAAATAGCGCGGCAGCCCACCAACGAACAGAAGTCACGTGAACATATGTTCGCCAAATGAACCACCGACCCCTCCGGGAGGAGCCTGCGACGCCGCATATTCGAGCGATTCTTCGGCCTTTACCCTGGCATCTTCCACAGGACACAATGAACATCTGTTCAGCACCTCAAGGTGGGCGTAGCCCGGTTCCGCCAATTCGAAGCCAGTCGGGACGGCGAATGCGGGGAAGGACAGCCTTCCGCTGTCTCCGGGGTATCGATCCCCGGGTCACGGGTGCAGGTCGGCGGCGTCGTGGCGGTTCAGGACGTGACAGCGACGCGGCCCGGCACTCGGGCGCGAGAAGACGTATCCGGGGCATGAGGACGTAGCCGAAGTGGCCGGGCCGTCGCCTGGAACATGAGAACGTCTTCATTGTTGTCGACGTCGTCCGCCCGCGTTGTTGACACGTCGATGGCGCCAAGTCGCAGCGCGGGCGCTCTACGACCGCGCACCGGGGTGCGTCGCTCTGCCACGGCCATATACAACGGCCGGTGATGCGGAGGTACCCGCGCCGCAGCAGAATGCACGCCTCCGCCCCTGTAGCGCCCCAACAGATCGAGCAGGACGCCACCCGCGGGTCCCAGAAACCGTATCCCCAAGCGGAAAAGCTCCTACGGAGGTCCGCCGACGCCATTGTCGACGGACCTCCGAAGGAGCGCGGTGTCAGGCGCTCATCGAACGAACCGCGTCCTCGCGCTCACGGAAGTAGCCCACCGTGTCATGCACGAGTCGATCGAGCGCCGGAACGTCGGGCACACCATTGCGAGCGGGATACGGCCCCGCACCAGGACCGAGGGGCTCAGGGGTCATGAACCTGCCCTCGGAGTTGGCCCCAACAAGATACGCAGCCATAATGACCGCATCCAGGTCGAGCGAACCGTCACCCAATGCACGCCTATTCGAATCGGCAAGGTGCAAGTTGACCAGCCTGTCCCCCGCCTCGAGTATCGCCTTCGGGATGTACTGCTCCTCCACCTGCATGTGATACACGTCTCCATTGATGCACTGGACACCAGGCGAATCAACCGCGCCAATGTAGTCCAAAGCATCTGCGACCGTATGCACGATCGAGGTCTCCGCGGACCGAATGGGTTCGATCGCAGCCTTGACCCCCTGCTCGCTGAACACGTGCGCGACTCGTTTAAGAGCCAACACCGAGCGTTCAAATTCATACGCGTCGTAGGCGTCGGCTCGCCCAACGGAGGCCGGAACCACTAGCAAGTAATAGCCACCCATTGCATGCGTGAACTCAACTTCCCGCTCAATATAATCGAGCGCGGCCTGCTGACAAACGGGGCGATTCGAAGACAAGTCATTGTCATCCGAAAACATGCCACAGACCCCTGAGGTCTGCAGCCCGTACTGACGGAGAACCGCACGAGTCTCTTCGACCTCATACCCCAGAGAAGGTCCATAATGATTTCCGTGAAGCTCGATGTACGTAACGCCATTGGACGCCAGTCTCTCGGCGGAACGCTCGAGCTCCTCCAGCCCGAATCCCCAGTTCGACCACGACAAATTCAGCCTGGGCTCGAACCGTTCGGGGTCCGCCCGCTTCGCCGCGAGATACTGCTCGACAAGCTCGCGCTTCCAGCGGTCAACATTCTGCTCCGACAACATCTACACAACTCCTAACTCGATCGAAAAACACCACACATGAAACCTGAATCGACCACTACGCTGACTGCCGCACGATGAGCTCCGCATCGAAAGTGCGGCCCGACACCGCCCCCTCCCCATTCAAGAAGTCACCTATCTCCCGAGCAATGTACTCGCAAATGCCCGCAATCGGCTGTCGTATCGTGGTGAGCGGGACACCCAGCACAGACGCATACGGCACGTCGTCGAAACCGGACACACATACGTCGCGACCAACCGTCAGGCCGGCATCCGTGACAGCCTTTGAAACACCCATGGCGAGGTGGTCATTAAGACAAACGAAAGCATCCGGCCACAACGCGCTCGGACGAGACATGACGTGCCGCGCAACCTCGTAGCCGCCATCCCAGGTGGGACCGGAGGCCCACTGAACATCGACGTCCTCCACACGCATGCCGCGAGCCACAATCTCGTCCGAGAAGCCGCGCCAGCGGTCCTTGTGCTGAGTCGCCTGTACCGGCTCGTTCACGAAGCTGAACCTGCGCAGGCCGCGCCCCCAAAGGTGACCTGCCACCTTCCGCATGCCGTCGTAATCGTTGATGCCGACCGACGGGAAGCCCGGGCGCTCGCTACGCTGCGCCATCAACACCACTGGAACACCGCGGTCACGTAGCCGAGACAAGTCATCCCAGCAGGCGCCGGTGGAGCACACGATCACGGCGTCGACGCCGACCCGTTCCATGTTGCGAAGTACCCGGCTCTCAATCTCCGCGACCTGATCGGTTTCCGCCAGCACCATGGAACAGCCAAGATTCTCGAACAAACGACTCAATTGATGGGCAGCCTCGGCGAAGAACGGGTTGGAAATATCGAAGAAGACCACACCGATCATGGACGAGCGTCCCAGGCTGAGTGCGCGGGCCGTAGGATCTGGGCTGAAACCGCTCTCCTCCAATACACTCTCCACACGCCTGCGCAATCCATCCGAAACCCGCTCCGGGTGGTTGATCACGTTTGAGACCGTACCGACCGAGACGCCCGCGAGCCTCGCCACCTCCCGGATCTTCAGCCTTCCGCCACGCACCGTGCCCAACTCTGATCAGCTCCGTAGTTGATACCGGCGCGCCGCGTAACTATTCACCAGGATGGAACAAATAAGTACGGCGCCGAGGGCGAGCAGTTGGGACCTCGACCCGGCGGAACCCTCCATCGAAATTAGCAGTCCTGCGTTCAGCCACGTGATCAGCACCGCCGCCATGACGACGCCGCTCACTCTGCCGAATCCCCCCTGGATCAACACACCGCCGAGCGCCGCTATCGTAATGGCGGTCAGCGCCATGCCGTTACCCGCGGTACCCGCATCCGGCCTCGCCGAGGCGTACTGAGCGACATTGACTACCGCGGCAAGGCCACACAGCAGGCCCGATACCATATAGGACGAACCTCGAATTGCGCGCACATTCTGAGCCGCATAGCGCGCCGCCGTCGCGTTGGTTCCAACGGCCAAGAGAGACCGCCCCCACGTCATGCGGTCCAGCAGCAGCCATGAAATAAGCACGCTTGGAACCAGTATCGTGAGTACCTGCGTCGGGATCATGAGGCCGAACAACGCGACGCGTCCGGTGAGAACACCGTTTGCCGCCGTGATCTTGTCGCCGGAGATCGGTGCAGACCCTGAGACCACCATGGCGATTGAGGCGTAAGCGTATTGCGTCGCCAGAGTGGCAATAAGCGGGGGGAATTTGAGATACCCTACGAGCACGCCATTGACTGCTCCCAACAGACCGCCCGCGACTACCGTGCATACTACCGCCGGCACGAGCGGGACTCCCACATTCTGTATCAAGTGGCCGAAGAGCATTCCGGCCAATGACACGATAGCACCAACCGAAAGATCGATGCCCGAGTACCCGGAGATAATGACGAACATCTCGGCCAGCGCCAGAAGCGCGACGGGAACCAGCGATTGTAGGGACGACGCCATATAGGCGGCGTCGAAGTCTGCGAATAGATAGCCCCCTCTTCCCAGCGCCGAGAACATGATGACCAGCAGGACCGTGAGCAGCGCGAGCGCCGCGGTCCTCTCCGTCAGGAGAACGCGCAGAACTCGTGCAGGCACAGACTCGCGTTCCTCGAATACACCGTCCGTAGCAGGCACTGTCATGACCTGGCCCTCCTCGCCTGACGCAGTAGATCCACGCCCACCGCGATTAGTATGATGATGCCGACAAATAGTTGCGTAATCTCAGTCGGCAGGTGAAGGTGAATGACCGCCGCCTGAACACTTCCGACCAATACGGCGCCCAACAATGTTCCCAGTACCGTTCCGCGTCCCCCGATGACGGAAGTTCCGCCGATAACGCACGCCGCGATCACCGACATCTCCATCCCGATACCGACATTCTGCTGGATAAGACCTCCGCTGCCGACCGACACGACAGCAGCCAGCCCTACCATGGCGCCGCAGAACACGTACAACATGAATATGCGACGCCTGACCTTAACGCCTGCAAGCCGAGCGGCGTCGGCGTCATTGCCAATCGCGTATATGTGGCGGCCAGTCGCCCAGTGTCTCATGTACACCCATACGATCGCGGTCAGTACGATCGCAAGCCACATCGCGTTGGGCAACCCCAGAAAGCGTGCACGCGAGATGCTCCCGCCCAAAAAGCCGAGAGTGCCCGGGACGCCGGCGACCTGAGTTTCACCGAACACCTGCAGCGCTACATAGCGAAAAACGTTCAGCGTGCCGAACGTGCACACCATCGCCGGAACTCGTCCGAACGCTATGAGAGTGGCATTGACGACGCCCAACGCGCTGCCGACCAGCAGCGCCACCGCAATCGCGACAGGAGCATTGATATCGAAGTCACGTATGAGCTTTGATACCACCACCATCACTACCGCGAGACCGGATCCAACCGACACGTCGATACCGGCGGCACACATGATCGGCGTCATAGCGATGCCTATGAGAGCAATCGGCGCGACCGTGTAGAAGATCGCAAATACGCTGGACGGCTCGACGAAGGTCGGCGTCGTCACACCCATGACCAGCCACAGCAGCGCAATCACGACGACGAGAACCATTTCCTGGCCCTCGATCAAAGGCCGGCGTCCCCGGCGCCTGGGCCATCGTGCCGCACCAACACTCCGACCAGTTGCTGACGGACTCATCTCGCGCCCTCGCTCTCAAGCTCTCCCGATGCGGCGCTCAGCAAGGTGACTGCAGACACGTCGCCATTCAACTCGGCCGATATCTCACCATGTCTCATAACGAGGATCCGGTCCGCCAGGAAACGGATCTCGTCCAAATCGGTTGAGAACACTATTGCCGAATGCCCTTCAGCCGCGTGATCCAGGATCAACTGGTGTATTTCAGACTTTGCGCCTACATCCACGCCCTGAGTGGGCTCCTCGGCCAGCAGGATGTCGGGCACCTCTACCAGTTGACGCCCCATAACGACCTTCTGCTGATTACCGCCGGACAATGCGCCTACCGGAGTCGAGGGACCCGGCGCCTTAATACCCAACCTGCGAATCAGATCGCCCGTCGTTCTCCGCTCGTGTCGGTCATCGAATATGCCCAGACGGGAGAAGAACGGCAGGTGACTGGCGGAGACATTGAAGGCGAGGCTCTTGGGCTGAAACACGCCCTGCAGTTTCCGGTTTCCGGGGAGCATGGCCAGGCCCAGTCGCATGGCACTCCGTGGTGAACGTATCCGCACCAGTTCGCCTTTGACCCTGATATCGCCGCCGTCGGGGGGAGTAACACCGAAGAGAACGCGCGCAAGCTCCGTCGTGCCCGAACCAATGAGGCCGTACACACCGACGATTTCGCCTCGATGCAGCTGAAGGCTGACATTGTCGAGCCGTTTTCCCTGCGCGAGGGATGAGACTTCTAGCACGACGTCGTCGGTCGCGGCACTGCGCCTGTCTGAACGATCGGCGATCTCGAACTTGTCGCCCACCATGGCCTGCGCGATCTTGGCCGGAGACATCTCCTCGGTGGCGTAAGTCCCAATGACGGAACCGTCACGCATTACGGTGATCCTATCGGTGATGCGCCCCAACTCGTCCAATCTGTGCGATATATATATCACGCCTATGCCTTCGTCGCGCAGGCCCCTGATAATATCGAATAGGCGCTCGATCTCCGTATTCGTTAGGATGGCCGACGGCTCATCCAGGATGAGCAGGCGGACGTCCACTGCGAATGCCTTCGCTATGGATACCAACTGCTGCTCCCCTACGGGAAGATCTCCAACCCGACTGTGCATGATTTCGGGGTCCAGCTTCAGGCGACTCAGTAGCCTTTCGACTGTCTTTTGCTGACTCGTCCAGTCGACCCGGCCCATACGGGTCTCCTCGCGGCCTAGGAATATGTTTTCGGCCACGGACAGGTCGGCAAACAGCTCTGGCTCCTGATACACCGGCGACACTCCTGCGGCGAGCGCGGACTGCGTATCCCCTAGAACGATCGGTTGCCCATGTATTAGCACGGCGCCCCGGTCCGGGGTCTCGGCCCCGCTGATCATTTTTATCAGGGTAGACTTCCCCGCTCCGTTCTCACCAACCAGTCCGTGTACCTCTCCGGCACGAACAGACCAGTTGACGTTCCGAAGCGCATGAACGCCGCCGTAACGCTTGTCGACTCCCCGAACCTCCAGTGTTTGCTCTTCGGAAGGCATGTCTTCACTTCCAGTCTTCGGCATATTCGCCCCCCCATACTCCCCATGGTGTGCGCGACCGTGGCGACCGCGCACACCATGGTTCACGAAGCGAGTCAGTAGTCGTAGTCCCCCGCGTTCTCCTCGGTCAGAATCAAAGGTTCTCCCATGACCAGTGTCTGCGACGCCTCGTCGTACGTCACGCCGGGAATCCTGCCCACGTCCTGAGTTGCTTCGAAGGACTCGCCCTGTGCCAGCTTCCAGCCGGCCCATGCCGTCAGATATCCGAGGTTCTCAACGTCCCACAGCACCGATGAGCTTGCCGAACCGTCCTCTAGGTACGGCAGCATGGCCTGCGGCGTTCCGACGCCAACCGTGGCGATCTCACCCGTCTTGCCAGACTCCTGTACTGCCTGCGCAACCCCGGGTGCGGACGTTGTACAGACCCCGACCAGTCCCTTGAGGTCCGGATATGCGTTGATAAGGTTCTTGGCCATGGTGACGGCCTTCGCTTGGTCCTCATCGGCATAGACGGTGTCGACAATCTCCATGTCTGGATAGTCGGTGGCGGCCTTGTCCTTGAACACCTCGATCCACGCGTTGAGGTTGGCCGCGGTCTGGCCGCACGACACGATCGCGATCTGCCCCTCTCCGTCAATCGGCTCCGCCATTTGTTCCAGCAGTGCCGTGCCAATAGCCTCCTCCGTGGCTTGAGTCACGAATACTTCGCGCGAAGACGACGAGGCGTCCGTGTCCGCCGTTCCGACCTTTATTCCTTGGTCTTGGGCCTCGGTGATCAAGGGCGCCATGGAGTCGGGGTCGTTGGGCGCAATCAGCAGCGCGTCCACCTTCTGCTGCATCAAAGAACGAACAACTTCGCTCTGCGCGGCGGGATCAGCCGTGTTCGGTCCTGAATAGACCCAGTTGAAGCCGAATTCCTCGGCGGCGTCGGCGCCGCCGGTATTCATGGCCTCGAAGAAGGGAATACCCTGGATCTTAGGCACGAATGCAACGGAAACCGATGTTCCGTCGGCTGTGCCGCCGCCGGCTCCGCTCGACGAGCCTCCGCCGTTACCGCCGGCGCAACCTGCGACTGCCAGCGCGAGGCATGTGGCGCCTGCCGCCGCTGCCATACCTAGACGATGTTTCATATCTGTCCTCCATCGCCACGTTCCCACAAGCTCCCCGATGAGCATGCGACTGGCTGCACCGATCCCTCTTTGGACCGGTTCAAAAGTGTGGCGTGATCCAGTGTGCACCAGGAGACACGGACGTGTCAACAGGTCACTTCGCGAGCATCGCCCCGGCGACGTTTGTCTGATCGTGATACATTCAACTGGTGCGGATCCTACGGCCGCCGTTCAGGAGCAACCTCCCGCGCTCATGCCGCAAATCGGCGCAGCACGAACGGCGACTCCAGGGACGGCACCTGCACCGATGTGCAGCAGCACGTCTTGCTAGCCCGCCCCGCCAACGGGGATGATGCGTTTAGCGACTCCGGCGGACACACCACCGGCCGGGCGAAAACCAACCACAGCGCCTGTCGCACAGACAACCGACAAAGGAGTTAGTCCATGACCACCGAGCCCCTCGCGCTCACCGACCTCGACCTCAAGGCCATCAACGTCGCCAAGGCGCTGGCCGCCGACGCCGTGGAGGCGGCGGGCTCCGGCCACCCCGGCACCGCGATCTCACTGGCACCCGTGGCCCACCTGCTCTACCAGCACGAGCTGCGCCACGACCCGGCCGACCCGAACTGGCTCGGCCGGGACCGGTTCGTCCTGTCCGCCGGGCACGCCTCCCTGCTGCAGTACTGCCAGCTGTTCCTGACCGGCTACGACATCCCGGTGGAGGGCTTCACCCACTTCCGCTCCTCCGCCGGCCTGCCCGGACACCCCGAGTACGGGCACACCCCCGGCATCGAGACCACCACCGGTCCGCTGGGCGCGGGCTTCTCCAACGCCGTCGGCCTGGCCATGGCGGCCCGCCGCGAGCACGGCCTGTTCGAGCCCGATGCCGCCGACGGCGCCTCCCTGTTCGACCACTTCGTCTACACGATCATGGGCGACGGGTGCATGCAGGAGGGCGTCGCCTCCGAGGCCGCCTCCCTGGCCGGCACCCTGCAGCTGGGCAACCTGATCGCCATCTACGACGACAACGACATCTCCATCGAGGGCGACACCGACATCTCCTTCACCGAAGATCCCTCCGCCCGTTTCGAGGCCTACGGCTGGCAGGTGCTCGACGTCGACTGGAAGGCCGGCGGCACCTACCACGAGGACCTGCAGGCCCTGCACGAGGCGCTGGTGACCGCCCGCGCCGAGACCAAGCGGCCCACCATGATCCGCCTGCACACGATCATCGCCTGGCCCTCCCCCACCAAGCAGGGGTCGGAGTCCTCCCACGGCGCCAAGCTCGGCGCCGAGGAGCTGGCCGGGCTGAAGACCGCCCTGGGCCTGGACCCGCAGGCGACCTTCCAGCTGCCCGACGACGTCGTCGCCTTCACCCGCTCGCACGCCGCCGAGCGCGCCGCGGCCGCCCGCGCCGACTGGGACGCCCGCCTGGCCGCCTGGCAGCAGAACTCCCCCGAGCAGGCCGCCCTGTTGGAGCGCCTGCGCGCCGGCAAGCTGGATGAGGGTCTGGACGCCGCACTGCCGGTGTGGGAGGTCGGGGAGGCCCTGGCCACCCGCGCCGCTTCCGGCAAGACACTGACGGCCCTGGCGCCGGTCGCCCCGGAGCTGTGGGGCGGGTCGGCCGACCTGGCCGGCTCGAACAACACCACCATGGCCGGTGAGCCCTCCTTCCTGCCCGCCGACCTGGCCCAGGCCGACGGCGACGGCCCTTACGGGCGCACGCTGCACTTCGGCATCCGTGAACACGCCATGGGCGGGATCCTCAACGGCATCGCCCTGGACCGCCTGACCCGCCCGTACGGCGGCACCTTCATGGTGTTCTCCGACTACATGCGTCCCGCCGTGCGCCTGGCGGCGCTGATGGGCCTGGGCTCCATCTTCGTCTGGACGCACGACTCCATCGGCGTGGGCGAGGACGGCCCCACCCACCAGCCGATCGAGCACCTGGCCGCGCTGCGCGCCATCCCCGGACTCGCCGTCGTCCGTCCCGCCGACGCCAATGAGACGGCAGCCGCCTGGGCGGAGATCCTGCGCCGCCCGGAGGGCCCGGCCGGAATCGTGCTGTCTCGGCAGAACCTGACCGTGCACGCCGACGCCGAGACCGCCCGCGCCGGCGTCGGCCGTGGCGCCTACGTGCTGGCCGAGGCCACCGACGCCGCCGGCGCCGAGGTCGCCCCCGCGGCGATCCTGATCGCCACCGGCTCCGAGGTGGGCGTCGCCATGGACGCCCGCGAGGTGCTGCAGGCCGAGGGCACGCCCACCCGCGTGGTCTCCGCCCCCTGCCTGGAGTGGTTCGCCCAGCAGGACGAGGCCTACCGGGCCTCGGTGCTGCCCGAGACGGGCGTGCGGGTCTCGGTGGAGGCGGGCATTGCCATGGGTTGGCGTGAGGTGGTCGGCGCAGACGGTGAGATCGTCTCCCTGGACCACTTCGGCGCCTCTGCGCCCGGCGCGCAGCTGTTCGAGGAGTACGGCTTCACCGGCGAGGCGGTGGCGGCGCGGGTACGCGACGCCCTGGCTCGCGCCTGACGAACCACTCCCTCACTTCGCTGAGGCGCGGGCGGACCACCTTTGCCGGCGGTTCGCCCGCGCTTGACGAACGTCCGCCATGGCGTGGGTGAGCCACCTGCCTCAGCCGGTGCGCTCGCCCACGCCCGTTCGGCATGTCTACCCACCCGGTCTCGACGCTCCCGCTCAAGACGCACCGGGCCGCATTCCACGACCCCCGGCGATGTTCCACGACCTTGGTGTACGTTGCACGACCCCGGGGTGGTCGTGGAAAGCACACCGAGGTCGTGCAGTGCGGCCCGAGGTCGTGAAATGCGGCCCGAGGTCGTGCAGTGCGCCCCCCGACCGCGGAACGCGCCGGGCACCGCCGGTGTGCCCGCACCTAGGTCGTGTTGTGTGAGTCGTTTGTGCCGGTGGGTCGGTGTTGGCGATGTGGGTGGTCTCTGGTAGCGGATGGCGAGTTCGTCGTATCTGGTGGCTACGGGGCCCCAGCTTGAGTGGGCTTGGTGTGCGCCCGTCGAAGGGGGCGAGTGGGTCTTGCACCGCCCCGGTTGGACCGCCCACGCCCCGTTGGACCGCCCACGCCCCGTTGGACCGCTGTAACCGGCGGCTACGGCGGTCCAACCGGGGAACAGCGGTCCAACGGGGGAACAGGGGTCCAACGGGGGAACAGGGGTCCAACTGACCGGCTCAAAAACCACACACCGCCACCCAAGCGCTTACACAACAGACCTAGTAGCAGGCGAGCGGCCCCGATGGGCCCTCGATCACCTGGATGGGGGTGCCGAAGACGGCGGTGAGCACGTCATCGCGCATGATCTCCGCCGGCGGGCCGAAGCGGAATACGCCGCCGTCCTTCAGGGCGCAGATGCGGTCGGCGTAGCGGGCCGCGAAGTTGATGTCGTGCAGCACGATCAGCACGGTGCGGCCGAATTCCTTCGCGGCACGCTCCAGGTGGTTCATCATCTCCACGCTGTGGGCGATGTCGAGGTTGTTCAGGGGCTCATCCAGCAGCACGTAGTCGGTCTCCTGGCACAGCACCATGGCCACGTAGGCGCGCTGCCGCTGCCCGCCGGACAGCTCATCCAGGTGACGCCCCTCCAAGTCGCCCAGAGCGAAGAAGTCGATGTAGCGGGAGATGATGCGCTCGTCGTCGGCCGTGAGCCGCCCGTGGGAGTAGGGGAAGCGCCCGAAGCCCACCAGTTGACGCACGGTGAGCCGGGTGATGAAGTGGTTCTCCTGCCGCAGGATGGACAGCACCCGGGCCAGGTCCGCCGACTTGGTGGAGGACACATCCAGCCCGGCCACACGCACGGCGCCCTCGTCAATGCCCAGCAGCCGCCCCACCATGGTCAGCAGGGTGGACTTGCCCGCCCCGTTGGGGCCGATGAAGGCGGTGATCCCGCCGGCGGGCAGCTCCAGGCTGACCGGCCCGATGACAACCTCGGGGTTGTAGACCTTGCGCACCCGGTCCAGTTCGATCACAGGCGCCCCTTTCTGAGCACGACGAAGAGGAACACCGAGCCGCCCACCAGCTCGATGATGATGGAGACGACGCCCTGGGCGTAGAACATGTGCCGCATGACGAAGTAGGCGCCCGTGAGCACGAGCAGTCCCAGGCTGGCAGCCATGGGGAACAGGTAGCGGTGGTCGTAGGTGCCCGACAGCTGGTAGGACAGGGTCGCCACCAGGAAGCCGAGGAAGGTCATGGGGCCGACCAGCGCCGTCGAAGTGGCCATGAGCACCGAGACCAGCACCAACACGGCGATGGTGGCGCGGGTGTGGTTCAGCCCCAGAGTGGTGGCGGTGTCCCGCCCCAGGGCGAGCACATTGAGCCGGCGCGAGTACGCCAGCAGTGCGGCACTCGCCACCACCGCCAGGGGGATGGCGATCGGGTAGTAGTCGGGGTCGGCATTGGCGATGGAGCCGAACAGTCGGGCGGAGAGCAGGTCGAACTCGCTGGGCGTGAGCAGGCGCTGCATGAAGGTGGTCAGGCTCCCCAGGGCCGAGCCGATCACGACGCCGATCAGCAGCATCGAGTACAGGTTGCGCGCGCCGCCGGTCAGCAGCCAGGAGTACAGCAGCAGGGACAGCCCCACCATGAGCGCCAGCCGCAGGGCGAACATGGGCGCAGTACGGGTGGCGGCCAGGCCGGTGGCCCCGAAGAAGAAGATGGTGGCGGTCTGGATGGTCCGGTACAGGGACTCGAATCCCATGAGCGACGGCGTGATGATGCGGTTGCCGGTTGCGGTCTGGAAGGCGACGGTGGCCATGGCCTGGCATACGGCCACCACGATCATGGCGACTACGGCGTCCAGGCGCCGCTGGGCGATGAGCCAGAAGCCGCGGCTGCCCGGTTCCATCGGGTTCTTCCACACCAGCAGGCCGACGGCGAAGCAGACCGCCAGGCCGGTGACCGCCAGGTAGGTCAGCCACCAGCGACGGCGGGCAGCCGGGTTAGGGAAGGCGCCGGAGCGGCGGACGACGGCGGGACTGCGCGTGGCCGCGTCGGCGTCGGTGGGGGCGCCCGGCGTCGTGCCGGCGCTGCGGGTGGTCGGGCCGACGTCGGGGCGGCCCGCGGTCGGCGCGGCGGAAGCTCCGAGACTCATGCTCAGCCCTTCCCGGTTTGGCGGATGATCAGGGCGATGAACACCGCGGCCCCCACCAGGCCGAGAATCACGGACACCGGGATCTCGAAGGGGGCGATGACGGTACGAGCGAGCAGGTCGCAGGCGGTGATCAAGCCGATCCCCACCAAGCACACCCAGGGCAGGTTGGAGCGCAGGTCGTCCCCACGGCGCATGGACACCAGGTTGGGGACGATCAACCCCAGGAAGGGCAGCGAGCCGACCACCACGGTGACGGTGCCCGTGGCCACGGCCACCAGCCCGGTGCCGATCAGCACCGTGCGCCGGTAGTCGACGCCGATGTTCGTGGCGACGTCCTCCCCCAGGCCAACGGCGGTCAGGTGGTCGGCGTAGTAGAAGATCGCGGCCACGACCGCCACCACGATCCACATCACCTCGTACTGGCCCCGGTACACCGACGTGAAGCTGCCCTGGAACCACACGCCCAGGGATTGCAGCATGTCGGTCTGAAGCGCGAAGAAGGTAGACACCGCGCTGACCACCGCCCCCAGCATCATGCCGATGATCGGCACCAGCAGCGAGGAGCGCAGGGAGACCCGGCGCAGCAGCAGGAAGAACACCATGGTGCCGATGAATGAGGCGGTGACGGCGCCGGCCATTCGCCCCAACACGCTGGCGCGCGGGAAGACCACCATCACCGTCAACAGGCCCAGGCCGGCCCATTCGGTGGTGCCGGTGGTGGTCGGCTCCACGAATCGGTTCTGGGTGATCAGCTGCATGACCAGGCCGGACATGCTCATGGCGGCCCCGGCCAAAACCAGCGCGAGCGTGCGGGGGACGCGGACGTTGCGGAACATCTCCCAGCCGTCCGCGTGGGACAGGATGGAGTACTGGCCGGTAGCCAGGCTTAGGCCCAGCAGGGCCAGTACCGCCAGCAGCCCGACCGCGAGCCCCCGGCTGACCAGGGGCTCGCGGGTGCGGGCGGCGGTATCGGTCGCGTCACTGGGCGGCGCGCCCGACCTTGAGAGCTGCCGGGTGCTCAGTTCTGTGCCCCTTCGAAGGCATCGGCAATCGAGTTGAGGATCTCGGTGTAGGTGATGATCGACTCGTTGGTGTAGGTGTCATCCGGGGCGTAGACGATCTGCCCGGAGGTCACCGCCGTGACATTCTGCAGCGCGGCGTTGCCCGCGATCACATCCGCGGCGGGCGTGTAATTCGGGTCGTCCGCGGTGATGGCGGCGTCGCGGTCCATTACGAAGATCCAGTCCGGGTTGGACTCGGCGATCTGCTCCACGGAGACGTCGTCGCCCTGGTGGTCATCGGTGGAGCCCTCTACCTCGAGGGCGGGCTCCAGCTCAAGCAGGTCGAACAGCGGCCCCCAGGTGCGTCCGGTGGTGGGCCCGGAGTAGCCGATCTCTCCGCCGGAGACGATCACGGCCATGACCGTGGAGGAGCCGTCGTAGGCGTTCTTGGCGCGCTCCAGGGCGTCCTCGAAGTCGGCGATGAGCTGATCGGCCTCGGCCTCCTTGCCGAACACCTGCCCCAGGTCGGTTACCTGGCGCTCGAGTTCGGCGTCTAAGGGCTCACCGTCGCGGGGCTCGAGGTCGAGTAGGGCGGCATCGGGGGTCAGTTCGGCGATCGAGTCATACTGGTCGGAGAAGCGCTGGCCGACGATCACCAGATCGGGGTCGGCCGCAGCCAGGGCCTCCAGGTCGGGCTCACGGTGGTTGCCGATGTCGGCGACGTCGTCGCCGTCGTATGCGGTCACGGTGGAGGGCATGATCCCCTTGGGCACGGCGACCAGCGGCACATCCCAGTCGGCGAGGACCTCGAAGGTGCGGTTGTCGGTGGAGGCCGCCCGCTGGACGGGCAAGGACACCTCGACGCTGCCGTGATTGTCCTCGATGGTGACCGAGGATGCCTGGGACACGGAGGTAGAGGCGGCGTCTGAGGCCGCGGAGGTGGACGCGGAATCGGTACTGCCGGAGCAGCCGGCGAGGGCGAGGCTCACGGTCGCCGACAGCGCCAGGAGCGCAGGGAGTTTGCGAGACATGTCTTCCTTCAGGATGGTAGGGCTCGCGCGGCACGGTCCACGCGAGAGGCACAGGCTTCCGCCAACCCACTGAACTTAGGTCAGGTTCACCTATGTATGGCTAACCTATGTCGCCGTGGAGGCGAACGGCAAGCCCTATCTCGCCCCGAGGCCGCTCGAAGCAACCGCCGAGGTCGGTGGAAGTTACATCCCGAGGTCGGTTGATGTGGCGGCGTGCCGGTTCACGACGCCGAGGCCGAAGCGCCGGCACTCGCAGTGGCACTCGGCGACGCCGTTGCGGCGCCCCGGCTCGCCTCGACGGCGGCGACGATGTCGGGCACGTGGTTCTCGCAGCACCACGGCAGTGACAGCGGGGAGGCCGCCGCCAGGCTCATGGCGGCGACCTCGTCGGCGACGAACAGGGCCGTGCCGTTGGCGACGGCCGGAATCTTCGCCAACTGGGGGTCCGCCTTGACGGCGTCCACGGCGCCGTCGCCGCCCACCTGAGCCCACAACAGGTCGGCTTCCAACTCCTCGGCCTCGCTGAGCGGATAGTTCGCGGCGACCGCTCCCGCGGCCCCCTCCGCCGCCTGGGCTGCAGGCGCGAGGGTCAGGCCCAGTTGGCGCAGCACCTGCGAGCGCGTATCGACCTCGGTGTACACGGTGATGGAGGGGCCGCTCGCATCTAGCGCGACCGCCGCGTAGGTGGCACCGGACAGATCCGGATTCAAGGTACGAGCGGTGGTCAGCACATCGGTGGTGGTATTGACCAGGGCCTCGGCGGCGGCGGAGCGCCCCAGCGCCCTGCCGACGGCGACGGTCACCGCCTCCCAGGAGGCCTCGTAGGCGGAGGCATCGGCCGGGTAGGCCAGGGTCGGAGCGACGGCGGACAGGCGCGCGTATTCGTCCTCACTCATGCCCGAGTGCACACCGAGGATCAGGTCGGGTTCAAGCGCAGCGACCGCGTCAACGTCGACATCTTCCGCCGCGGCGTACAGGGTGGGCGCGGCGACGGTGTCCCAGCCGGCGCCCAGCGCTTCGAGTCCTGCGGCGGTCCAGGGGTAGGCCTCCTCGCCGTCGGCGTCCGCAGTGACGGCGGGCATACCCAGGGGGACCACGCCTAGGGAGATGACCACATCGGCGTCGACGGTGGAGATGGCCACGATGCGAGTCGGCTCGGCCGCAATCGTGGTGGAGCCATAGGTGTGGGCAATGGTAATGGGGAAGGATTCGGTGGCTCCCTGTGAGGCGTTGCCCGCGGCGGCGGATGGCCCCGCCGTGCTGCTGCCGCCGGAGGCGCAGGCCGCCAGCAGTACGGCGGCACCCGCGGCGGCGGCACCTGCCAGGAGGGTGCGGCGGCTCAGGCGGCAGGCACCGGTGCGGGCGGCGGAACTGGCGCGACGCCGCTCGGTGCCGCGGGCGAGGTCGGTAGAACCGGCAGAATCGGCGGAATCGGCCAAAGACGTTCTTCCCTTCGGTCACGGCCCCGGCGCCGGGCGCCCGGGCCTCGGTCGAGGGCATTTTCCTATGCGAGGAGGCCGTGCGGCAAGGTTGCTCGCGGCTCACGGCGACCAAGCAATCTCCACATGTCCGCACGCCCGGATAGTGGCAGCGGCCGGTTGAACGGCGTTGTTCGAGCTCCCGTCGTGGGTCTGCACACTCGAGAAGTAAACGCCAGGGCGGGATCCGCATGATAGTGCGGATTTGGCTTGCAGACCGAGTGTCATGACACTGCTCCTGTGTGCAGCGAATGGCTCGTTGCACACTGGAGCAGTGTCACCGGACTCTGCCGGAGAAGTGATTTCCGCTTATTTCCAAGGGAAAACGGGATTCAGCCAGGTCTGCTCGGGCGGCTCTTGCGTGCGGACCGACTCTGGAGCGCCGGCATGCAGCGTGGGCTGCGACCGACGCCGCCCACCACATCCTCAAACTGTAAGAGCCTGATAACGAATCACACACTTCCCGCGTGCCCCCACCCCTTGTCCCGTCTGACACCGCAGCGAAATACTGGACGAGCCCTTACCCCGACCCAGGAGCTGCCTCATGGCCAAGAAAAGCGATAAGAACGAGCCCACGCCCCACTCCAAGTTCCACTGGCTGCTCATCACCTTGGCGGTCATCCTGGGCATACCAGGCGTGATCGGGATCTACGTGTGGATCTCCAGCCACGTCGAGGGATCGGTGCGCATTCCCGTGATCCTGCTGATCTTCCCGCTATTGCTCTTCATCGCCATTGCAGGCGTCATCGACGACGCCATCCTGGCGAAGGCCCCACGGCTGGTGCGGAACCAGGACCGGTACCTGCTGGCCCAGAAGCTTGGACACGACCCCATCACCGGGGCGCCCCTCAACGTCGGCGGCTACGCCCCAACACAGGGCAACGGCATCCCCGGCACAGCAGCGTATGGTCCCGGCCCGCAGCCACTGGGCCAGGCGGGCAGGACGCCCCAGTACGGCTACGGGCAGGTTCAGGCCACCCAGACCTTGCAGGGATACGGTCAGATGCCGGCGGGTTCACAGCCCACCACGCCGGGTTACGGATACGCCCAGACCACGTCGGCACAGCCGAGCTCCCAGGGGTACGTGGACCAGGGGCGTCAGGGTCAGGGATATGGGCAGTCCACGCCCCAGGGACAGCCGGAGGCGTATGGCTCCTACGGCTACGGCGCCCCCACGGCGTAGGTAACACGGACCCACGCAGACGGGTAGTAGTCCCCAGTCGACGCCATTGCCGCGTGACAAGATCGAGACCAATACTGGAGCGGTAACGACACCATCAACTACAGGAGTGTCCTCATGGCCATCACGCAGCGCAATGAATCCGTTCCCCATTCCAAGTACTACTGGGCCCTGATCGCGGCGGCGATCGTGATTGGCGTCGTGGGCATCTACGTCATCCTCGGCGTGCTCGTCGGATACCTAGGATTCAAATTCGGTCTTCGCGCCCTGGCGATCGCTCTGATGTTCTTCACCATCGGTGCTGCGCGCGCAATAGACGAGAAGATTCTCGCCAACTCTCCGCACCTGGTGCGCCCAAAGGACCGCCAGCTGCTCGCCGAACGGCTCGGGCGCGATCCCCTCACCGGCATCCCGCTCGCCGCCGGGAACGATCCGGCCTCGGGTTACGGGCAGGCCCAGGGGCACGGACCCGTGCCGGCCTACGGCCAGGTCCCGAGCTACAACCAGGTGCTGGCACCCGGCCAGCCCATGCCGCCCGCTCAACCCACAGCGTCCACGCAGACACAGCCCTCCGCGCACGGATACGGCGTCGGCGGGTACGGACCGACGGCGTCCTGAAGCCGCCCGAATTCATGTCGGGGGCTCCCGGTAGCCTGCCGCCATGGCCACCACGAAGACAGCGAAGGCACACACCGCCTACGTGTGCACCGAGTGCGGCTGGTCCAGCCCCAAGTGGCTCGGTCAGTGTCGCGAGTGCCGCGCCTGGGGCACGTTGGAGGAGTTCGTAGAGTCGGCCCCGGGCGGAATCGGTTCTCCCGGACGCGTCCCCATGTCGGCGGCGCCGATTCGCCCCGCCGTCGCCGCGCGCCCCATCGCGGAAGTCAGCGCGGAGGAGGCCCGCGCCCGCCCCACCGGGGTGGGCGAGTTGGACCGGGTTCTGGGCGGCGGCGTCGTGCCTGGGGCAGTGTTGCTGCTGGCAGGAGAGCCAGGCGTCGGCAAGTCCACGCTGCTGCTGGATGTCGCCGCGAAGGCGGCCGCGGCCTCCCGTGAGCGCGGACAGGGGCCGGTGCTGTATGTGACCGGGGAGGAGTCGGCCAGCCAGGTGCGGCTGCGCGCCGAGCGCATCGACGCCATCGACCCGGCGCTGCTGCTCGCCGCCGAGACCGAGCTGGGCGCGCTCCTCGGGCACGTGCAGGACGTCTCCCCGTCCCTGCTGATTGTGGACTCGATCCAGACCATCGCCTCCGCGCAGGTCGAGGGTGGCGCAGGTGGCATCACCCAGGTGCGGGCGGTGGCGAGCGCCCTCATCCAGGTGGCCAAGGAGCGGGCCATCCCGGTGCTGCTGGTAGGACACGTGACCAAGGACGGCGGTATTGCGGGGCCGCGCGTACTGGAACACCTGGTGGACGTCGTCTGCCAGTTCGAGGGAGACCGGCATGCGCGGCTGCGGCTGCTGCGGGCGGTGAAGAACCGCTATGGCCCCACCGATGAGGTCGGCTGTTTCGACCTGGGCGAGCGCGGCATTGTCGGTCTGGCCGACCCCTCGGGTCTGTTCCTTTCGGCGGCGCGCAGCGAGGTGCCGGGCACGTGCGCCACCGTGACGCTGGAGGGGCGCCGCCCCATGCCGGTGGAGATTCAGGCGCTGGTGGCCGGGACCGCCGCCGGCTCACCGCGGCGCACCACCTCCGGGGTGGACCACTCCCGGGTGGCGATGGCGCTGGCGGTGCTGGCGGCCCGGCTGCGAGTGGACACCTCCACCACCGACGTGTACGTATCCACCGTGGGCGGGGCGCGGGCGGTGGAGCCGGCCACGGACCTGGCGGTGGCGATCGCCGTCGTCTCCGCCGCGCAGAACCTGCCCACTCCCCCCGGCCTGGTGGCCTTCGGGGAGGTGGGCCTGACCGGGGAGGTGCGGGCGACGGTGGGTGTGCAGCGGCGTCTGGCGGAGGCGGCGCGTCTCGGCTTCGACCGGGCCATCGTGCCGTTGGCCGGCTCTAAGGAGTTGCGCGGCGTCGACGGCATGCGCGTGCTGCCGGTTGCGCACCTGAGCGAAGCCATCGGCGCAGCCCTGCCCCGCGGCTGATCCCCGGCCGCTCCGGTGCGTACAGACCACCCGCCAAACGCGGGCGGGCGGGTAAGGCGCGATCTGTTTCACGGCGGTCGGCCGCCCCGGGCGGTTAGCATGATGCGGCATCGGTCCGAGGCCCGCGCCAGTCGGCGCGCTCGGACCACCCCCAGGAGAGACCCATGACCGAAAACCCCGTCAACCTGCTGCGCGAGACCCTCGCACTCGTCGCCCCCGGCACCGTTCTGCGCGACGGTCTGGAGCGCATTCTGCGCGGGCGCACCGGGGCGATCATCGTGCTCGGCTTCGACGAGACGGTGGAGGCGATCTCCTCGGGCGGCTTTCGGCTCGACGTCGAGTTGACCGCGGCGCGACTGCGGGAGCTGGCCAAAATGGACGGGGCCGTGATCGTGGACCGGGCCAACAACCGCATCCGGCGCGCCAACGTGCAGCTGTTGCCCAACGCCTCCATCGAGACCGCCGAGGCCGGCATGCGTCACCGCACCGCCGAGCGCGTGGCGCGGCAGACCGGGCACCCGGTGATCTCGGTGAGCCAGTCCATGCGGATCATCTCCCTGTACGTGGACGGGCGTCGGCACGTGATCGAGCCGAGCGAGGCGATTCTGGCGCGCGCCAACCAGGCGCTGGCCACGCTGGAGCGCTACAAGGCGCGCCTGGACAAGATCTCCGGCGGCCTGGATGCCCTGGAGATCGAGGACCTGGTGACGGTACGCGACGTCACCGCCGTGCTGCAGCTGTTGGAGATGGTCAGTCGCATCGCCTCCGACATCGACGGCTACATGGTCGAGCTGGGCACCGATGGGCGGCTGCTCGCCCTGCAGGTGGAGGAGCTGACCCGCGGGCTCATGGCCGAGCGCGACTTCCTGCTGACCGACTACCTCCCGCAGGGACTGGACACCGCCACGGTGGACGCACGCCTGAAGTGGGTGGGCTCCCCCGCCCTGCTGGACCTGGCCATGGTTGCCCGCGCAATGGGCCTCGGCGGCGCCGACGGCCAAGACCTGGACGCGTCGGTCTCACCGCGTGGGCTGCGGATCCTGTCCAAGATCCCGCGGCTGCCACTGGTGACGGCGCGCGCGGTGGTGGATAACTGGGGCTCCTTGCAGGCGGTGCTCGCGGCGACGGTGGAGGAGCTGGAGGCCGTCGACGGCGTCGGCGCGCGCCAGGCACGTACCCTGCGCGACGGTCTGTCGCGCCTGGCGGAGGTGTCCATCGCCGACCGGTACGCGTGAGGGCGGTGCTGTGAGCGCGGGACAGGGCCGCCGATGCTAAGCTGAGACCGTTTGAAAACGGTTTGTTCGCGCTGTGCGGCACACTTGTCAACGGTTCGGGTGGGCATCCAGGGAAGGTGTTGAAGTGGTACTGCGGGTTGTGCCGGAGGAGCTCGCCGCCGCTCGAGCGCGCCTGGATGACAGCCGCCATGCGTTGTCCCAGTTCCATTTGGACTCAGGCGGTGAGGGCTTATTCGGTTCTGCCGTGCTCGCATCGGCTGCAGCCCGGTTTGCTGCTCACCACGAGCAGCAGGCAGAGCGTACGGCGGCGCGGGCGAATGCGGACGCAGACGGGTTGCTGGCCGCGCAGCAGGGGTATGCGAGCACCGACGACGAGGCTGCCGACGGCGCGCATCGGCTCGCAGCATCGGCCAGTGGGCTGCGCAATCTTGGTGGCTCGGCTGCGGGCGGTGCCGTCGCCGGAGCCAGGGCTAAGACCGTCACCTACCACGGCCTGACCGGCTAGACCACGGCGCGAGAATATCGACGACTCCAGGGGAAGAAGTGCGGCGTGAAATCAGCGGCTGACGAGGAGTACGTCGCCTCAGTGGCTCCGCCGAGGCGACGACGCGTACGGCGCGTCCTTACCGGCTGCCTCCTGGTCGCACTGCTGGCCACGGCAGGCTTCGGGGGTTGGCTGTGGTGGACCAGGCCACCGGTACGGGAGGTGCCGCTGCCCGACGGTGTTGAGGCCGGGCATGTCTGGTATATCGGCACGAGCGTTTGGCCAGCAAGTACCGAAGCGGGCATGTTGAGAGAAGGACCCCTGCGCTCGGAGAACCATGAGTGGATCGGGTCTTTGGAGTGGGACCGCAGTGACGGGGTCGTGGAGATATTCGAACTGCGCCTGGGGGAAAGCGTGCACATCGACGGCCTGGGAACCGTGACGCTACTGCGGGTCCACCCCGAACCATTGCTCCCAGACTACCGGGACGGAGCCTGGACTTACGCTGTTAATGTCACTCTCGACCCCGGGGTAGAGATAATGTGGTGATAGTTCGCGCATATACGACTCTGCTCATGGTATTTCTTCGCCGATGTCGCTGCGGAACTACATGGATCAGGACCTGTTACCCGTACGTAAGTCAGCGTAGGATTGTCACCATCTGGTTACCCGTGATGGACAAGGAGGGTGTTGGCAGTGGCATCAGCAATCGCCGACGGCGGGGGGTCCGGTGCTCGTTCCGAGGTGGCCTCAGCTGGAGCGGACACGAAAGCAGAATCCGTCGGGTACGGTGCTGTGAGTCCATCAGGTGGAGACATCTCGTTAGTCTCGCCGCGCCGACGCCTCATGCGGAATCTCCTGCGGGGTTCCCTTGTGGTCGTGGTGGTTGTGGTGGGAGTCGCGGGCGGTTGGCTGTGGTGGACCAGACCGCCAGTACGGGAGGTGCCGTTGCCCGATGAGCTTGCCGCCAAGGACGGAACCTACGCACGGATTCATACGAGTATCGAACCGGTAGAGACCGCAGCAGGCGGGTTGCAAGTGGGGCCGTTGCGCTCGGAGGGACATGAATGGATCGGCACGCTGCTATGGCGTCACAATGACGGCGTCCAAGAACCCATTGAACTACGACTAGGAGAAACCACCCACATCGACGGACTGGGCACAGTCACCTTGTTCGCCGTTAACCCAAAACCGCTGATCCCCGACTACCGGACAGGGGGCTGGACCTACAAGGTGTACATCGTCCTCGACCCCGGGGTAGAGGTAATTAGGTGAACGCTCTCGCGACATGATTCTGGTTATGGTATTTCTCCACCGATGTCGGTGCGGGCGAAGTATTTCTCGTAGTCCTCGCTGGTGATGCGGATAATGCCGTCGTCTCCGGCGTCGGAGCCGTTCGCCAGGTTGTTGTGTGCCCAGGGGTTGCGCAGGGTCACGTACTTATCGTCGATCGCGATCACCGTGTAGGCGTGGCCTTCGGCGATCTGGTAGTCGCCAGACCTGTCGTGGGTGTCGATCGCGGCGTCCGGGTGCTGCCTGTCGGCGGCGCGGGCGTCGGTGTTGGCGGTCGCATCCGAGGCCGTGTTGCCGTCACCGAAGTCACCTCCTGCCGTAGTTGCAACGACCGGCCTACCATCCTTCACCGCCTGTTCGATCTGAGACCACTCCTCATCGGTGTACTCATGATCTTCACGCACCGCCCCCAGGAACCCCGAGGTGCCTCTGGTGTCAACTACTGGCGGGCCGTACTGCCCGGAGATCGCCCGCATCGCATCAGCTGGCCTCCCGTTCGGGAGGTTGTGGTCGCCCAGGTATTGGCCGTAGGCGCGCTCGTACACGCTCATCAGGTTCGGCCCCCGCCGCCCACCACCCAGATCATCACCCTGGTTACCGTCGGTGTAGTAGTCGGTGACCTTGATCTCCTCCGGAAAGCCGAAGAAGTTGTACAGGGTGACGATGAACGCCTGATCCTCCTCACTCCACCGCACATGATCCCGCAGAAACTGCTCCCCCTCCTCCGACTGCGAATACGCGTCCAAAGTCGCCAGAAAGTAACAGTCGCCGATCTTGTACTGGTCCACTGGGTCCCAGTCCGAGGAGCCGTCCGCCTGCTGCCGCAACCGCCTTATGTCCTCATCACTGAACTTGGTCTTGCTCCCAGTGCCGTCATCGTCCTTGCCCTTACCCGCACCGACACCGCCGCCCCCATGCGCGCCCACACCAGCAGCCCCCGAACCAACTCGCGAGCTAGCACCTACACCAACGGCATTCAGGGCCGCGGCAGTTTGCATGGCCGCGATACTCACCCGGGCACGGATACCCACGGCCGCACCCGCGGCCGCATACCGCACCCCCGCCACCAGCACCGCCGGCGCCCCAGCGTCCACGGCCTCCAACAGCGCCGCACCGACCAGGGCGCGCAGCCGCTCCAACGCCTCCTTCGCCTCAGCCAGCACCTGGGCGTAAGCCTCCAAACGGCTGGCCCCGTCCAGCAGACTGGTGATCGAGGCATCCAGGTCCGTCTCCAGGCGCCGGGAGGAGGAGCGGAACGCCTCCGCGCTCGCCCCCTGCCAGGACGGGACCGCCAGGCGTGAGGACACCACCCCACTGGCGGCCTCATCCAGCACCCGGGCCCCGGTCCTCCAGGAGTCCGCCACCGCCAGCACCCCACCGGGAGAGCCCGGGATCTCGCCGACCACGGCGCCCGCAACCGCATCCAGGCTCAAACCCACACTTACCCCTCACTCGCCAGGTGGTTGGCGCGCCGCTCGCCCGAGACGACACCACAGTTCACAAAACCAAACCGTAACCCCACCGACACCAAAACACCACCGTCAGCCACGGCACGGACATCAGCAAGACCCCCGCCCGAGAAACCACCCTCACACACCGCACCACCGGATATCGGACAGAAGTCGATGTGCGGCGTAGGTGCCGACGCAGAGAACGACGCCGCTCCCCTACTCGATCACGAAGACGCGGTCCTCGGTGAGGTCCGTTCCGTCCAGTTGGATGCGTACCCGATAGGTCCCGGCGGTGGCCGCATTTCCGGAGGCGGCCTGGGCCGTCTCCTCGGAGGAGGCTGTTTCAGTTCCTTCGTCCTCCTGCGCGGCCTCACCATCCTTCGTAGGCTCCGCGTCGGTGGGCGTCGCCGCGGCATCCTCGGCGGCGGGGGCAGCTGCCGTGGTCGACGCCGTGTCAGCAGGTGTGCATTCCGACGAGGCCACGTTGCCGTCCCAGGTGATGGTGGCGGACGCAGCGGTGCCGGCCGCGACCAGCAGGCGCCGGCTGGCCGGGTTGGCCGGGCAGGCGGTGGAGGTCCAAATCGTCTGCTCGCCGGAGGTGATGACGGCGCCGAGCGACTGCGAGCCGACGTCGATCAGGCAGGCCTCGGAGCCGGTGTTGTTCACGGTCAGGTTCAGCTTCAAGCCCGCGCCGGTGGATACCGTGTCGGGTGAGGTGAAGGTGACATCCAGGTCCGCTGCGGTGCACTCCACCGGGTTGGCGTAGGTGGTGGCGGTGTGCGCGGCGGCCTGGTCGTCTTGGGCACGGATGGTGTTGCGCGCCCAGACGGCTGCCGACAAGACACCGGCAGAAATCCCCGCCAGCAGAGCCACGGCGAGCAGCAGCACCACGAGTCGGCGCAGCCAGTAGCGCGGCCGCCGGGTCCTGGCCTGTCTGCGGCTGGCGGTGGCCCCGCGCCCCCGGGTCTGCCCACGTCGATTACCGGCACCCGGTCGCGTCGCAGAGCGGTTGGCGCCGCCACGAGCGCCTCCCCGGTCGGCCGACTGAGCGACGCCGGAGCGCGCCGCCGAACGAGCGGTCTGGCCGCGGCCGGTACGGGCGGTGCGGGCGGGCCGCCGTCCCGGGCGGCCATCCTGGGTGGTGACGGTGCGCTGCGCGCGGGCATGGCCGCGGGGCGCCTGCCGTGAGCGGGATGCGGAGGAAACGCGGGGGCGCGCCGACGACGTCGAGCGGGATGCGCCGCCGCTATCCGAAGCGCCGGAGCGAGAGGTGCCACCGCGGGCGGAGGCGGAGCGGGAACCGCCAGAACGCGCAGACGACGCCCGGCCCCCCGTGCTGCGACCGCGCCCGCCGCCGTGGGAGCCGTCTCCCGAGTTCCGTCTCTGCGCCATGGGGTCGACTGTACCGGCGCCGCGGTCCCGCCCCGGTCAGCGCCCCGCCCAAGACACCCGCCGGCATGCCCAAGCCGGGAGGCGTGTCGCCACGAGGCGCGAGCCGGGGCTGGCGGGCACGACCGCCTCTGGCAGCGTCCCGGCGATGCGTCACAAGGCGCTAGGCCGGGGGGTTGGCGGCTCACGCCGTCGGCGGGGACCAGGCCAGCTGGACGGACTGGACCGAGTCGCGGGTGATCAGGCTGGCACGCCCGGCCGGCCCCGGCTTGGGACGCTGACGCCCGAGTAGCGGCCCCTCGTCAGGGTTGCCGGGCAACATGATCCCGGGGGTGGAAAGGTCGTTAAGCGTCTGCACCAAGGGCTCGAACAGGGCGCGGCTGGCCCCGCCCGTGCGCCGAGTCAACACCAGGTGCAGGCCAATGTCCTGCCCCTGGGGCAGCAGGGCCTGGAGCGGCAGCAGTGGATTCATCTGGCCGGTGGTCATCAGGTCGTAGTCGTCCACGAGGATGTATACCTCGGGGCCGTTCCACCAACTGCGGGTACGCAACTGCTCCGGCGTCACCTCCGGACCGGGCAGGCGCTGCTTGAGAAACTCCGCCAGATCCGTCATCTCCTTGGCCGCCTGATCGCGCAGGGTCACATACGTGAGCATGAACTCCTCGGGGATGTCGCCGAGCAGGGAGCGACGCGGGTCGACCGGAAGGATGCGCAGGTCATTCGGGGTGCGATCGCGGGTCAGCTCGGCCATCAGGGCACGCAGGAAGGATGACTTGCCCTTCTTCGCATCGCCCAGCACGATCAGGTGGGGCTCCTGCCGCATGTCGAGGGTGACGGGCTCCAGGCGGGCCTCGTTGATCCCGATGACGGGGCCATCCTCGGCGGGCACCAGGGCCTGGAGCTCGGCAAGGTCGATGCGGGTCGGCAGCAGCCGCAGCTTCGGTCCGGCCGGTCCTTGATAAGCATCGGCGATGGTGCGGCACGCGTGGCCGACGCCTTCGGAGAGCGTGGCGGGATCGTGCTCGCCGTCCACTCGCGGGAGCGTAAGCAGCATGTGCCGCCCGGCGGGGTCCAGCCCCCGTCCAGGCCGGCCAGTCGGCACCGCCTTGGCGGCGGGGCGACTGATCTCGGAATCGGAGGGCTCACCCAGACGCAGTTCGATCCGGGTACCGAGGGCGTCCTTGATCGCGGCACGCATCTCCATCCACCTGCCCGCGGAAATGACCAGGTGCACGCCGAAGGCGAGCGCCCGCGTCATGATCGCCTGCACGCGCTCCGTGATGTTCTCGAAGTCCGTCTTGAGCACGGACCAGCCATCGATGATGAGGAAGACGTCACCGTAGCCGTCGTCGGCCTGACCGGCGGCGCGCCGGCGTCGATAGGTTTGGATCGAGTCGATCCGATTGGCCTTGAAGTAGCGTTCACGGTCAACCAGCATCGCTTCGATCTCCGCCACGATGCGGGCGATGATGTCGGGGTCGTCACGCGTGCCCACGCCGGCCAGATGCGGCAGGTCGAGCATCGTGGAGAAGGTCCCGCCGCCCAGATCGATCACATAGAACTGGACCTCGGTGGGTGTATGGGTCAGCGCCAGGCCCATGAGCAACGATCGTAGAGCGGTGGATTTGCCGGAGAGCGGACCGCCGACGACGCCCACGTGGCCGCCCGCCCCGGACAAGTCCACGCTGTACTGGTCGCGCCGCTGCTCCAGCGGCACGTCGGTGATACCCAGCGGTACCACTAGGTCGCCACGAGCTCGCCATGATGGGGAGATCAGTCCGAGCTCGGGGTCGACCGCCAGGTCGTCGATCAACGAGTCGAAGGTCTCGGGGACGTCCAGCGGCGGCAGCCAGATCCGATGCGCCGGGTTGCCGTGACCGGTCATGCGCGCCACGGCGATGTCCATGGTGGACATGTCGGCGTAGGTGGCGTCCTTTGCGGACGTCTCCGGCACCTGCTGCTCCGACGTCGGCTCGGGCTCTGCTTGCTGTGCCTGTGGCGGCAGCGGGATCTCCTGGGCGGTGAAGGGCAGCACCAGCGGACCGGTGTCACCGCGCCCCGGGCTGCTCGCGGCCGGGAGCTCCGGCCGCTCCGAGGCGCGTCCGGTGGCCGCGGCGCGCTCCGGCGGCGGCCCTGCCACATAGGCGGCCCGGAACCGGGTCATGGTGCGGGTGTCGCTCTTGAGGTAGCCGACTCCCGGGTAGGGCGGCAGGTCGTATGCGTCGGTGACGCCCAGGACGGTGCGCGATTCCGAGGCAGAGAAGGTGCGCAGTCCGATTCGGTAGGACAGGTGGGACTCCAGGCCGTGCAGGCGCCCCTCCTCCAGGCGCTGTGAGGACAGCAGCAGGTGGATCTGCATGGAACGGCCCAGACGGCCGATGGCGACGAATACCTCGATGAAGTCGGGCTTGGCGGCGAGCAGCTCGGAGAACTCGTCAAGAATGACGAACAGTGCGGGCAGTGGCTCGCCATTGTGCTTGCCCGCGCGGCGAGCGGCCTCGTAGTCGGAGACATTGGCGTAGTTGCCCGTCTTGAGCAGGATCTCCTGGCGGCGGTTCATCTCCCCGCGCAGCGCTTCCTCCATGCGGTCGACCAAACCGAGCTCGTTCTCGAGGTTGGAGATCATGGCGGACACGTGTGGCAGTTCGGACATGCCTGCGAAGGTGGCACCGCCCTTGAAGTCCACCAGCACGAAGTTGAGCTGGTCGGGCGAGTGCGTCAGCGCGAGCGCCAGGACAAGGGTGCGCAAGACTTCTGACTTACCGGATCCGGTTGCCCCCACCAGCAGCCCGTGGGGGCCCATGCCTCCCTGCGCCGACTCCTTGATGTCCAACACCACGGGAGTGCCCTCGGGCGTGACGCCGAAGGGAACCCGCAGCCTGTCGTCGCCCAGACGCGGCGTCCAGCACCGCTCCGGATCAATGTCCCGCACGTCTCCCAGGCCCAGCAGGTCCAACAGGTCCGCGGAGCGCTTGGGGTCAGAGATGCCCACGGGGACGGCGGCAGCGTCCTCCCCAACCTCGGTGAACCTGGCCGCCAGACGCCGAGTCACCGCTTCAGCCGCGGTCGGGTCAAGCATGTCCGCCGCCAGTGGAACGGGGTCCTGGCCGACGACGGCAATCTCCATGGGCACGGTGACCGACCCGTCGGCGTCGCCCGCGCCGCCCGGCTGGGGCGGGTAGAGCAGGAGACGCAGCGTCGTCGGGGAGGTCAGCAGTCCCCACTCGGCGGGCAGATCAACAATGGTGACGCCGCGTACTCCCGCGGCTGAGCCCAGCGGGGAGGTATCGGGCAGCCGACCGCCGTCGACGACGATGATGACGTGGGGCGTGGGCCCCTCGCCTGCACCGGCGGAAAAGGCCCCCCGGTGTTCCAGCCCCTCGGGAAGCTTGTCCAAGAGCTGGTCGAGGTCGGTGGCGATCAGGCGTGCCGGGCCGACGGCGTCCCTAACCGAGTCGGACCAGGCGTGCGGCGCCCATTTGATCCAGTCCCATTCCGGAAGATTCTCCTCGCTGGCGAGTACCGCCACGCGTAACAGGCTCGGAGGCGTCATCGCAAGCAGGTGGGTGAGCAGTGCCCGGGTGTGAGCGCGCGTGACGCTCCCCTCCCCCACCACCTCCACGCGGGAGAGGTTGCCCAGCGAAACCACCCATGGCACCCCGTCGACCTCCCCGTGGGTAGACACGAACCGAGTCATTGCCGAGAGGCACACCGGGTCCGGCTTGGCCAGCGCATCGAGCTTCTCGGCCTTGAGCTCGGCGGACAACTTCACCGTTCCCCGCCCCAAACGCACCGCCAGCGGATCATCGGCAGCTTCGCTGCGTTCCCAGACGCGCTGCCCGTACTGGGCGAAATAAGGCAGAGAGACCGGGTCGGGGAAGCTGCGTATGGACTCGGCGCGCTGCTGCCGGGCCGCGTTGCGCACCGTCTCGCGCATTTCCGACAGGTATGCCAGATACTCGCGGCGCTGGTCGGTGACGTTGCCCCGATGCTGGCGGATCTGCCGGTAGATGTTGGCGGCCACCATCGACAGCATCGCCACCACCATGCCTCCGCCCATGAGCAGCATCCGCGTGTTGGAGCTGTTGGAGATCGCCATGAACACCATCACGCCCATGGAGCCGGTCAGCGGCAAGACGGAGGCAAGGACGCTGGTGGCGTCCTGCGGGGCGATGGTGTCGGGCGGGGCCTTGACCTCGATAGTCCCGCCGGCGGGCTCTGGGGACTGATTGTTGTTGGCATTCATGGGGTGGGCGGGCACCTTCCGGTCGTGTTCCGGCACCATTTGGCGGAGGGCCGCCATCGAGGCAGTTCCGTCCGAGTCTGGGGCCGGCGGCACGGGGCGAGCCTTGCCACAAGGCCCACCCCGTCGCGTCGTTATGCTATCTGCACCTAGAGTAACCGCGTTAGTAACCTTCCGTCGGGCGGCCCAACGGGCCACCCCATACTCGGAGCAGCGAGGCGTATGAGCGCAACGGCCATTCATGTCACCCTCGTCCACGAGGGCGGCGCGGTTGACGTTGCGGCCGCACCGGGCACGAGCGTCGACGAACTGTTGGGATCCCAACGCATTGTTCCGGACGCTCGTCCGGCGGCCATCGCCACGCCGTCGGGCCTTCCGATCGAGACCGGTGGGTTGATCGGACAGGACGTGGCCGAGGGATCGGTGTTGGTGATCACCGATGCAGTGGACACTAACGGCCGGGCGACGACGCATCCGCGTCCAGCGTCCTGGGCGGCAGTACGTCCCCCGTTCTGGCTGGCGGAGGCGACGGCGGTTCTGCTAGCCGCGCTGATGCTCGCCTTCGTATTTGCCGGGATCCTCACCGGAACATCTGTGCTGTCGCTACCCGTCCGCGTGACGGCCGCTGTGATGTTGCTCGCGCTGCTAGCGGCGCTCGGGCTGCCACAACGCGCATCCTGTACGCCTACATCGGCGGCACTGTTCACTTTGTCACTTCCGTTGCTGGGTGCGAGCATGAGTGCCCTGCTAGTTCCTCCCACCAACCCGGACTGGGCGCTGCTGGCGACCCTCGTTGCGCTTTGGGGCGCAGCGGCTACGGCCATGGCACTGTGGCTGCGCCACAGGGGCCCAAGCGACGCCGTCGCCGCGGCGACCTGGGCCGCTGCGGCGACGGTGGTGACGGTCGGCGCTGCGCTGGGGATCTCGGCCACAACGCTGGCGCTGTTGACGGCCGCGCTGGCGGCGCTCGGCGGTCTGCTGATTTCAGGGGCCGCCTTGGCCTCGGTGCCGGATCGACAGCTCCTGGACATGACCGGGCAGAGGGCTGCGGGGCAGTCGGTACGTGCTCCGACGACGGCTCCCCCGGTTCAGGTCACCCGCGCCCGCACCCGGCGCACCGTTGCCGACGCCGAAGCCGTCTCTGTCGCACTTGAGATCGCCTTGGGCGCTCTGGTCGCAGCGTGCTTACCCGCTGTCACCGGAGTAGCGGTAGGCCACGGAATCGAGGCCTGGGGGGCACGGGCAGAGATCATCTTTGCGCTGGCACTGCTCACGCTTCGGCCGCGCACCGCCCGCTCGCACGCTGCCCGCATTATTCCGCGGATGTTCGCATGCATCGCCATTTGTCTCAGCGCGCTGGTGGCGGCAGCGACGCAAGCGGTTCAACCGTGGGTCGCGGCGGGCGCGGTGCTGGCGATCGGGGGCGCCTTGAGCCTGGTCGGCGCATTCACCCTGCTCAGACGATCGGCGTGGTGGGGACGCCTAGGCGACGTGTTCGAACGGCTTTCTGCCTTCCTGATACTCCCCACCGCGGTGGTCGCAGCCGGACTGATAGAAGTGATGAGGCAACTGTGAGTCAATTCGAGGTAGTCCGCCAGGCACAAACGCCCCAAGTCGAGTCGCCACGGAGGAATCCATCGCAGGCGGCCCCATCGCGCCCTGATCCGAGCACCGGCCGCCCGCTCAACGTCCCAGAGTCCATCGCGGTCGCGCTCGTCGACGTCCTGCTGGTGCTGGTTCCCGCAGTGCTGGTGCACCTGGTGCTGGACTGGACGGTGCTGGCGTGGATCATCGCCGGAGAAATCGTGGTCGTCATGGCGCTGCTGTTGGCCACGCTCGGACGCACCCCGGGCCTGGCCGTCATGTCCGCATCCGCGGCATCCTCGGTGGGGAAGACACCGGGCATCGCTACGGCTCTGGCCCGGGTTCTGCTGACGCCGCTGCTGCCGATCCAACGCCGCACCCCGAGCGCCACGAGCGGGGGCACCGGTGCCGGGGGGCGGAAGTCGCTGGTCGACTCGATCACCCGAACCAGCACCAGGACCAGGCGGGCCAGTCGGCAAACGTCCGCGCAGACGGTCAATCTCTACACCGCGCCGCCGACACAACCCACCCCGCCGACACAGCCCGCGCAGGCAGCGAATCTCTACACCGCCCCGCCGACACAACCCGCGCCGCAGGCACAGTCCGCGCCGGAACCCGTAACGTCTTTCGCGCCCATGCCTGCGTCGGCACCGGGGCCCGCAGCGGCGCCGGCCGAGCCCGCCCTGCCCGCAGACCCCGCTATCCCTGCACCTGCGTATGGCCAGCAGACATATGGCCAACAGCCGCAGACATATGGTCGGCAGGCGTATGGTCGACAGGCCGAATACGGCCCATCACAAGCGTCCGGCCCGGCTCCGACCCCGCCCATCGTCCCGGGCGCTCCGTCCACGGCGGCCTCGTACGCCTCAGCTACCTCACCGTCGCTGCACTCGCCCGACGCCCCACCGCCTGATGTGCAGTCCACCCCGCCGCGACCGCAGCCCGCTGCGAGTCCTGCTCCGCCTCCGCCTGCGCAGCTGCCACAGTCCTTCCCGCCCGGCGGCACCGGGACGCCACGCGAATCCGCCCCCGGCCCGGCGCTCGACCCCGCCGCCACCGGTCCGGTTCCCACCACGCAGCTACCTACAACTGCGAGTTCAGCCACTGGCACCGCAAACTCGTCCGGCGCCACGTCTCCACCGCTGTACCACATCGTCATTGATTCGACCCGATGGCTACCGCTTGAAGGGCAGTGCATCCTCGGACGCGATCCACAGCGACTGGCCGACGACGACGTTCAGCTCCTAGCGCTGGATGCCTCCACGGCCGTCTCCCGTTCGCACCTGCGCATCGGTGTGGCCGGCGGCGGGCCCTGGGCGGAGGATCTCGGGTCTGCGAACGGCAGCATGATATTGCGGGCGAATGGCACGCGAGTCCCTCTGGAACCCGGCGTCCGCACACCGCTGGGGCGGGGAGGCGTCGTGGTGCTGGCCGAGCAGGTGCAAGTCACCGTTGAGGCGAGCCGGCGGGCCAGGCGCGCGCAGAGGTCGTAACAACGGTCATCGCCATCCCGACGTCGTCCTCTCGCGCCCAAACACGACCACCACACAGCGGCCTACCGCTCCGAACCCCCCACGCCCACAAACACGAAGAGCCCGACAACCAAGAACGGGCTGGTTCGTCCAGAACTCCAATGGTTCTGGACGAACCAGCCCGCTGAAAACGGCGGCAGGTCGGCTCAGCCTCCGAAGTTGGCCCGCCCCCGCACGTCGGTAGCGTTGTAGTTCTCCGAGGACGAGGTCACGTGTGCGCCCAGCTGCGCGAGCAGCGCGTTCATGTCCTGGAGCGACTGGTTCCACTGCGCCTTGGCAGCCGTGTACTGGGCCTGCGCCTCACCACTCCAGTCGGACTGGGTCGGGCGCAGTTCCGCGTCCATGTCCTCCAGGTCGGAGCTCATCGCCGAGGACGCCTGAGTCAGGGCCTCGGCCGCGGCGGACATCGATCCGTAGTTCACCAGCATGTCGGTCATAGTTACTCTCCTAAGTCGTAAGCGTGGTGTGAGCTAGCTGTAAGCCTGCGGGATCAGGCCATCATCCCGTGGTAGCCCTGCGAGTTGGCCCCGAGGCTCTGGGCGTTCGACGCCGTCTCCTCCTCGGTGTTCTGGTAGGCGGCGTCGGTGTTCCGCAGCCCGGACTCGAAATTGCTGAGTACCCGTACGATGCTGCGGGCGTCCTGCAGCCACTGGTTGGTCGCCGCGGTGAAGGCCGCCCCACCAGTCCCCTTCCAGCCGGGGCTGAGCTCCTGGACGGCGTTCTCCACGTTGCGCAGGATGCTCTCCTGCTGGCCGCGATGGGTGGCGACGACGTTTGCGGCATTGGCTAGGGTGCCGCTCCCGGCTGCGAGGTTAGTACTCATGGTCTGTGACCTTTCTCAGGTGTGGTGCAGAGTCTGGCGCCGAGCAGAGGACCGCGAGCGCCGTTCCGCCCTCATCCGCTGTGACCGCGGTAACCACCGCGACACATCCCGGAGGAGGTTCGGTAACGGACCAAGACTAACCCCTCCACACGTTCCGTTGTCTACGGTTTTAACCAATCTCGCACTCAAACACCGCCACCTGCGGTGGGTAGAAATACCCATCCCGGCAGAACGGCGGCATTAACGCCGCCGTGACACGGAGGCCCAGATGTGCCACGATGGCACAGTCCTCCCCGTGGCAGGCGGGAGCCGCGTCCTCCCCGCGCGGCGGCATCGGATGACGTGTCACCGGCGCCGACCTCTTCCGACTTGCCCGCAGGTCGTTCCCGTCGCAGGAGAGTGCCTTTGAGCCAGTCGAGCAGTACCGTACACGGCGTGATGACAGTGCCCGCCACTGTGATATATCGCGGCATCCCGGCCGACGTGTCGCTGCCTGCGAACCTACCCCTGGCAGAGGTCCTGCCATCCCTCGCGCAACGCTTGGACGCATTGGAGCCCGACGGGGCGGTCTACGGCATGCGGCTGGTCACGGCAGCCGGCATCGGCCTGGAGGACTCGCGGTCCTTGGAGGAGCAACGGGTGGCGGCCGGCAGTGTGCTCACCCTGGAAGTGCGCAACCCGGATGAGGCCGCCCGCTATGACGACCTCGTGGAAGCGGTGGCGACGGCGGTTGAGCGGCAGGAGGTCGCGTGGCGTCCCGCGGACTCCACCACCATGTCCGTAGTCTCCACCTGTGTGATGTTCTTGGTCGCCGGAGGGCTGCTGCTGCGGCAGGACGGTCCGGGCCTGTTCGCGCCCGTGGCCGCGGCGACGGCGGCTCTGGTGCTGGTGTTGGCCGCATACGCGCTCAAGCGGCTCGGCAGGACGCACGGTTGGGCGCTGGTGCTCACCGCGGGAGCGCTGGTCGCCGTCGCGGCCTACACCGGCTACTCGGAAGTGGTCGCCTCACCCAGTGGCCTGCGCCTGGCGTTTGCCGGCGCAGCCCTGGCGATGACTGTGCTCGCCTGCATCCCGCTGCTCGGCAATGACCGTCCGCTCGTCGCGGGACCGGTGGTGGCCGGGGTCGCGTTGATCAGCGTCGGGTTCGGAACCGAGCTCGCTCATCAGCCCCTACCACACATGCTGGCGATCGTGTCCGCTTGCGCCGCGGTCCTGTCTCTGCTTGCGCCGTGGCTGGCGCTTGCCTCCGTGCCGATCGACGTACGCCTGCCCGATCGCATCGACTCGATCAGACCGGAGCCGGACATGGAGGTCGCGCCGTCCCTTACGGCTCGAGTGATGAACTCTCGCGGCCTGGTGCTATCCACCCGTATCGCCTGCTCGCTGATCGTGTTGCTAAGCGTCCCCTCGCTCATGTCCCAGGGCTGGGCCGGCACCGCCCTGGCCACCGCCATCGCCGTCGCCTCGCTGCTGGGCACCCGGGCGGTGCGCTCGCGCGCCGACGTCGTGGCGGGGATCGTCGGCGGGATGGGAATCCTGGCGACAGTGGTGGTAACGGTTGCGGTCAGCCGCACCGACCTGGTGGCACCGGTGACAGCTGTCGTTGGTGCCGTCGGGGTTGTTGTGCTGCTGTTGAATGTGCTCGGTCCGACGTACCGGCCACAGTTGGCCCGCGTCGCCGACGCTGCCGAGATCATCGTGCTGCTGACCATCCTGCCGCTGGCGGCGTTGGCCTGCGAGGTGTTGTAGGTGGCTTCCAATAAGGACATCCTGGATGCGCAGCGGTTCAACCGCCGTCGCCTCGTCACCGTATTCGTCGCCGGTGCCCCCGGGGGCCGCGAGCTTGAGCCCCGCAGCGTGACACGTCCGCTAATCGGTGGTATCGCCTTGTCACTGGTAATCCTGCTGGTGTCTTGGGTCTCCGGACTGTTCATCAGTTCCCTGCCGGACGGATGGGAGAACAACACCTTGGTGGTGGTCAACGGCGAGGGTGCCCGCTACCTGACGATCAACGGCAGATTGCGGCCGGTCACCAACCTGGCCAGCGCCATGCTGCTGTCCGAGACCGGTTCGTTCCAGGAAGTCTCCGTTGACGCCTCCGTCCTCGACGGCATTGAGCGCGGCAGCAAGGTGGGGATCGACGACGCCCCGGAGCACCTGCCCGAGGCCGACCGGCTGGTGGCGGACGGATGGTCGGCCTGCTCGACGGCGGACGGGACCACCATGACCTACCTGGGCTCCTCCCCCGCCGGCTTGAGCAGCGTGCAGCATGCGCTGGTGTCGGTCGGCGAGACCACCTATCTGGTGGCCGACGGCGTCAGCCACGAGATCCCTGCCGATCAGCTGAGTACCACGCTGCTGGCGCTGGGGCTGGAATCGGAGCCCGTCGTCGCCGTCGACGCCACCTGGCTCAACCTATTCGCGCGTGGCAGCACGCTGGAACCGTTCTCCGTCCCCGGTGCGGGCACCCCCGTGAACGGCCTGTCCGCGGCGATAACCGACCCGGTCGCGGGCATGCTGCTGTCGGTTACCGACGCTTCGGGTGCCGAGCGGTACTACGTCGTGCAGCAGGACGGCAGCCTGAGCCGCCTCAGTGAGGTGGCGGTGACCATGTACCAACTCGGCGAGGGAGCGGACACTCCGATCCAGGAGGTCGGGGTCTCCGATCTGACGCGTGTATCCACCAGCGGTGGCGCACCGTCGGACTGGCCCGAGTCTCTGGACACCGCTCTTTCGGAAGACGACTCCCTATGTGCCGTGCTCGGCGCGAGTTCCACCGGCGATGCGTCACAGACCGCTCTCGCCTCTGCCGACGCAATCACCACGGGCGGAGTGAGCGTTGCCGGCGGCACGGGGGCACTGGTGCGTTCGGTGTCCGGCGGCACCATGGGACCGGTCTTCCTGATCACCGATGCGGGCCGTGCTTGGGGCCTGGGCGGGGACCCGAGCGACACGGTGCAGCGGCTGGGGTACACGGAGGAGCAGATCGCCACGGTCCCCTCACCGTGGCTGGCCCTGTTCCCCACAGGCACTGAGCTCTCCCGAGAAGCGGTCTGGGAGGGGGTCACCGAGGAATGATCCGCACCGGCACTTCCGGCAGGTTCACCGATCTGCGGCACTCGCACCGGCGCAGGCGCCTGGGCGCAGTGCTCGCCCTGTCCTCAATCGTCGCAGTCGGCTTAGCGGCTGGTTTTCCGGCCGGCGGCATGGCGTCCGCGGATGAGACGCCCGCGACGGTTCAGACCGACGGCTTCGTAGCCCGCAACACGATTCCCCGCACCGAGAAAACCGCGGAGCCGCAGCCGCAGCCCACCCCGCAGGCACCAGAAGAGGAGCCGGTCGCCCAGGAGACCACGGAGCCGGAGCCCACGCCAGAGGCCACCGAAGCGGTTGAGCCGACGCCGGACCCCACGCCCACCACTGCCCCAACCCCGACCACCGCGACCGAGGTCGCCGACTGCGAACGCGGACAAACGGCGCTCGTGCAGACCCCGCCGTCGGTGATCGCACAGATCGGTGCGGAGCAGGCGTGGACCGTGTCCACCGGGCAGGGCGTCGTCGTCGCCGTCGTCGACTCCGGTGTGGACGCAACCAACCCGCACCTGACCCACGCGCTCGTCGACGGCGTGGACCTGACCGGAACCGGAGAGGCGACCACGGACGTGGACGGCCTGGGCACCGCCGTCGCCGGGGTGATCAGCGGGCGCGCCGTCTCCGGGTCAGGACTGACCGGGCTGGCACACGACGCCGCGATCATGCCGGTGCGGGTGCTGACGGACACCTCGGAGGCCGCCGTTGAGGCCGGCACGGGCCCACGCGCCGACCAGACCGCGTCGGGCATCGTCTGGGCCGCGGACAACGGAGCCACGATCATCGTGGTGCCGCGCGCGCTGAGCGAGGGCTCCGCAGAGCTGGCCGCGGCGGTGGAGCATGCAACCGCAGCCGGGGCGCTCGTCGTTGCCTCCACCGGCGACCAGCCGCAGGAGTCATCCGCCGCCAATGCTTCCGCGCAGCCCACTGCGGATGCCATCGGCACCGCCGGCACGGAAGCTGCCGAGGCGGACTCGACGACCCGTTATCCCGCCGCCTATGAGGGTGTCCTCGGTGTCACCGCCCTGGACTCCGCGGGCGCGGTTTCCGACGCCGTGCTGCACGGCGACGACGTCGACCTCGCCGTCCCGGCGCAGTCGGTGCTGACCGCATTCTTCGGCGACGGCGACTGCGTGGTCTCTCAGCAGGCTCCGTCCACGGCCCTGGCCACCGGATACGCGGGCGCCGCGGCGGCCCTGGTGGCGGAGGCTCATGGGACGGAGTCTCCGGCGGACTGGGCGTACCGACTCACCGTCACCGCCCTGCGCACCTCCCCGGCGGAGCGCAACGCCAACACCGGTTGGGGGCTGGTGGCGCCCTACGCGGCCATCGAGTTCGTCAACGATGGCACGGCACTCGGACCCGCCAATCCGCGCGGGAGTACCACAAGGGCAACCCCGGCGGTGGCCATGGCCACGCCCCCGTCCCCCGACCCGGCGCCGGCTCGACGGCGGCGGCTGGCGGCGAGCGTCGGCGCAGTGGGCACCATCGCGCTGATATTGCCCCTGGTGGCGTCCAAGGCGGGAGGTAGAGCACCGCGAGCCGCGGCACGCAAGTGAAGAACTACCCACGCGTGCACCTGGTAAGTGGCGTTGCAGGTTTGGTATGTTCCATTTCGGTTACACGCATGAGGAGGAGTTTCGGTGGCCAACGAGATCGATGACGCCGCGTCGCGGGCGCATGCGCATATTGATGGCTGGGTGCGTCAGGCGCAGGAGCGTGCGGAGGCCTCCCAGCGTCTGGCGAAGCAGGTGGAGTCTTTGCGCGAGACCGAGGTGAGCCGGGATCGGGCTATCAGCGTGACGGTGGATGCGGCCGGCAGGCTGGTCGATTTGAAGCTGCGCGAGCCGGCAATGGACTTCACGCCCGGCGATCTGGCCGCGGCGATCATGCGGGCGGTCCAGAAGGCGTCCGCGCGTGCGGGCGAGAAGACGGCCCAAATGGCCGCGGATGTGTGGGGTGAGGACTCGGCGGTTGCACAGCGAGTCCGGCAGGCCTACACCGGCGGCGAGGACGAGGGGGCTTCGCAGTCGCAGTCGGGGTCGGGCCGGCGGCCTGGGACCGCCCCGCGGGGTGCGGGCCTGATCGACCCGACCGGTTCGTTAGGAAGCTTGCGGCAGGGCGATGACGGGCGTGGCTTCAGGGGTGGTTGGTGATGGCTGACCTGGAGATCTCCCCGGAGGTGTGGCGCACCCACGCCGGGCACGTCGCCTCGGTAGGCGACGGACTGGACACCATCGACCAGGCTTCGGACGCCGCCCTGAGCGGCCTGCCCTTCGGGGTGATATGTACGCCGCTGTTCGCCCCGGCCTACGCGATCGCCAAGCTGGCCTTCGACTCGGGCACCGCCACGCTCAGCGGACAGCTGGACGAGGACGCGCAGACCCTGCGGAGCGTGGCCACCGACTTCGAGGAGACCGACTCCCAGGCGGCCACCGACGCCAACAACACCTACCCGGCGGTCTGACCCCGTCCCACCCCACACACCCGCCGTATCACCTGTTTTTCGTAATTAGCTCACCCCCTGGAGGTCTGTCGTGACTGTTGCTAACCCGCTGGTTGCCGCGCAGCAGGAGTCGGAGTCGTCATTTTGGGCGGGTACCGGTGTTGGCGAGGACATCTCCGATTTGAGCCAGGCCATCGGCGAAGGTTCGTGGGTGCAGGGGAGCCTGGCCGGTGTGGGTCTGGCCGGGGACGTGCTCTTCACCGTCACCAACCCGATCGCCGCCGGAGTCAGCATCGTCGTCGGCTGGATCATTGAGCACATCTCCCCACTGGATGAGATGCTGGAGCAGCTCACCGGTGACGCGGACGCGGTGATAGCCGGGTCGCAGACCTGGACGAACATCGCTGACGCTTACACCCAGCAGGCCACGAGCCTGAACGACTACCTCACCGCGGACATGGCCGACCAGGCCGGGCAGACCGCGGACGCGTGGAGAACCCGCGCGGGCAAGCTGGCCGGCGGTATGAATGCCATGTCGGCTGCGGCGGCGAACATCGCCAAAGGATTAGAGATCTCCGCGGCGATCGTGCAGTTCGTGCATGACATGGTGCGCGACGCGATCTCCGAGGCGATCGGCATGTTCTTCGAGGCGGCCGCAGAGGAGATCTTCTCCCTCGGCCTGGCCACCCCGGTGGTGGCGGGCCAGATCAGCACCTGGGTGGCGGACAAGGTCAGCATGCTGGCCTCCAAGGCCAAGGACCTGGTCAACTCCTTCGAGGCGCTGTCCGAGCTGCTGAAGAAGATCGAGCCGGGCGTCACCAAGCTCATGAACGGCCTGAAGAAGCTCGACCTGTCCGACTGGGCCGAGAGCAAGGGCACCCAGGTGGGCCGCGACATCAAGAACCACATGAGCGGCTCCACCCCCAAGCACCACACCACCACCCTGACCGCAGCCCACACCAGCACTTCGGGGGGCAGGGGCAACAGCACTTCCACTACCAGCAGCCACTCCACCACCAGTACGAGCTCCAGCCACTCCACCACCAGTTCCGCCGGCGGCGGCCACAGCACCACCAGCACCAGTAGTTCCGGCGGCGCGGGTAGCCCAGGCAGCAGCTCCGGCGGGTCTGGTACCAGCTACCACGGCATCGACCCCATCCACGGCGACACCACCGGTACAACGCCCTCGTCCCCAGCAGCATCGACGTCCTCGACCCCGGCGTCCGCGAGCATGGCTGATGCCGCTGGTGGTAGCCACACCCGGGCCGGCACCACCACCCCGCAAGCCGACACCCCCGCCACCACCCCGGCGGTCCCGACGACCGATGCCAGCTACCACGGCATCGACCCCATCCACGGCGACACCGCCGGTGCCCCCTCCTCTGCCCACAACACGACACACGCCGACACCACGCGCGCCGACGCCGGTGCTACCGGAGACACCTCGCGGGCGGGCAGCAGTGGCCCGGAGGGCGCTCGCACCAGCAGCCCCGAGGCGGACACCGGCCGGGCCGAGGCCGGCGACCCTGACTCCGGGTCCAGCCGCACAAACGACACCGACACTGGGCGCGCCGACTCTGGTAACGCCCCGGCTGAGGCCGACGGTACCCACACCGGTGACGGCGCCGACGCGGACAGCTCTCGGCCCGCACAACACGACACCGAGCCTGCCGGCCGTGATGCCGAAACCACGCCCGCACGCACCGACGCCGACCAGCCCGACACCACCACCCGCGACGGATCCAGCCCCGAGACCGGACAGGACACCGGCCACCCCGAGCGCCCGGACCAGCCCACACCCACAGGAGACAGCGCCGGCCCGCACCCCTCGCGCACCGGCAGTCCCGATACCGACACCCCGGACGCCAGCAACCCGCACTCCGAGCGCGCCCCCGAGAGTGACCGGCCTGACACCCAACACGCCAACGACACCGGTGACGGTAAGACCGGCTCCGACAGCGACCCCGGGAACACCAACCCCAACGACACAGGCACCGACACAGACACTCACGGCCGGTCCGATGCTGACGCCGACCCGGGTAGCAACCGGCCCGGCGACCAAGATCCACAGCAGCATCAACCCGACGAGCACCCCCGGGATCCGGAGTCGCCGGATTCTGAGCGCCCCAAGGGCCAGGAGCCGGACCCCGAGCGCCCCCGGGATCCGGAGTCGCCGGATTCTGAGCGCCCCAAGGGCCAGGAGCCGGACCCCGAGCACCCCAAGGGCCAGGAACCCGAATCCGTGTCTGCCCGCAGGGACCCGGAAGACAACAATTCTCACTCGAACGCCGCAGCAGCCGACACCACAACCCCACACACCAAAACCGACGACACACCCGACCCCACCGGCAACCACAAGGACACACCCGACACCGACACCACATCCAGCCACTCGAACGACGACGGGGAGGCCAGCTCCCACGATGCACACGATAGCGAGCCTCCCTCAGACTCCGACGGACACGTCCACTTCGACAAAAAGGATGTTCCGACACCGCCTCAGGAGACTTTCGACACTCCCCGTTACGCGTACAACGATCCAGAGGTTGCCAGGTGGGCGGATGAGACCTCCGCAGCCACCGGGCTCTCCAGGGACGGAGTCATCGGCACCTATGACTACACGACAAATAACGGGTACAGCACAATGAATCCAGCACTGCGAGGATCACCCGACGCCCCGCTTACTCCCGAGGTCCAGGCGCGTATCGACAATACGCTCAAGGGCATGGACGAATTGCCCCCCGTTCCAGGGACAACCTACCGCGGAACCAATCTCCCAGACGACGTTTACCATTCACTTAAGGACGGAGCAAAAGAATACGTCGACCAAGGATTCCTGAGCTCATCGAAGGAGGGCAACATAGCCGACACCTTCAAGGACAACAGCAATAATGCCGTCGTCTTCACCATCGAAGGACACAGCGGAGTGGACGTCAATCCGTTCTCGGCCCACAAGGGTGAAGCGGAAATCCTTTTCCGACCAGGCACTACGTTCAAAGTGACCGAGTCCAGTGTCGGCGCAGATGGTATACTCTATGTGAAGATGACGGAGGTGTAAGCATGTTTGATTTGATCGATGATGATGGGGTGCGTCGGCCGTTCACCGGCGATATCCGTGATCTCCGCCCAGGCGTCATTCAAGACCGTTTGCGCATTGACCAGGCCGAGGCCACGCGCCTGGGGCTGGGGCAGATCCCTGACGATCTGGAGGACCAGTACTGGGACCGTCGCTGGTACCCCACCCGCCCTGAGGACGGCACCATCGACTACGAATGTATAACCACCCAGGAGTCCCAAGAACGCGACGCGGAGAATCTTCGCCGCAACCGGTTGCGCCACGCACAGTTGCATTACACGGTCACCGAGGACGAGCGCGGCAGGACCCGTGTACGCCAGGTCCCGCCGAAAAGGCCCCGCTGGGCGGATGACCCGACGGGGCTGAAGATGCTCCCGCCCACCTGCAGCTTCCGGTTGCGTCGGGGCTTTCTGACCAGCATCCGCCTCGACGCCAACCAGCCTGAGCCCGACGTAAACCAGTGGTATGACCGGCTTAACCGTCAGGAGCAGGATGCCTGGATTGTGGGACTGTTCCGTACTGACGCTCCTGAAGGCCAGACCACCTTGGTGTTGGAGTACTACGGGCAGGCATGGGCGGCGGCCCGCACCGACGGCGTCCCCTGGCCCACCGACCTGAACGCCAGTGAACTCAGCATTCTGACGCTGTGGCTGCCCGTGACCCTGACACCGCTGCCCACCATCCCCAACGACCCGGGCAGCCCAGTATCCATCCCCACATCCGCCGAGCCCGTCGCGGCCCAAGTCGCCACCGATCATGCCGTGTTCGGCCCCTGGTGGAAGGATGGAGAGCCGATCCTGCCATACCGGCCCCAACCATGGGTTAAACCAGCCCCAAACCGTGAACACTACCGACAAGCACTGGGCCACAAAGCCAAGCGCTCCTACCGGAAGGCACAAGAGCAAAGGGAACAGGAGATGCACCGCAACCAGGAGGACGCCGGCCAATGACCACACCCAATCAGCCCGGGCCCGATCAGCCCACGGCCGAGGAGCGCTTCGAGCGCGCCGTCGCGGGACTGCGCGAGCTGCCGCCCACCGGGGCGGTCACCTTCCGCGGCATTACCAGCCCGACCGGCACCCAGCCAGGAGTGGTAGTGCCCCGGGGTATCACCGCCACCAGCCGTGACCTCGTGGTAGCCACCGCAGGAATGACCAGCCCCGGCATCGCCGTCGTCGTGGTACATACCGGAAGGGATGTGGGGCCGGTATCGGCCGTGCCCCAGGCCCAGGAGGTAGCGCTCCTGCCGGGGACCGTCTTGTACACCGGCCGCTTCCTCCAGGTCGCCGGACACACCGTCGAACTGATCGAGCAGCTCATGCCCACCGACGACCAGCAGTGGGCCAGCCAGCTCACCAATGACGCCGTCGCCCAACTCATGCGCGCCGTCGCCACCACCATCACCAACGCCCAGGGCCAAACACCCCCGGTAGACCCCGCCTACTGCGCCCGCTTCGCCGTACCAATCGCATGAAACAGCCCGGCACATGCTGGAGTACCGGGCTGACGGGTTGATCAACTCACTGACAAGCTGAACCAGCACCCGGCACCCGACTCATTGCAGTCGTCGATCACCGCAGCCCGTAGCGCCGCTCCTGACTCTCGCGCACCAGCGACCCCGGGAACACCAACCCCAACAACACAGGCACCGACACTCACGGCCGGTCCGATGCTGACGCCGACCCGGGTGGCAACCGGCCTGGCGATCACAGCCCACAGCAGCATCAACCCGACGAGCACGGCAAACAGGCCCCCGACCAGCACCCCCGGGATCCAGAATCGCCGGACCCCGAGCACCCCAAGGGCCAGGAACCCGAATCCGTGTCTGCTCGCAGGGACCCGGAAGACAACAACTCCCACTCGAACGCCGCAGCAGCCGAGGCCACAACCCCACACCCAAAACCGACGACACACCCGACCCCGACACGACCCACAACAGCGACACCGACACCAACAACGACCACGCGAAGGACGGCGCTGCCGACAAGGACGGTCAGCACGAGGCCGACAATGACCGTCACGGCGAGTCGACCTCGGATGCTGATTCTGCAGATGCGAAGGACTCGCCTGACGCCGGGGACGGCAAGCAGCACTATGACCCGGGTCAGGATGCCTTTAACCAGGAGCACCGGCCCGACATCAAGCACAACGTCACAGTTGGAGCCGACAGCCCACTGGCACCTAAGACGACCAAGCCCTTCGGTGACGGCGTCGACCTGCAACCGAACACCTGCTACGACGTGGCCGAACGCGGCAGGTTCTACACCAACGAGCAGGGCGAGATCGTGCACGTGGAGACCGAGTCCGCGGCTCTGCGCCAGACGTGGTGGGACCACGACGGCGTGTCCCCGATGAACCCGGACCTGAAGGATCCGCTGCCTAATGCCACCTATACGGTGGACGGCAAGTTCCACTACACCACCGACCCCTGGGGTCGCACCGTACGCATCCAAGTCGATCGCATGGATGTGGTCGACCAGAGCCTGCGGTATCGGTCCGAGTCCGTGCAGCAGCGGATCGGCCACTACGGGGACGGAATCGCCAAGGACACCTATGATGGTGGGCACATGGTTGGTTCGCAGAGCGGAGGCGGGCCCGAGGATCTCAACGAGGCTCCCATGCACAAGGACGTCAACCGCGGGACCAACGGCACCTACCCGAAAAGTTATAGACGGTTTGAGTATGAGGTCGCCGCTAACCCGGACAACTACAGGAACATCGACATCCGCATCGAGTACGACGGCCCACCAGCCAACGCCGACTCCGTCAACCGTCTCAGCGACGTCAACCCGGTTGATAGAGTACCAACACGTTGGGAAGTACATTCACAGGACGCGAATGGCATTTCTAGAGTTCCAAGACGCTTTGAAAACCGGTGAACACAAGAAGAGGGCCAAGAATGACGCCAAGGGAAATAAAGTCGACAGAGTGCATCATTAGAGAATTAGAAGAAACTATCCAAAACTGGATACAGCATGCTGGAGCATCCCATACCGAAATAGTCATCAACGCTATTGGTCGAACCAGCCAGTACGACCCACAGTTAACTGTTGACGGAACCACGAATAGGGTTATACCCCCATACGGTACACGACTACCATTCGGCGATCTTCGTCACGCGCAGGCGTTGCCTGGTCGTGGTGCGTGGACGTGGTGCCACTTGTGGATGGATGCCGCCGACGGGGTGCTGCACCAGGAGAGCGACTGGATGCGCGAGCCGATCTTCGACGAACCTGATGGTGGCCCCCCGGGACCGCGGGATTGTTGGATTGAGCTGGATCTGTATCCGCGTGACAATGAGTTCATCCCGGACTGGCTGCGCAAGGGCTACGAGGCCGAACTCAAACGCCAGGAGCGCAATGCACGTCGTCGAGAGAACTACCGCCGCAAGCGCGAGCAGGAACGCGGCGACTGACCACAGCCGTTTTGCGGGCGTCGACCTATATCACCGATTGAGATTAGGAAGCCCAGAATCGGCAACGTCGCCTGGGAATACGGACGTGCCTGAGCGATACACATGGCACTGGGCGGCGTCCCACCGCCGCCCAACCCGACAACGACATCGCTCCCTCGCGCCCAACGACCACACATCGCAGCCCCGCGCGGGAGCCTCTACGCCCTCAAACCGGGAGAGCCGCACAGCCATGTTTGATTTGATTGGCGACGATGGGGTGCGCCGTCCATTCACCGGCGACATCAGAGACCTCCGCTTCGGTGTCATCAAAGACCATTTGCGCATTGACCAGTCCGAGTCCACACGTCTGGGGCTGGGACAGATCCCCGATGATCTTGAGGACCAGCACTGGGACCGACGCTGGTACCCCACCCGTCCTGAAGACGGCACCATCGACTACGAAGGCATGACCGATCAGGAGTCCCAAGAACGTGACGCCGAGAATTGGCGCCGCAACCGGCTGCGCCACGCACAGACAGAATACGTCGCATTAGAGGATCAGCGTGGCGGTACGCGGGTGCGTCGGGTCCCGCCCAGCAAGCCGCGTTGGGCCGATGAGGTCCTATCGCCGGTAAAGACTCCTCCCACCTACAGCCTTCGGTTGCGTCGAGGCTTTTCGACCAGCATCCGCCTCGACACCGACCAGGCCGACCGGACAGAAATAGACGCCGATCGGTGGGACTACGGGCTGGAGCGGTCGGATCAGGACGTCTGGATCGTAGGACTATTCCGCACCACCAACCCTGCAGGCCAGACCACATTCGTGCTGGAGTACTACGGGCGGGCATGGGCGGCCTCACGCACCGATGCAGAGCCCTGGCCCACCGACCTAAACGCCATGGAGATCAGGCTCCCGGTCCTGTGGCTTCCCGTGACCCTTACGCCACTGCCCGCCGTCCCAACCGACCCGGGCAGCCCGATAACTGTCCCCTCCGCCGAACCCGTCCCGGCACGGGTCGCCACCGACCACGCCTTGTTCGGCCCCTGGTGGAGGGACGGTGATCCGATCCTGCCCTACCGGCCCCAGCCATGGATCAAGCCCGCACCAAACCGTCGGTACTACCGGCAGTCCGAGGGCATTGCCGCCATGTTCACTTTTCGTAGGATGCAGGAGCGCCAACAATCCGAAAGCGGCCCGGACCAGGAGGACACCAGCCAATGACCACGCCAAACCAGCCCGTTCCCGACCAGCCCACGCCCCAGGAACGCTTCGAACGCGCCGTCGCCACCACCATCACCAACGCCCAGGGCCAAACACCCCCGGTAGACCCCACCTACTGCGCCCGCTTCGCAGCACCAATCGCATGAGCAATAGCCCGGCACATGCTGCAGTGCCGGGACGACGGGTTGATCAACTCACTGACAAGCTGAACCAGCACATGCTGGACCGGCTCATAGCAGTCGTCGATCACCGCAGCCCGTAACGCCGCTCCTGACTCTCACGCACCACCTGCTGCGCCTGCCAGGTGACGCCCGACAGCGGAATGTAATCATGCGTCTCCTGCGTGTAGCCGCGGGCCACCGCCCAGTCCCAGATCCGCGAGCACTGGGCCACGGCCCGAGCCTCCAGCGACGGCGGCCACGCCCCCATCCAGGACAGTCCCGTCAGCGCCACCGCCTGTCCATCCGGCATCACCATGTAGGCATCCGCGCTCTTAACCACCTTCCCCAGCGTCACGCGGGCGAACAGGCTGGTGCGCGAGGTCGGCCAGGGGAAGTCGCGCGTTTGTCCGAACACATGCAGGTGGATTCCGGTCGCGTCCAGTACGGTGTGACTGCGCGCCATGGTGACGACCAGAGCCAGCGACGCCAGGCCCGCGAACAGCGCCACCAGCATGTAGCCGATCCTGTCCGGCTCATTCACCAGGTACCAGCCGGCGCCGTACAGGCAGGCAAGTCCGAAACCCGCCGTCAACCAGAAGGCAAAGCCACCGGATGTCGTGATGTTGGACTTGAGCACGAGCCGCTCCTGCGAGAGCGGGATCGGGGCGAGTTCAACTTTCAGGGGCTGCTCCTCACCCGCCATTCCCGGCTGCTGAAAACCCGCAGGATAAGGCTGCCCGGCCGACGGCGTCGTCGCCCCCTGGCCGGCCGGGGGGCCCGGCTGCACGTAACCGTAGCCGGACTGCGTGGGGACGTGCCCATACTGACCGCTCCCGAGCGCCTGCCCGCCGGCATCCGAGCCGTACTCGGGAGCTCCATACCCGCCGGGCTGCCCGTACTGGCCGTAACCCTGCACGCCCGGGCGCAGCCCTTGCCCCTGCACCTGAGGCTCCTGGCCCTGCCCCCGTCCCGGTGTCGGCTGCGTCATCTCACTCTCCTCTGTCACGGGACGATCATGATAACGACCGGGGCTAGTCGACGGGAACCCCGGGATGACGCGGCGGCGAGGCAGATGTCACGCCTTCAGCGCCCGCACAACGGTGACAGTCCGGACACAACTGGCGTAGCGTGTTCGTGACATGTGGGTGGTCGGCCCCCCCACCACGCCTGGCGCTTCGACGTCGGCGCGAGGGTGGGGAGCGCTCCCCACTCTCATGCCTTCAGATCAATGCCCTCACCGGCTACGGTCGTTCACATACGGCTCCACCGCCACCTCAACCACTACAGATTTACATCCGCCCCTGCGAACAGTTGGAGACACAATGTCCGGTACTTTCTCGGTCGACTACGACACCGCGACGAGCAACTCCGCCAAGATGGCCACCGCCTCCGACGAGTACGCCTCACCAGCAGCAACCAGCGTGGACTCGGTCACCGTCAACCAGTCGACCACGACCTGGTCCACCCACACCCAGGCCCACTCCTGCATGCGCGCATACACCGATGTGCTCGATCAGCTCCAGGCCTGCATCGCCTCCACGCAGAAGGATCTGGACACGCTCAAGACGAACTATGACGCCGCCGTCACCGCCTTCACCGAGCAGGACGAGCAGAGTAAGGAAGACGCGTTACAGACCCTGAAGAAGTGGAGCGAGAACCGCTCCGAAATCCCCGATACGTCGAGGCCCACCGGCCTGCCCGGCGGTCCCGCTCAGACAAGGGCCACCGCCGAGTAGCGTCCACCGCCCGCGGCCGTACGATTCGCACGCGCCTCGGCCCGGCGTAGAGAAAACCAAGAAGACTGACATACGACGAAGGATCGACAAGGACTAACGAAGCATGGGAACGAACGCCGACGAGTTGAAGAAGATCCACGACCTCGACCTGGACGACTACGGGGACGACGTCATCCTCGCCCAGATCCGGTCGAACTTGGTCTCCTGCGACGACACCATCCGCACGATCGCCGCCAGCCCCGCCTTCGAGGGCGAGACCCAACTCGCCGTCAACGGGGCACTCGCCCAGCTGCAGGCGGAGGTGCGCAAATGGTACGCAGCAGTAGACGCCATCAAATCCGAGCGCACCACGGCCCGCGACTCCATGCGCACCGCCAAGCCCAAGTATGACGAACTGCCCGAGCACACCTCAGACATCATGGATGAAGAAATCGTCATTGAGGACAGGCGTAACAGGCAGGCCGCCGAAGCGCTCTCCCCCATGGACACCACGCTGACCGCCTCGGCAGCGGCCCTGCGCGCGATTGACCTCTCACGGCCGGAGTTCGACCCGAATCGCCAGGTCAACCAGACACCGCTCGACGAGCTTCCCAGCTCCAGTTCCGCAGGCAACGGCGGCGGCGGTGGCGCCACTTCGGGAGCAGGCGCCGGCGGCGGTGGGGCCGCAGGCTCCGGAGGAGCCGGGAGCACCGCCGGCTACGGGGCAGGCACTTACGCCACCGGTCACGCCGTCCCCCTCGTGCCAACCGCAACCGGTACAGCCGCAATCGGTACGACGGCGGTCACCGCGACTTCGCGTCTCGTTCCCAACACCCATATCGGTCACTCCGTCACCCAGGTTGATCGCTTCACCAGCAGAGTCAACGGTCCGGCTTCGACACAGAGCACCGCATTTGCGTCGGCACGCTACACGGTTGAGAACGGCAAACTCATCCCCCTGGCATCCGCAAGTCACACCACGTCAGTCGGCGGAGCGGGCGGTCCCGGCACCACCTGCCTTGCCGCCGGAACTGCTGGCACTGTCGGCGCCACAGCCGCGGCCGCGGCTGTCGTGCGCGGGTTGAGCGGAGCCAGCGGAACCGCAGCCGTCGGCACCAGCGCAACAATGGGCGCCACCACGACCGCCGGCATCAACGGCAGCACCGGAATGGCGGCTACCACTGCTGGTGCCGCTTCCGCTCAGGGCAGCAGCACCGCGGGATCCGCCGCGCACGGCGCAACCGGACGCCCCGCCATGGGTGCGCCGGCCGCGGGACGCGGCGGGGGGCAGTCGCGCCAACGGCGGCGCCCCCACGGCACCTACGACATCCCACTGCTGGAAGACGAGGTCCAGGAGGACTACATCGCGGATCCCGGCGTGGCCGGGCAGGCGGGCTCGCTGGAGACCTTGACCACCCCGGAGTGGACCCAGGAGTCCGACTCCTGGTGACCCCGACGAACAACGCCTGAACGCGAGCGGCGTCCTTCGTCTCCCGGAGCGACTCCAGCGAACGTCCTCTCAGTCGTCCAGCTCCAGGAGCATGCGGGTATTGCCCAGGGTGTTGGGCTTGGCACGCGCCAGGTCGAGGAACTCGGCGACGCCGTCGTCGTGGCTGCGCAGCATCTCCACGAAGATGTCGGTACCCACGGGCGTGCCCTGAATCTCCTTGAACCCGTGGGCGGCGAAGAAGTCGACCTCGAAGGTCAGGCAGAACACCCGCCGCAACCCCAGGGTGCGGGCACGGTCCAGCAGGTTGTTCAAGATGGCATGGCCGACGCCGTGGTGCAGGTGGTCGCGGCGTACCGCCAGCGTGCGCACCTCCGCGATGTCATCCCACATGACGTGTAGGGCGCCGCAGCCGATCAGCCCCGACTCGGTAGCGCCGTCTAGTTGGCCGGTGCCCTCCGCGACGGTGAACTCCTGAATGTCCTCGAAGTAGTTGATCAGGTCCTTACCGATCAGGATGCGCCGCTCCGCATAGGGGCGCACGAGCTCGGCGATGGCGCGCGCGTCGGCAGGGCGGGCGGGGCGCAGCACGGTGCGCCACGCCGCGTCCCGGAAGCGGTCGGGCAGCCGGGCGCCAGCGTCGGACGCAGCCACGGGTACCGCCGGCGATGCCGTCGGGGCGGCAGACGCCGCCGCATCCGCCGCGGTGGTCGCATCCGTTTCGGCTCCCGCGCTGGTTGCGGGCACCACGGCGCTCGACTCAGCGTTGTCGGTGCTGGGCATATTGCGCATGCGGCCCATGTTCGCGCTTCTCCTTCCGTGCGGCCAGCGCCAGCACCGCGCGGGCGGTCGCGTCGTCGACCACCAGGTCGGTGGCCACGCGGGCCCGCAACGCCGCCAGCAGGGCGCGCGTCTTGCCGACACCCGCCACCACACACAGTCTGCGAGGAATCCGCGACAGCTGCGCCGGCGTCGGACCGGTGGCGCGCACATTGAGGGCGACGTCACGCCAAGTGCCGTCCTGACGCAGCATGACGGTGCACACGTCACCGACGACGCCGTCGCGCAGCAGCAGGGCGCGGTCCTGCTCGCTCAGGTGCCCGCCGCTGTAGACCTGACTGGGCAGCGCCGCATTCGGATCCAGTGAGCCGACGCCGAAAACCGCCAGGCTCGCCCGGTCCGCGAGCGCCAGCACGCGCCGCACGGAACGCTCCGACCACATGGCCTCCCGGGTGGCGGCGTGGTCGAAGAACGCGGGAACCGGGAAGGCAACCGTGCGCGCGCCGAGTCGCTCGGAGAAGTCGGCCAATACCTCCCCCACATTCGGGCCGTCGCCCTCGGGTGCGGTGGCCCCGTTGAGTTGAACCACGGTCAGTCCCGGCACGCGGCGCCGCGGCAGGGCGGCGGAGACCTCCGACATGGTGGTGCCCCAGGCCGCGCCCATCACCCCGTTCTCGGGGGCGAGGGCCACCAGCTCCTCGGCGGCCACGGCGGCAACCTGCTCCAGCCGGTGAATCTCGGTGGTGCCCTCACGCACGGGCACGATCCGGGCGGAGACGTTGAAGGTGTCCCTCAGTGCGGCCTCCAGGGTGCCGGCACCGCCGGGCGCGGTCAGGGTTATGCGGACAATGCCGTCGGCGCGTGCCCGCGTCAGCAGGCGGGACACGGTGGAGCGTGACACGCCCAGGTGGCGGGCGATCACGTCCATGGTCTCCCCCTGGACGTAGTACATCGAGGCGGCCTCATAGCAGCGCTCGAGTGAGACCGTGCTGCCGGCCCCCTCCGTCATGCATCCCCCTGTCACCCACTGGCCTGCACGTTCGTGCGCCATGAGCGACCATTATCGCATGCGCCGGCGGCTGCCCTTGACACCTGGCACCGGTTTGGACCCCGTAAGTCGGTCTGGACCGCTCGCGTCAGTTTGGATCGCCCCAGTAGCACACTGCGACGACCCAAACCGAAAGCATGGGTCCGAACAGGAGGGTGGCGGCCCAAACGGGTTGGACGCAGTATCCGCGGGATCAGCGCGCCCGGTCGGCGCGCTCCGGCTTGGGCTCGATGCCGGCCAGCCGGGACAGGCCGTAGGCGGCGTGCAGCACCCAGATCGGGTGGACCGTCTTGACGCCGCTGGACTGCTCGATCTGCCAACGGCAGGTCTCGGTCTCACACACCGCCAGGTTCGGGTTCACCTCACGCACGATGTCGAACAGGGGTCCGCCGACCGCCTGGGCGACGTCGTACTTCTCCTTCTTCAACCCGTAGGTGCCGGCGATGCCGCAGCAGGCCCGGCCGGACTCGACCACGTGGAAGCCCGGCACCAGTTCCATGAGCTCGATCGCGGGCATCCCCATGTTCTGCCCCTTGAGCTGGCAGGGGGCGTGGTAGGCGACCGTGGCGTCGATGCGGCGGAAGTGGTGCGGCAACTCACCGGCGTCGTCCAGGTCGCGCAGGAACTCCGACAGCTCCACGGTCCGCGGGGACACGTCGGCGAGTACCTCGGCGTCCACGCCCATGATCTCGTGAGCCTCGTGCTTGAGCATGCCGGCGCAGGAGCCGGAGGAGGACACGATCGTCAGGTCCTTGCCGGCCGCCGCCAGCTGCTCGCACAACTTGACCACGTTGGCCGACGCCTGCCCGTACAGGCCGTTGGACTGGGCGGCCAGGCCGCAGCAGCCCTGCTTGGGCACGATCACCTCATAGCCGATGTGCTCAAGCACCTCGATGGCGCGCTTGGAGGTCTCCACCTCGAAGTAGCCACCGGCGCAGCCGTGGAAGAACACGATCGGCCCACGCGAGCCGGCGGGCACCAGCGTGCGGGCCCGCTTGGTGCGACGACGCAGCCAGCCGGCCAGTGACTGCGGCTGTGCGTGCGGCATGGGCGCGTCGCGGTGCACCCCGACCGTCTTCTCCATGACCACGCGGATGGGCTTGTTGGCCAGTGCGGCGTTGGCCAGCGGCGCGATAGGGGTCATCACCTTGCCCATGAGGGTGGTCTGGGTGATCAGCCGGTCGCGCACGGGCACAGCGTTGTTCTGCGCGCGCATGACGGCGCGGGCCTGGTTGTTCAGTTCGGCGATCTTCACGCCCTGCGGGCACACCCGCGTACAGGTGCCACAGGAGGAGCAGTAGTCGATGGAGTGGTCCACGCTCTCCCCGTTGCGGTAGCGCTCCGCCTGCGGGCCGACGAACTTCGGGCCGGGGAACAGGTCGGTGACCTCCATGACCGGGCACATCGTCTCGCAGATGGTGCACTTGACGCAGCAGTCAAGGCTGGCTCGAGCCAGCGAGTGGGCGGCGGTTTCGACGGCGGCGGCGCCGCTCTTGACCCGCGCCCCGCCCTTGCCGGGCAGCGGCAGGTCCCAGCGCTGAGCCAGGGTGTCGACGTCGAACATCAGTCCTGCTCCTTCGTTACGTTCAAGCTGTCGTTGTTCGCGTCCGGGGCCGCGCCGTGGCCGAGCTCGGCCATCACCGCGGCGGCCGCCGCCTCGGCCGAGCCGAGCGCAATGCCTTCCCCCGACTTCTCACTCCAGCGCACCGCGCCGGCCAGCACCCCGCCGGCGGCATGGACACCGGCCAGGACGGGGGCGCCATCGGGGCCGAGCGGCCGCATCTGCGCATCGACCGCCACGCCCACGCGGAACAGTCCCTGGGGCGCGCCCCAGTAATCGTGGTGGATCAGGCGGCGCAGGTTCTCCTGCCCGTCCGCGCTGACCCCGGCCAGCGGCAGGCCCAACACCGTGTCGGTCACCTGCCCGTGGGAGTCCATGGTCAGGGCCCCGGACTCGAAGCCTCCGGCGGCCAGGATGAAGGCGTCGGCACGGTGCTCGCGGGGTCGGCCCGCGGCCGCACTGGTGACGGAGACCAGTCGGCCGCCCTCTATGCAGCTGTCGACGACGCGTGCCCCCATGACCACGCGCACGCGCTCGGCGGAGGCGAGCCGGTCCAGCCAGTGCTCCAGCCGCAGCCCGGGTACCGACGGCGGCACCAGGGGAATCTCGCCGACGGGCGCGCCGAGGCGGTCGGCGAGTTCCCGGAAGACGCCGGGGCGGTTCAGCCCGAGCACGGCGGGCAGCAGCACGGTCTCGCCGTCGCGCACCCTGCCGTCCAGCAGGCGGGCGAGCCGGTCGATCCCGTCCGGGTGGTCCAGGGCGCGGGCATGCCCGACCGCGTTGGTGTCGCTCTCGCCTGCGCGGGCCTCGAAGTCGACGGTGATGGCGCGCGCCTGCACGCGTCCGCCGCCGGGCAGTTCGGCGCGCCCCAGGTTCCCGGCCACCATGTCGGCGGTGAAGTCCTTGAGCCGGGCCAGGCCGACCACCAGGTAGCGGCCGCCGTCGTGCAGCACGGACGCCTGCATGGAGGGCTGCACCAGCAGGGTGGGGCGCACGGCCCCCAGCGCCGTGGGCAGCCACAGGTTCGCGGGCCCCTCGCCGCTGTTCGCGGCGGAGCCGCCCTGCCCCGTGCCGGCGTCCTCGGCGGCGCCGTCCGGGCGCGCGGTCAGCAGGTCGGGGCCGACCAGGGCGGCGAAACGATCCACGCCGGCGGCAGTGGCCTCCCGGCCGATCACCCGATAGGGATGGCCCTCCGGCAGCAGGTCGGCCGCGGCAATGGCGGCGTAGGGGTGGGTGATGGCACGGCGTGCGGCTCGCTCCGCCTCGCCTCCGGCTCCTGGACCGGCGGGGCCGGCCGCGCCGCCGAGCCGTCCGAGCACGTCGATGGTTCCGGGCGACAGGGCCAGCCCGCCCATGCCCTTGGTGACCAGGGTGACGCCGGCTCCGGCCCGGCGCAGCCGCAGGGCGGCGGCGTAGCCGGCGATCCCGGCGCCGATGACGACGACGTCGCTGTTCATGCACGGACCTCCTGGTTGGCTGCGGCAGTGGCGCGGGTCGCGCCGGCGAGGGCCGCGGCTTCGGCGTCGAGCCGGGGAGCTGCGGCCAGGGCGGCCAGGGCCTCCGCCAGTTCGTCGGGCCGCTGCTCGCCGTCCTCCGCGTTCTCAATCGGGGTGGCCGCGGCGGCGGGGGCCGCGGCGGTGGGCAGGTCCTCGACGTCGAGCGTGCCCTGCAGCATCCAGAAGTCCAGGGCCGCCTCGCGGACCTGCTCGCCGTGCAGGATGGACCACAGCCCGATCCAACGGTGCCGCAGGAAGGTGCGCAGCAGCTCGGTCGCCTCGGCAGCATCGGTACGCCCCTGGCACACGTGTACGCCGGCCACGCGGGCGGCGCAGAAACCGCCCTGGCACGGGCCCATGCCGATGCGCAACTGGCGGCGCAGGTCGTCGAAGGAGGCGTCGGGCTGCTCGTCCATCAGGTCGGTGAGCATCTTGCGGGTGACCAGTTCGCACTCGCAGATGATCTGGTCCTCCAGCCGATCCTGCTCCCGGGCCGCCAGCCGGTGGGTGATGCGGTAGTTGTGGCCGGACTCGGAGCCGGGGACGGACTCGGTGTCCGTGGTGCACGGCCGCTCCACGCCCAGCTCGGCGCAGACGGCGTCGACCGTGTTCTTTGCCATCAGCCGGTAGGTGGTCAGCTTGCCGCCGGCCACGGTGATCAGCCCGGCCAGGCCCTCGGCCTCGCTGTGCCGCAGCACGGTCATGCCGCGGCTCATGTGGCGGGTATCGGTGCCGGATACGCGCTTGTCGCGCACCAGTGGCCGGGCGCCGGCCCAGGCGTGCACCAACCGCGTCTGCCGGAACCCGGGGATGAGGACCTCGCCGGCGTCGAGCATCTGGGCGACCTCTTCGCGGGGAATCGGGATGTGATCGGGGTCGGGGATGCGACTGTCGGTGGTGCCGATGATGGACACCGTGTGGTCGGGGACGAGGATGTCGCCGTCGGCGGGGTAGACGCAGCGATTGATGACGTGGTTGACCAGCCGGTGGTTGACGGCGATCATGATGCCCGCGCCGGCCACGATCTCCACCGCCTCGGAGCCGGCCATGGCGGCCAGGCGCCCGCCCCAGGGGCCGGCGGCGTTGACGACCATGGCACAGGAGATGGTCAGGTCCTCGCCGGTCTTGAGCCCGTGGGCCCGCACGGCGACGACGCGGCGGTCTTCCCCCTCGCCCTCAACCACCAGGTCGGTGACCTCGTGGTAGGTCAGGATCTCGGCGCCGTGAGCCCGGGCCGAGCGGGCGGCGCCCCACACCATCTGCCAGCCGTCCACGGCGGCGTCGTTGACGGCGAAGGCTCGCTTGATGCCGGGGTTCAGGCGCGGCTCCAGCCGCAGCGCCTCGGACAGGCTCAACTCCTCGCAGGCGACGCCGGTCTCCTGCGCGCCGATGAGGAAGCGGTCGGAGAATTCCAGGTCGTCCTCGGGGGTGACGACGAACATGCCGCCGGTGCGCTCGACGGCGTCGGCGTGGATGCGGGAGACGATGGCGTTCTCCTCGGCGCACTCGCGGGCGGAGCCGGGGTCGGATACGACGTAGCGGCCCCCGGAGTGCAGCAGCCCATGGAAGCGGCCGGAGGTGCCCTGTGCCAGGTCGGCGCGCTCCAGCAGCACGACGCTCAGGCCACGCATGGCGGCGTCCCGGGCGACCCCGACGCCGGTGGCGCCGCCGCCGACGACGACCACGTCGGCAGTCATGGCTCTCACTTTTTAGGACCTCCTCGTCCGGCTCGGCGGGGCGGCCACGCCGGGCCACCCGAACTGTTTGTCATTTTCATGACTACACGGCGTCGGGAGCTCGTGCACGCCGAATGCGCAAACGTTCACCGCGCGACACGACGGCGCGCACCTATTTCCCGTAACGATCGGACAAACCCCCTTTTTTCTTTGCAAATCCGCCGACTTCGCAACTGAGTTTCACCTCACCAACCTTCCGTCCCGGCGGTGCAGAGCTCCGAATCGGGGGCCGCCGTCGAGTACTTTCTAGGGTGTTCGGGCACAGCAACGACTCCGCCCGATCCTTCGTGGAACGCGGGCGGCGGCAGGCCGCTCGCCCTACACATCGAGCACGCTGTCGTGCAGAAAGTGAGCAGGCCATGAGTCTCGCCCAGATCTTCCTATCGGAGTTCTTCGGGACGTTCATCCTCATCCTCTTTGGTGCCGGCGTCTGCGCCGCCGTCAATCTCCCCAAGTCCAAGGCGCAGGGATCCGGCTGGATCGTCATCGCCTTCGGATGGGGCCTGGCGGTCTTCATGGGCGTCTACGCCGCCTACGCCACCGGCGGTCACCTGAACCCGGCAGTCACCATCGGCCTGGCCGTAGCCGGCAAGGATCTGGCGGCGGGTGTCCCTGCCACCGCCGCGAACATCTGCATCTACATCCTCGCCCAGATGCTGGGCGCCATCGTCGGCGCTGTCGCCGCCTGGCTGGCCTACAAGAAGCACTTCGACGAGCAGGCCCCCGGCGAGGTCAAGCTCAGCTGCTTCTCCACCGGCCCCGGCATCCGCTCCTACGGCTGGAACGTCGTCACCGAGGCCATCGGCACCTTCGCCCTGGTCTCCTGGGTGATCTACAACGGCAAGTCCCCCTCCGAGCTCGGCCCGCTGGCGGTGGCCTTCGTGATTGTCGCCATCGGCCTGTCGCTGGGTGGCCCCACCGGCTACGCCATCAACCCCGCCCGTGACCTGGGTCCGCGCATCGCCTACGCGTTCCTGCCGATCCCGGGCAAGGGCTCCGCTGACTGGGCCTACTCCTGGGTGCCGGTGGTCGGCCCGCTCCTCGGCGGCGTCGTCGCCGGTCTGCTCATCCCGAACATGGCCGGGCTGTTCTGACACTCGCCCGCAATCACAATGAAGTGAACTGAAAGGACTCGTTCATGACCGAAGCAACCGAGGCCGAGAAGTACGTCCTGGCAATCGACCAGGGCACCACCTCCTCCCGCGCGATCGTCTTCAACCACTCCGGCCAGGTCGTCTCCATCGGCCAGCAGGAATTCACCCAGATCTTCCCCAACCCCGGCTGGGTCGAACACAACCCGGTGGAGATCTGGGAGTCGGTGCGCGCCGTCGTCGCCGAGGCCCTGCAGAAGGCGGAGATCAACCGCCACTCGCTGGCCGCCGTCGGCATCACCAACCAGCGCGAGACCACCATCGTGTGGGACAAGAACACGGGCGAGCCGATCTACAACGCCATCGTCTGGCAGGACACCCGCACCGCATCGATCGCCCGCGAGATCGCCGCCGGCGACCCGCTCGGCACCGAGCGCTACCGCCAGATCACCGGCGAGAACATCTCCACCTACCCCTCGGCCACCAAGGTGAAGTGGATCCTGGACAACGTGCCCGGGGCCCGCGAGAAGGCCGAGGCCGGAGACCTGCTGTTCGGCACCCCCGACACCTGGGTCGTGTGGAACCTGACCGGCGGCGTCAACGGCGGCGTCCACGTCACCGACGTCACCAACGCCTCCCGCACGCTGCTGATGGACGTGCGCACGCTGAAGTGGCGCGAGGACATCTGCGCCGACTTCGGCATCCCGATGTCCATGCTGCCCGAGATCCGCTCCTCCTCCGAGATCTACGGCTACGGTCGCAAGAACGGCCTGCTGATCGACACCCCGATCTCCGGCATTCTCGGCGACCAGCAGGCGGCCACCTTCGGGCAGGCCTGCTTCGAGGTCGGCACTGCTAAGAACACCTACGGCACCGGCTGCTTCATGCTGATGAACACCGGTGAGGAGCCCGTCTTCTCGAAGAACGGCCTGCTGACCACGGTGCTGTACCAGCTCGGCGACGCCAAGCCGGTGTACGCGCTGGAGGGCTCCATCGCGGTGGCGGGCTCGCTGGTGCAGTGGCTGCGCGACAACCTCGGCATGATCGAGAAGTCCAGCGACATCCAGGCCCTGGCGCGCACGGTGGAGGACAACGGCGGGGTGTACTTCGTGCCCGCCTTCTCCGGCCTGTTCGCCCCCTACTGGCGCGACGACGCCCGCGGCGTGATCGTGGGTCTGACCCGCTACGCCACCAAGGGGCACATCGCCCGCGCCGTGGAGGAGTCCACCGCCTTCCAGTCCGCCGAGTTGCTCGACGCGATCAACGCCGACGCCGGGGTACCGCTCAAGGAGCTCAAGGTCGACGGCGGCATGACCAACGACGACCTGGTCATGCAGTTCCAGGCCGACCTGTGTGGCGTCGACGTCATCCAGCCCGTGGTGGCCGAGACCACCGCGCTGGGCGCGGCCTACGCCGCCGGCATCGCGGTGGGCTTCTGGAACGGCACCGAGGACGTCGTGGCCAACTGGCAGGAGGGCAAGCGCTGGACGCCGTCCATGGACGCCGCCGAGCGCGACCGCACCTACCGGCTGTGGAAGAAGGCCGTCACCCGCACCTTCGACTGGGTGGACGACGACGTGAAGTAAGGCCCCCTGGGTCCGGCAGATACGGCGGTCGGCCCCGTAGCCCGCAGCTACGGGGCCGACCGCCGTATCGCACGCCCCACGCTCACACCCGCCCCGGAATCAACCGGCTCATGCCCCTAGGGCACAATACGGATGGCCCGGATGTCAGTACAAACCAAGAAGCTTCCAGTAGGGTAGGCCAAGCGCCAAGGAGACAACCGTCCAGATGAGCGCCATGGCGAGGCTCATCGCCCACCATCGTTGCTGACTCACGTATCCCGTGCCGAACAGCACCGGGGACAGCGTCCCGGAGTAGTGAGTCACTTGACCGCCGTAAATAGACACGAGCGCGAGCGTCATGAACGCGGGCCATACCGGAACGCGGGCGGCCGCCGCGATGGCCACGAGTATGGGCAGTACCGTTCCCGCATACACCACTCCGGACGCGAACAGGTAACGGCTTGCTATGACCACGAGTATGAGGCCGAGCAGGGTCAGGAGCCACGGCAGCCCGCTCAGATGGACGTGCATTCGGATGAAGTCACCGAGCCAGGCGAAGAATCCGGTCTTCGTCAAGGCACCCATGAGGCCGACAATCCCCCCGTACCACATGAAGGTGGTCCAGGCCGCCCTGGTGTTCAACACGTCCTCCCAGGACATGACACCAACCACGCTCAGGAGAGCCACGAACAGTACTGCGACCGCGTTGGCGTTGACTCCGAAGAACGACCCGAGCGCCCATGCGAGGATCGCCGCCAGGAAGAGAACCAGCAGCCACTTCTCCTTCCCCGTCATCGGGCCGAGCTCCGCAAGACCCCGGCGGGCGATGTCCTTGTTGTCGATGCGGTGCAGCTGCGGCCGCTCCATGAGGTAGACCGCGAGCGGAACGATGAGCAGCAGGCCCAGACCCGGGACAACGGCGTAGGTGGTGTACTGCATCCAGGTCACCGGAGCCACGCCCAGTCCCTCCCCGATGACCTGGACGGTGAGCGGGAGGAAGGCGATCGCAGTGAGGAAGATCGTCGAGGTGGCGAAGCTGGCGTAATAGGTGGTCATTGTCAGGTATCGGCCGATTCGCCCGCCTTTGGGGCCGGGATCGGAATCGAGCGCAGAAGCCACGTTGCGCATAATCGGATAGGTGATCCCACCGGTGCGGGCGGCGTTGGAGGGGGTCGCCGGCGCCAGCACCAGGTCCGTCAGGCAGGCAACGTATCCCAGGCGCAGGGGCGTGGACCCCATCATGTCGATGAGATGGTAGGCGATTCGCCGGCCCAGCCCGGTGGTGGCGAAGGCCGTACCGATGAAGAATGCCGAGAACACCAGCCACACCGTGGCATTGGAGTATCCGGCCAGGAGGTCCTCGAAGGAGATCTCCCCGCCGGTCGGCAGAACAACGCCGACCGCGCCGATTACCAGAAGAAACGTCACCGGCGCCGGGACCGGCCGCAGCATGAATGCGGCCATCACGCCGAGGTAGAGGGCGAAGACCCTCCAGCCGATGGGGGACAGCCCGGCCGGAGCGGGCAGGAGAAGCAGAATGACGACAAGCGCCATGCACGCGCCCAGCTTGATCATCTGAGATTTCATTGCATTACCGTTCTACGTCGTTGGAGAGCAGGCGGCCCGCCACCCGGCCGATCGGGTCCGGTGCTGCCGTCACGTTCAGGGCAGTTCGAATCCGTGCGCCAGCCGCATCCGGCCAGTACGCGGGGAGGCCCATTCGGCTATTAGCGACCGTGCCGCGCGAGTATCGACTGCACGTGCGGCCGCACCCATCGAGAACACGGACTTGACCGCACAATCGGCCGGTAGGGCTCCGAGCACCTTCACCCCGGATGCCCCCGTCAACTCGCTTCTCTGCTGGAATCCGAGAGACACCGTCCCGGAGGCGATCAGTTCGGCCACGGGCACCCCCGCGGGCGCCTGCACCAACCTGTTGTCCAGCGCTGGCCTCAGCCCCCAGCCGTCGATCATGGACAGGAGTGCACGACCGCTGGGGCCGGTGGAATAGCCGATCGAGCGCGCCTCCAGCAGGGCGCCGCGAAGGCCGTCGGCGTCGGCGAAGGCCGTGCCGTCCGGCCGGGGCGAGGCGCCGTCGTCCTCCGGTACCGCGGCCACCATGTCGGAGACCACCAGTGGGGTGACCGTCCCGGGCAGAATGTGTCCCTCGCGCTCAAGCGACCGGATGGCCCCGTCGGCCAGGACGGCGACGTCGGCACAGTCCTTAGTCGCAATCATCTCTCGTGCCGTCACTCCCCCCACTGAGGTGACAACCACCGGACTCGTCCGAACTCCCCGAGTTCCCTGGGCTGATTCGGCGAGGTCGGTCAGGAGATGCCGAACGGCCATCGAGCACAGGACTCTGATTCCCAGTCCCCTTCCTTCCGCGGCGCTCATGCCGTCTCCTCCGGCCAGTACAGACGCATCGGATTGTCGACCAGTAGCTTGTGCCGGGCCTGAGCGCTCACCGCTATCCGCGAGATGTAGTCCACCAGCAGGCCGTCGTCGGGCATGTGCTTCTTGAGGTTGGGGTGGGGCCAGTCGGTCCCCCAAAGCACCCGGTCGGGGAACCGTTCGACGAGCCGGCGGGCGAAGGGGACGACGTCCGTGTAAGCATTGCGCTCGCCGGCGAGCGCGGCCGGCCCGGTGACCGACAGGCGCTCCGGGCAGGAGACTTTCACCCAGACAGAGGGATTCTCCTCCATGAATCGGAGGAACAGTCCGAACTCCGGCCCGTTGACGTCCTTCGTGACGTCTGGGCGTCCCATGTGATCAACGACGACATCGACGGGGATCGCGGCGAAGAACTCGCTGAGCTCGGGCAGGTCCACCGCCTCGAAGTAGACGACTACGTGCCAGTGGAGCGGGCGGATCTTCTCCACGATCGCGGTCAGCGAGTCGGTCGGAACCGCGTCCACGAGCCGCTTGACGAAGTTGAAGCGCACCCCCCTGACCCCGGCCTCGTGGAGGCGGAGCAGCTCACGCTCGTCCACGTCCGGAGTCACCGTCGCGACGCCGCGGGCGCGCCCGTCGGAGCGCTGCAAGGCGTCTACCAGCGCCGAGTTATCCGCCCCATGGCAGGTTGCCTGCACTATGACGTTCCGGGAGAAGCCCAAGTGGTCTCGCAACGCGAAGAGCTGCTCGGCAGGGGCGTCGCAGGGTGTGTACTTACGCTGGGGCGCGTAGGGAAACCGCTCCCCGGGGCCGAATACGTGACAGTGAGCGTCAACCGCCCCATCGGGCAGGGCCAGCTCGGGCACGGACGGGTCTTCGCACCAGTCCAGCCAGCCCTCGGTCTTGATGAAGTCTCCGGTGGTCTGTCCATGGATCATCATTGATCTCCTTAGTGGTATTGGATGACGGGCGTGGCAGCCGCCTCGGGGTCAGTCGAGGTATGTCAATCCCTTGGCCTCGAGCCGGCCCCGCATGTCGTAAAGATCTAGGCCGAGGGTTCCGGCCTGAAACTCGGTCCGCTTCGCCGCCTCGTTCGCCTCGCGCTCGGCGGCCGCCTGCGCCACGGCTGCCGCGTACTGGCGAGGTACGACGACGACGCCGTCGACGTCCCCGATGACGACGTCCCCCGGGCTGACACTCGCATTCGCCACCACCACGGGGACGTTGACGGAACCGAGGGTCGCCTTGACGGTTCCCCTGGCGCTGATGGCACGGCTGAACACCGGGAAGCCCATCGCCTCCAGCGAGGCGACGTCGCGCACGCCGCCGTCGATGACCAGCCCCGCACAACCGTGGGCGCGCATCGAGGTCGCGAGCAGCTCCCCGAAGAAGCCGTCCTCGCTTTCGCTCGTGCAGCCGGCAACTACCACGTCGCCCGGGCTCAACTGCTCGACAACAACGTGAAGCATCCAGTTATCGCCCGGCTGCAACAGCACGGTGACCGCAGTTCCGCACAGATGGGCGCCCGGGTAGACGGGCCGAATGTAGGGACGCATGAGCCCGACCCTCCCCATGGCCTCGTGAATCGTGGCGACGCCGAACCTTGAGAGCGCCTCAACGGCCTCCCGCGGCGCTCGTTCAATGCCGGTATGCACCTCGCCGAGATTGTTCGTTTTCATGAGCGGCCTCCTTGCTCTTCGTTTTCCTCGTCACAGCCCGCGTGCCGTGAGTTGACGGTCCAGTCGGGTGTAGACGCTCCGGGCATTGGTCTCATAGACCTGCCGGCGCTGCGCATCGGTCAGGTTCGCGGTTGCCTCGATATAGCGTTTGGTATCATCGAAGTAATGACCGGTGCGGGGATCGACGTCACGCACGGCCCCGATCATTTCGGATGCGAACAAGATGTTTTCCACCGGTATGACGCTGGTCAGCAGGTCGACGCCCGGCTGGTGATAGACACAGGTATCGAAGAAGACGTTGCCCAGCAGGTGCTCCTGAAGTTCGGGCCGTTTCAGGGCCATGGCAAGCCCGCGGAAACGGCCCCAGTGATAGGGCACCGCGCCGCCGCCATGAGGGATGACCAGCTTGAGATCGGGGAAGTCGCGGAAGAGGTCCCCCTGGATGAGCTGCATCACCGCGGTCGTGTCCGCGTTGAGGTAGTGGGCGCCGGTGGTATGAAAGGCCCGGTTGCATGAGGTCGACACGTGGATCATGGCCGGAACCCCGTACTCCACGAGCTTGTCGTACAGCGGGTACCAGGAGCGATCCGTCAACGGAGGCGCCGTCCAGTGCCCGCCGGAGGGATCGGGATTGATATTGACCGCAACGGCGCCGAGTTCCTCGACCGCGCGAACGAGTTCGGGCACCGAGGTGACGGGGTCGAATCCCGGCGACTGGGGCAGCATCGCGGCCATCGCGAAGCGATCGGGGAACAGCTGACTGACTCGATAACACAGGTCATTGCAGATCCTGGCCCACACCGTCGACACGGACAGATCGCCGATGTGGTGAGCCATGAATGATGCGCGCGGACTGAAGACGGTGAGGTCCACACCGCGTTCGTCCATCTGGCGGAGCTGGTTCGATTCAAGAGTCTCACGAATGTCGTCGTCGCTGATCGTCAGAGAGTCGGGGAAGGGGGCGTCCCCCTCGCCCCGAACGGAGGCGACCTGCAGCTCTCGCCACGCTGCGAGTTGCTCCGGCGCCGTGGTGTAGTGGCCGTGCACATCAATGATCATCGGAATTCCTCCTTTGGGCCGTTACGAGAATCCTGAGATCCCCGGAGCCAAAAGTCCAATAAATATTTCATTCGCATGTTATTGATATGGTTGATCCATGCCGCTTGAGGACCTCAATCTCGCCCGCACCTTCGTCACGCTCTACGAGACCCGCAGCGCCACCGCCGCCGCCGACCGCCTCAACGTCACCCAGCCGACCGTGAGCTACGCGCTCGGACGCCTTCGCCGCCGGTTCGCAGACGACTTGTTCCGTCGCCGCGGACGGTCCTTCGTCCCCACCCCGCGGGCCTCCTCCCTCTACCACTCCCTCAAGGACGCGGTCGTGCAGATCGATCGCGCGGTCGATGAACAGGCCGAGTTCGACCCCGCGGCGACCCGGGACGAGTTCACGCTCGCGCTGTCCTCAATCGGAGAGCAGGTTTTCCTCCCGCGCATCCTGCAGCGATTCCGACAAGAGGCTCCGGGCGCCCGGCTTCGCGTCATCCCCGCCAAATCATTGGAGGTGGAGGACACGCTCGTGCGAGGCGCCGTGGACCTGTCGATCTCCGTGTCCGTACTGCCCACTCAGTACCTGTGGCGCACGCCCTTCCTGCCCGTCACCTACGTAGCCGTCACCTCGCGCCGCCACCCCCTGCAGCACACCGGCACCACGATGTTCAACGGCCGTCGCTTCGTCAGGGTCGCGGCGCACGGAGGGCACATCTATCCCAACCAGGCCCTCGAACGGCATTGTCTGCTGGATTCGGTCGCCATGTGGGTAGAGAGCTACGCGACGGTCCCGCTGGTCGTCGAATCCTCCGATCTGGTCGCTCTCCTCCCGCGCCACGTCGGCGAGGTGTACGCCGAACGCCACGAATTGCTGCTTCACGACCTTCCCTGGCCGATCGACAGCCCTCCGGTGTCCGTCTACACCAGGACACGCGAAAGGCTCAGTCCCCCAGAGCACTGGCTGCGCCGTCTCGTCCTGGAGAGCCTCGGAACCCGAGCAGACGAGGCGGACATCCCACCTCACCACTGACTTCCCAACCGTCCGGAGCATACGGCCGCCGACTCGGCCGTCCTCCCCTGGGCCCCCCGTCAGCCCCGCCGATGAACCGGCCTGCCGAGCCTCACACGCCGTGGCCGAAAAGATGAGATGATCCGCACGTCGCGGCCGTGGCAATCGACGCCCTCCGGTCCAGACACCGACGCCCCCGACTCCGCCCGGAACAGCTCATGACACTTACATCAGCCCTGCTCGCCACGGCCTTCACGCCCTCGACGACCGCCGTCGGCGGCAATGTCTTCCTCACCGCGATCATCGGCCTGTTACCACTGATCGCGTTCTTCGTGCTCATGGGCGCCTTCAAGGTCGCCACCCACTGGTGCGCGATCATCGCCCTGGCACTGTCCGCCGTAATCGCCGTCGCCGCCTTCCACATGCCAGTGGGAATGACGGCGCTGTCGGCCACGCAGGGCCTGGCCATGGGCTTCGTGCCGATCATCTACATCATCATCGCGGCCGTGTGGCTGTACAACCTCACTGAGACCTCCGGCCGCAGCCAGGACCTGAAGGCCGTGTTCAACACGATCGGCAAGGGCGACCAGCGCGCCCAGGCCCTGATCGTCGCCTTCTGCTTCTGCGGCCTGCTGGAGGGCCTGGCCGGCTTCGGCGCGCCCGTGGCCATCACCGCCGCCATGCTGGTGACCCTGGGGGTACCCAAGTTAAAGGCCGCGATCGCCACCATCGTGGGCAACGGCATCTACGTCGGATTCGGCGCCATGTCCATCCCGGTGACCACCGCCGGGAACCTCGGCGGTGAGGACCCGGTGTCCGTCGCGCAGAACATGGGCCACCTGACCTCGCTCATCTGCGTGCTGGTGCCCTTCCTGCTGCTGTTCATCCTCGACGGCACCCGCGGCGTGCGACAGCTGTGGCCGCTGGCCCTGGTGGCGGGGATCGCAGCCGGCGCCGGCCATTTCATCACTCCCAGTCTCTCCTACGAGCTGACCTCTGTGGTGGGCGCGCTGCTGGCCTTCGCCGCCTGCTACCTGTTCCTGCTGGCGTGGACGCCGAGCACGCCGGACGAGTACCACTCCGAGGTCGCCGCCGCCGACAAGCCCGACCGCGAGCGCGTCATCCTGGCTCTGCTGCCCTACGTGCTCGTGGTGGTCATCATCGCCATCACCAAGCTGTGGAAGCTCGGCGTGGACCTGTCCGCCGTCCTGTCCGGCACCGACATCAAGATCCCCTGGCCGGGCGTGTACGGCAACCTGCTCACCGCCGACGGCGAGGCCTCCACCTCCGCGGTCTACAACCTGCAGACCCTGTCCAACCCGGGCACCTGGATCCTGCTGACGGCGGTGATCGTGTGCATCGTCTACGGCACCCGCTCCTCGGGCGGACGCTTCCAGACCTCCATCGGCGCCATGTTCGCGGTGCTGCCGCGCACCATCTACACGCTGCGCATGTCGATCCTGACCATCGCCTCGGTGATGGCCCTGGCCTACGTCATGAACTTCTCGGGCCAGACCACGGCCGTCGGCGCCGCCCTGGCCACCACCGGCGCCGCCTTCGCCTTCTTGTCCCCCGTCCTGGGCTGGGTCGGTACGGCAGTGGCCGGATCGGCCACCAGCGCCGGAGCGCTGTTCGCCAACCTGCAGGCCACCGCCGCCGCACAGGCCCACCTGGACCCCCGCATCCTGCTGGCAGCCAACACCATCGGAGGCGGCCTGGGCAAGATCGTCTCCCCGCAGAACCTGGCCGTGGTCACCACCGCCGTGGACGCCCCCGGCACCGACGCAGAGATCCTTAAGAAGGCCGCCCCCTACTCCATCGGGCTGCTGCTGGTGCTGTGCTGCCTGGTGCTGGCCGCATCCCAGGGCTGGCTGGGCGGTTACATGCCTGCGTGACATCGGGCCAAACATGACGTCCTCGAACCGTCGTACTCGTTGCGCGCGTCGGCACCTGAGAAGCGGGGGCCTCGGCACGGCAGTCGCCTGCATAACTATGAGCGCAGTCCTTCTCCTTGGCGCGTGCTCCTCTGCGCCCTCACAGGAACAGGGCAATGGGCAGGACGAACGTTTCGCCGAATTCACGCAGTACGTTCCCGACCCACTGACCGTGCAGACCTCCCTGGACTCGGTCACCAGCCGCATGCCGGCCATGGGTGCCACGGACGTGCACTTCGTCGGGCAGTATCGGGTCAACAAGGGCGAGTCCCGGCTGCCGGAGCCCGATCGCCCCTACTGGTTCCACGCCGTCATCGAAGTCGACCAGGCCACCAGCCAGGCTCTGAGCGACACCGCGACTACCACGCCCGACCTGCTGCCGCCGATCTACCCCGACCTGCACCAGTACGTTCCCCAGGACTGCACCTTCGTCACCGTCCCGGAGTCCGACGCGAACCGGATTCTCGACACCGAGAACGCCGACCTCGAGGGAGGCTCGGAGCGGTTCACCGTGGATGAGCTAGCACTGTCCACCGAGTGCAACCTCGTCGTCATGGTCGGCACCGGGCACTACTCCTGACGGCGTAACACCATGCTCAAGGGGCAGGGCTCGTGGCGGGGTGGCAATTCCCGTAGGGATCCCTTAAGCGGCGGGACGACGCTTCGTACCTTCCGGTGGACGCTTCGTACCCTCCGGTGACGGTTCGGCACTCCAGGGTACGAACCGTCACCGGAGGGTACGAAGCGCTGATGCCAAGTGCCGAAGCGTCGTCGGAAGTGCCGAAGCGTCGGCGCCAGGTGGCCAACCGCAAACAGCCGCGCACCCCGGAAACCGCCCCGCCCCCACACCCGCACCCTCGAACCGGAAGAGTCAGCCAACGACATCGTCGGCCGCACGCGGCAACAGGTGAGGAAAACCGAAGACCGGACTTGCGGAATGTGATCCAAAACGCGCCCACCGCGGCGCCCACACGACCACCCGCCGACCCGAAACGCCCCCACTTTCCCCCGAGATTCCAGGCCTCACCCAGGGAGCTCGAAGGTGCTCGCGCCGACCGGTGGAGACGGCCGCGCCGCCGTCCTAACCTGGTCACGGTTACGCCAACGCCGCCGTGGAGGAAAGGACCCCATCCCTTGCGCATCGCACTATTCGCCACGTGTCTGGCAGACACGATGTTCCCTCAGGCCGCACAGGCCACCGTCAGTATTCTCGAGCGCCTCGGCCACGAGGTGGTCTTCCCCCAGGGGCAGGCCTGCTGTGGTCAGATGCACGCCAACACCGGTTACTTCAAGCAGGCCGCCTCCATCGTGGCCAACCACGTCAAGACCTTCGAGCCGGTCCTGGACGGGGAGTGGGACGCAGTCGTCGTACCCTCCGGGTCCTGCGCGGGCGCCGCCCGGCACGAACAGCGGCTCGTGGCCGAGCACGTGGGCGACGCCGCCCTGGTCAAGCGGGTGGACGCCCTGAGCAAGTACACCTACGACATCTCCGAGTTCCTCGTCGACGTACTCGGCCTGGAGGACGTGGGCGCCTACTTCCCGCACACAGTCACCTACCACCCCACCTGCCACTCCATGCGGGTGGCGCACGTCGGCGACCGCCCCTACCGGCTGCTGCGGGCCGTCGAGGGCCTGACCCTCATCGAGCTTCCCGATGAGAAGGTGTGCTGCGGCTTCGGCGGCACCTTCTCCATCAAGAACTCCGACACCTCCACCGCCATGGTCGCGGACAAGGCCGCCAACGTCATGTCCACCGGCGCCGAGGTGCTGTGCACCGGCGACTACTCCTGCCTCATGAACATCGGCGGGGCCCTGTCCCGCGTCAACTCCGGCGTGCGCGTCATGCACCTGGCGGAGATTCTCGCCTCCACCAAGGAAGCCCCGTTCGAGGGCCACGTCTCCTTCCAGCCCAGCAAGGATCAGGTGCGACTGTAATGACCCAGACGTTTCTAGGCATGCCCGCTTCCACCCCCGACGAGCAGCCCCACACCGGCGGCTGGCGCACCAACGTCGAAGTCCCGCAGGACACGCTGCGCTGGGGCCACACCTTCCCCGAGGGCGCCCACAAGACCCTCGCCAACACCCAGATGCGCCGCAACCTGGGCCACGCCACCCGCACCATCCGCAACAAGCGGCAAATGCGCGTGGATGAGATGCCCGACTGGGAGGACCTGCGCAACGCCGCGGAGGCCGTCAAGTTCGAGGTCGCCTCCCGCCTGCCGGAGCTGCTGGAACAGTTCGAGGCGAATGTGACCGCCAACGGCGGCATCGTCCACTGGGCGCGTGACGCCGCGGAGGCCAACCGGATCGTCGCCGACATCATCAAGTCCAAGGGGGTCGACGACGTCGTCAAGATCAAGTCGATGGCCACCCAGGAGACCAACCTCAACGAGTACCTCGCGGACGAGGGCATCACCGCGCACGAGACCGACCTGGCGGAGATGATCGTCCAGCTCGCCGACGACATGCCCTCCCACATCGTGGTCCCGGCCATCCACCGCAACCGCTCCGAGGTGCGCGGCATCTTCCTGGACCGCATGGGGGACGCCCCCGAGGACCTGTCGGACAACCCGCAGGAGCTCACCGCCGCCGCCCGCGCCCACCTGCGCCGCAAGTTCCTGCACGCGAAGGTGGCCGTCTCCGGCACCAACATGGGTGTGGCCGAGACCGGCACCGTCTCCATCTTCGAGTCCGAGGGCAACGGCCGCATGTGCCTGACCCTGCCGGACACGTTGATCACGCTGATGGGCATTGAGAAACTGGTCCCCCGCTTCCAGGACGTGGAGATCTTCACCCAGCTGCTGCCCCGCTCCGCGACCGGCGAGCGCATGAACCCCTACACCTCCATGTGGACGGGCGTCACTCCCGGCGACGGCCCGCAGGAGTTCCACCTGATCCTCATGGACAACGGTCGTACCAAGGTGCTCACCGACCCGATCGGTCGGCAGGCCCTGGCCTGCATCCGCTGCGGCTCGTGCATGAACATCTGCCCCGTCTACCAGCACACCGGCGGGCACGCCTACGGCTCGGTCTACCCCGGTCCGATCGGCTCGATCCTCACCCCCCAGCTCACGCAGGGACTCGACGACGACGATCCGGTCCACACGCTGCCCTTCGCCTCCTCCCTGTGCGGTGCCTGCGCGGAGGTGTGCCCGGTCAAGATCGACATCCCCACCATCCTGATTCACCTGCGGGCCCGCAGCGTGGACGTCAAGCGCCGCCTGGTGCCGGACATGTGGGACGTGGCCATGAACGCCACCACCCCGATCATGTCCAATGGCAAGGCCTGGCTGGCGGCCACCGAGGGGGTCAAGGCCACTCGGCTGATCGGGCATGACGGGCGCATCGGAGCCCTGCCCTTCCCCGCCTCCCTGTGGACGCGCTCGCGCGACCTGCCGATCGCCCCCAAGGAGTCGTTGCGGCACTGGTGGAAGCGCACCCATCCCGACGGCGTCACCCCGGCCCGCCCGGCCACCGACGCCGTCGACGCCGCCCAGCCCGCCGCCACCGAGGAGAACCGCTGATGGATGCCAAGACCGCCATTCTCGCCCGTGCCCGCGAGGCCATCTCCCGCTCTCAGCAGGGCCGCCCGGTGCGCGAGATCCCGCGTGACTACATTCGCGTCGGCGCCGACGCCCCCGGTTCGGAGCCGGTGGTGGCGGACATGATCGAGAAGCTCGAGGACTACTCCGCGAAGGTGGTACAGGCCCCGAAGGACGCCGCCATCCTGGACGGTATCGACGAGCTGCTCGGAGAGGCGAGGACCGTCGTCGTCCCCGCCGGGCTGCCCGCCGCGTACAAGGAAGCGGCCGCCCGCAACGGACGCAAAGTGGTGGAGGACTCCCGCGAGCAGCAGATCCCCACGCTCGAACTCAACGAGATCGACGCCGTCGTCACCTGCTCCCGGGTGGGCGTGTCCCTGTCCGGGACGATCTGCCTGGACGGAGAACCCGATCAGGGCCGACGCGCCATCACCCTGGTGCCGGACAAGCACGTGATCGTGCTGGAGCGCGAGATGATCATGCCGACCGTGCCGCAGGCCGTCGACGTGCTCGGCCGGCACCCCACCCGCCCGATGACCTGGATCGCCGGCCCCTCGGCGACTTCCGACATTGAGCTGGTGCGTGTCAACGGCGTGCATGGCCCGCGCAACCTGGGCGTGGTCATCGCCCACTGAGACCAGTGCCGCCGATCGGGGCGGCACTGGCGGCCGGTACCTGACGGCAACGAGGCTCGCATGAACAACGGCACCCCTGATCCACTCCCGGCGCGCTCGGACACTCGGTCGCGACGGGAGGCGCTCATCCGCTACCTGCGTGAGCGCGGGGAAACAGAGGTGGCCGCCCTGCCGGAGCGGTTCGGCGTGTCTGTGGAGACCATCCGCCGCGACCTGCGTCAGTTGGAGACGAGCGGCCGCATCATCCGCTCCTACGGCCGGGTCACGGCCGCCGAGTCCGCCGCCTACGAGACCACGCAGGCGTTCCGCTCCAGCCACAATGTCGCCGAGAAGGACCGCATCGCCCGGGCGGCCGCCGCGTGCCTGGGTGACGCGGAGACGGTCTTCCTCGACGAGGGTAACCAGCCGCTGCTGGTGGGGCGCGCCCTGCCCGCCGACCGCGAGCTCACCGTGGTGACCACCTCCCTGCCGACGGCGATCGAGCTGGCCGAGCGGCCGCGCTACACCGTAATCGCCGTCGGCGGCCGGGTACGGCCGAAGACCCTGGGCGCCGTTGATCACTGGGCCACCACCATGCTGGAGCGTATGGAGCCGGACCTCGCCTTCATCGGCGCCAACGGGGTGACCGACGACGGCTGGCTGACCACCCCGGACCCGGCGGTCGCCGCGGTCAAGGAGACGGCGCTCGCCGTTGCCCGCCGCGCGATATTCGTTGGCAATCACTCCAAGTTCGGGCATTCCACCTTCGTGCGCTTCGGCCATGTGCGGTCCCTGGAGCGCATCATCACCGGCCGGGAGCTGCGCTCCGCGACGGCGCGCAGACTCGGCGGCCTGGGCCCACAGGTCGAGCGGGTCTGAGCGCGCGAGGTGGGCGGGCCCGCCGGCCGGGCGAGGCCGCGCCCAAGCGCGCCGCCGCCGTCGGGCCGGGTGCCGAAGCGGTCACGCCTCCGGCCCTGACCGGTCACCGCCCGCCCCAACCGGTCAACTGCGACCGCACCGTTCCAAGGCCAACGAGGCTCAATATCGGTCGCTCGCGGGCGGTCAACCGGTCAGCAAGACGGTCACTCGGGGACCGCAAACTGGGTTCACCGGCGAAGGACGCCGGCCCCTGAAACAGCGACCAAAGGTGATCGAGCAACGATGCCCTCCTCCAACAGGCTCATAGCAGCCATACAGAAGACTGGATTCCCCACCAACCTCGCCACCGGATTCCTGGCGGTCATCATCTTCGTGATCGGTGACGGCATCGAGGCGGTGTGGATCACCAACTACCTGTCCAGCGACGCCGTCGGCTTCGCCGTCTCCCAGGCCTCAATGATCGTCACCTCCTACGGGGTGGTCGTCGCCATTGCGGCCTTCCTGTCCGGCGCCCTGTGTGACGCGATCGGTTGCCGGCGGGTGATGCTGATCGGCCTGGTGTCATTCCTGGTGTTCGACGCGCTGTTCATCGCCGTGGGCCTGCCCAGTCACAATCTGCCGCTGCTGCTCCTGTTCTATGGGTTCCGCGGCTTCGGCTACCCCATGTTCGCCTACGGGTTCCTCACCTGGACCATGATGGTGACCCCGCCCGCCCGGCAGTCCTCGGTCTCCGGCTGGTTCTGGTTCGCCTTCAGCCTGGGCATGCAGCTGCTCGGCTCCTACTTCTCCAGCCTGCTGCTGCCGCACATCGGCCACATCCCCACCCTGTGGCTCGGCTGGGTACTGGCGGCGGTCGGCGGCACTATCGGCATGCTGTTCCTGCGGCTGCACCCCTCCTCGGCGCAGACCCGCGGCAAGTCGGTGGCCCAGTCCGTCGGTTCGGCGGTCTCGGTACTGTGGCGCTACCCGAAGGTCTCCATCGGCGGCATCGTCAAGGTCATCAACCTGTCCGGCCAGTACGGCATGCAGGCCTACTACGTGGTCTACCTGCACAAGGTCTACGGCATGCCCGAGTCCCAGGCGATCCTGGAGTTCTCCATCTTCGGCTTCGTGGCCATCCTCGGCGACGTCTTCTGGGGCGTGATCGGCGACAAGCTCGGCTGGCGCAATACCCTGCAGTGGTTCGCCACCCCCATCACGGCGGCGGCGCTGGCCTACATCTACCTGATCCCGATCGTCGCGGGCCCGAACTTCTTCCTGATCGCCCTGGGTACCTCCGCCGTCGGCATCGGACTCAGCGCCCACGTGCCCACCACGCCGCTGATCACCGCCCACGCTCACGGCGAGACCGGCAACGCCCTGGCGATCCTGAACCTCGGCGCCGGCCTGGGCGCCTTCGTGGGCCCAGCCATCGTCACCCTGCTGATGGGGGACGAGAACACCGCCTCCGGCTACCTGTGGGTGGCCATGGCGCTGGCCGGCATCTACGTCGTCTCGTTCTTCCTGTGCTTCGCCCTGAAACTGCCCGGCAACGCCCGCATCCTCGATACCTTCAGTGATGAGGACGCCGACGAGCAAAAGGAGGCGGTCACCGCCTGATCCCGCACCAGCGACGCCGCCGTCACCCGCCCGGGGCGCATACGGCACCCCGGCCCGACGCCGGCCGCAAACCCCATCCACTTCCACACCGCTGAACCCGACTCAAGACAAGGATGTCAACACCATGACCACCACACTCGCCGCCTCTCCGCTCGCCCCCAGCTACGACCGCTCCGCCATTACCACCGGCATCGTCCACATGGGTGTGGGCGGCTTCCACCGCGCCCACCAGGCCATGTACCTCGACCGGCTCATGCGCAACGGCAAGGCCCTGGACTGGGGCATCTGCGGGGTCGGCCTGCTGCCCCAGGACGCGCGCATGCGGGACGCCCTGACCGGCCAGGACTACCTGTACAGCCTGACCCTCAAGCACCCCGACGGCCACCACGAGCCGGCCATCATCGGCTCCATCTGCGACTACCGCTTCGCCCCCGAGGACCGTGCCGGGGTGCTGGAGGTGATGACGGCGCCGACCACCCGGATCGTCTCCCTGACCGTGACCGAGGGCGGCTACAACATCGACGACGCCACCGGCGCCTTCCGCGCCGAGGCGCCCGGGGCCGCCCACGACGCCGCCCACCCCCACGAGCCGGAGACCTCCTTCGGCTACATCGTGGAGGCGCTGCGGCTGCGCCGCGAGGCCGGCACCGCCCCGTTCACGGTGATGAGCTGCGACAACCTTCCCGGCAACGGGAGGATCGCCCGCACCGCCGTCGTCGCCCAGGCGCGCCTGTCCGACCCGGAACTGGCCGACTGGATCGACGCCAACGTCGCCTTCCCCAACTGCATGGTCGACCGCATCACCCCGCAGACCACCCCCGCCGACATTGAGGAGGTGCGCGCCGAACTGGATGTGGAGGACGCGTGGCCGGTGGTGGCCGAGCCCTTCACCCAGTGGGTGCTGGAGGACGACTTCCCGGCCGGACGCCCGCCCTATGAGGAGGTCGGGGTGCAGATGGTCGACGACGTCGTCCCCTATGAGCTGATGAAGCTGCGGCTGCTGAACGCCTCCCACCAGGGCCTGGCGCACTGGGGCCGGCTGCTGGGCATGGAGTACGCGCACACGGCCGCCGCCGACCCCGACATTGCCGCCTGGGTGCGTGCCTTCCTGGAGCGCGAGGCGCGGCCGCGGCTGCTGCCGGTGCCGGGCATCGACTTGGACGAGTACATCGACACGCTCTTCGAGCGCTTCACCAATGAGGCGATCGCGGACACGCTGCTGCGGCTGGCGCAGTTCGGCCCCTCCGGCATGCCGAAGTTCGTGCTGCCGACCGTGCGCGACAACCTCGCCGCGGGCGGGCCGATCCGCCTGGGCGCGGCCATGTGCGCCGCCTGGTCGCTGGGGGTGCTCGGCACCGACGAGAACGGTGAGGCGATCCCGGTGGCCGACGACCTGCGGCCCTTCGCCGAGAAGCAGGAGGCAGGCGACGAGCTCGGCTTCATCGGCAACCGGGAGATCTTCGGCGACCTGGCCGACGACGAGCGCTTCCGCACCGCCTACATCGAGGAGCTGGCGGCGCTCAAGCGCGAGGGTGCCCGCGCCCGCATGCGCGCCCTGCTCGCCTGAGCCATCACCGGCCCCCCTTCACCGAGGTCGGTAGACGTTACGTGCCGAGATCGGTCGAGACGGCTAGCGAGGCCGGCACAAGCCACACACCGCGACCAGTAGTAATGACGGGCCCGACGACTTTAGTCGTCGGGCCCGTCGTGTGCGTCGAATTCAGGCAGCCGCCCTCGGTCAGGCGGCCGCCGCCTTCGCCTTGTTCTCCTCCTGCAGCGCCGCCCGCTCGGATGCGGGCAGCCAGCCGGTGTTCACCAGCCGTACCTGGTACCACCAGGCCACGGCGAACAGGAGGACGCCGAAGCCGAGCGCGGTGAGCGAACCGCCGACGGCTCCCAAACGGCTGAGCACGCCCACGATCGAGCCGAACCAGCCGAAGTCGGCGTCACCGAAGGTGGAGTTGGCCAGGCCGAGGGACCCCATGACGGTCAGCAGCGCGGCCGGCAGGAAGGTGATGAGCATGCCGTTGACGAATCCGCCCAGGATCGCGCCCCGGCGCCCGCCGGTGGCATTGCCGAACACCCCCGCACCGCCGCCGTCGAAGAAGTGCGGGACCATGCCGGGCAGGATGAGCGCCATCCCCCAGGCGGGCCCGAACCAGACGGCGATCAGCGCCAGCGAGGCCAGACCGCCCAGGAAGGAGGCGATGAAGCCGATCAGTGAGGCGTTGGGGCCGAAGGGGAAGACGATCGGGATGTCGAGCGCGGGCTTGGCGCCGGGCACCACCCGGTTGGCGATTCCCTGGAAGGCCGGTACCAGTTCACCGAGGATGATGCGCACCCCGTACAGGATGATGCTGACGCCGATCCCGAACTGCAGTGCCTGCGCAAAGGCCGCCATGATGTAGGAGCCGTAGGTGTCGGAGGTCTGCGTCCCCTCGAAGACCGTCATGAGTTCCTCGCGGGGTACGGCGATCATGCCCCAGATGGCGAACACCAGATACAGGACCAGCATGAGCAGGGTCGTTGAGACCATGGAGTCGCGTAGGAAGCGCAGGCCCTGCGGGAACTTCATGTCCTCGGTGGAGCGTGAGCGCTTGCCGACGGCGCTGCCGAGCGCACCCGCCAGCAGGTAGCCGACAGTGTTGAAGTGACCCACGGCCAGCTTGTCATCCCCGGTGACCCGGTTCATGTACGGCTGGGCGAAGGCCGGCATCACCACCATGATGATGCCCATGAGCACCGAGCCGACCACCACCACGAGGGCGGAGTGCCCGGGGCCGAAGCCCACCGACAGGACCACGGCCAGCAGCGTCGACATGAACACCATGTGGTGTCCGGTAAGGAACACGTACTTCAGCGGCGTGAATCTGGCCAGCAGCAGCATCACCAGGAAGCTGAGCACGATGAGATAGGCGGATGTGGTCCCATACTCGCTCGCGGCCTGGGCGGTAATGACCTCGTTGGTCGGGACGACGCCGTGGGCGCCGGTAACCGTGAAGATCAGGTCCCCGAACGGCGCCAGCGCGCTCGTGACCACGGTGGCGCCGGCACCGAGAATCAGATACCCCATTGCCGCCTTGAGTCCTCCGCCGATGACCTGCCCGGCGGACTTGCGCAGCGCGATCAGGCCGACGGCGGCGACGATGCCGATCAGGTAGGCGGGGACGTTGAGGATCTCCTGGCTGATGAAATCGAGAACCGCGACCAACGCGTTCACTGAGTCTTCTCCTTCAAGGCGGCCTCGATCTCGGAGATGTCGGTGAAGTTGTGGACCACGGCGACCGGCGTGGACAGCCCGGTGAGCTCCTCGGCGAGTTCAGCCGAGGTGATGATCAGATCGGCGCTCTGCGCGGCCCCCTTGGCGGTGCCGATGTCGGAGGTGCTGACCTCCGCGTCAAGGCCGAGCGAGGCCGCGGCCTGCTCGACGTTCATCTTCAGCAGCATCGAGGTGCCGATGCCCATGCCGCAGACGCAGGTGATGTTCATTCTTCTTCCAATCCGGTAGAGGTGGTGGTGTCGGTTGAGTTCGGGTCGAGCAGTGCGCGGAGCGCCGCGGGAGTGGGTGCACGGTCCAACTCGGTGCGAGCGACAGGGTCGGACAGGGCGCGGGCGAGGGCGGCCATGACGTCCAGGTGCTCCCGCTCGTCCTTGGCTGCCAGCCCGATGATGTGGCGCACCGGATCGTTCGGGCTGCCGAAGTCGACGGGGTGTGTCAGCCGCACCCAGCTCATGCCGGTGTTCAGCACCGCCGGGGAGGGCCGCGAGTGCGCCAGGGCGAGACCGGGGGCGATGACGATGTAGGGGCCGTGCTCCTCCACGGCCGCGATCATCTCCTCGGTGTATTCGGGTGTCGCCGCCCCGGAAGCGGTAAGCCCCTCCCCTGCCAGCCGAAGCGCATCACGCCAGTCGGTCGCGTCGACGTCGAGTCGGAAGGACGTATCCGGTAAAGCGGTGGACAGAGTGAGAACAGCCATCGTTGCCTCTTCTCGTCATGTGTGCCGGTGGGTTCCGGTGGACACGACGATACCGGCCACAACCCGTTATGTAAAGAGCTTTACAAAACTGTCCTGGTCTGGGCGCCGTGAGGTCACTCGGGTCAGCAGCATGTCCAGATGCGCGGGGGCCGTCAGCAGATCCTGAGCCAACAGCGCCGCCCCGACCACGCCGGCATCGGCCCCCAACTGCGCCGACGCGACGACGAGCGGCCGAGTCGCCTCCTGGGGCCCGACGGCTTCCAAGGCGGCGCGCAACGGGTCCAGGAACACCGCTCCGCCGTCGGCGAGGGCGCCGGCGACCACCACCGCGGAGGGATTGAGAACCGCAATGACCGGCGCGAGCGCACGGCCCACGAGTCGCGCCGAAAGCTCGAGCAGCTCGATACTCAGCGAGTCCCCGCGCAGCGCCAGGTCGGCCAGTTCCTCACTACTGCCGACCGTCCAGCCGGCCTCGCTCAGGCGCTCCCGCAGGGCCCAGCCGCCGGCGACCGATTCCAAGCACCCGAATCGCCCGCAGCGGCACTGCCGCCCCTCCGAAATCCGCATGTGCCCGATCTCTCCGGCCGCCCCAGTGGCGCCCGTGCGCACGACGCCATTGATCACGGCAGCCGCGGCGATTCCCTCACCCGCCTTAACCAGGATGATGCCGTCGGGGTTGGACCAGTGCATCCGGTACTCGCCGAGTGCGGTCACCTGCACATCACTGCCCACGGCCACCGGGACGCCGTCGAAATCCTCTTTCAACTCCGCGGCAAGATCGACCCCGTGCCATCCAGGCATGAGCGCCGGGTGGACCAGGCGCCGTGAGACGGGATCGACCGGACCGGGAACACAGACTCCCACACCGAGGACGCTGTCGGCGGCGCCGATCTCCTTGAGCATTGCCTTCAAACGACGGCGGACCCAGGGGAGCACCGTGCCAGGACCGCCAGAGAGGTCCAGTAGCCGGTCATCACGTACCAGGATCGTCCCGGCGAAGTCCGTCACCGCCAGGTTGGTGCGTGAGCTGCCGATGTCGACGGCCAGCAGCACGCCGCAGCCGGGGCGAATTCGGAATACCGTGCGCGGCCTGCCACCGGTCGAGGCGTCCTGCCCGGCCTCGTCCACCAGCCCCGAGCGCAGCAGCACGTCAAGCCGCTTGCCCAACGTGACTCGTGAAAGCTGCATACGATCCTGAAGCTCGGACCGAGTGGTCGCCTCTCCGCGCCGGATCAGCCCGAGGAGTTCACTGGCCTCAGCCTCTCGCACGTTCCCCATGACGCCGCCTCATGTTTGCCCCTCACGGCGATAGTACCCAATTCGCCGCTTTCGACGGCAGCCCCCGGGACAGAGATCGCACGTTCGAATCGCATGCTCGCTTGCCCCGATCCGCCCACTCCGATCTGCATTTGCGTCTGCCGACAACCCCGTCGTTTCCGCCTGCACCCGCCCGGCAGGATAGCCTTGGGTCCCGTGAGCACCCGCGTCATCCTGCTTGCCGGCCCGTCCGGCTCCGGTAAGACCTCCCTGCTACGTCGGTGCGGCGCACACCGCCTCAAACTGGACGACTTCTATCGCGACGGCGATGAGCCAGGCATGCCCCTGCTGGACGGCACGTTCTCGGGCGCAGACGGCGTCAGTCGGGCCGAGGCCATGAGCGCCATTGACTGGGATAACCCGGCCTCCTGGGACGCCGACCGGGCCATGACGGCGATTCTGGAACTGTGTGCCACGGGCTCGACGACTGTGCCCGTGTACTCGATCCGGGACAACGCCACCGTCGACTACACCACCCTCGACGTGGACGCCCTGCCGGCATACGTCGCGGAGGGCGTGTTCGCCGCGGAGCTCGTGGACCGTTGCCGGGAGGCCGGCGTGCTCGCCGACGCGCTCGTGCTGCGGCGCCCGCGCCTGCAGACCTGGTGGTTCCGGCTGCGCCGGGACCTGGCCGAGCATCGCAAGCCCATTCATGTGCTGCTGCGCCGCGGACTGCGACTGGCGCGGGAGGAACCCACCAAGATCGCCGGCTGGGTGGCGAAGGGGTGCCGCCCGGTCGATCGCGCCGAGTGCGAGGCCATCATCACTGAATACCTCAGCGCCGGCGTCCAGCAGTCCCGGGCCGACGACGCCGCCTGAGCCCCGTGTCCGACAGGCATCTCCCCCGGCCGCCCCGCGCGAAACCGATCCGACCGCGGGACCTTGAGTCCGCCGGCGCCGTCGTCCTGCGTGCGGGAGGGTACGTTGACCTAGCCCGGATAAGCAGCGTCGACATCTCCGGGGTGGATCTGCGCGGGTTGGAACTGGTTGAGTGCGTCCTGGAGGATGTGCGGGCGGATCGTGCCCATCTTGAGGAGTTCCGCCTGGCGGAGTCGCGCGTGGACAGGCTGACGGCCTCCGAGCTGCACGCGCAGCGGTCGGTGTGGAGAGAGGTCTCCTGGGAGTCGTCACGGGTCGGAGCCTGCGAATGCCACGATGCGCAGTGGCGCAGCGTGCTGGTCGAGGACTGCCGCATCGGCTTCCTGGGGCTGGGGCGGGCCAATCTGCTGGATGTGCGCCTACGCGGTTGCACGGTGGACACGCTCGACCTGACCGCCGCCACGCTCAACCGAATGGCTTTTGACGACTGCCGCGTCGGTGAGTTGCGGATCCGGGAGAGCCGACTCAAAGACGTGGACCTGCGGGGACTTCAACTCGAGCAGATCGACGACGCCGCGGGCCTGCGAGGAGCGTGGGTGGGCGCCGATCAACTCGTTGAGCTCGCGCCCGCACTCGCCGTACATGCGGGCCTAAGAATCGTCTAGCGCCCAGCTCCCGCGCCTTTCTAGCTCTCCCCACTCCTCCGCTTCGCCGATACCGGCGCCGGTGACGTTCCCCGACCGGCGGGAGGTATGTCCCGGGGGCTTCACTCGGCGTTTTTCGACCCTGGGGTGCGTTTAACGACCCCGGGGTAGTCGTGGAACGTACCCCAAGGTCGTAAAACGTCACTAGGGCCGGTCGGCACAGCCAGCCCGACCCGCGGGCTCCGCCGACCGCCCCGCCCCTGGGGTTATCCACAGGGGCCACGGGCCGGGTGGCGACAACGGCGAGGGTCACGGTACGGTTGCGGAGCATCGGCACGCCGCCGACACCCCACCCGGGCCCTCACCGAGGAGGCCACCCCCAACATGCCCACACCCGCCACCACGCCGCACGTCAGCCCATGCCACCAGGCGCGTACTGCCGCACACCCCTATAACCCGGCACCAGCGCACCGAGCACGCCAAGCAGCGGCGCTGGCCATCTGCCTCACCGTCCTGGGTGCAGGCTGTGCAAACGCCACCAACCGCACCACCTACACCCCCACCTGGACCCCACCCGCCACCGCCAGCGCTAGCGCCACGCCCACACTCTCGCCCGAGGACGCCGCCGCCCGGACCACCGCCCTGGCCATGGAACCACCCGCCCCCTACACCCCGGAGTTCACCCCCGAAGGCGCAGCCACCGCAGCCACATACTTCCTCGAGCTAGTTCCTTACGTGGGTGCCACCGGCGACCTAGTTGCGTTCGAGGACATGAGCGGCGACAACTGCGAATTCTGCAACGGAGTCGGAGCTGAGGCATCCGAAATGCATGACGCGGGTGGTTGGACAGATCCGTGGGAGCAGGAGATCACGCCCCTGGATGGGTGGGTTGACAACGCAGACCCCAACCGATACGTCATACGCGCCCAAGTAACATCCGACGGGTATACGGAGCATCCAACCCCCTCTGCCCCATCGCAGCAGGTTGAGTATTTCGATCGTGAGCTGTTGATCCAACTGTATTGGAACGGCGATGACTGGAGTGTCGAGGCACTCCAAACTAACAACGACCAGGACTCAGAATGAGACTCAACCTGCCCGTGTTCTGCATTACAGGACTAATGATCGTTGCGCTACTTCTAGGTGCACCAGCGTACGCCGAAGTCCCCACGCAGCGTTCGAACCAATACGACGCCCACGGCTCCGGTAATTCGGTGACGGTTACTGGTGACACGTCGTATCAGGTGTTCGCGTTTGCGCCGGGTGGGCCGGCCGCAGCGAACACCGCTGTCGGCGGCGGCGTATTCAATGAGCATGCCGCCCAAGTTGCCCAACTACGCTACCTAGCCTGCATTGGCATGAGAACCAGCGTGAATACCGGTGTGGGGGCCTTCCTCCTCAACCCCGCCGACTGCGACACAGACGCCGCCCCTACAACCACCGCCCAAGCAGCGGACGGCACCATGGTGGCAATTACCGTCACCGCCACCGACGTGTCCACCCTCCTAGCCGACGGGTCCGGTATCACCCGCCAACCCCCAGGCCCGGAAGTACTACTGACCAAAGACTTCATCGTCTACACCAACCCCGACACCCAAACCCTCACAACCACCATCGCCGGCACCGAGGTCACCATCCACGCCACCCCCACCACCTACACCTGGAACTGGGGCGACAACACCACCACAACCACCACCGACCCCGGAGCCCCCTGGCCAAACCAAACCGTCACCCACCAATACACCACCACCGCCCAAGGCGTAACCACCACCCTGACCACCACCTGGCAAGCCACCTACACCCCCACCGGCGGCACCACCACCCCCGTAGTCGGCACCATCACCACCACCAACACCACCACCGCCTACAACATCGTCCGCACCACCACCTACCTCACCGACCAAGCCGAAACCCAACAAGGACACTAAACACACCAACACCGCCACTCGAACCTGGCAGCCCAGTCGCCGAAACTGTCCAAGAACGGCACAAACGCCACCCGGACTTGAGTCGCTGGGCAGGAAAACCGCGTAATTTCGGCGATCCGCAAGACGCAGGACGGCCATCCGCGGACGTTCATGCCGATTCCGGACACTTTGCCCAACCGAGTTCCAGCTAGTGAGCGTCCAACCGATCCACACCCCATCTACACACCACAGGTATACCTCGCGTGTATAGTCCGGCTCATGGACACACGCCTCACGCTCCTCGGGCTGCTCAGCACCGGCCCCGGCTACGGATACGACCTCAAGACGCACTGGGACCGCTGGTTCGCCGGCACCAAGCCTCTCGCCTTCGGCCAGGTCTACGCCACCCTCGCCCGCCTGTTGCGTGACGGCCTCATTGTCCAGCTCGGGGCCGAAACCGGCGCCGGCCCGGAACGCAAGCGCTACGAGATCACCGAAACCGGGCGCGCCGCCGTGGAGGAGTGGATTCGCAGCCCCGAGGTCCCCTCCGACTCCATCCAGGCCGACCTGTTCGCCAAGACCATCATCGCCATCCTGCTCGACGACGACGCCGAGCACCTCCTGGACCTGCAACGCTCCGCCCACACCCAGCGCATGCGGGAGCTCACCCGCCGCAAGGAGGGGGCCGACCTGCACACGATCCTCATTGCCGACCACGCCCTGTTCCACCTGGAGGCGGACCTGCGCTGGATCGACCTGACCGCCGCCCGCTTGAACGAGCTGCGCCGGGAGGTCCGGGCATGAGCACCACACCCTCCGCCCCGAATGCTTCGGCCGCCCCAGCCGCTTCAGCCACGCCCTCCCCCGCCTCGGCACCCGAGGTGATCGTGCGGGCGCGCGGACTGAAACTCGCCTTCGGCGCCACCCGCGCACTGCGCGGCATCGACCTCGACATCGCCACGGACGAGGTCCTGGCCATCACCGGCCCCTCCGGCTCGGGCAAGTCCACGCTCCTGCACGTGCTGGCGGGAGTGCTGACGCCCGACGCCGGCAGCGTGCTCTACGGCGGCCGCGACGTCGCCGCCCTGAATGAGGCCGACCGCGCCCGCCTGCGCCTGGCGGAGTTCGGCTTCATCTTCCAGTTCGGTCAGCTCCTGCCGGACCTGTCGGCGCTGGACAACGTGACACTGCCACTGCTGCTGGCGGGCGCCTCGCGCCGGGAGGCCCTTACACGCGCCCACGCCCAACTGGCGGCCCTCGACCTGGGCGACCACGAACGCAAACTGCCCACCCAGCTCTCGGGCGGGCAGGCCCAACGCGTCGCGGTCGCCCGCGTCCTGGTCACCTCGCCGCGCATCCTGTTCGCCGACGAGCCCACCGGTTCCCTGGACTCCCTGGCCGCCGAACAGACAATGGGCGCCCTACTCAAGGCCGCGCGTGCGGCGCACTCCGCCCTGGTGATCGTCACTCACGACGCCCGCATCGCCGCCTACGCCGACCGCGAGGTGATCATCCGCGACGGGCGCGTCAGCCTCAACAACGGCCTGCTCGCCGCAGCCCGGCCCGACGGCGAGGAGCAGACACGATGAGCACGCTCCCCCTTGCCCGCCTGGTCGTGGCCGGAGACCGCGTCGCTCGCCGCCGTCTTGCGGGTATTACGGCGGGCGTCATGATCGGCGTCGCACTCTTCCTGCTGCTGGCCGCCGCCGCCCAGGCCTTCGGGCAGCGCTCCGAGCGCTCCACCTGGACCGACCTGATGCTGACAAACCCGGGGGTGGTGCAGCAACTTGAGGAGGACACAGTCTTAACGCCGGAGACGGCCGCCGCCGTATCAGCCACCGACCATTACGAGGATCGCCTGATCACCATCCTGATGGTCGCCACCACACCGGACACCCGGGTGCGGATCCCCGGCTCCGACGTCGTCCCCCGCCCGGGCCAGTATCTCTCCTCCCCCGCCCTGGCCGAACTCATCGATGCCGTGCCCGCCGACCAGCTGGGCGAGCGCTACGGCGAGCGCGTGGGAGTCCTGTCCGACGACGCCATCGAGGGGCCGGACTCCCTGGTGCTGGTGCTCGGAGTGGAGCAGTCACGCGTGCTGGAGTGGGAGGGTAGGAGCGATCCCCAAGTGGTCACCGAGTTCATCGGCTACGACTACGCCTCCGCGGCCTACCGGATCGTTGCCCTCATCGGGGCGATCGCCGTACTCGTTCCGGTGCTGCTGCTGATCGCCATCGTCACCGGTCTCGGTGCGGCACAACGCGCCGAGCGCTTCGCCACCCTACGTCTGATCGGCGCCACTCCCGGGCGGGTGGCGCGGATTGCCGCGGCGGAGACCGCCGTGACGGCCCTGCTGGGAGCAATGCTCGGCGTCGTCCTATACCTCCTCCTCATCCCGCTGGCGGCGCGCCTTGAGATCGGCTCCTCGACCTTCTTCCCACGCGATCTGCTGACCTCGCCGGGAGTCATCGGCGCGACCGTCGTCGCCGTCCCCCTGATGGCGGCGGCGGTGACCTGGTGGACGACGCTGCGGGCCGACGTCGGCCCCTTGGGCGCCTCCCGCGAGCGCCGCGAGCGCCCGCCGCGGCTGCGCTCCCTCCTGCCCCTGCTGCTGGGCCTGGCGGGACTGACGACGGTGCGCATTCTCACCAGCGCCGTCGAATCCGGCTCGGGGTGGGCCGCCGCCATGCCCACTGGCCAACTGCTGGTGGCCTCATTCGTGCTGACCATGCTGGGACTGCTGTGGGCCGGCCCCCTGCTGACCTCATGGGCTGCTCGCCTGGCGCAACGCCGCGCCCGCAATGCGGCGCAGGTGATCGGCCTGGGCAGGATGGTCCAGCATCCCCGGGCGACCTTCCGCGCCGTCGGCGGCCTCGTCGTCGCCGTGTACGCGGTGACTTTGTTCGCAGTCGCCATCACCGCCGCGGCCGGCATCCCGGAGCTGCACCAGGGCCGCGGCTACCTGGCGCCGACGACGCTGTACACGCTGCCCGAGCTCGACGCCGCGACCGAGCTCGAGCAGGTGGCGAACCGGATCGCGCAGGTCGAGGGCGTGACTGCCGTAGCCGTCGCCCCCGACGCATCGGGCGATTCCGAGGACGCCTCCATGCGGCTGGCGCTGCGGACGGAGGACGCCTGCGCCCTGGGCGCTTTCGACGCCGATTCCCCGGGGGCGGTCGAGGACTCTGAGTGGGTCAGCGTCGGGTGGGACTGGCTCCTCAACGAGGCCGCCGATCCGCGGCCGTATACCGCTCCCGAGGCCGATGCCGCAGCCATGCTGCTGGTCGCGACCGACGGCGAAGCGACCTCGGTGGAGCGCGCCCGCACCGCCATGGTGAACTCGGCACCGGGAGTGATCAACCAATACCCGATCTCACGCGTCGACAATGTGGTCACCTCCGCCTCCGCGTTGGAGAACCAGTTCGCGGCCCTGGGCTATATCGGCATCCTCATCGCCGCGGGGGTGTCGGCGGCGGCGCTGGCGGTATCCACCGTCTCCTCTCTACTGGCGCGGCGCCGGGTACTGTCCCTGCTGCGCCTGGTGGGGATGCCCCAGCGGACGCTGCGGCATGCGGTCGCCTGGGAGATGCTGCTTCCCGTGGTCACCGTGCTGGCTTTGAGCATTGGCGCGGCGGTGTACACGGCGTGGGTCGTCATCGTCGGTACCTCGTCGCGGGGAGTCGGCTGGCCTGCGGGCTCCTACTACGTGGTGCTCGGCGCATGCCTGGCGCTGGTCGGCGTCGCCGTGTTGGCGAGCACGCGGGCGGCGGCCCGGATGGTCGCCTCCGCGACGGTCCGGTTCGAATAGGGCCGGGCCCGACGGCGCCGGAGCCCGCCCGTGGTGGGTGGCTCCGGCGCCGTCGTCGATGATGTCGGCGCTCATCCCGCCTGCGGAGCCCGTGCCTTCTCCCCGGTTCCGAGCAGCCATGCCGCGGTGAAGGCGACCACCACCGAGAAGACTGCCACCCCGATCGCCCCGTAGAAGTTCGACATTGAGCCGTCGGCGGGGATGTAGGCGGGCAGTGAGGCGAAGCTCGGGCTGGCGATGACGTACTGGGTGGTGCCCAGCAGACCGGCCAGCAGCCCTCCGGCGCCACCGCCGATGACGGCGGCGATCAACGGGCGGCGCAGCGGGAACAGCACGCCGTAGACGCCGGGTTCGGTGATGCCCAGCAGGCCGGTGATGCCGGCGGAGATCGCCACGGACTTCGTCTTCACCTCCCGGGATCTGAGTCCCACGGCGAGGCAGGCGGCACCCACGGACACGTTCGCCGCCAGCATCCCGGCCATCACCAGTGGATCGCCGCCCACTTCTGCCAGGAGGGCAAAGACGACCGGATACAGAGCGTTGTTCATGCCGAAGAACACCAGGAATGGCGTCGTCGCCCCGATGACGAGCACGGCCAGCGGCGGTGCGGCGTCGTACACCGTCGTGACCCCACTCGCCAGCCAGCCGCCGAGCACGTTGCCTATCGGTCCCAGCGCCAGCAGCGTCACCGGGACCGTCACCAGCATGGTCAGCAACGGCAGGAACACCGCGCGCAGCGCCCCGGGCAGAATGCGCCCGAATCCGCGGTACACCAGGCTCATGAACAGCACGCCCAGAATGATCGGGAACACCGTGGTGTTGTAGGTGACCTGGGCTACCGGGAGTCCCACGAAGGTCAGCCCCTCCGCCCCGTTGATCGTCTCAAACAGCAGGACCGTGCCGAGGAAGGCACCCAGGTAGCCATCCACATTCAGCTTTCGTGCCGCGCTGAAACCGATGAACACGGGCAGGAAGTAGAAGGCGGCCTGGTTGACGGCGTAGAAGACCTGGTAGGTGCCGGAGGTGTCGGCGACGTGGAAGAAGTTCGTCAGCACCGTCAGCACGGCCCCGGTCAGGCCGCCCGCGATCAGCACTGGGATGACCGGCGAGAACGTACCCCCGATGAAGTCCAGGACGGTGGTCATCCAGCCGCGCCGTCCCTGCTCCCCCGCCTCGACGCTCCCCGCGGAGTGCTGGGCGTCCTCCGCCGCGGCCTGTTCGTCGACGACGCCGCCGGCGGATTCGAAGTCGCCGAGCTGCACGAACTCGTGGTACAGATCCGTCGCATCCGGGCCGATCACGATCTGATACTGGCCGTTGCGCTTGACCAGCCCCAGCACCCCGTCACGGCCAGAAATAGCGGCCTCATCGATCTTCGACGGATCTCTTGCCGTCAGGCGCAGACGCGTGTAGCAGTGAGCCGCCGCCAAGATATTTGCCTCGCCGCCCATGTATTCAATCAGGTCCCGGCTGAGCGCAATACGGTCTTCCTTGATCCCCATCAGTTGCTCATCTCCTTACCCCACTGCGTCGCCCCGGAGGCGATGAATGACTGGTACCAGTAGAAGGAGTCCTTGGGAATGCGGGTCAGGGCCAAGGTGGAGACGTCGTCTGTCGCCTTCTGCTCCTCGTCGGTCGTGTCGATGAAAACGAAGCCGTACCGCTTCGCCATTCCATTGCCGGTGGAAAGCAGATCGGTGAAGGTCCACGCGTTGTAGCCGAATACTTCCACGCCGTCCTCGATGGCCAAGCCGATCTGGTAGAGGTTGTCTCGGATGTAGTTCAGGCGCTGCGGGTCATGGACCTTCCCGTCGGAACTCTTGGACTCGTGGGCACCGAAACCGTTCTCGGTGATAACCATCGGCAGCCGATAGTGGTCCCAGAGGTAGCGCAGGGCGTAGCGCATCGCAACCGGGTCGATCTCCCAGTCCCAATCGGTGTACTCGACGTAGGGGTTGCGGGTGAGCGCGTACTGGCCGGGAACCACCGGGAAAGTGAGCTCCCCCTTATTACCGGACGCGTTCAACAGGTAGTCCTGCGCCTCGGCGTCGGCCGGGGCGTGCCTGGCGGTATTGGACCGGTAGCAGTTGACTGCGAGGAAGTCGCTCTTCGCCCGTTTCATCGTCTCGATGTCGCCCGGCCGGATATCCGGGTCGATGTCGTGGTTACGCCAATAGTTGTACAAGAAGGGCGAGTAGTCTCCGTAGGCGTAGGTGTCGCACCAGATCTTCTCGGTGAACTCCTCCGCGTTCATTGCGGCGATCTGGTCCTCGGGGCGGCAGGTCTCGGGGTAGATCGGCACATACCCGGGAACCGGGCCGATCTTGCCTCCGGCCACGAGCTCATGACAGAGATTGACCGCCACGGCGTGGCAGAGGTTCATGATGTGGTTGATCTTCCATTTGTCACGGAACCAGTCCTCGACGCCCTTGGATACGCCCAGCCAGTCGCCGTAGCAGATCTGCATGTTCTGCTCGTTGATACTGAGCCAGTACTTGACACGATCACCGAAGGCTTCGAAGCAGGTACGCGCGTAGTGTTCGAAGGCCGGGATGACGTCTCGAGACCGCCAGCCGCCCAGCTCCTCTTCGACCCAAACCGGCATGTCGTAGTGGTACAGGGTGACGATTGGAGTGATGCCAGCCGCCAACAGCTCGTCGATGAGGCCGTTGTAGAAGGCGATGCCGTCGGGATTCACAGCGCCGTCGGCGGCCGGGATGATCCGCGGCCAGGCGATCGAAAAGCGGTAGCTGGTCAGACCGCACTCCTTCATGAGCGCGACATCCTCGGCATAACGGTGGTAGTGGTCCGCGGTGAACTTGTTGTCGACGAACGGGGCCTTCTTCTGCGAGTTGAGGTCGATGATCGCCGGAGTGCGACCGTCCTCGGTGGTCGCCCCCTCAACCTGCCAGGCGGCACTGGAGGCGCCGAATAAGAAGCCCTCGGGAAAGCGAGGATTCCAGTCGTAGTGCATATGCCATCTCCTTTGAAGTGCACCAGCGTGGTGGTACTTCAAAGTTAGAAGCGGCCCGCCCGGCCACGGGGTTCATATTCTGAACCCAAGCGTCGAAGCGATCAGTCCAGCACACCGTCATCGGGATGCCAACCGGGTTCGAGCGAGCGCCGAACCGGCTCCGAGGCGAGATAGCGTCGCGTGTACTGGCTGTAGACCAGATCGAAGAACACACTCACCCCGTACTTTGAGTACACGCTTCTGCGTCCTTGGAGATCCTCGCGACTGAGGTAGATGACCCGGTCGAATAAGCGGTGCAGCTCCGCCGAGCGGTTGGTGGTCAGTACAACGGTGCGTGCACGTAACGTTCGCAGTTGTTTAGAAGCGGCCTTGGCGTAGTTGCCCGTCACCGACACGACCACGACGAGGTCCTCCCGGCATAGGCCGTCCAACACCACGGGATCCCCGGAGCCCTCGGTCAGGACGTGCAGAAGCTTGCCGCCGTAGAGCATCGCCTGCTGGAACTCCCGCACACTCATGGATGAGAAGTCGGAGGCAAGACACGCCACCTCGCGCGCCCGGTGTAGATCCTCCACGAACTCCCGCACACTCCGGGAGGCGGCGACGTCACGAATTTCAGAGAGCATGCGGATGATGTGAGCCGACAGGTTGGCATCGAATCCAGGCTCGTTCGCGTAGTCGACGAAGTACCGCCAGTGCAGCTGCCATTCATAGGCGGCCGCCTTGACCCCCGTGAAGGTCTCGAAGCCGATCGCCTGGCAGAAGCGGCGGATGCTCGACCGCGAGATGGCGCACTCCTCGGCGACCTCGTAAACGTTCAGACGGGGCAGGTCATCGAAGTGCTCCAGCAGGTATTTGGACAACACATAGCCGGGCGAACCCACCTCGGACGCATTGAAGGCGCCAAGCAGCGCGTTGAGCAGGCTGAAGTGCTTGAGCGAGAAGTGATCCCCGTATTCGGGACGATCTACCGTCAGCACACCTTCCTCCCGTCCTGCGCACCCCGAGTGGGAGAATAGCCATCAATCCAGCAGGAAACCGTACTCCAGACCCCACGCACGCCCCGTGCACAGCGAGAGACCATGGAGATGACGCCGCCATAGCGAAGCCGAACAAACCCGAGTCGCACACGGACGATCAGCCATTGCTCACCGGCCCTTCACCAGAATCACTCGGACCACTCGACACTGACCGTGTAGTCGCTTCGGTCCGTTCCGGCGAGCATACTCTCAACATGTGAGGTGAGCAGCTCCTCGGCTCGTATCCTGGCCTTGTCCAGCACGCCGCCGTCGATGGCCACCTGCTGGACATTGGCCTCCTCCGCAGCCAGGAAGGTCGTGACATCATCAACATCCAGCTGGTTGACGAGGCTGAAGGACTGATCGTAGGTGTGCACGATCGCCGGATCGATCGTAGAGGACAGAATCTCAACGGCGGGAGCGTTGAGTTCAACGAACTTGCTCTGGTCATCGATCTCGATACTGACGGCGGAGAAGTCGGCGATGCCGGCCTTGACCGTACCGTTGTAGGTGATGAGGAAGGAGCCACCGGTGAGCGGAACATCCCAGGCCAGTATCTTGTTGCCGCTCTCGGAGTACTTACCGACGTTGGTGAAGTTGTACTCCTCCGTGGCCAGTTCGGCGATATCTTCGAACGATGCGGCAATCGTCGTCGAATCCATGGTCGGCTTACCCACCCCGAGCACCCCTGCCCAGGCGAGGCCGCCAAAGGCGGCGCCTATCACGGCGATGCCCGCAACCAGAGACAGCACGCCCTTCACGATGCGCTTCTTCATTGACAACTCCTGAACGACAAGACCGGGCCCGGTGGGGAACCGGGCTAGAGGCGCCGCCTCCAACCCGAATGCTCACCCCATCCTCCAGTCCATGCAACCCGAAAGTTTAACTGTGACATACAACTTGGTAGGCACACAATGGAGGATCCGCGACCACACTGCCCCCGAGCAAGCCAAAGCCGCCGCACACGGACGACTCGCCGAAACACTCCCGTCCGCGGGACGAGGGCTCCGGCGTCGCAGAGAAACTGGCCTGGCGATCTCACCAACTGACTTCGATACCTACAAGTATGTGTGCCGCACACGCACCGAAATCCGCCACGGCTCAATCGGAGGATCGCCCTATGACCGGCACAGTTATTGTCTTTGACATCGACGGGACGCTCATGGACCACAGGGCGGCGGCAGACGCAGGCCTGGACAGTTATCTTCGCCTGATAGGGGCCGAGCCCACGCCGTCGCTGCACAACACCTGGATTCGAGCAGAACGGAAGCACTTCACGGCATGGCGAGAAGGGGAGCTGAGTTTCACCGAGCAGCGACGCCTACGCATGGCGGACCTGCTCAAAGCACTGGGGAAGACCGTCGGCGGCGAAGCGCAACTGGACCAGCTCTTCGATTCCTACCTGGCAGAGTACGAACGCGCCTGGCGGGCCTACCCTGACGCACCGCCGTGTTTGGAGGAGCTGCGCGACCGCGGCTTCAAGCTCGCGGTGCTCAGTAACGGCGATGCTCGGCAGCAAGACCTGAAACTTGAGCGGATCGGCGTCCGCAAGTTCTTCTCCTGCGTGCTCACCTCCGACTCCTTGGGAGCCGCAAAACCTCACCGGGAGGCATTCGACCGGGCAGCCGAGGTGTTGAACGCACCGAGTGCGGAACTCACATACATCGGCGACGACGTCGAAGTCGACGTGCTCGGTGCACGCGCCGCCGGCTGGCAGGCATTCCACCTGGACCGGTTCGACACCGGCCATTTCCAGCCCTGCGTCAAATCACTGAGTGAACTGCCAGCGCTCCTTGACCGGTAACGCCGACAGAAGTGACCCCGCTCCCGGGCATGACCTGACCGGCTGCTGCTAGGCCCCTAGGCGCGGCGTGACCGAACCGGGGGAGGCGCGTTTCGCCGTCGTCGTCGGGCGGGCCGACTAGACCTGCCCGGCCAACTCAGCCGCGCCGCACCAGGGGGAAGGTGATGGTCTCGCGGATGCCCTGACCGGTCAGGGCCATGAGCAGCCGGTCCACCCCCATGCCCATGCCGCCGCAGGGCGGGAAGCCCTGCTCCATGGCCACCAAGAAGTCCTCGTCCAAGACCATGGCCTCGGGGTCGCCCTTGGCTGCGGCCAGCGCCTGCGCCTCGAAGCGCTCGCGCTGGACGACCGGGTCGGCCAGCTCGGAGTAGGCGGTGGCGGTCTCGGTGCCGCGAATGTACAGGTCCCACTTCTCGGTGAGCCCCGGGCGGGAGCGGTGGTAGCGGGTCAGCGGGGAGGTGTCCTCGGGGAAGTCGTAGACGAAGGTCGGCTCCCACAGGTCGTTGCCGACCGTCTCCTCGAAGATGTCCTCCACGATCTTGCCAGCCACGGCGTAGTCGTCGACCTCCAGGCCGAGCCGCTCCGCGATCCGGACCAGCTGCTCGCGCGGGGTGGCGACGGTGATCTCCTCCCCCACCGCCTCGGATACGGAGGTGTACAGGTCGAGTCGGCGCCACTGGCCGGACAGGTCGTACTCGGTGCCGTCGGCCAGGCGCACGATCTCCTCGCCCTCGCTCAGGTCGAAGGCGTCGCGGGCCGCCTGCTGCACCAGGTTCTGGGTCAGCTCGGCCATGCCGTTGTAGTCGGAGTAGGCCTCGTAGGCCTCCAGGACCGCGAACTCCGGGGAGTGGGAGGAGTCCATGCCCTCGTTGCGGAAAACCCGGCCGATCTCGAACACCCGGTCGACGCCGCCTACGACGGCACGCTTGAGGTAGATCTCCGTGGCGATGCGCAGGTACAGGTCCATGTCCAGTGCGTTCATGTGCGTGATGAACGGCCGTGCGGCGGCGCCGCCGTGAATCGCCTGCAGCACCGGCGTCTCCAGTTCGACGTAGTCGCGCCCGTAGAAGTTCTCCCGCAGGCTGCGCACCACGGCGGCCCGGGTGCGCACCATGTCGCGGGCGGCCGGGCGCGTGAGCAGGTCCAGCTCCCGACGGCGCACCCGTTGCTCCTCCGAGAGGGTCACCGCCTCTCCGGCCTCATTGGTCCAAGTCTTGGGCAGAGGCCGCAGCGCCTTGGAGGCGATGCGCCAGGCCGGGGTCGCGATGGCGTCGTCACCAAGTTCGGCCAGGGCGGCGGGGTCGGCGTCCGCGCGCAACTCCGGCTCCGCGAAGACGGACAACTCCCCGCGCCGGGAGGCACCTACGTGCCCGTGGACGAACAGGTGATCGCCGAGGTCAACGTCGGTCTTGAAGGCGGCGAGGCTCGAGTGACCCGCGCCCGGCAGCGACTTGGCCGACAGCATCGCCTGGAGAGTCTCGCCTGCGCCGTCCTGCAGGGTGACGAAGCAAAGACGGCCGGTGTTGCGCAGGAACACGACGCGTCCCGCGACGCCGACGACATCGCTTGTCTCCTCGCCGGCCTGGAGGTGGCCGTAGCGCTCACGCACGGCGGAGATCGTGGTGGTCAGCGGCACGGAAACCGGGTACGGCTCCCAACCCTCCTCGCGCAGGCGGTCGCGCTTATCGGACCTGATCCGGAACTGGTCGCCCGACGATGGAGCGGCCTGCCGGGGTTCGGGCCGAGATGCGCCCGGCTCGGCGGCCTGCGGCGCGGAAGTCTGCTGGTTGTCGAGGGCTTCACTCACGCGCGCGAGTGTAACCGCTGGCCGTACAGGGCTCATATCCGGCCGGACGTCATCTCCACCAGCGTTGACCGGGCCCGACCCCAGAACGTTCCCGAGCCCGTCCCGAACATCCACCGACCTATCCTCAGGGGCATCCACAGGTAGCAGCGGCAGACCACTCCGTGCGCGAGTTATCCACAGGCAGGCGACCGGGGCTACACGAGTCGACGGGTGCAAGGCCATTATTCCTTCATGGACCTCGAAGTCGAGCTATTGCTGGAACGCGTCACGGCACTGCACGGTGCGGCGTATGACGATGAGGTCGTTCGCGGTGCGGAGGATAAGCGCATCATCGAAGCCGCCCTCGCCGCCGAGCTGCTCTACCGCCCCATACCGCGATTCCTTGCGATCCCGGGAACAGATCCACGCATTGTCAAGTGCAGACAGTTTCGAGCGCACCTGACCTGCGCGAGCGCCGCCGAGGTACTCGGCTACCCCATGTGGAACAAGCCTGAATCCCTACACCTGGCGGTTCCAAGAAACCACAGCATGCGGCCCAGCACTTACCGGGATCTGGATACCGTAACGCTGCATCGCAAGACCCAGATCACACCGCTGACAGTGGACGATTTCCCAGTTGTGTCCCCGGCGGAGATAGTCGCCTGCTGCCTGGTGTGCCTCGACGAACTCGATGCCATATGCGTCGCGGACGCGGCCCTCAACCGCGGCGACACTTCGACGGAGGAGATCTCGGAACTGTTGACTGGACGATACGCAGCAAAAGGGCGACAGCGCCTGATGCTCACAGACCCCGCCTCCCGCTCACCTCTGGAAACTCGCACTCGGCTCGCATTGCGGCATATCGGCTTAGCCGTCGAAACAGGCGTAACCATTGAGGGCGTCGGCGAGGTCGACATGCTGGTGCAGAACTGGCTCATCGTTGAGACGGATGGCTGGGAGTTCCATTCATCCAACGAACAGTTCACGCAAGATCGCCGGCGCGACCAGGAGGCGCTCGCGGGCGGTTACGTTGCCGTCCGCCTCACCGGACAGGATGTGGCAGCCGGAGAGGACCACATTCGGAGCGTCGTTGCGCGGGCATTCCTCGGCGTTGCACACTCGAGCCGACTGGCTCTCCCAGAAAACCCCGGAATCATGCGGAATCTTCGCAAGGCCGCACAAGCGTGATGAGCTTCCAGTGTGCAGCGAGACCTCCGCTGCACACTGGAGGGTGGTCAGACAACCGCGCGGTCCACCGACCAATTGGAGTTTTTCGTTGCTATTCCACCATTGCGCCAGCTCCCACCCGGCGTAGGAGATTAGCCGTTGCGTGCAACACCGCGCTCGCTCAGACGCAAAGCTGCCCTTCGCTTTATGCTCCGCAGCCACAAGATCAGCCGTGGCACTCGACGGGAGATTCGGCGCCGTATGCACCGTTAGTTGTCGTCGGGAAGCGAGGCTGGGGCATCGGCTCAACTTGCCCAACCGTGGACACTGCGCAGTTCAGCCGCGCACCGCAGCGAGCGGCAGGCCGGAGGACCGCAGTCCCTGCATCCGGGCCACGTCGGAGTCCGCGGGAACCTGCCCGGGCTCGGTGCCGCGTTCGACGATGCGGTTGTCCGCGTCCACGAACACCACGTGCGGCAGGTAGGTGCGCGCCTCGTCATCGCTCAGTTGGGAGTAGCCGATGAGAATGACGATGTCGCCCGGGTCCACCAGGTGAGCGGCGGCGCCGTTGATGCAGATCTCGCCCGCGCCACGCTCGCCGGGGATGACGTAGGTGGACAGGCGGTTGCCGTTGGTGCAGTCGCAGATGTCCACCCGCTCGCCGGGCAGCAGATCGGCTGCTTCGAGCAGATCCGCGTCCACGGTGATGGAGCCGACGTAGTCGAGGTCGGCCTGCGTCACGGTGGCGCGGTGGATCTTGGACGTCATCATCGTCCGAGTGCGAGTGCTCATCGCATATAAGCGTAGACGCCCCGGGATCGACCGCCGCAGTGTCGTGACAGAGAAGACAGCGTGACGAGGACGACGGGCCCTGGACACAGCGCCCGTCGTCCGTGACAGCTTCAACCGACCTCGGCGGTCATATCAACCGACCTCGGTGGCGCGGGCGAGCCAGCGGTCCAGACGCTCCTGCTGGCGGCGCCGCAGCGCCCGCTCGGAGATGACGCGTTCAATGGCGGCGGCATCGTTCAGGTCCAGGTTGCTCAAGGAGCGGCCTATCTCCGCATCCACCATGTCCAGATGCAGCGCAGCCAGGCCACGCCGCCGCGCGCAGGGCCCCTGCACCAGCCGCAGCGACTGGATCCGCTCATAGGGGATCACGCTAATGCGCCGCCGCCACCGGCCGAGCCGCAGCACCACGCAGGTGTAGGTCAGCGCAATCGCTTCGCGCCGCCACGCCAGCGGTGAGAACAGACGTCCGCGGGGACTGATACGGATGAAGCCGCGTCCCGGGTCCTCTACCGCGAGTCGCTCGTCGCCCACACCGTCCTGGTCCTGCCCGGTCAGGGCAGATTCCAGGAAGGCGTCGGGATCGGCCACGCCTAGGTCGGGCACCACCAGCCACAGCGCCCACAGAGCCGTCTCCCGCCGCCCCACCGGCAGCAGCACGTTCGCACCGGTGTTCTCCACCGCCCCGGAGGACTTGGCCTCCGCGGTATCGCGCCCGGCCACGCTCACCTCGACTCGCCACCAGTCGCGCCGGCGCCACAGCACGCCCTGTTCTACCTGCACGCCGTGGACCCTGCCGGGAGGAAGCGTGGAGGAAGTCTCCGCAGTCAGCCCGAAGCGCGTGCGAATCCCCGCAGGCGTGGCCGCGGCACGGAAGCGCCACCCCTTGTCGAAGCGGCTCCACGCATAGGCCCCCAGACCGAACGGTATGGTCAGCATGGGCAACACGCTGACGAACACCGCCAGCGCCCTGTCGTCCTGGAAGGCCCCGATTCTCAGCCACACAGCCAACAGCACCAGGAAGTCGATCGACACCGCGGCGGCGGCCAGGGTCGTTCCGGAGCGGAGCATGGAACCGATCAGGATGCGGGTGTCCACCTCATACAGGTAGTGCTCGACGGCGGATAGACGCTCCTCTGGGATCGGCTGCGCGGCCGCGGCGTCCTCGAATCCGCGGGGCACCGACCGGCCCGCCGCGGCTCCCTCGCGTTGTTCCCCGCCAACGGCGGGCGCTTCCCCGGGTACGCGCCCCGGCTCCCCGGAGGCACGCATCCCGCGCTCCGCCGAACCCGGCCCCGCCGCCCCGTCGGGGTCAACGAGGCGACTGCGCGGCACCGCATCCCCATACGGTTCGCCGACCTCGCCAAGCCGCTCCATCCCCGGGCCCGCAGTCGCATTCGGCTCCACCGCCTCACCCTCGCCGTACAGCTGGGCTCCGGCCGCCAGCGACAGGATCCGATCGCGCAGCTCCTCCAGCTCGCCCGTCCGCAGGAATCCGATCAGTACGTGCGAATCGCTGCCACCGGCCACCTCCACCCTCAGCCGGCCCAGGCCGAAGATGCGGCCGAGCAGCGGGTGGACGATGTCAACGGACTGGATGCGCGGCAGGCGCGCGGTGCGCAACTGGCGGTTGAGAACCCCCGTGCGCAGGTAGACGGCGTCGCGGTCGACGGCGAATGCGCGCATCCGCCATGACAGCCACAAGCCCAGGCCGATCACCACGACCACACCGAGGACAGCCAGTGCCGCCCCCAGAATCAGCCGCGGCGATACACGCGCCTGTACCTCTTGTAGCGCTGAATAGGCGTCGCCCACGTACTCAACGTTCTGCCAGACCAGGATGGCCAGTACGGCGGTGATGCCCTTCCACCCTTCTAGAAGCGGGGTAATGGGGTGCACCCGGGACCACTTGGCGTCGGGTGGGAGGGTGATACCGCGTTCCTGGGTGGTCGGGTTCAGGTCATCGCGCCGACGCCGATCGCCGGGCCCGGGCGGGACGGTGGCTGCCCGTGGCGCGCCGGGGTCGCCGGATGTGGCCGGATGCGTGCTCATAGTCCGGCCATCCTCTGCTCGCCGCGTTCGGACAGGACCCGACGGAGGCTCTCGGCCTCGGCAACGGGCAGTCCGTTAATGGTCGCGTCCGTGGAGGCCGACGCCGTATGCAGCTTCACCTCCGCGATGCCCAGGTGCCGCCCCAACGGCCCCTGGGAGGTGTCCACGAACTGCATGCGTCCGTAGGGAATCACGCTGATTCTGCGGAACATAATGCCCTTGCGCCACAGCAGGTGGTCGTCCGCCATGGCGTACCCCATGGCCCGCACCTGTCGCGGGATGATCCACAACTCCCACACCATGCCGACGGCAACCACCGCCGCGCCGGCATAGAACCAACGGCTGGCCAGCATGCCCGCGATCATCAGGCCGAGCAGACACACGCCATCGAGGATCAGGTTGGGCACGAGCCGGGCGGCGATCAGGCGTGGGGAGACGGGACGGAATTCGACGCCGACGGGGGCGAAGGGATCGGCCGCGAGCGGCGTGACCTCGGACGGTGGGACGGAGGGGATCATGGCGGCTCCTGAAGGTCGTTCGCGGCGAGCATCGCAGGCGCCCCCGGCGCACGCATCCTCCTGCGGTAGGAGCCCTGCGGAACCCGGCAGTCCGTTTCGGCGCGGGCTCGGGTGCCTGCACTTTCGGCTGCCGGTCCTGTACCGGCGGTACTCCGTTTCGGCGCGGGCTCGGGGCTCGATGTCCGCGCCACGCCGACGCCACTCATCCCGGAGCGTCCTCGCGCCCCGGTCGGTGCCCGGCCCTGCCGCGCTCGGTTCCGCCTCAGGGAAGGTCGATCAGCGTGTTGTCGATAAGCCGGGTGCTGCCGACGCGGGCGGCGACGGCGAGCAGCCCCTGGGACGACCGCGCACCGTCCGCCGCCCCGTCCTGCGGTTCCAGGCCGAGCCCGGCCCCGGCCAGGTCGACGAAGGAATCCGGGTCGACGACGGCGACGTAGTCGGCCTCCACGCCCGCCTCGGCGTCGAGCACCTGCTGGGCGGCCGCACGCACCGCGGCGGCGTCGGCGCCGGTACGGGCGGCAGCACGCCCGGCCTCCAGCGCCCGCGACAAAGCGAGCGCGTGCCCGCGTTCGGCGTCGGACAGGTAGGCGTTGCGTGAGCTCATGGCCAGGCCGTCGGTCTCGCGGCGGATGTCGACGGGCACGATCTCAACCGGTACCGCCAGGTCGCGCACCATGGCCTTGACGACGGCGAGCTGCTGGGCGTCCTTGCGGCCGAACATGGCCCAGCGCGGCGCGGTCAGGTGCATCAGGGACAGCACCACCTGGCACACGCCGGCGAAGTGGGTCGGGCGGGTGCGGCCCTCCAGGACGGTTGCCAGCGGACCGGGGTCGATGCGCACCTGCGGGTCGCCGTAGGGGTACATGACCTCGGGGGTGGGGGCGAAGACCACCAGTCGCCCCACCGCGAGCGCGCCGTCCGCACCTGTCAGGACGGCGGCCAGGCCGTCCAGGTCCGCCTCCAGGGTGCGCGGGTAGGCGTCCAGGTCCTCCCCGGGCGCGAACTGCAGCGGGTTGACGAAGATGGTGACGACGACGGTGCCGTCGGCCCCGACGTGGCGGGCGGCCTCGCGCACGAGATCGAAGTGGCCCTGGTGGAGGGCACCCATGGTCATGACGACGGCGCGGGGGGCGTCGTCGCCGGCCAGGGCGGAGGCGAGTTCTTCGCGGGTGCGGGCCAGGGCGGTGCGGGCGGGAGTGTCCGGGGAGGTTGAGGCGGTCATGGAACCAACGCTAGATGATCCGCTCCGAGCGCAGTCACCAGGTTCGCCGGTTGGCCGAATAACGACCGGGAACGCCCGGCGCCAGGAGCGCGCGGCTGAGGCCGCTTCAACCGAGCGCGATATGCAAGTTCTGCCGACCTCAACGAGGACGACGCGGCGGGCCGGGGCGGGTTAGTCGGCGGGACTGGTGTTGGAGTCCCTGCCGGGTTCTGCCGGAGGGGCCGCGAGGGCTTCGCGCAGGGCGCGCACCTGCTGCTCCCCGAGTGCCCCGGTGGCCTCGCGGCGCTGCAACGTCGCCTCCGCCAGCACCCGGTAGGTGGCGACGACGTCGTCCAGCGGTCGACCATTCGCGTCGCGCAGCGCGCCCAGCGCCTCCAGGTGGGTACGCACCGTGCCGGCGTCGCCGCGCGCCACGGGTCCGGTCAGTCCGGCTTCACCCTCCCGCAGGGCGCGGTCGAGCGCGGTGGACAGCAGTGGGGTGAGGGTGGCGGCCCCGTCCTCGACGCCGGCGGCGGCCAGGATGCGCACGGCCTGGTTGACCAGCGTGACCAGGTGGTTGGCGCCGTGGGCGAGGGCCGCATGGTAGGCGGGGCGGGACTGCTCCGGCAGTACGAAGGGCTCCCCGCCCAGTTCGACGGCGAGTGCCTGCCCGATCGGCAGCACCGCGGCGGGGGCGGTCACGGCCATGGGGCAGCCGACCAGGCGGGCGACGTCGGTGGAGAAACCGCCGAAGGTCATGGCCGGGTGGATGGCGAGCGGGATGGCGCCGCAGCGGCGGGCGGGCTCGAGCACCGCGGTGCCGTAGGCGCCGGAGGTGTGAACCACCAGTTGGCCGGGCTGCCACCGCTTCAGGTCGGCCAGCCCCTGGACGAGGCCGGCCAGGGCGTCATCAGGGACGGCGAGCAGCACGAGTTCGGCCCGCTCGACGATGTCCTCCACCTCCAGCAGGGGCACGCCGGGCAGCAGCAGTTCGGCGCGTTCGCGTGAGGCCTCGGAGACGGCGTGCACGCCGATGATTTGGTGGTCGACCGAGCGCAGCGCGGAACCGAGTACGGCGCCGACCCGCCCGGCGCTGATGATGCCGACTCCCAGCCTGCCGGGCCGCGGCGGCCGGGTCGGCGGGTTCGGGGTCGGTTCGGGGTCGGCGGGCGTGGCAGGGGTCGTGGGCATGACGCGATGCTCTCACGGCGCGCCGGGGCGGGCCTAGGCGGCGCTGCCGCTCGGGGAGGAGCCGGTGTGCAGGTCATCATCGTCGTCCTCGCCGATGGCGCACCAGTGCTCGACGATCAGGCCGACGCCGATCCACAGCACGCACGCGGCCAGGCAGGCGGCGGCCGACCAGGCCAGGGCGGTCATGGCCGGGGAGTTCAGGTGCATCAGCGCGACGACGAGCCCGCCGCCGTACACTCCGCCAACCACCGCCCCGACCCGGGACGACGCCTGTGCGGCGGCTGCGGTCAGGGCGGCGCCGGTGGGGGTCATCCAGGTGGGCTCATGCTCGCGCAGGCGGCGGACCGCCAGGCCGGCGAGCAGCACAATCGCGGCGATCGCGACGGCGACGGCGGCGCCCCACGGCGTCAACGAGACCGCCCAGCCGCGGTGGCGCAGCATGAGGTCGGAGGCCGCCCAGGCGAGGACGGCCGGCCCGGCGAAGCACGCGAGGACGGTCGTCCAGCGCGTGCGCCGCATCACAGGTCCCGGCCGTTGCGGCCGATGACGTCGTTCCAGGCCGGCGGGGCCGTCCACTCGCCCGCATCGGCACCAGCGGCGTCACCGTCACCGGAGAACCGGGGTGCGGCCGGCGGCTCGGGCTGGTTCTGGTCTGGCTGCGGGGGCACAACCGGCTCCGCCTGGGCGGGTGCGATCGGCTCGGGCCGGGCGGGCTCGACGGGGACCGGCTGCGCCGGTGCGGCGGGCACAACCGGCTGCTGCTGGGCAGCCTGTTCCGGCTCGGCAGGCACTGCGCGTGCGGCCTCTGCCGGGTCCGCATCCGCGGACGGCGCCGCTTCGGGCTCGGCCGGCGCCACGGGCTCCACCGGCGCTGCGCTCTCGGGCGCAACCGCCGCCTCGGGCTCGACCGGCGCCACGGGCTCGGGCTCCGCTTCCGGCGGGGCAACGTACTGCCCGGTCGGCAGGGCGGGCAGGTGGTCGGAGTCGAGCCAGTCGAGGGCGAGCCAGCGCACGCCGTCGCGGTCTGGGGCGGACTCGGCCAGGGCGGCCACGGACTGGTCGCCGATCTCGGCGAAGGGGTCGGCCTGTGCCCAGGGCACCAGCACGAAGGCGCGTTGCGCGGCGCGCGGGTGCGGCAGGGTGAGTTCGGGGTCGGTGGAGGTGACGCCCTCGTAGGTGATGATGTCGGCGTCGAGGGTGCGGGGCCCCTGGGGCCGGGTGCGCACGCGCCCGGCGGCGGCCTCCAGGCCCTGGCAGACGGCCAGCACCTCCCGCGGGGAGAGGGTGGTGGTCGCCAGCACCACGGTGTTGAGGTAGTCGGGCTGCTCCACACCGTCGCTGACGACCGCAGCCGTGCGCGCCAGCGGGGCGACCGTGGTGACGGTAATGCCGTCGGTCTGGCGCAGCGTGTTCACCGCGGTGCGCAGCGAGGGGACGACGCCGCCGACGTTGCCGCCCAGGGCGATGACCAGTTGCACGGGCGCCTGCGGGCGCACGGTGAGCGGGTCGACCGGTGGCTGCGGCGGCACGGGCGCGACGGCCGCCTCCGGCACGGGCGCGACGGCGGGCGCCTCCGGGGTGCCGGTCGGCGCCACCGCTGGTGGCTGGGCAACACCGGGCTCCGACGGCGCGACGGGGCCCGCGGACAGCGGGCCTCCCGCCGGTGCGGCCGGCGGCGCGGCAAATGGGGCGGCGGGCACCGGCGGCAGTGGCGTCCCGGCGGCGAGGTCGGGCAACTCGGGGGCGACCGGCGCCTCCGCCGGCACGGCGGGCTGCGCAGCGCCGACCTCAGCCGGCTGGGCCGCCGACTCGACGTGGGGCTGAGCGAGCGGCTCCACCACCGGCCTGGACTCGGCAACCGGCTCTGCGGCGTCGGCGACTGCGCCGGGCTCCGCGGCGGGGGCGGCCGCCGCCAGTGGGGCCGCGGCCGCAGTTGGGACGGCGTTGAATGCGGCCGCGCCGGGCTCCGCGGCCGGCGTCATCTCGGCGGCGGAGTCGGCGTCGCGGGCGATGCTCACGGACACGTCGTCGAAGGCGACGTCCAGGGGCGCCTGGGGCTTGTGGACGGTGACCTCCACGGCGCTTACGCGCGGGAGGGCGAGCACGGCGTCGCTGATGCGCTCGGCGAGCGTCTCCAGCAGGCCGACCGGCTCCCCCTCGATGACGCCGACCACCTCCCGGGCGATGTCCACGTAGTTGACGGCGTCGTCGAGCGAGTCGGTGACGGCCGCGACCGCCGTGCCGCGCTCCCCCAGGAAGACGGTGACGTCGGCGGTGAACAACTGCCCCTCGGTGCGCTCGAAGGGAAGGAGCCCGTGGTAGCCGCGGGCGGACAAACCCGTCAGCACGATCCTGTCGGCGTTGTCGTGGTTGGTACTCATCGGTTTTCCTTCCAGAGGGAAGCAGTGCGGACGGCGTCCCGGTTGGCCGGGACCTCGTGGACTCTGACGGCCCAGGCGCCGGCGGCGGCGGCCAGGGTGGTGGTGGCTACGGTGACGGCGTCGCGCGCGAGCGGGTCGGGGGCGGCCTCGGGGACGGTGGCGGCGGCCAGGAAGCGCTTGCGGGAAGCGCCGATCAGGACCGGGTGCCCCAGGTCGGCCACGAGCTGCCCGGTGGCGGCCAGCAACTGCCAGGACTGTGAGTGAGTCTTGGCGAAGCCCAGGCCCGGGTCAAGCACGATCTGCTCCGGGCGTGCCCCGGCGGTGACCAATTCGTCCAGCCGCGAACGCAGTTCCGCCTCCACCCCGGCGACGACGCCGTCCGGCCCGTAGTCGGTCAGGGCGTCCATGGTCTCGGGGGTGCCGCGCCAGTGCTGGCAGATGTAGACGACGCCCGCCGCGGCGACGACGCGGTGCATGTCGGGGTCGGCGAGCCCGCCGGAGACGTCGTTAATGATGTGGGCGCCGGCGGCGATGGCGGCGTCCGCGGTTTCGGCATGCAGGGTGTCGACGGAGACGACCGCGCCGGCGTCGGCGAGCGCACGGACGACCGGCAGTACACGGTCCTGCTCCTGCGCCACCGTCACCGGAGCGGCACCGGGGCGGGTGGACTCGCCGCCGATGTCGAGTATGTCGGCGCCCTGGGCCAGCAGCTGACGGCCGTGGGCGACGGCGAGCCCGGTGGTATCCCAGCGGCCGCCGTCGGAGAAGGAGTCCGGGGTGACGTTGATGATGCCCATCACCAGGGTCCGACCGGCGGCGGAGGCGGCCGCGAGCGGCTGCGGTAGTGGCGCCGGGGCCGTGATGGGGATCGCGTTCACGCCCCCAGGCTATCGGACGCCGCCCGTTTCCCCAGGATTTCGCGGACACAACCCCGGCACGGCCCCGCCTGGCCTGGCACGCCCGTCCCGACGGGGCGCTGCGTCGGGGTCAGGCGCGGCGGCCCAGTACCAGGCTCATGGCCTCGGAGCGGGTGGCGGCATTGTGCATGACGCCGCGCACCGCGCTGGTGACGGTGTTGGCGCCGGGCTTGTGCACGCCGCGCATGGACATGCACAGGTGCTCGGCCTCGATCACCACGATCACGCCGCGCACGCCCAGGCGCTCCACCATGGCGTCGGCGATCTGCGAGGTGAGGCGCTCCTGCACCTGCGGGCGGCGGGCGTAGCCCTCCACCAGGCGGGCGAGTTTGCTCAGACCCGTGACGCGCCCGTCCTCGCCGGGGATGTAGCCGACGTGGGCGACCCCGTGGAAGGGCAGCAGGTGGTGCTCGCACACCGAGTACAGGGGGATGTCCCGCACCAGCACCATTTCCTGGTGGTCGGCGTCGAAGACGGTCTCCAGGTGGCGGGCCGGGTCGTCCTCCAGGCCGGAGAACATCTCCGCCAGGGCGCGGGCGATCCGGTCGGGAGTGCCCCGCAGTCCCTCGCGGTCGGGGTCCTCCCCGACGGCGACCAGCAGCTCGCGAATGGCGTGGCGCACGCCGTCGGCGTCGTAGCTCACCACTGCCTCCAGGAGTCGTGCTGCTCGTCGGAGTCCGGGTTCTGGCCGGCGTATGTCGGCCGTTCGCCACTCACGCCCTCCGACGGGCCGCCGGCCGTGTCGACGGCGTCGACCGACTCGGACGCGGCCCGGGCGGCCTTGGCGGTGTGGCGATCGGGGGCCTGGGCGGCGGAGGCGAAGGTGGCGGAGACGTCGTCGGTCAGGACCAAGGCGTCGTCGGAGTGCCACAGCGGGCGCTGCGGCTGCTTGATCACGGGGGCGAAGATCCGTTCCAGGTCCTTCTCCAGCAGGGTCTCCTTCTCCAGCAGCTGGGTGGCGAGCTCCTCCAGGATGTCCCGGTTGCGCACCAGGATCTCCCAGGCCTCGCGGTGGGCGGCGTCCATGAGGGCGCGCACCTCGGCGTCGACCGTAGCGGCGACGTCCTCGGAGAAGTCGCGGCTGGTGGCGTTCAGGCCCAGCACCGTCTCGTTCTCGGTGGTGCCCAGGCGCACGGCCCCCACGGAGCGGGTCATGCCGTAGTCGGTGACCATCTTGCGGGCCGTCTCGGTGGCCTTCTCAATGTCGTTGGAGGCGCCCGTGGTGGGGTCGCGGAAGACGATCTCCTCCGCGGCGCGCCCGCCCATGGCGTAGACCAGTTGGTCGAGCAGCTCGTTGCGGGTGGTGGAGTACTTGTCGTCCGCGGGCATGACCATGGTGTAGCCCAGGGCCTTGCCGCGCGGCAGGATGGTGACCTTGGTGACCGGGTCGGAGTAGGCGCTGGCCGCCGCGCACAGGGCGTGGCCGGCCTCGTGGTAGGCGGTGATGGCCTTCTCGTGGTCGTTCATGACGCGGGTGCGCTTCTGCGGGCCGGCGATGACGCGGTCGATGGCCTCGTCCAGGGCCCGGTTGTCGATCAGTTGCGCGTTGGAGCGGGCCGTCAGCAGGGCCGCCTCGTTGAGGACGTTGGCCAGGTCGGCGCCGGTGAAACCGGGGGTGCGCTTGGCCACCTGGTCGAGGTCGACGTCGCGGGTCATGGGCTTGCCCTTGGCGTGTACGCGCAGGATGGCGGCGCGGCCGGCCATGTCCGGGGCCTCCACGGACACCTGCCGATCGAAGCGGCCCGGGCGCAGCAGGGCGGGGTCGAGCACGTCGGGCCGGTTGGTGGCCGCGATGAGGATGACGTTGGTGGTGGCGTCGAAGCCGTCCATCTCCACCAGTAGCTGGTTGAGGGTCTGCTCGCGCTCGTCGTGCCCGCCGCCCATGCCGGACCCGCGGTGGCGGCCGACGGCGTCGATCTCATCTACGAAGATGATGGCGGGGGCGTTCTCCTTGGCCTGGTCGAACAGGTCGCGCACGCGCGAGGCGCCCACGCCGACGAACATCTCCACGAACTCCGAACCGGACATGGAGAAGAAGGGCACGCCGGCCTCGCCGGCCACGGCGCGGGCCAGCAGGGTCTTGCCGGTGCCGGGGGGGCCGTACAGCAGCACGCCCTTGGGGATCTTGGCGCCGACGGCCTGGAACTTCTCCGGCTCGGACAGGAACTCGCGGATCTCCTCGAGTTCCTCGACGGCCTCGTCCTCCCCGGCGACGTCGTCGAAGGTGACGTCGGGCATCTCCTTGCTGCCGACCTTCGCCTTGGAGCGGCCGAAGCCCATGGCACCGTTGCGGCCGCCACCCATGCGGCCGATGAACCACCACATGAAGGCCACGAAGATCACCATCGGCAGCAGCAGCTGCAGCATGGAGGACCACCAGGTGGTGGTGGGGACGACCGAGTTATAGCCGCCGGAGGGATCGGCGGCCTGGACGAGCCGGTTGACCTGCCCGGCCTGCGCCTCCGTGAAGGTGAACTGGACCCGGCGCCCCAGGTTCTGGGAGCTCTCACCCTGCCGGTTGGCCTGGCTGGTGTAGTCCTCGGTGAGGTCGAGCTCCACACGCTGAGTGCCGTCGATCACGGTGATGGATTCGACGGTGTCGGCACTGTCCTGGAGGATCGCCAGCCCCTCGGAGGTGTCGATGGAGCGGTATCCGCTGGCGGAGCTCAACAGGGCCCAGCCCAGCAGGATGAGTAGGACGAAGGGAGCGATCCACAGCAGGGGGTTGCCCAGCGCCGCCCGGCGCCGTCCGCTCCCCGGCTTGGAGCCTCCCTTGTCACCGCCGCGGCCGCTCGGCTTGCTGGAGCGTTCGGTCACGCGGATCTGACCGGAATCGTTCATCGGCGTTTGGTCCCTTCGCACGTCTAACCCCTCTGACGCTAGCGGAAACCGCGCCTGGGTTTCGCCTCCAGCGGCCTCCTGTTCGCGCCGGGCGTGGGCGGGATGCGGTGCGGAAAGCGGCGTATTCCCTGCGCGGGGGGGGCAACCTGTGCGTTGGCAATGTGTCCAAGTCGAAGGGCGACGCGGGCCGCATCCATTTGACGCAGGCCGGGTCCCGTCATCTAACGTGTCGGTAACATGCACGCCGGGACTCATCCCTGAGACCGGCGCCACACACGCCCGAGCTGCGCCGGTTCGGTCCCTGGCTCCCAGGGCACGGTCCGCATCGCAGCACCCGCCGCTACACGAGCACAGGAGACCCTGACTTTGTCGTCGATCAAATCCATGCACCGATGTGCATCCGCCACCATACGAACCGCCGCTGCCGCCGTCGCACTGGCCGTCGGCGTCGCCCTACCCGCCGCCCCGGCGCTCGCCGCCCCCAGTACCTCAGGCTCGCAGTTCGACACGACCGCCGATCTCATGGCCGCCTCCAACCTGTCCGGCACCGTCTACACCTCGGGCGATGAGACCGCCGACGACGGCGCCGGCATGCGCTTCAACGTCACCAGCACCCTCCCGGACGGCATTGAGGGCAACATCGCCGTTCCGCTGGCGGATGGGACCTGGGCGGTGCCGCAGGACCTGCCCACCGCGCCGACGCGCGCTTCCAACTCCGCCCAGGTCGAGGACCTTATCTCCCGCGGCGAGAGCTTCTATGACGCCGGCGCCACGCTGGTCTGGGACTCCAGCCGACCCACCCCGTTGACCGGCACCGTGGTGCACAGCGCCACGACGGCGCCCTACGGGGTCACGTGCTCCACCTTCGTGAGCATGGTGCTGCTGGGCTGGGACTACACGCACACCACCTACACGGCTGACACCAACACCCAGGTGGGCTACGCCGTCGACTTCGGGGTGGACCCCAGCACCTCCAAGATCTGGCGCGCGAACAACCTGGCCAGCTGGTTCTACGCCCACGGCGACCTGTGGCTGGAGACGAACGACAACTACGAGCGCGGGGACATCCTGTTCTTCTCCGCGCAGAACCCGGAGGGACGCCTCGACGAGGTGCGCAGTGGCGAGGAGGCCACCTACTTCGGCAACGTCTACCACGCCGCCATCTACCTGGGCGACGGCATGCTGCTGCACTCCACGGGCACCGGCACCGGCGTGAACATCACCGCGCTCAACCCCTTGCTGAAGGAGGACCTGTCCTTCGTCGCCCGCCCGGAGTTGACCTCCACCACCGTCAACAACAGCCAGCCCGCCCCCGCCGGCACGGGCAGCGCGGGCGCCCCCGCCTCCGCCACCGACGGTGCGACCACCGGCGCGTCCGGGGACGACGCCAACCCCGGCATTTCCGGGGATGCGTCCGGCGCGCAGCAGGCGCAGACCGGTCAGCAGCGCACAAACACTACGTCGTTCTACTCGGCCTGGTTCGAACGGCACTACCCCGGGCACTACGCCACCGCGACCGCGACGCATGCGACCGCAGCGACGAAGTTCCGCAGCTGGGTCTTCTACGGGTGATGCCTACCGATAGGTAGAGCCCTTGGATAGTGCCCTGTTCTGCGGCGCCCGACCGAATGTCCGGTCGGGCGCCGCAGGTCTTGTCGCCGACATCCGCGCGACATATCATTGACTTTATGACTACTTCGGCACTGATCCAAGCACGTACGGCGCACCGTCGCACAACGATGACGGATTGGCGCACAGTAACCAACACGCTCGTCGACAACCTCGGCACCGGCCTGGTGTCACTGATCGTCGGAGTCGCACCAGAGACCATCATCCGCTGGACGAAGGGCACGTCCGCGAACCCCCGGGAAGCCAACGAACGACGCATGCGGGAAGCGTTCCGCATCTACCTGGAATTGGCGGCCACGGACTCACCACACACCGTACGCGCGTGGTTTATGGGCTCGAACCCCGAGCTCGGGAACGACTCCCCCGCGGAGGCGCTGTCGGAGGACCGCTTCAAGGAGGTCTTCGCCGCCGCTCGCTCCTTCCAGGCGTAGTGGCTTCGTAGATGACCATGCTATGCAAGCCGACGGGACCGCTGTACCGGATCGGTCGAGCGGACTCGCCATTTCACTTCTCGGAGATTTCGCCCGACGTCTCTGAGTTACCCCGGGCAGGCAACCGCTTCGACGTCCTCGGAGGCGGCGTTCTGTATGCGGCCAGCACTCCTACGGGCGCCTTCGTTGAGACACTGCAGTCGTTCCGACCGACCACGGCGGCACGGGCCGCTGTCGCGCGCGACACCCCGGGGCTCATGATTGCTGGATCAGTGCCCCGGGACTGGCGTGAACGGCGTCGGCTCGCACGGCTAACCCTTGAAGAACCAAGCCCGTTCATCGATGTGGAGAGTTCCGACGCCTGGCCGGTACTTGAAGACGCGCTGGCCCCTGAGCTGAGCCTGCTCGGCGTGTCACACATTGATGTCAGCATCGTCCGAGGATCCAATCGACTGGTGACTCGCCTGCTGGCGCGTTGGGCGTATCTCGCCTCATCGGCGTCCGGCGAACCGGCGTACGGCGGCGTTCGGTACATGTCGAAGCTCGGTCCCTTCGAGTGCTGGGCCATCTTCGACGGCGTTCAGTGGAACCCTGCTGGTCAGACCCGGATTACCAAGCAGGACGCCGCCTATCGGGAGGCCTGTGCTCTGCTCGAGTTGGTAGCGCACTGAGCGGCATGCGGCAGGGACGGAGCGTCCGAGCGGCTCGTAGTGCTTGTGGGTGCGGCGGTTCGGGCTGCAACTGTTACGCGGGTGGACGTACCCGGTCAAGCCTCTAGGCGCAGTCTCCTGGCGCGCCAGGCCGAGACAGTCTGCTACGCCGGTTGGACGTTAACAACGCTACTTAACGCTCTGCTGTATACCTCGGAGCCCTTCAGCAGAACGTTAACCGGCGTTGTTAACCCCGAAGTGGCGTAGTAGACAGCCCCCGCTTCCGGTCCCGGGGATAGCGGCAGTCAATTCCGGCGCAATGAACCGCCACGGCTCACCGGGTTCCTCACCCTGCGACACGCAACCCTCCACGCCCCACGCACGAAGAGCCAGGAAATGCTCAGCAGATGATGCCGCCGAAGCCGTCTTAATGCACCTTGAGGTGCGAGGTGCTTCCTGACAGGACCTGCTCCATGACCTCATCAGCGCTGCTCACCGTCTTAATGCACCTTAAGGTGCGAGGTGCCTCCTGACGAGCAACCCAATGACCACGACCGAGTTCACCGGCAGTCTTAATGCACCTTAAGGTGCGAGGTGCTTCCTGACACCAACCATGCGCACCAAGACCGATAAGAACGGTCTTAATGCACCTTAAGGTGCGAGGTGCTTCCTGACGCTGATGAACATCCTCAGCATCTTCTGCATGGTGAGTCTTAATGCACCTTAAGGTGCGAGGTGCTTCCTGACGGGTACGGGCTCGGCATCACCCCCATCGACTGGCTGTCTTAATGCACCTTAAGGTGCGAGGTGCTTCCTGACTGCTGCCACGCGGTGCGTGCAGTACCAGGCCGAGAAGTCTTAATGCACCTTAAGGTGCGAGGTGCTTCCTGACGACAGACTGGTCTCCGAGATGCAGGTACTGCCGATCAAGTCTTAATGCACCTTAAGGTGCGAGGTGCTTCCTGACGACCAATCCATGCTCCACTACGACACCACCGCCGAGGTCCTAATGCACCTTAAGGTGCGAGGTGCTTCCTGACAAGAAGAACGCTCTCGCCAAAGGAGAACCCACCATGTGTCTTAATGCACCTTAAGGTGCGAGGTGCTTCCTGACACACGCTGTACATCACCGGGTACTTCCACCAGTGGAGTCTTAATGCACCTTAAGGTGCGAGGTGCTTCCTGACGTGTGTTGAACGCAGAGACGCGGAGCGACGGCGCTACGTCTTAATGCACCTTAAGGTGCGAGGTGCTTCCTGACTATGCACACCGGCGACCTGGTCGCGGTCGACTACCAGTCTTAATGCACCTTAAGGTGCGAGGTGCTTCCTGACACGACATTCCGACGTACGGGTTGGACTTGAATTGGGGTCTTAATGCACCTTAAGGTGCGAGGTGCTTCCTGACCAGCTTGAGGCGGACACGGCACGCGGCGGTCGCACAGTCTTAATGCACCTTAAGGTGCGAGGTGCTTCCTGACCCTATGCCTGAGGGGTTCGAATTTCTTTCCGGGGCGTCTTAATGCACCTTAAGGTGCGAGGTGCTTCCTGACGAGCGCCTGGCGGCCCGGAGCGCCATCGACGCTCAGGTCTTAATGCACCTTAAGGTGCGAGGTGCTTCCTGACCTTCCTCTGCTATGAGACTCGCGCCGGAAGGACCTGTCTTAATGCACCTTAAGGTGCGAGGTGCTTCCTGACCGCAGTCATCATCGTCGCCTGTGGCGAGTCGCTGTCGGTCTTAATGCACCTTAAGGTGCGAGGTGCTTCCTGACCACCACCCGAGAAAGAGGTACCCCATGACCGTCGCCGGTCTTAATGCACCTTAAGGTGCGAGGTGCTTCCTGACCCCTACCCCTGGAAACCGCGTCATACCGCCACTTCCAGAGGCGAGATCGCCACCGACCCCGCAAGCACCCCACGAGACCGACTGGCACCAGGCCAAAACTACCACCTTTCGTTGAAAACAAGCCAAGCGCCACCGACACCCATCCAACCCCTCCAGCCACCAACTTTCAACGAAGTCATGCGGAAAAGTCGGGGTCAAAACGTACCAATCTTTGTACCGTAGACCGAATCGTGACCTCCTGGCAGGTGTCACACCAGCCACATGTGTCACATAAGAACCAGGCTGCACACGCGTCACACCTCCTTCCAGGTCCCTCCGCCGTCAAGACAGCCGGTCTCGCGCACCGACCACCAGCACCGCGCGGTCGTTCCGCACCTACGATCATCCCTCAATGTCCCGCAGCAATTGCGCGAACTCGGCAGACCAGGACGCGCTGAGATCCAGGGCGCCGAAGTCGTCCTTACTCTCGCCACAGCCTTCGTTCTCGTTCCTAGCACCGCTTCCTGTCTTCCCCTTGGCATCACATTCCAAGCGCGCGATAAGCGCATCCAGTAAGTCAGCGAAGGTGAATCCCTCGGGAGCGTCCACCCGCAGCTCATCCAAAGCACGCTCCAACGCTTCCTGAACGGTGGAACGCCCATGGGTGATCACCAGTCTGTCGCGCACCTCGTAGGGAAGGCGCAAGAGATCGCCACGTTTTAGACATGCAAACGCAGCTTTTGTGCCAGCTTTCTTCCGCTCGGCTACCTTCTCCTTATTCAGTAGCGTGTCGGGCTCCTGAAGCAGGCTCTGCCCTCTCTTGGAAAGCCGGCGCGCGTGCACGGCCTCTGCCGCAGCCACCACCAGCCGCGCCTGCGTCAGCCAGTCTGCTTCATCGAATAGTAGACGTACCGTGCGCAGCACATCCACAATCACTCCAGCGTGGTCGTCGAGCCTTTCCGCCTGCCGCGCCTGCACGTATTCCTGACGCAACTCTTCGCATTTCTCCGCGAGCGCGTCCATGTCCCGATCACCGGCGGCCAGCACCCGCACAGCGCTGAGCAGGTTGAGGCTGCGCAGGCTGATGGCGGCGGCACGCCGCAAGGCCTCCTCGGCGTCGTTGCGCAGGGCGATCCGGTGAAACTGGGAGGCCGGCTCCTTGATGCCCCGGCCCTTGTCTACGAAGGTCTGGACGAACAGCGGCACAGCGTTGAGCGCGCACCACTCCTGCGCCCCCTCGAGCGCGCCGTAGACCGCAGACTTCTCCCCGGTTCCCACAATCACCACCGCGGACGGCATCTGCTGCGCCAGAACCGCGCCCACACGCTCGCGAACTGTCCACATCGCTTCGGGCACCGCCCGGGCTCCGGAATCCCCCTCACCGTAGTCCAAAAAGCTCCAGCCCGGTTCGGGCAGCTCCCACTCCCGGTGCACGCCGTCGGCGACGACGGTCTGCGCGTTGAGCCAGGCCGTCTTCCTGGATTCGGGATGCGCCGAGTGCAGAATGACGAACTCGACCGGCAGGGCGGGGTGTCCGTCCGGTCCCGCGGCGAACGCGTCCCGCTCCAGCAAGGCCCCAGGAACCGCCCGCCGCAGCTCGCGCTCGGGCTCGGCACGCAGCACACGCTCCGGGATGGTCGGCGACCGGAAGGACCTTCCACAACCGAATATGTACAGGACCGGACGCCGACCCGGCCGCGTCACCCACTTCGGCAGCGCCTCAAGGAGAGCCGGCTCCCCCTCAACTACCGCCCAGTCCTCGGCGTGCGGCGCCTGGCCGTCGTGAACGGTGCGCTTGGCCAGATCGTTGAGCGGCCCGGCGGAGGCGAGCCACGCGGTCGAGCCGGGGCAGTCCTCACCCAGGCGGACGGCCTCCGCCGCAGCGTCGGCAACGACCTCGCCGAGCATCTTCGGTCGACCATTGGCCTTCACGAAGCGCAACGGCGGGCGCGGCTTATCCCCCTTCTGCTCGGCCAGCTCCCGCTCCTTCCCATACAGGCTCCGGTAACGCCGCTCCACCCAGGCCCGCAGCGCCAGGCCGGCGCCGTGGTCGGCGCGCGCCATGTCGGTGACCGCCAGCGCGGCGAGTGCTCCCGGCTCTCTGTCATCCCCGTAGCGGGCGCGGTCCAGGGCGGCAGCGAGCGCCTCCGTCGCCTGCTGCTCCCCCGTCGGCAGCGCGGATGCCGCCCCCGTGGTCTCGGCCCAGTCCGACGCCTGCTTGGGGTACCCGAGGGATCGCAGCCAGTAGAACGGGGCGACCCGGTTGGCGGCGCGCTCCAGGAACACGGCCCGCTTCTCTCCCTCCTCCGGGGCGACGGCGAGCCGCCAGTCCAGGCCCATCTGGTCGGCCAGACCCATGACCGCGAACACAACGGCATTCGCCCCTGCGATGCCGGAGACGATGACCTTCCCGTCCGTGATCGCCCCATCGTCATCCAGCCACCGGTGCAGGTCGTCGACGCACTTCCGTTCGAAGAGATCGCCATGCTGGTAGGCCTCGACCTGTAACGCCAGCCCGAAGTACTCCTCAAGTCTGGCCTTCACGTCGGGGCGGTTGTAGGCCTGCTCCAGCAGCGCAGCCTCGACGTCGGTTTCGGTGCCCTCGCGGCCATTGGCCGTGCCCAGGAGGATTACCCGCACGACGGCGCCCCTGCCGCGCAGTGCCTCCAGCACCAGCGCCAGCGGGGTGCGCTTGAAGCGGCCCGGGCGCCCGCCCTCGTCCGGGGGAATGTTCAGCAGCCTGTTGGACAGCACCTCGGCGTCGGCCTCAGCCACCTGCTGCCGCAGTTCCTTCTGCCGGGCTTCCTGGGCGTGCAGACGTTCGTCCCGTTGCAGCTCGACGATGTCGGTGCCGAGTTCTCCCTGCCCGACCGGGTGAATGATGGTGATCATCGACTCCCCTACGGTTGCTCGCCGTCGGCGCAGAAAACCCCGACCGCCGTCGACGCGCCTGCGCGAACCGATCCCAGGGACACGACCACCGACTGCGGCACGCCCGCGGTCCCCTACCGCCCGGCGGTTGTGCCCCGGCGGAGGCCACAGCCTGACGTCAAACCACTTTGCCAGCGCCCAGGCGACCGCCATGGCCACGACGAGCAGCCCGACACCCGCACCCCACCAGGCCGCCCCTCGCAGGAGGGGACCGCCGTCGTGCAAGTTCGACCAGACCTCCAACACGACCGACAGCGGCAGGCCCACAAAAGCGAGGATACCCACGGCCCACTCCATGGCGCGGGCGGAGTCCTGCTGCTCGCGCTCCAGCTTCTCCCGCCGGCGGTCGCGCTCCTGCCGCTCCTTGTCAGCGACGTGCTCCTGGCGCTCAATCAGGGTCTGTACGCTCTCCTGCAGCAGCCGCGCCTGCTGGACGGTCTGTTCCACCGCCCGGTCTAGACCCCCTGCCTGCTGCATCCAAGCCAGCACCATGTCGGCCTGTCGGTGCCGGGTGACATCGATCCACCATTCAGAGGCGAGGAACGAGACCGCCTCGCCGTCGAGCCGGATCGCCCTGGCGATGACAGGATCCAAGTACTTGGTCGCCACGTCCAAGTTCCCCGACGGCCCGATCTTCTCGGTCGCCACCCTCAGCTCCTGTGCGGTGGCCGCGAGGCTGAGGGAGAGTGCGCGCACGCGCAGCCGGTCCAGGACCACCAGCAGGTACACGTCCAGGTCGGTGGAACACATCTTGAGCATGGCCTCCAGAAGGAAGCCGTCGTCCTGGCGCGGCAGGTAGGCGGCGCCTCGCTCCCACACACTCACCGCCCAGCTCTGCGAGAGCACGTGAATGTTCTTCTTCGCCCGGGAGTAGCGTTCCTCCCCCAACTCGAAGCCCGTGGGAGACGGCAGGCTCCCCCACTGCCAACCCGCCGCCGTCAGCACCGGCAGCGGCAGCCTCGCACTAGACGTTCTTCCGGCCATCGCCTGGCGCAGATCGTCGAGCGGCTCGGAGCCCACCGGCACCTCCAGGCGCGCGCCGAGACTCTCGGGGGTCTCCCCGAACTCAGGGATCCACCGCCGACTCACCTCCCGAGGCACCCACGTCAGGGTGAACAGCGGGGCGGAGAACCAGGACTTCCGCGCGGTGTGCTCAGCCGCCAGCGTCACCCGTGCCGGACCGCACACGTCGGGACGCGCCAGCAGTTTGTTGATCGTCTCGCAAATGCCGACCACCCGGCTCGGGTGGCGGACGGCGTCGTAAAAGCGCTCATAAGACCGCTCATCGGGTGGCTCTTGCGAGTCCTCATCCGCGTGAGCACCTTCCGAGTGCTCGCCATCCGTCTGCTCGTCATCCGCCGGCTCGCCGGGCAGCCGCTCGACATATGTGCGCGGGACGACGGCGTGCACCACCAGGATCGCCGTCCCCGCCCCGTCGCCATTCGACACGCGCAGCGCCTCCAGAGCGCCGATGCGCAGCACCCGCTTGTTGTCCTTGTCGCGGTGATCAACCAGCTTGTGCAACTCCAGGGAGCGGCGGTTGTCCGCGCCCAGCGGCGCGTCGTCCCCGTCCCGGCCGCTTCCCAGCAGGCGCTCGGCCACCTCCGGGTGGAAATAGGCGGCACGCATGCCCCGGTACGTCTGCCGCAACTTGTCATGGCGGTCCCTGGCACGGAAGCTCAGGGGCTTGGCGGGCCAGTTCCCGAAGGCCTGACTCCAGCCACGATGCACCTCCACCTCCCACACCAAGACCACGCGCATCTCATCGGGGTCCTTCAAGTGGATGAAGCCGGTGCGCGGCGGCCGGCTCGGGGCAGCCCCTTCCGTGGCCGGACGTTCCCGCTCTTCGGTCATCGGCCCTCCTCGTCCCATTGAGGGCCCGCATCCCCACCGCCCACGGCGGCGGCGTCGACCGGCCGCGGCAGGCAACCCAGGCGGCGAGCACCGACCACCTGCCCATCGGCGTCCCGGATCAGATCATCGGGCCAGACCAGGTCGGTGCGCTGCGGGAAGTGCTCGGCCACCACCCGGCTGGTGACGTAGACCGTGCCGGGCTGGGGTGCGGGCAGGGGCGGGTCGATTCCGAGCCAGGTGGCGCCGACGGCGATGGGCACCTCCCGCGCACCGGTCGCCTCGCCGGGGTGCTCGGGGTCGTAGACGGTCAGCGTCTCCTGCCGCCCGTCCGACAGCAGCAGCCGGGGCACGACGGCGGCCCCCGGCAGCCGCAGCGGCCCGCCGTCCAGGTGCAGGATCACCTCGTGCGGGGTGAGGTTGACCAGAGCGAGAGGTTCTGCGGGTGTCATGCGCGCTCCTCCGCCCAGTGCCGCAGTGCCCGGAACCTCTCGGCCCACGACTCGTCAAGACCGGTGGTCAGACGCTTGGGGCCAGCCTTCACAGACTTGATGGCACACCCAAGCAGGTCCACATAGCCGAAGTCATCATCGACGTCGACGAACCTGTTGCGCATCACCTCCCGCACCGCCTCATCGACCTGGCTGTCTCCGTGAGTGAGACGCACTTCGTTCCTGACCTCGTACAGAAGCCGCAGCAGGGCTCCGCGACTACATGCCTCCACTCCATGTCTCTGTGCCGAGTACGCCTTGACGTCCTGCCACGCGTAACGCTCTCGGAACAGCGTTTCGGCGGCCTTCTTGCCCCGTCGCAGGAAGTCGACCGCCTCGGCTACAACAACCACCAGGCGTGGATCGACATCCCCCTCGGTTTCCAGACAGAGTTCATGGACCGTATCCATGACGGACAGCAGTACGCCCGCATGCGCATCGGGATCCTTGGCGTTGACCGCCGCCAGGTACTCCTTGCGCAACTCATCACACGCCTGGGCCCACACATCCATGTCCTGGTCGCCGGCGCTGAGCACCCGCACGGCACTGAGCAGGTTGAGGCTGGAAAGGCTTGCGGCCGCCGCCTCGCGCAGTGCCGCCTCGGCGTCGTTGTGCAGGGCGATACGGTGGAACTGCATTCCCGACCGCTTGATGTTCTGCCCCGGCTGGACCGAGGTCTGCACGAACAGCGGGACTGCGTGCTCGGCGCACCAGGCCTGGGCTGCCTCGAGGGCGCCGATCGCGACCGACTTCTGCCCCGATGCCACGATGGCGACTGCTGACGGCTGCTTGGTGCGGAGTACTTCACGAAGCATTACGCTCACTTCGCCAGCCAAGTCATCAACCGGCGCGAAATCATTACTCTCCGCTCCTCCGTAGTCGATGATGTCCACCCCGGGCGCGTACAGGTCCCCCGGCCTCTTTGCCAAAAGCGCGGAGGCACAGGTTTTGACCGCCGTCTCCTTCGATCCAGGGGACGCCGAGTGCAGCAGCAGAAAATCGACGTCGCCAACACCGCCGCCCTCAAGCATCCCTCCGGGCACGGCGCGCCTGAACTCCTCATCCGGTCCGGCATCCATGACGCGCTCGATCACCGACGACCGCTGGTAGTTGTCACCCATGCCGCAGATGTAGAGGACTCTCCCGCGCCCCGGCCAGTGCATCCAGGATGGAACTCGCTCTCCCAGTTCGGGGACCTGATTGACCGTCGCCAAGTCGGATGCCGTCGGCGCCGCAGCATCATGGACGGCGCGGTTGCCAACCGGCCTCAGGCGATCACCTGTTGTGAGAAGCCACGCGGCCGAGGTGGAGCCCTGGTCCAGCTGCTCATCGCGGACCAGGCCCAGCACCTTGCCCAGTTCCTTGCCCGGCAAGCGCTTGAACACGCTACTGATCTGATCGTCCTGGGCGCGCCCTGCGTTCTCCTCGGCCAGCAGGGCCTCATAGTGCTTCTCCACCCAGGCGCGCACGGCCAGACCAGCGCCGTTGTCCGCCCGGGTCATCTCCACCGCCACCAACGAAGCAAGGTGCTCATCGGTGGCCGCGGCCAACGCCTCTCCCCTCTCCTGCCCCGCACCGCCGAGCACCGCCTGGAGATCCCGAAGTAGCCGCGTGTGCTCCTCGTCGATCAGTTCCTCTCGGCCGTTCTGCCGGGCCCACTGAGCGGCTTGCTCCAGATAGCCCAGGGCACGTAGCCAGTAGAAGGGCGCGTTGCCGTGGTGACCGCGACGGATCAGGCGCGCCTCGGCGTCGTCAGGACTCCCGGCAACCGCCAGACGCCAGTCGTAGCCGAGGTGGTCGACCACTCCCATGGCGCTCAGGCACATCATGGTTGCCCCGCCGATCATGGACACCACCACGGGGCTGTCCGCAGCAGTGCCGTGCGCCGCCTCAACCCAGCTGCTGAGGTCTCCGCGGCCTACCTGCTCGTTCAAGTCGCCGTCGGCGTGAAGCTCCGCTATCACTTCTAACCCGTACCGTTTATGCAGAGCCGCTCTGATCTCGTCACGCTCCAGAAGCGAAGCAAGGGCCTTGGCAATGTCTGCCGTGGCCCCGTAGCCGGAACTGCTACCGAGCAACAGCACGCGTACCTGCCCCTCGTGGCCATCGTCCTGGATCGCTCCCAGTTCCAGGGCCAACGGCGTCCACACGAACCGACTCTCAAGCTCTTCAGCCACCGCACCGCGGAGCAGGAGGTCGACGGCCTCGCACCCCGCACCGCCCGCTGCGGCATTCTGCAGCGTTGTGACGCCGGCACACCTGGCTTGCTGGCGCTGTTCCCCCTCGAGTCTCAGGATGTCGCTACCCAGGTCGCCTTCGCCGACGATGTGAACTAGCAGGGTCATGTCAGGTCCTCTCCGGACAGTGAGCAGGGTGGCTCGCACGGGCCGAGCGGATCGGCATGCCTGCGACGCCGGTCGCCTGTCCCGCGTTGCGGAACGCTACCACCAAAGGCGTGGCGCCACTCACGATCAAGTGGCAGACTGCACGCGTCCCACCTTCCGTCCCGTCCTGCCCCGAGAGGATCCCCATGCAGCTCGTCATGATCGAGACCAACGGGAACCAGAACTACATCTTCTCCTCCCCGCGCCTGCGGGAGAACATCGGGGCTTCGGCGCAGCTGACGTGGCTCGAGGACTGGACGCAGGAGGTTCTCGACACCACGACCATCCCCGCCGCCGTGGCAAGGGCGTTCCCGGAGGGCGCGCCCGATCTGCCGTGGGTCTCGCGCTCTTCGGGCAAGGTCATTTTCTTGGCGGACTCCGTGGACAGTGCGCGGGAGGTGATCGGCCGAGTCACCCGAATCGCGCACAGCCGGGCACCGGGTATCGACGTAACCGGGGTTTACGTCGAGATGGACAGCGTCTACGTAGACGATGAGGACCTCCGCCGGGTGCACATGGCCGCCAACGAGCATGCGCTCGATCGCCCACCCGCCGGCGCTCGCTTCTCCCAGATGCCGTTTCTAGTGCGCGCCCAGGACTCGTCCCTGCCCGCCGCGCCGCCGTTCGACAAGAAGAAAGTCGACGACGAGGCCACAGCCGACCTCTCAATGGCCTACTCGCTCCCCAGCCGCGTCAAGCGCTACCACGCCGCCAAAGCCCGTAAGGACCTGGTGGACCGTGCGCTCGCCGACCATGGCAGCCTGTGGAAGGAGCATCCCTACAGGGACAATACTGACCAACTCGGTGAACTGCTGGTTCGCGACCTCCGCAACCTGGAGAAGCTCTTCGACACCGATCCCGAGTTCGGCGACGACCGCCTGTCCAAGGTCGCCGTCGTGCACATTGACGGTAACGGGGTGGGCGCGATCATGAGCCACCTGAAGGAGGCGAAGCAGAAGGTCCCCGAGAACGTCTTCAGCGAGGCGACGGGTGTGAGCCAAGGCGACGACGACGCCCTCCGACGCTTCCTCCTGCAGATCAACACTCGCCTGGCGGGTGCCATGGAGACGGCCTTCTACAGCGCCTGGGCGCAGGTCTCCCTCTGGTCCGCCAAGGATGACGAGCTGCGTGGACGACGAGTTGAGGACCACGGTTACCGGGCCGTGCCAGTGGTCCCGGTGATCCTTGGCGGCGACGACGCCACCGTCATCACCGAAGGCACCTACGCACTCCCCTTCACCGGCGCATTCCTGGAGGCCTTCGAGCACGAAACCGCCGCCGACCCCCTACTCTCGGAGCTCGGAAACCGGGACGGTCACATGACCGCCGGCGCAGGCATCGCCGTCGTCAGGCACGCCTTCCCCTTCCACATCGCCTACGACCTCGCGGAAACCCTGATCAAGAAGGCCAAGCAGGTGGGCAAGGCCGCGGATGCGAACGCGTACTGTTCCACGCTCACCTTCCACGCCCTGTTCGACTCGACCCTCCTGGACGACGAGGCTCTGATCGACTCCTACTCATCATTCACCGAGCGCCCCTACCGATTCGTCACCAAGGACCACGACGCGCCGGGGAACATGACCTGGCATGAGGCGTGCCGCCTGACCGCGCTGTTCACCGGCGTCGGCAAGGTACTTCCCGACAAGAGCACGGATCCGGCCACCTGGCGCATTGAGTACGTCTCCGACCCCACGCAGCGCGTGCCGTTCCCGAAGACGCGCGCCGCCCGCATTCGCCAGTACATGTCCGAGGCGGCTAATGCCCCCGAGCCCGCGGCACAGCCGGCTCCCGAGGCGCCGGTCGACGACGACGTCGAAAAGGGGATTAACAAAGGCACGGCCCCGGAGAAGTCACCCGGTGAGCGAGTCAAGGACGAATGGGATGCCATCCTCGGAAGCTCCGATGAGGACCTGGTAGCACTCGCGAAGGCACTAGGTAACCCCGACGCGCTGTTCGACCTGCTCGAACTGGCGGACCTCCTGCCCGTGTCCTACCTGCAAGACCAACTCACTTCCACCGCTGACATCCAGGAGGCAGGGGAATGAACCGACCGGACTCAAAGCTGACCTTCCCGGTATCCGTGACCTTCACGAGCGACTGGGGCATCGGCACCGGCACCGGCGTCGTCGGCGGCGTCGACTCCCGGGTTGAGCGTGACAGCGACGGACGCCTGGTGGTGCGGGCAACCGGGCTGACGGGCGTCATCCGTGAACAGGCACAGGTCGTTGCCGAGGCCCTGGATGAGGGACGCTCATCCGGACCCTGGCACCGCTTCGTGACCGCGTTGTTTGGCACCGCCGAGTATCCGCGGCTCGTGGCCTTCTCCGACGCCCGGGCGGACGACGCCGCCTTAGGCCCTCATGAAGTAGTCAGCGTCTCCATCGATGAGAGGACGGGGGCCGCCAAACCTGACCACTTGCGCATCATTGAGCGAGCTCCGGCCTGCAAACTCACCGGCTCGGTCACCCTGCTGGATACGAACATGCAGGGCGCCGCAATCGTCTGGAGCGATGCTCAGCGCGACGCCGCCCTCCTGGTCCTGTCCCTGGCCGGGAGCCTGGTGCCCGCGATCGGGTCGGATCGCAGCAACGGTGACGGCGCCTGCGAGATCGTCGTGGACGAGCACGCCAATCCGGAAGACTTCAAGGAGTGGTGCACCAACGCGCTGAAACAGCGCCCCCAGCCCGCCCCCGAAGCGCCGAAGCCGAGTTCTCAAGCAATCGAGGCGCCGCGTCTTTCCGAGCGAGCCGAGACCGACCAGCGGCAGCGGTTGGTGCTGCATATTCACCTGGACTCTCCCGTCGTCTCATATGCGGTTCCCCTGTCGAATGAGATTCCCTCGGAGGACTTCCTGCGCGGCACGGTGCTGTTGCCCTGGGTGCATGGTCGGCTCAGGCATGCGGCGGCCCAGAAGTCCCGCGAAGTCCAGCGCCTGGTGCGCGATGCGGTGGTCAACGGCGACCTGTACGTCTCCGATGCGCTGCCAGTATTCGCGGGCATCCGCGGATTACCCGTCCCCCTGGTGCTTACCTCCGAAAAGGTAGCGGATGAGGGCGCCGCTCCCCTCGTGTGGAATCGACTCATTGGTGTACCGAGCCCCGAGCAGACACACAGTCCGAAGCGGGGCGGATACGTGTTCCCCACCGGTGGCGACGCCAATGAACCGGTCCCGCTTGGCTCGCCACCTCTGGTGGGACGCCAGGCGACCGCGCACAACCCTGCCACGGGCACCGCGGCCATCGGGCAGCTGTTCCTGGTGCGCGCACTGCCGGCGGGAATGGACCTGGAGGCGGAGATCATCCTGTCCGAGCGCCTGGCGGGTGTTTTCGACGGCGAGCTCACCGAGTTGCTGTCGCGCCCGGCTCAGCTCGGCTCACGCAGACTTACCGGCACATTCGGTAGAGCCACCTGCAACGCCGACGGCGCAGCCACATGGACTCCCGCACCCAGCAGCGGTTGGGACGAAGAGGGCATGACGACGCTTTGGTTCACCTCCGACGTCCTTCTGCGGTCGGCTCAATTGGGAGCCACCGGCACCCTGGATGACCTGGTCGCCACCCTGCGCAATGCGGGGGCACAGATCCAACGGGTGGCTCGCTCCGCCGTCGAGGATCGGTACGTAGCCGGCCTGCGCCACCGACGCATAGACACCTGGTCGGCGGCGAGTCATCAGCCACGGCCCACCCGGTTGGCAATCCAAGCCGGCTCGGTAATACGGGTGAGGCCCGCTCCGGGGGCGGACCCCGGCCAGGTACTTGAAGCTTTGAGGCGGCTTTCCTGCACCGGTATAGGGGAGCTTCAGGCTCAAGGCTTTGGACGCTTCGTCGTCGGCCATCCGCTGCTCGCCCGGGAGAAGTTCGTGAGCTCGCCGGCCAGGGACTTCATCCCCGGTTCCGCCCCAGGTATCCGTAACGAAGGTGAGGAGTCCAACCGATGAGCGTGACCAGGTACGAGCTCACCGTCCATCTGAAGACCGATTCACCCATCCACTCCGGAGGTCCCGAGGAGGAAGTCGACCGCAGCCGGATTAATGGCGGCGGCGATGACTCGGAGGGAACCTCAACCGCAAACCCAGGCGACGCCTCGCAGCGGGGCGACGATTCCAAGCGTTCTTGGACTCCCCGCAGATTCTCGCGCGACGGAGTCGGCAACCCTGTACTGACCGGGCGATCGATCAAGGGGGCCCTGCGCGCCGCCGTACAGCACCTCGCGAAGGCAGACAGTGGCGACGACGACGGCGCCAACCTCGACGCGCTGTGGGGGTCGCTCGACCACGCCTCAGCGCTCACGGTCCACCCGATTACGCTCTCATCGGTCGCGACGGCCGACAAGCTGCCATTGCGGGCGGGAATCGCCGTCGACCGGTATTGGGGCACGGCCGCCGACACGGCCCTATTCGCGCACGAGATCGTCCCGCAGGGCGAGAAACTGACCCTGCGCATCACCGCGACTACGGGAAGCGTCCTGACGACTGCCTCCAGCTCCTCGAACCAGGACGGCGAACACCCGGAAGAAGATCGGGCCAGGCGCGATGCGGAGCACGCCAAGAAGGACACGGCCGACGCGGCCAACGTAGAGCGACTGTTCTCCGTGATCCTCGGCGCGTTGGAGGCGGGCCTGGTCTCCTTCGGTAAGCGGAAGGGCGCGGGCTGGGGCCGAGTCCGGATCAATCACGACGTCGCGGAGCCATGGAGCCTCAAACGCACACAGCTCGATTCACCCACCGGCCTGACTACATGGCTGGACGGAGGCAAACTTACTCGTATTCAGGCCTTCGCTGTCACGCCTCCCGAGCGGATTCGCATAGCGATCGCGTGGAACAGCCCGACGGGCATACTGGTGGCCGAGACCAAGAAGGACGAACCACCCAGGCGCAACGATTACGAGCCCGGCGGCGAGCTCAAGAAGACGGACCCCATCCTTCCGCTGCGCACACATCCCTCGACCGAGCCGAAGGGCAAGAGCACCGGCCCACTGGTGATCCCGGGCAGCTCCGTCCGCGGTGCCCTACGCGGCCGCGCGAGCCGAATCGCCAGGACGATCCTGTACGCAGATGTGGATGCCTCCTCGAAACAGGAGCCGGACTGGTCCAGGCTTGATGTCCACAAGCAACTGGCCGACGACGCACTGCTGGTCAGGCTGCTATTCGGCACCACGGCGCACCGCGGCGCCCTGACGGTGCTGGAGACACTGGCAACGGTGGCCCAGAAGGACGAGCCGAAGGCACGAGAAGTGACGCACAACGCCGGGGACCGCTGGACCGGCGGTGTGGCGGGCGGCGCCCTGTACAGCGAGAAGTTCCCCCTGGTGAACTGGAACGACATTCGGTTGGAAGTCGACCCGCAGATGCTGCTGACGGGCGTACCTAACGGCGGGAACATCGACTACCAACGCGCCGCCCTGTGCCTGCTCGGACTGGTTCTGGCCGAGCTGTCCACCGGCACCCTGCCGCTGGGCAGTCGCGGCACCCGCGGCATGGGCCAGGTAGAGGTGACCAGGATGCGCATTGAGGGGCCTGTCGGGCTCATCGCGGGAGGCAAGTGGGAGTTCGCCGCCGACGGCAGCCTCAGCATCGCGGAGCAACTTCTCGACCGGCTCCGCCACATCAACGACCAGATCAAGGTCGACACCCCGGAGGGCTGGTCCGCCCTTCTCAACGGCAAGGGGAGGCAGTCATGAACGACCAGGCAAGGTCCGTACTCACCACTGTCCTGGAAGAGGGCGCATGGTCTGTGCGGCAGTGGCCCGGCGATGCCGCGGCGGAGACGGTACATTCCGCGCTCGGCCGCGTCACAGACCTTGGCGACCGTGTACAGGGAATCGCCTACACCACCTCCGGCGCCATGTCGGTCCACACGGCGACGCCGGAGCTGACGACCCGGCTGGATGGACGGGATCAACCGATCCCTCTCGACTCCGTGTACGAGTTACGCCTGTGGGCCGTTATTGACGGGAGAGCAGACGACGGCCTGCTGGCGCACGAGTTGCGCTGGCTCAACGGGTCGGGTACCGCGGAGATTCGCGTCGGGGGCCAGGAGTTGTTGTCCGCCAATGGCGACGCGGGGTGGCAGACCACGAGGTGCTGGACGCGATCCAACAGCTATCTGCAGCACGGGGCCACCGCGCCGTTCGATGAGCCGTCGAAGGCCATGACCAGCGTTGAGGTCTTCACCGAAGAGCCCACCTATGGGAACACCGTGTTCGTCGACGAGATCATGACCGGAAGGTGGAGCTGAAATGGTCGAGTTCGGGGACTTCCACTCCGCAGTCAACCGCATCCCGATGCCGCGCGAAAAGGCGGCTGGCCTGGCTGATCACGGAGTTCTGTCAAAGGACCTCTTCAAGGACCGGGCCGCCCGCGGCCACGACCGTCTTGAGCCCGATCGCTGGTCCGGGTCGATCGACCTGGAGATGACGGTGCGCACGCCGCTGGTGTTCGGGGAGCAGAAGGATCTGGCCGTCACGGTGCCACTTGAGGAGGACGGCAAGACGCTCCGAGTGCCGCCGACCATGGTCAAGGGCATGATCTCCCGCGCCTACGAGACCCTCACCTGCTCGCGCTTCCGTGTGTTCGGGGACATCCCCGATACGTCATCTGGCCAGCGCCGCCGCAAGGCGGACACCAAGCCGCTGACATACCGGGGTGATGCCGCCAGTGCGCTCGGCCTGGTACCCATCCGTATCTGTGGGGAGGAGGAAGACGGCCTGGTGGGTGAGCTGTTCTACGGAGACACGCTTGTCACCAACGACTATCGCGATGACAGAGGCCGAACCTATCCGACAATGCGTGCGGCCTCGCTCCAAGGCGGCCCGATGGGGCCGGCAAACCTGCTTGTAAGCGCCCAACGACTCACGAAGATGACGCCGCACGGCGCACATATCCGCTGTCATCTCTCACTCTGCTTGCACGGGGACCGTGGTAAGGGCGCGCGCTACGCCTACTGGCAGGTGACCCACATCATCACTGACGCGGGCGAGACACCGCTGTTCGACATCCCCGATTCGGTAACCGTCGTCGACGAACTGGATGATGTCCAAGGCTATGTGTGCCGTACTGCGCCGGATGACATGAGGCCGAACCACCTGTTCCCCAGGAAACATGACGAACGGTTCTTCTTCGATGTTTCGCGTCAGGGACCGAAGAAGGTAACCATCGAATCCGATGTCTGCAAGGCTTACGCGGCTGTAGTACGCAGCTACGTTAACCAAAGGAAGCAGGACCCCCCGCGGAAGCGCCACGAGCCGAACCGGGCGACTCGAGCCGCTCAGAAGGACGCATCCGCAGCGAAGCTCAAGGTCAAAGACCTCGCCTTCGCAGTTGTAGACGACAGCGGCCCCGAGCCGGTTGTGCTCGAGGTCGTCCCGGCGATGATCGGACGCCATGCCTACAGCGCTAGCCCGTACCGCCTCGCCCTCGAGCAGGGTGCGGTCCCCGTATCGACAGCCGAGGAGGCCTCCGCCGCTGACCGACTCTTCGGCTACGTCGTGCCAGATCCGGTGCCACAGGCTGCACGTGGAGATGTGGCCGCACGTGGGCGTATCACCGTGGGAAAGGTCGACGGGTCCGGGGCACGGATCAGCCGCGATCGCAAGACACTCACGCCGCTGCTCGAGCCCAAGCCCGGATCGGCTCGCCGCTTCTTAACCGGCGGCGATGGTGGAACCCCCTCCTCAAAAGGCAGCACCAATGCGCTCAAGCGGTCGGAGTACTTCTCCCCCGGGCAGCTGCTGGGGGCAGCTGCGTATCCGGTCCACCGCAGCGTGCTCGACTCGCGGAAGTTCCCCAAGCAGGCCACAGCGCCGGCGGTGATGAACGGCCGCGAGCAGCACAACGCGGATGTGCAGCTCACCGCGAAGTCGTGGGTAGAAGTCGGCAGCGTGCTGCGGTGCACCGTGTCCTTCACCAACCTGAGCCACGATGAGCTTGCCGCTCTCATTTGGGTCCTCACCCCGGAGAACCTAGTTCCCGAGTCGGAACAGGACTCTGACCGCTCCAAGTGCGGCTACCTGCGAATGGGCCTAGCCAAGCCCTTCGGTCTCGGGGTAATGGAGGTGCGTATCGCCCGCGGCGGTCTGCGTGCGCGTCGGGGTGCCGATCTGTCCGACTCCTATGCGACTCTCAGCGGGTGTCTGGGCCTCGATGACCCGGTCGCAGAGCCAAGCGACTTCACGCTGTCCCACTCGTCGAACCTCAACAAGACACCATGGGTAGAGGCGATGCAGCGTGCAGCCTACGGCTATGCCGACGGCATTGAGGTCCGGCACATGACTCTTAACGAGAACAAGGAGAACAACCAGACCAACGGACGTACCGGCGAGCCCCATCCCGGAAAGGGAATCGGGCCTCGCGATATGTTCGGCCCACACTCGGCCAAGCCTCTCCGCGTCGACAAGCGTCCGCAGAGCCATGGTCGGCCGCCGTACCCGGGCAGCATCCGTGGTCGGCGGCGCTGAAGAAGAGAACAGAATGAATTGGCACCACGCCTACAACGGCATCCCCGCGGTCCGTGACACGGGCGGGAAGACCGGCACGGGGTTTGCCGGCGACGGCGCGCCGTCTGGGCAGGATCGGCTTGCGCCGGATACCGTCTCCGGCGAGTTGGCGTTCACTATCACCGTCGCTTCTCCCACGATTCCGGGGCAGAGCACTGCGGATAGACGGGTGGTGGTGGCCTCGCGCAGCGGAGACCCGGAGGGTGCCCGCACTTGGGAAGATGCCACTATTCCTGTAACCACGCTCAAAGGGGTCCTCTCCTCCGCGTACGAGGCGGTCACCGCTTCGCGCATGCGCGTATTCGCGGACCACGACCATGTGCTCACCCACCGGCACACCACCCAGGAAGCCACCACGCTCTATCCGGTGTTCCTGGTCGATGACAACGGACCACACGGCGTTTCCGAAACTGGATTGAGCGCACGTCTGATGCTTGGACTCAACGACCCGAAAGACGTGAGGCGTAATTGGGACCGCCCGAACTACGTTTGTGCCGCTGTTCTGCCCAACGACCCGCGGTCTGCCACCGCGCTCTACGACTCAACTGGCGCCTGGATGTACTCAGGTTCGCGCAAGCGTGATAACCAGGAGCGCAAGCGCGGCGTCTCGACGACCGACGTCAACAAACGGCTGGACAAGCTGCGCACGGCCACCCCACACCTCAAGCCAATCACCTTCACCGTACAAACCGAGAAGTTCTACGACTCACAGCGCGCAGTCGTGGCGAGCATTGACGGCGAACGCTTCTGCGGGACACGAGACGAAGATACTCCACCCTCCTCCGAGGAATACACCGGAGTCGTCGTTAGACTTACACCACGTGGCTCTCGCCCGCTTATCGGAACCAAATACAACGAATTCGCGTTCTTCGACACCGAGAAGAATCGAACGCGCCGCCCTGTAAGCACCGACGTCCTTGAACAATTGGTTGAGGTCATTCACAGCTATTTGCTCAACATACGCCAACTCATAGAACGCGAAAAGGCGGGCACTCCCGGTAACTCGAAGACTCGGAAGTCGACCGACTCGAAAACGTGGCTCATCCATGAGATCGCCAATGGCAAGATCGACGACCACGGACAGATCCTCGGCGCCTCCGACCCCGATGTGCACAAGGGCAAAGAGTCCGCTGTCATGGCCGACCGCGCACAGATCAAGCAGTTCCTGAGGACACTCGCCTCCAAAGGCCCAGGCATCCCCCTGTTCGCCTCGGTGTCGGGCGATGGCTGCATAACCGCTCTGGTGCCGTCTCAAGTAGGTCGACGTGCTGCCCCTGACGCTGTGCCTCCTGCGAGTCTCGCCAGAGACTCGCAGGTTGCGCCCGCTCGCACCCACTCCCAAGCCTCCGCGGGCGATCGCATGTGGGGCTTCGTTGCCGATGAGAAGGACAAGGACCGCAGCCAAGCCGCCGCCGCGCGCGGGCGCATCACAATCCGGCCCGTTATGCCAGCACTCCCCCAGGAAGGCAGGTGGCTGCGCACCCCTAAAGCTGATAGCCCGGGTTGGCTGCTTCGAACCCTGGCGAGCCCCAAGCCATCAACGGGTTTCCCTTATTTGCGTGATGAGCAGGGAAGGACCCTAGCTGAAAGCACTACCCGCGCAGATGCCTATCAACCGGGGCAAACTCTGATCCGTAAGGTCTATCCCACGCATCGGAGGCTACTCGGCCGGGACGACCTGCCCGACTGTAGGCGGCTCGAAGGAGCCGTAGGCCCTCACGACACGGTAGCCGGTTCCTTCCTAAACCCTGGAGCCAAGTTCACCACCACACTTACCTTCGAAGGGCTCGTACCGGAGGAACTCGCCGTCCTGGTATGGCTGCTCACCCCAGAGCGTCTAGTGCCACCGGATGCGTCCCCCAAGGACGAGTCGAAGCGCCGCGGCTATCACCGACTCGGTTTCGGCAAGTCCCTCGGCCTCGGCGCGGTCGAGATCAGGGCCACCGACGTACACATGCACACCGGTAAGAGGTTAGCTGGAATGTACATGCAGCTCGACGGATGCCTCGGTTGTACGCAGCTCGACGCAACGACGACGGCTTCGGACAGACTGGCCAACGCGCTAGACGCGCTGCCCAGCGACTTCGAGAACAGCCTGCCGGTACGCGCATTCGTGCGTGCGGCCTACGGCTGGGATGGTAAGGCCGTGGTCCAGTACCCGGACGCGCACAAGCCCGCTGACAGTAAAACTGGCGTGTCCGCCACCACCAACTGGTTCAAGAACCGGGAGGAGAACCGCGTAAAGCACGGCATCGACCCTGATGATTGCAAGATTGACTCCGAATTTAATCTACCAGACTTGCTGGCAACACCCGGCGAACAGGATGCAAGCAGCGTCTCAGGGAGTTACAAATCCGATCAGCCCGGACCGACTGCGAGCAAAAGCCGCCAACGACGCAGACAGCAACGCAGAGGTGACCAGAGCCGTAAAAGGCAAGGCCGATCGTAGCCTTGCGGTTATCCGTACCCCTGCAGTTCGGTTTGCTCGCTTCACCTCAGCACGCGTGCGTCGCATACAACAACCTGTATTGCGATAAAGTGCATCGCGATATGGTGCATGCACGCACACCACTGTTGGCCGGCCCGACGGCACTCAGCGTAACGCCGAGCGGAGTACGGCCGTGCCGGGGGACTCCATGCCCGCAACGTCGTTGAAGTTGACTACAGCACCGCTCGACCAGGCCAAGCCGACTGCCACTCTTGAGGTGGACGAGGAGACCGGCCTGCACCTGCTCCGCATCGGCCGCTCAATCACCGCGGAGGAGGTTGATCGGCTCCTCGCCGAGGACCACTAAACAGGTGCTGTTCCTCACGCCCGTGCCGACGGCGGGCCGCCTCACCACACCCCGCGGTACAGGCCGCCGTCGTCCAGTGCAGGGGCGGTGCCGTGCACCTCGGCCCGTCCCAGGCAGTTCGTGCACAGCGGGTAGATGTGGACCACGTCGTCGCGCGAGTCGATGATGTCGTTGACGCGCTCACGCACCTCGTCGAGTTCACCGTCCTCCAGCCGCAGCTGGAACACCGACTCCTGAATCCGGTAGCCCCAGCTCTCCAATGCCGCCGCCAGACGCGTACGGCGCGAGTCGGCCGACACGTCGTAAGCCAGGATGACGATCATCGCCATGCCGCACCGGTCCACTCGTAGCCGGGCTCGGTAATGGCTCGCCCCAGCAGCTGCGCCTGGTGGTGAATGTGCCGCCGCCAGGTACCCGCGAACCCAGGCAACGCGCCCTTGACCTGCCGCTGCAGAGTCGCCTCGTAACCGTCCACCAGCGCCCTCTTGCCCTCCGGCCCCAGCCAGACGCCCTCCCCGTCCGGGGAGTTGGTGGCGTGCTCGGGGCGCAGACGCCGCGAGCGCAGCAGCGCCATGACGGTACGATCCACCAGCAGCGGCCGGAACTCCTCCATCAGGTCCAGGGACAGGCTGGGTCGCTTGTCGGTTGAGGCGTGCAGCACACCCAGCGACGGCTCCAACCCGGCAGCGATGAGCGCACCGGTGCATTCGGACAGCAGGATCGCATACGCATAGGAGAAGGCCGCATTCGCCAAATCCTTGGGAGGGCGGCGGCTGCGGCCCTGGAAGGCGACGTCCTCAGGCACCAGCCGGGACAGTGCCTCGAAGTAGTCGGTCGACGCCGCCCCCTCCAGACCCATCAGCTCGTCGGTGTCGGTGGCGTGAGCGGCGTCCTCAGCCAGCTCCCGGATAGCGGTACATGTCCCCTCAATATCGGCCCCGCTGTCACGCCTGCCTATGCGGTGCAGGACGCCGATCTGATGACGCAGCTTGGCGCGCACGATGGCACGGGCGAGTGGGAGGCGGGCGCCGTCGTCGGCGGCGAAAGCGGCCTGAGTGAGCAGACGCCGAGCGTTGGCGGTGTCCCGCAGACCGGAGAGCTGGCCCAGATAGCTGCCACGCCGCGACAGGAAGACGACGTCGATGTCGTTGTACAGCGCCCATGACCTGGCACCGGCGGAGAGCCCCACCGCGCCGGTGAGCACGATCCGGCTGACGGCCTGCCGGGGTATGGAGACCTGCGGGAGTCCGTCGGCGCCGTCAACGATCAGCCGACCCTTGGTCACGTGCAGCCGCGCGCCGTCGCGGCCGACGTAGACGACCTTGTCCGGGTTGGGGTGGCCCTTGATGTCGTGGTGCGGGTCCACGGCCGGGCGGGTGCGGGAGAAGTCGACTCCGAGGTAACAGAAGCCCTCGTCGAGGGTGGTCATGCTGGTCTTCTCCTGGTTCAGGCTCAGCCCGTGGGCGGCGACCTTGGCGCTGAGCAGGTCGTATGCGGACAGCAAGTCGTCCTCGTTGGGGGCGCACACGACGATGTCGTCGGCGAAGCGGGCGTAACCGTAGCCGGCGTCGCACAGTGCCGCGTCGACGTCGGCCAGCGCCAGGTTCGCCAGCAGCGGGGACAGGCAAGAGCCCTGGGCGATGCCGCGGCCCCGCACGCGCCGCTCACCGTGGGCGCGGCGGGGCCGGGCGAGCAGGCGGATCAGGTTGATGGTCCGCGCGCACCGCAGCACCGGGGAGAGCACGGCGAGGGCGTCCTCTACTTCCGCGTTCGGGAAGTAGTCCTCCACGTCGGTGCGCAGCACGTACTTGTAGCCGTCGTCGCGGAGGGTGGCGAGTAGGTCGATGGCGTCATCTGTGCCGATACCGGTGCGGTAGGCGAAGGAGCACGTCGACATCAGTAGGTCGGCGGTGTGTGCAATCGTGTCCAGGACGGCCCGTTCGACGATCCGGTCGCGGATGGACGGAATGTGCAGTGCTCGTGTCTCTCCGGGCTCACGTTTGGGGATGTCCAGTCGCATGAACGGTTCAGGAACGTAGGTGCCGTCGCGCAGGGAAGTCGAAAGCTCGGCGAGGAAATGATCGAGGTCGCCAACAATGGCGCGCGTCTGCTTCTGAAGCATGCCGTCACGGGCATCTCTGGCCAACACGGTCTCCCAGGCGGCAGTCAGCGTCTCGACCGAGCTGATGCGCTCATATAGGGAGTTCGGGGTTGCCTCCTGCGGGGCCGCGCCCGCGGGCTCGGTCGACAGGAGGGAGCGCCTGGCAAGCGGCGGCAGGTCCTGGCCGAGGAACTGATCCCGTCGCGGAGCATGGAACTCGTCATTGCGGCGGCGCCTGCGCCGTTGCCGATAGCTCCTGGTACCTAGCCGACGAGCAGACGCCGAGCCTCTCGCCGGGCGTGCTCCGCCAGCGGAAGGTGTTGGGATGTCTGCATGCGAGTCCATTCCATGACTTCTTCGTCGAGCAGCGGGGCGCAAGCTGATCATAGCGCCGACGGCTTCAATGAGCGGGGCATCCGGGCACACCGGCGCCCACCGTCCGCCCTCGGGGGCGCCCGCCGTCGGCCCTCGAGAGAGCCGGGTGGTGGGCGGGACCTGACGGTTCGTACCTTCTGATCGACACTTCGTACCATTGTTCGACGGTTCGGCACCCAGGGGTACGAACCGTCATCACAATTGCCGAAGCGTCGGGGCGAAGTGCCGAACCGTCAGCCCCGGGACATACCCAGACCGCCACACCCGCAAACGCGAGCAGCCATTTGGCCGTCCCCTGCGCGGCCGCCGGGCGAAACCTTACATCCGAGTATGCAAGGCGGCCTAGGCCACTCCGGTCATACCGGTTATACTCGGCGTGTGAAGACGGCAGTATCCATTCCAGACCCGGTGTTCCAGGAAGCCGAGGAAGTTGCGCGGCGCCTCGGATGGAGCCGGTCGCAGCTGTACACGAAGGCCGTCCGCGATCTGATAGTTCGCTACAGCGATGATCCTGTGACTGAAGCTCTCAATGCCTTCGAAGACGTCGAGGCGGCGCAGGCGCCGTTAACACCGGCTAGGAAACTCATCGAGTCGGGAGCATGGCCTTGGTAGCTCGAGGGGAAGTCTGGTGGCTCGACTTCGGCGACCCCATCGGCTCGGAACCCGGATACCTCAGGCCCGCCTTGATCGTCTCCTCGGACCGGTTCAACCGATCCCGTATAGCCACCGTCATCGTGTCAGCGATAACCAGCAACCTGCGCCTGGCGGCGGCGCCGGGCAACGTCGAGTTGGAGCGCGGCGAGGCGGGCCTGCCCAAGCAGTGCGTCGTCAACGTCTCGCAAACTCTTGTTGTCGACCGTTCCAGGTTGAACAACCGCATTGGCGCTATCCCCATGCACATTCTCGCCCGCGTGGACGATGGACTTCGGCTGGTGCTGGACCTTTAGACGCAGGCACGCAGCGGGCACCGGCATAATGTAACGCTACTTGCCTGCGAGGTGCTCTCAGGCCCGAGTCGCCTCACTTTAGTGCCCGGAATTCAGGGGCTCTTCCGGTTTGAGGGTGTGTTATCTGGCGCGCGTGGAGCGAGTGCCGCTCTGCTCACCTGCGGGTACTTCGACCGGCAGAGGCAATCGCTGCCGCACATCCCGGTGGGCAGAGGACTGAAAAGTGTCCGGATTCGGGATAAAGGCTACACACGTAGGCGATGGTGCTGTCTGGGAGCCTGCCGCCGGCGGTGCGTGCTGATTCCTCCGACGAGCGCGCGTCACCGTGAGACGAAGATGGCGGTGTATCCGAGTCTGAGTCCATTGCCTTTGTCTCTTCGTTGAGCGGTGGCCCAACCCACACTGGTGGTAGCGCCGCCAACGCGAGTTGGTTGGGCGTTCGGGCGGTACGACGGCGGCTCGCCGTTGCCATTGATTCCGCCGGGCAGCGGCCGAGGGTGTCCGGATCTATGACAAACGAGGCTGGCGACGTCGTCAACTGCGGACAAATCGCTGGAATCATGCGGTCTTGGGATCAGGGTTGGCGCGTGTGGGAGGCGTTTGTCATCGATTTTGACACCATGCCCACGGCGTCCGTCGCACAGGTCACCCTCCCCGAGGACCTGAATGCACCTTGAGGTGCGAGGTGCTTCCTGACAGGCGACGATAACCACTACGCCGGCCCAATCCCGGTTGCGTCTTAATGCACCTTGAGGTGCGAGATGCTTCCTGACTTGATGACGGGAGCGCTGTTGTCCTGGGCTGGCCGGCGTCTTAATGCACCTTAAGGTGCGAGGTGCTTCCTGACGTTACAATTGATCGCATCGAGTCCGCCATCCGCCAGAGTCTTAATGCACCTTAAGGTGCGAGGTGCTTCCTGACATCACAATCACCAATGCGGCGGTTGATGCATGTGAAGTCTTAATGCACCTTAAGGTGCGAGGTGCTTCCTGACATCCGAATCCGCCGACTTGACCGCGCCGCGCCTCCGGTCTTAATGCACCTTAAGGTGCGAGGTGCTTCCTGACCCGCCGCTATGTGGGAGAGACTCTCCGGGAGAAGGTGGGTCTTAATGCACCTTAAGGTGCGAGGTGCTTCCTGACTAGCGATCATGCCCATCTACTGGAACAAGGTGAACGTCTTAATGCACCTTAAGGTGCGAGGTGCTTCCTGACGAGGGCTTCGACCAGGTCGCCCGCATCTACGATGATGGTCTTAATGCACCTTAAGGTGCGAGGTGCTTCCTGACGAGCGCATCGGCATCGACGACGTGCTCGCCGCCTCGTCTTAATGCACCTTAAGGTGCGAGGTGCTTCCTGACTCGCAAGCGATCCCCGTCGAGGCCTTCATCCGCCGGTCTTAATGCACCTTAAGGTGCGAGGTGCTTCCTGACGCCTAAACCTCAAGCCACGTGAGGTCGAGTTCCTCGTCTTAATGCACCTTAAGGTGCGAGGTGCTTCCTGACCCCTACCCCTGGAAACCGCGTCATACCGCCACTTCCAGAGGCGAGATCGCCACCGACCCCGCAAGCACCCCACGAGACCGACTGGCACCAGGCCAAAACTACCACCTTTCGTTGAAAACAAGCCAAGCGCCACCGACACCCCTCCAACCCCCTCCAGCCACCAACTTTCAACGAAGTCATGCGGAAAAGTCAGGATCAAAATGCACCAATCTTTGTACCGTAGACCGAATTGTGACCATCTGGCGAGCACCACACCAACCCCACACATCCCAACCGCACCACACACCACACCCGCAACCGCCCCCGCTCCCCAGCGCACCTACCCCACCCGCGACTCCCTCAAACTCCGGGTGACAAATACCAGCCGCCAACCAATATCCGCCCCACGCAATTGCACCTTCTACTCAGACACCGCCCCTTCCAACACCGCCCCGCACCGGCGCAATCGGTGCCAAGATGTTCCCGTTGCGGAACACCTGGTCGTACCGCCGCAGCACACAGCGCCGTCACGTACGCACCGATCCGAGGAGAGGCAGACGCCCATGCCCAGCACCGTCTTCCTCCAGTTCGATGCCCCCGACGCGCTCGCCCTGACCCCGCGCCGCCTGCACGCCGCCTGGGGCAGGGTACTCGAGCTCCCCGAGGGCATCTCCCCCGAACGCGCCGCCCTGCTCCCCTCCCTCGCGGCCAGGCCCCCACACAATCTGCACGGCCCCAAGCCCTACAGCGTCGGCCAGATGACCGAACAACCCGGCATGATCGGCGCGGAGCTGCGCCTGCTCGACGACCGCCTGCTGGACAACCTCGACGGCTGGCTCGCCTGGGGCGGCGTCCTCCCCCTCGGCGACGGCAGCCTGGAAGGCACGGCGCTCGTCGTCGTCACCGAGGCGCAGATCCTGGAACGCGTCTCCTGGGAGGAACTGGCCGAAGACGACGCCTCCACCACCTGGGACGTCACGCTGCTGAGCCCCACCGTGTTCACCTCCCGGGGGCGTCACGTCCCCGGGGTCACACCGGAGCAGCTCGCCACGAGCCTGCACGCCCGCTGGCACGCCTGGTCCCCACAGACCGAACCACCTCGGCTCCACCGGGACGACCTCGACGTACTCACCATGCAGGACCGCACCGAGCCCGTGCGCGTAAACCTGGGAATGCCCAGCGCCGACCGGCGCGGCCGCCTGACGCGCCGCTCCATCCTCGCCACGGAGGGTTCACTGCGCATCAGCGGCGTCGTCGGCGCCGCCACCACCCGCGTCTTCTCCCGGCTGATGTCGCTGGCGCGCTTCACCAACGTCGGCTCCCACGCCGCCTACGGCATGGGCACGCTCGACGTCATCGCCAATCCCTGAACCGCGTCCGCCTCGGCGCGGTGCAATCAGCCCCCGTAGACCTCGGGGTGCAGAGTGCCGATGAAGGGCAGGTTGCGGTAGCGCTCCGCATAGTCCAGCCCGTAACCGACCACGAACTCGGTGGGGATGTCGAAGCCGACGTACTTCACGTCCACCTCCACCTTCGCGGCCTCCGGCTTGCGCAGCAGGGTGGCGATCTCCACGCTGGCGGCGCCGCGGCTCGACAGGTTCCCCAGCAGCCAGGACAGGGTCAGGCCGGAGTCGATGATGTCCTCCACCACCAGCACATGCCGACCGGTCACGTCCGCGTCCAGGTCCTTCAGGATGCGCACCACCCCGCTGGACTTGGTGCCCGACCCGTAGGAGGACACCGCCATCCAGTCCATCGGCACCGAGCGGTGCAGCCGCCGGGACAGGTCCGCCATCACGTAGACGGCGCCCTTGAGCACGCCCACGAGCAGCAGGTCGCGGCCAGCGTAGTCGGCGTCGATCTGGGCGGCCATCTCGTCCAGCCGCTGGTTGATCTCCTCCTCGGTGATGAGTACCTGCTGCAGGTCCTGTCCCATGTCCGCGGCGTCCATGAATGAGCCTCCTGTTTAGCGGTGAGTGTCCGGCAAGCACTGGGCGGCTGGGGCGACGTCGGGGAGGGCGCGCGCTCCGGCCCCGCCCGGATCCTTTCATACCCGCGGCGCTCCGACCCGGGCCGTCGGCCCCGGTTGTCCGGCATGTCCCGACGACGGCGGCTCCCGAACGCCGCTGCGGCACCCGTGCCCGCACTACAGGCCCATGCGCTCGATCCACGCCTCCGGCCGGCCGATCTCCTCGGGGCGGGGCAGGTTCGCCGGCTCCCGCCACACCGCGTTCAGCCCCGCCTGCCCCACCCGGCCGACGACGCCGCGCACGAAGGCCGCGCCGTCCACGTACTGCGTCTGCTTGGCCTCCACGCCCAGCAGCCGCTCCAGCAGCGTGCCCGCAACGCCGTCGCGGGCGTGCCCCAGCACGGCGCGCAGCCGGTAGACCGAGGGCATGCGGCTGGGCTCGACGGCGTCGAGAACCGCCTCGGCGTGTCCCTCCAGCAGCGCCATGGTGGCGGTGATGGCCGCCAGCTGCTCGCGCTCGGCCGCGCCCAGGCGGTCGGTCAGCAGCGGGGATGGTGTACCCGCGTCCCCGGGAGCGCCCCGGTGCGCCGTCGCCCCCGCACGCACGGCCCGGGCCAGGCGGACCAGTCCGGTCGGCTCGCCGGGTGTGAGTGGGCGCATGAGGGCGGTGGCCACCTGCTCCACCTGTGTGGTCAGGTGCGCGGTCAGCCAGGGGGCGGCGGCGAGCTGCAGCACGTGGGTGGCCTCGTGCAGCGCCACCCAGGCGGACAGGTCGATCCGGTCCAGGTCCCGGAGTCGCTGCAATTCCGCGACGTTGGGGGCCACCAGCAGCATGCGGGCGCCCCGCTCCCCGGCGTCGGCGGGCAGCACCTGGCCGAGCACGCGGGTGGAGATCAGCCCGAGCAGGCCGGCGATGGCCGAGGAGACCACGGCGCGGCCGACGGCCTCGGACGGTCCGGGGCGCGCCTCTGACGGGTCGGGCACGCGCTCCATGAGGGCGCGCAGGAAGGCGGCGTTGGCCCGCTGCAATCCGATCCGGTCCACCACCAGCACCTCGGTGGTGTCGGCGGCCACCCGGGCCGGCGCCGTCAGCCCGGTGAGCTGCGCCGCCCAGGGGAGGGTGTCGTCGGCGCTGCGCCGCAGCAGGGCGACCGCACCGCGGCGGACCGCCCCGGGCAGGTGAGGCCCGGCCGGCGTGCCCGCGCGCGCCAGGCGCAGGGCCCGGTCCCAGTCGACGCCGGCGGCGGCGCTGCGCTCCACCGAGCCTGCGCCGCCCCGGTTCATGCCGCCCATCGTTCAGCCCCCGCAGCCGCAGTCGGCCAGTGGGGAGACCAGGTCGTCGTCGATGGCCAGGCGGGCGGAGTACAGCCCGCCGGCCTCAAAGCCGTCCACGATCACGCTGAAGGCCAGCAGCCGCCCGTCCTTGGTGACCACGGTGCCGGTCAGGGAGGCGGCCGTGTCCAGGGAGCCGGTCTTGGCGCGCACGGTGCCGGCGCCGACAATGCCGATGAAGCGGTCGTCCAGTGTGCCGTCCAGGCCACCCACCGGCAGGGCGGCCATCAGGCTGCGGCCGACGGTGCCGGCGTCGTCGCCGGAGGCGCGGGTGATGATCTGGGCCAGCAGCCGGGCGGGGACCTTGTCCCCCAGCGCCAGCCCGCACGAGTCGTGCAGGGTCACGCCGCTGATGTCGAAGCCGTCGTCCCGCAGCCGGGCGAGCACGGCCCGGGTAGCGCCGTCGAAGCTGGCCTCCTCACCGGCGGCGAGCGCGACCAGTCGCCCCTCGACCTCGGTCATGGTGTTGTCGGACTCCTTCAGGGAGACGGACAGGATGTCGGCCAGCGGGGCGGAGGTGACCCGGGCCAGCTCGGTGGCGCCGTCGGCGGCCGCCGCCCGGGTGACCGTGCCGGTGACGGTGATGCCGGCCTCGCGCAGGTGGTCGGCGAAGGTCTGGGCGGCGTCGAGCGCCGGATCGGCGGGATAACCGCCGGAGGGGTAGGCGGTGACGTCCACCATGAGCGGCTGGATCGGCGCCACCCAGGCCTCGTTGCCGTCCGCCCAGGCGTCATTCCAGGTCGGACCGGTGAACAGGGTGTCGTCCAGGGCCACGGTGACGCTGGTGACGCCCTGTTCCTGCAGCTGTGCGGCGGCGTCCCGGGCGAGGTCGCCCAGGCCGGCGCGGCCGATGGTGGCGTCGGGGTCGCCGTCGTCCTCGGCCAGCAGCACGTCCCCGCCGCCCACCAGGGTGACGGTGCTGCCGTCCAGGACGGCGGTGGTGTCCACGGTGTGGTCGGCGCCGAGCAGGGAGAGGGCGGCCCAGGCCACCAGCACCTTGTTGGAGGAGGCGGGGGTCAGGGCGGTGCCGGCACCCAGGTCGACCAGCTCCTCGCCGCTGGCCACATCCACGATGGACACGCCGGCGGTGGCGTCCCCGATGCGCTCGTCGGCGGCGAGGGTGTTCGCCAGGGCGGCCAACTCGCCGGCCGCGGGCACCGGCGCGTCGTCGGCCAGGGCGGTGGCGGCCTCGGGGTCCTGTGCGGCGGCAGCGGGCGTCGGGAAGGGCTGGACCGCGTAGTCGGCGGGTGAGGCGGTCAGCGCGCCGGGCACCAGGTCGAGGGCGTCGGCCAGGCCGTAGTAGGCGCCGACGACGACGAGGGTGGCTGCGGTCAGGGCGGCGATCTGGGCCTTGTGCACGGCTCCTCCGGGGGTCGGGCGGTTACTGCGAGCGGACGTTTCCGGCAACGCGTCGGGCGGCATGTGCGGCGACGTACGGGCGCAATCGCGCCGGGAAGCGGCGGCCGCACGCGAGGCGGGCGGCATGGCTTTTCCCACCGGAAGCGCCGTCATAGTCCACACTAGTGCCAAAGGGCGGCCCCTCTCGGCACCGAGCCGCCGACACCTGCTCACAACGCGAGATACGGAGGCAGTCGTGGAATTCGACGTGACGATCGAGATCCCGAAGGGGAACCGCAACAAGTACGAGGTCGACCACACCAATGGGCGCATCCGGCTGGACCGGATGCTGTTCACCGCGACCCGCTACCCGGACGACTACGGCTTCATCGAGGACACGCTGGGTGAGGACGGGGACCCCTTGGACGCGCTCGTGCTGCTGGAGGAGCCCACCTTCCCGGGCTGCCTGATCCGCTGCCGGGCGCTGGGCATGTTCCGCATGCGCGACGAGAAGGGCGGAGACGACAAGGTCCTGTGCGTGCCCGCGGGCGACCAGCGCGCCTCCTGGCGCACCGACATTGAGGACGTCTCCGAGTTCCACCGCCTGGAGATCCAGCACTTCTTCGAGGTCTACAAGGACCTGGAGCCCGGTAAGAGCGTGGAGGGCGCCCACTGGGTCGGCCGTGAGGAGGCGGAGGCGGAGATCCGCCTGTCCTACGAGCGTGAGGCCGCCCGCATCGCCCGCGAGGGGCACTGACGGCCTGACGCGCCCAAGCCGCTTGACGACGGCGGCCGCCGGCACCACGAGGTGCCGGCGGCCGTCTGCTTTTGGCCTCACCGCTCAGGGACGGACCGCGTAGGGCATGATCTGGGAGTACCAGACGGAGCGAATACTCACGTTGTAAGGGGAGTAGTTGGCGTCGATGAGCATGCCGTTGCCCAGGTACATGGCCACGTGGTAGATGCCGGGCTGGGTGCCGTTGGAGGACCAGAACAGCAGGTCGCCGGGCTGGGCCTGGGCCAGCGGAATCTTGGTGCCCTGCCCGTACTGGGCGCGTGAGGAGTGCGTCAGGTACACCCCGGCGTTGCGGTAGGCGCGCATGACCATGCCGGAGCAGTCCACGCCCGCGTCGGACTCGCCGCCCCACACGTAGCGGATGCCCAATTGGGCCTTCGCCCCGGCGATCGCCGCCTGCGCCTTGCTGGTGGAGCTGCCGGAGCTGGTCGACGACGAGGCGGCCGGGGCGGAGGTTGTGGTCTGTGTGGTTGTCTGCCGCGGCGCGGATGCCGTGGAGGACGAATTCGAGGTAGTGCTGCTGCTCGATGAGGCCGCCCCGGAGGAGCTGGAGGCGGAGGAGCTGGAGGACTGCGCGGGCTGCTGGCTCTGGGCCGGGGAGGCTGCGGAGGATCCTGTACCCGAGTCGGCGCCGGAGCTGGACGCACCGGCGGAGGCCGGCGCCTGAGTGGCCTCGGCCGGCTGGGCCTGCTCCTGCGCGGTCTGCTCCGCGGCGGCCTTCTCGGCCGCCTCCTTCGCGGCCGCCTCCTCGCGGGCTTGGCGCTCCGCCTCCAGCTGGTCCTGGTAGGCGGTCTCGAGCTCCACGGTGGTGTTGCGCTGCTCGGCGAGCTGGGCGATGAGGCTGGCGCGCTCGGTCTCGGCGTTGGTCTGGGCCGTCTGGGCGGCGGTGGCCGCCGCGTCGGCGTCGGCCTTGGCGGTGGCTGCGGCGTCTGCGGCCGCCTGCTTGGTTTCCACCTTCTCGTCCGCGATGGACTGCATCGTGTCCGCGACCGCCTGGAGGGCCTCGACGTTCTGCAGCTGGGCGTCGGTGTTCTCCCCGGCGCGGGTCAGGGCCACGCTGACGTCGGTGGCGTCGCCCAAGGACTCGCCGGACAGGTAGGGGGCCAGGGAGTCCAGTGTGCCGGCGCTGCCCGCCTCGTAGGTCTCGGCGACCACCGAGCCCATGTCGGCGCGGGCCTCCTCGGTGTCCGCGGCCGCGGCGTCGGCGGCGGCCTGGGCGTCCTCGGCGTCGGTGGTGGCGGTGTCGAGTTCGTCGAGCGCGGTCAGGTAGTCCTCGTTGGCGACGGAGGCCGCAAGCTCGGCGGCGGCCGTGGTGGCGCTCAATTCTGACAGGGAGGCCTCGAGGGAGGCGATGGAGGCCGCGGTCGTCTGCTCGGCGGACTTGGCCTGGTCGATGTCGTCCTGGGTTACGTCATCGGCTGCGGCGGCCGGGGTGAGCGTGACGGCGAGCGCAAGTGCCGCGGCCGTAAGGCTCACACGCCGGGCAGCGTTCGCGCGGCGCGGGCGATGGGTCGTGCTCACAGATTCTCCGAACGTGTTACGGCGCGCCTCCTTGACCGACGCACCCTGGGTGTCTGCGGATACCGTACCCACCAACGCCCGCAAGAGAAACAGAAACAACAGATTTCACAGGAGTCACAAGACATCACTCACGTACCACAAACCCCGCAATGGAGCGGATCCACGACACACTCCACGCCAACGTGACGTTCGTCACATCGCCTGCTGAGGTAGCGTTTTGCCCGCAGGCAAGCCGACCCGCGGCCTCCCGCACCCGGCCGGCAGCCCCGCAACACTCCCGCCGATCTGCCAACCAAGGAGTTCTCATGGCTGACACCCCGTCCAGCACTCCCGCGCACGTCCCCTCCCCCGCTGACCCGACCGGCTGGCACTTCGAGACCATGCAGGTGCAGGCCGGCCACACCCCGGACTCCGACACCGGCGCCCGCGCCATCCCGATCTACCAGTCGACCTCCTTCGTTTTTCCCGACGCCCAGGAGGCCGCCGACCGCTTCGCCCTGAAGTCCCTGGGCCCGATCTACACGCGCCTGGACAACCCCACCAACCAGATCGTCGCCCGCCGCATCGCCGCCCTCGAGGGCGGCGTCGGCGCCCACCTGGTCTCCTCCGGGATGGCGGCCCAGGCCCTTACCTTCGTCACCCTGGGCGGGGCCGGCTCCAACATCGTCGCCTCCCCCTCCCTGTACGGCGGCACCGTCAACCAGCTGAAGCACACCCTGCCGAAGCTGGGCATCGAGACCCGCTTCGTGGACGAGCCGGGCAGCCCCGACGCCTGGGCGGCGCTGGCCGACGAGCGCACCATTTGCTTCTTCGGCGAGTCCATCCCCAACCCCAAGGGCGACATCCTCGACATCGAGCCGATCGCGCAGACCGCACATGCGCTGGGAATCCCGCTGGTGGTGGACAACACCGTCGCCTCCCCCTACCTGATCCGCCCCTTCGAGTGGGGTGCCGACATCGTGGTCCACGCGGCCACCAAGTTCCTCGGCGGGCACGGCTCCACCGTCATGGGCGTGGTCGTGGACTCCGGCAACTTCGACTACGCCTCCCAGCCCGAGCGCTTCCCCGCCTTCAACACCCCCGACCCCTCCTACAACGGGCTCGTCTACGCCCGCGACCTGGGCGTGGGCAGCCCGCTGGGCAACATGGCCTTCATCCTGCGGGCCCACACCGCAGGCCAGCGCGACCTCGGCTTCGCCGCCGGCCCGGTGGACGCCTTCTTGATCGCCCAGGGCGTCGAGACCCTCTCCCTGCGCATGGAACGGCACGTCGACAACGCGCTCGCCGTCGCGCAGTGGCTCGAGGGCCGGCCCGAGGTGGCCGAGGTGCGCTACTCGGGGCTCGAGTCCAGCCCCTACTACGAGCTGCACCGCAAGTATTGCCCGCGGGGCGCGGGCAGCGTCTTCGCCTTCGACCTGGTCGGCGGCCGGGAGGCCGGCGCCGCCTTCATCGATGCCCTCGGCCTGTTCTCGAACCTGGCCAACATCGGCGATGTCCGCTCCCTGGCCGTGCACCCGGCGACGACGACGCACTCGCAGCTGACCGACGCCGAGCTGTCCCGTGCGGGCATCAGCGCCGGCACCGTGCGCCTGAGCATCGGCATTGAGCACGTCGACGACATCATCGCCGACCTCGAACGGGGCCTGGCCGCCGTCGCCGCGCTCTAGCCCGACCGCCGGGGCCGCGGGGGCCTCGCCCGGCGCCCGCCGCCCCGGCTACCATGACGGCCATGACCTCGCCCATTTCACCGGTGCCGGGGGTCGGCACGGCGACCCTCAAGCTCGTCGACCGTTCGGCGGGCTCCCCCACGGGCGCCTGGCGACCCGGCGACGACCCGGGCCACCGCCGCTTCCTGGAGATCGGCGACCTGCCCCTGGACTCCGGCGAGATCCTGCCCGAGACGCATCTGGCCTTTGAGACCTGGGGGCAGCTGACGCCCGCGCGCGACAACGCCGTCCTGGTGCTGCACGCCCTGACCGGCGACTCCCACGTCACCGGGGACGCCGGCCCCGGCCACCCCACCGCCGGCTGGTGGGACACCCTTGTCGGCCCCGGCCGCGCCATCGACACCGACCGCTACTTCGTGGTGGCGGCGAATATCCTCGGCGGCTGCCAGGGCTCCACCGGCCCCTCCTCCACCGCCCCGGACGGCCGCCCCTGGGGCTCACGCTTCCCCTGGCTGACCACCCGCGACGCCGTCCGCGCTGAGTCGCGGCTGGCCGACGCCCTCGGCATCGACGCCTTCCACCTGGTCATCGGCGCCTCCCTGGGCGGGCACCGCGCCCTGGAATGGGGCGTGATGAACCCCGAGCGGGTGCGCAACCTGGCGCTGGTGGCCACCGGCGCCTCCACCACCGCCGACCAACTCGCCTGGTGCCACCTGCAGGAACTGGCGATCGTCGGGGACCCCTACTTCCTCGACGGCGACTACTACAACCACGTGGTCGGCCCCGTGCGCGGACTGGGACTGGCCCGCGCCATCGCCCACACCACCTACCGCTCCGCCGGGGAGCTGGACACGCGCTTCGGCCGCGCCCACCAGGGGCAGGAGGACCCCGCCGTCGGCGGCCGCTATCAGATCGAGTCCTACCTGGATCACCACGCCGGCAAGCTGCTAGCGCGTTTCGACGCCAACACCTACCTGATCGTCAACCACTCCATGATGGTGCACGACGTCGGTGCCGGGCGCGGCGGCATCGAGGCGGCCCTGGGGACGGTGACGGCCCGGACGCTGGTGGTCGACGTCGACTCCGATCGGCTCTTCCTGCCGGCGCAGGCCGAGGAACTGGCCCATGGCATCCCCGACACCCGCCGGGCCACCATCCACTCCCTGCACGGGCACGACGGCTTCCTCATCGAGGCCGACCAGATGGACGCCGCCCTGCGCGGCTTCCTGGCCGAGGACGAGCCCGGCCGATGAGCACGCCCACCGACCGGGCCCCCGCAGCCCCCGTCGACGCCTGGGGACCGGACGTGCTCGGCCCCGGCTTCCGCGCCCGCACGCTGCGGCTGCTGCCGGACGCGGAGGACGACGACGCCGTCGCCACCCTGGTCCACCACGTGCCCGCCCTGGACCCGGCCGCCCTGCCCGGCACCCCCACAATCCCGCGCTTCACCTTCCTGTACCTGCACGGCTGGAACGACTACTTCTTCCAGACGCACTTCGCCCGGGAGATCTCCCGCAGCGGCGGCGCCTTCTACGCCCTGGACCTGCGCCGCTACGGGCGTTCCCTGCGCGCGGGGCAGATGCATGGCTGGGTCACCTCCCTGACCGACTACGACGAGGAGATCGGCCTGGCCCTGGCGGCCATCCGCGCCGCCGAGGGCTGGGACACCCCCACCGTGCTGTGCGGTCACTCCACCGGCGGGCTCACCGCCGCCCTGTGGGCCGACCGCCACCCCGGCGCCGTCTCCGCACTGGTGCTGAACTCCGCCTGGCTGGAGATCCAGGGCGCCGAACCGGTGCGCCTGGTCGGCGAGCCGGTGGTGCGCACGCTCGCCCGCCGCGACCCGCACATGGTGATCCCCACCCGCACCTATCCGCCGGAGGCCCTGTACTCGCTCGCCGACGGCTGGGACGTGGAGCGCGACGGCGAACTGCCCGACCCCGCCTGGGCGGACGACCCGTATGTGACCGGCTGGAACGTCGACCACGACTGGAAGATCGTGCCGTCGGCCCCCATACGCCCCGGCTGGCTGTTGGCGATCCTGGCCGGCCAGGCACGGGTGTCCGCGGGCCTGGATGTGCGCTGCCCGATCCTGTCCATGGGCTCGGCCCGCAGCCATTTGAGCGTGACCTGGACACCCGAGGCGCGCAGCACCGATACGGTGGTCGACGCCGACGCCACCGCCCGTCGGGCCATCGGCCTGGGCAACCTGGTGACGGTGGCCCGCTTCGAGGGCGGCGTGCACGACCTGGTGCTGTCCGCCCCGCCCGTGCGCGGCCAGGTGTTTTCGGCGCTGCGCCGCTGGCTGCGCGGCTACGTGCTCACCTGAGGCTACGGCGCTAGGCGATTTCCACGTCTTCACCGCCTGTTACGAGCTTTTGCACCCTGGTGTGCGGCAAATTCCCGCACACCAGGGTGCAAAAGCTCGCAGTAGACGACCGGTGCCCGGGCTGGGTCACTCGAGCCAAGGGCTACGGGGGCCACCAGGACGACTTTCTTCTTCCCGCCCCCTACCCGGAGGTAGGGGATGTCCCCGACTCCGGGGGGAGCCCGATTCAGGGGCCGTTCATCCGCGGGGGTGAGGTGACCTGCACCACTGCTCGCGCACCATGGATTCATGTCCGCCCCAGCCATCTCACCGTCATCTCCCACCACCGCGGCGAGCCCCACCTGGCCGCGCATGACCCCCTCCGCAAGCGCCGCCACCCCGACACAGGTCCACGCTCCGAGGCGGCCGTACCCCACGCCGGCGCCGACGGCGCGCCCGCGTCACGCGGTTGCCCCCACCTCGGCACGCCCCTCCCGCGCGGCGCGCTACCGCACCATCGGGTTGACGCTGCTGGGCGTGGCCGCCGGCCTGCTCGCCGTCGTCATCGCCGTCGTCTGGAGCGCGGGCGCTCGACCCTCGAGCCGGCTGCTCGTGCCGCTGCTGACCGGGCTCGTCCTGCTGGCCGTATGGCACCGCGAGCGCGTCACGCGACGCGCCCGCCCGGCCGCGGACACGCAGCGCGAGGAACTGGGCGCGCTCGTGCGCACGCATGGCGCCGGTACGCTCGGCTGGATGGCGACCTGGCCCGGCAACCAGGCGTGGATCACCGCCGACGGGGCCACCGGCTTCGCCTACCGGGCCGGCGGCGGCGTCGCCCTCACGCTCGGCGACCCGGCCACCGCGCCCGACAAGGTGGGCGCCGCGGTCGACGCCTTCGCCGCCTTCGCTGCCGACTCCGGGCTGATCCCGGCTCTGTACTCCGTGCACGCCCCGGTGATGGAGGCGGCGCGCTCGCGTGGCTGGACCGTCCTGCAGGTCGCCGAGGAGGCGGTGCTCGACCTGGACGGCTTGGAGTTCCGCGGCAAGGCCTTCCAGGACGTGCGCACCGCCCTGAATCACGCGCGCCGGGAGGGGATCACCGCCCAATGGACCAGCTGGCCCACGGCGCCCGCCGGCCTGCGCGACCAGATCCGCGCCATCTCCCAGGAGTGGGCAGCGGACAAGCCCCTGCCGGAGATGGGCTTCACCCTCGGCGGCCTGGCCGAACTCGACGACGCCGACACCCGCCTGCTGCTGGCCGTCGACGCCGAGGGCACCGTCCACGCCGTCACCTCCTGGCTGCCCGTGTACCGCGACGGCGAGGTCGTCGGCCTCACCCTGGACGTCATGCGTCGGCGGTGCGGCGGGTGGCGGCCGGCCATCGAATACCTGATCGCCCGCGCGGTCCAGGACGCGCAGGCCGAGGGGCTGGAGCTGCTGTCCCTGTCCGGCGCCCCGCTGGCCCGCTCCGCCGATACCGCCTGCCCGGGCGTGACCGCGGCTCGCCTGGACCCGGTGCTGGACCGGCTGGCCCGCCTGCTGGAGCCGGCCTACGGCTTCGCCTCCCTGCACGCCTTCAAGCAGAAGTTCCAGCCGCGAGCGGTGCCCATGTACCTGGCGGTGCCGGAGGCCATCGACCTGCCGGCGGTGGGGCTGGCGATCGCACACGCCTACGTGCCCGGCCTCACACCCGCGCAGGCGGCCCGCTTCGCCCGGGTGCTGGTGCATCATGACTGACGGAGTGGTGCAGCTACTGCGGCAGGTGCGGCTGCTGCACCCGTGGATGGGGGCGGCCTGCCTGGCGGTCGTGGCAGCGGTGGCGGCCGCGCTGTGGTTCACTCGCACCCGGCACCTGCCGTGGCGCCGGCAGCTCGCCGCGCCACTGGCCGGGGCGGGGACCGGAGCGGCCTGCTGGCTGGTGGTCGACTGCCTGTGGCGGCCCTTCGCCGACGGCGTGGGCGGCACCGTGTGGCTGTGGGTGGCGTTGACGGCGACCGTCGTCGTCCAGGTCCTACTCGGCGGGGACGCGGCCGCCGACCGGGCCCGAGTGCGCGAGCGCAAGCGGCGGATGGTGCGCGCCGCCGGGTCGGGCGTGTCCATCACCGCCACCGTGGCAGCCGCCTGCCTGGCCGTCAACGCGTTCTTCGCCGCCTACCCGTCGGCCGCCGCGGTGCTCGGCATGGGGGTGGCAACGACGCCGTTGGCGTCCCTGCCGGCCGCGGCCGCCCTGCCGCGTCACCCCGAGCGCGGGCAAGGCGCGCTTGAAGACACGTGGCAGGCGCCCGCCGCCATGCCGCAGACCGGGGCCGTCGTCACCGCCACCATTCCGGCCGGCGACCAGTCCGGCACCGACGGCTTCACACCCCGCGACGCCTACATCTACCTGCCGCCGGCCTACCTGACGCCGCAACGCCCGGCACTGCCGGTGCTGGTGCTGCTGACCGGCCAGCCGGGCAGCCCCTCGGACTGGTTCGAGCTGGGCGGGTTGAAGGACTCGCTGGACGCCTACGCCGCCGCGCACGCCGGCCTGGCGCCGGTGGTGGTGGTTGCGGATCTGCTGGGCAGCCCCTACCGCAACCCCCTGTGCGCGGACACGGTGCGCGGCGGAAAGGTGGCCACCTACCTGGAGCGGGACGTGCCCGCGTGGATTCGCGCTCACCTGCAGGTGGACGACGACGCCGCGCACTGGGCGATCGGAGGGCTGTCCAACGGCGGCACCTGCGCACTGCAGGCGGTGACCCGCTCCCCGCAGGTCTACCCCACCTTCCTGGCGATGAGCGCCGAGGAGCACCCCACCCTGGGGTCGGAGCAGCGCACCATCGACGTCGGCTTCGACGGGGACCGGGCCGCCTACGAGGCGAACGACCCCCTGTCCCTGCTGGCGGCCGCGCCGGCCGGAAGCTACGCGGGCGTGGCCGGGGTGTTGTCGGTGGGCACCGGGGACGACCGCTACGCGCAGGTGGTGCCGACCGTCGCTGACGCGGCCATGCGGGCGGGCATGTCCGTGACGGAGCGGGAGTATCCCGGCGGGCACACGTGGGCGGTGTGGTCGGCGGCGCTGCGCGATCAGCTCGACTGGCTGGGGCAGCGCCTCGCGCTCACGGCCTGAGCCTGGGGCACGCCTTTCCCCTCTGATACGAGCTTTTGCACCCTGGTGTGCGGCTATTCGCCATACACCAGGGTGCAAAAGCTCGCAGTAGGCGACCGGGCGACCCCTGAGGCGACCGGGGCGGCCTCCGCCGCCCGCCGTTCCGGTTCCCGCCTTCAGGCCAGTAGTTCGCGCAGGCTCGGGCCGCCGACGCCGACGCGCCACACGCGCCAGCCGTCAATGTCCTGGGTGTGCTGGGCGGCGTTGGCGGCCGCGGACGGGTCCCGGTAGGCGGTGCCGTCGGCCAGGGTGATGGTGCCGTCGGCGGCCAGAGTCGCACGGTGATCGATGCCGCGGCGCCGGCGCAGCCACACCAGGGTCGCCGGGGTCTCGAGCGCCTGGGCGATGGTCGCCAGGGCCTGCTCCGAGGCCGCACCGGAGGGGACCGTGGGTTCGGCGCCGAGTGCCGCCGCATCCAGGCGGTGTCCACTGGCGGAGACGGGGACCGGGGCCACGGCATCGGGCTGGGGGCTGGGCGGCTCGGCAACCACCGGCGTGGGCACGGTGGCGGTGGAAGGCTCGGGGTCGGCGTCCGAGGCCACCGTCTGCACGGCCGGGTCGGCGGCCTGGTCCAGGTCCAGCGCCTGGCTGGCGACGTCGGTGTGCAGCAGCTCCACGGATACCAGGGCACGTCCGTCCTCGGTGGAGCGCACCCGCAGTTCATGCAACTCCACGCCGGATTCGGCGATCATGCCGAAGGAGGTGCGCACGTCGTCGGCGATGGTGGTGGCCACGATGGTCAGACGCGGCCCGGGCTCGACGCCGGCGGGCATGGCGCCGCGGAATCCGGACCAGTCCCGCTCGAAGGCGGGCAGGCCCCCGGGGTAACGGGAGGCGAGCTGGTCGCGTCCGGTACGGGCGGCGTTGGTGGCGCGGGCCATGGCCAGCAGCAGTGCGGTGGAGTCGAGCACGTCAATGACCTCAATGGTGATGACCTGGCCGGCGGCGTCGAGCGCGGTCAGGGCGTCGCCCCCGACTACCTGGTCCCAGCCGACGGCCAGCAGCGGGCGGTGCAGGACCTCGGCGATCTGGCGGCGCACCGCGGCCAGGACGGCGGTGCGATCCGCATCGGTGGCAGGGCGGCCGAGAACCGCGGGCTCGAGCCGGTCATCCTTGAGGTCAAAGAGCGCCATCTTGCTGTGCCTTCCTGTCCGGCGCTCACCGCCCCGACGGGTCGCGCACTGTGCTGGGCCATCTTCTCACGCGCGGCCCCGAATACCGCCCCCGTGTGGGCGCCTGCACACGCCAACCGGAAGTCAGCGTGCGCGCATTGTCACCAACCGGGACAAACGACCGACTCATCGCCCCGGGTCGTTTTTGAGAACCGCATGATTCCAACGGTCACTAACTCGCGCTTAAGCGCTGCGGGCGCGTTTGTCCCCGTTCATGACAGTTCAGGACATTCCGGCGCCTGGGATCCAACCGCCTAGTGACGCCGACGCCAGAGGCTCGCGGGCAGTGCGCGGGCACGCAGCCGCCGGACCGACGACGTTGTCCGGGCCAACCCCGCGGTCCCGGTGCGCACCAGCCGGACCAGGCGCCGGTCGCCGGACTCGGTATCCCCGTTGCTGCGCTCCCGGCCGCCGAAGGCCTCGGCCACGGCCGCCTCGGCAAGCTCCGCCAGGGCACGACGCGCGGCCGCATCCAGGGCGGGGATGGCGGCGAGGTACTCGGCGAGGGCCTCATGTGTGCGCGCCCGCGGCCCGGCCCGCCCCGTCAGGGCATCGCCGTCACTGCGCGCGGCGCGCCCGGTCGCATCCCACAGGCCCAGGTCGGTGGCGGCGTCCTCCACTTCTTCCCAGGCCGCGGTCGCGGGCCGGTCACCCGCACGAATGCGCGCCAGCCGCCGCCGGCGCCGCCGGGCACGCACCAGGCCGGGCGCGGCCAGCAACAGCGTCACCCCAGCCACTCCAAGTAGCCATGACCGGCGTCGTCCCGGGCCGCCCTCGAACGCCGCCCCGCCGGTGGCGGGTGCTGCCGCCTCGGTGGAGGCGCCGGCGGACGGCGTCGCAGGTGCGGTCTGCGTCGAGGCGGTCGCCGTCGCAGAGGTGGCGGCGGTGGGCTCGGTCTGGGCCGCGGTGCCGGTGTCCGCGCGGGCCCCGGCGCCACCCGGTGTCGGCTCGAAGGCCACCCAGCCGACGTCGTCGAACCAGACCTCGGGCCAGGCGTGCAGATCCCGGCCGGACACGGCGGTGGTCGCCTCTCCGGCGCGAGAGGCGTAGCCGATGGCGATGCGAGTGGGCAGGCCGAGGCTGCGGGCCATCAGGGTGAAGGCGGCGGCGTAGTGGATGCAGTAGCCGCGCCGCTCGGTCAGGAAGCCGGTGACCGTCTCCACCGGCGCCACCTCCGCGTCGGCGTCAAAGCCACCGGGGGCCGACTCGTCGTAGACGAAGGCACCGGTGTGGAACCAGGCGGCCAAGGCGGCGGCGCGGGCGGCCGGATCCGCGCCGGTGCCGCCGAGCCCGGCGGCGTCAGCCACTTCCTGGGCGGTGACGGCGATCTGGTCGGCGCCCTCGGGCAGGGCCGTGTAGGCGGCCAGAGCCTCGGAGGCCGGGGCGGCGGCCGCGTAGGGCGGGGGTACCTGCGGGGTGCCGTCCGTGCCGGCGACCGCGTTCCACCCCAGTGCCGTGTAGCTGCCGCCGCTCGCGGCATCGGCACCCCGGGCGAGGACGGTGGAGGTGCCGGGCACCCACGCCCAGCCCCGCGGGTTCAGGGCCGTCGCGTCGGAGGAGTCTCGCGGGGGCGCGATCAATACCGTCGACTGTGGCAGTGGCAGGCGCGGGGAGGACAGGTTCAGGACGCGGAGGTGAATCCGTTGCAGGTCGGCGGCGCCGGAACGCACGTCGGTGCCGCTGAGCCCGGCGGCGGCGACGGCACCGCCTGCGGTCAGGGCGCCGGAACCGATGCGCCCGACCAGGCCGTCGGCGCGCGTGGGGCCGGGATCGTCCAGCGGCTCCCACTCCCGGCCGTCCAGGTCGCGGATGACGGCGAGGGTGAAGCGCAGGCCGGTTCCCGGGGCCACGCCCTCGGCGCTGTATTCGAAGGCGGTGGCGGCCGACCCGCGCACGAGGTCCTCCCCCAGGCTGAGCGTCGTGTCCGGCACGGATACCGCCGCCGGCCCGGTGCCGGACACGTTCCAACTCCAGGTTCGTGTCGGCACGGCCGGGGCCCGGGACAGCGCGCCCGCGGCCAGAGCCGTCGCCAGGAACGTCACCGCCGCGGTGCCGGCCAGCCGCCCGGCCGCACGTGTCAGGGCGGCGGCATTGCGGGGCGGTTGGAAACCGCCGTGACGGCGTCCTGGTCCCCAGCCCGGTCCGCCGCTGGGCGCCGAGGTGACAATCAGCAGTACCACGCCGACGGCGGCGGCCAGCAGCACGGCGCGGTCCGGGTACCGCCCCAGGACGACGCCGGGGGCCAGCAGGGCGGCGGTTGGCGCCAGCCCGGTGGCACCGCAGCGGTCGCCGCCGCCCGCACTCATGAGCGCACACGCCCAGGCCAGCAGCAGGGTGAACAGGCAGAGGGCGAAACCGAGCGCCCCGCCGGTAGCCAGGGGGGCGAGGCCGTTGCGCAGGATCGTTCCGACGGCGTGCAGCTGCGCCACGGGGTCGGCGAGCCAAGCCCGCGCCCGCACCGTGTCCGGCCAGCACCACCACAATGCCCCGGTGCCGGCGACCAGGCCCAGACCACAGGCAAGGCCGCTCCGGTGGGGCCAGACGGTACGCGTCAGTGCGGGGAGCAGCAGGGTGGCTGCGGCGATCGTCAGGCTACGGGCCGCCCAGGGTTCGGGGGCCAGCAGGGGTGCCAGCGCGGTGGTGGCCAGGTGCCACAGGCCGACGACGATGAGCGCGGCAGCCAGGGGCTGCCAGCGGGAGGTGCGGGTGGGCGGCCGGGTGGACGGTGCCGGCCGCGCGGCCGTCGCCGGCTGTGGGCGGGCCGGCGCGGTGGGTGACGCCGACTCGGCCGGGATGGCAGCGAAGTCCGGTTCCGACTCCACCGCCAGCACCACGCCTCCGCGTGCCGGCTGAGGTGGTGGGTCGGCGGCGACGCCGGTGATGACCACGTCGGCATCGTGAGCCGGGATCCGGGCGGCAGTGCCGGGCTCGACCTCCACGACGGCCAGATGCCGCAGCAGGGCGACGGCGCCGCCCGGGGCGGCGTGGTGGATATCTGCGCCGAGTCGCAGTTCGACGTCGTGCCCGGCGCGCGCCCACGCCTCAAGCAGTCCGGCGGCCCGGCTCACCGCGGTCTCGAAACCGGCCGTGGCGCCCGGGGCCTCCGTGGCGCCCGGGGCCGCCGCGGAGTGCGCCGTATCCGGGTCGGGCGCGTAGGCGTCGGCGCGCAGGTCCAGGCGCAGCCGGCGCGGCCACCGACCCTCGCGCACCCGCTCGACCACGAGCAGCCGGTCCACGCGCGCGGACTGCCGCCAGTGGACGGCGCCGAGCGAGTCGCCGGGACGGTAGTCGCGCAAATTGCCGGGATCGGATCCCCCGGCACGGCCGCGAGCGCGCCAGGCCGAGGCGGTAGACGCGGTGGCGGCGTTCGGGTCGGCGGCGGCGACGGCCTCCGGCGGCGGCACGAGTGGTCGGGGCAGGACCAACAGGTCACCGTCGAGACCGAGCGGGATGCGGGCGCGTACCAGGCCGAGCGGGTCATGGCAGGTCAGGCCCTCCACGCCGACCGCGAGCCGGCCGCGTCGGCTCGGGCTGTGGGCGATCGCGCAGCCGCCCGCGACCACCGGGATCAGGAAACGGTCGCCGTCGACGCGCCAGGCCGCCCATAGGGGCATCCACCGAGGTAGACGCGTGTCCACGGCCAACCGCCACACGGCCCTCTCGCCGGCGTGGACGTCGCCGGGGCCGGTCAGGCGCGGACGTGGGCCGGCGGCGAGCGCGAGTAACCAGCCGGCAAGCAGGCCGGCGACCGCCAGTGCGGCCAGCACGATGCCCAGGTTCCGTGCGAGTGTCAGGCCGGCCCAGGCGCCGCCCACCGTCAAGGCCAGCGCGAGCAGGATGACCTGCCAGCCCGCCGCCGTCGGCGCCGCCCAGGGGATGCGGCGATGAGGCCGGCTGTTCCGGGCTCCCAGGTCGGTAGGGTGCCGGGGATGCGGGCGTCTGGGATCCGCCGGCCGGCCCGGACGCTGGGATTTCACCGGCATCGGCTCAGGTCTCCGCCGGCACAGGGGTGTGGGCGACGATGCGCTCCAGGGCCGCGTCGGCGGCCGCGAGGGCGTCGGCGGCCCGGGCGTAGTGGCCGACGGGGACCAGCCGGTGGGCGAGCACGTCACCGCTGGCACGCGCGACGTCGTCGGGGGACACGAAGCCGCGGCCCGCCATGGCTGCGCGGGCGCGGGCGACGGCCGCCAGATGGAGGCTGGCGCGCGGGCTGGCGCCCAGGGCGAGGGCCGCGTCGCTGCGGGTGGCGGATACCAGGGCGACGATGTAGCGGGCGACGGCGGGGGCCAGATACAGGCCGGCGACGGCGGCGCGGGCCGCGCGGGCGTCGTGCTCGGAGGCGATGGGAGTGAGGGCGGTCAGGGGGTCGGCTGCGCCGCGGGCGAGCAGCATGGCCGCCTCGGCGTCGGGGTCCGGATAGCCCATGGTCAGGCGGGTCATGAAGCGGTCGCGCTGGGCCTCGGGCAACGCGAAGGTGCCCTCCATGTCCAGTGGATTCTGGGTGGCGATGACGATGAACGGGTCGGGCAGGGGCAGGGAGCGGCCCTCAACGCTGACCTGCCCCTCCCCCATGGCCTCCAGTAGGGCCGACTGAGTGCGGGGCGTGGCCCGGTTGATCTCGTCGGCGACGACGACGCCGGCGAACACCGGGCCGGGGTGGAAGCGGAACTCGCGGGTGGACTGGTCGTAGACGCTCACACCGGTGACATCGGCGGGCAGGAGGTCGGCGGTGAACTGGATGCGGGCCGAGCTCAGGTCCAGGCAGCGCGCGAGCGCGAGTGCGAGGGTGGTTTTGGCGACGCCGGGAACGTCTTCGATCAGGAGGTGGCCGCCGGCCAGGAAGGTGGCCAGGAGGGTGTCGATCGCCTCGGTCTTGCCGACGACTACGCGCTGCATTCGCTCCCGCAGGGCGTCGGCGAGTTCGCGCAGGGCGGCGGGGGCCATCGGTGTGTGCGCGTCGGCGGCGCCGCGGCTATCAGCGCTGGTCATGCGCCGATTCTGGCAGAGGTCTCCAAGTGGTGACAGGGGGTGGCAGGCCCTGGCAGCGCGAGTCCGGGCGCTTCCCGCAAGGCGCGAGTTCGTGTCGCCTAAGTATTGACCTGCGTCCGAATATCGAGCATCCTGAGACCACCGTCACAACGCGGCTCGCATTGTGTGGATGCACGCACAGCGGTCCGCAGAAGGAGCGTGAGTCCTGTGTCCCCGACTGTCCCGGTGGCCCTCGCGGTGGGTCGGATCCTGATCGGCCTGCTGCTCACGGTCAGCGCCTACGCGAAGCTCGCCACCTCGCGAGAGCTGCAGGTCGCCGACGTCGCCGGTTACCGTCTACTCCCCGGACGAGGCCCGCGGGCCGTGGCGATAGCCCTGCCCGCGGTCGAACTGTTCTTGGCTGGCTGCCTGGTGCTGGGCGGGCGCCTGCCCATCACCGAAACGATCACCGCCGTCCTGCTGCTGGCGCTGGCCGGCGCCTCGGTCAGCGTGCTCGCGCGCGGCATCAAGGCCGACTGCGGCTACTTCGGCTCGCGGCTGCGGTGGCGGGTGGGACCCGGCGTCGTCGCAGCGAATGTGGCGCTGGCCGCGGTGCTCGTGGCCGACCTGCTTGTCACCCCGCAGCGCCTGGTGCTGGCCAGCCCCGGCAGCAACATGGTGGTCATCGTGCTGGGTATCGCCATGTTCTTCAATCTGCTGACGAACTGGGACAAGTTCCGTCAGCCGCAGCCGGCCTGAGGACCACCCGCCGGGTCGCGCTCTGTGCTGGGCGGCCGATGGCGCAGTGGTCGTACAGCGCCGCGTTCATGCTCCGCCCGCATCGTGGCCCACTTCAAACGCATCTACTGCCGGCACGCCATCACGGATGGTCACTCCGGAAAGATCGGGATCGAGTAGCCAGCTGGCGAACTGAGGTATGTTGCCCGAGTTGAACAACAGCACCGCGACGTCTAGCTTGGGGAGCCCGGTGGAGTCCTGTTTCATCCATGCGTAGGTGTAGCGCCTGCCATCGGGGTTCTCGTAGGCTCCGGCCGGAAGCAGTCCTCGTTCATCGAGCTTGGAGTACGCCTCCACCAGGAAGTGCCGCCTCACAGCCTCTGATATTCCGAACTCCTGCACGTCACTTCGGTCAGGTGCGCCAACAATGGGATTCTGCAGCGCGGCCACTGTGTAGGACTGCGCGCTCTGCCGCGCCATACCGCCCCAAGCAGGCCCGGCGGCGCCGGCAACAGTATCGGCGGTGGAGTACACCCCGTCGTCGAAGGCATTGAGCAACATCTGGTTTGTCGCATCCAGCTGCTCTCCCTCGTCACCGCGGCCCTTTTCCGCGGCGCCCTGGATGTATCCGAGCAGACGACCATCGGGGTAAAGTTTCTGAACGATCAGGGAGCTCGCTTTCTTCAGATTCGATTTTTCAGAGTCTTCCGAGCCATCAGAGTCGGCAGGCAGCATTTCCAGCGCATCGTCGAGGCGCAGCGAGGTGTATCGCCCCGCCGCGGCGGAGACGGTCTGTAGCGCGATGTCGTCTTTGAGCGTCTCCTGCAGCAAGGACCGAACCTCGTATCTGTGGCCTTCCTCCCAGCCCGCAGGCATGGACGCGTTGAAACCGGATGCCTCCGCAGATCGTTGCGCCCCGTTGGCGGCCTCGTCGATCTCTTGCATGGAGTTGGCCAGCACGGCGGCCGCATTCTGGCGCGAAGCGTCCGACCACAGGCTGCCCTTATGCCCCGCCATGTCGACCACCGCCTGCTCCGTGATCCACGCAGCACGCTCATCCTTCGTCCCCGTCGTCAGCCGCCGATGCTCCGAAGCACCGGCCACGGCCGCCGTTAGCGCCTCAAAACCGCTTGAGTCCCACTCACGCCCCTTAAGCCACTCCCAAGTAGTACCATCAACCACCACAGTCTGCTCGATTGCACGATCATCAACCGGCGACGCCAAGAACTCCAAAGCCGCATCAGGCTGCCGCCCCATCGCAGTCAGAATCCCAGTCATCGGATCCCAATCACCCACAGTTCCCTCTGGTGGTGACGCTTTCATCCGCTGCAACTGCCACTCAGGCAGGTCATCGCCGGCCCGCTCATGCGCCCTTACCGCAGACCCCAGGTCCTGGAGGAAGTACCTGTTGAACACCCCGCCAGCGGTCGTCGGCGCCCCGGTCAGTATGTTCGTCGCCGAGCGGTTGGCTCCCGACAGCAGCAGGTTGAAACCGAGCGGCATGTAGTAGGGGTGGTCCTCGTCTGTGACCAGCCCGCTCAGTTTCTCGGCGTAGTCCGAGCGGTGCTGCGGAGTCCAGGCCGAGGAGTGAGTAGCAGTGCCGAAGCAGATCGACAGCGTCGCCTGAGCGGACAACCATGCGTCGTCGGTCTGCTGCCAACGGGTCGCGTATTCGGCGTCGGGATCAATCGGATCGTAAGCGGGCAGGTTCTCGGTCTGCTGCAGCCGCTGCTGATTGATCGTATAGGCCAGTTTCGCCATGCCCTCGGGACCCATGGCGTCGGCGAAGGCTGTGGCGTAGACCTCATCATTCTGATGGTCTGCCACCGAGCCATGTATAAGTTCCAGCAGTTCATCGGGCTTGGTGTTCTTCGCATCCTCCGCATCGCTTCGAGCCCGGTCCGATGAATCCGCACTCGCCGCGACCGCTGCGGTTTGCTCAGCGGTGGCGAATGCAGTCGGTTCAGCGCTGGGATCAGCATCGGTCGGGTCGTTCCAGTTAGGTCCGGGGTCATCGGCGCGTGAGGCCACTCCATCCAAGACCTGCGGCGCGTAGTTGATCACCAGCTCCTCCAACGCCGCCACCGTCGACTCGTCAGCGTCCTCGGCGACCACGGTGTACATCGTGAACCCGGCGCGGCCCTCCAGCCAATAAGCATAAGCATCCGGATGCTTTGGGTGCGGCCCAAGATAGGAGAAGACGCGCGCATCCGTGCCCGGAATCTCACGCCCCTCACCCCCAGTAATCGTTTCCAACGTGGTGAACGCATTATTGCCGTTCTGACCGAACCCGACCCACGAGTCAGTAGTACTGGTTGCGACAAGTATGCCGCGCTCACCATGAATCCTGCAGCCCATCACGCTAGAACGTTCATCTTCAACACTATCCACCCGACCCACGATAGACGTGACATCATCCTGTTCAAAAACACCACAATACGAGCCCGCTACCGAATCATCAGCGCAACCGCTCACGCAACCGGTCGATGCAAGCATAAACAGCACTATCACAACCGAGCGAAGCGACACCAAACGGGTTAACCTAGAGAATAGCATTGCATTGTCAGCTTCCGGGCGATCCGGTGGACGTAGACTCCGCCTCGCTGGACGAGTCCGCAGTCTGGGCGGCAGACGGCTCGGGACTGGGAGTGCCAGTGGCCGGATCATGACGGTTACGACCGGGATCCTCCGTACGCGATGCCACCCCGTCCAGCACCTGCGGCGCGTACTTGATCACCAGCTCCTCCAACGCCGCAGCCGTCGACTCATCAGCATCCTCTGCAATCACCGTGTACATGGCAAACCCGGCACGACCCTCCAACCAATAAGCATACGCGTTAGCACTCTCAGTCCCACTACCAAACACGTAAGAGAATACACGCGCATCCGTACCCGGGACCTCACGCCCCTCACCCCCGGCAATCGCCTCCAACGTGGTAAACGCATTATTACCACCACGCCCGAACGCCACCCATGAATCCGCCGTACCGTGCGCGGCCAATACGGCACGCTCGCCCTCAATACTACAGTAGAACACTCCGTCACTACCCTCCTCGACCTCCGTCGCACGACCCACTATAGGAACCACATCCTCCTCCGCAATCAACCCACAATAAGGGCCCGCAACCGAGTCGCCGGCACAGCCACTCGCGCAGCCCACCGATGCAACCACAAGCACCACCGTCACAACGGCAAGGAGTGACGTCACACGGCTGAACTTGAACTGCAGCATTGTCACTGGCCTGGCGATCCGGTGGACGTGGACGTAGGCTCCGCCTCTCTGGACGAGTCCGTTGTCTGAGTGGCAGACGGCTCGGGGCCGGGAGTGCCAGTGGCAGGATCGTCCCGGTTGCGACCGGGGTCCGCTGTACGCGAGTCCACCCCATCCAGCACCTGCGGCGCGTACTTAATCACCAACTCCTCCAGCGCCGCAGCTGTCGACTCATCAGCATCCTCGGCAACCACCGTATACATCGTGAACCCGGCGCGACCTTCCAGCCAATATGCATACGCGTTAGAGTTCTCAGTCCCTCCACCAGACATGTAAGAAAAGACACGTGCGTCGGTTCCTGGAATCTCACGCCCATCACCTCCAGTAATCGCCTCCAACGTCGTAAACGCATTATTACCGCCGCGGCCATACGAAACCCACGAGTCGTCCGTACCGCTTGCAACCAGTACAGCGCGCTCACCTCGAACTCTACAATAGAGCAGTCCGCCATCCCCCTCCTCAACCTCCGTCACACGACCCACTATCGGAGTCACGTCCTCCTCGGCAATCAGCCCACAGTATGGGCCCGCAACCGAGTCCTCACCGCAACCACTTACGCAACCTAACGGCGCGACCACTAGCAGCGCCGCCACAACAGCACGGAGTAACAGCACACGCCTGAACTTGAGTCGCATCATTGTCACTGCCCTGGCGATCCTGCAGACGTAGGCTCAGCCGCACTGGATGCCGCCGTTCCATCGGCGGACGGCCCACCGCTTGGCACCGAAGCGTCCGGAATGTACCTGTTAGGACCCGGGTCCTCGGTACGCGAGGCAACGCCATCCAGGACCTGCGGCGCGTACTTAATCACCAACTCCTCCAGCGCCGCAGCTGTCGACTCGTCAGCATCCTCGGCAACCACGGTGTACATCGTGAACCCGGCGCGACCTTCCAGCCAATATGTATACGCGTTAGAGTTCTCAGTCCCTCCACCAGACATGTAAGAAAAGACACGTGCGTCGGTTCCTGGAATCTCACGCCCATCACCTCCAGTAATCACCTCCACGCGACCCACAATAGGATCTACATCCTCCTCGGAAAATAAACCACAGTAGGGCCCTGCGACCGAATCATGGGAGCACGCACCAGTGCAGCACGCCGAGATCGCCAACACCGCGGCCAGTACAAGGCGCATGCCATGCTGCGAACAGCGCGAGCTATATTCATACATCACTCCAGCCCTTTCTCACGGCCATTCGCGAACCCTTCTGTAGACTCTCGAGCCTCGCTCGAAACCCCCCTAAGGTCGGGGTCTGTAATCCAGCTATTGAACTTCGCGATGTTTTCAGGACTAGAAAGCAGCTCCTCTTCGTCAATATGAGAGCCGTCTTGATTATCATAATCCATCCAGGCATAACCGTATGGCTTCCCATCGGGATTCACATATGCGCCGTCCGGCAAATACCCCCGCTCATCGAGCTTCGCATACGTTTCAACTAATAGCCGAACCTTAACGGCACTCTGCATGTCCTTCGCATCTTCTTTGGCCTGTTCAGAATTGGATGGTAAGGCGTCGCCGGCAGCGTCGAGCATGTAGGACTCGGCGATGCTTAGCGCTTGACTAGCCACAGCGGACTGTGGCCCCGGGATGAAGCTCAGCCCTTTGCCAAAGGCACTGAGGATCATTTGGTTGGTCGCGTCTTGGTCGGCCGCATCGTCGCCGCGCCCCTTCTCCGCTGCACCTTGAATATATCCAAGCAAACAGCCATCGTCGTAACGCGTTTGGGAAACCTGATCGTACGCGTCCTGGTAGGTCGCGTCCGCAGGCAACTCATCCAGCGAGCTATCCAGGCGTTGCGACGCAAACCTACCCGCCGCATCGGAGACAGTTAGCAGCGCAACATCATCCTTAAGCGTCTCCTGCATCAATAGTCTGATTTCACCCCAGTGGGCTTCCTCCCATCTAGCCGGTTGACCTTCAACGAATAGCGTTGGCGGATCTGAGTTATCACGTTCACTCGCAGCCTCGTCGATCTCCTGCATGGAGTTGGCGAGTACCACGGCCGCGTTCTGCCGCGAGGTATTAGTCCACAGGCCGTCCTTGCGCCCGGCCATGTCGACAACTGCTTGCTCCGTGATCCACGCAGCACGCTCATCCTCCGTCCCCGTCGTCAACTGCCGATGCTCCGAAGCACCCGCAAACGCAGCGCTCAGCGCCTCAAAACTGGTCGAGTCCCAGTCACGTCCCTTAAGCCACTCCCAAGTAGTCCCGTCAACCTCCACCGTCTGCTCGGTGGCGCGATCATCAACCGGCGGCGCCAGGAAATCCAATGCCGCATCGGGCTGACGCCCCATCGCAGTCAGAATCCCGGCCATGGGATCCCAATCACCCACCGAGCCTTCCGGGGGCGACGCTTTCATCCGTTGCGACTGCCACGCAGGGTTCCCTTCGCAAGTCTTCTCATGCGCCTCCACAGCATGCCCGAGGTCCTGCAGGAAGTACTTGTTGAACACCCCACCGGCCTGCGCGGCCTCGCCATCGAGCTCGGCAGTGTTCGCTGCGGTTCGGTTCGCTCCTTCCAGCAGCAGGTTGAAGCCGAGAGGCATGTAGTAGGGCTGATCTTCGTCCGTGACAAGTGCTGCCAGTCCCTCCGCATACTCCGAACGGTGCTGCGGAGTCCAGGCCGACGAGCTCGTGGCGGTGCCGAAGCAGATCGACAGCGTCGCCTGAGCGGACAACCACGCATCGTTGGTCCGTTCCCAGCGTGTGCCTTTGTCACTGTCGGGGTCGTTCGGATCATAGTCGGGAAGATTTTCAAGCTGATACTGCCGATCCTTATCAATCATGTACGCCAGATTGGCCATGTCCTCGGGCCCCATGGCGTCGGCGAAGGCGGCGGCATATACCTCGTCGTTCTGATGATCTGCCACAGACCCATTCATCAGGTCCAGCAGCTCATCGGGATCGGCGTTCTTCGCCTTCTCCGCGTCGATCTCCGCCTGGACCACTGAGCTGAGATCCTTCGACGAATTGATCGCCACTGTGTCCGGCAGATTATATGTGATGACGCCGTCCGCATTCATGCTCGCAATTCCGGACTCATTCAGTCGCACGATCTCATCCTTACAGGACTCAATCTCGTCTGCCCTGAGGTTCAGGTTTTCAATAGCAGTCGACGCGTCCGAACTGAAGTTGCTGTCGGAGAGGGAGACTTCAGCACTGTTTAACTGGAAATTGATGGAAGTCCTGGCACCCTCGGCGTCGGTGGCAACCTCACGGATTTGAGCGATAGCTGTTTCTAATTTCTCGGCGTTGAGGGATACCTTCGTCATTACTGTTGTTCTCCCGACTCGGTAGCATTAGGATGGGATTGCGAGCATTCCTCGCGGAACTCAGTCACTCTCCTCACCGCTTTCCGCGTTCGCTATCGCTGTCGCGAGATCGTCGCTGAGGCCGACGAATACCGCAATCAAGGCATCAATTTCGCCCTTGGTGTATTCAGACTCTTCATCCGCCAACGGCCCCTCCCAGGTATCGGAGGCATTTACCCAGCCGTACAGCCCCTCCACAATGGTGCACGCGTAAGGGTTCACCAGGCCTATTTCACGGTTCTTACGATCGACATATTCCTTCAACTCGGCGAGTCGTTCCTTCTCAGACATCTCTTCCTCCAGGGTTCCGCACCGACTCGTGCCCGGCATTGCAATACTGTCACTATACCGCAACGAACAGGCGACAGCACCTCCGGGCATAAGCCCTCTGGCTCGCGCGGCACTCGGCCACCTGTACGCAGCGTGTCAGGATCCCGCCCAGTCGGCCCCTCACCTGCGACGACCGAATGCCCCCTACTACGAGCTTTTGCACCCTGGTGTGCGGTCATTTGCCGTACACCAGGGTGCAAAAGCTCGGATCAGGAGACAAGGGCTCGCAGCAGACGACGGCCAGTGGGGCGCCCGCCAGGCTCGCCGCCCGACTGGCGCGCCGGCCGGTTACCTTGGCGCCCCGCCGGGCCACCGGCCGGCCCCAACGGGTTACCGGCCAGGTTGACGCTCCGCCAGGACACTGGCCAGAGCCCGCCGTCAGCGCGTTAAGTCGGCATCACGCCGGCCTCGATGGCACGCCGGCGCATGCCGTCGACGTCACTCGGTCGGTGCCAGCACCGCGGCCCGTCCGGCCTCCAGACGCGCCACCGGCACGCGGAACGGGGAGCAGGACACGTAGTCCAGGCCGACCCGGTGGAAGAAGGCGATCGAGTCGGGGTCACCACCGTGCTCGCCGCACACGCCCATCTTCATGCCGGACTTGGTGGACCGGCCGCCGTCGACGCCCAGCCGCACCATGCCGCCCACGCCGTCGACATCAATGGACTCGAACGGGGAAGTGCCGAAGATGCCCGCCTCGATGTAGCGGCCCACGAAGGAGGACTCCACGTCGTCGCGGGAGAAGCCCCAGGTGGTCTGGGTCAGGTCGTTGGTGCCGAAGGAGAAGAAGTCCGCCTCCTCGGCGATGTGCGCGGCGGTGACGGCCGCGCGCGGCAGCTCGATCATGCAACCGATCGGGAAGTTCAGCTCGTAGCCGGACTCCGCGGACACCTCCGCCAGCACCGACTCCGCGCGCTCCCGCGCCAGTTGCAGCTCCCGCACCGAGCCGATCAGCGGGATCATCACCTCCGGACGGGGATCGCCACCGGCCCGCAGGCGTTCGACGGCGGCCTCGGCGATGGCGCGCACCTGCAGCTCGATAAGGCCGGGCATGGTCAGCAGCAGCCGCACGCCGCGCAGGCCGAGCATCGGGTTGGCCTCGTGGTTGCGGCGCACCACGTTCAGCAGCTCCTCGTCGGCCGGGTCCAGGGTGCCGCGCTCACGGTCAACCGCTACCTTGACGCTCAGCTGAGTCAGGTCGGGCAGGAACTCGTGCAGCGGCGGGTCGATCAGGCGCACCGTCATCGGCTTGCCGTCCATCGTCTCCAACATCTGCACGAAGTCGGCCTTCTGCAGCGGCAGCAGCGCCGCGAGGGCGGCCTCCCGCTCTGCGTCGTCGGCGGCGAGGATGAGGTTCTGCACCAGCTGCTTGCGCTCGCCGAGGAACATGTGCTCGGTGCGGCACAGTCCCACGCCCTGGGCGCCACGGTGGATGGCGTGGCGGGCGTCGTCGGGAGTGTCGGCGTTGGCGCGCACCTGCAGGCGACGCACCTGGTCGGCTCGCCGCATGATGCGGTCCACGCTGGTGATCAGCTCGCGGGTGTCGACGTCGCCGGCGGTGTCGAGTGCTGCCTCCAGGCCGCGGCGCAGGTAGGTCATGACCGGCGAGTCGACGACGGCGACCTCGCCCAGGAACACCTCGCCGGTGGCACCGTCGATGGCGATGACGTCGTCGCTGGTCAGCGGGGCCTCCCGCCCGGCCACGCGCACGGTGCGGGACTCGGCGTCGACGTCGAGGGCCTCCGCGCCGCACACACAGGTCTTGCCCATGCCGCGGGCGACGACGGCCGCGTGGGAGGTCTTCCCGCCGCGGGCGGTGAGCACGCCGACGGCGGCGACCATGCCGGGCAGGTCGTCGGGGTTGGTCTCGCGGCGCACCAGGATGACGGACTCGCCGGCCTCGGCGCGGGCGACGGCCTCGGCGTTGTCGAAGGCGATGTGTCCGACGGCGGCGCCCGGGGAGGCGGGCATGGCGCGGGTGAGCAGGTCGTGGCCGGTGACGTCGCCGAACTGCGGGAACATCAGCTGGTTGAGCTGGTCGCCGGTGACGCGGGTGAGCGCCTCGTCCATGGTGATGAGCTTCTCGTCCACCAGCTGCGTGGCGACACGGAAGGCGGCCGCGGCGGTGCGCTTGCCCACGCGGGTCTGCAGCAGCCAGAGCTTGCCGCGCTCGATGGTGAACTCGATGTCGCACAGGTCGCGGTAGTGGGTCTCCAGGCGGCGCATGGCGGCGCGCAACTCGTCGTAGCTGGTCTTGTCCAGGCGCTCCAGGTCGGCCAGGGACAGGGTGTTGCGGATGCCGGCGACGACGTCCTCGCCCTGGGCGTTGACCAGGTAGTCGCCGTACACGCCGGAGCGGCCGGTGGAGGGGTCGCGGGTGAAGCACACGCCGGTGCCGGAGGTCTCCCCCATGTTGCCGAACACCATGGTGCACACGTTGACGGCGGTACCCAGGTCGTGCGGGATCTTCTCGCGGCGCCGGTAGATGTGTGCGCGCTCGGTGTTCCAGGAGCGGAAGACCGCCTCCGTGGCCATGTCGAGCTGGGCACGCGGGTCCTGGGGAAAGTCGATGCCGGCGGTCTTGGCGACGATCGCCTTGTACTCCTCAACGAGCTCCTTGAGGGCCTCCACATCGAGCTCGTAGTCCAGGCTGACGCCGCGGGCGGTCTTCTTGGCGTCCAGGGCGTCGGAGAACAGGTCGCCGTCGATGTCCAGGACGGTCTTGCCAAACATCTGGATCAGGCGGCGGTAGGAGTCCCAGGCGAAGCGCTCATCCCCGGAGGCGGCGGCCAGTCCCTGGACGGAGGCGTCGTTCAGACCGATGTTCAGGACGGTTTCCATCATGCCGGGCATGGAGAACTTGGCACCGGAGCGCACGGAGACCAACAGCGGGTCCTCGGCGGCGCCCAGTTGACGGCCGAGTTCCTCCTCGACCTGCCGCAGGGCGGTGGTCACCTGGACGGCGAGTTCATCGGGGACGACGCCGTCGCGCAGGTAGGCGCGGCAGGCGTCGGTGGTGATGGTGAAGCCGGGTGGCACCGGCAGGCCGAGTCGGGTCATCTCGGCGAGGTTGGCCCCTTTACCGCCCAGGAGGTCCCGCTGATCCTTGTCGCCCTCGCTGAAGCGGTACACGTACTTGGGCATCATCGCCTCTTTCTGATTCTGGTGAAATGTGCGCCCGTGCGCGTTGACAGGAGCCACTGTAATGTGACTTCAGTCCTAATGCCACTTCCTGGCGTCGTGTCCCCTAAATGCAAATGTTTGTACGAACAAAAGCGTGCGCACTCCGGCCGCGCTGGGTAGGGTGCGACGACGGTGCAGCCCCCACGGTGGCGTCGCACAACTCCAGCCCACAGTGGGCGGGGCAGGACGGCGGCGTGGTCCCGCCATGAGGTTCTCGCGTTCGTCTGACGGCTCGTGTCATCGCCCGACGGTTCGTGCGTTTGCGTGGTTCGTTGTCGGGTGCGGGAGGTCGTTGTCGGGCCAAGTGGGGACCGGCGGTCCAACGCACGAACCGTTGACCCGAGCACGCTAACCATCACCCGGACGGCCGCCACCCGTCAGCACGCCACGTCCCGCCTGTCAACACGCCACACCCCCAAACGCGAAGCCAGGAAGGGCAGGACAACAGCTCATGGGGTCAGGGCGATGACGCCCTCATGGGGACGCAGCCGCAGACGCCGAGGCAGTGGCTCACCGTCGGGCCGCCCCCGCGGCCCCGGCCGTACCGCGCCCGGGGGCAGGGCGACCGTGCCACCCACCTCCCCATCTAGGACCGCTGCTGCAACGCCACCCTCGAAGCGGCGCCGCCACACCCGGCCCGACCTGTGCACGGGCCCGCGCGGCTGCCCGAGGTCGGCGTCCATCGCCGGGAACCAGGGCGTGCGCGAGTAGTCGTTGTGGCCGGTGGCCGTATAGGACAGCCGCGGAGCACCGGCGCCTACGATCCAGAAGAGGGCCAGCCCATACAGCCCCTGCGGCGATCCATCCCACGCCGGCCCGTGCCCGCCCGACGGCGCACGCAGCAGGGCGAGCCCCGGCCCGTCGAGCTGCTCCAACTGCGCGGCCGCCGTCGTCGCATCGAACATGGCGTCGTCGCCCCAGCCCAGCCAGCACTCCTCGAAGCCACCACCCCAGGCGGCATGCCGACGCCAGCGGCCGGGCTCGCGCCGCGCCTCGGCGATATTGGGGACCAGCAGCCGGCCGGCGTCGGCCAGGGCCCGGCCCGCAGTCTCCACCAGTTCGCCCAGCGCCGCCCGCAGGCCCGCGACCTCCGCCGGAGCGTCCGGGTCGGCGGAGGCTATGGCGGGCAGGCGCAGGCCGTAGTAGTCCTCGAAGACGTCGTTGTCCGCCATGACGCCGTCGAAGGCGGTGCCGTCGAGGGAGGCAACCACCTGCTCCGTCCAGGCGGCGCGGTAGGCGGGATCCCAGACACGAGTCTGGAAGTGCCCCGGATAGGAATCCCACTCCACCGGCTCGTCCCCGCGCCGAGCAATCCAGCCGCGGTCACGGGCCTCGGCCCAGCCGATCCCCGAGGCGCACCGCTCCGGCGGCTCAAAGACGCGCACCGAGGACAGACAGCGGTACGCCAGCACGGTCATGCCGGGGCGGGCGTCCTTGAGCCTGGCCGCCGTCTCCCGCTCCCAGGGCTGGAGGACAGCGGTCCGGTAGTGGGCGACGGCGAAGTCCACCTCTGCGGGCGCAATCGGCTCGCCGTAACGCAGCCAGGCGCCAACGCCCGGTCCAGTGCCAGTCATTTGTCGGCCGTGTGGCCCTTGAAGACGCGGCCGGCCCAGCGTCGGTGTCGCCGCGGGGCCCGGTGACGTCCCCGCCTCGGCGACAACGAATGGATTCCACGAGTCCGCTGCTCACCCACGGCACGGATGCGGTCGGTGCGGCGACGGCGAACGCCGACTCCACCCTCCAGGAACAGGTCGTGGTAGGCGGCATTGACCTTAAGCAGATTGAAGGCCGTCTCCGCCCGGGCCCGAGCGGAACGGCTCATCCGCTCGAACAGGTCGATGTCGCCCGTAACCTGCTGGATCCGGTCGGCCATGAGCGTCGGATCCCCGGGAGGGATGATGAAGCCGCTGGGATCCAGCACCGTGCCGTCCTGGGCGGTGATGGCATCCAGGACGACGGGACGCAGCGCCCCCACGTCTGTGGACACGGTGGGAATGCCCGCCCCCATGGTCTCCAGGGACACCATGGGCAGGCCCTCGTTATAGGAGGGAAGTAGGAAGAGATCCCAGTCGCTCAGATGCTCGCGCACATTGATCGTGCCGCGCACCGTGATGAAGTCTTCCAGCCCCAGTTCCGCGATTCGCGCGGCACAGCGCTCGTAGTACTCGGGAGCGTGCTCGGTGGGACCGCATACATCCAGATGGAAGCGCAGACCGCGCTCGCGCAGAATGCGCATGGATTCGATGAGGTCGAGCAGCCCCTTGATAGGTACGACCCTGGCGATGTACACCAGCCGCCACCGGTGGGAGTCCGCTCCGCCGTCGCGCAGGGAGGCGATTGCGGCCTGCCGCTCGGCGTAGGCCGCGTCGAACTCGTCGATGACGATGCCGTTGGGGATGACGCGGATCGAGCCCGAGTTGAGTCCCAGGGCCCGCGCCTCCGTAACAGCGTCCGGATACAGGTAGGTGGTGGCGTAGGCCTCCGGGTAGCACAGGCGCCCCATCTCGATCCACCAGGCCATCCACATACGCTCTCGTCCGCCGACGTCGAAGGTCCGATAGTCCTGCGAGGTGACCGGCTTGTCCATGCGCCGTCCGAGCAGGGTATTGATCGTATCGCGCACGTAGAGGTTGTGCTCGGTCAGCAGGAATGAGGCGTCGTTCTCCCGGGCGGCATTGGCCGCCAGGAGAGAGGCATAGCCGGTGGTGTGAGCGTGATACACGCGCGCACGGGGCATGGTCTCACCTAAAACGGCGTACGCCAGGGAGAAGAATTCGCGCAGGCACCAAAACAGCTCGCTCAGTGACATTCCCAGTGTGGGCATACGGTCGCGATACGTCTCCATGAATTCAGCGGATCCGAGTAGCGCCCACAGCGGATAGCGGCGCGTCGAGGCCGCCATACCCTCCGCGATCAGATCCCACACCGGCTTGCCCTCGCCGGCGGCCAGAGCCTGAAGGGCGTCGACGAGCCGGTGCGCCAGCACGAGCCGCTCGCGGTGGTTCATGTGCAGGTCCGCGGGTCGACTGGAGGTGAACTCCGGGTGGTCGGCCATGGACAGGTACACGACCTTGACCCAACGCACATTGCCCGGCATGCCGTACAGATCGGTGCGCGGACAGTCATGGTCCCAGGTGATGTGGATGATCCCGAATGAGAGATCGGGGTTGCCGGTGATGATGTCATGCACGACCGCGGACACGCCGCCCTTGAGATAGGGGTAGGTCGACTCCATGACGATGGCGACGTCAACCTCGTCATAGCGCCCGTCGGCGGGAACGCCGTCGGGGAGGACCGCAGCCGCCGGATCGACGCCGTCCGCCCGGCCGGTAACGCGGTCGGTATTGCTGCTCACCATGACAGGGCCTTTCGCCAGAAGAATGAGTACTCGGGTGAGGACCACCGCGCCCGGTAAACGACCACCGAGACGGCGATCAAGGCAAGGTCGACCAGCGCGGTCGCGGCGAAGGACGCGGCCAGGCCGCCCACCAGTGTGAACGCCATGAGTGCTGCCAGCAGGTGCGCGCCGGACAGGGCCAGTGCCAGTGCCGGGTCCCCGGCGTGGTCGATCTCGTATGCGAGCAGGGTCAGCACCGCCAGCAGCGCCGAGCCGAGCGCGACGGCCAGAGCATCGGCCACGGATGCCGGGTCGACCAGGGCGATGACCACCACTACCGCCACCACCCCGAGGGCCGCCACGATCCCAGCGCGCACGAGCGCGCGATCCAGCAGCCTGGTTAGGTAGCGGCTGCGGTCACGCAGGGAGTCAATGCTTACCGACTCCAGCCCCCGGTGGAAGTCGGTTAGCGCGCCGGTCACCCTGGGGGTGGCGATCGCGAAGTAGAAGCTGTAGCCGAGGACCGCCGGCTGGAGACACAAGTAGGCCAGGGCGATGCGCCACTGCGTGCCCAGGGTCAGGAAGAGGAGGAGCTTGTCCGCCCACAGCACCCCGCCGAGAACGAGGCCGCGCCCCATGTCGACCACATACTCCCCGATGCGTACCGGGAGCGGGCGGAGCAGGCCGGCCAGGGCGGACCGCATCGGCACGACCTGGGTGAGGGTGGCCAGCAGCGGCGGCAGGTACCACGCCGTCGGAAGCAGCAGGACCGCGGCGGCGTAGGCAAGCCAGCCCAGCGCCCAGTGGCGCCGACGCCGCAACAGATCCGCCACCATGAGGGACTGCGCGAAAACCATGTTCTCCAGCAGCAGCAGGAAGTGCGCCGCGATCGTCAGCGCGGGCCAGTGCGTGGTCGCACCCACCAGTGCGCTGACGAGAAGCACCGGGACGACGGAGAAGGCCAGCACGGTCGGCCACAGCCGGGCGAACTGCCGGACGCACTGGCCGGGCTCGGTGTCTGCGACCGAGCCCATGAGCCGGTAGACGGGCCCGCAGGTGACCTGGCTGAGCCAGGGGACGGCCACCGCAACGCTCACGATCAGGGAGGCAATGGGGACGCCGGCGACGGCGTGCCCCTCCATCCGGCGGATGGCCAGCGGATAGGACAGTCCCAGGAGAATGGCGGGCGACATGGCCAGCAGCAGGGTCTTGACGACCCAAGTGGCCTTACATCTCAAGCGGGGTTCATCGGGGCCGGTCAGGGGCCTGATCCAGCCGGGAAGCGGAGACGCTTGTCGGCTAACGACAGGCACGTTCGCAGTCATTAGAAGTATTTCCTTGGTGCGTGAGGCGGCACGCCGCGCCGGTGGAGCCCATCAACGCATGCGTAGCCAAGTACTTGCGTGCTACTACCGCGCACACATTAGCCGAGAATGCGCTCGCCATTAATGAAATCCGGCAAGTACCACAAAGGTCACATCGTTTTCACAGTCCCGCGATAACAAGCATCTTGCGACGCCCGTACCGGCGATCCGCGCACCGGCATGACCGACGTCCGCAACCTCGGCCACAGGCATGAAGGCGGGGCCGTCCCCTGTGGGACGGCCCCGCCGCGTTGGTGGAGCGTGTCAGCGACTGCGCGCTAGCGCACCGGAGTCAGGTGCCCGGCCGGCCGGCGTGCCGGCGCGGGCCACTGTGCCGGGCCCCTGTGCAGGCGCGGCGGTGACGGGCGGTCACTCCGGGTCCGGGCTCACTGCGCCGGCTCGGCCGCGGCGGAGGCGATCTCCTCGGCCTCGCGCACGGCGTCCTCGGCCTCTTCACGGGGCATGCCCCGGAAGGTGAACTCACCCAGGATGCCCTCGCCCTCGGCGTCGACCAGGACCTTCTGGCCCCGCTCGATCTCCCCGAAGAGGATCTTCTCGCTCAGGGCGTCCTCGATGTCGCGCTGGATGGCGCGGCGCAGCGGGCGGGCACCGAGCACCGGGTCGAAGCCGCGCTCGGCGAGCAGCTCCTTGGCGGCGTCGGTCAGCTCGATGCTCATCTCCTGCTCGGCCAGGCGCTGAGACAGGCGACCGATCATCAGGTCGACGATCTGACGCACCTCCGCCTTGGTCAACTGCGGGAAGACGATCAGGTCGTCCACACGGTTGAGGAACTCGGGCCGGAACTGCTGCTTGAGCTCGCGGTTGACGTGCGCCTTCATCTCCTCGTAGTCCATGGTGCCGCCCTCGGTGGACTGGAAGCCCGTGGCCACGGACTTGCCGATGTCCTTGGAGCCGAGGTTGGTGGTCATGATGATGACGGTGTTCTTGAAGTCGACCACGCGGCCCTGGGCGTCGGTGAGGTGACCGTCCTCCAGGATCTGCAGCAGCGAGTTGAAGATGTCCGGGTGGGCCTTCTCAACCTCGTCGAACAGCACCACGCTGAAGGGACGCCGACGCACCTTCTCGGTGAGCTGACCGCCCTCGTCGTAGCCGACGTAGCCGGGGGGCGCTCCGAACAGCCGGGAAACCGTGTGCTTCTCGGCGAACTCGGACATGTCGAGCTGGATCAGAGCATCCTCGTCGTCGAAGAGGAACTCCGCCAGGGCCTTGGCCAGCTCGGTCTTACCCACGCCGGTGGGGCCGGCGAAGATGAACGAGCCACCGGGGCGCTTGGGGTCCTTCAGGCCGGCGCGGGTGCGGCGGATCGACTTCGACAGGGCCTCGATGGCCTTGTCCTGGCCGACGATGCGCTTGTGCAGCTCGGTCTCCATACCCAGCAGCTTGGCGGACTCGGTCTCGGTGAGCTTGACCACCGGGATGCCGGTGGACATGGCCAGCACCTCGGCCACCAGGTTCTCATCCACCTCGGCCACCTGGTCGAGGTCGCCGGACTTCCAGGCCTTCTCCTTGGCGACGCGCTCCTCGCCGAGGCGGCGCTCGTCGTCGCGCAGGGAGGCGGCGCGCTCGAAGTCCTGATCGTCGATGGCCGACTCCTTCTCCTGCTTGACGGCGGCGATCTTCTCGTCGATCTCACGCAGCTCCGGCGGAGCGGTCATGCGGCGGATGCGCAGGCGCGCGCCCGCCTCGTCGATCAGGTCGATGGCCTTGTCCGGCAGGAAGCGGTCATTGATGTAGCGGTCGGCCAGCTTGGCGGCCGCCTCGATGGCCTCGTCGGTGATCACCACGTGGTGGAAGGCCTCGTAGCGGTCGCGCAGCCCGCCGAGGATCTCAATGGTCTCGTCGATGGAGGGCTGCTCGACGGTGACCGGCTGGAAACGGCGCTCCAGGGCGGCGTCCTTCTCGATCTTGCGGTACTCGTCCAGGGTGGTGGCGCCGATGGTCTGCAACTCGCCGCGGGCCAGCATCGGCTTGAGGATGCTGGCGGCGTCGACGGCGCCCTCGGCGGCGCCCGCCCCGACGAGGGTGTGGATCTCGTCGATGAACAGGATGATGTCGCCGCGGGTGCGCACCTCCTTGAGCACCTTCTTCAGGCGCTCCTCGAAGTCACCGCGGTAGCGGGAGCCGGCCACGAGCGAGCCCATGTCCAGGGAGTACAACTGCTTGTCCCGCAGGGTCTCGGGCACGTCCCCGTGGACGATCGCCTGGCTGAGGCCCTCGACGACGGCGGTCTTGCCGACGCCGGGCTCGCCGATCAGTACGGGGTTGTTCTTGGTGCGCCGGGAGAGGATCTGCATGACGCGCTCCATCTCCTTGTGGCGGCCGATGACCGGGTCCAGCTTGCCCTCGCGCGCGGCCGCGGTGAGGTTGCGGCCGAACTGGTCCAGGATGGCGGAGCCCGACGGCGTGCCCTCCTTGTTGGAGCCGCCGGCGGTGACGGTCTCCTTGCCCTCGTAGCCGGAGAGCATCTGCATGACGGTCTGGCGGACGGTGGACAGGTCGGCGCCGAGCTTGGTCAGCACCTGGGCGGCCACACCCTCGCCCTCGCGCAGCAGGCCGAGCAGGATGTGCTCGGTGCCGATGTAGTTGTGGCCCAGCTGCAGCGCCTCGCGCAGGGACAGTTCCAGCACCTTCTTGGCGCGGGGCGTGAAGGGGATGTGTCCGGAGGGGGCCGACTGGCCCTCGCCGATGATCTCCACGACCTGGGCGCGCACGGCGTCCAGGGAGATGTCCATCGACTCCAGCGCCTTGGCGGCGACACCTTCGCCTTCGTGGATCAGGCCCAGAAGGAGGTGCTCGGTGCCGATGTAATTGTGGTTGAGCGCGCGGGCCTCGTCCTGGGCCAGGACGACGACGCGGCGGGCGCGGTCGGTAAAGCGTTCGAACATCGCTGATTGCTCCTCGGCACGTGCGGTTGGTGATCGCGTTGCCCGGGTTCGGGCACTGCCCGGATTGGGGGAACGCGGGGCACGCGCTGATAAGGCTAACGGCGCGAGGCCGGCGCCGATGCCCCTGTTCGCAGTGGGCGTGAGCAGGGTTGAGTCGGGCCGACTCAGGAATAAGGGAGGGGCGGGCGCATGCAGACCCTCGTCGCAGGGGCCGGTCACCCTGAGATCCTCTCCCCTCCGAGCACACAGTGAGCTGACCATCGCGTCGGCATGACGTTAACGGCCGTCGAGGACGGCGACGCCGTCCACGTCGTCGGTATCACCGTCGGCGGCAGCCAGGCACTCTTCATGAAGATCAATACTTTCGGGGAAGAAGCCTTCCTCGAAACCCTCGCCAGCGCCTGCGCCGCGTGGGAGTCCATGCACGGCGTCCTGCCCCAGCGCTGACGCCGGGCTGCCGTGCAAGGACCGAGCAGCAAGAGCGCGGGACGTGGCTGCTGGCGTCCCCGTGCATGGAAGTCGGGTCATCTACTACGCCACTTCGGGGTTAACAACGCCAGTTAACGGTCTGCTGAAGGGCTCCGAGGCACACAGCAGAACGTTAAGTAGCGTTGTTAACGCCCAACCCGCGTTGCAGACACCCCACCCACCACACACCCGACCAACCCGACCGGCCTCGTGTGCGTCAACGCCTGGCAGCTCTGGCGGGAGAGCCGCCGATCACCGCGCTTCAGGCATCCAGCGCCGCCTGGAAGGCCCGCAGCAGCCGGTCGGAGAAGAGCACGAAGCGCACCAGCTCCAGCCCGCGCGCCTGCTCCGCAGCGGCGTCGACGACGTCGGTTCCGCATACTTCCACGCCACTGGTCGTGTCGGCCCGGGCAGCGAGCGCGCGCGTCTCAGTCACGGCGGCGCGGGCGACGGCGTCGGCATCCCAGCCGTACACGCCCGCGGAGATCGCCGGCATGGCCACACTGCGGCAGCCGAGTTCCTGAGCCAGTTCCAGGCTGGAGCGGAAGGCTGCGCGCAGCAGGGCGGGGTCGGTCTGGCCCGCATGCCGGTTGGGTCCCACGGTGTGGATGACCCAGCGGGCGGGCAGGTCGAAGCCGGGGGTGGCCACGGCCTCCCCCACCGGCAGCCCATCGGGCAGGCTGGTGGCGCGCAACTCGCGGCAGGCCTGGAGCAAGCGCGGCCCGGCGGCGCGGTGAATGGCGCCGTCCACACCCCCGCCTCCGAGCAGCCCGGAGTTGGCCGCGTTGACGATGGCGTCCACCTCCTGGGTGGTGATGTCTCCGCGTACCGCTTCTATCCGCATCATGCCCCCATTGTGGCAGCCGCATCGACCGTCGGGCGCGCATCCCGCAGGCGACGTAGGCGCTACTTGGCGAGCTGGCTGGCGACCTCGAAGCCGTCCCAGATCGCGTACATGATGTTGGCACACCGGCGGGCGTCACCCACCACGTGGTAGGGGATGCCGGCGGCCTTCACCTCGGCCTCCAGTTCGTGGCGCGGGGTGTAGCCGATCGCGGTGACCACCGTCTGCGCCGGGACCAGGCGCTGTTCGCCGTCGACACTGACCAGCAGGCCGGCGTCGGTCACGCGCTCGGCGCGGGCGTCGGTGAGCACCTCGACCCCGCGGTAGGGGACCAGGTCGTGGAGCATGGCGTGGTTGGCCATGCACAGCGGGGCGTTCTTCTCCAGCACGTCCGACAGCGCCTCCACGATCGTGACCTCGACGCCGCGCTCGCGCAGCGAGATCGCCAGTTCACAGCCGGTCAGGCCGCCACCGATGATGACGACCTGCTTGCCGAGGGCGTCCTGGTCGAGCAGGGCGTCGGTGGCCTCAACCACGGGCACGCCTTCACCGAGGTCCAGCAGCCGCGGGTTGGAGCCGGTCGCGATGAGCACGTGGTCGGCTCCGGAGGCGCGGATGACGGCGGCATCCACGGGCGAGTTCAGGCGCACTTCGACCCCGAGGTCCTCCAGCTGGCGCTCGTACCAGGCGATGAGGGCGAGGTCGTCCTCCTTGAACGACGGCTGCCCGCCGGCGATGACCACGCCGCCGAGGCGGTCGGAGGCCTCGTACAGCACCGGGGTATGGCCGCGTTCGGCCAGTACCCGGGCCGCCTCCATGCCGGCTACGCCGCCGCCCACGATCAGCACGCGCATGCGGGTGCGGTCGTTGGCCTGCGGCAGCGGGCGTTCGGTCTCCCGGGCCGCCAGCGGGTTGACGGCGCAGCGCAGCGACGAGTAGTGCTCGATGCGGCCGATGCAGCCCTCCTGGCAGGAGATGCAGGGGCGCACCAGGTCGCGCCGGCCCCGCTGCAGCTTGTTGACGATCTCCGGGTCCGCGAGCGTCGGGCGGGCCAGGGAGATCAGGGTGGCGGTGCCGTCGGCGGTGGCCGCGGCCGCGAGCTCCGGATCATCCATGCGGCCGGCGACGATCAGCGGGATGTCGGGGCAGGCCTCGTGCAATTGACGCGCATAGGGGACGTACAGGCCCTTGGCCTGGTACATCGGCGGGTGGCTCCAGTACCAGGAGTCGTAGGAGCCGACGTCGACGTCGAGTGCCTCATACCCGTAGGACACGAGCAGGCGGGCCGCCTCGATGCCCTCGTCGATGTCCCGGCCCACCTCGGCAAAGCGCTCCCCCGGCATGGCGCCCACACCGAAGGCCTTGATCATGGACTTCGGGGAGAAGCGCAGCTGCACGGGGAAGTCGTCGCCGGCGCCGGCGTGAATCGCCTCGACCACCTCGCGCGCGAAGCGCAACCGGTTCTCCAGGGAGCCGCCGTATTCGTCGGTGCGGTGGTTGAAGAAGGAGATGGCGAATTGGTCGAGCAGGTAGCCCTCGTGGACGGCGTGCACCTGAATGCCGTCGAATCCCGCCTCGCGCGCCACCGCTCCGGTAATACGGAATTGCTCGACGACGCCCTGAATCTCTTCCACCGTCATCTCGCGGCAGGTGATGGAGGGGTCCCAGCGGTAGGGGATCGCCGACGGAGCGACCGGCGTGCGGCCACCGAGGATCGCCTTGGTGATCACGCGGCCGAAGCCGGCCCCGGCTTGGAGAACGATCTTGGCGTCGTAGCCGTGTACGCGTTCGGTCAGGTCGCGGCTGGTGGTCATGAATAGACCGGGGGACTGCGTCGGGTTGGGGATCAGGCCCGGCGGGACGCCGTCGGCGGGATTGGTCACCTGGCACACGCCGGTGATGATCAACCCGATGCCGCCGCGCGCCCGCGTCGTATAGAACTCAATGGCCCGCTGGTTCCAACCGCCCTCGGCGGTGGAGAATCCCAACGGACCCATCGGCCCCATGGCGTAATGGTTCTTGACCTCGATGCTGCCCACACGGGTGGGTTCGAATAACTCCGCGTGCGGTAATTCGGTTTGTAGGGATATGGACATACCGGTTCCTCCTTGAACTCGGCGCATCCGAAATGCGGCGTGATAACAATCGTAACACCCGCTATTAGGCGAGAACCAGGGGTCACGGCAAAGAGGAGCCACGGCCATTCGCGACGATCGCAGGATCTTCCGGAATATGATCCCCGCGAGCCCGCCAGAACACCCGCAGTAGCTGAGCCTTTGCTTTCCAATTAGTGAGCTTCGAGATATTCGGGGACGTCGAGGCTGCGGGACGGGGCCGTCGAGGACGCCCACCGAGGCGGCGTCCCGGCGGGCCGGCCTTCATCCCGCGGTTTGGAGGCTCTTGCGGTTTGGGGGGTTGGTGAGTGTTGTGGGTTGGGTGCTGGTGGGTGTGGGGTGTGTGCCCGGGTGTGCTGGTGGGGCGGAATGTCCAAATTCGGCACAAAGACCGTCGGCGACCGCTGGGGTCGTTTCTGAAACCGCATGATTCCAACGTTCTGCCTGTGGCTGTCTGCGACGTCGGAGCCGTTTGTGCCGATCCTGGACACTTTGGGCCACCGCACACGGGATTCGCCGCCAACGGCGGGCCGCGGACGGACGGGCCCCCTACTTGGACCGTGTTCCCCCCGTTGGACCGCCTGAGACGGCGTCTAGGGCGGTCCAAGCAGAGCTGGGCGGTCCAAGTAGAGCCTGCGCGGGTCGGCCGACCGAACCGCAAACAACCACACACCCCAGACACCACCTCACCCCCACCACCTCACCCCCGAACCGGAAGAGCCGGTTTGGACCCCGTCCCTCAGTTTGGACCCCGATTCTCAGTTGGACCGTCTGAGAGCGCCCAGGAAGCGACCCAAACCGGCGCGAGACCTTCACCGCCGAGGCCGTCAACGAACGTCCAGAACACCTTCAAGGCATCACCCTCGAGACTCCTAAACCTCACCATCAACCGCCATCAGTTGGCGTCACAGTCGTGCGAGATGGTAGCCGACGCCGACGTTTGCCTCAGTTACTGTAGTGAACATCGGAGATGCCTCGACTCTCTCCGTGATGTTCTTTTTGCCTGCTGGCATTCGCCGCGGTGTAACTCATATAAACCAAACCCAGAAGAGCTTGAACCGTGGTGATAGCCAATGGCACTAATATGGAGACGATATCCGACAGTATCGCCTGAGCGATAAAGAGCAGTGCGGAATCAAATCCTACGCCACCCATCAGCAATGTCGAAAAGGCGCACCTTGCCTGAATCCTGTACCAATCTTCTTCGGAGCGAAAGGCGCCAGGAGAGCGCACACCAGCGAACGAGTTAGGCTTCAGGGTACCGTGCCTCATCTTGAGGCCGACGATTGTGAGCACAACTCCGCACGCGGCCATTACGACCGCAAGTATGATGCTCGCTAACGATTCGGACATCTCCGCACCAGTCACTTCTCAAGGATCCGCCGACCGTGGCGCTTGTTACAGTATCGTGTCTACCTCTTCCTCGCGTCAAGACTTCGACGGGACTCGCCGCGAGCTCCGGCAGAGGCGTGAACACGCAGGCCGTCCCGGCGACATCTCAGATGTGCGCAGGGCTCGAGCAGCTTCTTCTACGCCTTGGTCAATGCTGACGGCTCTTGATGGGGCTGACACTGCGAAAGCCGTCAATGTCAACAAGCACGACGACGGCGCTGGCCAGCAGGCCGCCGGCCGCCGCCCAGCGGCCGGTCGGGCCTGCGCCGTCGGCATCGTCGTCGGCTCCCGCCGCGAGCCGAGCCGTGAAGGTGCCGTCCGAACGGATGGTCACCGCGGCCTCACCGAAACGCAGGGGGCGGTGAGCCAGGGGGAACCAGGCCTTGTAGACGGACTCCATAATGCTGAACAGCAGCCGATCCCCGGCGACGTCCGGGAGCGCCTCGACCAGCTCGCGGACGTTCTCGCGCTCCGCCGGCGAGGCGATCCGTGCCAGTACCCCGCCCGCGAGCGACCGGTTCGGTTCGGCGTCAATGCCGAGCGCAGCCACCTGGCTGGTGCGGGCCACCGCCGCCGCCCGATAGCCGCGGCAATGGGTCAGAGAGCCGACGACGCCGTCGGGCCAGGCGGGCTCCCCCATCGGCCCCGGCACCATCGCCGGACGTTCCAGCCCCAGCTCGGCCAGCGCCCGCCCGGCCAGGTGGCGGACGGTCGTGAACTCGGCGCGGCGGCGGGACGAGGCTCCCGCGATATGGGCGCGCTCCGCAGGCAGCAGCGAGGCGTCGACGTCGCCGAATGCCTCGGCAACGATCACCGACGGCGGGGCCAGCCCCGCCAGTAGGGGCGTCTGAGTCATTCGCACCGCCGCGGGCATCAGGCCTCGACGAGGATGGTGACCGGGCCGTCCAGTTCGGCGTCGATGTCCATGTGGGCGCCGAAGCTGCCGGTTGCCACCTCCAGGCCGCGCCGGCGCAGGTCGGCGACTACCGCATCCACCAGTGGTTCGGCCACCTCGCCCGGAGCCGCGCCGTTCCAGGAGGGGCGCCGCCCCTTGCGCACGTCGGCGTACAGCGTGAATTGGGAGACGACCAGCACCGGCGCCCCCAGGTCGGTGACCGAGACCTCCCGACCCGGTGCGCCACCGTCGTCGCCGGGGCCGTCGAAGAGCCGCAACTCGGCGATCTTGCGGGCCACCGTGGCGACCTGCGCGGCGCCGTCGTCGTGAGTGACGCCCACCAGGGCGAGCAGCCCGGGACGGTCAATGGCGCCGACGACCGCGCCATCCACGCGCACCGCCGCCCGGTTTACGCGCTGCAGGACGGCGCGCATCAGCGGCCGGGAGTCCAGTCGCGCGGACCGCGGCCGCCCTGGCCACCTTCATGCCCGGGGAAGCGGATCGAGGAGCGCACGCGCACCGGCGAGTAATACTGCAGGGCGGGGCGGACGTCGGCCAGGTAGACGGCGTTGGTGACCACGCCGAGCAGGCCCAGCATCGAGGATGGCCCCATCAGCAGGACCACGACGACCCCGGCGGCATTGACGGCGAGCCAGAAGCCCTTGGTGCGTTTGCCGGCCGCGATGAAATGCGAGGGGTCGCGAGTGAGGGTGTCGATGAGCGCCCAGACGCCCAGGCCCACGGCGGTGATCTGCGCGAATCGCCAGATCAGGTTGACGGCGCGGGCAAGGTACACGGCTACCATCACCAGAATCTCCACACCGCCACTGTAGCCGCCGCCTCCGCTCGCCGCGACTACCATCCCCCGTGGGCGAAAGCGTGCCACGACGGGGAATAAACGAAGCGATGAGCCCTCCGACGGCCTCTCCCCGTGCCGTCGTCACCAACACGTGATATGGTTCAGATCACGTCTTCGGGCGGTCCGGTTCCCTTCCGCCCCGTCCCCTCGCCCACATCGTCACCTCGAGGCACACCGCATCACCGCCGATCCGAGAGCTCCCATGACAGCCCTGGCAGACACAAACGAAACGAATAAGTCCGATCCCACCGCAGCCGCCGCGCCCGGCGCATCCCATGCATCCGCGAAGATCCTGTATCCGGGCGCCACCATGCTCCTCGTTGCGGTCATCGGCTGCTTCACGGCCTGGGGCATCGCCGCAGACCTGACCACCCCCATGGTCTCCGGCTTCAAGCGCATCTTCGACATGTCCTCCTTCCAGGCTTCTCTGGTGCAGATGGCCTACTACGGCGCCTACTTCCTGCTGGCCATCCCCGCCGCCCTGATCAACTCTCGCTGGGGCTACAAGGCGGGCATGGTCTCGGGCCTGGCGCTGGCCTCGCTGGGCGCCTTCGGCTTCTGGCCCGCCTCCCGGGTGATGACCTACGGCGCTTTCCTGGCCGCCCTGTTCGCCATCGCCGCCGGCTGCTCACTGCTGGAGACCTCCGCCAGTCCCTACGTCATCTCCCTGGGTCCGGAGGAGACCTCCACCCGGCGGCTGAACCTGGCCCAGGCCTTCAACCCTTTGGGCACCAACATCGGCGTGCTGATCGCCTCCACGCTCATCCTCCCCAAGCTCGACACTCCGGTGAACCTGGCCGATGTCAGCCCGGAGACCGAGCGTGCCATTCGCGCCGAGCAGCTGCGCGCCGTCACGGGCCCCTACATCGGGCTCGGTGTGCTGCTGGCCGTCATCCTGGTCATCATCTTCATTCAGAAGGCGCCGCCCACCGCCCCGACGGACGACGGCGCCCGCCCGGCGAGCCCCCTGACCACCCTGTGGCGCTCAAAACGGTACCGCTACGGCGTCATTGCCCAGTTCTTCGACGTAGCCGCCCAGGTGTGCTGCTGGACCTACATAATCCAGTACACCCAGCAGGCGCTTAACGGCTCCCTGCAGTTGGGCTCGCAGATGCTGCAGATCAGCCTTATCGTCTTCTTGATCGCCAGGTTCCTGATGACCGCCGTCATTGCCCGCATCCGCGCCACCAAGGTCATGGCGGTCCTCGGCGCGGTGGCTGTGGGCCTATGCATCTACGCCTCGCTGCGCCCGGACCTCACGGGCGTGGTGGCCATTATTGCCGCCTCCTTCTGTCTGTCGCTGATGTTCCCCACCATCTACGGCGTAGCCCTGTCCGGGCTCGGGGACGCCACCAAGTTCGGGGCCGCCGGCCTGGTCATGGCGATCGTTGGCGGGGCCATCATGCCCATGGTTCAGGGCCGGGTAATGGACGCCACCAGCGCAGCCACCTCATTCATCGTTCCGGCGGTCTGCTTCGCCATGGTGACCGCCTACGCGATCTACGACCTGCGTGCCCCTGCACAAACAGTCACCGCTGCCGCGACACCGGAAACGGCCTCCGACGCGGCGCCTGCCGGAACAGCTTCTAAGAGGAAGGCCCAGTCATGACTTCCCTGAGAAAACGCGTCGCCGCCCTACTCGCGGCAGTCAGTACCGCCCTCGCCCTTACCGCCTGCGGTGGCTCCTCCGCCCCGTCCGGCTCCATCGAGGTCCTGTCCTGGTGGACCTCCGCGTCGGAGTCCGTCGCCCTGGACACGCTCGTCAACGCCTATCAGGAACGCAACTCCGACGCCTCCGTGGACCAGTTGGCCGTCGTCGGCGGCGCCGGCTCACAGGCTCACGTGACACTGGCCCAGCGCCTCGCACGCGGCGATGCCCCCGATGTGTGGCAGTCACTGAGCGCCGGGAACGTGACGGCGTGGCGGGAGGCCGGGGTGGTCGAGGACGTGTCCTCACTGTTCACCGACGAGGTCACCAGTCAGCTCCCCGAGGAAGTACTCGCCTCCGTCACGGTGGGTAACAGCCAGTATGCAGCCCCGTTGTCCGTGCACCGGGCGAACATCCTCATGTTCAACCGCGACGTGCTGCAGAATGCCGGTATCGATGAGCCGGGCACGGGCTACTCCCTAGACGATCTGCTCGCCGACCTGGGCACCCTGGAGGAACAGGGGACCACACCGCTGTGCATCGGCGGGGCCGACTCCATCACCACGGCAGGACTGTTCGAGTCCGTGCTCCTGGCCACCGTCGGTGAGGAGGGCTGGGCCCAGATCGAGGCCGATCGTTTCGACTGGTCCGGCCCGCAGGTGACCGAGGCCCTGAAGACCTTCGGACAGCTCATGGACTACACCGACCCCGCCGACGCCGACCGCACCTGGGACGAAGCGGCCGGGCGGCTGGCGGACGGTCAGTGCGGCTTCTACCAGATGAACGACGGCGCGCTCACCGAGTCCGAGGCGCTCGCCGGCTCCACCACCGGGCAGTCCCCGGTTTCCTCCGTGACCTTCCCCGGAACCGAGGGAACCTTCCTGATCGTGGTAGACACATTCGTGCGCTCTTCCGCTTCGGCGGACGGTGAGGGCGCGGACGCCTTCTTGGCTACGGTCCTGGATCCGCAGGTGCAGACCGCCGTGTGTGAGGTAAAGGGCTGTGTGCCGGTGCGCAACGACGCCGACGTCACCACGCTCACCCCCTACCAGCAGCAGGCAGCCGCGGACCTGCGCAGTCAGACGGTGCTCAATGCGATCTCCTACGGCGAGGTGATTTCTCCGGCGATGCAGGACGGCTTCTTCAAGGCCGTTAAGAACTATCTGAGCACAGGAGACGCCTCCGCCTCGACCTTCGCCCGCATCCTCACCGAGCGAATCAACGAGGGCGCCGCGGGCCCGAACCTCTGAGCGGCAACCGGGTGTGGATCGACTCCGAACGGGTCCGGCCCCCGCCCCGCGTCTCCATACCACCGACTCCGGCCGCTGCACGGCTTAGCAGGGCGCCCACCGTCTCACGGTGGCAGATAGCCCACAATGCATGAAATGCCGTCAGCCGATCTGGTCCAGGAAGGTCAATACCGAGTGCGGCTCTTCGATGCGCTCCTCCAGGCGGGCGTTGAACGGGCCGCCATAGGGCATGCCCAGGTGGGTCTGGAAGGCGTCTTCGTCGACGTAGGCCTCCATGACGAAGAACTTCGCGGGGTCATCGCTGTGGCGGTAAACGTCGAAGACGCGGTTGCCGGGCTCGGTACGGACTTTTTCGCCGAAGTCGCAGATCATCTGGGCAACCTCGTCCTCGAATCCGGGTTTGGCAGTGAACTGCGAGTGCAGAATCTTCATGGCTCCTCCTCAGGGCGTATGGGATGCGTCGCGCCGATTCTATGATGCGCATCACGTTCACGGTAGGGCCAGTGGGGTTCGTACCCACATCGCCCAGGGAACAGCGCCCGCGGCGCTTCGGAGCCTCCACCGGGTGCCCTGCGGCAGACCCCGCGCATGCCAACAACCACGCGTTGCACACTCGAATCTCGAGCAATCGTCCAAGAAGCGCATAACTCCGCGGTTTCGCAGATTCCCCTTGCAGTACCGAGGAGGCTCCCATGTGCAACCATCCCCTCATTGCACACCGGAGCCATGGAGCCGACTTCGGCTACTCCCGCCACTTCCCCATGATTCCAGCGAAAAACCCTACTTGCACAAGTTTGTCCTGACAGCTCCAGTGTGCAACGGGGCTCAGAAGCGACCGCGCGATCCTCTCCGTCTGCCGTGCCAAGGACGGACCTGGCAGCCACCCGGCACGCCGTCGCCCGGCTGCGCGCCGGAGTGCGTCGGGATGTCATCTGAGTCGGCACACCGATGGCCGTCGTCTGCGGCCCTTGTCCTCAGCCCCGGGTACGATGCCGCAGGCCATGGAACATGCCGTGCGTCATGAGCCGCGCGACCGGGCGTATAGCCCGCAGCATTCGGCGGGCGGCCGGCGTTTGGGGCACGTACCGCTCACGCACCGTGAGACGGCAGGCATGCAGCCCCGTCAAGGTGAGGACGAACGCCCACGTGAAGTCGAATTCCATCTCATTACCCGCGGGGGCGCTTCCGCCCTCGCTGGACAGGATGAGGTAGCGCTCCGGCTCCAGGCGGGCAACGACGAGCGAGATGTTCTCCGCCAGGTCCACCGAGTCACCCTCTGTCAGGTTCTGCCACGCCGGGTTGATCACGTCAGCGCTGGAGATGCCCACACCGACAAGCTGACACAGCGCATCGAAGGTGTAGAAGCCGCCGCGCCCGTAGCCCATCTGGGCCAGCCAGGGCCATACGTCGGCCACGGGCGCCTGCAGCACCGTCTCGTGCGTCTCCACGATCTCGGCGTCGGGCAGGAGCTCGTCCCCGGGCAGGGGCTCGGCAGCGTCGCCGCGCGGGCGCAGGCGCCCGTTCACATAGGCGACACCAGCGGCCCCGAGGGCGATGGGCACGATCCAGCGGCTGCGCTCGCTCATGAACTCACCCTCCCACAGGGGCAACATTCCCACAAGGACAACAACGCCAAATCATGGCGGGCGCCGCGCTCGCACTCCGCGGCCGTGCTCGTCTGGCCGGTGCGAACCCAGCGACCCTTCGCACCCTGGTACGAGCTTTTGCTCTCTGGTGTGCGCCGATTTGCCGCACACCAGAGGGCAAAAGCTCGCAGTAGACGAGACGCCACGCGCCTCGCAAGCCGCTCCAAACGGTTCCGCCGGCTCGGGCGATCCTAAGTTCTCGGACGCCCGATTCTCAGTTGGTGGCCTGGGCTATCGCGGTAGCAAACTCGCCGGATCCCGACGAACTGACGGGCTCATTATCGTCAATGGCGATGGATGCGGTGATGTCCATTCCGTCCTTGGCCTGAGCGAGCACATTGGCGTTTGAGGCGTCAAAGACGACGGCGCCGTCAATCTCAACCGTCTTGCTGAACGGGAGGGCCTCATCGCTCAGCTGCTCCTGGCTGATGTTGCCGTTGGCGTCCAGACTGGTCAGCGTGATGTCCGCGGTGGTCGCCGTATCGCTGGTGACTTCAAATACGATCGTATGCTTACCCGCGTCGTTTCCAGCAGCAACATCGGACTCCTCGGCGGTCTCCTCGGAGGTAGCCGAGGTTTCCGTCTCACTCGTCGATCCTCCACCAGCAGCGCTGGAGGAGTCCGCGGAGTCTGAGGAGCCGCATGCGGAAAGCGTAAAGGCGGCGACGGCGCCCACGGTTCCCAGTGCGAAAACCCGGCGTGGCATGGCAGTCATGGCAGCGATTCTCCTATGAATCAGGATTGCTAGGACGAACCGAAATATGCCACCCCCCCGCTTGTCAAATGCGCTGAGCGCGCAGTCGCAGGTTGAGCATCGGCACGCGTCGCGTGTCATCCGACCCGACGCACGCTTAACAAACCAACCACCGACCACAAACCCCGCGATTCTGCGGTTTCACACGGCAGTTGCAGAACGTCAGGAGAGCTCCTGCGTGCGGCGAGGCCTCCGGCGCACATGGGAGCATTTCAAGCGGATCCTGACGACCTCAGCCACTTCCTACAATTCCGCATCATCTCAACGGAAATCCCTGATTGGCAGAATTCCTGCCACCAGCGTAAGCGTGCGGCAGCTATCACGCGTTCCGCCTGGGAGGACGACGAGCACGACCCACTCGCACGACTTTCATTGCATCGACCGACCGCGGTGACAAGGACGAGGCGGTCAGCGCAGCAGGCCCCGGCCGGCGCCCTGGCGCCGGTTGACTTCCTGACCACGCGCCTCGCGGCGGCCCAAGCCGGCGCCGGGGCGCTCGGCGGGAGTGGCCTGTGCCCGGCCCTCGGGGGAAACCAGAGGCTCCTGGGCGGCATCCACACCGGCGACCGCCTCGGGTTCTTCACGGCTGCCGGTCGCCGAGTCGGTCTCCTCTTCCTCGGCCTCAGCAGCAATGTCCACGGTCAGCGGCGCATCCGCGGGCACGCCCCGGCGCAGCAGCGACAACGCCATGGGACCGTAGTCGACGTGCCGGGCCACGGAGGTCACTACGCCGACCGGCCGCTCCCCCAGGCGCACATTCGCGCCCGACACCGGCAGCTGCCCGGTGAAGCCGTCGAGTTGCAGAATCGTCAGGCGCCGCGGCGGTCGGCCCAGGTTGAGAGTGCGCGCAATGGTCTCCTGCCCCGGGTAGCAGCCCCTGTTCAGATGTACGGCGGTGCGCAGCCAGTCCAGCTCGTGCGGGATCGAGCGCGCATCCACCTCCCGGCCCCATCGCGGCCGCCCGGCCTCCACGCGCAGCGCCTCCCAGGCCAGTGAGCCGGCCAGGCTCCGCCCGGGGACGCCCGGCATGGAGTTGCGGCGCTCGGCACCGCCGACGTCAGCAGCCGCATTCCCGCCGGCAAGAAACGCATCCGCGACGGTGCCGGCCGCGTCGGCCTGCACCAGCACCCAGGTGGCCCGGTAACCCGCGCCGGGATGTTCACGAGCCAGCCCGACGTCGTAGCTGGTGCCGCCCTCGACCACGCCCGGCCAGGGGTCGCGCCAGGTGGCCAGGTACGCGCCCGCTGCCCGCGAAGCCTCCTCCAGGGCGCCGCCGCCCTCACCCAGCGCCGCCAGTACGGCCGCGTCCTCGCGCACGGCGACCTCAACGCGAAGCATGAAGCGCATGGAGTCCAGGAACTCGGCCAGCTCCCGCCCACGGCCCGCCTCCGTGACCAGCCACAGGGCGGTGCCGTCGTCGACGCAGGCCAGGGCGTGGGTGATGTGTCCCTGGGCGTCCAGCAGCAGCGTCTCCGCGCCGCCGTCGCCCGGCGTCAGGCGAGTCAACTCCTGGCTGGACAGGGAGGTCAGCCAACCGAGCCGGTCGGGACCGGTCACAGCGACGACGTCGCGGGCCAGCGCGGTGGCGGCGCGCCCGTCGAGCAGCGCGTTCTGCTCACGCAGGGGGTCGCCGTAGCGGGCGGGCACGGCGGCGTCCAGATCGCCGGCGGGGTTGGCGACGGCGTCGGGCCGGTCCAGGAGGGGGCTGCGGCGCATCAGGCGGGAGCGTCCGTCGCAGTGTCGGCAGCGCGGGCGGCCTCGTCGGCGGCGATGGCTTCTCGCAGGGCGGCGCCGGGGTCGGTCTCCCCCGCCTCCTCCACTCGACCCAGGCGGCCGGATGCGTAAGACTTCGGCTCCTCCTCACCGAAGGCGGCCATGTCCTGCGTCCACATGAGCTCCCCGCCCACAAGCCCGAACATGCGGTTCATCTGGGTGACCGTGGCGGCGGTCCGGGTACGCCCCACCGCCTGGGTGCCGACCTGGGCGCGCGGCCCCTGGATCCAGCCCTCCCAGACGCCGACGTGCCCGGCGGGGTCGGTGGAGACCAACTCAAGAGAGGTGATCGGAGTCTTTGAGGCGGTTCCGGAGGCGTCACCGTCGTCGGCGGGCGTTTCCTGGCCCACCGGACGCCAGAAGGTGGTCTCGGTGGACCAGATCTGCGCGGGGGTCAGGCGCGCGGCGCCCTCCAGACCGGGCATCTCGAAGTCGAGGTCCTGACTGCGGGTGGCGTCCACGGTCCAGATGGTGCTGGTCTGGCGCAGGTAGGGGCCGCCGTCGTGGTCGAAGGTCATCTCCTGGTAGACGGCCTGCTCGGGGACCGTCTCCCCATAGGTGAGGATGCCGTAGCCGCGCCAGGTGCCCACCAGCCAGGCCAGGGGGTACAGCTCGGGGGCGAGATCGTCGGGAATCATGAACGCCATAGGTGCAGGGTACGGCCCGGGCTTGGCCGACGTCACGGCGCCGGCGTCAGCCCGCGACGAACGCGAAGGGCCGGCGTCAGCCCGCGATGAAACCGCCCATGAGGCGAGCGATGGCGTACACCGGGGCACCCAGCGACAGGATCGGCACGATCGCGCTGGCCACCGCGGCACGCCCGCCGGGAACCCAGCGGTGAGTCCACAGCACGCGGTTGGCCGCGGCCATGAGCACCCCGGCCACGAACCCGGTCACCAGGCACGCGGCCGCCGACTGCAGGGCCGGCTCCGGCCCGACGTGGCTGACCCCGAAGAAGCCGACCATGGCCAATGCCCCACCGGCGGCGCCCGCCACCAGGGCCGGGACGGTCATGGTGAGCACCTCCAGCACGGTGGCGCGCACGTTCAAAGTGGTCAGCAGGGCGCCGGTGAACAGTGCCAACGTGCACGGCACGATCACGGCAGGGTCGGCGATTCCGGTGCGCAGGGCGCACCAGCCAGCACCCGAGATCATCACCAGATTGCCGGCGACGGTGGCAGACAGGTCCTCCACCAAATGCTTGCGGCCGTCGCGCCGGGCCATCTGCGCGATGAAGGCCGCCGGCACGCTGAGGGCCATGACCACCCCCGCCATGCCGAAGTCGTTGGTGATGGCCACCAGCACGGCGGCGGTCAGTCCGGTCAGGGTGATGACGCCGGTGGCGCCCTGATCGTGCCGCGTGCGCACCAGCGCGGGCCAGCCCTGGGCCGTCAGTGGCACCAGCAGGACGACGACGATCAGCCGCACCCAGGCGGGCAGAGCCGCCGAGACGGCCAGGAGCACGGGCACGACGCTGGCCACCGCCAGTCGAGTCCAGGCCGGGTCCACCAGCCCCACCTCGATGGGTAGGTTGGCGCCGCGGCGCGTCCCGTAGCTGCCGGGGTCCACCGTGCCGGGCACATCCTGCGTGTTCACGGTCGCATCGTCCCACACCCGCGGGCCGTGCATGTACTCACGCGTGCCCGGTCATGTAATCCGCTCGCAAATACAAATGTGGTTCACTGAGCTTCGGGCCCAGTTGGGACCGGAAGGAGACGGCCGTGCGCGTCATCATGTTCACCCGTGAGCACGACGCCACCGCCGTCGTCCCCGCGATCTCATTCCTCGACTGCCAGGTCGACTGCCTGGAGCCGGTGCCCGCCTCCTACGCCTCGGCGGCCGAGGCCGACGTCGTCATGATCGACGCCCGCGGGGACCTGATGCGTGCCCGCGCCCTATGCCAGCTGTTGTCGGGCCCCATGGATTGCCCGCCGATCATCCTGGTGCTTGAGGAGGGCGGCGCCGCCGTCGTCCAGCCCGACTGGGGGGCCGCTGACTTCGTCATGGCCGGGGCCACGCCCGCGGAGTTGGGCGCGCGACTGCGGCTGGTGCGCGTGCACATCGCCGAGGCGGCACCGATCGCCGAGGACCGCATCGAGGCCGGCGACCTGGTTATCGACACCACCGCCTACACCGCTCGCATCCGCGGCACACTGCTGGACCTGACCTACAAGGAGTTTGAACTGCTCAAGGCGCTGGCCCTCAACCAGGGGCGGGTGCTGACCCGCCAGGCGCTGCTGGACGAGGTGTGGGGTGAGGATTACATCGGCGGCTCGCGCACGGTCGACGTCCACATCCGCCGCCTGCGTGCGAAGCTCGGCACCGAGTACGACCACCTGATCGGCACGGTCCGCAACGTCGGGTATCGCTTCGACGCCTCCGAGGAGGAGTAAGGACGACGCCGCGGCAGGAGCATGCCGCGGCGTCGTCGGGTAGGACGGACGCGTGACCGCGGGTGGGATGCGTGCGGCCGTCAGGCTCCGGCCGCCTCCTTGGCGGGCTCGGCGACGGCGTCCGCGGCCGCGGGGCCGCCGTCGGCGCCGTTCTGGTCGACCTGCGGAAGCTGGTCGCGGCCGAGTCGGGCGGCGCGCTTGGCCGCCGCCTCGGCGCGCAGGCGCTCCTTCTCACCGCGGTCGCGCACGCCGAAGGCGCCGAGCACGTTCGCCGCCAACGCCACAACCACGATCGTCGCGCCGAAGGCGACACCGGAGGCCTCTCCGGTCAGCCCCACCATCGGGCTGGCGATGCCGCCGAAGACGAACTGGATGAAGCCCAGCAGCGCCGAGCCGGTGCCGGCCCAGCGTCCGGTGCGGCCCAGGGCGACGGCCGGCAGGTTACCCATGCAGGTGCCCAGAGCCATGACGTGGATGATGAACAGGGCGACGGTGGCGACCGTAAGCGCAGTGGAGGACACGGGACCGGTCAGGCGCGTCAGGCAGACGGCGGCGAAGACGACGTCGACGACGAGGATGGCGATCAGCCCCAGGCGGATCTGCCGCTCCGGCGAGATCCGCTTGGCGAGCGAGCCGCAGGCCGCCACGGTCAGGGTCACCGTCAGGCCGCACACGGCGAACACGGCGGTGTAGGCGGCCGTGCTCATGCCGAGGACGCCCTGCAACATGAATGGGGCGGCGGACAGGTAGGAGGTCAGCAGCGCGTAGACCAGCGCATTGATGAGGATCAGGCGGACGAACACATGGTCCTTGGACAGCGCACGCGTGCCGTCCACGAGCACGCCGAAGCCGCCCTCGTGGCGCTGCTCGGCGGGAAGCGTCTCGGGCACCCAGGCGGCCACCAGCAGCGCGAGGATGCCCTGGAAGGCCGCCACCACGCCGAGAATGCCGCGCCAGCCGACCGGGCCGACCAGGGCGCCGCCCAGAATCGGGGCGATGACGGGTGCAACGCCCTGGATCGACATCACCAGGGAAAGGGCCTGGGCGGCGGTGATGCCGCGGGAACGGTCGGAGATGACGGCGCGGCCCAGCACCATGCCGGCGGCGCCGCCGAGTCCCTGCAGAAAACGCGCGATCAGCAGGAAGGCGGCACTGGGCGCGAGCGCGGTGCCGACGCCGGCGACGAAGGCCAGCACGCTGCCCCATAGCAGCAGCGGGCGGCGGCCGAAGCGGTCGGAGAGCACGCCGATGCTCAGCTGGCCCAGTGCCACACCAACCAGGAATGCCGTCAGCGTCAGCTGGGTGGTGGAGGCGGAGACGCCCAGGTCGGCGGCCATTTGGTTGAAGGCCGGCAGGTAGGCGTCCATGGCGAGCGGGGCAATGGCCGCAAGCGCCGCCAGTGCCACCAGCAGGGTGGGGGCGAAGGAGGTGCGCAGGCCGGCGTCACGCGGGTCTGCGGACGCGGCGGCGCGGCCCTCGGCCGTTTGGGCGTCGGCGGATGCGGATTCTGGAGTGACCCCCTTCCCCTGCTGGGCAGAGGCGGGTCCGGTCGAAGGGGAGGTGGTCATGGACCGAGATTATGAAACCGGATGGCGTGAAGTCATGTATGCGGGGCGCGTGAGATCTTGCACCCGGTTCGTCTGCGGGGCTCACTGTGAGCGCGCCACGGATCATCCCGCCTCCAGTGGCCGCCACAGCCGGATGCGTCTCAAAGCCGGGTAGCCGGGCGCTCAGAGCCGGCCCCCGGATCCACAGGCGGCCCATAGCGCAGACCCGGCCGCGGCATATGACCGCCCGCAAGGGTTGAGGCCATGTTCAGCTATTCAACTCCTGAGCCCGGTAACGCCCGGGACGAGTCCCGGGCAACAGACAGCCGCCTCGGCGCGACACCGGCCGAACAGTCCTCCGCGCCCCGAGCACAGCAGTCCCAGACGCCGTCGGCCACCCGCCCGGACCCGCCCCGCCGTCACTCCCGGCGCCGCGTCCTCCTGGGCGGCGGCGCCCTAGTCGGGACCGGCCTGATCGGTACGGCCGCCTGGGCGCTCAACCGGTTCGTCATCGACCACGTGGAGGTCGACGACGTCGCCGCCTACGAGGCCATCAACTCCTCGGTCTCCTCCACCGCACGGGCCACCGACGTCAACATCACGGACACCGGCTACACCTCCTCGCTGACCTCGATCGGCATTGAGCGGGTCTCCAACGGTTCCGGGGATGACACGGTCACCTACTACGTCGCCGACATCCAGGCCAGCGACGCCACCGCCGTGCGCAGCGCCTTCGCCAACAACGCCTACGGCACCAACATCACCGCCCTGCCCAGCGCCATGGCCACCGAGCACGACGCGATCCTCGCCGTCAACGGCGACTACTACGGGTTCCGCTCCGACGGCATCCTCATCCGCAACGGCGTCATCTACCGCGACGACGGCGTGCGCGACGGCATCGCCTTCTACACCGACGGCCGCGTCGAGGTCTACGACGAGACCAACACCGACGCCCAGACGCTGTTGGACGCCGGCGTGTGGAACACCCTGTCCTTCGGGCCGGCGCTGGTGCAGGGCGGCTCGGTGCTGGCCGGTATCGACGCGGTGGAGGTGGACACCAACGTCGGCAACCACTCGATCCAGGGCACCCAGCCGCGCACGGCGCTGGGCGCGATCGCGGACGGGCACTACGTGTTCGTCGTCGTCGACGGGCGCGACAAGGGCTACTCGCGTGGGGTGACCATGACCGAACTCGCCCAGATCATGGCGGACCTGGGCTGCGATTGCGCATACAACCTCGACGGCGGCGGCTCCTCGACGCTCTGGTTCAACGGCGAGGTGATCAACCAGCCCTCCAACGGCGGTGAGCGCGAGACCTCCGACATCCTCTACATCGCACAGGGGGCCTGAGATGAGTACGCCTGCGCGCCCCGCCACCGGTTCCTTCCCGCGACGTCGCCTGCGGCCCGACGCCGTGGCCCGACCGCACACCGCCTACGCACCGGGACGCCCGGCGGCGTCGGCCCGAGAGAATGAGGCCGAACGCAGCGGCGGGCCTGCGCCCGTCCCGGGGATGCGACCGGCGTCGGGACGCCCCTCCCGCGTGGGCCTGGTCGTGCTCATACCCGCCTATCAGCCCGACGACAGGCTGGCGCATTTGGTGAGCGACCTGGTGCGGGAGTTGCCCGGATGCCGGGTGCTCGTCGTCGACGACGGCTCCGGGCCGGAGTATGCGCCGGCGTTTCGGGCGGCAAGCGCACGCGGGGCGGACGTCGTCGGGTATGGCCGTAACCGGGGGAAGGGGGCGGCGCTGCGCACCGGGCTGGCGCAGGTGGCCGAGCTGTGGCCGGAGGCGGACGTGGTGTGCGCGGATGCCGACGGGCAGCACCGGCCCGCGGACATCGCCGCGGTGGCCCGGCGCGTGCACACCACTGGGCATATGACGCTCGGGGTGCGGCGCCTGACCGGGCCGGTGCCGGCGCGCAGCCGGATCGGCAATGGCGTGACCGCACTGTTGTTCCGTCTGGCGACCGGCTGGCGACTGGGCGACACCCAGACCGGCCTGCGCGGCTACCCTGCCGGGCAGACCGCCTGGCTGGCGGATGTGCCCGGAGACCGCTATGAGTGGGAACTCAGCGCCCTGCTGCGCGCTCACGAACTCGGCCTGGAGGTCGAGGAGGTGGAGATCGCCACGGTGTACGAGCCGGGCAACACCTCCAGTCACTTCCGGCCGCTGCAGGACTCGGCGCGGATCTACGCGCCGCTGCTGGGATTCGTCGGGGCGAGCCTGGCGAGCTTCGGCATCGACTGGGTCGCGGTGCTGGTGCTGCACCTGCTGACCGGCAACCTGCTGGCGAGTGTGGTGGGGGCACGGCTGGTCAGCGGGACGGCCAACTTCTTCATGAACCGGCGCGTGTTCCGGGCGGCGCCCGGCACCGTCGGCAGAACGGCCGTGCGCTACATGGCGCTCGCGCTGGCGCTGCTCGCCGCCAGCTATGTGCTGTTGCGGGCGCTGACCGGGATCGGGGTGCCGCTCGGCTTGGCCAAGCCCCTCGGCGACGGCGTGCTGTACGCCGTCAGCTACCTGGCGCAACGGCGGGCGGTGTTCCGGGAGCGGCGCTGAGGACGGAGCATTGCTGTGCGCCCGAGCCGAGGCGCCCGCACGCCGAGACGCACCCGCGCCGATCCTCCGATGGTGGCCGCGCCACGACGTTGCACGACCCTGGTGCACGTTCCACGACTCCCGTGCACGTTTCACGACCCCGGGGTGGTCGTGGAATGCACCCCAAGGTCGTGAAACGCCCCCAAGGTCGTGGAACGTGACGGCTAGTCGTCGCGGGAGCGCGCCAGATGGCGCGGCGGGCGACCCATCAGCCACGCCACGCCCAGACCCACCGCGACGAAGCCGGCCAGTCCCACCAGCTGCCAGCCCCACAGGCCCTCCAGGCGCAGCCAGGGACCGTCAATGGCCACGTGCCGATTCCAGGCCACCAGATACGCGGCCACCGCCCAGCCGCACACCGCCCCGGCGGGCACGCCGAGCGCCAGGATGACGGTGGCATGGGCGGCCGTGAGTCGTCGCAGGAAACGCGGCGAGGCTCCCACCGCGTGCATGGTGACCATGTCGGCGCGCATCTGAGTGCGGGTCAGTAGCAGACTCACCACCAGTGCGAACAGGGCCACCGCCGCTAGCACGGCCAGGACCGCGAAGTCGGCCACGCCGCCCCAAGGCGGCAGATCCGAGTTGGTCCCGACAGTCACCAGGTCGCTCCGCTCCTCAACAACTCGCCGTGCAGTGGCGGTCTCCGCCGCGGTCAGCGGTCGCGACAGCTGCACCATCTCCCCCACGTATATCGGCGCGTCGGCGCCGGTCAGCCCCAGCTCGGCGGCGGTGGCGGGCGACACCGTGATGGTGGCGGTCATCCGCGGCAGAAAGTAGGCGTCCCGGGATTGCGGGTGCTGGACGGTCATGGCGGCATCGCTGTAGTCCATCAGACCTACACGAACCGTGCCGTCATCATCGATCCAGGTGGCGTTGTTGACCACCACACCGCCCGCCTCCAGGAGCTCCGCGGCCTCCTGCGCCCCGTCCAGGCCTGTGGCGCGCAGCGCCTGCCCTTCCATTACAAAGACATCGTCTCCCAGCATCCAGGGGGCCGTGATGCCCGGGTTGTATCCCTGCCCCGCAGGTACACAAGTCACCGTGTCCACCAGTCCCAGAGAGGCCGCGACGTCCGGGTCGGTGAAGTCGGGGCAGCGGGAGTCGGCCGGGGGTTCGACTCTGAGGGTGTACGACACGCCCTCCTTACGATAGTCCATCGCGCGAACCGGCGCGGAGCCGGTGACGGGCAGACCGGCGTCTTGCAGCACGCTCACGGCGTCGGCCAGGACGGCGGCGTCGAAGTCGTCGGAGACCGGCACGCGTGGTCCCAGCGCGAGGTGCCCGGGCGCCACCAGAACCGTGGAGGTGTCGTTGTAGTTGGTGGTTGAGGACGCCAGGTAGACGGTCTGCCCGCCGGCCAGCGCGACGACGACACCGATCGCACCGACCACCGGCAGGGCGCGGCCGCGGTGGGCGGCGGCGTCTCGGGCGGCCACGCGCAGCGCCAGCGGCCCCTTGGCCAGCACCATGATTGCGGCGTCGAGCGCAACCGGGGCCAACACGAACAGCCCCACCGCACCCAGCAGCAGGGCCGCCACCAGTAGCGGCACGGCGGCTCCCCCGGGCAGTGTGCCGGGCACCGCCGGCGCCTCTCCGGGCGCGGCGACGGGTATTTGTATGCGCAGTGAGGCAAGGGCGCAGCCGATCGCGGCCGCCAACACCACAACACCGCCGAGCAGGCGCCACCTGCGTCCGGCCCGACTCTGCGGGGCGCCGACCGCGTCCGCCGGCCAGCTCCCTTGCTTGAGCGCCTGGACCGGCTCCAGGCGCACCACTCGCCGAGCGGGCGCGAGTGTGGCCAGCCACCCGGCCAAGGCAGCGCCCGCGACAACGAGCACCGGCAGCCACTCCGGCAGGCCCGCGAGCGCTTGCACCTCGGGTTCGAAGATGCGGTAGACCGCCCAAGCAGCGACGAGCCCGCCACCGGCGCCGAGTACTCCACCCAGGCAGCCGATCGCAGTCCCCTGCAGGGTGATGGTCCGGGCCAGCTGCCGCGGTGCGGCTCCGGTCGCGGAGGCGAGGGCCAGGGTGCGGCGCTGCTGCTCGGCGGCGACCACGAAGGCGGGGGTCACCAGCCCCAGCAGCAGGCCCGCGGCGGCGGCGCAGGCGATCACGGTCATCACCAGGGCGGTGGCCAGGTAGTCGGCGCTGACGGCCACCGGATACAGCTCGGAGGCGTCCGGATAGTTGGTGAGCACGTGGCGGGAGACGGCGAAGGCCATCTCGCCATTGAGCTGCTTGGCGACCTCCCACGTGACCGGGTCGGGGCCGGTGACCAGGAAGTGGGTGTCGACACCGGCCGGGTCGCCCTGGACCGCCGGCGCCAGCCAGGCCGGCAGCGCCCAGGCGCGGGCGGCGTCGTCTTCGACCAGGCCGGTGACGCGGTAGGAGCGCCGGGAGTCCTGCATGACCTCGGCGATGCGTCCGTTAGTGGAGTACCAGCCGTCGAAGGGCGGGGCGATCAGGGTGATCGTCTCCCCCACCTCCATGCCGGTGCGCTCGGCCAGGGCGGTGGTGATGACGACGTCGGTGGTGCCGGTCGGGGCGGTGCCGACGACCAGCGGGGGCAGGAGTAGCTCCAGTCCGGCGGCATCGGCCTCGCGCAGGGTGAAGGTGCCGATTGCGCCGAAGTCTGCTCCTTGCAGGTCCCCCGCGGCGGCAGGAGTGGTCGTGCCCGTTTCGGCGTCGGGGTCAGCCAAGGCGAGCAGATCCTCCGAGTCCCAGAACTGCAGGACCCGGTCGCGCGCGGGGAGATATTCCACCAGCTTCTCCGCGGTCAGGGGCACGGTCTCCAGCGAGTCCATCCAGGGGCCCGGCGCGCCCTCGGGCACCTGCCGGAACGGGGCCTCCACGGGGTCAACGGCGGTGCCGGTCACGAGCGCCTGGGCGCCGTCGGGAATGGACGCCAGGGCCGCCTGCCGGGTAGGCGGGGTGGAAAGGCGGGTGCCCAGGAAACCGACGACCAGTACCAGCGGGGCCGCCACCAGCAGGATCGCCAGCAGGCTGCGGGCCTTATGCGCCAGGGCGTCGCGCACGGCCAGGCGGACCACGGGGCGCAGCGCCCGCAGTCGGGCCGCGTTCACCGGCCCTCCCCCGGCGTGGCCAGCAGCGCGTCGATGTCGGCGGGATCGGAGGCGCCTACCAGGCGGCCGTCGCGCAGGAAGACCGTGCGGTCGGCCCAGGCGGCGAAGCGGGGCTCGTGAGTGACCATAAGGACGGCGGCACCGTCGTCGGCGCGCTCCCGCAACACCGTGATGACCGCGGTGCCGGTGGCGGAGTCGAGTGCGCCGGTGGGTTCGTCCGCGAGCAGCAGGCGGCGCGGGCCGACGATGGCGCGGGCGATGGCGGCACGCTGCGCCTGGCCGCCGGACATGTCGCCGGGCAGGCGGTCGGCCAGATCCGCCAAGCCGACCTGTTCCAGCGCGGTCAGTGCGGCCGCCCGGGCGCGACGGGCGGGCCAGCCGTCAAGCTCCAGGGGGAAGGCGGCATTCTCGGCGGCGGTCAGAGAAGGCAGCAGGTTGAAGTCCTGGAAGACGAAGCCGACGGCGCGGCGGCGCACCTCGGCCAGGGCGGTGCGGTCCAGGCCGGCCAGGTCGCGGCCCGCCAGGATCACGCTGCCGGAGGTGGGCCGGTCCAGGGCGCCGGCGAGGTTGAGCAGGGTCGACTTCCCGGATCCGGACGGGCCCATGACGGCGACGAACTCGCCGGGCGCGACCGTGAGGTCGACCCCGTCCAGGGCGGTGACGGCGCGGGCGCCGGTGCCGTGAATGCGGCCGACGCCGCGGAGCTCGAGTACGGGCTGCTGACGCGAGGCGGGCATCAGGACCGCCTCCCGGTGGATGAGACCGGCGCAGTGGAGGCGGGAGACGCGGCGGGCGTGGTGGACGCGGCCGAAGCGCGGAGCGCGGCGGCGCGGGTCAGGCGGCCCTCTGCGTCGTCGAGCCAGCGCAACTCGGCCTCGACGATGAACACGTGGTGGTCCAGAACGAGCGTGGTGGCCAGGTCCTCGTCGGCGGCGGCACGGCGGGCGCGGTTGATCTCGTGGAGGGTGGTCTGCGTGGCCTGGCGCTGCTGCTGGATCAGCGCAGCGACGTCGACGTCAGGGGAGGCGGTGGCCAGCGCGAGCTTGATGACGAGCTCGTCGCGTTCGGGGGCGCGGCGGGCCACCGGGCTTGCCCACCAATGGGCGAGCTCCTCTCGGCCCGCGTCGGTCAGGGTCCAGGCGGCCACGTCCCGGTTGGCGGTGGGCAGCGTCTGCGTATTGGAAGGCCCGGTTACGGGAGCCGCGTCCGCAGCAGCCGGCGCGGCGTCGGAGTTGCGCGGCGTGGGCTGCGCCGCTGCCGCCGGGACGGAGGTGGATGCGGCGGAAGCGGTTGCGGAACCCGGCGCGCCGGGGCCGTTCGCGGGCCGGCCGGGATCGAGGCGTATCACCAGGCCGTCGCGTTCGAGGCGCGCCAGCGTGGTGGCGACCTGCCCGATGTTGAGGGGCCAGGTGGTTCCGGTGGCCGCTTCGAAGTCCTTGCGCAGCTGGTAGGTGCCCGCGGGACCGCGTGCGAGTAGGGCGAGCAGGGCGTGTTTCACGGCCATTCGGACCTCCGAGTCGCGTGGCGATGTAGCAACCGACCTAGTTACTGAGTAACGCTTACTCGGTAAGTGTATGCCTCCGGAGCGGCACGCTCAAGCACACGCAGGGTGCGGAGGGAAACAACGGCGACGGTGGCACGGAATGCACCACTTTCCCTGCACAGCAGACCCGCTTCGGGCGCAGCAGGCGCGCAATCACGCGGTTCGGCGTTTCGTCGAGTACAGCCGACACGTGAAAGTGGTGCAGTCTATGACAACTACAACTCGTGGCGCGCGGGTCGCACCGTCAGCGTCGGTGGTGGCAGATCGGGCCTACAGCCCTTGGCGGGCGGGTCGCACCAGCCCGAACTCGTAGGCGGCGATCACCAACTGCGCCCGGTCCCGAGCGCCCAGTCGCGCTAGCAAGGCGTTGATGTGACTGCGGCGGGTGGCGCGAGTGATCCTCAGCTCCTCCTCGATCTCGGTGTTAGACATTCCACGGGCGATCAGCGTAAGAACTTCGCGTTGCCGCGGGGTCAACGTCTCCAACCGAGCGGTTGAGGAGGTCGCGGCGGGCACGCAGTGATCGAGCAAGCGCGCCATCAGGCTTGGGGCAAGTAACGACTGCCCGGAGTGCACGGTGCGCACGGCGTCGAGGAGCATGCTCGGATCGGCGTCCTTGAGGAGGAAGCCGGAGGCGCCGGCACGTAGGGCGCCCAGAACGTACTCGTCGAGTTCATACATACTCAGTATGAGTATGCGCGTGTGAGCCAACCGCGGATCGGCGCAGATGCGCGCTGTGGCCTCAATACCGGAGAGCGCAGGCATGCGGATGTCCATGAGCACCACATCGGGCCGCAGTCGCGACGCCTCGGCGACGGCGCGTTCCCCGTCGGCGGCCTCGCCCAGTACGGTCATATCCGGCTCGGCGTTGAACAGCGCTATCAGAGAGGCGCGTAACAGGCGCTGGTCCTCGGCCACCAGCACGCCGATCTCGCCGGTCATGCCCGTCTCCCGGCGGTGTCCGTGGCGCGCCAGCCGGTACCGCACGGCGAGTCTCCGGCGTCGATACCCTCGCGATCCGCGTCTGCGGGCGGCGGGACGGGGACGGCGGAGTCCGGCGAACCCTTGCCGTGCAACACGCGCAGCATGCGCAGCAACCCGGCAGTCGCCTCATGCGAGGCCTGCTCCACCTCCTGCAGGGCAACGCGCAGATCCTGCGGGTCGTGCTCTAGGCGTTGTGCGACGGCCGCCCGAACCATGATCGCCCCCAGGGCACCGGAGATCGTGTCGTGCAAATCGCGAGCGATTTCAAGACGATCCTCGGCGACGGCTCGGGCCGCCGCCTCCCGGGCGAGCGCCCGCTCGAATGCTGCACGATCGCGGTGCCGCAGCCACCACGCCGAGCCGGTCAGACCAAGCAGCACGCCCCACACCACTGTGCGCGTTGCCGTCCTGGGAGCACCGGAGTCGGCGGTGGCCGCCAGGGAGGCGACCAGGAACAGCAGTGCGCAGGCCACCGCCACACGGCCCGCGGCGGAGTGTCGGCGTGGAGCGCGAGCTGAGTGAATTGGCGATTTCGGCACCATTGCAGTCTAGGGGGACGACTCGTGCCGGGCATCGAACCTGGGTTCTACATCCGCAGGTCCGAGGAGAAGATGCGAGATCCCTCCCGCGGCCGAGTCGCTGGCAGTGGGCATGACTCCAGACTCGGGGCGATCGGTAAACGGCATCACCGGCACCTTTCGGTGCCGCCGAGTTCACCTGCCGACACCGCTGAATCACCTCGACTGGAGGAGAAACTCATGATGTCTTCCCGTTCATGGGCCGGCCCGAAGACCACCGCCTACCCAAGCCGCGAAGCGGGGCCGCCCTCCAAAACCGCGACGGCGTGCCGGCTGGTTTTCGTCGTTGGCTACACCGGCGCGTTCCTGCTGCACCTGTCGCCGCCGTGGCTGCCTGCGTCGGGACAGGGCGCCTTCACCATGTGGGCCTACGCGGTGCTGCTCATGCTGGCGGTCGGCGGTTGGGGCGGTGAGCTGGCCGAGCAGGGGCGCCTACTGACAGCCGGCCCGCTGCGGGCCGTGGCCTGGCTGGCGCTCGGCGCCGTCGGGGCGGTGGCGCTGGAGAGCGTAGGGGTCCTGGCATCCGACTGGCTCGCCGGCGTCCTGCCCGGCGTGGGGGCCGAGTTGGCCAATGACGCCAATGTTGGTCGGGCAATAGTCGCCTTCCCGCCCTGGGCCGTGCTGGGAGTGTTGGTGTTCGCGGGACCGGTCGTGGAGGAGATGTTCTTCCGCCAGTTCCTGTTGACCGCCATTGCCGACCGCACCCGGGCGTGGGTGGGGATCACGGTCTCCGGTGTGCTGTTCGGCATGCTGCACATGCACTCCTGGACGCTGTCCGAATGGGTAGGCATCATTCCGCACGCCTGCTTCGGCGTCGCGGCCGGAATCCTGTTCGTGAGAACACGTGGCAACGTGTTGTTCCCGGCAGCACTGCACGTGCTCAACAACCTCAGCGGCATCGCCCCCTCGTTGTGAGCTGCGCCCTCGCCCCATTACGGGAGCGCGAGCCATTTCCATAGAAGCGCGTGCGAGCTCCGCCCGGCATTAGTACAGGTCTCGGCGTATCACAGATGCCGGTCTCGGCGGAAGAAGAGGCGCGGGGGCGGCTAGGCGTCAGGCGGGGCGGTAGGTGAAGCGGTCCCAGCCGAGGGCCTCGATCTGGGCGGCCATGCGCTCACACTCGGCGTCCCAGCCGGGCGCGGACACAGCGAAGTCGCCGGTGGTGCCCGCGCCGCGGGCCTGTTGGAGGGCGTAGACCCGGGCGCCGGCGTCGTGCACGCGGCGGGCAACCTCCACGGCGTCGGCGGCGGTGACATCCCCGGGAACCACGGTGGTGCGTACCTCGAAGTCGACGCCGTCGCCGCGGGTGGCCGCGTCTACCAGCACCTGCAGACTCTCCCAGGCCTTGGCGGCGGAGTTGGGGCGGCCGACCACGACGTCGTAGTGCTCGGGCAGGGCCTTGATGTCGAGGCCGACCCAGTCGACCAGCCCACGCGCCACCATGTCGCGCAGGCGACCCGGGTAGGGGCCGGCGGTGTGCAGGCCCACCTGGAAACCCATCTCCTTCACCTCGGCGGCGGCGTCGGCCAGGGCGTCCTGGCGCAGCGCCTCCCCACCGGTCAGGACGACGCCGTCGAGCAGGCCGCGACGGCGGGCGAGCAGGGAGCGGACCTCATCCCAGGAGACCACGCCGGGGGTGCGCGTGGGGATGAGGGCCTGGTTGTGGCAGTAGAAGCAGTTCCAGGGGCAGCCCTGCAGGAAGACCGTCGCTACCAGGTGGTCGGGCCAGTCGACGGTGGACATGGGCACGAGCCCGGCGATCTGCAGATCGTCGGCGGGGCGGTGCGCGGGGACGTCGACGTCCACGCCTCCGGGGCGACGGGCGCCGGGCGCGGATTCGCTGCTCACGGTGTCTCCCTGTGGGGATCGAGTGCCTGGGCGCGCGGGGCGCTGGGATCGGAGAGGATCTTCCCCGGTCCCAGCGCCCCGGCGTCGCCTCGGGCGGAATGTCAGGCGCTGATGGAGGTCAGGCGCGAGGTGGTGGTGCCGTGGGCACCGGCCGCCGACTCGGTGAACATCTGCCGCTCCATGTACTCGCCCTTCTTGCCGATGTTGAAGGACTTCACGGGGCGGAAGTAGCCCATGACGCGGGTCCACACCTCGCACTCGACCGGCTCGGCGTCGGGGTGCAGCTCGGCGCACTTGGGGCAGGTGAAGTGCTCGCCGGCCAGGTAGCCGTGGGTCGGGCAGATCGAGAAGGTCGGGGTGATGGTGATGTAGGGCGTGCGGAACGCGGTCAGCGAGCGGCGCACCAGCTCCTTGCAGGCCTGGGCCGAGGAGATGTGCTCGTTCATGTACAGGTGCAGCACCGTACCGCCCGTGTACTTGGTCTGCAGCTCCTCCTGCATCTCCTGCGCCTCGAAGGGGTCGTCGGTGTAGCCGACGGGCAGCTGGGAGGAGTTGGTGTAGTACGGGTTGGAGTCGGTGCCGGCCTGGAGGATGTCGGGGTAGCGCTTGCGGTCCTCCTTGGCGAACCGGTAGGTGGTGCCCTCGGCGGGGGTGGCCTCCAGGTTGTACAGGTGGCCGGTGGCCTCCTGGATCTCGACCATGCGCCCGCGGACGTGGTCGAGGATGCGCACGCACATGGCGTGACCGCGCGGGTCGGTCAGGTCGTAGGCGTCGTGCGTGAAGTTGCGAACCATCTCGTTCATGCCGTTGACGCCGATAGTGGAGAAGTGGTTGTCCAGCGTGCCGAGCCAGCGCTTGGTGAAGGGGAACAGGCCGGTGTCGATGTGGTGCTGGATGACGGTGCGCTTGAGCTCCAGCGTCTCGGAGGCGATGTCGATGAGGCGGTCCAGCGCCTTCACCAGCCCCTCCTCGTCGCCGGCGTGCAGGTAGCCCAGGCGGGCCATGTTCACGGTGACGACGCCGACGGAGCCGGTCTGCTCGGCCGAGCCGAACAGGCCGTTGCCGCGCTTGAGCAGCTCGCGCAGGTCGAGCTGCAGGCGGCAGCACATGGAGCGGATCATGCCGGGGTCGAGCTCGGAGTTGATGAAGTTCTGGAAGTAGGGCAGGCCGTACTTCGCGGTCATGGTGAACAGCCGGTCGGCGTTGGGGCTGTCCCAGTCGAAGTCCTTGGTGATGTTGTAGGTGGGGATCGGGAAGGTGAAGACGCGGCCGTCTGCGTCACCGGTGGTCATGACCTCCATGAAGGCGCGGTTGATCATGCCCATCTCCTCGGCGAGGTCGCCGTAGGTGAAGTCGCACAGCTCGTCGCCGATCAGCGGGTGCTCGTCGGCCAGATCCGCGGGGCAGGTCCAGTCGAAGGTAAGGTTGGTGAAGGGCGTCTGGGTGCCCCAGCGGGAGGGGACGTTGAGGTTGAAGATGAGCTCCTGCATGCACTGGAGGACCTCGTCGTAGCTCATGTTGTCCAGGCGGACGAAGGGGGCCATGTAGGTGTCGAAGGAGGAGAAGGCCTGCGCGCCGGCCCACTCGTTCTGCAGGGTGCCGAGGAAGTTGACGATCTGGCCGACGGCGGAGGAGAAGTGCTTGGCGGGGCCGGAGGCGATCTTGCCGGGGACGCCGTTGAAGCCCTGCTGGAGCAGGTTCTTCAGCGACCAGCCGGCGCAGTAGCCGGCAAACATGTCCAGGTCGTGAATGTGGATGTCACCGTTGCGGTGGGCGTCGCCGGCGGCCTGCGGGTAGATCTGGCTGAGCCAGTAGTTGGCGATGACCTTGCCGGAGGTGTTCAGGATCATGCCGCCCAGGGAGTAGCCCTGGTTGGCATTGGCGTTCACGCGCCAGTCGGAGCGGTCCAGGTACTCGGTGATGGTGGAGACAGCGTCGATCTGGGGCCGCGAGCCGTGGGCGACAGCGGAGTCGGCAGAACCTCGGGCCACGAGCTCGGGGTGCGCGGCGGCCAGGTGAGCGGCGGACGGGGTCTGAGTGCTGTCGGACACGAGGGGCCTCCAGTGCTGAGCGTGCGGTCTTCCTTGAACGGGCGGTGCAGACGGGGCCACCAGGCCCCCGTCGGCGCCGCCGACACCCTCGACCCTACTCCAAGACACCCCCACACCTACTCCAAGACACCCCCACAAACGACACCGGTGTAACACATCATCTAGGAGCGTAACCGGCCAGCAACCACAACATGTTGTGGTCACAACCCGCACCATACCCGCAACGGTGGCGCCATCCGGCGCGACCGCCGCTCTGCGCAACCCCACTTCTTGTGGGTGGCGCAGCTCACACTTTTTCTGACGCGCACGCGCGTGTCGCCAGGCGGGCGAGCCGCGCTACCCCACGCGGCCGCAGGTAGAACCGGCAAGCCTCGGCGAGCGCAAGGTGCTGAGCTACCTGTGGACCTTCCGTCATGCGCAGAACGCCAGCTCGCCGCTGATGCAGAAGGCTTACCGAGCGGCTCTCAGCCATCTGTCGGCGACGACATTCATCCAAATTCCTTGGTCGACCAGGATCGGCCCCGGTTTCTACATCGGACACCGCGGCCGGATCATCATCAATCCGGCCGCAGTGATCGGCAGCAACTGCAACATCGCCACGGGTGTAACTGCCTTCTCCCCCGGTTGAGGCGATGGGTGGGGCCCGATGCGCTCATCGCAGCGATGCGAGCAGCCGGGAAGCCTCCGGAGTCCTGCTCACCCGCCCCGAAAGTGACCATCCGTCGCGGCTTTGACCTCAAGAGCACAGTCGTAGCCCTCATGGGACGTCACGTATGCCCAGGTCAGAGGCGGTTTGTCCCGGCATCGAAATTAGACCGCCGCGCCAAAGCCGCTACGGATGGACACTTTTGGCCGCCGAGGCTCACCCGGCTCATTCGTGCGACGCGAGCAGACGCGCTCGCAGCTCATCCAGAGTGGGGCCGTCAAGGCTCCCCAAGCGCCAGAAAGTCCAGCCGTTCGTGCTGGTGCCTCGCACCTGAGACGCCGGCGTCGACGGAGCCGCATAAGTTACGCCTTCGAACACCAGTCTCCCGGCTGCGTCAACGCCGCCACGCGTTTCCCCGTCTCTTCCAACACCGACCAGCTCATCCCCGACCGCCAGCAGGCCCGCGTCCAGGAGGTCCTTCATCGTCGCATTGTTGACGCTTAGCGCACGGCGCGGGGCGCGGTGAACGTGCCCGGCGGGCGTCGGCCAGATGGCGAGGACCTCTCCGGTCAGTAAGGTATTACGGTCCTGGAGAACGACGGCGCCAAGGAAGTGGGGCTCCGCCGGGCGTCGTGCGTTACCTGGGCCGGGCGCGTGTGGGTCAAGCCAGGCCTCGGCGAGGGTGCGAATGTCCTCCCACAGGGGCGCCCACTGGTCCTCCTGGTTCCACACGTATGGGCGCTGGAAGAGCGGTGCATCCAAGCGCATGGTGAGGGCGAAGAGGTCTTGTGGGATCGCGAGCTCGGTGATCATGCGTGCTCCTGGGCGCCGATGGGATGGGGCGATCGTAGGTAACCGTCTGCCGGGGCCTGCACGAATAGACGGAAATCGACACCCTGCCGAGACCAACGGCGACGCTAACAGGCATGAAGACCATTAACACCGTCGTCGGAACGCGGCCGAGACCGCTAGTTCAGGAGTCGACCGGCGGGGCATCCCACGTGATGATGCGCGTACCGAAAGCGGGCACCGTCACCATCGCGCCTTCGCGGATGTCCTGCGAGAAATCGGGCCGGGCCACACGCTCGGGCGAGCAGACGCACAGAGACGCGCTCTGGACCGTGGAAGAGGCGTGAACCTGGACGGGCACCTCAACGGCGGTTGCCCCGTGGTTGGTGGCCACCAGCATGCCTCCCCCGTTACCGGTGAGTACTCCCCTGGTCAACTCGCCGTCGTCCAAGTCCACCGGCAGGCGACATCCCGACAGCTCGCGGACGAAGCGGTACAGGCGCCAGACGCGGTCGTCGTCGTGGGCGTCCGGAGTGGCCGCGGCCATGAGCTCGAGCGGATACGCGCTGACGACCACGGCGCCATCCCCACGGGTGAATAGCGTCAGCGCCGGGGCACCAGCCGCCGTGCGCGCCAGGACCTCGGCGCCCTCCGCCTCCAGTTCCACCCCGCGTCCATGCAGGTCGGCACTGCCTCCGGGAAGGGAGAGCTCATCGCCTACTGCGAAGCCGCCGAAGGGCCGAACGACAGTGAGCCTCAGATCCTCATCGACCGGAGCCCGGTCCTTGATACGCACACCGGCGAACCGGTGCAGCTCGGGGATCGCGCTCTCCGCGGACAGCGACAGGTAGAGAACTCCCCCGTCAGCCACGTAGTTCGACGCACCCTGCCAGAAGGAGGTACGCACGTGCAGCAGGGAGTTCGTCGTCGACGTTAGCGGCGCGGGCAGCACGGTTACAGGCGTCGTCGGCCAGGCGTCGTCGAGGGTCTCCCGGGGGAACTGGACGGGCATCCCCGCCCGCTCGGAGTAGACGAAGGCGTTGAGAAGGCCGCGGATGAGGGGTTTGACGTCGCGGGTGGAGTCCCAGGACTGTTCGGATGGGACGTAGGGTCCCGCCGGCGCATCGTCGAGTCCGTAGTTCTCCTGCGCGTAGGGGTGGGCGTACTCGCGCGGCACCGGTATCGAGGCCAGGGCTCGGGGGCCGTCCGAGGCGCAGCGCTCGAGGTCGAAACCCGCCAGGCAGGCGCGCAGGTCGGACAGGGATGTCAGCCGCGGGCGCGGGACGTTGTCGGCGTCGACGAGTCCGAACTGGGTCTCGTGTGGCATCCGCACATACGGTGCGCGCCCATAGGCGTCGGCCTCGGCGTCGATCCAGCACCAGGCGTAGAAGCCGATGGCGCCCGCCCCAAAACCTGACCAGCACGACAGATGGTCGTAGTGCGCAATGACATCGGGGGCGTGCTGGGTCGACGAAGCACCGAATTCGTGGATCATCACGGATTTGCCGGCGCCGCGCGCCAATGCGGTCTCGAATGCCGCCGCATGCGTCATGCGACGCGATTCCAGCCGATCGGCGTAGAGCTCCGGCGAATAGATCGGGTAGGGGTGCACACAGCAGAAGTCGAGTTCGTCGGCCACGACGTCGCAGCGGAATGGCCCGCCGTCGACCTCCTGGGAGGCGGTTCCCACGGTGATCAGGTGGTTCGGGTCGTTCAAGCGCAACGATTCGGCCAGGCGATGGGTCCATAGGCGCGCGTCCTCATCCGAGGTGGAGTCCCCATAGATCCAGAAGGGCGGTTCATCGGTGAGGTCCCAAGCGATGAGTTCGCGGCGACCGGACCAGCGCTCGGCGAGATGGGCGGCGTGCGCGCACTGCGCGTCAAGCAGATGCCGATCCGAATGGGGGTTGATTCCGCTCGCCCAGGGAAGGTCCCAGTAGGCGTCGCCGACTTCGCCGCCCACAAAGAGCGTCGGGTGAAGTGTCAGTCCGTTAGCGGCCGCCGCGTCGAGGATCCGGTCGAGGGTCTTCAGGTGCTCCTCGTCGAGCACGCCCTCACGCGGTTCGAGGGCCGCCCACAGCAGGTCGATCCTGACCGTGTCCAGTCCGTGAGCCGCGATGTCGCGGAAAGCTCGGGCGAATTCCCCGGACCCCGTGCGCCACGGCCAATCCGGCCCCGAGCGCGGGACGTAGTGAACGCCGACCGGCACGACCGCCCGGCCCTGGTCATATATGAAGTGTGGCCCCATGCGGAAGCGCCCCGGGCCGTCGTTCAACGGATTCACTCGCATGTCGTCACCTTCGCTCCGACGCTGAACACTCCGGGGGTCTCGCTTTTACGGGATGCCTCCGCCCACGCGGCGAGGAGCAGCGGCAGGGCGACGAGTCCCGCATCTATCAGCGGCTCGCTGTCGGGCAGGACATAGTCGATCGGCAGGTCACCGGCCCGGCAGGCATCGACACCGATAGTCATGGTCGATGCTCCTCTACTCAGCAGTTCGTTGCGGAGCCGGGCATCGAGATCGGAGACCGACGGCTCGACGCACATGAGCACCACTCCGAGTCCGGGGGCGGCCAATTCGAGTGGACCGTGACGAAACTCGGCCGAGTCCATCGATTGGGCGGAGACATGCGCCGATTCCTTGAGAACGAGAGCATTGACCTCTGCCGCCGCGACTCCCGCGCCGCGACCGACGATGATGAGGGAATCCACCTGTTCCATCCAGTCGGCGAGCCGCGCGCCCACGCCCTCGGCATCGTCTATCCAGGCCGCCAGGACGTTCGCGGCGGCGTCGGCCCTGCGGTCCGCCCGCGTGAGGATCGATTCGACCGCGTCGTCCAGGGCGAGGAGCTCGGCGAGTACCTGCATGACGAACATGGTCGAGACATAGGTCTTCGACGAAGGACCGACCTCGACTCCGGCGCCCAGCGTGATTGCGACGTCGGCGGCGTCGGTGAGCGGATTGCCCGCCATGTTCGTGACGACGACGACTGGAATGCCTCTTTCCCTGGTCAAAACACTCATGAGTTTGACCGCCTCCACGCTGTGACCGGACTGGCTGACGATTATCACTCCGTGCCGGTCCGTGAGCGACGCGAGACGGAAGTGCAGAAGCTCGGCGGTGTTGATGACGGTGCTTTCGCGTCCGGATCGACCGAGAACGGACGCCAGACCCGTGACCGCGTCCCCGGAAGTGCCCATGCCCGTCAGAATCAGACGACGCCCGGACAGGCGGCGTCTGACCTCGTTGAGCGCGTGTTTCTGGGCGCGCAGTTCATCGGCCGTCCTGCGCAGGGCGTCCCCGCTCTCGCAGATCTCGCTTAGGAAGACGTCGCGTTCAATGGGTTCGGCGGACTCATATGTCGAGTGCATTCTTGTTCCTTTATCGGTTATTCCTTGGTGGAGCCGGCCGTCAGGCCGTCAATGAACTGGCGCTGCGCCAGGAGGAAGATGATGACCATCGGGACGGCTGTGACAACCGCGCCCGCCATGGTCCCGGGCCAGTCGACGGAGTTCTTGCGCGCGAGGAGCGCCAGTCCGACGGGCAGGGTTCTGGTGGACTCCGAACTAGACACGATCAGCGGCCACAGAAAGTCGTTCCATGTATCGAGGAAGGTGAATATCGTCAGGGTCGCCAGCCCCGGAGCGGCGATCGGCAGGACGATTCTGCGCAGGATTTGGAGTTCGGAGGCGCCGTCCAGGCGGGCCGCTTCCAGCATCGAGTCCGGGATCGACAGGAAGAACTGTCGCATGAGGAAGATCCCGAACACCTGGACGATTCCCGGGGCGATGATGCCCGCAAGCGTGTCTACGCCGAACCATGAGAAATACCGGTTCGCCCACACCATCATCCGATACAGGGGGATGAGGTTGACCTGCATGGGAATCATCATCGTCACCATCAGCAGCCAAAACAGGACGTTGCGCCCGGGGAACCTCAGTTTGGCGAAGGCGTATGCCGCGCACGAGTCGAAGAGGATGTTGAGTGCGACCACGCACACGGTGACGATGACCGAGTTCATCGCATAGGTGCCGAAGGAGGTCTCCGTGAAGATCCGCTCGTAGGCGTGCAACGAGAAGGGCGAGGGGATGATCCCCGAGTCCGGCGAGAATACGTCTTGGGAACGCTTGAAGGAGGTAGACAGGGTCCATAGCCACGGAGCGACCATGACGATTGTCGAGACGACGAGGAGTGCGTAAATCGCCGTCGTAGACGCGGCCCTTCTACGCCGCATGCTCGGTTGCGCTACGCGTACGTCCTTCATTGCTCGTCCCTCCTCTCGAGGAGCATTTGGACAGCGGAGGCGAGTGCCAGGAACATGGCAAGGAGATACGCCGCGGCGGAGGCGTGCCCGAGGTCGAGCTCCTCGAAGCGCTTGACGACGAAGTAGACGACGGTCGTCGTCGCCGACACCGGACCCCCCTGAGTCATGACGAAGACCTGGTCGAACACCTGGAAGGCGCCGATGATGCCGACGATGAAGACGAACAGCATCGTCGGGCGCAGCGCGGGAAGGGTAACCGCCCAGAAGCGTCTCCAGGGGCCCGCGCCGTCGACGGCAGCGGCCTCGTAGAGCTCGTGGGGCACGGATTGCAGGGCGGCCAGGAAGACGACCGTTTCGAAGCCGAATCCCTGCCAGACACTGGTCACCGCGACGGCGATCAGCGCGGTCTTCGTGTTGTTCAGCCAGGACACGCCGTTGAGGCCGACCAGTTCCAGCATCTGGTTGATGACCCCGTGTTCGTTGAGCAGCATCTTCCACATGGATGCGACGACGACCAGCGACATGGTCACCGGCAGGAAGAACGCGGACCTGAACAGGGATTGCAGCACCCGCGCCTGATTCAGCAGGAGTGCGGAAAGCAGGCCCAGGAGAGGGCCGGTGGTCATGGTCGCCAGGGCGAATAGTCCCGTGTTGATCCCCGACTTCAGGAAGAGGGGGTCGGTGACGAGGTCGACATAGTTGTCGACGCCGACGAACTGCGGCGGGGCAATACCGTTGTATCTGGTGAAACTCCACCACAGGGAGAGAAGCATCGGGATGAAGAAGAACACCGTGGTGATGAGCATCGCCGGGGCGACCAGGAGCAGGCCCGCCTTGGCCTGGCCCGACGTGAACCGTGATCCGCCGGCGCGCACTCCCGTGCGCCCGCCCTCTCGGCGCCTTCTCCCCCTGCCGCTCAGTGAAGGGATCAGATTTGCGCTCATTGCGCCGTCACCTACTTCTGAAGCGCCTCGTCGGCCGTCGCCGCCGCTTTTCGGAGTGACACCTCCGGCGAGGTTCCTTGGACAAGGGTTTCGACCACCCCGTCGGTGATCGCCTGATCGATATCGCTCCATCCGGCCACGTAGGGGAAGGGCTGGGCGGACTCGAGGGCCTTCTCGAAGACGGGGAAGGGGACCTGCCCGTCGAAGAAGGGGTCCGCCTGCGTGAGTGCGGGCAGTTCGAGGGCCTCCAGAGTGGCGGGAGCCGCGCCCGCCTTCGTGTAGACGAGCTCCTGCTGGGCGGGTTGGAGAAGGAACTGCGCGAGCTCCCATCCACCCGCGGGGTTCTTCGCGCCGGTGGGGATGACTAGTCCTGTCCCGCCGAGGTAGCTGCCCGGCTCCTTCGAGAAGGGCGCATCGGCGACCGCCCACTTCCCGGATTGCTCGGGGACACCGTCCTTGAGGATTCCCATCATATAGGGGCCGTTGAGGAACATGCCGATGCGCTCGTCGGCGATGCCGGCCAGACCGCCCGAATCGCCCTCGTCCGGCCCCCAATAGACCGAGCCGGCATCCATGAGTCGTCCCATGTACTCCAGCGCATCTACTCCCTCGGGCGATGCGAAGGCCGACTTCGTACCGTCCTCGGTGACCAGGCTTCCTCCCTCCTGGAAGAGGAACTGGCTGAATTCGAAGGTGTCGGGTCGCAATTGGAAGGCGTACTTGTCCACCTTTCCGTCGCCGTCGGTATCCTCGGACATCTCTTCGACGACGTTGAGCAGCTCCTCATGCGTCGTGGGCACGTCGAGGCCCTTCTGCTCGAGGATGTCCTTGCGGTAGTAGAGGGCATAGGCATCGAAGTCGTAGGGCAGGACGATCGTGCGCCCGTCATACTCCATCGCCTCTAGCGCACCCTTGGAGTACTGACTCTCGATGGGTTCTCCGTTGAGCTCCCCCTGGGAGATCTCCGATATGTCGGAGAGCACGCCCTGTGCGGCGTAGACGGGTGTCCACACCATGTCGATGGTCGCGAGATCGGGCGCCGCACCGGAAGACACGGCGACCGCCAGCTTGTTCTGGAAGGTGTCGTAGTCGTACTCCTGGTAGTCGATGGTGACGTCGGGGTGGCTCTCCTCGAACAGGTCGAGGGCGGGCTTGACCGGAGATGAGGAGCCGTAATAGTCCCAGACGACGATTGCGTCGCTGTTCGCGCCGTCGTTCGCCGAGCAGGCCCCGACGAGTCCGGACAGCGCGAGGGCGCCGGCGACGAGGGCGGCGGCCTTCAATGGCTGACGTGTTTTCCCTGTGTTCATTGTTCGCTCCTTTGCGAATCAATCTCGGATCGGGTTAGAGAGAGCGCGGGCGGGAGACTTCCAGGTGGTACCTGGCGCGAGATCCTTTGACCACTGTTCGGCAGTATTCGATGGGTCTTCCGTCTGACGAGTAGGAGGTGAGGCGCAGCAGGAGGACGGGCTGACTGCGGTCCTGCTCTAGGAGTCGGGCCTCACGAGCCGAGGGCAGAGCGGGTTCGACGGTCTGATGTCCGCGGACCAGCTCCACCCCGAACTGCTCATAGAGGTAGGAGTACAGCGAGGTGGTCCCGAAATCCACCGACAGCAGGCCCGGGAACATGTGCGCAGGAAGGAAGACGTGCTCAATGAGGAGCGGTTCATCGTCGGCCACGCGTAGGCGTTCGATGGCGTAGACCGGCGCGCCTTCGGCGATTCCGAGCCTGTCGGCGGTCGAGGCGATGGCTTCGGTGATCTCACCGCCCAGGAGCTTGGTCTCCTGGGACAGGCCCATGAGCGACATCTCGTCGGTGAATGACGTCAGTTGGTTGAGCTCGCGGTCAATTCTCCGGGCGGAGACGAAGGTGCCCTTGCCGCGGGTCCTGGTGATCGCCCCCTCCCGAACCAGTTCATCCAGGGCCCGCCTGATGGTCACCAGGGAGCAGCCGAAGGAACTCGCGAGCTCCTTCTCCGTTGGGAGCCGATCTCCGGCCGAGAGCTCCCCCGACTCCAGCCGGGTACGCAGCGCACGGTAGACCTGATGGTAAAGGGGCGATGCCCCTTGTACCAGAGGCCCACCTATACGACTCCACTCCTGCGCGGTCTTCGCGTCGGCACTTCCCTTCGCCAAATCCGACACCCCCTCACGGATCGAAAGATTATAATGTTATAATCAAGTATGGACAGTGCCAGCCCTCTTGTCAACAAGCATCAGATCGCGGCGTTCAGCGCTCGGGACGTCGGCGTCCTCGACATCGGCGGCACCTGGATCCGCGGTGCGCGAGTAAGTCGCCGAGGCCAGATCCTGACGCGAGCACGGCGTAAGACGCCCGGAGGGCCCGACCCGTCGTCCGTCGTCACCACGTGCGTGCGCGCCCTCGAGGGTGCGGGAGCCCTGCTTGAATACGCTCCCGTAAGGCGCATCGGCGTCAGCGTCACCGGACCGGTCGACCCGCGCACCGGCACCCTGTTCACCCCGCCGAACACGGACTCGAACTTCGCCGGACTGGAACTCGGTGCACGCCTGCACGAAGCGACCGGGCTGCCCATCGCGGTCGACAAGGACACCAATGCCGCCGCGCTCGCAGAAAACGCGCGCGGGGCGGCCCAGCACGTCTCGGACTTCATCTACCTCACCCTGTCCACCGGAGTCGGAGGAGCCGCCGTGGTCGATGGCCGACTCCTCTACGGAAGCACCGGGACCGCGGGCGAGCTCGGGCACATGAGCCTGGACCCAGCGGGACCGCGATGTGGCTGCGGGCGGAAGGGGTGCCTGGAGGCCTACGCCTCCGGGCCCGCCCTCGCCCGGCGCGCCGCCGAGTTCGCCGCCGATGTAGCCGGCCCGCTGCAGGAGCATCTCGCCGCCGGCCGAGAAGTCACGGGGGCCGACATCAGCCACTTCGCGGAACTCGGCGACCACGCCGCACTCCGCGCCCTCGACGACGCACGTCGCGCCCTGAGCTCCGCCTGCGTCGACCTCGTCAACGTGTTCAACCCCCGACTGATCGTCGTCGGCGGGTCCGTGGCGGCCCACCATGAGGAGTGGCTGGGGGCCGCGTCCCGGGCCATCCGGACCGCCGCCCTCTCCCCGTCCTCCGACGCGTGCACCGTCGTACCGGCGCGACTCGGCGACGACGTGTCCCTCATCGGCGCCTCGCTCCTGAGCCGCAGGTGATTGCGGGCGAGTGGAGGCTCGCCATCGGGCATCACACACCGATGGATGCTGAGCCATGCCCCGCCACGTACCGGATCATGGGAGCGGCGATTACCCGGTGCTCGCGGGATCCGACGTCAGGCGTAGTGCCGGAACGCGTCTGGAGCCCCGCCGCTCCCGTTCGCCAGCCCTGGTACCGCCTCACCCGTCCTAGGAGTGGACGCCTGCGCCCGCCGTAACCCGGGGAGCGCCTCATTCCCGCCAGAGGTGCTGCGTACGTACCAGGCGACGGATCGGGCGCTATTACGGGAGAGCCGCGGCCGCCTCCAGCAGCGGGTCGGAGCGCCTCTCCTCCGCGGGCAGGTTCGCGGCCGTCATCAGCACATCCGCAACGCGCCGCAGTCGCTCGCCCTGCTCGCCCGAGGCCGCCCGGTCGGCGAAGTGCGCTGCGAGGTTCTCATCCTTCGTGATGATGTCTAGCCGCGCCCTGTCCTCACCCTGCCGGAACCGGACGTAGCGCACGTCCGCCAGCGGGAAGTCGTCGTCGATCAGTCCGTCTTTGGTGAGCGTGGAACGTGAGGCGAGGAAGAACCGCGTGGGCGTCACCCCCAGGTATCCGCCCTTAAGGTTGTTGTCTCCCGCCCAGGCGCGGCCGAATTCGGCTAGGACGAGTAGGGGCCCGCCATTGGGCAGCGCCCATCTGAGAATGTCGAGCGCGTGCGCCGCGGCGTCGTCATCCTCAACCACTTCGAGGTTCGGCTCCAGTGGCGCGGGGGCGTCATAGGCGCCGACGCACGGTGCCGCCACGTACTGGGTCATGGCCGCGACGACCTGCTCGGTGCTCGCGTCCCGCCGCGCCCGGCGCAGCGCCGGGACACGTCCGGAGACCTGCCCCGCCAGGTCACCGATTCTGGCACCGGCACGCCCGAGGTCGACGCCGCGCCCGTCCAGGAGCTCGGCCAGGTGACAGTACGCGTCGAGTCGGCCGAGCACCTGGGCGATCCTTGCCATGGTTTCGGCCCGCTCGGCCGGTATCCGTTCGGCTCGGTACCGCATGAGCTGCTCGTCCTGCTCGCTGCGCTCACTGTCTGAGGCGATCTCGGCTGCTCGGAGCAACTGGTACCCGTAGTGGGCGTTGGCGGACATGACGAGTCCTTGGACGTCTGCGGCGACCTCCTGGGCATGGTCCCGCAGGTAGTCGCGCCGCTCGACAGCGGTCCCGCCCAGCGCCTTTAGGTGACTTTGCAGGCGGCGGTCGAAGTGCTTGTACTCGGCGCGAAGATCGGCCTCAAGGTGCGCGATTGGTTCAAATACCCGTGACGTGACGGCCCCGATCGTGCGTGCCGCATCAATGGCGCCGACGACGGTGTCATACATGCCACTGAGGGCGTTCCAGTGGTCCTGCAGCAGGCTCTGGAGGACGTCGCGAGTCAGTTCTAGGTTCTGGTCGACCCGTTTGGACAGTGAGGTCAGCTGCGCACTGATGGCCATCAGGGCGAAGGCCGGACCGGCACTCGCGGCCACCGTGGCGGCCTGAACTCCGGTGGCGGGGACCCAGCGAACCTGGGCCGCGAATTTACCGCCTTGGGTCAGGACGCCGAGGTTGTAGCCGCCTTTAACAATGGTGTTCATGGTGCGCAGGTTGTGCAGAGTCTCCGGCGCAAGTCGCACCAGCCCCTGGGCGGAGACGAGCCCCTGCGCCCCTTGTGCGACGAGGTTGAGTGCACCGGCGGCGTTGCTGACGGCATTGGTGATCTCGGTGTTGGCTCGCTCCCCCAGGTTGAAGGGCTCGATCTCCCAGCCGTCCGGCACCGTGTCGGCGAGTAACACGGCTACGCCGGGGGCGGCCTCCAGCAGCGTAAGTTCGGTGGCGGCATTCGGCGCCGGCGCTTCCGCTCCTGTTTCCGCCGGCGACGGCGTCACCCCCGCGGCCGTCTGCACAAGGGGTTCACTCGACTCCTGTGAAGCCCGTGATGGACTCCCGGCCCCACTCGTGTCCACTTGGATCCCCTCTCGCGCTTGAGCTACGTGTCAGCGGGAACGTTAGCGCCCGCCGAATCCCGCTAACCCGCCTTCGCGTCTCGAAACGAGGGCAGTTCCGTCGCTCATCCGGTCCGTCCAGTCCACCCCTGGCTGGACACGCTAGGCGATCCAGTCTCTCACCCAGCCAAGCACCTGCCCCAGGACATCGTCACCAACAACACCGATACGCTCGACCAGTCTCCTCCGGGAGATCGTGCGGACCTGTTCGGTCATGGCGAAGGAGTCCTGGGGCAGACCCGCACCGCGGGGGATCCGCACATGGTTCGGCCAGCGTCGGTCGACGGAGGTTACCGGGACAGTTACCGCCAACGTCGTTACGGCCTGATGGTAGCGGGCGTTAGAGATCACGAGAACAGGACGTCGCCCAGACTGCTCACGCCCAACCACCGGGTCCGGCGCAGCCCACCACAGTTCGCCGGTTGACGGATGCGGAGTCAGTTCCAAGCGTCCGACTCCCAGTCAGCGAGTTCGGCAAAGTAAGCCTCATCCGGAGGGTTTGCTTCCATGGCAGCCTTGAGGTCGGCGAAACGTAGCTCACGCTCCGCAGCCTTGACCATCTGCCGGATGGCGACATCCATGGTGACGCCCTGACGCTCAGCGAGGGCGCGGACCGCATCACGGGTGCTGCTCTCGACTTTGATCGTAGTCATCCTATTCATGCTCATAGTATGCCCGCTAGGCATACTCTTGACCATACCTGCAGTCGCTCGACAATAGACGCCTCGGGGAGGCCATCACGCCGGCCCCTCTGAGTTGAGCACCACTGGTCGGTCGATGTTGAGTGTTGCCTCAACATCCAGGGCTCGCGGTTCACCGGAGGCACGGCGACGCTCGCGCTCACGCTCATCACGAAGCCGCGCTTCGCCCTCTCGGCGTAAGAGTGTGCGTACTGACATTGATCGCCGTCACCCTGGACACGACTCCATGTATGCCCGACGACGAACCGCCTATTCGTGGGGACATGGAGGTTGGCGGTGCGAGCATCCGAGGTGGGGCGGCGTAGTAGACGACGTCAGCGCTAAGCACGCGGGCGAGCCAACTCCCGGCTCCACCCACACCCTCAAACGCGAAGAGTTACTATAGCAATGCGATCTGCTGGAGCACCTCACGGACGCACTGCGCAAACCCAGGACACCCGGACCGCATCAACGCATCATCCAACTGCCGATACCCCGGCCTGTCCATCCAGTACTCCATTTGCTTCCGAACGATGGGCATCATACAGTTCGGGGCAGAGTTTGCGATCAATAGGAAGAACTCATCGGGGGCGATGACCGAGTAGCTCTCACCGTCGGGATTATCGGTAAAGTCTCTGGAATCATTATGTGTGAGCAGAAAATCCGCCTGACCGAACACCGCCGCCGCGTGAACATGATAGTCCTTCGGATCAGCGCCGCTGAACGGCACATTGCCGGGATAGTCGGGAATCACCTCATCTAGGCTCTTCCGAATGAGTTCAGCGCGACGGCGGGTGACATGTCCGGGCATCCTCGGCTTCTTCTCACGCATATTTGCAATGACCTCGGCCAAGATATCCTCAGTGGCATAGATCTGGAACATGCCCTGATTATGAAGACGCAGCAGGAACAACCAGTCCATGGTTGTTTTCTGAAACAGTACGTTGGCATCCACGAGCACCCGCTGCGTCATAGACGCAGAGTACGGCAAGACGCAGCCCCGCTCACAGGTTTCCGTGGTTGTTGTCGCAGTCAGTCTTCGAAGTGCTCGAAGTCCCCTTCCGCGTCCAGGGCTCGCAGTGCCTCGAAGGCACGGCGACGCTCGCGCTCACGCTCATCACGAAGCCGCACTACGTCCTCCCGGCGGAAGCGAGTGTGCGAGCCGACCTTGAAAGAGTCAATCAGGCCGTCGCGGCTCCACTTCAGCAGCGTAGGACGCGAGACACCGAGCATGTCGGCGGCAACAGTGCTGGTGAGCTCGTCAGGGACACGTCCGATAGTGACCTCGCCATGCTCGGCGATCGAGGCGAGGGCTGCCAACAGAGCCTTCTGAACACCCTGCGTCAACACGACCTCGCGGCCGTCAGGGTCACGCAGTACGAGTACGGCTCCTTCTATGGGCTTGATCTCCTGGACCTCACGCACGGTCTGCGCCGCGAGGCCGACCCTGGTGAGCGTACCGGCTGACATGATGTCTCCCCTCTCCTCACACACCATTCGTAGGTGCTGTTACAGGATAACGCAGTTTCACGTATATGTGAAACACAGTGGGGATCACCACTCTTCTGGTGCAACCACAGGAGACCGGGCCGCGAACCGGGGCGTCCACCGGATGGCGACATCCGCGACCACGCCCTGACGCTCCGCGACGGCACGGATCACTGCGTTTGACCCTAATCGGCGCCGTCCTGGCATGACTCCATGCCATGCATTCCCGACGAGGACGGCTCCTCGTGCGTGGAGTACGGCGGTTGGCGGCGGCATCTGAGGTTGGGTGCGGCACTAGGGCGCGAACGTATACGGTGGGATGCAGCGCTCGGCATGGCGTTGATGACGCGGAGGCCAGAGCCCGATCATTGGGTACGCCCCTTCGGCCTCTACTACGCCAGTTAGACCTCCGCTAAAGGGCCCAGACCCCTTCAACAAACACCTAACCGGCGTAGTAAACCCCGAACCGGCGTAGTAGACGACGTCACCGCTGAGCACGCGGGCGAGCAGACCCCCGGCTCCACCCACACCCTCCCCGGCCGGATAACAAACCGTCACCCTGGGGGCGCCTTCTCCGGTACCCTCTCCCGGATCACGCATCGTCCTGATGGCCGGGGAAGAAGGAGGTCAGGGAGGAGGTGAGGGGGTGTGCCAAGTCGAAAGGCCGACACGCCAAAGTCCGCAAGGACCAGGAAACGGCCCGGAAGACGAGCGAGTTCATTAACGCTATCGCTCATCTGATCCGGGCCGTTAGTGTCCTGATGGATTCCCTCCGCGGCTGGTTCTAGGACCGACCGCGTCGGGGAGTCATCCGGGTTGCTGCCGGGTGGCTCCCCTCTATTGTGCCCGCCGTACGGCCCGGCGGGCAAGGGCGAGTCACACCTCGAACACAGTTGTCCGTCCTGGCCTCCTGGCCGACGGCGCTTCTTAGGATCATCCCCGTGACCACGGCCACCCCCTCCGACCCAAGCGCAGCGAGCGCGGTCTCCACTCCCGCGCCTTCCGCGGCAACCGTCTCCCCCACCGTCACCGCCCGCTCGGACGCTTCTTCCGCCGACGTTTCCTTGCCCGTCACCGCTCCCGCCAGCGCCGCCCCTTCCCCCACCCCTGCGCCGTCCACCTCCACTCCCCCGCCGTCCCTCGACGTCGCCCCCGGCTCGGTGGTGCGAGTGCGCGACGAGGACTGGCTGGTCACCCAGGTCTCCACGAACTCCGACGGCACCCTGGTGACGGTGCAGGGGCTGTCGGAGCTGGTGCAGGACGTCACCGCCCAGTTCTCCGCCGGGATCGACCGCATCGAGCCCGTTGACCCGCGCCGCACCCGGGTGGTGGCGGATACCTCCACCCGGCATCGGCTTTCGCGCCTGTGGCTGGAGGCGACGCTGCGCAAGACGGCGCTGCCGGCAGGCTCCACGGAGCTGTCGGTGGTGGGCGACATGCTGGCCGACCCGCTCCCCTACCAGCTCACGGCCGTCCGGCAGGCCCTGGACCCGGCCAACCTGCGCCCGCGCATTCTGCTGGCGGACACGGTGGGCCTGGGTAAGACCCTGGAGATCGGCATGATTCTGGCGGAGCTGGTGCGCCGCGGCCGCGGGGACCGGATTCTGATCGTCACGCCCCGGCACGTGCTGGAGCAGATGCAGCATGAGATGTGGTCGCGCTTCGCCCTGCCCTTCGTGCGCCTGGACTCGGTGGGCATTCAGCGGGTGCGGCGCACCATCCCGGCCACCCGCAACCCGTTCTCCGTCTACCACCGGGCGATCATCTCCATCGACACCCTCAAGTCCGACCGCTACCTCAACCACCTGCGTAAGCAGCGCTGGGATGCGGTGGTCATCGACGAGTCGCACAACGTCACTAACAAGGGCACGCTCAACAACCGTCTGGCGGACATCCTGGCCCGCCAGACGGACGCCCTGATCCTGGCCTCCGCCACGCCTCACAACGGGGACCCGAAGTCCTTCGCGGAGCTGATTCGCCTGCTGGAGCCGACGGCAGTCCATGCGGACGGCTCGCTGGATCAGGAGGCGGTGCGTCGGCTGGTGATCCGCCGCCACCGTCACTCCGAGGAGGTGCGCGACGTCGTGGGCGACCGCTGGAAGGAGCGGCTGACTCCGGTGAACCGGCTGGTAGCGCCCTCCCCGGCGGAGGATGCGGTGGCCGGGGAGCTGTCCCGCTCCTGGCTGCACCGGCCCGACGGCGCCTCCGCCCCGGGCGCTGCCGGCCCGGGCACCGCGGGCAATAGCGGCAGCGCCCTGTTCTCCTGGACACTGGCGAAGGCCTTCTTGTCCTCCCCGGCGGCGCTGATTCAGACGATCGACGAGCGCATGGCGCGGCGTCGCGCCCGGGCCGGAAGTGAGGAGGCGCTGGAATCCTCCGAGCAGTCCCGGGCCCTGGCCCGCCTGCGGCAGCTGGCCGAGGCGGCCAATAACACCGAGTCCGGCAAGTACCAGGCGCTGCTGAAGGAACTGCGCCGCATCGGCGTCGGCCCTCGTTCGACGGCGCGGGCGGTGGTATTCGCCGAGCGCGTGGCCACCCTGAACTGGCTGGCCGAGAATCTTCGGCGGGACCTGCGCCTGCGCGACGGCGCGGTGCGCGTGATGCATGGTGGCCTGTCGGATGTGGAGCAGCAGGAGATCGTTGAGGAGTTCCGGCAGGCGCATACGCCGCTGCGCGTGCTGGTGACCGGCGACGTCGCCTCGGAGGGAGTGAACCTGCACGCCCAGTGCCATGAGCTGATCCACTATGACATCCCCTGGTCGCTGATCCGGATCGAGCAGCGCAATGGCCGCATCGACCGCTATGGGCAGGAGACCAGCCCGCAGATCACCACCCTGCTGCTGGACCCCTCCGACGCACGCTTCTCCGGTGATGTGCGCGTGCTGACCCGCCTGATGGAGAAGGAGGATCAGGCGCACCGGGCGCTGGGCGACGCCGCCTCCCTGATGGGCCTGTACTCCGGGGAGAAGGAGGAGCAGGCGATCCGTGAGGCGTTGCAGCAGGGTGCGGACATTGACGCGGTGGTGCCGGATGTGGATGCGGCCCTGGAGCTGGATCCGATGGCGGCCCTGTTCGCCTCCCTGACGGGTACCGCCCAGGCCGGCTCCGACGACGCCCCGGACACCTCCGACGACGGCGCCCCGGCCGCTGCCGCACCAGCCGCTGCCGAAGCCGCCCCGGTCGGCGGCGCCCCGGCCGCCGGGCTCTCGCCGTCGGCCCGCCCCGCGGCCCCGCTGCCGTCCTCCACCCTGTACGACTCCCAGCTGGATTACCTGCGTCAGGCCCTGACCGAGCTGTATGAGCGCCCGGAGGAGGCCGAGCACGGGCAGACCGGCGGCGGTGGCGTCTCCTGGCGGGAGCATGAGGACCATGTGGTGGAGCTGGTGCCGCCCGCGGGCCTGCGCGCCCGCCTGGCGGTGCTGCCGCAGTCGTATCTGAAGGACCGGCACGTGCAGGAGCACCTACTGCTGGCCACCAGCCAGCGCAAGGGCAGGGCGCTGCTGGCGCAGGCGCTGCGGGACTCCTCGGACTCCTCCTGGCCGGAGGCCCACTACCTGGGGCCGCTGCACCCGGTGCTGGAGTGGGCGGGCGACCGGGTGCTGGCCCGGCTGGGCCGCTCCTCCGTGTTCGCGGTGCACGGGGCGGTGGAGTCGCCCACGGTGCTGCTGCTGGGCACGCTCACGAATCTGGCGGGCCGCACGATCTCCCTGGTGAGCGTCTCCGTCGCCTTCCCGTTCCTGGACTTGGCAGCCGCCCGCGCGCAGTTGCAGGCGGGCCGGGACCCGGAGGCGGTGCCGATCGGGCGGGTGCACGCCTCCCCGGCGGAGATGTTCAAGGCGGTCGGTGTGGAGCGGGAGCTGACCAATGCCGGCGGCGCCCCGGATACGGCACTGTTGGAGGCGCTGCTGGCCCCGGCGGTGGATGCGGCCGAGAAGCAGATGACGTTGACGGTGCAGGCGGCCCGGGAGCAGGCGCGCACCCGGGTGGAGGCCTGGGCGCGGCGGGCGGATTCCTGGGACGACGACGCGGGCCGCCTCATCCAGAACCGGCAGCTGCGTTCCCAGCGGCAGACGGTGGCGGCGGAGCATGCGCTGATGGAGCAGCAGCTTCCGGCACACACCCTGGTGCGGCCGCTGCTGGTGGTAGTGCCCCATGGTTTCGACAGCGGCGCGAGTACCGGCCTCGGCGGTGGCGCGAGTACCGGCCTCGGCGGTGGCGCGGGGGCTGGCCTGGGCAGTGGTTTTAGTGGTGGTTTCGGGAAGGAAGGGGACCGCTGATGGCGGCGTCGGATGCGCTCGTGGTGGGCGAGGACTGGATCAGTGAGCACTACTTCACCACCGACGCCACGAAGGAGTCCTTCCTGGCCCGTGTGCTGGAGCGTCGCAAGGAGTGGGAGGAGCTGGAGAAGCCCTCCGACGGCGCCGCCCCGGTGTCCACGCCGCGCAGCCGCTTCCGTTCGGCGCGCCCGCACCTGGAGGAGTTGTTGGCGGCCCTGCCCGACGACGACGCCGCCACACCCACCGCCGCCGCCCTGCGGGCCGCCGGGGAGCTGGACGCCGCGCTGCGGGAGATTCTGGGTTTCGCCTCCGCCGAGTTCCGGCTGGTTGACCGCGGCCCGGTGACGCTGGTGCGGCCGGTCGGCGATGAGGGCCCGGCACCGCTGGCGCTGCTGCGGGCCCGCCCCGCGGCCACGGTGGAGGACCTGCTGGTCAAGGATGCCCAGACGCTGTCCGAGCCGTGGGAGCCGGTGGATTTGGAGGACCCGGATGCCCCCGCCCTGGAGGGCGCCGAGCCGGTGGTTTCGGTGGCGCGGGCGCTGTCCACGCTGATGACCGACGAGCACGGCCCGGCCTTCGCCCTGGTGCTGGCGGGTCGTTGGGCGCTGGTGGCGGAGAAGGAGCGTTGGCCGGAGGGCCGCTGGCTGGCGGTGAATGTGCAGCTGGTGGTGGAGCGCAATGACGCCAAGCGGGGCGGTGAGGTGGAGCGGGCACTGACCTGCATGGACGCTCGCTCCCTGCTGCCGACTCCGGAGGGCGAGACCTGGTGGTCGGGCACGCTCGCGGATTCGGCGGCCCACACGGTGGGGGTGTCGAGGGATCTGCGTGAGGGGGTGCGCTCCTCCATTGAGATCATCGCCAATGAGGTGGTGCGGCGTCGGGCCGCCCGGGGTATGCCGCCGCTGGGCCAGGAGCAGGCGCAGCCACTGGCCTTGCAGTCGCTTAGGTACATCTACCGGATCATCTTCCTGCTGTATGCGGAGGCGAGCCCGGAGCTGGGCGTGCTGCCGGTAGGTGCGGCCGAGTACGACGCCGGCTACGGCCTGGAGCGGCTGCGGGAGCTCACGCTGCGGGAGCTGCATGAGGAGACGGCGCAGGCGGGCACGCACATCTACCAGTCCCTGAAGCTGCTGTTCAAGCTAGTGGATTCGGGTTGGAACACGGGGGTTACGCCGGATCAGGAGGAGACCTTCGACGGCCTGGTGTTCCAGCCGATGCGCGCGGACCTGTTCCGCCCGGAGGCGACGGCGCTGATTGATGAGGTGGGCCTGGGTAATGCGGCCCTGCTGCGGGTGCTGCGGCACCTGCTGCTGACTAAGGAGAACGGCCGGACGGGCCGGGGCTTCATCTCCTATGTGGAGTTGGGCATCAACCAGTTGGGCGCCGTCTATGAGGGGCTGATGAGTTACACGGGTTCCTTCGCCGTCGAGCGCCTGTGGGAGGTGGCGCCGGGCGGGGACGCCTCCAAGGGCTCGTGGGTAGTGCCCGAGGATGTCATGGAAGGCCTGGATGAGAAGGACTTCGTGACGGTGGAGGATGAGGTGACGGGTGAGCGCCGCAACGTCACCTATGAGCCGGGCGAGTTCGTGTTCCGGCTCTCGGGCCGGGATCGGCAGCGGTCGGCGTCCTTCTACACCCCGGAGGTGCTGACGCGTTTCACGGTGCAGCAGGCCCTGGAGGAGTTGCTGGATCAGGATGGCCGCACGACGACGGCGGAGGAGGTGCTGCACCTGACGGTGTGTGAGCCGGCGCTGGGGTCGGGCGCCTTCGCGATTGAGGCGGTGCGCCAGTTGGCCGAGCAGTACCTGTCCCGCCGGGAGCGGGAGCTGGGGCGGCGCGTGGACCCGGAGGAGCGTCCGCGCGAGTTGGCCAGGGTGAAGGCCTACCTGGCGCTGCATCAGGTCTACGGCGTGGACTTGAACGCCACGGCGGTGGAGTTGGCGGAGATTTCCCTGTGGCTGGACACGATGGTGGAGGGGCTGGCGGCGCCGTGGTTCGGCCTGCGGCTGCGGCGAGGCAATTCGCTGGTGGGGGCCAGGCGGGCCCTGTATCCGGTCAGTGCCCTGGGCAGCAAGCGGAAGTGGTTGAGCACCACGCCGGTGGCCGAGCCGCTGCGGCAGGTGGCCGAGGCCATTGATGGTTCGGCGGGTGCCGACGGCGTCGGCCCGGATGGCCCGTCGAGCCCGGCCGGCCCGGGAGGCCTGCCCGCAGGCCGGGGTGAGCCTGCCGCGCCCGTCTCCGTGCACCGCCTGGGCCAGGCCCTGGACATGACCGGCCGGGTGCATCACTTCCTGCTGCCCGCCAGCGGCTGGGGCTCGGCCACGGAGGTGCCCAAGCAGGTGCGTAACCTGGTGGACGCCGGGCGCTTGAAGGCTCTGAAGGAGTGGCGCAAGGACATCACCAAGGCCCCGAAGGACAAGCCGAATAAGCAGATCAAGCGGCTGACGGCGCTGGCGCGGCGCGTGGAGGTGCTTTGGGAGTTGACGCTGCGGCGCCTGCGGGTGGCGGAGGCCGAGGCCTCCCGCCGCATCGACCTGTGGGGCCGCGAGCCCCAGGCGGGTGCGGATTCGGCGGTGACGCGGGAGCAGATAGAGACCTACCTGGCCAACCCGGATTCGGCCTACCGGCGCCTGCGGCTGGTAATGGATGCCTGGTGCGCACTGTGGTACTGGCCGCTAACCACCGACGTCAAGCCGCCGAGCCTGGAGGAGTGGCTGGAGACGCTGGAGCACACGCTCGGCTACGCGGGCGACGCCGCCCCCGCCAACGCGGTGCCGCTTGCCGAGGCGACCACCTGGGAGGGCCTGGAGGAGACGGAGGCCTGGGACCTCCAGTTCGCCGGTGCCCGCAGGGTGGAGGCGGTGCTTGAGCAGCAGCCGTGGCTGCGTGTGGCCAAGCGGGTTGCGGACGAGCAGGGCTTCTTCCATTGGGAACTGGACTTCGCCACTGTGTTTGCGCGCGGCGGATTCGACCTGCAGGTGGGCAACCCGCCGTGGGTGCGGCCCACCGCCGACGTGAACGCGCTTCTATCAGAGAGCGACCCGTGGTGGACCCTGACGAAGAAGCCCTCGGAGGCCGCGAAGCAGGCGCGCCGCCCGGAAACTTTGGCACGCCCGGGCATGCGCAACCTGGTAATCGACGGCACCGCCGAACAGATCGTGCAGTCCGAGTTGCTCAGCGACTCGACCGTCTACCCGCTGCTGAGCGGCCAGCCCGATCTGTATCGAGCCTTCATGTGCCAGGTGTGGGAACACCAGAAGTCGAGCGGCACCTCGGGGCTCATCCATATGGAGACCCACTTCACGGATGCCAAGACCCAGAACTTGCGCGCAGCGACGTATCGGCACCTGCGGAGGCACTGGCAGTTCATCAACGAGCTTCAGCTGTTCGATATTCAGCACCAGAAGATTTACGGCGTCCATGTCTACAGCACCGAACGGGCACCGCATTTCCTTCATGCCGCTTCGCTCTACCATCCCGATACGGTCGCACGTTCTCTCAAGCATGACGGCTCAGGCGAAGAGCCCGGCTTCAAGGACCCGCACACGGGCACTTGGGACCTGCGCCCACACGCCTCCCGCATCCAGCAGGTCGACGACGCCATGCTTCGGACCTGGCAGGCGGTGACCGAGGCCGACGACTGGCGTTCCGCCCCCATGGTCTCCACGGTCAACTCGGCGGCCGCTCGTACTCTGGAAACGCTGTCACGCAGCCAGCGCATAGGCTCCCTCGGTCTTCAGTTCTCCGCCGGCTGGCACGAGACAGCAGACTTTGAGAAGGGCCGCTTCGTCAAGGAATGGGGCCGAACCTTCTGGGAGGACGCCATCTTGCAGGGACCGCACCTGTACGTGTCTACGCCCCTGTATAAATGGCCGAACGAATCCATGAAGAACTTCCTCGATTGGACTCCGACCGACTTCGAGGCCCTGCCGGCGGATGCGCAGCCGGTCACCCAGTACAAGCCTGCCGGCGACCGCGCCACCTACGATCGTCTCTACACCCACTGGGGCACCACCTCCGCCCGCGACCACTACCGCATCGCCTGGCGTACCCAGGTGCCTCTGACCGGCGAACGTACCTTGGCTCCTGCGCTGATCCCGCCTTCATCCGCGCACGTGGATGGCCTGTTCTCCGCAGGCCTGCCCGCGGCCCACGCAAGTGAACTCATGCACGTGTCCGGAACGCTCAGTTCGATCCTCGCGGACTTTTATGCGCGTTCGCGTGGGTTCTCCCATATCCGCGGCGGCGCAGTCAGCTCACTCCCTATGCCTCCCCTCAATTCCCCCCTTTCATCACGGGTCGTTCTCCGCGCCCTCCGCCTCAACTGTCTGACCGAGGCCTATACAGACTTGTGGGCCGCATGCTGGGACCAGGCGTTCCTTGAGGACTCGCCGATTCTGGAGCGCTACGACGAACGCCCGGTAGGGCCGGTCTGGACTCCAGACACGCCGTTGCGGCGTGCGGAGGACCGGCGCAACGCGCAGGCTGAGGTCGATGTGATGGTGGCGGTGATGCTTGGGGTCCCGATCGAGGACCTGTGCACGATCTACCGCACCCAGTTCGCGGTGCTCTACGACTACGACCATGGCCGCGGTACGGGTGCTTATGTCTATGATGCGAACGGTCGGCAGGTGCCCACGCCGGTGCGGCAGGCCTGGGATAAGCGCAAGCGCCCCGAGTCGGATGCCGACATGCCGCTGGACGAGCGCACCCACACCCACCCCGGCTCCGGCGTAACCTACGTCTACGAGCTCCCCTTCCGCACCCGCGACCGCGAACTCGACTTCCGCCACATCCACAAGAGCCTCTCATAGGAGACATAAACTCACACCGAACATCCACCTACGGCGATTGGTAACCGCCCACCAGACAGCTGGACCGCGAGTTACCGACTAACGCCGTGAACGCAACCTAACAAAACACACAATTTACTATCCGATAAGCACCTCCAGACCACTACCTCAGAAAGGCGATGCACCGTGGCCACAACCGGGTACAGGAACCGCTCCATCAAGCGTCTCCACCTCGACCTAAGGAATCCCCGCCTCGGTCGCCCCGCCGTAGACACCGAGGCTGAGGCCATGGGCAGACTGCTGGAGGAATTCGGCCCTAAGATCATCGGCTTGGCAAGAAGCATCGCCGAGCACGGGCTCAACCCCACCGAGTCTTGGGCGGTTGTCCGCGAAGAAGGCAAATTCGTTGTCCTGGAAGGCAACCGCCGCCTTGTCGCCTGTCGACTCCTCGACAGTCCTGGCAAGGCACCCGATCCAGAGACGACCGCAACCTTCGAGCGCATCAAACGAGGAGTCCGTGCCGCAGACTCCTACCTTCGGCCCAGTTGCGTGGAGTTTGAGCACCGCTCTGACGCTCGCTACTGGATTCACCTCAAGCACCACGGCGCCGGCAGTGGCGAGGGCACCGCCGCCTGGGGACCAGAGATGGTCTACCTCGATCAGGTCAACAGCGGCAGCAACCCTGTGGAGTGGAACGAGTTCTGGTACTGGTTGGAAGAGACTTACCAGCACGACCGCCCCCTGGTCGACCTCATCGACCGTGCGCGGCGCGAACAGTACACTCTTATGGAACGCGTCTACACCTGGAAGGTCAAAGAGCTTCTCGGCGCAGGGTTCGCCCAACCCGGTAAGATCAACGTCAACGTCGACCCCGAGAAGATCAAGCCGTTCATTAGCACAGTCATAACCGGAATGCTCACGCACCAGCCAAAAGACATGAACGAGTCCAACGTCGCCAACGTTCTCGTCATCTCCTCCCGCACGCTCAACAGCAGGGACTCCGCCGAAGATAAAATAGAAGAGGTGTGGCGTGACACCATCGGAAACACCGATGTCACGCCTGCAGCCCCATCGTCGACCGATCCCACCATCTCCATCCCAACTCAGGACACAAGAGTATTCGAGTCAACACTAGCCTCCTCCAACGTGCCCTCTTCCGCGGGCGCCGAGTCCGCGGGTGGCTCTGCTTCAGACGCGACCACTACGCAGAAGAATCAGGGCTCTGGCACCACTTCTCGAGTACGCCAGCCCAAGCCGTCCAAGAGTGAGACCCACCTCTACTACGGAGTAAGACGCTCCAACATGCCCAAGAGAGTTAAGGACATACTCAAGGAGTGCGCAAACACCGAAATCAAAACCAACCCTGAAACAGCCTCGATCATGGCGCGCGTCGCAGTTGAACTCGCCACCGACGCACTCATCGACCGCCGGAATCTCAATCCGAAGGGCAATACACTCTTCAATAAGCTCGCCGCCGCATTGCGTCACCTCGACCCCCGTCTGGATTCTAAGATCCCCGCACGCCCAGAGTTGGCAGGAACGTGGGCAGCCATACGCACCAACACCGCTGACGGACACTTCATCCGTGATCTCCACAACTGCGTGCACTCATGGCAGTACACCGCCGCGCCCGAGATGGCCGATCGGGCAAATACGCTGTTCACACCCCTACTCAACGCTATCAACACTGAACTTGGCATCGCACCAGCAGGCGCAGCGGCCACTAGTAACCAATGCGGGCAGGCTTGAGTCGTGAGGTACTTGTCCCCCCTACGCTACCCAGGCGGCAAAGCCCGCCTGGCTCCCTTCTTCACGCACCTGGTTCACGCTCAGGTCCCCGCCCCAACCACCTACGCCGAACCATACGCCGGCGGCGCAGGCGCAGCTCTGCGTCTCTTAACAGATGGCGCTGTCGACCACATTCACATCAACGACATCAACGCCGGCATCGCCGCCTTCTGGCGCACCATCACCACCCCCGACGGCGCTGATGCCTTTACCCAGCTCATCACCAACACCCCCGTCACCATCGACCAATGGCACCACCAGAGATCCATCTACCAGGCCGGTGACGCTGACGACCTGACACTCGGATTCGCAACCTTCTACCTCAACCGCACCAACCGATCTGGCATCCTAGACGCGCGCCCCATCGGCGGTCTCGATCAGAGCGGCAAGTGGAAGATCGACGCCCGTTTCAACAAGCCAGCCCTCATCAAACGGGTCGAGCATGTCGCCATGCTCGGGCGCCGCATCCATGTCAGCCAGCTCGACGGCCTCGACTTCCTCACCACCATGGAACCCCACGCCACCGACGTCCTTGTCTACGCTGACCCGCCCTACGTGGAGCAAGGAGGAAGCCTCTACCTCCACGCCTTCAACACCGAAGACCACCAGGCCCTTGCCGACAAACTCCTGACCGCCACCTACCCGTGGCTCCTAACTTACGACGACCAGAAAATCATCTGGTCCAACCTCTACAACGCAGCCCGCTGCGCCCGATTCAGCATCGCCCACACGGCGGCCGTCCAACACGTCGGCAAGGAGACCATTGTCTATGGCCCCACTCTCACCGTCCCTACAAATCTTGAAATCACTCCCGGAGTCCGCGCCACCTGGATCGCCTAACCCCGTTTCCGGAAGGTTATTAATGGGGTTGGCAACACACGTTGCGGAGCTCTTCGATGAGTCTTGCGGCACCTACGGATACCGGCGCTTTGCTGAGCCCCACCCGCCCTGGATGATGCGCAATGCGCGCTGAGACGCTCTGCTGAGACGCACCCGTCTGACGATACTGCAGGAGGCTAACGACGAATCAATTTGATGGCCGCAAACGCGAGTTTCCGCACCTTCGGCCAATGCTTCACCACTTCCGGTATTGCGACGACGCCTACTGAGAGGAGTGGACCTGCGGTCTTGGCGAGATTCTCTCGATGCCGCCCCCGATGGTAGGCACACATGATTGCACCCACCTCGATGTCCCTGCCGCACTCGCTGCACATCGCCACAGTGACGTTTGCCTCCTCCTCGTCAAACGACGCGCGCCCTTCAATAGCCTCCGGAGGCGGCATGAGCAGGCGATCTGGTTCCATGCCACAGACCTCGATCGCACGCGCATGAGTCGAGAGAACCCGCGCGTACAGCGGCTTCTGGTCCTCGTGGGCGAACGAGCTGAGTGCCGTTACATTGGCGTCGTTATTAAGCTGTCGCTGGCTAAGCAGGTCCTGGAATCGACCGAGTGCAATCCTCGCTGCGTCGGTGTCACCGTGATGCATGTGCACCAGGGCAACCGCCCGGGTCGCGCTCTCCATCGCCGCGACCGAGCGCACGACGCGTTCGGCACGTTCCGCGTTCCTCTCAGTCAACGACTTCTGCGACTGTACAAAGATCACTGCGTCCTGCCACAAGAACGCCATTGCCCCAAGTTCGTAGTCCCTCGCGAGGCCTTTCAGGTCGGAGTCGATCGATCGGGCGAGCATTTCGCGCGCCTCGTCAGCCTTGCTCAGGGCAATATCAAGCAGGTCTTTCCGGCGCTCGCTGTCCGAGACGGCGTGTGCCTGATCAATAAGCGACCAGGCACTGTCCACGAGAGCGAGGCGATCATCCTGGAGCCCCGTCCTGACGGCGGCGACGTCATCCTCGATGCCACGCAGCCCGGTCACAACCTCCAGCTGCACGGCACTGGCACGAAGGTTGCTCCATGCCTGCGACAGCTTAGGAGTAAGGTGCCTCGTGTCGAGCCGAAGGACGTGGCGCATCCGCCCGCTCCGGTCCACCAGGTGCGCGAGAGCATCACCCGAGCGGTCGACCTGGAAAGTGAGTTCCCCGCTATCGATCAGCTTTTGGAGAAACGACGGAATGTTGGCAACCACTGTAGATTCAGGAACGAATGAAGCAACCACATCTCCCAGCTCGGGCAGGATCGCGAGTACCTGGGAAGCGTCTCCAAACAGAACCCTGTAGTCTTCATTACCCCGAGCGAGGTTCCGGTAGAGTTCGCCATTCGGTTCGGTCAGCAGTCCGGAGACATCCGCGCGAACATCCTCCTCGACCGCGCGGTGGTCACCTTGACCAGGCGCAAGCGTCCCACCATCCTCAATGACCTCATGGCAGAAAGGGTCCGATTCGGGCGACATAGTGTCCTTCTCGAGAGACTCCAACTAACTACGGCACAAGGAACCTGAATGGCGAGCTCCGAGGCGCTACAGCAAGTCTACCGGAGTCATCCTCCAGGGTGAAGAGTCGTGCCCGCAACACTCGCCGACACCCTCCTAAGCCTCGCCGAGGCGCAAGTCATGATATCAGAGATCTCCGTGACCGGAGATGTTTACCAACACGCCAATCATCAGGGACCCCGCCCACCGCACCCCCGAACTGGAAGAGCCGAGTGTTGCTAGTGGCGAGAATGGCACACCGTAATATGCCATCACCTCAAATATGCTGGCCATGACTACCAGTTCGAACCAGGACTAGAGTTCCGTCGGTGTCGACGGCATACAGGAATAGTCATTCGGCGGCGACCACCCGCTCACGCACGGTCGATGAGGTCCATCAACTCATCGACGTCTCGGACCTTGATAGCCGGTTCCGCCTCGGCCTCGCGGATCGCATCGGCGTAAGGGGTGAGGCTCGGCTGGAAGGGCAGCCTCTGGTCGTGGACGATCTGGCTGAGGAACATGTTGATCGCGGTGGGCATGTCGATGCCCATTCGGTCAAGAGTCCTCGTGGCCTGCTCCTTGAGCTGGCTGTTGGTGCGGACCTGAATACGCGTGTCTAGCTCCACCATTCCCCTCCGCTTGTGAGCCTGTTGTACTGCCATGGTACTCATGCGTGAGAAGTGCGCCAAGAGCTGGCACCCGACCTACGCTGTCTAGCAGAAGCCGGACAGCGTGGAACCGTTTGTTCGCTCATTCGCAGGCCATGCCGAGTACATCGCCGATCGCCTGCCGGGTGCGACGCCGACGAGCTCGCGGATTTCGGCGTCGGTGAGCCCGGCGTCCGCAAGGGCCTTCCCGACGCTCGCTGCCAGGCGGGGCGTCTCTGGCGGCAACGTGTCGCTGCCGGGCTCCTGCTTGCGCCACCCGCGACGCGAGAGTCGCTTATAGAAGTCCTGGCGCTCCTGTGCACTGCCGGCGCCGAGGGCGTGCGCCCGCTCCATAAGAGCCTGCATGGACACACCCCACTCCTGCTTAAGATCAAGAAGCCTACCGAGGGTGAGCGCACGCAACTGGGGACGTATGACATGCTCAGGCATCAGGAACTCAGCGGCAAAGGCGTTCGCCTGTGCCTCGACGTCTTCGTCCTGGTGCTGGGAGTGCATTACGAGATGGCCGAGTTCGTAGGCGCCACAGTTCAACTCAAACCCAGACACCACTGTAGAGGCAGTCCAGGTGATGAGCCATCGCACGCGCCATCTACCGACGCCGGTCCGCGCGCGAGCCTCGCCCGAGGGGCAGGGTGTCAAAATCGATGACAAACACCACCGACAGCCTTCAAGAGCCAGTACGGCACCCGCATGATTCCGCCGAATCGTCCGACGAGGCCAACGCCGCCGACCCCGTTTGTCATCAATTGTGACACCGCATGCCCCAGGCCCCTCGCCCACCGGCACACGGGGCAGCGGCAAGCCGCACAGCGAACTCTCGAGCCATGATGGCCACGACTACTCGTTACCTGCGCCGGTAGACCTCGCGGCGGTGCCCGACGGCAAGGACCAGAACCAGCAGCACACCATCGTGGACCTCGTAGACGATGCGGTAGTCCCCGCTGCGTACGCGCCACTCACCCCGCCCTCCGACCAGCTTCTTCGCGCCAGAGGGGCGGGGCTCTTGCGCCAGCAGCTCAACCACCGCCTGAACCCGGAGCCGGGCTCGGCCGTCCAGCTTGCGCAGCTGGCGCGCGGCGGCTGGGCTGAACTCGATCCGGTACGTCATGCCAGCCCGAGGTCCGCCTTGACCTCATCCCAGGGAATGGTGCCGTGCTCGGCGACCTCCGCGCGAGCCGCTTCGGCCGCCTTGATGTCCTCAAGGTCCTCCGCGGCCTCGGTCAGGCGCTCAAGGTCCTCCGCATCGATGACCGCCGCAAGACGGCGGCCCCGGCGAGTGAGGAAGACGGGTGCATGGTGCACGCGGGCGTCATCAATGACGTCGGCGAGCCTGCTGCGCGCGGCGGAGACACTGATCTCGGTCATGATGCCCAGTATGCGCAATAACGCTCAAAATGTACATCTTGCTCGTCAACGCTGGTCCCCGCCTCTGCCAACTCCCTCGAACCACCCCAGCCCCTGCGGTACCCTCGCCCCTGTGAGCCGCATCTCCCGCCGGGCCCGTCGTCCGCGTCCTAACATCCCGCCCGGCGCGCGCCGCCTCACCCCCACCGCCAAGCTCACCCTCACCCCCACCGCCGGGCTGAGTCCCCTTCGCCCCCTCCCCCGCCCCTACGGCTCACGAGGCTGACCCGTGTCCCTCCTGCTGCCCAGCCTCCAGGCCGAACGCATCCGCCGCTCCATCGTCGACTACCTCTCCACCAACTTCGCACTCACGGACGCGGAGCCGCGGCGGGCCCTCGCCGACTTCCTCCAGGACCCCGAGCAGGGCATCTTCGTGGGCCCCTACGTGCGGCTGCGCCTGCCCTACCTGCCCGCGAGCGCCCGCTCCGACGCTCTCGACTGGGACCCCGGCCTCGCCCCCTACCGGCACCAGGCCGACGCCTACCGCCGCCTGACCACCAAGGGCGGCCACCGCCCCGAGCCGACCATCGTCACCACCGGCACCGGCTCCGGCAAGACCGAGGCCTTCCTCCACCCCGTCCTCGACCACGTGCTGCGCGCCCGCGCCCAGGGCATCACCGGCATCAAGGCCCTTATCCTCTACCCGATGAACGCCCTGGCCGCCGACCAGGCCGCCCGCCTCGCCCGCCTGCTCGCCACCGACCCGGCCCTGGCAGGCGTCACCGCCGGCCTCTACACCGGTGACACCGCCCAGGACCACAGCCGCGTCACCGCCGACTCCCTCATCACCGACCGCCAGCAGTTGCGCCAGTCCCCGCCGGACATTCTGCTGACAAACTACAAGATGCTAGACCAGCTCCTGCTGCGCCCCGAGGACCGCGAGCTGTGGCGGGCCTCCGCCGCCTCTCTCACCTACCTGGTGCTGGACGAGTTCCACACCTACGACGGCGCCCAGGGCACCGACGTGGCCATGCTGCTGCGCCGCCTCGGCCTGGCTCTGCGCGACCTGCTGCCCGACGACGACCCGCGCCGCCAGGCCTTCGACGCCTCCCCGCTCGGGCCCGTCTGCCCCGCGGCCACCTCCGCCACCCTCGGCGACGGCGGCGACCCCTCCCGCATGCTCGCCTTCGCCCGCGACGTGTTCGGGGTGGACATGCCCGCCGACGCCGTCGTCCTGGAGACCCGCGCCGACCTGGAGCAGTGGGCCGCCTCCCGCCGCGCCGCCGTCCCCGCCGGCGTGCTCGGCACCCCGATCCACCTGCGCAACCTCACCGCGCCTGCCCTCCAGGCCCTCGCCGGCCTCGCCCACGCCGGCTCCCCCGACCCCGCCGACCTGCTCGCCCGCGTCGTCGCCGCCCTGTATCGGCGTCCCGACGCCGTCGGCACCCCCGACGACGCCGCCCTGGCGGCCCCCGGCTCGCCCCCGACCGCCGCTGCCGATCCGGTCGACCCAACCGAGGCGCTCCCCGACGCCCCGGTCCTCGCGGCCGCCCTGCACTCCCACCCCGACGTGGTGGAACTGATCCGCGCCGCCGAGCACGCCACCGCCCTGAGCGACCTCGCCTACCGCCTGTTCGGACCCGCCGCCGATCCGGAGACCGCCCGCCTGGCCCTGGCCACCATCCTTGCGGCGCTGTCCACCATCCGCGCCGGGCTGGACGGCAACCCGGACCGCGGCGCCGTCGGCGTCGAAGTCACCATGTGGATTCGGGAGGTCACCCGCATCGACCGGGCCCTGGACGCCCGCCCCGCCTTCAGGTGGTCCGACGACGCCCTCGCCCCCACCGAGGAGGACGACCGCCCGGATGCCCGCCCCGCCGTGTACTGCCGTTCCTGCGGCCGCTCCGGCTGGAGCATTGTCCTGGCACCCACCGGGCAGGGCGAGAAGCACGACCAGTCCACCGTCCGCCGCGACCACCTGCTGGGTGACCCGCGCTTCCGCGTCCTCCTGCACGCACCCGGTGAGGAGACCGACTACCGCGCCCGGTTCGACGCCGGCGACCCCAGCCCCGAGGCCCGCCACCCCGGGCTGCGCTGGTACTCCGTGGACGGCCGCGAGCTACTCACCCGCCCGCCGCAGGACGCCGACCTGGAAACCCGGGAGGGCCGCTTCCTGCCCGTACTCACCCTCACCGGGGACGAGCGCGCCGTCGCCGACGACTCCATCCGCGACATGTGCCCCTCCTGCGGCGCCACCGACTCCATCCGCTTCCTCGGCTCCGCCGTCGCCACCCTCCTGTCCGTCTCCCTGACCACGCTGTTCGGCGACGACGCCCTCGACGACGCCGAGAAGCGCGCCCTGATCTTCACCGACTCCGTGCAGGACGCCGCCCACCGGGCCGGATTCGTGGACCAGCGCTCCCACACCATGAGCCTGCGCTCCGCCCTGCGCGGCGCCCTGCGGGCGGACATGCCGATCGACGCCTGGGCGGACGCCGCCCTCGACGCCGCCAGAGCCAGCGCCTTCGACCGCTACCGCCTGGTCCCCTCCGCCCTGGTCGAGCATGAGCGCTTCAAGCCCTACTGGGACTCGGAGGCCACCGCCCGCAGGCGGCGCACCGCCCAGGACTATGTGCGGCGTCGGCTTCTGTTCGACATCGCCCTGGAGGTCGGCCTCCAGTCCACCTACGGGCGCACCCTGGAGGCCACCGGCTCCGTCACCGTGCACGTGTCCGCCGGACGCGCCGGCGCCCTGACCCGCCTGGCCCGCGCGGCCCTCGGTGAGGGTGGCGAGCAGTCGGCCCTGCCCGGATTCGACGACGTCTCCGATAGGGACCTGCTCGCCTGGGTGCGTGGCACGCTGGAGCACATGCGTCGCGACGGCGCCATCGACCACGAATGGCTGACCCGCTACAAGCGCGACGACGGCAAGCGCCTGTGGATCTGGTACAAGCGCAACCGGCGCCAGGGGCAGCCCGCCTTCCCCGCAGGCCGCAGCGCGCCCGCCTTCCCGGAGGTCGGCGGCAGCCTGGACACGCGCCGCTCCGCCTTCGTGCCGGTCGGCTCCCCACGCTCCTGGTACGCCACCTGGACCCGCAAATGCCTGCACGTCACCCCCACGCACGCCGCCCGGCTCGCCCGCGCCCTGCTGGCAGACCTGGCGAAGGCGGAGATTATTTCCGCCACCACAACCGACACCGGCGGCACCGTCTACGGCATCCCCGCCGAGCGCGTCATCGTCTCCCCGCTGCACGACGCCACCGGGGAGGAGCTGCTCCTGGTGTGCGACACCTGCCGCAGCCAGCTGCCGGCCGCCGTCGCCACCGTGGACCAGCTCGACGGCGCCCACTGCCTGACCGCCGACTGCCCCGGCACCCTTGCGGCCCGAGCGCACCAGGCGGACAGCTTCTACCGGGACATGTACGCCGGTGCGCATGTGCGGCGCGTGGACGCCCACGAGCACACCTCCCTGCTGGACGCCGATGAGCGCGCCGCCGTGGAGGCCGGCTTCAAACGCCCCGTGCAGCGGCCCGGCGACCCCAACGTGCTGGTGGCCACCCCCACCCTGGAGATGGGTATCGACATCGGGGACCTGTCCACCGTCATACTCGGCTCCCTGCCGGATACGGTCGCCTCCTACGTGCAGCGGGTCGGGCGTGCAGGCAGACGCAACGGCTCCGCCCTGGCACTGGCGTACGTGCCCGGCAGGCGCGAGCAGCTGGCTCTGCTCAAGGACCCCGCCAACCTGCTGGACGGCTCGGTCAGGCTGCCATCCACCTACCTGGGGGCGGAGGAGATCCTGCGCCGCCAGTTCATCGCCTACGTCATTGACGTGCTCACCCGGGAGAACCACCCCGCCGTGCCCTCCGCCGGGCACGGGAGCGGCAACGCCCGCACCGCCCTTAGCGCCAACGACGACTCCTTCATAGGCGCCGTATGCGAGCGGATCTCCCGCGATGGGGCGATCCTGGCACGCACCTTCGCCGCCACCTTCGCCGACCGCACCCCGGCACTGACCCGTCTGGAAACCTGGATCCGGCACGACGACGGCGCCGGCCCCCGGGATATGCTGCAGCGGGCCGTGGCCGAGCACCGGACCGAGGCCGAGCAGCTGCGCCGCCAGCACAAGCAGGTCAAGGACGCCCTGCCCGAGTTGCAGGCCGCCACGCTCCGGCCCAACCCCACTGAGGAGGACCGACGGGCCCTGCGCGCCGCCGAGGGCACCCGGCGCGCCGTCGAGGCCCGCCTGCTGGACCTGGAGCAGGAGCACTGGGTCTCCGCCCTGGAACGGCATGGGGTGCTGCCCAACTACGCCCTGATCGATGACATGGTGCGCCTGTCTGCCCGGGTGTCCTGGCGCAATCCGGAGACCGACGAGTTCCACTCCGAGCCCTACGACATCGACCGGCCCTCCGTTCACGCCCTGAGCGAGTTCGCGCCCGGCGCCACCTTCTACACCCACGGCATGGAGATGGGTATTCAGGGCGTTGACGCCTCCGGGCTGAGTGGGCAGGCGCAGTGGTGGCTGTGCTGCCAGGCCTGCGGTTACGTGGACGTCCGGCCCCCGCAGGAGGATCTACCCGCTGCCCCCACGCAGTGCCCCCGCTGCCATGACACCGCCATCGCCGATGTGGGGCGCGCCCGCCGCGTGCTGCGCCTGAACCGGGTCTTCGCCGACGTCTCCAAGGACGACGCCCGCATCGGGGACGGCAGCGAGGACCGCATCCGCACCGGCTTCGAGGTGCTGCCCCTGGCCGACTTCAACCCGGAGCGGGTCGAGCGCGAGTGGAGCGTAAGCGCCTCCGGCTTCGGGCTGATCCGCTACCGCGGCCTGGCCCTGCGCTGGCTCAACACCGGGCGGGCCCTGGCGGGGCAGGCGGTAGACCAGGTCGCCTCCCTGCCGGTCTCCTCCCGTGACTTCCGCCTGTGCGAGGCCTGCGGCAAGCTCGACACGGACACCGGCGCCTCCAGCCCCTCCGAACACCGGCCCTGGTGCGAGCACCGCACCGACCCCAAGGAGCACGTGATCCAGGTGGACCTGATGCGGGAGCTGACCACCGAGGCGATCGCCCTGGTGCTCCCCGTGGGGCTGGCCGGCTACCAGGAGGGCCTGGGCTCCCTGGCCTCCGCGATCCTGCTCGGCCTGGAACTGCTGACCGGCGGCGCCCCCGACCACCTGGAGATCACCGCCGTCCCCTACCCGGTGGCCGACGGTGAGGCCGGGGAGACCCGTCCCTCCCTGCTCCTGCACGACGCGGTTCCCGGCGGCACCGGCTACCTGACCGACTTCGACAGCCCCGAACGACTGTGGGAGCTGATCGTCACCACCGGCCGGCACCTGGAGGACTGCCCGTGCCGCGGTGAGGAAACCGCCATGTGCCACCGCTGCCTGCAGCCCCACGCGACATCCGCCGGGGTGACTCGCGTGGCCGCACTGCACGCGCTGCGGCAGCTGCTGGGCATGGATGAGGAGGAACTGTTCGCCGACCTCGACCCGCACGTGCCCACCTGGAAGGTCACCGATGAGGCCGTACACGCCGGCGTCGGCGAGAGCCCCCTGGAGGCCAGTTTCCGAACCGTGTTGGCGCGGCGCCTGAGCAAGACCATGAATGTGACCACCGTGGCCAGCCTCTCCGGCGCGCCCGCGCTCGACCTGGACGGCGGCCGGTGGCGCATCCGCCCGCAGCTCGACGCCCACGGCACCCGCCCCGACTTCACCTGCCAGCGGGCGGCGGGCCGCTCCCCCATCGCCGTATACACCGACGGCCGCGGCTACCACGCCAGCCTGTCCCACAACCGGCTCGCCGACGACGCCGCCAAGCGGGCCCGTCTGCGCGCACACGGCTATCGGGTCATCTCCCTGGGCTTTGAGGACCTGGCGGGCACGTGGGAGCCCGCCTGGCTGGACGATCCCGCCGTCGCCCAGTTGCGCACCGGGAAGCGTCGCCCCGCCCGCGCGGGCGCCGTCACCGAGCAGGCCCTGACCGCCTGGCGGGGCGGCCCCATGGAGCTGCTGGTGACCATGCTGCTGGACGACGCCGACGGCCAGGGTCCTACCGGCACGGCCCTCAGCGCCCTGGCCGACTCCATCTGGAGCCCGCTCATCCTTGGCGCCACCCGGCGCCTGCCCCTGGCCGGGGGCGCCGCCATGCGGTACGCGCCCGCCACCAGCCCTAACAATGACCCCCTGTGGGAGGCGCTGCGGGCGCTGCGGCCCGGCAGCAGGCTCCCCGAGCCGGCCACCACCTCCGCCCAGACCTCCTGCTCGGTGTTCGTGGCCGATCACCTGTCCCTGGCAATACAGCTCACCGGCACCGCCACCACCGGCATGGCGCTCGTGCTCGACGACTCCGCCGACGCGGTGGCCTCCCCCGCGCACGCCGACTCCTGGCGCACTTGGCTGCGACTGAGCAATGTGCTCGCCCTGGCGCAGGCGCCCGTCACCATCACCACCACCTCCCTGGCCCTGACCGAGTTGCAGGAGCGGGCCGCCGCCGAGGCCGCCGTCAGCGGCAGCGGAGTCTCCGCCGAAGCCATGCATGAGCTCGGCTGGGACGCCGTCGACACCACGCTCATGCCCGAGGAAGTCCTGGCCCTGGTACCCCACCTGGCCCGGGCCGGCATTGCCCGCGACGGCGAGGGACAGGAGGCCGCCGACGGCGTCATGACCGAGCTATCGTGGAAGGCGCAGCGGGTCGCCGTCGTCTACCAGCCGCTCGAAGGCGACGTGGCAGTATTGCAAGCGGCCGGCTGGAGGGCCGTCGTCGCCGGGGCCGATCCCGCCTCCACCGCCGCAGAGGTCTCCGCACTCCTGAAGGAACACTGATATGCCCGCAATCGTCTGGCCCAGCAGCAAGGTCAAGGACGCGACCGCCAAGGATCCGTCCCTGCAGGCCAAGATCGGCCCGTTCCTGAACAAGCTCGCGGGCGACTCCACCAGCTCCGGGCTGCATGTGGAGCCAATCCGGAATGCCCGGGACCGGCGCGTGCGCACCGCCCGGGTGACCGGCTTCTACCGGGCGGTGCTGTTCGAGCTGAATGCGGACGCCGAGCCCGTATACGTATTCCACGGCATCTGGCCGCACGACGACGCGATCAAGATCGCCGAGTCCGTCACCGTCCGCATCAACCCCGCCAATGGCACCACCGAGGTGACCCGGATTCAGGACGCCATCGCACAGGGCGCCGACGCCGTCGAGCAGGCCCGGCGGGAGGCCCAGGCCAAGCTGGATGCAGCTCAGCGTGAGGCGGCCGAGATCGCGCGTGAGGCCGCCCGCCTCCAGGCCGCCAACGCGCAGGCGCGTCAGGACGCCGCTTCCGCCGCGACGTCGGGATCGCCAGTGCAGCCGACCGCGGGGGCGGTGCAGGGCGGTCCGGCAACGGGGGCCGGGGCCGCCACCGGAACGGGGGGCACCACTGCGCTCGCCCCGGATGCCACGCCGAAGCCCCTGCCGGACGCCGTCGTCGTCGCCAGCCGAGATGCCGCCCCCACCTGGCCGGACGGCCTCAGCATCGAGGTGCTGCGTGACGAGCTCGGCATCGACGTCACACTCGCCGCCGCGGCGCTGGCCGCCACCCGCGAATCCCAGCTGCTGGACCTGGCCACCACCGCGGAGGTGCCCTGGCAGGGGGAGGCGATGCTCGCCCTGGCCACGGGCTCCACAATCGAGGACGTCCGCGACGACTTCCAGTTGCGCCGCCCGGAGCAGGTGGCCGCCGGCTCCTCCGACTCGGAGCTCATTAAGGGACTGCGCACGCGCGCCGCCCGCTCCTCCTTCACCTGGATCGAGAACGATGAGGACCTGCGCCGCGCCATCGACGGCCTCACCTTCGCCCAGTGGCAGGTGTTCCTCCACCCCCAGCAGCGGGCGCTGGTGGACAGTCGCCCGAACGGACCGATGCGTATCTCCGGCGGTGCCGGGACGGGCAAGACCGTCGTCGCCGTGCACCGTACCGTCGAGCTGGCCAGGCGTGACGCCGCAGCCGGGCAGGAGCCGCGCATCCTGCTGACCACCTACACGCGCAACCTGGCCGACGACCTGCGCCGGCAGGTGGCGGAACTCGATCCGTCACTCAGCTTCACCGAACGGGTCGGGCAGCCCGGGCTGATGGTCAGCGGCCTGGACAAGGTGGCCCGGGCGATTCTTCAGCGTGCCGGGGACGCCATCGCCGACACCGCCGCGCAGGTGCTCGGCAGGCGGCGCACGAATGTGCTGACCGTGACCCGGAAGAACCTTTGGGACGACGCCCTGACCCTCACCGGTGATGATCTGCCGGAGGACCTGCGCTCCACGGACTTCCTGGAGTCGGAGTACGAGCTGGTGGTGCTGCCGCACCGCGTGACCACGCTCCAGCAGTACCTGCGCATCCGGCGGCCGGGCCGTGGTGTGGCGCTGGACCGGCGCAAGCGGGCGTCCGTGTGGAACGTGATCGAGAAGTACCGGGACCGCAGTGTCGAGCTCGGCGTCGCCTCCTTCGCAGAGATGCTGGCGCTGGCCGCCGCCTGGCTGGATGCGCGGGCGGCGCACGGGGTGCCGCGGCCGTACCGGCATGTGCTGGTGGACGAGGCGCAGGACCTCACGCCGGCGCACCTGCAACTGCTGCGCGCGCTGGTAGAGCCCGGGCCCGATGACCTGTTCCTGGCGGAAGACTCCCACCAGCGGATCTACGGTAAGAAGATCACGCTCAGTCATTACGGCATTCAGGTGCGGGGGCGTTCGCGGCGGCTGACGCGCAACTACCGCACCACCCGGCAGAACCTCGACCTGGCCTTCGAGATCCTGGAGCGCGGCACCTTCGAGGACCTGGAGGGGCAGGCCGAGCAGCACCACTACGTGTCTCCGCGCTCCGGTCCCGAGCCGCTGCTGCTGCACGCCAAGGACCACGCCGCCGAACTCGACGACGCCGCGGCGCTGCTGAACCTGTGGCTTGAGGAGGACCGTGCCGCGGGGGCGGGCGCTCCCGAGTCCATCGCCATCCTGGTGCGCGACCGCTACCAGCGGGACAACGTGGTCACCGGTCTGGCGCACCGGGGCGTGGAGGTGCGCCCGGTGGACCGGGAGGCGGTCGGCCGGGGCCGACCGGTGGTCATGACCATGCACCGCGCCAAGGGGCTGGAGTTCCGCAAGGTGCTGCTCTTCGACGTGTCCGTGGAGGCGATCCCCCGGTCCCTGCGGGAGCAGGAGTACTCCGAGGCCGACCACGACGACGCCCTGTTGCGCGAGCGCTCGCTGCTGTACGTGGCCGCCACGCGCGCCCGCGACCAACTGGCCATCTCCTGGTCCGGCCAGGCCAGCCCCCTGCTGGAAGGTGTGCACGGGGCGGCGTGAGCGAATCCTGGTTCCGGGTGGTTCGCGCCGCCAGCGGGAACCACCTGCTCGGCGCCGTGCACCGGGCGAGACCGTGGGCGTGAAGGTACACAACTCACACCCGCAAACGCGTGCGCCGCCGGCACGTTGGTGCCTACACTGGAGTCAATCGCCCCCAGCCAGGCCTATGACTCATCGCAGCCACGCCCAAATGGCTGGGGCCTTTTCTACTCTGGACGGAGCAGGTTCAATGTCGAAGACCTGGCTCAGCTTAGAAGACCAGGTGGCACGGCTTCGCCGCCGCGGCCTCATCGTTGATGACGACGACGCTTGCCGCAGGTTCTTATCGCAAGTCAGCTACTACCGCTTCTCCGGCTACTTTCGCTACTGGCAGAGGTCTCCCGATCGCGGCGATAACCGATTCATAGAAGGCGCCAGCTTCTCCACAATCCGCGAGGTCTACGAAACCGAGCAGACTATAGCCGCGCTCACCTTCGAGGCTCTGCAAAGACTTGAGATACTGCTACGAACAACATTCGCACATCACTACGCCCAGCACGCTTCACCAGAGGGCGCCCTGACTCATGGCAAGGGACTTACCCAGAACCCTAGGCCAAACGAGGAGCCGATCGAAGAGCACGTACTTCGCGATCTTGACCGAAGCAAAGAAGCCTACGTATCTCACTACCGCGACGAATCGAAGAAGGGCCCGCAAGGCGAGTACCTGGCGGACGCATACGACCACATGCCCGTGTGGGCAATATCCGAATCACTGTCATTCGGAACGCTCTCGCGGTGCATTCAGGCATGCAGCGGAACACCGATTATTGACAATATCGCTTATTCCCTAGGAGTTGCGCGAGCCCCACTCGCAAGCCAAGTACGCTCTCTAGTATACCTGCGCAACCGCATCGCGCACCACGCGCGCATCTGGAATCACTCAGTTCTTGACGCGCCACAGCTCCCCAAGAACATCAGGGGGAGGGCCAAGCGAAACTACGGGAACTTCGAGCCGCGCTCGATATTCACCATTCTCGTAATACTGGATAGACTTCTCACCGCATCCGGGATCTCCGCCACATGGCTGAGCGGAGACATCTGGCCCCACCTTGAAAACAACCCACTTACCGCCAGAGGGTTCCTGGCACCAAGCAAGTACGGGCAGATGGACTTGACTGTCACCTAGCACGCACTTTCAACATCCGAAACACCCCCAGTGCACCATGCCAAGACACTTCAGTCCTGGTGACAGGACGCCCTCCGGGCGTCACGGCCGCTTCATCCCTTGCGCGCGCGACGCAGAGCAGCCGTGTAGTCAGCGGCAGTATCCTCGTACAGGCCGAGGTCGACGGCCTCACGCGTCATGGCATCCAGAGTGCCGCTGCGTTCCTGAGCGGACTGCTGTTGGTACGCGACGATGTCTGCGAGCCGGACCCGGCGGTGCCTACCCGCCGCGGGACGCTCGTAAGGGATCCGGCCGGACTCCAGAAGCTTGACCAGGGTGGGGCGGCTGATACCGAGGAAATCCGCAGCCTCCTGGGTCGTCAGTACCTGATCCACCGGCGCCACCGTGATCGCCCTGCCCTGAGACATGGCGTGCACGACGTCCATAAGCACCCGATGTACCTCCGCCGGGAGACCTACGGTCTGGCCGTCCGGCCCGACGAGCGCAGCCGGTTCCGCAACCTGCCCCAGAAAGCGGGACAGATCCAGCATCGCCTCAAGGTCCTCGGGCGGCAGGGTCGTCTGCATCTGCGCAGCTGTGGCAGCCATGCGGCAATCGTAGCAGCAGTTCGAAAAAATCGAAATTACTAGGTCCTGTTGCGTGAGCGCTCGGGAGGCGGTGTGTGGCCGTTACGCCTGCCCGTTGGACCCCTGTCCCCCCGTTGGACCCCTGTCCCCCCGTTGGACCCCTGTCCCCCCGTTGGACCCCTGTCCCCCCGTTGGACCGCCGTAGCCACCGGTTACAGCGGTCCAAGCGCGCGCAAGCGGTCCAACCGCGCGTGAGCGGTCCAACCAAGGCGGCGCAAGACCGACCCACCCCCTTCAACCACCGACAACCAGGCCCCCAACACCGCGGGAACGGCCCTGGACGCCTGACTGCGCCCAACGATCCTCACCGAGCACACGGGCGAGCCCACCCGGAGGCACCCACACCGCCAGCGCCGCCCCACCAGCACAAACGGGCTCTTCCGGTTTGGGGGTGTGGTGATTGACGGTGCGGTCCTCCGCGGCGCCGCGGCCTACAGGTGCCGAGACTGCGGGGCCGCAGGGCACATTGGGTACGCCCCTTCGGCGCCTGCTACGCCGGTTAGACCTGCGCTGAAGGCTCCGCAGCCCTTCAATAAACGCCTAACCGGCGTACTACAGCACGATCCTGCGTAGTAGACGACTCCGCCCCCGGGCACCAACGACCGCCTCCCCGGCTTCACAGCCCGACCCGGTCGAGCTCCTCGCGGACGGTGGGGCGGCGCCGGTACTGCTCGCGCAGATCGGCGAGCCAAGCGCGGCAGCCCGCCACGCGGCTGCCCTCCGGAGCGGAGTCATAGGGCTGCGTCACCCCGCCGCCTGCCACGCCGTCGGCGGCCGCGGCCAGCGCCATCATGTGGGTGGCAAGCACCGCCGCCTCGCGGGCTGCCTTCCGCCCGACCGGAATGAGCGTCTCCTCGATGGCCTGGCGGTACAGGGCGACGGCGTCGTCCGGACGCGGCTGCGGGCTGACGTCGGCGAGCTGCCGCCAGGCGTAGCCGACGCCCCAGCGGTCGGCGGCGGCCCAGGCCCGCTCGACGTCACCCACATGCAGTGCCAGCTCGATCATCGGGTCGCCGCTGCGCCAGGACTGCTGCTCGGCCCAGGCCAGCGCCTCATCCCGCTCCGCATTCCCACGGCCCGTCCAGGCACCGACGGCGGTGAGGACGTCGAGCATCTCCGGGGTGGGCGCGCGACGGAACAGGGCACGGGCCATTTCCAGCGCATCGTCGTCGCGCCCGTCTTCGCGGTACAGCTCGGCCGCACGCAGCGGATCGATCCAGTAGCCGCCGCCCCGCCTGCGCCAGTAGTCCAGGTTGCTGGTGGACACACGCCCCTCGGCTACCGCCCGGTCCAGGTAGGCCATCGCCTCCCGACGACGATCCGCCGCAAGCAGCCGCTCAACGATCGCCCCGTACTGGACGTGCTCGCCCAGGCTCAGCAGCTGGACGGCGCGGTCGACGTCGCCGTCGTGATCGGCAAGCTCCAGCAGCATCTGCTTCAGCTCGAAGTCCGGGTCTTTCCCCTCGGCGTCGGCGGCCGCCTCCGCCTTGGCCGCCGCACGCCGGTAGACGTTCAGGCCCTTATTCCCCAGTGCCGGCAGGAACTCCGCCAGGGTGACCGAGGGCCAACCGGGCGAGTCCAGGCGGAACTTCGCCAGCCAGCGCCCGAGCTTGCCCGGCTCGGGCGGGCTTGCGCAGCAGGCGCGGGCGTAGAGCCTCACAGCGCGCTGGCAGACATCACCGACCACGCCACTGGAGTCGTCAATATTCCTCTCCATCTGCTTGCGCAGGCGGGTGGTGATGTGGAGCAGTGCGGGCGCCGCTGCCTTAGCGCCGTCGGCAGTATCTAGCAGGGGCTCTAGCTCGTTCAGGACGTCGCCCACGTCCTTGCCGTAGTCCATGGCGTCCCGGTAGCCGAGGAAGCGGCGCACTCCGGTGACAGACTTAGCCTGCGCCATCAGGTCCGCGGCAACCGCCTCCACGTCCCCGCCGACCAGGGACGCCGTCGTGCTCAGCGAGCGGAACACCTCCGCATTGGAGTCGGCGAGATTCAGGATCAACTCGCGCAGCTGGTCCGCATCCAGGCCATTCAGATAGGCCTCGACGGCGGTGGCCGCCTCGTCCTCAGGGGCTGGTTCCTCCGCCCCCACGGGCTCGGCCTGCACCAGGGCACCGGAACGCTCGGCCGCCTGCAGCACGGCCAGGCCGACGGCCACCAGGTGCTTACAGAAGGCGCCCGAGGCGTGGTGCGGGCAGTTGCAATCGCCCGCGACCCCGCCATCCTCATCCTGCTGCCAGGTCAACCGAACCGAATAGGGGAAGGTGCCGGAAACCGTGGCGGTAGCCTCGCCGTCAGCGATTCGAAGTTCGCCGACCGCGTCCACCAGACCCTGGCCGCGCCCGTAGACGGCCCCGTCAGCGGCCGTGGCCAGGGCCGCCTCAGTAAGCGAGCCGAGTGATTCGATGCGCATACGCCTATCGTGCCAAAGACCGGTCAAGGTGCAACCGGGACTGCACCAGAGGTCGCCCAGCGAACCCAAATCTGTCCATCCGTGACCACTTTGGTCCAAGGTGAGCTCAGAAGCCGATCGGGAACGTCGAGCTTTCCCCATTCTGGCGCCACTTGCTCATCTAGCAACGCGTGGGCCGTCACTCAAAGTGGTCACCGATGGACATTGAACTCTTCTCATCGGGTTCAGGATGTGGACGCCGGCATCGGAATCAAGACACCCGTCAAGGGCACAAGCGTCGACACCACCGCCGCCCTGGTCATCCTCAACCTGAACAACAGCCTCCCCTACTGAGAAAGGCTCACCGACATCCGCGAGTGCGCCGATTGTCCAATAAGCGAGTGCGTCGCCAGCGGGGTACGGTCCTCAGCAGCCTGCGCCTGCAGCCGCGGACACGCGATTGCGGCAGCATTGCCGAACGGGGAGACCCCTGTCGTTGAAGACCGGCGGCAGCGTCTCTCAAACCGATGGAGGCGCTCTCGTTCACGCAGTCCCACGATCACCGGGGTTCCATCCCGGGAAGGCACATAAGGCGACCTCGCTCACAAGTACTGCCCTGCGCCCGGCTGCGGCTCGAGGGCGCCGCCGAGGTCGCGGAAGCACCGGCATCGCGTCCATGCCTCGCGGTCGCCGATCACGTATATTCCCCTAAGGCTCCGACCTGCACGCAACCTATCCGAACCCGGCTCCCGAAACCGCATGATTCCGCGGTTTCACTGAAACAGCCTTGGCGGCAGAACACCTCCAGTGTGCAACGAGGGCCTCGTTGCACACTGGAGCGTCAACACCAAACCCCGCCCCGGCCACCACTTCCGCGTGATTTCAACGAAAAGACACGATCGGCCGACTTTGTCCTGACAGCTCCAGTGTGCAACCCGCACCGGCTCCACCCGGAGCTGGCCCCGCCCGGAACCTGCGCGGCCTGCACCGGCTCCACCCGGGGCCGCCCCAGCCTGGAACCGGCTCCACTCGGGGCCCGTCCCGCTCTCCCCGCATCTCCGCCAAGCCAGTCTCACCCCGCCCGACCACCCGGCTGACGGTTCCCGTCGTACCCCTGCGGCACACTTGCCCCATGACCACCCAGCCGCACTCGCCCGCGCGCAACCTCACCGACCTGCTCGAAAGCATCGGCGCGCGCGACAGCCGGCTGATTCACCTACAGCGCACCCCGGCCCGCCCCGGTCGCCACGGCGAGTGGCCCGCCTGGGCGGACCCCGACCTGATCGCCGCCTACACCCGCCTGGGCGTAGACCGCCCCTGGACGCATCAGGTTGCCGCCGCCGAGTCCGTCCACGCCGGCCGGCACACCGTGCTCGCCACCGGCACCGGCTCGGGCAAGTCTCTGGCCGCCTGGCTACCCGTCCTCTCGGAGGTCCTGGCCGCCCAACGCGCAGACACCGATGCCCGTATCTCCGCCTACGGGCGTCGTCCCACCGCCCTGTACCTGTCCCCGACCAAGGCACTGGCCGCCGACCAGGCTGCCGCCCTGGACCGCCTGATCACCGAGTTGGAGTCGGTTCAGCGCGAGGCGGGCGTCCCGGGCGGCTCACTGCGCACTGTGCACGCCGCCACCTGCGACGGCGACACGCCTCTGCCCGAGCGCGACTGGGCCCGCGCCCACGCCGACGTCATACTCACCAACCCCGACTTCCTGCACTTCTCGCTCCTGCCCGGCCACGAGCGCTGGAACCGCCTGCTGCGCTCGCTGCGCTACGTGGTGGTCGACGAGTGCCATGCCTACCGCGGCATTCTCGGCGCCCACGTGGCCCTGGTGCTGCGTAGGCTGCTGCGGCTGGTGCGCCGCCTGCGCCCGCACGGCCCCGAGCCCGTGGTGCTGTGCGCGTCGGCGACGGCGGCCGAGCCGGCACTCACGGCCGCCCGCCTGATCGGGGCGGAGCCCGAGGCCATCACCGCCATCGCCGACGACGCCGCCCCCACCGGCGAACACACCCTCGCCCTGTGGCAGCCGGCCCTGCTGGATCCCTGGGCGGCCTGGGAGAACTCGGTGGCGGCCCTGGCGCAGGCGAGTGACTTCCCCGCCGCCGATCCCTTCCTGAACCGCCCGGGCGGCGTAACCGCATCTTCGGTGGAAGGCGATCCCTCCTCGGCGCAGACGCCGACCAGCCAGGCAGGCCCGCCGCGCCCACCGGCGCCATCCCCCGCCTCCCGGCCCGCCGCGCCCGTCGGCCCGGACACGGACGATCCGACGGAGGATCCGGCGGCGCGGCGCAGCGCGGTGGTTGAGGCCGCCGAGCTGCTCGTGGACCTGCTCAGTGTGGGCGCGCGGGCGTTGGTGTTCGTGCGCTCGCGCCGCAGCGCCGAGATCGTGGCCGAACGGGCCCGGCACACGTTGGGCCTGTCCCAACCGGAGCTGGCGGACACGGTCGCCGCCTACCGGGGCGGCTACCTGCCCGAGGAGCGTCGCACCCTGGAGCAGGATCTGCGCCGCGGCCGCCTGCGGGCGCTGGCCACCACCAACGCCCTCGAGCTGGGCATCGACGTCACCGGCCTGGACGCCGTGATCATCGCCGGCTGGCCGGGCACCCGGGTGAGCCTGTGGCAGCAGGCGGGCCGGGCCGGGCGTGCGGGCGGCCGGGGCGTGGCGGTGCTGATCGCCTCCGACAACCCGTTGGACGCCTACCTGGTTCACCACCCGGACGACGTGTTCGCCGCCCCGGAGGCCACCGTATTCGACCCCGCCAACCCCTACGTGCTGGCCCCGCACCTGTGCGCGGCGGCCTCGGAGTCGCCCCTGCGGGAGGAGGACCTGCCCCTGTTCGGCCTGCCCGACGACTCCCTGCTGACGGAGTTGGCCGCCCGCGGGGCGCTGCGACGCCGCCCGACCGGCTGGTTCTGGAACACCAACCTGCCGGGCCGGGCGCAGGACCTGACCTCCCTGCGCGGCGACGGGCCGGCGGACGTGCCCGTGGTGGAGGAGTCGACCGGCGCCGTCGTCGGCACCGTGTCCGGGTCGTCCGCGGACTCCACCGTCCATCCTGGGGCGGTCTACATCCATCAGGGCCGCACCTACCTGGTGGAGGAGCTGACCGAGGAGGCGGCCGTCGTCAGCCGCAAGACGGCGGTCGGGTATCGCACGCGGGCGCGCGAGCAGAGTTCGGTGCGCATAGTCGCCGAGCGGGAGCGGCAGCAGTGGGCCGACGGCGTGGTGTGGGCCTTCGGCTCGGTGGAGGTCACCAGCCAGGTGGTCGGCTACAACAAGCTGGCGCTGCCGGGCATGGAGGTGGTCTCTCAGCATCCGCTGTCCATGCCCGAGCATGTGCTGCCGACGGCGTCGGTGTGGTGGACGGTGCCGGTGGAGCTCACCGCCCGCGCGGGGCTGGAGGCCGCGGAGTTGCCGGGCGCCCTGCATGCTGCGGAGCACGCCATGATCGGGATGCTGCCGCTGCTGGCCACCTGCGACCGTTGGGACATCGGCGGGCTGTCGACGGCGCTGCACCCGCAGACGCTGACGCCCACGGTGTTCGTGCACGACGCCCAGGCCGGTGGCGCCGGCTTCGCCGAGCGCGGCTTCAGGGCGGGGCGCGCCTGGCTGGAGGCGACGCTCGCAGTGGTTTCCGAGTGCTCGTGCACCGCCGGCTGCCCGAGCTGCGTGCAGTCACCGAAGTGCGGCAACAACAACGAGCCGCTGGACAAGGCGGGCGCGATCGCACTGCTGCAACTGCTGCTGGATGCGATCCCCGACGACGTCGCGGCCGCGTAATTCCGTCGGGGTTCGTTCACGCGGTGGCGGTCACGCCACCCCCGAGTTGTGTGCCCGCAAACGCCGCCGCCATGACGGCGGCGTAGAGCGCCGGTGACATTGGCCCGGCCGCCTCGAACGGCGTCCCGTGCCCGGTTCGGCGTCAGGTCGCTGAGCTCATGGAAGTGCCCGGCGGCGTCGGGAACCCTGCGCTCGACGCGGCGTCAGGCCATGGCCAGCAGCCAGGCGAGCCAGCCGCCCGCGGCCAGGTAGGGCCCGAAGGCGAGCGTGTCCTTGCGCCCGGCCCGGCGCGTGACCAGGAGTCCGATGGCCACGAGTCCGGCGAGTATGAAGCCCAGCAGCAGGCCGGCGACCACCCAATCCACCGCGATGTAGCCCAGCCACAGCCCCAGCAGGGCGCATAGTTTGACGTCCCCGAGTCCCATGCCGGAGGCGGGAATCAGCCACATCGCGAAGACGGCGGCCCCGGCACCCAGCGCACACAGCGTTGCCCGGCCCGCGGGCCACAGTGCCGCATGCACCGACTCCACCGTAACCAGGCGCACCAGGCTGCGCCCCGCGATGGCCACAACCAGCCAGAGGGCGGCGGTACCGAGCAGGCGATTGGGCAGCCGGTGGCAGACGGCGTCGACGCTGCCGGCCACACCCAGCAGGGCCACCACCGGAAGGGCGAGGGCTGTGTAGCCCACCGCCCCGTGGCCAAGTCCCCAAGCCAGGGTCACCGCGCACAGGATCGCCGCCAACACGCCCTGGGGACGGCGTTCCAGCAGACCCCGGGAGCGGACTCGCACAGCAGTCACATCCGTCATCCCACCCGCGCCGATGGGCTCGGCCTCCGCGCCGGCCGCTTGGGCGCTTCGCCCGTCGGCGCCCCCGGCTTCAGCGCGACCGTCCTCGCCGGCGGTTTCGTCGGCTCCGTTGCCGCCGGCACCGCCGGTGGCAGCGTCGCTCCGACCGGCGTCCTCTTCTGAGGCCTGTTCCAACCGGTCGACGTAGCCCCGAGCAAAGCCGGAGGCGGGCCAGACGGCCACTCCTACGGATGCGACGGCCATGAGACAGACCGCCACCACGGGCAACACGGCAGCTGCGTTCACCATCCCACCTTCTCATGTCACGACGCCCTGGCACGGCCCCGCGGCGCCCCAATCATCGGGGGCGCTCGCCCCAAAACCCGCCCGCGTCGGTAGCGGCACCCGCGGTATGCCACCACCGACGCGACGGTTTTGCGCCGCTCGGTGCCCGCTATGAGCCAGCCGGCACCGGTCGGCGGATCCTCCGGCACCGGGCGAACCCGGCCGGGTACCAACGAGGCGCGCCCAACCGTAAACCGGGCGAGGGTCGCCACCGTGACGCACCCGCCCGGCCGCCGGTCATAGCGGGTTGACCGGTCCGGCGCGGGCGGCGGCGTCGGCCCGGCGTGGAACTCCGAGAATCCGGGTGGGCACCCCGACCGCTACGGTGACGTCCTCGCCGTCGACGGTACAGGCGGCGAGTTCGGCTCCGTTGGCCCGGGCCACTCGCTGGGCTGTGGCGCAGGGGTCGGCCGGTGCGACCACGGAGGTCAGCGCCGTCGCCCCGGCGAGTGCGGCCAGGTCGGCGGCCGCCCGGGCCCGACCGCCGGCGGCCTGGGCCTGAATCAGCCCGGTGGCACCGAGCGCAAGGCACAGGGCGACGGCGATGATGCCGAGCACCATAACCGTGCCCGAGCCACGATCAGGCGCCCGCGCCAAGGCGTCGCCCGCCTGCTCGGGTCCGGCCACCGAGTGGCCCAGGCAGGACCGGCGGGAGCAGGCGCCGTTCATCTCCGAACCGCCCCCGCCGACGCCGGTAGACGGCGGCGGTGTCTCGGCCCGACTCATGGCGCACCCGCCTCGCCCCAGGTCGGCTCGGTGTAGGCGCAGGCCCGGGAGCGGGCCGTGAGGCCCAGGCCGCCCAGCGGTCCCGGAACCCGACGGCTCGCTGTCACGCAGGTAAGGTCGCCGGTCTCGACGCTCACCGTCACCGGTCCGCCCGCGCGCTGGGCGGCGCCGGCGACGTCGTTGGACCCGATGGCGGCCTGGCGTGCGGCAACCCGGGCGGCGTCGGTGACCCGCAGCTGGGTGACACCGGCGTTGACGGTGGCGAGCACCAGCAGCAGGACGAGCACAACGGCCGGCATAGTCACGGCGAGCTCTGCCGTCACCATGCCGCACTCGCCGCCACGGGGTCCGCGTCCACGACAGCCTCTCGGACCATGGCAGGAGTGACAGCCGGGGCGCCGACGGCAGGGTTCGCAGCCTCGTTCCGCCGGGCTTCCGCGGCCGACCGGCTCGGCCTGATCCCGTTCTGCGGCGTCGCGCGGGCGGTTCACGGGCGCGGCTCCCTCTGGGCGTTGCGGCGTCCACATGACCGCCTCAGCCCACCGACAGCGCGGACTCGATGATGCCCTGCAAGACGCCGGTCAGGCTCCCCGAGCGCATGATCGCCAACAACAAGCCGGCGAAGGCCGCCGCTGCCAGAGTACCGATCGCGTATTCGGCGGTCGCCATGCCCGCTTCGCCGTCCCGGTCGGCGGCGTCGGTATCGTGCAAGCCGGGCGGGGTGCCGTGGGCGAGGACCCACGCGTTGTGCAAGGTCAACAAGGTGTGCTTCATGATCTCCTCCTGGAGGGGTTAGGGCCGGCCGACGTTGGCCGCGCCCGCGGGCACCGTGCCCGCGTCACCAGCGTCAGGCACCCGCCTCGGCGGCGCATCTGGGCCTTTTGATCTCTGTGGATTAGGGGTGCACGAACCGCACCTGTGGACACTGGCGGCGTCGGCATGCACCTTTCCGGGCGCACTACATGCCGATCACGATTCTCAACATCGGGTTGATGAGCGATTGCGATTCCATGCTTCTGGGCAACGGCCGGTGCACAGGCCGGTACGGTGCTGATCGCCTGAGTTCCCCTCAGCTCCCATGAATCCCATCCACAGGAAGTCTCCATGTCGGCAGTGTCCGCCCACTCCCCTTCGGCCCGGTTCCCGCACGTCCTTCTTCGTGAACGTTGCCGAGCCGCATTCTTTGCTGCTATTGCCGCGTTGTTCCTAGCCGGCCCGACGCTAGTGGCCTGCGGCGTCTCCCCGGAATCCGAAGCGCAGCCGACACAGACCACCGCCGCCGCCCTGATTATCCCGGACCTGGTCGGGATGGATGGGAAGGAGGCTGCGGAAGCACTCGAACGGGCAGGATTCATCGAAAGGCCTACCTTCACCGACATCGACGGTGAGGAGACGGTCATCATCCCCGAGAACTGGTCGGTCAGGGAGCAGAACCCCGCCGCCGGGACAACGGCTACCGCCGACCAGGTAATCACCCTCACGGTGAACCACGACGCCGCCGATGCGGCCGCTTCTGCGTCAGCCTCCGCGGCAGCGGCGGCCGAGGCAGAAGCCTCCGCTTCCGCCGCGGCCTCGGCCTCCGCTGCTGCGGCCGAGAAGGCCGCCCAGGAAGAAGCAGCACGACAGGCCGAACAAGCCGCTGAAGAGGCTGCACAGGCCGAACAAGCCCCCGCGCCAGCGCCTCTGATGCCACAGCAGGACACGTCGGCGTACTACCAGAATTGCAGCGAGGCCAGGGCAGCGGGCGCCGCACCGATCTATGCCGGCGAACCCGGCTACCGCAGCGCACTTGATCGCGACAATGACGGAATCGCCTGCGAGTAACGCGGCACACGAAATCGAGTCGGCGTTTTGAAGCTCACCAGGACGCCATCATCAGCCCGGCAGGACATGCGATAGAGCCTTCTCCCGCCTCCCATGCGTCCAGATGGCCCTACCCGTGCCTCCCAGAGTCGGCATCCTCGAGTCCAGACTGGGCAAGACGCAGTAGCTGCGAACCTCCCATCTCGACACCGCGCACAGCCGAAAGGATCGTCATGCACGTCTCTGCTCACTCGCTCTCTCGCCGTGGTCTACTGCAGGGTATGCCCGTCGCCCTGACCGGCCTGGCGCTGGCGGCATGCGCCTCCGGCGAAGGCACCAACGCGTCGCCGGCGACGGTTTCCCCGACAGCCACAAACCCCGGCCCTACCACCGGCAGCCCACAACCCACCCAGGAGACCAACATGCCCGCAACACAACCCGCCTCGATCCGCATCACCTTCGGAGACGCCCTCGACGGCACCGTCATGGAGGCGACTCTCGACGACAACGCCGCCACCCGCTCCCTGCTCGCTCAGCTACCACTGGAGCTCAGCTTCTCCGACTACGGCGGCCAGGAACTGACCGCCTCCCTGCCGCAGGACCTGGACACCACGGGCATGAGCGCCGGCGCCCCGCAGCCGGGCGACATCGGCTGGTACGAACCCGGCAAGGTGCTCGTCCTGTACTACACGGCCGTCGGCTCCTGGCCGGGCCTGTACGTCATTGGACACACCGACTACGACGTCGTCCTCCTCGCCAGGCAGGCCGACCTGCCGGCGTCGATCACCCTGGCGCAGTGACGCGCCGGCCGAGCCGCCACTGACGCGTGTATGCGCCGAGGTGCGGGCAAGCCGCCGGGGATGGGCCGCCGATATCGGCCCGGTCGGGGCCGTGACGGCGCGATACTTGGGATCATGCTCCAGCCGTACTCCCCCTCCGCCGAACCACTCACCCGCATGGCGGACGGGACCGTCAAGCAGATCAGTCCCTTCACCGGCACCGAGGTGTGGACCGTACCCGGACGCGGCAACCGCCCCATCTCCCACCCCGCCGCCGAGGTCCACACGCTCACGCAGGCCGAGCGCACTCGCGCCTGCAAGTTCTGCCCGGCGCACTACACCGAGACTCCGCCGGAGAAGTCCCGCGTCGTGGCCACGCCCGACGGCGGCTTCGAGCGGATCGACGCCCTGCCCGCCGCCGAGCTGTTCGACACGGTCGCCGAGTTCCGCCGCATCCCGAACCTGTTCGAGATCCTGTCCTACGACTACTGGCACGCCAACCACGGCTATGAAGTGCCCGACGCCGCCCGGGAACGCATGGAGGCCTACCTGGCCGATCCGGCCGGCGCCGACCACGTGGCCCGGGTGGCCCGCGCCAAGCTGCGCGCCTCCGGCCAGAACCCCGACACCTGGGAGACCATGGACGCGGACGCTCGCCGACAGTACCTGGCGGCATTCTTCGCCGGCGGTCACGACGTGATCGTGGCGCGGCGGCACTACACCGACGACGCCGTCGACTCCTCCTCCCTGGCCGGCTCGGGCACCCTCACCCCGGCCGAGCACCGCGCCTACATCCGCCTGGCCGTGCAGGCCACGCACGACCTGTATCAGGCCAACCGCTGGGTTCGCTATGTGGCGGTGTTTCAGAACTGGCTGCGCCCGGCCGGCGCCTCCTTCGACCACCTGCACAAGCAGCTGGTGGGCATCGACGAGCGGGGCGTGTCCTCCGAATTGGAGTTGCAGCGGGTGCGCGCCAACCCGAACCTGTACAACGAGATGGGGGTGGACTACGCCGCCTACCGGGGCCTGCTGGTGGCGTCCAATGAACACGCGGTGGCCTTCGCCGGCTTCGGGCACCGCTACCCGACGCTGGAGGTGTATTCGACGTCGCCCACCTGCGAGCCGTGGCTAATGAGTCGGGATGAGGTGGATGCCGTCTCCGACCTGCTGCACGCACTGCATGCGGCTACGGGCGCGGACGTGCCCAGCAACGAGGAGTGGCACCACAAGCCGATCGACGTCGACCAGCCGATGCCCTGGCACATCACCCTGAAGTGGCGGGTGTCCACCTTGGCGGGCTTCGAGGGCGGCACCAAGGTGTACCTCAACACGATCGACCCGTGGACGCTGCGCGACCGCGTGGTGTCCCGCCTGGAGGACCTGCGGGCCGACCGCCTGATCGCCCCGATGGCGGTGGGCGAGGAGTGCCCGACGACGCCGAACCGACTGCTGTACAACCCGGTGCTGACGCGTTGAGGCCCAGCTATTGCCAAGTGGGGCCTCCGTACGTACATCGTCCGTACAAGGAGGAACCATCATGCCGCCCGCTAAGACCCAGCGGATCGACCTGCGCGCCACACCGCGCCAAGAGGCCCTGATCCAACAAGCCGCAGCCCAAACGGACCGCACCGTCAGCGAGTTCATACTCTCGTCCGCAACCATGGAAGCCGAGCGAGTCACGACGAGCCGCCGCTGGTTCACCGTTGACGACCCCACATTCGAACAAGTCATGCAGGTGCTCGACGCTCCCCTGACCGACACCTGGGGCTTGCCCCTGTTGTGTGGACACGAGGGGTTGGTTTATGCGGCGTGTTCCAGCGTAGTGGCTGGCGTCGCGGGTGTGTGGTGGTTCTCGTAGGTGTTCGGGGGCAGGTTGTCGCAGTAGGAGTGCCTGCGGACGGTGTTGTAGCGGGTCAGCCACCTGAAGGTCTGCCGTCGGCAGGCCATCTTGTCGGGCCAGGCGCGTTCGTCCATGAGCACTTCCCGCTTGAACGCGGCGTTGAAGGACTCGGCCAGGGCGCTGGTTGGCACTGGTGCCCACCGCACCCATCGACTGGGTAACACCAAGGTCCTTGCAGGCCTTGTGGAAGTCCTTGGAGGTGTAGACGCTGCCGTGATCGGAGTGTAAGACAGCCCCTTTAAGGCTCCCGCGGGTCCGCGCGGCCGCCCGTAGGGCGTCGACCACGAGGGACGTGCGCATGTGGTCGCGCACCGCCCAGCCCACCAGGCGCCGGCTGTAGCAGTCGATAACGGTGGCCAGGTACAGGCTGCTCCCGCCAGCCAGCGGCAGATAGGTGGGGGCACCTCCCACGCAGTGGGGGAATGTCCCCTACGTACTTGCGGTTGGGCGCATCCGCTGTGAAATCCCGCCCCATCAGATCGGGGTACTTCGACGCCGCCTGGTCCCGGTGCGGTGGTACGCACCCGGCGCCGCTTGCGGTACCCCGCAATGCCGCCGGCCCGCATCAGACGCGCCACCCGCCTTGCGGTTGATGCGTCTGTCGTCGCCCTTGTCGATCCCGTCGCCTGGTTCGGCGGCGGGTCCTGGGCGCGCCCATGGCCCGGTCACCAGCATTGATGGCCCGTATCCGCTCAGTCAGGGCGGCATCAGCCGCGGCCCGCTCGGCTCGTCTGGGACCGGCCTGTTTCCAGGCGTAAAAGGAGGAGCCGGCTACCCCCGAGCAACTCACAAAGCCGCTCCCGCCCCATAGGTGGCTGCATGGTCGACGACGAAACCGGGAAGGCGACCTCTACCGGATCGTCTCCCCGCGAAACATGCTTGGCCGCCTGCCGGGAAGATCTCCCGCTCCCGGGTCAGCTTGGCCCGCTCCGCCCGCAATGCGGCGTTCTCCGCCACTCGGGCGGGCGACCCGCTCCTCCACCGACTCCCCAGCCGGCGCCAGTGCACCGTCAGCGCCGGCCTGAGCAGGTGGCGCCGTCCCGGTCTTGCTGTTGGGTTTGAGAGGGCTGGGCCGGTGCCCCGTCCGGACCGGTTTTCCGCCCGGTGCCCCAACGGTGCAACCAACCGCGCAGCGTCCCGCGGGAGCCCCCCAGGTCCTGGGCGATACCACGCACGCATCGCCCCCGGGGTCGTCTCGTACAAGTCCACCGCCTGGCGACGCAAGCTCCTCCGAGTAGCTCTTCTTAGCCACAGGTCAGATCATCTCGCTCTCCCCAGCCACACAGGGCAGGAATCAGCGTGTCCAACAAACAGGGCCAAGGCCCCCAAGACAAACGCCACAACCAAGCCATACTCGCACTCGCCCACCGCCGCATCCTCATCCTATACGCCATGATCCGAGACGGCTCCCTCTACGACCCACCAGCCCAACAACTACCCACCGCCGCTTGACAAGCCACGTAGGGGCACCCCCCCCGCCGCCGGCATAAGGCGCATGCCATGCTGCGAACAGCACGAGCGATGATCGAGCATCACTCCAATCCTTTCTCGCGGCCATGCTCGAACCCTTCCGTAGAAGGCTCTCGAGCCTCGTTCGAGACCACGCTAAGGTCGGGGTCTGCAATCCAGCTCTTGAACTTCGCGATGTTTTCAGGACTAGAAAGCAGCTCCTCTTCATTAACATGAGAGCCGTCTTGATTATCATAATCCATCCAGGTATAATCATATGGCTTCCCACTGGGATCCGTATATGCGCCGGCCGGCAAATACCCCCGCTCATCGAGCTTCGCATAAGTTTCAGCGAATAGCCGATCCTTAACAGCAGTCTGCATGTCCTTCGCATCTTTTTTGGCCTGTTCAGAATTGGACGGTAAGGCGTCGCCGCCCGCGTCGAGCATGTAGGACTCGACAATGCTTAACGCCTTACTAGCCACAGCGGACTGCGGCCCCGGGATGAAGCTCAGCCCTTTACCAAAGGCACCGAGGATCATTTGGTTGGTCGCGTCTTTTTCGGCCGCCTCGTCGCCGCGCCCCTTCTCCGCCGCACCTTGAATGTATCCAAGCAAACAGCCATCGTAATAACGCGTTTGGGAAACCTGATCATACGCGTCCTGGTAGGTCGCGTCCGCAGGCAACTCATCCAGCGAGCTATCCAGGCGCTGCGACGTATACCTACCTGCCGCGTCCGAAACGGTCAGCAGCGCAACATCATCCTTAAGCGTCTCCTGCAATAATAGTCTGATTTCATCCCAGTGAAGTTCATCCCATCTAGTTGGTTGATCCTGAAGGAACCGAGTTGGCGGCTGTGAGTCATCTCGTCCACTCGCAGCCTGATCGATCTCGTGCATGGAGTTTGCTAGTACCACGGCCGCGTTCTGCCGCGAAGTATCCGTCCACAAGCCGTCCTCACGCCCAGCCATGTCGACCACCGCCTGCTCCGTAATCCACGCAGCACGCTCGTCCTTCGTCCCCGTCGTCAACTGCCGATGCTCCGAAGCGCCCGCGAACGCAGCGCTCAGCGCCTCAAAACTGGTCGAGTCCCAATCGCGATCCTTAAGCCACTCCCAAGTAGTCCCATCAACCTCCACGGTCTGCTCGATTGCACGATCATCAACCGGCGGCGCCAGGAAATCCAAAGCCGCGTCAGGCTGCCGCCCCATCGCAGTCAGAATCCCAGTCATCGGATCCCAATCACCCACAGGGCCTTTTGGTCGTGGCGCATTCATCCGTTGCGACTGCCACACCGGGTAACCTTCGCAAGTCTTCTCGTGTGCCTCCACGGCATACCCCAGTTCCTGGAGGAAGTACTTGTTGAACACCCCACCGGCCTGCACGGCCTCGCCATCGAGCTCGGCCGTATTCGCAGCCGTCCGATTAGCCCCTTCCAGCAGCAGGTTGAAGCCGAGAGGCATGTAGTAGGGCTGATCTTCGTCCGTGACAAGTTCAGCCAGCTCCTCCGCATACTCCGAACGGTGCTGCGGAGTCCAGGCCGACGAGCTCGTGGCGGTGCCGAAGCAGATCGACAGCGTCGCCTGAGCGGACAACCACGCATCGTTGGTCCGATCCAAGCGTGTGCTGTAGTCGGTGTCAAGATCGTTCGGATCATAGTCGGGCACATTCTCAAGCTGAGACTGCCGGTGCTTATCAATCGCGTACGCCAGATCCGCCATACCCTCAGGTCCCATGGCGTCGGCGAAGGCGGCGGCATATACCTCGTCGTTCTGATGATCTGCCACAGACCCATTCATCAGGTCCAGCAGCTCATCGGGATCGGCGTTCTTCGCCTTCTCCGCATCGATTTCAGCCTGCACCAGCGAACTGAGATCACTGACCGAGCTGATCGTCACGGTGTCTGGCAGATTATAAGTAATGACACCGTCCGCGTTCATGCTGCCGACGCCGGACTCGTTGACAGCCACGATGGCATTCTTGGCCTCCTCCAACGTGTCGGCCCTGCCGTTGAGGTTACCGATCACTTTATCGGCGGCGGGCGGAAAGTCCTCGATGTCCATCGGATCATGCTCCGCCTCGAACTCGCTATCGATCCTCGACTTGGCGGCGTCACACTCGTCCGCTAGATTGCGGATATTCTGTATCACTGATTCCAGCTTACTGGGATCCATATGTAGCACGGCCATTTGTTGCTACCCTCCTTCGGGTTGGACTGTCAGTCTGGTTGCGGCGCCGCACCTAAACGCCGCCATTGGGCCAGTTGGCGTCCGGATCGTCCTCCTCCACCTCCATTTCCAGGGCGTCCCTTTTATTCCGGACATCCCGGAACAGATTGCTGAATACGGCATCAACCGCGTCCACATCCGCCTTGGCGTCTTCGGCCATCTCATCCGCCAACGGTCCCGTCCAGGTGTCTGACGCATTGACCGTTGCCATTATTTCCGCGCCTTTTGAGGGCCCCGCGTAGCGCGGCACCAAGGTGCCGTCAAAGCCAAGCCTCGTGTTCTGGTTGGACACATACTCGCACAGGCGTCCGAGCGCCTGACGCCGCAGATTCTCCGCCATCAGACTAGCCCCTGTTTCCGGTGCAGGTGGACGCATTCATTGGCTCGAGAGTCCGGACCGCCATGGCCGCTTCGCGTGTATTCGCGAAGACGCGCACTGGTGCCAGCGGCACGCCTCGATTACGAGCGCGCTCGTTCGGGTAAGAACGTCGGTCGGATACATGTTTCACGTTCTCTCCTAATGTCGGATACATGCAGGATCATGTATGCATAGGAGAGTACGTGGACAAGTACATCCATCAAATGGGCAGGTCTGCCCATAGCCACCCGCGCAACGGCAAAAGCCGGTGACCCGTCTTCGGGTGGTCGGTGGCGTGGCGCCTCAGCGTCGTCCGCCATTCACGGCGATGGATAGCCCCTGATTACGCATGGCCCGCCGCCAATGGCGCGGGCACGCCACCACCTCAGAGTCCGAGCGCGCTGCGCTCCTCGGTGCCGACCCAGCCGACGCGTCCCTCCAACGCCCGGAACCAGCGGGCCAGCGCCGGCCAGAAGGCGATCGACGGCGCCTCGCCGCCGGGGTAGTAGGCGCGCCCGCCGTACTCGTAGGCCTGCACGGTGGTGAACAGACGGATGTCGCTTCCGGTAGGGGCGGCGCCGCACAGGAACTGCTCCACGGACACCACGGCAGACAGCGGCGGCACATCCTGCACGGTCAGGGCCGCCTCGCGGGAGGCCTCCATCTTGGTGGCGCGGGCCAGCAGAGTGTCGACCACGTCGAAGGCCAGCAACACATTGTTGGCGGCCGTCGTCGCCTCCTCGGTGTCCTTGGAGTGGGTGGCGGTGGCGTGCGGCCGGTTGATGTGCTCGCCGATCCACTTGTCCCAGGCGTCGGTGGAGTTACGCCGGTCCAGTGGGTACAGATCGGGGGCGCCGGCGCGGTGCAGCGGCTTCCAGGCGGTGGCCAGGTCGAAGAGCAGGTCCCCGGAGTCATCGACGACGACGTGCCCGGTGGTGGTGTCCACCAGCGCCGGGACCGTGGGCGGCGGGGTATAGCCGGGGGTGCCGGCGTAGACCTCGGCGATCGAGGTGGCGCCGCCGAGGGCCGGGTCGGGGCCGGGCTCGCCGTCGGGGCCGGTCAGTTCCCAGAAGCCGTCGGCGCCGCGACCGTAGCTCCAAGAGACGGGAATCGCCTCCGTGAGGCCCAGCAGCCGACGAGCAATGAGGACGCGACGGCACCACGGACAGGAGGCGGAGGCGACCAGCCGGTAACGGCCGGCCTCTACCGGCAGATCACCTTCAGTGAAGCGGTGCGAGTGGGCAAGAGCCATGGGTGCCTCCCGGGGCATGGAAACGAACGTCATACGGGCTCAACCCAATGGTGGCCCCTGTGCCCGCCTCCCGTCAGCCCCTTCACCGGAGGCGAACCCACATTGTGAGATTACTGCACTACCGGGCCCGGGATGAGCCATTTCAGCCGAACTGGGCGCGTGACTTCAACCGACCTCGGTGAACAGACCGGGACGGTTGGCCCATCCGGCGCTCCACTCATCCGGTACCCCACCCGCCCGGCGCCCGGCCGATAACGCCCCGCGCCTCCAGTTCCCCGCCCGGCGGCCGTCCGCTCAAGCGGCCTGCCGGCGGGCGGCACGGCGGCGGGCCTGCGCGTCCGGGTCGGGTACGGGCACCGCCGCCACCAGGCGGCGGGTGTACTCCTGGCGCGGGTGGGCGAGCACCTGCGCCGTCGCGCCCTGCTCGACGACCCGCCCCTGCGACAGCACCACGGTCCGCGTGGCCAGGGAGTCGACCACGGCCAGGTCGTGGGAGACGAACAGGCAGGCGAAGCCCAGCTCCGACTGCAGCTCGCGCAGCAGCTCCAGCACCACCGCCTGCACCGACACGTCCAGGGCGCTGGTCGGCTCGTCGGCGATCACCAGGCGCGGTTCCAGCGCCAGCGCCCGGGCGATGGCGACGCGCTGGCGTTGCCCGCCACTCATCTCGTGCGGGTAGCGGTCGGCCAGATCGGCCGGCAGGCGCACGGCCTCCAGCAGTTCACGCACCCGCGCCCGCCGGGCACCGGAGTCGTACCCGCCGTGCACCACCATCGGCTCGGCGATGGCCGAGCCCGCCGTGCGCCGCGGGTTCAGGGAGGAGGCGGGATTCTGGTAGACGACGCCGGTGGCGCGGCGGGCCGGCAGCAGGGCCCGTCGTCCGGCTCCGGCCACCTCCACGCCGCACACCCGCACCGACCCGGCCGCGATCGGCACCAGCCCGGTCAGGGTGCCGGCGATGGTGGACTTGCCGGAACCGGACTCACCCACCAGCCCGAGCACCTCGCCGGCGCCGATGCGCAGGGAGACGTCCCGGACGGCGTGCACCCGGTGCCGGTGACTGCGGTAGACCACGTTCAGGCCATCAATCTCGACTACGGGCTCGGCCTGCGACGCGTGGTCGGCGGCCGCACCGGTGATCGGCGTCGGAATGTCCGCTCCGGCGTCGGGCGCGGTCGTGGCGGGCGACGCCGCGGTCGCCTCGTCCTGTGACGCCCCGTCGGCCGGGGCAGCCCGGCGCAGGGACTCCAGCCGCGGCACCGCGTCGAGCAGGGCACGAGTGTAGGGGTGATGCGGGTGGGCGAACAGCTCACGGGTGCCGCCGCGCTCCACGATCCGCCCCTGCCGCATGACGGCGACGTCGTCGGCCACATCCGCCACCACGCCCATGTCGTGGGTGATCAGCAGGACGGCGACGCCGGAGTCCGTCAGCTCTCGCAGCAGGTCGAGGATGCCGGCCTGCACGGTCACATCCAGGGCCGTGGTCGGCTCGTCGGCGATGAGCACCGGCGGGTCGGCGGCCATGGCCAGGGCGATGCAGGCGCGCTGGAGCTGCCCGCCGGACAACTGGTGGGGGTAGGAGCGGGCGACCCGCTCGACCTGCTCGCCCTCGCCCAGACCCACGCGCCCCAGCAGCTCCAGCACCCGGGCGTACACCCGGCGACGGCGGGGGCGGTCGGTGGCGTGCGCGCGGATCGCCTCGCCGATCTGGGAGGCGATGGTCTCCAGCGGGTCCAGCGCCGTCGTCGGCTCCTGGAAGATGGTGCCCACCAGGCGCCCGCGCACGTCGTCGAGCACCTGCCGGGGTGCCCCGACCAGTTGCGTGCCCGGAGCGTCGGGGGCGCCCGGGCGCGGGTCGGTCACGACGGCGGAGCCGATGACGACGGCGGTGTCCGGCAGCAGGCCGAGCGCCCCCATGGCCGTCACGGACTTGCCCGAACCGGACTCCCCGACCAGGGCGAGCACCCGACCGGGCACCAGATCCAGGTCGATGTCGGCGCTGGCGTGCTCAACGGTGCCGGCGAAGGAGACGCCCAGGCCGCGCAGCGACAGCGCGGGGGTCGGCGCCGTCCGGCCGGACTCGGTCTGCTGCTCCCCGCCGCGCACTACTCGCTCACCCCGAGCACCAGGTAGTTGGGGTAGGCCGGGAAGGGCGCGACGAAGAAGCCCGTCACCTTCGATCCGGGCAGGAAGGAGTTGCGGCGGTTGACCAGAGGCACGGCGGGAACGTCCTCGGCGATGCGCCGGTCCAGGGCCGCCCACTTGGTGGCCGCCGCCTCCGGGTCGCTCTCCTGGGAGGCCTCGGTGATCAGCTGGTCCACCTCGGGGTCGGAGTAGCGGGAGATGTTGTAGCCGCCCTGGCCGATCTCGGAGGAGGCGTACAGGGGCTGGATGTTGGCGTTGGCCGAGGGGTAGTCGGGGTTCCAGGAGACGACGGTCAGGTCGTAGGTGGATCCGTCACCCTGAGTGGCCCGCTCGGTGTAGGCGTCGGAGGACTGCGGATCGATGGTGACCTTCAGCCCCAGTTCGGTCAGCGACTGCTGCACGGCCTCGGAGATCGCCAGGCGGGCCTCGTTGTTCTGGGACAGCAGGACCAGCTCGGGCACGTCCTTGCCCTCCAGCAGGGACTTGGCCTGCTCCAGGTCCGTGGGGTAGAGGTCGTAGTCCTCCTGGCCGGGGATGCCCGGGGTGATGTAGGTGGTGGCGATGCCGGCACCGAGCTCCCCTCCCAGGGCGCGCTGCACCGCGGTCTTGTCGACGGCGTAGGCGATGGCCTTGCGGACATCCGGGTCGGTGATGCGCTCGGTGTTGATCGCCAGGTACAGCAGCGGGCCGGGGTCGGAGGTGGCCAGGCGGGCGGAGGCATTGGGGTCCGCACTGACCTGGGCGAGCTTGGAGGCGGTCAGCAGCTGGGCGGAGAAGGCGTTCTGGTCGTCGCCGGAGTCGGCGATCAGCCGCTGGCTGACGGTGTCCTCATCCTGCCCCAGGGAGAAGACGATCTGCTCCGGGAGGGCGGTGCGCACCTCGTCGGTGGCGGCCGACCAGTTCTCGTTGCGGGCCAGGGTCACGGAGTTGCCCTGCTGGTAGGACTCCACCCGGTAGGGGCCGGAGGCGACGGGGGCCTGGGCGTAGGTGGCCGGGTCGTCGCTGTCCTCGGGGACGGGTGCGAAGGCCGGCAGGGAGACGATCCAGGGCCAGTCGCCGTAGGGGTGGTCGAGGTGGAAGATGATGGTGCGCTCGTCGGGGGTCTCGATGGAGTCCAGGTGCTCGCCGTCGTAGGGGCCGGTGTAGCCCTCGGCGTCGGCCAGCAGGGTCTTGTGGTAGCCGAGTCCGCCGGACAGGGCGGAGGCGAAAGACCGTTCGAGACCGTACTTGATGTGGGCGGAGGTGATCGGGGTGCCGTCCTCGAGGGTGATGCCCTCCTTGAGGGTGTAGGTCCAGGTCAGGCCGTCCTCGGAGATCGTGCCGGTGTCGGTGGCCAGGTCCGGGACGACGGCGGGGACGCCGTCGGCGGTGATGTCCCAGGTGGTCAGGCGGCGGTGCACCAGACCCAGGGAGGTGATGGCCAGGGACTGGCTCTTGGCGGGGTCCCAGTTGATGTCGGTGTCGGTGCTGAGCACGTACAGGGTGCCGCCGGCGGAGGCCGTGGCGGCGGTGGCGGTGGCCGTTGAGCGGGAGTTGGCGCCGCAGGCGGCCAGCGCCAGGGCGAGACCGGAGACGCCGGCGCCGGCCAGCAGGCCGCGGCGGGACACGGCGAAGCGTCCACGGCCGGCGGGCCGGGTCTCGGGGTGCCGCGTGGAGGCCGGCTGCGTCGTCGTCGGGCGGGTGGAGGACATGGGGGTTCCTTTCGGGTAGAAATCGAGCGCAGAGCGAGTAAGGGTGTGGGAATGGGCGGGTTCAGACCCGCGGGTCGATGACGGCCGCGAAGGCGTCAACCAGGAGGTTCGCGACGATCACGAAAGCGGCGGCCACGAGCGTGACCCCCATGATCACGGGCAGGTCGGTGGTACTGACCGCGTCCATGAGCAGGGCGCCGAGCCCCTGCATGGAGAAGACGCGCTCGGTGATGACGGCGCCGCCGAGCATGCCGCCCAGGTCGAGGGCGAAATAGGTGACCACCGGCAGGGACACGTTGTGCATGACGTGGCGGCCGATGACGCGCCGCTCGGGCAGGCCCACGGCGCGGGCCGTGCGCACATAGTCCTCACCGAGGTTCTCCAGCATCTCTCCGCGCACCATGCGCGCGTAGACGGCGGCGGAGATCAGGGCCAGCACGCACCAGGGCAGGATCAGGTGCCAGGCCCAGTCGAGGGGGCTTTCACTCAGGGGCACGTAGCCGGATACGGGCACCATGTCCAGGGTGAAGCCGAACAGGAGGATGCCCAGCAGGCCGAGCAGGTAGGAGGGCGCCGAGACACCCAGGACGGTTCCGGCCATGATGGTGCGGTCCAGTCGGGTGCCGCGCCGCAGCGCGGACACGACGCCCGCGGCCACGCCGATGACCAGCCAGAGCACCGCCGCACCGATCGCGATGGAGGCGGTGACCGGCAGCCGTGAGGCGATCAGCTCCGTGACCGGCGTCGACAGGCGGAAGGAGTAGCCCAGGCAGGGGGCGGCGCAGGTGATGGCGGCGGCACCGGAGCCGAAGGTGCGGCCGGTGACGATACCGGTCAGGTAGTGCCAGAACTGGGTGTACCAGGGCTGGTCGTATCCCATGAACTCGCGGGCACGCGCCAGGTTCTCCGGTGTGCAGGGCTTGCCGCAGGCCAGGGCGGCGGGATCGGAGGGCCACAGGGAGAAGATCGCGAAGGTGATGAAGGCGATCACCACCAGCACCAGCAGCGTCTGGCTGGTGCGGGAGGCAAGGAAGCGCAGGCGGTTCATCGGGCCTCACCAGTCCTGGGGTCGAGGGCGTCGCGCAGGCCGTCACCGAAGAGGTTGAAGGCGAGGGTGACGAGGAACAGGGCCGCCCCGGGGAACAGCAGGTACCAGGGGTCGGTGCTCACCCAGGTGACGGCGCTGCCGATGGCCCGCCCCCAGGACGGGGTCGGTGGGCTCACGCCGACGCCGAGGAAGGACAGGGCCGCCTCGGCGGTGATCTTCCCGGGGATGGACAGGGTGGTGAACACGATGATGGTGGCCACCAGGCCGGGCAGGATCTGCCGGGTCACCACGTGCCATTGAGAAGCGCCCATGGCGCGGGAGGCTCCGACGTAGGTGCGTGAGCGCAGGGACAGGGCGCGGCTGCGCAGCACGCGGGCGGTCGACGGCCAGCCGAGGATCCCGATGATGAGGATCATGATGGGCACGCGCGGAGCGGTGGCCGGGACGATCGCGGAGACGGCGATCATGAACACCAGGTGCGGGAAACCGAGCGTGATGTCGGTCAGGCGCGAGACCAGGGCATCCCACCAGCCGCCGAAGTAGCCGGCGGACACGCCCAGTGCGATGGCCACGACCATGGACAGGACGGTGGCGCCCATGCCGATGGAGAAGGAGGTGCGGGTGCCCTCGACGACGATGGCGAACAAATCCCGGCCGGTCTGCGGCTCCACGCCGAAGGGGTGCGCGGCGCTGATGCCGCCGAAGCGGCCGAGCGGCAGGCCGGAGGCGTCCAGCGCGTCGAGGTCGTAGGTGTAGGGGTCCACGCCGAAGGCGCGCGTGATCCACGGCGCGAACAAGGCGACCAGGGTGGTCAGGGCGACGATGATCGCGCCGAGTGTGGCGGCCCGGTCGGCGCGCAGGCGGTTCAACAGCTGCCGGGAGGTGGAGGGGGCCGCCGGGCCGAGCGGCGTCGGGGGCGTGAGGGGCGCGCCCTTAGCGGGCGTGGCGGCGGAGAGAGTACGGGCGTCCCGGGTGGACGTGTGCACGGGGAACCTCACATTAGGGCTGGGGAACGCGTCAGCGCTCGGAGTGGACGGCGAATGGGCGTAGAGCTGTCGTCAGCGACAGCAACAACACATTCGCGTGGCCAGCATGTGAGGTGGTTCCTCCGGGGATCGGGTTGCGGTCGACGTGCTCCGGGGAGCCGGTTCGACCGTCGACGCCGGGTGTCGGCGTCGGGGCGTGACGGTAGCAGCGTGCAGAGCGATCACGCGAGTCGCCACGGCATTGTGAGACCAGCCTCTCACCTGCCCCCCACCCCGCCCCTCTCACCGAGGTCGGTGGCTCTTACGTGCCGAGATCGGTGGTTATGACGAGGTCTCGCGCTCAGGCCCGCACCACCGCGGTGCGACGCCGGTCCAGGCGAACGGTTATCTCCTGCCCCGCCCGCACCGGCTCCGCATCGCCATCGGCGAGCACGGCCATGGCGGGCTCGCCGGCGATTTCGACCTCCACTACGCGCCGTCCGCCGCGCATGCGTACCGCGGCCACCCGCGCCCGCGCGCTGAGTTCGTAGCCGCCCGGTCCCGAGGTGGCGGCCCCACCACCTGGAGTCCCGCCGTCGTCCGCGTTCCCGGCGTCGCCCTGCGCAACCGCTAGCGCACCGGGCGCCAGCGCCAGAAGCTCCCCCGGCCGCCCCGCCAGGAGGTCGGCCCAGCCGAGGTGGGCGGCGGCGTCGGCGTCGAGCAGCGGTGCGAAGCCGAGGAACCGGGCGACCCGCGCACTGCCGGGGTCGGCCCAGAGCCGCTCCGGGGTGTCCAGACGCAGCAGCCGGCCGGAAGCCATGACACCGACCCGGTCGGCGACGGTCATGGCCTCGTCCTGGTCGTGGGTGACATACAGGGCGGTGGTGCCCTGCGCCTTCAGGATGGTGCGCAGGTCGGTGGCGAGCTGCTCGCGCAGGGCGCGATCGAGGGCGGACAGCGGCTCATCCAGGAGCAGTAGCCGCGGGCGCGGCGCGAGGGCGCGGGCGAGCACGACCCGTTGCGCCTGCCCGCCCGACAGGGTGGTCACCGCCCGGTCCCCGTATCCGGGCAACCCGACGACGTCGAGCACCTCCTCCACCCGGCGCGCCCGCTCGGGACGCGGCAGGCCGGCCAGTCCGTAGGCGATGTTGCCGGCGACGTCGCGGAAGGGGAACAGCTGTCCGTCCTGGAACATCAGCCCGAAGCCGCGTCGGTGCACGGGCACCGGGACGACGTCGTCGCCGTCCCAGGTGACGGTGCCGGCGGCGATGTCCTCCAGGCCGGCGACGGCGCGCAGCAGGGAGGACTTCCCGCTGCCGGAGGCGCCCAGCAGAGCGAGGATCTGGCCGCGCGGCACGTCGAGGTCGACGGCGTCGACGGCGGTCAGGGGTGCCGCGCCGCGGGTGGCCGGGTAGACGACGCGCAGGCCGCGCACACACAGACCCGAGGCGGCGGGCGCGGGTTCGGATACGGGGGCGGGAACCGCAGGGGCAACGGTCATGCGGATTCTCCTGGGTTGTGTGCGGGCATCATTTGTGCCGGTCGCAGCGTGTTACCGGTGCGGTCTCGGTGGGGAGGGGCGGGACGGGAGAGCGCCGCGGAGGTCTGGAGACGCTCGCAGGCGAGCATGAGGGCGGCGGCGCCGACCGCCAGCACCACCCCGGCGGCCAGCCCCATGCCCTGATTCTGCGCGCCCGGGGAGCCGACCAGCCGGTAGACGACCACCGGGAGGGTGGGTCCCTGCGGGCGGGCCAGGAACGACGTCGCCCCGAACTCCCCCAGACTGGTGGCCAGGGCGAATCCCGCGGCCAACCCCCCGGCGCGCAGCAGGTGCGGCCCGTCCACGTCGGCCAGCACCCGGCCCGGACCGGCACCGAGCGTGGCCGCGACCTCCCGCTGACGCGGGTCGATCGCCCGCATGCCGGGCAGCAGGGTGCGCACCACCAGTGGCACGGCGACCACGGCCTGTGCCAGCGGCAGAATCCACCAGCTGCGGGTCAACCCGGTCGGGGCGAGGGTGATCAGGAAGCCGAAGCCCACCGTCACCGCGGACACCCCCAGCGGCAGCATGAACACGGCGTCGAACAGCGCGATCCCGCGCCTGAGCAGCCGCGAGCGCGGGTTGCGGGACAGCACCAGGCACACGGCCACCCCCACCGCCAGGGCGATCACCGTGGCGGCCACGGCCACCCGCAGGGAGTTGCCGGCCGCCTCCCACACCGATACCAGCAGGGCGTTGTCGCCGCCGCGGGTGGACAGGTCGGCGTAGTTGGCGAGCGTCCAGTGCCCGGCGCGCCGCAGCGAGCGGATCACCAGCACCGCCATGGGCATCACCAGGAGACCACAGATGGTTAGGGCGGTCACGGCCAGGGCCGGGGCGTCGGCGGCGCGCAGCGGCGTCGCGGGCACATCGGTGCGCAGCGCCAGGTGGGCCTGGCGGGCGCGGCGGGCCCGCTCCCCCACCCACAGGGCGGCGGCGATCACCACCAGCTGCACCACCGACAGCACGGCCGCGGCCCGCAGGTCCAGGTAGCGGGCGGTGAGCTGATAGATCTCGGTCTCGATGGTGCCCGCGCCGGTGCCGCCCAGCACCAGCACCACCCCGTAGGCGGTGGCGCACAGCAGGAAGACGGTGGCGGCGGCGGAGGCGACGGCGGGCAGCAGGCTCGGCAGGGTGACGGTGCGCCACGCCCGCCACGCCGACGCGCCCAGGGTGCGGGCCGCCTCCACGGCGCGCGGGTCGAGCCGGCACCACATGGTGCCGACGTTGCGCACCACGTACCCGTAGTTGAAGAACACCAGGGCGGCGATCACGGCGGTGCGGGTGCCGTCCAGGTGCAGCCCGCCGAGTGGCCCGCCGGTGGTCACCAGGGCGTGGAAGGCGGTGCCGACGACGACGCTGGGCAGCACGAAGGGCACCGTGACCACGCCGCGCAGCAGGCCCTGGCCGGGGAAGCGGCGCCGGTAGAGCACCAGCGCCCCCGGGATGCCGAGCGCCACGCAGATGACGGTGGCGGCGGTGGCCTGGATGAGGGTCTGGCCGATGATCCGCCAGGTGCGCGGCCGGGACAGCACCTCGCCGAAGCCGCCCAGGTCGAGGGTGCCGTCGGGGGCCAGGCCGCGGGCCAGCAGCGTCAGCACGGGCCAGGTGAAGAACACGCCGAGGAAGGCCAGCGGGGCGGCGACGGCGAGCGTCCAGCCGATCCGCTCCCCCGCCGTCGCCCGCGGGCCCCGGGCACTCGGTCCGGCCACCGCCGTTGTCACTGGCAGCCCTCCGTTCCCACCGTCACTGGCCGACGGCCTCCGCCCAGGTGGTCAGCCACTCCTGCTGGTGGTCGGCGATGTCCGCCGGGTCGACGACGATCGGATCTTCAGCGGTGGCACCGAAATCGGCCAGGTCGTCCGCGAGGGCGGCATCGGGGTCCACCGGGTACATGTACATGGCGTCGGGGATGGCCTCCTGCACCTGGCGCGACAGCATCCAGGCGACGAAGGCGGCGGCGCCGTCGGGGTTGGCGGCCCCGGCCAGTACGCCCGCATACTCGACCTGGCGGGTGGCGGTGCGCGACATTGCGGCGGTGGTGGGGATGCCGTCGTCGTTGAGGGTGGCGGCGGGCGAGGAGGAGTAGGAGACGACGATCGGGTAGGCGCCATCGCCGCCGCCGGCGGTGAAGTCGGTGTAGTAGGCGTCCGACCAGCCCTCGTCGATCTTGGTGCCGTTGGCGACCAGGTCCTTCCAGTACTGGGCGAAGCCGTCCTCGCCGAAGTGGCCGATGGTGGCCAGCAGGAAGGCCATGCCGGTGGAGGAGGTGGTGGGGTTGATGGCGACGAACATGTCCTTGTAGACCGGGTCGGTCAGGTCCTCGAAGACGGTGGGTATCTCCAGGCCGCGGTCGGAGAGCCAGAAGGTGTCGACGTTGACGCACACCTCCCCGAAGTCGATGGGCACGAGCGCCGGGGTGTCGTCGACGATGTAGGGGGCGAGGTAGTCCGCGGCGCCGTCGGGCAGGTTCAGGGCGGTGGTGGTGTCGATGACGCCCTCGGCGAGGATGCGGGAGGCCACGGTGTTGTTGATGCCGAAGACGGCGTCGCCGAGCGGGGCGTCCTTGGTGAGGATCAGCTTGTTGGCGACCTCGCCGCCGTCGCCGGAGCGGGCGATCTCCAGGGTGTAGCCGGTGTCGTCCTTGAAGGCGGTGATGAGCTCGTCGGGCAGGTCGAAGGAGTCGTAGGTGACGACGGTGACGGTGTCACCGCCCGCCGCCGTGCCTCCCGTACTCGGGCCGTTGTTCCCGGAGCCGCAGGCCGCGAGCGCCAGGCCGACGGCGGTGGCGGCGCCCCCGGTGAGCAGGGCGCGGCGGCTGGGGCGGATGGTGGTGAGCGACCGGGCGCTGCGCGTCGAGGCAGCGCCGTCAATCTGGTTGGTGTTCACGATGGTCCTCCTGGATGGGCTCTCCGGAGGGCCCGGGCGCAGCCGGTGCGCCCGGGGAGATTCTCGACTTCCTTCGCCGGTGCGAACCGGGGCAGGTTCGAGGGTCTGCGGCTGCCCGCACTCTCAGCGCCGTGGCCGCAGGCAGGCAAGCCCGCCGACGACGGGCGCTCCCCTGTCGTTGCGGGAACAGCCTACCGCGACGACGATGCTCGCCCGACATCCCGCACCGGCCCGGGCGGCACCAGGCGCGTCTGCCCGCGTGGCACTCATGCGGGCGGCGCAGCGGTGGCCACGTCCCGTTGCGCCGCCGACGGGCAACTGTGAAAACGCTGCCGACTGCCCGTGTAATGCACTGGTCCGGGTGCGTCCACGCACCGCCCGCCCGATGCATGTGACAGGATCAGGGCGGGGTCGGCGACCAGCGACAGCGCCGACGTCGCCGACAGGTGTCCAGTCATCAAGCAGATCTCAGGGAGTCACCACCATGAAGAACAGTCTCGGTTGGACGGTTGCCTCCGCCCTGTCACTCCTGGTCTCCGGCACTGTTGCCGAGAAGGCCGTGGCCGCCGGGTGGAAGGCCGTAACCGGCAAGCCGGCTCCGCGGGAGGAGGACCAGGTGCTCAGCTACCGCCTGGGTGAAGTGGTCGCATTCGCGGTGATCTCCGGCGCCGTCATGACACTGACCCGGCAGCTGACGCTGCGGCAGGCCGCCAAGATCCACGCCCGCCGCAGCGGGGACGTGCCCGGCGCGAACGGGGCGACCGCACTGGAGGCCTAAGGGCGGGTGGTGGTACCCATCGCCGCCCCTGCGGGTATGCGACTCCACCATCGACGCCGTCAGTGACTGCGGCGCAGCGGGGTGACGGTGGCGTCGCCCCGGTCGGTCGCCGTCGTCGACCCGGTGCCCTCTGATGGGCTGTCCCAGTCGGGGCTGAAGGGGGCCGGCAGCGGCGCGAACCAGTTGTCGAAGTGATCGGGCGCGTCGGCGGCCGGGACCAGGCCCATGGCGATCAGCGCGTGAGCGGGCTGGTCGGGGCCGGACAGGGCGTCCACCCAGCCCTCCCAACGGTCCTCGTCGATGTCGGCGCCGCGCGAGTCGGCGATGACGCCGCCGAGGTTGAAGATGTCGTGGAGCACGAGGGCGTCGGCCAGGTTGCGCACCAGCGGCTCACCGTCCGCAGGGCCGGCGTCGGTCAAACGCAGGGTCATGTCCCGGGCGGTGCCGCGCAACTGGAAGACGAACTCGTAGTCGTAGCGGGTCAGCCACAACTGCGGCAGGGTGGAGCCGATGTGGGTCTCGTCAAGCTGGCCCAGGTGGGCGCCGCGGGGAAGCGATGCCAGGCCCTCGAGGTCCTCGGCGACGGACATGTCGAACAGGAAGGTCCCCAGGGCGAAGCAGCGGGCGGCGTCCTCCCCGAGCATGCGGGCCAACCGCGGGGAGTAGACCTCGGAAAACACCGTAGGGATGTCATCCCAGTCGGGGATGGGGAGCTCGGCGGCGGCCTGGGCGGCCAGGTCCTCGGCCTCGAGGCCTTCGAAGGCGTCGTAGGCTTCGTCAGGGATGTCGTATCCAGGGATGCCGAAGGCGGTGCCGAGGTCGCCGGGGCCACCAGCCATGCCCATTGGCGTTGCGCCGCTTTGCAGGTAGGCGCGAAGGCCGTCCAGGGCGGCCACGTGGGCGGGCGGCTCCCATTCGAGGGCTTCCCACACGCCCGCCTGCTTGTCGCCGCGCACCTGGGTGCGACCGGCCTCGTAGTTGCGCCAGGTCTGCTCGGAAACGCCGGCGCGTGCTGCCATCACCGGCACGCTCAGCCCCAGTTCCTGTCGGCGCTCCCGCATCGCCTCGGCAATGTCGGGATCGTCGGGCTCGTGATGGTCGTCGTTCTCGCGGCGTGGGCTCATGGATGCGCTCCCTGGGTTCCGGTATTGGCTGAGTTGCTGAGTCTCATGACACCAGCGGTCCGCTATCGCGCCGACAAGCTGCCGAGCGGCGCGGTCACGGTGCTCCCAGACGACCATGCACCGCCAGTCTCACGCAGCGTATCGGGAACGGTCGAGCGAGGCCAGCGGCGGGCCCGTCAGCCGCGGCGGGCACCAAGCGCGTACCGACACCCGGCTACCCGGCGAGCACCGGGTGTGGAGTTCATTTCGGCCCCGTGAGCCGAAGTGGATCGGCGCGAGCACTCCTCACATGAATCCCCGTCAGCGCAAACTCGTTGCAGACAGCTACAACGGCGTGATCCGAGGTCACGTGGGATACCGGACCAGGCCGACCGTCAGCCTGGTCCCGAGAACGTCATCGTCGGCGTAGGTAACGTGGACAACGAGCCAGATTGACCTTCGCGCCCCTGCCTTCCGCCAGAGGCGCGAAGAAGAACTCATCGGGAACCTTGAGATCGGGGCGCGCCCCGAAGGAACGACGCTCTTCCGGAGCCACGACCCTCAGCGTGGCGACGGGCCTGCCACCCCGAGCCACCGCACGCACGCCGCCGCCTCCACCGGATACGCACCCCGCACCTGTCACAAAATGCACCACTTTCAGACCGCGCCACTGCCAGGAACATACCGAAACCGCGGAAATCCGCGGACGCAGCCGACACGGCCGACGGCCGCAGAACTGAAAGTGGTGCATCCAATGACACCCCCGACCCCACCAGCCACCTCACCCGAGCACCAACACCGCCCCAGCCACCTCACCCGCACCCCGACGCCCCTTCCCACCCGCATCCCAGCCGCCATGTTCATGGGAAGGCATCACCCTGACCAAAGCCGAAGTACGCGACATCGTCGAGCGGCGAGTCGGCACTCCACCGTCGCGTGCGTACCAGCGCCAAGAGATCGAGAACCTGGTGTCTTTGTTCAATGACATCATTCAAGGGTGCCTGCCCGACAACGCCCCGCCGCTGTCGGCCACGCGATTGAAGGCTCAACATGCTCGTCTGATGGTAGGTCAGCCGGCGAAGGAGGACGTTGTTCCCGGCGAGTTCCGTACGCACGATGTGCTGGTCGGACGCTATCGCGGCGCGCCACCGGAAGACTGCGAGTATCTAGTCGATCGTCTGTGCGAATGGCTGAACAACGAGCTCTCCCAGTTGGGTGACGACCCCGCCCTGCGGACGCCCATGGCCTTCATACTGGCCACGCTGGCCCACCTGCACCTGACTTGGATTCACCCCTTCGGCGACGGGAACGGACGCATGTCCCGCCTGCTGGAGTTTGAACTGCTCATACGTGCCGGAGTTCCCGTACCCGCCGCCCATCTCTTGTCCGATCACTACAACAAGACCCGCGACATGTATTACTCCATCTTGGAGCAGACCAGCGTACGCCCCGGTTACCCGGCAGAGGACTTCGTCCACTACGCAGCCCAGGGCCTTGTGGATGGTCTACGCGAGCAGATCGCGCAAGTGCAAGAGATGCAGTTATCCATCATGTGGCAGTCCTACGTCCACGATCGGTTCCATGGTCAGCACACCCAAGCGCGAACCAGGATGAGAGACCTCGTACTGGCCCTGCCCGCCGACCGTTGGACCCCAATCGGCGATGTGACGACCCTTGACCGAGGTCTCGCCGAGGCGTATCGGAACAAGACTTCGAAGACCGTTACGCGCGACGTCAACGGGCTGGTCAAGATGGGGCTGGTCGAGAAACAGCGTGGCCGCGGCGTGCGCCCCCGCGTCGAGGTCATGTCCGCATTCCTTCCTCCGCGACGTGACCCATCAGCGGGCCAATGAGATGATCCGCTCAGCAGCAGTGCTTCCGACGCGTCGTCAGCACCGCTTGTCATTTCGCCGCAGCCTCTCAAGGCGTTCAGCGCGCAAGCGCTTTGACGGGCGCTTGCGCGACGCGGCACGGCGCAGCCCTCTGAGCCGCGCCTTCACAGCACTCTCACCCATCCCCATGGGTACAAGTCTTTTCTCCTGCGCGCGCAGCCACACCAGCTCGTCGCTACGGCGCAACGCCCGACGCGCGCGAATCACGGTGACTGGATGTTTGGCCGCATCAACTCCACGCATGATCACCACCGACCAGGCAAGCACAAGCAGCACGAATACAGCCAGTGCAGCAGGAATAGTCACCGGACTAGACATCAGTATCCAATACACCATAAAACACATGACCGTCACCACTGCACAGAAACATCCCGCGAATCCAGAAACTATCACAAGAAAAACACCCTGAGCTCGCCCCCAGCTCCAGGCGTAGGCGACAAAATATACACAAAATGCGTCAAGCAAAGCCAACACAGAAAACAGCCCAAGAAACCGCGCTGGCGCGTACGGCAGGAATGTTCCCGCCAGCAGCGGACCAATAAGCAGCATCAACCCGAAAGCAATCCAGCGACCAACGTGCGCCGCCTTGCCGCGCACCTGCACCACGTCACGCGCTTCCACGTCTGACGCAACCTTGACTCGAATCAAGCGGTAAGCCCGCTCATACTCCCACCGTATTGCACGACGCCGACGTTCAACATCTTCTAGCACATACTCAACAACACGGCCATACAGCCAAATCGGAATAACAACCGATGCCGCCACAACAAACCATAGAGGCACAGCCGACTCTGACAGCACAAGTACAGGTCGACTTAGAACCGCCGTACGGCTTGGAGTCCACAGCAGGAGAACACCAAGAATTGGAACCCACAGACAGTACATCAGCGACCATAAGCATAACGCCCCTAGGGGTGACCCAAAGACGCGACGAGCAACCGTCTCATCAGAGTCACCACCCTGCCCAATTCGCGCACGAGCTCGAAATCCGAGCACCGCAACGCCGCCACACTCGACGGCAAACATCCCTGAAACCAAGGTCATCCCTGTAGACACCGACATGTCCAGCCCGTAAGGGCACTGATTGAGGCCTTCCACTCCGGGACTTGCAGTGGTAGCAAGACACCGCCTGCCGGCTTCCCGTATGTCCATTATTGTCGCGAGAAACACCTCTGGGGAATATTCGAGATGATTCTCGATCAGCACACACAGCATCCATATACAAGTAGCCAGCATGCCAGGCACGACGAGCATAGGGAGGTTGCTACCATGCTCCCAGAGTAGGCCTCGTTCGTAACGCTTGTCTCTTTTCTCCCTCGAGCCGACTCGACCGTTCTCGCCCTTCTTAAGACTTCGGTCCGGCCCGAGGTCGGGAGGGACGGCCACGGAGTCATCTTTCTCCGCCGCGAATGCAGCCTTGAATCGGCTCAGGAAGCGGTGCAGGCCGTTGGCCTGTTCGCTACCCACGACATTCTTGGCACGATTCGTTGGCTCGCTCTTCTGCGGGGCAGGTTCCTGCTCGGGCTCCTTCGTATCGTTCCCGTCATTCAGGGACGCCGTGCCCCGCGGCTGCGAACCATCACCACGCACGTCTTCGCGCTCACTCATGATCGCCTCGGTTCTCGCCGGCCGGTCAGGGTCTTGGGCGGGGCCGGCGGTTCCCGCCCACAGTCACAGTGCCACGGGGGTCCGACACGAACTACCGGCCTACGGGTTGAGGCAGGGACGAGGCTGGGCTAGACCGCCTGAGGCTGCCCGGCGCGCATTCGGCACTCACGCTCCGCCACCTCGCCCTTCCACCATCCTCGTGACCGACCGCCAACCAGTTACTCACGGGACCAAGCAGAGCAAGGCGCTCCGCCTCCCCACTCCCTTGGTTCTCGCTCTGGGACATGGTGCCCCGGTACGACCGCGGCGCCCGTCTGCCGGCCCGCTCAGCCGCTAGCCACCTGCTCGTTGACGTGCGGCTCCAGGGTGCGTGTCTGGTCCCCGATGGCGCAGGAGAGCAACGGCTCGTCCAGGCGCAGCCCGAGCTCGACGTTAGCCTCTTCCGCGCTACGCGACACATTCGCACTCGCGACGACCACGATCCGCGACTCTCGCGGGCAGTCCCAGATGAGGCACCGAACCACTTTCGTCGGCACCTGAGATGAGTCCCGTCGCGGGGTTGACCTTCAGAGGAGGGGGGTGGCACACTAATGTCGCCGCCGCATCAAGGTGCGGACAGGAAGTTAACGCCGGTGCGCCTGTGACGTCATAGGGCCCGGCGTTCGCGCCACCTCCTGGGATGAATCGTCTCGATTCGCACGTGCGGTTCGAGCAGCGCCCATGCCGTAGTTTTACCCATGCAGGCATCGCCGTAAGCTCCCAGAACCTGATCCGGCACCCACAGCATGGGTTGTTGGGTCCCATACTCGTGCCGAAGTTTGAAGTCAGCGCTAACCATCCCGCTCTTACGGGCAACAGCGAAAACCGCTCGGTCTTTGTCATCTTGCTTCTGCTGCCGACGCTCCAGGACTAGTTCGTCTACGCCGTAGCCTCCCGACAAAATGGTCATCAGCGTCATAAGCGCCTGTTGACGCGCCGACTCTTCACGCACACCCTCAGCAAGGGGACGCGCCGCGACAATCAAGTGGCCTCCGCCGTGGGAACTGATTATGCGGCACGCCTCCTCCTGAACTCGAGGAATGGAATCTCGCCAGTGCAGTTTCCTTCCCCCCACGAGAGCCATCAGCTCGGAGGCAAGATCAGGGGCGGCATCATCACGAATATAAGCACCCAAGAGATATGTTGGCTTCCGCACGCCTCTTCTGCGGATGCTCTCATCGCCGTACGCCACCTTCGCCATGGGCAAATTGTAGCTATGCCCTCAGACACTAACCGTGTCTGAGTCGCGATCACGAAGCCTGCGTTAACCGGCCACCCGTTCATAGACGTGCGGCTCCAGGGCGCGCATCTGGTCCTCGATGGCGCGTGCCAGCAGCGGCTCGTCCAGGCGCAGGCCGAGCTCGACGTTCCGCTCCTCCGCGGAGCGCGACATATTCGCGCTCGTGACCACCACGATCTGGTGATCCACCACCACGAACTTGGCGTGATTTCGCGGCCGCTTCCCGTCCTCACCGGCCCGCGTCACCAGCTCGTGGATAAGCCCGGTCAGGTGCCCCGTCACCCCAAAAGCTCCAGGCCCTCCGGGAACCGTCCACACCGGGGTGACGGAGGTCGGGTGCGCCAGCGCGCCCTCGATGGCGCGCAGCACCGCCACGGTCCGTTCCCGCTCCAACATGCCGAGCCCGGCCCGGCCCATCAGCTCCCGCACTCGACGTCGCCGCGACGCCTCCACAGCCCCGAGCGCCTGCGTCAGGGTCTCGCCCGCCTCCAGGCTCGCAGCGACGGCCCGCGCCTGGGCCCCGCTCAGGACCGACCCAAGCTCGACGACGGCGTCCCGCCGCCACCGGATCGGTCAAGTAGTTGCCGAGCGTGCGGGCGAAGGCCCACGGGCTGGACAAGAAGCGCTTCTTCAGCAGCAGGGTGGCAATATCCAGGCTGCGCCGCCCCTGCTGGCGTCCCGAGGCGCGCAGCAGCGAGTCCAGCTTGGCGTAGGCCTCCTCCTCATCGGCGGCGGCCGCATACTCCACGGAGTTGACCTTGCGGCGATTGAAGTCGCGGTCCGGCACGTCCGCCTTCAGGCGCCGCACCGTCACCTCATCCAGGGCACTGCGGTCGATCTCGGCGCCGCGGGCGAAGCGGCGCGGGTCGATCATCTCCAGCAGGGCGGTGAAGGACTCGGTGTAACCGTTGTGCGGAGTGGCGGACAGGAACAGGCGGTGCTCGCACTTCTCGGCCAGGCGGCGCAGCGCCCGAGTGCGCTGGGAGTCCACCGCGTAACCGCGGCCGCCGCCAACGGCCGAGGGCGCCGCCGGGGCCACGTGGTGGGCCTCATCCACCACCAGCACGTCGAAGGCGTAGTTGCGGGCGCTGCCCGGGCGGCCAGCGTCATCCAGTACCTCGCGCAGCAGCCGCTGGGCGCGCACGCCCGGCAGCCAGGCCATGGACACGATCACCCGCGGATACAGGCGCAGCGGGTTCGCGGCCAGGCCGTAGGTGCGGCGGTCGGCGGCAATCCGGGCGGAGTCGACGATCACGAACTCCAGGCCGAACTTCTCACGCATCTCATCGCGCCACTTCAGGGCCAGGCTCGGCGGGCACACAATGATGACCGAGCGGGCCCGGTGCCGCAGCAGCAGTTCCTCGATGGCCAGGCCGGCCTCAATGGTCTTGCCCAGGCCCACGTCGTCGGCGAGCAGGAGGTTGGTGCGCGCGGCCTCCAGGGCGCGGCGCAGAGGCTCGAGCTGGTAGGGCTCCAGGGTGGCGCCCGAGCGGAAGGGCGCCTGGTAGGCCTTGGCATCGGCGGAGGTGACCGCGCCCCAGCGCACGGCGTCGACGAAGGCGCCCAAAGTGTCCGGGTCGTCGAAGGAGTCGGCGGAGATCGTCTCCGGCAGGCCGCGGTCCGGACGAGTTGCCGACCTCCAGCTCCCAGATTACGGTCAGCTCCTCACCCATACGATCCTCGGCCAGCGATTGCAGTGAGACCAGGTGCTCCAGGCCGGTGCGTGAATCGTCGGCGGGGCTGTGGGGCAGGCCCTGCTCGCGCACGTCGGTGACGGCCCAGGTGGCGCCCCGCACCTGCACCCCCTGCCCGGGTTCGGGCAGGGCCGGTGCAGCGTCAGTGCTGGAATCCAGGCTGTAGCTTGCAGTCGCGCCCGTGGGCCGGGGTGAAGTGTGCGTAGTCATCGGTGCCTGTTCGTGCGGGAGCGCCCGTTGCCTGTGGCCGGGCGCGAGACGAGCACACTGTAGCCGTGGCTGCCACCACCTGCGCGCATACGAGCACCATCCAACGAAGCCGAGCCCGTTCCGAGATCCACTACGAGTGCATCAAAGCGGAACTCGCCTCACCCGCCAGGCCGTCACCTTGCCCCTTCGGCCTTGAGGCGCCTGCCTCTTGGGCTCAGTTCCGCCCTCCCAGCACACACGGAGGAGACTCTCGGCACTCTCAAGAGTTTTACGTAAATACAATAATTCATCGATGCGGTAACTACTTGCCGATCCGGAAAGTACTTGCTACTGTTGCGGCATGCACTCCAGACCGAACCTCACACCTGACCGCACCGCGAGCAGCGACCCGGACACCCCCAGCAGCACAGGCGGTGCCCACATCCCGTTGACACCGCCTTCTCGCCCATCTCACACCACCCGCCACCATCCTGCTGCACTGGCAGGCCTGGCCACTGTCATCCTCGCGCTGCTGGCCATCCTTGCCGCAGGCGTCGTCCGCGGCTCTGAGGACATGGTCAGCACCGGCGTCATAGGACTCCTCGCCACGATCTCCTGTGCGACGGCCCCCTGGGTCACCGCCCGAGCAGCAACACCCGCCTCCACCACGAAGGAGCACTCCCGTGCCTGACAATGACCTCCGGTCCACCGACCCTCAGCAGACGGGCCTGGAGTCCTCGGACTCTCGCCCCTCAGAATTCCTGAGCGTGAACCCCCAGCAGGCGCGCGACCTACTGCGCCAGGCCGATCACCTGGGCGCCGCTGCAGTCTCAGGAGCCGGAACCCCCTACGCGTTCTTCCTCGTCGGCCTCGGCTCGCTCTGCTCCATGCTGACCGTCGCCATCTACCTGATCAGCCTCACCGACGAGCGGCTGTTCCTGCTCCCCCTGACCGTCTTCCTGATCTGGCTGGCCATCCTCATCGCCGCCATGATCATGACCGCGCGCGCCACCAGCCTAGGTTTCACCCGCCGGTGGGCCGTCTCCACACGCTCCTGGGTCGCCGTCTGGGCAGTGACACTCTTCGGCAGCACCGTCATTTGGAAGGGCGAGCTGTGGTTCACCATACTCGCGGTCCTGGCACAAATCGCCGTGACCGTGTGGGGTGCAGTGCGGGAGGTCCGATGACCGGCTCGGCCACAGACTCCACAGCCCCCGCCGCCGGGGATACCCCCCGGCACCCACGTCACCAGCTTGTCGACGCGCTCATGCACCCCGTGCGCTTCTCCCTGGTAGCCGCCCTGGCCAATGTGGAGCAGGTCGACTTCCCCACGCTGCGCGACACCCTCCAACTCAGCGACTCGGTACTCAGCCGTCAGGCCTCCCAGCTGGAGGAACTGGGAATCGTCGCCATCCGTAAGGGGTACGTGGGCAAGCGGCCCCGCACCTGGATGTCCCTGACCCAGGAGGGCCGCACACGCTGGCAGGCCCACCTCACGGCGCTCCAGGCGATCGCCGGGCCATAACCCGTGCCCCGCCACCCATGCCCGGCCCCGGCCGCTTGCCCCGGCACCGCATCGGACTGCTAGCTGTACTTCCTCGGCTAGGTCATGTTGTGTAAGTCGTTCGTGCTGGTGGGGCGGTGCTGGCGGTGTGGGTGGGTCTTGCGCCGCCCACCCCCCCGGTGGACCGCCCACCCCCCGTTGGACCGCTGTAACCGGCGGCTACGGCGGTCCAACCGGGGAACAGCGGTCCAACTGGAAGACTCAACAGCACAGCCACACACCGCCACCCAACCGCGCACCGCCGCCTCCACCCGATACACACCCCGCACCTGTCACAAAATGCACCACTTTCAGACCGCACCACCGCCAGGATCACGCTAAAACTGCGGAAATCCACGGACGCAGCTCACGCAGGCAGCGGTCACAGAGCTGAAAGTGGTGCATCCAATGACACCCCCGACCCCACCAGCCACCGACAACCACACCCAGCCACCGACAATCCGACGCCCCACCCCAACACTCAACACCCCCGCCCCAGCCACCTCCCCCACACCCCGACATCCCTTCCCACCCGCATCCCAGCCGGCCCTTCGTGACGCCTGCGCACCCGCACCCGTCCGCTTGCGTAGGCTGACGCCATGAATTGGCTGATGGGCATCCGCGTCGTGTGCACCGTCATCGTCGCAGTCACGACGGTGGTCGGCGTCTTCGTGTTCGGCCGCGCCTGTTGCACCATCGCCAACCGCATGGGCGTGGGCCGCCCCGTCCCCCGCGAGCGCCTGCGCCCCATCGGCCGCCGCCTGGTGCGCATGCTCGGTGAGGTCGTCGGCCACACCGCCTTCAAGGGCCGCCCCTGGATCCGGGCCGCGCACTGGCTGGTGATGGTCAGCTTCCCCCTGCTGTTCCTGACCCTGGTCACCGGCTACGGCCAGGTACTGGCCGGCCCGCACTGGGAGTTGCCGTGGCTGGGCCACCAGGCCTGGTGGGCGTGGGTGGTTGAGCTCATCGCCTGGCTGAGCCTGGCGGGCATCGTCCACCTGATCACGGTGCGCCGCCGCCTGACCCGCCGCCGGGCCGCCGCGCCCCCCTTCAACACCGACTCCGCCGGCGGCACCCGCACCCGCACCTCCCGCTTCGCCGGCTCCAGCCGGGGGCAGGCGCACTTCGTGGAGGCGATCGTGGCCGGCGTGGTGGTCTGCGTACTATCCCTGCGGATGCTGGAGCACGCCCAGCTTGTGCTCTCCCCCGACCCGGCCGACGCCGCCCTCGCCCACTGGACGCACTTCCCACTGACCGCCTGGACCGGCCCACTGCTGGCACCACTGAGCGCAGACGCCCTGGCGGCCGCGATCACGGTGGTGGCAACCGTCAAGATCGTCATCTCCATGTGGTGGTTCGTGGTGGTCGGCCTGCAGCCGTCCATGGGCGTGGCCTGGCACCGCTTCCTGGCCTTCGTGAACCTCTACGCACGCCGCAACACCGACGGCACCAAGGCGCTCGGCCCCGCCCAACCGCTGCTGCTACCCGACGGCCGGCCGCTGACCGCCGACACCCTGGACGACCTCGACGCCGCCATGGAGGCTGCCGAGGAGGCGGGCACCGAGGTCAAGCTCGGCGTGGAGCGCATTGAGGACTTCACCTGGAAGGGCCTGCTGGACTTCTCCACCTGCACCGAGTGCGGCCGCTGCCAGGACCTGTGCCCGGCGTGGAACACCGGCAAGCCCCTGTCCCCGAAGCTGTTCACCCTGGCCCTGCGCGACCACCACGCCGCCGTCGCCCCTTACCTGCGGGCGGCGAGCGCACTCGGCGTCGAGCCCGACGAGGTCACCGAGGAGATGCTCGCCGAGCGCCGCAGTGCCCGCGGCCCGCTCGGGCGGCTGGCGGGCATGACCGACGGCCTGGAGGACGACGACGATCTGGGCCTGGCTCCGGGCAGCGCCCACACCGGCGACGTGCTGGGCGCCCTGCTGGCCGCCAAGGCCGCCCCGAGCGACACGGGTGTGGCCACGCGTCCGGCGCCGCTGGCCGGCGAGGTGATCCCCGCGGACGTGCTGTGGTCGTGCACCACCTGCGGGGCGTGCGTGGATCAGTGCCCGGTGGACATCGAGCACCTGGATCACGTGATCGACGTGCGCCGTCAACAGGTGCTCATGGCCTCGGCCTTCCCCAAGGAGTTGGGGCAGATGTTCCGCAAGCTGGAGTCCAAGGGCAACCCCTGGGGCCTGGCGGCGAGCAAGCGCATGGACTGGACCAAGGGCCTGGACTTCGACGTGCCGGTCGTCGGCGTGGACGTGGAGGACGCCTCCGAGGTCGACTACCTGTTCTGGGTGGGCTGCGCGGGCGCCTACGAGGACCGGGCGAAGAAAACGACGCGTGCGGTCGCCGAGCTGCTGCACACCGCCGGAGTGTCCTTCGCCGTCCTGGGCGACGCCGAGGCCTGCACCGGCGACCCGGCCCGCCGCGCCGGCAATGAGATCCTGTTCCAGACGCTGGGGGCGCAGAACGTCGAGACGCTCAACGAGGCCGGCGCGCAGAAGATCGTGGTCACCTGCGCCCACTGCTTCAACACGCTGGCCCGCGAGTACCCGCAGGTGGGCGGGCACTACGAGGTACTGCACTACACGCAGCTGCTGGGCCGCCTGGTGCGCGAGGGCCGGTTGCGTCCCGCCCCGCCGCAGGCCGCCCGTCCCGACGACGCTGCGGCGCCCGCTCCGGAGTCGTCCGCGACGACGCCGTCATCCACGTCGCCCGCAGCCCCGACCGTCACCTACCACGACGCCTGCTACCTGGGCCGTCACAACCGCATCTATTCCCCGCCGCGCGAGTTGCTGGAGGCGACCGGCGCCACCACCGTGGAGATGCCGCGCAGCCACGAGCGTGGATTCTGCTGCGGCGGCGGTGGGGCGCGGGCCTTCATGGAGGAGTCGATCGGCACCCGCATCGCGGTGGAGCGCTCGCGCGAGGCGATCGGCACCGGCGCGCAGGTGATTGCGACGGCCTGCCCGTTCTGCACCACCATGCTCTCCGACGGCGTCGCCTCCGAGGGCGCCGACGTGCGCGTCACGGACGTGGCCACCCTGATGCTGGAGTCCGTCCGCCGCGGCCAGCAGCCGACGCCGGCCTGAGCGCCTAGAAGTCGGTCGCGACGCTTACCCCGGTCAAGGCGGCACGAATGGCGCCCGGGCGCACGTCTCCCTGCCGCAGGATCGTCGCCCGGCCGTCCTGAACCTTGACGATCGTCGACGATGCCGTGGTGCCCTGATGCCCGCCCTCGAGGATCAGGTCCACCGCGTCGCCGATCTGCTCGCTCGCGAGTTTCAGGTCCACCAGGATGCCGTCGGCCCTCCCGGACAGGTTCGCCGAGGTCATCGCCACCGGTCGACCGATGAAATCCAATAGTCGTTGCAGGGTCGGGTTGGACAACACCCCGAGCGCAACCGTGCTGCCTCCGCGCACCAGGAAGTCGGGCACCGCGTCGCTGCGCGGCAGGACCAGGTTGAAAGGGCCGGGCCAGAACGCCGCCGCCAGTGCCTGAACCGTGGCCCTGTCCGCCGCGGGTACCCGCGTGTAGCGTTCCCAGTCCCAGGAGTGCCGCAGGAACAGGGTCAGTGGGGAGGTCGCCGGGCGGCGCTTGATGGCGAAGGCCCGCTCGATGGCCGCCTCGTTCCAGGCGTCAAGTGTCAGCGCCAGATTCGTGTCCGAGGGTGCCACGATAACGCCCCCGGCCAACACCACCCGGGCCGCGCGTCGAAGGTTCTCCTCCGTAGCGGCAACCACCTTCGGATGGTGGAGGGCGTCGGCACTCGTCTCAGTCATCGGTCGCCGCCTCCAAACGAGGATCAGGGAGTCGCATCGAGTCATTCTCCCCCGCCCGGGACGGGCGAGTCGAACAGGGTCCCGGTCAACGGGTGCGGGTCGGGCACGGCTCAGCTCCGGTAGGGGTCGATGTGCAGACGCATGCCGCGCGGGTCGCGCACCAGTCCGGCCGTCTCCAGCAGGTCGCCGACCACCGGGTCCACTGCGGAGACGCCGTTGAGGGCCTCCATCACGCGCTTGCCGGTGCGCGGGGTCTCCCGCAGCGCGGCGCGGGTCTCGGCGGCGACGACGGCGGCCAGCGCCCGTTCCAGTTCCTCCCGGATCGTGGTGTAGCAGGTGAGGGCGCGCAGCCGCTCGGCGGCATGCAGCACCGGCCGCCCGCCTATCAGAACGACGCGCGCGCCCTGCCGCGCCGCCGGGCGCGGCAACTCCTCATCTGCGACATCCGCGGCCCGCGCGGCCAAGTCGGGCGGCAGCGCCGGCTCGGGCCAGGGGACGACGCCGCCCATGAGGCAGGCGGGGTCCTTCAGATCCAGCACCGCCACCGATTCGGGGCGGGAGGCGGAAGACTGCTCCGGCGCCCGCCCGGCCGCAGGCTCGTCCGACGGCGTGAACTGTGCGGCGGTTGGCGTGCCCGCGGCCGCGCCGTCGAGTCCGCCGTCACGCCCCGCCAGGGCACGCAACCGGTCGACGGTCTCCCGGCCGGCGAACTGACTCGGCCCGAGCCCGGTGACGAAGGCGCCGCGCAGCACGACGCCGGTGTCCTCCATGCGTCGCAGCACCGGCAGCAGCGGGGTGATGCCGCCCGGGATACCGGCGGCGAGCGCCACGTCTCGGCTGACGATGCCGTAGCGGTCGAGCAGGGATTCGACGTCGGCCACGGCCTGCTCCTCGGCCGTGACCTGCGGCGGGGCGAGCCGACGCCAGGAGGCGGTCGCGAGCGCGGCGGCGAGCGCCGGGTTGTGGGCCGCCGTCGGGCTGCCGCCGGCGGCGGAGAGCCCACCGGCTGTCGAGGCCGATGAGGGTCGTAGAGCGTCCGGGGGCGGCAGCGGCCCCGACGTGGACGGCGTCGACTGCGCCGCCCCGGCAGATCCGGCCGGGCGGGTGCGTTCGGTGAGATAACCCGTGCGGTAGCCGCCGTAGCGGCGGGTGCGGCGACTGCGCACACGCCGCGGCGGCGCGGCCGGTGGCCGCGGCTGGAGGAGTGCCCTCACCGGTGCGAAGGAGTCGGCGGTCAGCTGCCCGGAGCCCACCAGCGCCCACTGTTCCTCCGCGTCGTACTCGCCTGTGCCGATGGGCGCTCCGGCGACGGGTACCAGCGGGGAGTCGGATGGGAAGAAGGCGATCTCGCCCGGCGTGACCCCGTCCTGCGTCCGGCACACCCAGATCACGTCTCCGGAGCCGATGAGGTCGTCGAGCATGGCGGGGCGGTAGTCGGCCACGCGCGCCGGGAAAACCACGGATTCCCAGAGCCCGGCGGGCAGCCATACGCCCTCCAGGGCGGCAATCGCCTCCGCGAGCGCCTCTACGCCGAGCCCGGGCGCGACGCCGAATGCGCCACTGCCGCCGGTGGTACCGGGCGCTCCGGGCGAACCCTGCGCTCCCGGCGAACCCGCCGCCGCTGACGCGGCACCCGCCTCCTCCGCACGCGCAGTGATACCGGCGCGCTCCAGCACGAGCCGCTGCAGGGCCGCGGGCGGCACCGGCTCGACGGCGGCCCGCGCCTTCGCCAGGGAGCGGTTGCGCACCCGGGTGAACACCTCGGGTGCCATCCAACGGACCTGCGCGCCGCCGCTCAGACGCATGAGCGCGCCCTCATCGGCCAGCGCCTTCAACGCGTCCGCGGCCACGGAAACGCCCAGGCCGAAGGCCCCGGCCACCGCCTCGGCGGTCACCTCAGCATGGGTGCGGGCGTGGCGCAGCACCAGGTCGGCCAGCGCCCCACGGGGTGCCGAAGCCTCCGCAGCGACCGCGGGAGCACCCAAAATCCCCGCGACGCCGACGGCGGGCGGTTCAACACCCGATTCCGCCTGCCCGGCAGCCGGCTCAACCGGTGCGGTCGACGTTGTCACAGCGGGCCGCACCGCCCAGTCGGGCACCTGGACCCCGAGGGCGTCGCGCAGGGCGGCCGCGTCCTCCGTGCGCGCCCAGCAGTCGCGTCCGCCCACGCGCACGGGGAAGGCGCGCCGCGCCCGTTCCAGCGCCGTGAGCCCCACGCGCACTCCCTTAGGGGCCCCGCCCCCAACATCAGCGGCGGTCTCGTCCCCTCCCGCGGCGCCACCAGCGGCATCGACGCCGCCGGCGTCCGCATCCTCGCCCGCGGCAGCAGTCTCAGCCTGCCCGCGCACCGCCGATTCGCCGTCGTCGCCCCGGCAGCGGGCGACCAACTCCCCCGCCGACAGCGGCCCGAGCTCGCGCAGCAGGTCGGCCAGTCCCTCGGCGTCGGCGCGCACCCGCCGCCCGGGCTCCAGCCGCTGCAGTTCGGACTCGACCTGCGCCATGACGTCCGCGTCCAGCAGGTCGGCGATGCCGCCGTCGCCCACGAGCTCGGCCACGGCGTCGGGATCCAGGGACAGCAGCTGGGCGCGGCGCTCGGCGTGCGGGAGGTCGTACTGGTACAGGAAGGTGCCGGTGTAGCCGAACAGCAGCGGCCCGGCGAAGGGCGAGGGCACCTGCGTTACCGCCTCGACCACACGCGCGTCCCCGGCGGCGAGCCGCTCCATGAGGGCGCGCAGGGCGGGCAGGTCCCACACGTCCTGCAGACACTCGCGGGCCGCTTCCACCAGCACAGGGAAGCGCGCGAACTGCCGGGAGGCCTCCTGGAGTTGACCGGCCTTCAGCCGCTGCAGCCACAGCGGGGTGCGGCGGCCGGGGCGCGCGGAGGGAATGAGCAGGGCGCGGGCGGCGCACTCGCGGAAGCGGGCGGCGAACACGGCGGTCTGGTCCACCCGGGTGCGCACCAGCTGCTCGATCTGCGCCGGATCGAAGATGAACAGCTCCGCGCCCGGCGGCTGCTCGGTGGGCGGGGTCTGCAGCAATATGCCGTCGGCGGCGGTGACGATCTGCGGGTCGATCCCCAGCATGCGGCGGGTCCGCTCCTTGATCGCCATGGCCCAGGGCTCGTGCACGCGGCGGCCGAGTGGGCTGTGCAGGATCAGTCGCCAGTTGTCGGCCTCGTCCCGGCACCGCTCCAGCACCAGGTCGGTATCGGAGGGGACGACGCCGGTCGCCGCCCGCTGCTCGCGCAGCAGCGCCACCAGGTTGGCCTGCGCGCCGGCGTCCATGCCGGCGCGGCGCAGGCGGTCGGTCAGTTCCGGCTGGGGCGGGTCCCCGAAGCCGCCGTCGCCCAGGGCCGCGGCCGCCTGGCGCAGGAAGGCGCCCTTCGCGGCACCGGTGGCGGCCGGGCGGCCAGCGCCCTCGCCGCGCCAGAAGGGCAGCCGGGCGCTGCGGCCGGGGGCGGGGTCGACGACGACGCGGTCCGCCCCGATCTCGCGGATGCGCCAGGAGGCGGTACCCAGGGTGATCACGTCCCCGACGCTGGACTCGTTGACCATCTCCTCATCCAGCTCCCCCACGCGGCGGCGGCCGGTGGCGGCGTCGCCCTCGGGCAGCATCACCGGGAACATGCCGCGGTCGGGGATGGTGCCGGAGGCGGCGACGGCCAGGCGCTGGGCATTGGGGCGGGCGGTGAGTGCGCCGGTGGACCGGTCCCAGATGATCCGTGGGGAGAAGTCGCTCAAGTCGGCGGAGGCGTAGCCGCCGGCGAGCAGTTCCAGCACGGAGTCGAAGGCGGTGCGCGGCAGGTCCCGGTACGGGGCGGCGCGGGTGATGGTGGCGTACCAGTCGTCGGCGGTGCGGTCCTCGACGGCGACGGCGGCCACCGTCTGCTGGGCGAGCACGTCCAGCGCGTTGGACACCAGCGCGGTGTGTTCAATGCTGCCGTTGCGCATGCCCTCGGCCACGACGGCCGCGTCCACGAGCTGGGTGCGTTCGATCGGGTAGATGACCCCGCGGGGCCGCCCGCCGACGCGGTGCTCGGCCCGGCCGACGCGCTGCAATCCGGCGGCGACCGACGGTGGGGGCGCCACCTGGAGGACCAGGTCGATGGAGCCCATGTCGATGCCGAGTTCCAGGGAGGCGGTGGCCACCACGCAGCGCAGTTCGCCGGACTTGAGCTCCTCCTCGACCAGGCGGCGCTGCTCCTTGGATACCGAGCCGTGGTGGGCCTTGGCGATCACCGGGGCGTCGGCCGGCAGGGGCTGGGTGTGCTGGGAGGCGCCCATCTCCCAGGACTCGTGGTGGCGGACGGGCTCGGGGATGCTGGGTGGCGGGTCGACCGGGTCCTCGGCGGTGGCCCGGTATGCGGTGGCGGTGCCTTCCGCAGCAGCGTCCTCCATGGCGGCCGGGTCTTCGGCGGCCTGCGGGCCCGCCGCGGCGGCCCGGTCTCCGGCCCGAGCGGCCGCCGGGGCGGACGCGGCGCCTCGTTCGGCCAGATGGGCGGCGTAGGCCTCGTTCAGGTGCGCGGTCAGGCGCTCGCACACGCCCCGGGAGTTGACGAAGATCAGCGTGGTGCGGTGGGTGAGGACCTGCTGCAGCAGGGCGTGCTCGATATGCGGCCAGATGGAGGCCGTCATGCGGGCCGGCGCGCCCGCGCCGGCGGATCCTCCGGTGCCGGCGATCTCGCCGGCCATGGCGGCACGCAGGGCCCGATCGCTGCGCCAGGCCTGCCGACTGCCTCTGCCGCCAGCGGCACCGGTCGGGCCGTCCGGGCGAGTGCCGCCTGCCCGCACCCCTCCGCCTGGGCCACGGCCGATTCCCGTCCCACCGCCAGGGCCCCCACGGCCGGGCGCACCCCGCAGGGCGCGCTCGTGGCGGTCGAGCGTGGCCGGGACGCGGGCCATGTCCGTCACGGGCACGGCGACGGTCACATCGGGAGTGGCGTGGGCGTCGTCGTCGGCGATGATGCCGACCGGGTGGGGGCCGCCCAGGAAGCGGGCGATCTCCTCGGGTGGGCGGACCGTCGCGGACAGGCCGATGCGTTGAGCGGGGCGGGGCAACAGGTCGTCCAGCCGCTCCAGCGACAGAGCCAGGTGGGTGCCGCGCTTCTGGCCGACGAAGGAGTGGATCTCGTCGACGATCACGGTGTCCACGGTGCGCAGCGTCTCGCGCACCGCGCTGGTGAGCATCAGGTACAGCGACTCCGGGGTGGTGATGAGGATGTCCGGCGGGCTGGTGCGCAGGCGGCGCCGCTCGGCCGGGGTGGTGTCTCCCGTGCGCATGCCGACGGCGATCGGTGCCGCGGGCACGCCCAGTTCCGCGGCGGCCGCGGTGATGCCGGCCAGGGGACGGCGCAGGTTGCGTTCCACATCGGCGCCGAGGGCCTTGAGCGGGGAGATGTACAGGACCCGCACCCCGCGCCCGCGCGACTGCCGAGTGCGGCGGCGATCGGCCGGGATGGCACCGGCTGAGGCGGCACCAGCCGGGGTGGGTTCATCACCCCGGGCCATCTGCGCCACGGGGCGGGCGAGGCGGTCGATGGCGGACAGGAAGGCCGCCAGGGTCTTGCCCGAGCCGGTGGGGGCGATGACCAGGGCGTTCTCGCCGCGGCCGATCGCCTCCCAGGCGCGCCGCTGCACCGGCGTCGGCCCGGTGGGGAAGGCGGCGTCGAACCAGGCGCGCGTGGCGGCAGCGAAGGCAGCGGGCAGTGTGGGCGGCATCGGGGCCAGGATAGGCGCGGCCGCCGACATTAATCGGTCCCATTCTGGCCCACACCCCGCAGCCGTCTCGGACGGCGGTGACAGCCGGCTCTGGCTCGAGCGGGGGCGGCGCCCCACGAGCCGTTTGCCCGTCAGCGTTCCTCAGACCCTGCCGACTCCTCGATCAGTCGGTCCAGGATCTCCGGCACCCTCTGTGTCACCGCCGCCCAGAACAGGTCGTCATTCATCGACTGACGGCGTCGTTCACAGCGGCACCGCCTCTCGGACGGCGCTCTTGAGGGCATCGGGCACCGAGGTATCAGCCACCGCCTCGACCGGGAATCCCGTGAGCTCCTCAACCTCGGCGGCGAAAAGGGCCAGATCGAACAGGTCGGTGCCGGGGGCGGGCGTGACCAGCAGATCAATATCGGAGTCGAAGGTGTCCTCACCGCGCAACGCTGAGCCGAACACCCGCGGATTCGCGAAGCCGTGAGCCCTGGCACTGGCGCTGATCTCATCGGCGTGTGCGGCGAGCGGAATGGACGGACGGTAGTCGGCCGCACGCAGGACGCGTTCCAGCATTTCGTCGGAGACGGAACGCCTGCCCGACTCCATCTGGGCCAGACTCGGCTGGCGCAGGCCAGCACGTTCAGCCAACTGGGTCTGCGTCAACCCCGCGTCACGTCGTGCGGCACGGATGAGCTCGGGCGCCGCATCAATGTTGAAGCGCCTCATGCTCAAAGTGTATAGCAGGAATGCTATTACGCTGCGGCGTGTTTGTGTCGGCGCCTCGACGTAGCCTGAGCCCCATGCCAGCCACCGCACCCGCCAGCACTGCCCCGTCCAGCCCGACCACCATCAGTGTGCGCGGCGCTCGCGTGCACAACCTCAAGAACATCGACGTCGAGGTGCCGCTGGGGAAACTGGTGACAGTGGCGGGCGTGTCCGGGTCGGGCAAGTCCTCCCTGGCCCTGGGGGTGCTCTACGCGGAGGGCGCCCGCCGCTACCTGGAGTCGCTGTCCACCTACACGCGCCGGCGCCTGACGCAGGCGGCCCGCCCCGACGTCGACGAGGTCCTCCACGTCCCCGCCGCCCTGGCCCTGCACCAGCGTCCGCCCGTACCCGGCGTGCGCTCCACCTTCGGCACCTCCACCGAGGTGCTCAACTCGCTGCGCCTGGCCTACTCCCGCCTGGGTTCGCACTGCTGCCCCAACGGCCACCCCAATGCGCCCAGCACCGACGTCGCCCTCGAGGTCCCCACCACCTGCGCCACCTGCGGGGTGGAGTTCTACGGCCCGGGCGCCGAGATGATGGCCTTCAACTCCGAGGGTGCCTGCCCCCGCTGCGAGGGCACCGGCGTCGTGCGCACCGTGGACGAGGCGAGCCTGGTGCCCGACGAGTCGCTGTCCATCGATGAGGGCGCCGTCGCCCCCTGGCAGAACCTGATGTGGTCGATCATGAAGGACATCGTGCGGGAGATGGGCGTGCGCACAGATGTTCCGTTCCACGAGCTGACGGAGCAGGAGCGGGAGATCGTGTTCCACGGCCCCGCGGAGAAGCGACACTTCTTCTACGTCAACGAGAAGACCAACACGGCCGCCGAAATGGACTTCACCTACTACAGCGCGGTGCACACCGTGGAGAACGCGCTGTCCAAGGTGAAGGACGAGCGCGGCATGAAGCGGGTGGAGAAGTTCCTCCACGAGGCCGTCTGCCCGGACTGCGGCGGCTCCCGCCTGTCCGCGGCGGTGCGCTCCACGAAGGTGCGCGGCATCGGCCTGGACGAGGCGTGCCGCCTCCCGCTCGGCGACCTGGTGCAATGGGCGGCCGGCATCCCGGACACCATGCCGCAAGAGCTGGTGGCGATGGCCCGACAGATCGTCGACGAGCTCACCGTCACCGCCCGCCGCCTGCTGGATCTGGGCCTGGACTACCTGAGCCTGGACCGGGCCTCCTCCACCCTGTCCACCGGGGAGCGGCAGCGCGTCCAGCTGGCCCGGGCCGTACGCAACCGCACCACCGGGGTGCTCTACGTGCTCGACGAGCCGAGCATAGGCCTGCACCCGGCCAACCTGGACGGTCTGACCGGCGTGGTGCGGGACCTGCTGGCGGACGGGAACTCGGTGCTGGTGGTGGATCACGACGTCGCCCTGCTGCGCGAGGCCGACTGGCTGCTGGAGATCGGTCCGGGCTCGGGCGACGCCGGCGGCCAGATCGTGGTCAACGCGCCGATCTCGCAGGCGGTGGCGGATCCGGCCAGCCGCATCGCCCCGTTCATCACCGGCCGGGCGGAGGTCGTCTGCCGCGAGCGGGCCGAGGCCGACGAGGCCTTCGCCCACGGCGCCATCCACCTGGAGACCGCACCGATCCATACGGTCCACGCGCTCGACGTCGCCATCCCCGAGCAGCGGCTGACCGCCGTGACCGGAGTATCCGGCTCCGGGAAGACCACCCTGGTGCTGGAATCGCTGGTGCCGGCACTGCGCGCGCTCGCCGACGACGCCCCCCTGCCCGCACCGGCCACCTCCATCCAGACCGAGCAGACACAGCGAGTGGTCGTCGTCGACGCCTCCCCCATCGGCACGAACGTCCGCTCAACCGTGGCCACCTACTCCGGGGTCATGGACGAGCTGCGGCGCGTGTACGCGCGCACCCCGGCCGCGCGCCAGGCGGGGTTGAAGGCCGGCGACTTCTCCTACAACACCGGCTCGCTGCGCTGCGAACACTGCGACGGGACCGGCCAGATCGTCCTGGACGTGCAGTTCCTGCCCGACGTCGACATCGTCTGCCCCCAGTGCGACGGCTCCCGCTACGGCGAGGCGGCGCGTGAAATCCGCCGAGTGCCGGGCGGCGGGGCCGCAGGCGCCCGGGCGGCGGGCGACCGGCAGGCCGACGGGGGCGATGGCCACCAGACAAACGGGGACGACGGCGGCCGGGATGCCGCGGGGCTGTCCCTGCCGGAGCTACTGGCGCTGACGGTGGACCAGGCCGAACAGGCCTGCGCCGACCTGCCCAAGGTGCGCCGCCACCTGCGCCTGCTGTCCGAACTGGGACTGGGCTACCTGACGCTCGGGGAGACGACGACGGCCCTGTCCGGCGGCGAGGCGCAGCGGTTGAAGCTCTCGGCCGACCTGGGCCGTGACCAGCACGGCACGGTGTTCGTGCTCGACGAGCCGAGCATCGGCCTGCACCCGCTGGACGTGCGCGTGCTGCTGGGCGTGCTGGACCGGCTGGTGGAGCGGGGCGCAAGCGTGGTGGTCATCGAGCACGACCTGGACATGATCGCCAACGCCGACTGGGTCATCGACATGGGCCCGGGCGGCGGCGAGGCGGGCGGCCGCGTGGTCGCCGCCGGCACCCCGGAGCAGCTGGCCGCCGCAGCAGAGCGGAACGCGAACACGGACGGCGTCTTCCCCGCAGACGCAACCAGCAGCGTCACTGCCCGTTACCTCGCCGCCCATCTGTCCTACGCAGCCTCCCCCTCCCGCCGAGGTCGGTAGAAGTTACGTGCCGAGGTCGGTTCAAATGACGCGTCGCCGCCTGCCCTCCGATTCCCGCCGGCCTGCGCTCCTCCCATCAACGGTCAGAATCCGCGCTCCGCGCGCAGATCGAATACCATTTCCTTCGATCCATGGTTAACCGTCCCGGTCTCCACGAACCCCAGCTTCTCATAGACGTGCTTCGCGCGTGCATTCGATGGGTCGCAGTCGCAGGTAACCAGATCGAACCGCTCGCGCATCTGCCGTGCCCTACCCAGAACCAAACGAATGGCCTCCGTACCGTACCCCTTGGAGGTGTTCTCCTCAGGGAACATGATTCTCCATATACGCAGAGCACGCTCAGAGTCATCCTCTTCCAGTAGCAGGAATCCCACTGGATCATCGCCATTGCATATCGCATAGGGAAACACGTCACCGTTGTCGCGGTATAGCCACGCCTGCGCAAGCGAATAAACATTGGGCGCCACATACCCTTCGTCCACAGGTCGTTTCATAGCGATTATCGCAGCGAAGTTCTCCTCCGTGATGTCCCTCAGCGTAATCAAGTATGATCCCCTCCCCTGCCGCAGACCAGCGACATGCTACACGGTATACGTACTACGGTCTTCATTGCCGCAGTTCCAGACCAACGAGCCGGCGTCCGCGAGAACCGCAAACCGTTTATCCGTCCGCAGTTGTCATTGGATGCATCACTTTCGTCCGCACCACCGACCCCGTCGATCAGGTTAACCGCACCTGCCGATAAAGACCCGACGAAAGGGGAAGGGGCGAGCACTACGTTGAGGTCTAGACACGCAGCGGACACTCGCTCATCGCCATCACGGTGCTTCTCAACGAGGTCCAAAGTCACCCTATGAACCGACTGCCCAAGTGGAAGCGAGAAGACCGGAACTCCACGAGATCCCACATCGATCCCATCACCGCAGCGTTACCCGCCGTCTGCCCCGACAGAACTCGCACCATCGCCATCCCGGGCGCCGTCGGCGCCCTCGACGTCCTTCCGGGGCCGACCCCTACCCCGCATGGGGGCGGCCTTTACGCCCCGGCCGGCGTCGTCGAGCGCGCGGCGCAGGATGATCTCGATCTGCGCATTGACCGAGCGCAGGTCGTCGGCGGCCCACTTGGCGATGGCCGCGTGGACCGCCGGATCGAGCCGCAACAGGACCTGCTTGCGCTTACCGCCCGTCATCGGCGCCCTCCGTCACCGAGCCGACCGACCTCAGGCGTACAGGGAGCCGGTGTTGACGACTGGCTGCGTGCGCTGGTCGGAGCAGAGCACCACCAGCAGGTTGGAGACCATCTGGGCACGGCGCTCGTCGTCCATGGAGACGATGTCGTCCGCCTCCAGGCGCTTTAGGGCCTGGTCCACCATGGTGACCGCGCCCTCCACGATCTGCTCGCGGGCGGCAATGACAGCCCCGGCCTGCTGCCGCTGCAGCATCGCCTGGGCGATCTCCGGGGCGTAGGCGAGGGAGGAGATACGCACCTCGATGATCTCCAACCCGGCGATCGCCACGCGCGCGGCCACCTCCTCGGCCAACTCGGCGGAGACCAGGTCGGTGCCGCCGCGCAGGGAGGTCTCACCGGGGCCGGGCTCGTCGTAGGGGTGGGTGGTGGCCACGTGCCGCAGCGCCGACTCCGCCTGCGCCTTGATGAAGGCCTCGTACTCCTCGACGGCGAAGACCGCGCGCGCCGTGTCGGCCACCTGCCAGACAACAATGGCCGCGATCTCCACGGGGTTGCCGTCAAGATCGTTGACCTTGATCTCGTTGGTCTCGAAGTTGTGGACCTTGATGGACACCTTCTTGCCGGAGGTCAGCGGCGGCACCAGGACCAGGCCGGTGCGGCGCACGGTGCCGATGTAGCGGCCGAAGAACTGGCGCACGCTGGTCTGCCCCGGGGCCACGATGACGAAGGAGGAAAACAACAGCAGCGGGATGGCCAGGCCCACCGAGCCTACGACCAGGCGCGACACCCCACCCGGTTCACCCTGATCCGCGGCGATGGCGCCGGTGATGAAGGCGGCTATGGACAGGCCGAATATCCCCAGCAGCAGGAGCAGCACCAGGAAGGCCGCACCGGATCCGGCGCTGATGGCGGGACGCTCAGCGATGTCGACTCGTCCCTTGACGACGCCGGACTCCTGCTGGGCGATGGGGGCGTGGGGCGCCGCGGACATGATGACCTCCGGTTCGAACCGCTGCGGCGGAGGCGAACCCCTCCCGACTCCCGCAGCAGCTATAGCAATATGATAGCTATTTTTTGACGGGAGGCAAGCTCCTTCCCCTGCCGCCACCCACCCGCAGGCCCACGCCTGTCACCAGATGCACCACTTTCAATCACATCGCGCGCACCACGCTGTCAGAAACGGCCCGATTCCGCCGAATCACCGAGCGCTCACTACCGGGCAGGCTCCTAAAGTGGTGCATTCCGTGCCACCTTGACCGAGCCCGGGCCCTGGTTCTGACCTCCTACACAGGTGAACTCGGCACGGGTAGAGCCACCGCCTGGGAGGTGAGACGAGCCCAGTAGCTGTGCACGCCGTCGGGCCGGCCCCGTAGCCTGGTGCCATGACCCCGCAGGACGCGCCCTCGCTCTTCGACGCCGCGGCCGACGCCGGCGGCCCGATCGTCGACGACCCCACTCGCCCGCTGGCGGACCGGCTGCGGCCGCGCACACTCGACGACGTCGTCGGTCAGGACCACCTGCTGGCCCCGGACGCGCCGCTGGGGCGGATGGTCGCGGCCGGCCGCCTGGCCTCGATCATCCTGTGGGGCCCACCCGGCTGCGGGAAGACGACGATCGCCCGGCTGCTGGCGGAGCGCACCGGCCTGGTGTTCGAGCAGGTGTCGGCCACCTTCTCCGGCGTGGCCGACCTGCGCAAGGTTTTCGCCGCCGCCGCGCGCCGCCGTGAGGTCGGCCAGGGAACGCTGCTGTTCGTCGACGAGATCCACCGCTTCAACCGCGCCCAGCAGGACTCCTTCCTGCCGTATGTGGAGGACGGCACCGTGGTGCTCGTGGGCGCCACCACCGAGAACCCCAGCTTCGAGCTCAATGGGGCGCTCCTGTCCCGCTGCCAGGTACTGGTGCTTCACCGTCTCGACGACGACGCCCTGGCCGAACTCCTCGCCCGCGCCGAGGCGCTGCTCGGTCGGCGACTGCCGCTGACCGACGGCGCCCGTCGCGCGCTGCTGACCATGGCCGACGGCGATGGGCGCTACCTGCTGGGCATGGTCGAGCAGGTGGTCGGTTACGCGGACTCCCAGGGGGCGACCCCCGACACGGGCGCCGATACGCCCACGGGACCCGCCCCCACCGAGCCCGCCGCACTCGATGAGGAGGCGCTGGCCGCCGTCGTCGCCTCCCGGGCGCCCCTGTACGACAAGTCCTCCGAGGAGCACTACAACCTCATCTCCGCGCTGCACAAGTCCATGCGCGGCTCCGACCCGGACGCCGCCCTGTACTGGTTGGCGCGCATGCTGGCCGGCGGGGAGGATCCGCTCTACATTGCGCGGCGGCTGGTGCGCTTCGCCTCCGAGGACGTCGGCATGGCCGATCCCGGCGCGCTGCACATGACCCTGGCCGCGTGGGACACCTACGAACGGCTGGGCTCCCCGGAGGGCGAGCTCGCCATCGCTCAGGCGGTCGTCTACCTGGCGACGGCGCCGAAGTCGATCAGCGTCTACCGGGGCCTGGGGCGGGCGATGAGGCTGGCGCGGCAAACCGGTTCACTCATGCCGCCGGCACACATACTCAACGCGCCCACCCGGCTGATGAAGGAGCTCGGCTACGGCGAGGGCTACCAGTACGACCCGGACACCCCCGAGGGCTTCTCCGGCGCCGACTACATGCCGGAGGGCCTGCCGCCGCGCGAGCAGCGCGAGCGCCTGTACGAGCCCACCGCCAACGGGCAGGAGCGCCGCATCCGTGAGCGCCTGGCCTACTGGGACGACCTGCGCGCCAAGCTCCGCTCCGACAACTGATGCCTCAGCAACCACCACTCGAGCGCGGGCGGGCCACACGCATTCGGTTCACCTTCGTGCATAAGAGTTGCTATACTTAGCCCATGGCGGCACCTTCTTCTGCCTCCGAACTCGCAACAATCGCGCGGAAAACCGACGCGGACGTGCGCGAAGCGCGCGCGCGTCTGGTCTCTGCAGTACGTGCCGCCCATCGCGCAGGCATGACGCAAACCGAGATCGCCACCCAAATCGGTCGTTCTCAACCCGAGGTGTCGCGCCTCCTCCACTTTCATGGGACAACTCCGCTTGCTCGTTGCTTGCGTGCGCGTCGCGCCGAGGTGACCAAGTGCATCAAGGAGGCCGGGGGCTCCAACGTGAGGGTTTTCGGTTCGGTAGCCACCGGCAAAGACCACCAGGATTCAGATATCGACCTGCTTTTTCAAATGGATCACCCCATGAGCCTCATGGAATTGGAGCGGCTCGAGGCCCGCCTTGAAACTATCCTGGGGACCAGCGTCGACCTTGTCCCCGACTCCGCTGTCGCCCCCTATATGCGCGATCGCGTTCTCCGAGAGGCGGTCCCCCTATGACTCCCACGAGTCGCACGCCGCTTGAGCTCATCGATGAAGCCCTCTACCACTTTGAAGCCGCACAGGCCTACGCTCAGCGTGATATCACCGACCCCATGACTCTTGACGCGATATCGCTCCGCCTGGCTGCAGGCATTGAGGCGTTCGGCGCGCTCCCACCCCGTCTACGAGATGAGGCAGCCCAAGGGGAATGGCACCTCCTAAGAGGAATGCGCAATCGCATTGCTCACGGCTATCTGCAAGTCGATCCAACCATCGTGTCAGCGACCGTTCAGCGTGACGTGCCAGCGCTGGTTGCGACCCTTCGTTCCCTGCATCAAAGACTCAGCAGCAACTGATACTGTCCGACTGTTCATCTGCAACAGCAGGTACTCCGTCACGGATAGGGAATACCGACTCACCGCGCAACGCCATATCGACCGATCTCGACGGTAACGTCGACCGATCTCGATGGTTATATCGACCGATCTCGGCGAGGGGGCACGGTGAGCGACTGTCAGCGCTCGCAGAGGACGGCGACGGTGCGTCCGGGGACGGTGATGACGCCGGTGTTGGCGTCGAAGCGGGTGTCCTTGACGATCGGGTCGGCGCCCTCCATCTGGATGTCGCTCAACTCGAAGTAGCGATCCATCAGCGCGTCGACCCGCTGCTTGACGGTGCCGGGTTCCGGGTTGAAGACCACCAGCAGCCCGTCGAGGTCGGGGTCAATGTCGCTGTCCCCGGCGCCGTCGTCGATCAGCATGATTACCAGCCCCGGGGCGGCGTCGTCGGCGGTGGGGAACGAGACGCGCTCGCGGATGAGCGCGGCCGTCCCCAGGGAGAACAGCCGACTGGAGCGCCGCAGCCGCAACAGGTCGAGGGCCTGCTCCTGAGCGGCGGCAATATCCGCGGCGGTGGGACGCAGATCCTCGTGCATGAGGATGCCGGCCTGCACCACCCAGGTGTCGAAGTTGCGGGCGGCGGGCGGCAGCCCCCGACCCCAACCGTTGTCGCGCCCGGTCCAGTCGATGGCGTTGAAGTGGTCGCCGGAGTTGTAGGAGTCGGTGTCCAACGACTTGCTGCGCAACAGCTCGGTGCCCGCCGCCCAGAAGCAGGGGGACTGCCCGAGCGTGACGGTGGCCAGGCACAGCGTGTTCATGCGGATGCGCTCGGCCATGGGGGTACCGAGCGGCAGCTTGTAGGCGAGCCGGTCGAACAGGGTCTCGTCGTCGTGGGCGTCGACGTAGTTGATGGAATCGCTGGGGGCGAGCCCGTAGGCGGCGGGTTCCTCGCCGTAGCGGATCTCCTCCCCCCTGGCCCATTGCCCGTCGGGACCGGGCAGCTCGAAGTCCCGCAGGTTCCCGGCCAGGGCCAGGCGCACCAGGTCGGCGCGCCAGGCGAGGTCGTTCCGCAGAGTCTCCTCGGAGCGGTCGTCAAAGCCGTTGGGGTCGGTCAGCTCGCCGTTGCCCAGGCCCTGCGGCACCCGGGGGTCGGTGTCGGCTCCGCGCCCGTGGACGGCGTCGCGGACACGGTCGTTGAAGGTGCCGATGCCGAGCGCGCCGACCTGCCCCTGGGTGGCCTGAGTGAACAGCGCATTGTCCGCCACCTCCCCCATGTTCCAGCCCTCGCCGTACAGGTAGATGGGGTGGCCGACGGCGTCGTCCGCGACCTCCGCCAGCGCGTCCTGGAGCCGGGCCATGGTCTCAAGCGAGTGGTAGCCCATCAGGTCGAAGCGGAAGCCGTCCACCCGGTAGTCGACCACCCAGGACACGCAGGCGTCGATCATGAGCCGCTCGGCCATCCGGTGCTCGGTGGCGATGTTGTTGCAGCAGGTGGACATCTCCACGTTCCCGGCGGCGTCGAGGCGGTGGTAGTAGCCGGGGACGATCCGGTCGAGCACGCTGTGAGGATCCTGCCCGGAGGCCCCGGTGTGGTTGAAGACCTGATCGAGCACCACCTGCAGACCCATGCCGTGGATCGCGCCGACCATCTCCCGGAACTCGCGCACGCGCGCCCCGCCGTCCTGGCAGCCCGCACGCGCATAGGAGCCCTCGGGAGCCAGCCAGTGCCAGGGGTCGTAGCCCCAGTTGTAGGGGTCGGAGTCGCCGACGGCGGTGACGGCGGCCTGGGGGCGTCGGGAGGCCGGGGAGGCGTCGGCGGGAATCTCGGGGTTGTGCTGGGCGGCACGGTCCTCGGGCACGGAGCAGAAGTCGAAGGTGGGCAGCAGGTGCAGGGTGTCGATACCGGCGGCCGCGAGACTGCGCAGGTGGCGGGTGCCGTCGGAGGCGAGCGTGAAGGCGGCGTAGGTGCCGCGCAGCTCCTCGGGGACGGAGGTGTCGGCGGCGGAGAAATCGCGCACGTGCAGCTCGTAGATGGCGCGGGCCGCGTCATTGGTGACGATGGGGCTGAGGTTCTCCCGCCAGGCGGACGGTTTGAGGGCGCGCTGCCCCAGGTCGACGACGACGCTCCGGCGCGAGTCGACGGTCAGTGCCCGCGAGTACGGGTCGGTGACCAGGTTCGTCTCAATCGCCCCGGTGGCGGGGACGTACACGCGTACCTCCCATAAGTACTGGGAGCCGGCGTCGATGCCCGCGGCACGAGAACTGCTCGCGTCCACTTCCCAGCGGCCGTCCCAGGACTCGGCCTCGGCGCGGTATGCGGGCACGCGAATCGGATCGCCGTCGACCAGCGGGACGGAGCCCGTGGGGTCGCCGGTGGGCCAGGCGAGCAGGGTGACGTCGACGGCGGTCGGGGCCCACAGGGCGAAGGCGGGGGCGCCGTCGGGGGCGATGTGGGCGCCGAGGGGCGCCGAGCCGTCCCGAGCCGCGGCGTCGGCGTACAGGCGGTCCAGCACCGGCCAGATCTGCACGCCGGTGAAGGCCGTGACCCAGCCGCCGGTGGACGCGGCGGTGCGCTGGACGACTGCGAGTTGGCCGGCCAGCAGCATGGTGATGTCCTCGCGCTCCACGCGGCGACCGCCGAACTCGTCCTCCAGGGACAGGGCCAGGTAGCCGCGCAGGGCGGGGTGAGCGGCCATGGCCTCCTCACCGAGCAGGTCCTCCAGCGAGCCGTGGATACACAGGGGGATCTCCTCGCCCTCGGGACCCGGATCGAGGATGCCGTCGACCAGGCGAGCACCGCCGGCGGGGGCGGCGACCAGGCCGAAAGTGACGGGGGTGTGAGCCGGGGTGCCGACCGGTGGGCGCACGCGCAGCGCCTCGACGTCCACCATCGCCGGCATCAGGTCGTCCGGCCAGGCCAGGGTGGTTTCGTCCACCCAGTAGGCGCGGGCCTCTCCGACGCCGGGGAGCTCGTGGCGGACCGGGGCGTCGTGATGCACCGGGACGACGATGGCCATAGGAACACCTTCCTGCCTGTTGGCGCCGAGTGTAGTCCGATGTCTCCGGGGAGTAGCAAGCTGTGTCAAGACACCGCAGCGGCGCGGCCCGGACGGCGCGCTCGCCCTCAGGGTCGCAGGCCGCGCAAGTAGACGTCGACCAGCCAGTCCTGCCAGCCGGGAGCCATTTCATCGACGATCGCCCCCAGCGGCCGCGACACCTCCACCACGCCGATCTGAAAGCGGACCGGGTCCACCTCCTCACGCACCAATCCGGCAGCGTGGGCCGCCTGAAGCAAACCGGAGATGCGCGCGACGGCGCGCTCGCGCAGTGCAGGTCCCAGTCCGCCGGCCTCGAACAGCTCGGAGCGGGTACCGACCTGAGTCAGCAGCCGGCCCAGTCGTAACGATGCCACCTCACGCACGAAACCGGCCCAGGCGGCCTCGGGGTCACGGTCCCACGCCTGCTCGCAGCGCCCCGCGGCCGCGTCAAGTTGTTCGTAGACCTCGTCGGCGACCCCGACCACCAGACTCATCCGGTCTGGAAAATGCCGGTACAGCGTGCCAATCCCGACTCCCGCCTCCGCGGCAATCCTTCTGACGGGGACGTCGACGCCGACGTCGGCGAACAGCTCCCGGGCCGCCTTGATGATCGAGTCCCGGTTGGCGACGGCGTCCACCCGCATTGTGATGCTCCTCTCCCCCGCGAGCCGGTCTCGCGGACTTGCCCAGACTACATCCGGAGCGATACGCTCCGGATCACTTCCGGAGCGAATTACTCCACTTACAGAATCGAGCAACCGATGACCGCCCTAACCCCTACCGCCGCGTCGGCTTCCAACACACCCTCGGACCCGCGGCGTTCCACCCGCGGGCTCCTGCTCGCCACACTCGGCATCCCCGTCGTCATCATCCTCATGCTCCTGGCGTTCCTGGCCCCGTCCATCAACTCCGGGGCACAGGACCTGCCGCTGGCCCTCTCGGCGCCGCAGGCCGTGCAGGACCAGCTGCTGACGCAGCTGGATACCGCCGCACCCGGGGTCTTCGACGTAACCGTCGTCGCGGACGGCGAGGCTGTGGCCGGCGCGGTTGAGAACCGTGAGGCCATCGGCGGGATCACCATCACCGCCGACGAGTCCGGCCAACAGATAGAGGTCGTCACCGCCTCCGGCGCGGGCAGTCCCTACGCCGCCCTGCTGACCAATCTCGCGACCACGCTGGAGGCGCAGTCCGACGCCCAGGCCGTGGCCGCCGCCCAGGCGCAGGGCGCCGACGCCGCCACGCTCCTGCAGGTGCAGCAGGAGGCGAGCGCCTCGCAGACGGTCACCGTCACCGACGTCGCCCCGCTGACGGAAGCCGACCCCTCCGGTGTTGGACTGTCCGCCATCGCGCTGCCGCTCGTGTTCGGCGGCATGGCCTCGGGCGTGATCCTGAGCCTGGTGCTGCGCACCTCCCCGTGGAGGCGAGCCCTGGGGGCCGTCGCAATCGCGGCGCTCGGCGGACTGTGCGTCGCCGCCGTGCTGCAGACCTGGTTCGGCGCCGTCGACGGCTCCTTCCTGCTGCTGTGGGCGGGCCTGAGCCTAGGCATCGCGGCGATCTCCCTGACTCTGATCGGCCTGCAGGAGACCCTGGGCTACGCGGGCTTCGGACTCGGAGCCGTACTCATGCTGTTCGTGGCGAACCCGCTCTCCGGTCTCGCCACCGGCTGGCAGTGGCTCCCCAGTGGATGGGGAACCTTCGGGCAGCTGCTGCCGGTGGGTGCGGCCGGCACCTGGCTGCGCTCCGCCGCGTACTTCGACGGCGCCGGCATGGGAGCCAGCCCGTGGGTACTGACCGCCTGGATCGTCTGCGGCCTCGCCCTGCTCGCACTCGGCGCATACGTCAACGCGCGCCGCAGTCGCAGAGACCGCGTGAGCTGACACCTCGACCGCGCAGACCATCACCAGCCCCGCCGGGACGGTACGGAGGCGAGCGCCTTCGGGGCCGTCCCGGCGGGCGTCGCGGCGCCGGCGGGGCCGGTGGTCGTCTGCAACGCCACTTCGGGGTTAACAACGCCGGTTAACGGTCTGCTGAAGGGCTCCGAGGTATACAGCAGAACGTTAAGTAGCGTTGTTAACGCCCAACCCGCGTAGCAGACGGCGGGCGACGACGCGGGCGGCGCCCGGAACCAATCACTCGGTCCCGGACACCGCCCGCGTTGTTACGCGCTACGGCTCAGAAGCGCAGACGCCGGAGCAGGAACGCGGCCACCGCGGCCAGTGACAGGCCCGTCGCGATCACCACGGTCACCACCACGCCGGCGCGGAACAGCACGACGACTCCGGGCGCAGCCGGGGTAACCGTGGGCGAGGCGGTGGCCCCGCCCGTCGGCACGACGGTGGGCTCCACCGTTGCGGTCGGCGCGGCTGTGGGCTCGGCCGTCGGCTCGGTGGAGCCGCCCGCCTGCTTCTCCACGTAGACCGCCACGGTGCGCGCCGGGACGGTGGCGGTGCCGGTGGCCGCGTCGAAGGTCGAGTCCTTGACGACGGCGTCGGAGCCATCGGCCTGAACCTGGTGCAGCACGAACTCCCGCCCGGCCAGGTCCGTGATCGTCTCGCTGACCTCGGCGTCGGAGGCGTTGAACACCACCAGCACACCCGCCAGCGAGGCGTCCACGTCGTCGCCCACGGTGTCGTCAATGAGCATGTCGATCACGCCGGCCGTCGCGTCCGTCCCGGAGTTCGGGAAGGAGAGCTTGGCCTGGATGGCGTCGGCCGAGCCCAGGTGGAACAGCGGCGTCGAGGTGCGGATCCGCAGGAAGTCCAGCATCTGCGCATTGGAGGCGGCAATATCCTCCGCCGTGGGCTTGAGCGCGGGGTCGGCCAGCAGTGGGCGCTGGATGTCCCACTTGGAGCCGTTGGAGGACTCCATGGGCAGCCCGGCGCCGAAGCCGTTGTCCTGCCCGGTCCAGTCGATCGCGTTGAAGTAGTCGCCGGAGTTGTAGGAGTCGCGGTCCAGCGACTTGCTGCGCAGCATCTCGGTGCCCGCCGCCCAGAAGGACGGCGACTGGCCAAGCGTCACGGTGGCCAGCGACAGGCTGTTCATACGCACCCGGTCGGCCATGGACGTGTCCGCGGCCAGCTTGTAGACGCCCAGGTCGAACAGCGTCTCATTGTCGTGGGCGTCCACGTAGTTGATCGTCTCCTCCGGACTGGAGGCGTAACCGGCCGCCTGCCCGTTGTAGTCGACCTCCGCCCCACGCTTGACGGTCCCGTCGGACTGGGTGAAGGAGTAGTCCTTCAGGTTGCCGGCCAGCCCCAGTTTGACCAGGTCGGTGGCGTGGCCGAGGTCGGCCAGCTGCTCCTCCTCGGTCTTGTTGGACAATCCGTTGGGGGCGGTGTAAAGCCCGGTGCCGAAGCCCTGGTAGGTGCGCGGGTCGTCGTCGAAGGGGCCGCCGCCGTGGACGGCGTCGCGCAGCCGGTCGTTGAAGGTGCCGATGCCGGTACCGTCCAACTGGCCCTGGGTGGCGGTGGTGAACAGCGCGTTGTCCGCGATCTCCCCCATGTTCCAGCCCTCGCCGTACAGGTAGATGGCCGAGCCGTCCACGCCGTCCTTCGCAACCGTGAGCTCGTCCAGGGCGGCGCGCAGCCGGTTCATGGTGTCCACCGAGTGGTAGCCCATCAGGTCGAAGCGGAAGCCGTCGACGTGGTAGTCGCGCGCCCAGGTGACCACCGAGTCGATCATGAGCCGCTCCGCCAGGGCGTTCTCGGTGGCGGTGTTGGGGCAGCAGGTGGAGGTGAGCACGTCGCCCTTGGCGTCCAGCCGCTGGTAGTAGCCGGGCACCACCCGATCCAGCACCGAGGTGGTGTCCTGGCAGGCACCGGCCGTGTGGTTGAAGACCTGATCCAGCACCACCTGCAGGCCGGTGGCGTGCAGGGCGCCGACCATCTCGCGGAACTCGTAGGTGCGGGCGCCGCCGTCCTGGTTGCCCTCGGTGGCGTAGGAGCCCTCGGGGGTCGTGTAGTGGTAGGGGTCGTAGCCCCAGTTGTAGGCGTCGGCGTCCTTGACCGCTCCCACGGCGGCCTGTTGCTCGGTGGAGTCCGGGCCGGCGTCGGCCGGGATGTCCGGCACCTGCTGGGCGGAGCGGTCCTCCTCGATCGAGGCGATGTCGAAGGTCGGCAGCAGGTGGACGGTGTCGATGCCCGCGTCAGCGAGTTCGGCCAGGTGCTGCATGCCGTCGGAGTCGGTGACGGTGAAGGCCTTATAGGTGCCGCGGTACTCCTCCGGGACGGTGGCGTCCGCGGCGGAGAAGTCGCGCACGTGCAGCTCGTAGATGGTGCGGGCCGCGTCGGAGGAGATCAGCGGGGAGGCGGTGGACGTCCACTGCTCGGGGGCCAGGTCCGGGTCGGACAGGTCGACGGCGACCGACCGCGCCGAGCCCAGGGTCAAGCCCACCGAGTAGGGGTCGGTGACCAGGTTGGTCTCCACCTTCCCGGTGGACGGCGCATACACCTTGACCTCCCACAGGTACTGGGAGCCGGCGGTGATGCCGGCGTCTGCGCCGTCCACCGTCCAGCGGCCGTCGTCGCCGCGCACGGCGGCGGTGCGCACGGGGTCGCCGTCCACGAGGGCGGCCGAGCCGGTGGCCGTGCCCGTGTCCCAGGTCAGCAGGGTGACCGCCTGGGCGGTGGGCGCCCACAGCGCGAAGTCGGGGACGCCGCCCACGAAGGTGACGCCCAGCGGCGCGTCGGCGACGGCGTCGGCGTACAGGGAGTCGATGACGACGGCGGTCTGCACGCCGGTGAAGGCGGTCGCGCCGGTGCCGTCGGCGCCGTGCTGGACCACGGCCACCTGGCCCTTGAGGGCCTCGGCGACCTCCGCCTCGGACAGCAGGGCCTTGCCGTCGGCGTCGGTCGGTGAGACGGCGATGTAGTCGGCGAGATTGGGGTGCGCGGCCAGGACGTCGTCGGACAGGTTGCCGAGCACGCGCAGCGGCGTCTCGGTACCGCCCGTCACTTTCCCGTCGGCCAGGGCGGCGCCGCCATCCGGGGAGGTGACCAGGCCCAGGCTGATGGGGGCGTCGGCGGCGGGAGTGCCGTCGTCGCCGACCACGTCCGCACGGGTCACGCCGTCGGGCAGCAGGCTCACCGGCCAGGCCAGCGTGGTGGAGTCGACCCAGTAGGCGCGCTCCTCGCCGGTGCCGGCGACGGGCGGGTCAGTGACGGCGATGGTCAGCAGGTGGGAGGACTCGTCATAGGTGAAGACGACGCTCTTGCCCGCGGTGGCGGAGAAGGAGTAGTTGGCGCCGTCCGCGGCACCGTCAACCCCATAGTTCTCCGCCCAGGACAGGCCGACGGCGACCTTCACCTCATAGGAGCCGGTGGGCAGTGCCGCGGTGGAGAAGGTCCACGTCCCGTCGCCGTTCGGCCGCATGATCGAGGCCAGGCAGGCGGGGTCCCAGTCGGATTCACAACCGAGTTCGTCCTGGAAGGAGCCGGGCAGGGTCACCGCCGGGGCCTCGGCGTCGTTCCACACCTGGTGGGTGCGGGCGTCGTAGTAGAAGGTGACCGGCCCGCCGTCGGTGGTGTAGTAGATGTTGTCGCCGCCGGCGACGGCGTCGGCGCCGTAGTTCTCGTCCCAGGTGCCGCCGATGGCGATCTTGTACTGCCAGGTGCCGGCGGGGATGTCGAAGGTGCCGGTGTACAGGCCGGAGACCGGGTCCTGGGCCAGCAGCGCCTGCTCGCAGTCGGGCTGCCAGTCGGAGATGCAGCCCATCTCGGTGTTGTGGTCGCCGGGGATGGTGACCTCGAGGCCGTCGATGGGGGCCTCCGGGTCGGCCTCGGGCTCCGCGCCGGTGAGGTCCGCGCCGACGACGGCGAGGGTGGAGGCGGCGGCCCGGTTGTCGGCGGCGTCGGTGGTTACCGCCCGCACCTCCAGGACGGTGCCGGTGGGCACGGCCGACAGGTCCGCGTACACGCGCGGGGTGTCGTCCTCGGCGGTGCCGACGGTGGTCCAGTCCTCGGTGCCGAGCGGCCGGTAGGAGAAGGTGGTCTCCGCCCAGCGGTCGGCGGTGGTGGCGGCGGCGATCTCCGCAGTGCTGCCGGACAGGTTCGCCCCATAGGCGGTGGTGAAGCCGACCGTGGGGTTCTCCGCGGCGGCGACGGTGGCGTCGGCGCGCAGCACGACGGCGCTCATCGCGGACACGGTGAGCGTGACGGTGCCGTCGGCGTCGGCCGTGACCGCCTTGTCGGTGCCGTACAGCGGGGTGTAGGCGGCACCGGGGGTGAGAGTGGTGAAGGTGACGGTCTGGTCCTCGCCGGCGTTGTTCAGGGCGACCAGGTGCTCGATCTTCTCGTCGCGGTCCACGCGGGCGAAGGCGTATACGCCGGCGGAGTCCTGGGAGTACAGCTCGATCTGGGAGCCGGTGGACAGAGCCGGGTAGGTGGCCCGCAGCCGGGAGAGCTCGGCGATGTGCTTATACAGCGCGGAGTCGGTGTCGTAGCGGTCGGTGGAGCCGGCCACGGTGCCGTCGATGAGCTGCTCACTCGCGTACTGGTCCACCTGGGTGGCGAACATGTCCTGGCGGGCGTCCTTGTCCCCGCCGGAGCCGGCCAGGCCCTGCTCATCGCCGTAGTAGATGACCGGCTGGCCGCGGGTCAGCAGCATCAGGGAGTGGGCCAGTTCGGAGCGGGTGAGCAGGTCCGCGCTGCCGGTCCCGCCGCCCAGCAGGTAGCCGATGCGGCCCATGTCGTGGTTGCCCAGGAAGGTGGGCTCGGCGTAGATGCTGGAGTGGTCGGTCGTGTAGTAGTCGTCGGTGGCGAAGAAGGTGCTCAGGTTCGTCGTCGGCCGGCCCCGGGCGAAGCCCTGGGCGGCGGCCTGGAAGGCGAAGTCGAGGGTGGCGTCCATGCCGGTGCCACGCACGTAGGGGCTGGTCTTGGTGGCGTCGGCGTCGTAGACCTCGCCGAAGGTGAAGAAGTCCGGGTTGGTGGCCTCGGCGTGGGCGTCGATGGCGGCGGTCCAGTCTTCCCAGAATTCATAGTTGACGTGCTTGACGGTGTCGATGCGGAAGCCGTCCACGCCGAAGTCCATCCAGGCGGTGTAGACGTCCTCGAAGGTCTGCTCGACGATCGGGTTCTCCGTCATCAGGTCGTCCAGGCCCTGGAAGTCGCCCATGGTGGTGGACTCCCCCGTCCAGGTGGAGTCGCCGCGGTTGTGGTACAGGGTGACGTCGTTCAGGGCCTCGGGGATGACGTCGCCGTTGCGCACGGGCGTGTAGGGGAATGAGGTGGCGGCGTCGAGGGTGGGGAAGTCGTCCCGACCGGCCAGGGCGGAGATGTCGATGACGTTGCCGTCGGCGTCGGTGTAGGGCACGTCGGCGGTCTCGACGTAGGAGTAGGTGCCCTCCTCATAGCTGATGAGGTCGGCGGTGTGGTTGGTGATGATGTCCAGGTACAGCTTCATGCCGCGCGCGTGGAGGGCGTCGCGCAGCTGTGCCAGCGCCTCGTTGCCGCCCAGGTGCGGGTCGATGGAGGTGAAGTCGGTGATCCAGTAGCCGTGGTAGCCGGCGGAGGTGTCTGCGCCACTGCCCTGGACGGGCTGGTTGGTGAAGGAGGGGGTCAGCCAGATGGCGGTGGTGCCCAGGTCTTGGATGTAGTCCAGGTGGTCGATCAGGCCCTGGATGTCGCCGCCGTGGTAGTAGCCCTTGTCGGTGGGGTCCAGGCCGGTGATGTCGCTGCCGCCGGTGAGCCCGCCGGTGTCGTTGGAGGTGTCGCCGTTGGCGAAGCGGTCGGTGAGCACGAAGTAGAACTGCTCAGCGGTGCCCTGGCGTACCGGGGCGGCAGCCAGGGCGGCGTCGGTGTAGTCACCGGTCAGGTCGGCGGAGGCGAGCCCGACGCGGTGGCTGTCCTGGTTCCAGGTGAAGGTGAGTTCGGCGTCGCCGGCGAGGGTGAGGGGGATGTTGTCGGCGCCGCCGTCCTTGCCGTAGGAGGTGTCCCAGGTGTCGTTCAGGGCGACCTTGATCTCGTAGGCGCCGGCGGGCACGGTGGCGGTGTACTCCCAGGTGCCGTCACCGTCGGCGTCGGTCAGCTCGGTGACGTCACAGGCGGGGTCCCAGTCGCCTCCGCAGCCGAGTTCATCCTGCAGCGAGCCGACCAGGGCCACGGATGCCGGTGCGGCCTCGTCGGCGACGGCGACGGCGGGCTGCGCGGCCAGACCGATCGCCCCGGTGGACAGGGCCAGGGCGGTGGCAGCGACGGCGCCGAGGGCGCGGGAACGCTTCAGCCGCCCAGTATGCAAGGAATGCAAGCGCACGGTGACTCCTTCGTCTGTGCATGTCGCGCCCGCGCCTGGGCGGGCGAGGTGGGTTCCGGCCAAAGCCTGACGGCGCCGGTCGGGTCATCTGAGGGTACGACACGAAACCGCAACCTGCAACCTCTGCAACTCTTTCACCCGCCTTACACCCCTTCCTCCCCGAGATCGGTCGAAACCATCGCCGAGGTCGGTCGCTGTTACCGGCTCTTCCGGTTTGAGGGTGTGTTGGCCTGGGGGTTTGTGTGTAGACGCGACGGTTCGTACCTTCGCATAAGGGTTCGTATGCTCTGGTCAGCGATTCGTACCGTCTTGCGACGGTTCGTACGGTAGGGGTACTGTGCTGTCTCCACACTTCTGGGACGGTTGAGTCTCATGACTTCTGGGACGGTTGAGTCTCATGGGTTTTGGGACGGTTGGGAGCGGGGTGAGCGGGGTGGCCTGCTGATGATTCTGTTGGGTGGTTTGGAAGCGTTGATGGTGGCCCGGCTGTGGGTCTGTGCCTGGGTGGGCTGGGGCCAGGGAATCGCGGCGAAGTGTGTTCCGGCCTGGTCGTAAAGGTCCAGGCGGGTGGGGTACTGGCGGAACTCGATTCTCTGGCCGGCCATGAAGGAACCGACGTAGATGATCCGGCCCTTGTAGGTCACGCTCCCGTTGCTCAGGGCCTGTCTGCTGGTGATGGCCGGGTCGGTGCTGGCTGCCTGCGGCAGGCTCAGCGGCACCGGCCCGGATAGCGCGTCAAGGTTGATCGGGGAGGGGTTGGGCAGGGCCCGGGGGACCTGGTGCCACACGCGTATGGGGGTTATGGCTATCCCCAGCCCCTGGTGCTGGCGCTCGGTGTTGTAGTAGGCGGTGAAACACTCCAGGCCGGTGTTGAGGTCCTCCAGGGTGGTGTAGGGGTGCGCTTCCAGCCACAGCTGGAGGGGCTTGTGGGAGCTTTCGACCTTGCCCTGGGTCTGTGGGTGACCGATGGCGCCGCTGATCGGACGGATCCCCAGGCTGGCCAGCCACCTCTCTGTCCGCCCGAATCCGGTGGTGCGGTGAGTGTTGAAAGCCCTGCCGTTGTCGGTCAGGATGGCTGCGGGCCGCCCCAGGAGTCTGAACTGCACCGGGTTTGATGGAGGCAGTGAATGCACGGAAGGATCACTGTCATGAGTGCACCGAGGAAGTACCCTGAGGAGTTGCGGGAGCGGGCTACCCGGATGGCTGTGGAGGCCCGCCGGGACCCCGAGAGGTCTAAGGGGGCGATCCGCAGGATCGCCGAGGAGTTGGGCGTCCACCCCGAGGCGCTGCGTACCTGGGTCAAGAAGGCCGAGATTGACGCAGGCGCCCGGCCGGGAACCACGAGCGAGGACGCCCAGCGGATCAGGCAGCTGGAGGCCGAGAACCGCGAACTGCGCAGGGCAAACGCGATCCTGAGGAGCGCGTCGGCTTTCTTCGCGGCGGAGCCAGGCCGCCCGTCCCGCTGATCTGCGAGATGCATCGACTCCCACAGGGAGGAGCTGCGGGGCCTGTGCCGGTTCTGTCAGGCGCTGGCCAGCGCCGATGTCAAGATCGCCCCGAGCACCTACTACGCAGCCAGGAGTCGTCCCCCATCGGCAAGGACGGTGCGCGACCAGGCTCTGAAGGCCGAGATCGGGCGGGTGCATGAGAACAACTACTGCGTACTGGGCGCAAGGAAGATGCATGCGATGCGGGGCCGTCCCGAGGAATCCGCCCGGCACGGCCTGGGGCATGTGGCCCGCTGCACCGTGGAGCGTCTGATGCGGGACATGGGCCTGCACGGCATCCGCCGCGCCAAGTCGCCCAGGACGACCCGGTCCGTACCGAAGGACGCATGCCCGGCGGACCTGGTCAAAAGACACTTCAGCGCCTTCAGGCCGAACGAGCTGTGGGTGGCGGACATTCCCCCACTACGTGGGAGGTACCCCCACCTACGTGCGCACCCTGTCGGGCTGGGTGTATGTGGCCTTTGTCACTGACGTGTACTCCCGTCGGATCGTCGGCTGGCAGACGTCAACGAGCTTGTACACCGATCTGGCGCTGGACGCTCTGAAGATGGGTATCTGGCAGCGCCAGCGCGAAGGAGCCGACCTTACCGGCCTGATCCACCACTCCGACCGCGGGGTGCAGTACCGGGCGATCCGCTACGGGCAGACCCTGTCCGACTGCGACGCTGTGGCCTCGGTGGGCTCCAAGGGAGACTCCTATGACAACGCGCTGGCCGAGGCCCTGAACTCGCTCTACAAGGCCGAGCTCATCCGCAACCACAAGTACCTCGACTCCCACGGGCCCTGGGAGGGCATCGACGATGTCGAGCTCGCTACCGCCGAGTGGGTGCACTGGTTCAACACCGTCCGGCCTCACTCCGCCATCGACATGCACAGCCCCGTCCAGCACGAGCAGGCATACACCCCACCACCACCAGATACCACCGACACCGCCGACGCCCAGGACGTCGGCGAGCAGACCACCAGCCAACCCCAGCCGGCGACCGCCGGCGCCAGATAAAACAGCCTCCACAAAACCCGGGGCTTGACAGTCGAACGCCTCGGACAGGATTTGGCGGGTGGCCTCATGCGTCTCCCCGCCCCAGGCCGCCTTGAGCGCCACCAGCACCCTGGAGCAGTCATCGATGACCTGGTAGATGGTCACCACACGCCCCTGGATGCGCCACTCGATACCGTCTAGCTGCCACAGCTCGTTAGCACTGGTACGCGTGAACCGCTTGAAAGACACCCGCGGGCGCTTGCGTGGCGCCGGAACCACCAGCCCCATGGCCCGCATGCGCCTGGCAATAGTCGCCCGCGACGGGGCCGGGTTGGCCCCCGCCCCGGACAGCACCCACCACACCGACCACGCACCCGCATCCTTCCCGTCGGCAACCAGCTCCCGGCGTACCTGGGCGATACGCTCATCAACCCGCTCATCCCAACGGCGCGCCGGGTGCAGCGGCGCCCTGGAACGGGCGACCAGCGCCGCCCCCGGTCCCTCCTGCTTGGCCCGCTTACGGATCCGGTAGAACGAGGACTTCGAGACCCCCACCTGCCGGCAGAACTCCTCCACGCTCACACCCGCAACCCGCGAGTCAAACTCAATGATGCGCTGACGCTTGAACGGCGAAACTGCATAACCCATCCCCCAACCCAACCCCACCCGCACCGCCCCAGAATCTCACGACTTCTGACACTCCCAGATGTCATGAGATCCAACAGTCCCAGAAGTCATGAGACAACACAGTACGGTAGGGGTACGTACCGTCGTCAGAAGTGCCGAAGCGTTGGCACCCAGTGCCGAACCGTCACGCGAGGTGCCGAACCGTCATCCGGGGCGCGCGGGCAAACACGCCAGGTCCGCACCCCGGGCGCTCATGTCTGGGCCCGGGGCCTGTCGAGTAGGGCGCCAAGATCACCGCCGTGCGTCGTCAATGGCGGCAGTCCCAGTCCAGCACCCAGATGATCCCAACGGCCCCGAAGAATCATCGCAAGCCAACACCACCCACCGACAACGACCACCCGCACCGCAGCCCCGACCCCAACCACCACACCCTCAAACCGGAAGATCCTTATTTCCGCCGAGGTCGGTCAAAGTTACGCACCGAGATCGGTAACGCCGCCTGTGGCCCGGCCGCCTGCACATAGCCCGCTCCCCGTGCTCAGGCCGCCCACCGATACCGCCTCACGTACGCGTTCTGGAGCTTTTCGAGGTTCTAGGTCCTGTTGTGTAAGTGCTTGGGTGGCGATGCGCGGTTGGGTGGCGGTGTGTGGCTGTTGAGCCTGTCTGTTGGACCCCTGTTCCCCGGTTGGACCCCTGTTCCCCGGTTGGACCCCTGTTCCCCGGTTGGACCGCCGTAGCCGCCGGTTACAGCGGTCCAACGGGGCGTGGGCGGTCCAACGGGGCGTGGGCGGTCCAGCTGGAGGGGTGAGCGCCGCTCAGCCGCTGACCCAGGCGCGCCACAGGCGGGCGTACTCCCCGCCGGCGGCCAGCAGCTCGGCGTGCGGCCCCAGCTCCACGATCCGCCCGTCAATCACCACCGCCACCCGGTCGGCGGCGGCAGCCGTGTCCAGTCGGTGGGCGATGGCCACCACGGTGCGACCGGCCAGGACGGCGTCCAACGAGCGCTCGGCGGAGCGGGCGACGCTGGGATCGAGCAGGCTGGTGGCCTCGTCCAGAACGAGCGTGGCCGGGTCCATCAGCACGATGCGGGCGAGCGCGACCTGCTGCGCCTGCCCCGGAGTCAGCTGCACTCCGCCAGCGCCGACGAGGGTGTCCAGCCCGTCGGACAGCCCCCGCGCCCACTCGGCGGCACCGACGACCTCCAGGGCGCGCTCCAGTTCGGCGTCGGTGGCGTCCGTGCGGGCCAGACGCAGGTTGTCGGCCAGGCTGCAGGCGAAGACGTGGTGTTCCTGGGTCACCAGCGCGACCTCGTGGTGCAGCGCATCCTCCGTGAGCGCGGTCAGATCGACGCCATCGCCGTCGCCCACTGTCACGCGCCCGCGGGTGGGCGGGTGAATGCCGGCGAGCATGCGGCCGAGCGTGGACTTGCCCGAGCCGGACGGGCCGACGACGGCCAGTCGCTCCCCCGGGATCAACTCCAGGTCGACATCGTGCAGCACGTCGTGTCCGGGCAGGTACGCGTAGGAGACGCCGCACACGCGCGGAGGCAGGCCCGTGACCGTGCTGCTGGTGGCTTGGCGGTCGGGAGCGACCAGTTCCACGCCGACGATGCGGGACATGGCGGCGCCCGCCGTCTGCAGGGAGTCGATCCAGAAGGTCATCTCCGAGACGGGCGTGCGCAACTGAACGGCGTACAGCGACACCGTGGTGATCGCCCCGAGGGATACGGCACCGTGTCCGGCCAACCAAGCCCCCAGGCGACGACAGCGATCACCGGGGCGAAGGAGCCCAGCCCCAGGGCGGTGATCAGGACAATGCGCAGCCACAGGGCGTACTGCTCGGTGGACCAGACCTCGATCATGGCCCGGTCCAGGATGCGGTTGCGGCGCGCCCCCAAGCCGTGGGCGTCGACGGTGACCGCCTGGTCGGCGGTTTCGGCGACAACGCCGTCGACCTCGGCCCACATGGCGTTCATGGCCCGGTACGCGGGCACGGCGTAGCGCAGGTACCAACTCGCCGCGGGCAGGATGGTCGACAGCGGAATGATCAGCGCGGGGCTGAGCTGCGGGGAGGTGATCACCGCGGCGGCCACGATCGTGAGCAGCGTGAGCACAATGACGAGGATCTGGCTGACGCCGCGCTGGACGACGTTGCGAATGGAGTCCAGGTCCCGGCCCGTGCGCCCCAGCAGGTCGCCGGTGCCGGCGGACTCGACCACCGACAGCGGCAGGTGCATGGCCGAGCCGACCAGCCGCTCGCGCAGCTCAGCGAACACCCGCTCCCCCAGCACGCGCGCCAGGTACTCGCCGCAGCCGGTCAGGGCGGCGTTGCCGACCGCCAGGGCGATGACGACGACGATCAGCCCCTGCAGCCGACCGGCCGTATTGGCGTCCACGGCACCGGTCACCAGGTCGACCATGGATCCGAGCACCCGGGGGATGCCCACGGAGGCCAGTGCCGCCAGCAGTTGGATGATCGTGACGGCGGCGATCGCGCCGCGGTGCTCGCGGACCAGTTCGACGGCGCGGCGACGCACGGCAGCCCCGTCGGCCACGGGTAGGCGTCGGTTCACGGCTCTCCTCCCGTGTCTACACCGCGTTCGACGACGGCGCGGTAGGCGTCCAGAGCGCTCAGCTCGTGGTGGGTACCGCGAGCGACCTCATGCACATCTGCCGCCGGGGTCGCAGTCCCGCGTCGGCCGGCCGCACCGGCGCCATTGGCGTCGACGACAGCGCCGACCGCACCGCCGTCAGACGCCTCGGCGGGCGCGAGCAGCACCACCTCGTCACAACGTCCCAACAGCAGTGGGGAGGAGGTGACGACGACGGTGGTCAGGCCCCGCCGCTCCTCCTGCAGCCTCCGGGCCACCAGGTCCTCGGTGTGCGAATCCAGGGCGCTGGTGGGCTCTACCAGCACCAGCACGGGCGCGTGGCGGGCGACGGCGCGGGCCAGAGCCAGGCGTTGGCGCTGACCGCCGGAGACGTTGCGGGCCTTCTCGGTGAGCTGGCCATCCAGGCCACCGAGGGAGTCCAGGGCGTCGCCCGCGGCGGCCACGGCGAGGGCCTGCTCGGCGCGCTCCCGCTGGGCGGCGGTCAGGGGCGCCGCACCTCCGCCGGCAGCGGGGCCGTCGTCGCCGTGGGCGCCCGCCACCGCGCCTGAGCGGATGACCTCGGCGGTCGGGCGCGGCCCGGACAGGGGGATCTCGTCGCCGAGTACCTCCTCGGCGAGCGTGCCGGCGAAGGCCTCGGCGTGGGCGCCGGAGACGACGATGGTGCGGCGCACCTCCTTAAGCGGGACGGTGCGCAGGTCGGTGCCGCCCAGCGCGACGGGGCCGTCGGCGTCGTCGGCACGGCCGAGGCGCTGGGCCAGGGCGGCGGCGCGGGCCGGGTCGGGGCAGACCAGGGCGGTCATGCGTCCGCCGCGCAGCACCACGCCGGAACTCAGGTCGGTCAGGTCGCCGGCCGGGTCCAGGCGCGCCCCGGGGACGACGCCTGCGTCGTCGGTCAGCGGCTCGACCGCCTCGATGCGGGCAACCTTGCGGGCGCCCACCCAGGCGCGGGTGGAGAACTGGATCAGGTCGGCCATCACGCCCAGCGGCCCGACCAGGAAGGTGGTGTACCCGTAGAAGGTGACCAGTTGGCCCGGGCTGATGGTGCCGGTCAGGGCCGCGCGGGCACCCGCACCGACGACGACGGCGGTGAAGACCATGGGGGCGCCGGCCTTGACGGTGGCCAGGAGCGCCTGGGTGGAGGCGACCCGGATGCCGGCGTCGCGCACCCGGTGGGAGGCCTCGGCGTAGCGGGCGGCGTACACGTCCTCCCCGCCGATGCCGCGCAGCACGCGCAGGCCGGACACGGCGTCGGTGGTGATGGTGGACAGGCGTCCCTGTTCTTCGCGCTGCACGGACAGGCGCCGGTTCAGGGGACGGATGAAGGCGCCCACCAACGCCAACACGATCGGCAGACCGATCAGCACCAGCAGCCCCAGCGGGGCGGACGTGCGCAGCATGAGCACACCCACAACCACGACGCTGACCAGGGCGCCGATGACGTTGACGACGAAGTACATCAGGGCGCCGATGTTGTCGGCGTCGGCGGTGATGGTGGCGATCACGTCCCCGCTGGCGATGCGGCGGGTGACGGCTCGCGAGCGCAGGCCCAGGCGGTGGGCGGCGCCGCGCATGGCCGGCTTCCAGGCGCCGACCCAGGCGCCCATGCCGGTGGCGTCCTCCAGGCCAGCGGCGAGCGAGCCGAGCAGTCCCAGTCCGGTCAGCGCAGCCAACCCGGGCAGCAGGCGGGCGGTGAGTCCGGCCTCGAGACCGGCGTCGAGCAGGTCGCCCAGTGCCAGCGGGATCAGCGCCTGCGCGAGGTAGGAGGCCGTGGAGACCACGACGCCGAGGGCGATCGCGGGCACGCTCATGCGGGTCACGGCGCGCAGCAGCCCGCCCGGGGTAGCGGCCAGCTCCGGGGGCGGCGTCGTCTGCACCGACAGGAGGGCGGGCCACCGCCGCGGGGCGCGGGCAACGGGGATTGACACGATCTCCTAGCCTATGTGACCCGGCCGCGGCCGGCCACAAGGAATGCGCTCCCGCCGGTCCCGGCTACAACGAACATCTGCCTTCTACTACGAGCTTTTGCACCCTGGTGTTCGGCAATTTGGCGTACACCAGGGTGCAAAAGCTCGTATCAGGGCGAATTCGGGTGCCTTGGGGGCCGGCCACAGCGGACCACCGCAGCGGCGGGACCAGGTCAGGCCGCGGTGGGTGCGAGGGCGTTGTCCGCCGGCAGCGGCTTGGGGCCGCGGCGCAGGCGGGCGCCCAGCAGGATGAAGGCCCAGGCGATCAGCGCCCAGACGGCCAGGACCGCCAGGGTCTTGAGGTAGATCCCGTCCACGCCGCCGCCGGCGATCAGTCGCCGGAAGGCGAGCTGGGTGTAGCTCATCGGCAGGTAGGGGTGGATCCACTGGAAGAAGCGCGGCGTGGTCTCGATCGGGAAGGTCGCGCCCATGGAGGTGATTTGCAGGCTGAGCAGGATGATGGACACGAAGCGGCCGCGGAAGGCGAGCGTGGCTACGCAGGCCTGGTTGACGGCGACGAAGGTCAGCGACGCGGCGATCGCCATGGCGCACAGGCCCACCAGGTTGGCGGCGTGAATCTCGCCCGCGGCATTGACCGCAACCATCATGACCACGGCCTGGGCGACGGCGAGCAGGGCGGCGGTAGTGGCGGGCCGGATAGCTGCGGCGTACCAGCGCTCGCCATGGTCGCGCTTGTCCAGGGCGGGCAGCACCAGGAACAGGGCGATGGCGCCGACCCACAGTGCCAGGCTCATGAACATCGGGGTGAAGCCGGCGCCGTTGTTCGCCACGGGGTTGTCGCGCACCGCATCCACGTCGGCGGCGTCGGCGGCCACATCGGTCATGGTCTGGCGCTGGGCCGCGGTGTGGTCGGGGATCTGGTCGACGCCGTCTTCCAGGCCCTCGCTGAGGGCGTCGGCGCCGTCGGACAGCTCGGTGGAGCCGTTCTGGAGCTGATCCAGGCCATCACTGAGGTTGGTGGCGCCGTCGGACAGGGTGACGGAGCCGGAATAGGCAGCGCCCAGGCCGCTGGACAGGGTGTCCGCACCGGTGGCGGCGGTGTCGGCGCCAGCGGAGAGCCGGGCGAGGCCGTCGGCAAGGGTCTGGGAGGAGGTGGCGGCCGTGGAAGCGCCGGAGGACAGCGTGTTCAGGCCGCTGGACAGGGTGCCGGCACCGCTGGACAGGGTCTGCGCGCCGGAGTTGACCGAGTTCGCGCCGGTGGCGAGCTGGGAGGTGCCGGCGGAGAGACTGTTGGCCCCGGTGGACAGGGTGTTCAGACCGGTGGACAGGTCGCTGGAGCCGGTGGCGAGTTGGGAGGCGCCGTCGCTGACGGAGGTGGCGCCGGAGGTCAACGTCGGGCCCTGGGAGGACAGTGCGGCCAGCACCCCGGTGAGGCTGCGGTCTTCGCCGGTGGCGGGGTTGTACACGTCGGTGGCGGACCCCAGTCCTCCGGACAGCGTGGTGGCGCCGGAGGACGCATCCGCCGCCCCGGTGGCGACGGCACCGACGGAGCCCTGCAGTTGGGTCGCGCCGGAGGAGAGCTGCTCCGCTCCGGTGGCGACCTGGCCGACGGCGCCGGTCACGCCCGCACTGGAGGCGGCCAGGGTGTTGAGGCCGCCCAGCACGGTGCCGGACTGGGCAGTGTCCTCGGTGGTACCGAGCCCGCCTGCGGCCTGCGCGATCGCCTGGCAGGTCGCGTCGGTCTCACCGTGGTCGGCGACGCACTGCTGATAGGCGCCCGCGAGCGCGGTGGCGACCTGCCCGGCCCCTGCCTGGGCGGTGGACACGCCGCCGGTGTAGTCGTTGACGGCGCCGTACAGGGTCGCCTGGCCGGCCGCGGCCGAGTCGGTTGACGACCCGATCCCGTTGACCGCGCTCTGGGCGCCCGTCGCCAGGTCATTGGCGGCTCCGTAAAGGGTCCGCTGGCTCTCCTCGCCGCTGGCGTAGGAGTCGGTGGACTTGCCGACGCCGGCGGACAGCTGGTTCAGGCCCGACGCCAGGTCCTGGGCGCCGGGGTCGAGTTGGTCCTTCAGCGTCGTGTAGGCCTGGTCCACACTGTCTACGTAGGTGTTCACGCCGGTGGACAGGGTGGTAGCGCCGGCGGACAGGCTGGTGGCGCCGATGGACAGGCTGGTGGCGCCCGACGAGGCGGAGGATGCGCCCGCGGCCACCTGTCCCGCGCCCGAGTCGACCGTGGCGGCACCCGAGGCCAGCGTGGAGGTGCCGTCGGCCAGGGTGCCCGCGCCGGATGCCAGCGTGCTCGCGCCGGAGGCGGCCGATGACGCTCCGGTGGACAGGCGGGCCACGCCGTCGGCCAGCTGCTGGGAGCCGGAGGCGGCGGTTGACGTGGAGGTGGCGAGGATGGTCAGGCCGTCGGAGAGGGTGACGGCGCCGGAGGCCAGCTCGCTCATGCCGACCGTGAGGGTGGTGGCCCCGTCGGCCAGCTGGTCGGCACCGTCGGCGGCGTCGGTGGTGCCCGACTCCAGGGTGGCGGCGCCCGTGGCCAGGGCGGTGGCGCCGTCGGAGGCCTCTACGAGTCCCTCGCGGATGGTGGAGACGCTCAGCAGCAGGGTGGACAGGACCCGCTCGGAGCCCTGCTGCTCCAGGCGGTTGGAGAGTTCGGAGGCGACGGTGGCGGCCATGGTGCCGGCCAGGTAGTTGATGCCGTCGTCGGTGACGAGCTTCAGCTCCTGGGTGACGGCGTCGGAGGGGTCATCGGAGCCGACGCGGGAGGCGATCTGGGAGAAGTCGGCGGGGATGTAGAGGATGGCGCGGACCTTCTGCGTGTTCATGTCCGCCTCGGCGGTGGCGGCGTCCATCTGCTCCCAGGTGAAGCCGACGTTCTCATCGCCGTCCGGATGGGTCAGGGCGTCCGTGAGGTCGGCGCCGAGGTTGAAGGTCTCGGTCTCCCCGTTGGCGAGCGTGGCCGTGTAGGCGCTGTCCTCGTTGACGACGGCGGCCTTGATGTTACCGAGCCGGTTGGTGGGGTTCTGGTAGGCGAGCGTCAACAGTCCCGAGTACAGCAGCGGGATGATGGACACGGCGAGCACCACGACCAGGTTGGCGATGCGCGAGCCGCTGAGCTTCTTCATTTCAGTTGCCTCTCCTGAGTTCCGCCGACCGACGATACACACCTGTATCGACGCCTTCAATACAGACCTGTATCATGCCTGTCTGGCTGGACGCCGAGGATCGGCCTGAGAAACCCCGAGGGGACGCCGAAAACACCCTCGACGCCGGCGTCGCGAATGTCGTGAATGACACAGGGCGACGCGAAATGACATGATGAGCTGGACATGAGTGCGAGTAGGGAACAAGCGGAGGAGCTGATCGAGGCCGCCGGCGCGCGCCTGTCGGCCCGGCGGGCCGCGGTGCGTCGGCTCATCGGCGTCCCCCCGTCCGAGCGACGCGCCCAGACTCAGGCGCTGCTGCTGGACGCCGGCCGGGAACTGTTCGCAGACAAGGGCATCGGCGGCACCTCCGTGGGCGACATCTGCTCCCGGGCCGGCTTCACCCGCGGCGCCTTCTACTCCAACTTCACCGACATGGACCACTTCGTGCAGCGCCTGGCCGAGGAGCAGTGGACCTCCATCGTCAACTTCGTGGACGAGTCCGTCGCCGGCGCGCTGTCCACGCAGACGGAGGGACCAACGCTGGAGTCCGACGCCGAACTGGCCGCCGGGCTGGCAGAACTCGCCTCCCGGCTGCTCGGGGCCATGCCGATCTCACGCGAGGTGTTCCTACTGCAAAACGAGTTCGCCGCCTACATCGCGCGCACCGAGGCGGATGGCGGGGGCTCCCCGCTGCGCGAGGGCTATGCCGCCTTCAAACGGCACCTGGTAAGGGTGCTGGTGGAGGGGTTGGCGTCGATCAACCGCGCCTGCCTGCTCAGCCCGGAGGACACCACCGAACTCATCATGGCTACCGCCGTGCGCTCCATGCGCATGGCCCTGTCCGCCGCGCCCGAGGCGCACAGGCCCGGTGACGCACAGGCCGCTGGCACTCGTGGCGCTCAGACCGACGACGCCGACGCCAACAGCGACCGCGGGTCGGAGAGCACCGGCGCCAACGCCGCCGACCCCGACCTGACCGCCTTCCTCGTGCGCACCCTGCCCACGCTGCTGGCCCGCCTGTCGACGCCGGTCACCCACACCGCTGACGCCTAACCGTTAGTGCGCGCCCCAGACGGGAGACCGCATCCCGGCCACCCTTGACATGCCCCGCACCAACGGCGCTAACCTCACCCCATGACCGCTTCGACGCCCACGACCCGTGCCCTGATGGCGCGCGCCGAAAGCATGCGTCGAATGCAGATGCGCTGACAGCGCCAGCCGTCGCTGTTTACACGAGTAACGGTCAGAGTCCGAGCCGCCTGCGGGCGCTCGTTGCACTCCGCGGCCGTCGACTATGTCGGCCCGCGTTCAAACCCCGGTAATCCTCCATTCACCGCCGCCACCGGCCTGTGCACACCGCGTCCACTCCACCTCCCCGAGGTCGGTTGAAGTTACGTGCCCGGGTCGGCCGACGTGACGGCAGCCCCAAGCCCTACAGGAAGCACCATGACCACCTACGCCCCCGCCGTCGTGACCGGCACCGACGCCGTATCCGAACCGCCAAAGCACCCATCCGCTCCGGAGCGCCAGACTCCGGCCGCCAACTCGCCCACAGCCGTGGTCTCATTGCCGGCCGACGCCGCCGCGACTTCCGCCGTCGTCCCCGATGCCTCCGGCCTCGCCCCGCACGCCTCCGCCTCCCCCTTCGACGTGGTCCACGACCGCGCCGGCACCGCGAGCCTGAAGTGGGACTTCGCCGCCGAGCGTGGCCGCCCCAGCGCCGTCCTGCCGCTGTGGGTGGCGGACATGGACCATCCCACGGCGCCCTGCGTGGTCAACGCCCTGCTGTGGCGGGTGCGGCACGGCATCTTCGGCTACACCGAGCCCGACGCCGCCTACAACGCCACTCTGGCCGCCTGGTTCGCCCGCCGCTACGACTGGCGCATCGACCCGGCCTGGAACGTCGTCACCCCGGGTGTCGTGCCCGCGCTGGCGACGGCGGTGCGCGCCCTGACCGAGCCGGGCGGCGCCGTCGTCATTGAGGAGCCCGTCTACTACCCGTTCCGGGAGGTGGTCGAGCAGCAGGGGCGCGTGGTCGCCCCGGCCCCGCTGGTGCGCGGCGCCGACGGCGTGTACCGGCGCGACCTGGACGCGCTGGAGGCCGTGCTCACGAGCACCGGCGCCCGCCTTCTGCTCCTGTGCAACCCGCACAACCCGGTGGGCCGAGTGTGGTCCCGCGCCGAACTGACGGGGCTGGCCGAGGTGGCCGAACGCCACGACGTGCTCGTGGTCTCCGACGAGGTGCACGCCGACCTCGCCCTGCCCGGGTACCGCACCACCCCCTTCGCCTCCCTGTCCGCCGATGCCGCCGCCCGCACCATCACCTGCACCTCGCCGTCGAAGTCCTTCAACCTGGCCGGGCTGCAGGTGGCCAACATCCTCATCGCCGATCCCGACCTGCGCGCCCGCTTCCGCTCGGCCCTTGGCGCCGCCGGCTACTCCCAGCCGAATGTGTTGGGACTGACGGCCTGCCAGGCGGCCTACAAGTCCGGCGACGCCTGGCTCGACGCCCTGCGCCGCCATATCGAGTACGCGCGCAGACACGTCATCCGCCGCCTGGAGCGGGTGCCCGGCGTCGAAGTCTCGCCATGCGAGGGCACCTATCTGCTGTGGCTGGACTGCACGGGTCTGCTGGAGGCCACGGGCCTGGCGGCGGAGGAGCTGGACGGTTTCATCACCGATCAGGCCGGCCTGTGGCTCGACGACGGCGCCCTGTTCGGCACCGGCGGTGCCGGCTTCACCCGGCTGAATATCGCCTGCCCGCGCGCAACGCTGGACGAGGCGCTGGATCGCCTGGAGATCGCCGTGCACGGTCTGCTCGCCCGACGTGCGGACTGACCCGCCGCCCCCACTCACCGAGATCGGTAGAAGTTACGTACCGAGATCGGTCGAAAAGGCTCGCTGAGACCGCCACGAGCACCTCACCCAAACCGGTCATCCCCCCATATACAGCCAGAAAGCACTCATGAGCATTTCCGAATCTGCCGTAGCCGTCGCCGACTCCGCCGTCGACCATTCCGGGTGTCGCACCGCGCCGATCCAGCACCACCCCACGTGGTCGGACTCCCCCAGCCCCTGGCGGCTCGACACCGTGCTGGCGCATGCGGGGACCGGCACCGACCCGGTCACCGGCGCCATTACGACGCCGATCCACCTGTCGACCGCCTTCGGGCATCCGGGCCTGGGCGCCTCCACCGGCTACGACTACACGCGCACCGCCTCCCCCACCCGCGACGTCCTGCAGGACGCCCTGGCACGGCTCGACGGCGGGGCGGCGGGCTTCGCCCTGGCCTCCGGCATGGCGGCGGTGCAGCTGACGGTCACCACGCTGGCGCCGTACGGCTCGCGGATCGTCGCCCTGGAGGACCTATACGGCGGCACCTACCGGTACCTGAAATGTCTGGCCGACGACGGCGCCTACGAGGTGGACTTCGTGGTCGGCGAGGCCGGCCTGCGGGAGGCGCTGCGGCGGCCGGCCGCGCTGGTGCTGATTGAGACACCCACCAACCCGATGATGACCGAGCTGGACATTGCGCGGGTGGCCGACTGGGCGCATGCGGCGGGGGCACTGCTGGCGGTCGACAACACCTTCTACACGCCGGTGATCTGCCGGCCGTTGGAGTTGGGTGCGGACGTGGCCGTGTACTCGGCCACGAAGTACCTGGCCGGGCACAACGACGTCATGGCGGGCGCCGTCGTCGTGAAAGACCCGGCGCTGGGCGAGCGGCTCCAGTATCAGTCGAACACGACCGGGACGACGCTGGGCCCCTTCGACGCGTTCCTGCTGCTGCGCGGACTGAAGACGCTGTCGCTGCGCATGGAGCGCCACGAGACCAACGCCCGGAAGGTGGCCGACTTCCTGCGCGCCGACACGAGGGTGACGCGGGTGCTGTATCCGGGACGCTCGGGCATGGTGTCCTTCGAGCTGGCCGACGGCGTCGACGTGGCCGCATTTCTGGCGGCGGTGCGCGTGTTCACCTTCGCCGAGTCACTCGGCGGGGTGGAGTCGCTGGTGACGTGCCCGAGCGTGCAGACGCATGCGGACGTGCCGCCGGCCACCCGCGCCGCCTACGGGCTGACGGACCGGCTGCTGCGGCTGAGCGTCGGCATCGAGGACGCCGAGGATCTGGTGGCCGACCTGCGGCAGGCGCTGGATCGGGCGGGCGCGACGGCGTGAGTAGAGCAGCGAGGGCACTGACGGACGCACCAAGTGCGGCCGAGGCCACAGGCTTGTTTGGTAACGGGTTAGCAACACGGCCGGGTAGGCTGTCGTCATGGATTCCAGCACAGGTCCGAGCTTCCCGATGTCGGCCACAGCAGTATTGGCACAGAGGAAGCAAAGACAACGGGAGGCCGCCGCGGTTACGGCCACCGAGCAGTATCTGCCCCCGAGTCGTGGGCGCCATGCCGCCGACCGGCCAGATCGACGGCCCTCGCGTGGCGGCCGGGCACCACGCGGCAAGAAGCCCGTTATACCGCCCGTGCTCTACCTGCCCTCGACCGGCGCGCCGAACACCTACGGCGCCGAGATCGAGTTGCGCAAGACGAATGACGGGCGCATGGCACTGCTGGCCTACACGGCGCTGGATCGCCTGGCGGACTGCATGGGGCCACACCAGCCCTGGGTGCTGTACCCGACCGAGAGACTGGGTGATCTGGAAGTCGTGGAGCACTACGACGTCATCTACCTGGACTTGCCGGTGCCAAAGGAGCTCTGGCGCACGGCGGTGAACACGGATCGGAGGTCGGCGCAATGAGCGAAGAGTTCCGGTTCGAGTACGACTCCGCGATCGACATTGCGGCAAGGTTTGCAACTGCCCAGGACGACCTGGAGGCCAACGCGCCGACCATGCCCTACTCGGTGGACGCCGGAGACGGCAGCACGTACATCACCAGCATGATCTCCCAGCTCGCGCAGGACGCCGGCACGCTGGCTTTGGCTGCTGAACTCGGCTACACCAACATGAAGAGCGCCATCAACCTGGTTTCCGGTGCCGACGACGACGTCGCACAGACCTTCCGCGACATGGAGGAGGACATGCCATGAGCACGGGTTTCCCTGTCGATAACGGAGACGGAGTCTGCACCGCCCAGATCGACACCACGATCCCCGGGAGTGTGGAGTCGGTCGACAGCTCCGCCGACTGGCTAAAGCTGCTGCAGGACGGGTTCTGTGACGCGCGCACCATGTTCAGCAACGCTGCCACGCTCACCAACGCAGACCTGTCGGGAGAGCTTGCTAGCGCGGTGGTTGCGTATTCGAACGACCTGTATGACGCCTGCGGCAATGCCTACGATCGCGCGAAGAACGCTGTAGACGTCATTAGGTCCTTCGCCGACCAGCTGGGTTGGCGCAAGGATGACATGGCCGAGCACCGCGAGACCGCGATAGCAGGAGGTCTGACAGTCGTAGGCAACGTCATTGTGGCACCGACCCCGGTGTCCAAGCCCGCCGACCTGGGAGATGGCGCCACCGCAGCCGAGAAGCAGGAGTGGACGACCGCGAACGACGCCTACGAGGACTATCAGACCAAGAAGGCCCTCTTCGACGAGGTCAGCGAGGACGTCCAGGACACCTTTGACGAACTCGACGACTGGATCACCGAGCACCTCGTCACCGCAGAGTCCGACGCATTGGACAACGTCCTCATGGACGGGGTCAAGGAGATGGTGGAGAACGCCATCGGCGAAGGATTCGAAGCAGGAACGCAAAACGTCTACTACAACAAGGCCACCGCGCTGTACGACGCCGCCGTCGCAGCGGCGACCGCGAAGGCGATCGAGCGCTCAGGCAACCCCGCTGTCAGATCCGGCAACAAGCCGCCGAATCAGGACACTGTAGACAGGAACCTGAACCGTTCCCCTAAAGCTGACACCGCCGAACAAGTAGCCAAAACCGGGAAGAAAGTAGCAAAAGGCGTTGGTACCTCGATAACCCTCGGATTCATTGGCATTGAGCTCGCAACAGGGGATTCTCCGTCCGAGGTCCTGGTGCCAGCCGCAGCTTCGGCAGCAACGGCGGTCGCCATAGCGGGAGCACCAGTGTGGGCAACCGTGTTCGTGACAGGGTCCGTAGCAGTAGGCGTAGGTTATCTCTATCAGAACTATGTACCATTGGAAATACGCGGAAAGATAGACGAGGGCCTTAATGACATGTGGGACTGGGGTGCAGACCGTGTGGATGACGCGACCGACTGGGCCTCCAACCAATGGAATCGGATCTTTGGATGAGTTCGGATAGTCATATGTCCCGTTGGAGGGAACGCCGGAAGTATCCGCGCGTTACCACCTGCCACCAGGCAGATATCGACCGTTCGAAATCTCCTTGGTGGGAGGCACTATTAGCGGGTGGAACACTGCTCCTTGCCTGGATGCTGGCAACGTTGGTAGGCAACACCTCTTGCGCAGTCGTTTTCGGGCTAGCCGCGACAGGCTTTGCAATACATATTCCGGTTGCGGTGGATCATCTTGGGGCTTTGCGACGTGTGCGTGAGTACTGGCGGCACGCCGAGGGCGCCACGCTGTTCTTCCCCGACCGGAGCATCGCCATAGCCGAGTACGCGTTCTTCGCCCTGGTGTTCCTCGCCGGCCTGCTCGGCATCGGCCTGGTGTGGTTCGTGCGGCTCACCCAGACACCGATCGGCTCCACCATGCGCGGAACCGTATTCCTCTCCTCCATTACGGTCGGCTTGGCCACCGCGTCCTGGCGTAAGACACCGTTCACCCTGCGCCACGGTCCGGCACTGGCCCTCACTCATGACGGCATCCACATCTGGCCCGGCACCCGCCATAGCACATACGTGTCATGGGAAAGCCGGCCCGAAGTCACCGAAGTAGTCGCCTACCGACTACTCCTAACCACCACCGCCAACGCCGTCATCAAAAGCCAGACAGGAACCTACGAGTTCCCCATGGGCAGCCTCCCCATGGAATACGTCCAGCTGCGCCGTGTCATCGAGTTCTACAGCGGCCACCGCCGCCTCCGCCACGAACTCGCCAAACCCGAAGGCCTCGAACGCGTCAAATCCCTTATGCAACACACCGTCCAGGAAGTCGAACAGCAACTACCCCCACCGACACCCAGACGCCCACGCAGACACCGCAAGTGAATCGATGTGCCATATGACTCCAGCTTCACATCAGCCAACGCGTTGCCAGGGGAAACGGGAGCCGTTATGAGCTGGCTGTACATAGTGCGTCATCGCGCAGAACGCGCAACAGAGGAAGCACGCACGAAGATCGTCAGCTGTGATGACGCCGATGACGTCTACGGTAAGGGCCTCCGTTCCACGCTGGCCATCACACTGCTCTACATCCTTAGCGCCTGGTTCTTCTTCGCGGTCTCCGCAATCGCACTCGGCGTGGTCTTCACCGCCCTGGCGGTCTCCTCCGCAATGGCCGCTGCACAGCTGGAGGGCAAGTCAATGCTGCGCCGCAGTGCGTACGAGCACTGGTACCGGGACGACTCCGGCATCGTGATCAGGCCCTCGTGGCGCCTGCTCGCCTACGACTGGTTCGCAACCACAATCTCGATTGTCGGCATCGGCGTCGGTGTGGTATTGCCGTGGTTCGTCCCCCAGGAACGGATCGGCGGAGTCGGCAGCAGCGCCGTCGCACTGGTGATACTTCGGGCAGTGATCTCCGGACTGAGTCGGAGGCCGTTCGGGATGCCCACCGGCCCCGCCATCATCCTGAACTACGAGGGCGTACACCTATGGCCGGGGCAACGCTACGAAGCCTGGATCCCCTGGAAGGAACGCCCGCGGGAGGCGGGCGTGCAGAACGGGGCACTACTCATAACCACGCGCAGACGAAGCACCATCGTCTTCCCCATTAGCTACCTGTACCCCGGCTGCACCCAGATCGGCCGCGTCCTGGAGTTCTACAGCACCCACGCGCCCCTCCGCCAAGAACTCGCCAAACCCGAAGGACTCAAACGCGTCCGCTCCCTCATGCAACACCCCATCTGGGAAATAGAAGCAGAGCTTTCCCGACAGACGCCTGATCGGCCACGCCGCCACCGAAAATGAATCACGCGCCGAGCCATCCCGGCTGGCAGCCAGATCAACCGACCTCGGCACGTAAGATCAGCCGACCTCGGCGGGGAGGGGCGGGGAGAGTTGGTCGGGAGGGCTACCAGCTGACCGGCACCGGGGCGCCCTCGCGGTAGCCGGAGGCCGACTGGATGCCGACGATCGCGCGCTCGCGGAACTCCGGGATGGAGGCCGCGCCGGCGTAGGTGAAGGAGCTGCGCACGCCCGCCACGATGGAGTCGATCAGGTCCTCCACGCCGGGGCGCTCGGGGTCCAGGTACATGCGGCCGGCGCTGATGCCCTCCTCGAACAGCCCCTTGCGGGCGCGGTCGAAGGCGTCCTCCCCCTCGGTGCGGTCCGCCACCGCCCGGGCCGAGGCCATGCCGAAGCTCTCCTTGTAGGCGCGCCCGTCGGCGTCGTACTGCAGGTCACCCGGGGACTCGTGGGTGCCGGCGAACCAGGAGCCGATCATCACGTTGGAGGCGCCCGCCGCGAGCGCCAGGGCGACGTCGCGCGGGTGGCGCACCCCGCCGTCGGCCCACACGTGCGCGCCCAGGCACGCCGCCTCCCGGCTGCACTCCAGGACGGCGGAGAACTGGGGGCGGCCCACGCCGGTCTGCATGCGGGTGGTGCACATGGCGCCCGGCCCCACCCCCACCTTGACGATGGAGGCGCCGGCGTCGACCAGGTCGCGCACGCCGGCCGCGGTGACCACGTTGCCGGCGACGATCGGGAAGCCGTCGGGCAGGGCGGCGCGCACGGCCCGGACCACCTCCACCATGCGGTCCTGGTGCCCGTGGGCGGTGTCGACGACGATCACGTCCACCCCGGCCGCCACGAGTTCGACCACGCGGCGGGCCGGGTCGCCGTTCATGCCGATGGCGGCACCCACGCGCAGGTGGCCGGCGGCGTCGACGGCGGGCCGGTAGATGGTGGAGCGCACGGCCCCGGAGCGGGTGAGCAGGCCGACCAGGCCGCCGTCGGCCCCCACCACCGGCGCCAGGGTGCGGCGGGCGGCCTTGAGCCGATCGAAGGCATCGCGCGGGTCGATCCCCTCCGGCAGAGTGACCAGTTCGGTGCTCATCACCCGCCGCACCTGGGTGAAGCGGTCGACGCCGCTCACGTCACGCATGTCCACCATGCCGATCGGGACGTTGGTTTCGCCGTCGACGACGACGGCGGCCCCGTGGGCGCGCTTGGGGATCAGGCCGAGGGCGTAGCCGCAGGTGTGGTGCGGCTTGACCGTCACCGGGGTGTCGTAGACGAGGTGGGAGGCCTTGACCTGGGCGACCGTGTCGATGACGACGTCGGCGGGAATGTCCTGCGGGATGATAGCGATGCCGCCGCGGCGGGCGACGGTCTCCGCCATGCGCTTGCCGGCCACGGCGGTCATGTTGGACACCACCAGCGGGATGGTGGTGCCGCTGGCGTCGTCGGTGGTCAGATCCACGCCCGTGCGTGAACCCACGGCGGAGCGGGAGGGGACCATGAATACGTCGTCGTACGTCAGGTCGAAGGTGGGCTGCATGCCGTTGAGGAACTTCACTTAAGGATTCTACGGCGCAGCCCGGCCCGTGAGCGTGCCCGCGGGTGGCGAACGGCCCCTCACGGCCGCCTCGTCGCGAGCAACGAGGGGGTGAGGGGCCGTTACCGCGCGGACCGGATGGTCGGCCGCGCGGGCCGGTCAGGCGTTCTGCTCGGGGTCCTTGCCGAGCAGGAAGGCGTAGCTGAAGCCGGCGATGGCCGCGCCCAGGAGCGGGGCGACGATGAACAGCCACAGCTGCCCGGGGGCGCCGTTGCCGGCCTCGAAGGCGACGGCGATGGAGCGGGCCGGGTTGACGGAGGCGTTGGTGACCGGGATGGAGACCAGCAGGATGAGCGTCAGGGTGGAGCCGATGGCCAGCGGGGCGAAGCCCTTGGGGGCGCGGGAGTCGGTCGAGCCGAGGATGACGATCAGGAAGATGGCGGTCATGACCAGCTCGCAGATGAAGCCGGCGGCCATTGAGTAGCCGTGCGGGGAGTGCGCGCCGTAACCGTTGGCGGCGAACCCGTTGGCGGCCACGTCGAAGCTGTCGGAGCCGGAGGCGATGGCGTACAGCACGCCGCCGCCCACCAGGCCGGCGACGATCTGGATGCACCAGTAGGGCAGGACGTCCTTCCAGGCGAAGCGGCCGGCGACGGCCAGGCCCAGGGTGACGGCGGGGTTGAAATGGCCGCCCGAGACGGCGCCGACGGCGTAGGCCATGGTGGTCACGGCCAGGCCGAAGGCGAGGGCCACGCCGAGGTAGCCGATGCCGACGGGGAAGTCGGAGTCGGTGATGGCGGTGGCGGCGAGGACGGCGGAGCCGCAGCCGGCGAAGACGAGCCAGAACGTACCGAGGAACTCGGCGCCCAGACGCTTGGACAGGGGAGCCATTGATGGCCTTTCGTTGTTCGAATGCTGGATTCAGGCGGATCCGGCAATGTGGATGGGACAGGGACTACACAGGGATAGCCAGGGACATGGAAAACGCCCCGCAGCACCGACTGTTCAGCCGATGACGGGGCGTCAGTGCGCCAGAAGGGACTCGAACCCCCAACCTTCTGATCCGTAGTCAGATGCTCTATCCATTGAGCTACTGGCGCAATCCGGTTCGGACAACCCGGAACATTACTCGGCGATCCGGGAGGCCACAAATCCTCGGGCCGTGAGCCTGGGCACAGCCGCGGCCGACCAGCCACGCTCGCAGTCGGCGGGGGGTATCGCGCCCCGCCGGAGGCGACTGAGAGGGGCGGGCGACTCCCACGGCCGCGGCGCCGTCGGCGGGCGTGGCGATGGCCGGGGCGTTCACTGCTCGCGACTTCGGCGTAATGCCGCGGCCCACTGAAGGCAGCGCGATTTGACCTCTTCGAGCTGTTCCGGAGTGACACCGTACCGGCGGACATCCAACGGCGTCACACGATTGACCGCTTCCAGCTGACGAGCAAACATGTCGATGTCGAAGCCAGGATCACGCTCGGCCGCGGCGTCCACGAGCACGCCGTCGGCAAACTCCCCCGACCTGCGGATGCCGTCAACGTCAAGAAAATCACGCGGTTCGCCCCGGGAATACAGGGCGTCGATCTTACTGGCCACCGCGTCCCTCAGGCTGAGCACAGGTCCGATGGCGAAGGGCACGGGATCGTTCTCTCTCCAATCCACCCCCAGATCAAGTTCAACTTGCGCCCCGCCGTGAACGCTAACCTGTAACCTTGCGAACTGCGGTGACCGACGGACCTCGTCAACGCCGTAGCCACGCCTGTGTAACTCACCCACGACCTGCTTTACAGCTCGGTCGAACTCCACTGGGTCCTGCATCGTCGTGAACAGGTCAACATCCTCTGTCGGCCGCTCGATCACCCCGTGCTCACGAATGGCACCAGAGCCCGCCAGCACGAAGCCAGCCCCGGCTAGCGTGGTCAAAGCAATATGCGCGACTTCCCGCTGCACGTCCCGCTCTACGCTCATGCGCTCTTCCCACCTCCGAGCTGCGGGAACCGAACCTCCCAGAGCTCGCGTGCACGCCTAGGCAGCAGCAGTTCCGACCAAACCGACACGAGCCGATCCCGGTTGAGGATGGCAACCTGATCGGCAACAGTTCCCTCGGCTATGGCAACCCGGTAGGCCAGGTTCACGCCGCCGTCCTCATCTAAGTCCACATGACCGCCGCCGGGCGCCCATAGCAGAGCGTGAGGCAAGTCGATGCTGCCGCTTGCCGGCCCGCGCAGATCATCCAAGCTGTCGGGAACCGCATAGGGCTTGACGTCACCAAAAAGCACGCGGCGTGACGACCCAGAAGCACCGCGCGCTTCGATGTGCGTGGTCCTGCTCATCACACCCCCGTTCCGAGGCACCCGTATGGGCACGGGCGGTGGCGGAGATGGGGAGATTCGAACTCCCGAGGGGTTTTATCCCCAACCTTCTTAGCAGGAAGGCGCACTAGGCCACTATGCGACATCTCCAGTTGCCGGATCGGCCCAATGAGCCTACCCCAGCGCACGCGCAGAGGCAACGACCCGCCGTGGAGCCCCGCGGAGCGCCGTCGGCGACGGATTACCCACGCCCGTGGCGGAGAGGGAGGGATTCGAACCCCCGGTGCGCTAGGCGCACAGCGGTTTTCAAGACCGCCACATTCGGCCGCTCTGTCACCTCTCCAGGCCCGAAGACACAGATCCCGGGCAGCGCACACATGCTAACACTCGCCGCCGCGCGCACCGCAGGCCGCCGGGAGCGTTCCCCCTGTCACCCGCGCCCGAACAGGCCACGACGGCGCGCCTGGCCGCGCTGCTGGTCCGGGGCCGGGGCGGGCCGGTCGGGGCGGTCCAGGAGGCCCTCGCTCAGCGCCTGCCCCACCGTCGGCCACACCGGCATGCGGGCGGCCAGCGTCATCTGCAGGGCGTGGTAGATGTCCGGGTGGCCCTCCCAGGTGCGGGTCGACAGCTCGTTGGCCTGATTCAGCTCGTGGGTCCACACACCCGGAGCCTCGATGAGGAACTCCTCGGCGTAGTCGATCCAGGAGCGGTAGCAGTGCTCGTAGTGCTCGACATCGATCTCACCGCGACCGTCGTCCAGCAGCGCCTGCCGGATGGCGGCGGCGGCCGACACGCCCTCGCACACCACCCAGTGCATGCGCTCGTGCACGATCGGGTTGCCGTCGAAGTCGGTCGTGTAGACGAAGCCGGGGCCGCCGTCGACCCGCCAGCCGTCGGTGCGAGCCCGGTCGAACAACTGCTCGGCGGCCTCCAGCATCCAGTCGGGCGTGGGCAGGGAGCGAGCCACCAGCGCCGCGCGGGCCTGCACGGTCAGGCGCGACCACTCCAGGCCGTGACCGGGGGTGACGCCGTAGGGGCGGAAGGGGTGGGCAGGGGCGTCGCGGTTGTAGTCCAGGAGCGGGTGCCACTTGGTGTCGTAGTGCTCGGGCAGGCGCCAGTCGTGGGCACGCGCCTGAACGTTGACGGCGAAGTCGATGATCTGCACGGCGCGGGTCAGCCAGGTGACGTCCCCGGTGACGTCGGCGGTGGCGAGGTAGGCCTCCACCGTGTGCATGGCGGCGTTGATGCCGCGGTAGTTCTCGGGGTCGGTGAAGTCAGCGGCGTAGGACTCGATGGGCAGCCCGTAGGTGTCATCCCACCAGTAGCGGTTCTGCACCTCCATGGCGTCCAACAGCAGCTCGTGTGCACCGGGCCGGTTGGCGGCCGTCGCGGTGGCGGCGGCCAGCAGCACGAAGGCGTGCTGGTAGCACTCCTTGCGGGCGTCGGCGTCGACCGGGATGCCGTGGCCGTCGTCGTCGAGTTCGTGGCGGACAGCGGAGTACCAGCCGCCATGCTCGTAGTCGCGCATGACCCTGCTCAGGGCGCGCACGCCGTGGTCGGCGTAGCGGCGGCAGCCGGGGATGCCCAGCAGGGCGCCCAGGGAAAAGGCGAAGGTCATGCGGCCGGTGATCCACAACTCGACGGGGTGGCTGGTGTCGACGATGCCGTCGGTGCCGATCCAGCCGAAGCCGGCGGGCACCTTGGCCGCCCGCGCGTAGCGCAGTAGTGCATGTGTCTCCTCGGCCAGCCAGCGGTTGTGCTCGGGGGCGCCGAACCATCCCAGTCCCATGAGTCCTCCTCGACCCGTACTCGCTTCCCGGCCTCACTCGCGCCGGGACACCCCGAACGTTAGCAGCCGGCGCCCGGAGTATGCACCGGTCGGGCCGGTGCTTAGAGCACCTGAGAAGCGGTCTCGAAGTCGTGGCGGCCGGCCCGCGGGTGGAACGCGTCGGCGTCACCGTGCCCCACGCAGACGACGGCGATGGTCTGCCAGGGGCGGTCGGCGTGGAATTCGGCGTCGATGCCGGGCAGGTCGGCGCCGGTCATGACGCCGACGTCGAGGCCCTCGGCGCGTAGGGCGAGCACGAGGTAGCCGAGCTGAATCAGGGCAGAGTCGCGGGCGAGTCCCTGGCGCATCTCCAGGGAGCCGGCCAGGCGCTCGAGCATCTGCTCGGACGCGCCGAGCTCGCGCATGGACTGGTCCAGGGCGAGGTCGGCGGAGACGATCAGCACCAGCGGCGCACCGAGGACCGGCTCCTGGTTGATCCCGGACATCAGTGGGGCGAGCCGCTGGCGGGCCTCCGGGGAGGCGAGCAGGTCCAGGCGCATGGGCTGGGAGTTGAGGGCGGTGGGCGCCCAGCGCGCGTTGTCGTAGGCGCGGCGCACCTGCTCGATCGGGGCCGGCTCGTCCCGGAACGAGCGGGCCGTGTGGGCGTCGGTGAAGAGGACTGCAAGAGCGTCGTCGGAGACGGCGGTGTCGTGACTGCTCATACAGGCGGCAACTGACCTGGTGCGGGGATTATTCCGCGGATGTTGATTACGGGGAAGCTCGGCTGCCCCAACGACGGCATCCTACTGCCCGGCCGAGGCTTGCAGGCTTCACCTGACGTCTCATGGTTGTTTGGTTGGTTGGGTGTTGAGAGTTTGGATCTCAGCCACGGGGATGGTGGTGGTCGTGGAGGTGGTGTGGGTGTCCATCGATCCCGAAGCGCCGTCGGTGGCGGTGTAGGTGATCGCGTAGGACACTTTGATGTCTACCGGAGTCACACCGTCCTTGAAGTGCGCGCTGGACCGGTTGAACACGATCTTGCAGTCGGTGCCCTTGGCGTCGTTCTCTTCAGTCCAGGGGATGCCGAAGCCGGTGCACTTGGCGGTGCCGTCTTTGGGCTGGAGCGTCAACCACTTCGCGGTCGCCGTGATCGTGGCGGTCGTCGACCCCGCCGTAGCCGTCACCTGCACCTCCTTGGGGGTATCACCCGTCGCCCACACCCAGGTATCCATGCCCACAATCGTGGCCCCCACATCCCCAACCATCGGGTTATACGAAATCGTCGCAGTAGGGATCGTCACCGCATCCCACGCCGCCTGAGCCAACGTCGCCCCATCCACCTCCGGGGCGGGAGCAGACTCGCCGGCAGGCACATACACAGGACCATTCGAGGTGAACTGCCCGAACAGCTTCTGGTACTCCATCGGATCGTCACCGTTGTAGTACGTCCAATCGCACCACGGCCTATACCAGTAACCCTCCTCATCGTCCGCATACGACTCATAGTCCGGATATTGATCCCTCAGGTACGGCATCACATAACCCCAGTTGCCATGCACTGAAGATTCTTTCTCCGCCTGCCCGGAGTCAATCCACTCGGCGACCTCCGCACCCGTCCGATCCGGCTCATACCAGCACACCGGATGCACCGTGGCCGCCACCGACTGCGACCACGCCGAAGCACCACCGCCAGAACCAGCCGACCCATCCGCCGCAGCAGATGTGGACGTCGCTGTGACCGTCATCGTCACCGAACCATCCCCACCCTGCACAACCGAACCAGACGACGAACCAGAACCAGAATCCCAGTTGTGGTTCTCATGCGCCCAGGCAAAGGATTCGACGCCCGTCACACCTACGAGCGACAGCAACAGAGCAAGTACAACTACTAATATTAGCTTAATCGGCCTCATTGGTCACGCCGTACACTTATTAGTCGAACGCAAAAACTCTTCTGATTCCTTCCAGACTCCATCCTCGTAGGTCATAGTGACAAGAATTTCGTAACGACCTTGAAGAGTCTCTGGATTGCTGACATCATTGCCGGCCGCATCATAGTCAACTAGATCCGACTGATCGTCACACACGAGAACCTGCGCCTTATATGGAGCCACGGCGAACACCTCAATTACGGATGTCTTAACGGTTCCGTCCGTGTACCCATCACCGGCCGCTTCCAGATTATCCCTTAGGTTCTGGTAGGTTTCTGCGGTCATGAGGGGTTCGGCGTTTTCTACGCCGGTGCGGGTGAACCAGATGTTCCAGGTGACCTGGTCGTAGTTGATGAAGGCCTTGAGGACCTCGGTCTGCTGATCATCCAGGTCCTCGGGTATGGAGGTAACCACGTAGCGGTCGGTGGACAGCGACTCCGCCGTCACCACACCAGCAGCCTCCGCAGAAGCCGCAGCCGACGCAGACGCCTCAGCCGCAGCCGCCGACTCCGACGCCTCCGCCGACGCGGCAGCCTCCGGATCGTAGGTAGGGATACCCAGGGGGTTGTCGTCCGACTCAGACGAGCACGCCACCAGAGGCGCACACGCCAGAAGCAGCGCCGCCGCTCCCGCGGCGGTGCGGCGTAGCCCGGCTGAACCAGTCGGGAGACTCGGGAAACGAGCCATGAGCAACTCCTCGGGGTAAGAGTACGTTATCGGGACGTCATACAGTCTCACACGACCCCAGGTCACACGCAAGCAACAGCAACTGCCAGGACTGCCGGACATACGAGAAGCGGCACCAATGTCAACCACACGTGACAGCCGCACCCAACGCCCTCGCCCCGTAGTCGTCCGCCAGCGCCCGCCTTCCGCTGGGGCCACCCTGGCGCTGGTGGACGACTACCGACCAGTCTTCTTGTGACGGGGGCGTTACGTTTAGGGTAAGTTGACTCCATCGTTACCGGGGCGTCCCGCCCCTCCCGAACCGCCACCCCTCCGAGGACCGAGATCGCGATGCCCACCACTTATTACTACGAGGATGACTCTACTGATAACGACGGCGACAGCACTCTCATGGTGAACAACCCCAAGCTGGAGGCGATCCAGGACGTTAAGGAGCAGGCAACCCGGTCGCAAAGCGGCCTGGCCGAGTGGACTCCGCCCCCAACAACCCAAGGTGGAGTCCAGATAACCGGGTACCTGGGAATACCACAGTCACTGGGCCTGTCCGACGACGTGTGGACCTCACCGTTGGCCGACGACTACCGCACCGCCATCGACTCGGCCCAGACTGGCGCGGAGGAAGCGATTTCACAGATTGTCAACGACCTCACAGATGCGGAGAACGCCATCTACAATACCGGACAAGATCAGGTTCCCGCCGACTCCGAACAGGCCAGATGGCCCAACATCTGACCCCGTTCCCAACCCGCCCCGAAACCCCCGGAGACTAGAAGCGAAGCCATGGCCTACATCAAGATCGACACCGATGCCATGCAAACCGTAATCAACAACATCAACGACTACGCAAACGCCGCAGACGGCGCTCGCCGCGCAATACGTCGTAGCAGCGAGTACCACTACGATCCGGTGGAGTCGGTTGTCACCGACACCGAACCGCTCCCCGACCTGCTCAATCCCGCACCCGGGAACACCACTATATCGGCAAACGTCGCCAGACTGCGCGAAGTGGCATACCAGTTGCGATCCCGCCGTCAGGAAGCCATCGACATCAACGAGTCGGGTATCACCATGACCAACCCCGACGGCACCCTGTCCTACTACCTACCCGACCCACCCCCAGGCACCACCGACGAAGCCGCCTACTGGCGCAACATGGACACCGCCGCCAACGTCCACGCCTACAACACCGGCGCGGCAGAAGCGGCTAAGGCCGACACCGTTGCACTTGATCAAGCTCTCGGCAGCTTGGACGGAACCGCCAAGGATGGCCGTACGGTCGAGCAGATCCTCAACGAGATTGCCAAGCACCGTGATATCCCCGCCTACGGGGCGTCCTTCACCGATCAGTACACCGCTGAAGAGTATCTGCAACTCGTCTATGCGCTGGACGGCCACTACCAGGTTAGCTATGACGGGGATGACGGTGGCGAACAGTTCAGCAAGTCGGTGGAGACTCTTTCTCACATACTTGCCGCCGCCAGCCAGGATCAGGTCGGCGGAGCCGACCTCGCCGCTGGTTTCGCCGACGCAGTGAACCCGGATATCAGCCAGCGGCAGCTCGAATCTCCGATGACGGCGCTCAACGCACTGTTGTCAGTACCGGATACCGCATACGGCACAGGGTTCCTTGGCGCGCTCGCTGAAAATCTTGAGGATATCGATCCCACCTCGGTTCCCGCCTCCGGACCTCCGCCGTTCGCGAACGGCGAGTTCTATACCGCGGACCCGTTGGCCGGCGTGCTGACCGCCATGGGCTCCAACTCCGAGGCCGCCCTGAAATATCTCACCAGTGATGGCACCAACGACGCCGAGATCGAGAAGCGCTGGGAGATGCTCAGGCAGCGCGATTGGGACTACCACGGTGGTGCCGGTTTGGATGGGTTGAGTGCGGCCACGGCCGCTGCCTCCGCCTACCGGGGAGCCGACGGCGACCCGAACGTGCCCGCACATGCCTCCGAACGTGCCACCTGGATGACCGCGCAGGCCATCCCCTTCTTCGTCGATCATGTCGAGGAAGCCGATTTCACCGCCACTATGAAGCAGAACCTCGCCGTCCTGCTCGGCAACAGCCCCGAAGAGCTCGCCGGCCTGGCGAACGGCGGATCCTTAGAAGTCAATAACGTCTATGGCCTGTCTGGGATGGTCACCGACGCGCAGTTCGAGACCCTCCTGTACCGCGTCATTGATAACGAGAACGCCGCCGGAACCCTGGCCGCGGCAATGGGCCAGTACCACCACAGCCAAATCGACTCCGACATGCCCACGTCCACTGAACCTGAAGAGACTCTTCTCGAAGAGTACCAGAACGCGGCCATGACCATCGGTTATCTTGATGGCATTGCCGAGTTGCGTGCAGGCGACGACAGCGCCGCACAGGCTGATGCCAAGTCCAATATGGGAACCGCACTGAGCGTGTTCTCCACCGTCCTGGGTACCGGAGTCAGCGCCATGACCGGGGGGACCGGCATGGCTGTCGCCGGCCCGCTGCTGTACAGCACCGGCTCCACCGTCGCCAGACCCATCATCGTTGACCAGCTAGCCAAAGGCTGGAACACCCCGGACACTGTCGACGTGGCCGACATCAAAACTGCGCTGCGCGCTCAGGCCTATGTTGATGCCGCACAGTACGGCCTGCTCAGCGACGCCGCCATGGAGGCCGCCGCCACCGGCAACAACGGCCAGCCCTTCTCCTTCTACACCGAGATCGACGGAAATCCCACCATCACCGCCCCCGACCCCATGACCCCCCAAGCAGCCCAGGAGTACATGGACTGGGACGGACTAGCCGCCGACCCCACCATGGGACGCATCAACTCCGAAATGGTCAATAGCACCACAGGCTACGAACAGGGCCAGGGCGCGGAGATCATCAAATGATAGGGGCACGCAATAGGGGCGTCGACCTGATGAGGAGCTTTCTTATGATGCGATCCAGAGCCAGCACGCCCCGCCCCAGGCGCAGTCTGTCGGCCGCCCTGCTGACGCTATTACTGGCATGCGCACCCTTGGTGGCGTGCGCGCAGTATTTCGAAAGCGAACTGGACATTCCCGATTTTGATCCAGGAACCGCAAGCGGCGACCAAACCAACGCCCGGGCCGCTTTGGACTACCTCAGCCCCGACGGGCAGGTCGACGCTGGCCAGTGGGCTCCCGGACAGCAGACCCAAGAAAGGTGGAAGACACTTGAAGAAGGCCACTGGAACTCCAGCGGCCTGGAAGAACTCACCGCTGCCATGGCCGCCGTCTCGACCCTACGCACCGACAAAGACGACGAAACATCAGCAGCCGCCACCTGGATTGCCGCCGAATCAATTGAGTTCACCGCCAACCAGGTGCCCCTCAAGGACTTCACCTCAACCATGAAGCAGAATCTCGCCGTCCTGCTCGGCAACAGCCCCGAGGAGCTCGCTGGCCTGGCGAACGGCGGATCCTTAGAAGTCAATAACGTCTATGGCCTGTCTGGGATGGTCACCGACGCGCAGTTCGAGACCGCCCTGTACCGCGTCATTGATAACGAGAACGCCGCTGAAACCCTGACCTCCGCCATGCTCCAGTACCACCAAAACCGAATCGACTCAAAGATGACTACGGCCGCCGACCCCGAAACAACCCTGCTTGGGCAGTATCAGTCCGCCGCGCAGACCATGGGCTATCTCGATGGCATGGCCGAGCTACGCATGGACAACAGTACTTCAGACACCATCAACGCTGCCGACGTCGACACCGTGCTGCGCGCTCAGGCCTATGTTGATGCCGCACAGTACGGCCTGCTCAGCGACGCCGCCATGGAGGCCGCCGCCACCGGCAACAACGGCCAGCCCTTCTCCTTCTACACCGAGATCGACGGAAATCCCACCATCACCGCCCCCGACCCCATGACCCCCCAAGCAGCCCAGGAGTACATGGACTGGGACGGACTAGCCGCCGACCCCACCATGAACAGCCTTCACGTCAGTATCGAAGCAGGCTATAACCTCGGCTACGGCGAGGGGCAGGCGGCCAAAGCCATCACATGAACCGCCCCGCCCTTGCCTGCTCGGCGCCAACCCCACAGTCCAGCGGCCCCGCGTTGGAACCCTACGCGTGCGTTCCCCAGAACGGTCGCATCGAATTCCTGGGTAGTCTCCATCCCGCACAGGAGGGCCGAGCTGAGGGAGGCACCATGGGACGTGGCAGCAACCTGCCCCGGGTGGGCGGGTTCAACCGGGCCGTCGTACTGGAGGCGATCCGCCACTCCGCCGACGGACTCACCCGGGCACAGCTCGGGCGGATCACCGGTCTGGCGCCGCAGACGGTCTCCAATGTGACCCGTGAGTTGCTCAACCAGCAGCTGATCCGCGAGACCGGCATCGTGCCCCCCGGCGGCAGGGGGCGACCCGGCGTCGCCCTCAGTCTCAACCCTTCCGGAGGACTCGCCGTCGGCGTTCACATCGACCCATCCGCCCTGGGCATCGCGGTAGTGGACCTGACCGGCGAGATCGTCGCCGAGAACTACGGCCCGCTGCCCTCGCCCCAGGATGCCACGGCGGCAATCGCGCATCTGCACCACGAGGTCGAACGCATGGTGCAAGAGGCCTCGGTTCCGCGCGGCAGGCTGCTGGGCATCGGCGTCGCCGCACCCGGACCGATAGACGACGACGCCGGCACCGTCAGTCCGCCCCTATTGCCGGGCTGGGGCACGGTACCGCTGCGCGACCTGCTGGCCCGACAGACGGGCCTGGACGTCGTCCTGGACAAGGACGTCACGGCGGTGGCCAAGGCGCACCTATGGACCGGCGAGTCGCCGGATCCGGCCGACTTTCTGGTGTTCTACCTCGGCGCCGGCGCCGCGATCTCCCCCGTGATCGCCGGGCAGGTGGTACGAGGGACAACCGGCAACGCGGGCGAAACCATGCACCTGCCCGGAGACCCGCTCTCAGCCTCGCCGCGCGGCCGCATCCTGGGCACCTCGCTGGGCGAGCGCGAGCTGGTGGCGCATGCGCGCGAGCTCGGCATGACGCTTCCGGGCGAGGTCGACTCGTGGAATCCCCATGAAATCGAGGAGGGCTTCACCGACCTGCTGGTCCGCGCCGGTCGGGGGGAGGCAACGGCGATCGAGGTGTTCGCCTCGGCGGGGCGTGTGCTGGGCGCTGCCGTACTGGCCGTGGCCGAACTGCTGGACATATCCGCAATCGTCATCACCGGCCCGCGCTGGGCCGCCATGCGGCCGCTGTGCGAACCCGAGTTGCAACACGCGATCGCCGATCACACGCTGCACGGGCAACCGCGTCCGCTGAACTTACACACCTCCTCGCTCGGCGAACGTGCCGGTACCGTGGGAGCGGCCTGTCTCGTGCTTGACCGCCTCTTCTCGCCGACTCCGGCAACGCTGCTCATCGGGAGTTGAGGGCCCGCGCTTGATCCCCAGGATGCGGTCGATGCCGAACAGGCGAGGTGGAGCCCGGGTCCGCCCACTGAGATCGGCCGCAACAGCGGCGCGCAAAACCATCACCGGCCTCGCATGGCGCATGCAGAAAACACCAAAAGCGGGCGATGGCCCCCAGGCACAGCGGCTACTCCCTGCGATGACTGTTTACGCGTTCCACCGACGGTTCGGCACTTCGCCCCAGCGCTTCGGCAGTTCTGGCGACGGTTCGGCACTGTGATGTCTCAGGACATCGGTGACAGTTCTGCCTCAGGACATCGGTGACACTTGGTGTATCAGGACATCGGTGACACTTGTGGTGGTTCGCGGGGGCCGGCACGGTTGGAGCGTGGGCTGGGGGTCGTGGTGGCGGCCGCTGTAACCCACGGCCGGGTCGGGCCGGGGACAGCCCGGGGGTCTCTCCGGCAAAGTCGACCAACCAGGGCCTCGTAAGTCGGGTCAGGGCCCGCTTTACGGCCGCAGCACGCCGGCCCGGTCAGGCTCCAGAAGCCACCAGCCGATGGCCCGCTGGTCGCAAGGATGCGGTCACCGCCCCGCGCGGGGCGTCATCAGGCCACCGGACGATCGCCAGACGCACACGCGGATCAACACCACTACTGTTGGACTTCCTGACTGAGCTCATGCGCCCAAAAGCACACCAGAACTGTCACCCCCAACAACCCACGAACTGTCACCGATGTCCTGACACAGAACTGTCACCGATGTCCTGAGACATAACAGCGACGGTTCGGCACCCAGCAGTACGAACCGTCACCGCGGAGTACGAATCGTTGACCGGAAGGTACGAACCGTCGTCGTAAGTGCCGAAACGTCGTGCGCCCGCTCCCGGCCACGGTCCACGCTCCGCCCACACACCCTTATATAACGACTAAGCAACGTCCTCCAGGACGGCTTGACAGTATTTTATCCATTTGATGGAGTATTTAGTGATGGCGTCACAGTGGACGCCCCGGCGCAAAGGAGCCCACCCATGCCCCACTCAACCCCCGCACCCCTAACCCACCCGAACCCGAGCCGTCGCAGCTTCCTCATCGGCGCCTCACTCGCCTCGGCGACCGCCGCACTCGCCGCCTGCTCGAACTCCTCAAGCGAGCGCTCCAGCAGCACCCTCAAGATCGCCTACCAGAAGACTTCGGCCTTCACCCAGCTCGAGGACCTGTTGACCAAGGCCAAGGACGAGTTCGAGGCGGCTAACTCCGAGGTAACCATCGAGCTGGTGCCGATCGAGGCCGAACAGGACCAGTACTTCACCAAGCTGGCGCTGATGAACGGCTCGGACTCCACCGCCCCGGATGTCATGTACGAGGACTCCTTCCAGGTCCGCTCAGACGCCGCCGCCGGTTACCTCATGCCCATCGACGAGTACGTGGAGGCCTGGGAGGACTGGGATCAGTTCGTCGACTCCGCCAAGGAGGCCGGGCTCGGCGACGACGGCAAGCTGTATGGCGTCTCCATGGGCACCGACACCCGCGGCATCTACTTCAACAAGCAGATCTTCGCCCAAGCGGGACTGCCCGAGGACTGGCAGCCGACCACCTGGGATGAGATTCTCGACGCCGCCCGCACCATCAAGACGCAGGTCCCGGATGTCATCCCACTGAACATCTTCGTCGCCAAGGCCGGCGGCGAGATGACCTCCATGCAGGGCTTTGAGATGCTCCTGTCCGGCACCGACTCCGAACTCCTGTACAACACCGACACTCAGAAGTGGGTCACTGGCTCACAGGGCTTCATCGACTCACTGGCCTTCATGGACACGGTCTACGCCGAAGAACTCGGCCCCAGCCTGGACGTTGCGCTCGACTCCGCCATCGGCAACCGCGTCTCCACCGAGCTGCTCCCCCAAGGCAAACTGGCCATGGCGATCGACGGCTCCTGGATGCCCGGCGGCTGGATCTCCGGCGACAACCCCTGGCCGGAGTGGGAGGAGACGATGGGCTTCGCGATGATGCCCACGCAGAACGGCCAGGGCGATGGGTTCACGTCCATGTCCGGCGGCTGGACGTTGGCCGTCGGCTCCAAATGCGCCAACCCCGACGCCGCATTCCAATTCATCTCGATCGCCCTGAACTACGAGAACACCCTCAAATACGACACGGAGAACGCTCAGGTCGCCGTACGCATGGACGTAGCCGAGTCCGAGGACTACCTCTCCTACAACCCCAGTTTCGAGTTCTTCTCGAGCTTGGTTCCGTACACGCACTTCCGCCCCACCACCCCCGACTACTCGCAGATCTCCGGGAACATCCAGATCGCCTGCGAGTCCGTGGTCACCGACGACGCCACCCCCGAGGAGGCAGCGGCCACCTACGACTCCGGCCTGGTCTCCATCGTCGGCGAGGACGGCACCGAGGCGGCCTCCAAATGACCACGCCCGCCACATTCGGCTCGACGGCGGCGGGTAGAGGCGCAACGTCGGCCCGACGCCGTCACTCCGGCAGGACCCTCCGCCGCACCGCCCCACTGATTCCGGCCGTCGTCCTGCTCGCCCTGTTCCTGCTCGGCCCGATCATCTACTCCCTGTACGGGTCACTGACCGACCGGGCCATGAGCGGTTACAAGGCGGCCGCGCCACAGTTCGTGGGCCTGGGCAATTACGTGACTCTCTTCTCCGACCCGGCCTTCCTGAAATCGATTCTCCTGACGGCGGTCTTCGTCTTCGCCTCGGCTATCGTCGGGCAGAACGTACTGGGCATGGTGCTGGCGGTCCTCATGCGCCACTGCGCGCGGCCACTGGCCTCCCTGGTGGGCGGGATCGTCGTGGTGGCCTGGGCGCTGCCGGAGATCGTCGCGGCCTTCGCCTGCTACGCCTTCTTCGCCTCGGAGGGCACCCTCAATTCGATGCTCTCCTTCATCGGCCTGGAAGGCCCGAAATGGCTGCTCGTCTTCCCCATGCTGTCGGTCATACTCGCCAATGTCTGGCGCGGCACCGCATTTTCGATGATGCAGTACAACGCCGCGCTCGCCGAGGTACCTCCGGAGGTCAAGGAGTCCGCCGCCATCGACGGGGCCTCCACCGCGCAGACTTTCTTCCGCATCACGCTGCCGATCATTCGCCGTTCCATCGCCACCAACCTCATGCTCACCACCCTGCAGACGCTGGGCGTGTTCACCCTCATCTGGGTGATGACCGGCGGTGGCCCGGGCACGAGCTCCTCCACCCTGCCGGTGCTCGCCTACCAGGAGGCGTTCAAATTCTCCCAGGTCGGCTACGGCACGGCGATCGCCACCGTCACGCTGCTGGTGGGGGCGCTCTTCTCCGTCGTCTACATGAAACTGCTCAAACCGGAGGTGGACTGACATGCCTGACATGCAGCAGTCACCCACAGCATCGCTCAGACTCTCCTCGCCGCGCGGGCACGGGCTCAAGATCGTTGCCTCGGTGATTATGGCGCTGATCGGGGTCTGCTTCCTGATCCCACTCGCATGGATCATCCTGTCCGCCTTCGACCCCGCGGCCACCGTGTCCATCTCCGTCCCCGAGACCTGGACCCTGTCCAACTTCACCGAGATCGCCAACGTCGACGAGACTCTGCGTCCGCTCTGGAACTCCCTGCTGATCTCCTTCGGCACCGCGGCGATCACCGTGGTGGTGGCCACGCTCGCCGCCTACCCGCTGTCACGCTTCCAGATGCGCTTCAACAAGGGCTTCATGTACACGATCCTGTTCGGCACCTGCCTGCCGATCACGGCCATGATGGTGCCCGTCTACTCCCTGTTCGTCAGCTTCCAGTTGCTCGACTCGGTTGCAGGCACCATTCTGTTCATGGCGGCCACCTCCCTGCCGATGGCCATCTGGATGATGAAGAACTTCATGGACTCCGTACCGATCTCCCTGGAGGAGGCCTCCTGGGTGGACGGCGCCTCCGCTATGACCGCCCTGTGGCGGATCGTGGTTCCACTGATGAAGCCCGGCATCGCCGTGGTGTTCATCTTCGTGTTCACCGGCGCCTGGGGCAACTTCTTCGTGCCCTTCGTGCTGCTGTTCTCCCCCGAGCATCAGCCCGCCGCGGTAGCCATCTACAACTTCTTCGGCACGCATGGATCGATCGCCTACGGCAAGCTGGCTGCCTTCTCCATCTTCTACTCCACCCCCGTGCTGCTGCTCTACCTGATCGTGCAGCGCCGCGTTGGCGGAGGCTTCGCCATGGCCGGCGCCGTCAAGGGCTGATCCGACGCCAACACCTCACCGCAGACGAGACCAGGAACAACCACCACATGCATTCCAATCCCCTCCTGACCGAGCAGCGCGCCGAACGCCTGCTGCGCGACCACGTCCGTCCGGCGATCTACCGCGATCGCCTGCCCCTGGAGCTGTCGGCCTGGCAGGCACCGGGCGAGCCGGTCCACTTCACCCGGGCCGTCACCGAGGACTACTCCCCCATCGCCGTCGGCACCCCCTGGGGACCGCCGTGGGGCACCACTTGGTTCCACGCGATTGGGAACGTGCCCGCGGCATGGCGCCGGGCGGAGGGCACGCACGTGGAGCTGAGCATCGACCTGGGTTTCACCGCCGCACAGCCCGGATTCCAGGCCGAGGGCCTGCTGCTGCGCCCCGACGGCTCGGCGGTCAAGGCGCTTTCCCCGCGCAACCACACGGTCCCCTGGGACGGCGAGCCGGATGCTATCGACGTCTACGTGGAGGCTGCCTCCAACCCGGATGTGGCCGGGGGCTTCGGCTTCTCCCCCACGCCCTACGGCTACCGGGAGACCGCGGGCAGCGACCCGCTGTACCGCCTGGGCCGCGCCGATGTGGCCCTGCGCGACGACGTCGTGTGGGAGCTGGTTCAGGATCTGGCCGTCCTGCTGGAGCTGGCGGCCGCCCTGCCGGAGGACTCCACCCGCCGCGCCCGCATCGATACGGCGCTGGAGCGTGCCGCCGACCTCGTCGATCCCGCCGACGTGGCCGGCACCGCGCCGACGGCCCGGGACGCGCTGGCCGGCGTGCTCGCCTGCCGGGCCAATGCGAGCGCGCACCACGTGCTCGCCGTCGGGCATGCGCATATCGACTCCGCCTGGCTGTGGCCGGTGCGCGAGACGGTGCGCAAATGCGTACGTACCTTCTCCAGTGCGCTGGCGCTGATGGATCAGGATCCGGACTTCGTCTTCGCCTGTTCCTCCGCCCAGCAGTACCAGTGGGTCAAACAGGCTCAGCCGGAGCTTTTTGAGCGCATCCGGCAGCGGGTGGCCGAGGGACGCTTCGTGCCCGTGGGCGGCATGTGGTTGGAGTCGGACACGAATATGCCCGGATCGGAGGCACTCGCCCGCCAGTTCATTGAGGGGAAGCGGTTCTTCCTGGAGGAGTTCGGGGTGGAGACGCGGGATGTGTGGCTGCCGGACTCCTTCGGTTACAGCGGCTCACTGCCTCAGATCGCCCGGGCGGCCGGCTCCCCCTGGTTCCTGTCCCAGAAGCTGTCTTGGAACGACACCGATCGCATGCCGCACCACACGTTCTACTGGGAGGGTATCGACGGGTCTCGCGTACTGACTCACTTTCCCCCGGTGGACGCCTACAACGCCCGGCTGTCAGTCACCGAGCTGCACCACGCCGAGGCGAACTTCGCGGAGAAGGGCATCTGCACCACCTCGATCGTGCCCTTCGGCTACGGCGACGGCGGTGGCGGCCCCACCCGGGAGATGCTGGCGGCCGCGCACCGCTTCCAGGATCTTGAGGGTGTGCCGACGGTGGAGCTGGGCAGTCCGAATACCTTCTTCGAACGCGCCCAGGGCGAAGCCGAGGCCCTGTCCGCCGAAGGGGGCGGTGCCCGGCTGCCGGTGTGGAACGGGGAGATGTACCTGGAGTTCCACCGCGGCACCTACACCTCTCAGCTGCGCACCAAGCAGGGCAACCGCCGCAGTGAGCACCTGTTGCGGGAGGCCGAGTTGTGGGCGGCGACGGCGGCCGTCTACGCGGGCGCTCCCTACCCGTACGAGGCTTTGAAGGAGTCGTGGCGCACGGTGCTGCGCAACCAGTTCCACGACATTCTCCCGGGCACCTCCATCGGTTGGGTGTACCAGCGCACCGAGGCCGAGTACGCCGAGGTCGCGCGCACACTCGAAGGGGTGATCGGCGACGCCGCTGCGGCCCTCGTGGGGAGCGGGGACACTCCGCTGCTGCTCAACGCCGCCCCGGCGGCGCGCGACGGCGTGCCCGCGCTGGGCGCTGGCGAACCGGTGCCCGCCTTCGGCGAAGTGTCGGTGGAGCAGTCCGCGGGCGGATGGGTCATTGACAACGGGCTGCTCCGCCTGGTGCTCGACACCGCCGGCACCCTGACCTCAATCGTGGACCTGGAGGCCGGCCGGGAGCTGCTCCCGCCGGGCGCCCGGGCGGGCTTGTTGCAGCTGCACCGCGATACCCCGCGCCAGTGGGATGCCTGGGACATTGACGCCGAGTACCGGCACACGGTCCAAGACGTGCTCGATGTACGGGATCTGGAGGTCACGCGGGACGCGGACGGCGTGTGCGTGCGCCTTACCCGCGCGCTCGGACGGGCCTCCACCCTGGTGGAGCGCATCCGCCTGCACCCGGGCTCCAAGCAGGTGGTCTTCGACTTCGACGTCGACTGGCATGAGCGGCAGCAGCTGCTCAAGCTGGCATTCCCCCTGGACCTGGTGGCGGAGGCCTCCACCGCCGAAATGCAGTTCGGGCACGTGGCCCGCCCAACACATCAAAACACCTCCTGGGATGCCGCCCGCTACGAGATCTGCGCTCACCGCTGGATTCACGTGGGCGAGCCCGACTACGGGGTGGCAGTGCTGAACGACTCCACCTACGGCCACGACGTCACCCGGGACCTGGACGCCTTAGGTCACCCGATGACGACGGTACGACTGTCCCTGCTGCGCGCGCCGCTGTTCCCTGATCCGGAGGCCGACCAGGGGCAACACTCGCTCAGGGTCGCGCTGCGCCCGGGGGCCACGATCGACGACGCCGTGCGCGAGGGGTATGCCTTCAACCTGCCTTCACGCATGGTCACCGGCGCCCACGAGGTGGCCCCGATCGTGTCCGTCGACGGCACGGGCGTGGTCGTAGAGACGGTCAAACTCGCCGAGGATCGCAGCGGCGACGTCGTCGTCCGCCTGTACGAGTCACTGGGGGCCCGCACCCGCGGCGCAGTCACCACCGGCTTCGCCGCCGCCTCGGTAGTCACCACCGATCTGTTGGAGCGCCCGAGCGACGACGTCGAGTTGCGCACCGTTCCCGCCGAGGCCGCCAACGGCGCGCAGGCGGGCGCCCTGACCAGCGACTTCGAGCTGCGCCCCTTCCAGATCCTCACGCTGAGGATCGCCCGGGTGTGATCGGTGGGCGCCGCCGACTACGGCACCCGCGCAGTGCAGGAACCCGGGCAGCATGCCGCGCCCCGAACCTCGAGGCGAGTCGGCTCAGTCCTTCTCAATCGCGATGTCACCGGGGTCACCGCCCGCACCATCATGGCCGTAGATCAAGGACTGCCCGTCGCTGATACCGGTGTTGAGGCCTCGATTCGCGTTCATGAATACGCCTTCCGGGTCGTGCTCGGGCGCGACGTCATCGGCCCAGTTGTGGACCTCAATACTCTGCCGGCGGGTCGGCGGGTTATCGAGGTTGAAGCTGACTACGCCGTCGGCGCCGGTGGAGTACCACGAATACGGTTCCCCGAACTCATCCTGGAGGTACTCGGAGTTGAAGGCGTCAAGGTCGGCAAACAAACCTTGGTTGACCGCCTCCGCATAGGCTTGGGATTCCAGCGTGCTCCGAGTGATGGTGATCGGGTTGTCGAACTCCGCGTCCGCGCCTGCAATATCCGTCATGCGCTCAACGCCGATGGCATTCAGGTATCCGTACGCATTGCCCATATTCTGGCCCATGCCCCCCACGTCGCCGGCGTCGGCCATGCCGGAGTAATCGGCCATAGCAGCATCGACGAACGCCTTGGAGATGGTTGCGGCAGCATCCTGATTGTCAATTAGCCGGTAGATCAGCGTGGTGTACACGCTGTTGGCATCACCGCTGTTCTTGCTGTCATAGTCCCTGTACAGGCCCAATCCCTTGGTGGTGCCGCCACCGGCCACCCCGCTGCCCTCGTCGGCGGTGCTGGCCACCACCACGGCCAGGTTCTCCTTCATGGCCTCCGTGTAGTCCTCGAAGGGCACCTGGTCGACGGCGAACTCGATCGACCTGGCAACCGTCCAGGTTGCCGCGGCAGAGGTCTCCTCATCCTGGCCGCCGCGCATGGTTGACACGGCCGCCATGGCAGCCGTGAGCTCCTCCAGGGCGTCGGAGTCCCAGCTGCGGTCGGCGAGCTCCTCCCACCGCTCCTGGGTCCGCTCCCCCGGCACCCACCAACCGCCACTCATCTCACCATCGGGGTTGAGGTACTCGAACGCAGCTCGGGCGTTGGCCTGGTCGGTGACGGCGTCAGGCTCGAAGCCGGGAATGTCCAGGCCGTGCTCGCCCGAATCCGCCGTACACGCCACCATTGGCATGCAGGCCAGCAGTAGTGCCAGCAGGAGCGTTTTAGTCCTTCTTGATCGCGATCTCACCGGGCTCACCCCCTATGCCGTCCCCTCCACGGATCAGGCAGACCCCTCTGCGGACCCCGGCGTTCACGCCACTGTCCGCACGCATGACCGCGTATTCAGGATCGTGTTCGGCACGGATCGCGTTGGCCCAGTCATGGACACCGTCCCTCTGTTCGCTGGTCGGCGGGTTGTCGAGGTTGAAGGTGGTGGTGCCGTCCGCGTTGGTGGTGTACCAGGAGTAGGGCTCACCACTGCCTGCATGCTGTAGGTATTCGGGATTGAAGGCCTCCGGGTCGGTGAACAGCCCCTGGTTAACCGCATCGGCATAGGCCATGGCCTCCAGCGCAGAACGCGTTGTGCCGATCGGGTTGTCGAACTCCGCGTTGGCACCCATGACATCCACCATGCGCTCACCGCCGATTACAGTCAGGTACCCGTACACGCTCCCAACAATCTGATACTTCATTTCAAGCGTCGTCACGTCGCCAACGTCCGGATAACGTCCCATAGCCGCATCAAACAACGCCGAACGGATGTTCGCAGCGGCGGCTTTGTTGTCAATAACTCGATAGACCATCGTTGTATACAGGCTGTTGGCGTCGTCCAGGTCCTTGCCCTTCTCACCCTGATACAAGCCCAATCCCTTAGGGGAACCGCCCGTAGCGACTTTCACTCCTTCGTCCGCGGTGTTGACCACCACCACCGCCAGGTTCTGCTTCATCGCGTCGGTGTAATACCTGGACGGCACCTGGTCGACGGCGAACTCGATCGACCTTGCGGTGACCCAGGTCGCCGCGGCTGAGGTCTCCTCATCCGGGCTGCCACGCAGGGTCGACGCCGCCGCCATAGCCGCCGTCAGCTCCTCCAGGGTGCTGGAGTCCCAGCTGCCGGCAAGCGTCTCCCACCGCTCCCGAGTCCGCTCCCCCGGCACCCACCTGCCATCGGTCAACTCGCCATCAGGGCTCAGGTAGTCCAAAGCAGTCTGAGCATTAGCCTGGTCGTCCTGGCCTGCGGCACCGGGGTCGAAGCCGGGGATATCGAAGGCGTCCCCGCGTGAACCAAGCGAGCAGGCCTCCAGCGGTGCACACGTCATCAGCAGTACCAACACGGCCGCCGCCAGTCGAAAACTGATAGTGCGCTGTGTCATGGTTCATCGGTGGGCTGGACAATAATCGTCTGGATCTCCGCCACCGGGATGCTAGTGGTTGTGGTGGTGGTGAGGGGGGTGAGGTTGCCGGTTTGTCCGGTGGATGAGGTCCAGCTGGCGGTGTATAGGACGCTGATGTCTAGTGGGTTAACGGAGTCTTCCAGGTGGGCGGAGCTGCGGGTGAACATGATCATGCAGTCGGTGCCCAGGTAGTCGTTCTGCTCGGTCCAGGGGATACCGAAGCCGGTGCAGTCGACCTCGCTGTCGGGGCCGAGAAGTCGAGCTTGTTGGAGGCCGCGGTCACGGTCACGCTGGTTGAGCCGGCGGTGGCCTGGATCTCGACTCGGCTGGGGGTGTTGTTGGTGGTCCAGATCCAGGTGGCGAAGCCGACAATGGTGGCTTGGCTGTCGCCGATCTTGGGGTTGTAGTCGATGGCGGGGGCGGGGATGCTGACGCTTTCCCAGACGGTGGTGGCCAGAGTGGCGGGATCGACGTGTGGGGCCGGCGGGGTATCATCGGCGACTACCCAGATCACGGTGGGGTTGTTGTTGACGAACTCGTGTTGTGCCTTCACGAAGCTTTGGACGTCGGGGAATACCGAGGGGTCGCAGTAGGAGCGCCACCACTGACCGTTGGTGTCCTCGGCGTGGTCTTCCCAGTCGGCGTACAGGGGTTTGAGTCCGGGGGCGCTTTTGGGGGCATTGCGGTAGATCTCCGCGATCTCGGGGCCGGTGTAGGTGGGTTTGTAGCCGCATGAGGGCGGGACTTGTACGACCTGGGTGGAGGAGGTGACCGTCTGGCTGGTCGGCGTGCTACCGGGGGAGGTGTAGGTCACGGTCACCGATGCCTCGATGGAGCCCCCGCCGTCACCGGAAGCCGAGACACCAGCAGACGAGGACTGGGAATTCGTCGTACTTTCCCGATCGATTGCTTGGGGGTTGTCGGTGATTAGGAGGGTTGAGGTCAGGGCAAGGACGGCGGCGAGCAGGGCATGGATTTTCCGGGTGCGCATCGACTGTCACTCCACGGTGCACTCGTTGGTGGACGTGGTGGTCTCTGCAGTTGCCAGCCAGGTTCCGTCGTCGGCGGGGGTCATGACGGTGTTGACTTCGAAGCGGAGTTGGCGGTTCGGGTCGGTGATGTCGTTGCCATTGGCGTCCACGGTGGTCACCTGGGTTTGATCATTGCACTCTGTAATCTCTGCGTAGGTGCCGTCTTCGGCGACGGACACCTCGGTGATTGCTACTCGCACCGGCGGATTATCCCGTTCGCCCTTGCTGCTGAGCAGTTCTGCTTCCTCCTGCAGGTGCGCCAGATAGGTCCCTGTTGCGACGGTGGGCAGGTTCTCGATGCCTTCGCCGGTCGACCAGATGCGCCAGGTGACTTGGTCATAGGCGACGTAGTCAACCAGTGCCTTGGTCTGTGCTTCGGTGAGGTCTTCGGGGATGGAGACCATGTGGTAGCCCAGCTCCTGGTCTGACAGAGACTCAAGGGTAGGGGCGGCAGCAGACGCCGACGCGGAGGCCGCCGCCGCGGCAGCCGACTCAGACGCCTCCGCCGACGCCGCAGCCTCCGGATCATAGGTAGGGATATTCAGAGGATTATCGTCCGCCTCAGACGAACACGCCACCAGAGGCGCACAGGCCAGCAACAGTGCCAGCACAGCAGCCACCGGGCGGTGCCGACCGTGGCGCGATATGCGGGTTGAAGGTTGCATGTTTGACGGTTCTCCTTAGAGTTCGGCGTAGTGACAGGAATCAGTCGTCGGTGCTGGAGGCCGTGTCCTCGGCCTCGGGCGTGGGCGAGGGAACTACGACGCGCGTACTGGTTGCGGAGGCCAACTCCGGTATCTGGGCCAGCGCAGGCTCAAGGACGGCATGGAACTTATCCACCTGCTCATCCAGACCCTCCTCAGGACCCCAGTATGTCAGGCGAGCCAGCAGCACCTGGGTGTCGTCATAGCGCCAAGCCACATAGATCTCAACACCATCGGTCCACACCCAACCCTCGCCCTCCACACCCTCGAAAGTCACCTCCCGGGCGGTGTCGGGGTACTCAACGGGAATATCATCAAACTCCACCAGCCCATCGCTGGTATAAAGGTCTGTACCGATGCCGTAGTCGATCTCGAGTAACCCGAACGGGTTGCCGTCGGAGTCCATGTTGCAGCTGTAGCTGTAGCCGGATTCGCCGGTCTCCACGTTCGTTGTGGGGCTGGTGCTGTAGCTGTACCAGTAGGTGTCAAAACCGAGGATGTTATGGAGGTCCTGGTTGGGGAAGACACCACAGATCGTCTCATCCGCCAGAGGCGTCTCCGGCGGCTGCGTGGTCTCGTCCGAACCATTAATGAGTCCGCACGCAGCCAGGGAGGTTACCAGGCACAAGGCCGCAGCGGCCCTACCCCACCACCACCGGATTGCGCGTCCGGGTTCTCTGGTCCTACTTCCTCTTGATTGCGACTGCACCGTCTTCATCTCCCTACCTCCCTTCGCCGTCACCGTCCTGAACCACCATCAGCCATCCCACGAGAGTCTTCTCCCGGGCGTCTCATGGTTCGTCGGTGGGCTGGACGATAATCGTCTGGATCTCCGCCACCGGGATGTTGGTGGTTGTGGATGTGGTGTGGGTGTCCATCGAGCCCGAAGCGCCGTCGGTGGCGGTGTAGGTGATCGCGTAGGACACTTTGATGTCTACCGGGGTGACGCTGTCCTTGAAGTGCGCGCTGGACCGGTTGAACACGATCTTGCAGTCGGTGCCCTTGGCGTCGTTCTCTTCAGTCCAGGGGATGCCGAAGCCGGTGCACTTGGCGGTGCCGTCCTTGGGCTGGAGGGTCAGCATGGAGGCCGTGGCGGTGATCGTGGCGGTGGTGGCCCCCGCGGTGGCGGTCACGGTCACTTCCTTCGGGGTGTCGCCGGTGGCCCACACCCAGGTATCCATACCCACAATCGTGGCCCCCACATCCCCAACCATCGGGTTATAGCCGATCGTCGCAGTAGGGATCGTCACCGCATCCCACGCCGCCTGAGCCAACGTCTCACCATCTATCTCCGGCTCCGGGGGCGAGCCACCAGCGGGAACCCATACAGCCATGTTCCTCTCAACCCAACTCTTTGACAGCGTGCTGAAGTCCGCAAGATCATCCCCCCTGTAATACTCGGGAGAGCACCAGGGAATGTACCAATACCCCTCCGAGTCGGACGCATGAGACTCGTAATCCGGGAAACGAGAACGATATTCTTCCAGCGTATGACCACTAAAACGGGTGACATTATAGATAGTATCATTCGACTCCAACGAGCTAGCAGTCTCCTCACCCGTCTTATACGGAATATACCAGCACACCGGATGCACACTCGCGGTCACCGCCTGCGACCACGTCGAAGCGCCACCGCCAGAACCGGCCGACCCATCCGCCGCAGCGGACACCGAGGTCGCCGTGACACTTATCGTCACCGAACCATCCCCACCAGACGACACCGAACCAGACGACGAACCGACTTCGGTATCCGACTCCCTAAAGGCCAGGGCGGTAGGAGAACCGACGAGAGACACGACTGCGGAAAACATGGCCACAACAAGAACAACAGCCAGCTGTTTACACGTATTCATAATTCAGACCACACACTTACCTTCAGATAATGTAGACTCGTCCGAATCCTTCCATACTCCGTCTTCATATTCCATGGTAACCAAAATCTCATAACGACCCTGGAGGGTTTCCGGATTGCTAATATCATTGCCATCGGCATCGTAAGCTACGAGATCTGACTGATCGGAACACGTAAGCACCTGGGCCTGTGTGGGACTCATGGCGAACACCTCCATTACAGAAATCCGCACTGTCCCCTCTGTCCGACCATCACCAAGCGAGTCGTAGCTCTCCTTCAGGATCTGATAAGACTCTGCGGTCATGAGCGGTTCAGCATTTTCCACACCTGACCTGGTGAACCAGATGTTCCAAGTCACCTCATCGTAGGTGACGAACGCTTTGATAACCTCGGTCTGCTGCGCATCCAGGTCCTCAGGGATCGACGTGATCACATGCCGCTCGGTGGACAGCGACTCCGCCGTCACCACACCCGCAGCCTCAGCAGAAGCTGCTGCCGACGCAGACGCCTCAGCCGCAGCAGCCGACTCCGAGGCCTCCGCCGATGCCGCAGCCTCCGGATCGTAGGTGGGGATATTCAAGGGGTTGTCATCCGAACCCGACGAACACGCCACCAGAGGCGCACAGGCCAGCAACAGTGCCAGCACAGCAGCCACCGGGCGGTGTCGACCGTGGCGCGATATGCGGGTTGAAGGTTGCATGTTTGACGGTTCTCCTTATGGTTCGGCGTAGTGACAGGAATCAGTCGTCGGTGCTGGTGACCGTATCCTCGGCCTCGGGCGTGGGTGAAGGAACAGTGACGTGGGTGGGGGTTGCGGAAGCCAACTCGGGAATCTGGGCCAGGGCCGGCTCAAGGATCGCGTGGAACCTCTCCACCTGCTCATCCAGACCCTCCTCAGGACCCCAATAAGTCAACCTGGCCAACAGCACCTGGTTGTCGTTGTAACGCCAGGCCACATAGATACTGACATCAAAGGTCCACACCCAGCCCTCGCCCTCCACACCCTCGAAACTGGTTTCCTGGGCGGTGTCGGGGAACTCGGAACTGATACTGTCGAACTCGACCAGTCCATAACTGCCAGTATCAAGATATGTCCCGACACCATAGCTGATGTCAATCAGCCCGAAAGGGCCGCGATCGGAGCTCATGTCACAGCTGTATCTGTAGCCAGACACCCCGGTATTCACATTCGACGTGGGACTGGTGCTATAGCTGTACCAGTAGGTGTTGAAACCGAGGATGTTCTGGAGGTCCTGGTTGGGGAAGAGACCGCAGATAGTTTCATCCGCAAGCGGTGTGTCGGACGGCTGCGTGGGCCCATCCGACCCATTGATGAGTCCGCACGCAGCCAAGGACACGGATAGGCTTAAGGCGGTGACGGCTCGACCGCACCACTGCCGCCGGTTTAGCCTTCTGGCGGCGTTGCCAGACTGTCTAGTCCCTTTTGATGGTGATGTCACCGTCTTTACCTCCCTCGCCGTCACTGCCCTGGACCAGCCGCTGCCCACCACTGGTAGCAGTCTCGACGTCATGGTTGTTTGGTTGGTCTGGTGTTGAGGGCTTGGATTTCGGCGACGGGGATGGTGGTGGTCGTGCTGGTGGTATGAGTGTCCATGGTGCCGGTGGCCCCGTCGGTGGCGGTATATTCGATGGCGTAGGACACCTTCACATCCACCGGGGTCACATTGTCCTTGAAGTGCGCACTGGAGCGATCGAAGACGATGACGCAGTCGGTGCCGATCCGATCGTTGTCCTCACTCCACGGGATCCCGAAGCCCGTGCACTTGGCGACTCCATCCTTGGGCTGAAGAGTAAGCATGGAGGCAGTGGCAGTGACGCTGGCCGACACCGGACCCGCCGTAGCCGTCACCCGTACTTCCTTAGGCGTATCACCGGTGGCCCACACCCAGGTGTCCCAACCCACGATCGTAGCCTGCAAGTCCCCGACCATCGGGTTGTAGCCGATCGTCGCCGTAGGAATCGTCACCGCATCCCACGCCGCCCGCGCCAACGTCGCACCATCGACCACCGGCTCCGGAGCCGCACTCCCGGCAGGCACGTAGACCGGGCCGTTGTTGGCGTAGTAGTCCGCCATGACCTCCCCGAAATCGCGTTCATCACCGTCAGCCATGTACCGTGAATCGCACACCGGGATGTACCAGCGCCCCTCCGTGTCATCCGCATACGACTCATAGTCCGGGAAGCGGGCCTTATAGTCATCCCACGTGTCGCCACGTGTAGTACTCATGTAATCGGTGGCCATCGGCGAGTCAATATACTTCGCCCGCTCCGCGCCGGTGTCGCTCTGCTCGTACCAGCACACCGGATGCACGGCCGCGGTCACCGACTGCGACGACACAACCGCCCCGGCCGAGCCCGAACCATCCGCCGCAGCCGACACGAACTCCGCAGACACCGCAATCTGCACCGAACCATCCCCACCCGACGACACCGAACCAGACGAGCTGCTGCCTACATTCGAGTCTTTGCCGTATGCGGCGTATGCCGCGGGGGACAAGACATGCATGGAGACTAGACAAAGGAATGCCGCTATCACCCTCAAGCATTTGGTTGATGCCACCATAATTCACGCCACACATTCATTTGCGGAAAGCGTTTGTTCGTCGGCCGCCTTCCAAGTGCCATCTTCGTAAACCATGGTCACTGCTTTTCCGAAGCGTTGTTGTAGAGTCTCAGGGTTGCTGACGTCATTGCCGTCGACATCGTAGTCCACCAGGTTTGTCTGGTCGTCACAGACCTCGACCGTGGCTTTAGGCGGCGAGTCATAGGGTGAGGTCAGGAAGACCGAAATCACCGAGATTCTCACGGTGCCATCGGTGCGGCCGTCTACAGCATTCTCATAATTGACTTTGAGGGTCTGGTATGCCTCGGCGGTCATGAGGGGTTCGGCGTTCTCTACGCCGGTGCGGGTGAACCAGATGTTCCAGGTGACCTGGTCGTAGTTGATGAAGGCCTTCAGAATCTCGGTCTGCTGCTCGTCAAGGTCTTCGGGGATGGAGGTGACTTCGTAGCGGTCGGTGGACAGCGACTCCGCCGTCACCACCCCGGCGGCCTCCGCCGAGGCCGCAGCAGACGCGGAGGCCGCCGCTGCGGCAGCCGACTCCGAGGCCTCGGCCGAGGCCATCGCCTCCGGATCATAGGTGGGGATGCCCAGGGGGTTGTCATCGGAATCGGACGAGCACGCCACCAGCGGTGTGCAGGCCAGCAGCAGGGCCGCAGCGCCTGCGGTGGCACGGCGCAGCCCCGGATGAGACAGGTATGTTGATAGTTGCATGCTAGGCGGTTCTCCTTATGGGTTCGGTACGGTGACAAGGGTTAGTCGTCGGTGCCGGTGGCTGCGTCCTCGGCTTCAGGCGTGGGTGAAGGGACGATCACGTGGGTGGGGGTTGCGGAGGCCAGCTCGGGGATCAGGGCCAGGGCCGGCTCAAGAACAGCATGGAACTTCTCCACCTGCTCATCCAGATCCTCATCCGGACCCCAATAAGTCAACCGAGCCAACAGCACCTGCGTGTCGTTGTAACGCCAGGCCACATAGATCTCAACACCATCGGTCCACACCCAACCCTCACCCTCCACACCCTCGAAAGTCACCTCCCGGGCGGTATCGGAGTACTCAACGGGAATATCATCGAACTCCAACGCAGGTTGCGCACTGGGCTGCACTTGGCTTCCGATGCGGTAGTCGATCTCGATCAGTCCGAACGGATCACGGTCGGAGTCCATATCGCAGCTGTAGCTGTAACCAGACTGGCCGGTCTCCACATCCGATGTGGGACCGGTCATGTAGTCATACCAGTAGGTGTCAAAACCGAGGCTCTCCCGGAGCTCCTGGTTGGGGAAGATACCGCACATGATCTCATCCGCCAGCGGAGTGCTCGGAGCACGGATCGGTTCCTCCGAGCCATCAATAAGACCGCACGCAGCCAGGGACGTCGCCAGGCACAAGGCCGCAACAGACCGAGCATGCCACCAATGGCGCTGACTTCGGTCGTTGTGGCCAGACCGTCTAGTCCCGCTTGATCGTGATATCACCGTCTTTACCTCCCTCTCCATCACCGCCTTGAACCAGCCGCTGACCTCTACTGACACCCGTGTTGATGCCACGATTCGCGTGTCTGATTGCGCCTTCGGGGTCGTGTTCGGAGCTGATATCGTCGGCCCAGTAGTGAATCTGCTTGTTCTGCTCATCGGTTGGTGGGTTGTCGAGGTTGAAGGTGGTGGCGCCGTCCTCGTTGGTGGTGTACCAGGAGTAGGGCTCACCACTGCCTGCATGCTGGAGGTACTCTGAGTTGAAGGCCTCCGGGTCGGCGATGAGCCCCCGGTTGACGGCCTCGGCGTAGGCCTGGGCCTCCAGCGATGAAGGGGTGCCGGTACCGGGGACGTCGACGTCGGGCAGGTCGTCGGGGTTGAGCTGGTCGACCATGATCGGCTTGGTCACGGTCGTACCCACGCTCCAGGCCAGCTTCGCGGCCGGGCCGGTCACCCCGGCACCGACCACGGTGGTCAACACACTGACCACGGTGCCCATAGCGTCCTCGGCGGCCTTCTTCTCAGCCGCCGAGGCCTCCTTGAGGTCGGTCAGGCGCTCACTCCCGATCGCGTCCAGGTACCCGTACACGCACCCAACTTTCTCGTACTTATCTTCCAGCTGCTCTGGCGTGATGATGTTGGGGAACTCGGCCATGGCGGCGTTGGTGAAGGCGGAGGTGATGGTGGCGGCGGCGTTCTCATTGTCAATGAGCCGGTAGACCAGCGTGGTGTACAGGCTGTCGTCATCCAGCTCACCGGCCAGGCTTAGTTCCTCGGGGAGGCGCCAATGGCGACCTTGACGCCTTGGTCGGCGGTGTTAGCCACCACCACGGACAGGTTCTCCTTCATGGCCTCCGTGTAGCTCGCGAAGGGGACCTGGTCGACGGCGAACTCCATGGACCTGGCAACAGTCCAGGTGGCCGCGGCGGCGGTGTCCGCTTCGTCGCTGCCGCGCATGGCGGAGTTCCCGGCCATGGCGGCCGTGAAACCGTCCAGGCCTACCTCACCGTCCCACTCGCGGCCCGTCAACAGCTCCCACCGCTTCTTGGACTGCTCCCCCGGCACCCACTGCCCGTTACTCATCTGACCGTCGGGGTTGAGATACTTGAAAGCCGCCTCGGGATTGTTACCCATGGCCATCGTCACCCCATACAGGGGGTCCATCGAGTAACCACGCAGCGCCTTGCCCTCGTCGTAGCGCACCCCGTAATCGTCGTCATACCAGCCTTGTAGCGAGTCCGGGGTGCTGCTGGCCGCTGCCCCATCAAAGGGCAGGTCCTCCAACTGGTCGGCCAGATCCACCAGGGTATTGGTGTCGTAGACGGCATCGTCGGCTGCCAGCAGCGCGTTCAGCGCCGACATCCGCCCCCGATGCCCCTTGACCGTCACCGACTCATACATCGCATCCGACCAGGAGTCGTGGCCCTCAGGCGTAGATTCGGAGTTGGTGGCTGAGGCCAGCACCCGCCCCAGCACGTCCACCGCCTGATCCAGACCATCCCTGTCAACATGAAGAACACCTTCCTTGTCGACGCTGTTGTAGTGCCACTGCAGGTTAAGCACGAAGTCCAGGTAGTAGTCCACTCCACCGAAGGTGGTCACCACCGCATCCCCGTAGGCGGGCACATCTTGATATCGGGCCATGTCATCAAGGACCTGCTCCACGGTGCGGCCGTCCTCGGACACGCCATCGGGGCTGCCACTAGCCTGCTGCAGGGCCTCGGCGTCCTTCGCGCCATTGGTTACCGCCTCACCGTTATAGATCATGACATTGGCCGGGGTGTCCTCTACACCGTCGGGCAGGTAGTAGGAGATGAGATCACCGTCCATCGGTGTAATCCCGTTGGAGTTCATCTCCACCGCCTGATTCAGCCGCACCTGCAGCTCGTCCGCCGTTAGTGACAAGTCACCGATGCGCACGTGCGGGAGTGCCCACCACTCGACTTTGTCGCGGATATCGGCGGGATCGTCCCTCTCCGTATTTGCCCTGCTTATGGAGTCCAGCTCCGAAATATTCGAGGAGGTGAAGCTCTTCAAGGAATCAATGAATGCCTGTAGGTCTTCCTCATGTATATATACGTAAGCCATATGTCACTCCTGTACGATCTGACCAACAATCCCGTCGAGTAGCCGGCCGCGAAAGGCGTACGACCAACGCATGCCGAGGCTCATCCATACGCCGGCGCATCAATGAGCAGGCAACAACCAGTGGGTGGTACGGTTACGTGTCCAGCGCACCCTCCAGGTTGTACCAATCATTATAGATTGCGGTCACCATCTCGCTGATCAGGTCCTCGTAGTCATCGGCCTTCGGCGACTTCCACGCGTCCGACAGATCCTGGGACAAGGTCTCAGCCTTGTTGCTGCCATCCTCCAGACCGAGTTCCGCACGGGAGTCCTGCACCAGCGCACGAAGCTCCTCAATGGCCTCCTGCTTCTCCTCATCCGCCACAACAAAACACCTTCCTAACGTATAACAAGGACTCTCTCGTCACTTTCGTCCCTTTATAACTGCTTGGTGGGCATAACGCTGAACCGACGTCATCGACCAGGGGCGAGGACCACACCTCTGCCAATCCACCGCTGAACGCGCTCAAACCTCCAACATCGCCGTAGGAAGTCTGACGAACCGTCCTCGTCGTCGGCGTCGAAGCCGCCGTCAGCGGCTGTGCCTGCGTAGAAGTTGTGTGACATGGCTGGCTCAGGGCCCCTTCCCCCGGACCAGGGCCCGGGCGCGCCAACAGGAACACACCCGCTCCCAGCCACGCAACGACCTGGTGGGACGGGTTAGACACCAGGACGTTATCACAGCTTGACCGACACGAGAAGTGCGAGCACCCGACTCCGCCCGCCTGCCCGGGGCTCGGCCCCGCTCACTCGGCCCCGCTCACTCGGGCCAGGCGGCCTCGGCCTGGGCCAGCGCCTCCTTGGAGTCCAGTTCGCCGGTGGTCCACTGGGTCAGGGCGCTCCACAGCGCGTCCGTGCCCACCCCCGACGGCATCGAGTCCGAGGCATCGAAGCGGATCACGGACTGGCGCGACTGCAGCAGCAGGGTGGCGCGCCTGGCGACGTCGGAGCGCATCTGTGACGCATCCACACTCCGGTTAGCGGTGGCCACACCGCCGAGGTCGACGCGCCGCTGCGCCCACTCGGCGCTGGAAAGGTACGTCATGACCGCCTCAACGGCCTCGGGATCGGCCCCGTCCTCGGCGGCTTCTCCGGTGGCGGGTGCGCCCGCGGACAGCTGCACCAGGAAGTCGCCGCCGACGATCACCGGGGTGCCGATGTCGTCATCGACCACCCCCGGGACGAGGAACGCGGAGACGACCCCACCCGTCGTCGCGGACGTCTGGGAGGCCGTGGCCTGTGCCGCGGCGCTTTCCGCCGGCGCGGCGGACCCGCTCGCCCCCGCACCGGCAGCGGTGGTGGTTCCAGATCCCGGAGCACCACCGATGGCAACGACTTCCGCCCCCTCGGGCAGCAGGTTCTCGTACCCGGAGGAGGCGTGCAGCATGTAGCAGGACCCGTCCAGAAGCTGCGCGCCGGCCTCCTCCAGGCTCGTCTGCACGGCCTGCTGGCCGCCGCCGGGGACGTTCCCATCGGCGAGGAGCAGGGTGCCCACCGTGTCCAGCGCGCCCACCGCGGAGGCGTCATCCAGCGCGACGGCATGGTTCGCCCAGGCGTCATAGGCGCCGACGCCGTCGGTGGCCAGCAGCGCCTCCTCCAACCAGTCGCTTACGACCCAGCCGGTCGAGTCGCCGTCGGAGGCGCCCAGGCACCAGGGGGTGACGACGGCGTCGGCCCCGTCGCCCTCCTTTTCAGCGTCGCCGGCTTCCGCGTCCTCGGCACTCCCGTCACCGTCGTCGCCACCGGATGCGTCATCGGCGTCGGTGGCATTGTCGGCGGCGATCCGCTCGGTGAGTGCGACCAGTTCATCCCAGGTGCCGGGCACCTCGTAGCCCGCCTGCGCGAACGCGACCGGCGAGTACCAGATGAAGGACTTCACCGACGCCATCAGCGGCGCGGCGTACAAGACCCCGTCCACCGAGCCGACGTCCATCCAGGCGCGGTCCCAGCCGAGCTCAACGTTGGCGCCCACCGAGTCCGGTACGGCCACCAGCACTCCGGCGCGCGCCAGGTCGCCCACCAGGCCTGGCTGGGGGACGACGGCGAGGTCCGGAAGCTCCGTAGCCACCTGCTTCTCTCCGGTTGCGTCCGCGTCGTCCGTGGCCTCCGGCCCAGTCGCCGCGGCGCCGACCGCCTGCCGCAGCAGGGACTCCAGATCATCCGAACCGTTCTGGACGACGTCGATGCCGGTGCACTCCTCGAACTGTTCGACGGAGGCGTCGAAGCGCTCCGCCTCCGTGCCGGTGAAGGCGGTGGCGATGGTGACCGTGACGCCGTCGGGGAACTCCCCGTAATCGGCCAGTGCGGCGCAGGGGCCGGTCCCGGTGGCGGTGGGGTCGACGTCGTCGCCCGTAGAGCAGGCGGTCAGGCCGCCGGTGAGCAGCAGCAGTGCCGCCGCTGCCGGGGCGACGTGGGCGGCGGCATGCCGCAGGGTGTTCCGCGACCGTTTCATGAGCTCCTCCGGGTTCGTTCCACAACGGCGTCCAGCACGGCCGCACAACCATCGTGCCATACCGTATCGGTAACGATATCCCCTTGCTCCTTAACCCACTGCGGCGCCGAGCCCATGACGGCCCCGACGCCCGCCCAGCGCAGCATCTCGACGTCATTGGTGCCGTCACCCACGGCGATGGCGTGGTCGGAGTCGGTGCCGATCCTGGTCACCAGTGCCTGAAGGGCGGAGGCCTTGGTGATGCCCTGCGGGGCGACGTCGAGCCAGGCGGTCCAGCCGACCGCGTACTCCACCGAATGCAGTGCGGCCCGCCCGACGACGGCGGTGAACTCATCCACCGGCATGCCCGGCGCCCGCAGTACCACCCGGGTGACCTCACCGCGACGCAGCTCCTCCAGGGGCACGACCGTCTGTTTCTCGATCAGCTCCCCGTCGGGGAAGGGCCGGGACACGCGGAAGCCGGCGCCCAGGTCCTCCACCGCGATGATCCCATCCGGGACCGCCTCCAGCAGGGTGTCGATGGCGGTGGCCGGGTTGAAGGTGCGCGAGTCGACGACCTCGTAGCCGCCCGGGGCGACCGGGGTCATCCGCAGCGTGATGGCGCCGTTGGCGCACACCATCCACCCGTCGGTCAGGCCCAGGCGACGGGCGACCGGCAGGGCGGCGGAGATGCCGCGCCCGGTGGCGATGACCACCTGCACGCCGTGGTGGCGCATGCGGGCGATCGACGCCATGACGCGCTCGGAGACGCCGCCGTCCAGGTCCAGGATGGTGCCGTCCACATCCAGGGCCACCATCAGCCGCCCACCGGGGGCCAGGTTCGCCGTCCCGTCGACGCCGATCGCGTCCAGGCGGTCCAGGTCGGCCATGCGCGCGCGCACCAGCGCGTGGTAGTCATCATGGGACAGCGGGCGATCGTATCCGGGCCCGTAGACGCCGACCGTCTGGGAGTTCCAGGCGGCCGAGCCGATCAGCGGGGTGTCGTCGTCGTTCCGGGTTGACATGTCAGAGCGCCGACGAGGCGGGGGTGGTCTCGCTGCGCATGACGTCAGGCGGCCGGCTCGATGACCTCGAGGCCACCCAGGTAGGGGCGCAGCCCCTCGGGGACGACGACGGTCCCATCCGCACGCTGCTGGTTCTCCAGGATGGCGACCATCCAGCGGGTGGTGGCCAGGGTGCCGTTGAGCGTGGCCACGGGTGCGGTCTTGCCGTCGCGGCGCTCGCGGATGGACAGCCGACGCGCCTGGAAGGTGGTGCAGTTGGACGTGGAGGTGACCTCCATCCAACGGTTCTGGGTGGGCAGCCAGGCCTCGCAGTCGAACTTGCGGGCGGCGGAGGAGCCCAGGTCGCCGGCGGCGGTGTCGATCACCCGGTAGGGCAGGCCCACCAGCGAGAGCATCTCCTCCTCCATGGCCAGCAGCCGCTGGTGCTCCTCGGCGGCGTCCTCGGGGCGGCAGTAGGAGAACATCTCCGCCTTGTTGAACTGGTGCACGCGGATGATGCCGCGGGTGTCCTTGCCGGCGGCGCCGGCCTCACGCCGGTAGCAGGTGGACCAGCCCATGTACCGCTTGGGCCCGGCGGACAGGTCCAGGATCTCGTCGGTGTGATAGCCGGCCAGCGCCACCTCGGAGGTGCCGGTCAGGTACAGGTCGTCGGCGGGCAGGTAGTAGATCTCGTCGCTGTGGGCGCCGAGGAAGCCGGTACCGCCCATCACCTGTGGGGTGACCAGGGTGGGGGTGGTCATGGGGATGAAGCCGTGCTCCACGGCCTTGTCCAGGGCGGCGGTCAGCAGCGCCAGCTCCAGGCGCATGCCCCAGCCCTTGAGATAGTAGAAGCGGGCGCCGGAGACCTTCGCGCCGCGGCGCGTGTCGATGATGTCCAGGCCCTCGCCGAGCGCCAGGTGGTCGGCCGGCTCGAAGCCCTCGGCGGCGAAGTCGCGCGGGGCGGGGCCCTCGTGGCGCAGCACCACGTAGTCCTCCTCGCCGCCGGCGGGAGCGCCCTCGATGAGGTTCTGGAACTGGGAGGCGAGCTCGTCCAGTTCGGCGGCTGCGGCGTTGGCGGACGCCTCGGCCTGCCGGACCTGCTCGGCCAGTTCCTTGGCGCCGCGCAGGGCGACCTCGCGCTCCTCGGGGGTGGAGGCCTTGCCGACCGACCGGGAGACCGTCTTCTGCTCGGCCCGCAGGGACTCGAAGCCGGCCAGGCTGGTGCGGCGGGCCTCATCGGCCTCGATGATGCGGTCGACCAGGGAGACGTCGGCTCCGCGGGCACGCTGGCTGGCACGGAAGGGCTCGGGGTTCTCACGAAGCGCACGCAGATCGATCATGGGTGCGAGTGTAGCCAGACGTGGGCCTGCCGCCAGTCAGCGCCGTATGGGCGCCCCAGGCGCGAGCTCCAACTGCAAACGGCATGAGATCCATCCGCGCGTGATCTAGAGTCAATACCAATAAACCACCCCCCACGACTATCCCCGGCCCGCCCGGCCGGATCTCCGCCTACATTCGGGACCCATCATGTCCAGCACTTCTCCCCCCTCCTTCTCCCAGTTGCGGGCCTTCGTCGCGCTATGCGACCACCAGCACTTCGGTGAAGCGGCATCGGCGCTGGGCGTGAGCCAGCCCAGCCTGTCGCAGGCGATCACCGCCCTGGAGAAACGCGTCGACGGCGAACTCGTCGAGCGCACCACGCGCCGAGTGATGGTCACCCCGCTCGGTCAGGCGCTGCTGCCATATGCGCGCGAGGCCGTACTCGCCGCCGAGGCATTCAACGAAGCCGTCACCAACCAGGGGGCTGCGCTGGCCGGCACTCTGCGCCTGGGCGTCATCCCCACCATCGCCCCCTACCTGGTGCCACTGGTGCTGGATGGCCTCGGCCGCGAGCTGCCGCTGCTTCGCCCCGAACTGCGGGAGATGGTCACCGGCGACCTGCTCGACATGCTCGGACAGGGACGCCTCGATGCCGCGATCATGACCATCGACGTCGACCTGCGCCGCGCCACCGCGATCCCCATGTACGACGAACCGCTGGCCATCCTGGTGCCCGCCGGCCATCCCTGGGCGGGGCGCAACGACGTCGTCCCCACCGAGCTCGACGAACAGCGGCTCCTCCTGCTCGACGAGGACAACTGCCTGCGCGATCAGACCTTGGCCCTGTGTCAGCGCTACGGCGCCAACCCGCCGGCCGCCGTGGCCACCACCCTGTCCACGGTGGTGCGGATGGTGGCACACGGCGTCGGCGTGACGGTGATCCCCGAGGGGGCGCTGCGACTGCTATCCGGCGAGGAGTACGCCGTTGCTCACTTCGCCGCCCCGGTGCCGACCCGCCGCATCGGCCTGGTGCACCGCCGCTCCTCCTCGCGCGGCGCCGATTTCGCCCGCCTCGCCGGGGTCATCACCGGCCTTGCCCGCCAGGCCGGGCTGCCCGGCGCCGACGACGTGCCCGCCTGACGCCCCATCAATTCGCGGTCTCGGCACAAGTGATGCGCCGAGACCGGTCGATACGGCGGCAACGAGCCTCATCCGTGCCGGGATACGAGTGCGGCCCGTGCTGCGAACCGTGGCCGCCCCGCCCGAACCGGGGCGGCGGAGTCGCCGGGCCGGTAGCCTTGCCTTATGACCGCCGGCACCGTCCCGGCGCCGGTTGCCGCCGTCGTCATCAATCCCGCCAAGCCCGCCGCCACGTCGGAAGTGCGGCGGGTGCTCGGCGGGGCGCTGCATACGGCCGGCTACCGCACCGTCTGGTTGGAGACCTCCGCCCGGGAGACCGGCGCTATTCAGGCTCGTCTCGCGGTCGCCTCCGGGGCCCGGCTAGTGGTCGCTGCGGGTGGGGACGGCACGGTGCGCACCGTGGCGGCGGGCCTGGCCGGGACCGGCGTCGACATGGGGATCATGCCGCTGGGAACCGCCAACCTGGCCGCTCGAAACCTCGGCCTACCGCTGCGGCGCTACACGGAACTGGCACGCATCGCGGCAAGCGGTCGCGCGGCACCGACCGACCTGTTGTGGGTACGCACCGAGGCCGGTGGCCATGCCGCCGGCATCGCTGAGCCGCCGCAGGGTTGGGCGCGGCCGACCTTGGGCGGCGAGCACGCGTGCCTGGTGGTGGCCGGCATTGGTTTCGACGCCGGCCTGGTGGCCTCCACACGCCCCGCCCTGAAGGAGCGCCTGAGCTGGGGTGCATACGGATTGGCGGCACTGGAGAACCTGGGGCAGCGCCGTTTGAATCTGGTGCTGAGGATTGCGAGCGGCCCCGCGAGCGCCGCCGCACCGGAGGCACATGCGGCGGCACCGGCGTCGCCGCAGGTTCCGCGCACCGAACGGATGCTGGCACGCACCCTGCTGATCGCCAACGGTGGGCGGCTGCCCGCGGGGGTCACGCTGCTGCCGGACGCCCGCCTGGATGACGGCCTGCTCGACGTCGCCGCCATCGACACGCTGTACGGTCTGTGGGGCTGGGCGTCGTTGGCGCGGCAGGTGCTGCCGCCGCGGCCGGCGTCCTACTCCACCGGTGGTGCCGCCCAAGTGCTGCTGCGGCGTGGGCGTGAGGCGACGGTGTGGCTGGAGCAGCCCGTCGCCGTCGAGGTCGACGGCGACCTGGTGGCCCCCACGCGCGGCATCCGCGTACGCGTGCAGCCCGGGGCCTTACGGGTGCGGCGCCCCGCATAGCCCAGGGTGCGGCGCCCCGCATAGCCCAGGGTGCAGCGCCCCGCATAGCCCAGGGTGCGGCGCGCCCTCAGAGGGTGCGGCCGTCGAGCACGTCGGCGACCCAGGAACGGGCCACCACGAAGTCCTTGTCGCTCGTGCCGGCGGGGACCACCACGGGCAGCGAGTCCAGGCGCGGGTAGGAACCGAGGAAGCGCAGGAACGGGCAGGTGCGGTGCAGACCGATGAAGGCCGCCTGCACGCGCTCCTCCCGGATGTGTCCCTCAACGTCGATGGAGAAGCGGTAGCGGCCCAGGGAGTCGCCGACGGGCCGGGACTCAATGCGCGTGAGGTTCACACCGCGGACACTGAACTGTTCGAGCATGTCCAACAGGGCGCCGGCACGGTTGTGTGGCAGCTGCACCAGCAGGGTGGTCTTGTCGGCGCCGGTGGGTTCGCCGACGCGCCCGGGACGACACACCTTGACGAAGCGGGTGACCGCGTCGGGGTTGTCGGCCACGCCCCCGGCGATGATGCTCAGGTGGTACTGCTCCGCGGCGAGGGGGTTGCACAGCACTGCCTGGTAGTCCAGGGCGGCGGCCGCGGCGTCGTCGGCCTCCGCCAGGGCGCGAGCGGGCGCGGAGGTCGAACTGCCCTCGATGTAGACGGCCTCGGGTAGGTGCTGGTGGACCCAGCCGCGGCACTGTGCCCAGGCGTGCGGATGGGTGGAGATGGCGCGCACGTCCTCCAGGCGGGTGCCCCGGCGACCGGCCAGCACGAAGGTGATGGGCACGGCCATTTCGGCGGCGATCACCAGGGGCGCGCCGGCCACGAGGTTGTCGAGCGTGGCATTCACGCCGCCTTCGACCGAGTTCTCGATGGGGACGACGGCGGCGACGGCGCTGCGGTCGCGCACGCGGTCAAGCGCGGTGGGGACGTCCTGGCAGGGGTCGAGGACGACGTCGCGGGGGGCCACCTGCCGCAGGGCGGACTCGCAGAAGGTGCCTCCGGGGCCGAGGAAGGACCAGGTGGGGGCTGGGGTCGTCATGGGGCCAGGCTATCCCGCGATTCGCCGCCGACGCGCGCGAATGCCCCACGTAGGCTGGGCGGCATGATCGAGCCCCAGCGCATCCGGCGGCGGCCGCGGCGTGCGGTCGCCGTCCGGGCGGTGCTGGCGCTACTGGTAGGGGTGGTGCTGGGCGCGGTGGGGCCGGTCTCGGCGGCGGCCGCTGCGGAGTCGACGACGGCGCCCGCCTCTCCCGCTGCGCGGGCAGTCTCGGCTGCAGTTTCGACTAGCCCTAACGAGTCCGCGCCGCTGGTCGTGCTGGGGGTAAGCGGACTGTCATGGACCGCGGTGCGGGAGCTCGCCGCCTCCGACGACCCGCTGGTCGCCGCGGACGCCGCCGCGGTCCTGGACTATGCGGCGGCGAATGAGCCGGTCAACCTGGTCCAGCGCACGGTCGGGGAGGCCAGCTGCCCGGCCGACGGCTGGTTGACGCTGGGGGCGGGCACGCGCGCCCGCGCCGACGCCTCCCACCTGCATGCCACGACGACGTGTTCCGGTGGCACTTGGACGAGTGCCGCCCGGTTGGCGCAGGCCGACGGCTACGGGGCCGAGCCGGGCACGCTGGCGACGGCGCTCGAGGCGGCCGGGATGAGCTACGCCGCCGCCGGGGATGGCGCCGTACTGGCACTGACCAATGCGGCCGGGCCGCCTGACTCCGCCGATCCGGCCGCACTGTTGGCGGGTAGCGGAACCGGGGCCGCCGGCGACCGTGCAGCCGACGACGGCGCCGCACCGGGCCTGATCCTGATAGACCTCATGGGGACACCGGACTCGGGGGACACCGGGCCGGCGTCGGCGCCGACCGAGCCGTCACGGGCGGCGCAGGCGGTCCAGGCCCTCGCGCAGGCGCTTGGCGAGTTGACCGGGCCGGCGCGCGTCGTCGTCATGTCCGTGGCCGACCCGCAGGACCCCTCCCCGCAGCTGGCGATCCTGCCAGCCGGAACCACATCCACGCGTGGCAGCGACGGCGGGCTGCTGGTCGGTCCGAGCACGCACCGGCGCGGCCTGATTCAGTTGACCGACCTGGCGCCCACGCTGCTGGCGGCGCTCGCAGGCCGGGACGCCGTCGCCGCTTCCGGGCTGAGCGGCGGGGTGCTGACGCTGCCGACCGCGCCGACCGCCGGCGCCGCAGACCCCTCCGCGGGCGCCGCCGACCCCGACTCCCCCGCGGGCGCCGACCGCACAGCCGCCCTGGCCGACGACGCCGTCCACGCCGTCGCCTCCGAGCGCGCGGTGATCCCGGTGACGCTGGTGCTGCTGGCGGCCGCGTTGGTGTTGCTGGTCGCCGTCGGCCTTGGGTTGCGCCGCCCGCGGCGCGGGGCACTGGGGCGGCTTGGCTGGGCGGCCTGCTGGGTGACCGCCCTGCCGGCCGGAATCTGGCTGGCCAACCTGGTGCCCTGGTGGCGCGCGAATACCTGGGCGCCGGCGCTGGCGGCCCTCGTGGGCGCGCTCGGGGCAGGACTGCTCACCGGCTTGGCGGCGCTGTTGGCACGAATGCCGCGCCTGGGCGCCCCGGGCGCGGCGCTGGCGCTGGCCGCCACCGCGCCGGTGGTGATCTTGGCCGATGCCGCAGTGGGCGCACCGCTGGGGTTCAACGGGCCGCTGGGGATGAACGCGGTGGTGGCCGGGCGCTTCTACGGGGTGTCGAATACGGCCTTCGCGCTGGCGGCGGGGGCGCTGGTGGTGGCACTGGCCGTCGGCGCCGACCGGTTCGCCGCCACCCGTGGGCATCGGCGTGCGGCCGTCGTGGCGGCGGTGGCGGTGCCCGGGCTGCTTGCGCTCGCGGTCGATGGGGCCCCGCAACTGGGGGCCGACGTCGGCGGCGCGCTCACACTGATTCCGGCGCTGGTGGCGTTGGGCGCGGGTCTGGCCGGCGTGCGGCTGGGGCTGCGGCGCTGGCTGGGGGTCGGCGCGGTGACCGTGGGCGTGGTCGGTGGGTTCGCGCTGGTGGACTACGCCAGCGGCTCACGCACACACCTGGGCGGCTTCGTGGCCCAGGTGCTCGACGGCACCGCCGGCACCACGCTGGTGCGCAAGGCCGGCGCGCTGGTGAGCCCGTTCCGGTCCAGTCCGCTGGCGCTGGCGGCGCTGGCGGTGGGATTGGTGCTGGCCGTGGCGGTCGCCCGCTGGCTGCCGCGGACGGTGCGCCGGGCCCGGGCGGGGCGGGGCCCCTACGCCTGGTTGGCGACGACGCCCGCACCGGCTTGGCTGTCCCCGGCGCTGCGCGCACTGGCGGTGCTGGTGGTGGTGGAGGTGCTCGTCAACGACTCCGGCCCCACCATGTTGCTCTTCTCGGCGGCCGCCGCCCTGCCGGCACTCGCGGCGCTGCTGCTCTCGGGCCCGGGTCAGGCCTCGCCGACGGGGGCCGCGTCAGCCAGGGCACGGTAGGCGCGGAAGGGCAGCTGGTCGTGGACAGCGGCGGCGTCGAGCTTGTCGGCGGGCACGCGCACGCGCCGCAGACGACGGGAGGTCACCGCCCGCATCACGTCCTTGTACTGGGCGGCCCGATGCAGGCGCCCGGCACGGTCGTTGCGGGAGACGCGGTGGGTGATGTCGCAGGGCACCTCGATCACGGTCATGCCGGCGACCAGCACATCGATGCTCAGTCCGACTTCGACGCCCCAGCCTTCGGCCAGCGGCGAGGCCGCCTCGTAGGCATCGCGGGTGATGCAGCGTTGCCCGGACAGCGGGGCGACGGGGGCCCAGCCGGTCGCGGAGGCGATCGCGGCGCGGGCGGCGCGCACCACCCTGCCGCGACCACCGGCCCCGGCCTGCTTGGGCGGGACGGCAATGGACATGTCCGCCACGCCGTCGACGATCGGGGGAACCAGTTCGGCGCAGGCGGCGGCGGAGTCGCCCAGGTCCGCGTCGATGAACATCAGCAGTCGGGCCGGACCGTCCTCGTAGTCGCGCATGGCGACGACGCTCGCACCGGTTTCCATGGCGGAGGCCTTGCCGCGGGAGACGGCGTGGCGGACCGTTACTGCGCCAGCGGCGCGCGCGTGCTCCTGGGTGCCGTCGGTGGAGCCGTCGTCGACGACGATTACCAGGTCGACCCGCGGGATGGCCCGGCAGGCGCGCACCGTGCCCGCGATGCGTTCAGCCTCGTCCTTGGCCGGGATGACCACGGCAACGCGTTGGTCAGGGAGCTGGTCGGGGTGCGACTCAGAGGGCGGCATCGGGCTCACAGCCCCAGGGTAGTCATATCGGCGGCAGGTCGTTCCCGAAGACACCACCCTCGGGTCACAGTCCCATTTCTCCGCGTCGGCATGTGAGCGGTACCCATCCAGGCAGACGGAGCCCCGACAACCGCCATATAGGTCAAACGTCCGCCATGGGACAACGGTCCCGATCTCGACCATGTAACCGCGACAGAAAAGTCTTGCTTTCGCCGTTGCGGCAATTTTGTGCCGTCCATCACACTCCGGCGCGTCGGAAGGTGGCATGGTGCAGTCATCGGGACACGTCAAAGGCGACGGGTCCCCATCGCCGGTCTCCCCGCGTCCGCCCCGCCCGGCGGCCACGGGGCCACCGTCGGCCCCGACACCTCGGCGGCACCCCCCGACACCAAAGCGCCGCCCGCGGATCCGCAGCTTGAACTCGCATCCACGGGGGCCGGGTGCACGCGCCGCTACCCGCCGCCCCGCAGCAGGCGGAGACGAACAGGCATGATGGGACTCATGAGCGTCTTCCTCAACGTGGCCGTCGGCTGGGCCCTGGCCACCGCCGCCGTCGCGGCCGCGGTGCTGGCCGCACGCTGGCGCCGGGAACTGACGCTTGCCCGCCGGGACAATGCCCGCCTGCGGGAGGAGGCCCAGCGGCGCAGCACCCCGCGCGACGTCCTCGCCCACGAGATTCGCACGCCCCTGGCATTGATCAGCGCCTCCGCGGAGCTGCTGGACGAGGAGACCCCCGGAGACCTCAACCAGGTGCAGCGGCGCTTCGTGACCACCATCCTCGACAATGCCCGCGACGCCTCCCAGATGGCCGAGGACTTCCTGACCGAGGCGCGCCTGGACCACGAGGTCCGCGACCTGCGTCGGGAGCGCGTCGAGCTGCGCGCCCTCGTGCGCGACCTCATCCAGGAGATGCGCCGCTCCGCGCACACCCCGATCCGCCTGGAGGACCACGGACGCCCGGTCCGCGTGGAGGCCGATCGCGGACTGCTGCGCCAAGCGGTCGCCAACGCGGTGACCAACGCACTGCGGCACTGCGACGGCCGGCCGGTGACGGTACGCATCAGCGCCGACACCGACGACGCCCTCATCACGGTCATGGACGACGGCACCGGCATGAACCGGCAGGAGCGGCGGCGCGCCTTCACCCCCTATGCGACCTCCAACCCCCTGACGGCGCCGTCGAGCCGCGGCGCGGGCCTGGGCATGATGGTGACGCAGCGGATCATGGAGGCGCACGGCGGCCGCGTGCTCATCGATACGATCGCCGCGCGGGGCACGACCGTCTACCTGACGCTGCCGCTGCACCCCGACACCGTCTCCGGCTCACCTCTGCCGGACGCGGCACCCACGAACGGAGCACCAGCGTGACGTCGAGCAACCCCGTCCCCGGACTGCCTGCCCCGAAGCTGGTGGCGCTCGTCGTCGACGACGAGCCACAGATGCTCTACGTGGTCACCTTCGCGCTGGAGACGCAAGGTTTCGAGTGCCTGACGGCGCCGGACGCCGAGAGTGCCTGGGAGCTGGCCTCCACCCGCGACATCGACCTGGTGGTCCTGGACGTGATGCTTCCGGGCGGTTCCGGCGTCGACCTGTGCCGCCGCCTGCGCGGCACCGGCAGCCAGGTCCCGATCATCCTGCTGACGGCCATGCGCGACGAGCCGGATCGGATCGCCGGACTGGAGGCGGGCGCAGACGACTACGTCACCAAGCCCTTCTCGCCCCGCGAGCTGGCGCTGCGGGCCCGGGCGGTCACGCGCCGCTCCGGTTCGGGTCCGGATGCGATCACCAACGGCCCCCTGCGCGTATCGACGGCGACCGGTCGGGTCTCCTGGGGCGGACGCAACATTCCCCTGCCGGACACGGAGGCCCGCCTACTGGCCACCATGGCGCGGCGGCGCGACGCCGTCGTCACCTGGCAGGAACTGCTCAACGAGGTGTGGGGCACCAGCGACGACTCCGGGGGCCGGGAGATGGTGCGCACCACCGTGTACCGACTGCGCCGGCACCTTCAGGCGCATGACGTGCCCGCCGACGTCGTCGTGGCGGTGCGCGGGCGCGGCTACCGCATGCCGCCCCTGGGGCAGGACTGAGCAGGGCAAGGCAGAACCGCACAGGGCAGGGCGGAAGGGAGGCGCGAGTGCTGACGGCACCCCGCCCCTCACCGAGGTCGGTTGAAGTTACGTGCTGAGATCGGTCGGGGTGGTGGGTCGGTGTTGGATGCGTGGTGTTGGTTACGCCGGTTCATCGTTAACAACGCCACTTAACGGTTTGCTGGAGACCTTGGACGTATGGACAGGCAAACCGGGCTCTTCGTGTTTGTGGGTGTGGTGGTTCCGGGTTGGGGCTGCGAGGCGGTAGTCGTCCTCGGGTGTGAGAGGTCGTTTTCAGGTCGGCGAGGTCGTTCTCGGGCCGGCGAGGTCGTCTTGGCCGAACCCGGGTCGTTCTCGGGCTCGTGGCCGTTGGTGGCTGACGACTCGTTGGAATCACCTGGATCAAGCAGTTCCCGAATCACGATGGCGGCCGTTGACGGCGCCGGCCAGTGATTCCACTGATTCCAGCGCTCCTGTTGCCGTGCCCCGGGCGCCCGGGGTGCGAACATGGCCGCCGCGGGGGAGCGGGCTTTTCGCGTGTTCACTCGTGCGCCCCGCGGGACGCTGCGCGACGGTTCGTCATGAACGATGACGGTTCGGCAGTTAGCACCAACGATTCGGCATGAACCGCGACGGTACGTACCTCTAGGTGCCGAACCGTCGCAGGAAGTGCCGAACCGTCGACCCGAACACACGAACCGTCGTCGAAACGCACGAACCGTCGCCGCACCCGATCCACCGTGGCCCGCCGAGATCCACGGCGCTCTCTTCCACCCCCGCCCATCACGCCACGCACCGCACCCGATCTGCCGCGCACGCAACCAACAATCCAGACACACGCCAACCATCAACCCACCGCACCCCCAAAACGGAAGAACCCGTAACTTCAACCGATCTCGGTGGTTATTTCAACCGATCTTGGCGAGTCCGCGCGGTCCACAAAAATGACACCGCTGTCACAGTTCGCGATCGTCATTCCATCGCCGCCGTCGTTCGCGCCCGGCATCATGGTGGTGACTTGGCGCACAGCTGCGCCAACACTTCCCGAAAGGCATTCCCATGCGTACTTTCTCGCGATACGGCACCGCGCTGCTAGCAGCCGTCATGGCCGGCGGACTCGCCCTGTCCGGCTGTGCCGGCTCCACCGACTCCGATTCCTCCGCCGCCGGCTCCGACGAGGGCCCGATCACCGTCGCCTGCGGCGCGATGGAGGATCTGTGCCAGGCGTGGACCGACAAGTTCACCGAGCAGACCGGCATCAAGGCCACCTACGTGCGCCTGTCCTCGGGCGAGACCGTCGCCCGCCTGGCCTCTGCCAAGGACAACCCCGAGTTCGACGTCTGGCACGGCGGCCCCGTGGACGGCTACGGCGAGGCCGTCAACCAGGGCCTGATCGAGGCCTACACCTCCCCGAGGCCGCCAAGATTCCCGACGAGTACAAGGACCCCGACGGCAACTGGACCGGCGTCTACATCGGCGCGCTCGGCTTCTGCTCCAACCAGACCCAGCTGGACAAGCTGGGCGTGGACGTCCCCAACTCCTGGGACGACCTGCTCGACCCGGCCCTGAAGGGTCAGGTCTCCGTGGCCCACCCCTCCACCTCCGGGACGGCCTTCACCACCCTGTGGACCCAGGTCACGCGCCTGGGCGGCGAGGACGCCGGCATGGAGTACATGGCGCAGCTGCACAACAACGTGCTGCAGTACTCCAAGTCCGGCACCGCCCCCGGCCAGATCGCCGGGCGCGGTGAGGCCGCCGTCGGCCTGGTCTTCTCCCACGACTGCGTGAAGTACCAGGAGGAGGGCATGACGGACCTGGTCGTCTCCTTCCCCGAGGAGGGCACCGGCTACGAGGTCGGCGGCGTCGCCCTGGTGGCCGGGTCCAGCCACAAGGCGGCGGCCCAGGCCTACATCGACTTCGCCATCTCCGCCGAGGGGCAGAACGTCGGCCAGACCGTGGGCTCCTACCAGGTGCTGACCAACCCCGACGCCGACACCAGCGACAAGATGGCGAACCTGGACGACATCAACCTGATCGACTACGACTTCGCGGCGGCAGCCGCCGCGAAGCCCGACCTGACCGCCCGCTTCGACGAGGAGATCGCCGCCGAGCCCAAGGAGTAAGCCCGGCACCCGGTCGTCGGCCGGTGCGGACACCAGCGTGGTAGCCCGCACCGGCCACACCGCCCCATGCGTCCGCCTCAACCGGGACGGCCGCCATCGACCACTCCCCGCCAGACCCAGCCGAGGACCACCCATGACCTCAAGCGCGCCCCCTTTGACCGCCGCCTCCCTCACCCAGACACCTCCCGCCAAGAGCTCCGCCCGCGGCCGCACCCGGGTCAAGCAGGACCCGGTGACGACGACGATCCTCGTCGTCGTCCTCCTGGTCCTCGTTTTCCTGGTACTGCTGCCGCTGGGCCGCGTCCTGGGCGAGGCGCTGTCCGCGGACGGGCTGACCGTGCTCAGCAAGCTCGTCTCCTCCCGCACCAACCGGGCCACAGTCCTGAACACGCTCGTGCTGGGCACGGTGGTGGGGACCGTCGGCACCCTGGTGGGCTTCCTGCTGGCCTACGTGCAGGTGCGGGTGGCCTTCCGCGGCAAGCGCCTGTTCCACCTGATCTGCCTGCTGCCGGTGGTCTCCCCGCCCTTCGCGGTGGCGACGGCGTCGATCACCCTGTTCGGGCGCAACGGCATCATCTCCACCCAGTTGCTGGGGCAGGAGTGGAACATCTACGGCCTGCCGGGGCTGACCCTGGTGCTGTCGCTGTCATTCTTCCCGGTCGCCTACATGAACCTGGTGGGCATGCTGCGCAGCCTCGACCCGTCCATGGAGGAGGCGGCCGCATCCCTGGGCGCCTCCAAGTTCACGGTGTTCCGCACGGTGACGCTGCCGATGGTGGTGCCGGGCCTGGGCGCCTCCTTCCTGCTGCTGTTCACCGAGGCCATCGCCGACCTGGCGAACCCGCTGGTGATCGGCGGGGACTACACGGTGCTGGCCTCGCGCGCCTACATCGCCATCAACGGCGAGTACAACACCGCGGCGGGCGCCGCCTACTCCCTGGTGCTGCTGGTGCCCTCCCTGCTGGTGTTCCTGCTGCAGCGGTACTGGTCGGGCCGGTCCTCCACGGTGACGGTGACGGGCAAACCGACCGGCTCCTTCGAGCTGCTGCGCGCCAACGTGGCCCGCATCCCGCTGCTGGCCGTCTCCGTGGCGGTGCTGGCGCTGGTGGTGACGGTGTACGCGGCCGTGGTGGTGGGTGCCTTCGTGGAGATCCTCGGCGTGAACAACTCCTTTACGCTGCGGCACTTCGAGTACCTGTTGTCCGGCATCGGCAACGAGTCGATGATCGACACCACGATCCTGGCCCTGATCGCCACCCCGATCGCGGGCATTCTGGGCATGCTCGTGGCCTGGCTGGTGGTGGTGCGGATGCGCCGCGGCGCCGCCCTGATCGACTTCCTGGGCATGCTGGGATTGGCCGTGCCGGGCACGGTCATCGGTATCGGCTACCTGGTGACCTTCAACCGGCCGGTGGCCCTGTTCGGCGTCAACATCATCGCCCCGCTCGCCGGCGGCGGCGCCATCGCGGGCGGCGCCATGGCCATCGTCATGGTGTACGTGGCGCGCTCCATGCCCGCCGGGCAGCGCTCCGGCATCGCCTCCCTGCAGCAGATCGACAAGGCCATCGACGAGGCCTCGACCTCGCTGGGCGCCTCGGGCGCACAGACCTTCCTGCGGGTCACGCTGCCGCTGATCCGGCCGGCGTTCCTGACCGGTCTGGTCTACGCCTTCGCCCGCTCCATGACGACGCTGTCCCCAATCATCTTCATCACCACCCCGCACACCAAGATCATGACCTCGCAGATCCTGGCGGAGGTGGACGCGGGCCGCTTCGGCAACGCCTTCGCCTTCTGCACCATCCTGATCCTGATCGTCATGACCGTGATCGGCGGCCTGAACCTGCTCATACGCGGCACCGGCGCGGGACGCGAGCCGCGCTGAGCGGCCCCCGCCGGGCCGCGCGGCGTCGTCGGCCCCGAACTCACCCACCCAGCCACCCACGCCCCGGCCAGCGGGGCGAGAGCCAAGGAGGCTCCCACATGACCACTTCCGCCACCTCCACGTCGACCGACCGCTCCGAGCGCTCAACCACCGAGAAGGACGCCCCCACCGGGCACCTCGAGCTGCGCGACGTCGTCAAGGTGTTCTCGGGCCGCGGCAAGGACGTGTACGCCGTGCACGGGGTGAGCCTCGACGTCGCCCCCGGCGAGTTCATCACCTTCCTGGGCCCCTCCGGCTGCGGCAAGACCACCACCCTGCGCATGATCGCCGGCTTCGAGAACGCCACCGAGGGGCAGGTGATCCTCGACGGGCAGAACATGGTCTCGCTGCCACCCAACCGGCGCCCCATGTCCATGGTGTTCCAGTCCTACGCCCTGTTCCCGCACCTGTCCGTGCGCGACAACGTCGGCTACGGCCTGAAGCTGCGGCGCGTGCCCGCGGAGGAGATGCGCGAGCAGGTGGACGTGGCACTGACGTCCATGAACCTGACCTCGCTGGCGGACCGCGCCCCCAATGAGCTCTCGGGCGGCCAGCAGCAGCGCGTGGCACTGGCGCGCGCCATGGTGGTGCAGCCCAAGGTACTGCTGTTCGACGAGCCGCTGTCCAACCTGGACGCGAAGCTGCGCGTGCGCATGCGCCTGGAGATCCGCCGTCTGCAGCAGCGCATGGGCATCACCTCGATCTACGTCACCCACGACCAGTCCGAGGCGATGACCATGTCCGACCGGATCGTGGTGATGAACGCGGGGCGGATCGAGCAGGTGGCCACGCCGGAGGAGATCTACCGGCGGCCCGCCTCCACCTTCGTGGCGGACTTTATCGGCCGGGCCAACTTCCTGCAGGCGACGGCACGTGGCGTTTTCGCGGGCAATTGCGGCGTGCAGGTGCTGGGACGCGGCATCGAGGCCGCCTGCCATGCGGACGTGCGCGATGGGGACGCCGTCACCGTGGTGGTGCGCCCGGAGTCGGTGCACCTGGAGCCTTACGACGCTGCCGGAAAGGCCGCCGACGCGGGCGAGCTCGTGGGCGACATGGGCCGCGTGCTGTCGGCCGTCTTCTACGGCGACCACGTGGAGTACGAGGTCGAGACGCAGGTCGGCACCATCGTCTGCCTGGAGTCCGACCCGGACGTCAGCGCCGTGCACGCCGAGGGCGACGCCGTGCGCGTCAGCTTCGCCCCCTCCCGCGCCTGGGTGCTGCCCGACGACGGCGAGTGAGTCGTTGGCCCTCGCCGCCCCGGTCACGCAGTGCAAGCGCCCGTCACCATCCCGTAATCTACGGGTGTGGCAATCGCACTGAAGGATAGAAAAGACCGCACCGATCCCATCACGCTCGAATACCTGTACGCAGCGCTGCGCATCGCCTTGCTGTGCGCAGGCCTGGCCTGCATGGTCGGCTCCGCGATCAGTCCGTGGTACCTGTGCTTTTACAGCCGCGAGGCGGAGGCCTTCACTCTTTTGGGGATGCTTGAAGCATCGAAGCAATTCGAGGGAGTTAGTTCATATGCTGTCATTGGAGCTCTGATGGCCGCAGTACTCTGGCTGTGCGCGGCCATGCGCGTAGGCGCAAAGAATGAGCAGGTAGACAGCGGTATGGCCGCACTGACAGCACTTACCGCACTGGTATTGTTCGCGTGCCACGGCTCCGTCAGCGACGCCGTCGGTAATGCCGAGGCCGGACCGGGCCTGCCGCTGATGCTCTTATCGGTGGCTTTCAGCGGGACTTGCGCCGTGAAGCTGCGCCGCTAGCGCTCAGCCGCGCCGCTCCTGCGCGGCCGCATACAGGGCGTCCGGGTCGGCGAGCCCGTGCGGATAGGGCGTGTCCGGGACGATGGCGCCGTCGGCGTCGAGGTCGAAGTACACGCAACTGCCTGTGGATTCCGGATCGTCCGTCGTGTTGGCGAGCCACTTAGAAGCGCAGATGCCGACCAGCTCCAGCCCGGGCGTTCCCTCTACCGCAGCCAGCACCGCCGCCGCCTGCTCCTCGACCGTCGGCCCGCCCGGTTGGTCCTCCAGCCACCGTGCGGTCAGACTGACAACTGAATCGGCGGGCCGAACGCTTGCGGTATCGCCCTGGGAGTCCAGCCAAACCGAGCCGTCGTCATTCGCCGGAAGCGCCTCCATGACGGGACCCAAGACGTCGGTGGGCACGGTCTTATCCGAGTCGGCCCTGACCTCCACCTGCCAGCCGCGCACGCGTACATTATCCGTGGCCGTCGCCCTTGTTCCGGCGTCGGCGGGGGCGCGCGCAACCAGGCCCGTCGGGACCGCGTCGGCGTCGGCGCGCGTGACCCGCAGGGAGTCGGGGCGGGCGACGATCTCCTCCACGCCCGGGCCCGCCAAGTCGTAGGCGTACTCCAGCGGGGCGCAGTGGGGCGCTTCCCAGTCGCGTCCCACAGACGATCGCGGCCAAAGCAACTGGTCCTCGTAGACGATGCTGGTTCCGCTCCTGGTCAGGCGCAGGCTGAGATCGCGGCGGATGTCGTCACCGGCCTCGGGCTCGAATAATCCGTTGAGCTGATCCGCCAGTTCACAGACCTCGGCGGCGGTGGTATCGGGCCGGATCTCCGCCTCCACCACGAGGCGCTCCGGCAGCAGCTCAGGCCACTCCGGATAGAGCTGCGTCGTCGCCGTCAGTACGGCGTCCTGGCCGTCGGCCCAGGACTCCACCTGCCGGCTCAGCCGACTCAGCGGCGAGTTATACGAGATCACCGCCAGGGTCACCGCCGTCACCACCACCAGGCAGCAGATGACGGCCGCCCACAGGCCCCGACCGCCGGGCAGACGCCACGCGCGCCCCCGTGGCCGGGAACCGGCGGCGGACGCGGCGGGCTCGCTCATCTCATTCCCCACCTGGGATGCCGCACCAGTATCCGCAGAGGCCGGAGAGAACCCAGTTCTTAGAAATCCCAGTCCTCGTCCTGGGTGGCCTCGGCGGTGCCGATGACGTAGGAGGAGCCGGACCCGGAGAAGAAGTCGTGGTTCTCGTCCGCGTTGGGCGAGAGCGAGGCGAGGATCGCCGGGTTGACGTCGGTGGTGTCGGCCGGGAACAGCGCCTCATAGCCGAGGTTCATCAGGGCCTTGTTGGCGTTGTAGCGCAGGAACTTCTTGACGTCCTCGGTCAGGCCGAGCTCGTCGTAGAGGTCCTCGGTGTACTGCTCCTCGTTGTCGTACAGCTCCATGAGCAGCTCGAAGGTGTAGTCCTTCAGCTCGGCCTGGCGCTCGGGGGAGGACTCGCGCACCGCCAGCTGGTACTTGTAGCCGATGTAGTAGCCGTGCACGGCCTCGTCGCGGATGATCAGGCGGATCAGGTCGGCGGTGTTGGTGAGCTTGGCGTGCGCCGACCAGTACATGGGGGCGTAGAAGCCGGAGTAGAACAGGAAGGACTCCAGCATGGTGGAGGCGACCTTGCGCTTCTCGGGGTCGTCGCCGCGGTAGTAGTCGAGGATGATGCGGGCCTTGCGCTGCAGGTTCTCGTTCTCCTCGCTCCAGCGGAAGGCCTCGTCGATCTCGGTGGTGGAGATCAGGGTGGAGAAGATCGAGGAGTAGGAGCGGGCGTGCACCGACTCCATGAAGGCGATGTTGGTCAGCACCGCCTCCTCGTGCGGGGTGCGGGCGTCCGGGATCAGCGAGACCGCGCCGACGGTCCCCTGGATGGTGTCCAGCAGGGTCAGCCCGGTGAACACGCGCGTGGTCATGTTCTGCTCGGCCTGGTTCAGCGTGGCCCAGGACTGGACGTCATTGGACAGCGGCACCTTCTCCGGGAGCCAGAAGTTGCCGGTGAGGCGGTCCCAGACCTCCAGGTCCTTGTCGTCGACGAGCCGGTTCCAGTTGATGGCCTGGACGCGGTCGATGAGCTTGATGGGCTCAGGCATGGGGTCCTCCCGGGTGTGCTCAGTTGAGGCCCCTCATGCTACCGACGACGACGTCGCCCTCCCGGCCGCGCCGACGTGAGATGCCCCGCGGCCGGGGCCGACGCATGCACGTAATGCGCGAGGCTTCCCGCAGACCCGGACTGCTGATGCCTTAGCCTGGTGCCCTTCCGGCATGCAACGAATGGAACTGTTGATGATCGAGTCCTACCCGGTACTGTCCCTCGTCCCGCCACTTCTGGCGATTGCGCTGGTCATTGGGACGAAGAAGGTCATCTCGTCCCTGGCTGTGGGCATTGTTGCCGCCGCTTTCCTGGTTGCCGATGGCGGCATCCTCAGCACCCTGGCCAAGGTCTGGGAGGCCTTCTCCCAGATCTTCTGGTCGGAGGGAGCACCCAACTCCTACTACATCCTCATCCTGGTCTTTCTCCTGACGCTCGGCGTCATCACCTCCCTGGTGCTGATGTCCGGCGGCACCCAGGCCTTCGCCGAGTGGGCGATGACGCGGGTCCGCACCCGCCGCGGCGCCCAGGTGCTCGCGGCGGCGCTGGGAACCGCGATCTTCGTGGACGACTACTTCAACGCCCTGGCCGTCGGGCAGGTCGCCCGCCCTGTCTCCGACCGGCAGCGGGTGTCGCGGGCCAAGCTCGCCTACCTGATCGACTCCTCCTCCGCACCCGTGGCCGTGCTCGCCCCCTTCTCGAGCTGGGGCGCGTCAATCATCGGCATCATGGGGCCGATCGTCGCGGCCGTCGGCATCCAGGTCTCTGACGCCGGCGCCTTCATCCGCTCCGCAGGGATGAACTACTACGCCATCGCCGCCCTGACCCTGCTGTGGATCACCGTCGTCCTGGAGATCGACTTCGGCCCGATGCGCCGCGAGGAGAGCCGCGCCGTGGCCACCGGCGGCCTGTACTCACCCGATGAGCAGATCCCGGGCCAGCTCACCGATTCTCTGCCGCGACACGAACCGGGTGCAATGCGCGCCCTCATTGTGCCCTTCGCCGTCCTGGTGGTCGGCGTCGTCGGCGGAATCCTGGGGACGGGCCACCACGCCTCCAGCTCATGGTCCCTCCTAGACATGCTCGCCAACACCGACGTCGCCCTCGCCCTCAACATCGGCGGCGTACTCGGGCTTGCAACCGCCGCCTTCTACTACTTCCACTTCACCCACGAAGACCCGATCTTCGAGGCGAAGACCGCCGCCAGGGGCGTCGTCGAGGGCGCCCGCTCGATGCTTCCGGCCATCAAGATCCTCCTGTGTGCCTGGATGCTCGGCTCGCTGATCTCCGAGCTCGGTACCGGCGCCTACCTCGGCTCGCTGGTCGAGTCGACCGCGGTGTCGGCGCGGTGGCTCATTCCAATGCTGTTCGTCGTGGCCGGGGCGATGGCCTTCGCAACCGGCACGTCCTGGGGCTCCTTCGGCATTCTGCTGCCGATCGCCGGGGAGATTATGGGGGCGGTCGCGGGCGGCGACCAGTTGCTGATCCCCGCGTTCGGGGCCGTTCTCGCGGGCGCCGTCTGGGGCGATCACTGCTCCCCGATCTCGGACACGACAATCCTGTCGAGCACGGGCGCGGGCTGCAACCACATCACGCACGTCAATACGCAGCTGCCCTACGCGGGTGTGAGTGCGGCGGCGGCGCTGCTCGGATACGTGGTCTTCTCGGCGACGGGTTCAGGGGTGCTCGGAGTTGTTGTCGCCGTCGCCGCACTGGTGGGCTTCGCCCTCGCCGTCCGCGTGTGGCTGCCGGTAATCGGCCCGGCGAGCGACGCCTCGTCCGCGCCCGCGGCCGGCGACGGGCATGAAGAGGTGCCGTCCTCGGCCTGAGGGCCCACCAGATCGGGCTCCACGGCGGCCTTGATGTCGAATCACGACCTTGGGATGCGTTTCACTACCCCGGGGTGGTAGTAAAACGCACCCCAAGGTCGTAAACCGTCAACCGCCGCCAGGTGCTTGTCGGTCTACCTGCCCGCCCCCCACACCTGAACCGATGACGACAGCCACTCGCCACACCTCCAAATCGGAGGAGTCCATTGACTCAGCGGTACAGCGGGAGGGAGCCGGTCAGCGAGGTGACCTGCGCACGCGGGCCGATGAGCGCCACGGCGAGGTACTCCAGGTCCGCGGAGGCAACGGCCGCGAGCGCGCGGGTGTACTTGTCATAGGTGTGCGCCCCGGCCGCCGTCTTAGTGAAGCCGATGATCTCGATGGGCGGTTGCGCCTGCGCGAGTTCGGCCAGGTGCTCCGCGGGGGCGACCAGTACCGGAACGGGGGTGTCGGAGATGCCGGCGTGCAAACGTCCGTCGGCATCGGGGGTATCCGGACCGATGAGGTCCTGATGCCGGGCGCCGATAGTCAGTGCCAGCAGCGCGCAGGCGTTGGCAGCCCTCGCCGCCGTGGTCCCATCGGCGATAACGATGACGATCTTGCGTTTGGTCGCGTTCTGCTGGCTCACGGCGGGTCTCCTTAGAGGGATTGATGAATATCGGCTGGCGGACGGGTTTGATCCGGTCCGCGGAACGGGCGGGTGAAGCGGGAGACCAAGTTGGCCTCCGGTGAACGCCAGGGCGGGCTCGACCCACGCAGACCATAGTAGTCACCCATTAGGTAACTATGCGATCAGGTTAGTGGGTGACTATGCTTCCGGTTGGGGCACTCGATGCCGCCCGAGCAGCTCAGGCACGTCACGCACCGGCAGACACTGCGGCCGATGCATCGCGACCGTTAGCCACCGCGCGGGCGCGGTGTCAGCTCCGCCACAGCACCAGGTTGAGGATCGGAGGACGCGGATCATGGCTTCAGTAGCGGAGCAGTTGCAGGCACTGGGGATGACCGACTGGGAGTCCCGCGCCTACCTGGCACTGCTGGAGGAGGCGCCGGCAACCGGGTATGCCATCGCCAAGCGAGCGGGAATCGCCCGCTCCAAGATCTACGAGGTGCTCGCCTCTCTGGCCGCCGACGACTACGTCCAGGTCTCGCGCGGCGAGCCGCAGCTGTACGCACCCCTGCCCCCGCGCGAACTCATCTCTCGTCTGCGCTCCCGCTTCAACGACAATCTTGATGCCGCTGAGGCCTCACTGTCCGCCTTCGCGGCCGATGCCGTCCACGATGGCGCCATCTGGGACCTTCAGGGACGTGCCGCCATTATTGAGCGGGCCAACCGACTCATCGCCGCCGCGCAGCACCGCATCCTCGCCGAGCTGTGGGCACAGGACGTACCCGCCCTGGAAGACAGCCTGCGTCGGGCCGCGGACCGCGACGTGGAGATCATCATCGTCGGTTATGGCGAGATCGAGCTCGACTGTGCAACCGTCCACCCCCACCCCGCCACGGACACCGTCACCGCCGGGCTGGGCGGCAGGTGGGTGGTCGTCTCGATCGACGACCACGAACTCGTGGCCGGGAACGTCTCCGCCGGAGCGCACTCGCGCGCCGCCTGGACCAGCCACCCCGGCCTGGTGGTGCCCGTGACCGAGCTCGTGCGGCACGACCTGTACAAGTTGGAGATGCTGGCCCGCCACGGGGACATCCTGGAACGCAGTTTCGGCCCCAGCCTCCAGAAACTGAGGGACAAGTACGCACCCCTCAACTGATCAAGCACCGGGGCGCCAAGCGCTTGCCACCCGGGCCGACTCTGCCAGCGAGAGCGTTGCACGCAACGGCTCAGCACCTGGGAGGAAGAACCGCAGAATCATGCGGAAAACAATCGCCGGCACAAACACGTGGCCTCGCTCCAGTGTGCAGCGAGGTCCTCGTTGCACACTGGAGCCTACTCACGGTTATCCAGCAGAACACAGGAACAGCGAGATTCCAGCGAAAACTCGCCCTCCCACGGAATCGTCGCGGCGCCGTTGCGTGCAACACCGCTTCAATGCGCCACCTAGAGAGGTCCGAGTCCCGTCTGAAGAGGCGAGCCGCCCCGCTCCCGCGCCCGCCACGGTTCCCAGTTCCACCCAGTTCACCAGACGGAGCCTCACCATCCGCGACGCTGCAGCCCCCGCGAGTTCGTCGAGGCGCAGGCACCGCCGCCCTATGCCCTAATCTCAGCCCATGACCGAGACTCCCTCCGACATCCCGTCCGCGACGCCCACTGCGGCCCAGCCCGTCGGCGGCTCCGTCCGCCGTCCTACCCCCGTCGATGCCGTTGCCGAGCGCTACGTGGAGAGCCTTGCGGACCTGTCCCCCGAGTTCGCCGTGTCGGTGGGTCTGCCCGGCCGCCGCGGCGAGTTGGACGGCTACTCCCCCGAGGCGCTCGACGCACTGACCGACCTGGACCGGCGCACGCTCGCCGAACTGGAGCAGGTCGCCCCGGTCGACGCGGTCGACCGCGTCACCGTGGCCGCCATGCGCGAGCGGCTGGGTGTATCCATTGAGGCGGCCGAGGCCGGTGAGGCGCTGCGCCGCCTGGACAACATCGACTCTCCCATCCAGAACCTGCGGGACCTGTTCGATAACCTGCCCACCGCCACCGAGGCCGACTGGGCGGACTTCGCCGCCTGCCTGCGCGACGTGCCCCGCGCCCTGGAGGAGTACGCGGACTCGCTGCGCCTGGCCGCGAGCCGCGGCGACGTGGCCGCCCGGCGCCAGGTCGAGGCCTGCATCGGCCAGGCCCGCACCCAGGCGGCGGAGTCCTCCAGTTCCTACACGGCGCTCATCGACGCCGCCACCACCGCAGACGGCACTCCCCTGCCCGAGTCGCTGCAGGAGGACCTGCGCGCGGCCTCGGCGCAGGCCCGCGCCGCCTACGGCCGCATCGCCGGCTTCCTGGGCGAACAGATCGCGCCGCTCGCCGGCGAGGTGGACGGCGTGGGCCGCGAGCGCTACGCCCGCTTCAGCCGCGAGTTCCTGGGCGCCGTGGTTGACCTGGATGAGACGTACGAGTGGGGTCGCGAGCGCCTGGCCGCCATCGACGCCGAGCAGCAGGCGATCGCCGCCCGGCTGTACGGCGAGGGCGTGAGCGTACGCGAGGCGATGGACCGGCTCAATGCCGATCCGGCGCGCACCATCCACGGCACCGCCGCCCTGCAGGCATGGATGCAGCGCACCGCGGATGATGCCATCGCCGCCCTGGACGGCACCCACTTCGACATCCCCGCCCCGCTGCGCACCCTGGAGTGCCGCATCGCGCCGTCGGCCACCGGCGGCATCTACTACACGGGTCCGAGCGACGACTTCACCCGGCCGGGCCGCATGTGGTGGTCCGTGCCGGAGGGAACCGACACCTTCGCCGCCTGGCAGGAGCGCACCACCGTCTTCCACGAGGGCGTGCCCGGCCACCACCTCCAGGTCGGCATGCAGACCTATGTGCGCGACGAGCTCAACGCCTGGCGCCGCCTGGCCTGCTGGGTCAGCGGTCACGGCGAGGGCTGGGCCCTGTACGCCGAACAACTGATGGCGGACCTCGGCTTCCAGGACGACCCGGGCGACCGCATGGGCGTGCTCGACTCCCAGCGGCTGCGGGCCGCCCGCGTGGCGCTGGACATCGGCGTGCACCTGGGCAAGCGGCGCCCGCCGGAGCTGGCCGAGCTGCCCGGCGTCGGCGACGGCGTCTGGGACGCCGACTCGGCCTGGGCCTTCCTGCGCCACAACGTGGCGATGACCGAGTCCTTCCTACGTTTCGAGCTGGACCGCTACCTGGGCTTTCCGGGGCAGGCGCCCTCCTACGCGGTCGGCCAGCGGCTGTGGGAGGCGACCCGCGACGAGGCACTGGTCCGCGGTGAGTCCCTGAAGGACTTCCACATGCGGGCGCTGCGGCTGGGCAGCGTGGGCCTGGATGTCATGCGCGAGGCGCTGGCCGACTAGGTCGACGCGCCGCCGTGGGCCGGGACCCGGGCCTGCCGCACGCACCGTGGCGGGTCGGCTGCGCCTGGCTGCGGCCGACCCGCCAGGGGCGCGCTGCCATGGCGCGGCCTCGCCCCGGCTCACTCCCCCCAGAATCCGGCCACATCCACGGCCCCGCCAGCGGCCTCGAAGTCGGCGCGCACGGCGTCGCGCAGGCCGGCGTCGTGCAACCAGTCCAGGGCGACGGCGGCCAGCCCGTATGCGCCGTCGACGGCCGCGGCGTCACCGGTGGGCGAGCCGGCGGCCGCGGCCATCTCGCGGGTGTGCAGGGCGACGTCGTCGCGGTCGGTGACCTTGATCAGCGGGTGGATACCGGGCACACGCAGCGACACGTTGCCGAAGTCGGTGCCCGCCGCGACGGTCTCCGACACCACCCCGGCGGGCAGCGGGTCGCGGCCGCGCTCCCGCTGGGAACGCACCCAGGCCTGCAGCAGCGGGCCGTTGGAGCGCACCGGCATCTCATTGGTGTTGGGGTCGGTGATGATCTCCACCCCCGTGCCGGTCATGAGCGCCGCCCCGCGCAGCAGGTCCTCCACGCGCCCCACCAGGTCCTTGAGCGTCTCGGGGTACTTGGAGCGGACCATGAGGTTGAGCTCCGCGCGCTCGGGAATCACGTTGGCGACCCGCCCGCCGTCGTCGACGACGGCGTGGACCCGGTCCATGGGCAGGATCTGCTGGCGCAGCAGCCCCAGGCCGGTCAGCGCCAGGGTGGCGGCGTCCAGGGCGTTGCGGCCCATGAAGGGCTGGGAGGAGGCGTGGGAGGGGATGCCGGTGTACACGGCGCTCATGCGGCGCACGCCCAGCCAGGTCTGGTCGGCCAGGTCGTGGGCGTAGGAATGGGTCTGGATGGCGGCGTCGACACCGACGAGCATGCCGCGCTGGGCGAGGATCTCCTTGGCGGTGTCGGACTCCTCGGCCGGGGTGGTCTGCAGGATGACGCGGCCGGGCAGGACGCCGGGGCGACGGCGTGAGAGTTCGGCCAGGGCGAGGAAGGCGCCCACCGAGTTGGCGCACATGACGTTGTGCCCGCAGCCGTGGCCGACGCCGGGCAGGGCGTCGTACTCCGCCAGGATCGCCATGGTCGGGGCGTGGGGGTGACTGCCGCCGGGCGGCCGCGGCGCCTCGGAGTCTCGCTGCTCCCCGTGCGCTGCGGCGTCGGCGCCGATTTCCGCGCGCAAGGCGGTGTCCATGCCGTACACGCCCAGGCTCGGGATGATGCCGTGGGCACGCAGCAGTTCGGCGACGGCGGCGACGGCGTGGTGTTCGGCGTGCCCCACCTCGGGGTGGGCGTGCAGATCCTGGGACAGGGCCACGAGCTCCGGCGCAAGGGAGTCGACGACCTCGCCCAATTCGGCGCGCAACTCGGCCGCGGCACCGACGTCCTCGGGCAGGGCGGGGGCGGGACCGGCCACGGCGGCCCGGGCGGCGGTCTCCTCGGCCATGCGTGTCTGCACGGCGGAGCAGGGCGTGGTGGGCCGACTGAGGTCGCGGACGGGGCGATTCATGGCGCTGATTGTGCCGCGGCCAGGCCGCCCCCGCTACGGCCTTCCGACCGCCAGCCACGACCAACGGGATGCGCTCACGCCCGAGTCAGTGCGGCAACCGTCTCCACAGACCCGGCAAAGTCCCCGACCGGATCGATGACAGTCGCTACGCTCTCCACTGCCCTCAGGTCCTGTTCGTCGGAGACATTCTCCAGGTCGATGAATGCCGCGAAGTCCTTACTAACCTCCGCCTTTTGCGCCACCATCGTCCGATAGGCGAACGCCTGGCCATTCGCCCCTAGACCGTGAGTCGGCAGCACGTCGAAGAGTACCGGCCTGTCGCCCGACAGGGCGTATCCGAACGAGACGCGAACATTCTTGTCATTGACATGCGCCTCAATAGGAACGTTCCTGTCCGGAGCCAAGCCGAGTTCACGGAAGACGTCATCCACCTGCTGACGCATGACCTCCGACGACCTCCGTTTTTTCGCCGCCGTCTGGACCAGCCGGGGGAAGTACTCGTCCGCCAGACGCTCAACGTTGTCACTGTCGAGGATGGTGAGGGCATGTTCCAGGTAGAAGTCCTGTGGCCGACGGCGATGCGCCCGGGCTATGTCCTCCCAGCGTCCGGACCGCGTCTTAGAACGGAAGTAGTCAACCCAGCTGATGTAGACATCCTTGCTGACACCCGGCAACGGTTTGCGCGCCGCGGTGCCGTCCAGGTCGATCCCGAGGAACCGTAGGGCAACACGAGAGCTCGGGTCGTGACCGGTCGTCGCGATGACGCCGACGTTACGCGGCTCGTTGGCGACGCGGTCGGCCAGGTGTTTCACGGTGTACAGCTCAGTCATTCAAAGTCGCCTCCCTCATCGGTGAGCAGGCCCTGCTTGCCAACGGCAGCTCCGGGCCGCCGTCGGACTATAGACCCAATCATGGCACGACGGTCAGACAAGGACTCGATGACAGCCTGACGCTCGGGTGCACGCAGCAGTCCGAGGTTATACAGGTGCCACACGGGCGACTCGATGGCCGACAACGCAAGGCCCGCTCGGATATGGGCGATGGCACGTTCCCTGGCTTCCGACGTCGCAGGCAGCTTCCCCCAGAAGCCCATCGGGTCGTAGTCATAACGACCCTTGGTACTCAGCAGCCCTGTCGCTCTGTTGCCCTTGATGTTGCCGAAAAGAGCCCCGTCATGATCAACGACCCAGGCGTGGCCATCGTTGTCGGCCAGGATGTTCTCCTCGTGACGGTCAGTGTTGTAAATCAGTGCATCAAAAGCCTCCATGAGGGCCCGCGTCTCCTCAGGGATGCTGAGCAACGCGGCCTCCTGCGGAGGCGGGAAGTGGTTTCCCGGCTCTCCGATCTCGGCGACAACCCATGCCGGTTCGCCGGCCGACGGGTCGAACCAGAGGTCACCGAGGGGCGTGGGGATGCCCAGGGCAATCGCGATTCTGTTGGCGATGTACTCGTTGACGACAATGTTGGGGTTGTCTACCGTGTTGTGCTTGACCAAAACCTGCGCCCGTCCCCACTGCGAGTCGTTGGAACCCCCTGGATCATCCTCGTTGACCGGAATGAGGTCGGTGACCGTCATACCGGGGACGCGACTCAACGCCATGCGCACCGCCGCCCTCCCTTCCGGAACCTCATGACCTCGGCAGGGAAGCTCTTTGCCGAGCAACACGCCCTAGCCCGCGTCCGAGTTCCAACCTGTCCAGGAGCCTATCTCTACGCCACCATTTCTCGTAACCAAACGCCGCACTTGTCGCGAGCACAGCACCTGTTGACAGCACCATGCGGCTCCAAAGTGTGCCCGAGACCGCCTCCGACCCCGCAGCCGGTCCAGGGCACCGGCGGCTCCGGCTCCCCAGTGTTCGGGCACCCGCCCGGGCGGCACGGACGCGGACACGCCTCAGACCTCCGGGTGGCGGGCGCGCAGCACGTCCCGGTTCCGCCAGGCGCCGAGCACCGCGCCCGGCCCGGTGAAGGCGTCGAGGTCGGTGCGGTGTGCGAGCCCGGGTATGCGGTCGGGGATGAACTCGCGTCCCCGGCTGACCACCAGTCGCAAGTCGCGCAGGACGCCCAGCCCGGTGCGTGGATCACCGGCGACGGCGATCAGGTCGGCGTCGAAGTCGGGGGCGAGCACGCCGGTCACGCCCGCCAGGCCGATGCCGGCGGCCGCCCGCGAGGTGGCGGCGAGCAGCACCTCCGTCCGGGGCAGACCGACGTACTCCAGCGCCTCCAGGCCACCGACGTAGCCGCGGTTCGGAACACCGGGGATGCCGGCGTCGTGCCCGGCGACGATTCTCACGCCGTGCTCCCACAGCATGCGCGCGGGCGGGGCGAAGACGTCGTCGCGGGCGATCAGCCGGGGCAGTTCGGCGGTGATGGTGCAGTCCACGTAGACGCCGGCGGCGGCGATCTCGTCGGCCAGCCGCGGGTCGGGTTCGGAGCGGGCGGCTGGGCTGATGAAGGAGGCGTGGGCGAGGTAGTCGACGCCGGCGCGCACCGCCCGCTCGATGCCCTGGGTTCCGTGGGCGTGGGCTGCGGTCCACTTGCCCAGGCGGTGGGCGTCGGCGAACATGACGGTGAGTTCCTCCTGGCTGAACTGGGCCATCCAGGGCACCGAGCCGGAGGTGGTGAAGCCGCCGGTGGCCATCGCCTTGATGGTGTCGACGCCCCGCTTGTGGTGGAGCCGCACCTGGTGGCGGATGTCGTCCAGGCCGTCCACTTCACCCCCGGCGTGGTGGGCGTGGCCTGCGGTGACGGTGATCTGTGGCCCGGCGGCGGTGATGCGGGGCCCGCGCAGGTCGCCGTTGTCGATGGCGTCGCGCAGGGCGACGTCCACGTAGTGGCGGGCGCCCAGGCTCTGCGCGCTGGTGACGCCGAGGGACAGCAGCTCCCGGGCCGAGCGGGCGGCGTTCAGCGCGAGCCGAGCGACGTCATGCTCCCCGTAGTCGGGGTACTCCACGTCCGTGCCGGAGGTGGGCAGGTGGGCGTGCGTCTCGATGAGCCCGGGCATGAGGGTGGCGCCGGGCAGGTCGACACGGCGCACCTGCGCGGGCGTGGTCCCGGCCGCTTCGGCCAGCTCACCGAGTCGGGCGGTCAGCTCCGCGGTGGGTCCGACGGCGCGAATACGGGCGCCGTCGATGAAGACGGCGCCGCCGGCGGGGTCGTCCTCACCGATGGCCTCGAGGCTGCCGACGGCGTCGCCGCGGCGTCCGGTCAGTACGCGGTCGGCGGTCAGCAGGGCCGGGCCGGTGCCGTCTAGTCGCTCCCCGCCGTCGGTAGGTGGGGTGATCCAGTCCGTCATGGAGCCTCCTGAGTGCCTGGGTGAATGGGGAGAGACGCAGCAGCGCTTAAAGCCGCGGCGGGACGACCAGCGTCCACCCTTGGGCAACCGTGAGGCCGGCAGCATTAATCCAACTCATGTGCGCCTCTCCGAAGCTTCGTTCCAGGGCGCGCTCCACGACCCGCGGCGACGTTCTACGACCTTCGGGTACGTTCCACGACCACCCCAGGGTCGTGGAATGCACCCCAAGGTCGTGCAAAGCCCGGCCCCGCCCCGATTCCATGGAGCTCGCTCCCAGCAACGCCCCCATGTTCACCGCTAGCATCACGCGTATGAGCGATTCGGAGGTCGGGGCGGCTCACCGCTTACTCGCCGGACTCGGCATCAGCGACGCCGCCGAGTCCCTGTACCTATCGCTGCTGGACGGCGAACTCCGCGCCGCAGACTCCGAGGACCCCGCTCTCTCAGAGCTCATTGAAGCGGACCTGGCCGCCGTAGCCGACGGGGTGGTGAACCCGCGCTCAGCTGCCCGCGCATTACGCGACCTAGAGCAGCGATACCGGGAGGACGCCCGCCGCGCCGAGACCGCCGCCCTGGAATTGGACCTGCTCGAGCAGGGTGGTCGGCACGCGGTGGAAACAACCCGGTCCCCGCAACGGGCCATCGCCATGTTCAACCAGCTCTTCGCCACCGCCCGCGGCGAGTTCCGGGGGATGGATCGCTCACCGTACCTGACCTCCGCGGGACAGCAGGCGAGCATGCAGCCGGAGTCGCTACGCCGCGGCGTACGACACCGTGCGCTGTACGAAATGGCCTCCTTGCACGATCCGAGTTACTTCAAGGTCGTCGCAAAATCCATCCGCCAGGGCGAGGAGGCCCGCTTCGTCGACAAACTCCCCTTCCGCATGCTCCTCGCCGACGAGACGACGGCGCTCATTCTGCGTCAGGGGTCCGGCAACGAAATCGTTACCACCCGCATCACTGAACGTGAGCTGGTCGAGACCTTCGGCGACCTGTTCGAGCACCTGTGGCAGAGGGGCGTTCCAATGCCGCGCGTATCAGCCATCGAAAGCGCGCTGCTGCAGGATCGTGAGTTGGTGTGGATGTTGGCCTCCGGGATGACCGACGAGGCGATTGCGCGTCAGCTAGGAGTGAGCCTGCGGACAGTGGCCCGGCGAGTCGCTGAGCTGAATCATCTACTGGGGGCGCAGAGCAGGTTTCAGCTGGGTATGCAGGCGGTACGACTGGGGTGGCTCCCGCAGACGGACGACGCCCCCGGCCAAGGGCAATCCGAGTGACGCACGCATGACATGGCAGCTCTTCGCCACTCGTCGCTAGCAAACGCGTTACTAATCCCGTGCTTCGATGAGTTCCGTCTCCCATGACAGATCCCCCGATTCATCGAAGGGAATGCAATGAAGGCGTTACGCTCATTCGCTTGCGCCGCGGCTCTGGTGCTCGCTCTCTCCGTCCCAGGGACCGTGGCTTCTGCCGACATCAGCGATGAGGCCGCCCCAGCGAGAGCCGCAGCCGCGGAAACCTGCGCCGGCTCCGTCACCTCCGTCGCCTGGCGGGACGGCACCCACGTAACCAACGGAACCTACGTCTCCGACGCCTCCGGCCTGGTGCGCGCCGACCTGACGTGGACCGCACCCGCCACCGCAAGCTCCGGGGACAGCTTCACGCTGACCCTGCCGGCCGAGTTGGAGAACCGCGGCCCCAGCAGCTTCGACCTGACGGCACCGGACGGCGTCGTCGTCGGACGCGCCACGTGGTCTGGCAAGACGCTCAACTTCGTCCTGTCCGAGTATGCCGACACCTACGGCGACATCACCGGCTCGGCCTGGGTGACCTTGGGCTGGGACCGCTCCCAGGTCGATGAGGCTGGCGGCGACTACACGCTGACCTTCACCTCCTGTGGTCAGAGCTTCCAGTTGCCCGGAACCTATGTGGGCCCCGGCCCTTCCGGTGTCGACCAGTCCAGCGGCAAGACCGGCGTGTACGACGCCGACATGAGCAGCTCTCGCTGGAGCATTTACGTCGGCACCACCGCGCAGGACGTTTACGAACCGCTGGTCGTTGAGGACGTCGGCGGTGAAGGGCTCACCATGACCTGCGACGGCGCGAAGATCTACGACCGCACGCCCTACCCGCACACGGAGGTCGTCTACGACCACGAGATCGACTCCAACCGCTGGTCCTGCACGGAGACCGCCGGCGGCGGCGTGCGCATCGTCTTCAGCCCCATGGCCGACGGGCGCTACCAGCCCGCTCACGAATCGCTCCAGATCGACCTGCGTGCCGCTGTCGGCCCGGAGGTCGCCGACCTGGACGAGCTGGTCAACACCGCCACGATCTCGGTGGCAGAGGATGGCGAGCCGGCCACGGTGGTTGGGCGCGTCGAGTTGCCCAACAGCGGCGGGACCGGATCCGGCCACCGGGCATCCTTCACGATCGAGAAGGTCACGACCGGAACCGCGGCGCCGGCCGACGCCTCCTACCAGTTCTCCTACAAGTGCCTGTCCGCCGATTTCATTGACATGCCGGCGATTCAGGCGGGGCAGACCACGACGACGGTGACGACCAAGTCCTCCGCCACCTGCCAGATCGTCGAGAAGAACCTGCCCGAGGACGTGAGCGTCTCTTACGAGGTGGACGGGGCGACGGCGACGCCGATCGAGAACGGGGTGTCGCTAACATTCCCCATCGATGCGGCCGCGACGGTGAAGATCGTGGCGACCAACGCCTTCCCGGATGAGCCGATCGTCGAGCCGACCACTGAGCCCACCGTGGAACCGACCACCGAGCCCACGGTCGAACCCACCACCGAACCCACCGTGGAGCCGACAACCGAACCCACTGTGGAACCCACCACCGAACCCACTGTGGAACCGACCACCGAACCCACGGTCGAACCCACCGTGGAACCGACCACCGAGCCGACCACCGAACCCACGGTGGAACCGACCACCGAGCCCACGGTCGAACCCACCACCGAGCCCACGGTCGAACCCACCGTGGAACCGACCACCGAGCCGACCACCGAACCCACCGTGGAGCCGTCCAGCGAACCCACGGTCGAACCGACCACCGAACCCACCGTGGAACCGACCACCGAACCCACCGTGGAACCCACCACCGAACCCACGGTCGAACCGACCGCCGAACCCAGCGCCGGAACCACGCCCGGAGTTACGGCGCCCTCACCCGGCCAGCCGTCCACCCCGGCCGCGAAGACGACCCCGCGTGCGAAGCTCGCCAAGACCGGCGCAGGGACCACGTCGCTTGCAATGGTCGCCGCGGTTCTCCTGTTCGCTGGAATCTCAGCCACGGTTGCGCGCAGGCGGGCCTGACCCGACAATCACACCCACGCAATCGACCTCGGCAGTCCTATACGGGACTGCCTGATGGCGGGCTCGGCTCCATTCGAAGCCGAGCCCGCCACGCATATATGCGCTTGAGCGACTTCTGCGCACCTGGACCAACCGGCACCTGCCTCATCCGCGCGAAAATGCTCAGGTGGAACGCCTACACCGCGACGTCCTGCGCCCTCGTATCCGATAATCGCTCCATGCCCACCTCGCCGATCATGCACACCGGCCCCTCCGAGCAACTGCTCACCGACCTCGTGGAACGTCTGGCCGCTCGCCTACACGGCGCCACGGCCGGGAGCACAGCCGACCACCCCGGCCGCCTCGACGGCGTCGACGACGGCGCCACGGCCCGCGACGGCGACGGCGACGGCCGCGTCGTAGTCGGGCTGACCGGGGCGCCCGGGTCGGGCAAGTCCACGCTCATGGCAGCTCTGGAGGAGCGACTACGGGAGCGTGGCCTGCTCGCGGGCATCGTGCCCATGGACGGGTTCCACATGTCCAACGCGGTCCTGGATGCGCTCGATCGCCACGGCCGCAAGGGCGCCCCGGACACCTTCGACGTCGCCGGCTACCTGTCGGTCCTCGACCGGGTGCGCGCGCCCGCCTGTGCGGACGTGTTGGCTCCGGTGTACCGGCGGGACCTGCACGAGCCGGTGGCGGCGGGCACGCTGGTACACGGGCCGGGCGTCGTGCTCACCGAGGGCAACTACCTGGCACTGGACTCCGGCGGCTGGGAGGACATCCGCGCCCGGATCGACCTGCTCGTTCTCATCGACGTTCCCGAGGCGGAACTGGTGCGTCGCCTGGTGGCCCGGCACCAGAGCTTCGGCCGCAGTGCCGCTGAGGCCGCGCACTGGGTCCGCACCGTGGACGTGCCCAACGCCCGCCTGGTGACGGCCTGCGCGCACCGCTGCGATGAGATCTGGCGACTGGAGCCCGCCGCAGCGGTGGACGCCTGAGCCGGCGCTGCCGCGCCTCAGCCATTCCCCAGACGCTCCCCCGTATGCGGTCGGCGCCTTGCCGCCCACTTGTGCGCCCGCATCGAGTCCACCCCCATCCGGGGTCAATAGCCTCGCCGCAGCGATGCCTGGAACGTCGGGCGTCCGCCGCAGAAGGAGGAGCATTCCAATGACCCACTTCAAGATGAAGGCGCTGCTGACCACGTCCGCACTGGTCGCGGTGACCGCCGCCGTCGGTACCGCCGCCTCCGACCCGGGCGGCAAGTACTACAAGAAACTCAAGAAGCCGGACTGGAATCCACCGAATGCGGCTTTCCCAATCGCCTGGACCACGCTGTACACGGATATCGCCTTGACCACCGGGCTCACCCTGGCCGATCTGTGGGAGGCGGGGGAACTCACGGGCACCAGCAAGGAGGCCAAGCGCTTCCTGACGGCTCTGGTCGCGAACCTCGCACTCAACGGTGGCTGGAGTTGGGCCTTCTTCCGGGCCCAGCAACCGATGCTCTCGGCCGCCTGGGCCGGGGTGCTCGCCGCCAGCTCGGCGGATCTGACTCGCCGCGTCTCCAAGGTCAGCAAGATGCGCGGCATCGCCCTGGCGCCGTACCCGGCCTGGACCGCCTTCGCCACGGCCCTGTCCTGCGCCGTCTGGAAGCTGAACGACTGAGCCGCCGCGCCCCACGACGACGTCGAGCGGGGCTCCCGGGCGCCCGCGCGGGCCGGCCCGTCTCAGGTGTCTCGGCGCTTCCGCGCGGAGACGACCTCGACCCGGTCGACACGGCGGCCGTCCATGGCCACCACCCGCAGGCGCAGACCGTCCCAGGCGACGACGTCGTCGGCGCGCGGCATCCGCCCCAGCTCGAGCATCATGAAGCCGCCGAGGGTGTCGAAGGGGCCGGCGGGCAGTTCGCGCCCCAGCGCCCGGGCCACCTCGGCACGGGTGGCCAGACCGCCGATGACAACGGCATCACCGCGGCGTACGACGGCGGGCTCCTCGCGGTCGTACTCGTCGGCTATCTGTCCGGCGAACTCCTCCACGAGGTCTTCCAGGGTGACGATCCCGTCCGTGCCCCCGTACTCGTCCACCACCAGGGCGATGTGGGCGCGGGCCGCGCGCATCTGGCTGAGCGCGGACACCATGGGCACGCTCGCCGGCAGCAGCAGGAGCTCTCGGGCCAGCGCGCCGACGGTCAGCGAATCGTCGGCGGGCGCGATCAGGTCCCGCAGGTGCACATAGCCGACGACGTCGTCGTCATCCCGGCCCCGGCGCACCGGGTAGCGGGAGTGCTCCAGCCCGGCCAGAGAGGCGCGCGCCTGCGCGACGGACAGGCTCGCACCGACGAACTCAACCTCGGTGCGCGGTGTCATCGCTTCCGCCACCGTCCGCTCACCCACCTCCAGCAGGTCCAGCACCATGCGCCGCTCCTCGGCTCCGAGACTCTCCTGGGCCTGCACCAGGGCGCGCAGCTCCCCCAGTCCGACGGACTCCTCCCGCGCGGCCGGGTTGCAACCCAACCCCCGCAACAGGGCGTTCGTGGACACGCCCAGCAGCCAGATCACCGGCCGCAGCGCGGTGGTGATGGCCGCGAGCGGGCGGGCCGCCAGCAGCGCCACGGTCTGGGCCGACTGCATGGCAATGCGCTTGGGCACCAGCTCTCCTACCACCACCGACAGGTAGGCGATCAGCAGCGTGACGACGACGAATGCGATAGACGCGGCCGCCGCTCGTCCGACGCCTAATGCGCTCAGAGCGGGTGCCAACGCGGGCGCGATCTGCGCCGCCCCGAAGGAGGCGGAGAAGAAGCCGGCAATGGTCACACCCACCTGGACGGCGGACAGGAACTGGTTGGAGTCGGCGGTGAGCCGCTTAACGGTCCTCCCGGCGCCGCCCCGCCCGGCCAACTCCTCGATCTGGGTGGGCCGCAGAGACACCAGCGCCATCTCGGCGGCGGAGAAGCAGGCGCCGACGAGGATGAACAGTACTACCAGCAGGCAGTTGCGCAGCAATGGGTCCACGCTCGCAATTGTTGCGACGTCGGCTGCGGAGTTTCTGCCGACTCCCCCAATGGCCGCCAATAGGTTGCTTGAATCGCCATGAGTCACCGCTTCGACCCGGCGTTTTCTGATCGCACACATTAAAACACGTGACAGTAGCCTCAAACAGCTCTTAGTCGCGGCCAGGAAAACCATACGAGTTGCCTGAACGGGGCTCAAAACCCGGTGAGTTAGCGGGGTCGGAGCTGTTTACTTTCCTCGTCAACGATCCCCCAGCGGGATCACCAACCACTACCAGGCAGGAGTCAGCATCATGACCGCGCACAATTTCATCGTGGTGACCTTCGCGGAGTCCAGTAAGGCATATGAGGCGCTCAGCGACATCCGCCAGGCCGCGCAGGCGAACAGAATCGTCGTACCGGCGGCCATTATTGCCGAACGGGAGCCGGACGGGCACCTGCATTTGGCCGAGGGAGAGGACGCCCGCATCGGTGATGGCGCCTTCTCCGGCGGGCTCATCGGCATGGTCGTCGGCATTCTGGGCGGGCCGCTGGGAATGCTGTTGGGCTGGGGCGCCGGCGCCCTGGCGGGAGGCTTCGTCGACGTCGAACGGGTCAACCGTGCCGAGACCGCCATCGGGGAGTTCAGCTCACGCCTGCCCGCGGGCACGACGGCGATCTTCGCGGAGGCCCGCGAGTACGCGCCCGAGGTGCTGGACGGGCTGGTCGCCCCGCTCGACGGCGTGGTGGTGCGGCGCCCCGCGGAGGAGGTACTGGCGGAGCTGGAGGCCGCGCAGGAGGCAGCCAGGGCCGCCCACCGCGAGGCGACGCGGGTGATGCGCGAGGAGCGGCGCCAGGAGCGCAGGGAGAACTGGGACGAGCGCATCGCACGCCTCAAGGAACGCTTCCACCGCAAGGGCTGAAGCCCGGCCGACGGCCGACTCACGCCCTGTGCCGCCCGCGGCGAGCGCGCCCCTGCTCTACCTTCCGAAGGGCAGGGGCGCCAGTCCGCGCACGCCCGGCGCGACGGCGAAGATCGACCCGGCGGCCGGCTCGACGTCGTCGGGCAGGTCCTCGCGGGAGGTGGTGATGAACAGGGTCGCGTAGTCGTCACCGCCGAAGGTGCAGGCGGTCACTTGCCGCACCGGGAGCTCGACGACGGCGTCCAGGGCACCGTCGGGGGCGTAACGGTGCACGGCCGCACCACCGTTCAGAGCGACCCACACCCCGCCGTCGGCGTCCACACAGAGGCCGTCCGGGTGTCCGGCGGCGGGGTCGATAGACACGAAGGGGCGCGGGGCGGTCAGGCCACCGCGGTCGGCGTCTTCGGGCCGGTAGTCCATGGTGACGACGGTGCCGGTAGGCGTGTCCGTCCAGTAGGCGGTGCCGCCGTCGGGGGAGAAGCCGAGTCCGTTGCAAATGGTGGCGTCACCCCAGGCGCGGACGGGGGTGGCGCCCGGGCCGTCCCACCGGTACATGGTGGCGTCGCCGGGCGTCTTCGCATACGGCATGGTGCCGATCCAGAAGCGGCCGGCGGGGTCGCAGCCGCCCTCGTTAGTGCGCACGGCTGGGTCGGCGAACAGCGTGACCGCGGGGGCGAGGTCGGCCAGATCCTCGCGGCGGGACAGGGAGATCCCGTGCTCCGTGGCGACGATTGCGCCGCCGCCGACGCGGGGCCGGATCACCGAGGCGACGGCGGAACCGACGGGTAGACGGCGGCGCCCGCCCGGGGCGGCCTCGTCCAGTTCGACGACGGCGCCGGCGAGCATGTCCACGAAGCGGAGTCGGCCGGTGGCCTCCCACCAGCAGGGTCCTTCGGCGTGATAGGCGATGGAGTCGGTGATGCGTTGCGCTCGCATGGGGTAAGGCTATGCGCGGACGACGGGCCTGTCGGCAGGGCGCGAGGCGGGGCATCAAGGCGTAAAGCGACGCACACGGGCAGCGCCGCCGTGCGAAGCGCGCCGCACGGGCTGCAAAAGCGCGCCGACACTGAGCCACCGCGCGGGGCACGTCCACCGGTTGGACTGCGGCGCCGTCGGGGCCCGGCGGGGCCTACCGTGAAGGCGGACACCCACCCCGCATCTCGCCTTCCGAGGATCCCATGACTCCCTCTGCCAATGACGCCGGCACGCGGCCCGCGCCGCCCGCCACCGACCAGCTCGCCCCCCGCCGGGGAGGTGGAAACGAGGCCGACCGCGCAGCCGCCGAGCGCACCGAGGCCCGGCGCGCCGCCGTCGAGGATGCGCGCCAGGAGCGCAGCGCCCGGATTGCGGTCGCCGTCTTCCCCCTGATTATGTTCGCGGCCTTCCTCGCGGCTTTCTTCCTCCCCGACACCTTCGTGCCGCTGTCCAACTACATGACGCCGCTGCTGGCAGTGACCATGCTGGGCATGGGCATGACCCTGTCGGTGCCGGACTTCACCATGATCGCCCGGCACCCGGTGCCGGTGGTGGTCGGCGTGCTCTCACAGTTCTCGGTCATGCCACTGGTGGGCTGGACCGTGGCGCACCTGGTCCCGCTGCCGGATGAACTCAAGGTGGGCATCATCCTCATCGGCTGCGTGCCGGGCGGCACGACGTCGAATGTGTGCAGTTTCCTGGCCAAGGGCAACACGGCCTTGAGCGTATCCATGACCGCACTGTCCACCATGCTCTCCCCCGTCGTCACCCCGCTGCTCACCCTGTGGCTGGCGGGTACTTACATGGAGGTACCCGCGGGGTCGATGGCGCTGTCCATTGTGCAGATCGTGCTGCTGCCGGTGGGGGCCGGGCTGCTGCTGAACATGTTCGCCCACCGGCAGGTCGCGCGGGTTCAGCCGATCATGCCGTGGGTGTCGGTGATCGCCATCGCCGGGGTGGTGGCCGCGGTGGTCTCCCGCAGCCAGGCGCTGATCGCCACTGCCGGACTGCTGATGTTCGTTGCGATCGCCGTCGAGAACGCCATCGGCTATGGCCTGGGCTACGCGGTGGCACGGCTCATCGGGGTTTCCCGCCGTGACCGGCGCACCATCTCCATCGAGACCGGCCTGCAGAACGCCGGGCTCGGCTCCACGCTCGCCGCCACCTACCTCAGCGCCGCGGTGGCGGCGCCGTGCGCCGTGGCGACCTTCTGGCACACGATCACCGGTTCGGTGCTCGCCATGTACTGGCGCCTGCGCGGCTTCCCCGAGGGCGAGGACCCGCTGGCCACGGTCCGCCAGCTGCGCGCACAAGCCGCTGTCGGCGACTAGCCCCTGTGCCCTGAGAGACGTGCCAACGTCACCCGGCAACACGTGGGACGTCCCCGTCTCCCTCGTACGGTCGCACCCCGCTCCTGCTCGTGCCCACCGACGCCACGGCACATGCTGCTGACGCGCTGCAATGCGACCAAGCCCGAATTAATCGCATCACCGTAGTTGACCCAGGCGGCGTGCTGCACGACCGTGGTGGGAGCCTCAACGACCTCCGTGACGTTTTACGACCTTGGGGTGCGTTTTACGACCACCCCAGGGTCGTGGAACGCACCCCAAGGTCGTATTTCGTATTGTGTGGGCCGGACCCATGCGCACTTTTCGGGCTCTTCCGGTTTGGGGGGTGTGGTGCGGGTGCTGGAGTCGGTGGTTGGCGTGGCCGGAGCACCCGCTGGGTGGTGCTGCGCGCGCTGGCGCGGTGGGTCCGCACACTTCAGGAGCGAGCGCCGGGGCCGAATCCGCGTGATTACGCGGATCAGGCTCCCGATCCGGGTGTCATGACGGTGCTCCAGTGTGCAACGCGGGCCCCGTTGCACACTGGAGTGATATCACCGGATTCTGCCCCAGAGGTAGATTCCGCGTATTTCCAAGGGAAACCGGGATTTGGGCGGGTGCGCCCAGACGGCCCTTGCGTGCAAACCCGCAGCTCCGGCTCGACCCGTCGGCCAACACGAAGCACCGGACCTTCACCCGCTGGCCGCCAGCGGGCAGCACATCTCATCGCCGGGCTCCGGCGCCGAGATCGGCCGCCGGAGAACGTCGGCAACGACGATGAAACCCCGAGACCAACCGGCATCGGGCCACCACCCAACCAACCTGGCGAGGCGCTTCCTGACTCGACACCTGCCCCTGGCCACGTGAGCGTCCGACCGACTCGCACGTCACAGCATGCAGGAGACGCAGCCCTCCACCTCGGTGCCGACGATTAGCCCTGCCGGGAAACTGACGCTGGCACCGTAGACGCTGACGAAGTAAGCTGGTGGTCGCTCAGGGCAATAGCCCTGCGAAGTGAACCCGGCAGCCTTCCGGACGGTGGGCGAGCCGGGTTTCGCGTATCAGCTTCCCAGATCAATGACGTCAAGCCTGACGTTAGACCTGACTCCTGACAGGTCGCTGGGGTGATTGGGGTTTTTCGTTGGTGTGGTGTGGTTGGGTTGGTGGTTGTGGGGCACTAATCCGGTGGCGGTAGAGTGATGGTGTGTGAGCCCGTATGTTCGTAAGGTGCGTACCGCGTCGGGGGCTACGGCTGTGCAGATCGTGGCTAAGGAGCACGGTGTGCGCCGGGTTGTGGAGCACCTGGGCTCGGCCCACGATGAGGCGGAGCTGGCGGCCCTGATTCAGGCTGGGCGGGAGAAGATCCGGGGAGGCCAGGGGGTGCTGGACCTGGCCGGCCTGACACCTCAGGCTGCCCGCCAGGCCGCCCCGGCGGTAGTCGTCGGGCAGCGCTCTGCCCTGCTGTGGGACGTGCTGTGTGGTGCGTATGAGGCCCTGGGGCTGGATGAAGCGGTGGGTGGGGATGAGGGGTTTATGCAGATGGTGCTGGCCCGTCTGGTCGAGCCCACCAGTAAGGAGCAGGTCCCCGCCGTGCTGGGAGAACTCGGAATTGATGCCCTAACCCCACGCTCCTTGTTCCGGTCCCTGGCCCGCTGCATTACTGGCGACTACCGCTCCCGTATTCAGGCCGCCTGCCTGCGGCACGTGAGTGCCGGCGGGGACCTGTCCCTGTGCCTATACGACGTGACCACCTTGTACTTCGAGGTCGAGAAGGAGGACTCCCTGCGGCGGGTGGGGTACTCCAAGGAGAGGCGGGTCGACCCGCAGGTCATCGTGGGGCTGCTGGTGGATAGGGCCGGCTTCCCCCTACAGATCGGCTGCTGGGAGGGCAACAAGGCCGAGACCAGCACGTTGATCCCCATGGTCGAGGAGTTCCGGAAGGCTTCCAACATTGAGCACCTGGTGGTGGTGGCCGATGCCGGCATGCTCTCCGCGGCCAACCTCGAAGCGCTCGACCAGGCCGGCTTGGGGTTCATCGTCGGGTCCCGTATGACCAAGGCGCCGGCGGACCTGGCCGCCCATTTCCGCTGGCACGGGGACGCCCTGGCCGACGGGCAGGTGATCGATACGATCACCCCACGTCGAGGCACGCGCTCGACCGAGAGGGACGACAAGACGCGTGATGAGCCCGTCTGGAGCCCAGTGGAGTTCCCGGGCTCGTGGCGGGCGATCTGGGCCTATAGCGCGCGCCGGTTCGCTCGGGACAACAAGACCCTGACCGCGCAGGAGAACCGGGCGCGGGCGGTGGTCGCCGGCCACAGGCGCCCCAAGGGCACCCGCTTCGTCACCACCCGTAAGGGCGACCAGGTGCTCGACGAGAAGGCTCTGGCTCGCGCTAAGCGGCTCGCGGGACTGAAGGGCTACGTCAGCAATATCCCCGCCACGGTGATGCCCGCCAGTGAAGTGATCGCCTCCTACCACGAGCTGTGGCACGTGGAGCAGTCATTCCGCATGAGCAAGCACGACCTGCGGGCCAGGCCCGTCTTCCACCACACCCACGACGCCATCCAGGCCCATCTCACCGTGGTGATGGCATCCCTGGCCGTCGCCCGCCACCTACAACAAGCCACCGGTGTGAGCATCAAGCGGCTCGTCCGCGAACTGAAGCCACTTCAGGAAGTCACAATCACCATCAACGGACACCAAATAACCGCCCAGCCCCAGACCACCCAGACCGCACAGCAAATCCTCAACAACCTGAACGCCGCAGGGCACTAAACTGTCAGGACTCAGGGGGCCACCACCCAACCAACCTGGCGAGGCGCTTCCTGACTCGACACCTGCCCCTGGCCACGTGAGCGTCCGACCGACTCGCACGTCACAGCATGCAGGAGACGCAGCCCTCCACCTCGGTGCCGACGATTAGCCCTGCCGGGAAACTGACGCTGGCACCGTAGACGCTGACGAAGTAAGCTGGTGGTCGCTCAGGGCAATAGCCCTGCGAAGTGAACCCGGCAGCCTTCCGGACGGTGGGCGAGCCGGGTTTCGCGTATCAGCTTCCCAGATCAATGACGTCAAGCCTGACGTTAGACAAGGCGGCCCGCCACTGCCCGCCCCTGTTCCAGCACCAGCTGACAGCATCGGCCAGCCAGAGCAGAGGCTCTTCGTGATCATGCAGATGGTCGTAGGTTCCGTCCCAACCAGAGCCGAACGCTTCATGCAGCACGCGTCGATCAGACTGCATAACAGAGTCGTTCCGATCAAGCACGAGCTGTTGGCAAGCGCCATCACGCAACGCCTCAGCCAAGGCGCGTAAGCATCTTGGCCTCGCAATCCTCGGTTTCGCCGAACTCCGGTACACCTCAACCTTGATGGGCATCGCCACGACGTCGTCGATTACCGCGCGGCGTACCTCATCACGCTCCTTGGTGAAGTGAATGGAGCGCTGTCCGGAGCGAAGATGATTCCGAAGTGTCTTTCGGATCCGATGCGCATCAGACGGTCGCAAGTACACCGCGGTAATCGAGTAGCCCCGGACCTCAGACTCGTCGACGAACACGCGGTAGGGACGCGACAGATCCCAATCGCCTTTGCTCACCGCCCTAAGTTCCTTAGCCACGCAGTGTCACAGCATGCAGGAGACGCAGCCCTCCACCTCGGTTCCGGTGAGCGCGGCCTGGCGCAGGCGGATGTAGTACAGCGACTTGATGCCCTTGCGCCAGGCGTAGATCTGCGCCTTGTTCACGTCGCGGGTGGTGGCGGTGTCCGGGAAGAACAGCGTCAGGCTCAGCCCCTGGTCCACGTGCTGAGTGGCGGCGGCATAGGTGTCGATGATCTTCTCGGGGCCGATCTCGTAGGCGTCCTCGTAGTACTCGAGGTTGTCGTTGGTCATATAGGGCGCCGGGTAGTAGACGCGCCCGATCTTGCCCTCCTTGCGGATCTCGATCTTGGCGACGATCGGGTGGATCGAGGAGGTGGAGTGGTTGATGTAGGAGATGGATCCGGTGGGGGGCACCGCCTGGAGGTTGCGGTTGTAGATGCCGTCTCGCTTGATCTTCTCCGCCAGTTCCGCCCAGTCCGCGCGCGTGGGCACGTGCACCGAGGACTTCGCGAATAGCTCGCGTACGTGCTCGGTGACCGGGACGAAGTCCTGGCTCAGGTACTTGTCGAAGAACTCACCGGACGCGTACTTGGAGTCCTCGAAGCCGACGAAGGTCTCCCCCCGCTCCACGGCCAGCTCGTGCGAGGCGGTCAGCGCCGCGAACAGCACGGAGGCGAAGTAGACGTTGGTGAAGTCCAGGCCCTCCTCGGAGCCGTAGTGGATGTGCTCGCGCGCCAGGTAGCCGTGCAGGTTCATCTGGCCCAGGCCGATCGCGTGGGACTCGTGGTTGCCGCGGTTGATCGACGGGACGGACTCCAATTCGGTCTGGTCGGAGACGGCCGTCAGCCCGCGCACGGCGGTGCGGATGGAGCGCGCGAAGTCCGGGGAGTCCATGGTCTTGGCGATGTTCAGGGAGCCCAGGTTGCAGGAGATGTCCTTGCCGACGTGCGCGTAGGACAGGTCCTCGTTGAGCACGCTGGGCTCAGAGACCTGCAGGATCTCCGAGCACAGGTTCGACATGACCACCTTGCCCTTGATCGGGTTGGCCCGGTTGACCGTGTCCTCGAACATGACGTAGGGGTAGCCGGACTCGAACTGGATCTCCGCCAACGTCTGGAAGAACTGGCGGGCGTTGATCTTGTCCTTGCGAATGCGCTCGTCGGCCACCATTTCGCGGTACTTCTCGGTGACGTTGATATCCGCGAAGGGCAACCCGTAGACGCGCTCGACGTCGTAGGGGCTGAACAGGTACATGTCCTCGTTCGCCCGGGCCAGCTCGAAGGTGATGTCCGGGATGACGACGCCGAGCGAGAGGGTCTTGATGCGGATCTTCTCATCCGCGTTCTCCCGCTTGGTGTCCAGGAACCGCATGATGTCCGGGTGGTGGGCGTGCAGGTAGACGGCGCCGGCGCCCTGGCGCGCACCCAGCTGGTTGGCGTAGGAGAAGGAGTCCTCCAGCAGCTTCATCACCGGGATGACGCCGCTGGACTGGTTCTCGATGCGCTTGATGGGGGCGCCCATCTCTCGCAGGTTGCTCAGCAGCAGGGCCACGCCGCCGCCGCGCTTGGACAGCTGCAGGGCGGAGTTGATGCCGCGGGAGATCGACTCCATGTTGTCCTCGATGCGCACCAGGAAACAGGAGACGGGCTCGCCGCGCTGGGCCTTGCCCTCGTTGAGGAAGGTGGGGGTGGCCGGCTGGAAGCGGCCCGACATCATCTCGTCGATCAGGTCCAACGCGAGCGACTCATCGCCGTCGCCCAGCGCCAGGGCGACCATGGTGACGCGGTCCTCGAAGCGCTCCAGGTAGCGCTTGCCGTCGAAGGTCTTGAGCGTGTAGGAGGTGTAGTACTTGAAGGCGCCCAGGAAGGTTTCGAAGCGGTAGTCGTAGGCGTAGGCGGCCTCGAAGGCGGACTTGACGAACTCGGGGCGGTAGCGGTCCAGCACCTCCTGCTCGTAGTAGCCCTCCCGCACCAGGTAGTCCAGCTTCTCCTCCAGCGACGGGAAGGTGACGGTGTTGTCGTTGACGTGCTGGAGGAAGTACTGGCGCGTGGCCTCGCGGTCGGCGTCGAACTGGATCATGCCGTTCGCGTCGTACAGGTTCAGCTTGGCGTTCAGGGCGTGGTAGTCGAGGTCCGGGGAGACCGTGGTCTTCGGTGCGGTGCTCGCGGGGGCCGTCAGCGTTTCTGCCAAAACTTGTCCAATCCTTCTTTGACGCGTTCGACGTCGGTAGGGGTGCCGAGCAGCTCATACCGGTACAGGAAGGGGACGTCGAGCTTGCTGGCGATGATGTCGCCGGCGATGCCGTAGGCCTCGCCGAAGTTGGTGTTGCCCGAGGCAATAACGCCGCGGCACAGCGACCGGTTGTGCGGGTCGTTGAGGAACTTGATGACCTGCTTGGGCACGGCGCCCTTGATGGCGCCACCGCCGTAGGTGGGCACGACGAGGATGTACTCCTCGTCAACGCTCAGCGGCTGATCCCCCGAGCGCAGCGGAATGCGTGCGCTGGGGTAGCCGAGCCGCTCGACGAAGCGGCGGGTGTTCTCCGAGGTGGAGGAGAAGTAGACCAGGAGGGGGCGGTCGTTCACGGACGCCTGCCCCCGTTCAGATGGCGGCGGCCTCGGCGGCGACGGAGGCGAGAGCCTTGATCTTGTCCGGGCGGAAGCCGGACCAGTGCTCACCGCCGGCCATGACCACGGGAGCCTGCGCGTAGCCGAGGGAGCGGACCTGGTCGAGCGCCTCGGCGTCCAGGGTGATGTCGACCGTCTCGTAGGACAGGCCGGCCTTGTCCAGGGCGCGGTAGGTCGCGGCGCACTGGACGCAGTTGGGCTTGGAGTAGACGGTGATCGCCATGTCAGTCACTTCCTGGCGTTAGGTGGATGGTCGGACGGTTGCGGTGCGTGCGGCCGATTCGGAACCCCACGAACGGGGACTTACCGGCACGTAATCACACGCATGTAGTTCTCGGGAGGGCAAGCGCCCCCCTGCTGTTCAAAACACTACCCCTAGGGGTCGGAGCGCGCCACCACCCCAAGATGATGTGTCTGGCGTGTCGTTGTGCATAGAGTCCCTTCGGCCTGTGGACGGTGCGCCGATCGCTGTGGACGCCCTGTGGAGCCGGCACCGCCCGCCCGCATCGACAGTCCCGGGGTGGTCGGCACGACGCCGTCGCCCGACCACCCCGGATCGGCTTCGCCATGGTCTCGCGGGGGTCTGACATGAATTCCGACCGCTTACCCTCACCGTCTCCACAGGCCTACAGCCGCACCACCACTCCGCCGGTCCCCAGGCTGGGGACAAACTGGTGAAAAATGCCGCCCGAATCACCACGCCCCGGGCGTGTCGCACCGCCAATCACGCGAGCACTACCCGTTCCGTCGACCATGGCAACCGTGCTACGTTCCCATGAGGCGGCTCACAGGGGCCGGCCGCGCGGCAACAAGCCCGCCGTGGGGCAGCAAGAGGAGCATCGAGAGGACCGCGAAATGGACGCATCCGAGCGCCGACAGGCGATCCTGGACCGCCTGCAGGAGGCCGACACCCCGCTGGCCGCGGCATGGCTGGGCGAGCAACTCGGCGCCTCCCGGCAGATCGTCGTGGGTGACGTCGCCCTGCTGCGGGCCGCCGGCCACGCCATCCGCGCCACCAACCGCGGCTATGTCCTGGCCCGCCCCAGTTCGCGGCCACGCCGCGTCTTCCACGTCCAGCACGGTCGCGACCAGGTGGCCGCCGAGCTGGCCGCGATCATCGACGCCGGCGGCACCGCCCTGGACACGATCATCGAGCACCGCCTGTACGGCCAGATCACGGTGGACCTGCTCATACACAACCACACCGAGCTGGACCTCTTTCTTGAGCGCATGACCGAGTCCTCCACCCTGTCCGAGCTGACCAACGGCTGGCACGCCCACACGGTTGAGGCCGACTCGGAGGCGCAGCTGAACACCATCGAGTCGCGACTGAGCAAACTCGGCATTCTGCGCTGACGCCCGCTGCCTCCGGAGGACGAATGTCCGAATCCGGCATGAACGATCGGCGCAGCCCCTGCCCTGCGGCAACGGATCGTTGAAATCGTGCGGTTCCACGAGGTCAGACCACACAGCACCCGGGACGTTTGTGCCGTTTTCGGAGCATCAGTTTCCCCACCTGTCGGCCCGGACCCGCACCGCGGTCCACGCGTAAGGGAGAGGCGGCCGACGGCGCCGCATGGCCTGGCCCCGCACCGCGGTCCACGCGTAAGGGAGAGGCAGCTCACCCCACTTGTGTCATGACACCTGACGGGTCCCGACTATCCTTTTAGTGTCTTGACACCCAGCGCGGGCGCAGGCCGTCGCCCCCGTCGTCCATGGGAGGCTCCCATGTCCACATCCTCCAAGCCCAAGGCCCCCACCAACAACGCAGCCAACATCCCCGCCAAAGACGTCGCCTCCCCCGCCGAGCCGCACGGCCCGCTGGACCGGCTGCGCGCCTTCGGCAACCGGTTCTTCATCGAGGGCTTGACCGGTATGGCGCACGGCCTGTTCGCCACGCTGATCATCGGCACGATCCTCACCCAGCTCGGGGCCTTCGCCCCCGGGACGGTCGGCGACTTCATTGTGTTGATGGGGCGGGTGGCCTCCTCGATCACCGGCGCCGGCATTGGCCTGGGTACCGCCCGCCGGCTGGGGGCCGACACCTTCGTCGTCATCTCCGCGGCCGCCGTCGGGCAGATCGGCGCCCAGGCCTCCGGCCTGCTGTCCGGCAGCGCCATACTGAACGACGACGTCGGCACCGCACTGCTGCTGCGCGGCCCGGGTGAGCCGCTGGGCGCCTTCGTGGCGGCCTGTGTGGCCGTCGAGGCCGGCCGCCTGGTCTCCGGCAGGACGCCGGTGGACATCCTGGTGACCCCGCTGACCACGATCCTCGCGGGCGGTGGCGTCGGACTGTTGGTCGGCCCGCCCATCTCCTCGGCGATGACGGCGCTGGGACAGCTGGTCAACTGGGGCACCGAGCGGCAGCCGCTGCTGATGGGCGTGATCGTCGCCGTCATCATGGGGATGGTGCTGACCCTGCCGATCTCCTCGGCGGCACTCGGCGTGATCCTGGGCCTGTCCGGCATCGCCGCAGGCGCCGCGACCATCGGCTGCACCACCCAGATGGTGGGCTTCGCCGTCGCCTCCTTCCGGGAGAATCGCTGGTCCGGGCTGCTGGCGCAGGGCCTGGGCACCTCCATGCTGCAAATGCCGAACATCCTGCGCCGACCACTCATCTGGGTGCCGCCCACGCTGGCATCGGCGCTGCTCGGACCGGTGGCGACCGTCGTGCTGCACATGGAGTCCAACGCCGTCGGCTCGGGCATGGGCTCGGCGGGCCTGGTTGGTCAGATCATGACCTGGCAGACCATGAGCGGCGCCATGCCCACGGCGCAGTTGGTGGCCACGATCGTGCTATTCCAGTTCGCGGCCCCGGCACTGCTGACTCTGGCCATCAGCGAGTTCATGCGCGCCCGCGGCTGGATCCGCCCCGGCGATATGGCACTGGCCAAGGCCTGATGCCCGCCTCTTCTGACTTGCTTCAGCCTTCGTGTCCGGTTCTGGGCTGAGGATCACACCACGCTCCCCACCCGTCGCACCGCCGGAACGCGCGCGCCGTCCATCACTCGGCGAAGCGCCGCCGATCCACCCACCAAACCCTCAAACGCGAAGAGCCCGTCTTCCACACCGCCTGCCGCACGTAATGCCTGCAATCCCACATACGAACACAGGCGCATTCGTGCCATACTCGTAACCCAAACGCGATTGTCATTCGGCGGTGAAGAACCCCTTCACCTGACACCACCCTGCCCAGGTGAAGGAGGCATGCCTTGACCTCACAGGCCTCATACTCAGTGAGCCCAGCGCTCCCCGTCGGTTGCCGCGCGGCATCCCGGCAGATGATTGCGGCAAGCGCTGGGATCGACCTCGCCATTGCGGCTGTACCGCTGGTGCTCTGCATGTTGCTGTCGGGCCCGGCACTGGTCAGGCTGCTGCTCGTACTGGCGGCTCTGGGCCTGCTCCTGGCCCAGCTGGTTGGCCATTGCCTGTATGGCAGAGCCGTCGGCGGCCTGATACTGGGCCTGCTCACCGTCGACGCCGATGCCGGGCTACCCACCGGCACGGCCCGCGCCCTGCTGCCACTGCTGCGTCTCGGGTCGGCCGCCGGAGCCACCGTGCTAGACATCCACAACGGTCCCGATCCATCTCGGGTGACGCTGGATGAACTGGACGAACTCGCTGAGGCCGCCGAGCTCGCCGCCCGCGCACAGCAGCTGGCAGCGGCATCGTCGCCCTCGCAGCAGCCGGTCCAGTCGCAGCCGCAGCCGCAGCCGCAGCCGGAACAGGCTCCCACGACCGCAGCCCTTCCACCCGAATCACCACCTACGCTCCGTGCGGTGCCGGCGCAGTCCCCCTCGGCGCAGACTCCCCCGCTAGCCTCCCTGCTGCTGCCGCCCTCCGTACCACCGCAGGCGCCCCCGCCCCCACCGCCGCCCGAGCCCGCTCAGCAGCCGGCCGCCGCGGCCGCGCCACAGGCCCCCGCACCGCCCCGCATGACCCGCAAGGAGTTGCGGGCCCGGGAGCGGGAGCAGGAGCGTGCCCGCGCCCGGCAGGCACTGGATTTCCCGGACACCCAGGCTCCTGGCCCCGAGAGGATGGTCGGATGAGAGTCACTGCTGCGCCGATCGGGGCCGATCTGACCGAAACCGCCCGCGAGGTTGCCGACTGCCGGAGGAGCGCCCATGCCGCGTGAGAACGAGCAGGCAGTCCTCGATTCCGCGCGTGTGCATCATGCACGCCTGCGCGACGCCCTGGAACGTGGCCGCAGGCCGGGAAGGAGCCGGGCTCAGGCACCCCGTCTGATCGCGTCACTCGTGGTCGCCGCCCTAGCGTGCAGCGGCTGTGTGGGCTACTCCTACATTTCCACGCACCTGGACTCGATCCGCAATACCTCGGGCGGAAGTACCTCCACCGACAGCGCCACCGTAGCGCCGTCCCCTGAACCAACGGATGCGGCGGCGCAGCCAACCCAGGAAGCAGAGCAATGATCCCCTACACCCGCATCACCCTCGTGGCAGATCGGTCACGGGCCGAGTTGGTGCTGCCCTCCACCGAGCCGGTCGGCGCGCAGATGCCGACACTGCTATCCCTCCTGGGTTCCCAGTCCAGCCACTCCAGCACCCCACTGGCGACGCACCTGGTGCGTGCCGACGGCCGCCTGGTGGACCCCGAGTTGGACCTGGTCACCCAGGAGGTCCTGGACGGCGAGGTCCTGCGCGTTGTGGCCGACGACGAGATCCCACCACCCGCACGAGTGTCCGACCTGAGCGAGGCCATGGCGGATCTCACCGAGGCGCATCCCGGTAGGTGGCGACGCACGGACCGGCCACTCGGAGCCGGCATCCTCATCGGCGTTCTAACCGCGCTCGCCACCTGGCCCCAGCTTCAAGCGCTGTCGCCGACGGCGCACACCTGGGTGGCGCTGACGGGACTGGGCCTGCTCTTCGCCATTGCCGCACTCCGGCGCAGCGGTACCGGTCCGTCGGGCGTCCACGTCCTGGGCCTATGCCTGCTGCTAGGGCTGCTGGCGGCGCAGAGCCTCACCCTGGCAAGGATCGGAACCGAAGCCGGAGTGCTCGCAGCCCTGGCCCTGATCCTGTTGGTGACAGCCGCCATGGGCCTGGCTTTCAGACACATCGGCTGGAGCACCGGCGCCGCCGTCGGGCTCGGCATCGAAGGTGTCTGGGTGCTTATAGCCGACCTGTCTCCCACCTCCAAGCTCGCCTACGGAATTCTGGCGGTACTTGCACTGATACTCGCGGGCTCGCTGCCGTGGATCGCGCTGGTGGTCTCCGGGGCGGCCAGGCTGGATGACACCGCCTTGACCGGGGCTCTGCCACCGCGCGACCGGGCACGCCGCTCCCTGACCGCCGCTCACGACTCGCTACTGGTCTCCTGTCTGGTGGCAGCCGCCGCCCTGGCGTGGGCGACGGCGAACCTGGCGCGGCAGGACGATCCGTGGGGGCGCTGGCTGGCCGTAGCCGTGGTGGTAGCCGCAGCGCTGCGCTCACGCGCCTTCCCCCTGCGGGCGGAGGTTATTGCCCTGTGGCTCGCCTGCCTGCCGGCGCCGCTGATTCTGGCCTCGTCGCTGCCCTTGCCGCAGCGTGCCGGCCTGCTGGCCGTCGCCGTGGCGGTGCTGGCGACCGCCGCCCTCTACCAGAGCGCCGATCAGACCCGCGTGCGCCTGCGTCGCCTCGGTGACAGGGTGGAGACGGCGGCCACCGTCGCCACGGTGCCACTGCTGTGCGGTCTCGACGGACTCTTCTCACACCTCTTGGGACTGTTCTCATGACCATGCCCGTCCTCGACCGCGCATATGCCCGCCGCAACGCCGGCCACCTGGATCTCCTGCGCCGCCCACTCGACCTGTGCGCCCTGACCCTGACTGGCGCAGCCGCCTGGCGCCGTACTGCCGCGCAGACACACCAGGCACTGGTGCAGCCGCTGCCGCTGACCTGCCGTATCGCCGTAGTTCCCACCGCGTCGGCCTGTGGGACAACCACGGTGGCCCTGCAACTGATCGGGACGATGACCCGCGCCAGGCGCGCCCCGGCGCTACTGCTGTCCGCCTCTCCCGGCACCGACACTGCCGCCGATCGCCTGCCCTTCTCCCGTCGCTGGCCACTGGAGGACTCCATTCCCACCGCGGTGCCCCCGGCGGAACTCGGGCCGACACTGCGCGGCGCAGCGGGCTGTGGAGCGGACGGCCTGGCCTCCTGCCTACGGCTGGAGCCTGCAGGTGCTGGTCTACCGCCGCAGTGGCATCGAGCGCGGCGCGATCTCGGGCACTTCTTTGACACCTGCCTGACCGAGTTCGGCCCGCTGGCCCAAGCGGAGCTGGCCGAGATCGCCCCGCTGCACCATGCCGTAGTGCTGGTGACCCCGGCGCGGCGACGCGAGGTCGAGCGCGGCCGCATACTCGTAAGGAAGCTCAACGAGTCCCTGACAGACCGCCTGGCCGGTGCGATGAGCACTGAAGCCGGCGCCGCGGACGGCCGGTCCGGCGCTACCCCCGCCTCGACTCGCCGCTTCCCGGCAGTGCTGCACGCCGTCGTCGCCACCGCGCCCGGACATCCGCTCATCCCACGCCTGGGCCCGGACGAGACGCTGGTCCCCTACGACCCCGCGCTGCGGCGGCCCGGCCCCACGCCCCTGCGGCGTCGCACCGCCGTCGCGGTCGCCGCCCTGGCCGCCCGCACCGTGGATGCGGCCGCGAAGAGCGTACGAGGTGAGGCATGATCCGCACCGTCCACCGCCCCGGACGTCTGCACCGCCCGCTGGAACTGCCCGAGCCGACCGTCGTACCTGCGCCGCCACAGCTGGCCGATACCGGCGCTGGGCAGGGCTTTCCGTTCCAGATGATGCTGCCCCTGGCCGGCGCGGGCTCATCCATGCTGATGATGACGCTGCTGCGCTCCAACCTGATCTTCGCGCTCCTCGGCTCGGTGGTGATGCTGGTGACCATGATCGGCATGCTGGCCGCCACCGTATCCCGACGCAACGGGCAGGCGCGTCAACGCCGGGAGCGGCGCGAGCGCTACCTCGACTCGCTCGCGGACACTGCAGTAGCCCTGGAGGCCGCCGCCGGGCAGCTGCGTCAGCGCGCCTTCCGGGCCCACCCCGCGCCCCAGGCACTGGCGGCATGGGCCATCTCCCCCGACCGGCGCTGGGAGCGGCGACGCACCGATGCTGACTTCCTGCGGCTGCGTCTGGGCACCACCGACCTGCCTCATCCGCTCGCAGCCATGCCCCGATCCGACGCCGTCGCTCAGGCCGACCCCCTGCTGGTGCAGGAAGCACGGACCCTGGTGGACAGCTATGCCGTGCAGTACGCCATGCCCGCCACCATCGATCTTGACGCCGCAGGTGAGGTGTCGCTGATCGGCCCCCGGGAGGTCACCCGCGCTCTGGCCCGCACCCTGCTGGTGCAGGCGGCGGTGCATCACGCCCCAGAGGACCTGCACATCGCCCTCGCCTACAACGAGTCCGCGGCGCAGGTGTGGGAGGGCGTTGCCCGGCTCCCCCACCTGCGCATTCACGGCGCCTTCGACGGCCCGGTGGCAATGCGCCGAGTGGGAGCGGACCAGCAGGACCTGGAGCGCGTGCTGCGCCCTGAGATCGCCGCCGCCGCGAAGGCCGCTGCGCAGGTAGCGCGCATGGGCACAGGCGGTGTGCAGCGGCGTCGTACCCGGCTGCTCGCCGTCGTCGACGCCGAGGGGCCGGCCCAGTCCTTGACGATCCCCGACGCCTCCCTGCGGGCGCAGGACGTGGGGGCGACCGTCCTTCACCTGGTCACCGACCGTCTGGATGAGCCCTCTGACCCGTCGCTGCGGCTGACGGTGCGCGACGACGGCACGGTACTGGTGGAGGACCTGCGTCCGGTCCGCGACGCATCGGGCAGGATCGACCACGCCGCCGCCCCGGTCCTGCCCACCGTGGTGACCCCGGACGAGCTGGGCCCGGCGGCCGCTGAGGGCGTATGCCGGGCGCTGGCGCCGCTGTCCCTGGGGGCGGCCGCCGAGCGGGAGGTGGAGGAGGCGTCCGCAACCTCCCTGGCGGATCTGCTGGGAGTGGACGACCCCAGGCGCATCGATGTGCCCGCCGCCTGGCGGCCCCGCTCGGCGCGTGACTTCCTGCGGGTGCCACTGGGCACGGATGACAACCACGCGCTGGTGCTGCTGGACCTGAAGGAGTCCGCCCAGCTGGGGGTCGGGCCGCACGGGCTGTGCGTGGGCGCGACCGGTTCGGGCAAGTCCGAGCTGCTGCGCACCCTGGTGACGGCGCTCGCCGTCGGCCACGGCCCGGAGGACCTGTCGATGATCCTGGTCGACTACAAGGGCGGCGCCGCCTTCGCGCCCTTTGCCTCCCTGCCGCACGTGGTCGGGCTGATGGATAACCTGGCCGACGACGCCGGGCTCATCGAGCGGGCGCGCGCCTCGATCGCCGGCGAGGTGGTGCGCCGACAGAAGCAGCTGCGGGACGCCGGCTCCTCCCCCGACATCGCCCACTACCGGCGGCTGCGCGAGGAGCATCCGGAGATGCCGCCCATGCCGCACCTGTTCGTCATCATCGACGAGTTCGGGGAACTGCTGACGGCGAATCCGGACTTCGTGGACCTGCTGCTGACAATCGGGCGCATCGGCAGGTCCATAGGTGTGCACCTGCTGCTGTCAAGCCAGCGCATTGAGGGCGGCAAGCTGCGGGGCCTGGACACCTACCTGTCCTACCGGATCTGCCTGCGCACCTTCACCGAGGGCGAGTCCTCCACGGTGATCGGGGTGCCGGACGCCTTCCACCTGCCCGCCTCCCCCGGGTACGGGTACCTGAAGGTGGACACCAGCGTCTTCACGCGCTTCCGGGCCGGCTACGTCTCCGGACCGGTGGAGGAGGTGGACGCCGAGCCCGCCCCTGCCGAGCGCGAGGAGCAGGTGCCACTGCTGCTGCCGGTGCACAACGGCCTGGAGGCCGAGGAGCCGACGGCGGCACAGGCCGTCATCCCGGAGGGGCACACCACGCGGCGGACGGTGGTGGACGCCGTCGTGGCACAACTGAGTGGGGCCGCCGAACCCATGGCGCCGGTATGGCTGCAGCCGCTGCCCGCCCGACTGCCGCTGACGAGCGTGCTCAGCGGACCTTTGCGGCGCGATGAGGTTGGCCTGCGGGCGCCGACCCCGGCCGGTCCGGGCCCCATGGTGCCGGTGGGGCTGGTGGATGATCCCGCCCACCAGCGCCAGCAGCCGTGGCTGCTGAACCTGACCGTGGGCGGCGGACACGTGGCCGTGGTCGGGGCGCCGCAGAGCGGCCGCACCACCTTCCTGTGGACGCTGACCACCGCGGCCGCGCTGACGAGCGGACCCGACCGGCTCGCCTTCTACGGGGTGGACGCCACCGGCGGCGGGCTGTCGCGACTGGCGGCGCTGCCGAATGTGGGCGGGGTGGCCACGCGCGGGGACCGGGAGCGCATGCGCCGCGTACTGGAGGAGGTAGTGGCGATGCTGGACCAGCGAGAACGGGTTCTAGCCGCGCACCACATCGACTCCCTGGAGGTGCTGCGCGCCCGGCACGCCGCGGGCGAGTTGCCCGAGCTGGCCAGCGCGGACGTGGTGCTGCTGGTGGACGGACTGGGCCTGCTGCGCTCGGACTTCCCGGAGCTGGAGGACCCGCTGGATGAGGTTCTGCGCCGCGGCGGCGGTTTGGGGGTGCATGCGGTAATGACGCTGTCGCGCGGCAACGATCTGCGCATGTCGCAGCAGTCGCTGGTGGGCACCCGCCTGGAGCTGCGGCTGAACGACCCGGCTGATTCGCTGGTGGCGCGCAAGCTCTCGGCCACGCTGCGGGCGGATACGCCGGGCCGGGTGCTGCGCACGGACAAGCTGTTCGCCCAGGTGGCGCTGCCGGTGGTTGAGGGCGCCGACCTGTCCGAGGGCGTCGGCGCGGCCCTGCAGGTGCTGGCGGAGGAAGTGGGCGCGGCCTGGTCGGGGCCATTGCCGGCGCCGGTGCGGCTGCTGCCGGAGAGCATTGACCCGGCGGACCTGCCCGACGGCGAGCAGGAGCCGGAGCTGCTGCCGCTGGGGCTGTTCCAGGACACGATGACCCCGATCAACCTTGACCTTGGTGGGCGCGACCCGCATCTACTGGTGCTGGGCGATCCGGGCTGCGGCAAGAGCACGGTGCTGCGCGGCGTGATCGAGTCACTAGTAGAGCGCCACACGCCCGACGAGCTGGTGGTAGCCGTCTATGACGTGCGGCGGACGACGGCCGGGGCCTGCCCGGAGGCCTTCCTGGGTGGGCACGCAACCTCGACGACGCTGGCCGGCGGGCTGTCGGCGTCGATCGCGCAGGAGTTGCAGCGCCGCTCCGATGCCCTGGCGGCGGGTGAGGCGGTGGACGGGCCGCGGATCGTGCTGGTGGTGGATGACTACGACATCCTGTCCTCGGGAGGTAACGGGCCGCTGGGGCCGATCATCCCGTTCCTATCCTCGGCGCGGGATCTGCGCCTGAATGTGGTGCTGGCCCGGCCGGTGGCCGGGGCGTCACGGGCCCTGTACGACCAGCTGCTGCAGGCGCTGCGGGACACCGGCGCCACTGGCCTGATCATGGACGGTGACCGGGGTGAGGGGGCGCTTATCGGCGGTGTGCGGGCGGAGCACCTGCGGGCCGGACGTGGCTGGTGGGTGCGTCGCGGCCGCAAGCCCCGCCTGGTTCAGGTCGGCGACTTCACGCCGACCGGCGGCTGAACACACGAGCACCCGCAACAGCGCGCACCCGCTTTCAACTCCGAACCTCGGCCGCGTATGTCGCGACTGGCTTAAAGGGCTCTTCGCATTTGAGGGTGTGTTGGCTCGCTGGCACGGTGGGGTGACACACCGAGACCGGCACCTATGACGTGCTGAGACCGGCACTTGTGACGTGCCGAGACCGGCACTTATGACGTGCCGAGGTGGTGGCGCTTTGGTGTCCGCGGTGGATCTGGCGCGACGGTTCGTACGTTGGCGCGACGGTTCGTACCTTCCTGTGCCTGTGTTGTCTCATGACTTCTGGGACTGTTGGATCTCATGACATCTGGGAGTGTCAGAAGTCGTGAGATTCTGGGGCGGTGTGGGTGGGGTTGGGTTGGGGGATGGGTTATGCAGTTTCGCCGTTCAAGCGTCAGCGCATCATTGAGTTTGACTCGCGGGTTGCGGGTGTGAGCGTGGAGGAGTTCTGCCGGCAGGTGGGGGTCTCGAAGTCCTCGTTCTACCGGATCCGTAAGCGGGCCAAGCAGGAGGGACCGGGGGCGGCGCTGGTCGCCCGTTCCAGGGCGCCGCTGCACCCGGCGCGCCGTTGGGATGAGCGGGTTGATGAGCGTATCGCCCAGGTACGCCGGGAGCTGGTTGCCGACGGGAAGGATGCGGGTGCGTGGTCGGTGTGGTGGGTGCTGTCCGGGGCGGGGGCCAACCCGGCCCCGTCGCGGGCGACTATTGCCAGGCGCATGCGGGCCATGGGGCTGGTGGTTCCGGCGCCACGCAAGCGCCCGCGGGTGTCTTTCAAGCGGTTCACGCGTACCAGTGCTAACGAGCTGTGGCAGCTGGACGGTATCGAGTGGCGCATCCAGGGGCGTGTGGTGACCATCTACCAGGTCATCGATGACTGCTCCAGGGTGCTGGTGGCGCTCAAGGCGGCCTGGGGCGGGGAGACGCATGAGGCCACCCGCCAAATCCTGTCCGAGGCGTTCGACTCCTGGGGGCGGCCCGCAGCCATCCTGACCGACAACGGCAGGGCTTTCAACACTCACCGCACCACCGGATTCGGGCGGACAGAGAGGTGGCTCGCGTCGCTGGGGATCCGTCCGATCAGCGGCGCCATCGGTCACCCACAGACCCAGGGCAAGGTCGAAAGCTCCCATAAGCCCCTCCAGCTGTGGCTGGAAGCGCACCCCTACACCACCCTGGAGGACCTCAACACCGGCCTGGAGTGTTTCACCGCCTACTACAACACCGAGCGCCAGCACCAGGGGCTGGGGATAGCCATAACCCCCATACGCGTGTGGCACCAGGTCCCCCGGGCCCTGCCCAATCCCTCCCCGATCAACCTTGACGCGCTATCCGGGCCGGTGCCGCTGAGCCTGCCGCAGGCAGCCAGCACCGACCCGGCCATCACCAGCAGACAGGCCCTGAGCAACGGGAGCGTGACCTACAAGGGCCGGATCATCTACGTCGGTTCCTTCATGGCCGGCCAGAGAATCGAGTTCCGCCAGTACCCCACCCGTCTGGACCTTTACGACCAGGCCGGAACACACTTCGCCGCGATTCCCTGGCCCCAGCCCACCCAGGCACAGACCCACAGCCGGGCCACCATCAACGCTTCCAAACCACCCAACAGAATCATCAGCAGGCCACCCCGCTCACCCCGCTCCCAACCGTCCCAAAACCCATGAGACTCAACCGTCCCAGAAGTCATGAGACTCAACCGTCCCAGAAGTGTGGAGACAGCACAGTACCTTCCTGTGACGGTTCGGCACCCAGAGGTACGTACCGTCGTCAGAAAGTACGAATCGTTGACCAGAAGGTACGTACCGTCGCAGGAAGTGCCGAACCGTCACGCGAAGTGCCGAACCGTCATCCGTGGCGCCCGGGCAAACACGTCAGGTCCGCACCCGGGCGGTCATGTCCTTGGCCCGGGGGCGTGTCGAGTAGGGCACCAAGATCACCGGCGTACGTCGTCGACGGTCGCACTCCCGGCCCGGCACCCAGATGAACCCAACGACCCCAACGAATCGTCACAAGCCAACACCACCCACCCGAGAACGACCTCACCTGCCCGAGAACGACCCTGGTCCGACAAGAACGCCCGCGTAAACCCGAGAACGACCACCCGCACCGCAGCCCCAACACCAACCACCACACCCACAAACCAGAAGAGCCCTGTTACCACGCATTCAAACGGAGAAGTCTGCACATGATCGGTCTCCGCTTCTACTTGATGAAGGGGATGCCGCGGAAGGGCACGACCTTGCCGCGGCTCGCCCGGACGCCGAAGGCGATGCAGATGATCACGTGGAGAAGGGAGATGAGCAGCCATATGACGAATGGCAGCCCCCATGGCAGGAAGTCGTCTGAACCGTGATCAGGCAGTATGGCGAACAAGTACACGAGGAAGCTACCGAGGAGCAGGATAGTAGCCAATAGATAGTTGATTCCCCAGCTGGCGGCGGCGGTCCCGTTGATGTGCATGGGCTCGGGCCGCCTCCTACAACGCAAGCCGACGGCGACCATAGCGATGGACGCAACAATGGACCCGAGCCCGGGAATCATCATGAACACGATCAGCCCCATGCACCACGCATACGCATCGGTCGGCCGGGGCCGCGCCTGCGGGTAGTACGGCCCGCCGTAGGGCGGGGGCGGCACCTGCTGCGGGGTCCCTGGCGGCACCGGGTACAGCGCCTGGTTCGCTGGGTATGGGCCGCCGGGTACGGGCTGAGCCGGAGTCGGCGGGTACGGCGCCGGAGCCTGGGGGTACTGCGGAGAACGGGGATAGTCAGGGTAAGGGCTGCTCACCGGCTCTGCTTCATCCAGTTCGGAGTCGCCTTGGGGTCGCGCGGGAAGAGCTCCAGCTCTTGGGCGACGTCCTCGGGGGTGTAGGGCGGGTTGAGGACCGGCTCGTGGTCGTAGTCGAAGTCGGAGATGAGCTGGTAGTCCTGCTTGTTCATGGTGAACACGCCCCTGGTCCAGGCGCCGCCGCCGGGCCGGGCCATGGCGATGCGCACCTTGACGGCAGGCTCGACGACCTCCCGGGGCACGATGTTGTCCTCCCAGCCCCCGCGGCGCATCAGCCCGGAGGAGCGCAGCGCCCGGCTGCGCACCCCGGCTCGGGCACCTACGGCCTGGACCTCGATGGACATCTCCTCCACGTGGGCGGAGCGCATCCAGCGGGCGCAGGCGTCAGACAGCGCCTCAACGGCCTGCATCTGCGCTTCGAAGGACCACTCGGTCATGATTTCCTGCCTCTAATCTGCTCGGGTCAAACTGGCATCGGCGTTTACCTAAACGACACTACCGCGAACGACATCGCACCGCAGCCCCGAGTGGAGTCGCACGCGTCACGCTCGTCCGAAACGATCTCCAAGCTGCGTTCCAGCCGCTCCGGGGCGAGCTTGTGTCCGGGACCGGGACAAACGACTCCTGGACACCTGGCACCCGCGCAGAAGTCGTTGAAATCACGCGGTTCTGCTTCCGCGGGCTGAGGCCAGCACCGCCGTTTGTCCCGAATCCGGACACCAAAGCGGGTCGGCGGTCGCGTTGGTCCCCGTCACCGCCGACGACGCTTACCGTGCGAGGGGGAATGGCCGTGGAGGCGCGTGCGCCTGGGGCGCAGTCGAAATCTATGACAAACACCGTCTATATCCGCCGGAGCCCATCCGGCGCCCGCATGATTCCAACGTTTCCCCCCAGGAAATCAACGCCCCCGGGCGCGTTTGTCATGGATTTAGACACACCAGGATTCCGCCGCAACTTAGCTCAGTCGCCACGCTCCCGCTCACGCTTCCGACGACGCACCTCACGACGACGAGCATTACGCTCCTTACGCTTCTCATACGCCGCAGCACGCTCAGCCAGCCAATCCGGAACAAACTCAGGATCACGCGGATAGATGTCCAGCTCAATCGCATACTCACCCGCACCTACAGCTCCCGGGCCAAAGTCCGGCTCACGCATCCAATCACACTCCTGATGCAACACCCCATCAGACACATCCATCCACAAGTGGCACCACGTCCACGCACCACGACCAGGAATAGCCTGCGCAGCACGAAGATGATTCATTGGAACCGCAGCAACTTCATAGGGGATACTCGCAGGCACGTCAGCACCGTCGACCACTAGCGTTTCGGATCTGAGTTGCGTCATTCCGATGCCTACCATATACACATCTACTCGACTTCCACCGGAATCACCTTTCAGCCATCGAGCCAAGCACCACTCGATCTCTGCTATTAGCTCATCAGGACTTTCCATATTTGTCGTCTTTCGCTTCATGCCTTCACACACACTTCGATCAACAGCCATTTATCTATCACCTGTTGTTAAATGGCTGTTTCCATGGGATGCCGTTTTGATCTACCCAATGAACCGTAAACTCGGTCGGGACTCTGTCTGTAGGATTCACATCGCCCAGCCTGGTTACTGAGCCGGCGTTGGTCGGCGGGCCGTCGTACTCGATACGGATATCGATGTTCCGGTAGTTGCCCGGGTTGTCAGCGATCTTCTGCTCCAGCTCGTAGAAGCTACCCGGATGATTACCGTTCACCGACTCCTTCATCGGCACCACGTTAATGTCCTCCGGCGGAACGCCGAGGCGCTCGTCAGCTGCGACCACACCAACCGCAAATCACCGAACCGGACGCAAACTGACAACCCAGAACGGCTCAACCGCCGCGCTCCTGCTCACGCTTCCGACGCCGGGCCTCACGCCTGCGAGCATTACGCTCCTTGCGCTTCTCATACGCCGCAGCACGCTCAGCCAGCCAATCCGGAACAAACTCAGGATCACGCGGATAGATGTCCAGCTCAATCGCATACTCACCAGCACCCGCCGGAACCGACCCAAAATCCGGCTCACGCATCCAATCACACTCCTGATGCAACACCCCATCAAACACATCCATCCACAAGTGGCACCACGTCCACGCCCCACGACCAGGAACAACCTGCGCAGCACGCAAATCAGAAATCGTAGGCTCGGCGACACCGTACGGGATACTGCCATGGTTCTTCGTTCCGCCGACAGTGACCCACACGAGGATATCCTGAACAAGACCAACGCCTTGAATTTCTATGTCAACACGATCGACTTGCGACTCACCCTTCAGCCAGACACGGATGTTCGACTCAGCCTGCGCCATCAGCTCATCAGCATTCAGCACCCGAGACACTTACAACTCTCCCTTCCACCCGCACAACAGGTCCATACCTACCTGTTGATGAACGGCCGGCTCCTTGTCACACCATGCTCATCCAGCCAACGAACGGTGAACTTCGTCGGCACCCTGTCCACCGGGTTCACGTCCCCCAACCTGGTCACCGAGTCCGCGTTCGTCGGAGGTCCGTCATACTCAATAGCAATATCAATACTCCGATGCCCGTCAGGATTCTTGACAATCTCCTTCTCCAGCTCGTAGAAGCTACCCGGATGATTACCGTTCACCGACTCCTTCATCGGCACCACGTTAATGTCCTCCGGCGGAACGCCGAGGCGCTCGTCAGCTGCGACCACACCAACCGCAAATCACCGAACCGGACACAAACTGACAACCCAGAACGGCTCAACCGCCGCGCTCCTGCTCACGCTTCCGACGCCGGGCCTCACGACGACGGGCATTACGCTCCTGCCGCTTCAACTCCGCCTCATACCCCTTACGCAGCCAATCAGGAATGAACTCATCATCACGCGGGAACCTCTTCAACTCACTCCAACAATCCCGCGGACCCGGACGCACCTCACCAGACGCGCGAGGAAAAGTAGGCTCACGCATCCAATCACACTCCTGATGCAACACCCCATCAGACGCATCCATCCACAACCGACACCACGTCCACGCCCCACGACCAGGCAACACCTGCGCGGCACGAAGATGATTCATATGTCGAGTCACCTCATAATCGATATCCGCGGACTCCCTCACACCGCCGATCACCACCCATGAGTTACGATGCTGCACCAGCCCAATGCCCACCATGTAAGTGTCAACTCGCTCACCGCCGACCTTCTTCAGCCAGCCCGCAAGACCAGCTTCGATCTCACCGAGCATCTCCTCAGCAGACATCTCATTCATCATCTCGACCTCCTCCACATGTAAACACAATTACCCCCCTCAGTTCCTGTTAACAAACGGTCGTTCCTGGACAACACCGCCCTGGTCCACCCACTTGACAATGAACTCTGTTGGCACTCTGTCCACCGGATTCACGTCCCCCAGCCTGGTGACAGAGCCAGCGTTGGCGGGCGGTCCGTCGTACTCGATACGTATGTCAATGTTCCGGTAGTTGCCCGGGTTGTCAGCGATCTTCTGCTCCAGCTCGTAGAAGCTACCCGGATGATTACCGTTCACCGACTCCTTCATCGGCACCACGTTAATGTCCTCCGGCGGAACGCCGAGGCGCTCGTCAGCTGCGACCACACCAACCGCAAATCACCGAACCGGACGCAAACTGACAACCCAGAACGGCTCAACCGCCGCGCTCCTGCTCACGCTTCCGACGACGAGCCTCACGACGAAGGGCATTACGCTCCTTACGCTTCTCATACGCCGCAACACGCTCAGCCAACCACTCCGGAACAAACTCAGGATCACGCGGAAACCGATCCAACTCAATCGCATACTCACCCGCGCCCGCATTCGAGTCCTCGAACACCGGCTCACGCATCCAATCACACTCCTGATGCAACACCCCATCAGACACATCCATCCACAACCGACACCACGTCCACGCACCACGACCAGGAATAGCCTGCGCACGACGAAGCTCACTAAAAGGCAGTTTCGTGCCGTACGGCGGTATAACCCTCCTCGTCACACCATCAATAGTCAGCTGCGGATCAAATTGACCATAAAGCCCGATCCTGTTGATAGTTATTTCGATACGGCTAGCACCCTCTTGGAGAATCCAACTCCTTATAGACTCTTCGGTTTCATTAAAGATCGCCTCTACCGACTTCAACTCACGCGGCACAGCACTCTATCCCTTCGTCGCTACTCACCGATTCTCAAATGTTTGCGGAGTTCTTGCCAATCCATTGGCGTCCTGCGAGGCCACTGTCCATTGCGTCGGAACCCTATCATCGGGATTCACGTCGCCTAGCCTGGTCACTGAGTCAGCGTTGGTCGGCGGCCCGTCATACTCGATGGTAATGTCGATGTTACGGTAGTCGCCCGGGTTGTCAACTATCTTCTGCTCCAGCTCGTAGAAGCTGCCCGGATGATTACCGTTCTTCGACTCCGCCATCGGCACCACGTTAATATCCTCCGGCGGACCCCCATACTCCACTCCAGCCAAGTGACCACCCTGATAACCACCACCAAGGCCATCACCATAGTGGCCGATACGCTCCTGCGCAGACTCAGACCGATACCGCAAATCCTTGTCGACAACGTCCAGACGATCCACCTGAAGACGCACCGTACGACCCCACTCATCAGTCGTATAGTGGAACTTCCCATCCACCGTATACGTCGCATTCGGCAGAGGATCCTTCAAATCCGGATTCATCGTCGTGGACGTCCTACCCAGCAGCGTCTGCCGCCGCACCGCCGAGTCCGCCTCCACATGCACAATCTCACCGGCGTCGTTGGTGTAGTACTTGCCGCGCCCCTCTACCTCGTAACAGGTGTTCGGGTCCAAGTCCACACCCTTGCCGAAGGGCTTCGTAGCCTTCGGCGCCAGCGGACTGTCGGCATCGACCTTCACGGACCGCTCCGCGGTCGGCCGGTGCTCCTGGTTGAACGCATCCTTGTCCGGGTCATAGTCCGGCATGCGCTCCCCGGCATCGGGCGAGTCCTTGGCTTCCGGCGAATCGGCCCCGTCAGAGGCGTCTGGAGCCTCGGCATCCGGAGCGCGCCCACCGTCGGGAGCCGCATCACCGTCGGGCGTCCGCCGCGACCCATCAGGTGTATCCGCTTCGGGGGCGCGCCCGTCCGGAGTCACGTCCCCATCGGGACTCCTGCCACCGTCGGGCGTCGCATCGGCATCAGGTCTATGTCCGCCCTCCGGCACGTCGACCCCATCACCACCGCGGGTGCGCGGGGCATCAGGTGCGTCAGCAGCAGCGTCCACGTCCGGGGTACGCCGCGTTCCCGGCGCATCCACGTCACTGCGGACCAGATCAACCCCGTCCAGGTCCGGAGTCTGGTTACTCCCATCGCCATGGGTGCGCGGGCTCCGCACTCCGCCGTCAACATCTACACCCATGTCAGGCAGATCGGTGCGAGCGTCGACATCGACATTCACGTCGGGGACGCCATCCGTCTGGCCCTTCCGCCACGGCAAGTCGAGTCCGCTGAAGTCCAAATCAACCTTGCTCAGCACAAGCTTGGCGCCCTTGCCCAGCGTCAAATCCGCCAACTTGCCCAGCGGGTCCATGTAGTCCAGCACCTTGCCAGCGGCAGCGGCCCAACGCGCAGCCCTACCCGCCTTCGAGGCGCCGGAGGTGACCTTAGTAGCCGCACCCACATAAGGGATGAAGATCGAGGCGATGTTGAATACGGCCCCGCCCGCCGCGCGGGCCGGGTCCTCCTCCCACACGTCCCAGCAGACGATACCCTTAAAGGTCTCCTTCCAGGCACCCGTGGCCGTCCGCGACGGATGCCACCCGCCATAGCTGCCGTCCTCATTCCAGGTGAAGCCGCCTAGCATGGTCACACCCTTCAAAGTGGCCCATAAACGATCCCAGTCGTGTGTGAAGCCGTCGCTGCCCTCGAACTCCACCCCGCCCAGATTCAGCACCCCATTGACCATGCCGCCCAAGCCCTCACACACAAGCCCGTCCCAAAGGAAGCGCTTGGTCGACACCGCAGCCTTCTTCGGGCAGGCATCCTGGCGGTCCACCGGGCTGCCCCAGGGCATGCCCTCGGTGCCCTCGGGAATATCCGAGTAGCCGTAGCCCAGCTCGTCGTCATCCCCCGTGGGGTCGGCGTGGTAGCCCTCCAGTCCGTCCAGGGCGCGGATGCTGTTGGCGCAGGTCCTCTCCGCATCCCACATGTCCACCTGGATGCCGTTGGCAGTGGTGATCAGGCCATTGTTCTCATCCACCAGGTCCTGATCGTGGTCCCACTCCGGGTTGTCCTTGATCTTCGCCTTGAAGGCGACCGCATCCGCTTTCAAGGTCTGTGCCCGCGTCTTGATGCCGGACATCGACTCCGCGAAGGTGGACAAGTACCCGGCCATGCTCTCCAGCGCGGTGGCCAGCGTGTCAGTGTCCGTCGCCACCGGATCCATGGCCGTATACAGGGTCTCCTGTTCGGGAGCCTTGTACACGGTCTGGATGCCCGCCCACGTCGTCTTGACGTCCGAACCGCTGGTTCGCAGGTCGCCGGCCTTGGTTTCCAGGTTGGTGGCGGCCGTGTCCAGGGAGTCCACGTCGAAGTTCAGACCGGGGATCTTCGTCTCATCAAAGGGAGTAGCCATTGGATCAATTCATTGCGTCAGGGTTCTACTTCGCGTTGCGCTGGAACTCCAGCGCGGCCGCCTCGTCGTGCTGCAGGTAGGCGTTGACAGCATTGACGGTGTTGTTCAGCACGTTGCTGATCGTCGTGGTGACGGACTCGAAGTCCGTCTTGTGCGTATCGAACCAATCCGCGATTGCACTGGCCACGAGCGCCGACTGCATGAGTTCCTCCCCATTGGAGTTCGTACCCATGCCGCTGGCCTCGGTGCACGGCGTGATCGCGTTGTTCAGTTCATCGCCGACGCCGTTCAGCGCGGTGGTGAAGTCGCCCTCCTGTCCCGGGGTGGAGTCCACCAGCGCCTGCTCATCAGACAACACCTGCGCCACGCCGTCGGGGTCGATATCCCAGGCCGACACCGCCGTCAGCCGATCTCATCCACGGCCTGGCGGGCGCGCTGCAGCGTGGACTGAGCGCCCTCATCCGTGGTCTGCATCGACTGCCGCAGCGTGGCGATGATCCCCCGCACCTCGCCTGCAGCATTCTTCCAGCGCAGCTCCTTGGCCTGGTACTCGTCCGAGACGCCGTCGGCCTGGTACTGGGCCATGGCCGTCTTGACGTCGCTGTCACGCTGGTTGATCAGGCTCTCGAGCCGGGAGGCGACCCGCTCGAAGTTCGCCTGCACCTCCTGCGAGGCGCCGACGTCGTAGGAGCGCTTGTCGATCTGGTTGGCCATACTCGTCCCCTCCTTGAGGACACAACTCATTTAATCGTGGAAGTCTTGTTGGTAAATGTCGGCAGCTCAGCGCCGCTGTGCGCGGAGCGGCGGGGATCGAGTGCGTCAGCGACCGGATCCGAAGCGGGCGGAGTCGAAGCTCACCGAACCCTCGGCAGCACGCGTACTGTCAACCATCTCCTGCTCGCCCTGTGTGAAAGCAGTGTCCATACCGCTGATGCCGCCCAGAACGGCCGCCAGGGAAGCGTTCAGTTCCACCGAGACCTCATCCGTGCGGGCCTTGAATCCGTCGAATGCGGCCCGTCCACTACCGTTGAAGCGTCCCTCCAGCGGCTCGGCCGCCGCCACCAGTTCCTTGACCAACGCGCCCAGGTCCTCGTTGGAGGAGGAGGTCTGCTTGGTCAGCGTCGTCAGCGTGGACGCACCCATGTCGAACTTCATATGCTGTGCCCCTCAGGAAGGAATCAATTGCAGGTGTTACGCAGCCCCTGCCACATATGACGATTCGGGACCGCGCGAGCCGCCGGGACGGCTACGCGACTCAGCTTGGCACTCCGCGCTCGGTCACGCAAGTGTAACGTCTCTCGCGAGTCGGTGCGCACCAGGCGAGCCGTGCGAACTTGGCCCGGTGCGGCGCACCGCGACATCCACCGCCATCTCTCATCGCCCGTCCCCGGAAGGAGCCACGCCCACCCATGCCCCGCGGAACGTTTACCCCGCCCGATGCGTCGCAGGCCGAGCGCCCGACCTTCAAGATGACCCACCCCATGATGGACGCCCTGATCACCAACCGGGCCCGGATCACCGTGCTGCCCGGGCCCGTGATCGCCTTGACCGAGCCACTGGCGGACCTGCTGCATCGCACCGCCGGAAGTTCCCAGCGCACCATCCTGGTGGTACCCGAGCGCAGTGCCGTCACCCCCGCATTCGACCGCCTCACCGACGCGACCGGCACCATCGTGCTGGTGCAGGAGGGCGCCGCCTATAGGGAATTGCGTTCAGGCCGCCTGATTCAGAACATCGGGCAGGCCCCCGAGGTCCTCGCCGAGCCACAGCTGACGGTCTCCCCGCGGCACCTGGTGCAAGCAGACGTGGTCCCGGTCCTGACCGTGTCGATCTCCGCGTACCACCCCGCCCGGCGGACCACGCAACTGGGCGGCGTCGTCGAGCTGGTCGCCGAGCACCTGCTGCCCGACGCCGAGCTGTCCTGGGGCGGCTACGAGCCGGCCGGCGCTTTCTGGGACCGTGACGCCCTGACCAGATTCAGCCGCGCGCACATGCCCACCATCCACCTGGTGGCGGCCGGTCACAGCGCCTACGGCAGCCTCACCGGCACCATCACCGTCTCCCGCACCACCAACGGACTCGAGGAGTACGTGGAACTCAACGTGGCCGCTACCACGCCAGTCACCGAGTACCGTGATCGGGCCATGGCACTGTTCCGGGCAGTTTCGGAGCGGGCCAAGCCGCAGTTCGCGCTCGCCATGCGCACCTACGCCCGCGCCGACACCTCCCTGCCCGTGACCGTGCGGCGACCGCCCACTCCCCTGGCCGTGCTCATCGGCGCCCCGGGCATCCGTCAGCTGGGCGTCGACGCCGCGCGAGTGGCCTCCGCCCACAGCGGCGAGACCACCGGTTACGGCCGCCGCCGCGGGCTGCTGGTGCCGCTCGAGTCCAACTTCGACGCCGACTGGGGCCCGCTGCTCGACCTGGTGCGCACCCTGGATGGCGATGCCGGGAATGTGGCCCGTGCTCTCGGGGTGGACAGCAGTGCGTCCACCGACCGCGGTCCGGCTGCGCAACAGGCCTGACTCGCCCTTTATACGTCAGCTCGAATCAACTCGGACTTCAAGGAGTAGTAGAAGTGCCGCGCATTATCACCGCCGTCACGCAGGAAGTGCCGGAAGTCCTGGACGTCGTCAGCCTGGCGCTCGCCCGCGACATCACCGCCACCTACACCCGCACCGCCGACAACGCCGCCGTCGCCATCTTCACCGACTTCTCCGACCGCCGTCCCAGCCTGGAGATCGTGAGACCGAGCCTGGCCGCCGACGCGCGCGAACTCACACGCATATTCCAAGTCGACTTCCCACGGGACTGGGAGCCGCCGTACGTCATCAACCAGTTCCTGGTGCCCTGGGAGGAACGCTGCGATGTGTTCACCCAGGTGCCCATCGACGTCGGCGTCATGTTCCACGGCGTAGCGGTCAGCGAGGGCTCGATCCTGCCCGTACCGGAGCCGTGGTGGTGGCGAGTCACCGACCAGGGCCGGTGGCGGCCCACCCGAGCCGCCCAAGAGCAGTGGCGGCGCGCCACCGTTGACAGACCCACCCACTGACAGGAACGTCGACGCAGGCGGCCTCAACTGACGACGAATACACAGCCACCGTCGGCTAGGACGCTGCGCCGCCGGCGCCCCGCAGACCCGGGCCGTCCACTACCCTGTGAGGGTGAGCACCTCCGCCGACCCCTACGCCGAGTACCGACGCCGCCTCAAGCACCGGCAGACGATCGTGATCGGCGGTGTGCTGGCGGTGATGGCTGTGTTGACCGTCGTATGTCTCATGATCTGGAGCGGCTTGCTGCCGGCCATCTACGATCCGGGCTTCTCCACCGCCGAGGATGACACCGAATCCTTGGTGCAGCCCTGCCCGCCCACGGACGCCACCACCGTGGACATCACCTCGATCCCGGTCAACGTCTACAACGGCACCGACACCACCGGCCTGGCCGGCGGCGTCGCAGACACCCTGGGAGACGCCGGCCTGACCGTGAACAGCACGGCCGACTGGCCCATGGGCGATTACTCCGGCGAGGTGCAGCTGACCACCTCCCCCGCCGGCCTGACCAACGCCTACACGCTCAGGCAGGCATTCACCGGCACCGTGATCGTGCAAATCGATGAGACGCAGGAGGCCACCGACCCCACCGTCAGCGTGGTGCTGGGCGACCAGTACTCCACCGGCATTCTGTCCGCGGAGGAGATCGGCCAGCTCAAATCCGGGGAGACCATCTCCGCCCCCGCCGGCTGCGTCGCCGCCACCACCGCCCCCGAGGAGACGGCGGCCGCCGAAGAAGGCTGACGACCAAGACGGCCTGGGGCCGGGTGCGGGTCAGGCACGCCCGACGGTGAGGCGAAGGCAACCCGCGGCCACTCCCGTCAGTCCGTGGCACGATGGCGTCATGACCTCCGAGCAGCCCGACGCCGTCGACCCCACCCGGATCGTGCCGCCCGGCTTCGTCTTCCCGGGCACCGAGCAACTCCACCCGCGCGAGGTGTTCGCCGGTCCCGGATACCAGGCCCCGCGGCAGCGCACCGACCCGACCGCCGTCGGCGCCCTGGCATGCGCGATCCTCAGCCCCATCCCCGGCCTGGGCCTGGTCGCCCTCATCCTGGGCTGCGTCGCATTGCGACGCCTGCGCTCCAGTTACGACACGGGCCACGGACAGGCCTGGTTCGCGATCGTCGTCGGCGCCGCCGTCACCGTCGGCTGGCTATGGCTGTGGTGGCTGATCACGCAGACCACTTGAGCGCCGCTTACCCGGCCGGGCCGTGTCCCGCGGACAGTCCGGGGCATCCTCACCGCCGGGTGGGGCGGCCCACCCGGACGCGCTGCGCCCCACACTCACGAAACCCCGTATGGTAATCGCGTGAAGCCCTTCATCATGGTCTCGACGCGTCCTGAGTTGGAAGCCGCGCAAAACGAGTACGACTCCTTCCTCGCCCAGGGCGGGCTGCAGCCGGAGTACCTCCAGCACATCCTGCTGGAGGAGATTGACCTGTCCGGCTCCTTCGACGCCACGGACGTCTCCGGCGTGTTCATCGGCGGCAGTCCCTACGACACCTCGACGCCGGAATCGGCCAAGACCCGCACCCAGTTGCGCGTGGAGGAGCAGGTGCGCGAGCTGCTGGCCCGCGCCCTGAAGGAGGGCGTGCCCGTGCTGGCCACCGGCTTCGGACTGGAGGTGCTGGCCGGATACCTGGGCACCCCCACCTCCCGCGAGTTCGGTGAGGCGCTCGGCACCGCGGACGTGTACCTGACCGCCGCGGGCCGCGAGGACCCGCTGCTGGCGGGGATGCCGCAGACCTTCAGCGCCTTCGTCGGCCACCACGAGGGCGCGGTCGACGTGCCGGCGCACGCCACCCTGCTGGCCAGTTCGGCGGACTGCCCGGTGCAGATGATCCGGGTCGGCAAGAGCGTCTACGGCACCCAGTTCAATCCGGAGCTCGACGCCGAGCGCTTCGCCCAGCGCGTCTCCGTCTACTCCGACGCCGGCTACGGAGACCCGGGGCTGGTGGACAACATCCTGGCGGAGGCCCGCAGCTCGCAGGAGCACGTGGCCGGCCAGGTCATCCGCAACTTCGTGAGCCATTTCGCCCGCGAGGAGTAAGCAACCCCAACCATTCAGACTCAAGGATCGGTCGTGACCACCCGTGACGCAGTCAGCACTCGAAACCGTCGCTGAGGTAATGGCCGGCCGCCGTACGCTCGCCGTCACCGGCGCCGGCATCTCCACCGACTCCGGCATACCCGACTACCGGGGCGTGGGCACCACTCCCGTGGAGCCGGTGGACTTCCAGCAATTCGTCGCCGACCCGGTGTGGTACCGGTGGGTGTGGGCCCGCAACCACGCCACCTGGCGGCTGTTGGAGCCGCTGACGCCGACCCCGGGGCATGTGGCGCTGGCCCGGCTGGAGGAGGCCGGCCTGCTGACCGGCGTGGCCACGCAGAACGTCGACCGGCTGCACTCACGCGCCGGGCAGCGCACCGTGTGGGAGCTGCACGGCGCCTACGACCGGGTCGTGTGCCTGAGCTGCGGGCGCATGATCTCCCGCGCGGACCTGGACGAGCGCCTGACCGCATTGAACCCCGACTACCCGCGCGAGACCGACCCGGCCCGCGTGGCCATCACCCCGGAGGCCGACCGGGCCGCCGCCGAGGCGTGCGACTTCAAGGCGGTGCGCTGCGAGGAATGCGGCGGCCTGCTCAAGCCGGACATCGTCTTCTTCGGTGAGAGTCTGCCGGCCGCCATGGATGAGGCGATGCAGGCGGCCCGGCACTGCGACGTCGTGCTGGTGGCGGGCTCGAGCCTGGCGGTGCTCACGGGCTTGTGGATCGTGCAGCGGGCGCTGGCCGGCGGCGCCGAACTGGTGGTCATCAACCGCGGCCCGACGGCGGCTGACGGGCTGGCATCGGTGCGCGTGGAGGGTGGTGTCAGCGAGTTCCTCACTCCGCTGGCCGATCGGCTCATCGGCTGAACCGAGCCGCCCGGGGCGCGCGGATGCGCCCCGCATGCGTGCCGCCCGCCGGCCTGACGCACAGGCCCGCGGGCGGCAACACTTCACACGGCGTTGGCTGATCGGCTCGGTCGAGCTCAGCTGTCCAGGTCGGCGTACTCGGCCGGGACGTCGGCAATCGCCTCGGCAATGGGGGTTTCGCCGTCGCGGAAGGGGATCACCTTCCCGACGGTGGCGGGCTCGGCGAGCACCGCGGCGAGTACCGCGGCCACATTCGCACGCGAGGTAGGCGCCTGCGACCCGCCGTCGAAGCGGCCGACGTCGATGCGGCCGGTCGGCTCGTCCAGGGTCAGCAGGCCGGGGCCGAGGATCGTCCACTCCAGCCCGGAGGCGACCAGGTGGCGGTCGGCGGCCAGCTTGGCCATGGCGTAGGTGCGCAGCGGGTGGTCGGCCGGTACCGGATCCTGACCGTGGGAGCCGGCGAAGGAGACCATGACGTAGCGGGGCACGGAGGCGGCCTTCGCGGCCTCCATGGAGCGGATGGCGGCCTCGCGGTCGATGGCCTCGGTGCGCTCGGGGCCGCCCTTGCCGCCGGCGCCGGCGGACCAGACCACGGCGTCGGCCCCGTCGAAGGCCGCTGCGAGTTCCTGCTGGCTGGCGTCCTCGACGGACACGACCAGGGGGGTGGCCCCGGTGGCGGCTACGTCGTCCGCCTGCGCGGGGTCGCGGATGAGGGAGACGACGTCGTCGCCGCGCTCCACCAGGAGCGGGGCGAGCAGGAGGGCGACCTTGCCGTGGCCGCCGATAATGACGATGCGGGACATGATTGAACCTTCTTCCGTGCTCGAAGGCGGGTGATGCCTCCTCGCACTCGGGAATCCGTGAGCGTCCACCCACGGGTATCGCTTCATCCTGTCACCGCGCCACAGCCGGTGTCCACGTCTCGGAACACCCGCGAGCGCCGGTTACGCCCCGGCCGAACGGCGCCCCTCAGCGGGAATAGCGCGCCACAAAGTTGGACAGCACCTTCCAGGAGTCGGACACGTCCTGGCGGCGCACGTCCTCCTGAACCTCGGACAGGTGATCGTCGTCGAAGTAGCCGTGGCCGGCGTAGAAGGACAGGCGGTGAGCCAGGTAGTTGCCGTCCAGCTCGGGGTGGAACTGGGTGGCGTACAGGTTGGTGCGCATCCGCAGCAGCTGCACGGGGCAGGACGCCGAGCCGGCCAGCACGACCCCGTCGGCGGGCGGAACGGTGACGGCATCCGTGTGGGCCACGAAGGCGGGGAATGCCGCCGGAACACCCTCCAGCAGGGGGTCCTCGCTCCCGGCCTCGGTCAGTTCCACCTGCGGGTAGGAGACCTCCTCCTTGTAGGTGCCGTCCACGACGCCACCCTCGTGGCGGGTGAGCAGGCCCAGCCCGTAGCAGGCGCCCAGGAAGGGGAAGTCCGCGTCCAGGAGACGGGTGACCAGGTCGTCCAACTCGGCCTCAACGCGCAGTTGCACCGGGCTCTTGCGCTCCTGCGGGGTGGAGACGTTGAAGGGGGAGCCGCCGACGATGATGCCGGACCAGTCCGCCAGGTCGATCTCCGGCATGGGTTCGGCCTCGAGGCGGTGGCGGATCAGGGAGGACTCGTCGAGTCCGGTGCGCAGCAGGAAGGCCTCGTATTCGGCGTCGGCCGGCTCGTCGTCGGCCCGGGCGGCCAGCATGAGGAAGGGTTTCACAGAGCAGAGACTATTTCCTGCCATGGGGCTGTTCACCCATTTGTCTCACGTATCACTACTGTCGTTTACAGACAGGTCAGCAGCTTCTCCGCCGCGGCGAGGACGACGTCGGGGGCGGGTGCCTGCTGGAAGGCGGCGCTGGCGCTCGGCGCGGCGCGACGTCCCGGGGTGCGACGCGCCGTGTCGACGGTGGCGTCGATGTAGGCCAGCCCGGCCACGCGCACGCCACGTGAGGCCAGGGCCATGGCCTCGGCGACCATGTCATTGACGACGACGTCGGCGCCCAGTGCCGCCAGCACTCCCGCCTCGGTGGGGCTCGGACGCACCGGGCCGGGGGTGAGGGCGACGACGCCGGGGGCGCGCACGCCGTCGAGCTCGGCGACGGCGGCCGTCAATTCCGCGTCCCAGGCCGCGTCCAGCGGGGCGGTGGCGGGGAAGAGCGGGGAGCCGGTCAGGTTCAGGTGGTCGCCGACGGCGAGGAAGTCGCCCGGGGCGGAGCCGCCGAGGCTCGCCGCGCGGGCGACCAGCAGGGCGGCGCGCACGCCGGCACCGGGGGCGATGCGGGCCAGCCCGGTGGTGCGGCGGGCTGGCTTGCCCTCGAAAAGACTGGTGTGGCCGCGGGCCACCAGCACGCCGCGACCGTCGCGGTCGTAGGAGTACAGGGCGTCCTCCTGGCCGGGGCCCGCGGGGGCGGAGACACCGGGCAGGAAGGACAGGCGCACGCGGGAGTTCGGGCGCCCCCAGGTCTCGTCAAGTTCGGTGAGCAGCGAGGGCTCGGCAACTACCAGCAGGTCGTGGCGCTGCCGACCGGTGGCCAGGACGATCGAGGCGCCATCGGGGTCTTCGTCCCATACTCCGGCTGCGGGCTGTGTGGCCACGGGTGCTCCCTCTTGCTTGTCGCGTTCGTCGTGCTCGTCCAACTGGAGAGCCTACCCGGCCCACCTGGCATCGGACTCCGCCCCGAGGACGAAAGCGTGCCACAGGTGTGCCGGGCGAACCGGGCGTTCGCCACTACATGGTGCGTTCGTAATAAAAGCGCGAGCCGTACAGGGCGATGATGTTGACCCACAAGGCGATGATGGCGGCCGTGCCCAGCTCCAGCTCAACACCGAATAATGCGACGATCACCGCGCCCAGGACCACGAACCAGGCCACCCTTCCGGTCAGCGCCCACGCGGACTTCCAGATGAGCTCGTCGCGCTCGTCCTGGGTGCCGTCGAGCGCGCGTGAGTAGGAGCTGCCGCCACGCCGGCGTGTAGGGGTTCTCGGGCGTATCAGGCATGGAAGATCTCCTCGACTGTTTTGCCGAAGTAGCGGGCGATGGCAATGGCCAGCGGCAGGGACGGGTCATAGCGGCCCTTCTCAATGGAGTTGATGGACTGGCGGGACACGCCGACAGCCTCGCCCAGCTGCGCCTGGGTGAGACCCTTGGCCTCACGCAGGGCGCGCACGTCGTTCTCCATCGTTAACTCCTCTTTAGCTCCAGCACGATGGTAGCGAAGAGCCCGGTGGTGGACGGCATCGCGCACGACGGGACTCACCGTGGTCCGGGATCGCGGCCGGCCGCCGCGGGACCGGTCGGCCCTTCCGCGCTAAAGCTGGTTCACGCCTCCCCTTTTCCGGCCGCCCGGCCCCGGGCGGCAATGACTGTCGCATTGCCGGCGACGCTGGCAAGAAGCACCACGATTGCCGCGGCCCCGAGCACCAACCCCCCGGCATCCGAGTCAATCCTCTGAGCCACCACGCTCAGGCCCATGCCAATCGGGAGCAGGGATGTCCATAGACCAACCATCGCGGGGCTCTCCATGGACAACGGTGCACCGCCCGCACCGTGCCGCACCCGGCGGCGGACAAGCCCATAGGCCGCTGCCACCGCCGCACTACCTGCGACCAGTCCGAAGAAGATCCCGAGCAAGGAGGAGCGAGAAGCGGGGAAAGCGCCGGCAATGACGACGCCCACCAGGAACACCGCGGCGAAGATCACTGCCATACGGGTCCTCATCGTTTGCAAAGTCAACCTGTTCATGCGGGTCTCCGTTCGGATCGGTTTTCATACGTTTGGGCCTGACATCACGCTCGCGCGGTCAAAGTCGACACCCAATGTCCGGCACCCTTGACATGACTAGCATGCTTTACATCCGCGGTCGCGTCAAGTTTGCTTACCTCCCATGCCGTACTGGTTCGCCGTGCCCGAGTCGCCGCCGGCATACCCGCGCCCGAGGCGGTTGCCGGCATCCCCTCGCCCGGAGGCGGGGCCGCCTGCTACGCCACTTCAGCGTCTGCAACGCCACTTCGGGGTTAACAACGCCTGTTAACGGTTTGCTGAAGGCTCCTGGGGTATACAGCAGACCGTTAAGTAGCGTTGTTAACGTCCGACCGGCGTAGTAGACGGCGGGCGCCGCCACATCTGGACGCCCCGGGCGCGTCCCGCCCCAGTACCCGCCATCCCGTGGGCGGTGGGTAGGCGGGCCGAGCGTGAGGGCATGTGGGTAACGCGGTGCGGGCATGATGGGCGGGTGAAGCAGACCGCGGACCCCGTCGCCCGACTCCTGGCCGACCCGCCGGACCTGCCCGTCGTCGCCGCCATGCCCGGGCTCCGCGCACTCCTGCTGGGGGAGCGCCCCGGCACCGACGCCGCCTCTGACGCCGACGTCACACCGGCCACCGCCAACGTCTCCCCCGGCGAACCCCCACACGCACCGGCTGTTGTGGTCACCGCCCCGCCGGGAACCGGCAAGACCACACTGGTGCCACTGCTGGTCGCCGACGTCCTCACCCATCCTGACGCCGTCCCCTCCCCCGGGCGCGTGATCGTCACCCAACCGCGGCGCGTGGCCGCCCGGGCCGCCGCCCGCCGCCTCGCATCACTGTTGGGCGAAGAGGTCGGCGAGACGGTCGGCTACGCGGTGCGCGGGGAGCACCGGAGCTCGGCCCGTACCCGCATCGAGGTGGTCACCGCCGGATTGCTGCTGCGCCGCCTGCAGGGCGACCCGGAGCTGCCCGGTGTGGCCGCGGTGGTCCTGGACGAGGTGCACGAGCGCTCCCTGGAGTCGGACCTGCTGCTGGCGCTCCTGCTGGACGCGCGCGCCGCCCTGCGGGAGGACCTGGCGGTGGTCGCCATGTCCGCCACTCCCGACCTGACGCGCCTGCCCGGCCTGCTCGGCGGCGCCACCACTCCGGCACCGGTGGTTGAGGTGCCCGGTGTGCTGTACCCGCTCGAGGAGATCTGGGCGCCATCGCCGTCGGGCACCTCCCGGCTCGGCCCGCGCGGGGTGCCGCGCCAGTTCCTCGCGCACGTGGCCGCCACGGTGATGCGCGCACTGGCCGAGCGGGAGGGGGACGTGCTGGTCTTTCTGCCCGGTGCCCGCGAGGTCGACGACGTCGTCGCCCGGCTGCGCGAGGCCGTCCAGGGCGGCGGGCCCGGGGCCGGGAGCTCGGCGGCCGCCGTTCAGGTGCTGCCGCTGCACGGGCGTCTACCCGGTCCGGCGCAGGACGCCGCACTGACGCCGTCGACCGGTGTGCGGCGGGTGATTGTGTCCACCGACGTGGCCGAGTCCTCCCTGACGGTGCCGGGCGTGCGTATCGTCGTGGACGCCACCCTCGCCCGGGAGCCGCGCCTGGACGTGGCGCGCGGCATGTCCGGGCTGGTGACGGTCGGCGAGTCCCGGGCGGCCGGGATCCAGCGGGCCGGGCGGGCGGCGCGCACCGGGCCGGGCGTCGTCTACCGCTGTTGCACGCAGGTGGACTGGGCGCGGGCCACCCCGGCACCGACCCCGGAGATCCTCATCGCGGACCTGACCCGCACCGCGTTGGAGCTGGCCGCCTGGGGCGTGCCCGGCGGCGAAGGCCTGGCCTGGATCGACCCGCCGCCCGGCCCCGCGCTGGCGGCCGCCACCGACTCGCTTGAACGCCTGGGTCTGCTCGACGGCGACGCCGTGACCGGGCTGGGCCGCGCCGTGGCCGCCGTCCCCGCCGAAGTGCGTCCGGCCCGCGCCCTGCTGGGCGCCGCCGAGGTGATCGGCCTGCGCCGTGCCGCCGAGGCGACCGCGCTGCTGACCGCCGACCTGCGTGCGCCCCAGGCCGACCTGGCCGCGCTGGCGCGCAGCGTCCGCCGTGGCCCGCAGGAGCGGGCCTGGCGGGTCGAGGCCCGACGTCTGGAGCAGGCTGCACGCCGACACCCGGCCGGGAGACACGCCGACCTGCCTGCCACCGCCACCCAGCCCGGTGCCGACCGCAGCGGGGCCGGCACGAAGCCGGCCGACGACCCCGCCACCTGCTTAGGCGGCTTGGTCGGTCCGAGTGCGGCTGACGCCGTCGGGCTGGTTGCGGCATTGGCCCACCCGGAGTGGATCGCCCGCCGTCGCGGCCCCGTGCCCGGCGCGGGACGTCCGGCCAGCTACGCCAGCGTCGGCGGGACCGGGCTGCGACTGCCCGCGGACTCACCGTTGGCCGCGGCGGAGTGGCTGGCGGTGTCCGACGTAGACCGCGCCCCGGGAACCGCCCAGGCGACGATCCGGGCGGCCGCACCGATCGACGAAGCGCTCGCGCTGGCGGTGGCCGACGCCTGGCTGACCGAGGACGCGCACACCCGCTGGGACGGAGACCGGCTGCGGGTGGAACGGGTGCGCCGTCTGGGCGCGATTCAGCTGGCATCCGTTTCCGATGGGGCGCCGACACCGGCGCAGGTGGCGGACGCCGTCGTCGAGCGGTGCCGCGGCGAAGGGCTCGGAGTGCTGCCCTGGCGTGGTGCCGCCGAGCTGCGGGCGCGCTTGGCGCTACTGCACCGGACACTGGGCGAGCCCTGGCCCGCGGTCGACGACGCCGCGCTCCTACAACGCGCCGACGAGTGGCTGATTCCGGCCGTAAAGGCGCTGGCGGCCAGGTCCGGCGGGCGCTTCGACCTGAGTCGACTGGACATGACGGCGTGCCTGCGCGCCCTGCTGCCCTGGCCGGCGGCGACGCGACTGGACGAGTTGGTGCCGGAGCGGCTGCAGGTGCCGTCGGGCTCGCACGTGCGCGTGGACTATGTGGGTGAGCGGGGCGAGGCGCTGGAACGTCCGGTGCTGGCGGTGCGGGTGCAGGAGTGCTTCGGCTGGGCGGACACCCCGCGGATCGTCGACGGGCGCGTGAGTGTGGTCATCCACCTGCTGTCGCCGGCGCGGCGGCCGGTGGCGATCACCGATGACCTGCGCTCCTTCTGGCAGCAGGGCTACCCACAGGTGCGGGCCGAGTTGCGCGGACGCTACCCCAAGCACGCGTGGCCGGAGGACCCGTGGACGGCGCCGGCCATCCGCGGCACCGGGCGACGCCCGAACTAGCGGCGTCCCTTCGTTTCTGGACCTGGCCCTTGTCACCAAATGCACCACTTTCCGAGCGCCGACCGCCGTCAAGTGACGCCTAACCGCGTGTCGCCGCGAGCGAGTCGGCAGATGCGGCAACGGCTGGGCGTAAAGCGGTGCATTTCATGACACCGTCTAGAAGCGGCTGGCGTCCAGGCGGCTGAAGCGCCAACCGGTTGGGTTGCGCGCGGTGCTGGCGGCGGGATCCGGGACGACGTACCCGACGATTTGCAGATTCCAGGTGCCGCGCGTGCCCCAAACCGTTGCGTTGGTGCGGGAGCGGCCGCGCACCACGGGGAAGCCGTCGATGGTGTCGGGCTCGGCGGAGACGAGCTGCGAGGAGTGGTAGGTCAGGGTTCCATCGCGGATGTCGGACAACCACTCGACCTTGGGCTGGGGGTAGCCGGTCATATGGGTCAGGACGCAGTCCTCGGTGAGCAGGGCGTCGATGGCGGCCGTGTCCGCCGCAACCATCGCATCGCAGAGTAGGCGGTACAGCCGGATCGACGCGTCTTCGGAGTCGGCCGGGTGCACGGGCGGTTTCATCGCAGGCATAGTCCGGACTTTATGGCTTGACGACGACGCCGAACCAGGCCCTGGCAGGACACCCGAGGTTGTGCGGACAACGGTCGGCGTGGGCGAGGTCGGCCCTCGCGAGTCCGCTCCCGGGCGTGCGTCTGGTACACCGCGGCTCGTACACGAGTTCCCCGCAAAGACACGAGTCTTGGAGGTTGGTGGGTGCAGGGCACGTGCAAAGCTCCGAAACTCGTGTTCCTGACGCAAACGCGTGTGCGTGGCTCCAGGGCACTAGCGGTCACGCCGCCCACCGCGCGAGCCCAGGCCCGCACCCGGGCGACGCTCGTTCCGCTGTACCCACTGGGACCCCACGGCGGGGAAGCGCTACATGGAAGAATCCCCGGACTCCGACTTCTCGTCTGGATTCCGGGGATCGGCTTGGCGGTAGCGCTGGGATTCGAACCCAGGGTGGCTATGAACCACACAGACTTTCGAGATCTGCACCTTCGGCCGCTCGGACACGCTACCTAGCAGATGGACAGGTTACACGCCGTGCCGCTCGATGCCCAGCCCCCGCGGCCTGCGAGGTCGCTCACGGCGGCGCGGAGGCGCTCACCTACTCCGACTGGCCGGGCCGCCGGATAGCGAAGAACTCCCGCAGTAGCGCCTGCGCCTCCTGCTCACGCAGTCCCGCCACCACCTCCACCTGGTGGTTGGTGCGCGGATCGCGCAGGACATCGCGCACGCTTCCGCACGCCCCGGTCTTCGGCTCCCAGGCCCCCAGCACCACCCGCTCCAGGCGGGCCAACTGCGCGGCCCCCGCACACATGGTGCACGGCTCAAGGGTCACCACCAGAGTGCAGCCGTCCAGGTGGGATTGTCCCAGCGCCGCGCCCGCCGCCCGCAGGGCCCGGATCTCGGCATGCGCCGTCGGATCATGCTCCGCCTCTCGCGCGTTGGCGGCCTCGGCAATTACCGTGCCCTCCCCGGACAGGACGACGGCGCCCACCGGCACCTCCCCGGACGCGCCCGCATGCCGCGCGAGTTCTAGCGCGCGGCACATGGCGGCGTCGTAGCGCTCGCGGAGCAGACCGGAAAGACTCACGCACCCACCCTGCCACAGTTCACCCACCCACCCCACAGTCGGACCAAAGTCCTACCCGACGGCCCGAAAACACCGCAACATCGGGCGGCTTGCGAGGCGCGGAAGGGAAATGTGGGAAGAATCTCGCCGACACCCGTTCATCCCCGACCTCATGCGGCCGTCAAGTCCCCCGCCACCCGCATTTCGACCGCTTTCGCTTGCCAATCCGCGAGATCCCTGAAAGATTCACAATCCTGTAAACGCCACCACGGCCTTTTGCACGCGGCCACGTGTGCGCCCATGCATCACCAGTGCATCCCCAATGCATCGAGGAGTGCCAGTGCCTGATTCACTCAGCAATCAGACGACACCAGCAACATCCGAAGCCCCTGAACAACGCCGTCTGAACACGGTGGTCTTCGCCGTCTCGGCGGCCATTATCGCCTCCATCACCGGCGCCGCCATCGTCGCTCCGGAGACGGTCTCCGCCGCCTTCAATGCCGCCGTGTCCTGGGCAGGACGCTGGTTCGGCTCCTTCTACATCCTGCTGGTGACAGTTGCGCTGGTGTTCGTGATCGTCCTGGCGCTGTCGAAGTTCGGGAAGATCCGCCTGGGACCGGACAACTCCACCCCGGACTTCTCCACCTTCTCCTGGGCCGCCATGCTCTTCGCCGCGGGTGTGGGGACGGGAATCATGTTCTACGCGGTCGCGGAGCCGGTGGCCCAATACATGAGTCCGCCGACCGGTGACGCCCAGACCGTCGAGGCGGCGCGCAACGGCATCGTGCTGACCCTGCTCCACTACGGCATCAGCGGCTGGGGCCTGTACTCGATCCTCGGTATGGCACTGGGCTACTTCGCCTACCGGAGGCACCAGCCGCTGGCCGTCCGTTCCACCCTGCGGCCGCTGCTCGGCGACCGCGTGGACGGCCTGCTCGGCGACGTCGTCGACGCCGCCGCCCTGGTGGGTGGGGCAGTCGGCATCTCCGCCTCGCTCGGTGTGGGCGTCGTCCAGTTGAACGTCGCCCTCACCATCCTGTTCGGCCTCCCGCAGGGGACCGCCACCCAGATCGGCCTGATCGCACTGAGCGTCATCATGGCCACCGTCTCCGCCGTTTCCGGTGTGGACCGGGGCGTGCGCGTGCTGTCCAATATCAACGTGCTGCTCGCAGTCGGACTGGCCCTGTGGGTGCTGCTGACCGGAAACACCGCCTTCCTGATCGACGCCCTGGTCGGCAATATCGGCGACTTCGTGACCCACTTCCCCGGCCTGACCCTGGAGACCTACGCCTACGACCGTCCCACCGAGTGGCTCAACAGCTGGACACTGTTCTTCTGGGCCTGGTGGATCACCTGGGCCGCCTTCGTCGGCATGTTCCTGGCGCGCATCTCGCGTGGCCGTACCGTGCGCGAGTTCGTGGTCGGCTCCCTGGTGCTGCCCTTCTCCTACGTCACCATGTGGGTGTCGATCTTCGGCAACAGCGCCTTGGACCTGATCCGCTCGGGCAACCTCGACTTCGCCGAGCTGACAGTGGAGCAGCCGGAACAGGGGCTGTACACGCTGCTCGGCTACCTGCCAGGCGGGAAGTTCCTGATCGCCCTGTCCCTGTTCATCGGCATCCTGTTCTACGTCACCAGCGCAGACTCCGGTGCCCTGGTCATGGCCAACCTGTCCAGCCGCGCCCTGCCGACCTACCACGGCGACCCGCAGGACGCCCCCGCCTGGCTGCGCATCTTCTGGGCCGCCCTGACCGGGGTGCTCACCATCGCCATGCTCGTGGCCGGTGGCATCCCCATTCTGCAGCAGGCCACCATCGTCATGGCTCTGCCGTTCTCCTTCGTGATCATCGCCGTCATGGCGGGGCTGTGGCGCGCCATGCGCACCGAGGCCACCCGCGAGCAGGCCCGCGGCATCGCCAACCGCAACCGGCTGCTGGGGGCCACGGGCACCGCCGCCGGCATGAACCGGATCCCCTGGCGCGACCGGCTGTCGCACACCTTCGACGTCGTCTCCCCGGCCCGCGCCCAGCGCGCCATGTCCAACCGCGTCGTGCCGGCCCTGGAGGCGGTCGCCGACGAGCTGCGCAAGGAGGATATGGTGGCCGAGGTCGTCGTCGCCGGCCCCGAGGCGCAGGATCCCGACGACGAGCGCAACTTCCTGGGCTCCGCCACCCTCGTGGTCACGCCCCCGCCCACGCTGGTGCAGGCGACCGAGACTCAGGGCGAGCGTCGCACCGGCTCCCACTTCCGGTACGCGGTGCGCATGGTGCAGGCACCGGTGCCGGCCTTCGGCGTGGTGGTCCACGAGGCCGACGACCTCACCGTCCGCCTGGAGGTGCGTCCCCGCGGCGGCGGTCAGGGCTACGACGTGATGGACTGGTCGCGCGAGCAGGTCGCCCACGACGTCCTGGACCACTACGAGCGCTGGCTGGAGTACCTGGGCGCCGCCGAGACCGTCTGAGACCGAAGCCAAGGCTGCGCCATGGCCGGCACCGTATCCGAACCGCCTCCCATGGAGGCGGAGCTATTGCGCGCATCCGAGGAGCGCTCCGGGGAGTAGTCGTCTGGGATATCCCCCGTTTCCGCACCTGCTTCGGTGCTTTCAACAACGTCCTCGACCACGCTGTAATTACCAGCATCATCGACCGTCAGTTGGATGAAGTGCCGGTCACTCCAAACACCGGGCGCCTCAGGATCATCCACTCCCTCATAGGTGAAGGTTGTGGATACATTCACCTCCGCCAGGACCGTACCATCGTCTTGAGCCGTCGCCTGAAGCAGAGTCACCTCGCTGGCCGCGGAGGTGACCGGAGTTCCGTCATCACTCATCCCGTCTCGCACTTCAATTATGCTGGACTGCACGGATGTCAAAACAGAGCCCGTCGGGGCCTCCGGATCTGTCCACATATCGTCCAAACCATCCTGGTACTCCTCGATTGCTGCAACAATCGCGTCCGCATCCACAGCAGACTGGGGCGCCGCTGATTGATGCAGCTGAGGAGCCACCGCCAGCGCAAGGGCAATTATCGCGACCACGCCTAGTACACGCGCTGCCGCCTTCCCTGTTGGACTCATCTTCGACCTCCAAGGGGGAATATCGCAGCGGCCTGCGTAACAGAGTCTCTCCGGATGAGAGGGCTACTCGCCACCACTTCGTGGGATACATCATATCATGCGAATATGGCGCGGCTTCCGAACGGTCTCTTAATTCGCTCACGAGACGTCGAGCTGACACTAATACTACACATAGATTTCATCTTCTAACGCGTTCGTGTCCAGTGTTGTGAGGCTGTCGGCATCCGGATGGGACCACACTCCGCCGCCCGGCTCCGGCCTATTCCACCCTCAGCTCGTTTTGGGCGTCGTAGGCTTGGCCCATGCGCCTGCACGTTGCCGACCACCCGCTCATTGACCACAAGCTCTCCGTCCTGCGCGACGAGAAGACCCCCTCGGCCGTCTTCCGTCAACTCGTTGACGAGCTGGTCACCCTTCTCGCCTACGAGGCCACGCGCGACGTGCGCACCGAGGAGATCCGCATCCAGACGCCGGTAGCCGCCACGACCGGCCGGCACCTGGCCGAGCCGCGGCCGATCGTGGTGCCGATCCTGCGCGCCGGCCTGGGGATGCTCGAGGGCATGACCCGGCTGCTGCCCACCGCCGAGGTCGGCTTCCTGGGCATGAAGCGTAACGAAGACACCCTGGAGGTGGAGACCTACGCCAATCGGCTGCCGGATGACCTGTCCGGCCGCCAGTGCTTCGTCGTCGACCCCATGCTCGCCACCGGCCACACCCTCGTGGCCGCCATCAACTATCTGCTGGAGCGCGGCGCCCGCGACGTGACCGCCATCTGCCTGATCGCCGCCCCGGAGGGGCTGGCGACCCTGGAGGCAGCCGTCGGCGACCGCGCCGACGTCACCGTCGTCACCGCCGCCCGCGACGAGCGCCTGAACGAGCACGCCTATATCGTGCCCGGCCTGGGTGACGCCGGCGACCGCCTGTACGGCATCGTGGACTGAACGGGCCGCCCCGCCCACCCCTTGCGGGCGTGGAGCGGAGCGGCCCGGCAGCGGTCGCGTCGGCGCGGAGGCGTCAGAAGGCGGGGATGACGGACTCGTCGGTCCAGGTCTCCTCGATGTAGGTACGCAGTTCGTCGGAGTTCAGCAGTCCGGCGAGCTTGACCAGGTGCTCGTTGTCCTTGTCGGCGGTGCGCACGACCAACTGGTTGGCGTACGGGGAGCCCTCACCCTGCTCCAGGACGAGCGCGTCCTCGCTGGGCTTGAGATTGGCGTCGAGCGCGTAGTTGCCGTTGATGACGGCCAGCTCGGCGTCGGCCATCGACGCGGCCACCTGGGCGCCGTCGACCGTCACCAGATCGAAGTTCTTCGGGTTGTCGGTCACGTCCAGGGTGGTGGGGATCTCGACGTCGGGGGCGAGCGTGATCAGCCCGGCGGTCTCGAGCAGCTGCAGCCCGCGGGCAGTGTTGGCGGGGTCGTTGTTGAGCAGGATGGTTCCGCCTTCGGCGGCCTCGTCGACCGAGCTGTAGCCCTTGTCCGTGTAGATGCCCATGGGCTCGATGTGGACGTCGGCGATGGCGACGAAGTCGTAGCCCTTCTCCTCGATCTGCTGCTCTAGGAAATTCGGCGTCTGATAGAAGTTCGCCGCCAGGGAGCCGTCGTCCAGGGAGGTGTTGGGCGTCTGGTAGTCGTCGATCTCGACGATGTCGAGGTTGAGCCCGGCGTCGGCGGCCAGGTTGTCCTGCACCCACTGGAGGATGGTGACGTGCGGCTGCGGGGTGGCGCCGATGGTGATGGTGGCCGTGTCGCCGTCGACTTTGATGCCGTCGACGGCGGCCGTGGTGCCGGATCCGTCGGTGGAGGTGTCACTGGAGGAGCCGCCGCAGGCGGCCAGGGTGAGGGCGACGGCGGAGGCGAGGCCACCGGCCAGGACGCTGCGGCGGGTGATGGTGGAGGTCATGATGCGATTCCTTGTCCGTGAAGGTGCCTGCAGGTGTCTGCAAGGCTTGCGGTTGGTTGGGTACGTGGGTGCCGGCGGACGGCTCGTGCCGCCGCGGGACCGGCCCGGGATGGGGCAGCCGAGCCGTTGGGGCCATGGGGGCTCCGGGGACTCCGGCTGGTCGAGGCTCAGCGGTGGTCGACCAGCCGGCTGAGCATGTCGCCACACACCTGGATGACGGCGACGATGAGCACGATCAGCACGACGACGATCACCATGACGTCGGGGTCGTTCTGCCGGTAGCCGTGCTGGATGGCCAGGTCGCCCAGGCCACCGCCTCCCACCGTGCCGGCCATGGCGGTGTAGCCGAGCAGAGTGATCAGGGTGACCGTGGCGGACTGGATGAGCGTGGGCATGGCCTCGCGCACCAGCACGCCCCAGGTGATCTGGCGGCCGGAGGCGCCCATCATCAGGGCGGCTTCGACCTTGCCGTGGTCGACGTCGTTGATGGCGGTCTCCACCAGGCGGGCGTAGAAGGGGATGGCGCCGATGGTCAGGGGCACGCAGGCCGCACCCCAGCCCAGAGAGGTGCCCACGAGCGCGCGGGTGAAGGGGATGAGCGCCACCATCAGGATGATGAACGGCATGGAACGGCCGATGTTGACGATCTGGGAGAGCACCTCGTAGACGGCCCGGTTGGCGTGCTGGCCTCGCTTGCCGGTGGTGACCAGCGCCAGTCCCAGCAGCAGGCCGATGACGATCGTCAGGGCGCCGGATACGCCCAGCATCTGGAAGGTCTCCAGCGTGGCCGGGCCGAGCTTGCGCTGGATGGCGGGGTTGTTGAACCAGGTGTCGTCGCCGCTGGAGGCCAGGGCGAGGGCGCCGACGCGGGCGGTCGCGGAGAGAGTCCCGGCGGCAGCGATCAGGCTGTTCATGCGCGCACCTCCGCGGTGACGCCCGCCTCACGCAGGGCGGTTAGCACGCCCGGCGCCTGGTCGGCGGGGATGGTGAGCGCCAGGCGGCCGACCTGGGCGGTGCCGAGGGTCTCGAACAGACCGCCGGCGACGTCGGCGCCCCGCTCGGCGGCGAGCGAGAGCACCTGCGCGGCGGCGGGCTGGCCGGGGTGGGAGGTGAGCGCGACGTCGATGACCACAGCGCCGTCGGCGAGCTCCCCGTCGGGGATCTCCGGAGTGGGGACGAGTTCGTGGGAGAGCCGGGAGTCGACGTCGGAGACGACCTTCTCAATCGGCCCGGACTCGACGACGCGACCGGCCTGAAGCAGGCTCACGGAGTCGCAGATCTGCCGCACCACGCTCATCTCGTGGGTGATGATCACGACGGTGACGCCGAGGCGGTCGCGCACGTCCCGGATCAGGCCCAGGATCTGGCGGGTCGTCTCCGGGTCCAGGGCGCTGGTGGGCTCGTCGCACAGCAGCACGGAGGGCTGGTCCGCGAGCGCGCGGGCGATGCCGACGCGTTGCTGCTGGCCGCCGGAGAGCTGGGAGGGGTAGGAGGAGCCGCGGTCGGCCAGACCCACCAGGTCGAGCATGCGGGCTACGGTGTCGTGGCGCTGCCCCTTGGGCACGCCGGCCAGTGCCAGCGGGTAGGCGACGTTCTGGGCGGTGGTGCGCGAGTCGAGCAGGTTGGCGTGCTGGAAGACCATGCCGATGGCGCGGCGGGCCTCGCGCAGGTCGCGGGCGGACAGGTCGGTCATGTTCTTGCCGGCGACGCGCACCTCCCCGAAGGTGGGGCGCTCCAGGCTGGTCAGGCAGCGCACCAGCGTGGACTTGCCGGCGCCGGAGGTTCCGACGATGCCGTGGATGGAGCCGGCATGCACGTCCAGGTTCACCCCATCGAGGGCGCGCACCGTGTTCCCGCCCGGGAGCTTGTACACCTTGTGCACGTCGCGCAGGGAGATCATGGGTTCCGCGGGCGCTGCCTGTACGGCGCCGGCTGGCGACTGCGCGCCGTCGGCCCCCACCGAAGCGGGTGGCGCGGATGCGGGTGATTGCGTCACGTGGTCCTCCATCGGTCCTGGCGGTAGCACCCTCACCGCGAACGGGGGTTGCTGCAACGTCGATGAGCCAGGTCTCTCGGTTGCTCTGGATGGTCGGTGCCTACGTTAGGCGGCGGGCGGGGCCCGGAGCAAGCCGACGGCCGAAAACGACGCGCGCATCACTGCGCGAACACGAGTTTGTGCCATGAACACGAGTCTTGGAGGTTTGCAGGTGCAGGACACGTGCAAACCTCCAAAACTCGTGTATCCGAGACGAACTCGTGTGCCACCGATCGTCGCCGTCCGTGACAGGATGCAGCCATGGCATCCACAACGACGCCGGACCCGCTCGGCCACCCATCACCTGCCGGAGCCGCGTCGGCTCCGGAACCGTTGCCGGAGACGGTGCCCGACATCCTGGGCGAGCCGTGGGTCGCGCGCACCATTCCCGTCACCGACTCCCCCGCCGCCCCGGGCGCGGACCACGCCGTGCTCGTCCACCAACGGGGGGCCGTGCCGGCTCCGGGCCCCGACGGGCGGCCGGGCACACCCCGGCATGAGCGCGCAGTGCTGTACCTGCACGGTCGCAACGACTATTTCTTCCAAACCTGGCTGGCCGACGCGTTTTTTGACGCCGGATACGAGTTCTACGCATTGGACCTGCGCGCCTGCGGTCGGGCGGGCGTGGGCTACTGGTCCCCTCACGACGTGCGCGACCTGCGCGTGCACGACGAGGAGATCGCCGAGGCACTGCGGATCATCCGCAGCGAGCACGGGCACTCCACGGTGGTGCTCAATGGGCATTCCACCGGCGGGCTGCAAGCCGTCATCTGGGCCGGAGACCACCCCGGGTCGGTCGAGGCGGTCACGCTGAACTCCCCGTGGCTGCAGCTGAACTCCTCCGGCCTGGTGCGCTCCTACGGCTCGGCCCTCGTCGATCTGCTCTCGCGCCGCGACCCCGACCGCATCATCGACAACCCCGCGGAGCTCAAGGCGCTCGAACCGGCCGGAGCCGCCCCATCCGAGTCGCGCACCGAGGGCGCGCCGGCGGCCTCTCCACAACAGGCCGGCACCGACGCCGCCACCACCGTCCCCGTGGATACGGATCCGGGCCCCATCGAGGTGGACATCTACGCCCGCACCCTGCACCGCCGCTGGGGCGGGGAGTGGGACTGGGACCTGTCACTGAAGCCCTCGCCGTCGTTCCCGGTGCGGGCGGGATTCCTGGCCGGTATCCGCCGCCTGCAGCGGGAAGTGCACCACGGGCTCGGTATCGACGTGCCGGTGCTGGTGTGCTGCTCGACGGCGTCGGGCGGCCCGGGTATTTCGCGCCAGGAGGCGCTGCGGTGCGACACGGTGCTGTCGGTGGAGCAGATCGTGGAGCGGTCGCGGTTCCTGGGCGAGGACGTCACCGTGGTGCAGATCCCCGGCGGCGTACATGACCTGGTGTTGTCGCCCTCCCCCGTGCGCGAGGAGTATCTGTCCACGCTCACCGGCTGGCTGTCCGAGCGGCTGGGCTGAGCGCCCGGCCGGCCCGCGCACAGCGGGGCCGCTCACCGTGCCCCGGCCGCTCCCACCAGCTCCGCGAGTGCGGGGGCCAGGGCGTCGCTGACGCGTTCGACGACGGCGAGGGTGTCGACGAAGTCGGCCATAGTGCCGTACCAGGGGTCGGGCACGTCCAGGTTTGCCGCGCGTCCGGGTGCGCCGGGCGTGCCTGCCGCCGCCGTCGGGTCGTACTCGCGGAACATGCGGATGCGTGCGGGATCGACGCCGAGGCGCTCGCTGCGGCGCGTCAAGACACGCCGGTGGGCGCTGGTCATGGCCAGTATGAGATCGGCCCGGCGCAGTTCGGCGTCGGCGATGCGGTGGGCGGCGTGCTCGGCAATTGCGGCCGCGGTGGCGCGCGCGGCCGGATCTGCGCCGACGCCGTAGCCACTTTCGGTCAGGATGTGCCGGGCGCGGGGGTCCATGGGGTTACCGGACTCCTCGTCGGAGACGCCCGCAGAGGTGACGACGACGCTGCCGGGCCCGCCGGTGGGGACGTCGGCCGCGCGCAGCCGGTCTAGGAGCACGACCTCGGCCATGGCGGAGCGGCAGATATTGCCGGTACACACCATCACCACTTGGTAGGCGGCAGCCGGATCGCGCGGCACAGGCAGACGTCGTGCGGCGTCAGCCGGGTCAGAGTCCAATGGGCTACCGGCACGCGTTGCGGGGCCGGGATGTGTATTCATAAGCACGAGCCTGGTGGAGCAGGCGGGGAATTGCAACGTCGCTCCACCTGGCGGGCGCGGGGTCGGCTACGAGACCCGTCAGCGCCCCATCGGCAGGATCACGGAGAACCCCAGCGCGAAGGGGAAGCCCGGGCGCAGCAGACACTCGACGACCGGACGGGCCATGTCGGTCAGGCGCTCGAGTTCCAGCCCCTGGCCCCCTTGACCGCTCTTGGACAGCAGGCTCTGGTAGGGGATGTCCAGATCCAGCAGGGTCATGTTGTCGGCCCGCTTGGCGTGCGCCCAGGCGCCGTCGTCCATGTCCAACAAGGTACCCAGGTGGAAATGCATGACCTGGCGCGCATCCACCTCGCTGGGCACGGACAGCAGGTGGTGAGCCTCGGGATCGCGGGGGGCGCGCAGCGTGAACAGCAGGATCGCGCCGTCGCGCGCCGCCCGCAGCATGAGGCGACCGATGTGGACGGCGAAGCGGGTGTGGTCAAGGCCGCTCGCCACTCCCATGGCCTCCTGGGCCGGCAGCGCCGGCGACAGGCGGATGGGGGCGCCGTTACCCGGGTCGTTGATGGCGCGGCGGCCCGCCGGCGTGGCCGCACGCAACTGCAGCACCGGGCCGTCGTCGGAGTCGGGAGCGGCCGGCAGCAGGGTGGCGGTCTCAACGAGTTCCTGCCAGCCGTTGGGCGTCGCCGTGGGGCCGGGTTCGGTCTGCACGTACCCCAGGCCGAGGATGGAGGCGAAGTCGACGGCATCGGCGGGACGGTGCCAGGTGATGTCGGCGCCGTCGTGCCACAGGGGCAGGATGTCGTTGAACGGCAGCCCGAAGCGCACGTGCTCGGGCGCCGGCGGTGCCACATGACGGCCGTGCGAGCGCTCCCGCGGCCGGGAGCGGCCCGGAATGTCGGCGCTGGAAACCGTATCCGGTCGGCGCCCCGGGAAGGGAGTCCAGGGTTCTGACCGCCCGCTCTCCGGGAGTCCCCGTGGCGCGGCCTGGCCCCGCTTGCCCCCGAAGTACTCGCTCATGGGGCCAGCCTAAGACGCCGACGTCGAAAAGGCGCTGTCGCGACGCGGCCCCTGCGCGTTCGGCAGAACTGCGTTCACGGGGCGCTTCACCGCGCGGGTCATGCAGGTCATCCAGGCCCTCACCGGCCCTCCCTGACTGGGCCGGCCCTCAATAGTCTTCATTCATAGGCCCTCTGGCCCTGGGCATTCCTACAACACCACCGGAGAGTGATTCCATGTCCCAGCGCGCCCGCATCGTCGCGCTTGTTAGCGCCCTCGCCGTGGTCGTGGCCGCCGTCGTCGGCTATGAGCTGGCAGTAAGGCCCTCGGCGACGACGTCTACATCCGCATCGCGCTCGGCGGCCCCGGCGGCGCCCTCCCAGCGGCCGACCGCCGACGCCGAGAACACCCCGGCGGGCGACAGCTCGATCCTGGTCGTCTACTTCTCCCGCACCGAGGGCGTCTACGGGGGCGACCTGACCGTCGGCAACACGGCCCGCATCGCCCAGATGATTCAGGAGCGCACCGGCGCCGACTCCTACGAGATCGTCCCGCTCGCGGACTACCCGAGTGACTACCAGGAGACCACCGAGGTCGCCCAGGAGGAGCTCGACGCCGACGCCCGCCCCGAGATCCGCGACCCGCTGCCGGACGTGTCCGGCTATGACACGGTGTTCGTCGGCGCCCCCATCTGGTGGGGCGAGTACCCGATGGTGGTGCGCACCTTCCTAGACGCCGTCGACCTGAACGGCAAGACCGTCATCCCCTTCACCACCCACGAGGGCTCCGGCCTGGGCAACACCCAACAGCAACTTGAGGCCCAGTACCCGCAGGCCACGGTACTCGACGGCCTGGCCGTGCGTGGCAGTCAGGCCGCCGACGCCCAGCCGGATGTGGATGCGTGGCTCGAAAACCTCGGTCTGTGAAGACTCGCCCCGTACGCCCGGCTGCCGCGATGACACCGCCGAGGCAGGAGGATGGCGCGCCGAAACGGACGCGGCCGCGCGGTCGGCGGGGACGGCGCGACGCGCTGCGCCCACCGTCCTGGTGGGCCGCCTGGGCGGTCAGCCTGGCGGCGCCGGCGCCGCTCATCCTCCTGCTCAACACGCAGCTGCTGGCGCCCACCCGGGACCTGATCCTGTACGACTGCGGCGTGGCCGCCTACACCTGGTGGCTGGTTTCGGTCGCTCTCAGCACGCGCCCGCGGGCCCTGGATCGGCGCATCGGACTGCCGGCGCTCTACCAGTTGCACGGGGTGCTCGGTGTGCTCGCCCTGCTGCTCGCCTCCGCCCACGTACTCAACCTGTTCACCATGCACCCGATCATCTACTGGTCGGGTCGCGTGGCCTGGTATCTGGCCATCTTCGGCGCCGTATACGCGGCATTGTTCATGAGCGGTTGGCTGGTGGATCGCCTGCCCCTAGCGGCGGCCGTGAAGAGACGGCTCGGGCGTTTCCTCACCCATGAGGCCTCGGTGTGGATCCACCGGCTCAACTTCGTGATGATCGGCCTGGTGGTGCTGCACGTCCACGTCATTCCGCGGGTAAGCGCCGCGACCGGCTTCGTCATCGCCGTCGACCTGTACACCCTCGCCGCACTGGCCGTCTACCTGTGGGGCAAGCTGATCGCCCCGGCGGCGCCGAGCCGACAAGGCACCGTAATCGCCAACACCGCCCTGAACGACACCACCCGCCAGGTAGTGATCGCGCCGGCGGCGGGCGCGACGGCGTACGAGCCCGGCGACTTCTGCTTCGTCACCTTCCACACCCCCGGACTGCCCGCCCAGGCCCACCCCTTCTCGGTCACCTTCGCCCCGGAGTACGCCCGGGCCTCGGCGGCCGCGGAGAGTCCGACGACCGCAAGCCCCGCGCCCCTGGTCCTGACAATCCGGGAGGCGGGCGACTTCACCTCCCAATTGTCGCGGCTGCCGGTCGGCGCAGACGTCACGCTCGAGGGCCCCTTCGGCCGTTTCAACCGGGTCATCGCCGCCGAGGATCGCCCCCTGGTCCTGCTGGGAATGGGCACCGGCATCGCGCCCCTAGTGGGACTCGCCCAGGCCTACGCCGCCTCCCGGCGGGTGATGGTGCTGCACGCCGTCTCCCGCCCGGAGGACCTGTACTACGACGACATGCTGCGTTCCCTGGCCCGACACAACCCCACCTTCCACTACAACCATCACAGGCATCGCTACACGCGCGCCGATCTCGCCGCGCTCCTGGACGCCGATCTGCTCGCCCACGGGCGCTTCGTCGTCGTCGGCCCCGCACCGGCGGTACTGGCGATGCGGCACACGCTCCGGGCGTTGGGAGTGCCCGCCCGACACCTGCTCGACGAGCGGTTGACCATGTGACACCGGGAGCAGCGCATCTCGGATCGCGCGGCCGCGCACCGCGCGGGGCATGCACCCCGTGGGTGTCGAGGCCCCTCCCATCGGCTTCATGAGCAAGGTCATCACTGGCCGTTCCGTCGGCTAGCAGTGGTCCAGCACGAATCAGGGGCGATCACGGATACCGAACTACCTACGTTGTATACGTTGTTTACGTTGTAAACAATGCATACGATGTAGGCATGTCTTCGACACTCGGCAGCCCGATCTCCGTCAGGCTCCCTAAAGACCTACGTGACCGCGTAGCCGCCCTGGCCCGCACGACGCGCAGGAGCCAGGGCGATATCGTGCGTGAGGTTCTCGAACGCGATCTCGCCGCGTTGGAATGGGAACAGCGCATCTCGGATCGCGCGGCCGCGCACCGCGCCGGGAGGGCAACCGCCATTTCCGCCGAGGAAGTCGATCAACAACTGGGGCTTGAGGGCGACCCCGCCGCTGACGCCATCGACACGATCTCATGACGAACTGGCGGCTCGAGTACGATCCCGACGTCGTCCGCTGGCTGCGGAAAACGGACCCACAGGTGGCGCGCCGTATCCGCGATGCCCTCACGGCGGTGGTACGCACCGGAGATCCACGCATCCGCGGCAAGGCGTTAACCGGGCGGCTGGCAGGACTGTGGCGGTATCGAATAGGCGATTACCGCGTGATCTGCGACATCCAGGACTCCCGGCTGGTGGTGCTTGCGCTTGATGTCGGCAACCGCGACCACGTCTATGACCGAGGCTGATTCTCCATCCCCAGCGCAATGACGACGTCGGACTCCGCTTCCTCTTCGTCGGGCGCAGCGGCTGGCCGACGCCGAAACTACGTTCGCTTTCGCCACGTGACTTCTTTGGAGCATCGGTGTGAGCACGGTGCTTTAGGGGCTCTTCCGATTGTTGGGTGTGGCTGGTGTGTGCCCGGACGCCCCGCCGTGGGACGGAATGATGCTCCGAATTCGGCACAAAGGCCGTCACCGGCGAGGGCTAGGTCGTGTTGTGTAAGTCGTTTGTGCCGGTGGGGCGGTGCTGGCGATGTGGGTGGTGGTCTGGTAGCGGATGGCGAGTTCGTCGTATCTGGTGGCTACCGGGCTCCAGTTTGAGTGGGCTTGGTGTGCACCCGTCGAAGGGGGCGAGTAGGTCTTGCACCGCCCCGTTGGACCGCCCACGCCCCGGTTGGACCGCCCACGCCCCGATGGACCGCCCACGCCCCGTTGGACCGCTGTAACCGGCGGCTACGGCGGTCCAACGGGGGAACAGGGGTCCAACGGGGGAACAGCGGTCCAACTGACCGGCTCAAATACCACACACCGCCACCCAACCGCGCACCGCCACTCAACCGCCCACCGCCACCCAAGCACTTACACAATAGGACCTAGGGCCGATTTGGAAACCAAGCGCGTCTGGGGCGGTCCAAGTGCAGCCCGGCGGTCCAAGCAGGCGAAGTGGGGCCGGAGCCGGACGTCAGCGAGCGGGCGGGGCGGTGGAGCCGCGCACGACCAGCTCGGTGGGGATGACGATGCGCCTGCTGCCGTCCTGCACGCCGGAGGCCACCTGCTCGAGGACCAGGTTGACCATCTCCACGCCCGCCCGGTGGAAGTCCTGGCGAATGGTGGTCAGCGGTGGGAAGCAGTACTCGCCCAGCTCCAGACCGTCGAAGCCGACCACGGACACGTCCTCGGGCACGCGCCGCCCCTGCTCATGGAGGGAGCGGATCAGGCCGATGGCCACCTCGTCGTTGGCGCAGAACACGGCCGTCACCTCCGGGTCGGCGGCCAGCTTCCGCCCGGCGGCATAGCCCGCGGCGGCGTCCCAGTCACCGGAGATGGCCTCGGGCACCTCCCGGCCGGCCTCCTCCAAGCAGGACGCCCAGGCGGCCGATCGGATCAGCGCCGACTGCGAGTCGGCCGGCCCGGTGATGTGATGGACGGTGCGGTGCCCGAGCTGGAGCAGGTGTCCCACCGCGGCGCGCACACCCCCGACCTGATCGGCCGACGCCGACGGGTAATAGCCCACGAGCGCCGAGTCGGATACGGCCACCGGCATACCGGCGGGCAGCGCCAGGTGCTCACGGCCCGCCCGCCCCGCCTGGACGACGACGAGCCCGTCCACCGCCTGCGCGGCCAACCGGTGGACGGCCGCCCCCATGTCCTCGGACTGGGGGCGGTCCACCTGCACCATCGACACGGTGTATCCGGCTTCCCAGGCGGCCTGTAACACGCCATTAGTGGTCTGAGCCTCGCCGGTGCGCAGGATCTGCTGGGTGAGCACACCGATGGCCTTGAAGGATCCGCTGCGCAGGGCCTGGGCGGCACGGTTGGGCGCGTAGCCGAGCTGCTGCATGGCATGCAGCACCCGCTCCCGGGTGTCCGGGCGCACGTTCGTGGCGCCGGCCGAGACACGGGACACGGTCTGGGAGGAGACGCCCGCCAGGCGGGCAACGTCGGCGACCGACGGTGCACCTCGATCGCGTTTTCTCCCAGCCACCTTCGTGAGCCTAGCAGCCCGTCCGGGCGCAAGCGGCAGCCCAATCCACGCCCACGGCAGTGATAACGTCATCATAGCAGATGTACGCCTCCTCAATGACACCTTCGAGTTACCCCACCAATTACTGAACTAACTCGCACCTTCTCAAGCCGTACCCCCTTATGTTAACGTCGACATGTGTGGGGCGCCAGAGCCCCGCCGCCCAGGCACTTCGCGCCGGCGCCACCGGCGTCGTCCGGCCCCGAACCCAGGCGGACCCGCCCGGTCCGCTACCGCACACAGGAGAGTCAACGATGATCCTTCCCGGGCACCACGAGGACCTCACCGTCCTGCACGAGGGCACCCTCCCCCACCGCGCCTACTACGTCCCCGCCTCCGCGCCCACCCACGGTGCGCCCTGGCAGCGAGAGACCTCAGACCGCTTTCAGCTGCTCAACGGCGACTGGGCCTTCGCCTACTACCCGGGCCCATACGCCGTACCCGAGGACTTCTGGGCGCCAGCGGCCCCCACCACCGACCTGGCTCGCATCCCGGTCCCCTCCAGCTGGCAGCACCAGGGATACGACCACCACCAGTACACGAACTACCGCTACCCCATCCCCCTGGACCCGCCCTATGTTCCGCAGGACAACCCCTGCGGCACCTACCTGCTCGACTTCGAGCACGCCGCCCCGGCCGCGGCGCCGTGCACCCACCTGGTGTTCGAGGGCGTCGACTCCTGCTTCTACGTGTGGCTCAACGGCCGCTATCTCGGCTACAGCCAGGTCTCCCACGCCACCAGCGAGTTCGACGTCACCGACTTCCTGATCCCGGGCACCAACCGGCTGGCCGTGCTCGTGCTCAAGTGGTGCGACGGCACCTACCTGGAGGATCAGGACAAGTTCCGCACCTCCGGCATATTCCGGGACGTCTACCTGCTGGACCGCCCGCAGGACTGCCTGTTCGACTACTCCATCACCACCGCACTCGACGACGCCGCCACCGTCACCGTCCGCGCCGGCTTCCGCGGCCAGGCGGTCCCCACTCGCCTGGAGCTGCGCGACGCCGCGGGCGCCGTCGTCGCCGACGGCGAGCTGGAACCCGCCGACACCGGCTCCCCGTACACCCACGCCGCCGCCCTGCGCGTCGCCTCCCCGCACCTGTGGTGCGCGGAGGACCCCTACCTGTACACGCTGCACCTGACCACCCCCGGAGAGGTCATCACCGAGCAGGTCGGCCTGCGCGAGGTCACCACCGCGGGCGCCGTCCTGTACGTCAACGGCGCCCCGGCCACCCTGCGCGGCGTGAACCGGCACGAGTCCGATCCGGTCACCGGGCCGACGATCGACGTAGAGCACATGCTGCGCGACCTGCGCCTGATGAAGCAGCACAACATCAATGCGGTGCGCACGGCCCACTATCCCAACGATCCGCGCTTCTACCAACTGTGCGACGCCTATGGGTTCTTCGTCATGTCCGAGGCGGACGTCGAGTCCCACGGCACCCAGGTGCGGGTGCTGGCCGACTCCTCCTGGGACAGCCAGGTGGAGCATTGGAACGAGCCCATCGCCGACAACCCCGAGTGGACCGAGCCCACCCTGGACCGGGTGCGCGCCATGGTCGAGCGGGAGAAGAACCGGCCCAGCGTCATCTCCTGGTCGGCCGGCAACGAGTGCGCCTACGGCTGCACCTTCGAGGCGGCGCTGGCCTGGATCAAGGCCGCCGACCCCACCCGGGTGACTCACTACGAGAGCGCCTTCTACCGCGACTCCAAGCGCGCCTACGACTACTCCGGCATCGACCTGTACGGGCGCATGTACCCGGGGCTGGACGAGGTGCACGCCTACCTGGACGCCGATCCGGACAAGCCCTTCCTGCTGGTGGAGTACTGCCACGCCATGGGCAACGGCCCCGGCGACCTGGAGGAGTACTGGGAGCTGATCCTCGCCGAGCCGCGCATGTGCGGCGGCTTCGTGTGGGAGTGGTGCGACCACGCCATCCGTGCCGGGACCGCCGACGACGGTCGCCCCGTCTACCTGTACGGCGGAGACAGCGGGGAGCTACTGCACGACGGGAACTTCTGCGTGGACGGTCTGGTGTCCCCCGACCGCGTCCCCCACACCGGCCTGCTGGAGCTGAAGAACGTGCAGCGGCCCGCGCGCGTGCTCGCCTTCGACGCCGACGCCGGCACCCTCACGCTGCGCAACGACCTGGACGCCACCGACCTGGCCGGCTACCTGGAGGTCCGCTACGAGGTTCGGCGTGACGGCGTCGTCGTCGACTCGGGTGAGCTGGTGCTGCCGGATTCGGTGCCGCCGCACACCGCCGTCACCATCCCCTGCGCCGCGAGGGTGCCCGAGTCCGGCCGCTGCCACCTACTGGTCTCCTACCGGCTCAAGGCCGCGGCGCCGCTGCTGGAGGCCGGGCACGAGCTGGGCTTTGACGAGGTGCCGCTGCCCAACGCCCACTCGCGCCACCACGTACTGGACCGGCTGGCCGCACTGGCCGGTGCGCCGTCGTCGGGCACGACGGCGGCCACGCCCACGGTCACGACGGCGGGCCCGACCGGGCTGGTGGTGGCCGGGGAGTCCTTCAACTATGAGTTCGACACCCGCACCGGCCTGCTCAGCCGGCTCGTCGTCGGCGGCCGCAGCCTGCTGACCCGCCCCATGGAGATCAACACCTGGCGGGCCCCCACGGACAACGACGCCGAGGTGCGCAAGGACTGGGAGACCGCCCAATACCACCGCACCACCACCCGCGCCTACCGGGTGGAGGCCGAGGAGCGCGCGGACGCCGTCGTCGTGCACACGGAGCTGTCGGTCGGGGCGCCCGCGGTGCAGCCGGTGCTGCGGGCGGCGGGCACGTGGACCATCACCCCCTCCGGGCTGATCGAGCTGGACGCGCGGGTCATGCTCGACCCGGACTTCCCGCCGCTGCCGCGCCTGGGCCTGCGCCTGTTCCTGCCGCCGTCCATGACTGCTGTCGCCTACCACGGGCTCGGCCCGCACGAGAGCTACGTGGACAAGCACCGCGCCGGCTACCACGGCACCTTCCGCAGCGACGTCGACGCCCTACACGTGCCCTACCTGCGTCCGCAGGAGGGCGGCTCCCACGCCGACTGCGATTACGTCACCGTCAGCGACGACGTCGCCTCCCTGACCGCGGCCGGTTTCGGACCACTGTCCTTCAACGCCTCCCGGTACACCCAGGAGGAGCTCACCCGCGCCCGCCACGACGTCGAGCTGCGGCCGTGCGGCGCCACGGTGCTGTGCCTGGACCGGGCCATGGCCGGGATCGGCTCCGCCTCCTGCGGCCCCGCCCTGCGGGACATCTACCGGGTGGTCCCGGGGCGCCTGACCGACCTGGGCATTCGTCTCTTCCTCCTCCCATCCATCACCCCCGCCCGCGGCGATTCCGTACTCGCGGGCTCGACTCACAGCGAGGTCAACTGATGCAAGAGAAGAAGTACCTCAAGTGGTACAACAAGGTCGGATACGGCTCCGGTGACGTGGCCGGGAACGTGGTGTACGCGCTGCTGTCCGCGTTCGTCATGATCTACCTGACCGACACGGTCGGGCTGAACTCCGGCGTGATCGGCACGCTCATGATGCTGTCGAAGTTCTTCGACGGCTTCTCCGACATCCTCTTCGGCACCCTGCTGGACCGCACCCGCACCCGTATGGGCAAGGCCCGACCCTGGATGCTGTGGGGCTTCGTGGGCTGTGCGGCGATGATCATCGCCGTCTTCGCCATTCCCCCCAGCCTGGGCGAGACCGCCCAGTACGCCTGGTTCTTCATCGCCTACACGCTGCTGAACTCGGTGTTCTACACGGCCAACAACATCGCCTACTCCTCGCTGACCGCGCTGATCACCAAGAACAGCGCCGAGCGGGTGCAGATGGGCTCCATCCGCTTCATGTTCGCCTTCGGCACCAGCCTGCTGATCCAGACCTTCACGGTTAAGGGTGTGGAGCTGCTGGGTGGAGGCGCCGAGGGCTGGCGGACGATCGCCATCATCTACGCGCTCATCGGCCTGGCCGTGAACACCCTGTCGGTGATGTCCGTGCGGGAGCTGTCCCCCGAGGAGCTCGCCGACCGCTCCGACATGCCCGCCGAGGACGCCGAGCGCGCCGCGGCCGCCGACGCCGCGGCTTCAGGCGGGGCCGACGAGAAGCTGCCGTTCAAGGAGTCCATGCAGCTGCTGCTGGCCAACAAGTACTACCTGATCATCCTGGTGGTCTTCCTGATGACCCAGATCTTCACCGCCACGCTGAACATGGGCATCTACTTCATGACCTACATCCTGGGCAACGCGAACCTTTTGGGTGTGTTCGCCTGGGCCATCAACATCCCGCTGATAGCGGGCCTGCTGGCCACCCCCTGGGTGGTTTCCCGGGTGGGCGGCATGTACCGGGTGAACATCGTCGGCTACATCATCGCGGTCCTCGGGCGGCTGGGGGTGGTCGCGGCGGCCTACGCGGGCAGCCTGCCACTGATGCTGATCTGCTCCGGGATCGCCTCCATCGGTATGAGCCCACTGCAGGGCACGGTCAACGCGCTGATCGCGGAGGCCTCCGAGCACACCCTCCTGCGCTCGGGCAAGCGGATCGATGGACTGATGTTCTCCTGCACCTCGCTGGGGGTGAAGATCGGCGGCGGTCTCGGCACAGCGCTCGCGGGCTGGCTGCTGGCCGCGAGCGGTTACATCGCCAACGCGCCGGTCCAGCCCGACTCGGCGATCAACATGCTGTACTTCATGTACCTGTGGATCCCGGCGATCGTCAACGGCATCATCCTGTTCCTGCTCTCGCGGCTGGACGTGGAGCGCGCCAACGATCGTTTGCGGGAGGGCAGCGAGGTCCGGGCAAAGGCCGCGGCGGAGCCGGCATAGGGGTAGCCGCCGTCGTCGTGCCACTCAGCCTGCGATTTACGACCCCGGGGTGCGTTTCACGACCACCCCGGGGTCGTATTTCGTACCCCAAGGTCGTAAAGCGCATGAGTCGGGCCGCAAAGTGCATGCGCCGCGCCGGTTCACGGCACTGCTCCCGCGCCAACGTGCCGTCACCCAGCGCGCCTCGCCACGGTTTCGCATCGGGCCGATAACATTTGGGTCATGTTCAACTCGGCGCTCTCCCGGCAGCAAGACCTCGAGCTCCGCTACCGATCGGCAGTAGTGCGCGACTTGCTGGCCACCGGAGTACGCGTAGCGCGCAGTGGCGGCCTGTCGGAGGTCAACCGCGATTCGGTGACCACCACACTCGCGGTCGGGCTCGGCCGCCTGTACGAGATCGTCCTGGGCCTGCGCAATCTGAACCTGTACGGGCGGTGGGCGCCGCAACCGGGTGATACCGGCAGTACCTACCCGGAGACCCGCCTCGATCTGTTGTCCATGCACGACGCGGTCTTCGACTTCCTCAGCCTGGCTCCCCACGGACTCACGCGCGCCGCCGGGCGCGGACTGAGTCGGATCAACACCGATCCAGCCGTGCCGCGACTCGTGTCCGCCCTGGGCGCCTACTGGGAGCCCACGCAGGGGGGCAGGGCGAGCAGCCAGAGCACGACGGGCGCGTGGAACGGCATCGAGGACGCCGTGCGACAGACCCCGGAGGAGCACGCACCAGATCTTCTCGGTGGTCCCAACGGTGAGCCCGCCGAGTATCTGGCTTGGCGGCGTGCGGCGCGCGCCTCCCGGGACTCCGAGCAATCCTCCGCAAGCGAGCAGCTGGCTGACGCGGTGGAGGCCATCTGGTTCACGCTGGGCGCTTGCGGGCGCGACGGCGCGCTCGGACATCCGGGGGAGATCTTCGCCGCCGAGGTACTACCCGACCGCACCGTGTCGGCTGCGGCCTAGACGACGTCGCACGGCAGCCCGGCACTCCCGGCGCGCGGTGCCGGGCGCGGCAAGCCGTCGGGGTCGGCAGGGGCGGAGTCCCGGCGGACCGACTCAAACGCGGCACCACGCCGCCGCGCCGCCGGTGCCGCGCCGACCACTATTGCCCGCAATCGACTCTTTTTATGAGAACCGTTCTCGCATATAATTGTTTGTGCCCGAGCTGGCCCAGCCGCCAACGCCGCGACAACGTCGTCCCGAGCACTCGCACAATCCAGCCAGGAGGCACATCATGCCCACCCAATCGCGCCCCGACCACCGCGCCCAGATGGACCGGATCCGGCACGGCGCCGGCTTCATTGCCGCCCTCGACCAGTCCGGCGGTTCTACCCCGCGCGCGCTGAAGGCATACGGCATCGAACCCGACGCGTGGAGCAGCGAGGAGGAGATGTTCGATCTGGTCCACGCCATGCGCACCCGCGTCATGACCAGCCCCGCCTTCACCTCCGAGCGGATCCTCGCCGCCATCCTGTTCGAGCGCACCCTCGACTCCGAGGTCGAGGGCCGCCCCACTGCCGACTACCTGTGGGATGTCAAGGGCATCGTTCCCTTCCTGAAGGTGGACAAGGGCCTGGCCGAGGAGGCTCACGGCGCCCGCGTCATGAAGCCCATCCCGGGCCTGGACGACACCCTGGCCAAGGCCGTGGACAAGCATGTCTTCGGCACGAAGATGCGCTCGATCATCCTGCACGCCGACACTCAGGGCGTCGCCGCCGTCGTCGATCAGCAGTTCGAGATCGCGGAGAAGATCCTCGACGCCGGGCTCACCCCCATCATAGAGCCCGAGGTGGACATCCACGCCCCGGACAAGACCGGCATCGAGCTGCTCCTGCTCGCCTCGCTCAACGCCCACCTGGACGACCTGCCTGAAGGCCGCGATGTGGTGCTCAAGCTGACCATCCCCTCGGTGACCGACTTCTACCACGCACTCATGCGCCACCCGCGCGTCGCCCGTGTGGCCGCCCTGTCCGGCGGTTACACCCGCGCCGAGGCCGTCCGGCGCCTGGCCCGCAACCGCGGCCTGATCGCCAGCTTCTCCCGCGCCCTGCTGGAGGGGCTGGACGTCTCGCAGACCCAGGCGGAGTTCGACGCCGCTCTGGAGGCCTCGATCGCCGAGGTGTACCGAGCCTCGACCACCTGAGCGCGACCGCGTGGAATGCTGGGCGGGTGAGTATCCGACCCGTATTCCGCAAGCAGGACGATCTGCCCGGCGCCACCCGTCTAGAGGCGCAGGGACTGGCCTGGCTCGGCCAGGCCATGGCCGACGGCGGCGCGTGCGTGGTGCCCGCGCGCGTCGGCGACGGCTGGCTGGAGGAGCCGCGGCTCACCGATTCTCGGGTGACACCGGCGGCGGCCGAGGCCTTCGGGCGGGCTCTGGCCGTCACCCACGCCGCCGGGGCGCCGGCCTTCGGGTGCGCCCCGCCCGGCTGGGACGGGCGCACCCAGATGGGGCGCAGCAACATCCGTCTGCGCCCGCACACGGCCGAGTCCGGCACGCCGCGCCGCTGGGGTGAGTTCTACGCCGCGGACCGCATCGCCCCCTACATCCGGCCGGGTCGGGATGCGGGCACGCTCTCCGCCGCCGATGCCGCCCTGCTGGAGCGGGTCTGCGCACGCCTGGCCGACGGCGACTTCGACTCCGCCCAGCCCCGCCTCACCCGCCGCGCCGCCGCCGAGCGGGGCGACGCCGTCGCCGTGGCGCGTACGCACGGCGACCTGTGGACCGGCAACGTCTTGTGGGTGCCGACGGCGGAAGTGGCCGACTGGGCTCCCGCCGGCGCGGACCGCGGGGCGGGCGGAACCGTGGGCGTGCTCATCGACCCGCTCACCCAGGGTGCGCATGGGGAGACCGACCTGGCGGCCTTGGGCGTGTTCGGGCAGCCGTATCTGGAGCGGATCGTGGCCGGCTACAACGAGGTCTCACCACTGGCGGATGGCTGGCGCGAGCGCGTGGGGCTGCACCAGTTGCACCTGCTGATGATTCACGTGTTCCTGTTCGGGGGCGGCTACGGGCCCCAGGCGATGGCACTCGCCCGCCGCTACGCCTGACCCGACGCCGGGCCTCGGCGCAAGCGCTGACGCCCAGTCGTCGCGGCTCTGGGCACCCCGCCGCAGGCTCGTGAGCGCCGTCGGCCGTTGCGGCCGGCCCTCACGACGGCGGGGCGTCCGGCCGGCGGGGCGCCCTCGCCCTACAGGTTCACCTGGCGGGAGATGATGCCGGCCTTGGCGCGGCGGGCCTCGGCGTCGAGCGGGGCGCCGTCGGTGAGGGCGGCCTCGAGCCGCTGCGCCATGGCCCGCATGGGCTCGGTGAGTTCTTCGGCCTCGGTGCCGGGCACGAGCTCCCACACGGGGATGGCCAGGCCGCAGGCGCGGAAGGCGCCGAGGAAGCGGGCGCCCTCCTCCAGGTCGGACTCGCGGGCGGCGTGGATGCGGGCGAAGGCGTTGAAGAAGGCGTCCTCGTCCTCGCCGCGCACCCAGCGGACGAACTCCTTGCCGTTCATGCGGCACCAGTAGGCGTGCTCGACGCCGGGCACCGGCACGGTGGGGGCGATCCCCTCCTTGGCGTCCTCCACGATCCGGAGCGCCTCGGGTTCCTCGGCCTGCTCGGCGGTGAGCCAGAAGTCGAAGGACTCGCGCACGTCGATGCTGGGGGTGAAGTCGGGGTCGAGGATGTCCTGGAGGCGCTCACCCGGCTCGGGCAGGCCGCTGGGCGCGAGGCCGGTGCCGGGTTCGAGATCGAGCGCCTCCAGCAGGGCGGCGGCCACGTCTCGGCTGGCGTCCCCGGAGCGGACGGTGCTCTGCATGGCCACGAGCACCCGGCCGTCGGCGCGCTTGAGGGAGCGGGCCAGTTCGGGCAGGAGCGTTACCAGCTGGACCTCCTGGCCGCCGTGGTCGGCGTCCAGGCGCACCGTCATGGAGGCGGCGGGGATGATCTGCATCATCGCCACCAGGTCCGGCTCGGCGGGCAGCCCGGCGAAGGGGCGAGCCACGAAGGGGATCTGCTGCTTCTTGGCGGCCTTGCGGTCGCCGTCGCGACGCCGCTGGCGGTTCTTCTTCGACATGCGCGCCAGCCTACCGGGTGGGACCAGCCACGGGTGGCCGACCCCGGCGGGCCGAGGCAACCGCCGGTCGCCGAGTGTGCCTGCGCCAAAGGCGGCCGGCTCCACGCGCCCCCGGCCGACCGCACAGCGCCGTCGTTCGCCTCAGAAGTGAGAGCTGGAGCCGGAACCGGAGAAGCTGCCGCCGCCGAAGCCGCTCGAGGAGCCGGACCCGCCGGAGGAGGAACTGGACGAGGGGGATGCGATATTGCTGTAGCCGGTGACCAGGCCGTCGACGGGCCGGGAGAACAGCGGCACCGCGCCGACGCCGGAGGCGCCGGACCCCGAGTACGGCCAGTTCGCGCCGTACGCCCCCGCGTCATGGGCACCTGATCGGCGCACAGCCGCGTCGTACAGGCCCGGGGCGTCCAGGCCCACCGACTTGGAGTTGATGCGGATGGTGGTGGCCAGGTCGTAGTGGTGGCGCTCGCTGCGCGCCGAGGAGGACCACCAGCCCTGATAGTCGGCGCTCTCGCCGGCGTACTTGCCTTGCGCGTAGTCCTTCTCATAGCGGGCCAGCCGCTTGCGGCCCGTACTGGAGGTGTCCGCCGCCAGCGCCCGCCAGGCCAGGTCGCCGCAGCGGTGGTGAACGTCCAAGTCCATGGCGTCGAGCTCGTCCAGGGCCGCCAACGGCGTCAGGGCCCCGGAGACCAGCTCGCTCGTCATGGCCGCCAGCCGGTCACGGCGTTCCCGGACCAGATCGCGTTCCGGCGCGACATCGAAACTCACCTTGGCCCGTTGCGTGCTGAAGGCGACGGAGGCGCACAGCGCGGCGTAGGAGCCGAGATCCTCGCGCACCGGCCCCTGCTCGTTCTCCCACACCTCCTCCCAGCCGGGGCCCAGGGTGAGGAAGGTAGAGGCCGCGGCGATGACGTCGTCGAGCTGGTCCAGTTCCTTCGCCCTGTCCTCCAACTCCGCGGCATCCCTGAAGCAGCCCAGGGCGAACCACTGAGCCCCACGGGGCTCGCCGAACTCACGGAACAGACGCACCAACTGCACGTACCGTTCCTCGAACCAGGCGAAGCGGGCGAGCACCTGGGCGCCGTATGCGTTGTCGGCGGGGACGGTGCCGGCACGGATCTGGGTGGCGTCGTAGTCCGCGGTTACTTGGGCGAAGCACCGCCGGGCCTGCCGCAGGGAATCGCGCGCCGCGTTGCGGCAGAAGAAGATCAGTCCCAGCAGGGCGAGGGCGGCGGCAATGCTCAGGCAGGTCACGAGTACCGCCGCCCGCGCCGAGGTGATGGGTTTGCCGAGCGATTCGGCGGTGCGCTGGGCCATGGCCTCCAGGCCGGCCTCCCACTGCGACATGCGGAAGGAGCCCCTCGCGGCGTCCTGGATCTTTCCCTCGGTGTACTTGCCGACCTTGACGTCCTCGCCGAAGTAGCAGCCGACCCACCGCCCCTGCGGGGACACCGCGAGGATCACCAGCCCGTCGGCCCAGACGTCGGGGTCCGCGGTGGAGATCCACGACGGCTGCCGATTCAGCGCGTAGCCGAGGACGGCGTCGTTGAAGACGGTGTCGGAGCTGGCGTAGGGGTCGACGTCGTCCGTCGTGAACACGGCCAGGCGGATGTCGCGGCGGAAGCCGACACCCTCCAGGGCGGACCGGAGGGCGGCGTCGTCGACCACCTCGGCCTCATCGTGGATCTCTACCGCCGGTGTGTGCGTAGCGCCGAAGGGTGCCGCGATGTACAGCGGGACCACCAGGCCCAGCACCACGACGATCAAGAACTTACCGGCGAGCGCGATGACGGCGCGCAGGCCGCCCCAACGGACGATCAGATCGGACACGGGCACCCCCGGGATTGCTGACCGCGCACTGCTGGTCTCGCTCAGAAGCGGGAGGAGGAGCCGGAGCCGTGGAAGCTGCTGTGACTGCTGTGACCGCCGCTGAAGTGGCTGGAGGAGCCGGAGCCGTGGTAACCGCTACTGCTGGAGGCGGGAGTGTAGGTGGACGCCCTGCTGTAACCGGTGACCAGGCTGGCGACCGGACGGGAGAACTGCGGCACCGGGCCGGTGCCGGAGGAGGACAGGCCCGGGGCGCGCAGGCCCGGAGACTTGGAGTTGATGCGGATGGTGGTGGCGGGGTTGTAGTGCATGCGACCACTGCGGGCGCTCCACCAGCCCAGGTAGTCGGGGCCGCTGTTGCGGTAGGCGCTCGACCGGCGACTGTACTCGTAACGGCCTAGCCGTTCCCGGCCCAGACGGGAGGTATCCGCTGCCAGGGCACGCCGGGCCAGGCTGTCGCAGCGGCTGTGCACGCCCGCGGCAATCGTGTCCAGTTCGTTCAGTGCCGCCGAGGGCGTCAGCGTTCGTTGTGCCAACTCAACCGTCATAGCCGCCAGGCGGTCGCGTCGCTTCTGTATCCAGGCGCGGTCGGTTTCGACGTCGAAGCTCACGTGGGCGAGCCGGGTCCTGTTGACAACGGCGGTGCACAGGGCCGCGTAGGAGGCGAGATCCTCGTGCACCGGCCCCTGCTCGTTCTCCCACACCTTCTCCCAACCCAGGCCGAGGGTGAGGAAGGTGGAGGCGGCGGCGATGACGTCGTCGACCCTGTCGAGTTCCTTGGCGCTGGCGGCCAGCTTCTGGGCGCGCCGTCGACGGCTGCTCATGAACCACTGGGCGCCGCGCGGGGAGCCGAAGTCGCTGAATAGACGCACCAGTCCCGCGTAGCGCTCCTCGAACCAGGCGAAGCGGGCCAGCACCTGGGCGCCGTGGGCATCGTCGGCGGGGATGGTGCCGGCACGGATCTGGGTGGCGTCGTAGTCGGTGGTGATCTGCGTGAAGTGACGGCGGGCCTGCTTGTAGGCGTCGCGCGCCTCGCGGCGGGACCAGAACATCCACGCCAGCAGCGCAAGGGCGGCGGCCAGGCTCACAAACGCCACGAGCAGCGCCACCTCCGTGGAAGGGATCGGCCTGCCGACAAAGTCGGCGGTGCGCTGCGCCATGGTCTCCAGGCCGACGTCCCAGCGCGCCAGGCGGAAGGAGCTCTTCGCGGCGTCCTGGATCTTCTGCTGAGTGCGCAGGTCGACCTTGACGTCCTCGCCGAAGTAGCAGCCGACCCACCGCCCCTGCGGGGACACGGCGAGGATCACCAGGCCGTCGGCCCAGACGTCGGGGTCCGCGGTGGAGATCCACGACGGCTGCTCTTTCAGGGCATAGTCGAGGACGGCGTCGTTGAAGACGGTGTCGGAGCTGGCGTAGGGGTCGACGTCGTCCGTCGTGAACACGGCCAGGCGGATGTCGCGGCGGAAGCCGATGTCCTCCAGGGTGGTCTGGAGGGCGGCGTCGTCGAGCACCTCGGCCTCGTCATGGATCTCTACCGCCGGGGTGTGCGTGGCACCGAAGGGGTCCAGTGCGTACAGCGGCACGATCACACCGAGCACGATGATGAGCAGAGACTTGATGGTAAAGGCGGCGACGGCGCGCAGGCCGCCCCAGCGGACGATCAGGTCGGACACGGGCACCTCCGGAGCATTCTTGCAGAACAGTAACGGCTCGGGCGCGGCCGGGGCCATGGGGAGCGCTGCCCGCGCCGCGGCAGGGAGGCTCGCGCCTGCTACGAGCTTTTGCACCCTGGTGTGCGGGTATTTGCCATACACCAGGGTGCAAAACGTCGCAGCAGAGGGCAAAGGTTCGCAGCACACCCGCCCAGCACCGGGGATACCCACGGGACGTGCACCGGCGTCGGCGCCGGACGGCCGAACTTCCCCGTGTTTTCCAAGGTCTGTCGGGGGTGATCGTCCAGGCGGGGCGGGTTATATGAGTCCTGCCGCCGGACGGTGCGGGTCGCGAGGGTTGGGGAGCCCGCTGACCGACCCACCACCGAGGACAGGCCGGGTACATGGGAGCCCGCGCCGTTCCGCTCCGGCGAAGGAGGCGTGAGCCACCGGGATGTGGGAACCCCGGGGAGGCTCCCCTCGACGCCACGGGCCGGTGGGGCCGGGAGAGACAATCCGGCCCCACCTGGCCGGCAATCACACCGTGTCCCGCTCCACCAGGTACATGTCCATGACCACCGTCTGGGCTTCCACGCCGTCAATCATGTCCACCGCCATCTCGGCGGCGCGCTTCCCCTCCTCCCGCAGCGGCTGATGCACCGTGGTGATCGCCGGCTCATACTGAGCTGCCAGGGGGTGATCGTCGAATCCGACCACCGACACCTCGCCGGGCACCTCCCGTCCGGCCTCCCGCAGGGCCTCGATGACCCCGACCGCGATGCGGTCCGATCCCGCCAGTACTGCGTCGAAACCGATGCCGCGGGCGAGAATCTCACGCATGGCCCGATGCCCGCTGAGTTGGTCCCAGCCGGTGTGGACAACCCGCTCATCGCCCAGGCGGGAGCCGAGTACGCGCCGGTAGCCGCGGATACGGTCGACGGAGGCAGGGTTGTCGGCCGGACCCATGACGCTGACGGGCGCTTCTCGTCCCACCTCCTCCAGCGCCCGGGCGGCCAGGGCGGCGCCTATGACGTCGTCGGAGTAGACCGTGGAGAAGACCCCCCGGTAGGGATCCCCCTCCAACTGGCCGCACAGCACCACCGGCACCGACAGTTCGGCGAGTCGGTCCAGCAACTCACGGCCCGCATAAGGGGTGATGACGATGACGGCGTCCACGGCGCCCCGCCCGACATGCTCAAGCACACGTTCACGCTCCGCAGGCGTGGCCGCCTCCAGGATCATCGGCAGGTTGGGCCCGTCCGCGAGTCGCGAGACGATCCCATCGCACAGGCGCGCATAGGTGGGGTCGGTGAACAGTTCGGCGAAGGGGTCGGTGAACAGCAGGGCGATCGCCTCCGAGCGGCCCACAGCCAGCGCTCGCCCCCGCCGGTTGACGACGAAGCCCGTCTGCTCCACGGCTCGCATGACGCGCTCGCGCGTAGCCGGCTTGCACTTGGGAGAACCGTTCAGCGCGCGCGAAACCGTCGACGGCGCCACGCCCGCGGCGCGGGCGACGTCGGCGATGGTCACGCGCCTGCCCGGAGAAGTCACGGACTCATCTTGCTCGAACATATCGATTCTTGCATCCCACTTGCGTTCCGTGCAACGTACCCCTACATTGTGGAACCGCTTCCACAAAAGCGTGGAAGCGGTTCCATCGTCAAAGGAGCACGTCAATGGTGCATGCGAATGACTGGGAGAACCCGGGTCTGCCCCATCGGCACCGTCTGCCGGCACGGGCCTACTTCTTCGGATACGACTCCCCCGAGGCGGCCGCCACCCGGGACCGGGCACGTTCCCGGGGATTCACGGACCTGAGCGGTCTGTGGTTCTTCCGCCTGTTCGACTCCCCCCGCCGGGTGCGCGCCGAACACCTGGCCGTACCCCACCCCGAATGGGGGCGGGTGCGCGTCCCTCACCTGTGGCAGGTGGACGGACACGGTCCACTGCAGTACACCGACGAGGGCTTCCCCTTTCCGGTCAGGCAGCCGGAAGTCCCCTCGCACAATCCGACGGGCGTGTACCAGCGCGAACTGCTCCGACCCGTCCTGGCCCCGGGCGAGCAGGCGGTGCTGCGCCTGGACGGGGTCGACTCCTACGCGGAGATCTACCTCAACGGCGCCTTCGTCGGCATGACCAAGGGATCCCGGCTCAGCGCCGAGTTCGACGTGACCGAGCTGCTGACCCGGCGCGCCAACCTGCTGACCGTCAAGGTCCTCCAGTTCAGCGACGGCACCTATGTGGAGGACCAGGACATGTGGTGGGCGTCGGGGATCTTCCGCGACGTCTACCTGATGGTCCGCCCGGCCGCGCGGCTGGAGGACTTCCACGTCACCACCCGCCTGAGCGACGACGGCGGCGCGGAGGTGACGGTGGCGGTGCGCACCCGCGCCGCCCGCAACGTCCGCCTGACCCTTACCGGCCCGGACGGGACGCCGCTGCATGGCACGGCCACCGACGCCGCCCCCTGCGTCCTGCACGTGCCCATTGCGCTCACCTGGAGCCCGGAGTCCCCCGCCCTGTACGACCTGGTCATGTCTGTGCACGACGCCGACGGCACCGTCGCCGAGACCGTACCGCACCGCCTGGGCCTTGCCGAAGTGAGCATCGAGGACGGCCGCCTACTGCTCAACGGCACCTATTTCAAGATGCGTGGGGTCAACCGGCACGACCATGACGACCGCCGCGGCCGGGCCGTCGGCATGGCACGGGTGCGCCGGGACCTGGAGCTGATGAAGCTGCACAACATCAATGCGGTGCGCACCTCCCACTACCCCAACGACCCGCGCTTCTACGAGATGTGCGACGAGCTGGGCCTGCTGGTGATGGCCGAGACCGACCTGGAGACCCACGGCTTCGAGAACACCGGCGACATCGCCCGCATCACCGACGATCCCGCCTGGGAGCCGACCTTCGTGGACCGCATCGAGCGGCTGGTGATCCAGGAGCGCAACCACGCCTGCATTGTGGCCTGGTCACTGGGCAATGAGTCCGGCTTCGGCTGCAATATCCGCGCCATGTACGCCCGCTGCAAGCAGCTGGATGCGCGGCCGGTACACTACGAGGAGGACCGGGACGCCGAATGCGTGGACCTGGTCTCCACCATGTACTCGCGCGTGTCGCAGATGAACGACTTCGGCGAGCACCCGCACCCCAAGCCGCGCATCCTGTGCGAGTACGGCCACGCCATGGGCAACGGCCCCGGCGGCCTGGCGGAGTATCAGAGGGTCATCGACCGCTGGGACTCCATCCAGGGCCAGTTCATCTGGGAGTGGTGCGACCAGGGGCTGGTGGCCCAGACCGCGGACGGCCGCGAGTACCACTCCTATGGCGGCGATCACGGCGACTACCCGCATAACTCCAACTTCTGCATCGACGGGCTCGTCTTCCCCTGGCAGGAGCCGAGCCCGGGCCTGGCCGAGTACAAGCAGGTGATCTGCCCGATCGGCGTGGTTTGGGAGGAGGGCGAGCTGCGGGTGCGCAACGGCCGGTTCTTCACCGACGCCTCCGACGTGGTCCTGGACCTGGAGCGGGTCGTCGACGGCGTCGCCGAGCCGCTGGGTCGTCTCGCGCCGGGGCCGCTGGCACCGCAGCAGGAGATGCGCCAGGTCCTGCCGGTGGATGTCGAGGCGGGGCGTCTGACCCACCTGCGGGTGCGTGTGCGCTCCACAGCCCGCCCGCCCTGGGCGCCAGAGGGATATGAGCTGGGCGTGTACCAGTTCGTCGTCGCCGACGACGCCGGCCCCGACGCCGCGGTTCACCTGCGCCGGGCCGCCTCCCGCATGGAGGTGCGCGCCCAGGGGGACGAGTTCGTCATCTTCGGAGTGGAGCAGGAGCTCCGCTTCGACATCGTTACCGGCGCCCTGACCTCCTGGGTGCGCGGCGGCAGACGGGTGCTGGCGGCGCCGCCCGCCGTCGGCTTCTGGACGCCGCTGATCGACAACCACCAGCAGGAGTTCGATGCGCTGTGGTCCGGCCGCCACGTGCAGTTGATGCAGACCTTCACCCGGTCGGTGGTGCTGCGGCGGGAGGGGGACGCCGTTGTCGTGGAGGTGGCGCAAATCATCGGTCCGCCCGCGCAGGCGCTGGGCTTCGAGGTGGACCTGAGCTACACGGTCACCGGCTCCACGGTGAGCGTCGGCGCCGTCGGTCGCGCCTGGGGCGACTACCACGACATCATTCCGCGCATCGGCCTCACCTTGGAGGCCCCCGGCTACGCCCGGACGGTCGAGTGGCTGGGGCTGGGCCCGGGTGAGAACTACCCCGACTCCCGCACGGCCGCCGTCGTGGGCCGCTGGAGCGCCGCCGTGGAGGAGATGCAGACCCCCTACGTGGTGCCGCAGGACTGCGCCAACCGGGGCGGGGTGCGCTGGCTGACGCTCACCGACACCAACGGCGCGGGCCTGGCCTTGGCCCGCACCCCGCTGCCTGGCGCCTGCGAGCCGCCGGAGGACTTCGACTTCTCGGTGTGGCCTTGGACATGCCAAGACATCGACGCCGCCCGCCACCGTACCGATCTGGTGCCCCGGGAGAACGTGACCGTCAACGTCAACCACCGTGTACTCGGGCTCGGATCCAACTCGTGGGGCTCGGAGGTGCTGGAGGCCTACCGGACCCGGTTGGAGGACTTCTCCTTCGCCTTCGACCTGATCCCCCTGGACGGCGGCGACGCCGACGGGGTGGCTCCAACCGGAGGGGCCGGCGAGTCCGCATCCGGCCTGCCCGGGACGGGCACAGCAACCGAGTCCTCCACAACCCCCGCAACCCCCGGAACAGGAGCGTGAACCGATGCGGCTCTTCCCCGATCTCGACTCACTCGCCCGCGAGCGCGGCGCCGTCAAGAAGTGGCGGCGGGTCTGCCAGGCGATCGACCACCTACCGGCAATCCGGCCCGCAGTGGCGTACTCGGTGGGCGACTCCCTGACCTACTGGAGGGACTCGGCCGCCCACCTGCTGGCCGCCTGGGACGCCGGTGACGGCCTGGTCACCTCGCGCCGCTACCTGAACGTGCTGCACGCCGTCGACGCCGATCTGACCGTGCAGGTGGCGCCGGTCGCCGTCGCCCCCGTGCGCACCCCCTATGACGACCTCACCGACCGGGAGGTGCACGAGGCCGCCGAGACGCTGCGCACGGTGACCGTGCCCGCCGGGGGGATCGGCGTGGTCGACGTCTCCGAGGCGTTCCGGCTGCTTCCCGGCAGCGGCGAGGCCGCCATCATCCGCGTCACCGTCGAGGAGGCCTCCTTCCCCAACAAGTAACCGAACCGAGGCGCCGTCGGCGCCGTGCATCCACCGTCCTATCAACCGCAAACCCCACGCTTTTCCTGCGGCGCGGCTCCGGCCGCGACCTCCTGGTCACGCCGACGGCCCGGACGCCGCGGCGAGGGGACACCTCCTCGTCGTCGCCAGTGGACCCGCCTGAGACGCGAGTAACGCCGTGGGGCCGCACTTATCCACATGAACAAGGGACTGCACCATGTCTTCGTCTTCTGAAACTCGGGCGCGGATCGGCCAGTTCGCGCTGCTGACCATGACGGTCTCCGCCGTCTTCAACATCCGCAACGTCATCAACAACAACGTTGCGATCGGCCTGGCCTCGGCGCCGGCCTTCTTCCTGGCCACGCTGCTGTACTTCGTTCCGTTCACCCTCATCATCGCCGAGTTCGTGGCCATGAACCGCTCCTCGGAGTCCGGCGTCTACCAGTGGGTGAAGACCTCCATGGGCGGGCGCTGGGCCTTCATGACGGCGTTCTGCTACTGGTTCGTCAACCTGTTCTACTTTGCCTCCCTGCTGCCGTTGATCCTGGTGTTCACCTCCTACCTGCTCACCGGCGGGGACAGGGAGATGTCACCGTGGCTGATCACGGTGCTGTCGATCGCGATCTTCGCGGTGGCCACCTGGGTGTCCACCAAGGGCGCGAAGTGGATCGGCACCGTCACCTCGATCGGCGCGTCGGCGGTGCTGGCGCTCACGGGCGTGTTCATCGTCGCCTCACTGGCGGCCCTGATCGGCGGAGTGGAACCGGCCTCCCCCATTACGCTGCGGGCACTGCGTCCGGACACATCCTCCTTCGCCACCACCTGGGCGTTCTTGGGGACATTGGCCTGGATCATCCAGGGCGTGGGCGGCGCGGAGTCGGTGGGCGTGTTCCTCAACGACCTGCGCGGCGGCGTGAAGGCATTCGTACGCACGATCGTGGCCGCCGGGCTGATGATCGGCCTGCTGTACGCGGTGGCCTCGCTGCTGATGAACGTGTTCGTCCCGACGGGCGGCCTGGACTACTCCAACGGCCTGTTCGTGGTGATGGGGGCGGTCGGCGAGCACTTCGGGGTGCCGGCGGCGCTCACCTTCCGGGTGGTGGGGCTGGTGCTGCTCGCGGCCACGCTCGGCTCGCTGCTGATGTGGACCTCGACGCCGGTGAAGATCTTCTTCTCCGAGATCCCCCGGGGCGTGTTCGGAGGGAAGCTCGTCGAGCTCAATGAGCAGGGCATTCCGTGGCGGGCGGCCTGGCTGCAGTTCGCCATCGTGGTGCCGATCCTGATCATCCCGGCGCTGGGATCGAGCAACATCGACGACCTGCTGGGCATCGTCATCAACATGACCGCGGCCACGGCGCTCATCCCGCCGCTGCTGATCCTGCTGGCCTACCTGGTGCTGCGCCTGCGTTACGACGCCGCGCCCCGGGAGTTCCGCATGGGCTCGCGGCCGGTGGGGCTGGCGGTGGCGGTGTTCCTGCTGGCCGTGTTCGCCTTCGTGTTCATCGCCGGCACGACGCCGCTGGATCAGCCGCTGTGGCTGACGCTGGTGTACAACGTGGGCGGCGTGGTCGTGTTCCTCGGTCTGGCACTGGCCTGGTACCAGCGCTACATCAACCGGCTGCGGGGCCGCGATCCGCGGGCGGCCCGCTCCGAGCTGGCGCCGTCGTCCAGCACGCGTGAGCAGGAGGCCGCGAACCGGAGGTCATAAGTGGACGACGGCGGGAACACTGCCGCCGCCGGCCTATGACACGGTCTCATGGCTCTACCACGAGCTTTTGCACCCTGGTGCACGGCAATTCGCCGTGCACCAGGGTGCAAAACATCGCAACAGAGGGCAAAGGCTCGCAGCACGCCCGCCCAAGCACGCCCACCCAGCACCACGGGGCGACCCACGGGACCATTACACCAGGACCGACCCCGGACGGCCGAGCTTCCCCGGACTTTCTCAGGGGGGTTGGGGGTGATCGTCCAGGCGGGACGAGTTACATGGTTCCTGCCGCCGGACGGTGCGGGTCGCGAGGGTTGGGGACCCCGAAGACCGAACCGCCACCGAGAACCAGGCCGGGTACATGGGAGCCCGCCCCGGTACGCTCCGGCGCAGGAGGCAGAGCCCCCGGGGATGTGGGAACCCCCGGACGCGGCCACCTCACCGCCAAGGCCGGTGGGGCCGGGAGAGACAACCCGACCCCACCGGCCAGACCATGCCCGCGCACACCCGGCACGTCAGCTACGCCCTCACCCCCACCGGTCGAACCACGCGGGGGCTGCGCAGGCCCCCGCGGTCGCGGTCGCAGAGGTGACCACCGCATCAGCGCTTGAAGTGAGGGTGTCACTGCATAAAGTGAGGACGTCTGTGACGTGAGTGACGGCGGGGCCAGGGCGTCGTCGCGGCACCAGCGCCGGTCACTTGCGGCCGGACGCCCCCGACGACTCCAAGGTGAGCGCATCGCTCCCCTGGCACACCAGCCTGGCCGCCGTTTCGGCCGCCCGCGGCAGGGGGATGGCCTTGCCGTCGGCCACCCAGGCGCGGTACATCGCCAGCCCGGCCTGCGATACGTAGGCGTAGAGCAGGTGCCAGAGCTCCGGGGTGAAGCCCGCGGGCACGTTCTCCGCATGCTCGCCGCTGGCGTCGTCCTGCAGCTGCCGCCGTATCCCGTCCCAGGCCGGGTCGCAGGTGATGACGTCGTAGAGCTCGTCCTGCTCGGCCCCGAAGTAGAAGAGTTCGCGGGTCATCTGAGCGAAGTCGGAGGCTCCTCCCAGGTGCACCGTGCGCTCGCGCCAGGCCGAGGCGTAGGCGGACATGACCTCGGCCAGCAGGTCGTCGAGCGTCTCGTAGTAGCGGTAGAAGGTCTTCTTGTTGATGCGTGCCCGCTCGCACAGGGCCTTGACGGTGATGGACCCGTAGCCGCCCTGAAGCATCATGGCGCGGAACGTGCGGTCGATGGCCTCGAGTGTCTTGGTGACGCGCAGGTCCTTGGCGGGGGTGGTGCGCACGGTCTTCCTTTCACGAGATATGCAACTCGGGCCGCATCGGGGTTGCTTAAGCCACCTTCTCGGCGGAGTCGTCCATTGTCGCCGACACGCGCCCTTCGTAGGATAAGTAACGCGAGTTGCAAAACACAGTGTACGGCGTGGTCGTCCGCACCAATCACGCCGCACCGGAGATGCCGCCCCCGCGGCGTGGCGAGCCGCCTCGTCGCCGCCCGCGGCGTCGTCGCACTCGCGGAACACCACTCAAAAGCAAGAGGACACCAAGAGGAGACATGGCATGAACACGCGCCGGATCGGCGAGCTGACCGTCTCCGAGGTGGGCATGGGCTGCATGGCCTTCAGCCACGGATACGGCCGCATCCCGCCCGAGCAGTACAGTCTCGAGGCCATCCGCGGCGCCTACGAGCACGGCTGCACCTTCTTCGACACCGCGGAGATCTACAGCCCCGGACTGTCCGGCGTCGGGCACAACGAGCGCATCGTGGGGCGTGCGCTGGAAGAGGTGCGCGACGACGTCGTGCTGGCCACCAAGCTGTTTGCCTCGGGCGGGCGGGGCTCCGTCTACGGGGAGATCCGCTCCCACCTGGAGGCCTCGCTGGAGCGCTTGCGCACCGACTATGTGGACCTGTACTACCTGCATCGCCTGGGCTCCACGCCGGTGGAACAGGTCGCCGAGGCCATGGGTCGGCTGGCCCAGGAGGGCCTGATCCGGGGCTGGGGGCTGTCGCAGGTGGACGTCGACGTGATCCGCCGCGCCCACGGGGCGTATCCGCTCACGGCCGTGCAGAACATCTACTCGATGGTGGAGCGCGACGTGGAGGCGGAGGTGCTGCCCTACTGCGAGGAGCACGGCATCGGCCTGGTGGCGTTCAGCCCCGTGGCGAGCGGGCTCCTGTCCGGCAAGGTCACCGAGAACACCGAGTTCGAGTCCTTCGACGACGTGCGCACCTGGGTGCCGCAGCTGTCCCGGCGCAACCTCCGCGGCAATCGACCCATCGTGGAGCTGGTGAGCCGCTACGCCCGGGCGAAGGGCGCCACCCCGGCGCAGATCAGCCTGGCGTGGATGCTGCACAAGTGGTCCTGCTCGGTGCCCATCCCCGGCTCGAAGAACAAGGAACGCATCATCGAAAACCTGGGTGCAAGCCGGGTGGAGCTGACCGACGCGGAGTTCCGGGACCTCGACGCCGAACTCGGCACGCTGCGGGTGCACGGACACCGCGGCTTCAGACGATGAACCGGCGGCAACGGGCCGGGAGGCAAACGGAGGGCAGGGTAAGGAGGACAAGGTAATGCCCGAATACGACTTCTCGGTGTTCGGCAACGTGACCATCACCGGAGCGGACCTGAATGCCATGAGCGCGCAGGAGCTGTCCGTGCTCCACCGGCAGGCCCAGTACTGCCAGGCCATGACTGAGGCCGATATCGACACCATGCGGGAGATCGTGTCCGCGGACATGACCTTCACCCATATGAGCGGCAGGCGGCAAAGCCGTGAGGAGTACTTCGCCGACGTCGCCGACGGCCGCCTGAACTACTTCACCATCGGCATCGAGGACCCGCGGGTCCGGGTGGCGGGCGACACCGCAACGATCACCTTCACGTCCGTCCTGAACGCGAACGCCTACGGCGCCAGGGGGACCTTCCGCATGGCCGGCTCACACCACTACCGCAGGAGGGGAGAGGAATGGATCGCCGTCAACGCAGGCTGAGTTCATCTGCCGCGCGGCCGGGAGGCCTGGCCGCGATCCTCCTGCTGCTGTGCCTGGCGCTCGCCGGATGCAGCGCCACAGGCGGAGGCGGAAGCGGGGCCGAGACCGAAAGCGGTGACGCCGGCGGTGTAGTTGTTGGCGCCTCCCCGCAGGGCCCGGCCGTGTCCGGCTCCCCCGTCTTCGACTTCGACGCCCGGACCGTCACCCTGAACAGCGGCTACGAGATGCCGATCCTGGGCCTGGGCACCTTCTCCCTGTCGGACGAGGAGGCGGCGGACTCGACCTATTGGGCCCTCAAGGCGGGATTCCGGCTGATCGACACCGCGCGGATCTACGGCAACGAGACCGGCGTCGGCAGGGGCCTGCAGCGGGCCATCGACGAGGGCGTCGTCGCCCGCGAGGACGTGTTCATCACGACCAAAATATGGACCACCGACTACGACGACGCCGACGCGGCGATCAACACCTCCCTGGAGCGGCTCGGCGTCGACTACATCGATTTGATGATCCTGCACCACAGTCAGCCGGCGAACGACGTGGACGCCTACTAGGCGCTGGAACGCGCGGTGGGGGACGGTCGGCTGCGGTCGATCGGCCTGTCGAACTATTACGAGCCGGAGGACTTCGACCGGCTCGTGGAGGCGACCAGCATCCGCCCCGCACTCCTGCAGAATGAGACGCACCCGTACCACCAGAGCGGACAGATGAAGGAGCACATCGCACAGTACGGAACGGTGCTAGAAAGCTGGTTCCCTCTGGGTGGGCGCGGCAATACCCAGACGCTCTTCGACGACGAGACGATCAGCGACATCGCCCGGGCGCATGGCAAGTCCGCCGCGCAGATCATCATCCGCTGGCACCTGCAGGTCGGCAATGTCTGCATCCCCGGCTCCTCCAACCAGCAGCACATCAACGAGGACTACGACGTGTGGGACTTCGAGCTGACGGAGGCGGAGATGGCGCGGATGGCGGCGCTTGAGCGCGATGCGCGGTTCTCGAACTACTGAGTGGCGCCGCGGAAAGGCCGCACAGCGATTACGGGAACCACAGGATGTCGGCGCGCCCGGCGTCGACTGCGCGCCGGCCTGCTGAGAACGCAGCGGTGAAAGAGGCTCTTCGTGTTTGGGGGTGTGGTGGTGGGTGCCGGCGGGTCTGCCACTGTGAGGGTGCGTGCGGGGTCTGGGTCCGGACTGGATTCAGGCCGAGCCAGTATGCGAGATTGCTATGGGGTCTGGCGCTCCAGGAGGACGACGGGCAGCGGGAGCGGGGCCGACGGCGTCTTGGTGCCCATGGCCGGGGTCGTCTGCTACGCCGGTTCGTGCTCTACTACGCCGGTTAGGTGTTTGCTGAAGGGCTATGGAGTCTTCAACAGAGGGCTAACCGGCGTAGTAGACGCCGAAGAGGCGTTCCCAACACCCCCACGGCTCCGCAGTCCTAGCATTTCGGCTCCGCGCTCCCAGCACCTCCGGGCCGCGCCACCGCGGAGGCCCGCACCGCCAACCGCCAAACTCTCAAACACGAAGAGCCGGGAAACCCCGGACGCGGCCACCTCACCGCCAAGGCCGGTGGGGCCGGGAGAGACAACCCGACCCCACCGGCCAGCGCGAACCTTGGGCGACTGTCACCCGCCTGCAAGCAGGTACTTACGGCTGCGGCTCGTAGGCGGCGCCGTCGCGACCACCAGGCCACGCTCGACGAGTTCTCGCAGCACCGGCCGAAGCGCAGTGAGCGTCTTACCGGTGGCCTTTGCCACATCCCGAATGGAAAGAGCTTCGTCCGCACTCAGGACGGCAAGGATCTCCCACTCAGCTCCCGTCTTCTCAACGCTCCTTGTCTGATCGGCGATCGCATAGGGGCCGTCATTCATGCCCACCAGGAGACCGTCGGCCACAAGCTGCGCGAGAACACCACGGCAGTCGTCAGAGTCGAGTCCCAGGTTGTCGCGCAGATCGACCACACTCACGGTTCCATTCCGTCTGGCCAGGGCGAGCGCGGCCTCGTGGTTGCGAGAGAAGCCGGATCGCCCGGGCAGCGTTCCCAGCCATTCCTCCGTCTCCGGATCCATGAGGCCGAAGCGATCAAGGCGAACGACTACGTGGTCGATCGTCGATGTGCTGTAGTCAGGAGTGGGCAGGCCGTGAGCACGCATCTCGTTGACCATGCGAACGACCCCCGACCCTTGGTTCTCGCAGACCGTGGAGCGGTTGTCAGGCATGGGTACTACCGTAAGCAGGCGGGCCAAGTCCTCGTTTCGGGACGCAGAGTGACCATCGGTGACGTTCTCCTTGGTGCGATCGCCCCAGAAGCCGCCGGGGTTGATGACCTCTACGCGATCGAGGTACACGTTGACAGCAACCTGTTGCCCGGTGACGAAGCGGGAGTAGTCGCGGTGCATGACCGCGTTGGCAATGGCCTCTCGTAGAACATCCTCCGGAATCTCGGGAACGTCAGTGCCACGGGTCCCTTCAACGATTCGACGCGTGCGCAGGTTGCGCATGACGGTGCGTACGGCATCGTCAATCGCCTGCGGCAGTGGACCATCACAGTTACGGCGATCTACGAATCTGACGGTGGGGTCCTGAGACTTGGCGGTACCAGGATGAACGGTTACATCGATGGTCAGCTGGGGATACTCCTGTTGTGGGTAAATTCCGAGAGCCAGATAGCCAGACAGGGTGGGAGTGCCGTCGGCCGTAAGAGCGTTGAGCCTCTGCAATGCAGATACGTGATCATCCGGAGCGAGCCCGGCGAGTGCACGCGAGCCGCTTGCCCGCACCCTTTCCACCGTGCGGCTCACCAGGTCCGGATCGAGATCTGCGAAGGTGTGCCCGTCAACAGGCTGGCGATCGGCATGCTCGTTGACGTTCCGCGTCCGCAGGAGGTGTACCTCGTACGTAGTCAGGCGCTTGTCCGCATCACCGACTCGCTTATAGCTTCCCCGTTCCAGGCCCTGCGCAACGACATGACAGGGCGCCGTCCTGTCCGGGGTGGCCGAGAGAGGCTCAATGCGAACCCAAACGACCTGGGCGCCATCGATCTCGGCGCGGTCGACCTGGTACTGCGGAACAGGCCTCACCTTGGGGTTGGCACGCTCTGCGTCGTCCAGGCCGGAGATGAGGGCATTCTCTATCCTCGAGGCATCGAAACCGTCGGCAGCTGTGAAGCCCAGGCTCTCGTCGAGCCCAAGGATGATCAGTCCGCCCTCCGTGTTGGCAAATGCGGATACGGAGTCCCAGATACCCTTGGGGATGTCGCGCACCGCGGCCTTGACCTCGACGCGGGCGTCATCCGCACCCAGCCGCCGGATGCGGGCGACGTGCTCCTGGAGTTCTTCGTCAGTCACGACCTCAGTGTACGTCAGTGATAGTCTCACTTTCTAGAGTGAGGGCGTCACTCTATAGAGTGAGCACCTCAGTGATGTGAGTGAGCGTGCCACTGAGAGCAGTGAGTCGTGCGCCCCGTCAATGCGTCACTCGTCCCGGTCCGCCTCGAGCGCCCGGACGATGAGCCGCACGGCCTCCTCGGGCGGCACGTGCTCCCAGATACGCAGCCCCCGGGCGTGCAGCAGGTGCCGGATCGCGAGTTCCGGCCGCGTGTCCCGATGCGTGTTGGAGCGCATGGATCTGACCACCCCCGGCGAGGATGCCCAGGAGCCCCCGGCCCGCGCCGCTCGGGTGGGTCGCGAATGGAGGGCCTGACGATCGCAGAAGCGCAAGACTCGCGGACAGCGAAGTGCCGAGATTTCAAGGAAGGACTGGACAGCGTAAATCCAGTTGGAGGAGAGCCGCTCGGCGGCCGAAACGGTACTCGAGTACGTGAGTTCTGAGGGCCTCAACCTGACGGCGGATCAGGAAGCGGCCCTGAATGAGAAAAACACTGTCTCGCACCGCCGTACACGGACTACGTTTGGCGCAGGCTCCACCACGAGATCCAGGACGCTGCGCGCGTTTTTTACGAGCGAGGTGACTATTTTCATGCGGTCGACGAGGCCGTGAAGAGATACGTTGGCGCGACAGCGACGAAATCCGAGATTCCGCGAGACGACCCTTATCGCATGCTGTCCAAGTCCTTCGGGAAGGACGGGTCGATCTCGGTATTCTCCCGACACATGAGGAACGGCGGATTCACCGAGCAGACCGCAGACAACGTCGACCGGGGCCAGCAGAATCTTTCACTCGGCGTTCTCAGCGCCTTCCGGAACACCATCGACCACGAGGAGCAGGTGGAGTTGCTCAAGACGGGCGCCCTGACTTACGAGGATTGCCTCGACGCCCTGAGCATCCTGTCGTACCTGATGAGGCGTCTGGACGGCGCGGAACGCCGCCCTGCGACAAAGGACTGATCCATTCCACGCATCCTGCCGCCTCGGGCAGCGCACTGCGTTTGCTACACTGTGAATGTAGCAAACGCAGCAGGAGGTCGCATGAGAACCGCAGACGCGCTCCGCACGCTGTCCTCTGCCGCCGGTTCGCAGCGTGGCTTGATCACCACGGCCCAGGCAGCGCGGGTCGGCATCGACCGAACATCACTCACCCGCCTGACCACCTCGGAAGCGCTGACGCGCGTTCGCCACGGCGTGTACGCGCTGCCCGGTTCGGATCACGATCCCCATCAGGATCTTCGCGCCGCCTGGCTCGGCACCGATCCCAAGCGCTTCGCGGACGAACGCGCCCACGACCCGGACAGTCCCACGGTGTCCCACGTGTCCGCGGCGGCCCTGCATGACATCGGCGAAATCATACCGGCACGGCATACCTTCACGGCTCCCACGCGAAAACAGACTCGCCAACCCGACATCCGCTACCGACAGAGGCCGCTTGACCACAACGACGTCACCGTAATAGACGGCATTGCCGTCACCACCATCCCGCGCACCATCGCTGATCTGGCCGCCGAACACACAGAAATGGAGCATCTCTCCGCAGTCGTCAGGGACGCCGCGGGCATACCACAAGCCGACCTCGGAGACATTGCCGCAGCGCTCAACCCCCATGCATCTGCCTACGGACACGCAACCGGCGCCGATTTAGTCCAAGCGCTCCTGGAGATTGCAGGCCCGCCGGCGGCGGCACTACAAACGGCCCAGTTTGCATTGTCAACGCTACTCTCCCAACTCGAAATAAACAAAAGAACGATTCAACAGGCTCAAGCAGCCATGGCACCCATTATTACTGCCGCCAACGCCGGCATCAAGGATAGTATGCAGCACACAAAACCAATCCTAACAACCGCGAATGCCGCCATTCAAGAAGCCCTGAAGAACTCTCAGTACCCCGGACTAGTCGCAGCAATTAGGCAAATCGCCGACATTACTGCCTTATTAGACCGATCAAGATCGGCCGCCGCAGGCTCCACCCACGACAACGATCGCACAGGCGAGGAGGGATTAAGTGATTGAGCCGCTCGCCGCTTCGCGTCTACGCCAATCACTGAACTCACGCATCAGGGCTGAGGCGAGCCGCCGCGGGGTCACTGCCGACGACATCCGTCAGCAGTATGTCTTCGCCCTGCTGACCAAGCGCCTGTTCGCCGACGACATGGATGACTGGCTGCTTTTGGGAGGCAACGCACTGCTCATACGCACCCGGGGCGGCCGTTTCACCCGCGATGTGGACCTCGCCCGCACACATGGCTGGAGCGATGTGCAGGAGTTGAGAGACGAACTGCGGTCCGCACTGAGCCGCTCGCTGGATTCCGACCCCTTCCGGTTAGAGATCGTCAAAGTCTCACCGCATAGCGAGCCGGATGGCTATGGCTACGGAGCTCTGACGGCCAAGGCCGACATCCGGGTCCTGCTCGGGGTGGCCGAGTTCGGTCGGTTCAGCATAGACATCACCACCCGGCGCCACGTAAGCGGCCCCATTGACCGGATCTCCCCCACGCCGATCATCGATCATGAGACCATTGCCGACCTCCCGGATGTCCCGACAGTCCCCGTAGAGAACCATCTGGCGGACAAGATCTGCGCGCTATACGAACTGCACGGAAAAACACGCACGGCCTCGACGCGCTACCGCGATTTGGCGGACATCGTCCGTATCGTCGCCCATCTTGACTTCGACGCCGCGAGACTGAGCGAGATGCTAGATCATGAGTCCAGACGCAGGAGAATCCCGCAACCAACCGCAATCGTCTCGCCCTCCCCCGCCTGGGAGCAGGCATACCCTCGCCAGGCGCGCGAGTTCGCAGAGTTTCCCACAGAATTTCATTCACTCGACGCCTCGCTCGATGCGGCCGCAGCCTGCCTGGACGAGGTTCTCAACGGTTCGCGAAGTAAGGGTCGCTGGGATCACGCGTCCGCTCAATGGCGGGGCTGAAGGGAGATCGCCTATCCTACCGCCTCAACCAGTCCACCCTCACCGCCCAAAGGTCCGGGCCACCAGGGGGTTGCGGGCCAGGTAGCCGTCCAGCACCCGCCGCGCCACGTTGACGGAGTCGATGAGCGGGTGGCCGGCGAGCGCCCGCCACGCCAGCGTCTCGTCCCCGCTGAGCGCGGCGTCGATGACCAGCTCCTCGCAGCCCTTGACCGTGGCCACCAGCCCGAGCTCGGCGCCCGCGAGCGCCCCCACCCGCTGCGGGTGCACGCCGTCGCCGTCGACAACGCACGGCACCTCCACCACGGCGTCCTCGCGCAGCTGGGGCACCAGCAGGCCGCCGCCGGCGGAGCACGCGTCGGCGTTGCCGACGTCGAGGATCATGCGGGCGGGCACGCCGGTGTGCACGGCGGTCATCAGGTCGAGGGCCACCTGCTGGTAACCGCCGCCGGCGATGTCCTCCTCGCGGCGCCCGGCGCGGTCAGCCGCGTCGCGAGACTCGGCCATATACGTGGCCTCGCGCTCGACGTGCGCGCGCCGCCACAGCTCCCCCGCCCGCTGCGGATCGGCGGCGACGGCGTCGTAGAACTCCCCCTGCCTCCGCTCCAGGAACTGGCCGCGGGTCTCCGCCTCGGCGCGGATGCGCTCCAGCGACTCCCGGCCCAGGTAGTAGTAGAAGAGGTACTCGTTCGGCAGCATCCCGAGCGCGCGCACCCAGTCGAAGCCGATGATGCGCGCCTCCTCCATGCGGTCCAGGGCGGCGTCGTCGGCGAGCAGGCCGGGCAGCCGGTCCTGACCGTCAACCACGAGGCTGCGCAGCCAACCCAGGTGGTTCAGGCCCACGTAGTCGAAGTCGAGCCCCGCCCCCGGCCCGATCCGGGACGCGCGCGCGGCGTCCCCGCCGACCGCCGTCGTCGCCCGCCGCACCAGCCCGATGGGGGTGTCGCAGATGCCGACGACGCGCCCGCCCAGCACCGTGCGCATGGCCTGGGTGATGATGCCGGCGGGGTTGGTGAAGTTGATGACCCACGCCTCGGGGGCGAGGTCGCGGACGGTGCGGGCCAGCTCCATGGCCGCCGGGATGGTGCGGAAGGCGTAGGCGTAGCCGCCGGCGCCCACGGTCTCCTGCCCGAGCACGCCCTGCTCCAGGGCGACGAGCTCGTCCAGCACGCGCCCGTGGGTGCCGCCCTCTCGCATGGCGGAGAAGATGAAGTCGGCCCCCCGCACCGCCTCCTCCAGGTGTGTGGTGGATGTCAGCGCGGGTGCGTGCGGGAAGTCGAGGTCGGCCAGTACGGCGCGCATGGCGTGCAGGCGCCGCGGGGAGACGTCGTACAGGCACACCTCATCCACCACCAGCCCCGGGTGGGGGCCGGAGCCCGCCCGAGCGGCCGCCAGTACCTCGATCACCTGGGGCACGCGGAACCCGCCGCCGCCGACGATGAGCAGTTTCATGCGAACAGCACCTCCGTAGCTGTGCCCGCCAGGTCCGGCAGCGGGGCGGTGCCGGGAGCGGCGGTGGTTATGACGACTTCTAGTTCGTTGATGGGGCACACCGGCAGTAGCCCGGCCCCGGGGAACTTGTCGGCCGTGGCCACCAGGCAGGTGCGCTCGGCCGCGGCCCGAAGCGCGCGCTTGACCGGCACCTCGATGCCGGTGGAGTCCATGACCGTGCCGTCCGCCCGCACGCCGGAGGTGCCCATGAAGGCGATGTCCGCGCTGATCTGGGCCAGTGCGTTCTCGGTCAGCCCGCCCACCAGGGACAGGTAGGAGGGGCGCAGCACCCCGCCCAGCACGATGAGTTCCACGTGCCGGTCCTCCCGCAGCACGTCGACGACGGCGAGTGAGGCGGTCACGACGGTGACGTCCCGTCCCCGCAGGTGCCGGGCGACGGCGGCACCCGTGGTGCCGATGTCGATGAGGACGACGTCCCGATCGCGTACGAGCCCGGCCGCCGCCGCACCGACGCGGTCCTTCTCCCCGGCCGCCCGGGCGGCGACGTGGGCGAAGGGCTGGGCGTCCGCCTCGATCGTGCCTCCGCCGCGCACCCGCCGGAGTCTGCCCTCGCGACCCAGGGCGTTCAGGTCGCGGCGGATGGTGGAGGCGGACACCTCCAGCGCCCGGGCCAGATCGGCGACCGAGACGCCGCCGCTCTCCTTCACCATCTCCACGATCGCCGAGCGACGCTGCTGAGCCAACATGGGAGCAGTCTATCGACCTCACGTCATTTATGCGCGAAATCGCGCATTTTTGAGCAATTTCAAGTACACTTACGTGCGCCGAGCAACCGGCGTGTCTGATGAGGAGGTCGCATGCCGCATCGCGCAGCTCCCGCCGACCCGGACCGCCGGGCCCTCGTCGTCGGGCCCACCTTCCTCGACGTCGTCATGAGCGGTCTGACTCATGCGACCGTCCCCGGGGAGGAGCAGCTGGTCGAGGACTGCGCCCTCATGCCGGGAGGTGCCGCCAACCAGGCGGTCACCCTCGCGCGCCTCGGACTGCCGACCGGACTGTGCACGTACCTGGGAACGGATCGGGCCGGAGTCCTCGTCACCGACATGCTGAAGGCCGAGGGGGTGGATCTGTCCCGGGCCGAGCACACCCGGCGACAGAATGTCACCGTCTCCCTGGCCCTGGACGGCGACCGCGCCCTGACCACCTGCGGGGAGGACACGGCGCCCGTCCCGGCCTCGGGCTGGCCGACACCGACGGCGCTCGTGGCGGATCTGGGTGCGATTCGCACGGGCCGGGAGGCCGTCTCGCGCTGGCGCTACGGCCCGGCACCCACCATGGTCTTCGGCGACACCGGCTGGGACCCGACCGAACGCTGGAGCGAGGAGGACCTCGCCCCGCTGGATCTTGTGGACGTGTTCACCCCCAACGAGTCCGAGGCGCTCCACTACACGCGGACGGGCACCGCCGCCGAGGCCGCCCGGGCACTGGCCGAGCGGGTGCCCGTCGTGGCGGTCACCTGCGGGGCCGACGGCGTGGTCGCCTGCGACGGGGAGGAACTGCTGACGCTGCCGGCCCTGGACGTGCCCGTGGTGGACACCACCGGCGCCGGGGACGCCTTCACCTCCGGACTGGTGTGGGCGTACCTGCATGATCTGGGGCTGCACCCGGCCGTCTCCCTGGCCTGTGTGGTAGCCGCCGCCACCCTGGGGCGGCCGGGCGGATCACTCAACGCGCCCAGCCTTGCGCAGGTGGCCGCGCTGGTCCGCACCACGCCCCTGCCGGAGGGGTTCAGCACCGACTTCCTGGAGCTCATCGAAGAGTACGCGGCACTTTCCCGGCACGAATATGCCGATCGCGGTGTTGTGTTGTGAAGGCGAACAACTTCATTCGCCGAGCTCGTCTCCGGGAGGCGATCTCCGGATACCTCTTCCTCACGCCGAGCGTCATTGGCGTGTCCCTGTTCATGGTTGTGCCGGTCGGCATCGTGCTCTGGCTCACCGTGCACAAGTGGGACATGATTTCTGATCCCGAGTATGTCGGACTCACGCAGATCAGCGAGGTCCTCGGCGATCCCGAGTTCCTCTCCTCCCTCCGGGTGACACTGCTCCTAGTCGCCCTGGTGGTGCCGATTCAGATCGGCCTAGGGCTCGCGTTGGCCAATATGCTCACCAAAGGTGTGCGCGGCACGAACGTATTTCGCACCCTCATCGTCATCCCCTGGATCTCCTCCCCTCTGGCCCTGGGTGTTGTGTGGTCGTGGATCTTCGCGCCCACCGGCGGTCTGCTCTCGGCCATCGCCGGAACCCGCCTGGAGATCCTCGTCTCGGAGACGTGGGCGCTGCCGGCAGTCGCACTCGTCGTCATTTGGAACAACGTCGGCTACACGTCCCTGTTCTTCATCGCCGGCCTGCTGTCCATCCCCTCCGAGCTCATAGAGGCGGCGTGGGTCGATGGCGCCTCACCCACCCAGATCTTCTGGCGGATCAAAGTACCGCTACTGCGCCCGACCTTCTTCTTCGTCTCGGTGACCACCATTATCGCGGCATTCAATATCTTCGATCAGGTCTTCGCACTCACGCACGGCGGACCCGCAGGATCGACGTCGGTCCTCGCCTTTGAGATATATGAGCAGGCCTTCGTCAATTGGGACATGGGGAGGGCCGCCGTCATGGCGGTCGTCATGATGCTCATCCTGATGGTCATCACCGCCGCCCAGAACCTCTACTTCCGCAGGAGGACGACCTATGAGCTCCTCTGACGACGCCGTCGCGATCGGCACCACTCCTGTTCACACGCGGCCGAGTCTCCGCTCGCAAGGCCGCAGCGGGCAGGGATGGGGGCGTGTCAGCAACCGGCGCGGCCCGCTAGCGGTGCTGGGAATCTACCTGGGACTGGGGCTTGCCGCGATCATCATGGTTCTGCCCTTCCTGTTCAGCTTCATGACGGCGTTCAAGTCTCCTAGAGACTTCGCCTCCCATTCGCCGTTGGCCCCGCCCGACCCCTGGACACTCGACTCCTTCGCCGCGGTGTTGGGCGGTCGCATCGACTTCGCCAGCGCCATCTGGACCACTCTGGCGATGGTCGCCGTCATGGTTGTCGCGCAGATCGGCTCCTCCGTCATGGCCGCCTACGCCTTCGCCCGCCTCTCCTTCCCCGGACGTGACATCATCTTCTGGATATTCCTGGCGACGATGATGCTGCCCTCCAGCGTGCTCGTGATCCCGCTGTACCTCATGATGGCCAAAGCCGGAATGAACAACACCTTCTGGGGCATCGTCATCCCCTTCATGCTGGCATCGCCCTACGCCGTCTTCCTCCTGCGGGAGAACTTCCGGTCCATCCCGCAAGAACTCATCGACGCCGCGCGCGTAGACGGTGCCGGGCACGTGCGCACACTGCTTCAAGTCGTTCTGCCGATATCGCGTCCCATCCTCGCCACGCTGACCCTCATCACGGTGGTCAGCCAGTGGAACTCCTTCATGTGGCCGCGCGTCATCGCCAGCCAGCGGCCCAAGGTGATAACCGTGGCGACGGCCGCCCTGCAGTCCCAGTACAACGCCAATTGGACGTACGTAATGTCCGCCACAACCATTGCACTCGTACCCCTCATCATTCTGTTCATCACCTTCCAGAAGCAGATCGTCGCCTCGATCGTGTTGACCGGACTGAAGTAGGCCCGAATAACCATGTTCCGAACGCCGCGATCCGACACCGGCCGTCCACCAAACCCCGGAGAACAACGTCGACCTCGACACCGAGAAGTGAGGAGACCTCATGTCACGCACCACCACCAACATCTCCCGACGCTCCGCGCTACACGCCGCCGGAATGTCCCTCTCCGCCAGCGCCGTCATGTCCGTACTCGCCGCCTGCGGCTCGTCCTCGTCCTCTGACAATTCGGCGGAAGGTGACTCGATTACCTTCCGCCTGTGGGACGAGCAGGCGGCCTCTGCCTACGAGGACGCCCTCAAGACCTTCACGGCAGACACCGGCATCGATGTCCGAATCGAGCAGGTCGCCTGGTCGGACTACTTCACGACGCTACGCAATGACATCGCCGCGGACTCCGCACCCGATGTCTTCTGGACCAACAGCTCCAACTTCGTCGACTACGCCGCCGCCGGCCGACTGCTCAACATCGATGAGGCGTTCCCCGAGTCCGAACGTGAGGGCTGGCTCGACGCGGCGATCACGCAGTACACCCATGACGGTGCTCTGTGGGGCGTTCCCGCTCTGGCCGACCCGAATATCGCCGTGTACTACAACAAGGAGCTGCTCGAGAAGGCGGGCATCACCGTCGCCGACCTCGAGGAGCTGGCCTGGGACCCCCATGCCTCAACCGACACGCTGCGGGAGACCGCCGCCCGTCTCACCCTGGACGGCAACGGCCTGACACCTGCGGACAACGGTTTCGACCCGAACAACATCGTCCAATTCGGCTACAACGCCGCACTCGACCTGCAGGCGATCTACCTCCCCTGGCTCGGCGCCAACGGCGCCTCCTACCAGGACTCCGAGGGCACGCTGAACTTCGCCTCCGCTGAGGGCATCGACACCTTTCAATACATAGTCGACCTCATCAACAAGGACCACGTGGCACCGTCCGCCGCGGACACCAACGACAACGGAGACTTCTCCCGCGACCAGTTCATACAGGGCAAGATGGGACTGTTCCAATCCGGCGCCTACAACCTCGCCAACATCAACGACGGCGCGAGCTTCGAATGGGGGATAGTCCCGCTGCCGCAGGGGCCCAGGGGCCGGGGAGGCGTCATCAACGCCATTGTTGCGGCCGGCTCCGCCAATTCGGCCAATCCGACCGCTCAGAAGCAGCTCCTGGCCTGGATCGCCGGCGCCGACGGCTCGAAATGCCTTGGGGAGACCGGCGTCGGACTCCCGGGCAATACCGACGCCCAGGAGTCGTGGACGAACTACTGGAATGAGCAGGGAGTAGACGTCTCCGCCATGACGGATATCGATACCGACACCGCCCTGCCGGGACCGTTCGGCTCGAACATTCAGGGGGCCATGGACGCCTCGGTGAAGATCCTCTCCGAGGTGTTCCTCGGCCGTCGGGACGTTGCCGAGGGAGTCGAAGCGGCCCAAGAGGCCGGGAACAAGGTCATCGAGGACTGAACCTCAAACACGTCGACCGACCATCCCACACTCTCCGAAGGAAAGTGAAGGAGAGCGCGTGTACAGGCGCGAGGACAACCGCGCCACACGGAAGGAGACCATTGTGGAGTATGAGCGCGTGCTGGGCATCTACGCCCACCCCGACGACGCAGACGTCGGGGCCGGCGCCACCCTCGCCCGTCTGGTCCGGGAGGGCGCCGACGTCGCCCTGCTGCTCGTCACCGCCGGTGACGCCGGCGGCTTCACGGCCGAGGGCCAGGAGCGCATGGCGGAGCGGCGCCGGGCGGAGCAGAGGGCCGCCGCGGCTCATCTCGGCATCAGTGACGTCTCCTTCCTGAGCGGCGTCGCGGACGGCCATGTTCGCGAGGCCACGGGACTGGTGCGTGAAATCGTCGCCGCAATCCGACGCCACGCCCCTGATCTGATCCTCACCACCTCACCGGAGTACAACTTCGCCTCCACCGCTGCGAACCACCCCGATCATCGGGCGGTGGGACACGCCGTCGTCGAGGCCGCCTATCCGGCCGCCGGCAACCCCTTCGACTACCGCGATCTCCTCGCACAGGGGCTGGAGCCCCACGACCCGAGCGAAGTCTGGTTCCAGGGGCACAGGGAGATCAATCATGTATCACCGGTGACCCAGGGCGATCTGGACCGCAAGATCGCGGCCGTACGCAGCCATGTGAGTCAGTTCCCCGATCTGGACCGGATGGAGCGCCTCCTGCGCGAAGCGGCCGTACGCGACGCCGCAGGCGCGCCCGAAGGAGCGGAATTCGCCGAGTGCTTCTTCCGCTGGCAAGTGCGCTGACCCGCGTCCGGTTCGGATCCCGGAAGGCACCGTCAAGGGATAACCCCCGTTGCCCCCGCCTCGCCCGGGGTATAGCGTCGTTGCCGTCTCGACGATGAAGTCTGCAGCCCGAGGAGACCGCCGTGAGCAGCGACGCCCACACCACCGATCACGCCCCCACGCCGCCCGCGCAGCCGCCGCGCTTTCCGCGCCACCCCGCCGCGCCCGAACCGACCCGCCCCTACAGCGCCCCCATGCCCGACCAGAGCCCGGCCCCGCCGCCGGACGGGCCGGTTCGCTTCGGCGTCATCGGCGCCGGCTGGCGGGCCCGCTTCTTCCTGCGCCTGGCCGCCATGGCCCCGAGCGCCTGGAGTGCGTAGGTGCCCTGGCCCGCCGCGCCGAGTCGCGCCAGGCGCTCGCCGAGGAGTTCGGCGTCGCCACCACCGACTCCCTCGACGACCTGCGAGCCCGCTCCCCCGAGCTGGTCGTGCCGTCGGTGGGCTGGGCCGCCATGCCGGACCTGGTTCGTGAGCTGGTGGACCGTGGCATCCCGGTGCTGTCGGAGACTCCGCCCGCGCCAGACCCCGACTCGCTGCGCGCCCTGTGGCGCGACGTCGGCGCCTCCGGCCTGGTCCAGGTCGCCGAGCAGTACCCGCGCATGCCCGGCCACGCCGCCCGCCTCGCGGCCATCCGCGCCGGCACCATCGGCACCCCCACCTGGGCGCAGGTCTCCTCCACGCACGGCTACCACGCCGTCTCGCTGCTGCGGCACTTCCTGGCCGACGACGACGCCCCACTGGGCGGCCCCGTCACCGTCACCGCCCGCAGCTTCCCGGCCCCGCTCTTCCAGCCGCTCGGCCGTGACGGCTGGAATGTGGTGCCCGCCGTCGAACCGGGCGAGACGGTGCTGGCCACCCTCGCCTTCGACGGCGGCCGCACCGGCGTCTACGAGTTCACCTCGAACCAGTGGCACAACCCGCTGCTGTCGCGGCGCGTGCTGGTGCGCGGCACGCTGGGGGAGATCGTCGACGACGCCGTCACCCGTTGGGTGCCCGACGCCGGGGCGGTGACCAGCCGGATCGAGTACCGGCGCACTGGGCGCGACCTGAACCTCGAGGGCAACGACCTGGTCCACGCCAGCCTGGATGGGCGGGTCGTCTACCGCAACCGGTGGGTGGGAACGCGCATGAGCGAGGACGACCTCGCCGTCGCCACCATCCTTCAGGACACCGGCCGGTGGGCGCGCGGCGAGGGCCCGGCCCCCTACCCGCTGGCGCAGGCCTGTCAGGACCACCTGCTCTCCTGCGCCATCGACGAGGCCGCCGCCTCCGGTCGGGACGTGACCACCGACATCGAGGACTGGGCCTGAGGTCCGGCGCCCACTGACCAGGACTGCCAACTTCCGACAACTACTGTTTGTTTCTTATCAGTAGTTGTCAGTAGCAGGCGCCGCGGCGTCGGCGGCACCCCTCAGGGGCGCACCGCGACGGCCTCGATCTCCACGCCCGCGCCGAGCGGCAGCGCCGCCACCTGGAAGGCGGCCCGGGCGGGCAGCACCGCGCCGGTGAAGAAGCGCGCGTAGACCTCATTGACGGCGGCGAAGTCGGCAATGTCGGCCAGCAGCACCGTGGTCTTAACAACGTGCTCGTACCCCAGTCCGGCGGCCTCGAGGATCGCGCCGATGTTGGTCAGCACCCGCTCGGCCTGGGCCTGGATACCGCCGTCGACCAGTTCTCCGGTGGCCGGGTCGAGCGGCACCTGCCCGGAGACGTAGACGGTGGCGCCGCTGCCCGCGCCGGTGGACACGGCCTGGGAGTACGGGCCGACGGCGGCCGGGGCGCTAGTGGTGGCAATGGCGGTCTGTGCAGCGGTCGACATGGCGGCATCCTAAGCACGCAGGGCCGTCGTGCGTCACATGGCGTCACATGGGGACGCGGCGTCGCATCGCCAAAACCAATACGTCCGATCTCCGGGATTCCCAGGACACACTCCGTGGTCCGTGACACACTGCACCCATGCACGAACGCGCAGGACTTCCCGCCCAACCAGAGGACCTCATTGATGTCGATGAGGTCGTCAACGCCTACTACGAACTCGTCCCCGACCCCGCCGTCCCGACCCAGCAGGTCGTCTTCGGCACCTCCGGGCACCGCGGCTCCTCCCTGGACACCGCCTTCAACGAGGCCCACATTGTGGCCATCACGGCGGCCATCGTCGAATACCGTCGCTCCCAGGGCACCGACGGCGTGCTCTACATCGGTCGCGACACGCACGCCCTGTCCGAGCCCGCCTGGCGCACCGCCATCGAGGTGCTCTCCGGCGCGGGCGTCACCACCGCCGTCGACGCCCGCGGCTCCTACACGCCCACCCCCGCCGTCTCCCACTCGATCCTCCTGGCCAACGGTGCCGGCACCGAGTCCGGCGTGCGCACCACCGGCCCGGGCCTGGCCGACGGCATCGTCGTCACCCCCTCGCACAACCCGCCCCGCGACGGCGGCTTCAAGTACAACCCCCCGCACGGCGGCCCCGCCGACTCCGACGCCACCAGCTGGATCGCGGCGCGCGCCAACGAGCTGCTCGCCGGCGGCTGGCGAGACGTGCCGCGCGTGCCCATCGCCGACGCGCTCGACGGCAACTACGTCGTCAAGCACGACTACCTCGAGACCTACGTGGCCGACCTCGAGAACGTCATCGACATGGACGCCATCCGCGAGGCCGGCGTGCGCATCGGCGCCGACCCGCTCGGCGGCGCCTCCGTGGACTACTGGGGCGCCATCGGCGAGCGCTACGGCCTGGACCTGACCGTGGTCAACCCGAAGGTCGACCCGACCTGGTCGTTCATGACGCTGGACTGGGACGGCAAGATCCGCATGGACTGCTCCTCCCCCAACGCCATGGCCTCACTGCGCAATGCCATGACCCCCGACGCCGAGGGCAACACCCCCTACGACGTCGCCACCGGTAACGACGCCGACTCCGACCGCCACGGCATCGTCACCCCCGACGGGCTGATGAACCCCAACCACTACCTGGCCGTCGCAATCGAGTACCTGTTCACCCACCGGCCCGGCTGGCCCGCGGACGCCGCCGTCGGTAAGACGCTGGTCTCCTCCAGCCTGATCGACCGGGTGGTGGCCGCCATGGGCCGCAAGCTGGTGGAGGTGCCGGTCGGCTTCAAGCACTTCGTGCCCGGCCTGCTGGACGGCTCCGTCGGCTTCGGCGGCGAGGAGAGCGCCGGCGCCTCCTTCCTGCGCAAGGACGGCACCGTGTGGAGCACGGACAAGGACGGCATCATCCTGGCCCTGCTGGCCAGCGAGATCATCGCCGTCACCGGCAAGACCCCCTCCCAGCTGCACGAGGAGCAGGTGGAGCGCTTCGGTGCCTCCGCCTACGCCCGCATCGACGCCGCCGCCACCAAGGAGGAGAAGGCCAAGCTGGCGGCCCTGTCGCCGGAGGACGTCACCGCCACCGAGCTGGCCGGGGAGCCGATCACCGACCGCCTGGTGCGCGCCCCCGGCAACAACGCCCCCATCGGCGGGCTCAAGGTCACCACCGAGGACGCCTGGTTCGCCGCGCGTCCCTCGGGCACGGAGGACGTGTACAAGATCTACGCCGAGTCCTTCAAGGGTGCCGAGCACCTGGCCCAGGTCCAGGAGGAGGCCAAGCAGGTCGTCTCCGCCGCCCTCGGCGCCTGATCGCCGCACGGTAGGCACAGCACCGCGCCACAACACAGCCGGGGTCCGGCGATGGGGTAGCCCCGTCGCCGGGCCCTCTGTGTCACCGCTTCCCTGCGCTCCTCGTTTGGTCAGCTCTCACGCCAGCAGCCCAGGCGGCGGGCCACCGGCTCGACGAGTTGCACGGTCTGCCGCGAGAGCACCTGGGCGCTGGTCAGCCTGAGTGGCACATAACCCCGCCGCAGCAGAGACTGGTCACGCCTATGGTCATTCTCCCAAGACTCCCAGTCGCCGTGATAGGCGTATCCGTCCGTCTCGATGACCAGGCGTCCCATGAGCAGGTCAACCTCGAAGCCGAGATCGGCGGCGACTTCCGGCTCCTGCCCGGCCTCCTGCAGGTCGTACCGAGCAATCGTCTCCAGAAGTGATCGAGCCCGAGGATCGGCCCGTCCCAGCAGGGACCGCAGGCGACCATTGCGCGGGCCTGCCAACCTCGCTAAAAGCATGGTCTCGTGAACCAGGCCAACCCTCAGCGCAGCGTCCAGCGCTATCAACGCATCGAGCTCGTCGGCACACCGCATAACCGTCAGCACAACGGATTCGGGATCGGCGATCGGCGGTTCCAGAGGGCCACGCGGCACCAGCCCCTCAACCCGGTGGATGACAACCCGCCCCACTCCGGACGGGATATGACTGCGCCCGCGCCGAACCGCGACGTGAATCACAGTCGGCTCCTCGCGGAGGGGAATCCCGTAGTGGGCAAGAGCGTGCCCGCAAGTCAGCAGCCCGCCGACGCGCCTCGCCACGACCTTCGCCCGGTCGGCCTGCGGCAGTGCGACGACCCCCTGGGGATAGGAACTGACCTTGCCTCCCTCCACTAACGCTGAGAGGGCACGCCAGTCGGAGCGGTCACGGCACAGACTTGCACGCCTCGCCGCGCCGCCGCAGCGACCGAGGTCAACCAGGAGACGACCTTCTCTGTCTACATGATCCACAATCAAATACTGCCAAACATCACGCAAAGCACCCAATGAGCAACTACGTTCTGTGGAAAACTTGCACCTCCCGGCGCGTCTTCGGAGCTGTGGGCCGTCCGCACCGGCCTTTCCTCCACCCACCCCATCCGCAGATACCGGCATCGGTGTCACAAAATGCACCACATTCGTGCTGCCCCACCCACGAGTCGGAAATCCAGGCGCAGCATCGCGCGGTTCGCAGCGACACCGAGGACGCACAACGTCTGAAAGTGGTGCATTCCCTGACACTTCCACGCCAATTAGGCTGACCTGCGTGACACAGCAGCGCCCCTCGGACCCCTCCGACCGCCACATCGAGTACGTCTCCGGGCAGCCGGAGACCGACGCCGACGCAACCACCGCGTCCACGTCGTCAGAGGACTTCGTCCGGGGCCCCCGCGGCCGTATCCCATACCAGCAGTCGCGCCCCGGCCCCGAGGATGACCGCCTACTGGCCACCGGCGAACCCGTGCGCCCGTCCTCTGTGCGCGCCGGCGGCGCCAGGTCGGCCTCCCCGTGGTCCGGTGCGTCAGCGACGAGTTCCACCACGCCCGGCCCGTCCGCGGCACGTCCGGGTGGACAGCCCGGACGTCGAGCCTGGCTGCCGAACCAGCACGGCGCGCACTACATGCTGCTGCTGCCGCCGATCATGGGCTGGGTCGTGGGTGGCTTCAGCTGGGTGAACCTGTTGTTCATCCCCGCCTGGCTGGGCGCATACCTGACCTACTGGGCCTGGTCGCAGTGGGCGCGCGCACGCTCCCCGCGCCGGCGGGCGCTGGCACTGCCCCCGCTGGCGGTCTACACCACGTGGACGGCGCTGCTCGGCGTGGTGACGCTGGCGGTCGCCCCTTACCTGCTGCAGTGGGTGGTGCTGTTGGCGCCCCTGTGCGCAATCGCCCTGCAGGAGTCCTGGCGCGGTCGGGAGCGCTCCCTGCTTTCGGGGTTGGCGACGACGGCGGCCGCCGCCCTGATGGCGGCCGTCACCTACTCACTCGGCGTCGGCGGCCGCGGCGGTTTCCTGGGGCTGGGGGCGGATGCCACGAGCCTGCCCGGTGTCTCACCCAATGGGGAGCTGACCGGCTGGGCCTGGATGTGGCCGGTGACCGCATTGACGGCGGCCTACTTCTGCGGGACGGTGCCGTACATCAAGTCGATGATCCGCGAGCGCTTCAACCGGCCGCTGCTCGCGGGCGCGGTCGCCTGGCACGTGCTGGTCGCCGTGGCCACGGTGTCGCTGGCCCGCGGCGGCTGGCTGCCCGTCGCGCACGCCGCCTTGTGGGTGGTGCTGGCGGTGCGCTCCCTGGCCGTTCCACTGTGGCAGTGGCATCTGGTGCGTGCTCGCCGCGCTCCGTTGCGGCCGCGGACCATGGGCGTCGCCGAGATCGTCTTCTGCCTGCTGTTCGTACTCACCCTCGCCATTCACTGAACCCCGCCGACCCGGAGGACGCCACAGCGGGGTGCGGGGACGCCCTTGCGGGCCGGCCCCGGTGTCCGTTCGGCGATGTTCGATCGCCCGCCCGTCAGCGGGCCGGCCAGGCTGCGGTGGCGGCCAGCACGCGGTCATTCTCGGCCGGTGTGCCGATGGATACGCGCACGCCCTCGCCGGAGAAGGGCCGAGCCAGGATTCCGGCCGCCCGGAAGTGCGCGGCGAGCGCGTCGGTGTGCTCCCCGACGGCCAACCAGAAGAAGTTCCCCTGCGCGTCGGGCACCTGCCAGCCCTGTGCTCGCAGCGCGGCCAGTACCCGATCGCGCTCGGTGGCGACGACGGCGGCGCGGCGGGCGGTCTCGGCCAGCACCGCGGGCTCCAGTGCGGCGATCGCGGCGGCCTGTGCCGGCAGGTTGACGCCGAACGGTGTCGCCACGGAGCGGATGGCGGAGACGATGCCGGGCTCGCCCACCAGGTAGCCCACGCGCATGCCCGCCAGGGCGTGCGCCTTGGAGAAGGTGCGGCTGACCAGCAGGTTCGGGTGATCGGCCAGCAGGGTGAGCGCGTCGCCGACCGCGGGGTCGGTGACGAAGTCGAGGTAGGCCTCGTCCACAATCACCAGCACCCGCTCGGGAACACCCTCCACCAGTGCGGTGAGCTCGTCCGCAGTCAGGGCCGGCCCACTGGGGTTGTTGGGGGTGCAGGCGAGCAGGGCGCGGGTGCGGGGCGTGACGGCGGCGATCATGGCGGCCACGTCGTGGCGGCCGTCGGCGGTCAGCGGCACCTTGACGGCGCGCGCGCCGGCCACGGCGATGCAGATCGGGTAGGCCTCGAAGGAGCGCCACGGCAGGACGACGTCGTCGCCCTCGTCGCAGACGGTGTCCAGTACGTGCTGGATCAGGGCGACGGAACCGTTGCCGACCACAACCTGCTCCGGCGCGACCGCGTGGCGCTGGGCGATGGCCTCCACGAGCGCATCCCCGGTCATCTCCGGGTAGCGGTTGACGCCGCCGGCGGCGGCGGTCAGCGCCGCCAACACGCTCTCCTGCGGCGGGTAGGGCAGCTCGTTACTGGACAGCTTGGCGACGTCCTCCCCGGTGGAGCGGGCGCCGGGAACATACGCGGGCAGAGTTTGGACGGCGGGGCGGATGTGCACGTCGGTCATGTCCTCATCCTGGCACGCGAGCGTGGCACGTGGTGGCGCACCAAGTGACGCGTATCCGGTTCTGCTTCGGCTTCCCGCCACCCGCGGCGTCTGCGAGGATTGGGGCATGGACCTGATTGTTCGCACACTCGGGAACGCCGCCGGCCTGTGGTTGGCGGTGGCGCTGTTGGACGGCATGGTCGTTCCGGGCACGCCCAGCCTGGCGCTCACCCTGTTCAACCTGCTGGTGGTGGGCCTGATACTGGCGCTGGTGAACTCGCTGATCAAGCCGGTGGCCAAGGTGGTGGCCTTCCCTCTGTACGTGGTGACCTTTGGGCTGTTCGCCCTGGTGGTCAACGGGGCGATGCTCGTGCTCACCAGCTGGATCACGGACGTGCTCGCCGGGGTGAGCCCCGGAACGGGGATGACGCTGGGCCTGCACGTGGCCTCCTTCGGCACCGCGATTGTGGGCTCGCTGATCGTGTCGATTGCGTCGGCGATCATCGTCGGCCTCCTGGGACCGAAACAGCGCTAACTGGGTGCGCACCGCCCGCCCAGGGGCTCACGGGCGGCAGGGGCGGGGTCGGGCGGCGGTAGTGCACCCCGCCCGCACGGGGCTCACCCCTTCTTGCCGACGGTGCTCGCGGCCTTCTCCCAAGCCGTTTCGGGGCTGTCGCGGGTGATGTCGAAGATGATCTCGGTGGTGTCGGCGCCGGACTCACCCGACCCGGTCAGGCCGGCGAGTTCTTCGGTCCACTGGTCGATCTGGGGGTCGCCACTGATGCCGTCGACGGCGTCGGCGTAGATCGGCGCCCCATGCGGGTAGCCGTTCACGCCGGCGGCCTGGGTGTCCACGGTAACCACGGTGCGGGTGGGCGTGCGCGGGGTGGCGGTGCCGTCGAGCGCGGGCACGGCGTCGCCCGTGTTCTCGATGTGGAGGGCGTTGACGTTGTCCGGCAGGTTCGCGCCCGCGGTGGGGCCGCCGGCGGTGAGCAGGTTGGTGATGTTGAACTGGGCGTTGACGGCCGGGTCCGCGGCCACGTTGGAGGCGGTGATGGCGCCCTGGGAGTGGCCGTAGAGTCCGACCTTGTCCCCCGGGGCGATCCCGGCCTCGCGCATGGCGGTGACGACGGCGCTCTCCATGTCCGTGGGGCGGCCGGAGACGGCCTGGAGGTTGGTCAGCAGGTCCTGCGGGTTGGTGTTGCCGCTGCCCCAGTCGGTGGTGCCGGGGACGACGACGAGCCAGGAGGTGGTGCCGTCGGCGTGGTCGGTGCGCAGGATGGAGACGATGCCGGAGGAGGTGTCCTCGTCGCTGCCCTTCATGTCGGCGGAGTAGCGGATGACCTCGGCCGCCGTGCCGGGCTGTGGCGCGGTCGTGCACGCCTGCGGCATGCCGGCCGCAACCGCGGGCACGGCGGTCCCGAGTCCGAAGGGGTCCTGCACGCCGGTCGGGACCGTGACGGACTGCCCGCCGTGCGGGGTCGCGGTCACGCCCGTGGGCTCCCCATAGCGTTGCGTCCCCGCCTGCTCCGAGCGCAACGCCAGGTAGTAGGCCACGCGCTGCATGGGCGTCAAGGAGGAGGTGTCCACCGTGCGGCTGCCGACCTGCACCTGCGCGGGCAGCGCGGCGGTGATGGCGGGGTCCAGCTCCTCGGCGACCTGCCCGATGTAGGTCTCTATGACCGCGGCCTCGTGTCCGGTGTTCGCCTGCTGCGCCCACACCGTAAGACCGACGAGGATCAACAGGTCGGTGGTGGCCCAGCCCGCTAGCAGGGGGTCGTTCAGCACGGTTTCGAGTCCCTGGAGGGCGTCGTCGACGCCGTCGGGCAGGGTGACGCCGTCGGCGCTGAGCAGGGCCAGGATTGCAACGGCCACCTGGGCTCCCGGGGAGGTGCTTGTCACGCCGGGGATATTCGATCCCAGGCGCACCCCCTGTAGCAGGAGGAGCCACTTGCCGTCGATCTCCGTGTCGGCATCGGTGTAGGCGGTGCCGCAGGCAGTGACGTCGGTGGCGAGTGTGCGCAAGCTGGAGGCGGCGTCGTCGAGGGAACCGACCCCGCTGGTGAGTGCCTCCAGGGCGGCGATGGCATTGGTGCGCTCGGTGGCAGAGGGGCCGAGCGCCCAGACGAGGCACTGCCCGCCGCCCGAAGTCAGGGCGTCGCTCTTGGACGCGAAACCGGAACTGCTCTGGTCGGAGGCGGTCGAGGACTGACTGGACGTGCCGAATCCGAAGTCGCGCTGACTCGAGCCGAACAGGGGCTGGGTGTACATGGTGAATCCGAGGCCGCCGCAGCGCAGGTCCGTCAAGCAGGTCAGTGCCAGGTCGCGGGCGTCCTCCAGCCAGTCGGCGGCGCTGTTGAGGGTGGCGGCCAGGCCGGTGAGGTCGTCGGTGTTGACCCCGTAGGCGCCCCCGCTGACGACGACGCTGGTGCCGCTCGCCATGCCGGGCCAGGTGAGGCTGTAGGGAAGCGTCGCGTCCGGGGTGTAGGGGCCCGCACCGGCAGGGGTGCTCGCCTGGCCGGTTGCGGGCTGCCCGAACGGGGTGGAACCGGCGGGGACACCGCTCGGAGTGGCGGTGCTGACCAGTGGGGTGCGCAGGTCCAGCGCATCGAGGGCGTCCAGGTCCTGGGCGGACGGAGTAGACGGAGCGGGCGAGGTGGTGGTGCTCATTAGTTCTCTCCCTCTTGACTCTTGGCGTTCTCGTATGCGGTCATGGCGCCTTGGGCGTCGGTCATGAGCGTGTCCAGACCGGCGATCAGCGCGACGACGTCGTCGAGGCTGGTCTGGCAGGCGGTTGCGGCGGCGCCGGTCCAGCCGGCCGGCACCGAGGCCGGGACCATGGCGGTACCGGTGGTGGTCTTGTCAGCGGCGAGGCTGAGGAGAAAGGAAGACATGCCTCGAAGCTAAGGCGGCGGGGCACGGCCGTGCAGAGGGCCTGTGAATGCGGCGAGCGCAGGGGTGCACGAACACTCCCTGTGGGTTTTGGCGAGCGCCCCGGTGCGCCGCCGGGCTAAGCGCGTCGAACGGGCAACTGGCGGAAGCGCGGCGGTGCGGGGCGACCGCGGATCTTTACGCGGCGTCGGCCGGTTGCGGGGAGCGGCGGTCGTTGCGGACGCCCGCGCGCAGGGCGATCGCGCCGACCGCATCCACACCGACCGCCAAAGCCAGCACCAACCACCAGGAGGGCGCGATCAGGGTAAGGCCATAGGCGGCTGCGGCGGCAGCAACCAGCGCAACGGCCGCGAGCGCCGCGACCACGGCAGTGCTGCGCCGTCCGACCAGCTCCATGACTGCGAGCAGGCCGACGCCCACCGCCAGGCCCACGGCGGCAGCGGTAGCCGCTACCAGCAGCGTCTGCTCGGTTCCGGCCAACGCCAGTCCGGCCCACGCGGCCAGGCCTGTGACCGACAGCAGCAGGTCGAGCACCACCAGCAGCGCGCCCGTGCGCCCACCGGGGCGCAGCTCCCCGACGGCGGTCGCGGCCGAAGTCCCGGCTGCGGCCTGTGGCCCGGCGCCGACCGCGGCCGAAGCCCCGGGTGCTGCCCGTTGCCCGGAGGCACTACCGCCAATGGTCGATACGCCGGCCGCCGGCACGGCAGGTCCGCCGTGGCGCAACGCGAGGAATCCGCCCAGCGCCATACACGCCGTCGCCACCCAGGGTGTCGGGAACGGCACCAGCTGCGGCAGTAGCAGCACCGCGGTTACGGCTACCGGCAGCGCGGGCGCGGTCGCGCGCAGCAGGGCGCGGGCCCGGGCGGCGATCGGCACCAGATCGTTGATCCACTGGGGCACGTCGGCGGAACTCGGTGCGGGCGAGTTGCGGCTGGAGGGCTCGCTCATGGGGTCATCCTCCCCTCCGATCTACCGGCACGCCCGCAGGCCGGGCCCGGCTTCCCCGGTTGACGGTTCGTGCGTTAAGGAGCTCTTCGTGTGTGGGGGTGTGGCTGGTGGTGTGTTCTGGCCGGTCCGAGGACGGCCTCTCCCGCGCTCAAGCGCTACCTTCCTGCGCCCGAGGATGGCTTGTCCTAGACCTGAGGATGTGGGCGGTCAGCGGCGCTGCCCTCCCGCGCCCGAGGGAGGCCTCGCACCACGAGCACAAGCACCGCCCATCCTCAAGCTGCCCTCCCGCGCCCGAGCGAGGCCTGCCGCATCGTGGTTCCATGCGGCCGCACCCTCAAGCTCAAGCGCGAAGCACCGGTCAGCGCTGGTCGGCGCTGGTTTCCGACCTTGGGGTGCGGTTTACGACCCCGGGGTGGTCGTAAACCACACCCCAAGGTCGTAAAACGACATGACAGCCGTCCCACGGGAGCACAGCCGACCCGGGAATCGGGGACCCCTCGGGATCACGGGTGTGGTGGTGCACAGGTAAGAGCCTGGCGGCAGTCATTGTGGACGTCCGGCAGGAGCATTCTGGCAGGCCCGATGGGAAGGGCAGGCGCAATTGATCGCCGCGAGCCTGGACAGGCCACAACAGGTCCCGGCGGACGCGGCGGTTCGGGCGGGAGGACTCGGCTGCTCGCCTGACGGGGCACCCTTCTCGGGTCGACGATTCGACACTTCCGACGACGGTACGTACCTTCTGATCAACGATTCGTACTCCTATGGGACGGTACGTACCTGTGATGTCTCAGGACATCGGTGACAGTTTTGTGTCAGGACATCGGTGACACTTGGTGTGTCAGGACATCGGTGACAGTTGTGGTGGTTGGTGGGGTTGGGTGTGTGTGGGTGGAGACGTAACGGACGCCGGGTGCGGGCCAGGGGTACTGGGCCAGGATCTCGCCTTGGGTGTCGGTGAAGGCGACTTGGTGGGGGTCCCAGGTGATGGTCACTGGCTGGTGTGCGTGGGTTCTGGATACCAAGAAGCTGATACCGGCCAGGCTGACCACTCCGTTAGCCCCGATGGTGCCTTGGCGCTGCCCTGAGGGCGGTGTTGTGGGCCGGCGCCTGGGGCGGGGTTGTGTGGGGATGCCGCCGACGGATACGGGCTCGTGGTGCTTGGGGCGTGGCGGGGCGGCGACGGGGGTGGCGTCCCACGCCTGCTGGGGTGTCATCCTCCCGGGCAGGGCCTGGTGTCCTCGCTCGGTGTTGTAGATGTGGTCGAAGGCGTCGACTTGGGCTTGTAGCTCTTCGATGGTGTGGGCCAGGGGCTGGTTGTCGAGGTAGCGGAACAGGGTTTGGTGGAAGCGCTCGTTCTTGCCCTGGGTGGTGGGCTTATAGGGCTTGGAGGTGATGGGTTCTACCCCCAGGGTGCGCACGTGGTCGACCAGTTTGCCTTTGCGGCCGCGTCGGGTGGGGTTCAGGGCCGTCCCGTTGTCGGTCAGTAGCCGCTGGGGCACCCCGTAGCGGGCGACGGCCCGGTCGAATACCGCGATAGCCGCCTGGCTGGTCTCGGCGGCGGCGACCAGGGATGCCACCGCCAGGCGGGAGTGGTCGTCGATGAGCTGGAAGATGACGACCTCGCGTCCTCCGGCGAGGACGTACTCGGTGGCGTCCATCTGCCAGCAGGCGTTCGGGGCCGGATAGACAAACCGGCGCCATGCCGCCCGGGGCCTCTTCGTGGGCTCGGCTCGGGCCACGCCGGCGGAGCGAAAGATGCGGGCCAGTGATGTCGGCGAGGGCGCCTTGAGGCCCATGGCCCGCATCTTGTCGTGCACGCTGATCGGGCCGCAATCCAGGCCAGAGCGTTCCAGCGCGGCACGCACGTCAAGGGCCTGGGAGCGTACCTGGTCGCTTATGCGTCCCGGGCTTGTGCGAGGACGGCGGGAGCGGGGCTCGAGTACCGCGGCCTCCCCGTCAGCTCGGGCTCGGGCCCGCAGCACATAGAAGGTCTTGCGGGAGATGCCCTCCTGTTCGCAGAACGTGGTCACCGCCCCGCGCGGGGCGTCATCAGGCCACCGGGCGATCGCCAGACGCACACGCGGATCAACACCACTACTGTTGGACTTCCTGACTGAGCTCATGCGCCCAAAAGCACACCAGAACTGTCACCCCCAACAACCCACGAACTGTCACCGATGTCCTGACACAGAACTGTCACCGATGTCCTGAGACATAACAGGGACGGTACGTACCTCTAGGTGCCGAACCGCCACGAGAGGGTACGAATCGCCGGTGCTAAGTGCCGAACCGTCAACCACAGGTACCAACCGCCAGGGCCCGCGCCGACCTACGCGCCAGATCCCACCCGGGAAAACACACCAGACAACCCAACCCACCCCCTCCCAGCACCCCGACCGACCCGCACCCGGCAACGAAGCGACGTAGCAGACGCACCCCGGGAGCCCGGCGTTGGCGATGCACCCGCCGCCAGCCACAGCACACGCACCTCAAACGCTACTGACCCAGGCATCAATGAAAAGGCCCGACCCCCGCACTCCAGCTGACAGCACCCACCCCCACCAACCACACCCACCAACGCGAAGAGCCAGATAATCTCGACCCGGACCTGGTAAAGAGCTTCATACGCAACGCAAGGGCGGGGTCAACCGCACTGAGGGAGCAGCCGGATGCCGAGGTTCTGCTCAACCTGAACATCCTGACGGAGGAGCGCGTAGCAACGGTAGCCGGCCTGTACGCCCTACCCGCAGAGACAGTTCCCTACTCTGGCAATCACGGCGGTGGCCACAGGCGATGAAGGCGGCTCACGGGCCACCGACCGGCTCAGGATCGACGGATCGATTCCGCGAATGCTTACCGCAGCCGTTGAGTGGGTGTCTCAGAATGCGCGCACCAACATCGAGCTCGGCGAGGACGGACACGCCCGCAACGTGTACGAATACCCGCGGCCGCCGTTCGCGAGCTGATTGCTAACGCGCTGGTCCACCGCGATCTGTCTGAGCCAGCCTTATCGAAAGGAGTGGAGATCCGCCTGACGCGCGTCCGTCTCATCATCTCAAGCCCCGGTGGCCTGTGGGGACTGACCGTGGATCAGTTGGGTACTCGTGACGGCAAGTCGGCCGTCAACGAGCGCCTGTACGACATCTGTACCTTCACCACCGACGCCGATGGACGTCGCATGATTGAGGGTCTGGGAACCGGCATCCGTGCTGTGCGCGAAGCCCTGCGCCAAGCCGATATGGAGCCTGTCCGCTTCCAGGACACCGGTGTACGATTCACGGCGCTGTTGCCGAGGGCGGCACTGCTATCGCCTTCCGACTTGACTTGGCTCGCCGACCTCGACACCGAGGGGCTTGGAGTCGAGCAGCGTCATGCCCTGGCAGAGATGAGACACGGCCGTCCTGGACCAACTCGACCTACAGGCGTCGGTTCGGTCTGGACTCCGCTGAGGCCCGGCGACAGCTGCAAGAACTTGTCAACCTGGGACTCGCCGAAGTTTCAGGAACGAAGGGCTCAACGTCTTATGCTCTCGCCCCGATCGAACAACAGCCCGACAGCTCGGAACACTCGAACCACGAGGTCGAAGACCAGGTTCCTGAGGAAGTAATCGCTGTTTCCGCCAACGCCGCCGCGGTCTGGTCCTGTCTGACCACACCGAAAACGCGCGCGCAGATCACCGAGGCGACGGGATTGACCGGCCGCCAGGTCAAATGGGCGCTCGACCGCCTGAAGACCGCCAGTTTCGTCGTTTTCCATGGCCGCCAGGGCTCCACCGCCACCGCCTACCGTCGCGCCTGACGCGTCCCGCCTGCATCGCGACCTACTGCGCACTTCCTGCGCGCCCTCCGCAAGCAGGTTTTGCTCCGGTCGTGCGGCGCCTGACGGCGTTCTCTGAGACGCCCGCCCCCGCCACCGCCGCAGCTGGCAGAATCGGCGTCATGGTCGACCTCGCCACCGTCTCCCCAGCCATCGCCCTCGGCCCGCTCGACGGCCGCTACCGCGCCGCCGCCGCGCCACTGGTCAGCTACCTGTCCGAGGCGGCCCTGAACCGGGCGCGCCTGCGTGTGGAGGTGGAGTGGCTCATTCACCTGACCGACCGCCGCGTGCTGCCCGGCGCCCCCGTGCTGTCCGGCGCTGAGAAGGACTACCTGCGCGGCGTCGTCGACTCCTTCGGCGCGGCGGAGATCGCCGAGCTGGCCGAGATCGAGGCGGTCACCCGCCACGACGTCAAGGCGGTGGAGTACCTGCTCAAGCGCCGCCTGGACGCCGCCCCGGACGTCCTGGGCGCCACGGCGCTGCCCGAGGTGCACGAGATCGTCCACATCTTCTGCACCAGCGAGGACATCAACAACCTCGCCTACGCGCTGACCATTCGCGACGCCGTCGCGCAGGTCTGGCTGCCGGCGGCCCGCGGGCTGGTGGACGACCTGGCCGCCATGGCCCGCGAGCACGCCGACGCCGCCATGCTCGCCCGCACCCACGGCCAGCCGGCCACCCCCACCACGCTCGGCAAGGAACTGGCGGTTCTGGCCCATCGGCTGCGCCGCCAGGCCACGCGGGTGGAGGCCGCCGAGTACCTGGGCAAGATCAACGGCGCCACCGGCACCTTCGGCGCGCACGTGGTCGCGGTGCCCGGCGCCGACTGGGAGCAGATCGCCCGCGCCTTCGTCGAGTCCCTGGGCCTGACCTGGAATCCGCTCACCACCCAGATCGAGTCCCACGACTGGCAGGCGGAGCTGTACGCCGACGTCGCCCGCTTCAACCGGATCGCCCACAATCTGGCCACCGATGTCTGGACCTACATCTCGCTGGGCTACTTCCGCCAGCGCCTGAGTGCGCAGGGGTCCACCGGTTCCTCCACCATGCCGCACAAGGTCAACCCGATCCGCTTCGAGAACGGGGAGGCGAACCTGGAGATCTCCTGCTCCCTGCTGGATACGCTCGCCGCCACCCTGGTCACTTCCCGCCTGCAGCGCGATCTGACGGACTCCACCACCCAGCGCAACGTGGGCGTGGCCTTCGGGCACTCGCTGCTGGCGATCGACAACATTCGCCGCGGCCTGGCCGGGCTCGACGTCGACCACTCCCGCCTGGCGGAGGACCTCGACGCCACCTGGGAGGTCCTGGGCGAGCCGGTGCAGCAAGCCATGCGCGCGGCGTCGGTGGCCGGGGCCACCGGCATGGCCGACCCCTACGAGCGGCTCAAGGAACTCACGCGCGGCAAGCGGGTCACGGCCGCCTCCATGCGCGAGTTCATCTCCTCTCTGGGCATGCCCGCCGACGTCGAGGCGCGGTTGCTGGCGCTGACGCCCGCGACCTACACGGGCCTGGCCGCCCGCCTGGTTGGTCACCTGGACGACTGAGCCGCAGTGCCGCAGGGGCGCCGACCTGCGATGGTGCCGCCTTCGACGACGGCGTGCGCCGTATGCGACGACGCGCCCAGACGACTCGGGCATCGAGGCGCGGCGGGGCCTCACATGCTGGCGAAGACGATCATGATCAGGATGAAGACCACCCAGCCGATCCCGGTTGCCACCAGCTTCTCGATGTTGCTGGTGTCTTGGTTCTGATTGCTCTGATTGCGCGGTTGGGGTGCCGGGCGTGAGCCGTTTGGCGCCGAGGCCGGAGGGCGTCCGTAGGGGTCCTGGACGGGTGGACGCGGCCGCTGTGGCGGTGGGCCGTAGGCGGTGGCGGACGGCATCGCCGGTCGCGGACGGTGCGACTGCACTGGCGCGTAGGGATTCTGGGCCGGGTTCCCGGTGCCAGGGGGCGGCATTGTCCCTGCAGGCATACCGCCGACGGCACCGGAAACTTGTCGCGGTCCCGGCGTCGGGACGACACCGTAACCGGCCGCGACACGTGAGGACTGCCGCTGCATGGGAACCGACACAGCCGGGGTCGGCGCCACCATTCCCCGGCCCGATGCCGACGGGGAGGCGGGCTGCGCCTGGGGCCGGGCGGTGGACTGGCGGTGGCTGGACGTGTGCGTGGCCTGCTGGTGCTGCTTGCGGGTGGTGGGCTGAGCAGTGCGGGGCCGGGTGGCGCCGGATGACGAGGCGGGACGCGCATCGGCGCCACCCGCCTCAGAGGCGGGCGCGGCGTCTAGCACCGAGACGTCGAAGATGGGCGAGCCCATGAGCGGGTCGCCCAGGACACTGCCGAAGGGGGCGTCGTCGAAGCCGATGTCGCTGGGTTCCCAGCCGATCGGAGCCCATGAGGCCTCCAGATCCGCGGGGACGCGCTGCTCAGTCATATGACCAGCATCCCACAGCCGATGCATCTCAGCCCAGGCATCATCCCTCCCACACTCTCCTCCTGACGAGAGCCTCGATACGGGGAACCACCCGCATCGCTGTCACGGAATGCACCAGTTTCAGCACAGGCCGCGGGTGACCCTCTACGGACATCCGCATGATTACGCGGATCACAGTGTCGGCCGTACATCGACACGAATGAAAGTGGTGCACTTTGTGACACCACCTGCGTGCCATCTGCTTGGGTCTCGCCACCTCCCCCACTGAATGCAGCTGCAAGCAGCCAGATTTCAGACATCGGGTGCCAGCCGCCGAATCCGTCGCCTTCCCCGACACTTTGCACCCTGCTCCGAGGCTTTGTTCTCTGGTGTGCGGCAAACTCCCGTACACCAGGAGGCGAAGGGTCGCAGCAAGCGTTCGTGGTGAGGTGTCCGGTCCACCCAACAGGCATTGCAACCCCTACCCCCTAGGGGTATCGTAAGGGCCGTCGGTCAGCACAGATCGGCCGGCACTACGTGCACCACGTACGGGCAGGGGGAGTGATGGCCGGATATACGGGAACCAAGGAGGACTACCTCAAGCGGCTCAGCCGCATCGAGGGCCAGGTGCGCGGCATCTCGCGCATGGTCCAGGAGGACGCCTACTGCATCGACGTACTCACCCAGGTTTCCGCGGTCACCAAGGCGCTACAGGCTGTCAGCCTCGGCCTGCTCGAGGATCACATGAACCACTGTGTCCTGCACGCGGCGCAGTCCTCCGACGAGGAGGGCCGCGCCAAGATCCGCGAGGCCTCCGACGCGATCGCCCGCCTGGTCAAGTCCTGACCCCGCCTCGCGGGCTGCGCCCGCCCACGCCGGCATCCGCCGCCCGCAAGCCAGACCCAAAACCGCACACCGAAATCAAGGAGCCCATCATGTCCGAGTTCACCGCCGACGGCGTCGACCGTACCACCACCCTGAGGATCTCGGGGATGACCTGCGACCACTGCGTCACCCATGTAACCGAGGAGCTGGAGGCCCTCGACGGCGTCAAGAACGTCTCCGTCATTCTCAACAAGGGCGGCCAGTCCGTGGCCACGGTCGTCTCCGACGTCGTCCTGTCCGACGCCGCCCTGGCCGAGGCCATTGACGAGGCGGGCGCCTACACCCTCGACGCCGTCGAACGCGACGCCGCCTGAGCTCACACTGGAGGCCGATCAACACATGTCTGAGCCGACTCAGCCCACCACCACCGACCTCGCCCCCAGCCCGGCGCCGGTCGCCACCGTCGACCTCGCGGTCGGGGGGATGACCTGTGCCTCCTGCGTGGCGCGCGTGGAGAAGAAGCTGGGCAAGCTCGACGGGGTCGAGGCCTCCGTAAACCTCGCCACCGAGTCCGCGAAGGTCACGCTGACGCAGCCGGTGTCCAACGAGGAACTGATCAACGCGGTAGCCCGGGCCGGTTATACGGCCACCGTCACCGACCGTACCGAGCTCCGCGCCGACGACGGCGCCCCGGCGCCCGACGCCACTTCCAACACCACCGCCGAAGCCCGCGCCGAGCGGGCTCCCGGATCCGGTACGGCGAGCACCTCCGAGTCCGACAACGCCGGGGCACTCCTCCCGAACACCGATACCGCCGCCGACACCGGGCCCGTCGGCACGTCGACTGCCCCGGACTCCGCGACGCCGCCGACACCGCCCCCCGTGTTCGGCCAGTCGCAGGCCGACCGCGCCGAGTACCTGCGCACCCGACTGATCGTCAGTCTGGTGCTGTCGATCCCGGTGATGGCACTGTCAATGCTTCCGGTGCTGCAGTTCACCGGCTGGCAGTGGGTGCTGGCGGCGTTGGCCCTGCCGGTGGCGACCTGGGGCGCTTGGCCCTTCCACCGCTCCGCCCTCCGAGCGCTGCGGCACGGCACCTTCACCATGGACACGCTCGTATCCCTGGGCGTGATCGCCGCGACCGGCTGGAGTCTGTGGGCACTGCTCTTCGGCGGCGCCGGCGAACTGGGCATGCGCATGAGCATGGAGTTCATCCCGCGCGCCCAGGGGCACCAGGTGCACATGTACTTCGAGTCCGCCGCCTGGGTGACCACCTTCCTGCTGGCGGGCCGTTACGCGGAGGCACGCGCCCGCTTCCGCTCCGGCGACGCTCTGCGCGCCCTGCTTCAGCTAGGCGCCACCCAGGCCACCCGGGTCACACTGACCTCCCCCGCCGGTTCCACCGACGCCGTCGACGTGCTCGACGACGACGGCGCCCCCCTACCCGATGCCACCCGCTCCGAGGAGACGGTCGCGATAGACGCCTTGGCCGCCGGAGACCTGTTCGTGGTGCGGCCGGGCGAGAAGATCGCCACCGACGGCGTGGTCATCGAGGGCCGCTCCGCCGTGGACGCGTCCATGCTCACCGGTGAATCCGTGCCGGTGGAGACCGGCCCCGGCGACGCCGTCACCGGCGGCTGCATGAACACCTCCGGCGTGCTGCTGGTGCGGGCGACGGCGGTGGGCGCGGGGACCACGCTGGCGCGCATCGGCGCAATGGTCACCGACGCGCAGGCCGGCAAGGCGCCCGTGCAGCGGCTGGCCGACCGCATCTCCGGGGTGTTCGTGCCCGCGGTGATCGTACTGGCCCTGGCCACGCTGCTGGTGTGGCTGCTGCTGGGGCACCCGGCGCAGCACGCATTCATGGCCGCCGTTGCCGTGCTGGTGATCGCCTGCCCCTGCGCCCTGGGGCTGGCGACGCCGACGGCGCTGCTGGTCGGCTCCGGGCGCGCCGCCCAGCTCGGCGTGGTCATCAAGGGCCCGGAGGTGCTGGAGTCCACGCGCACGCTGGACACGATCGTGCTGGACAAGACCGGCACCGTCACCGAGGGCCGCATGCGCCTGGACGCCGACGGGATCGTCACCTGGGACGCCGCCGAAGTAGAGGGCGGGGTGGGAGAGACCCTCTCGGCTACCATCCGCGATCCTCGTTCCTCGGATCGCTCCCGCCAGCCCCACCACGCCTTCGAGGACCTCTCCCACCCCGCCCCGGGGCTCAGCGGTACACAGGCCGCCGCCCTCGCCCTGGCGGGAAGCGTGGAGGCCGCCAGCGAGCATCCGGTGGCCCGGGCGATCACCGAGGCCGCCAAGGAACGGCTCGAGCAGGTGCCGGCGGTGCGGGACTTCTCCAACCACGAGGGGCGGGGCGTGTCCGGCACCGTGTCACTGGACGGAACCGCCTACCGGGTCCGGGTGGGCCGCCCCGCCTGGCTGGCGGAGCAGGGCGTGGACCTGCCCACGCAGGCGACCGACGCCGTCGCCGCCGCGCAGGAGTCCGGGGCGACGGCCGTCGTACTCGCCGTGGACGGCGTCGCCCGGGCGGTGCTGTCCGTGCGGGATACGGTGCGCTCCTCCTCCCGGGAGGCGGTTGCCGCACTGCGCGAGCTCGGCGTCCGGCCGATGCTGCTGACCGGTGACAACCGCCGCACCGCCGCCCGGGTGGCTCGGGAGGTCGGTATCGACGCCGCCGACGTGCGCGCCGAGGTGCTGCCGGGCGACAAGCGCGATGTGATCGCCGGTCTGCAAGACGAGGGCCGCGTGGTGGGCATGGTCGGCGATGGCGTCAATGACGCCGCGGCCCTGGCTCAGGCGGGCACGCGCGGGCTGGGCTTCGCCATGGGGTCGGGCACGGACGTGGCCATCGAGGCCGCGGACATCACCCTGGTGCGCGCCGACCTGGACGCCGTGGTGACGGCCATCCGCATCAGCCGGGACACGCTGCGAATCATCAAACAGAACCTGTTCTGGGCCTTCGCCTACAACGTGGCCGCAATCCCCCTGGCCGCGGCGGGAATGCTCAACCCGATGATCGCCGGCGCCGCCATGGCCGCCTCCAGCGTCATCGTGGTCACCAACTCCCTGCGCCTGCGCAGCGCCGGAAAATAGCTGGAGGACATTACCTTGGCTACCTCACCTTAGTTGCCTGCGTATGGCACCCCGGATTAGGACGGTGCCGACAGCTGTAGCGGCTAAAGAGATAGCAGCAAAGGGCAGTCCAGCGCTGAATCCGGTGTTGGCCAGGCGGGTTCGCGCGTCGTGTGCCGTTGAGCCGGCCGGGGTTGTCGGCAGTGATAACGGCGTTTCAGTCGCCACGGCCGTTCCCAGTGCTGTCGGATTATCGGCGGCTGTTGCTGGCTGGTTGCCGGCCGCGGCCGCATCTCCCGCGGTATCCGGGGTGGGAGCGGCCGGTTCCGGGTCCGTCGCGTCTGCCGGTGCGGCCGTAGTTGCCGAGTCGGTCGGGTCTGATGCATCCGGCGCTGTGCCCGCACCGTCGGGCGTGGGCACAGGGGCGGCGGTTGCCTGATCGTCGTCGGGGCAGTTCTCGCCGACGACGCACACTCCGGGCTGATCCTCGGTGGGGTAGCCGGAGTCGGGGTCGCAGACGTCGCCGATGCCATCACCGTCATAGTCGGACTGGCTGTAGTTGTATGCATCCGGGCAGTTGTCGAGCTCGGGCGGGGTGTTGTCGCCGTCGTCGGTAATCTGCACCTGGGTGGTGTACACGTCGGTCTGACCGTCGTCCTGGGTCACGCGCAGGCCGACTTGTCCGTCGTACAGGTCGGCAAAGGTGTAGTCGATGACCGGCTCGGTGGAGGTCTGCTCGAAAACTCCGTCGCCGTCCAGGTCCCACTCGTATGTAGTGATGTCTCCGTCGTCGGCATGGGATCCGCGTGCGTCCAGGGTTAGGGTGCTTCCCTCCTTGGCGACGTACGGGCCCTGGATCCACGCCTCGGGTGCGTCCTCAGCCGTCGTAACGCTGTCACTTACGGCGTAGGACGCCGCCACAATCGCGGGGCTACTTGCGGGCTTGACATTGGAGGGCACACCCACCTGGTTGATGATGAGGTTGGCCATCTGCTGGTGGCCGATGATGTTGGGGTGGTAGAACTCGGCGGCGTCCAGGCTGAACGTGGAGGTCGTCTTGCCGTTGGCGGCCAGGCGGCCGCGGGTCTCAAAGAATTCATTCAACCACCGGTAGTCGTTGCGAGAATTCGTGGCAGGGTCAGGCTCGTGCCCATCAAAAGCCGCCACCACGCCGTCAATATAAGTGACCTTCAGTCCAGGGTGGGTGGCATTCCAGTTCTCGACCATAGCGGCCTGCTTGTCCCGGGCAGTCTCACTCAGAGCACGCACCCCGGTGCCGGCGTCGTAGGAAACGGAGCCGAAGAGGTCCTTCAGAATGTAGCTGCGGGAGGTGGCCAGGCGCGGGTAGCCGACCAGAATCACCTGGGCGCCGTCGGGTAGGCGATCGTCGATCAGCTGCAAAATGTTGCGGGTGGAGCCCATGACGTCGTCCATCAACGCGTTGGCCCCGTCGACCTTGGTCTTGCAGGACTTGGCGTCACGCAGTCCCAGTGTGAAGCACTTTTGTACGATGTCCGCGAACCCCACGTCGTTGCCGCCGATGGTCAGCATCACCAGGTCGGTGTCGGTAGGCATGGCGGCCACCTGACCCGATCTCCCAAGCAGGTCGTCGGTCACCGCGCCACTGTGAGCCAGATTGGTCAAAGTGGCGGAGACGTTCTGGGTATTGACCCAGTCCACATAGCGGTGCGCCCAGTTGTTCCGGCTACGGTAGGCGCTCTTGTCATCCCCGTAGTAGTCCCCGGCACCGTTGCCCGCAGAGTAGGAGTCCCCCAACAACACCACCCGCAGGCTCCCGCCCGCCTGCGCGGCCGCCGCCGGCGTGGGAGAAGCAACGATCAGGAACGGGACCAGGATGGTCAGCGCGAGCAGACCTACCAGCAGGGTGCGCAGACTGCGCCGGGGACGGAACATCATGGGGAACACCTTTCAGGGAAGGGGCAGGAACAGAGACAGATATCAGACAATTCGGGTCAGAGCTGGGTCAGAGGCAGGCCCCACAGAGCGCCTTCACTCACCGGTAGGTCAGAGACACACGCACAGTACCATGCAGAGCATCGGCAGGATCGGCGTCGTCGACCAGAGAGATCAGCAAGTTCAGTGGGCCGTCGAGCCGCTGATCCTGGCGGGAGGACTCCCACGCGCCGGGCAGCGAGTACTCCCCGCCCGCCCAACCGTGATCGACGGCGTAGTCCACCAGCTCGCCCATGAGGTCCTCCGGTGCGACGGCGTCGCCGCGAAACCAATGCCGCAGCCACACGGTGGACGGCTTGGACAACAGGCTCGGCGACGGCGACTGGCTGGAGCGCACCGCCTGGTAACCGGCGATCGTGTCGGCACCCATGGGATCCTCGGCCATGACCTCCACCGGCCTTACGGCCACGGCCCCGGTTGAACGCAGCCACCACCACGCCCCACCGCCCAAAGCGGCGCCGACAGCCGTAAGCCCCAGCAGCCGGCGCGGCACGCGCCGGGCCCCTCCGGAACCGAGAGCATGCGCGGCGGCCTCGTCGAAGTCGCTCATAAGAAGTGCTCCTTTCGTACCGGCATGAGGACGAGCGTGATGTTTACAGGTGGGGCGTTCCGCCATCTTGGCAGGGCGCCCCACCTGCTTTCAGGGACCGCGCCGAGGCCGGGCCGCTTCAGCATCTCACGTCCAGCGCATGAGCTTGGTGGAGGCCCAGAACAGGGCCGCTCCGACCGCGCCGGTCACGCCGAGCCTGATCAGAGCGTCGCTCAGCTCGGCCACGCCCGTCAGCGGCCAGCGCAGCGCATCGAGCAGATAGGTCAGCGGCAGGAAGCCGGAGATCGTCTAGGGGCGTGTTCAATGGTCTGTGTAAGCCCTGATTGAGAGGACCTATTGTCATGACTGTGAGTGATGAGGAGAACGCCGCGCCGTCTGGGACCGTTCCGACTGGGCGTGGTGTGGCCCGGGAGCTGGCTGCCGTGCGGCGCGCTGGACGGCCTGTTTGAGCAGGCCCGGGTCCGGCGAGGCGGGTGCTCACCGGTGCTGACGGTCTGCTGCCGGTCTTGTTGAAGGAGGCCTAGGGGTGCGGGGCCAGGCTGGCGGAGCCGGCTCGATCACCTGGGCCACAGGGAAGGGCCAGCACACCACCGCGGCGCGGGAGAATGCCCGTAATGGCACCACGACCAAGACGATCGACTCGCCAGGTGGGTCCCGTTCGAGACCTGTGGTCCCCCGGGACCGGGCCGGAAGTTTCACGCCCCGCCTGGTACGTAAGGACCGTGCGGCGCACGGGGCGGCCTGGACTCGATGATTGTGAGCCTGTACGTCGGCGGCATTGAGGGTGCGGGAGACCCCGCCCGCCACCTGGAGACCACCGTTGGGGCGGGTGCTGTCGGGGCGGGGGCGATCAACACAGGTCACCGACGGGCGTGTGCGAGGCGGTCCTTGAGTGGCCCAGCCGACCCCTGGGTGGAGTCCTCATTCCCGGTCATCTACCAGGGGCGCCATCCGCACCCAGGGTCCGTGCCGACCACCGCGCGGGCCACCAGGCCTGGCCCCGCATCGCCGTGGGGGGACGGGCATGGACGGCTGTCTCGCACGTGACTTAAGTATCTGGGTGCAGGGGCGAGGAAGGAGCCTCGCTGAAGGGCGGCTCGTGTGCGCCCGTGCCGGCACAACCGCGGCATCATAGGGGCGTGCTGATCGTAGTGGGGGCACCTCCCGCACGAGAGCGCCAGCGCCGCGGGGGAATGCGACGGGCTGACCGGCCTGCCCCAGGGCGAAGCGAGGCAGGCCTGGCCCGACACTGCCTGGCCCCGGACCTGCGTGGGTAGCACCCGGGTTCGCGCCCCTGGATGCGGTTCGTGGCCTATGCGGTTCCGCAAGCAGGCCTGCTAAAGCGCTCAAGCCCGTCTACACCGCCCCCAACGAGGAGGCCGCCCTGGGGGCCCTGGCCGATTTCTCCGACCAGTGGGGCTCCAAGTATCCCCAGGGGCGGTGACGACCTGGGAGCGGGCCTGGGAGCGTAACACGGCCGTTCCTGGCGTACTCCGGCCGACGGGGCGCCGGGTCATCTCTCCCCCACTGCGTGGGAGGTACCCCCTCCACCAACTCCATCGAGTCGCCCAGCTACCAGCTGCGCAAGGTCTCGAAGAACCGGGGCCAGCACCCGCTCCGATGAGGCCGCCGCGGGAGCTGTTGTGGCCGGCAGGTCTGCAACACCCGAGGGTCAAGCGCGCCCGAGAACGCGCCAAGGAGAAGAACCTACCCGCCAGCAAACGCAAGGCCAAGGGCCGCATGGTCGAAGGACAAGTCACCACCAACAGGCAAAGCAAGCCCTCGCCCAGCTCACCGCCGCCTACCCCGAACGAATCCGCCCCTACCTGCAAGCAACAACCCGCCTACACAGAAAACTCGACAGGCTCCCCTGCTGGCGCCCCACGACCTTACCGGCGCGGTGGTCACCGCTGATGCGCTGCACACAGACCGACACAGCGCAGCGGATACGCGACCGGGGCGCCGACTATGTGCTGGCCGTCAAGGGCAACCAGCCCGGCCTGAGAGCGAAGCTGAAGGCCCTGCCCTGGGCCGACGTCCCCGCCATCGCCGGGGTCGACACCTCTCACGGGCGGCGGGTACGCCGCACCATCAAAGCCGTCCAGGCTCCGGCGTGGACCTGCTTCCCCGGCGCCGCCCAAGTACTACAGATACGCCGCACCCGCACCACCCACACCCGCGGCAAGAACACCAAGCGCAGTACCAAGACCACCACCGAGGTCGTCTACCTCATCTGCTCCATACCCGCCCGACGCCCAGCCCGAGCAAGTCGCCGCCTGGATGCAGGGCCACTAGGTCCTGTTGTGTAAGTACTTGGGTGGCGGTGTGTGGATGTTGAGCCTGTCAGTTGGACCGCTGTTCCCCGGATGGACCCCTGTTCCCCCGTTGGACCGCCGTAGCCGCCGGTTACAGCGGTCCAACGGGGCGTGGGCGGTCCAACGGGGCGTGGGCGGTCCAACGGGGCGTGGGCGGTCCAACCGGGCCGGTACAAGACCCACTCGCCCCCTTCGACTGTCGGCAACCAGGCCCCCGACACCGCGGGAACGCCCTACGCGCCTGACTGCGCACACCAATCCTCGCTAAGCACACAACCGGCCCGCCCACAGGCACCCACGTCGACAACCCGGCTCCGGGACGACGCTCCCAACAGCGCAAGCGAGCTCACGAAGGCGCGAGCGAGCTCCCGAAGGGCGCACGCAGCCCACTCAAACTCGGGCCCCACAGCCACCAGACACGACCAACTCACCATCCGCCACCAGACCACCACCCACATCGCCAGCACCGCCCCACCACCACAAACGACTTACACAACACGACCTAGGCGATCGAGAACCGACTCCACTGGGTGCGCGATGTCACCTACGACGAGGACCGCCACCAGCTGCGCACAGGCGCCAGGCCGCAGGTGATGGCCACCCTGAGGAACCTGGCCATAAGCCTGATCCGCACCACCTACGTGTGGCCCCGCCACCACCGGCATCGCCTCAGCCAACCGGGCCATGACCCGAAGACCCACCAACGCCATCAAACTCCCAACAACCCCCTAACCAGCGACTTTGCCGAGCCCCTGACATAGGACACCGCCAAAACACTATGAAATATCGCTTCTCACCACAAGCCATACTCCACACGCCGCCGGCACCACTACCCAGGTAACAATCGAAACGAACACCTGCGCCGTGGACACACCATCACTTCCGGCCACAAATATCGACGACGAATGCTCTAGCGACACCCATTTTGCGAACCGCCCTATACCCGGCACCTGAGCCAGTAGCACAGTGATAGGCGGTACAACAAAGTACGCCCCCAAGGCCAGCGTTGTTTCGCGCCACAACAAAGCCATAGCGAGACCAAAACCAACATTGACCACAAGCGGTAGCCCTAAAGCAAGAACTTCAAAAAGCCGGAATTCCCACGTAACATCGATCCCGCGTAACTCTTGAGCGAACAATCCTGCCACCGCCGACAACACTAGAGTTATCGCGTATGCGACTCCCAAGAAAACCAACCCCACTAATGCCTTCGCCCACAGCACACGCAATCGTTTAGGAGTTTGAACGAAGGTGACAAGGGCCGTCCCCCTAGTCCACTCCTCACACACCAACAACATCAAGGGAACCGCGAGCAGCGTAACGGCCGGGCTAGCGACTTGTCCGTATGCTCTGATCCACGACTCACCGTCCCGGAAAAGGACCGTCGCAACCACAGTCATCCCGATCGTCAACAAACTAGTAACCACCAATATTGTGATCGCCGTGACGGTATTCGTAGCTTTATGCCATTCGGACCTCACAACACGGGACAGCGTCGAACCCATGTGAACACCACCTCCAGTATACTCATCAGACACCTGTTCATTTCGCGCGGGCATCATTACCCCCACGTGAGCTTGACGCCGTAGCTTCGAGATAAACACTCTCTAAGTCAACTCCCTTGTGAGCTAGCTCTGAAACCTCCACCGTGCCAATAACCCGACCGTGGCCAACCATAACCACCTCGTCCGCGATACGCTCCATCTCCGCCAAGAGATGCGAACTAACGAGAACCGTACCGCCCCGTCCCGCAAAGTCCCTCAACAACATCCGAATCCAACGGATACCCTCGGGATCCAGACCGTTCACAGGTTCGTCAAGCACTAGCACGTCCGGAGAAGGTAACAACGCCAAAGCAAGCGCCAGGCGTTGTCGCATACCCAACGAGTAAGTGCCAATCCTCCGGCGCCCTTCCGCTCGCGTAAGACCACAGATATCAAGCACGTCATCAACCCGGTTGCGAGATATTCCGAGAACGGTAGCAGCGCAACGCAACACGCTCGTACCCGTTCTTCCCGGATGCTGCCGGGAAGCATCCAACACCGAGCCGACAACGACGCCGGGATTACTTAACTCTACATACTGACGGCCGAACACCGTCGCGGATCCGGCGGTCGGAGAAACCAGTCCAAGCAGACAGCGTAAAGCGGTCGACTTACCCGCGCCGTTCGGGCCAACCAGCCCAACAACCGAACCGGCAGTCACGCCGAACGTGAAGTCGACAACGGCATCAACCCTCCCGTAGTGTTTAGCCAAATGATCAATTGTAATCACGGCCTCATTCGCGGACACATCTGCCTCCTTCACTCGTCCACACCCTTACCTCGATTAAAAGAAGAGTACCCCAAAATCGCAACGACCGCAGACGTAGCCGCACCGAGTCCGCGAGGTAGCCAAACGCTGCCGCCGAGGCTACGACACATCTCTCCGACTAAATCGCCGGCTCCGACCGCGACTATCACGACCAGAAAGAAACGAACCATCTTATCCATCATAGCGTAAATTATCCTTCCTGTGTCGACGTTGCTCACGCTAGCTGCAGCACCACTTTACCGAATCTACTCCGGTCAACAAAACTACGGTTCACAAACTCAATACCATCGTCGACCCGAAAAACCGAATCCACAACTGGTTCCAGGACGCCATTCTGAAATCCAACGATCGCTTCATCAAGGTCGTCGCCGGTGCCGAGGCAGTGTGCCTTCATAGTCAGCAATTTAGGGATCGCGAGCGCAAGCCCTTCACGCACAATCGGTTCCGTTGTCTCCGGCGTGCCTTCCGAAAAGAGTGGGTGTTGATCCCGGAAACCACACGTCATATACCTACCCCCCACGCTCAAACAACGTACCGCAGCGCTAAAATTAACGTCGAAAAACGGGTCGAAGGCATGCGTAAACCTACCAGTACCATCCGGAAGCTGCGTACCCTTTACCGAGCTCAGTACAGTCGCCGGCGCAATTCGGCTCCGTTCTTCAGAAGTCCACTCCGAGCTCGACACGCCAACAGGCACAAAACCGTAGCTCAATAGACATTGAATAACAAACAATCCGGTCGAAGACCGACAACTAAATACGATCGGGTTGCCTCCCGCATCAACAATACCTGAACTTCGGACCATGGCGGTCGCAGTCTGCGCACCTAGAGAGAAAGCTGCCGCAGCGACATCATCCATCCCATCAGGAACCCGCGCCAGCTTGGCCCGCGGCAACTTGAAATAGCCGAGCGAAGCAAAGTTCGTCGGGATTCCAGGCATCACGCCATGGACGCCGGAATATGGGTATGCCCCATTACCCATTACACGATCACCAGGTGTTAAGTCCGAAACGTCTGCACCAACTTCGAGCACCTCAGCGCAAAACTCGGATCCGAACGGAACGAAAGTAACACCACCACCCCGAAACGCGCGGACGTTCTCTATCAATATAGCTTTGTCTCGGAAGTTGCACGACAATGACCGTACCGCTAACAATACTTTATCGCGATCATCAGACGAGACGGCGTCGAAACTCGGTATTGTTACATCAACAGTCCCGAACACAACCAAGTATGAGCCCAGCTTAACGCGGCCCAATTCCTTAAACCCGGATTCATCCTCGCGGCCTTCCACCGCCGCTACAAGTGTCCGCATGCTGCCTTCCCATTCTGCCTAGAGCAACCGAACTAAACGTAGAGTCCCATGTGCGATCATGCAACTGCTGAACTTGCCATGGAAAGTGGAAGCCAACGCCGTTTACTTTCCATACTTACCAACAAACCCGAGTCAGCAATACCTGCCCAACCAAGCATATACCCGCACAGATAGTCACGGTGTAACTCTCCGGTATAATACCCATACTTCCGAGCGTGCTCAAGCGCTTTGCGCCAGTAGTTTCGCGCCCTTACCTCAAACTCGGAAGAACCCGTGCACTCGTACGCCCACAATAATGACTGAAGGACTCCCGCAGCGCCATGACACAATGACAAGTCAATTGGGATATCCTCCTTCGGAAGAGCTACCACCGCCTCGGCGAGCTCGCCTAACTCAAACGTACCGGGAAAGGTGCCCTCGGCCTCGGCGGCAACCATGAGCAAACCAGCGTTACCATTACAGAAGCCAGATGTGATCCAGCCGAACGGAAAAGTGATCTCAGAGAGCTCATCCAACACGCGGGAGACGCCCAGCGAATCACCAAGACGGAGCGATAGTCGCAACATTGCCCAAAGAGCACCCAGCCGCCCGTGCGCAATGCCATCGCCCTGAAGCGTGCCCAAAGCGAGTTCCTCACTGACCCGTCCATACAGATTCTTCAACAGGCCTTCTGGAGTATCCGGAAAGGTTGGCAACGTCAACGCGAGTCCCATTCCGCCGCCAAACACGTCACCTAAGGACGAATTCCGAGCAAGCAATGCGTGTGCCGACGCTTCGGCACACGGAAGCCGTCTCGCGCCATGGTTCAGCACAAACTCGACAGACGACGTACCAGCGACAATCGATTGCGCGCACACCTCCAGCGCACGTGAAAAACACTCCGACAGACTGCGCAGGCCCAGACGCGCCTCATCAAGGAGGGTTAGCCAACGTCCGGTGTCTGCGCAACTGCAATCTACGAGGTGCTCCAGCAGAAACACTATTCCGCCCGCGTCGTGGAGCGAGACCAAACCCTCTGAGTGATATAAAGCTGGCTTCTCGCCATAGCCTCCGCAAAGCCAACCTGCCCCCTTAACATCACCCGTTCCGTGAATTGCTAACTCCGCCAACCTCTCGCTAATCGCATACGGAAGATCTTCATCGTTTGTGACACCCATACATTTGGCGAACATCGGGGTCCCTTGCGCATTCACCTCATAATCTAGGTAAGCGGACATAGCCACGCAAATCTCCGAGAAGCCTTCGCCAATTAGCCGTTCATCCAACAGCAGCCCATGCGTCGACATTCCTGCGATGAACTCAGCCGCGTTCTCGATCGCCGAAGTCATGAAGGCACGACCAGATATAAACCCGCCAGAACGGAGACGGGTGTCGTCAGAATAGTGGTAGAAATAGGGAACGTCTCCATCGCTAAGCGCCTGGCGTTCCTGCTTGAGCAACTCCCCCGCAACGTCAGGCGTCAACACTCCCACCGGCGGACGTAAGTATTCGAAGACCATATTCAACGCATCTTCGCTGACCAGATTCTCTGGGAATAGAGCCGCACTCAGCATATGCACGTACTGCGTTGTAGGACGTAACACGCGCCGTACGGGAAAAACGGCGCTATCGAGCGCTTTGAGCATCGCTTTACGCCGTTCCAGCACACTAAGGTAACCGAGCCTATATCCTTCGACAAAGTCCTGTTGAAACGGTAGCGGATCTGCCGGACGGCCGTCCGCCCATCGTAAAGGCTCTGCCTTACGAGTTACTACCGTTTCTTCCTTCGCAATGTCCATCGCATCTGTCGCCGGGTTGCGCACCGTAAACACCTCTTCCCGCGTGTGTTGGGGATAGGGCGTATTGATTGTGCCTACGAGTACAGAACGCGGTACTGTCGGCATTTTCGCTGGTATTATCGAAGTCGCACAAATCGAACGTGCAAGTTCTGTCGCCATCTGCTCAACAAGATTCTTTGTATCGCCGAAGTTCGTGCCACGCATGCCGGTCTCAAGGTCCACAAAATACGGTTGCGTGCCCGCGAATATCACATTTTCATCGTGCAAATCCGTTGCACCGATTGAGACAAATACTGCAGACGCGAAACCAAGATTACGATACGCCTCCGCAGCAAGTGTCTCAGTGTTTATACCTTGCCTATGTACATATCGCTGCCAACCATGGCCGCCGCAGTCCAAAGTCACGGGGATAGGACTCTCACGAAGGACGCATGAGTTGCCCAGCACATCGACAAAGAGCCCATGTACCCAGACATCTAGCGCTAGTGACCTTGGCTTATACACGACGACTTTAGTATCGCTGTCGACGAGCGCCATAACCACCTTACCGCCATTATGCGGATCCGAATCCAGCGCCACCATGTCGCTTATGAGCACGTCGCCGTCCACCAGTCCATGAGCAACCAAACGCTCCGCATCGTCCCGTAATGCCTCGCAGACCTCGACCACGAAACAAGCCGTTCTACGCACCATCGTATTAACCATCCGAGCAAGCTCAGGGTACTTTCTAAACCACGCGTCGAGCGTCTGAACTCCAAAACCAGCCACGTAGGCGTCAAACGCATCCGTTGAGCTTGAATCTACCGGCATTCCTTGTCCTTCACGGAATAGATGCATTTCGTAAACGAAGGTCTTATGGACGAGCGCCCAGAATCTTTGCGTTAGCATTCTCTTCAATGCAAGCCCCGGAACTCGCACCGCAACTCGAATTACCGATTGGCCACGAATAGCCGCCTGTGCGCGGCGGAGCGCTGACTGTATCTCATTCTCGAAATACTTGTCGAGCGTCCCCGGAATGCGGTCAAACAGACGTTGCATTGTCTACATCCCCTATCTCAAATCTAAAGAGATCGGCGTACCTGCCCTGCTGCCTCATCAACTCGGTCGGGCGGCCTTCCTGCACGATTTCACCGTCCTGGAGGACAACCACTCGATCAGCATTGAGAATCGTCGCAAATCGATGAGCAATCACAATCTTCGTACAACTCAGGGTGGCTAGCCTTTCATAGACATTTCGTTGAGTAATGTTGTCGAGCGATGACGTAGCCTCATCCATTATCAATAATGCCGGCGACTGCAGTAACACTCGCGCTATGTGAATGCGTTGGCGCTGACCTCCCGACAGGTTCGCACCTAGCTCAGAAATTGGAGTACGGTAATCCATCGGAAAACTATCTATGAAATCGAGAAAACCAATCTTGCGGCAGAAGTTCATAATATCCTCATCCGGCAGATCGCACCCTAGTCGTAGGTTCTCCAAAATGGTGCGGTTATGCAAATGCGCCTCCTGCGGGATGTAACTAATCCTCTTGCGTAATGCCGCCAAATCGTATTCTTTTACGTCCACGCCGTCGATCGCCAAACTTCCACTCGTGGGTTCGAATAGACTACATAGCACCTTCCCAAGGGTGGTCTTGCCGCTCCCGGAAACGCCCACCAACGCTATTGTCTCCCCTGCAGCAACTGACAGGCTGATATCACACAATGCGTCAGGAGAATCAGCTGCGTATCTAAAGCTCAAATGCTTAGCTTCAATCCGGCCGCTACTAATCTCCCTCTTGGATCCTGACACTCGCTCCTCGGGATACTCGAATATATCCTCCGCAAGATCTAAATAGCGGCCAGCGAGCTGCGTGTCGGTCCACGTGCTGAACGCCGACTGAACGTAGCCAAACAGTAACGAAGAAACCGCTTGGACCGCAACAGCTTGTCCCATAGATATCAAGTCGCGCTGCACGAGGTCAATGCAAATCACCAGCAGTGCAAGTGGCGCGAACGCCTGGGTGGATGAAAGAACGGAGCCGATAACACCCTGCATGTTCATGCGGCGCGACAACGCTAGCAACAACCGGCGGAAACTCGTCTCCCAATCCCGAATGTAAGTGCCGACGTATCCGCCAAGCTTGACACTATTGATCGACACCAGTGCATCGAGCTGAACGCTCTGCGCAGATGTGCCCTCATGCAATTCAGAGTCCATGGCGCGATTTACAACCGGCTGCGAGAGTGCCAGAAAACAAACCATAGCACCTACGAGCATTATAGCAATGACACCGACGAGCGGCGAAGTCCAAAATATATAGACTAACACCGCAAGGCCGCTGAGAAGATCAAGCATACCCTGAATCAAAGTAACCCCGAGCAGATCCGGCAATCGATTGAGCGCATTTAGCCGGTATACAACCTCCCCGGGTGCACGAACGGTAAAGTACCGCGCCGGAAGCGAAAGCAGACGAACGAATGCATTTCGCGACAAGTGCCAGCCGAAGCGACGTACCATTCCGACCGCCGCTCGTGTCCGGCAATAACTCAACGCAAACATGATCAGCGCCCCGACACAGAGAACTATTAGCGCTCGAGCGAAACTGATACGTCCCGCAAACCCTTCGTCAACGATGCGCTGCGTAGCAAGCGGGATACTCAACGTAAGCGCGACAAGCAATCCACTTGTTAAGCCCATCTCAAGGTATCGCCAACCAGCTCCCTCCGGCCATATATATCCCTTCCTCCACCGGTCAGTCCACGAACGTTGACACCGAATGAATTCGGCGCCTGGCGAAGCCACTAACACATAGCGATCAAATCCCGCAATCAACTCCGCGCGGGTCATTTTGATGCGTCCAATTGCGGGATCCATTACGGTGGCTGTTTTGGGTCCTATCGACTCCACGGCGACATAGTGCCCTCCCTTCCAGAACGCAATGAACGGACAGTCAATAATGTCTAGCCCTCGAACGTCGTTGACTCTTAACGTGTCAGCCTCCATCCCAAAGCCACGAAGCAACTGCATCATCTGTTGTAGCCCTAAGCCATCACGCCCGGGCTCCTTGCGTTGTCGAAGCGCAGTGATGGTCGTTTCGTGGCCATAGGCGGAGAGAATCGACCGAATGCAACACAACCCGCATTCGGTCTGTGAAACCTGAAGAGTAGTAGGCACGCGCGGGGTTCGGCGGCTGAAACTCACTGTTTCCTCCTTAGAGCGTCAGATCTACCACCGATGGAAAATGCGCGGAGGACACCCGGGTACATAGATGCAGCACCGCTCCTGCACGACCCGACATAACCCCCGGGCTCAACGCATAACGTCCCCGCTCCTTATTGAAGTATGTCAAGAGTCTGTGAGGAGTGAACAGCGTGTTCTCCAGTTCGCTTTGTAGGGCCAGTGCTTCCGGAGCTACCATCCTCGCTGTTCGCAGCGATTCCATAACGCCGAGACCACCGTGGCAAAGCACGGGCAACGCTGGCAACGGTCTTGCACGCATCTGCCTAACGATGTCCGACGCGGTTAACCTGGTCCTGAAGCCGGCAGTCTGGGCTGAGGTGTAAGCGATTAACAATCCCGCCTGACCGTTACACCAAGAAGCCGAAACAGTATCGCGATTCGCCTGTGGATAGCACTGCACCAATCCGTCGGCGCTCAGATAATCGGTGCAAATGCGCCGATCGACTTCCATAACTAGTCGCTCCAGCTCCGGAGTAGGCCGCACCGAGGCGACCTCGGAAAAGAACCACAACACCTGGGCGAGCCCGTGAGCGAGTCCTGAAGTAATACGATCTCGATCTGCCTGCATGCGATTGCGTGCGGCCGCAACCCACCGATCAACCACCGCTTCGTTGTAAGGGAATCGATTGGTGCACCTCAGCCGCATTATGATTGACGTGGTGTTACCGCTAATCATGTCGAAAGAGTCTGGAGTGAGCTCGCCAAAGTTGTCGTCAATGATGTCCCACGCACGATCTGCCGCGACCTGCCATGACAGATTACCAGTGACGCGACCAGCGGCATGCATAGACCAAAGCAGCCCGGCTACGCCGGAATAGCCTCCTGTGCCGGAGGCCATTACGTTGCGTAACTCATACGTCTTTGCAGTTAGGATGGCTGCGGAGCGATCAAACACTTCGCTTGCAACTTTCGCTAACGCGGAATCTTCGAGAACGCTACCTGCACACGCAAGGGCAAGCGCCGGCCCTTCTCGGCCAGAATATAGATCGTAGCCAAGTACGCCAGGCGACCATTCGCGACTTCCGAATTGCGCCACGGGGCCGATCCAAGTCTTGGGCAGATGCTCAAAACGGTCATCTAGTGCGCGCTCGTATAGGGATCGAGCTAGGCGATACAGAACATATTTCGCATCAATCGCAGGTTTGTCACCAATGTATTCGTCAACATATTCATCGCCATGCTCTGCCGTCAACCTCCTGTTGAAATGCGGGTCCGACAGCTTCGCGACGAAAGCAAGCCGGAGAATCCGGAGCTGATTATGCATGTCATCTTCATTAAGTTCCGTCATTTTCCGGCGAAACAATTCGCACGGCGACTTCGAAAGCTCGCAAACATAGGTACCGTCTGCGGTCACGCGCGTGCCGCCGAACGAGGTGCAAAAGTACGGAATATCTCCTCTCCAAAGCTGGTTGCATTCAGCTTCGACAATCACAGGTTCAGCAGATACGCTAAGAATCGCTACGCGCGACAGTAGGCCGCTACTAAGCTTGCGGTCACGGCTCGGCTCAGCTCCTCCGAGCGTACGCAATATCTGCGCGTATTGAACCGTTGGATTATGTATATAACGTAACCTCGCGCCGTCGAAGGCCGTTAAAACGGCGTCTACGAAGTTATCTTTATCTGCAAGGACTCGTGAGAATAGTTCGATGAACCCTTGTTCCATCTGGGTACACGCGCGGTCTACTTTCATTCGGAGGCTTGGATCGTCATCGAGTTCGATCGAATGCTTTTCGTCGCGCCAAACCACGCGGATGTCGGTCGTATACGGATTAACGATTTCATAGTTTCTAAATGGATTCCCGCCTCGCATCTCACGATTGCCTACGAAACCAATGTCGAACGATCCTGAGCGCTGACGGGAGGTGACGACACGCGGCAATATTCCAGTCCCGTATACCGATCGTTCGAGTATCCTGTGTGCGCTATCTGGCGACTCGGGCTCCCCGACGCGCACCCTGGCCGGATGAAAAAGTGTCTCAAGATCGATAGGGATTGGGCCCCGTTCAGTCCAAAACACATTAGAGTAGTGCATGTCTGCCGCATCCATTAGATATAGAAGACAAGCAAGTCGTCCAGCGGCTACGAAGTCCGGCTCGTGGTCCCGCGATTTTAGGTACTCGGTGAACCCGCAGTCGCCGAGGTCAAGCGCCTTCATTGCTCGGAAGCCCGCAATTTCCCGCTCGCGGAGGATATCGACGAGTTTCGCATAACCTACTTCACCCGAAACCGAACGCGGTTTGAATATCACCTTTTGGCCATTATCGAAGGTAATAATCGTCACCGCGCGCCCGTATGCATGCGTATCTCCCGAGAAAGACAGATGTCGAATAGTCACACCCTCCTCAATGTTCAGCTTCTCCGCAAGATCTTTCCGATGCTCCTCTGTGATCTTAATGACCTCCGATAATGCCTTAGCGCGAAGCCTCGCCGCCCTGATACAGCGACTCCATCCGGTTGCGTAGGTGGCCGAGAACTCGGAGAACCTGTTCTCTAAGGTGCTTCGGATATACTGCTGATATCCTTCCGCTGGCCGCAACTGATGCGGATCACGAACTTTGATATCTTCTGAGAACGGACGCATGAGATAGGTGGAAACCAGCTGCGCGAGCTCCTCGCAGCAGGCATCCGCGAACGTCTGAGGATCCGCAAGCAGGGAATCAAGTTCGACGTTCCAGGCGGCGCGAAATACGCTTGCCGCTATTGCTTTGCAAAGCACGTGGAATGGGTACAACTCAACCTCGAGGCTGAACGGAACGGCTACGAATTCACGGTGACGCTCCTCAGGATAGTTGTCAATAACCCTCAGCAAGGGCTTTATCGACTTATCGAAGTCTGCCTTCGTGAGCTCGGGGTAGAGTTCCTTTGCAAATGCAATCATTGTGTACTCGGTTCAGGGAGAGTTCAGGGAGACGAGACGTGTCAGCAAGCCCGGGTGCACACCGTCGTTGGACAGGTATTGTGAGAAATAAACCCCCCTACGGCGAGTAGGGCGGCGGTTGCTACCGCAGGCGTAGCTCCCCCTTCCACGTCTTCCTCCGTAACGGCGATCATGTCAGATTCGAGATACTTGCCAAGCTCTAGGTTGTTCATGATGTCTTCTCCTTCTGGGCGTTTATGGTATGACGGTAGGTGGCGTACCGGGTAGTGCCACCTGGGGCGGCGATCTGTTGAGAAAGGTCACTTTCCAGAAACGCTTTCGGTTGACTATTTGCACCAGCTCATGCACTCGTGCGTTAGAGTGCACCAATATCCTCTGTTGCCCCAATAGTCGCTCAGGGAGAAGGTATTGGTGCTGCACGCACCGAAGACATCGGTGTCGAAAGACTGTTCTCCGACCTCTTCGATCCAGGTTACTTCGGCTTGTGACTCCATGACAGGGACCCCTTCCTCGGTGGTTGGTCAGGAATATGTGGTGCGACCGGATTCAAGGCTTCCCAGGGTCGCGAGTTGAGTCTAGCACGATAGTGGCACTCAACACACTATGAGCTTGGCCACAATTTCGCCGCCTGCTTGCCCGTCGGGTCATCGGGTCGGCAATGTCCCAGGTGGGTTGTCTGATATCTGGCCTGGTTCGCACCACTTTTGATGACGGTGCGTCGTGATCGTGGTTTCTCGTTGGCGTGGTGGGGTTGGATTTTGGTGGTTGTGGGGTGTTAGGTCGTGTTGCGTTAGTCGGGTGGGGTGGTCGGCGTGGTGTGCGGGACGGGTGAGGCCTTTGGGGTATCACGGGTGGTGTGAGATCAGACCGTGACACCGCCAAAGGCCTCAACCATTGAGTACATACGCCTGCGCCCGTCATGACCTGACCGATGCCCAGCGGGAGCTGCTCGAGCCCCTGCTGCCCCCGGGTGTACCCGTTGCGGGCCATGATCAACGCCATGCGGCGGACAACCAGAGTAGGGGCGCCGGCGCGACATACCACCCCACTACGGGCCCTGGTGGAGGGCCCTGCGCCCTGTACCGGACCTGGCAGACCGGCGAGGTGTGGGAGCACATCGAGGCCGCACTGGTCACCCATGCCGACGCCGCCGGCAAAGTCGGCTGGAGGATGTCAGTGGACTCCACCACCTGCCGGGCGCACGTGCACGCCGCCGGAGCCCGCAAAGAGTCAGTACGCAGCTGGTGGAGGGGGAGCCCGAGGACCACGCCCTGGGAACCTCTCGGGGCGGGTGGTCCACCAAGGACCCGTGCCGCCGTAGATGCCGCCTGCGGCATGCTTGTCCTGCTGCTGACAGCAGGACAGGCAGCGGACTGCCCGATGATGATCCCCGTACTGGAAGAGATCCGGGTGGCCCATCCGGGACCGGGAAGGCCCCGCACCAGGCCGCAGATGGTGCTGGCGGACAAGGCCTACTCCTCACGCGCGAATCGTGACTGGCTGCGCAACCATCACATTCAGGCCGCCATCCCAGTCAAGGCAGACCAGGCCGCCCACCGCCGCGCCGGGGGATCCCGAGGCGGGCGCCCGCCCGCCTTCGACCCGATCGCTTACAAGGACCGCAACGCTGTGGAGCGCTGCTTCGGCCAGATCAAGCAGAACCGGGCCATGGCCACCAGGTACGACAAGCTCGCCGTCCGCTACCAAGCCACCACCCACATCGCCAGCACCGACCACTGACTCAAACGACTTACATAACACGCCCTAGTCGCACTCGCCGACGAGGATTGGTGTGCGGCCGGCTCTGAACCAGCAGTTGACTCAGTCACTTCCGAGGGTTCCTTCCTCCCCGCACAGGTTTGGCTGCCAAGTATCCAGGTGAGCGTTGACCGTCCCCGTGCGGGCGACGTGCGGGGACTGGCGCTCGCTGCGAAAGCCGGAACCAACAACGAACACCACAACCACAACGACGTCGGCTCGTTCCTGGTTGCGCTGGACGGCATCCCCGTAGTCATCGACCTCGGTCAACCGACCTACACTGCTGTGTCATTCTCACCCAGGCGATACGAAATATGGACTAACCGGTCCGGTTGGCACTCGGTTCCGGTCATCGCAGGCCGTGAGCAGAGCGAGGGGGCAAGGTTCAGGGCACGCGACGTCAAGCGCATCTCCGGCACGGACCAGATCCACCCCGGCGGAGCGCGTGGTCTGGACATGGACCTCGCCGGCGCGTACGCACTTCCCGCGGACGCGGTTTGGCACCGCAGTTTGCGCCTACAGCCCGACGGCGACGGCGTAGTCACCCTCGAAGATGCATGGGCCCTGCCGACTACTCCCGAGTTCCAGCTACGAAGCCTCGAGCGCCTTCTCGTGGCCGGGGACATCACGCAACGCCCTGACGCGCTGCTGCTGACGCCCTCCGGCGGTGGCAGGCGCGCTTTACTCACGTGGAGTGGCGCTCGAACTCCGCACATCGAGAGACGTGACATCGAAGACCCGCTCTTGCGTGAAGCGTGGGGAGATCACATCAACCGCATATCCTGGACGCTGCCCGAAGCTACCGTGCAAGGGGTGTTCTGCCTATCGATCGGAGTCGCGTCATGAGTCCCAACCGTACCCTCCCTGCTAGCCGACGGGAGTACATCGTTTCAACCGTCAACGCCAAAGGCTCAGTCAGAGTCGCGGAGTTGGCGGCTGGCCTCGGGCTGTCTCCCATCACCATCCGGCGCGACATCGCGCTTTTGGACGAGGAAGGGCTGCTTGAGCAGGTACGCGGCGGAGCCCGCCGTATCTCCGCCCCGGGTAACCAGGCCTTACCACTGCAATCCGACATCACCGTCGGTCTGATCACCCCTTCACTCGACTTCTTCTGGCCCACCATCATCGAAGGGGCCAACATCGTTGCCGATCGCGTGGGCGCACATCTCCAGTTGCAGGGATCCACCTTCGCGGCCAAGGACAACCTGGTCGAAATCCGCCGAATGGCGGAAGACGAGTCGATCGGCGGCCTGCTCCTGGTCCCCGATCTTGAAGGGCCCGGGAGCGACGAGCTCGTTGAGTTCCTCGAAACCGTCACCAAGCCGACCGTACTGATCGAACGCACGTTGAAGCCTCACGGGCCACACTCCCGATTGTTCGAGTCCGTCATCACCGACCACGCGAGTGGCGCCTCGCTCGCCGTCCGTCACCTGGCTGCTCTAGGACACTCGCATATCGCATTGCTCACCGACAAGCGGATCCCTTCACGTCATCTGATTGCCCAGGGCTGGGCGGACGCTCTTTCCGATCTGCGTCTAGATACTGAGTCCCCGCGCGGAGACACCACCGAGCTAATCGGTGACGCTCGAACAGAAGGCATCAAGGCCTTCGTAGATAACTGCATATCCGAAGAGACAACAGCGATCATCGCCCATTCCGACGAGGCGGCCCTCGTCGTCGTCGAACTGCTAGCTCAGCGCGGACTGACCGTGCCGGAGGACATCTCCGTCATCGCCTACGGCGACGAGATCGCCAAACTCGCACGCCCAGCACTCACCGCGGTTTGCCCACCCAAGGCGGAGCTCGGCGAAGTCGCCATGCAACTATTGCTCGAACGGCTGAGCAATCCAGGACGAGCCATTCGTCAGACCATGCTCGCTCCGACCCTCGTCATCCGTGACTCCACCGGACCCGCGCCATCGCGTAATTAGGACCGTCGGGGCGCGAGCGGGTCGACCTGTCGGGCGGCAACGACTGGCGTTCCACCACTGCCTCACCCGGTACTCGGGCGTCCCCGTCCCTGGCCGGCAAGGCGTGTTTCCGGGTGCGCATCGACTGTGCACAGACGCTGGGCCACCCCAAGTTCGGACCCCTAGCGTGGTTTGGACCGCCCGCGTCGGTTTGGACCCCTTGCGTCGGTTTGGACCGCCCACGCGGCACACAACGGCGGTCCAAATAGACTTACGCGGTCCAAACAGGGGACAGCGGTCCAAACAGCGAAGGCCGGCAGCAGGCATCCCCCCAACACGCCGGTCTGGAGCACCACGTTCGCGCCGATAACCCGCGCCGACAACCCGCATCCACCGATGCACACCGCGCCGCGGCCCCAAGACGCAGTTCGGGTCCGGACTCCGTGTTGGAGTCCGGACCCGAACCGACCAGGGATTTGCTTTCAGGGACCGGCGTTCCCTGCCGACATCCATAACTCTGCCAGCAACCGAACCGCCCGCCATCGGCCGATCGGGTAGGCAATTCAGCTAGCCAACCGGCATCTGCGTCCGCGGGAGCCCGCCCACCAGAGCTCGCAACTGGCTCCCGACCAGCCATTTCCCGGCCGGCTCCCAAGGGGCATTCCGCAGTATTTCAGGGTTCGCCTGGTACGCTCGTGGCGCCCCGATCGGGGCATGTTCGCACCAGCAGGCCTACAGGTTGACACCGACATGACTGATGTCCCGCCCCCGGAGAACCCGGAACGCGCCCAGGCGACGTCACCGGTCGGCATTCCGCGCATTGGCGTCGCTCCGGTCGCCGACAAGTCCGAACAGACCACCCCCGACACCGCCGCGCCGGCCCTCCGTTCCAAGACGCTGCTGGTCGACGCCCCCGAACGCCGCCTGCGCCGCGCCGAAGACCTGCTCGACCTGGTGTTGGTCGCGCTCGGTCTGGTCTTCATGATCATCCTGGCGGCCTACGCGCACGCCACCACCACTGGAGTCACCCAAGACGTGCAGAACGCGCTCGCCGTCGTACTGCGACGTGTCCTGGTCTTCCCCCTGCAGGCCATTGAGGGTCTGATCACCTTCACCGTGCCGGTGGCCGTGATCATGCACAACCTGCTACGCCGTTCCTGGCACGCCGCGGGCCAGGCCCTGCTGGCCGGGACCGGCGGCTTCGTCCTGGCGTGGTTGAGCCTGCACGCGTTGGACGCATGGGGCCCGGCCATTCTCGCCTCGGGCCTGACCGTCACCGCCTCCGGCACCGCCCGGATCGGCATCTCCACCGTCTTCGCCACCCTCGCGGGCCTGCTCACCGGAGCCGGCGAGCGGCGGTCCTCCTCGGTAATCCGCTATGCCTGGACCGCCGTATGGGTTGTGGTGGGACTGGCCGTCCTGCGCAGCGCCATTACGCTGCCGGGCGCCGTCATCTCCATTCTGCTGGGCCGCCTGCCGGGACTGGCCGTGCGCTATGCCTTCGGCGTCGACGACACCCGCGCCCACGGCGTCGCCCTGGTGCGTGCGCTGCGCCGCGCCGGCATCGACGCCGTCCGCGTGGTACGCATGGACCGCGCCCCGGACGCTCGCGCCTGGATGGTCGAGACCGAGACGCCTCTGGGCTACACCGAGCGCGTCCGCGAGACCCCACTGACCACTCCCACCGCCCTGGACGAGGCCAACCCCGCCCCCGCCGACGACGCTCCCGCCGCGGATGAGGCGCCCACGCCGGCACCCGCCTCCGAGCCGCCGTCCCCGGTCCCGCCGGAGGACACCTCTACCATCACGCCCGCCGACGACGTCGACTTGGCGGCCGTATTGGATGAGGCCTCCTCCGCCGCACTCACCGAGGGGCGCCTGTCCGCTCACCGCCTGTACGCCGTCTGGGACGCTGCGGGCGTGCGCCGCGACGTCACCGTCCTGGACGCCGACCGCCAGGTGGCGGGTTTCCTGACCACCCTCTGGGATCGGGTGCGGGTGAAGGGCCTGTCACCCGAACGGGACCTGTCGGTGCGCTCGGCCGCCGAGCACGCCGCCCTGATGACCCTGGAGGCGGGCCGTGCGGGCGTGCGCACACCCGCTCTGGTGGGCATGGCCGAGGCGGACGAGTCCGTGCTGCTGGTCACCGATCACATCTCCGGCGCCCGCGCCCTGGCCGACCTGGAGGAGGTCGACGACGACGTGCTGGCCGACCTGTGGGACCAGATCAGCCGCGCCCACATGGCCGGGTTGGCGCACCGGGAGATCGACTCGGCCACCGTCGTCGTCGACGACGCCGGTGCCGTGTGGCTGCTCGGCTGGGAATCGGGGGAGACAATCTCCTCGGAACTGTCCCGACGGGTTGATCTGGCCCAATTGCTGGCGCTGACCGCCTCACTGACCGACGTCGACCGCGCCATCGCCGCCGCCTCCGGCTCGCTGAGCACCCAGCAGCTGGCCTCCATCGCCCCCATGCTGCAGCGCGTGGTGCTGCCGGCCGCCACCCGGGAGGCCATGGGACGACGCGGCAAGGTGCTGCAGGAACTGCGCGACGCATTGGTGGACCTGACCCCCACGGCGCATGCGGAACCGGCCAAGCTGAACCGCTTCTCCCCGCGCACGGTCATCATGGCGATAGTGGGCCTGGTGGCCCTCTGGACGCTGCTGGCCCGCATGAACATCGAGCAGATCACCGACGCCGTGACGGGGGCGAACGTCTGGTGGATCCTCGGGGCCCTGGTGTTCTCGCTGGCCACCTACGTGGGTGCGGGGCTGGCACTGGTGGCGTTCAGCCCGGTGAAGCTGCCGCTGTGGAAGTCCACCGAGGTGCACCTGGCCTCCTCCGTGGTCTCCCTGGTGGCGCCCGCGGGCGTGGGCGGAGCCGCCATCAACCTGCGCTTCCTGGCCCGCAAGGGGGTGCCGACGGCAGTCGGCGTGGCCACCGTGGCCCTGGTGCAGGTGGTCCAATTCGTCGTCACCGTGGTCCTGCTCATCATCGTGGCCGCGACCACCGGCCAGTCCACGAGCCTGACCCTGCCCAGCGGCTGGGTGCTGGTGATCGCCGTCAGCCTGGTCGCCATCGTCGCCATCGCCCTGTTCATCCCCAAGTTGCGCACTTGGTTGTGGGAGAAGATCGAGCCGACCTATCGGCAGGTGTGGCCGCGGCTGGTGTGGGTCATGTCCAACCCTGGGCGGCTGGCGCTGGGCGTGGGCGGCACGCTGCTGCTGAGTTTGAGCTACATCCTGTCCTTCGGGGCGAGCCTGTGGGCCTTCGGGCACACCTTGTCCTTCTCGACGCTGGCGATCACCTACCTGGCGGCCAACACGGTCGGCTCGGTGGTCCCCTCCCCCGGTGGCATCGGACCGGTGGAGCTGGCACTGACCGCCGGCCTGGTCACGGCGGGCGTGCCCAGCGGAGTGGCGCTGTCGACGGCCATCGTCTACAGACTGGTCACCTTCTGGATCCCGATCCCCGTCGGCTGGCTGAGCCTGCAGCGCCTGCAGCGGCACGGCGACCTGTAACCGGCGACGAATTGCGGTATCCCCCGATTGGATCCACCCTTCGGGGGATGCCCCCGCACTAAGACGCGACAATGCTTGCGTCAATGGCATGCCGAAGGAGCCCCTGATGACCATAGAGATTCTCACTGCCATCGCCGGCAGCCTCGTCACCGGCGTCATCGCGTTCCTCGTGTCACGCCGTCGCTACCGGAACTTCCTGATGGCCCGAGCCGCGGTGGGTGGCACCATTACGGACGCCAGGTTGCTGAGCACGCTCCGGACGATCATTCAAGCCATCACCGCCGCCGGCGCCAGCGCAGTGTTGGGAGCCTCGCTGCTGATTGTTGCGCGCCGACTCCTGGACCCCCTGCAAGTCGCCAGTACCTGCGGGGTCATCGCCGTGCTGGCCGTCGCGCTCGCATGGGTCTACGGCCGGTACGCGGTGCTGGCCGAACTGGCCCGCATCCGCCATCTGGAGCTCCCCTACGGCCCGTGGGGGGTACTCCTGGCCAACGGCCACCTCTGACCCAACGCTTCGGTCCGTTCGCCCGGCCGACCGCGGCAGGCTATTGTCGTTGTCCCAACTGCCCGCGCATGCGGGCGGTCACCGGCCCTCCCCCTGACCGTTCCTCCCCAAATCCCCGTGTTTCCCCAGGAGCCCATATGCCCACACCCCGCGCTGCCGGCTGGTCCCTTCTGCTCGTGGGCATCGCGTTAAGTGCGCTCGCCGCCTGCACGCACCTGGCCTGGCTGTGGATCATTGCCATCGTGGTTCTGGTGGCCTCCATCGGTACGCTGGCCGTCGCCTTTGTCAGCGACGCCGACGGCCCCGGGGACGGCCGCCGCCGCTGAGCGCATTCGGCTTCCCTGCGCGCCCCAACCTGCTTGCGTCCCACCTGATCCCACGGCAATCTCACTTCTGAATCACTAGCAATACGCACGCTAGCGGTAGCCATCGGAGCCGCCATTCTAATTCCTGATGAGTCGCCCCAAGCATTGCTAAAGTGACTGAACGATGGTGGCATGCTGAAGGGAGTACATGACGGTGCGGAGTGATACCCTCGACTCGCTGGCGGCACGCGCGCGCGAGGCCCTCCTGCGCCCAGCCGAGCCCTTGCCCAACCGCCGCATCTACGTGATCATCGGCGCGGTCGTCGGACTTGGGAACCTCGTCGGCAATGTGGCAACAAACCCGAACTCACTGGGGCCGATCGACATCGTCTTCATGCTTGCGGCCCTGGCGCTGATCACCCTCATCCCGCTGCGACCACTGCCCGGCATCGTCGCCTACCTCGTGTGCTGGTGCAGCCTGCTGATTCTTCCCGGCCCGTACGCCACCGACATGAGCATCAGCCATCTGGCGTTCCTGTTCTTCCTGGGCAGGTTCCTGCGGCCGGGACCATCACTCCTGTTGCTCCTTGTGACGGTCCTCACTAACGCGATCGTATTAATTGGCCCGGGCGCCACCACCGATGACCCGGCGGCTAACCTGGGGACGCTGTGGTACACCATGCTCATGGGCGCCCTGCTGGTCCCGCTTGGCGTCCTGGTCCGCTTCATCGAGGCCTCGCGTCTGGCCGACGCCAGGCAGGCGGACGCGAACCTGGAGGAGATGCGGCTGGAGATCGCCCGGGAGATGCACGACCTCGTGGCCTACTCCATGTCGCAGACCGCCCTGCGCGCCCAGCGGGCGGCCGCCGACACCTCCTATCCGGAGCGGGCGCGCGACGAATTCGCCGCGCTCGAGGCCACCGCCTCCGACGCCCTCCACGAGCTGCGCCTGCTCCTGCGCACCCTGCGCCAGCCGTCCTCCACCCGGGAGCAGCCCATTTCTACGGCCACGGGCCTGGGCAGCGTCGTCACCGATCTGCGCACCGCCGTGAGTGCCGTCAGTGCCGACGTGTCCGCCGCCGGCTTCGAGGTCACCTACCGTCATTTGGGCGACGCCGCGCCCTCCCGGATTCAGGCCAGCACCCTGTCCCGAGTGGCTCGGGAGATGGGCGCAAATGTCATTCGCCACGCCGACCCCGGCGCCCCGGTCACCATCACGCTCTCGCTGGGCCCGGAGGTGATCCGACTCGTGTCCACCAACCGCGTACGCGACGCCGGGGCGCACCTGCCCCGCTCGGGCACCGGTATCCTGGGCATGCGCGAGCGACTCGCCGCCATCGGCGGAACGCTGACCACCCTGTCCGATGACGGCTCCTGGATGGTCACCGCGACCGTTCCGGTCGCCGGACACCGCAGCGGTATTCTCCTGCCCCCGGAGGAGCAACCATGATTCACGTCGGTATCGTCGACGACGACGCACTCGTGCGTCGCACGCTCACTGACCTGCTCACCAACGAGAGCATTGACGACATACAGGTGGACTGGGCCGCCCGCGACGGACAGGAGGCCCTCGACATCCTGCGCTCCGACAGGCCGGACGCCGACGTGCAGGTGCTGCTGCTGGACGTGCAGATGCCGCGCCTGGACGGCATCGCCCTGGCCAAGGTGCTGCAGCGTGAGCGCCCCGAGATCGCCACCCTCGTGCTCACCACCTTCGTGGCCGACTCGGTGGTCGATCGGGCCCTCGCCGCCGGGGTGCGTGGATTCATCGCCAAGGAAGATCCCGTGGAGACGCTGGCCGCCACCATCCGGCATGTTGCCGCCGGCAACATGGTGCTCTCACCCACCTCCTCCGCCATTGTCACCGGCATGCCCGCGCGGGAGATCGCCGCCCCGCCGCCGCCCAAGCCATCACCACAGAACACACAGAGCACCGCGCAGGCGCTGCCCCCGGGGGTCACGCTCTCGCCCCGGGAACTCGAGGTGCTCGCCCTCATGGCCGAGGCGAAGACCAACAGGCAGATTGCGCGCACCCTGGGCATAAGCGACGCGACCGTGAAGACGCACGTGTCCACCCTGATCGCGAAACTCGGCGTACAGGACCGCGTCGGCGCGGTCGTCTACGCCCTGCGCGCCGGCCTCATCTGAGACATCGGCCGATCGGCCTAGCCGGTCGGCCGATACCGTCACCCAAAAATCACGCGAAGATAAGTCTATGTGTTGCGAGACTCGCAACAGTCCGGCTAGCAGAAAGATACGGCCATGGTCTTCTTTATCGGTAGCGGTTCCCGCTGTCTGTATAACCCTCTCGCCTACTTCCTGGGATGGGGACGCTGGGGGTGACCCCAGACCCACACTCGGCGGCGGCGCGGCCCGGAATCTGATCCGGCGCCGCGCCGTCGTGGTTTCTCGCCAGGGCGAGTCGACGCCGGTCGGCCGGCCCCGCCCCCAATCGCCCAATCGGCTCCCCACTCGGCCGATTGTTCATACCTGCAACGAGAGTGGAATGCGCAATGCAGTTGCGAGCACCGGAAACTGTAGCGCACGGACGCAATACCCGGCGCAACACGCACCGGCACCGCACCGACCCCTTGGGAGCAAACAGGAGCTAACACATGACTGACCCCATTTCGCGGCCACCGCGACCCCGGCAGGCATCACGGGTCGTAGGTGACTCCCCCTCCGGGACCCGCGTCGGCATCCTCCGCAATCGATCCGGCAAAACGCGGTGACCAACGTGCCTCGTTCCCTAATCTCTGCCCACCGCAACCCCGCCGAGACCCGAGCCCGGTTGCTATCCCTGTGCGATGAGTCGGAGATCCAGTCCGTACTCGATCTGCTCTCCTTCATTCAGAACCCGCGGCTGGCCGACATGCGCGTGCTGGAGCTGGCCTGCGGCGTCGGCCCAGTCACCCTGCCCATGGCCGCCGCCGGTCACCGCGTCCTGGCCACCGACAACAGGGAAGACGTCCTAGGCCTGTTCAGCGGCCGCATGGACGGGCTGCGCCACACACAGCCAGACGTGGCGGCCCGTATCGAAGTGTGCCGGGCCGACATGACTGACTTCCTCTTCCATGAGCATTTCAAGGCCGTATGTATCCCGGCGGGTGCGATCACCGCTCTCGACCCCGAGCAACGTCGCAACACCATTCGCCTGGCCACCGCACATCTTGCCCTCGGCGGCCGACTGATCCTGTCGGCCGAGCATGTCCGCCCGGAGGCGCCGGCCAGCACCACCTTCACCACGCGCCCCGGCATCACCCTGACCGAGCGGATAGACCATGCCCGGCATCGGCGTCGGATCACGCTTGCGCAGGGCGATCAGACCCGCATCTCCGAACGCTTCCTGGTGGCGCCGCACGACCTGATGCGCGACTTCGAAGACGCCGGCGTCACGCTCGACTATCGCCACTTCATTCCGGACACGCGCCGCCCGCACCACACCAACATCGTCTTCGGCACCGTCAAATTGCACTGAACCTGCAGGGGCCCGGCGTCGGCCGCACATGACGGGCGGGCGCCTCGGTAGGCTCACGTCGATGACCTCCGCCGACTCCCGCCCTGACCGCACCTTGGCACAAAGGTCCCCGTGTTCCTCCCGGTGGCTATTCGACCGGCTGCCGGCGGCGCTGGCCGTGATCGTCGGGGCCGCCGCCATGATCATCTACTCGGTGGGCCAGTGGCGCTCCATGCAGGTACCCAGCTGGGACCTGGCGATCTTCTCCGAGCTGGCCAAGGCGTACTCGCATCTGCAGGCACCGATCGTCCCCATCAAGGGCGAGGGCTACAACCTGCTGGGGGACCACTTTCATCCGCTCCTAGTGCTGCTGGGCCCAGTGTGGCGACTGTTCCCCACCCCGCTGGCCCTGCTGGTGGTGCAGGATCTGCTACTCGCCGTCTCCGCCTGGCCGCTGACCCGGCTGGCCACCCGCCTGCTGAACCGTCCGGTGGCCGCCCTGCTCGGACTGTTCTATGTGCTCTCCTGGGGTTTTCAGGGAGCGGTGGCCGCCCAGTTCCACGAGATCGCCTTCGCGGTGCCGCTGCTGGCGTGGGCGTCGGTGGCCTTCGTCGAGCGACGCTGGCGCAGCTGCGCGTGGTGGCTGGCGCCGCTCGTGCTGGTCAAGGAGGACCTGGGCCTGACCGTGTTCATGGCGGGCTTGGCCATCGCGCTGCGAGGTCTGCAGGGCGCACCGCAGCAGCCAACCCCGCGCGGCCCGAACTGGTGGCGCCGCCTGGGCACCACTCGCCTGGGTTTCGCCGTCGCCCTGTTCGGCCTGCTTGCGTTCCTACTCACCGTCCTGGTGTTCCTGCCGCTGCTGAGTCCCTCGAACACCTGGGAGTACGGCCTGTCCGACGACGGTGCCTCCGCAGGCCTGCTGAGCCGCCTGTTCTCACCCGAGGTCAAGCTCGCCACCCTGGGCATGCTGATGTACACCGCCGGGGGAATCGGCCTGGCCTCCCCCTGGATGGCCCTGGTGCTGCCCACACTCGCCTGGCGTTTCCTGTCCGGCAACGAGTTCTACTGGGGTTGGCAGAACTGGCACTACAACGCGATTTTGATGCCGATTGCGCTGGGGGCGCTGCTCGACGTCGTCGCCCGGCTCAAGGCGCGCGGCACCGAGGCGAACCCGGCCACGGCTCCCCAGACCCCGGCGTCGGGCCGACGGGCGGCGCCGGTGTGGGCACGCCTGACGGTGGCGCTCGGCGTCGTCGTGCCCCTGGCCGCCGGAGTGGGCACGGCCCGCGACCTGCCGCTGTGGAGCCTGACCCAACCCGGCTTCGGCGCCGCCTCGTGGCGCGCGCAGGCCGCCGCCGAAGTCAGCGACGTGATCCCAGACGGGGCCAGCGTCGAAACCGACCTGGGGCTGCTGGCCTACCTGGTCCCGGACCACACGGTCTACTGGGTGGGTACCTCCACCGTGGACACCGACTACGTGGTGGTCGACTCTTCCTCCTCCGCCTGGGGCGGCAACCCACCGGCGGACGCCGCCGCCTGGGCAAGCGAACGGTCCGCCACGGGCGCCACCTATGAGCTGGTGCTGGACACCGGCGGCTATCAGGTGGCGCGACGCGCGAGTTGACCGCCGTGGCCGACGACGCGATGGGCACATGTCCCCATCACCGGAGTGCCCGGCTCGTGGGACGGGCATACCGTCAGTCCGCCGGACATGTAACAATCCGGGTGTAAACAACCTGAGCCCGATGGCTCACAGCGGCACAGAAAGGCGTACATGTCCCCGTTCATGTGGTGCGCCCTCATCGGCTGCGGCGCCCTGGCACTCTCCCTCCTGCTCGACGGTCTGTTCGATGGCCTGGACGATCTGTTGTTCGACGGATCCCTACCAGTGCTGGCCTGCGCCCTGGGCGTGTTCGGTGCCGTCGGCATGGGGGTGCAGGCGCTGGCCGGCGAACGGCTGTCCACGCAGGTGCTGATCGGGGTGCCGCTGGGCTTCGCCGTCGCCGCCGGAGCGGGCACGCGCGCCGTGTGGGTGCGGCTGCGCCGCTCCATGCCCCGCAACGCCATCCCCCTCACGGTCGGCGAGTTGGTCGGCAGCGAGGTGCGGGTGCTGTGGTGGAAGGACGGCCGCGGCGAGGTCATCGCCACCTCCCGCGGCCACCAGGCCACCCTGCCGGCCCGCTCCGACGACGCCCTGCGCGCCGGCGCCATCGCCTGGGTGGTGGACGCAACCGCAGACGACACGCTCGTCGTCGGCCGCGTCGATCCGCCCGACCGGGCGGCCGATCGACATTCGGCACCCACCGAGTAGCCGGGTGGGCGTCTCCGCCGGCCGCTCCAACAGTCCCCCTTAACCCCGCAAACCCAAGGAAAGCGAATGTTTTACGCCATCATCGCCGTCGTCGTCCTGGTGCTCCTGCTGGGCGCCTACATGTTGTCTCGGGTCGTCGTCGTGCCCTCCAACCTGACCGGCCTGGTATCCGGCTCCACCCGCAACGGGGAGGTCAAGATCATCCGACCCGGCGGGCGTGACTTCGTGCTGCCGATCATCCAGTCGATCCAGTATCTGCCCTTCACCCAGAACACCATCGGCTTCCAGGTGACCGCCGAGGACGAGAACAAGATCAACGTCTCCGTCTCCGCCGTCGCCGCCGTGAAGGTCGGTGACTCCGACCAGCAGGTGCGGGCCGCCGCCAAGCGCTTCCTGGGCAAGCCGAACACGGACCAGGCGATCGCCGACTCCTCCCGCGACGCCCTGATCGGCTCGCTGCGCTCCATCATCGGCCACATGACCGTCACCGACCTGATCTCCGACCGTGACGCCCTCCAGCAGAACGTGTTCGACGACGCCAAGTCGGTCATGGCCAACATGGGGCTGGAGATCGACGTACTGCAGATCTCCGAGATCACCGACGCCTCCGGCTACATCGACTCCCTGGGCGTGCCCGAGCAGCAGCGCGTCGCCAAGGACGCCCGCGTGGCCCGTGCCAATGCCGAGCGGGAGGCCAAGGACGCCGAGGTGTCCTCGCGCCAGCAGATCGCGGAGCGCGAGCGCGACCTGTCCCTGCGGCAGGCCGAGCTCAAGGCTGAGACCGATAAGGCCCAGGCGGAGGCAGACTCCGCCGGACCCCTGGCCCGCGCCGCCAAGAAGCGCGAGATCGCCGTCATCGAGCAGGAGGCCGCCGAGGCGCAGGCCGCCCTGACCGAGCGCGAACTGGACTCCACCGTCCGCAAGCCCGCCGACGCCGCCCGCTACCAGCGCGAGCAGGAGGCCGAGGCCGCCAAGGCCGAGTCGATCCGCAAGGCCGAGGCCGAGGCCGAGCGCACCCGCCTGGACGCCGAGGCGCAGGCGCAGGCCACCGTCGCCCGCGCCGAGGCCCAGGCCCGCGCCACCGCCGCGCAGGCCCAGGCCGAGGCGGAGGCGATCGCCGCCCGCGGCCGCGCCGAGGCCGAGGCCGTGCGCGCCGCCGGTGAGGCCGAGGCGAAGGCCATGAGCGACAAGGCCGACGCCCTGGCAAAGTACGGGCGGGCCGCGACCCAGCAGATGATCCTGGACAAGGCGCCGGAGATCGCCCGCGCTCTGGCCGAGCCTCTGGGCAGCGTCAAGGACATGTCGATCATCTCCACCGAGGGCGCCTCCGCGCTGCCCAAGGCCGTGGCCGGCAACGTCGAGCAGCTCGACGCCGTCATGCGCTCGCTGACCGGCACCAGCCTGACGGACATGATGCGGCGCTTCGGCGGCGACGACTCCGATAACGCCTAGTCTCTGCCATCACTTGGGCATCGGTGCTTGGGCTCTTCCGGTGCACTGCGTCCTACTACGAGCCTTTGCGCCCTGCCACGAGCTTTTGCACCCTGGTGTGCGGGAATTTGCCGTACACCAGGGTGCAAAAGCTCGTACCAGAGGTGATCGCTCTTTATCGAGATGCCACTTAACGTTGCCGATCTGCGGGCCATGTCGCGGGCGAGCGTCGACGGCGACTCTGAAAGACTGCCGCCATGACGTCACCGAACCACGACACCGCGACCGGGCCGCGTCCAGCATCCCGCAGCAATCCGATCGTCGTCACCCTGCTCATCGTGATTGCGATCCTGCTCGCGGTAATTGCGATCATCCTGGCGATCCGCCCCGACCGGTCCAGCGCCGAGGTTCCCGCCACCGCCGAGGCTCCGGCGACCGCTTCGGCGCAGGCAAGTGGAGTGCAGACGGCTGCACCCTCACAGACCGACCCCGACCTGCTGGCGATCTTGCACGGGGAAGTCAAGCGTGACCCCGCCGATGCCCAGGCCAAGGGCGACGTCGACGCCCCGGTGGTCATGGTCATTTACTCCGACTTCGCCTGCCCCTACTGCACCCTGTTCGCCCAGGAGGTCGATCCGGCACTGGAGGACCTGGTTGAGGACGGCACCCTGCGCGTGGAGTGGCGCGACCTCGCCCAGATCACCGAGACCTCCCCACTGGCGGCGCAGGCCGGCATCGCCGCTGGGAATCAGGGCAAGTTCTGGGAGTTCCACGACGCCGTCTACGCCGCCACCGATCCGAGCGAGCACCCCGAGTACACCGAGGACTCCCTGGTGGCGCTCGCCGAGCAGGCGGGCGTGCCCGACCTGGATCAGTTCCGTACCGACATGAACGCTGCCGAAACCGTGCAGGCGGTTGCGGACGCCAAGCAGCACGCCTATGACCTCGGCATCAAAGGCACGCCCTTCTTCATCGTCAACGACGCCTATGTCTCCGGCTACGCACCCGAGGACTACATGCGGGCCACCATCCTCGAGCAGGCCGTGGCAGCGGGAGGAGGCGCCACTCCCGCCCCGTAGCCGGGCGCCCCGTCAGTTCAACCGACCTCGGTGAGGGGCTTGCGCCCGGGATGTACCGATCTGCGCGCGGACCGCGGTTGGCCTGGCTCATGGTGGCTGTCACAATAGGTTCATATCCCCGCGCGACCGACGCGAGCCGGCCGACCAGGGGCACCGACGCCCCGTGCGGCAGGTGTAATGACAAGACATACGGCAACTTGAATCAATCAGGAGAACAACTATGGCACTGAGCATCGGCGTCGATGTGGGCGGCACCAAGATCGCCGCGGGCGTCGTCGACGAGGACGGCACCGTTCTGGCCACCGCCCGCCGCGACTCCCCCGCCACCAGCCGTGAAGCCATCTTCACCACCATTGCGGACGTCGCCAATGAGCTCGCCGGGCAGTACGACGTCGAAACCATCGGTGTGGGTGCGGCGGGCTTCACCTCCTCGGACCGCAACACCATGGTTTACGGCACCAACCTGGACTGGACCGGCGCCCGCATCGCCGACGAGATCGCCTCCCGCACCGGCAAGAAGGTCGTGGTGGAGAACGACGCCAATGCGGCCGGTTGGGCCGAGGCCCGCTTCGGTGGTGGTAAGGGCGCCAAGAACGTCCTCGTCGTGACTCTCGGAACCGGAGTCGGAGGAGCAGTGATCATCGACGGCCGCCTGGTGCGCGGCGCCGCCGGTTTCGCCGCCGAAATCGGCCACATCAACGTGGTCCCGGACGGGCGCCCCTGCGGCTGTGGCCAGCGCGGCTGCCTGGAGCGCTACGGCTCCGGCACGGCGCTGGGCGTCAACGGGTGGGAGCTGGCCAAGTTCCGCCCCGACTACGCCGCCCGCATCATTGAGCTCTCCGGCGGGGACCAGAACAAGATCTCCGGCAAGGCCGTCACCGCCGCCGCCCGCGAGGGGGACCCGGCGGCGCTCGAGTGCTACGCCCGCCTGGGCAGCGCCCTCGGATTGGGGCTGGCCGACCTGTGCGCCGTGCTAGACCCCGAGGTCATCGTGCTGACCGGCGGCCTTACCGAGGCCGGCGACATCCTGCTGGATCCGGTGCGCAAGAGCTTCAACGAGCACCTGACGGCGCACGCCCACCGCCCCGAGATCCCCGTCGTCATCTCCTCCTCGGGCCAGGAGGCCGGGCTCATCGGCGCCGCCGACCTGGCGCGCCAGGACTGATCCGCCTCTCACGTATGCGTACGTGAGAGCAGAACGTCAGACGGGAATTCGTACGCAGAGCACCGGCCAACGATGGCGGTGATGCCGACTATGCGGTGTTGTGGATGCCGTGGCAACTCGTCGCGTTACCTGCTGGGTCGGTCGTCGTCGACGTCGCGGGTGTTGCCTGGCGGGTCGGCCCGCAGCGCTCATGGCATGCGCCTGATTACAGTGAGCCCGTTGGCTCCCTGGCACTGGTGGAAGATTGTGGGCCGGTTCGGTTGGTGTAGGTGCCTAGGGTGTCGTAAACGGGCTCTTCCGGTTTGGGGGTGTGGTGGTTGTGTCGGGGCTGAGGTAGAACTGTTGCCGATGTCCTGAGACCTAACACGGGGTGGGGTGTCTGGTGCGCCGGTTGGGCGTTAACAACGCTACTTAACGTTCTGCTGTATACGTCGGGGGCCTTCAGCAGACGGTTAACTGGCGTTGTTAACCCCGAAGTGGCGTTGCAGACCGGGAAGCGGCGTTGTAGACGGTCCCGCTTCCGGGTGCCGGGGTTGTCGGCAGCCAGGTGCAGTCGGGTCCGGCGTGGTGAGCCGGCGCGGCTCACCACGGCAGGCTCATCGCGTCCCTCGCCTCGCAGCACGCCGGCCACCACAGCCGCCAGTACGAGGAGCTGGTTTGGGTGGGTTGGTGGGGGTTGTTCGAGGACGTGGGTTAGCCGTCGACGACGTGGGTTGGCCCTTGAGGACGCCGCTCGGGAGGGCGTCCTCGTGAGCCCGAAACCCTACCGAACGTGGAGGGTTTGGGGCCGAAGAGGACGTTCTCGGCAAACCAACACCTACCGAACACGACCCCGCCAGCCCGAAAACGTCCTTGTCAACCTGAGAACGTCCTTGTACGCCCGACATCGACCTCATCCGCCCCGAGAACGACCCCCGCACCGCAGCCCCGGCCGGAAGCCACCACGCCCTCAAACCGGAAGAGCCCGTAAACGATCGTTTCCGGAGTAGCTCCGTAGAGCTTGGTCAGCGAGGCTGTTTCCCTGTGCACAAGCGGACCGAAACTATGACCTGTAAGTTATTTGGACCGAAGCAACCCGTAGACAGTTTTCGGGACGCCGATAGAATAGTTGACCCACTGGAGAGGAGAGCCCTATGGAGAAGTTCGACATCGAGGAACGTTGGCCCGAGCTGTTCACCCAGCTCGACGAGGCCCAGCGTCACGCAGTGCGGCAGTCTCTCGCTGCAGGCTGGCACGAGGGATTCGAACCGACCCGTGAGGACGTGGAGAACCTGACCGACTATGCGCGAGGTGCGATCGACATCATCGAATACCGCCGCCGCGCTCACGCCGCGGCACGGCGGATCGCCCAGGTCACGCCTGCCTGAGTGTGACGCCCTTGCGCTACAAGACGTGGGAGTCCTACTTCTACCCAGAGACCTACAACCCCGCCACGGGGCAGGGCACACTGCGCAACCTCTATGGCGAACGCGATGCAAAGGCATTGGCTCGGATGGAGTACGGGGACACCAGCGCTCGCGCCTACGACCTTGTTCATGGACAAGTTCGCCTTCCTCGCACCTACGACGCGGCGCACATTCGCGCAATCCATGGCTACCTGTTCCAGGACGTCTACGAGTGGGCCGGCCAGTACCGTGGTGTGAACATCTCCAAGAACGTCTCCACCTTCGCCGATGTCCACGCCGGCCAAGTGGACCGCTACCTGAATGACGTGCACCGGCTGGTCACCGGTACCGAATGGGCGAGTCTTGACCACGAGGAATTCTCGCGAGCCAGCGCTGAGGTCTTCGCCTACTTGAACCAGGCGCACCCCTTTCGAGAGGGTAACGGTCGCACCTCCAAGGTCTTCATGGAGCATGTGGCTGAGCTGTCGCGCTTTACTCTTGACTTCAGTCGGGTGAATCCCGAGGTGTGGAACCAAGCCAGCATGTTGTCCGGGCCTGACCTGGGACGCTACGAGCCCGTGCCCGACTCGCTTGTGCCGGTTTTCCGTGTTATCGCTCAGCCACGCGCCACTGGCCCGTCAAATCCGTCAGCGGACATGGGAAGATCAGCGGTCCGAGCGTCCTACCCACAGGTGACGACTGAAGTGACGAGGCGGTCTTCCGGTGCTACCCAGCAGCGGCTTAGTCGCCGGCCTGGCCGTGGCCAAGGATCCCGGGGAGTGGAGCGGTGAGCAGCAGCATCGGTTACGCGCGCGTGAGCACGCGCGAGCGGAACCCCGAGGCCCAGGAGACCGAGCTGCGCGCCGCCGGAGCGACGCGAGCACTCAGGCGCCGTCATCCCCCGCCCGCCTGCCGGGCACGGGCAGCGTGCGCGGAGCCCGGTAGGACCAGTTGCGGTCGGCGTCGGTGATTTCGCGCAGCACCCGTACCGGCACGCCGCCCGCCACCACCATGGGCGGCACATTGGCGTTCACAACGGCGCCGGCGGCGATCACCGAGCCGCGTCCAATGGTCACGCCCGGCAGGATCGTCACATTGCCGCCGATCCACACGTCATCCTCGATCACCACCGGAGCGGAGAACTGCTGACCGCGGTCGCGCATCTCCGGGTGGACGGGGTGCCCGGCGGTAGTGATCATGACGCGCGGTCCGAACATGACCCGGTTGCCGATGATCACCGGGGAGTCGTCGATGAGCTGCAGTCCGGCATTGGCGTATACGGGTGAGCCCACGCGGGTGTGGATGCCGTAGGCGACGTGCAGCGGCGGCTCCACCCACACGTGCTCACCGACCTCGCCGAAGATCTCCTCCAGCAGGCGCCGACGCCCGGCGGCGTCACGCGGGGAGGTGGCGTTGTACTCGGCGGCGAGCTCCTTGCCGTGGATGCGTTGCTCGGTCAGCACCTCCAGGCCCGGCCCCTCGTCCAGGTACAGCTCCTGGGCGTCCATGCGGCGACGCACCTCCGCCTCGCGGGGGTCGATCTCGGCCTCCGCGCCGAGGCCGTTTCGGTCTTGCTCGCTCATATGCGCTCCTTCGCGTCTCGGGTGGGGTATTGGCGGTCGAGGAGCCTCCCCTTAACAAACCTAAGCGATTCATCCCCGGCGAGCAGAGGATCGGGGACGCGTGGCGGCGGGGTGTTGGTGGTTCTGCGGCTCCGTTCGTGCGGGGAGGCGGTGCGGCTGTGGGCGGTGCGGGGCCGGTCGGTGGGCGGTGCCGTGCCATTTGCAGATGCCGGCGCACGCTTACGCGTCCCGACAGTTTTGCGGGTGGGTGGGTTTTGCCCGGTATTTCAACATTTTTTGTTTCGGCATGAATGACGGTGGTCGGCTCCTGTGTGCGTCGCGGGCTCCGGCGCACGCTAGAGCGATTTCACCAACCGTGCCGTGAGTTGTTTTCCGCGTGATTAAGCGGAATCGCTGCTAGGGCATCGACAATGAGCGTGCGCCGCCCGCGGGCGGCCGGGCCGCGGGCGCCGCTGGGGCGTCTTCGGCCGTGCGCCGGTGGTCAAGCGACTCCTGGGCGGCTTGGCCGCGGGCGGCGCTCTGGCACTGCGGTACCCAGCCCACCCCACCGCAACAGCCCGTTGCCCGTGGCCCGTCCTCCGGACAAGCCTGAATATTGGTTTGGTGCTGGGGATTGCCCGTTCGCGAATTCTCGCGACGGCGGCTGACTGCCATGTCGTACTTGGACCGCTCACGCCCCGTTGGACCGCCGTAGACGTCGGCTACGGCGGTCCAACTGGAGGCAAGGGGTCCAACCAGGGACAAGCGGTCCAACCGCGCATGGGTGGTTCGCACTCACGGCGGAGGCGAGTCGCGTGCTCGGACCGCCGGGACCCGAAGTGCGCCATTGCACTCACACGCCTATATGAGGACAGCCTCACCTCCACTAATGTCTTAGTCGTTCACTCACCTGCGACCGAGAGCGAGACCTCTGTGACCGTCTCCCGTAAGTCCTTCCTGCTGGGCGGCCTGGTCGTCCCCGCCGCAGCGATCCTGGCCGCCTGCGGCTCTGATTCATCCGGCGGCACCTCCGCCTCCACCGCGAGCGCCGGCGTCGCCGCACAGACCACCGCCGAGGAGATCACCGTCGAGCACGCCTTCGGCACCACCACCATCCCCGCCGGCGCCTCCCGCTTCACCGCCGTCGCCTGGGGCAATCACGACGTCGCGCTCGCCCTGGACGTCATGCCGGCCGGCCTGTCCGCCCAGACCTGGGGGGTTGAGGATGACTCCGGGATGCTGGAGTGGACCAAGCAGAAGGTCGACGAGCTGGTGGCCGCCGGCGCCGCGCAGCCGGTCCTGTTCGACGACACCGACGGCTATGACTACGAGGCCATCGCCGCAACCGCCCCCGACGTCATCCTGGCGGCCTACTCCGGCCTCAGTCAGGAGGACTACGACACCCTCAGCCAGATCGCCCCCACCGTCGCCTACCCGGGTGTGCCCTGGGGCACCAAGTGGCGGGAGATGATCCGCTTGGACTCCCAGGCCATGGGCCTGGGCGAGCAGGGCGACGCCCTCATCACCGACCTGGAGCAGCAGATCGCCGACGCCGTCGGCCAGTACCCGCAGATCGCCGGCAAGTCGGCGGCCTTCTTCTACATGAGCGAGTCCGATACCTCCACGATCGGCTTCTACACCACCGCCGATCCACGCACCGCCTTCATGACCGACCTGGGCATGACCATCCCCGCCTCCGTGCAGACCGTTTCCGACGCCGACCCGGAGACCTTCTACAGCGACGTCTCCAGCGAGAACGCCGACCAGGTGGCCGACGTCGACGTGATTATCATGTACGGGGAGGAGTCCGACCTGGCCACGCTCCAGGCCGACGCCCTGGTCGGCACCATACCGGCGATCAAGAACGGTGCGGTGGCCTTCGTCGGCAACGGGACGCCGCTGTCGGCCTCCATCAACCCCGGTCCGCTGTCCATCCCGTGGGGCATCGAGGAGTACGTCGCCCTGATCGCCGCTGCCGCCGACAAGGCGGACGCCGCCTGAGCCTGAGCGAGCACCAGTGACTGCCCGCAGCGCGCTCGCCCGGCCGCGCCCCGATCCACTGCCGGATACCGCGCCCGACTCTTCTCCCGGGTCGGCGGAGGCCCGGTCGTCCCGACGCGGTCGCTCCCGTCGGCCGCTGGTTGCCTGTGGGCTGCTGCTCGCCCTGCTGGCGCTCGCCGTCGTCTGCTCGATCGCCTTCGGCGCGCGCGTGGTCGACATCGGAGAGATCCTGGACGGACTGGCCGGAAGAGGCGAGGCACTCGGCGCGCTGGCGGTGGCCGAGCGGGTGCCGCGCACCGCCACCGCCGTGACCGCGGGGGCGGCGCTGGGGGTCTCCGGTGCCCTCATGCAGGCGGTCACCCGCAACCCGATCGCCGACCCGGGCATTCTCGGCATCAACACCGGGGCGTCGCTGGCGATCGTCGCCGCCATCGCGTTCGTACACATCTCCTCCCTGTGGGAATACCTGTGGGTGGCACTGGCCGGGGCGGCCCTCACCGCCGTCTTCGTGTACGCCGTCGGCTCGCTCGGCCCCGGCGGCACCACGCCGGTCAAGCTCGCCCTGGCGGGCGTGGCCACGAGCGCCGCCCTGTCCTCGCTGATCAGCGCCATCATGCTGCCGCGCGCCGAGGGACTGACCGACTTCCGCTTCTGGCAGGTGGGTTCGCTCGGGCGGGGTACCTGGGCGTCGCTGGCCACCGTCGCACCGTTCCTGCTGGTCGCGGTCGTACTGGCCGCCGCGGTGGCGCGGCCGCTGAACTCCCTGGCGCTGGGCGAGGAAATGGCCGTGGGCCTGGGCGTCAGGGTCGGCCGCACCCGCCTGCTGGCGGCGGCCGCGGGCGTGATCGCCTGCGCGACGACGACGGCGCTGGCCGGTCCGATCGGCTTCGTCGGGCTGATGGTGCCGCACGCCGTGCGCATGCTGGTGGGTCCGGACAACCGGTGGCTGCTGCCGCTGTCGGCGCTGGGCGGGGCGGCGCTGCTGACCTTCGCGGATGTGCTGGGGCGGGTGATCGCCCGTCCCAGCGAGGTGACCGTGGGCGTGGTGACCGCCTTCGTGGGGGCTCCGGTTCTCATCGCGATCGCCCGCGGCGCGAAGGTGCGTGAGCTGTGAGCGCCGCCGCGGCCGCGGTGGAGCCGGGCTTCACCGAGGCGGGACGACGACGTCGCCAACGCCGCTACCTCGCCGTCACGACGGCGCTGGCGGCCCTGGTGGCCTGCCTGTGGTGGCTGATGCTGCTGTCCGGCACCACCTGGTACTCCCCCGCGGAGGTGGTCGCCGTGATGGCGGGACGTGACGTGCCGGGCGCCGTCTTCGCCGTCGGGCAGTTGCGGCTCCCACGCGCACTGCTGGGCCTGCTGGCGGGCGCCGCCTTCGGCATGGCCGGCCGCACGTCGCAGACGATGCTCCGCAATCAGCTGGCCAGCCCCGACGTCATCGGCATCACCTCCGGGGCCTCCATGGCGGCGGTGTTCGCGATCCTGGTGCTGGGCTGGTCCGGGATGCGGGTGAACCTGCTGGCGCTGGTGTGCGGGCTGGGCACGGCGCTGGTCATCTACCTGCTCTCCGGCACCGGCAGCACCCAGGGCGGACGCCTGATCCTGATCGGCATCGGCATCTCGGCCATGTTCTCCTCCGTGATCTCCTATTTGCAGTTGCGGGCCTCGATCTATTCCGTCGCCGACGCCATGCGCTGGCTTTCGGGCTCGCTGGGGGATGCGAGTTGGGGACAGGTGCCGCTGCTGGCGGGCGCCGTCGTCCTCCTGGGTGGGACACTGCTGGCCCTGGGCCGAAATCTGACCACGTTGTCGCTGGGAGAGGAGTCCGCCACCGGGCTGGGGGTGCACGTGGATCGCACCCGCCTGGTGCTGCTGCTGTCCACGGTGGCGCTGGCGGCCTTCGCGACGGCGGCCACTGGGCCGATCGCCTTCGTCGCCTTCCTCGCCGGCCCGCTCACCGCCCGGCTGGTGGGGCGCACCGATCGGGCCCTGCTGGCGCCGTCGGCACTGATGGGGGCGGCGATCGTGCTCGGCGCGGACCTGGCCGGCCAGCATCTGTTCCCCACCGCGCTGCCGGTCGGGGTGGTCACCGGCATCGTCGGCGCCCCCTACCTGCTGCTTCAGCTGGTCCGCCTCAACCGGGAGGGAGCCTCCGCATGAGTTCCACCAAAACTCGGGCCGACGCAGCCGCCGGCGAGTTGTCCGCGGCTCCGGTCACGTCGATCGAGTCCGCCCAGTCGCGCGCCGACGCGCATGATTCCGGGCGCGCGGTCCCCCGCAACCTCACCACCCGCGGGCTGCGGTCCGGCTACGGGCGCCGCACCGTCGTCGACGACGTCGATATCACCGTTCCCGTGGGCGCCATCACCGTGATCGTGGGCGCGAACGCCTGCGGCAAGTCGACGCTGCTGAAGACCATGGCGCGGATACTGGCGCCGACGTCCGGGTCGGTGCTGCTGGACGGCCGGGACGTAACCACCATTCCGACAAAGCGCCTGGCCACCCGGCTCGGGCTACTGCCGCAGCAGCCGATTGCGCCCGAGGGGATCGTCGTCGCCGACCTGGTGGGCCGCGCCCGACACCCGCACCAGGGCCTGTTCCACTCCACCTCCGCCGCGGACCGGCGCATCGTGGAGGAGGCGCTGCGGGCCACGCGCACGGCGCAGTTGGCCGACCGGAGCGTGGATGAGCTGTCGGGCGGGCAGCGGCAGCGGGTGTGGATCGCCATGGCGCTCGCCCAGCGCACCGACGTGCTCCTGCTGGACGAGCCCACCACCTTCCTGGACCTGACTCACCAGGTGGAAGTGCTGGACCTGCTCACCGACCTGAACCGGGAGCGCGGCACCACGATCGTGATGGTGCTGCACGACATCAACCTGGCCGCCCGCTACGCCGACCACGTCATCGCCATGCGTCGGGGGCGAGTAGTGGCCGCGGGGGCGCCGGGCCAGGTGGTCAGTCCGGCGCTGATGCGCGAGGTGTTCGATCTGGAGGCCGAGGTCATCACCGACCCGGTTTCGGCCACGCCGCTGGTGCTGCCCAAGGGGCGCCACCACGTGGTCGGGGCGGCGGATGCGGGGGCGGCGGGAGCAACCCGCCCGGGCGCCTCGGTGGCGCCCGGCCCCGGTGAAGAGTCCGGCACGGCTATGGGGACGGTGCCGTGAGCGCCGCCGAGCCGGAGCCGTTCCGATTCTTCCCGGTGCGGGTGGAACGGATCGTGGATGTCACCCCAAGCCTGCGGCGGGTGACCTTCACCGGAGACGAACTGGAGGACTTCGCCGATCCGGGCTGGGATCAGCGGATCAAGCTGGTACTGCCCGCCGTCGAGGGCGGTTACGCGCATCTGCCGACGGGCGCGGACTGGTACGGCGGCTGGCGCACCCTGCCCACCGACCGGCGCCCACCGATACGCACCTACACCACGCGCGCCGTCCGTCCCGGGGCCGGGCAGGACTTGGACGACGCGGCCGAGGAGCCAGAACAAAGGCGAACGGTGGCCGCCGGGGCCTCCACCGGCGGGGAGGTCGACGTTGACATGGTGGTGCATGCGCCGCTGGGTCCGGCCGCCCGCTGGCTGGAGAGCGCCCGTCCGGGCACGTCGGCGATGCTGCTGGGGCCCTCGCGCGCCTGGCTGAGGACGCAACCGACCGGTGCGCGTCCCGGCGGCGTGGACTTCGTGCCGCCGACCGTCACCGGACGCTTCCTGCTCGGCGGGGATGAGACGGCGGCCCCGGCGATCGCCAGGATTCTGGAGCAGTTGCCCGCATCCGCACGGGGTATTGCGGTGGTCGAGCTGCCCGTGGCGGCCGACGCCGACTACCTGCCCGCGCACCCGGGCATTGAGGTGCGCGCACTCGCCCGTGACGCGCGGCCGCACGGCGAACGCCTCGTGGCGGGCGTGAAACGGGCGGCGGCCGAGTTGCTGCCGGAGGGCGCTCCGCAACAGGTTGAGGAAATCGACGTGGATCGCGAATTGCTGTGGGAGGTGCCGCGCACCGCGCGAGGCGGCGCGGCGCTCAAGCGGGCCGACGTGTACGCGTGGCTGGCCGGCGAGGCGGGTGCCGTGTGCGCCCTGCGTCGCCACCTGGTGTCCGAGCGGGGCCTGGACCGGCGGGCCGTGGCCTTCATGGGCTACTGGCGCCTGGGCCGAGCGGAGGGTTGAGGTCGATTACCCTCCGGAGCCCCCGAGAACAGCCGCCGCGAGATGGGAGTCCCCTGCGTTGACGTGCCCGGGTAGTGTCGGTAGCGTCACAGCATCAATTCACGTAGCGTCCGGGTCGGGAGGATTGTTATGAGCGGCCAGGTTTCACCGGAACAGTCTGGTATGCCGCAGTGGCCACCAGCGCCGCAACCGGGACAGCCGCAGCACACCTGGAGCCGACCCCTGCGTATCGACATGCGGGAGACCGCAGCCGGGGTTTTGGCGCTGATTGACAGTGATCGGCGGTTCGAGCGGCTGCTGCGGCAGGGACTGACCCCCCAGCAGGTGGCTGAGCGCACCGGGGAGGAGGAACGCTTCGTCCTGACCGTCAAGCGCATGATGGACCGGGGCGAGCCGGTGCGCCCCGAGACCCCGGAGGAGCTGGGCTACAGGCGGTTTTTGGGGCAGATCAGCAGCAAGGAGATGATGGACCGCCTGCGCGCCTGGCCCTACACCTTCGGCCGCATCCGCGACTACGACGGCTACGAGCGCGGCTCCTGGGACGACGTCGACAGTCTGCACGCAGACGGTCTGCTGTCCGATCAGGAGTACGACGAGCTGGAGGCGATCACCGATCCGATGCCCAAGCCGCCCGATGATCCCATGCCCTGGGAGAAGGGCTGGCAGCCCCAGTGACACCCCCAACGACCCGGGGCACCGGGAGCACCCCGGGTGCTGAGGTTGTGGAGGCCACCGCCGCCCAGGTCCAGAAGGCCATCGACCGCCTGGCGCCCGACCACACCCTGCCCCGCAAGCCCACCCGGGGTTCGTTCTGGTACCAGCTGCGCGACGAGATCAGGGACGCCTACCTGGCCCGGGCAAGGGAGCACGGCTCGCGCGGGGGAAGGGCGATCATTATGGCCGGGTCCCCGGGGGCCGGTAAGTCCCAGGCAGTGGCCACCACCCGCAAGGTCCTGGGCCCAGAGCGCTCGGCCGAGCTGGGGGTGGACGAGGCCGGTTACACCACCATCGACGCCGACGATATCAAGCAGCTCCTCCTGGGCAGCCCCGTGCCCGGCCTGGACGTGGATGCTGGCCTGCTGGCCCATGCCCGCACCCACTGGGACACCCTCATCACCACCCAAGCCCCCGGGCCCCTGGCCGACGGGCGCCCCATCAGCCGCGGCGAGCTGGCCACCCTCGTCCACCCCCTGTCCACCAGCACCGCAGACCTCGCCCGCCATGCCCTGCTTCGCAACAAGTTCGACGTCAAGATCGAAGGCACCCTGCAATGGATGCAGTCCCCCACCATCGGCCAGGGTCCCCGCCTGATTCGCGAGCTCGAGGCCGCCCGATACACGCGGGTAGCCATCGTCGCCGTGGACACCCCCGAGGACATGTGCCTCAAGGGCGCCCGTGACCGGTGGGCCGGGCCCCGCTCCCAAGGCGACCCCACCGCCCGCTACACCCCACCCGCAGCCATCACCTCCACCTTCACCACCGGCCCGGACCGCACCCAGGTCAGCCGGTGCACCACCAACGCCCGGGCCACCCACCAACTCGCCACCACCAGCACCACCCTGACCGCCGCGGACCTGCTAGTCACCCACCGCACCGAGCACGGCCCCACCATCATCGACCACACCGACCGCGACGGCATCACACGCTCCTACTCCACCCCCCACCCCCTGCTCGCCGCCATCAGACCACCACGCACCCAACAGGCAGCCACCGCTCGCATTTGTGACCCCGCCGCCTCCGCCCCGCCAAGGCAGCCGTTCACCCGTCAAGACGTACTACGCAACATCAGCGCCCCACGCCCTTACACCCCCAAACCACCCAGACAAGACCACGGCACCGGCCGCTGATGGTAGGGTCACCAAGGTCACGGTTTGGTGGTCGTCCGGGAGGAGAACCGGCATGAATGACAACGGTGAAGAACTCTCGGCGGGTCTGTGGGACTTTACTCCGGTGCCCGAGCCGACCGACCCAGTGGAGCAGGACGCACTGACCGATGAGGTCATTGACCGGGACCTGATTGATCCGGACACGGGGACTGGGCTGGCGCCCATGGACGTAGCCACCCCGGTGCCGGAGGAGTACTTCACCCATTTCGAAGACATCCTGCCGCGCTCGGTTCTGCATATATGGAGCCGGTTCGGGTTCGAAGGTTTTGGTGATGGCCTGTTCTGGATCACCGACCCCATCGCCTGGGCACCAGTGGTTCGCGAGTGGCTGGACCCGGTGAGAGAGCGCCTGCCGTTCACCGACACCTTCCACTGCCTGGCCCGCTCCGCCATGGGCAACCTATTCCTGTGGGGCGAGAACAGCGGTCACAGCGTCGAGATCGACCCCACCTATGGTGAGGTTATTATCGACCAGCTCGCCATACAGTCCGTCCAAAACCCAGAAGTACACCAGCGACAAGGACGAACAGCTTTCTCTGGTGCTGCGGATCGTAGTGTTGAGGGTCCTGAGGATAATGCCGAGCGGGCGTTGCCGCCGCAGGCGTTGGAGCGCCTAGGGCCGATCAACTCCCACCAGGTGTACGGGTTTGTGCTCCCACCCGCACTGGGCGGGCCGATCAGCGTGGACAATCTGCGCATCACCGACGCCCACACCTACCTGACCCTGCAAGCACAGCAGAACGACATCACCGTCAGTGACCCGGTGGGCGCCAACTGGGGCCAGGTAGCCCCGATTATCGGCACCGATCCCGGCACCTCCCCGCTCGGCCAGGCAAGCGAGTCATGACGGGGACGGCCAAGACAAATCCTGCTCCTGCAGCTCTGCCGGATTCACACGGCTTCCGGCACGCCCTGGGCGCCGAGGACCCCGGAGCGGTCGCCAAGCAGTACCCACCCTCACCAGCCCGCGACGACCACGCCGAGGCCGGAGCCCTACTGCTTGAGGCCCTCACCAGCCGGGACCAGCACGGCGCCGACCTAGCGAGCCAGGCGGTGGTTGTAGTCACCCAGGCCGATCCCCGTGCCAGCCGCAGCGATATTGAACGCGTCGTAAACGGCTACCGCGACCTGGCGCGCGAGGCACGAACCATCCCCTACGACCCCGCCATGGTCGACGGCGTACTCCGCTACGGGTCACTGCGCCCAGTGACGCGGAGAGCCTGGCTGGGGGCCGCAGCGGCGGTGGCACGGGGCCTGTGAAATCAGGGCACTGAAGCAGACGCGTTATCGTTCCGGTATCGGTTAGGGTCGTGGTCATGAGGATGGATAAGGCCGCCTGGCACGAGGCGTGGCTGCACGCCACCCCACAGTGGGTGGACGCCATGATGGATGATGAGCTTAAATACCAGGGCTGGTCGCCTATGGGGGTTGGGCACCCTGCCAGCGAGCAGCACTTGGACCGGTTCAAGGACGTGCTGCCGGCCTCGGTTTTGCAGTTGTGGCGGCGTTTCGGGTTTGACGGCTTCGGCCAGGGCCGCTGGTGGTTCACCGACCCGTTGGAATGGCAGGCGGTGGTGGACGCCTGGCTGGAGGACACGCCCATCCCGTTCCCGGAGCAGCAGTGGTGGTGCCTGGCCCGCTCCGCCATGGGCGACATGGAGCTGTGGGGGGAGGTCTCCGGTCCCGCGCTCACCGTCACCCCCACCCTGGGTTGGATACGACCACACGCCGGCCAGGCCCGGGACATGTCCGACCCGGTGATGCGCGAGCGCATGGGCTGCCTGACACTGACAATGGCGCAGAAAGACACGTTTGATGATGATGACACCGGTGAGCTGCTGGTGGACTGGGCCATCGCACACCTGGGGGTACTGGGCCCAGGCCAGGTCTACGGACTGACCCCCGCCTACTGCTTCACCGGCAAGGCCAGCACCAGCCAAGTGGGCATCGAAGACGCCACCGCCCACCTGACCTTCCTCGCCCAGGCCCAAGAACACCAACTAGTGGAGGACTTCTCCGCCGCGGTCACCGGCATAGCCGCAGGCATCGCCGCCACCACCGACACCGGTGACGGCGGTGGTGTGTTCGGACCTGAGTCCGATGACTCAGGGGATGAGTCCTGATGCCCGCCCGCCCCGGCACAAGCACCCCCGGCGGCCAGGCCGCGGCACGCCGGAGCCCCACTGAGGTCCTTCATTCTCCTACCGGTGGCGGCGGGTCTTTGGTGGCTGCGGATATGTTCACCCCGGGTCGCGCCGGTGGCAGGGATGTGCTGGTGTGGGAGGGGGAGGCGGCGGCTCCGGCGAGCCCGCTGCCCTGGCATTCGAGCACGCCGGTGGAGGTGTTCTTCCACACCGGACACGGCCCCGCCACCCGGACGCTGCCCCTGGAGTTCACCCGCCAGCTGGACCGACAGCTGAGCTCCCTGTCGCTACTATCCGCCCAGCGCCTGCTGGAGGGCATACGCACCTACCGCGCCCAGGGCCGCCAACCCAACTCCAAAGCCACCAACAAAGCCCGCGAGAACTTCATGGACGAGGTCATGGGCGAACTGGTACGCGTGCATGGCTTCTCTAAGCAGGAGGCTGAGGAGAAGCGGGATGAGATCAATGATGCGCTGGTGGTGCTGCACGAGTCCGACCAGGTCACCTTCGGCCCCTCCCAACCGGGAATGAGCGTGGGCGGCTACCCGTCGGTGGGGTACGGGCCGGTCAACTCCTCCATCGGCTCCCAGGGCAAGCCCATGGCCACCGCCCTCGAGCAAGCCGCCCAGGCCGTTCCCGCCGAGCGGCGCGCCGGCGTACGCATCCTGATACGAGCAGTACTCACAGACAGCCCCGAACTAGCCAAGCAGCTGCACAGTGGCCAGGCGGTCTTGGAACCCCGCTCCCAAACACAGCGGGCGGCCATCAGCCCCAGGGCACCACCCTGGACCCCAGGCAAAGTCGCCGCCGACATCGCCAACAACACCACCCCCTGGCAGCCGCCCACCTCGCCGCAAACCGGGACACCGCCCTCACAACCACCTGACACCCAGCCCCGCCAGCAACCCGACCCGGCCGCGCCAACCCCACGGCCCTCGCCGTCGGCGCCCAGTCTCGGCTGGAACCCCGACAAGTCCGCGGCCCTACGCCGCGCATCCTTCCCGCACCCAGCCTCAGCCGCCCTCCGCAAACCACCACCCCACAACCACACCCCCGCCGCCAGACCCCACACCAACCCCAACAGCCCCACCCAGAACTAGACCGCTGACGCAGCACACCCGGACCACCGAACAGCCACAGCGCTGCCCTTCATGGGCTACTGGCGCCTGGGCCGGGCCGAGGGCTGAGGTCGAAACTGATGATTGACCCGGACGGGACCCGTTAGTAAGGTTGAAGTGGTGATACGCACGATTCACCATATGAAACAATGGAATGATTGACGGAAGGTCGAGCAATGGCGCTTGCACCGGGGTCCCATGACACCCACAAAACCGCGGCGGACACCGCCGCGCACGACGAGGAAGTCCGCGTCAACACCCGTCGGGCCGCGATGAGCGGCTGGATCGGGAGCGCACTGGAGTACTACGACTTCGCCCTCTACTCTCAGGCCGCGGCGCTGGTGTTCCCCGCGGTCTTCTTCCCCGAGGGGAATGCGAGCGCCGCACTCATCGCCTCGCTGGCCACCTATGCGGTCGGCTACGTGGCCCGCCCCGTGGGAGCAATCGTGCTCGGCGCCCTGGGCGACCGCCACGGGCGTAAGCGGGTGCTGGTGTGGGCGATGCTGCTCATGGGCTTCTCCACCCTGGCGGTGGGACTGCTGCCCACCTACCAGCAGGTCGGTCTGCTGTCACCACTGCTGCTGGTGTGCCTGCGTCTGGTGCAGGGATTCGCCGTCGCCGGCGAGTTGGGCGGGGCCAGCGCGATGATCGTCGAGCACGCCCCGGACGAGAAGCGCGGCTTCTTCGCATCCTTCAGCCTCCAGGGCACCCAGTTCGGCTCCATCCTTGCTACTGGTGTGATGCTGCCCCTGGCGGCGCTCCTGGGCGATGAGACCTTCGCCGCCTGGGGCTGGCGAATCCCATTCCTGCTGAGCGCGGGTGTGATCCTCGCCGGCTACCTGATCCGCCGCCACGTCCAGGAGCCGCCCGCCTACCTACAAAGCCGCGACGCGAAGCGCTCGGTGCGTGAGCGCTTCCCCGTCGTCGAGCTGATCACTCGCTACCCGCTGCTGACACTGCGCTGCATTCTGATCATCTTCACCAATGTCATCGGCATGACGACCCTCGTATTCGGCGTCTCCTACGGCACGAACGACGCCTACGGCATCGGCTTCACCAGCTCGGACATGCTGTGGGTGACCCTGATCGCGAACATTGTGGCCGTTTGCACCATCCCGGTCTTCGGCGCGCTGTCGGACCGGATCGGCCGCAAGATCTTCATGATTGTCGGCACGTTGGCCGGAGGAGCCCTGTCCGGCCTGTACCTTGTGGCAGTTCAGTCGCACCACCTGGCGATGGTATTCGTCATGGTAATCATTGTCCAGGGAATCTGCTTCCAGATGTGGAACGCCACCTTCGCCACCTTCTTCCAGGAGCAGTTCCCCATGCGCATACGCGTAACCGGATTTGCCGTCACCCAGAACATCGGGCTCATGCTGGCGTCATTCTTCCCCACTCTATTCACCTCGATTGCACCGCCCGGCACCAACAATGTCCCGTTGGTTATCGGAGGCACCACCTTCGTCATCTGCCTGATTTCAGTCGTGGCGACTGCGCTGACCACCGAAACCCACGGTCGCACGCTGGCCGAACTCGAAACCACGAACTGAGGAGGGCTCACCCATGACACAGAAGGTATGGCCGGTCAAGCACTCCAAACTGCTGCGGGCCCCGGACCGATTCATTTCCCGCACCCAACTGCATGACCTCATCGGTCGCCTGACCGATAACCTAATCAACATTGAGGACCCTACCGGCGAGTTCCTACTTCGTCTTGATGACGGCCGCGTCATCGACACCAAAGGCTGGGCAACTGGCTGGGAGTGGACCCACGGCATCGGCCTGTACGGCATGTGGCAGTACTACGAACAGACGGGCGAGACCCGCATGCTCGACATCATCACCCAGTGGTTCGAGCGCCGGCTCGCCGAGGGCACCACCAAGAACGTCAACACCATGGCGCCCTTCCTCACCCTGGCCAACCTCTACGAGTCGACGGGGCGCCGCTCCTACCTACCGTGGCTGGAGTCGTGGGCCGAGTGGGCCATGCGCGAGATGCCGCGCACCCCGCGCGGCGGCATGCAGCACATGACCCTGGCCGAGGAGAACCACCACCAGATGTGGGACGACACCCTCATGATGACGGTGCTGCCCCTGACCCGCATCGGCCTGCTCCTGGACCGCCCGCAGTACGTCCGGGAAGCGACCTTCCAGTTCCTCACCCACATCAACTACCTCACAGACCGGCGCACCGGACTGTGGTTCCACGGCTGGACCTTCGACGGCGCCAATAACTTCGCCGAAGCCCGCTGGGCAAGAGGCAACTCCTGGATCACCATGGTGATCCCGGACTTCCTGCAGCTGGTCGACTGGCCCGCCGACGACCCCGTGCGCAGGTTCCTCCTCGAGACGCTGCGGGCGCAGGCGGACGCATTGGCCCCGCTACAGGACGCGTCGGGCCTGTGGCACACGCTGCTGGACGATCCCGACTCCTACCTGGAGGCATCCGCGACGGCCGGCTTCGCCTACGGCATCCTCAAGGCGGTGCGGCTCGGCTACATCGACAAATCTACCTACGCGCCGATCGCCGAGCGCGCCGTCCGCGCAATCGTGGACAACATCAACGACGACGGCGAGCTCATGCAGGTCTCCTTCGGCACCGGGATGGGCGACTCCCTCCAGTTCTACCGGGACATCCCGCGCACATCGATGCCCTATGGTCAGGCCATGGCAATCCTGTGCCTGGCCGAGTACCTGCGCACCTACTACTGACCGAATTCAGACCCACCTCCGATCTAACTCCGATCCAACTCAGACCGCACCGCAAGCGCACAACCATCATCCACCGAACCAGCCCGTTATCGCACTGAAGGAGCCAGACGCCATGGAACAGCGCTACGCCACCAACCCCGAGCAGATCCCCGGATTCGACACCCAGGACCTGCGCGACCGCTACCTGATCGAGCAGGTCTTCGTTCCCGGTCAGGTCACTGCCGTCTACACTCACCAGGATCGGATCGTCCTGGGCGGCGCCGAGCCTGCAGGCCACGAACTGTCCTTGCCGACTTTCGACGAACTGCGTTCGGACTTCTTCCTTCAGCGGCGCGAGATGGGGGTGCTCAACGTCGGTGGCGACGGCGTGATCACCGTCGACGGGACCGCCTATGAGATGCCATCTACCGCCTGCCTGTACATCGGACGCGGCGCCCGCGACGTCGTCTTCACCGATGCGCGCCCCGATCAGGAGCACGGCGCACAGTTCTACCTGTTCTCCGCCCCCGCCCATGCGGACTATCCCACCACGCTTGCGCTACCCGGCGAGGGCACGGTGCGCGAGCTCGGCGACCAGAAGACCTCTAATCGCCGCACACTCACCCAGTACATCCACGAGGGCGGCATTCGCTCCTGCCAGGTGGTCATGGGGTTCACCCGGCTGCACGAGGGATCAATGTGGAACACCATGCCGGCCCACACTCACGACCGCCGCACCGAGTGCTATCTGTACTTCGACGTTCCCCAAGATGCACGTGTCTTCCACATCATGGGCGAGCCCGAACGGACCCGTCATCTGGTCGTCGCCGACCGGCAGGCCGTCATCTCGCCGTCCTGGTCGTTGCACTGCGGGGTCGGCACCGCCGCCTACACCTTCGTGTGGGCGATGGCTGGGGAGAACCAGTTCTTCGACGACATGGACGCGCACCCTGTCACCGAGATCCGCTGACAGCCGCATACAAGAAGGACGGGATTGTTATGCCTGATTCGATATTCAGTCTCGAGGGGCGCACGGCGCTGGTTACCGGCGCGGTCTATGGCATCGGCTTTGCCATCGCCAAGGCGCTCGCCGACGCCGGCGCAACCATCGTCTTCAACGCCCGCTCCCAAGAGTCGGTGGACCGGGGCCTGGCGGCGTATGCCGCGGAGGGGATCGACGCACACGGTTACGTGTTCGACGTCACCAATGAGGAGGCAGTAGACGAAGCCGTCTCGACGATCTCCAATGCCGTAGCCCCCATCGACGTCCTGGTCAACAACGCCGGCATTATCAAACGCATCCCGATGACGCAGATGAGTGCCGCCGAGTTCCGTCAAGTGGTGGATATCGATCTGAACGGGCCATTCATCATGTCCAAAGCGGTGATCCCGTCGATGATCGAGAGGGGCGGTGGCAAGATCATTAATATCTGCTCAATGATGTCCGAGTTGGGCCGCGAAACAGTATCCGCCTATGCCGCCGCGAAGGGTGGACTGAAGATGCTCACCCGCAATATCGCCTCCGAGTACGGCCAGTACAACATTCAGTGCAACGGTATCGGTCCGGGCTATATCGCTACGCCGCAGACGGCCCCGCTGCGCGAGCGCCAGGCAGACGGATCACGGCACCCCTTCGACCAGTTCATCGTCGCCCGCACCCCGGCCGCTCGCTGGGGCGACCCGGCGGACCTGGCCGGCCCGGCCGTCTTCCTGGCCTCTCGCGCCTCCGACTTCGTCAACGGGCACGTCCTGTACGTCGACGGCGGCATCCTCGCCTACATCGGCAAGCAGCCCTGATCGGGGCGTCTCGGCGGCGTCAGCTCCGCACGGACGGTAGACTGAGTGTGTTTCATTGCATCAAACAGACCGTTCAGCTCGCAGAATTATTGGAGAAGCGCCATGCCCGCACCAAATCCGAAGCCCATCCGGACCGGGCGGAAGCCGGTGACGATCGCCTCGGTAGACAAGGCGCTCGCGGTGGTAGAGCACCTGCTCGCCGTCGATGCTGAGGGCGTTTCCCTGAGCAGGCTCGCCGTTGACACCGGTATCAACAAGTCGAGCCTGCACCACATCCTGGCCACGCTCAGGCAGCGCCGCTGGGTGGAGCAAGACGAATCCGGAAGGTACCGGTTGGGTCCCATGACCGGCCGCATGGCCACTTGGTGGACGAGCGCGAACCAGGCCGCATCCATGCTGCACCCGGTGCTACTGGCGATCTGCGAGCGTACTCATGAGCTGGTGCACCTCGGGCGACTGTACGAGCGCGATGTCGTGTATCTGGACAAGGTGGAGCCGGATCGTCCGGTGCGGGTCTGGTCGCGCATCGGGCAGAGCGCCCCGGTGGCGACAACGGCCATGGGACGCGCCATTCTCGGCGCCCGCCAGCCGTCGGCCGCGGAGGTGGAGACGTGGGTGAGCCTGGTCCCCGAAGCGTCCGCGGAGTTGCGCGGGCGGCTGACCGAGGAGATGCAACGGGTGCGATCCCACGGCTACGCCATTGAGATCGGAGAAGACCGCCCAAGCCTGGCCTGCGTGGGTGTTCCGCTCGCCGTTGCAGGGGTGCCGGTACTGGCCATCTCGGCAACCATGCCAGTTGAACGCGCGGATCTGCCACACCTGCGGCAGATCGCAGACGTCATCCACGAGTGCATCGCCGCCGCCGACGTCGAGGGCATAAGCGTGCCCGTGACCCTGGCGGACTGACCGGGGCCACGCACTGCCAGTAACGGTAGGGTGGCGACATGAGCGTTGTGGGACCGTCATCGTCGGCCATGCTCGGGCGAGAGCAATGGCAGCGGCGGGTCCTGCCCGCTCTGAGCGGCACGATCCTTGACATGGGCGCGGGCAACGGAACGGCCGCATCAATGCTGCATCCCGCGGTCCACTGGCTGGCACTAGAACCTGCGCCGGGGCGTAGGTTAGCGGCCGCAGTGAACTCCAGACCCCGCTCTCAGTTGCTGACGGCACCCGCAGAGCGGATACCCGTGGAGGACGCCAGCGTCGACGCGGTCATCTGTTCCACCGTTCTGTGCTCGGTGTCCGACCCGGAGCTCGCCCTGACCGAGACCGTCAGGGTGCTGCGCCCCGGGGGCGTGCTGGTGTTCTACGAGCACGTGGCCGCCGCGCCCGGGTCGACTGCTCGCCGCATCCAGAGGTTCGCAAGCTCGATCACCCGCCTGCTTGATCACGGATGCGACCCGTGCCGGGACACGGCCGACACAATCAACCACGCGGGCTTCTCCCACGTGCACTTGGAGGCGCCGCATGTTGACGGGGTGCTGGGCCGACTCACGCCGTTCATTCACGGTCACGCCGAGCGGTGAGAGGCGCCTGCGTCAGTATGGACCGCCCTAAACGCACTCCCAGACGGTCCAAGCGCAGGAACGCGGCCCAGCTGAAGGAACCCGGTCCAAACCGGGGAGGTTGACGCCAGGCCCCCGCGACACGCCGGCCAAAAGCACCACGCCAGAACCACACACATTCGCTCCGATAACCCGAAGATGGCGAGGCCCTCGGACCGGGGTGGACCCGGCCCGAGGGCCTTCGTCAGTGAGGGGCTCCGCGCCCGGGTTCCCACATCCGGGGGAGCGCCCTCCTTCGCCGGAGCGTCCGACCCGAGCTCCCTAGTACCCGGGGCGGCCTCGAACCGGACCGGTCATCGGGTTCCCCAACCCTCGCGGCCCGCCTCGTCCGGCGGCACAGCCCATATAACCCCCCACGTCTGAAAGCCCACCGCGGTGAACCTGTGAAAACCATGGGAATCAGGAGCCGGCGGCACCCTCGGCCGCTGCCGGCCGGGCACCGCCCTCCGGCTCCGAGTCGCCGTCGGCAGGCCCGGCGTCACCGCCAGCAGGCTCCTCACCGACTTCCGCACGCGCCGCACCGTCGTCGATATCCGCGTCGCCGGCCGCCAAGAACACGTTGATCCACCGCGAGCGCGGGTCCGAGTCCACCAGCAGCGCCTTTACGAACAAGGTCAGCGGCACCGCCAGGATCGTGCCGAGCGCCCCGATGACCTGGCTCCAGAACAGCAGGGACAGGAACGTCGTCGTCGTGTTCAGGCCGACCGCGTCGCCGGTGAACTTCGGCTGGATCAGCGACTGGATGACGAAGTTCAGCACGCAGTAGGCCACCACCACCCACAAGGCCGTCCACGGCCCGGAGGCGACCAGCGCGATCAGTGCCGGCGGAATCACGCCCAAAAGGAAGCCGATGTTGGGGATGTAGTTGGTGATGAAGGAGACCACGCCCCAGGTCACGGCCATCGGCACATTCAGGATCCACAGCGCGATGACGTCGAGCACCGCCACGATCAGGCCGAAGATGGTGGACACCAGCCAGTAGGAGCGCACCGAGCCCGCGAAGCCATTGAGCGCATCGGCGATGCCGGGGCGCAGGCGGCTCAGGGCGCGGGACCGCACCTCGATGCGGGAGGTGTCGAACATCAGGAAGACGACCGTCAGCCCCATGACGCTGAGCACGGAACCGGCGCTGGTGACCTGTCCGAGCAGGCTCTGGGCCAACGAGACGATTCGGCTGGTGTCCATGGACTCCGACACCTGGTCAATCAGGGCCGTCTCGTCCACGCCCACACGCTCCAGCAGGGCGCGTATGTTGTCCCAGATCGCGGCGAACTGCGCCGAGTACTCGGGCAAGGTGTCGATCAGCTGCAGGATGGCGACGGCCAGGGCCGCGAACAGACCGATGACGAAGGCGAAGATGATCAGGATGGCGATCAGGGCCGACACCGGGCGTGGCACGCGGTGGCGCGTGGCCCAGGTGACCAGGGGGCGCACGGTGATGACCAGGGTCAGCGCAAAGAAGGCGGGCCCGAAAAGCGACCCGATGTAGTACATGCCGGCACAGACGACGACGAGCACGGCGATGACAACGGCTATGGACTCGCCCTGGGTGCGGCCCGATGCGGCTCGGCTTACCTCACTCATGTGCCAATCCTGACACGGCGCCCTCCCCCGGCGCCCCCGACGCGGCGGCCGCCCAGGCAACCCCCCAGTCACGGAGCCATCACAGCCTCACCGGGCTGCGTCAGCGCAACGCCTCCAGGGCCCGCACCCGGTCGAGGGCGCGCAGGTGCGGCAGTGGGTCGATGCCGGTCTCCAGCACGAAGTCGGTGAGTTGGTCGCGCACCACCTGCTGCAGCCGGGCCGGGTCCCAGGGCTTGGCGATGTAGTGGTCCAGCCCGGCGTCGTTGACGGCACGGATGGTGTCGGCCTGGTCGGCCTGCCCGGTGACCAGCACCTTGCGGGCGGCGGCGGTGCGCGCATCGGTGTTCATCTCCACCAGCATGTCGACGCCGCTGCGGCCGGGCATGCGATGGTCGGCCAGGACCAGGGCGAGCAGGTCGCCGTCGTCGTCGATGTCGCCGACCGCCTCCCAGGCGTCGGCGACGTCCTCGGCCGGCTCGATGCGCACCGTGGCGGCAAAGGGGGCCAGATCCCCGACGACGGCGTCCCGGACCTCCGGCTCGTCCTCAACGACCAGGATGGCGAGTTTCATGGCTTCTCCTTCGGGGAGCGTGAATGCTTGCGCGCCGGTTTACGCGGCTTCTTCCGGTCCGGGCGTCTGTCGGCCTGGTGCGGTCGCGGCGGCGGTCCCGGTGGGCTCTCGGGCAGGAGACCCGCGGCCGTCACGGTCGGGTGGGCGGGCAGCACCACGGTGACCCGGGTACGGCCGGGCTCGGAGTCGACCTTGATCGAACCGCGGTGGGCGTCCACCACGCTCTTGGCCAGTCCCATGCCCAGCCCCAGCCCGAAGCGCACCTGGCCGTGCTTGGTGGTGAAGCGGGGTTCGAAGATGCGCGGCAGGACGTCCGGGTCGATGCCCGGCCCGTTGTCCTGCACCTGCACCCGCACCCCGCCTGCCGTCGGCGCGATGCGTACCCTCACGCGGCCCGGGCGCGTCTTCCGGCCGGCCGCGGCGTCCGCCTTCGCCTGGGCGGCCAGGGCGTCGGCGGCGTTGGCGAGAATATTGGTCCACACCTGTACCAGTTCGCCGGCGTGGCCGGGCACCGCCGGCAGCGCGCCCGGGTCGGCCGGGTAATCGCGCTCGATCTCCACCCCCTCCAGCCGGTGCGCGGTCAGCCGCAGGGCGTCCTCAACCACTTCCCGCAGGTCCACATCGACCATGTCCTCCCCGTCGGGGCGCACATAGGTGGACAGGCTGGCAACGAGGCCGCTGATGCGGTCGGTGGCCAGGCGCATGTTTCGTTCGGCGCGGCCGATGGCGGCGGCCGCCTCGACGGTGGCCAGGCGAGCGGGGTCGGCGGCCAGCGCGCGGGCGGTGTGGGGATCGCCGTCGGCGTCGATGCCGGCCGCCACCAGCCTGCGGGCCAGTTCCCGATCCCCGACCACCTGCTCCAGTCGTTTGCGGGCGGCGCGCTCGGTGCGCGTGGAGGCGGCCGGTCGAGTGCGCGCGTCGGCGGCCACGGTCGCGATGAGCTCGCCGTCGGGGTGGGTGGCCAGCACGGCGGCCAGGTCCGCGCTCAGGTGGTCGCCGGCGCGCTCGAGCGCGGCCACGGGGTTGTTCAACTCGTGGGCGACCCCGGCCGCCAACTCCCCCAGGGTGGCGAAGCGCTCCTGCGCCAACAGCTCCAGGCGGGCCTGTTCCAGCGCGGTGAGGGTCTCCTGCACCTGGATCCGCTCGGCGTCCAGCGCCGCCGCCAGCTCGATCTTCTCCACCTGCAAGACCTCCGAGCGCTCCAGCCGCTTCGTCAGGGAGCGGATAATCAGCGCCGCGAGCACCTGCTCGGTGACCGGGTTCTCCCGCAGCGCCCGGTCCAGCTGCTCGATGGACAGCAGGATGAGTTCGACGTCGGTGGTGGTCGTAGCGGTGACGAAGGCGCGCCCGTGGCTGGCCAGCGACACCAGGCCGATGATGCGGCCGGTGGTGGCGTGATGAAGGGTGACCTCGCCGACCCGGGTGTGCCGGGTCAGCGCCACCGATCCGCGGACCACCACGTAGACGCCGTCGACGGCCTGCCCCTGGTGGGTCAGCCGCACCCCGGCCGGCAGCTGCAGGCGCGGGCGGGGACCGAGGACCTGCTCGCAGGCGGCGATGAGCTCGGCGGTCAGGGCGTCGGAGTGGTGGGTGAGTGCCTCCAGCAGCGGGGAGTGGTCCAACCCGTCGCCGTCGCGCAGACGACGGGGGTCGTCGTCGGGCAGGCGGTCGCGCATCCAGCGGCGGATCTGCGCCCGGGCCCGCTCGCCGATGGCACCCGGCGTCCAGGGCACGGCGATGACCTCGCGCACCAGGTCCTCGTCGATGGCGCGGCCCAGGTCGTGCAGTTCGGCCCGCTCGGTCAGCAGCACCAGCCGGGCGGCGGCCAGGGCGGGGTAGTGGGCGACGGCGGCGGCGACGTCGTCGAGACTGCCGACCTCGTCGGTGGCGATGATCAGGGCCACCGGCGCCGGCGCTACAGCCGGGGCCGCGAACGCGGAGGAGTCGGGCGCGGCGAGCGCGGCAGCGCTCGCGGTGGGGGGCGAGGCCTGGGCGGCGTCGGAGCGGCCGGTACTCGCCCATCGGAACAGCTCCGCCAGGGTCCGCACGCGCACGACGTCGGCCAGCGCCCGCACCGCCGGCGTGACCTCATGGGCGGCCTGGGTGCCCAGCGACGTCGGGGAGACCACGGCCACGACCAGCCGATCGTCGGCGTCGATGGCGGGCGTGGCGTCGGACGGGGGCGCGATGCTCATAGCATCCCCATCGCCGACCACAGCGTCGGCATCAGCAGCACCAGCACCGCCGTGCCGGCGATGCCGACGATCAGGCCGATCTTGGCCATGTCGCCGGTGGCGATCTCCCCGGTGGCGTAGGCGATCGCGTTGGGCGGGGTGGAGATCGGCAGGCTCATGCCCAGCGAGCAGGCCAGCGCCAGCACCACGGCGATGGTGACCGGCTCCAGGCCGCCGACGCTCGTGGCCAGGCCCATGGCCAGCGGCACCAGCAGGTTGCAGGCCGCGGAGTTGGAGATGACGTTGGACAGGGCCAGGCCCAGCGCGCCCATGAGCACCACCACCGCGAGGGCCGGCATGGAGGTCCAGTTGAACAGGTTGAGGATCCACACGTCCAGGCCGGTGGCGCCCACACCGTCACCCAGCGCGATGCCGCCGGCCACCAGCCACAACACATCCCAGGACAGCCCGGCCAGGTCCTTGCCGGTCATCACCCGGGTCACCAGCATGGCCACGATCGCCATGAAGCCGATCACGTTGGCGCTCAGGCCGTGTAGGGACTCGGTCATCCAGGCCAGGATGGTCACGGCGGCGATCACGTAGAACATGACCGCGCGGCGGTCGGTGTACCACTCGGCCCGCATGTCCAGCTTTACGGCGAGCCCGCCGGGCAGGAACACGGCGCAGATCAGCAGCCAGGCGCCCAGCAGGATGACCAGCATCAGCGGGATCGACATCATCATCCAGTCCAGGAAGCTGACCGCGTGGCCGGCCTCCGCCAGGGCGCCCAGGGCGATGGCGTTTGGGGGTGTGCCCACGGGCGTGCCCATGCCGCCCACATTCGCCGCCACCGGGATGGACAGCGCCAGGCCGGTGCGGGGGCGGCCCTCGGGGAGGGCGCCGAGCACCGGGATGACCACGGCGAACATGGTGGCGGTGGTGGCCGTGTTCGACATGAACATGCTCAGCACCGCGGTAATGATCATGAGCCCCAGCACGGTGCGGCGCGCGGAACCGGTGAAGGGCTTGATCAACACGGCGGCGAGGTTCTTGTCCAGGTGGAACTTCTCGGCGCCGTCGGCGATGAGGAAACCGCCCAGGAACAGCACAATCACGGGGTTGGCCAGGGCCGCGAAGAAGGAGGAGTAGGCGGTGGCGTCCGCGGGGACGGGCAGGACGGCCTGGTCCGAGATCAGCAGCACCTCCAGTCCGATCACCAGGACGGCGGTGGCCACCAGCGGGATCGCCTCGCTGACCCAGAAGACGATGGCAAGCAGGAAGATTGACAGCATCCGCTCGCCCAGGGGGTCCAGGTCTGGGACGTCGACGAGGAACGGCGCCACGAATACGGTGATGCCGATGAGTATGCCGATGATCTGCCTGCGGTTGAGCGGCTCGAGGCGATCGGGGGCGCCGGGGCGCGGACGATTGGCGGCGGGACGCGTGCGCGCGGGCATAGCTCCTCCTCGTGGCACCCGGTGCCGGTGTCCGGGGGTGTCCCCGACGTCTTTGCCGGGTAGGGAAAGCCTATGTGATGCGCGGCGCAAATGCCCGAAGCGGCTACCGCCCACGGCATTGGTAACCGGACCGCAAACCTCCCGACCGCGCGAGGCGAGCGCGCGACCAACCTCCCCCGTGAGCCCGGCCACCGCAAACCTCCCGACCGCGCGAGGCGAACACCTCGCCTGCTTGTCTGCGCACGGCGTGTCCACGCATCGTCGGGGGAGGAATGCCGCCGCTCCGGGGTTCAGCGCAGCAGCCGCTCCAGCCAGGGGTCCACGGCCGCCCAGAAGCCATCGGGGCGGGTGCGGCGCACGTCATGGCCCGCGCCGGGTACGAGCGCGGTCTCGACGTGTGGGTTGGCGATGCGGTCGAGAAGGTCCAGGCCCGCGGGACCCACGCGGGCCGAGCCGGGGCGGTCGCCGGTGACCAGGAGTGTGGGCACCGTCAGTGCCGCCATTGCCTCCTCCCATGGCACCGGTGGCGCGACCACGCCGGTGTCCAGCAGCGCCGGGTCGACCCGCTGGCTCGCCCACACGCCGGCGACGGCCTCGGCGACGGGCATCTCCGGGTCGGCCAGGGCGCGGGCCACGGCACCGGGCAGGTCGGAAAGATCGACCGCGCGGGCACGCTTGCGGGCGGCGCCCCGCTCCAGCAGCTCCTGCGGCGTGCGACTGCCATACCGCGCGGGATCCAACAGCACGGCCCCGGAGACCAACTCCGGGTGCCGGAGGGCCACCACCATGGCGGTGGCCGCCCCCATGGAATGACCGATCAGGACCGGCCGGCGACCTGGGTCGGCGGGCACTGATCCGGCCCGACCGCCGGCGAGGCTCCCGGCCCCGGCCCCGGTGGGAAGCGACGGACTCGGCTCCCTACCGACCTCACCCGAGGCGGCGGAGGGAGTCGGACACAGTTCCTCCAGGAGGTCGATCACGTCATCGACGAGCACGTCCCCGGCCCGGGCCAGCTGCGCCGGCGTCCAGCGCGGGGACAGGCCGTGGCCGCGGGCGTCGGCAGCGACCACCCGGTAGCCCCGGGCCACCCAGTGGTCGATGGCGTCCGCCTGGGAGATGGCGGAGCCGGTGATGCCGTGGAGGAGGATGAGGGTTGGGGCGTCGGCGGGGCCGACCACGATGCGGGCGAGGGGCAGACTCATGTCGCCATTCTTGCCCGGAATGCGGCTAGCCTGAAGTCATGACCAAGCACCGTATGAACGTGGAGTCCTTCAACCTCGACCACACCAAGGTGGCGGCGCCGTTCGTGCGTATCGCGGACCGCAAGCGGCTCCCTGGCGGTGACGAGCTGGTCAAATATGATGTGCGCTTCTGCCAGCCCAACCGGGAGCACCTGGAGATGCGGGCCGTGCACTCGATCGAACACCTGACCGCCGAACTCATGCGCAACCACACCGACCGGCTGATCGACTGGGGGCCGATGGGATGCCAGACCGGTTTCTACGCGCTGACCCTGGGCTTGGAGCCGGAGGAGTTCCTGCCACTGCTCGAGGCGACGTTCCGCGACATCCTTGAGGCGACGGAAGTGCCGGCCGCCAATGAGGTCCAGTGCGGTTGGGGCGCCCACCACTCGCTGGAGGCCGCCCAGGAGGCGGTCCGCGGCTTCCTGGACAAGCGCGATCAGTGGGAGACCGTGTTCGCCAGTTAGCGTGCGGCGGAAAGTGTCCATCGGTGACCACTTTGACGTTGACCGGCATGCCGGCGCGACCGGAACCGGCGTAGTTGCAAGGGTTTGAGCTAGTCTCTGTTGGAGACTACTGGATCGTTTCTGCCAAAGTGGTCACCGATGGACATTTCTGAGCTCACGAACACCCGCTGACATCCAAGCCAGCACCCGGCGGGGCCCATGCAACCGACGTGTGTGCGACAGGCCTTAATTGGGGTGTCTATAGCGTGAGCCGGCCCGCCTTGTGGATAAATCACTTTCCGCAACACGTTATCCACAGACTGGGTATTCGGCATTGTCGGCAGCGCCTGCCCAGTCGATGCTCACTCCATGGGGTATGCGAACAGGCGGGACCAGATCCTGCGGGTGCTGGCGGCGGCGCACGGCGCTGCCCGGGCGCGCTACCTCTCCGCCGACCGCACCGCTCGGCGCACACTCGCGCGCATGGTGGAGCAGGGCGTGGTCCAGGAGCATCCGAGGCGAGTCATCGCCCTTCCCGGGACGAAGCGGGAAGTCATTGTCGCCCGGCAGATGGGTGGACTAATTGGCTGTGCCCATGGTGTCGTCGCCTGTGGGCTCCCCACTCAGGACACCCCCGGCCCCAACGTACATGTGCTGGTGTCCACCACGCCGCGGGCGGCTCCGCTGCGCACCACCTGTCATCACATCCCCGACCTTTACGTTGACCCGCTCGGCTCGCCCTACGCCGATGCGGAAACCGTGCTGATCACCTTCATGCGGTGCGCGGGGCCGCTGGACGCGCTGATCGCCCTGGATGCGGCTCTACGGGGCGGCCTGGTCACCAAGGATCAGCTTCGCGCCAGATTGCACGGCAACCGCAATGGCCCACTGCGCCGGCTGCTGGACCGGGCCAACCCCAAGGCACGCTCGCTGCTGGAGACCATTGCGCGCTACGAACTTGAGGAGGCGGGCGCCACACCAGAGGTGGGGGTAGAGGTGCCCATAGGAGAGTTGGATTTGCTGCTGGGGCGGATAGACATCGAGACCGACGGGCACGAGTTCCATAGCCAGCGGGCCGACTGGGAGCACGACCGCCATCGCGACCAATGGCTCGTCGCGCACGGCTACACGCCGCTGCGGTTGACCTCACGCCAAGTACTCACGCATCAGACCGTCGAACTGGTGCGACCCGTAGCGCAACGCCTGGGCTACTGGCCCGATCGGGAGGCCTAAGCTCAGGGTATGAGCGCGATTCCGAGTCATGTGCCGCAGTCGATCCGCCGTCGAGTGGCCGCCGTGGTCGTGGTGGCGATGCCGGAGGAGGCCCAGCCCTTCCTGGATCGTCTGCCGCGGCTTGTTGACGCGACCGCCCCGCGTCTTCCGGGCGGTGCCGAGGCCTGGCCGCTGGACCTGGGGGGAGCGCGCGAGTTGCTCCTGGTGCGCTCGGGCATCGGACTGGTGGCATCCGCGAGCGCCCTGGCGACGGTGCTCACGCAGGTGGCCCCGGAGCTCATCGTCTCCGCGGGCACTACCGGCGGCCTGGGTCGGGAGGTCGAGGTTGGGGACGTGTGCGTGTCTACCGAGCTGGCCTACACGGATGTGGATGCCACCGCCTTCGGCTATGCACCGGGCCAAACCCCGGGGCAGCCGGCCACCTTCACCGGCGATCCGGGTCTGGTGGCACGCGCCGGAGCGGCCGCAGACGCCCTGCACGCCGCCACGCCGGCCGCCGGATCCGCCCACATCCACGTGGGGCAGATGCTCGCGGGCGGCTCCTTCGTCACCGCCGCGAACGTGAAGGACACCCGCGAGCGCTTCCCGCAGGCAGTCAGCACCGATATGGAATCGACCGCCCTGGCCCAGGTGGCACACGCCGCGGCCATCCCCTTCGCCTCAATCCGCGGCGTCTCGGACCTGTGCGGCCCGGAGGCCGGCCAGGACTTCCACATCGGCGCCGATGAGGCCGCTGCCCGCTCGGCCGCCGTGGTGTTGGCGGCGCTGGGCTGAGCGGTGCGAGCCGTGCCCGGGGCCAAGACGCCCGCGGCATGAGCCGGCGATTGTACGGAAGCCACCACGTACGTTTATGCGGGAAGTTCCACGTACTTCCCGGCCCCCGGCCGCCCCTACACCGCCACAAGCACCTGCACCATGACGATCTTCACCACGATCGCCAGGGCGAACAGAGTGGCGTAGCCGGCCTCCACCCGCTCGTCGTCACGCTTGGACAGGGCGAAGGCGAGGATGGCGGGCTGGCCCACGAGCCCCGCCAGGCCGCCGGCCGCGCGCGGTGCGCTCAACCCCACCCGGCGGGCGCCCGCCAACAGCACCACCGCGCCCACCCCCACGACGAGCGCGGCCAGGCCACCTACCGCCAGCCCCGTCATCGAGAAGGCGGAGGCGGCGAAGTCCTGGCCGGAGGCCAGGCCGATGGCGGCCAGGAAGAACAGCAGCCCGAGCTGACGGATGGTGGCGTTGGCGGCGTGCGGCAGCTGCCAGATGAAGGGACCGGTGCGGCCCAGACGACCCAGCACCATGCCGACCACGAGCGGCCCCGCGGCCACACCCAGCCGCAGGGTGATGCCGCCGGGCAGCGGGATGGCGACCAGCCCCGCGAGTACGCCCAGGGCCATTCCCACCCCGACGGAGAAGGCGTCGATCTGGGCGATGGACTTCTCGGAGTCGCCGAAGTAGTCGGCGGCCCGCTCCAGATCCCCGGATGGCACCACGGCCAGCACCCGGTCGCCGAGTTCGAGCACCAGGTCGTCGTTGGCGAGCAGGTCCAGGTCGCCACGGCGCACGCGGGTGATGACGCCCTGGAAGCGGCCGTGCATGTCGAGTTCGCCGATGGTGCGTCCCGCCACGCGGGTGGAGGAGACGGTCAGGCGCCGGTAGTCGACCACGGTGCGGTCCTTGGCCAGGCAGCGGTCGTAGCCGGTGCCGAGCTCATGAATGGCGTCCTCCAGGGCGGTCGGGGCGCCGACGATCACCACCTTGTCGCCGGGCAGCAGCTCCTCGTCGGGGGAGACGACGCGGGTGGCGCCGTCGCGTTCCAGGTAGGAGATGCGGATGCGGTTGCGCTGGAAGGCCTCCAGCTCGCTCAGGGCGACGCGGCGCAGCAGGAACACGCTGGTGGCCTCCAGGCCGTCGGCCGAGGCGGGGCGGGGGTCGCGGCGCCCGGGCCAGTCGCGGCCGATGACCATGGCGACGATGAGGATGGCGACGGCGACGCCGACCGGGTAGGCCAGGGCGTAACCGACGGCGGGCTCCTGGGTGCCGGCGGCCTCGATCGCGGAGTCCAGGACCGGGCTGGTCAGGGCCCCCGCGTAAGCGCCCGCGTCCATGGCCGGGCTGATGCCGGTCAGGCGGGCGTACACCGCCCCGGCGCCGCCGGCGAGCACGAGCGCCAGCACGCACAGGGCCATGAGCGGCAGCTGGCGCCGCAGGTTGCGGAAGAAGGTGTTGCCGGCCCCGATGCCGACGGTGTAGCAGAACAGTCCCAGGCCCAGGCTGCGCAGCAGGATCAGGTTCTCCCCCAGGCTCGGATCCAGGGCGCCGACGGCGAGGCCGACGAACAGTGCTCCGGCGGCCCCGAAGCGGATCGGCCCGAAGGGGATCTGCCCGACGGCGGTGCCCACCCCGATCACCAGGAAGACGGTCAGGATCGGCGCGGAGGCGAGCACGTCGACGACGGAGGCGAGTAGGTCTGGCACGGGGTCAGGCTAGCCGGAGACCCATGAGGATTCCCGACACGTCGGCGGCAACGGATATCGTGACAGCACGTGACGGTAATTGTCCGGTCACTTATGTGAGAACTAAGCTGCCCGAGTACGGGCCCTCCCCGGCCCGACGTTCGTTTATCCCCTCCTCGATGATGAGAGACTGCATGGAAACCGACATAGCTCCCGCCCGTCCCTCCTACTCCCCCGACGAAGAGCGCCTGATCATCCGCAACCGTCAGGGCGTGCCCGTAGGCATAAAGCCGCATACCAAGTGGACCCCGAAGAAGATCGCCCTGTGGGTCGCCATCACGGCCCTGGGCGTGCTGGGCTGGTGGATGCTCGCCGTCGCACGCGGCGAGAACGTCAACACCATCTGGTTCGTGGTCACCGCGATCTGCACCTACGCCATCGGCTACCGCTTCTACGCCCTGTACATCCAGCGCACCATCATGCGGCCCGACGACACCAACGCCACCCCGGCCGAGCGCATCAACAACGGCCGCGACTTCGATCCGACCCACCGCGTAGTCCTCTACGGCCACCACTTCGCCGCCATCGCCGGCGCGGGCCCGCTGGTGGGCCCCGTCCTGGCCGCCCAGATGGGCTACCTGCCGGGCACGCTGTGGATCATCCTCGGCGTCGTCGTCGCCGGCGCGGTTCAGGATATGCTGGTGCTGTTCTTCTCCATGCGCCGCGGCGGCCGCTCCCTGGGGCAGATGGCGACCGACGAGATCGGTCGGGTCGGCGGCACCGTGGCCACCGTCATCGTCCTGGTCATGCTGATGATCGTGCTGGCCGTGCTGGCCATGGTGTGCGTCAACGCGCTCGCCGAGTCCCCCTGGGGCGTCTTCTCCGTCGGCTGCACCATCCCGATCGCCATCTGCATGGGCCTGTGGCTGCGCTTCGTCCAGCCCGGCCGCATCACCCAGGTCTCGCTCGTCGGCTTCGCCGTACTCATCGGCGTCATCATCTCCGGGCGCTGGGTCGCGGAGTCCTCCTTCGGCCAGTACCTGCACCTGTCGCCCACCACCCTGGTGTGGTGCATGATCGTCTACGGCTTCCTCGCCGCCGTCCTGCCCGTGTGGGTGCTGCTCACCCCGCGCGACTACCTGTCCACCTTCATGAAGGTCGGCACCATCGCGGTCCTGGCCGCCGGCATCATCATTGTGCGGCCCGTGGTCGAGATGGCCGCCGTCTCCGAGTTCGCCCTGAACACCGACGGCCCCGTATTCGCCGGCAAGCTCTTCCCCTTCCTGTTCATCACCATCGCCTGCGGCGCCCTGTCCGGCATGCACGCCACCGTGTCCTCCGGCACCAGCCCGAAGATGATTCAGAAGGAGAGCCAGGTCCGCATGATCGGTTACGGCGGCATGCTCATGGAGTCCTTCGTCGCGATCATGGCCCTGGCGGCCGCGGTCTCTCTGAGCCCGGGCATCTACTTCTCCATGAACACCTCCGCCGCCACCATGAACGCACTCGCCGGCGACGACGTCGTCGCCACCGCCTCCAACCGCGAGGAGGTGGCGGCAGCGGCCGTCGCCAACCTCGGGGTGACCGACGCCCACGGGGACTCGCTCGTTCCGGTGTGGGACTCCTGGGACGAGGACGGAAATCCGAAGACGTACACGGGGGCCGAGGCGCTGGAGCAGGTGGCCTCCGACGTCGGCGAGCCGAGCATCATCTCCCGCACCGGCGGCGCCCCCACGCTGAGCGTGGGCATGTCGCACATCCTCCACCAGATCGGCGGCGGCCGGACGATGATGGGCTTCTGGTACCACTTCGCCATCATGTTCGAGGCGCTGTTCATCCTCTCCGCCGTCGACGCCGTCACTCGCGTGGCGCGCTTCCAGCTCGGTGACGCCCTGGGCAACATCTGGCCGAAGTTCCGCGACCCGTCCTGGCACGTGGGGGCGTGGGCGACCACCGGCGTCGTCGTGGCGGCCTGGGGTTCGCTGCTGCTCATGGGCGTGACCGACCCGCGCGGCGGCATTCAGACGCTCTACCCGCTGTTCGGCATCGCCAATCAGCTCATCGCGGCCATCGCCCTGCTGCTGTGCCTGGTGATGACGGTGCGCAAGGGGCGGCTGAAGTACGCGTGGATTCCCGCGATCCCGCTGGTCTTCGACACGGCCGTCACCTTCACGGCGTCGTGGCAGAAGATCTTCTCCACCGATCCGCAGGTGGGCTACTTCCAGCAATGGCGCAATGCACGGGCGCTGCTGCCCACGCTCACCGACGCGGAGGCGATCAGCGTGCAGCGAGCCATTATTCGCAACACCATGATCCAGGGGACGCTGTCGGTCGTGTTCCTCGTGCTCGTCGCCTTCGTCATGCTGTGTGCGGCCATCACCATGGTGCGGGCCGTGCGCGCGGGCGACACCACCACCTCCGAGGATCCGTATCAGGAGTCGAACTTCTACGCCCCCGAGCACCTGATCGCCAGCCCGCTGGAGAAGAAGCTCGTCAACGAGTACGCGCTCGTCGGCGACCCGGCGCTGATTCCGGGCCGCTCCGCCAAGGCGGACGACGCGGACACCCAGGACCGCTGAGATGGCCGAAGTGACCGCCGAGGCGGCCGAGGCCGTCGGCACGACGGCGTCCGCCGCGCCGCGGATGCGTTCCGCGGCGCGGCGGGCACGTCGGATTCGCGCGGGCCTGGCCCGAGCGCGCGGGTTGTGGCGCGACTTCACGGGCGAGTCGGCCTACGACCGCTACGTCGAACGGCATCGGCGCGAGCACCCCGACCACGCACCGATGAGTGCGCGCCAGTGGTGGCGGGCCCGGGCCGACTTCGACGAGAGCAACGTCTCCGCCGGCTGCTGCTGACCTGCCGCGCTCAGGCATCGCTCCCGAGCACGCTCGGGTCCTGGATGACGGCGCTGCGCACTCGCAGCTCGGGGGTGATGACCCGACTGCCGGCTGCCTGCGCGACGACCCGGCCGTCCTTGACCAGCAGGTCGAGAACGGCCTGCGCGACGAGGTCGATGCGTTGATCCACGCTGGATAGGCCGACGGCACGCGCCACGGGGGTGTTGTCGAAGCCGATCACGCGCACTTTCGGCCCGACGGCGAGGAGCGCCCCGAAGGCCAACGAATCCGAGGCGCAGACCAGTCCATCGATGTCGGTATGGCGTGTAAGTAGTTGCGTCGCGGCACGCATGGCATCCGCGACGTTGTCGGGGCAGGTGGTCACGAGCTCGTCGGCGTCGCTGGCGTTCATCAACCCGCCCTCCAGGACGGCGTCGCGCCACCCGGCGCATCGAGACACGCCCTGACCCGCCGAGTCCGGCCAGCCGAGAAAACCAATCCTCGTCGCACCGGTGTCGATGAGGTATTCGGCGGCGGCGCGAGTACCGGCAGCGCCGTCCACGTCGACCCACGGGTGCTCGGCCGCCTCCTCTTCACCCCACGGTCTGCCGAAGGACACACATGGCACGCCCCTGTCGCGCAGCCAGGCGGGGCGCGGATCACCCGCCTGCGTGTCAGTGAGGATGACACCGTCGATGTCCCCGGAGGCGACCAGCTCGCGCAGTCTGGTGATCTCGTCGTCGCGATCGGCGGCGGTGTACAGCAGGATGCGCAGCCCCAGTTGGGCGGCGCGCATCGTGATCTCGTGGAGGAAGACATCGAGGATGGCGCCGGATATCCCCGCCGGCAGCGGGGCGAGGCGCAGCCCAATGGTGTCGGAGCGACGAGTGCGCAGACGGCGGGCGGCGGCATCGGCGCGGTAGCCGAGCTCGTCGACCGCGGCATGCACCTTGCGGGCGGTGGCCGGACGGACGCGCTCGGGATTGTTCAGGACGTTGGACACGGTCTGCGGTGAGACGCCGGCGCGGCGCGCCACCTCCTGAATGGTCACGGCCCTGGCCGCCATGCCTCTCCACCCCCATGATGTTGCGGGCGTCTCGCCCCGCCACAGCTTACTTCATACCGGAGAACAGGTCCTGTCTTATAACGATCAAATGTAGTGCTACCAAGGACTTGATCGTTAAAATAATCTTGCTTATGCTGGCGACGTTCGCGTCAGCGCCGATGAAGTCGAGGACCGTCATGACCCAGCTCCAACCTCTCCTCCATGAGCAGGTCGTGATCGTCAACGCCCCGGCACAGGCGATCGCCGCGCCCGACGGTTCCATGGGCGATGCGCCCGTACAGGGGGTCTACCAGTCGGATGTGCGCGCACTGCGCCTGCGCGCGCTGTCCGTAACGGGCTCCGCGCTGGAACACCTGAGCGTCGAGCGGTGCGGTGCCGCGGCCTCACGCCATCGCGCCCTCGCCCGCGGCCTCGACCGCGGCGGGGCCGATCCCCGCAGCATCATCACCACCGATCGCACGCTCGTCCCCGCCGACGACGGCACCGTCCTCACCGAGACACTGACTGTGCGGATCGCCCAGGACCGACCCGTATCCACGACCCTCACTCTCGAGCTGGCCGCCGACCTGTCCCCCCTCGCCATGATCAAGGGCGGTGAGCGTCTGAGCGACCTTCCCTGGACCGTCGCCGGCGGAGACACCGCCTCGGTCCGCCGCGGCCAGGTGCGCGCCGTCGTCAACGCCCCCGAGGCACGTCTGGAAACCGTAGGCACGCGCCTGCGTCTGCACTGGGACGTCTCGGTCGCCGCCGATATCCCCTTCACCGCGTCCTGGTCCCTGACCGCATCCGACGACGACGCCGTCGTCCAGCCCGCCCCCGCCCTGCCGGCCCGCAAGCGCCGTGGAACACCTGATGCGCGCGCAGCCGCCTGGCTGGAGGTCGCCCTGGATGACCTGGACCACCTGCTGCTGGCCCGCCGCGCCACACCGACCCAGCCCTTCGCCGCCGCGGGCGCACCCTGGTTCCTGACCCTGTTCGGCCGGGACTCGCTGTGGACCTCACGCTTGCTGCTGGAAGCCGCCGACCCCTGGTCCCTGGCCCTGGCGGAGGGCACGCTGCGCACCCTCGCGGACCTGCAGGGGCGCAGGTACGACGTCGACACCGCCGAACAGCCCGGGAAGATCATGCACGAGCTGCGCCGGGAGGCGAACGCGGTCGATGCCGACACGGTCCTGCCGCCGCTCTACTACGGGACGATCGACGCCACCGAGCTGTGGATCCTCACGCTGACCGACGCCCGCCGCGCGGGTTTGGCCGAGCCCGTCGTGCGCGAACTACTGGACCCCCTGCGCCGGGCACTGTCCTGGTTGACCACCTGCGCCGACACCGACGACGACGGCTTCATCGAGTATGTGGACGGCACCGGAAGGGGCCTGGCCAACCAGGGTTGGAAGGACTCCGGCGACTCCATTCAGTTCGCCGACGGCCGCATCGCGCAGGGGCCGATCGCGCTCGTGGAGGTGCAGGCCTACGCCCATGCCGCGGCGCTGGCCGGGGCGGAGCTGCTGCGTGACTTCGGCAACGGCGACGACGCGGTCCTGGCGGCGACGGCAACCACCTGGGCCGCCGCGCTGCGGGAGCGCTTCGCGGAGGCCTTCTGGCGCGGGGACACCGCCGACGGCTACCCCGTCATCGCCCTGGATGCACGCAAGCAGCAGGTCGACTCTCTCGCAAGCAACATCGGCCACCTGTTGGGAACCGGCATCCTGGACCGGGCACAGTCGCGTCGGGTGGCCGAGCTGCTGGTCTCCCCGGAACTCAACTCCGGCTATGGCGTGCGCACCCTGGCCTCCACCATGGCCGGCTACTGGCCGTTGAGCTACCACGGCGGATCGGTGTGGACCCATGACACCGCCATCGCCATCGACGGCCTGCTGCGCGACGGCTTCACCTCCCAGGCGCGCACGCTCGCCGAGGCCCTACTGACGGCGGCGCCCTGCTTCGGGTTCCGCATGCCCGAGCTGTTCTCCGGGACGTCGGCCGACGACGGCGCCCCGGTCCCCTACCCGGCCTCCTGCCGGCCACAGGCGTGGGCGGCGGCCGCCGGCGCCGTGGTCGCCCGCGCACTCTGAGTCCACCGCCCCATACCTACCAAGCCCACATCAACCCACCATCCCCCGCCCGGGACACCTCAAAGGAGAGAACATGAAGATCACTCGCCGTACCTTCGGCACCTACACCATCGCCGCCGCAATCACCGCAACGCTGGCAGCCTGCGGATCCAACTCGATGGACGACTCCGGGAACGCCGCCGCCTCCGGATCCGGAGGCGGCCTCACGCTCCTGATCGCCTCGTCCGGCGACGCCGAAACCGCGGCCTACACGACCGCCGTCGAGGCCTTCACCGCCGATACCGGCATCGCGGTGGAGCTGCAACTCGCGACCGACCTCCAGCAGGAACTCGCCCAGGGATTCGCCGCCGACTCCCCCGCGGACGTCTTCTACCTGGCCCCCGACTATCTCGCCTCCTACGCGGACAACGGATCGCTCTACGCCTACGGCGACCAGCTGAGCAATGTCGACGACTTCTATCCGTCTTTGGTCTCCAGCCTCACTCGCGACGGCGTTCTGTACGGCGCCCCGAAGGACTTCTCAACGCTGGCCCTGTTCATCAATACGGCCATGTGGCAGGCCGCCGGGCTTACCGAGGCCGACTACCCGACCGACTGGGAATCCCTGGAGTCGGTCGCGGCGAAGCTCGCCGCCTCCGGCACCACGCCGCTGACATGCAGTCCCGAATACGCCCGCGTCGGGGCCTTCATGGCGCAGGCAGGGGGCGGACTGACCAACGCGGACGGCACCGAGGCCACCGCGAACTCCGAAGGCTCGATCACGGGCCTGACCGAGGTGAAGACCCTGCTCGAATCCGGCGCGCTCGTGTTCTCCTCCGATCTCGGTGCCGGTTGGGGCGGGGAGGCCTTCGGTTCCGGTCTTGCAGCCATGGCGATTGAGGGAAACTGGCTGGTCGGCTCCCTGTCCGCCGACTACCCCGACATCGAGTATGTAGCCGTCGAGCTTCCCGCGGGCCCCGCCGGGAAGGGCACCATGCAGTTCACCAACGGCTACGGCATCGCCGAGGCGTCGGTGCACAAGGAGGACGCCGTCAAGTTGGTGGAGTACCTGACCTCCACGGAGCAGCAACTCGCCTTCGCCCAGGCCTTCGGCGTCATGCCCTCGGTCTCCTCCGCCCGCGAGCAGTGGGAGGCGGAGAACCCGACCATGACCGCCTTCATCGCTGGCGCCGACTACGCCATCAACGTGCCCACCGCCGCCGGGGCGGCCGACGTCGTCGCCGACTTCAACTCCCAGATCGCAACCCTGTCCAGCGCGGACCCGAAGACGATCCTGGAGTCCGTCCAGACCAATCTTGAGGCCGTGATCGCGTGAGCTCCCGCCGATCCCGCTCCAGGGCGGACAGTACTGGCACACGGCGTCGCCACGGGGGAGGCGGCCTGGTCGGTTGGCTGTTCGTTGCGCCGGCCGTGATCGTCCTGGCGGTGTTTCTGCTACTCCCGGTACTCATGGCGGCGTGGGTCAGCGTCTCCGACTGGAGCGGGGTCGGCAGCCCGCTGTCCGGCTCCGTGAACTTCGTCGGCGCCGCTAATTACGCCGAACTCGTCTCCGGCGGGCTGGCGACCCGCGACTTCGGTATCGCCCTGCGCAACAACCTGTGGTACGTGCTGCTGGTGGTGCCGACACAGACATTTCTGTCCCTGTTCCTCGCCGTGCTCGTCAACCAGCGGATCATGGCCCGCGGCGTATTCCGCACCGCCTTCTACTTCCCCTCGGTGACGAGTTCGGTGGCCATCACGGTGCTGTGGCTCTTCCTGTTCTCAGCCTCCGGCGCCGTCAACAAGATTCTGTCCCATCTGGGCATCACCGGTCCCAACTGGTTCCACGATCCCACCGGCGTCGTCGCCGCCCTCCTCGGACTGCTCGGCATCGACGGGTCGCGGACGCTGACCGGCAGGTTCCTCGGCGTCACGGCGTGGGAGTGGCTGTCCGGCCCGTCCTTCGCAATGACCGCCTTCATCGTCATGGCGGTATTCACGACGTCGGGCACCTTCATGCTCATCTTTCTGTCCGCCCTCCAATCGCTGAGCCCGTCGGTGGACGAGGCCGCCATGATCGACGGCGCCGGTACGTGGACGCGCTTCTGGAGGGTGACGGTCCCCCAGCTCAAGCCGACCTTCTTCACGGTCATCACGCTCGGCCTCATCGGCTGCTGGCAGGTCTTCGACCAGATCTACACGGGCACGCAGGGCGACCCCGGCAAGACCACGCTGACGCCCGCGTACCTGTCCTACCAGGCCGCCTTCTCCAACCAGAAGTGGGGCCGCGGCTCCGCCATAGCCTTCGTGCTGTTCGCGATCATCATCGCGCTGACGCTGCTACAGCGCTGGGTGCTGCGCGACAAGGATGACGTGCGGGCGAGGCGGGCCGAGCGGCGTCGGCGGCGACAGTCCCGACGGCGACAGCGAAGCTCCGCGCAGGCGGTCACCGCCGAGGGCATCATGGAGGGGGTGGGCCGATGAATGCCAGCGGGTCATCCGGGCGTCATATGGACCGCGTCCGTGGCCGTGCCACCCGACGGCGTTCTCGGCTGCGTGCGGGCAGGGCGGCACTGTACCTGGTCCTCGTGGTCCTGGCGCTGGCCTACGTCTTCCCATTCCTGATCAACGTCGCGACCTCCTTCAAGACAGAGTCGGAGGCGACTTCCGACCCCCTGGGCCTGGTTCCGCGCACGTTCTCGACGGCCGCCTACGTGAAGCTGTTCGGGGCATCCGACTTCCCCCTGTGGATGCGCAATTCGCTCATCGTCACGCTGGTGGTGACCGCGGGGCGTGTGCTGTTCGATTCCATGGCCGGATATGCGCTCGCCCGCATCCCGTTCAAAGGCCGTGGAATCGTCTATGCGCTGCTGGTGGCGATCATGTCCGTGCCGGGTGTGGTATTGCTGATTCCGAAGTTCCTCGTCATCAATCAGCTGTCGATGTACGACTCCTGGTCGGGGCTGATCGTTCCCCTGCTTTGTGACGCCGCGGGGGTGTTCATCATGAAGGGCTTCTTCGAGTCGATTCCCGCCTCGGTGGAGGAGCAGGCCCGCGTGGACGGGGCGGGCACCTGGAGGATCTTCTTCTCAATCGTGCTGCCCATGAGCGTGCCCAGCCTTGTCACCATCACCATTCTGTCCTTCCAGGGATCGTGGAACGAGCTGAGCCATTTCATCGTGGCGTCGCGTTCTTCCGGACTGATCACCCTGACCAAGGGCGTGGCACAACTGAGTGCCGGCAGCCTGGGGCAGGGCAACCAGTACCCGCTGAAATTAGGCGCCGCCCTAATTATGACGGTGCCGGTGGCCGTGCTGTTCTTTATCTTCCAACGCCGGATCATGGACACCACCTCGGGCGCGGTCAAGGAATGAATGTCCTGGGGCCGGAGGCCGCCTTACGGGATTCGGGTGCATTTTGTTACGCCGGTTTGCGGTCTGCTGCGCCGCTCAGTCGTCTGCTGTATGCCTCGGAGGCCTTCAGCAGAGCGTTAACTGGCGTTGTTAACGGTGAGGTGGCGTGGGAGTCGCCCGGCTGGGTGAAGGTGTCGACGATGGTCTGCGGCGGGAGCGGCGGTGCGGCGGGGACGTCTGGAGGTGGCGAGAGCGGCGGTTGCGGGTGTGGTGTGTGGGGTTGTTGGGACGTATGGGGATGTTGGGGCGCTCGCCGGATGGTCACGATTCGGTCTACGGTACAAAGATTGGTACGTTTTGACCCCGACTTTTCCGCATGACTTCGTTGAAAGTTGGTGGCTGGAGGGGGTTGGAGGGCTGTCGGTGGCGCTTGGCTTGTTTTCAACGAAAGGTGGTAGTTTTGGCCTGGTGCCAGTCGGTCTCGTGGGGTGCTTGCGGGGTCGGTGGCGATCTCGCCTCTGGAAGTGGCGGTATGACGCGGTTTCCAGGGGTAGGGGTCAGGAAGCACCTCGCACCTCAAGGTGCATTAAGACCCCCTGCGGTTCGCGCGGCGGCGAGCGTCCCGGTTGGCGTCAGGAAGCACCTCGCACCTCAAGGTGCATTAAGACCCTCCAGGTAGCCCTTGGCGAGCAGCGACAGCTCCCGTCAGGAAGCACCTCGCACCTCAAGGTGCATTAAGACCATGCCGGTAATCGTCTCGCGATTCACGACGCGGCTCGTCAGGAAGCACCTCGCACCTCAAGGTGCATTAAGACGCGTAAATGGCGGTGACAACGATCAGGGCGATGATGAGTCAGGAAGCACCTCGCACCTCAAGGTGCATTAAGACGCACGGGTGGCGGCCTGTGCCTTGGTGAAGCACTCGAGTCAGGAAGCACCTCGCACCTCAAGGTGCATTAAGACACGCCCAGTACGAGGCGGAAGTGCACGCTATGTATTCGTCAGGAAGCACCTCGCACCTCAAGGTGCATTAAGACATGCGTAAGTGGTTTTGGGTAATCCAAGGGGGTCCTCGTCAAGAAGCACCTCGCACCTCAAGGTGCATTAAGACCCGTCTTCCAAATAATCGGACGAGTTTACGACGTCGGTCAGGAAGCACCTCGCACCTCAAGGTGCATTAAGACTTTGTCAGGCATGGTCTCGGCGTCGAGGTTGTAGGGCGCTTCGCGTTCGAGGGTGTGGATGAAGCCGGGAGTCGGTTCGCCCGCGTGCTTAGCGCTGACATCGTCTACTACACCGGTTAGGTGTTTGCTTAAGGGTTCTGGGCCCTCCGGCGGAGGTCTAACGACGTAGCAGACGCCGAAGGGGCGCAGCAGAGGCCGAAGGGGCGTACCCAATGATCGGGCCCTGGCCTCAATCCCACTCGCTCTACGTCCGCGACGCCGCCCCACCTCGGATGCTCGCACCGCCAACCTCCATGCCCCCTGCGAAGAAGCGGTTCATCGTCGGGCATACAGGCTCCTCGCGCTCGGGGACGTGGCGGGCCGGGAGTGGTGGCTGGCCGGGTGGTGGTGGGCGCGCGTACCCCAGTGGCGCACTACGCGGCGCGATGGACGGGAGTTGGGCCGGGGTGTCCGCTGAACCACGGCGGGCCAGGCACGATAGCTCCTGCGTTCGGGTCAACGTTCGCGTGTCCAGCCTGACGGTTCGTACGTTGCGGTCGACGATTCGGCACATCCGACGACGGTTCGTGGGGTAGGTGTACGAACCGTCGCCGTTCATGCCGAACCGTTGCTGCTACCTGACGAACCGTCACCGAAACACACGAACCGTCCATACCCACAACGGCGCCGACGACGTCCTCATCGACCCGAGCACGACCTCATCAGCCCGAGAACGACCCCGCCAGCCCGACGTCGTCCTCCCGCACCCAAACACGACCACCCCACAACAACCCGCGGGCCCGAACCACCACCCCACAAACGGTGAGAGCCTGGGATGTCCAAATCCGGGACAAACGCGCCGGCAGCTGCCGTGACGGCGTTGAAGATCGTTGAAATCATGCGGACTCTCAAGCGGACCACGGCGCTCCGAACGCCGTTTGTCCCGAATCCGGACACTTCAGCCGACTTCAGTGCGAAGCACCCGTACCTACGCACCGGGTCGCACCGCTCAGGCCCAAGCACGCACCAGACGCACGATGGCGTCCGCGACCTCCTGGTCCTTGCCCTGGTAGGTGTGGCCGGTGCCCTGGATCAGCACCAGTTCGTTCGCCTCCGGGACGGCGGTGTGATCGTTGATCGTCGCCAGGAACCCCGCCGAGTCGCCATAGCTGAACCGGTCATAGGTGCCGATGAGCATGGCGCCGGTGTGCCGCATGGCGGCCACCTGACTGAAGTCGGCGTCGGCCTCCACGTGCACGTTGTCCAGGATGTTGTCGCACAGCCACTGGCGGGCGGTCTCCGCGCGGCAGGGAACCCAGCCCATGAGCGGGAACGGCAGCCGCTGCTCCCCCAGGCCGCGGTCGACGTAGTCGCGCACCACGGCCCGCTCCTGCGCCGTGACCTGGTTGGTCAGGTGGCGCAGGTTGGCGGGGCTGAGCAGGAGGAAGTGCTCCACCCGCTCATCGTGGTGGCGCGCCAGGTAGTAGATGACCTTGTTGGCGCCCAGGGAGTGCCCGGCCAGGATGATTCGCCGATAGCCGGCGGCCTCCGCGTAGTCCAGCCAAGCCCCCAGATCCTCGTCGGTGAAGGCGAAGTCCTCGTTCCACGAGCCGATGACCTCCTCCTGCCCCGTCACCGCGTTGGTGCCGGGGATCTCGTTGAAGGCGTCGTTCGTCTGCGCGTACACGAAGTCGATGCCGGCCCGGTTGAGGGTCCGCCCGAAGGTGACGTAGAAGGGGTTGGAGTAGAAGTTCCCGTGGATACCGGTGATGGCAATCACCACCGTGTCCGCGGCCTGGGCCGGGAGCAGGGCCCCGTCCAGCACGCTGCCCCGCCGGGTGGTCACCGTCAGGGCGCGCGGGCGGCGCAGCCCCGGCATCTCAGTAGTCCTCGCTGCGGTAGCGGGGGCTGAACTGCTTGGAGCGCGGATAGAAGTCGGTCCCCATCCGGGTACCCTCCAGCATGGCCTGCGTGTAGCGGTAGGTGTCGGCCTTGTCCCAGTCGAAGGTCGTCTCGATCTCATCCTCGCGGCCGGTACGGATCAGCTCGATCAGGTGCGGGTTGAGTTGAGCAGGACGCTCTTGCCGATGGCCAACAGCTCGGCCCAGCCGGTGTCCCAGGCGCGAATCATGTCGTCGGCCGTGTACAGGTTGCCGACGCCGATCAACGGCATCCGCCCACCGATGCGCTCGTGCAGCAACTGCATGCGGGTCAGGGAGGTGTCCGCGCCCCGACGCGCTTTCTTGTAGAAGTCCCACAGGGACACGTGCAGGTACTGCAACGGCTTGTCCACCAGGGCGTCGACCAGGGCGAAGGTGTCCGCCATGGTCAGGCCGCGCTCGCCGGGCTCCTCCGGGGAGAAGCGGTAACCCACGATGAAGTCGAGCCGGTCGTGCCGACGGCGCACGGCGTCGACGGCGTCCACGACCGCCAGCGGCAGTGCCATCCGCTTCTCGCGCGAGCCGCCCCAGTCGTCGGTGCGCAGGTTGGTGTTGCCGGAGAAGAACTGCTGCACCAGCCAGCCGTTCGCGCCGTGAATCTCCACGCCGTCCAGGCCGGCCTCAAGGCTCAGCTCGGTGGCGCGGGCGTAGGCGTCTACCAGGCCGCGCACCTCGTCGTCGGTCATGGCCCGCGAGCCGGCGAAGGGAGCCGTTGTGGGGGAGACGACGTCGTGCCCCTGGGTCATCTCCCTGCGGGCGTGCAGCCCGGAATGGGCGAGCTGGACGACGGCGAGCGCCCCCTGGGCGTGAGCGATGTCCGCGTACTCCTTGAGCGTGGCCAGGTGCCGGGAGTCGAAGGCGTTGGGGGACTCGAAGCCGATGCCGCCCGGCGCCACATTCGTGAACGGCACGATGAACAGGGAGAAACCCTTGAAGCGGTCGTTCCAGAAGCGGCGGGCGGCGTCGGTCAGCTCGCCGTCGGCGCCCGAGTCGTAGATCGTCAGCGGCGCCACGACGAGCCGATTCTTGAGCGTCACGCCGTTGTTGAGTTCCAGGGGTTCGAATAGCGGCGCGTACTTCGGGTTCATCTCACTCATCGTGGATGCCTCTCTATGGGATGGGTCCCGGCCGGTGCCGACCGGGCTTGCCTCCCACAACCCGTGGGACGCCGCGTCATATCCCGTTGGCGACCGTCTACCCGGTCACGTCGTCGTCACCGGTCGCCTCGCGACACTCGCGATCCGCGCCGCTGCGGGCCGCTACGATTCGCAGAGTGACCGACGCTACTAAGCCCGCCTCGACCACCCTTCCCTTCGATGACGGCGCCACCTCGGACGCCGCCCCCGACCGCGAAGAGCTCACCTGGGAGCTGTTCGGCCGCGCTGAACGCGAACTGTCCGCGCAGATCGTGGCCTCCGGCTGGGTGCCGGACCTGATCATCGCCATCGCCCGCGGCGGACTGATCCCCGCCGGCGCCATCGGCTACGCGATCGGCATCAAGGCCATGGGCGCCATCAACGTGGAGTTCTACACCGGGGTGGGCCAGACGCTGGAGGAGCCGGTGGTACTGCCACCGCTCATGGACGCCTCGGACCTGCCCGGCAAGAAGGTGCTGGTGGTCGACGACGTGGCCGACTCCGGCAAGACCCTGAAGATGGTCATGGAGCTGCTGCAGCACCGGGGTCTCGACCTGGGCGGTGAGACCGTGGCCGTGGACGCCCGCAGCGCGGTGATCTACCGCAAGCCGCGCAGCATCTTCGCGCCGGACTACTGCTGGCGGGTGACCGATAAGTGGATCAACTTCCCCTGGTCGGTCCTGCCGGTCATCACGCCCTCGTCGCTGGACCAGGAGCAGACCGACCAGCTGGACGCACGCGTCGGGCGCTGAAGGGTCGCGACATGTGGACCGGGTACCGCACGACCCGCGTACTGGCCGCCGGTTACCTGCTCGTGGTCCTATTCGCGGTGCTGTGGCCATCGGGAGGGGACGTCGCCGCCGTCAAGGCCGGGTTGGGTCCCTGGTTCCTCACGCCGGCCGGAAAAGACATCGCCTTGAACCTCGCGATGCTAGCGCCGCTGACCTTCCTGGCTTGCCTGGGCTGGCCACGCGTGCCCTGGTGGACGTGGGTGCTCGCGGGCTGTGCCCTCAGCCTGGGCGCGGAACTGATGCAGTGGGCCCTGCCGGCGCTCGACCGTCGGCCATCACTGTTCAACGTCGTCCAGAACGGCGTCGGCGCCTGGTTGGGCGTTGCGCTGGCCGGGTTGCTGTCGCACCGCCGCCGGGCTAGCGGAACAGATACCCGCCGTGCCTAGGGTCGGCCGCCGCGGGGGCAGGTCTGCCCTCGGTTGCCGGGCCGCTGGGTGGGCCTGATCGGTTCCGACGCCGGTGCGAGCGGTCTGCTCTCGGGCGTCGGGCCGCCGGGCCTCGTCTCGTACACGAGTTCCTCGCGAATACACGAGTTTTAGAGCTTTGCGGGCGCCGAACACGTGCAAACCTCTAAAACTCGTGTATCTGACGCGAAGGCGTGTTCATGTCGGCACCTTCGACCGGGATAGGCCGGGTCCGGCGAACACGAAACCGGCATCGGTCTCGCCGAACACGACAAAGGCCCGGGCTGGTGAACCAGCTCCGGGCCTTCCCTGGTGCGCGGGGGGGACTCGAACCCCCATGATCGCAAGATCACACGGACCTGAACCGTGCGCGTCTACCAATTCCGCCACTCGCGCATCGACGTGTGTTCATGCTAGCGGCTCGCAGGCGTCTGCGTCCAATCCAGACCGCCGCCGCCGACCGTGAAACCGCTCACCCACATGGCGGACCGCTTGCACGGCACACGGTCCGACCGGGCGAGCACGGGCGAACAGCGCTCCCCACCCGCCCAGACTCCTCGAGCCAGGTTCCCGGTGACAGGGGGCGGCACCGAGTCCTCCCCGGCCAAGCCCCACACCTGCTCCGAGACACCAGCCCGGCCCCGCCCAGCCGCCGCTCCGGGTAACGTCCCGATCGCAACACGGCCATCGCGCCCACCTTCCCGGTGTAAGCGCCTCACCCGTTACGATTGGGGCAGGTCACCCCTGGATTCCGTCCAGGCGTACACACGCCACGGGCAGTCCCAGTATCGTGGCCGAATCAGGCCGCGTGCCGGGCGCCCGCCCGCCTCGCGGACGGAAGCGGCGGCGCCGCGGCCGCTGTGAAACACACGGGGAGGTAGTCCATGGGTCTCCTGGACAAGTTCGAGAAGGGCGTCGGCAGCGTCGCCAATCGGGCCATGTCCCGGTTCTCCGATGACGTCGAGCCCATCGAGATCGCCTCGAAGCTGCGCGAGACGATGGACAAGCGCGCCGCCTCCTTCGCGCGCGACCGCTCCGTGGTGCCCAACGTTTTCCGCATCCACCTGGCCCCCAGCGACATCGAGCGCCTGAACACCTGGGGCATGGATGAGATGGTGCGGCAGATGGAGGAGACCGCCACCACCCACGCAGGCGAGCAGGGCTACTCCTTCGTCGGACCGGTTGACGTCTCCTTCATCCCCGACGTCGGCCTGACGCCCCCCAACATCGAGATCGACTCCTCCACCCGCCGTGGCGCCGCCGCACCCGCGGCCGCCGCCACCGCCTCCCCCACCCATCCCATCCTGGACATCGACGGGCAGCGCTACCTGCTCACCGGCCCGGTCACCGTGATCGGCCGCGGCAGCGAGGCGGACATCATCGTCGATGACTCCGGCGTCTCCCGCCGCCACCTGGAGATCCGCCTCACCCAGGGGCATGCGATCGCCACCGACCTCGGCTCCACCAACGGCACCTTCGTGGAGGGCCACCGGGTCGACGCCGCCACCCTCCTGGACGGCAACACGCTCACCATCGGCCGCACCCGGATCATGTTCTGGGACGGCACCCAAGGCACAGGAGCCAACGGGTGAGTGAGCTCGCGTTCACCATCGCCCGGCTGGGTTACCTAGTCCTGCTGTGGGTGTTCGTGTACTTCGTCGTACGCGTGCTGCGCCGCGACGTGGCCGACGTGTCTGCCACCCCGACCCGACGGCGAGGTCTGCGCCGGGACGCCGGCGCCGCGGCCGGCCGCAACCGCGGCCCCACCCGCCTGGTGATCACCGAGGGGCCCCTGGCGGGCTCCATGGTGCCCCTGACCCCCACCTCCATCACCATTGGACGCGACCAGAACTGCACGCTGGTGCTCAATGACTCCTACGCGTCCTCCCGACACGCCCGCGTATTCCCCAAGGACGGCGCCTGGTGGCTGGAGGACCTGTCCTCCACCAACGGCACCACGCTTGCGGGGCGGCCCGTGTACGGTGCCGTTGAACTGCCCGTCGGAGTGCCGGTGCGAATCGGCCAGACCACCTTGGAGCTGCGCCCATGACCATCTCCCTGCGCTATGCGGCCAGGAGTGACGTCGGGCTGGTCCGCGCCTCCAACCAGGACTCCGGCTACGCCGGCCCGCACCTGATGCTCCTGTGCGACGGCATGGGCGGCCCCGCCGGCGGAGACATCGCCTCCGCCGTCGCGGTGGAGCACCTGGTGCCGCTGGACGCCGACTCCCACCAGGCCGGCGAGTTGCTGGACCTGCTGCGAAGCGCCGTCCAGGAGGCGCACGCCGACCTGGTCTCGCTGTCCGCCGACAATCCCGACCTCGCGGGCCTGGGCACCACCTGCATCGCGATCATGCGCTCGGGCAACAAACTCGCCATGGTGCATGTGGGTGACTCGCGCGCCTACCTGCTGCGCGGCGGCGAACTCACCCAGGTCACCACCGACCACACCTTCGTGGAGTACCTGGTGGAAACCGGCCGTCTGACGCGCGAGCAGGCACGCCGACACCCGCAGCGCTCCGTGTTGCTGCGTGTGCTCGGCGACGCCGAGGGCGACGTCCAGCTGGACGAGTCCATCCGTGAGGCGGTGCCCGGCGACCGCTGGCTGCTGTGTTCCGACGGGCTGAGCGGTCCGGTCTCCGCCGACACCATCGGCGAGGTGCTGGCCACGGTCGATGACCCCGGCCAGGCGGGCGACCAGCTCATCGACCTGGCGCTGCGCGCCGGCGGTCCCGACAACGTCACCGTGGTGGTGTTCGACGTCGTCGAGAACGACCCCCAGCCGCAGACCGACACGCAGATCGTCGGCTCCGCAGCCAACCGCCGCGCCCGCCTGCGGCAGGCCGCCACGGGGGAGCAGCCCCCAGTCTCCGCGGATCCCCCGGACACTACCCCGGCGACGACGCCGGCCGCGAAGGCCGCCGCCCTGGTGGCGGGCCTGGACTCCGAACCGGCCCCCAGCGACACCACCGAGGAGGAGGCGATCGCCGCCCAGGCGCGAAGCCAGCTCGCCCGGCGCCGCAAACGTCGGCTGCGCTCGATCATCGCCACCCTGATCCTGGTGCTGGCCGTGCTCGGTGCGGGTGTCCTCGGCTACCAGTGGACCCAGTCCCAGTACTACGTGACCACGCTGAACGACCGCGTCGTCATCTATCAGGGCATCCCGCAGGAGATCGGTCCGATCTCCCTCAGCCACGTGGTCCAGACCTATGACGAGCCCACCGTTGATGCGCTGAATTCACAGATTCTGGCCACCCTTGAGCGGACCGTGCAGCAGCCCTCCCTGGACGCCGCCCGTCAGTACGTGCGCACCACGGTGATGGATAACCTGGTTCAGGAGCCGGCGGCCACCCCCACCCCAGTACCGACCGCGACCGCTACGCCGACGCCGACAGCCACCCAGGCCCCCACGTCCGCATCCAGCCGGGGCGCCGGCTCCTCCTCCACCCGCGCCCTGGGCCCCGCCGCGCCGGGGCAGCGGGAGTCGAGCACATGACCTCCCCCGCCCGTCCCGCATCGGTTCCGGCCTCGGCGTCGTCGCGCCACACGGGCCGCTGGGCCGAGGCCGGCCTGCTGCTGATCGCCCTGGTCATCGGCCTGACCGCCTTCGTGCTGACGACCCTCAACCGCACCGGCGCATCCCCCGCCCAGTCGCTGCGGCTGGCGGCGGCCCTGACCGCGGTGTGCCTGGTGGTTCACCTGTGGGTGCGCCGCACCGCCCCATGGGCGGACCCGGTGCTGCTGCCGACGGCGGTCGCCCTCAACGGCATCGGCCTGGCCATGATCCACCGACTGGACCTGTCCTACGAGCGCACCGGGCAGGTTCACGACTACGGCACCAAGCAGGCGATATGGACCGCCCTGGGGGTGATCCTGTTCTGCCTGGTGCTGTTGATGCGCGACCACCGGTTGCTGCGCCGTTGGGACAGTTGGGCCATGTGGGGCGGCCTGGGCTTCCTGGTGCTGCCGTTCGTGCCCGGGCTGGGCACGGAGGTCAACGGCGCCCGCATCTGGATTCACCTGGGACCGATGTCCTTCCAGCCGGCGGAGCTGACCAAGGTGCTGCTGGCGATCTTCTTCGCCTCCTACCTGGTCTCCAACCGGGACAACCTGGCCCTGGCGGGTCGGCGGGTGCTGGGAATGAACCTGCCGCGCGCCCGGCACCTGGCGCCCCTGCTGGTGGTGTGGGGCGTAAGCATCCTGGTGCTGGTGCTGCAGCGGGACCTGGGCTCCTCGGTGCTGCTGTTCGGCCTGTTCGTGGTCACCCTGTACGTGGCCACCGACCGGCCCAGCTGGCTGGTGATCGGCGCCGCCCTGTTCCTGCCCGCCGCCTGGTTCGCCGCCACCCACCTGGCCCACGTGCAGCAGCGCATCACCGCCTGGCTGCACGCCATGGACCCGTCCGTCTACGAGATGCCGGGCGGTTCCTGGCAGCTGGTGACCGGCCTGTTCGGCATGGCCTACGGCGGGTTGATGGGCACCGGCTGGGGTGAGGGCTATCCGAACCTGACCACCTTCGCCAACTCCGACTTCATCGTCGCCTCCCTGGGTGAAGAACTGGGACTGACGGGCACGCTCGCCATCCTCATGCTCTACCTGATCCTGGTGCAGCGGGGTCTGCGCACCGCCCTGGCCCTGCGGGACGGCTTCGGCAAGCTGCTGGCCACCGCCCTGTCCTTCACCATCGCCCTGCAGGTGTTCGTGGTGGTCGGCGGAGTCACCCGGCTGATCCCGCTGACCGGCCTGACCACCCCGTTCCTCGCCTACGGCGGCTCCTCGCTGATCGCCAACTGGATCATTCTGGCGCTGCTGGTGCGCCTGTCCGACGCCGCCCGTCGCCCCGCCGCGGCCGCCCCCCGCATCATCGACACCGCCGACCTGCCCACCTCCCTGCGCAAGCAGGTGCAGGACGCCGACGACGCGCCCACCCCGGCCCGACCCGAGGCGGCCCCCGAGCGGGCCGACGCCGAACCGCCCGCCTTCGCTCCCCACCGTCCCGCGGATGAGGAGGGTGACGCATGAACCGGCAGATCCGCCAGGTCACCGTGCTGGTGCTGGTCATGGTGCTGGCCCTGGCAGCCTCCCTGACCAGCGTGCAGGGACTGAACCGGCCGGCCCTGTGGGAGTCCTCCTCCCAGCAGGGCACACTGACCACGGACTCGCGCAACGCCCGCATGGTCTACGCCCAGTTCGGCACCGACCGGGGCCAAATCCTGGCCGGCGACACCGTGATCGCCGACTCCGAACCCTCCGACGACGCCTACACCTACCAGCGCACGTACCCGGGCGGGCAGTTGTACGCCCCGCTGACCGGCTACTTCTCCACCTCCTTCTCCTCCATGACCGGGCTGGAGCTGACCGCGAACTCGGTGCTCAACGGGGAGGACCCCTCCCTGTTCTCCAGCCGCATCAAGTCCCTGGTGACCGGGGAGACCCAACAGGGTGGCGCCATCAAGCTGACCATCGACCCGCAAGTGCAGCAGGCCGCCTGGGATGCGCTGGGCGGCAGGCGGGGCGCCGTGGTGGCCCTGGACCCGTCCACCGGCGCGATCCTGGCCCTGGTCTCCTCCCCCTCCTACGATCCCAACCTGCTGGCCGCCCACGACTCCGACACCGTCCAGTCGGCCTGGGAGTCCCTGAACGATGACCCCGCCAAACCGTTGGTCAACCGGGCCATCGGTGGGGACCTGTACCCGCCGGGATCCACCTTCAAGATCCTGACCACCGCCGCCGCGCTACGCACCGGGGAGGCGAGCGCGGATACGGAGATGGACGCGCCGGACACCCTCACCCTGCCGGGCACCAACCACGCCCTGTCCAACTACGCCGGCGAGTCCTGTGGCAACGGCACCGTCACCCTGGCCGAGGCATTCGCCCAGTCCTGCAACACTCCCTTCGCCCAGTTGGCCATGGATGTGGGCGACGACGAGCTCGCCACGGAGGCCGCCAACTGGGGCTTCGGCGAGGACCTGGACATACCGCTGACGGTCACCCCGTCCACCTACCCGGCCAACGACTCGCAGGCACAGACCGCCATGGCCGGCATCGGGCAGGCCTCCGTGCGGGTCACGCCGCTGATGATGGCGACGGTGGCCGCCACCATCGCCAACGGCGGCGACCAGATGACCCCCTACCTGATCGCTCAAACGCTCGACTCCGACCTGTCGGTCGTGTCTACCGCCACGCCGAAGGTGGCCCGCACACCGATCGACTCCTCCACGGCGCAGACCCTGTCGGAGCTGATGCAGCAGGCGGTCACCGACGGCACCGGCACCACCGCGCAGGTTGCCGGCGTGACGGTGGCCGGAAAGACCGGCACCGCCGAGACGGGATCGGCCGAGGGCGGCCCGGTCACCTGGTTCGCCGGCTTCGCCGGCACGGACATCGCCGATCCCACCGTCGCCGTCGCCGTCGTGCTCGACGGCGGTGAGCAGACCGCCACCACCGGCACCGGCGGTTCGGTCGCCGGCCCGATCGCCGCCTCCGTGATCGACGCGGCGGTGGACCAGTGAAACCCGAACCCGGCCTAGAGCTGCAGGGCCGCTACCAGCTGGTTGAGCGCATCGCCCTGGGCGGCATGGGCGAGGTGTGGCGCGCCACCGACCTGCGTTCCGGTCGGGCGGTGGCCGCGAAGATCCTGCGCCCGGAACTGGCCGGGGATGAGATCTTCCTATCCCGCCTGCGCGCCGAGGCCGCCAACTCTCGCGGCCTGCGCCACCCGAACCTGGCGGTGGTGCTGGACTCCGGGGAGCGGCACGGCTCCGGCTGGATCGTCATGGAGCTGGTGCAGGGACGCGCCCTGTCGGACATCCTGGCCGAACGGGGCACCATGCCGCCGGAGGAAATCCTGCCGATCCTGGCGCAGGTCGCCCGTGCCCTGCAGGTGGTGCACGACTCCGGCGTGGTGCACCGCGACGTCAAGCCCTCCAACATCCTGATCAACCGGGAGGGACTGGCCAAGCTCACCGACTTCGGCATCTCCATGGGCGTCAATCAGCGCCCCATGACCGCCACCGGCATGGTCATGGGCACCGCCCAGTACCTCGCCCCAGAGCAGGCCATGGGCAACATGGCCACCCCCTCCGGGGACCTGTACGCGCTGGGGGTCATCGCCTACGAGGCCCTGGCCGGGCACCGCCCCTTCACCGGCTCCACGCAGGTGGACATCGCCTTCGCCCACGTCAACCAGCCGGTGCCGCCGCTGCCCGACCACCTGCCGGCAGAGGTGCGCGAGGTGGTGATGGAGCTGCTGGCCAAGAAGCCGGCAGACCGCCCCCGTTCGGCCCGCGAACTGGCCCGCCGCCTGGACCGGATCGTGATCAACCTTCCCGCGGAGTCCTGGGACCCGCGCGAGGCGCCCACCTGGACCGCGACCGGCCGCATCGCCGCCGCGGTTTCAGCGGTTGCGACGGACGTCGACTCCCGGGCAGTGGACGCCGCCGGGACCACATCCGCGCCGCCGGCCGACCCGGCACCCGCCCGCACCGCGGCACCGGCGGCTGCGACCGCCCTCGCCGCCTCCCCCCAGTCATCCACCCCCACCACCCGCACCATCCCGGCCGCGGACCGCACCCGCACCGCCGCCGCCAGCGCCTCAAGCCCGGCGACGGCGTCGACCCGGCATGCCTCGGGCCGCGAGCGCTTCGGCCTGCCCGCCGGCACCATCCGCATCGTGGTCACCATCCTGATCCTGCTCATGCTGCTGGTGGCGGCGGGTACCCTTGCTTCAGCGCACTCGGGCGCCTCCCGTGATCATGCGGTCGTGTCCACCACCTCTTCAAAGGAGGCACTGTGACGATTCAGTCCCCTCAGCAGATGCTTGCCGGACGTTATGAGCTCCGCGAGCTCATCGGCCGCGGCGGCATGGCCGAGGTCCACCTCGGCTACGACACCCGCCTGAGCCGAATCGTCGCCATCAAGCTGCTGCGCTCGGACATTGCCGGTGACCCGACCTTCCAGGCGCGCTTCCGCCGGGAGGCGACGTCGGCGGCCGCGCTGAACCACCCGGCGATCGTGGCCGTGTACGACTCCGGCGAGGAGGAACTGACCCAGCCCGACGGCACCCGCCGCGCGGTCCCCTTCATCGTCATGGAGTACGTGGAGGGGCACACGGTGCGCGAACTGCTGGGCGAGGGCGAGGCCGTACCCATCTCCGAGGCCGTGGAGATCACCACCGGCGTGCTGGATGCCCTGGAGTACTCCCACCGGGCCGGCATCGTGCACCGCGACATCAAGCCCGGCAACATCATGCTGACCCAGGCCGGCGCCGTGAAGGTCATGGACTTCGGCATCGCCCGCGCAGTGGAGGACTCCGCCGCCACCGTCACCCAGACGCACGCCGTGGTCGGCACCGCCCAGTACCTGTCCCCCGAGCAGGCCCGCGGCGAGGTGGTTGACGCCCGCAGCGACCTGTACTCCACCGGCTGCCTGCTGTACGAGCTGCTGACCGGCCAGCCGCCGTTCACCGGCGACTCCGCGGTGGCGATCGCCTACCAGCACGTGCGGGAGATCCCCAAGCCGCCGTCGTCGATCGCGGCCGACATCCCCGACTCCCTGGACCGGGTGGTGCTCAAAGCCCTGGCCAAGAACCGGGATGACCGCTACCAGGATGCCGCCCACATGCGGGCGGACCTGCTGGCGGCCGCGCGCGGCCTGGATGTGGCCGCACCCGCCACCGACTCCTGGGCGGCCACCACCGTGCTCCCGCAGGAGGCCGAGGCCGCCGCGGCCGCCCCCTCCCCGCAGGAGCAGACGCCCGCGGAGGAGGAGGAGCAGCCGCGCCGTCGCTGGTGGGTGTGGGCGCTCGTGCTGGTGGCCCTGATCGCCCTGGGCACGCTGCTGGGCCTGTACGCCTCCGGGGTTCTGGGCCGCGGTCCCGAACCGACGCCGACGCCGTCCGCCACGGCCGTGGCTGTGCCGAGTGTGTCCGGCATGAGCGAGTCCGATGCCCAGTCGGCCATCGAGAACCTGGGCCTGGTTTACGAGAAGGGCGACGACGTCAACTCCGACACGATCGACGCGGGCCTGGCGGTCTCCAGCGACCCGGGCGAGGGCACCTCGGTGCTGCTGGGGTCGACGGTCACCGTGCACTTCTCCTCCGGCTCGGCCATGGTGAGCGTGCCCGACGTGTCCGGCCAATCCCAGGCCGACGCGCGCACGGCGATCACCAACGCGGGCCTGAGCGTGGGCGACGTGACCACCGAGGACTCCACCGAGGTCGCCTCCGGCGCGGTCATTCGCACCGACCCGGTGGCAGGCACCTCGGTTGAGCGCGGCTCGTCGGTATCCCTGGTGGTGTCCTCCGGTAAGACCACGGTGCCGAACGTTATCGGCATGACCCAGGACGAGGCGCAGTCCGCGATCACGGCGGCGGGACTGACCTACAACAGCTCCACGGTGGAGGGAACCACCGACGACGAGAGCAAGGACGATCAGTACATTGTCACCGCAGTGGACCCGAGCGAGGGCAACAGCGTGGACGCGAACAGCTCGGTGACGCTCACCATTACTCACTACACGTACAAGGCTCCGGCCACGGCCACTCCCGAGCCGACTTCGGACACCGTGACACCGGCCGCCGAACCGACCACCAACGACACTGCCGGCGACAACGGCTAGAGCCCAGGCCCGAGCCGCTCGGCGAGCACGGTCGCCGTCGCAGCCGCAGACGTTCGGTTAGACGGTCGCCTCGCCGGACAGGTTCCAGACCTCGTTGGCCCAGGGGAAGACGACCTCGAACAGGAACAGCACCACGGCCGCCGCGAGGATGAGCGCCTCGAGGGCGCGCAGCCAGACCGGCCCGGGCAGGTGACGCCAAATCCATCCGTACATCAGTTGACCCCCTCGTCGTTCAGCACGGAGGCCGGGCGGCCCTCGGAGCGTTCCATCCAATACTCGAACTTGGCGTGGGTGACCCAGCGGTGGTCGTTGCCCCACTCGCCGACGGTCAGGGAGTGGCAGGTGGTCATGGTCAGCATGCGCTCGGTGGGAGCCTCGCCGGGCCGGCCGGGCACCGGCGCGATGACGTCCACGTCGGTCGGCTCGACGATCTCATGACTGGTGACCGTGTACACGTACCAGGTGTCCCTGGTGGCGACGATGATCTCGTCGCCCTCCTCCAGCAGGTCGATGCGACGGAACGAATTGCCGTTGGTGCGGCGGTGGCCGGCGATGGCGAAGTTGCCGACGGCGCCCAGCTGCTGGGTGTCGGGATAGTGACCGGCGGCGGCCTGGTCGAGCACGTCGGCGCCGATGCCCTCCAGGATCGGCATGTTGTTGTTCGTGATGCCGTACCACTTGGGGACAACCAGCATGCCGATCACCTCCCCGTAGCCGACGGGTGCCACCTCGGGTGGGTCGTCGTAGTGGCGGGTGCCCTCCACGTTCGGCGACTCGACCTGGGTCTGGGTGAAGTCGGCGGCGACGGCGTCGGCCTTCGCGGTGGCATCCAGGCCGGTCCACCACAGCTGCCACACCAGGAACAGCGCGACCACCAAACCGGCGGTGATCAGCAGTTCCCCGAGCCCGAGTAGGAGCGAGTTGACTACGCTCCGTCGCCGCCGGGCGTGCCGCCTGTGCCTCGCCGTCATGATGCTCCGTTACTTCCAGCGCAGCAGGCCGAGGAAGCCGACCAGCATGATGGCGAAGCCGAGGTACAGGTTGCCGTTCACCAGCCAGTCGCTGGCGTGGTTCTCCACGAAGTACGGCAGCGGATAGGCACCCTTGAACAGGTAGGTGATCACCACCCACAGCAGACCGACCACCAGGAACGTGACCATCATCGGCGCGTACCAGCGGGGCGAGCCCGTCTCCTTGACCTTCCGGGGCACGCGGGAGACCCGGTTGGCGGCGGCCCGGGACTCCTCCATGCGGGCCCGCTCCGCGGCGGCGCGCTTGGCCGGGTTGCCGGAACGCTCCGGGCGGGGGTGCTTGGCGTCGCCGGCCCTACCCCGCGGCTTGAGCTTCGACCCGGCCTTGGTTTTGGCCTTGACGTCGCCCTTGTCGGCGGCTTTCCCGGAGCCCTGGTCCGTCTGGTTCTGCGTCCGCGCCACGCGCATCTCCTCACTGGTCACCGGGCCACGACGGCGGCCCGCGACTTCAAGCTTGCTGGACCCTAGCCTAAGCGATTGCCGATCACACGCCGGCTGATCTGCGCGGCGGGTAGAACCGCGGCCGACTCAACGGGTCAGATCTGCACCCGGTCCGGGTGGGAGCCGGTACGCAGGCCACGGTCCAGGGCGTCGACGGCGGCCATCTGTGCGTCGGTGAGCTCAAAGCCGAATACGTCGGCGTTGGCGCGCATGCGCTCGGGATGCGTGGTCTTTGGGATGACCACCAGTCCGTGCTGCAGGTGCCAGCGGATGATGACCTGGGCGGGGGTGACGTCCATTTCGGCGGCCAGGCGCGCCAGCTCGGGGTCATCCAGTACCCGACCGCGGCCCAGCGGTGACCAGGATTCGGTGATGATGCCGAGTTCGTCGTCGACGGCGCGCAACTCGGTCTGGTTCAAATAGGGGTGCAGTTCGATCTGGTTGACGGCGGGAGTGACTCCGGTGGCGTCGATGATGGTGTGCAGGTGATCGGGCTGGTAGTTGGATACGCCGATGGTGCGCACACGCCCGGAGTTGAGGATCTCAATCATGGTGCGCCAGGTGTCCACCAGGTCGATGCCGGGTGAGGCGGCCAGCGGCCAGTGCACCAGGAACAGGTCCAACACGTCCAGGCCCAGGTCCGCCATGGTGGCGTCAAAGCTGCGCAGGGCGTCGTCACGCCGGTGGTTGGGGTTGTTGAGCTTTGAGGTGATCCACAGCTGTTCGCGCGGAATGCCGGAGGCCGCCAGGGCCCGGCCGACGCCGGCCTCGTTGCCGTACATCTGGGCGGTGTCGATATGCCGGTAGCCGACCGCGAGGGCGGCGGTGACGGCGCGCTCGGCGTCGGGACCGGTGACCTTGTAGGTGCCGAATCCGAGCTGCGGGATGGCGACGGGTTCGGTTCCAGACGTGCCCTGGCGGAGCGTCAGAGCCTTTGCGGGAAGGGTGGTGCTCATGCCGCCAGCCTAGCGACGCCGGCGTGAGCACGGCTACACCCCCGGTGGCGGACCTGCAGGACCGAGGCCACGGCGTAGGAGGGCGGGTCGATCCGGACGCACGACGGCGCCCACCCGCCAGGACTTGGGGGTGGGCGCCGTCGTGAGGCTGCGGACGGCGCCGATGCACGGCGATGGCGCGCGGATCGGGGACTCAATTCCGCCGACCCGGGGCCGACGCGCTACTCGGCCGCGGGCGGCTCAGGCGCCTCGGACGGCTTCTCCTCGGCCGCGGGGGTCGACTCGTCGGTGGAATCGGCCCAGTACTCCTCGGCCCAGGGGTCTTCCACGGGCTGACTGCGGCGCCAGACCACGTAGGCGGCGCCGGCGGCGCAGCCGGCGACGGCGAGCCAGCAGAACGTCTTGAGAACGGGGTGCTTCTTCTTCACTGGTACCTCCGGTGTCAGCGCCGCTTCCTTGGCGGCGACGGCGATGCGCTGGGCACGCTCGGTCAGCGTGCCCTCGGTGTTGGCGGCCTCCTGGGCGGCTAGGGCGGCACGCTGGGCGGCGGGAACGTACTCCTCGATCACCCGCACGCGAGCGCCCTCGGCGGCGCGCTGGGCGGCGGGAACATATTCCTCCACCACCCGGGTGCGCGCCTCCTCGACGACCGGCTGCGCGCGCAACTGTGCCTCCTTGGCGGCCTTGGCGAACTCCTCCCGGGCGCGGTTGACGCGAGGCGCCGCCCAGCCTGCGGCACGGCCGGCCTGAGCCGCCAGGCTGTCCGCGAGCGTGGTCGCCTCCTGGCGGGCCCGATCGAGGTCGATCTTCTTGTCGAGGATGTAAGCCATTTCGGTCTCCCTGCTCGGAACGATGAGGTGGTTCACCTCAATGGTGGCACTGTAACGCAGGTCGCACCCATGAAGCTGGGTGCCGTTCTGCCTGGGGTGAACACCGGGTCCCGGGATCCTCCCGCTCTCCCGTGCGACGATGCGGGCATGGAAGCGACCATCGAAGCGACACTCCACACCAACCTCGGCGACATCCGACTCGAGCTGTACCCCGAGCAGGCGCCGCAGACCGTCTCCAACTTTGTTGGCCTGGCCACCGGTGAGAAGACCTGGACCGATCCGCGCACCGGCGCGCAGTCCAACGCCCCCCTGTACGAGGGCGTCGTCTTCCACCGGGTGATCCCCGGTTTCATGATCCAGGGCGGCGACCCGCTGGGCACCGGCACGGGCGGCCCCGGCTACGTCTTCGATGACGAGATCGACCCCTCGCTGACCTTCGCCGCCCCCTACGTCCTGGCCATGGCCAACGCCGGCCGGCGCCTGGGCAAGGGCACCAACGGCTCCCAGTTCTTCATTACCACTGCCCCCACCGAGTGGCTGCAGGGCAAGCACACGATTTTCGGAGCCGTGGCCGACGACGCCTCCCGCAGGGTCGTGGATGCCATTTCGGCGGTAGCCACCGACCCGCGGGATCGTCCCCTGGATGACATCGTCATCAATTCCGTCACTATTCAGCGGTGAGGCGGGTCCAGCGTCGTCGAGACGGGAGCGATTCATGACCGATTCGAACCCGCAGGTCGGCGCCCCACCCGTCTGCCCGCGGCACCCGGATCGGGTGGCCTATGTGCGCTGTCAGCGCTGCGGCCGCCCGGCGTGCCCGGAGTGTCAAGTACCCAGCGCCGTCGGCATCCACTGCGTGGACTGCGCCCGCCGGTCCAGTTCCGGCCGTCGCGGCGTACGCACCGCCCTGGGCGGCCGCCCGGTGGCCGACGCGTTGGTGGCCAAACTCCTGGTGGGTGCCTGTGTGATCGTGTACGTGGGGCAGCTGGTCTACCCGGCAATCACCGGCTGGTTCGACTTCGTGCCCGCACTCGCGGCGACTCAACCGTGGCGCTTCCTATCCACGGCCCTGCTGCACGGTTCGCTGGCACACCTTGGCCTGAACATGTGGGCACTGTGGGTGCTCGGCAATACCCTCGAGCCGCTGCTGGGGCGCTGGAGATTCATCTGTCTGACTGCTCTGAGTGCGCTCGGCGGCTCGACGGCGATCTACTGGCTGGCATCGCCGAGCTCGACATCGTGGATCTCCGGGACAGTGGGTGCGTCCGGCGCCATCTTCGGGCTGTTCGCGGCCGTATTCGTCATCCAGCGGCGCTTCGGGCGCGACACCTCGACCATCGTCGGCCTGCTCGTGATCAATGTGTTGATCTCGGTACTGGGAACCAACATCTCCTGGCAGGGACACCTGGGCGGTTTTCTCACCGGCCTGCTCCTGGCCGCGATCTACGCCTGGGCGCCGCGGGAGCGCCGCACCGCCGTGGGCGTATGGGGGACCGTGGGCGTGGCGGTGCTCCTGGTGGCCCTGGCCGCCGCCCGCATTCTCCTGGTGTAGTCGCAAGACCAGTCACCGACCCGCGCCCCTGGGGACACCTGGCAACCCAGACCCGGATGCCGCTCCGGCTGGTGGAGGCTCTCGGGCACCTGGTCGTTGCTCGGCACCACCTCGGCACCTCCGCGGCGTCATCACACGTACGAGTTCCCGCCTCACGTACGCGTAGCTGTTCCGGCATCGGCGCACGGGCCCGGTCCACCGCCATCCCGCGTAGCTGTTCGTGTTTGTGGGTGCGGCGGGTTGGGCACGACTGGTGCTGTGGTGGTCGTGTTCGGGGCTCTGTTTGACGAGAACCGGCCCACCAAGTGGTCGTGTTCGGGTTGATGAGGACGTCGTCGGCGCCGTTGCGCGTGCGGACGGTTCGTGCGTTCCGGTGACGGTTCGTCAGGTAGCAGCAATGTGTTGTCTCATGACTTCTGGGACTGTTGGATCTCATGACATCTGGGAGTGTCAGAAGTCGTGAGATTCTGGGGCGGTGCGGGTGGGGTTGGGTTGGGGGATGGGTTATGCAGTTTCGCCGTTCAAGCGTCAGCGCATCATTGAGTTTGACTCGCGGGTTGCGGGTGTGAGCGTGGAGGAGTTCTGCCGGCAGGTGGGGGTCTCGAAGTCCTCGTTCTACCGGATCCGTAAGCGGGCCAAGCAGGAGGGACCGGGGGCGGCGCTGGTCGCCCGTTCCAGGGCGCCGCTGCACCCGGCGCGCCGTTGGGATGAGCGGGTTGATGAGCGTATCGCCCAGGTACGCCGGGAGCTGGTTGCCGACGGGAAGGATGCGGGTGCGTGGTCGGTGTGGTGGGTGCTGTCCGGGGCGGGGGCCAACCCGGCCCCGTCGCGGGCGACTATTGCCAGGCGCATGCGGGCCATGGGGCTGGTGGTTCCGGCGCCACGCAAGCGCCCGCGGGTGTCTTTCAAGCGGTTCACGCGTACCAGTGCTAACGAGCTGTGGCAGCTAGACGGTATCGAGTGGCGCATCCAGGGGCGTGTGGTGACCATCTACCAGGTCATCGATGACTGCTCCAGGGTGCTGGTGGCGCTCAAGGCGGCCTGGGGCGGGGAGACGCATGAGGCCACCCGCCAAATCCTGTCCGAGGCGTTCGACTGTCAAGCCCCGGGTTTTGTGGAGGCTGTTTTATCTGGCGCCGGCGGTCGCCGGCTGGGGTTGGCTGGTGGTCTGCTCGCCGACGTCCTGGGCGTCGGCGGTGTCGGTGGTATCTGGTGGTGGTGGGGTGTATGCCTGCTCGTGCTGGACGGGGCTGTGCATGTCGATGGCGGAGTGAGGCCGGACGGTGTTGAACCAGTGCACCCACTCGGCGGTAGCGAGCTCGACATCGTCGATGCCCTCCCAGGGCCCGTGGGAGTCGAGGTACTTGTGGTTGCGGATGAGCTCGGCCTTGTAGAGCGAGTTCAGGGCCTCGGCCAGCGCGTTGTCATAGGAGTCTCCCTTGGAGCCCACCGAGGCCACAGCGTCGCAGTCGGACAGGGTCTGCCCGTAGCGGATCGCCCGGTACTGCACCCCGCGGTCGGAGTGGTGGATCAGGCCGGTAAGGTCGGCTCCTTCGCGCTGGCGCTGCCAGATACCCATCTTCAGAGCGTCCAGCGCCAGATCGGTGTACAAGCTCGTTGACGTCTGCCAGCCGACGATCCGACGGGAGTACACGTCAGTGACAAAGGCCACATACACCCAGCCCGACAGGGTGCGCACGTAGGTGGGGGTACCTCCCACGTAGTGGGGGAATGTCCGCCACCCACAGCTCGTTCGGCCTGAAGGCGCTGAAGTGTCTTTTGACCAGGTCCGCCGGGCATGCGTCCTTCGGTACGGACCGGGTCGTCCTGGGCGACTTGGCGCGGCGGATGCCGTGCAGGCCCATGTCCCGCATCAGACGCTCCACGGTGCAGCGGGCCACATGCCCCAGGCCGTGCCGGGCGGATTCCTCGGGACGGCCCCGCATCGCATGCATCTTCCTTGCGCCCAGTACGCAGTAGTTGTTCTCATGCACCCGCCCGATCTCGGCCTTCAGAGCCTGGTCGCGCACCGTCCTTGCCGATGGGGGACGACTCCTGGCTGCGTAGTAGGTGCTCGGGGCGATCTTGACATCGGCGCTGGCCAGCGCCTGACAGAACCGGCACAGGCCCCGCAGCTCCTCCCTGTGGGAGTCGATGCATCTCGCAGATCAGCGGGACGGGCGGCCTGGCTCCGCCGCGAAGAAAGCCGACGCGCTCCTCAGGATCGCGTTTGCCCTGCGCAGTTCGCGGTTCTCGGCCTCCAGCTGCCTGATCCGCTGGGCGTCCTCGCTCGTGGTTCCCGGCCGGGCGCCTGCGTCAATCTCGGCCTTCTTGACCCAGGTACGCAGCGCCTCGGGGTGGACGCCCAACTCCTCGGCGATCCTGCGGATCGCCCCCTTAGACCTCTCGGGGTCCCGGCGGGCCTCCACAGCCATCCGGGTAGCCCGCTCCCGCAACTCCTCAGGGTACTTCCTCGGTGCACTCATGACAGTGATCCTTCCGTGCATTCACTGCCTCCATCAAACCCGGTGCAGTTCAGACTCCTGGGGGCGGCCCGCAGCCATCCTGACCGACAACGGCAGGGCTTTCAACACTCACCGCACCACCGGATTCGGGCGGACAGAGAGGTGGCTGGCCAGCCTGGGGATCCGTCCGATCAGCGGCGCCATCGGTCACCCACAGACCCAGGGCAAGGTCGAAAGCTCCCACAAGCCCCTCCAGCTGTGGCTGGAAGCGCACCCCTACACCACCCTGGAGGACCTCAACACCGGCCTGGAGTGTTTCACCGCCTACTACAACACCGAGCGCCAGCACCAGGGGCTGGGGATAGCCATAACCCCCATACGCGTGTGGCACCAGGTCCCCCGGGCCCTGCCCAACCCCTCCCCGATCAACCTTGACGCGCTATCCGGGCCGGTGCCGCTGAGCCTGCCGCAGGCAGCCAGCACCGACCCGGCCATCACCAGCAGACAGGCCCTGAGCAACGGGAGCGTGACCTACAAGGGCCGGATCATCTACGTCGGTTCCTTCATGGCCGGCCAGAGAATCGAGTTCCGCCAGTACCCCACCCGCCTGGACCTTTACGACCAGGCCGGAACACACTTCGCCGCGATTCCCTGGCCCCAGCCCACCCAGGCACAGACCCACAGCCGGGCCACCATCAACGCTTCCAAACCACCCAACAGAATCATCAGCAGGCCACCCCGCTCACCCCGCTCCCAACCGTCCCAAAACCCATGAGACTCAACCGTCCCAGAAGTCATGAGACTCAACCGTCCCAGAAGTGTGGAGACAGCACAGTCAGGTAGCAGCAACGGTTCGGCATGAACGGCGACGGTTCGTACCTGTGATGTCTCAGGACATCGGTGACAGTTTTGTGTCAGGACATCGGTGACACTTGGTGTGTCAGGACATCGGTGACAGTTGTGGTGGTTGGTGGGGTTGGGTGTGTGTGGGTGGAGACGTAACGGACGCCGGGTGCGGGCCAGGGGTACTGGGCCAGGATCTCGCCTTGGGTGTCGGTGAAGGCGACTTGGTGGGGGTCCCAGGTGATGGTCACTGGCTGGTGTGCGTGGGTTCTGGATACCAAGAAGCTGATACCGGCCAGGCTGACCACTCCGTTAGCCCCGATGGTGCCTTGGCGCTGCCCTGAGGGCGGTGTTGTGGGCCGGCGCCTGGGGCGGGGTTGTGTGGGGATGCCGCCGACGGATACGGGCTCGTGGTGCTTGGGGCGTGGCGGGGCGGCGACGGGGGTGGCGTCCCACGCCTGCTGGGGTGTCATCCTCCCGGGCAGGGCCTGGTGTCCTCGCTCGGTGTTGTAGATGTGGTCGAAGGCGTCGACTTGGGCTTGTAGCTCTTCGATGGTGTGGGCCAGGGGCTGGTTGTCGAGGTAGCGGAACAGGGTTTGGTGGAAGCGCTCGTTCTTGCCCTGGGTGGTGGGCTTATAGGGCTTGGAGGTGATGGGTTCTACCCCCAGGGTGCGCACGTGGTCGACCAGTTTGCCTTTGCGGCCGCGTCGGGTGGGGTTCAGGGCCGTCCCGTTGTCGGTCAGTAGCCGCTGGGGCACCCCGTAGCGGGCGACGGCCCGGTCGAATACCGCGATAGCCGCCTGGCTGGTCTCGGCGGCGGCGACCAGGGATGCCACCGCCAGGCGGGAGTGGTCGTCGATGAGCTGGAAGATGACGACCTCGCGTCCTCCGGCGAGGACGTACTCGGTGGCGCCCCGTCTGCCAGCAGGCGTTCGGGGCCGGATAGACAAACCGGCGCCATGCCGCCCGGGGCCTCTTCGTGGGCTCGGCTCGGGCCACGCCGGCGGAGCGAAAGATGCGGGCCAGTGATGTCGGCGAGGGCGCCTTGAGGCCCATGGCCCGCATCTTGTCGTGCACGCTGATCGGGCCGCAATCCAGGCCAGAGCGTTCCAGCGCGGCACGCACGTCAAGGGCCTGGGAGCGTACCTGGTCGCTTATGCGTCCCGGGCTTGTGCGAGGACGGCGGGAGCGGGGCTCGAGTACCGCGGCCTCCCCGTCAGCTCGGGCTCGGGCCCGCAGCACATAGAAGGTCTTGCGGGAGATGCCCTCCTGTTCGCAGAACGTGGTCACCGCCCCGCGCGGGGCGTCATCAGGCCACCGGGCGATCGCCAGACGCACACGCGGATCAACACCACTACTGTTGGACTTCCTGACTGAGCTCATGCGCCCAAAAGCACACCAGAACTGTCACCCCCAACAACCCACGAACTGTCACCGATGTCCTGACACAGAACTGTCACCGATGTCCTGAGACATAACAACGACGGTTCGTACCCCTACCCCACGAACCGTCGTCGGACGTGCCGAATCGTCGACCGCAACGCACGAACCGTCACCCATCCGCACACGAACAGCCCGTTTTTGGAGTCTTCCGGATGCTGAGTACGGGGACAGCCGCAAAACGCGTACGTAAGAGATGAACGCATGTGTAGGGGACGGGCTCGTGCCCGAATGAGCGCCTGCACCGCCGATCGCATTTTCCACACCCGAACTCACCGCTGTGGATTCTGGGGAAGCACATCCCTGTCATTCCTCCACACCTGTGGACACTCCTGGGGAAACACACCGATGTGGTTCTCCACAGGGTTGCGCACAGCTGGGGACGAATCGGCAAGATGCGCATATTCACGCCGAAAAACGGTTAACCCACAGCACGGGGATACGTCTGCCTCCCGCCTGTGCACACGCGCAGACAGCGTCTGTGGATGCTCTGCCGGCGCGGAAGCATTCGGGGTGGGCCGCGGTCGATCAGCGCCGCGGCCCACCCCCGCCCTGCTTGCCGCTCAGAGAGTCAGCAAAACCTTGGTGGCGCGGCGCTCGTCCATCGCCCGGTATCCCTCGGCCGCCTGCTCCAGTGGCAGAGTGAGGTCGAACACCTTGCCCGGGTCGATCTTGCGCTCCCAGATGAGCCCGATCAGCTCGGGCAGGAAACGACGCACCGGCGCCGGACCCCCGTGCAGGTGAATCTCATCGAAGAACAGCTCATCGCCCGGAATCTGTACATCATGGGCAATGCCGACGAAGCCGACGTGTCCGCCCGGACGCACCGACTTGCGCGCCTGTGCGAAGGACTCGGCGGTGCCCACGGCCTCGATCACGCTGTGGGCTCCGAAACCATTGGTGAGTTCCTTTACCTTGGCGACGAAATCGTCTCCACGCTCCGCAAGCACGTCGGTGGCGCCGAACTCACGGGCCAAAGCCTGCCGATCGGCGTGACGACTGGAGACGATGATCCGCTCGGCCCCCAGCTCCTTGGCGGCCAGCACCCCCATCAGACCGACCGCGCCATCGCCGACGACGGCCACGGTCTTGCCCGGGCCGACTTCTGCGGCCACGGCGGCGAACCATCCGGTGCCCAGCACGTCGGAGGCCGCCAGCAAGGAAGGCACGATCTCCGGGTCAGGCTCGCCGGGGGTCTTCACCAGCGTGCCATCAGCGAAGGGGATCCGGGCGTACTCGGCCTGGGTGCCGACGGTGTAGGCGACGAACTCCGCGTGCACGCACTTGGACTGGTAGCCGGCCTGGCAGATCTCACAGGTGTTATCGGAAATCACGAAAGATCCCACCACCGGGTCTCCGACCTTCAAGGTTGTCACCTCCGCACCGATCTCGGTGACAACGCCTACATACTCATGACCCATGACTTGGTGGCGACTGTCGTCTTCGCCGCGGTACGGCCACAAGTCCGAGCCACAGATGCAGGTGGCGGTGATGCGGATGATGACGTCGGTCGGGTCAATGATCCGCGGGTCCTCGCGATCAATGACCTGGATATCACGAGGGCCTTCAAGAACTACTCCACGCATGATGTCCTCCGTATGTCTACTGGTGCTTCAAGGACCCGGGTCCCGAACCCGGAGCCCGCCGGGCCGTCCCGGCAGCCCTCAAGTTAAAACCCGCATCCGAGCGCTGGGAGACCCTGACAGGTTCCCCCAGCGGTTCAGCGCCAGGTGGCGGCCTGCTCGCCGCGAGCCCACGTGGGCAGTTTTCCCAGACGCTCTGCATCCACAGAGCCGGGTTCAGCGCTGTAAGTAACGATAGACAGGCCCTTCTCCCCGGGCATCTCGAAACCATCGAAGGTGACCGCGATCGGTCCCAGGTGGGGGTGAAGAAAGGTCTTGTGGCCGGAACGGTGTTCGTATACCTCCTGCCGAGCCCAGTCCTGTCGAAACAGCGCACTGCGGTCGGACAGCTCCTCGATGACGGCGGTTATCGCCTGGTTCAGTGGGTCGCGGCCGACATACAGCCGGAGCATGGCGGCTGTCATCCGACGCGCCTGGCCCCAGTCGCCGTAGTAGCTGCGCGCGCGGCTATCCAGGAAGATAAACCGGGCGATGTTGGGGCGATCAGCTGTGTCGAAATGCGGGTAGTACAGAGCTCTTCCACCCTCATTCGCCGCAACGATGTCATGTGCGGGGTTGTAGACGATGGCCGGCACTGACAGGTTGTTAAGCACACGCTGTACCGAGGGGCGCACGCCTTCCGCCGGGCTCTCCTCCAACCGTTGGGATGCCGGGACGAAGCCGCGGGCCAGATTGAACAGGTGGGACCGCTCGATGTCGTTCATCCGCAGCACCCGGGCTATGGACTCGAGCACGGCGTCGGACGCGCCCCGTATGCGGCCCCGTTCCAAGCGGGTGTAATAACCGGCACTCACCCCCGCCAACTGGGCTACTTCTTCGCGGCGCAGTCCCTTCACGCGGCGCCCGGGCGGCTACTCATTCCCCGGGGTTAGGGCGCGACGGCGGCGGCGTGCCGTTCTCGGATTCATCCACACCGTCGACGTCGGTGCGCTCCACCTCCAGGGTGACCTCGGCGACCATGGCGGCAACGACACCGATTGCGGCCAGCACCGTGATACCGCCGACCACCGCGCGCTGGCGGTCAACGACACACTCAGAAAACCACGGCGACGATCAACCCTCATCCGTCACGACGTGCCGACGTAGAACATCCGCGAGTGGCGGCAGGTAGTTCTCAACAACCTCGCGGACTACAGCAACGTCGACACCAAAGTACTGGTGTACCAGTATGTTGCGGAAACCTCGTATCTGTTGCCATGCGATCTCGGGATGCTGATCGGTAACCTCGGCAGGCAGGTGATTCACTGCCTCGCCGATTATCTGGAGGTTACGCTCAATCGCATCCTCCGCCATATCCGCTACATCGACATCCTCACTTCCGAGAGCGTCCGCATACCGTCGGCATCTATCGATCGCTTGCAACGCATCGGTCACGCGCCGGGCTGAACTGCGACTCATAGCGGCACCGCCTCGACAAGCGCCGCTGCGGAGACCGGCCGTTTGAGCAACTGCACTGGGAACACGTCGACATCGTCTCGTCCGAAGAGGGCCCGCGTCTCCTCCATGAGTCCTGACGCGCGCATGAGCAGGTTGCCATCTGCAGGGTCCATCTCGACCAGAATGTCGATGTCGCTGTCAGCATCCGCCGTGCCGCGCGCAACGGAACCAAAAAGCCTGGGATTGGTCGCCCCGTACCGCGCGAGAAGGGCGAGAAAATCGTCCCGATGCGCCAAAATAAGCCGACGCAAGGCGACCGTCTCCGGCGTGGCAGTGGTCGCAGGCATGCTCTAACCATACCGACACTCACCCTGCGGGTGTCTACACCTCCGGGTCAGGGTTCGGCGACGGGGCTGTTACGTCCTCGGAGCCGCCTTCGACGTCGGTGCGCTCCACCTCCAGGGTGACCTCGGCGACCATTGCGGCGATGACGCCGATAGCGGCGAGAACCGGCGCCGCCAGCACCGTGATACCGCCGACCACCGCGCTGGCCGTCAGGGGCACGCTGAGGAACTCTCTGCCGGAGGAGTCGCGCAGGATGACGCGGCGGACGTTCCCGTCGGCCACGAGCTGCTTGATGGTGGCGATCAACTGGTCACCGGCCACGGTAATCCAGTCGACGACGGTGCGCGGTGCACCGCCCGCCGAATCCGGACCGGAGGAGAACCCATGAAAATCTGTGCTCATGGCTCAAGTCTGACGCGACCGAAGCGCCGGGCACCATGGGGAAGCGCCCTGATTCATCCCCGAGCCACACCCGCGCCGCTACGGCCTCGCCGCGAGTTCCCAGTCCCCGGGCCGACCTCTTCCAACGAGCACCCCGCAGCACATTGGGGTTCGCCGCCGGACACACCGTTAGCGGTGTCTCGAGGCATCGCCGGTCCCGGCGGACTCGGCCGGGAGGAATGAGTGGAGCCAACGGGACTCGAACCCGTAACCCCCTGCTTGCAAAGCAGGTGCGCTACCAATTGCGCCATGGCCCCCGGTCATGCGATGGGGTCGGTGACCTCCGCCCATGCGGCCCGCTCCGCGCGGTTGGCCGCCAGCTTCAGCCAGGCGGCGTAGCCGGCCACCCCGAGGCATGAAAAAACCGCGGCCAGTACGAGCGTTCGGCTCTGCATGAAGCCTCCTCACGTTCCACCGCGGGCGGTGGGCCTAGCTGGACTTGAACCAGCGACCTCATCCTTATCAGGGATGCGCTCTAACCAACTGAGCTATAGGCCCTTGCGACGCGGAAGAGACTAACCTACCGAGTCGCCGGCAACCAAATGCGATCACTCATCTGCGAGTGTGAGATGAACCCCACCGACGAGCGCGGCCGTGATGTTGTACAGGAACGCACCGATGGTGGCCAGCGCGGTCGTCAAGATGATGTTGACGACGGCGATAACGGTGGCCATGGAGATGGCCCGGGAGAACTTCATGTACTCCAGCAGCGCCGAGTAGGCGTTGTAGTTGGAGTCCATGATGGTGCTCAGCAGGTCTTGGACGGTGGAGAACACGTGCATGGCGTCCAACATGAACCACACGAAGGCGGCGGCCACCACCAGCATGATGCCGGCCGCAACACTCAGCAGGAAGGACGCCTTCATCACCGACCACGGGTCGATGCGGGTCAGGGCGAGCCGCACACGGCGCGGCCCCGCAATGGTCTTGGCGGCCGGCTTGGGCTGATTGGGGCTCTGCTGGCTCGCGGCGGGGGCGGCCGGCTCGGGCGCGGCCGCGGGGGGCTGTGTCGGTCCGCCCGTGGCGGGCGGGAAGGACTCCGGCTGACTCATGCCTGGACCTCACTCTCGTCGTCCTCAGACGATACCGCGTCGGCACCCTCGCTCGCAGCGTCCACTCCGGATTCGGCCGCCGCCTGCTCCGCCGAGTCGGCCGACGGCGCCGAGGCCGATTCCTCGTCGTCGCCATCGAGCTCATCCTCGGCATTGCGGGCGACGGCGATGATGCGGTCGCCCGGGTCGGGCTTGGCGAAGGTGACGCCGCGAGTGTTGCGGCCGGTACGGGAGACCTCGGCGACGGCGCTGCGCACCACCTTCCCGGAGGCCATGATGCACATGACCTCATCGGTGGGGGCGGTGGTCAAGGCGCCCACGAGGTCGCCCCGCTCCTCCACCAGGTCGGCGACCTTCACGCCCAGGCCGCCGCGGCCCTTGACCGGGTAGTCGGTGGCCAGGGTGCGCTTGGCGTAGCCGCCCTCGGTGACGACGAACAGGTCGGCGTCCTCCCAGGCGGGGTCCACCACGTCCATGGCCAGCAACGAGTCACCATCGCGGAAGCGCATGCCGGTCACGCCGCTGGTGGCGCGGCCGGTGGGGCGCAGGGTGGCGTCGTCGGCGGTGAAGCGCAGGGCCTGGCCGTGCCGGGAGACCAGCAGCAGGTCCTGCCCGGCGGACAGCAGCGCGGCGGAGACCAGTTCGTCCGGGTTGCCGTCGGCATCCTCACGCAGGTTGATGGCGATCAGCCCGGCCGACCGGTTGGAGTCGTACTCGGTCAGGCGGGTCTTCTTCACCAGGCCGCGGTGGGTGGCCAGCACCAGGTAGTCGGCCTGCTGGTAGTCGCCCAGTTCCATCACTTGGGCGATCTCCTCGCCCGGCTGGAAGGCCAGCAGGTTGGCCACGTGCTGCCCCTTGGCGTCGCGGCCGCCCTCGGGCAGCTCGTAGGCCTTGGCGCGGTAGACGCGGCCCAGGTTGGTGAAGAACAGCAGCCAGTTGTGGGTGGAGGTGACGAAGAAGTGGTCCACCACGTCGTCCTCCCGCAAGGCGGCGCCGCGCACGCCCTTGCCGCCGCGGTGCTGGGAGCGGTAGGCGTCGGTGCGGGTCCGCTTGGCGTAGCCGGAGCGGGTGATGGTGACGACGACCTCCTCCTCGGGGATCAGGTCCTCGGCACTCATCTCCCCGTCGAAGGGCAGGATCTTGGTGCGGCGATCGTCGCCGTACTTGTCGACGATCTCGGCCAGCTCCTCGGAGACGATGCGGCGCTGGCGGGCCGGGTCGGCGATGATGTCCTTCAGGTCGGCCACGCGGGCGGTCAACTCGTCGGACTCCTGCTGGATCTTGAGACGCTCCAGGGCGGCCAGGCGGCGCAGCTGCAGGGAGAGGATGGCCTCGGCCTGAGCCTCGTCGACGCCGAGCAGCTCCATCAGGCCGGTGCGCGCCTCATCGGTGGTGGGCGAGTGACGGATCAGGTCGATGACGGCGTCGAGGGCGTCGATCGCCTTGAGCAGGCCCCGCAGGATGTGCAGCCGCTCCTCGGCCTTGCGCAGCCGGTACTGAGAGCGGCGCACGATCACGTCGATCTGGTGGTTCACCCAGTGGCGCACGAAGCCGTCCAGGGACAGGGTGCGGGGCACGCCGTCGACCAGGGCCAGCATGTTGGCGGGGAAGTTATCCTGCAGCTGGGTGCGCTTGTAGAGGTTGTTCAACACCACCTTGGCGACCGCGTCGCGCTTGAGCACGATCACCAGGCGCTGGCCGGTACGGCCGGAGGTCTCGTCGCGGATGTCGGCGATGCCGCCGATCTGCCCGTCGCGCACCAACTGGGCGATCTTGTCGGCCAGGTTGTCGGGGTTGACCTGGTAGGGCAGCTCGGTGACCACCAGGCACTGGCGGCCCTGGATCTCCTCGACATTCACCACCGCCCGCTGAGTGATCGAGCCGCGGCCGGTGCGGTAGGCGTCCTCGATGCCGCGTCGGCCCAGGATGGTGGCGCCGGTCGGGAAGTCGGGGCCGGGGATGCGCTGAATCAGCGCCTCCAGCAGCTCCTCGCGGGAGGCTTCGGGGTGGTCCAGGAACCACTGCACGCCGGCCGCGACCTCGCGCAGGTTGTGCGGGGGGATGCGGGTGGCCATACCCACCGCGATGCCCTCGGAGCCGTTGACCAGCAGGTTGGGGAAGCGCGAGGGCAGGATGACGGGTTCCTGGTTGCGGCCGTCGTAGTTGTCCTGGAAGTCGACGCTCTCCTCATCGATGTCGCGGACCATCTCCATGGCCAGGGGCGCCATCTTGCACTCGGTGTAACGGGGTGCGGCCGGCCCCAGGTTGCCGGGGGTGCCGAAGTTGCCCTGCCCGGCCACCAGCGGGTAGCGCAGTGACCACCATTGCACCAGGCGGGCGAGCGCGTCGTAGATGGCGGCGTCACCGTGCGGGTGGTAGTTACCCATGACCTCGCCCACCACGCGGGAGGACTTGGAGAAGGAGGCGGTGGGGCGGTAGCCGCCGTCGTACATGGCGTACAGGACGCGGCGGTGAACCGGCTTGAGTCCGTCGCGCACGTCGGGCAGGGCGCGCCCGACGATCACGCTCATGGCGTAGTCGAGGTAGGAGCGCTGCATTTCCATCTGCAGGTCGACCGGGTGGATGCGGTCTCCGGTCGGCTCCAGGGCGGGGAGCTCGGTGGTCTCGTCGCTCACGAATTTCCTTTGCTTCTGCGTTAGTTGCGGTACGTGGGGGCGGCCGGATCAGATGTCCAGGAAGCGGACGTCGGCGGCGTTGCGCTGGATGAAGGAGCGGCGCTGCTCGACGTCGTCCCCCATGAGGATGGAGAAGGTTTCGTCGGCGTCGGCGGCCTCGTCCAGGGTGACCTGCTTGAGGATCCGGTTGGCCGGGTCCATGGTGGTCTCCCACAGCTCGTGGTCGTTCATCTCGCCCAGGCCCTTGTAGCGCTGGATCCCGCCCTCCTTGGGCAGGCGGCGGCCCGCCTCGGCGCCGGCCTTGAGCAGCTGGTCGCGTTCGGCGTCGGAGTAGGCGAACTCGTGCTCGGTGCCGACCCACTTGAGCCGGTACAGGGGCGGCATGGCGATGTAGGTGTGGCCCTGCTCGATCAGGGGGCGCATGTAGCGGAACAGCAGGGTCAGCAGCAGGGTGGCGATGTGCTGACCGTCGACGTCGGCGTCCGCCATGATGACGATCTTGCCGTAGCGCAGCTTGGAGATGTCGAAGTCCTCGCCGATGCCGGTGCCGAAGGCGGTGATCAGGGAGCGAATGGTGTCCGAGGACAGGGCCCTGTCCAGGCGAGCCTTCTCCACGTTTAGGATCTTGCCGCGGATCGGCATGATGGCCTGGTGCTCGGGGTCGCGCCCGCCGACGGCGGAGCCGCCGGCCGAGTCGCCCTCGACGATGAAGATCTCGCACTCCTCGGCGTTGCGGGAGGAGCAGTCGCGCAGCTTGCCCGGCATGGAGGCGGACTCCAGCACGCCCTTGCGGCGGGTGGCCTCGCGGGCCTTGCGGGCGGCCATGCGGGCGGCGGCCGCCTGGGAGGCCTTGGTCAGCACCGCCTTGGCGTCGGCAGGGTGGGAGTCCAACCAGTCGCCGAGCCGGGCGTAGACGGTCTGCTGCACGAAGGTGCGGGCCTCGGTGTTGCCGAGCTTGGTCTTCGTCTGGCCCTCGAACTGCGGGTCGGTGAGCTTGACGGAGATGACGGCCGTCAGGCCCTCACGGATGTCTTCACCGGTGAGGTTGTCGTCCTTGTCCTTGATCAGGCCCTTCTCGCGGCCGTACTTGTTGACCAGGGTGGTCAGTGCGGTGCGGAAGCCCTCCTCGTGGGTGCCGCCCTCGGTGGTGTTGATGGTGTTGGCGTAGGTGTGGACGGACTCGGAGTAGGCGCCGGTCCACTGCATGGCGATCTCCAGGCTGATGGCACGCCCGTCGCCGAGGTCCTGCTCGGCCTCGAAGTCGATGATCTCGGGGTGGATCAGCTCGACCTTCTTGGAGCGGTTCAGGAAGGCCACGTAGTCGCGCAGACCGTGCTCGTAGCAGTAGGTGACGGACCGGTGCCCCTTGACCGGGTCGTCGGCGGTGCCCAGTTCGTCGCCGGTGATCTCATCCCCGGAGTCGGTCACGCCCTCGCGCTCGTCGGTCAGGGTGATGCGCAGGCCCTTGTTCAGGAAGGCCATCTGCTGGAAGCGACGGCGCAGGGTCTCGTAGTCGAAGACGGTGGTCTCGAAGATGGCCGGGTCCGGGTAGAAGGTCTGGGTGGTGCCGGTGACGTCGGTGGCCTCGCCGCGCTCCAACGGGGTCAGTGGACGGCCGCCGTCGCCGAAGCTCATGCGCCACACGTAGCCCTGGCGGCGCACCTCGGTGTCCACGCGGGTGGACAGGGCGTTGACCACGGAGATGCCCACCCCGTGCAGGCCACCGGAGACGGCGTAGCCGCCGCCGCCGAACTTGCCGCCGGCGTGCAGGATGGTCATGACCACCTCGACGGTGGGCTTGTGCTCGGTGGGGTGCTCGTCGACGGGGATGCCGCGGCCGTTGTCGACCACGCGCAGACCACCGTCCGCCTGGATGGTGACCTCGATGTGGTCGCAGTAGCCGGCCAGCGCCTCATCCACGGCGTTGTCCACCACCTCGTAGACCAGGTGGTGCAGGCCGCGCTCACCGGTGGAGCCGATGTACATGCCGGGGCGCTTGCGTACCGCCTCCAGGCCCTCCAGGACGGTGATGTCGCCGGCGTCGTAGCCGTGCTCGGTGCGGCTCGTCGCTGCGATATCCGCCTCCGGGGCGGGCGCGGCGGTAGGCTCGACGCTGCCGGTATTGCTGCTTGCGGTCACAGGCTGATCCAGGTCAGACACGTATCATTTGCTCCTCGTCATGTGCGCCGGGCTGATTCCCATGCGGGCACCCAGGCGCCGGAATTCGGGCTTGGGACCCGGCGCGTGTAGGTGGGTACCTGGTGCATGGCCTTGGGCGCACCATGGGCATTTCCGCGCCGATTCTACCGTGTTCGACTCCGGTTTCGGGCCTCATGACGCCAATCGCGACGTGGGCAACGTCACCCGTTAGGTCACCCGTAGGTATCGCGTGGGCCGCGTCCGCCGCGGGCGGCACCGAAGCGACCGTGCCGCCAGGTGGGGCCGGCCGGGCCCAGGATGCGGATTTCGACGGCGCCGCCGTTCCGGCCCAGGGCCTGCTCCACCTGTCGTTCGATGCCGGGCAGCAGTAGTCGCAGCTGCTGCGCCCAGGCGCTGGAGGAGGCGCGCAGGGTCAGGCGGCCGGGCTCGAAACGCTCGATGACGGCGTGCTCGGCGATCTGTTCGCCGACGATCTCCCGCCAGCGCACCGCCACCGACGCCATGGCCAGTTTGGAGGCCCAACCGTGTCGCTCGGCGTAGCGGCGCAGGTCTTGTTTGCCGGTGCGCGGGTCGAAGCGGGTGGGACCGGGCCGGTCGCGGCCGGGCGGCAGTCCGGGGCCACGGTCCATATCGGCACTGTCGGCGCCGCCCGCCCCGGCGTCCCGCCCCGGGCTCCGACGGCGCTGGTCCCAGGCGGCCACGCCGTCGACGTCCGCCGCCTGCCGGGACAGCCGGCTGCGGGTCTGGCCGGCCTCCCAGGCGCGACCGCGCTCACGGGCCAGGGCGCGGGCGGCGAGTGCGTCGGCCGGATCGGCGTCGTCCGGGGATACCGGGGTGCGGGGATCGATCATGGTTGCACCTGCGAGCCGGATTCGGTGCGGGTGACGTGGAAGCGCCTTCCCGCCAGGGCCGCGGGCACGTCGTCGTCGACGGCGGCCGTGAGCAGCACCTGCTGGGCGTCGGCGGCGATCCCGGCCAGGGCGTGACGGCGGGCGTCGTCCAGGGAGGCGAAGACGTCGTCGAGGATGAGCACGGGCTCGCCGTCGCCGGCGTAGGCGTCCACGTCGTGGCGCAGCATCTCGTAGGAGGCCAGGCGCAGCGCCAGGGCCAGCGACCACTGCTCGCCGTGGGAGGCGAAGCCCTTGGCCGGCAGAGCGTCAAGGAACAATTCCAATTCGTCGCGGTGGGCGCCCACCAGGTTGGCACCCCGGTCGATCTCGCGGGCATGCAGCTCGCCCATGGCCGTCTCCAGCCGGGCGGCGGTTGCCGGCACGTCGCGCAACGGTTCTTCGGCGGCCAGGACGGCGGCCGCATCGGCCGGGTCCGGCTCGTCGGCGCCCTCGTGGGCCAGCAGGCTGGCGCGGTAGGCGATGCGGGCGTCGGTGCGGCCCTCGCTGACCCGGCCGTAGCAGTCGGCCACCCAGGGGCGCAGCCGCTGCACGACGTCGATGCGAGCGGCGATCAGGCGGGCGGCCGCCGCGGCCAGTTGGGCGTCCCAGACCTCCAGGGTGGAGAGCATGGAGGCGGTTGAGGCGCGGGCGGCCCGGGCCGACTTCAGCAGGCTGGCGCGCTGGGCGAGGATCTTGTCGTGCTCGGCACGCACGCCCGCGAGCGTGGGTCGCAGGGTGACGGCGAGGTCGTCCAGGAAGCGGCGGCGCACGCTCGGCTGCTCACGCACCAGGGCCAGGTCCTCCGGGGCGAAGACGACGGTGCGCAGGATCCCCAGCAGGTCGCGGGGGCGGGCGTTGGCGCGGTTAAGCCGGGCCCGGTTGGCGCGCCCGGCGATCAGTTCCAGCTCCAGGACGCTGGGCCGTTCACCGTGGACCACCTTGGCGCGGATGACGGCGCCGGCGGGTTGGGGAGTACCGGATGCGGCGCGGCGTACCAGGGCCGCGTCGGTGCCGGCGCGGTGACTGGACAGGGTGGACAGGTAGGCGATCGCCTCCACCAGGTTGGTCTTGCCCTGTCCGTTGGGTCCAATGAACGCCGTCGGCCCGGGCTCGAGGGTGAGGACGAGCTGGTGGAAGGAGCGGAAGTCGTCCAGGGCCAGGTCAGAGACGTACATTCCGCCTCACCTCCCGTGGACGAGTCACGCTTAGGGGCGTGTAAGCACCGATTCCTCGCACCGTCACCCCGCACAGGCGGATGGTGCGGCTGAGAGCCGGAAGCATTTGGGCCGGGGCCGTCCTCAGGCACCGAAGCGGATCGGCATGATCAGGTAGCGGAAGGAGGTGTCCTCCTCGCCGTCGATGGCGCTCATGCCGGTCAGTACCGCGGGCTTGGACGGGTGGGTGAAGTCGAAGCGCACGTACGGCTGGGTGATGGCCCCCAGACCGTCGAGCAGGTAGGCGGGGTTGAAGGCGGTGGCGATGTCCTCGCCGTCCAGGTGGGCGACCAGCTGCTCGGAGGCCTGCGCGTCGTCACCCTGCCCGGCGTCGAGGGCCAGGTTCCCGGCGGTGAAGGACATGTGGATCGGGGCGGCCCGGTCCGCCACCAGGCTGACGCGGCGCACGGCGCTCATGAGTTCTTCGCGGCCGACGGTGGCGTGAATCGTGGTGGTCTCGGGGAACAGGCGCAGTACCGGCGGGTAGTCGCCGTCGGTCAGCAGGCTGGTGGTGCGACGGCCGCCGGCCTCGAAGCCGATCAGGCTGGAGCCGACCGAGTCGGCTTCGGTCAGCGCGATGGTCACGTCGCCGGTCGAGGTCAGGGACTTGGCGACGTCGGACAGTGTGCGGGCCTTGAGCAGCGCCTGCGTGGCCATCTGCGGGTCCTGCGGCTGCCAGGTCATTTCGCGCACGGCCAGGCGGTAGCGATCGGTGGCCATGAGGGTCAGGGAGGGGCCATCGACCTCCATCTGCACGCTGGTCAGCAGCGGCAGGGTCTCGTCGCGGGAGGCGGCGACGGACACCTGGGAGACGGCCTGGGCCAGGTCGTGGGCGTCGACCGTGCCGGCCACGCCGGGCATCTGCGGCAGCGCCGGATAGTCGTCGGCGGCCATGGCCGCAAGTGCGAAGTGGGAGGCGCCGCAAGTGACGGTGACCTTGGTGCCTTCCACCTCCAGGTCAACGGGCTTGGCGGGCAGAGACTTGGCGATGTCCGCCAGCAGTCGCCCGGAGACCAGGACAACGCCCTCTTCCTCGACGTCGGCGGGAATCTCGCAGTGCGCGGAGACCTCGTAGTCGAAGGAGGCCAGGATCAGGGAGGTGGTGGTGGCCTCGAGGCGGACGCCGGCCAGCACGGGCACCGGGGGACGCGCCGGCACGGAGCGGGCGGTCCAGGTGACGGCGTCGGCGAGGACGTCGCGGTCGACCCTGAGCTTCATTTCGTGCCTCCTCGGCGGCCGGGCGCTCCCGGCATAAACGTGGTGTGTGCGGTTTTTCGCTGAGTGTAGACGCATCAGCCCTGTTGACGCACCGTGGGCCCGGAGCCCGCGGTCGGCGCCGGTTCACGCGGCGTGTGGGCATGGGCGGCTCGGCAGGGACTTGCGGTGCAGGTGCGGGCCGGAGTTGATGCGCGGTGAATGACAAGTCTGGTAGGGGTTGTAGGTGGTGTGGATGATGGGGATAACCGGTGTTTGCGGCGGCGTTGCGCGGGGCGCGGATGTGGAATTACAAATTCGTGGTTCCGTGGACGCGCGACCGCGGTGGTGGATTGTGTAGTTCGCCCGCGTCGGCGTCCCCAGACGCGGTCCAGGCAGTCCACACGCCGGACCCGCGTTGTCCACCGCCGTTCCGCAGCGCCGTCCACACCCCGTCATCCCTTCTAATGCGAGCTCTTGTGCGAGCTTTTGCACCCTGCTGCGCACGCCGTAGCCGCGTACCAGGGTGCAAAAGCTCGCAACAGGGCACGAACTCGTGCGTCAGACCGCCCCGCGGCTGAAAGGCCTGCCTTAAGGAGACGTCGGCGCGTCAGCCGGCGGAGGACTGGGCGGCCTGCTTGATGCGGGCGGTCAACTCGGCGACGTGGTTGTAGGTCTCGCGGCGCTCGGCCATCTGGGTGCGGATCTTCTTGTCCGCGCTCATCACCGTGGTGTGGTCGCGACCGCCGAACTCGCGGCCGATCTGCGGCAGGGACATGTCGGTCAGCTCCCGGCACAGGTACATGCCGATGTGGCGGGCGTGGACGATGGTGCGCGCCCGGTTGGCCGAGCACAGGTCGTCGATGCTGATGCCGAAGTAGTCGGCGGTCTGCGCCATGATCAGCGCGGAGGTGATCTCCTCGCTGGCCGGGTCGGTGATGATGTCCTTGAGCACCAATTCCGCCAGCGTGCGGTCCACCGGCTGCTTGGTCAACGACGCGAAGGCGGTCACCCGGATGAGGGCGCCCTCGAGCTCACGGATGTTGGTGGTGACCCGGCTGGCGATGTACTCCAGCACGTCCGCCGGCAGGTCCAGCCCCTCGGCACTGGCCTTGCGGGACAGGATCGCGGTGCGGGTCTCGAAGTCCGGCGGCTGCACGTCGGCCAGCAGCCCCCACTCGAAGCGCGAGCGCAGTCGCTCCTCGAAGCCGCCCAGGGCCTTGGGTGGCTGGTCGGAGGTGAGCACCACCTGCTTGTTGGCGGTGTGTAGGGCGTTGAAGGTGTGGAAGAACTCCTCCAGTGTCTGCTCCTTGCCCTGGAGGAACTGGATGTCGTCAACCAGGAGGATGTCCACCTCCCGGTAGCGGCGCTTGAAGGCGTCCATGCGGCCGTCGGCCACCGAGGCGATGAAGTCGGAGACGAACTCCTCGCTGGAGACGTACTTGACCCGGATGGAGGGGTAGAGCCGGCGGGCGTAGTGGCCGATGGCGTGCAGTAGGTGGGTCTTGCCCAAACCGGAACCGCCGTAGATGAACAGGGGGTTGTAAGCCTTGGCGGGTGCCTCGGCGACCGCAATGGCGGAGGCGTGGGGCAGCCGGTTGGACGAGCCGGTGACGTAGGTGTCGAAGGTGTACTTCGGGTTCAAGTCCGAGTCGGCGTTAGGCGGCTCCGCCGTCGGGGAGGGCGGACCGCTCATGTAGCCGGGGACGGTTGCCGGTGCGGCTGCGGGTGGGGTTGAGGAGGTCACGGCCGGGGTGGGCGCCTCGGGCAGGGGATCGACGGCGGGGCCGGCCAGGCGAGCGGTGGGCGCCTCGGGCCGATTGGCGAGCACGGGCGCGGAGGACTCCAGCGAGGTGTCTACGATCACTTCGAACGGGACGTCGTAGCCGGCGGCCCGGCGCAACGCCTGGGTGATCAACTCCCGGGAGCCGTCGACGATGCCCCGGGCGAACCCGGAACCGACGATGAGTACGAGCGTGCCGTCGACGTCGACTGCACGGGTCGTGCGAATGATGGATAACTTGCCCTGGCCGAGCTCGGCCGAGGAGGCAAGGATTTCGAGGGCCGAGCGCCATTGTGCTGTCGCTTCGTCGGCCACGGCTGACTCCTGACTGACTGTTTGGAAACTGGTCGATGGTTGAGGATGGGTGTTTCGATGATCGCCCGGTCGGCTGGAAGCCGACTGGGCGGATGCGCTAGTGGAACCGTAGTCGATCCCGGACGCATGTCGGTCGGCCCTGCGTCGCACACGCCCGGACGCGCCGCCCGCCGGACAGGCAGTTGCACACAGGTTTGTCCACAGTTGGGGATGAGTATGGCACCCCCGCGCGGGTGCCGTCGGGTTCTAAGGCATGCCCCGCGACGTTGGGGACGGGTGGGGTTGTGCTGCATCGGATCTCGGCCGGCACCGGCGTCGAATGTGCACAGGCGCGGGTCCCGGTAGTTCACAGGCTTGGGAAAAGCTGCCGACGGCTAGACATCAGACGTATATCCGCGCCGGCGGGCGGTTCGGTACTCGCGGGTGGGCGGGGCCGGGTGGTCGGCAGGTAGGGGTTCGGCTGCTCGCCCTGTGTGCGCCCAGGGTGAGCGTGGGCCGGGCGTGTTCGGGTTCTCATCACATTGCGGCCGTAATCGTTTGACCGCGGGGAAAGCC